>NZ_CM181236.1:1690000-3245000 GCF_049201065.2 Anaeromyxobacter sp. Red801 | reverse complement strand
GGTTCTGTATGGAAGGGCCATCGCTCAACGGATAAAAGGTACTCTGGGGATAACAGGCTTATCGCGTCCAAGAGTTCACATCGACGACGCGGTTTGGCACCTCGATGTCGGCTCATCGCATCCTGGGGCTGGAGCAGGTCCCAAGGGTTTGGCTGTTCGCCAATTAAAGCGGTACGCGAGCTGGGTTCAAAACGTCGTGAGACAGTTTGGTCCCTATCTGCCGTGGGCGTAGGAGAAGTGAGAGGATCTGTCCTTAGTACGAGAGGACCGGGATGGACGCACCGCTGGTGTACCAGTTGTCTCGCCAGAGGCATCGCTGGGTAGCTATGTGCGGAACGGATAACCGCTGAAAGCATCTAAGCGGGAAGCCAACCTCAAGACGACTTCTCCCGGGCGCAAGCCCCTGAAGCCCCCTCGAAGACGACGAGGTCGATAGGCCGGAGGTGTACGCGCTGTGAGGCGCTCAGCTGACCGGTACTAATAGGGCGTGCGGCTTGGTCTCCCTCTTCTCAGGTCGTAGGCGACCTGCTCGAGGTCGAGATCGAATTCCTTCGCAGGAGCAGTGGAAGCACGGCCCTCAGCGGCCCCGCGGTGCGGTGCTCTTCTTTTCCCTTCGTAACGGTTGTCGAGAGGCGACGAGCCTCACGTTCTTTCAAAGGTTTGCGGTGGCTATATCGGTGGGGTCACACCCGTTCCCATCCCGAACACGGTAGTTAAGCCCACCAGAGCCGATGGTACTGCACCGGAAGCGGTGTGGGAGAGTAGGTCGCTGCCGCATCTTTTCGTGCCCGCCAGAGCAATCCGCTCTGGCGGGCTTTTTCTTTTTTTGGCGCGCGCCGTCGCCCCTCGCGCCCGGCGGGCGCGGCACGTCGACAGCGCGAGGGCGATCGCGCCGGCTCAGGCGAGCGCGGTGGCCGCCGGCAGCCGCTGCAGGCGCTCCAGGTGGCGGCGCTCCTCGCCGAGCGCGCGCTCCACGGCCTCGCGCACCTCCGGCGGCAGCGGGCGCGCCAGGGCGCTCGCGTAGACGTGCCGGCGAGGCGCGCGTTGCCGCTGAGCGCGGCGACCAGGTCGCGGGGGCGGGGCCGCCCGGCGGGCGCCCGGCGTGCGCCGATGGCGGCGCCGCGCACGTTCGGGCGGATCTCGGGCGGGCAGGCGCGCAGGCGCGCGAACGCCTCGTGCAGGGCGAGCGCCCGGCGCTGGTGGTCGGCCTGGAACAGGCTCAGCTCCTCGCGCAGGGCGCCCGGTCCGGCGGCGGAGATCGCGGCCGCGTACGCCGTGGCAGCGTCCACCTCCAGCTGCAGCAGGCGGCCGAGCTCGGCCAGGGTCTCGGGGGTGCTCATCGGGCTTCCTCCGCGGCAAAGCTGGGAACGGCGCCGCCGGCGAACGACCCCTGGCCGGGAGGCGCGGGCGCCCCCGTCGCGGCGGCGGCCGTGGCGGCGAGCGCCGCTTCCCTCGCGCCGGGGGGCGGTGCACCATCCCCGCATGCCCCGCGTGACCGCCATCGAGATCGTCGAGGACCGCAGCGCGCACGCCCGCCTGGACGAGGGGTTCCTGCGGCTCCGCCGGCTGCGCGCCCGGAACCGGCGCGCGGACGGGAGCGCCTCGCCGGAGTACCCCATCGACGTGATCGATCGCCCGGCGCTGGACGCGGTCGCGGTCTGCGCCTGGGCCCGCACGCCGCGCGGGATCGAGGTGCTCACCCGCCGCGGGCTCCGCCCGGCCGCGTACTTCCGGCGCGGCAAGCGGGCCGCCCTCCCCGAGCCCGAGTACCTGCTGGTCGAGGAGATCGTGGCGGGCGTGGTGGAGCCCGGCGAGACGGGCCTGGCGGCGCTGCAGCGGCGGGGCGCGGACGAGCTGCGCGAGGAGGCGGGGCTCGAGGTGGCCCCCGGCTCGCTGCGGCCGCTGGGCGGCCCGTTCTTCCTGCTCCCGGGGATCGCGTCGGAGAAGATCCACCTGCTCGAGGTGGAGGTCCCGCGCCCGCCGGTGGACGGGCCGTACGACGCGGACGGCGACGGCGACGGCTCGCCGCTCGAGGAGGGCGCCCTGCTGGAGTGGCGCGGGCTCGAGGCCGCCGTGCGCGCCTGCGAGGCCGGCGAGATCGAGGACGCCAAGACGGAGCTCGCGCTCCGCCGCCTCGCCGGCCGGCTCGGCGTCGCGCTCGTGCCCCTCGAGGCGGCCCCGCCTCGCGCACCCTGACCCGCGGGCGCCGACCGCCCGCTGGCGCGCCCCCGCCACCCGGGGCGATACTCCCGCGCATGCCCGCCCTCCTGCTCGCGCTGGCGCTCGCCGCGGCGCCGTTCCCCGCGCCCCGCCACGCCCCGGTCACCGAGCGCACCCGCTGCGACACCGGGGCGGTGCTGTCGAGCGATCCGGCCCGCGGGCTGCTCCGCGTCACCACCCCCGCCGGCGTGGTCACGTTCCAGGTCGGGGCCGACGTCCCGGTCTTCGACCGCGCCGGGAGCCCTGCGGGCCCCGCCGTCGCGCTCGCGCACGGCCGCCGGGTGCGGATCTGGTACGTGGTGGACGCCGGCGCGCGGGCCCAGGAGATCGAGGTCCAGTAGCGCGGCGCCCGGGACGCGAGGGGCCCGGCAGGACGGATCCCGCCGGGCCCCCGCTGGTCCGCGCTCGTCGCGCGCCGCTACTGCGCCGGCGCCGGGATCGGGTGCACCTTGGCCACGTCCGCGAGCGTGCCCGGTCCGTGGCAGGTGGCGCACTGCGCGTCGCCGGTCTGCGTGCCGCCGCGGTGGTTGCAGTCGCCCATCACGCCGGGGCCGCACGACTGCGCGGCCGAGCCGTCGAACTTCACGGTGTCGTGGCAGGACGTGCACACCGCGATGGTCTTCGGCGTGGTGCCGCCGGCCGGGTTGATGGTGTCCTTCACCTCCGCCGCCAGCGGCAGCTGGTAGCTCGTGCCCGCGTGGCACAGCGCGCAGTTGCCGATCTGGTTCGGGAACTCGAGCGGGAAGACGTTCGCCGAGCCGCCGAAGCCGTAGATCGTGACCTCCTTCTGCTTGATCTCCGAGGCGTGGATCTGGTGGACGAGCACCTTGAAGTCGATGGGCTCGACCGTGCCGCCGGAGGGCACGCGGGCCGCGTCGGTGCCGGCGGGGTTGTGGCAGACCACGCACACCTGCGTGGTGCCGTTGCGGTTCTGGCCGTGCGCGCTCAGCACGCCGTGGCACTTGTTGCAGTTCTCGACCGCCACCACGGTCCGGCGCGCCTGCCCGGCCGCGCCCGCGGCGGTGAAGTACTTCACGTCGTTCGTGACCGGTACGCGCAGGAACTGGCCCGGGTTGAACGGATCGGCGATGGCCGGGTGGCCCTCCAGCGCGACCGTGAACTGGTCCACGCCGGCCGGCAGCGCGACGGTCGAGGTCACCTGGTACACGTTGGTCTGGCCGGCCACCGGCGTGGCGGACCCGCCCGCCGCGGCGGTGAGCGCGTTGATCTGGACCGGCTGGCCTTCCGCGCCGGCGCCGGCGTTGTCGTACTCGACGGACGGCCAGCCCACGTCCACGAACAGGCGGCTGGCGCTGCCGTGCGTCCAGGGCTCCGCGTCGAGCGCCATGGGCGCGCCGTTCTGGAGGACGCGGTACTGGACGACCGGGATGCGGTCGCCGCCCACCGTGACGCCGACGATCTCGTACTTGTAGGTCGCGGCGGAGGCGAGCTGGGGCACCACGTGCACCTTGTCCGGCCCGAGGTTGCCGCCGGCGGCGTGGCAGCCGGCGCAGTTCGCCGTCGCGTTCACGCCGAACGGGTGGTTGCAGGCCGCGGTCTCGACGTGGCCCTGCGTGCAGTCGGCGGACGCCGACGCGTCGAAGCGCAGGTTGGAGTGGCAGGACGCGCACGCCACCGCGGACGGCTTGTTCTTCCAGTCGTCGGCGTTCGCGCCGGTGTGGCAGGTGGTGCAGTTGCGGATGTCCTGCGGGAACCGGATGTCGGAGAAGGTGACGTCGGTCTGGCGGAAGCCGACGATGTGGTAGCCCGCCTGGCCGGAGTGGATCCGGTGGATCATGTTCCGGAAGTCGATGGTGTTCCCGGACTCCGGGTCGGCGTAGGTGGTGCCCTTGTCGCCGGCGTGGCAGGTCATGCAGAGCTGCGTCCCGCGGCGGCGGTCATGGGCCTCGAGCACGCCGTGGCAGGTGTTGCAGGCGGCGTCGGTGACCGTCTCGTACTTCGCCGCGGTGCCGCCGCCCGGCACGAAGTTGAACGTGGCGCTGGCCGGGTAGGCGACCTCGGCCGCCGGGGTCCCCTCGCTCACCGTGCGCGTGGCCCAGATCCCGACGGTGTGCGTCCGGGCGCGCTCGCGCTTCGCCGGATCGGTGGTCGGCGGCGAGAACGTGTACGTGTACACGCCGTTGCCCTGCGCCGCGAGCTGCGACGTGGGGAACGGCCCGCTGGGCGGCTCGGTGCGCGGCTGCACGGCGGAGCCGGACGGCGTCTGCGCCGTCCCGCCCGCGTCCGTGTACGGCTGCGCGTTCACCGTGGTCTCGTAGTAGTGCGTGTAGGTCCCGTCGTCCTCGAGCTGCCCGAGCGAGAAGCGCGGGCTCATGCGCGGCGCGGGCGGCGTGCCGCTCGCGGCGGCGTTCGCGATCTCGGCGAGCAGGTCGATGGGGTTGCCGGCCGCGTCGGTCACCTTGAACGTCACCGTGGGATTGCCGGTGGCCGGCACGTCGGCCGACTGGATCGTGATGTTCAGCTGGCTGGCCGGCGCGCCTCCTCCGCCGCCCCCGCCCCCACCACCTCCGCCTCCTCCACCCCCGGGCCCCTTGTCCTTGCGGCCGTCGCCGCACCCGCCCGCCGCCGCCATCGCCAGGAGCCCGCCGATCGTCCCGACGAGCGCCAGTCCTCGCCACGCCTTCCTCATGTTGCCTCCCGAGCCGTGCAGCCGCCCTCGACGCCCCGCCTCCACGCACACACGCGTCCCCTCGACCGTAGCCGCGCACGTTGCAGGGTGAGGCGGTTCGGCAGGGTCGGCACCCCCTCGCGGTGGCGCCGACACATCCGGGCAGGGAGCGCGCGAGCGGGCGCCCCGGGGCCTCGCGGCCCGGCGGACCCCCCGGCGGCACGATTCCGGAGCAGGCGGCCCGCCGCGCACGTAGACTCGCCTCGGAGGCGACCTCACATGGCCAGACAGCCCCGGGCCCGCGCCGCACGCGGCGCCCGCACCCGCATCGAGCGCGACACCATGGGCGAGATGACCGTCCCGGCGACGGCCCTCTACGGCGCCCAGACCGCCCGCGCGGTCGAGAACTTCCCCATCTCGGGCCTGCGCGCCCACCCGGCGTTCGTGGACGCCACCGTCCGGATCAAGCTCGCCGCCGCGCGCACCAACGCCGCGCTGGGCCTGCTGCCGCGGCGCAAGGCGCGCGCCATCGAGCAGGCGGCGCGCGAGGTCCTGGCCGGCCGCCACCGCGAGCAGTTCGTGGTGGACGTGTACCAGGCCGGCGCCGGCACCTCGCACCACATGAACGTGAACGAGGTGCTCGCGAACCGCGCCTGCGAGCTGCTCGGCGGGCGGCGCGGCGACCGCGCGCTGGTGGACCCGAACGACGACGTGAACATGGCGCAGTCCACCAACGACGTGGTGCCGACCGCCATCCGGCTCGCGGCGCTCGAGCTCGCGCCCGAGGTCATCGCGGCGCTGTCCGCGCTCGCCGGCACGTTCGACGCGAAGGCGCGCGCCTGGGACGGCGTGGTGAAGTCCGGCCGGACGCACCTCATGGACGCGACACCCATCCGGCTCGGGCAGGAGGTGTCGGGCTGGGCCGCGGCGCTGGGCGCGGCGGCGGGCCGGGTGCGCGACGCGCTCCCGGAGCTGTCGGTCCTGGGGCTCGGCGGCACCGCGGTCGGCACCGGCCTGAACGCGGATCCCCGGTACCGGGCGCGGGTGGTTCGGGAGCTGGAGCGGCTCACCGGCGTGCCGCTCACCCCGGCGCCGAACCCGTTCTACGCGATGCAGTCGCTCGCGCCGTTCGTGGCGCTCTCGGGGGCGCTCCGCACCGCCGCGCTGGAGCTGCTCCGGATCGGCGGCGACGTGCGCCTGCTCGGGAGCGGCCCGAACACCGGGCTGGGCGAGCTGCGGCTCCCGCCGGTGCAGCCCGGGTCGTCGATCATGCCGGGTAAGGTGAACCCCTCCATGGCGGAGATGCTGGCCATGGTGTCGTACCAGGTGGTGGCGCTGGACGGCGCGGTGGCCTGGGCCGCGAGCGGCGGCCAGCTCGAGCTGAACGTGATGATGCCGCTGGTGGCGTTCGACCTGTGCCACGCGCTCGACGTCCTGGCCCGGGCCGTGCGGGCGTTCGACGCGCGCTGCGCGCGCGGGCTCGAGGCCGACCGGGATCGCGCCCGGCACTACGCCGAGCGCACCGTGAGCCTCGCCACCGCGCTCGCGCCGCGGCTCGGCTACGCGGCGGCGGCGGACATCGTGAAGGCCTCGGTGGCCACCGGCCGGTCCATCGTGGACCTGGCGGTCGAGCGGGGAGGCCTCACGCCCGCGCAGGCGCGGCGCGCCCTCGACGCCGTGCGCCTCACGCGGCCGGGCCGCGGCGGCTGACCTGCTATCCTCGGCGCGTGCGCACCCGCCTCGGCGAGCTCCTCCTGCGCGCGGGCGCGTGCACGCCCCACGCGATCCGCGACGCCCTCGAGAACCAGGTCATCTTCGGCGGCCGGCTCGGGACGAACCTGCTCGAGCTCGGCGCGGTCGAGGAGGGCGCGCTGGCGCGGGCGCTCGGCCAGCAGCACGGCGTGCCGGCGCTGTTCGGCGACGTGCGGCTGGAGCCGGAGGCGGTGGCGGTCCTGCGCGCCGAGGTCGCGGACCGGTGCGACGTGGTGCCGTTCCTGCTCGCGGGGCGGCGGCTCGCGGTCCTGGCGGTGGATCCGTCCGACCTGCGCGTGCTCGACGAGGTCGCGTTCGCGGCGGGGCGGGAGGTGCACGCGCTGGCGGCGCCGGAGGCGCGGGTGTGGGCGCTGCTCCGGCGCGCGTACGGGATCGAGCGGCAGCTCCGCGGGATCGAGGTGGACTTCGAGCGCCCGCGCCGGGCCGGCGGCGCCGGGCCCGCCCGGGCGGCGCCGTCCCCGGCGGCGAGGCCGGCCGCCCCCGCCGCGGACCTGATGACCGAGGACGACTTCGAGGCGGTCTACGGCGGGACGGGCGCCTTCGCGCTCCCGGGCGCCGCGCCGGCGGACGGCCGCGGCGGCGAGCCGCCCGAGCTCCCCGACGACGCCATCCTCGAGCTCGACGAGGCGGACGAGGTGGCCGCCCCGCCGCCCGAGGTGCTCGCCGCGCTGGCGGCCCGCGCCGGCCACGCGCCGCCGGTGCGGCTCGCCCCCGCCGCGCCGGCCCGCCCCGAGCCGGAGCCCTCGCCGCTCGACTTCCGGGACGCGGTCCGGTTCCTGGAGGGCGTGGAGGAGCGCGGCGCCATCGCGCGGACGGTGCTGCGCCACGCCCGCTCGCGCTTCCGGCGGGCCCTGCTGCTCACCGTCCAGCACGGCGCGGCGCGCGGGTGGGCGGGGATGGGCGAGGGGGTGGGGGCGGAGGCGGTGCGGCGGCTCCGGCTGCCGCTCGGCGCGCCCGGGATCGTCGACACCGTGGTCCGCACCCGCGCGCACTTCCTCGGCCCCATCCCCAAGACCGAGGCGAACGTGCTGCTCCTGAAGCGGCTCGGGGGCGGGGTGCCGGCGAACGCGCTGGTGCTGCCCATCCTGGCGCGCGGCCGCGTGGTGAACGTGTTCTACGCCGACGCCGGGCGCGGCGGGCTGGTGGACGCGGGGGCGGTGGGGGAGCTGCTCATCCTGGCCACGCGCATCTCGCAGAGCTACGAGGCGCTCCTCGCCCGCGTCCGGTGACCCGGCCGGCGACCGCGCGGCGCGGGCGGTTTTGCGCTAACGTCCGCGCGCATGGCCGCCACGCTCCACTACTTCATGCTGCCCGACGACGAGCGGGCGGTGTTCCGCCACCTCGCCCGGCGCGAGCTGACCGCCTACCCCGAGCTGATCCCCCCGGCTACCAGCCGGTGCGGGTGGACGAGCACGCCGTCGAGGCGCTCGACCAGCCCGCCTACTACCTGGCGGTGGAGCGGCTCGGCCCGGTGGTGTCCACCCCCTGAAGCGCGGGCCGGACAAGGGGATGCTGGTCATCGAGGAGATCCCGTCGCCCGTGTTCCACTACGAGCGCTCGGTGCGGAACGACGCCGGGGAGCTGGTGGCGGGCCGCCTCTGGGCGGAGCTGGACATCACCGACGACCCGAACGACCGCAAGGGGAAGCCGCTCGCGCTGAAGGGCATCTTCGAGGAGGTCCACCAGCTCTTCCGCAAGAACTGGCGGCGCAGCGATCCCAAGGGCTACTGGATCGGCCCCCACGCCGCGGCCGCGCTGAAGCGCGGCGAGCTGAAGCTGCGCGAGGCCGGCCACAAGGGCGGGCTGGTGGCGGTCTGGAGGTGATCGCGACGCCGTCCGCCCTCGCCCGGAGGCGGGGCGGAACGCCGCAGCCCGGGGCGCGCCGCCGGCCCGCCGGCGCGGTTGACGGGCGGGGGCGGGACCGGTACACGGAACGCTTGACCGTGACCCTTTTTGCCCGATATAAGGCCGCCCTCGTCGCGGTCCTCGTGGCCGTGCCGGGCATCGCCCTCGCCGAGGTGAAGGTGGCGGGCGCGGTGCTCCCGGACGGCGCGGTGAAGGTCGCGGAGAACCGCTACCGGGTTCCCAAGACCTACGAGGAGACGATCCGGTTCTTCCGTCAGACGTACGGACCCCGGTTCGCCCGGCGGCCGATCGCCGATCAGCCAGGCGTGAAGGCCGTCCACATCGTCAACCCGGAGCCGCGGCCGGGGCAGTGGGAAGGGCTGAACGTGTACGAGCTGAAGGGCGAGGTCCGCGTCTTCGTGCTCGTCAGGAAGGGCGACTGACTATTGGGGGATCGTCTAACGGCAGGACGCCAGACTCTGGATCTGGCTATCTAGGTTCGAATCCTAGTCCCCCAGCCACTTTGATGTTCCTCGGCGTTGACTGCCGCTTCGACCGAGGATAGACATGCAGCGCTTCGTGGCCCGTTAGTCTAGCGGTCAGGACGTCGGCCTCTCACGCCGAAAACATGGGTTCAAATCCCGTACGGGTCACCATCTGTGCCCCCGAGAACTTCGTCCGGTTCTCGGGGTTTTTTCTTTCCTGAGCCCGCGACGGCGAGCGCCTCGTGCGGCGACGGCGCGCGCGGGCCCCGGCGGCCGCAGGGCGGCCGGGTCCGCGCCTCGCGCCGCCGGGGAGCCGGCTACCCGAGCTTCTTCTGGAGGGCCGCGCGGACCTGGGCCGCGTCGGCGGCGCCGCCGGCCTCGCGCATCACCGCGCCGAGCAGCACGCCGAGCAGCTTCTTCTCGCCGGCGCGGTAGCGGGCGGCCTCCGCCGCGTGCGCGGCGAGCGCCTTCTCCAGCGCGGCCTCGAGCGCGCCCGCGTCCTCGCGGCGCTCCAGCCCGAGCGCCTGCATCCGCGCCTCGGGATCGCCGCCGCCGGCGGCGAGCTCGGCGAGCAGCGTCTTCGCCGCGGCGGGGGTGAGGCGGCCCGCGTCCACCAGCGCCGCGAACCGGCCGAACGCCGCGCCGTCCAGCGGGAGGGCGGCGAGCGCCCGGTCGCCGGCGAGGCCGGCCAGGTCGTTGAGCAGCCACTTCGCGGCGGTGGCCGGGCGCGCGCCGGCCGCGACCGCGGCGTCGAAGTAGGCGGCGGTGGCGGGATCGCCGGCGAGGAGGTCGGCGTCGTCGGCGGGGAGCCGCAGCGCCGAGAGGTAGTGCGCGTGCCGGGCGGCGAGCGCGGGGTTCGCGGCGCGGAGCTCGGCGCGCGCCTCGGCGCGGCTGCGGCGGGGGGCGGCCGGGGTGGCGGCGGGCTCGTCGCGCCGCGGCTCGCGGGCGCGGCGGGGCGCGGCCGCGGCCTCGCGGGCCCGGGCGCTCCAGGTGTCCTTCAGCGTGATGGTCCGGTTCCACACCGGGGCGCCGGGGACGGAGTCCACCGGGTCGGCGAAGAAGTAGCCCTGGCGGAGGAACTGGTAGCGGCTGCCGGGCAGGGCGTCGCGCAGCGCCGGCTCGACGCGGGCGCCCTTCGCGACCGCCAGCGAGCCGGGGTTGAGCGCGGCGATGAAGTCCTCCTCCGCGTCGGGCTGCTCGACCGCGAACAGCCGGTCGTACATGCGGACCTCCGCCGGGACCGACAGGTGGGCGTGGACCCAGTGCAGCGTGCCGCCGGCCCGCCGGGTCGCGCCCTCGCCGGTCCGCGAGGCGGGATCGTAGGTGCAGCGCAGCGCGCGCACCTCGCCGCCGGGGCCGCGGACCACGTCGTCGCAGCGGATCACGTAGGCGCCGGCCAGGCGGACCTCGCGCCCGGGCGCGAGCCGCTTCCAGTCCTTGGGCGGGTCGAGCGCGAAGTCGTCCCGCTCGATGAACAGCTCGCCGCCGAACGGCACCTTGCGGCTGCCGCCGCGCTCCGGCTCGCCGGGCCACCAGGGCAGGTCGAGCTCCTCCACCTTGCCGGCCGGCCAGTTCTCGATCGACACCGCCAGCGGGTGCACGACCGCCATGGCGCGCGGCGAGCGCCGCTCCAGGTCGGCGCGGATGGCGAACTCGAGCTTTCCGATGTCCACCAGGCTGTTGTTCTTGGCGACGCCGATAAGGTCCGCGAAGTCGCGCAGCGCCTCCGGCGTCACCCCGCGCCGCCGCATGCCGGCGACGGTGGGCATGCGCGGGTCGTCCCAGCCCGACACGCGCCGCTCGTTCACCAGCCGGAGCAGCTTGCGCTTCGACATCACCGTGTAGCCGAGCGCGAGCCGCGCGAACTCGTACTGGCGCGGCCGCGGATCCCACGGGCCGGTGTGGTCGAGCACCCAGTCGTACAGCTCGCGGTTGGACTCGAACTCCAGCGTGCAGATGGAGTGCGTGACGCCCTCGCAGGCGTCCTCCAGCGGGTGCGCGAAGTCGTACATCGGGTAGATGCACCAGGCGTCGCCGGTCCGGTGGTGGCGCGCGTGGCGGACGCGGTACAGCAGCGGATCGCGCATGAGCACGTTGGGGTGGCTCATGTCGATCTTCGCGCGCAGCACCGCGGCGCCGTCGGGGAACTCGCCCGCCTTCATGCGGCGCAGCAGGTCGAGGTTCTCGGCGGCCGGGCGGTCGCGGAACGGGCTGTTCACGCCGGGGCGGTCGAAGCTGCCGCGCTGCTCGCGGATCGCGTCCTGCGACTGCGTGTCCACGTAGGCGAGCCCCTCGCCGACCAGGCGCTCGGCGCAGGCGTACATCCGGTCGAAGAAGTCGGAGGCGAAGTACAGGTGGCCGCCCCAGTCGCCGCCCAGCCACCGCACGTCTTCCTGGATGGCCTCGACGTACTCGGTGTCCTCGGTCACCGGGTTGGTGTCGTCGAACCGGAGGTGCGTCCGGCCGCCGTAGGCGCGGGCCAGCCCGAAGTTGAGCAGGATCGACTTCGAGTGGCCGATGTGCAGGTAGCCGTTCGGCTCGGGCGGGAAGCGGGTGACCACGCGGCCGCCGTTCCGGCCGGCGGCCAGGTCGGCCTCGACGATCTCCGCGAGGAAGTTCCTGGGGCGAGGGGCGTCGCTCATGCAGCCAGAGGTGGTATCCCACCGGGCCTTGCCCCGCAACCCGCTGGCGGCCCGCCCGGCGGGCCGGCGGCGCGCCCTAGTCGACGTCCATGTCCACCCCGGCGATCCCGGGGTCGGCGGTGGCGGCGCAGCGCAGGTCCCGCGTCCAGCCGCGCACCGCGCCGCGCACGCCGAGGCTGGCGCCCAGCTCGAGGGACAGCATGGTGACGTCGCCGGCGACCCGCGCGCCCGGCGCCGTCTCGACCCGGCCGCCCAGCGCGGTCGCGTCGCCCGCCACCCGGGCGCCCTCCTGCAGGTGCACGTCGCCGCCGAGGCTCGTGACCTCGCCCGCGGTGCCGCCGCGCTCCACCACCACGTCGCCGGCCAGGGCGACCGCCTGGTCCACGTGGCCTCCGGCGCGCACCACCACC
This sequence comes from Anaeromyxobacter sp. Red801, assembly GCF_049201065.2. Lineage (NCBI taxonomy): Bacteria > Pseudomonadati > Myxococcota > Myxococcia > Myxococcales > Anaeromyxobacteraceae > Anaeromyxobacter > Anaeromyxobacter sp. Red801. Next base: position 3,232,996 of record NZ_CM181236.1, on the reverse strand, counting down.
CGCCCGCGCAGCGCCACCGCCTCGTGGACCCGCTCACCCGGGCCGATCACGAGGTCGTGGTCCTGGGCGAACCGCCCGGAGGAGCCGATCCGGACGCGGCAGTCGGCGCCGCGCGCCGGCAGGGCCGCGGCGAGCGCGGCGGCGAGGAGGGGGGCGGCGAGGCACGTGCGCATGGGGGGCTCCCGGGTCGGTGACCGGGCCTACGCACGGCGCGCGCCGATATTTCGGCGCCTACCCGGCGATCCCGTGGAGCGCCTCGTCGAGCCGCCTCAGCGTCTCGTCCTTCCCGAGGATCTGCACCACGTCGTACATGCCCGGGGAGGCGGTGCCGCCGGTGAGCGCCACGCGGACCGGCTGCGCCACCTTGCCCAGGCCCACCCCGCGGCGCTCCGCCTCGCCGTGGAACACCTGCTCGACGGCCTGGGTCTCGAGCGCGGGGAGGGCGGCGATGGCGTCGCGGACGGCCTGGAGCACGGGCTTCGTGTCGGCCGTCAGGAACTTGGCCTTCGCCTTGGGGTCGAGCGCGATGGGCGCGTAGAAGTAGCGGAACTGCTGCGCGTACTCGCCCAGCGTCCTGGCGCGCTCGCGCGCCACCGCGCAGACGTGGCGCAGCTTCTCGTCGTCCTCGGCGGGCAGGCCGGCGGCGCGGAAGTGCGGCAGCGCCAGCTTCGCCAGCTCCTCGGGCGAGAGCCGCTTCAGCCACTCGTGGTTCACCCAGGCCATCTTCTCCGGGTTGAACACGCCCGCGGTCGCGCCCACGTCCTTCAGGTCGAAGTAGCGGACGAGCTCGTCGAGCGTGAAGAGCTCCTGGTCCCCGTGCGACCAGCCCAGGCGGACGAGGTAGTTCACCACCGCCTGGGGCAGGAAGCCCATGTCGCGGTACGCGGTGACGCTGGTCGCGCCGTGGCGCTTCGAGAGCCGGGCCTTGTCCGCGCCCAGGATCATCGGAAAGTGCGCGAACGTCGGCACGGGGTAGCCGAGCGCCTCGTACATGAGGATCTGGCGCGCGGTGTTGTTCACGTGGTCGTCGCCGCGGCCGACCAGGTTGATCTCCATGGTGATGTCGTCCACCACCGCGCCGAAGTTGTAGAGCGGCACGCCGTCGCCGCGCAGGATCACCTCGTCCTGCAGCGTGTCGTGCGGCGTCGAGATGACGCCCTTCACGAGGTCGTTCCAGCTCGTCGCGCCGGCGTCCGGCACGCGGAACCGGATCACGTGCGGGCGCGAGGGATCGTAGGGCGCGTCGCGGCAGGTGCCGGGGTAGCGGAACTGGCGCTTCTGGGCCTCGGCCTGCTTGCGCTGCGCGTCCAGCTCCTCGCGCGTGCAGTAGCACGCGTACGCCTTGCCCTCGCGGATGAGCCGCTCGGCGTGCGCCTTGTAGAGGTCGAGCCGCTCGGTCTGGAAGTAGGGCGGGTGCGGCCCGCCGACGCCGGGCCCCTCGTCCCAGTCGAGGCCCAGCCACCGCAGCCCGTCGAGGATGGCGTCCACGGCGAGCTGCGTGGAGCGCTCGCGGTCGGTGTCCTCGATGCGCAGCACGAACGTGCCGCCGTTGCGCCGCGCCCACAGCCAGTTGAAGAGCGCCGTCCGGGCGCCGCCGATGTGGAGGTAACCGGTAGGGGAGGGGGCGAAGCGTACGCGGGGCTTGTCCATGGCGGGCGCAAGCTACCATAGCTACAATCGGCCGGTGCACAGAGCGCTCGCCCTGTTCCTCGCCGCGGTGGCGCTCCCCGCCGCGGCCGCGACCTTCCGCTCCACCACCATCGAGGAGGCGGCCCGCTCCTCCGACGCCGTCGTCCGCGGCCGCGTGGAGCGGCAGGCGTCGCGCGTCGAGGCGGACGGCCGCCGCATCGTCACCGACGTGGTGATCGCGGTCTCGAGCGCCTGGAAGGGAAGCCCCGGCGCGCGCGTGACGGTCACGGTGCCGGGCGGCGTGGTGGGCGACGTCGGGATGTGGGTGAGCGCGGCGCCGCGCCTCGCGGACGGCGAGGAGGTGGTGCTGTTCCTCTACCGCCGCGGCGGCGGCTGGCGCGTGAACGGGCTCGCGCTCGGGAAGTTCCGCGTGGACGGCGACCGGGCCGAGCCGGACGTGGACGAGGACGAGCAGCTCGCCGCGCCGCTGCGCGCCGGCGAGGCGCGCCTCGCCCGGACCTCCGTCGCCGAGCTGGAGCGGCGGGTGAGGGCGGCGCGATGAGCGCGCGCGCGATCGCCGCGGCCCTGGCGCTCCTCGCCGCGTGGCCGGCGCAGGCCTACAAGCGGTCCTGCGCGACGAACGGCAAGCTGACCGTCTGCTTCTACTGGCCGGATCCGTCGGCCGTGACCTGGAAGGTGAACCCGGTGCGCGGCGGCAGCTCCCCGAGCTGCGACGCGGCCGCCGGCGCCGATCCCGCGGTGCAGGCGGCCCAGGCCGCGTTCGCCGCCTGGGAGGGCGCCACGCGGGCGGGCGAGGGCGCGCCGTGCGCCCACCTCTCGCTGCCGTTCGGGGGGACCACCAGCACCGCCATCGCGCAGACGGGGATGGGGACGAGCAGCGAGCACCTGGTGGTGTTCCGCAAGGGCTGGTGCTCCGACGTGGCCGCGGCACATGCGGATCCGTGCTGGGCGACCGCGTCCTGCAACAACACCTTCGATTGCTTCGACGACGAGGGCCCGGGCGGCGGCCAGGGCGGGCTGGGCAAGAGCGTGCTCGCCATCACCACGGTCATCTACAACCCGAACTCGGGCGCGATCCAGGACGCCGACCTCGAGGTGGCGGACTGGAGCGGCGCCGGCGCCGGGACGAGCATCGTCGGCGCGTCCGATGGCTGGTACTTCACCTGCGGGAGCGACTCGACCCTGGGGCAGACCTGCGCGACCTACGGCCAGGCGAGCTGCGGCTACGAGGACCTGCAGAACACGCTCACCCACGAGGCCGGCCACTTCATCGGCCTGGCGCATCCGTGCGACGGCAAGGCGTGCCCGGGAACCTCCTCGCCGGACGTGACGATGTACCCGACCGCCCCGCCCAAGGAGATCCAGAAGCGGACGCTGGCCGCGGACGACGTCGAGGGCGTCTGCGCCATCTACACCGCGGCGGGCCCGGTCCAGGAGATCAGCGGGAAGAAGAGCGGCGGCGGGTGCGGCGCGGGCGGCGACGGTGGCCTGGGCGCGTTGCTGCTCGCCGGCGCGGCGCTGCTGCAGCGCGTGCTCCTCCACCGCTCTTCCCGGGCGTAGCGCGGCCGGCAGGCCGCGCGGCGTCGAGGGAGCTCAGCGCACGACCACGCCGGCGTAGCCCACCACCGCGTCGTCGTCGCCGCTCACCTCGCCGGAGTGCGCGTAGCGCACCAGCTCGGCGCCGGTCGCGCCGAGCGCGCGGGCCGCCACCAGCATCACCGTGGCCGGGACGATGCCGCACATGGTGATCCCCTCGCGGCGCACCACCTCGTAGAGCCCCTCGGCGTCGAGCGCGAGCAGCCGGTCCAGCGCCCGCCGGTCGCGCCGGCGGGCCTCCGCGGCCGGGAGGTAGTGGCTCATGTCCGAGGACGCGACCACCAGCGCGCCGGCCGCCCGCGCCGCCGCCCCCACCGCCGTCCCGAGCGCCTCGCACTCGGCGAAGGAGAGCGGCCCGAGGCACAGCGCCGCGATGGCGACGCCGGGCCGGGCGCGCTGGAGGAACGGCACCTCGACCTCGAGCGAGTGCTCGCGGAGGTGGGCGAGCCGGTCGCCCTCGACGCCGGGCGCGGCGGCGAGCGCGGCGGTGAGCTCCGGGTCCACCGGCACGGTGCCGAGCGGCGTGCGCCACGCGCCCCCGGGCCACAGCGCCGCGCCGGCGTGCCCGAGGCCGGTGTGGTTGGGGCCGAGGACGATGGCGCGCGGCGGCACCGCCACGCGCGCGAACGTCGCGCCGGCCACCGCGCCCGAGTACACGTAGCCGGCGTGCGGCACCAGCACGCCGAGCGCCGGGGCGGGCGCGGCGCCGGCCGACAGCCAGGCGTCCACCTCGGCGGCGAGCGTCGCCGCCCGGGCGTCGTAGAACGCTCCCGCGACCGCAGGCTCCCGGACCATGGCGCGATCGAGTATAACGCCCGGGATCATGGGCAGCCGGAAGGTCCTCATCGTGGACGACTCGAAGGCGGTGGTGGACGCGCTCACCGTCGCGTTCGAGGACGCCGGCTTCGAGGTGGCCACCGCCGCCGACGGCGAGGAGGTCTTCCGCAAGATGGCCTCGGTCGAGCCGGACGCGGTGCTGCTCGACGTCTACATGCCGCGGCTGAACGGGGCAGACGTCTGCCGCCTGCTCAAGGCGCACCCGCACTGGCGGAAGACGCACCTCGTGCTCATGTCCTCGCGCATCGGCGAGGCCGAGCGGGACGCCTACCGCCGGCTCGGGGCGGACGAGGTGCTCCGCAAGCCGTTCGACCCGGCCGCCGCCGTCGCGGCGGTGATGGGCGCCGCGCCGCGCGCGTGACGGCGCGCCCCGCCCTGCCGGCGGGGCGCGCACGCCTTCAGGGCATCACGGTGAACGCGGGCAGCGAGGCGGCGGCCTGCCCGGCGTCCGAGCGCTGCGGCGGCGTCGGTCCGCCGGGGTTCCAGACCGCGACGTGGTAGGCGGTGCCGCCCGGGGCCGCGTAGGCCGCGCGCGTGTCGAGCTGGACCGTGATCCGGGTCGGGCTCTCCACCGTCACCGTGCCGGGCACCGCCTGGAAAGCGGGCGCGCCGGGCCAGCCCGGCATGAGCTCCGAGGTCACCATCACCGCCGAGCCGCCCGTGCCGGAGGCGTCGGGCTTCGCGAAGTTGGTGCCGGTGAGCGTGACGGTGACCGGCGTGTCCGACTGGCGGGCCGAGGCGGGGCTGACCGCGGCGAGCGTCGGCGCGCCCGGGGTGACGTTGAACGAGAGCGCGTTGGACGGCGCGGCGCCCGGGTTGCGCACCTGCAGCGCGTAGGTGCCGGTGTCGAGGCCGACGGTGGACAGGCTCACCGTGACGCTGGTCGCGGTCGTGGCGGTGGGGACCAGCTCGGCGGCGGCGCCGGTGAAGATCACGCGCACGCCGGAGAGCGGCGGGCGCAGGTTCGCGGCGGTGAGCGTCACCGGGATCGCAGCCGCGCCCTGCTCGCGGCCGCGCACGCTGGCGGCCTGGAGGATGGCCTGGTTCGAGAGCACACGGAACGTCCACGTGCCCGAGGCCGTGCCGGCGCCGGGGAACCACACGCGCGCGAGCCACGAGCCCTCCGGCTCGCCGTCGAGCGACAGCGGCGCGGACACCGAGGTGCCGCCCGCGTCCACCGTCGAGGCGAGCGGCGGGCGGAAGGCGCCGCCGGGCGGCTGCACCTGCACCTGCGCGTCGGCGGGGAAGCCGGTGCCGGCGAAGGCGAGCGTCACCGCGTCGCCCTGGTAGGCGGTGGCGGGCGAGAAGCCGGTGACCTGCGCGGGCGAGGCGCCCACCACGAACGGCAGCCGGGCCGAGTCGGCGCCCTGGCCGCTGCGGACCCAGACCTCGGAGGTGCAGGTGCCCACCGCGCACCCCGGCAGCCGGAGCTGGCCGACCAGCAGCCGGTTCGCGTCCACGTAGGTGGTGGGCTGCTCCACGCCGTCGAACACCACCCGGCTCGCGAGGTCGAACCCGTCGCCCGTCACCGTGAGCGAGACGATCTCGCCCGCGCCGGCGCCGCTCGGGCTCACCGCGCTCGCGACCGGCGCCTGGCTCACGATCGCGAACGGGAGCGCGTTGGAGGGGAGCGGGGACGGCACCGCGTCGTTCACCACCCAGATCTGGTACCCGGCGCCCGGCGGCAGGAGCGTCGCGTCGAGCGTGCAGGTGAGGCCGGCGTCGCCGGGGGTGGAGGGGAGCCCCTGCTCCGCCAGGCGGTCGCCACGGATCCGGCACCGGCTCTCCGTGCCCAGCCCGGTGCCCTCCACCAGGACCGAGGTGACCGCGCCTGCGGGGGCGCTCGCGGGCGTGAGCGCGGTGAGGTGCGGCTCGGGGTTCACCACGTCGAAGCGGACCGCGTTGGAGATCACGCGGTCCGGGTTGACCACGCGCAGCCAGAGCGCGCCTGCCGGCAGATCGGCGAGCGCGAGCTGGACGCGGAGCCGGCCGTCGGGGACCCGCTCCGCCGGCCAGGTGCGGGTGCCGGCGTCCGAGGCGGTGCGCACGGTGGCGCCGGCCGCGAAGCGATCGCCCGACAGCTCCACCGTCACCGGCGCGAGGCCGCCGCGCGGGGCGGCGCCCGGGGTGACCTGGCGGACGTAAGGTGCGACCGGCCCGCCCGGCCCGCAGGCGGACGCCGCGCAGATCTGGCCGGCGCCGCAGGCGTTCCCGCACATGCCGCAGTGCGCGGGATCGGTGCGCAGGTCGATGCAGCGCTGCTCGCCCTCGCAGCTCGCCTCGCAGCTCGCGGGATCGAACGCCGCGGCGTCGCCACCGCCGCCCTTGCACGCGGTGCCGAGCAGCGCCGCCGCGATCGCCAACGCGGCGAGCGCGGACGGCCCGGCGCCGCGGCGCGCACGGCGCCGCAGCCCCGCGAGCGCGAGGAGCACGCCGAGCGCGGAGAGCAGGCCCGCGTCGCCCGAGGCCGAGGCGCAGCCGCCGCCGCCGCCGGAACCGGCCGCGGGGGGCACCGTCACCGGCGCGGTGCCGGACGCGTAGCACTGGCCGCCCGCGCAGGCGCCGGCCGGGCAGACCACGCCCGAGCACGGGTCGTCCACGCAGGTGCCGTCGCGGCACACCTGGCCGCGCCCGCAGCCGAGCCGGGCGCAGGGATCGGCCACGCAAGTGCCGTCCTGGCAGCGCTGGTCCGGCGCGCAGGCCTTGCCGGCGCAGGCGTCCACCTCGCAGAACCCGTCCACGCCGCACTTCTGCCCGGCCGGGCAGGTCACGAACGTGCACGCCTGCACGCAGTCACCCTGGCGGCAGAACGTGCCGGCCGGGCAGGTGAGGCCGGCGCACGGGTCGGCGGTGCAGGCGCCGTTCCGGCACACCTCGCCGGCGGGGCAGCCGGCCAGGTAGCAGCTCCCGCCCACGCAGGTGCCGGAGCCGCGCGCGCAGACCGAGCCCTCGCCGCAGTCCACGCCGGCGCAGCGATCGTTGCACGCACCGTACGAGCAGGCCAGGCCGTCGGGGCAGGTGGTGCCGCCGCAGCTGCCGCGCTCGCAGGTCCCGGAGGCGCTGCAGGCGTAGCCCTCGGGGCAGGGCAGCTCGACGCCGCAGGTGGAGGGCACGCACACCCCGTGCACGCAGGAGAAGCCGTCGCCGCAGGAGGCGCCGTCGTCCACCGACCCGTTGCAGTCGTTGTCCTGGCCGTCGCACAGCTCCGGCGCGGGCAGGAGCTGCCCGGCGCACGCACCGGCGAACTCGCCGCCCACGCAGGCGCGCGCGCCCGCGGCGCACAGGCCCACCCCGGCGGTGCCGGCGGGGCCGTCGTAGCAGGCCTCGGTCTCGCCGTCCCGGCAGGCGGCGCAGGCCGGCGGCCCGTCGTCCGCCATCCCGTTGCAGTTCTGGTCGATGCCGTCGCGGCACAGCTCGGTGGACGGCAGCACCTCGCCCACGCAGTTGCTCCACTGCCCGCCGGTGCCGCAGGTCTGCACGCCGGTGGCGCACCGGCCCACGCCGGCGGTGCCGGCCGGCCCGGTGTAGCAGGCGCGCTGGACGCCCGCGGTGCAGGCCTGGCAGCCGTTGTCGATGGCGCCGTCGCAGTCCTCGTCGGACGCGGTGCCGCCGCCGCCCTCCGCCAGGCACACCTCCGGCTGCGGCAGCACCTGGCCGGTGCACGCGCCCCAGCTGCCGGCGGTGCAGGCCTGCGTGCCGGCCCGGCAGGCGCCGCGCGGCTGCCGGCTCACCGGGTCGAGGCTGCTCTCCGGTCCGTAGTAGCAGGCCTGGGTGAGGTCCTCGTCGACCTGGCCGTCGCAGTCGTCGTCGAGGCCGTTGCAGCTCTCCTGGGCCGGCACCACCGCGCCGGCGCAGGCCGTCATGGCGTAGCTGCCGTCGGCCGCCTTCGCGCAGGTGGACACGCCGGCGTGGCACACGCCCACGTTCTCGGTGCCGGCCGGCCCGCCGTAACAGGCCTGCTCGAGGTCCTCGTCCACCAAGCCGTCGCAGTCGTCGTCGAGCCCGTTGCAGATCTCGGCGGCCGGGCCCTTCACCTGCTCGCACACCGGCTGGCCGGAGGCGGAGCAGCGCAGCACGCCCTTGCCGCAGACGCCGAGGCGGCCGGTGTCGCAGGAGACGCCGCTCTCGGTGCAGCCCGCGCCCAGGTTGAACAGCGTGTTCAGCACCAGGCGCGAGCCCGCGATCTGGAAGCTGCCCTGCACGCCGGAGTAGCTGTGGCCCGCGAGGTACACCACCGTGCCGTGCGACGCGTCGGCCGGGCGCAGCGTGAAGTAGTCCCAGGTGCCGTACGGATCGCTCGCCGCGACGAGCCGCTGCACGCCGGCCTGGTAGGCGCCGCCTGCGGAGGCGTCGGCCGGGCGGTAGTCCTCCACCGCGCCGGTGAGCGGCTTGAAGGGGAAGTCGCCGAGCTGCATGAGCGGCGAGGCGAAGCTGCCCACCACCGCAGGCGCGGGGAACGGGCTGGTGGGGAGCTCGTTGTAGCGGACGCCGGTGGTGGTCTGGAACCGGGTGGAGAGGCCGGCGGCGACGTCCTCGAAGCCGTCGGAGTAGTCGAGGGTGTAGGCGGTGTTGGAGCCGCGCTTGAACGCGCCCTCGAAGCTGCCCAGGCCGGCGCACTCCGCGAACACGTCCTTCCCGTCCTTCACGAACCCCGCGATGGTGCGGAGCACCTGGTCGACCTTGGCGGTGGGGTACAGCGACGAGGCGCAGGCGCTGTTGCTGCCGAAGCTGGAGCACGAGCCGGGCGCCACCCAGTGCGGCACCCAGAGGATCTGGTAGCCGTTCTGGAAGAACCGGCTGGTGCGGTAGTCGGTGGAGCCGGGCGCGGGCTGGAAGTCCTCGATGCCCAGGCGGTCGTAGATCTCGCCGTGGGGCCCGGTGGCGGTGCCGGCGGCCGTGCCCGAGCCGATGCCGGCGCGGGCGAGGTAGCCGGAGATCACCGGCTCGGCGTTCTTCGCCGAGGTGACCGTGACCGGAGAGGTCGAGGTCAGGTTGCCCGAGCCGATGTCGAGGAGCGCGAGCTTGGGCGGCGTCGCGCCGCCGGCGCTCCAGCCGCCCGCCATCACCTTCGCGACCGGCGCGCGGAACGCCACGTTCGCGACGTGGACGTTCACCGCCTCGAACGTCGCCCGGTAGCGCTGCAGGACGGCGAGCGCCTTCGCCTGGTCGGAGCCGTCCACCACGAATGGCCCGCCCATGTAGCGGATCACGTGGTCCTGCGTGGGCGGGGCGCCCGTGCCGCCGCTGGCCCAGTCGTACGACAGCACCGGGAACCCGCCGTCGTACTGGATCGCGAAGTCGTGCGCGGTGAGCGAGGCCTTGGCCGGATCGATGGCCCAGTACACCGCCACGTCGTTGCGGATGAGCTGGTAGACGAGGCCGTACGCCTTGATCGCGTCGCCCGCGTCGGCCGCCTGCGGGCAGCCGGAGGGCTGGCCGGTGCCGGTCGCGCCGTCGGTCTGGAACTGGTAGCAGCGGTCCATCGGGATGACGAGGGAGCCGCGGGCGAAGACCTTGGGGCCGGGCTGCAGGTCGCCGCAGGTGGGGGCGAGCAGCGGCAGCACGCCCGCGATGAGCGCGAGCGGGGCGACGCCGGACCAGAGCTTGCGGACGAGTGACGAGCGAGCGGGGGTCATGGTTACACTCCTCGGTGGCCGCCGAGCCTTAGCACACGGTCCGTGAAGCGGGCGAGGGGCCGCCCGTCACCTCCCGTCCCACAGGTCCGTCCGCCGCGCACATCCGCGGTGCCGGTGGTTGACCGCGCCGCGGGGCCGTGCGATCCCGGCGGCGTGCCCGAGCCGCTCCCGACCGCCGGCGCCGCGCCCGCCCCGCCGGATCCGCCGCGGACGCTGGTGGCGACGTGGGCGAAGGCCATCCTCGCCATCGCGCTGGCGAAGGCGGTGGCCGTCGTGGAGCCGACCGGGCTGCTCGGCGCGAACCTGGCCGGCGTGGCGGCGTTCGCCTTCATCGCGCTCCCCGACGCGCGCCTGCGCGCGCGCGCCGAGGGATGGGACGCGTACGGCCTGCCCTGGCACGGCGCCCGCGACCCGCGCACCTGGCGCGCGCTCGGGCGCGGGACGCTCGCGGCGCTCCTCGCCTGCGCGGTGGTGTTCCCGCCGTTCGTGGCGGGCTTCTGGGCGTACGCGGAGCTGCTCCCCCGCCTGCCGGAGGGCCTCACCCGCGCGCTCGCGCCCTACGCCGGGGCGCCGCACCTCGCGCCGCGCCTGCCGGACCACGCGCTGCGGCTGGTCGCGGTGCAGGTGCTGGTGGTGGCGCTCCCGGAGGAGCTGTTCTACCGCGGGTGGATGCAGACGTCGTGGGCGCGCACCGCGCCGGGGCAGGGGCGGACCGTGCTCGGCGCCCGCCTCGGCGCCGGCTTCCTGCGGACCCAGCTCCTGTTCGCGGCGGGGCACCTCGTCACGCTCCAGCCCTGGCGGCTCGCCACGCTGCTGCCCGGCCTGCTCTTCGGCTGGCTGCGGGCGCGCACCGGCGGCCTGGTCGCGCCGGTGCTGGTGCACGCGGCGTCGAACCTGCTCCTGGCCACGCTGGAGGCCTCCTTCTACCGGTGACAGGCCGGGGGGCGGGCGCTAAGTAGGGCAGCGCCGGGGTGCGGCCGCACCGGCCGGCGCGAGGGGCACGGCATGGGATCGGGAACGGGAACCATCCGCGAGATGCTGGAGGACCTGGAGGAGCGCACGCTCCACCCGCGGGCGGCGCGCTCCGCCGCCTCGCGCGGCCGCGCCCGCCCGGAGGAGCCGGATCCGGAGCGCCCCGCGTTCCAGCGCGATCGCGACCGGCTGCTGCACTGCAAGGCGTTCCGCCGGCTGGCGGGGAAGACGCAGGTGTTCCTCGCGCCGCGCGGCGACCACTACCGCACCCGGCTCACGCACACGCTCGAGGTGGCGCAGGTGGCGCGGTCCATCGCCCGCGCGCTGCGGCTGAACGAGATGCTGGTCGAGGCGATGGTGATGGGCCACGACCTCGGCCACACGCCGTTCGGCCACGCGGGCGAGCGGGTGCTGAACCAGGAGGTGCCGGGCGGCTTCCACCACGTGGTGCAGTCGGTGCGGGTGGTGGACGTGCTGGAGAAGGACGGCCGCGGCCTCAACCTCACCGCCGAGGTGCGGGACGGGATCCTCCGGCACTCGAAGGGCAAGGGCAACGTGCTGCTCAAGGGCTCGGGCGAGAAGGCGCTCACGCTCGAGGCGGAGATCGTCCGCATCGCCGACATCGTGGCCTACGTGAACCACGACCTCGACGACGCGCTGCGCGCCGGCCTGTTCGCGGAGTCCGACCTGCCCGCCGACATCCGCCGCACGCTGGGCGGCGGGCGCTCCGAGCGCTTCGCCACGCTGGTCCACGACGTGATCCGCCGGTCGGACGTGGACGGCGGCGGGCACATCGAGATGTCGCCGGACGTGCACCAGGCGCTGCTGGCGCTCCGCGACTTCCTGTACGCGCGCGTCTACGAGAACCCGGTCGTCCACGACGAGTTCGTGAAGGCGCAGCGCATCCTGCGCGATCTGTGGGAGTGGTGCCTGGAGGACCCGGCGCGCCTGGCGACCCGCCACGGCGTCGTGCCGCGGGACGGTGAGGGGCTGGAGCGCGCCGTCACCGACTGGCTCTCGGGGATGACCGACCGGTTCGCGCTCGCGACCTGGGAGGAGCTGTTCGTGCCCCGGCCCTGGTCGCTGCTGTAGGGGGCGGCGAGGCGCTAGGCGCTCGCCAGCGAGGACACCGTCACCTGGAGCGTCCGGCTCACCGAGACGACGCTCCCCTCCGGCACCTCGATGAAGCCGTTCGGCGCGAGGAGCCGCGAGGCGAAGCAGACCGCCTTCACGCGGCGGTGCGGCCGGACGCGCGGATCGCTCTCCGGCGTGTCCGGCCCGATCTCGTCCAGCTCGCAAGGGACGATGCCCTCGAGCAGCGCGTAGAACAGCGGCCCGCCGCGCCGGGTGGCGACCAGCGAGCGGCCGTTGGTCGCGACGAAGCACAGCCGCGAGTGCCGCTGCTCGCCCACCTCGCGGCACCACGCCTCGATCTGGCGGACGGTGCGCGCCAGGGCGCGCCCGGCCACCTGCGCGTCGAGGTCGAGGTCGTCGAGCGCTCCCTCGTCGCGGAGCAGCTTGAGGAACCACATGAACGCGTGCTCGGAGTCGGTCTCGCCGGCGATGTTGCGCCGCAGGAACTCGGGGAGGCCCTCGAGGAGCCTGGGCTTCACCTGCTCGAAGCCCTCGATGGCGCCGTCGTGGGCGAACAGCCACCTGCGGAACCGGAACGGATGGGTGTTCTCGTCCTTGGCCGTCCCGACCGTGGCGCGGCGCGCGTGGACGAGCACCGCCTCGGAGTCCACGCGACCCACCAGATCGGGCAGCGCGAGCGCCGACGGCGCGCCGGTGGGACGCTTCCCGAGCAGGACGCTGCCGGCCTGGTAGTAGCCGAACCCGTAGCCATCCGGCGGCACGTCCCCGTCCTGCAGGGACACGTTCGCCCGCAACCGCGCGAGCTGGCACCGCATGAGGTTCGGATCGCTCTGGAGGATGGCTGCGAGCGCGCCCATGGCGCTCCTTCCTGGTCGTCCGGCGTGGCGGGGGCCGCCACCCCAAGAGTAATAACGCGCGGCTCCGACGTGGACAGCCCGGCCGTGCGCACACCGGCGGCGCGCGGCGTTTGACACCTTCCCGAACGCGCCGCTAGGATGCCCTAACCCGGCGAAACCGCTGGCCCTACTCGCCGGGCCCCCGCACCATCATGAGCGACGACATCGCCGTCGGTATCGATCTCGGAACCAGCTACAGCTGCGTGGCCACCGCCCAGGGCGACGGGGCGCCGCCCGCCGTGCTCCCCAACGAATGGGGGGAGCGCACGCACGCGTCGGTGGTGTCGTTCCTCGACGACGGCACGGTGCTGGTCGGCAACGACGCGAAGAAGAACATCATCACCAACGCCGAGAACACCGTGTACTCGGCGAAGCGCCTCATCGGCCGCTTCTACTTCTCCGACGAGGTGAAGAAGGCGCAGGCGGTGATGCCGTACCGGATCGTCGAGGGGCCGAACAACTCGGTCCGCATCGGGGTCCGCGACAAGATCTTCTCGGTGCCCGAGGTCTCCGCGCTGGTGCTGAAGGAGATGAAGGCCATCGCCGAGACGGCGCTCGGGCGCGAGGTGAAGAAGGCGGTCGTCACCTGCCCCGCCTACTTCAACGACAACCAGCGCCAGGCCACCAAGGACGCCGGCCGCATCGCCGGGCTCGAGGTGCTGCGCATCATCAACGAGCCCACCGCGGCGGCGCTCGCCTACGGGTTCGGCCGGGACATCAACCAGAAGATCTGCGTCTACGACCTCGGCGGCGGCACGTTCGACGTGTCGATCCTCGAGATCGGCAAGGACGTGTTCGAGGTGCTGTCCACCGCGGGCGACACCTACCTCGGCGGCGACGACTTCGACGACCGGATCATGACGTGGCTCGCCGACGACTTCCTGGCGAAGCACGGGCTCGACCTCCGCCAGAACAAGTTCTGCCTCCAGATGCTGAAGGAGGCGGGCGAGCGCGCCAAGATCGACGTGGGGCGCGACGGGGTGGCCGCCATCCAGGTGCCGGGCATCTGCCAGTCGCCGGAGGGCGAGGTCATCGACCTCGCGCAGAAGCTCACCCAGGACCAGTTCAACCGGATGGTGATGGACCTGGTGCAGCGCACGTTCAAGGTGTGCGACGAGGCGCTGCAGTCGGCGCGCCTCACCGCCGGCGACATCGACGCGGTCATCCTGGTGGGCGGGCCCACCCGGCTGCCCATCATCCGCAACAGCGTCCGCCACTACTTCCAGCGCGACCCGATGACCGGGGTGGATCCGGACGAGGTGGTCGCGCTCGGCGCCGCCATCCAGGCGCGCGCGCTGCTCTCCACCACCGCGGCGACCGCCGGCCAGGCCAGCTACCTGCTGGACGTGACCCCGCTCTCGCTGCGGGTCGGCACGGTGGGCGGGTTCACCGAGAAGATCATCGAGAAGAACACCCCCATCCCGATCGAGAAGTCGAAGACGTTCACCACCAGCCGCGACGGCCAGGACCGGGTGCGCATCCGCGTCTACCAGGGCGAGTCGAACCGCGCCGACGGCTGCGAGCTGCTGGGCGAGTTCGAGTTCACCGGGTTCCGCATCGGCTACCGCGGCGAGGTGCAGATCCAGGTGACCTTCGAGATCGACTCGAACGGCATCGTGAACGTCTCCGCCACCGACCTGGAGACGGGGCAGAAGACCTCGACCACCATCAGCCTCTCCTCCGGCCTCTCGGAGCAGGACCTCCGCAAGGCCATCGACGACAACGCGGGCATCGAGCTCGCGCGCGGCCCCCGCGCGGCCTGACCGGCCGGGCGGCCCGCGGACGACGGACGGGACGGAATGGACGCGCAGTTCCTCATCGAGGTGGAGACGCTGGCGGCCGCGCTCGACCAGCTCGACTACTACGGCGTGCTGAAGATCCCCGCCACGGCCACGCCGCCGGAGATCAAGGCCGCCTACTACCGCGAGTCGCGCACCTTCCACCCGGACCGCTACGCGGCGGTGCCGAGCGCCGAGGTCCGCGACCTGGTGGGCCGCATCTACCGCCGGGTGAACGAGGCGTACACGGTGCTGCGCGACGACCGCAAGCGCGCGCGCTACCTGGCCGACATCTCCGGGCCGGACCGCGAGCGCAAGCTGCGCTTCACCGAGGCCGACGAGGCGGCGGTGAAGGAGGAGCAGAAGCGCAAGCTGGAGGAGCAGCTCGGGCAGACGCCGAACGGCCGCAAGTTCTACGCGGCCGCGCTCACCGAGATCCAGGCCGGGCGCTGGGACGCGGCCGAGCGCGCGCTGAAGAGCGCGCTCATGTACGAGCCGGGCAACGCCCGCTTCAAGGAGCAGCTCGCGCTGGTCGCCGCCGAGGCCGAGAAGCTCCGCCCCAAGGGCGACTACCGGATCAAGTAGGCGTGACGCTCGACCTCGCCGTGCTCGCGGTGCTGGCGCTGGCCGCGGTGGCCGGCGCGATGAGCGGCGCGCTGCGCCAGCTGGTGGAGCTGGGCGGCGCGGTGCTGGGCTGGCTCGCGGCGCGGCAGCTCGCCGGCGCGGTGGCCGGCGGCCTCGAGCGCTGGATGCCGGGGCTGGTGGCGCGCGCGGCCGCCCCGGCGCTCCTGTTCCTCGGCACCTGGGCGCTCGTGTCGCTGGTGGGCGCGTTCGTGCTGCGCGCCACCGGCGTGTCCGGGGTGGTGCGCGGCCCGGCCGACCGTGGGCTGGGGGCGCTGCTCGGGGGCGCGAAGGGCGCGCTGGCGGCCTGGGTGCTGGTCTCGGCGCTGCTGCTCGCGGCCGGCGGCGCGCCCCGGGCGCTCGGGCTCGACCTGCGGGGCAGCGACTTCGCCGCGCTGGTGCGGTCGCACGACCTGCTGGAGCGGCTCGACCCGGAGCAGGCGCGCGCGCTGGAGCGTGCGCTGCACCGCTGAGGCGGCTCACCCGCCGGCGAGCCGCTCCGGTTCCTCCGCCGCGAGCATCCCCGGCCCGATCGCCTCGAGCCGCGCGCGCACCCACGCCGCGTCGAGCAGCACGCGCGTGCCGCCCCGCTCCGGGGCCTCGAAGAGCAGCTCCGCCAGCGCCTCCTCCACCACCGCGCGGAGCCCGCGCGCGCCCGCGCCGCGCTCGCGCGCGAACGCGACCAGCTCGCGCAGCGCGCCCTCGGTGACGTCCAGCTCCACGCCGTCCGCGGCGAGCAGCGCGCGCATCTGGCGGAGCACCGCGTCCGGCGGGCCGGTGAGCACCTCCAGCAGCGCCTCGGGCCCGAGCTCGTCGAGCTGCACCACCACCGGGAGCCGGCCCAGGAACTCGGCGAGCATCCCGTACTCGACCAGGTCGCGCGGCCGGATCCGCCGGCGCGCCGCGGTCGCCCCGGGCCGCGCCGCCCCGAAGCCGAGCGAGCGGCCGTCGCCGCCGTAGGCGAACAGGTCGGAGAACGTCCCGGCGCAGACGAACAGGATGTCGGTCGTGTCCACCGGGACGGTGTCGCGCCGCGCCCACTGCGGCCCGCCCAGGCCGAGCGGCACGTGCACCTCGCGCCCCTCCAGCAGCTTGAGGAGCGCCTGCTGCACGCCCTCGCCGCCGATGTCGCGCTGGCCCGCGCCGCCGCGGACCGGCTGCGAGCGGCGGGCGATCTTGTCCACCTCGTCCACGAACACGATGCCGCGCTGCGCCTCCTCGATGGAGTGGCTGGCGCGCAGCAGCAGCTCGCCGATCATGGTCTCCACGTCCTTGCCGTAGTAGCCGGCCTCGGTGAACTCGGTGGCGTCGGCGACGTGGAAGGGGACCTCGAGCACGCGGGCCAGGTGGCGCGCGAGGTGGGTCTTGCCGCAGCCGGTCGGGCCGATGAGCAGGACGTTCGACTTCTGCAGCGCCACCTCGCGGCTGGCGCGCCGCAGGGCCACGCGCTTCGCGTGGCCGTAGGCCGCGACCGCCAGCGCGCGCTTCGCGTGCTCCTGGCCGATGACGTACTGCGAGAGCCGCGCGTGGATCTCGCGGGGGGTGAGGACGGGGAGCGGCTCGTCCAGGCGGAGCGGCGGCTTCACACCCTGAACGGTATGGCCGGGCGGCGGCGCGGCAACGGCGCGCCGGGCGCGCGCCGGGACGCGGCGCCGCTCAGCGCCCGGCCAGCGCCCAGCCGATCAGCTTGTAGAGCAGGCGGGCGCCCACGTTGCCGTCCCAGTCGCCGCCCTCGGGGCCCGGGGAGACCTCGACCACGTCGAAGCCGACGACGCGCCGGCCGCTCCGCACCACCGCGCCGACGAGGTACGCGGCCTCCTGGAACGACAGGCCGCCGGGCACCGGCGTGCCGGTGTGCGGGCAGAGCGTGGGATCGAGCCCGTCCACGTCGAAGGTGACGTACACCTCGCGCGGGAGCGGCTCGACGATGCGCGCGACCTGCGCCGCCCAGGGCTCGCCCTCGAAGCGCGCGCGGGCCAGCGCCGCGTCGTGGTGCTGCACGATGCGCCCGCCCGACGCGGCCGCGTAGGCGTGCTCCTCCTCGGAGAGGTCGCGGAGCCCGACCTGCACGATCCGCGACAGCTCCGGGAGCCGCTCGGCCGCGTTGTAGATCACCGAGGCGTGGCTGTAGGTGAACCCCTCGAACGCGACGCGGAGGTCGGCGTGGGCGTCCACGTGCAGGAGCCCCATGCCCGGGTGGCGCCGCGCGTGCGCGGCGATGGCGCCGAGCGCGGTGGAGTGGTCGCCGCCCACCAGGCCGACGACCTTGCCGCGGGCGAGCAGCCCGGCGACGCGCTCCTCGACCCAGGCGTTGACGCGCCCGCAGGCCTCGTCCACCTCGGCGGCCGCCCGGGCCAGGTCTTCCCGGCCGGGCACCACGCCGCCGGCGGCGATCACCGGCTCGGCGGCCGCGCGCGCCTCGCGATCGAGCCGCGCGAGCTCCTCCGGCACCGGCAGCATGTGGATGCCGGCCTCGTACGGGCGGCCGGTCTCCACGTCGAACAGGTCCACCTGCCGGCTCGCGTCGAGGATCGCCTCGGGGCCGCGCGAGGTGCCGCCGCCGTAGGAGGTGGTGGCCTCGAACGGCACCGGGACGAGCACCACGCCCGCGTCGCGCTCGGAGTGGGGGAGGCCGAACACGCCGGAGCCGGGCTGCGCGGCGGCGGAGGGATCGAAGGTCATGGGGGGAGTCTAACGCGCGCCCGCAGCCGCGGGCGCGCGAGGTCGCGGCCCCGCGGCCCCTTCGGCGGGCTCGGGGTCCGCGGGGCGGGGCGCAGCCCCGTTCAACTGCTCACACCACCGGCGGTCGCGCGGACGACTGGAGCTGGAGCTGCACCAGGCCGATCTGGCCGTCGTCGGCGGGCTTGAAGGCGAGCTCGGAGAGCTTGGCCTGACGGTAGACGTCGAGCATCCGCTCCTGGCCCAGGCGCCACACCGACACCATGGTGCACGCGGTGGAGTGGCCGCAGGCGTCCTCGCCGTCGAGGCAGACGTTGAGGGCCACGGGGCCCTCCACCGACTCGATCACGTCGAGGAAGCTGATGTCCGCCGGCATCCGCGCCAGCGCGTAGCCGCCGTGCGGGCCGCGGGTCGAGCGGACCAGGCCCGTATCCACCAGGGTCTTCAGGATCTTGGCGAGGAAGTCCTCCGGCACGTCCATCTGCCGGGCGATCTCGCGGAACGGGACCACCGAGTCCTGCGGGATCGACGCGAGATAGATCATGGCCCGGAGGCCGTAGTCGATCTTCCGTGAGATCCGGAGTACGTGCTGCATGGAGCTGAACCTTCGCCTTTCCGCGCGCCGGCCCCTCTCCCTTCCGGGCGCGCGCCGACCTGGAGAGGCGGCTATCCTATCACGACCGAGGTGCACAGTTCATGGGCAAGCCGGCCGCCGGTCAGGGCGTCAACGGAAAGATAGACCTGCATTCCCACAGCAAGGCGTCGGACGGCCAGTATCCCGCCGCCGAGGTAGCCGAGCGGGCGAGCGCGGCGGGCGTGGGCGTGTGGGCGCTCTGCGACCACGACACCGTGGCGGGGATGGACGACGCGGCCGCGGCGGCGTCGCGGCTCGGGCTGCGGCTGGTGCCGGGCATCGAGCTGTCGGCGTTCCTGGAGCGCCGCGAGATCCACCTGCTCGGCCACTTCGTGGATCCCGCGCACCCGCGCCTGCGCGCGTTCGAGGACTTCCTGGCGCTGCGCCGGCGCGAGCGCATGCAGCGCATCGTGGAGAAGCTCGGCGCGCTGGGCCTGCGCCTGCGCGTCGAGGACATCGAGAAGTGGAGCGGCGGCAAGACCATCGGCCGCCCCCACGTCGCGCGGGCCCTGGTCGAGCAGGGCGCGGTGGCCACCGTGAAGGAGGCCTTCGACGCCTACCTCGGAGAGGGGAAGCCGGCCTACGTGCAGCGCTACCGCCTCGAGGCCGACGAGGCCGTCCGCCTGGTGCGGGCCGCCGGCGGCACCACCACGGTCGCGCACCCCGGCGTCTCGAAGCTGGAGCGCTGGGACCTCGAGCGCCTCCGCCAGGCGGGCGTGGAGGGGCTGGAGGTCTACCACGTCGATCACAACCCCTCGGTGCGCGAGAAGTACCTGCGCATCGCCGAGGCGCTGGACCTCGTGCCCACCGCCGGCTCGGACTTCCACGGCGAGGCGGTCGCGCCCGACCGCCACCTCGGCGACGTGAGCATGCCCGAGCACGAGCTCGCGCGCCTCGAGGCGCGGAGGCCGTAGCCGTCGGGGCGAGGGCGCAGGCGAAGGACACCAGCAGGGAGGGGCCCCAGCCGCAGGCTGGGGAGGGGTGCAACCCCTCCCCGCGGGGACCGCTCGCGCGCCCGCGCAGGCGGGCGCGAGCGGTCACGGGCCCCGCGCAGCAGGGTGGGGCGGGGCGCAGCCCCGACATAAAAAGGCCCGACCAGCGGGGGCGCTGGCCGGGCCCGGGGAGGGCTTGGCGGGGGGAGGGTTCCCGCTAGCCCCGGAACAGCGTGAGCGACGCGCGCGTCCACTCGATCATCGGCGCCCACCAGATGCCGAAGACCAGGATGGCGACCGAGAACGCGCCCAGGATGAGCTGGTAGCCGGGCTTCGCCGGCATGGCCGCGGGCTCGGCGTACGGCACGTCGATGAACATCGCCCGGATGATCCGCACGTAATAGAAGAGCGACACCGCGGTGTTGAGCGCCGCGATGATCGCGAGCAGCGCGTACCAGTTGCCGCCCGGGCCGGGGATCCGCTCGAAGACGGCGTAGAACAGGTACCACTTGCCCGCGAACCCGGCGAACGGCGGGATGCCGGTGAGCGAGAACAGGAAGATGGCGAAGGCGACCGCCGCGACCGGCGCCCGCTTCGACAGGCCCCGGTAGTCGAGGATCGACTCGGAGCCGGTGGACTCCGCCACCCAGATGACGACCAGGAACGCGCCCAGGTTCATCACCAGGTACACGAGCATGTAGATCATCACCGACTGCACGCCCATGGCCGAGACCGTCGCGAGGCCCATGAGCGTGTAGCCGGCGTGCGCGATGGAGGAGTACGCCAGCAGGCGCTTCAGGTTGGTCTGCGCGAGCGCGCTCAGGTTGCCGAGCGTCATGGTGACCGCGGAGACCACGCCGATCACGGCCGGCCACGGGATGCCGCCCAGCGCGTCGGCCAGGCCGGTGGTGGGGGAGGCCGGGCCCGCGAACGCGGACAGGAAGAAGCGGAGCGCCAGCGCGAAGCCGGCCGCCTTCGGGCCCACCGACAGGAACGCGGTGAACGGCGTCGGCGCGCCCTCGTACACGTCCGGGCACCACATGTGGAACGGGACCGCGGCGATCTTGTAGCCGAGGCCCGCGGCGACGAAGACGGCGCCGACGACCAGCGCGATGCGGGTGGCGGCGAGCGGCAGGCCCGAGGCCTGGATGGCCTGGATGCGCGGCCCGAGCTCGAGCAGGCTGGTCGTGCCGGTGAGGCCGTACAGGTAGCTCATGCCGAACAGCATCACGCCCGAGGCCACGCCGCCGTAGATGACGTACTTCAGCGAGCCCTCGGCGGCCTTGCGGTCCCCGCGGCGGAAGCCGGCGAGCACGTAGCTCACGATCGAGACGAGCTCGATCGACATGTACATCATGAGCAGGTCGGTCGCGCTCGCCATCATGAACATGCCGAGCACGACCGCGGTGAGCAGGCCGTAGAACTGGCCCACGCGCGAGGCGTCGAAGTCCTTGCCCTGCGCGGTGATGAGCACCGTCAGCGCGCCGGCGCCCAGGAACAGCCACTTGAAGAAGATCGCGAACGCGTCGTTCGCGAGCATGCCGTTGAAGAGCGCCTGCGCGTCGGCGGGCTGCTGCGCGAGCAGGGCCGCCGCCGCCGCGAACACCACCAGCGAGGCCGCGCTCAGCCAGGCCACGCGGGCCGCGCTCTTCTTCCAGGCGATGTCCAGCACGAAGAGGACCAGCGCGCCCACCGTGAGGGCCGCCTCGGGGCGGAACCACGCGGTGGAGCGCAGGTTCTCTTCGACCAGTGGGATGAGGTCCGTCATGCGTCGCCCCTCGGGCCTACAGCGGCTTGATGTTCTGGATGAGGGCGTGCAGGGCCGGGTTGATGACGCCCAGGATCGCCTGCGGGTAGAAGCCCAGGTAGATGCAGATGACGGCGAGCGGGTACAGCGCCATGCGCTCGCGCCAGTTCAGGTCCGGGTAGCCCTTGTAGACCGGGTTCAGCTTGCCCAGGAACATCCGGTGGATCGCCCACAGGTAGTACGCGGCGGTCAGGATGACGCTGGTGGCCGAGATGATGGTGTAGGTGGTGAACACCGGGAACGCGCCCGAGAACACCGTGAACTCGGAGATGAAGCCGGCCAGGCCGGGGAGGCCCAGCGAGGCGAAGAACGCGAGGCCCATGATGGCGCTGTACTCGGGCAGCTCCTGCGCCAGGCCGCCGAACTTCTCGATCTCGCGGTGGTGGGCGCGGTCGTAGATCACGCCCACGATGAGGAACAGCATCGGGCTGATGATGCCGTGGGTGAAGAGGTTCAGCACCGCGCCCGAGATGCCCTGGGGCGTCATCGCCGCCATGCCGAGCAGCGAGAAGCCCATGTGCGAGACCGAGGAGTACGCGATGAGCTTCTTCAGGTCCTTCTGCGCGAGGCAGACGAACGCCGCGTAGATGATGTTGATGACGCCGAACACCGCGATGGCGCCGGCCGCCCAGGCGGTCGCGTCGGGGAGGATCCCGTAGTTGAAGCGCAGGATGCCGTAGATGCCCATCTTCAGGAGCACGCCGGCCAGGATGACGGAGATGGGCGTGGGCGCCTCGACGTGCGCGTCGGGCAACCAGGTGTGGAAGGGGAACATCGGGATCTTGATGGCGAACCCGATGAACAGGCCGATGAAGACGAGCTTCGCGAACGAGAAGCCGAGGATGGGGGCGGCGTTGCGGAACTGGCCGGCCGCGCCCTGCTTGGCGAGCTCGATGAGGTTGAAGGTGTGGCCGCTCGACCAGGAGCCGTCGGCGAGCTGCGCCGGCGCGCTGTTGTAGTAGATGCCGATGATCGCGAGGAGCATCAGCACGGAGCCGGCCAGGGTGTAGAGGAAGAACTTGATCGCCGCGTACTCCTTGCGCGGCCCGCCCCAGATGCCGATGAGGAAGTACATCGGCAGGAGCATGATCTCCCAGAACACGTAGAACAGGAACATGTCGAGGGCGACGAAGGTGCCCATCATGCCGGTCTGCAGCAGCAGCAGCATGGCCATGTAGCCCGGCACCATCCGCACCGAGAAGTGCTTGGGGTGGTGCGGGTCGTCGTGGCCGTCGTCCACCATGCCGGCCATCTCGGCGTCCTTCTTCCCCGACCACCACGGCATCGACGCGATGGTGGCGATGAAGGAGATGAGGCCGGACAGCAGCACCATCGAGATCGAGATGCCGTCGACCCCGAAGTAGAACTCGATGTTGAAGGCGCGGATCCAGGTGAAGTGCTGGACCAGCTGCACGCCCGTGGCCGACGGGTCGTACATGCGCCACGCGGCGATGGCGGCCGCGAAGGAGAGCGCGCTCGTCACGAGCGCGATCCAGCGGGAGCCGTCGTCGACGAGCTTCTTGTCGAGGCGGAGGAAGAACTTCGCGGCCAGCAGGACGACGATGAGCGCCGACCCGATGACCGGGAAGAAGGTGGCCCAGCTGAGGACGTTTCCTGGCGTGAACATGACGCGCTCTCCCGGTTGCTACGAGATGAGGAAGTTGAGCAGGACCACCACCAGCGCGCCGCCGAGCGCGCCGTACAGGTAGGTCTGGACCTTGCCGGTCTGGAGCGAGCGGAGGTACCGGCCGCACTCCTGGGTGACGCTGGCGACGGCGTTCACCGCGCCGTCCACGAGGTACTTGTCGATGGCGCCGTCGAGGTTGGCGACCACGCGGGTGACCGTGCCGGTCAGCAGCACCAGGCGGTCGATCACGTTCGAGTCGAACCAGGACGCGGCCTGCGCGACCTTCAGCGACGGCTTCAGGACGGCGACCGCGTACAGCTCGTCCACGTAGTACTTCTCGTAGACGACCGTCCAGACGCCCAGGAAGCGCTCCTTGAGCCGCGCCGGGACCTCGCTCTTCGCGTCCTTGAACAGCAGCATCGCGAAGAACCAGCCGACCGCGCCGGCCAGCACGCCGATCGCCTGGAACATGTACTCGGTGGAGTGCGACAGGTGCTGGAAGGGCACGCCCTCCTGCGCGGTGAGCGCGGGCGCGAGCCAGTGCTCGAGGATGGGCGCCTTGCCGGTCCAGGCCATGGGGATGCCCAGGAACAGCGTGAAGAAGGAGCCGAGCGCGAGCAGCGAGAGGACCAGGGTGACGGTCCAGGGCGACTCGTGCGGCGTGCCGCCGTGGTGGCCGTGGTCGTCGTGCGCCGGCGCGTGCGCCGTCGCCGCCGCGGCGGCCGGGGCGTGGACCGCGTGGCCGTGGGCCGGGGCGGCGTGGCCATGCGCGTGGCCGTCGGCGTGGACCGCGCCGTCCGAGGCGTGGACCGAGACCGACAGGTGCGACATGGCCGCGGCGCTGGCGGAGTGCGGGTCCTCGTTGTGCTCGTCGTGGTGGCCGGCGTTCCCGCGGTACTCGCCGGTGAACGTCATGTAGTAGGACCGGAACATGTAGAAGCTGGTGCCGGTCGCCGCGACGATGCCGACCACGAAGATGGCCGGCCCGAGCCACGGGGTGGGCACGCCGAACAGCGCCAGGTGCCCGCTGGTGAACGCCTTGTAGAGGATCTCGTCCTTCGAGTAGAAGCCGTTCATCCACGGGAAGCCGGCGATGGCCCAGCACGCCGCGAGGTAGGTCCAGCGCGTGATGGGCATGTGCTTCTTCAGCCCGCCCATCTTCCGCATGTCCTGCTCGTGGTGGCAGCCGAGGATCACCGAGCCGGAGCCGAGGAACAGCGTGGCCTTGAAGAAGGCGTGCGTGAGCAGGTGGTACGCGCCGGCCCAGTACGCGCCCACGCCGACCCCGATGAACATGAAGCCGAGCTGGGAGACGGTGGAGTAGGCGAGGACCTTCTTGATGTCGTACTGGAAGAAACCGATCGACGCGGCGAAGATCGCGGTCGCGGCGCCGATGAGCGCCACCCAGCCCATCGCGCTCGGCGAGAGCGCGAACAGGAAGTTGAGGCGCGCCACCATGTACACGCCGGCCGTCACCATGGTGGCGGCGTGGATGAGGGCGGAGACCGGCGTCGGGCCCGCCATCGCGTCCGGGAGCCAGACGTAGAGCGGGATCTGGGCGCTCTTGCCCATCGCGCCGACGAACAGGAGGACGCAGACCAGCGTCAGGAGCGAGACGCCCCAGATGGTCGAGCCGGCCAGGTGCTCCTTCACGCCGGTGGACTCGATCACCACCTGATCCCGCAGCTCGCGGAAGCTCATGGTGGGGCCGACCTTCACGTCGTGGACGGCCGGGGCGAGCGCGTGCGCCTGCGCGGCGGTGGCGGCGCCGGCGGTGGCGTTCAGCTCGGCGATGGGCTGGTAGTCGTTGTTCCGCAGGCCGCTGCCGGTCCGCGGCGTCCACGCGCCGCCCAGGGCCCAGAACAGCAGGAACAGGCCGGCCAGGAAGCCGAAGTCGCCGAAGCGGTTCGCCACGAAGGCCTTCATGCCGGCCTTCGCCTTCTCCGGGTCCGTGTACCAGAAGCTGATGAGCAGGTACGAGGCGAGGCCGACGCCCTCCCACCCGAAGAACATCACCGCGAAGTTGTCGCCCATCACCAGGAGCAACATCGCGAAGACGAACAGGTTCAGGTAGCTGAAGAACCGCCAGTACGACGGCTCGTCGTGCATGTACCCGATGGAGAAGACGTGGATGAGCGAGCCGATCCCGGTGATGACGAGCACCATCATCATCGAGAGCGGGTCGAGCGCGAACCCGAAGTCCACCGTCATCCGCCCGGCGGTCATCAGGTTCCAGAGCGTGTCCTGGAGGAAGCGCTCCTCGGAGGGGAGGCGCAGCATCTGGGAGAACGCGACCAGCGCCACCCCGAAGGCCGCGAACATCGCGGTCACCGCGATGCGGTGGACGATCTTCTTCCCGAACAGCTGCTGCAGCTTCCAGCCGACCAGCGCGTTGATGGTCGCGCCGATGAGCGGGAACAGCGGGATGAGCCAGAGGTAGCCGACGTTCGTGACGGCGATCCGGCCGAGCTCGTGAGCGGTCTCGTGCATCGGCTACTCCCGCATCAGGTCCGCGGCGCGGACGTCGATGGTCTTGAACGTCTGGAAGATGGCCAGGACGATGGCGAGGCCCACCGCCGCCTCCGCCGCCGCCAGGACGATGACGAACAGGGCGAAGACCTGCCCGGTGACGCCGCCGCCCGAGTAGTGGTTGAAGGCCACGAAGTTCACGTTGGCGCCGTTCAGGATGAGCTCGACGCCCATCAGGACGCCGACCGCGTTGCGCCGGGTGGCCACGGTCACGATGCCGAAGGCGAACAGCAGGGCGCCGACGACGAGGAAGTGCGAGAGCGAGATCTGCATGGCGTTCTCCGGCCGGTCAGTCGGCCTTGATCTCCTTGCGCGCGATGACGATGGCCCCGACGAGCGTCGAGAGCAGCACCAGCGACGCCACCTCGAACGGCAGCAGCCACCGCGAGAGGAACGCGTCGCCGATGGCCTGCGTGGTGGGGGCGAGCGGCGCGGGGGCCCCGGCCTGCCACGGGGTGAGCAGCGCGACCGCCAGCAGCACCGGCGCGCCGGCCACGAACAGCAGGAACCCGCCGAACAGGCCGAAGCTGGTGTTGGAGACGTTGATGTCGGTGATGCGGTTGGTGAGCATCACCGCGAACAGGATCAGCACCAGCACGCCGCCGATGTAGATGAGCAGCTGGGTGACGGCGACGAAGTCCGCCGAGAGCAGCACGTAGAGCGCGCCCGCGCCGAGCAGCGCCACCAGCAGGCCGAAGGTGCTGTAGAGGATGTTGCGCGAGAGCGCGACGCCGGCGGCCCCGGCCACGGTGAGGACCGCGAGCACGTAGAACAGCACGTCCGGCAGGCCCAGGCCGGCCGCCTCGGGGCGCGGCGTGGCCAGCGCGGCGGGGCGGATCACCTGGGTGGTCATGTAGCCGACGAAGGCGATCACCGCGACGGTGGCGACCGCCCAGGTGGTGAGCTTTCCTCCCTTGGATTCCATCGGCGGCCTCACTTGGACTCGGGGTTGGCGGCGGGGGCCGCGGGCGCGGCCGGCGCCTCGGCGGCCGGCGCGGCGGGGGCGGCGGCGGCCGCGGGAGCAGGGGCGGCGGGCTTGGCCGGAGCGGGAGCGGCGGGGGCCGCGGCAGCGGGGGCCGGGGCGGCAGCAGCGGCGGCGCCGGCGGCCGGCGCGGGCTTCGCGGCCGGGGCCGCCTTCGCGGCGGGCTTCGCCTCGGCCGGCTTGGGCGGCTCCGGCGGCAGGAACTGCGGCGCCGACCGGTCCCAGGCCATGGTCTCGAGGCGCTGGCGCACCAGCGAGCCCAGCGGGACGCGCGGGTAGTACTCCGCGTTCTTGTCCACCTTGTAGACCGGGAACGGGTTCATCGGGTCGGCCCAGCGGAACACCAGGTTCCGGATGTGCTTGTGCGTGCCCTCGAACTCGCGGGTGTGCTGGATCGAGCCGGTGGGGCAGGGCTCGACGCACAGGCCGCAGAACATGCACTTCGCCTCGTCGATGTCGAACTGGGTGACGACGCGCTGCTTCGGGTTGGCCGCGTCCTTCTCCAGCGAGATCTGGATGCAGCCGATCGGGCAGGCGCGCTCGCAGGCCTGGCACCCGGTGCAGATGCCGGTGTCCACCTCGAGGAACCCGCGGTAGCGCGGCGGGAGCATGTCGCGCACCGGCATGGGCGTGCGGTCCGGGTACTGGACCGTGGTCGGCCGGCGGGCGAGGTACGAGAGCGTGATCGAGAGGCCGTGCCAGAAGGACTTCACCGTGTCCCGGATGGCGCCGGTGTACGCGCGGACGGTCTGAGGCATCGTTCCGGTCCCCTTACCAGTTGGTGAAGTCGACGCGGTCGCCGACCGCGGAGATGTTCCGCCGCGTCAGGCGGAGGAAGGAGAAGCCCGCCACGACCGCCGCGACGAGCATCAGGCCGCCCACCACCGGCGCCGTGGCCGGGACGCGCGCCACCAGGATCTGCCAGAGCAGCGTGGCGACGAAGCAGACGAAGGCGAACGGGACCAGGTACTTCCAGCAGAGGCTCATCATCTGGTCGACGCGGATGCGGGGGAGCGTCCAGCGGACCCACACCACCACGTTGAGGAGCACCAGCGTCTTCGCGACGAAGACCAGCATCGAGGCGAGCTGCAGGCCCCACCAGCCCAGGCCGGGGAGGTCGCCGGTGCCGCGCGCCGCCTCGAACACCGCGGGGCCGGCGAACGGCACCTGCCAGCCGCCGAAGAACAGCGTCACGCTGATCGCCGACATCACCCAGAGGTTGCCGAACTCGACCAGGAAGAAGAGCGCGAACCGGAAGGCGGAGTACTCGGAGAGGTAGCCGGCCACCAGCTCCGACTCGGCCTCGGGGAGGTCGAACGGGGTGCGGTTGCCCTCGGCGAGCTGCGCCACGAAGAAGATCGCGAACGCGACCAGCGCGAACGGGTTGGTGAGTGCGTGCCACTCCCACGGCCAGGCGCCCTGCGAGCGGATGATGCCCTGCATCGAGAGCGTGCCGGACATGAGCACCGGCACCATCACCGCCAGGCCGGCCGGGATCTCGTAGGAGATCACCTGCGCGGCGGACCGCATGCCGCCGAACAGCGCCCACTTGGAGTTGGAGGACCAGCCCGCCACCAGGATGCCGACCACCACCAGCGCGGTGACCGCGGTGATGTAGAAGATGCCGACGTTCAGGTCGGCGGCGATGAGGCTCTCGCCGAAGGGCAGGGCGACGAAGACCAGCGCGAAGCCCACCAGCACGAAGTAGGGGGCGGCGCGGAACAGCAGCCGGTCGGCGTCGGCGGGGATGAGGTCCTCCTTGAGGAGGAGCTTCACCGCGTCGGCGATCCACTGGAAGAAGCCGGCGGCGCCCACGCGGTTGTAGCCGATGCGGCTCTGCATGCGGGCGCTGACCCGCATCTCCCACCACACCGTCATGCCGGAGATGACCGCGCCGAACGACACGAGGATCAGCGCCAGCACCGCCATCGCCACCAGCCACAGCGCGTACTGGCCGGTCTGCGACCAGCCGGAGACGTCCACCCCGGCGGCGCGGAGCGCGGCGGCGAGCATGGCGGGCTTGGAGAGCGGGGAGAGCACCAGCACCGCGGCGAGCAGGATCGTCGGCAGGCCGAAGCCGACCGCGAGCGTCGCGAGCACGACGCCGCGGGCCGTCCGGCCCGGCCCCTTGCTCAGGTCCTGGTTCTTGATGGCGGGGGCGTTCATCGATCGATCTCCGGGGCGACGACGTCGAGCGACGAGATGAGGGCCACCAGGTCGGCGACCATCAGGCCGCGCGAGATGTCCTCGATGATGCACATGGCGGTGAACGAGCCGGTGCGGGCGCGCACCCGGTACGCCTTGTTGGTGCCGTCGGAGATCACGTAGTAGGCCAGCTCGCCGCGGGCGCTCTCCACGCGGCCGAGCGCCTCGCCCGCCTCCGGCTTGATGTTGCGGGGCACCTTCGCGGTGATCTCGCCCTCGGGCAGCGAGTCCAGCGCCTGGCGGACGATCTTCGAGGACTCGGCCATCTCCAGGCAGCGCACGTAGTACCGGTCGAACGAGTCGCCGGCGGTGCCGAAGAAGCCCTTGCCCACCGGCACGTCGAACTTGAAGTTCGGGTAGGCGCCGTAGGGGAGGTCGCGCCGCACGTCCCAGTCCACGCCGGAGCCGCGCAGGTTCGGGCCGACCAGGCCGTAGTTGATCGCCATCGGGCCCGGGATCACGGCCACGTTCGCGAGGCGCTTCACGTAGATCTCGTTGAACGAGATCAGCCGGTCGAACTCGGCCAGGAACTTGTCGAAGTGGTCGAGGAAGTGGAGGACCTTGTCCCGCCAGCCCTCCGGCAGGTCGAACGCGACGCCGCCGATGCGGTGGTAGTTGTAGGTCAGCCGCGCGCCGCAGAGCGCCTCGAGCAGGTCGTTGATGGTCTCGCGCTCGCGGATGCCGTGGAGCATCGGGGTGAACGCGCCGATGTCCATGACCATCGTGCCCACCGAGACGAGGTGGGAGGCGATGCGGCACAGCTCGCAGGAGATGGCGCGCAGCCACTGGGCCCGCTGCGGCACCTCGATCTTGAGCAGCCGCTCGACCGCGATGGCGTAGCCCTCGTTGGCGAACATCGCCGCCACGTAGTCCACGCGGTCGGTGTACGGCATGAAGCCGGGGTACCCGACCAGCTCGCCGATCTTCTCGATCGAGCGGTGCAGGTAGCCGACGTCCGGCGTGGCGCGCTTCAGCACCTCGCCGTCGGTCTCCACCAGGAAGTTGATGACGCCGTGGGTGGACGGGTGCTGCGGGCCGAAGTTGAGGATCATCTCCTCGTTCTGGCGGTCCACGCGGCGGAGGATGAGCTTTTCCATGTCGTCTCCCTACGCCTTGGGGGCGGCCGCGGCGGCGTCGGGCGCGGCGGGCGGCGCCGCCTTCGCGGCGGCCTCGGCGCGGCGCTGGTCGTCGAGCCGCTTCAGCTCGACGAGCGGGTTCTCGCGGACGTTGGAGATGCCGTGCCAGCCGCCCGCCTCCTGGTAGTCCTTGCGCAGCGGGTGGCCCACCCAGTCGTCGGGCAGCATCAGGCGGCGCAGGTCCGGGTGGCCGGTGAAGGTCACGCCGAACAGGTCGTAGACCTCGCGCTCGAACCAGTTCGCCGTCTTCCAGACGCCCTCGACGGTCGGGACCACCGGCGCGGCGCGGTCCGCCTCGACCTTCAGCACGATGGAGTGGCGGTGGCGGTACGAGAGCAGGTGGTAGACGACCTCGATCACGTTCCGCTTCGGCCAGTCGACCGCGGTCAGGTCCTCGAGGAAGTCGAGCTCGAGCCCCGGCTCGGCGGCGAGGAAGCGGGAGACCTCGACGATCCGCTCCGCCTTCACCACGCAGAACGCGTCGATCTTCGGCTCGGACAGCGGGCCGACGTCGTCTCCGAACCGCGCCTTCAGCCGCTCGTGGATTTCATGAGTCGTCATTCGTCCCTCTTCTACGGTACAGGGCGAAGCGGTACGCCCCATCCGAGCGTTCCGCCCCGCCCCGTCCTGAAACAGCCGGTCAGCGAGATGCGAGTGGCAGGCGGGAACGCCCTAGGCACCCTCCGCCTGCGCCGCCGGGCGGCGCTTGGTGGACCAGGGCTCGCTCCGGACGATCTCCTGCAGCCGGAGGAGGCCTTCGGTGAGCGCCTCGGGGCGCGGCGGGCAGCCCGGGACGTAGACGTCCACCGGGATGACCTTGTCGACGCCCTTGCAGACCGAGTAGCCGAGCTGGAACAGGCCGCCGCAGTTCGAGCAGGAGCCCATGGAGATGACGTACTTGGGCTCGGGCATCTGGTCGTAGAGCAGGCGGGCGCGCTCGGCCATCTTGTAGGTGAGCGTGCCGGCCACGATCATGAAGTCGGCCTGGCGCGGGGAGGCGCGGGGGATCGCGCCGAAGCGCATCAGGTCGGCGCGCGGGCCGCCGGTCTGCATCAGCTCGATGCCGCAGCAGGCGAGGCCGAACGTCAGGTAGTAGAGCGAGCTCGCGCGCGCGAGGTTGATGAGGTTGTCCAGCTGGCTCGTGTGGAGCAGCGTGACCTCGCCGCCGATCCCCGGGTCCATGCGTGCCGCCATGTGCGAACCGCCTCCTGCCTTGCGCGTCCTGCGTTTGACCGCGATCAGTCGATGAACCGCCGGTACAGCCCGAGTTGTTCCGTCAGGCGGCTCGGCGCGGCTCGGCCCGGGCAGGCGCCTCCTCGCTCGGCGTGCCCAGCGTCTTGATCCACTCGAGGTCGCCGTGCGCCCAGGCCCAGGCCAGGCCGACCACCAGGATGCCGGTGAAGACCAGGAGCTCGAAGAAGGCCACCCAGGCCATGCCCGGCCCCCCGGCCACCCAGCCCTTGAAGACCGCCACGACCGGGAAGGTCAGGGCGATGTCCACCTCGAAGACGAGGAACACCAGGGCGACCAGGTAGAAGCGCGGGTTGAAGTTGAACCACGCCACCCCGACGGGGCGTTCGCCGCACTCATAGATGGATGCCTTCTCGGGGTTGGGCCACTTCGGACCCAGTGCGCGAGATGCCGCGATTCCACCGAGCGCGAACCCGACGGCGACCACCGCGAAGACGAGTACGGTACCGAAATCGAAGCCCATGGCTGGCGACCCTTTGTGGACCTATCCTGTCGGCAAATCTAGGGAAACAGGCGGGCGGAGTCTACAGAAGGGGAACCTGATGTCAAGGGGTGGAAACCCGTTGACAAAGGCCATTGGGGCGGGCACTTAACGGGCTCCCCACCCCGACCAGTACCCACCTATGCTGACACCCCTGCAGATCTACTTCCCGATCGGCGTAGTCCTGCTGGTGGCGGTCGTTCTCGCCTTCACGATGCTCGGTCTGGCCAACGTGCTCGGACCGCGCAGACCCAGCCTGGTGAAGCAGACCCCGTTCGAGTGCGGGTCGGAGCCGATCGGCTCCGCGCGCGAGCGGTTCGGCGTGAAGTTCTACGTCGTGGCGCTGCTCTTCATCGTGTTCGACATCGAGGCGATCTTCCTCTACCCGTGGGCCGTGCTGCTGCTGCCCGACGGCCAGGGCTACCCCGGCCTCGGCTGGCCCGGGTTCATCTCGATGGGGATCTTCGTCTTCACCCTGGTCGCGGGCCTCGTCTACGTCTGGAAGAAGGGCGTCCTCGACTGGGCGGATTAGAGAGGAGCGACCGCACATGGCATCGGAGCTCGACGGGCTGCCCGTCATCGCCACGCGCCGGGAGGAGGCGGAGGGGTTCCTCCAGGGCCTCGTCTCGAAGAGCCTCGGCTGGGCGCGAAAGTACTCGCTGTTCACCTATCCGTTCGTCACCGCCTGCTGTGGCATGGAGTACATGACCATGGCCTCGGCGCGGTACGACTCGGACCGCTTCGGCGCGGCCATGCCGCGGTTCTCGCCGCGCCAGGCCGACCTGCTGATGGTCGTGGGCACCGTGAACTGCAAGCAGGCGCCCATCCTCCGGCGCGTCTACGAGCAGATGGCCGATCCGAAGTGGGTGATGGCGTTCGGCGTCTGCGCCAGCTCCGGCGGCTTCTACGACAACTACGCGACGGTGCAGGGCATCGACCGCATCATCCCGGTGGACGTCTACGTGCCGGGCTGCCCGCCGCGGCCGGAGCAGGTGCTCGACGGCATCATGCTGCTCCAGAAGAAGATCCAGAACCAGTCGCACAAGCTCATCGACCGCAAGCCGCTCCCGGTGATCGCGGGCGGCGCCGGCCGGTAGGCGCGAGGACCCTCATGTCCAAGGCCGTGATCGCCGCGCTCGTCGAGCGCTTCCCGGATGCCGTCCACGCCCCGTACGAGGGTGTCGGCGGCGACGACTGCGCGTTCGTGGAGCGGAGCCGGATCGTCGACGTGTGCCGGTTCCTGAAGGAGGACCCGGCGCTCGCCTTCAACATGGCGCCGTACATCACGGCGGTGGACTACCTCGGCGCCACGCCGCGCTTCGAGGTCGTCTACAACCTGCTCTCGACCGTGCACAACAAGCGCGTGCGCCTGCGCGTGAAGGTCCCCGAGGGGCCCGAGGGCGTGGTGCCGTCGGTCACGTCGCTGTGGCGCGGCGCCGACTGGTTCGAGCGCTACTGCTGGGACATGTACGGGATCCCGTTCTCCGGGCACCCGGACATGCGCCGGCTGCTGATGTACGACGAGTTCGAGGGGCACCCGCTCCGCAAGGACTACCCGCTGCGCGGTCGGCAGCCGCTGGTCGCCGAGCGCGAGGTGCACGACATCTTCCGCGGGCCCGGGCCCGCGTCGCGCGACTAGCCGTTTCTTTCCACGCCGCCGGGCCGCGCGCTCGCGCGGTGGCGGCGGGCGCCCCTCCGGAAGGACCGGGCGCGCGGAGGACGAGATGAGCGAGGCGAAGGGAGTCGGAGGCATCGATCCGCGGGCGACGCCGGGCAGCGCCGGCGCCGGCGAGCGGCCGCCCGTGGGGACGCTGGCCCCGGCGGGCGAGGGCGAGCTCTACGCGCCCATGCCGTCGAAGCACATGGTCATCAACCTCGGCCCGTCGCACCCGGCCATGCACGGGGTGACCCGCGCCGTGGTGGAGCTGAACGGCGAGATCATCGAGGAGATGAAGCTGGACATCGGCTTCCTCCACCGCGGCTTCGAGAAGAGCTGCGAGAACGTGACCTGGGGCCAGGTGTTCCCGTACACCGACCGGCTCAACTACGTCAGCTCGATCATGAACAACGTGGGGTTCGCGCTGGCGGTCGAGAAGCTCGCCAAGCTCGACGTCCCCGAGCGCGCCAAGTACCTGCGCGTCATCACCAGCGAGATCCACCGCATCTGCGACCACCTCACGCTGGTGGGCGCGATGGCGATGGAGCTCGGCGCGATGACCGTGTTCCTCTACGGCATCGAGGCCCGCGACCTGCTCTGGGACCGCCTCGCCGAGCTGTGCGGCGCGCGGCTCACCTCGAACTACGCGCGCATCGGCGGCGTGGCGCGCGACATGCCCGAGGGCTGGCAGGAGAAGACGCTGAAGGTGATGGACCGCGTGGTCGCGATCCGCGAGGAGATCGGCCAGCTCCTCAACCGCAACCGCATCTTCATCGACCGCTGCCGCAACACGGGCAAGGTGTCGCGCGAGGACGCGCTCGAGCTGGGCTTCACCGGCCCGTGCCTGCGCGCCTCCGGCGAGCCCTACGACGTGCGCAAGGCGGCGCCGTACCTGGTCTACGACCGGCTCGACTTCGACATCCCGGTGGGCTCGAACGGCGACAACTTCGACCGCTACCTGATGCGCATGGAGGAGATGCGGCAGTCGGACAAGATCGTCCGCCAGTGCTTCGAGCAGATGGCGCCCGGCGAGATCATCGTCCAGGACTTCCGCTACGCGCTGCCGCCCAAGCCGCTCGTGTACGGCACCATCGAGGGCGTGATGGCGCACTTCAAGCTGGTGATGGAGGGGATCAAGATCCCCGCCGGCGAGGTGTACAGCTACACCGAGGCCGCGAACGGCGAGCTGGGCTTCTACGTCGTCTCCGACGGCGGGGGCCGCCCCTACAAGCTCGGCCTGCGCGCGCCGGGCTGGCCCATGCTGGCCGCCCTGCCGGTGATGACCAAGGGTTCGCTGCTGTCCGACCTCATCCCCACCTTCGACAGCATCAACATGATCGGCGGCGAGGTGGAGCAGTAGCCTCGCCCGGGAACCGGAACCAGGAGCCTCGCATGGCCGAAGAGAAGAAGCCCGACGCCGCGCCGCCCAAGCCGCCCGGCCCCCCGGCCCCGCCGCCGCCGAAGAACCCCGGCTTCGTGACCGCGATCGTGGACGGCAAGGAAGTCGTGGTGAAGCCCGGCACGACCGTCATCGAGGCGGCCAAGGCGGTCGGGATCGACATCCCGTACTACTGCTACCACAAGCGCCTCAGCATCGCGGCCAACTGCCGGATGTGCCTGGTGGAGATGTCGAACGCGCCCGGCGGCAAGCTCATGCCGGCCTGCCAGATGCCGGTGGCCGAGGGCGTGACGGTGAAGACCGACACGCCGCGCGTGAAGGACCAGCAGCGCGCCACGCTCGAGTTCCTGCTGCTCAACCACCCGGTCGACTGCTCCATCTGCGACCAGGCCGGCGAGTGCAAGCTGCAGGACTACTACATGGCCTACGACCGGCAGCCCTCGCGGCTGGACGTGCCGAAGGTCATGAAGGGCAAGCGCGTCGAGCTCGGGCCCACCGTGACGCTGGACCAGGAGCGCTGCATCCTCTGCACGCGCTGCGTCCGCTTCATGCGCGAGGTGGCCGAGAACCCGCAGCTCGGCGTCGCCCAGCGCGGCAACGAGAGCTTCATCACCACGTTCCCCGGCCAGCCGCTCGACGACAAGTACGCCGGCAACGTGGTGGACATCTGCCCGGTGGGCGCGCTCACCTCGACCGACTTCCGCTTCCGCGGCCGCGTCTGGTTCATGAGCTCGGCCCGCTCGATCTGCACCGGCTGCGCCCGCGGCTGCAACACGTTCCTCGACTACCTGAACGACGTCACCTACCGCTACCGCCCGCGCGAGAACGACGCCGTGAACGAGGAGTGGATGTGCGACGACGGTCGCACCTCCTACAAGTACCTGAACGCCGGCCGCGTGCTGGTGGCGCGCGAGGGCCGGGGCGCGAACGCGCAGCCGCTCCCGCGCAAGGTCGCGCCGCGGCGCGCCGCCGAGGTGCTGCTGCCGCACGTCGCGGCGGGCTCGCTCGCGGTGCTGCTCTCGCCGGTGGCGTCGCTCGAGGACCTCCTGGTGGCCTGCAAGGTCGCGAAGGAGGGGCTCAAGGTCGCCGAGGTCTACGCCGGCGGCCGCGCCGACGGCTGGCAGGACGACTTCCTGAAGCGCGCCGACGAGAACCCCAACCGCAAGGGGCTGGAGCTCGCCGCGGCGGCGTACGGCCTCGCCGTCCGGCCGTTCGCGGACCTGGTCGCCGCCGCCGGCGCCGGCAAGGTGAAGGCGCTCTGGGCGGTCGGCACCGAGGTGCCGGACGCGAAGGCCGCCGAGAAGCTCGGCGCGCTCGAGGTCGTGGCGCAGTCGTACGGCGACACGGCGCTCGCGCAGCACGCCACCGTGCTCCTGCCCGCCTCGCCGCACTCGGAGATGGACGGCACGTTCGTCAACTTCGAGGGGCGGGCGCAGCGCTTCGAGATGGCGTACTTCCCGAAGGGCGAGTCGCGGCCGCACTGGGCGCTCGCCGCCGAGCTCGGGGCCGCGCTGGGCCTCCCGCTCGCGTTCGCGAGCGGCCGCGAGGTGTTCGCGGCGCTCGGGCCGCAGCTCGGGGCCGCGCTGGGCGACTTCGCCTGGGACTCGCTGGCGTCCACCGGCAAGCGGCTCGGGATCGTGCCGCTCGCCGCCGGGACCGTGGACGGCCGCCTGTCGGGCAACCGCGACCGCGTGCCGTCCGAGACCACCGAGGATTACCGCCGCGCGATGTCGCGCACGTCGTAGGAGGGAGAGCCGGTGAACCGATTCTTCGGAATGCTCCTCGTCATCGCGGCGACGCTGGCCGGCCTGGTCCTGCTGTCGGCCGGGTTCTACCTGGCGGCCGGGTGGCTGGGCTGGGGCTTCAACGCCCTGGCCGGCTGGATCAGCGGGTCGCCGGGCGTGTCCCGCCCGGCCGTGTACTACGGCGCCTCGGTGGCGAACGTCCTCACGCTGCTGCTCGTGGTCCTGATGATCAGCGCGTCGCTGCTCACGGTGGCCGAGCGCAAGTGGTCGGCGCTCATCCAGAACCGCATCGGCGCGAACCGCATCAAGGTGTTCGGCTCGGCGCTGGGCGGCATCCCGTTCCTCGCCGCCGACGCGCTCAAGATGCTCACCAAGGAGCGCATCGAGACCACCGGGCGCACCCGGGTGCTCTACGAGCTCGCGCCCATGCTGGCCTTCGCGCCGGTGTTCGCGCTGTTCGCGATCATCCCGGTGGGGCAGGGGATCGAGCTGAACCAGATCCCGGGCCTGGCGGGCGCCGCCGCCGCGGGCGCGGTCGAGCAGATCGCGCTGCAGGTCTCGCGCACCGACACCGGCCTGCTGTACCTGTTCGCGATCGCCTCGCTCCAGGTGTACGGCACCGCGCTGGCCGGGTGGGCGTCCAACAACAAGCTGGCCCTGCTCGGCGGCGTCCGCGCCTCCTCGCAGATGATCAGCTACGAGGTCTCGCTGGGCCTGTCGCTGGTCGGCACGATGATCGCCTACCGGACGCTCCGCCTGGAGGAGATGGTGGTGGCGCAGGGGAACCCGGTGCTCGGCCCGGTGCCGGCGCTCGGCCTGCTGCTGCAGCCCATCGGCTTCCTCATCTTCTTCGCCAGCGCCTTCGCCGAGACCAAGCGCGCGCCGTTCGACCTCCCCGAGGGCGAGAGCGAGATCGTCGGCTACTTCGTCGAGTACTCCGGCATGAAGTTCGGCCTGCTGTTCCTGGCCGAGTTCGCCGAGATCGTGGTGCTCGCGGGCGTGATCACCGCCGTGTTCCTGGGCGGCTGGCACCCCATCCTGTTCGAGGGCTGGCTGCGCCAGAACCTGACGCCGTTCTGGTTCGCGGCCGTCGGCGCCGGGGCGTTCATCGCGAAGATGATCGTCATGATGTGGCTGCAGCTCACCATCCGCTGGCTGCTGCCGCGCTTCCGCTTCGACCAGATCCAGAAGCTGTGCTGGAAGCTGCTGCTCCCGGCCGCCCTCGTGAACGTCTTCGTGACCGGCGCCGCCCTGCTGCTCGACCCGAGCGGCCAGCTGCTGGCCTGGATCGGCGTCCTCACCATCGTCGTCATCGCCGTCCTCACCGCCGCGGTCGGCCGCGCGCCCGCCCCCGCGGCGGGGCACGGCGCCGCCCACGCCGCCGCCGGACACTGACGCCATGCCCTACCAGCTCGAGAACCGCCCGCCGGACCTGCGCGAGTCGATGTACTTCCCGGAGATCATCCGGGGCATCGGCACGATCACGAAGCACTTCCTGAAGAACCTGTTCTTCTCGCGCGACGCGAACCCGGACATCCTCGCCCGCAAGCGCGGGGGCTTCGGGCACTCGGACAACGTCACGCTGCAGTACCCCGAGGAGCGGGCGCCCTACGCGCCGGCCTACCGCGGGCTGCACCGGCTGGTGCCGCGCGAGGACGGAAAGCCCCGCTGCGTCGCCTGCTACATGTGCGCGACCATCTGCCCGGCGCAGTGCATCTACATCGAGGCCGCCGAGTACCCGGACGACCCGGTCGAGAAGTACCCCGCGAAGTTCGTGATCGACGAGCTGCGCTGCATCGTCTGCGGCTTCTGCGTGGAGGCGTGCCCGAAGGACGCCATCCGCATGGACTCCGGCGAGCACACGCCGCCGTCGTACGAGCGCTCGGCGCAGATCTGGGACGAGAAGCGGCTGCTCCGCGGTCCCCCGGTGTCGTACCAGTACGACCCCTGGCTGCGCCGCGGCTCGCCCTCCATCCCGCCCGACAAGCTCGAGGAGATGCGCGCGCGCGCGAAGCCGTTCCCGACGGTCGCGACCGACGAGGCCAGCCAGACGCCGGGCTTCTCGGTGCGGGCGCTCGCGGCCGAGGCCAGGGACCGGGCCCAGGCGGCCCGGAAGTAGGCCCGGCCCGGGCGTGCCGAGGCCCCGCCCGCCGGCTCCGGCGGCGGGGCCTTCGTGCGTCCGGGAGGGAGGCGCCGTGACGCGGGCGATCACCAGGGCGCGGGCCGCGCTCGCCACCCTCGCGGCGCTCGCCGCCGCGGCGGCGCTGCTCGACCTGGGGGGCCTGCACCGGCTGGAGGACGGCGACTCGATCGTCCCGGTGCTGGTCTCGCTGCAGCGCTGGACGCCGTTCTACTGGGACCAGGAGCGGTACGGGATGCTCGTCCCGCTGCTCGCCCTCCCGGTCCGCGATCCGCTCTGGAACCTGCTGCTGCAGCGCGCGCTGCTGGGCCTGGCCGGCCTCGCGGCGGTGGTGCTGCTCGCCCGCCACGCGCTCGGGGCGCGCTGGCGGCTCGCCGGCGCGCTCGCGGCCGCGGCGCTCCTCGCCGCCGCGCCGGCGCCGTGGCTGTTCGAGTACCTCTGGAGCCAGCCCTACGGGCTCTCGCTGGCGCTGGCGCTCGCCGGCCTCGCCGCCGCCGAGCCGCGCCCCGACCCGGACCGCCTCGCGCCGGCGCTGCCCGGGAAGGGCCGGATCGCCGCCGGGCTCGCGCTGTGCCTGGCCGCGCACTGGGTGAACGCGGCGGTGGGCCTGGTGCTCCTCCCGCTGGCGGCCGCCCGCGCCGCGGTGGAGCTC
The DNA here is from genome assembly GCF_049201065.2 of Anaeromyxobacter sp. Red801. Taxonomy (NCBI): domain Bacteria; kingdom Pseudomonadati; phylum Myxococcota; class Myxococcia; order Myxococcales; family Anaeromyxobacteraceae; genus Anaeromyxobacter; species Anaeromyxobacter sp. Red801. The sequence goes on along the minus strand of NZ_CM181236.1, from coordinate 3,194,059 downwards.
GCGCAGGGCGCGAGCCGGCCCGCGCTCCGGCTGCGCCTCGGCACCGAGGTGGCGCTGCTCGCCGCCGGGCTCGGGGCGGGCCAGGTCGTGATCCGGCTCTACCCGGTCCTCACCGGCAACCCGCTCCGGCTGCCGCTCGGCACGCTGCCGGCGCACGAGTGGCCGCGGGCCTGGGCGGCGCTGCTGGGGCGCGCCTGGGAGGCGTCGGGGCGGTGGCCGGCGGCGCTCGGCGCGTGCGCCGCGGCGGGCGTCCTGGCGCAGCTCGCCTGGCCCGCGGCGCGGCCGCACGCGCGGGCGGCCGTGCTCCGCGCGGCCGCGCTCTGCCTCGCGGCGCTCGCCTACGCGCTGGCCGCCGGCGTGCTGCGCTGGGTCGAGGTGAACGCGTTCCACTGGCGCTACCTCGCGCCCGCGGCGGTGCTGGTCCACCTCGCGGCGGTGTCGCTGCTGGCGGATCCGGTGGCGCGCGCGCTGCGGGAGGGGCCGCTCGCCCGCGCGGTCGCGCTGGCGCTGGTCCCGGCGGCGGCGCTGGCCGTGGCCGGCCCGCCCTCGCTCGCGCGCGTGCGCGCCGACCTGGACGCGGCGGCGGGGCGCTGGACGGCCGACGTGCTCGCGGCGCGCTGCCGCCTGATCACCGGCGACTACTGGTCGGTGTGGCCGGCCGTGTGGCACGTCGCCTGGACCGCGCACGCGCGCGGCCTCGACGCGCCCGTCCACGGGCTCGCGCACCGCGCCAACCCGACGGTGTCGGACTGGGCCGGGACGCCGCGCGAGGCGCTGCGGATCTGCAGGGTGCGGGGGAAGGAGGCCGAGGCGGAGCGCGCGCTGCGCGACTTCCGCCTCTGGCCGGTGCGGGTGCTGGAGCGGCGCGGGACGGTGGACGTCCTCGCGCCCGCGCCGCCCTCGAGCCCCGCGGGTGCTACAGGCCGAACGTCGCGCCCACCATGAAGGTGAACGTGTCGTCGTCGTAGTCGCCGAAGTACGGGTGCAGCGCGATCTCGCCGACCAGGCGGACCTTCGGGGCGATGTTGAAGTACGCGCCGGCGCCGATGCGCATCGCCAGGCCGGTGGCCGAGTCGTCCACCGTGCGGCGGAGGCCGGTGAACGGATCCGGCACGTCCACCTCGAGCGACGCGTGGTACAGGCCGAGGCCCAGGTCGCCGTAGACGCCGACCTGCGGGGCGAGGGCCACCGCGAGGCGGGCCGCCGGCATGATCGTGAACACGTCGTTGGTCACGTCGTAGCCGTAGCCGAGGTCGTCGGAGAGGTGCGACCAGCCGACCGAGCCGACGCCGACCAGCGTCACGTTCGGCGAGATGCGCTGGAGGTCCAGCTCGCCGTCGAGGCGGAGGGCGAGGCCGTCGAGGTCGCCCGAGTCGAAGCCGATGAGGCCGCCGAGCCGCATGGACGGCTGCGACGAGTACCGGGACTGCGCGGAGGCGACGCCCGGCAGCGCGAGCAGCGCGGCGAGGGCGAGGGTTGCGAGGCGGGGAGCCGAGCTCATCATGTTCTCCTGATCGTGAAAGGTCCCTACGAACGAGGCGGCATCCTAAGCGAAAGGGCGCGCGCGCGGCGAGCCCTTCGCGAGCCCACGCGCGCGCCCGGCCGGGGGCGATGGGCGTGCGCCGACGCGGCGGTGCGGCGAGGTGCGCGGCGCGCACGGGGAGCGCCCACCCGGCGGCGCGGCGGGCGCTACGCGGTCCGGATCCCGCGCCGCGCGGCCACGTACGCGGCGACCGCGAAGCCGATCACGACGCCCGCCACCGGCGGTCCGACCACGTCCACCCAGTCCACCGCGCGCACCGGGTGGAACATCCGGACCAGCGCGGCGCCGAGGTCGAGGCCGGCCTGCCCGCCGCGCATCGCCTTCAGCGCGGCGAGCAGCGCGGACGCCAGGTACGCGAGCGCCGTCCCGGCCAGCGCGCCGGCGAGCCCGCGCGCCGCCAGGCCGCCCAGCGTGGCGGGCGTGCCGTGCGCGGCCGGCGGGGCCTCCTCGTCCAGCGCGGCCGGGATCTCGCGCGAGCGCCAGGGCACGAAGCGCTGCAGCATGAGCATGCCGGGGATGGCGCAGGGGACGGTGAGCAGGAAGAAGTCGCGCCAGCCGATGGCGTCCACCAGCGCGCCGGCGGGCGGCCCGGCGAAGGTGCGGCCGAGCGCGAAGATGCTCGAGAACAGCGCGTACTGCGTGGCGCTGAAGCGGCGCTGGGTGAGCCGGAGCAGGAGCACGCCGAACGCGCCGGTGCCCATGCCGCTGGTGGCCGCCTCGAAGGCCACCGCCGCGTACATCACCGGCCGGTTCACGCCCGCGTCCACGATGGCGACGTAGCCCAGGTTCGAGACCGCCTGGAGCAGGCCGAAGATCCACAGGGCCCGGCCGACGCCCCACGACGTGCACAGGATGCCGCCCAGGAACGTGCCGCCGATGGTGGCGACGATGCCGATGGTCCCCTGCGCGATGCCGATGTCCACCGGGTCGAAGCCGAGCTGGCCCAGGAACGGCGACACGAGCGCGGTGACGAGGTTGTCGGCGAACTTGTAGAGGAACAGGAACGCGGCGATCTCGAGCGCGCGGGAGTGGCGGAAGAACCCGACGAACGGCTCCCAGATGGCCTGCCGCAGCGTGCGCGGCGGCGCCGGCGGGACGTCGGGCTCCGGCGCCTTCACGGTGGCCGCCGCGAACGGCAGGAAGCTCGCCGCGATGGCGGCGAAGGTGGGGGCCCAGCCCAGCTTCGGGCCGAACGTGTTCACCACCCGGCCCACGAACATGCCGGCGCGCGCCAGCGCGTTGCGGGCGCCCACCGCCACGCCGCGCTCCTCCGGCCGCAGCACCTCGACGGTGTACGCGTCGTAGGCGATGTCCTGGGTGGCGGACGCGAACGAGACCACCAGCGTGAGCAGCGCGACCAGCGGCACGGTGGGGTGGCCCGAGCTCGCCGCGAACGCGGCCAGCGACGCGACCAGCATGGCCTGGCCGACGAGGATCCAGGCGCGCTTGCGCCCCCAGGCCGGCGCGAACCGGTCGATGAGCGGCGACCAGACGAACTTGAACGCGTACGGGATCTGCGCCGCGCTCACCAGCCCGATGGTCTTGATGTCGATCCCCTCCTGCTGCATCCAGTACGGGACCGTGTAGAGGACGATGCCGAGCGGCAGGCCGGAAGGGAACGCGAGCAGCGCCACCACCCCCGTGCGCCAGCTGGTGAACGCCTTGCGGAGGGCCTCGCGGGTGGTGGGCTGGGTGGGCACGCAGCCGGGAAAGGTAGGCGAGATGGGCGCCCGCGTCGAGCGCCCGGCGAGGCGGCCGGACCTACCGCACCGGACGGACCGCCCGCGCGAACGCGTCCGCGGGGAGCGCGTTCAGCACCTCGCCGCGGCGCGCCCAGCCGCGGCGCGCGGTGGTCACCGCGAAGCGGAGGTACCCGAGGGCCGCGACCGAGTGGGCGTCCACCGACAGGACCAGCGGGATGCCGCGCGCGCGCGCCGCCCGGATCCAGCGGGGCTCGAGGTCGAGGCGGCGGGGATCGCCGTTCACCTCCACCGCGCCCGGCGCGCCGGCGAGCGCGTCGAGCACCTCCTCCACGCGGCAGGCGTACGGCTCGCGCTCGCCCAGCAGCCGCCCCAGCCCGTGCCCCCAGATCTTGAACACCGGGAGCGCCATGGCCCGGGCGAGGCGGCGCGTCATCTGGTCCTCGTCCATGCGCATCCGCGAGTGGACGCTCGCGACCACCACGTCGAGCCGCTCCAGCACGTCGTCGGGCCAGTCGAGCGCGCCGTCCTCGAGGATGTCCGCCTCGGTGCCCTTCAGCAGCCGGACCGACACCCGCTCCTGCACCCGGTCGATCTCGTCCCACTGCCGCCGGAGCCGGTCGCGGTCGAGCCCGCCGGCGTAGCCGGCGGAGCCGGAGTGGTCGGTGATGGTGAGGTACGCCATCCCGAGCGCCTCGGCGGCGCGGGCCATCTCCTCCACGCTCGCCCGGCCGTCCGACCAGGTGGTGTGGCAGTGCACCATCCCGCGCACGTCGCGCGCCTCGACCAGGTCGGCCGGGAGCGTCCCGTCCTGCGCGGCCTCGATCTCGCCCTGGTCCTCGCGCAGCTCGGGGGGCACGTAGGCGAGGCCGAGCGCGGCGTAGAGCGCGGCCTCGCTCGCGAGCGGGACCTTGGCGGCGGGGTCGGGCGCGGCCTCCGGCGCCGGGGCGGCGGCCCCGCGCTCGCGCGGCGGCAGGCGGAAGAGCCCCCACTCGCTGAGCGTGAAGCCGCGGTCGCGGGCGATGCCGCGCAGCCGGACGTGGTGGGCCTTCGAGCCGGTGAGGTGGTGGAGCAGGGTGGGGAAGTCCTCCGGCGGCACCACCCGGAGGTCCACCTGCAGCCCGGAGCCGAGCCGGACGCTGGTCTTGGTGTCGCCGCTCCCCAGCACCGCCGCGACCAGCGGGTGGCCCGTGAGCGCCGCGGCGAGCGCGGCCGGGTCGCGGGACGCGGCGACGAGGTCCACGTCGCCCACCGTCTCGCGCCCGCGGCGCGCCGACCCGGCCAGCTCCACCGCCTCGGCCCCCGGCACCGCGCGCAGGTGCGCGAGCAGCGGCTCGGCGGCGGCGAGCGCCTCGGCGAGCAGCACGCGCCGGTCGGCCTCGCGCGCGTGCAGGCGGGCGATGCCCTCCAGGATCCGCTGCTCGGTCTTCTCGCCGAAGCCCTTCACGCCGCGGACGCGCCCCTCCCGGCAGGCGGCCTCGAGCTCCGCGACGCTGCCCACCCCGAGCGCCGCGTGCAGGGCGGCGATCTTCTTCGGGCCGAGGTCCGGCACGCGCAGCAGCTCGAGGACGCCGGGCGGGTGGCGCGCGCGCAGCCGCGCCAGCAGGTCGGTCGAGCCGGTCGCGTGCAGGTCGGCGATCTTCTTCGCGAGCGCCTCGCCGATCCCGGGCAGCTCGGTGAGCCGCCCCTCGGCGACGACCCGCGCCAGGTCCTCGGAGAGCCCCTCGAGCGCCCGCGCGCCGGTGTCGTACGCGCGGATCTTGAACGGGTTCTCGCCCTCGAGCTCCAGCAGCGCGCCGATCTCCCGGAGCGCCTGCGCCACGGCGAACTTGTCCGGCATCGAGCGCTTATATACCGTCGCGGCGCGCATGGAGCCGCACCCCGACACCTCCCTCCCGGGCCCGGCCGGCCGGCGCGGGGACCGCCTCGCGCGGCGCCGCGGGGCGTGCGCGCTCGCCGCGGCCGCCGCGCTGGCGCTCGGCGCGGGCTGCACGCGCGCGGCGCGCGCGCGGTTCGAGGGGACGCGCCCGGCGTCGCTGCTGGTGGAGGTCCTGCCGCGCTCGACCGAGGTGCTGCTCGACGATCGCCCGCTCGGGCGCGGCGCGCGCACCGTGCCGGTGGACCGCGACGACGCCGGCGGGCACGTGCTCCGCTTCCGCGCGCCGGGGTACGTCGAGGAGGTGCGCGAGGTGCCGGGCGGCCTCGCCGGCGTGCGGGTCGGGGCGGCGCTGCGGCCCGAGGGCTGGCCGTACGGGCCGCTCGACCTGGACGAGCCGCGCGGGCTGACCGCCGCCGCCGAGGTCCTGCTCGATGGGGGCGAGGCCGCCGACGCGGCGGACTACGCGGCCCGGGCGGCGGCGCTCGACCCGTCGCTGCCCGAGGCGCACCGCGCGCTCGGGAGCGCCCGCGCGGCGCTGGGCGACCGGCGCGGGGCGGCCGCGGCCTGGGGCGAGTACCTCCGGCTGCGGCCGGACGCCCCCGACGCCGCGGAGGTGGCGGAGCGGCTGGACGCGCTGGACGGCGGAGACGGGGCGCCCGGCGGGAACTAGGTCACGGATCCGGGCGCCGCACCTCGTGGATCGAGGCCGCGCGGACGGGGGACGACATGGGACACCAGGAGCACAGGCACGAGGCGCCGAAGCGGGTGCGGGTCTTCGTGATCACCGCCTCCGACACGCGCGGCGAGGCCGAGGACGAGAGCGGCGCGTTCCTCAAGCACGCGGTGTTCGCCGCCGGTCACGACGTGGCCGGCTCGCGGATCGTCAAGGACGAGCCGGCCCAGCTCCGCGCCGCCCTGGACGAGGCCGCGGCGGCGGGCGCGGAGGCGATCGTGGTGAACGGCGGGACCGGCATCGCCGGCCGCGACCGCACCTACGAGGCGGTGGCCGGCGTCCTGGAGAAGCGGCTGGACGGCTTCGGCGAGCTGTTCCGCATGCTCTCCTTCCAGGAGATCGGCAGCGCGGCGATGCTGTCCCGCGCGGTGGCCGGCACCTGGGGCGGGCGGGTGATCTTCTCGGTGCCCGGCTCGCGGGCCGCGGTGCGGCTCGCCTGGGAGAAGCTGATCGGGCCGGAGCTCGGCCATGTCATCCGCGAGCTCCGCAAGGACGCGGGGCGCTGACCGCCGGCCGCCCGGGGTTGCGCGCGCCGCCCCCGCGCGGCACAAGAGGGGCGCCATGCCCCGCCGCGCCGCCGCCTTCCCCGCCGCCCGCGCCGAGGCGCTGCGCCCGCTGCTCGAGCGGCTCCATCGCTCGCTCGACCGCGCCGCGCGCATCGCCGCCGACCCGGTGGAGTTCCCGCGCGCGTTCCGCGACCCGGCCGACGCCGAGGTGGCGGGGCTGGTGGCGGTGAGCCTCGCCTACGGGCGCGCCGACCTGTTCAAGCCGGTGGTGGCGCGCGTGCTCGCCGCCATGGGCCCCTCGCCGGCGCGGTTCTGCGAGGCGTTCGCGGCCGCTCCCGACCCGGCCGCGTTCGCGGACGTCGTCTACCGGTTCAACCGGCCGCCGGACCTCGCCGCGCTGGCGGCCGCGATCGGCGCCCTGCGCCGCCGCCACGGCGGCATCGGGCGCCGGCTCGGCGCGCTCTTCCGCGAGGCGGGGGGCGGCCCGGCCGCGCTCCGGCCGGCGCTGGCCCGGCTCGCGGCGGAGCTGCGCGACGCCCCGGAGGCCCGGGCGCTGCTGCGCGGGCGCGGGCCGCGCGGGCTCCGCCACCTGCTCCCCGACCCGGCCGGCCCGGGCGCGTCGAAGCGCTGGAACCTCTACCTGCGCTGGATGGTGCGCGGCCCCGACGCGGTGGACCTGGGGCTGTGGCGCGAGGTCCCGGCCGCGGCGCTGGTGGTCCCGCTCGACACCCACGTGCACCGGGTGGCGCGCGCGCTCGGGCTCACCGCGCGCCGCGACGCGAGCTGGCGGACCGCCGAGGAGATCACCGCCGCGCTCCGCCGCGTGGACCCCGCCGATCCGGTCCGCTTCGACTTCGCGCTCTGCCACCTCGGCATGAGCGGGCTGTGCCCGGCGCGCCGCGATCCGGCGCGGTGCGAGGCCTGCACGCTCGGCGCGGCCTGCCTGGCGCGGGCGCGCGGGATCAGCGGGACGAGGGGAGCCCGGCCCAGCGGCAGCGCCAGAGCTGGAACGTCGTCACCTCGTCGCCGCCGCGCCGCACGGTGAGCGGCGGCAGCGCCTCGAGCGGCGCGCACGCCTCGGCGCGGCGCAGGCAGGTGCGCTTCTCGCGCCGGTCGAGCACCACGACGCCGGAGCGGCCGCGGAGCGCCTCGGGGTCGAACCAGTAGCGGTACTGGAGCCCGTGCTCGCCGGTGATCTCGGAGGACCAGGTGCGCGGCCGGCCGGGCAGGTAGTACTCCAGCTCGGCGGAGACCTTGTAGTTGCAGCCGGCCACGAACGCGTCGGGCCCGAGCGCCGCGCGCTCCGCCTCCACCCGCGCGGCCAGCTCGCGCCAGCCGGAGGAGCCCTCGTCGCGCGCCGGGAACGGCAGCGCGGGCCAGAGCGGCACCAGGTGCACGTACACCGACGCGACCGCCGCGAGCGCCACGCCCGCCACGCCCGCCTTCCAGCGCCAGCCGCGCCGCTCCACCGCCAGGGCCGCCGCGGCGGCGAGCGCGGTGGGGTAGGCCGCGGCCAGCCAGTTGCCCTTCACCCAGTGGAACGGGGAGATCACCGCCGCGAGCACGAGCAGCGGCGCCGAGAAGATCGCGCAGATCCGGTAGGCCGCCTCGCGGCGGCGGCGCACCGCGGCCACCACCGCCTCGACCAGGAGCACGAGCACGATGGGCGTGACCAGGCCCGCCTGCAGCGCGAGGAAGCGCCCCACCAGCACCGGCCGGAAGCCGGAGCGCTCGACGCGCTCGGCGGTCTGGAACGCGAAGCTCGCCATCCGGTGCTGGAGGTTCCAGGCGATCACCGGCGAGAACAGCGCCAGCGCCAGCGCCGCGCCCAGCCAGGGCCAGGGCGTGCGCAGCATGCGCCGGCCGCGCGCGTCGAGCGCGAGCACCAGCAGGATCTGCGGCAGCAGCAGGAACCCGGTGTACTTGCCCAGCACCGCCCAGCCCACCGCCGCGCCGGCCGCGAGCAGCCAGCGCGGCCGCTCCTCGTCGAGCGCGCGCACCGTGAAGTACAGCGCCATCGCCCAGCCGGAGAGCAGCGGGGCGTCGGGCGTGACGATCACCTGGCCCATGCCGAACAGCGGGACGCTGAGCGCGGCGGCGAGCGCCACCAGCGCCGGGCGGGAGCCGAACAAGCGCCGGACCGTGAGCCACAGGAACGCCGCGAAGACGGCCGAGTGCAGCGCGGCGGCCAGCCGGATGGCGCGCTCGCCCTCGCCGGCGAGCGCGGTGGTGAGCGCGATGGTCCAGGCGGCGAGGGGCGGGTGGTCGAAGTACGAGAGCGCGAGCCGCCGGCTCCAGGTCCAGTAGTAGGCCTCCTGCGGCGAGAGCGCGATCAGCCCGCCGTAGGCGACGTGCAGGGCGGTGACGGCCGCGCCGAGCGCGAGCGCCAGCCGGTCGAGGCGCGGGTCGCGGGCGGGCGAGGCGGGCGGAGGGGAGGGGACGGCGCGCGGCGACGGAGCGGGCTCGGCGGGGCTCGGCACGCGGCGGAGGGTACCGCGAAGCGGGGCGCGCGCGAAGCGAGCCGATCAGACGCGCCGCAGCTTCTGCCGCAGCTCCAGGGCGATCTCGCCCTCCCGGAACACCCGCACCGTCCCGGTGGTCTGGGACACGGTGATGGCGACGGCGTTGGACTCGGCGGTGATCGACGCCGCGGCGCTGTGGCGCGCCCCCAGACCCATGGGCAGCTTCACGTCGCGCGACATGGAGAGCAGGTACCGCCCGGCCGCCAGCACCACCCCGTCCTCGCGGATGATGAAGGCGCCGTCGAGCGCCGAGAACGTCTTGATCGCCTCGCGGATGGCGGGTCGAGCGCGTTCCGCTCCGCCTCGCTGATCCCCTGGAACGGGTTCAGGATGAGCTGGCGGCTCTTCTCCATCACCGCGGTCGAGTCGCCGACGACCACGATGGTGCCCACCGGGTGGCCCTCGTAGCCCTCCGCGCCGATCTCCATGGCGGTGTGGATGAGGCTCTCCACCACCTGCGACGAGAACTCCGGCGGCAGGCCCAGCGTGTCCACCCGGATCTTCTCCTCCGGGTCCTCCGAGCCGATCACCAGCTTCACCAGCGTGTCCATGACCCGGTCGTCGCCGGGGCCGCACAGCGCCAGCACGGTGTCGCCGTCCTTGAGCAGCCCGGCCGACTGCGCCGCCACCACCGCCACCTTGATCTTCTCGATGCGGGTGTAGTCGTAGGGCGGGATCATCACCGCCGTCGCCTTCTTGGCCTTGAGCTGGTTGGCGATGCCCTCGCTCGAGACCGCGTAGACCAGCTTGCGCTTGGTCGGACGGCCGCGCACCTCGGTCGGCAGGGGCGGGTGGTCGGACACGAACAGGAGCCGGTCCACGTCCGAGCGCGACATCAGCGCGAGCGCGCTGCGGAGGAAGTCGCGATCCAGCTTGCCGTCGGGCATGCGCGGAGGATCCGCCGCGGCGGCGCCCGAGTCAAAAAGGTTCGCCTGCCCCGCGCGCCGCCGCCCTCCTCCGCCGGACGCGGGAGGCGCCGCGCCGGCGGCCCGCCCCGCGGGCGCCCCCTCACCTTGACACCGGCACCCCTGCCGTTTAGGTTCTCGGCCTTCATTTTCCGGCCCCAGGTCTCGGGGCGGAGCGGGGTGCACGCTTGAACAAGAAGGATCTCAAGAGGTTCAAGACGATGCTGGAGGAGTCCAAGCGCCAGCTCCTCGTGCAGGCGAAGAAGACCCTGACCGAGGAATCGTCGTTCGACACGGACGACCTCCCGGACGAGATCGACCTGGCCTCGAGCGAGTACACGCAGTCGATGATCTTCCGGCTGCGGGACCGCGAGAAGTTCCTGCTCGCCAAGATCGACAAGGCGCTGGCGCGCATCGAGAACGGCACGTTCGGCATCTGCGAGAAGTGCGAGGAGGAGATCTCCGCCAAGCGCCTCGAGGCGCGGCCGGTGACCACCCTCTGCATCCGCTGCAAGGAGGAGCAGGAGCAGAAGGAGAAGTCCTTCGGCTAGCTGCGTCCCCGAGCCTCGGGTCTCGCGCGCGGCCGGGCGGAGACGCCCGGCCGTCGTGTTCTCAGGCCTCGACGCGCAGGAGCTGGGCGCCGAGCAGGAGCTGGTCGCCCGGCGCGACCTCGGTCGGCGCCGAGATGCGCACGAACGTCCCGTTGGAGCTGCCCAGGTCCACCAGCGTGACCGCGTCGCCGCGCACGTCGATGCGCGCGTGGCGCGCCGAGACGTAGCGGTCGGACGGGAAGCTGATCCGCCCGGCCTCGCGGCCGATGGCGTTCTCGCCCTCGAGCAGCGGGACGACCTCGCCCTGGCCGCCGCCCTCCAGGAGCTGCGACAGGCGGAAGCGGCAGCCCGGATCCGGCGCGCCCCAGCTCCGCACCCCGTGCACCGCGGGGGGCGGGCGCGGGAGCGGCTCGAGCCGGAGGAGCTGCCGGCCGACGCGGATCTCCTCGCCGACGGCCAGCCGGTGCGGGCGGCGGATGCGGACGAAGGTGCCGTTCGCGCTGCCCAGATCCTCGACCCGCAGCGCGGCGCCCTGCACGCGGAAGCAGGCGTGGCGCGGGGAGACGGTCGGGTCGTCCGGGATCCGGATCTCGCCCTCGGTGCGCCCGCACACCGCCTCCGGCGCGGGCACGCCGTACTCGGCGCCGGGCAGGCCGTCGGTGCGGACCGCGGCGAGCCGGAAGGACGGCGGCGGCGGGCCGGCGATGCCGGAGGCGGTGGGCGCGGCGTGCGGGTCGCCGGGCCGGGGCGCGGCGGCGGTCCCGCAGCGCGGGCAGAACCGGTCCGCGGGGTCGAGCCCGGCGCCGCAGCCGCCGCAGCGCCGGCCGCGCGCCGCGGGCGGCTCGGGCGCCGCCGGGCCGGGCGCGCGCAGCGGCAGCCCGCACTGCTGGCAGAACGCGGCCGCCGTCCCGTTCTCCCGTCCGCACCGCGCGCACGCCGCCTCCCTCGCCATGCGGCGCATTCCGCCACGCCCTTCGCCATGGGTCAACGCAGGTACCGGGAACGCGGGACGCGCGGACGTGCGGCGCGGTGCGCGCCGGGCTACCATCGGGCGGTGCCCACCCGCCGCCGCGGTCCGTTCTGGTTCTTCGTGCTCGCGATGGCGGTCGCGGTCGCCGGCGGCCTCGTCATCGTGGTCCTGGCGCGCCGGGGCGCGGCGGAGCGCCAGCTCCGGTACCGGGTGCCGCCTGCGCCTGCGCCTGCGCCCGCGCCCGCGCCCGCGCCCGGTCCCCCGGCGCGCTGAGCTACTTCAGCTTCTCCTCCACCGACCGCACCTTCCCCGCGATGCTGTGCTCCGGCCGGTCCCGCCGGTCGTCGATCTTGATGGAGGTCGAGACCCGGACGGCGCCCTCGGTGAACGGGTGCTCGTGCATCCGCCGCACGACCGCCAGGATCTCGTCGAGGTCGCCCTCGATGATCGTCCCCATGGCGGTGAGCTGGCTGGTGAGCCGGGTGCCGCGGAGGATCCGCTCCACCCCGGCCACGTAGCGCGACACGCTCGGCGTCCCGGTGCCGAGCGGGGTGATCGAGACGAACACGACGGCCATGGCTCGCTCCTCCTCGTCGGCTCAGGGATCCGCGACCGCGCTCACGCGCAGCACCGTCCGGCCCAGCCGCACCGCGTCGCCCTCGCGCAGCTCGCGCTCGCCGTGCGGCGGGACGCGCGCGAACGTCCCGGTGGCGGAGCCGAGATCCCTCAGCCGGGCGGTCCCGTCCGCCTCGATGCGCAGCTCGGCGTGCGCCGGCGCGATGCTCGGGTCGTCGCCCAGCGACACCGCCGCGCCGGCCCGTCCCACGGTGATCGACGGCCCGCTGCGCACCCAGGTGCGCCCGGGCGCGCCGCCCTCCAGCAGCTCCTCCACCGCCACCGCCGGCGGCGCCGGGCGCGGGGAGCCGATGCGCCGGGTGCCGTCGGCCGAGGGCAGCGGCGGGGGCGGGAGCGGCCCGGCGTAGCGGAGCAGGCGGCCGCCCACCGCGAACGGATCGCCGGGGCGGAGCGAGGCGGGGTGGCCGCGCAGCCGCACCAGCACACCGCCGGGCGCGCCCTCGTCGCGGACCAGCAGCGCGCCGTCGCGGAACAGGAACGTGGCGTGGCGGTCGCCGATCGACGGGTCGTCGGCGAGGCGGAGCGCGCCCTCGCTGCGGCCTGCCACGGTGGACGGCCGCGCCAGCCGGAACGGCGCGCGCGCCGGCCCGGGGCCGGGCTCGGGCACCAGCTCCACGCGGCCCGGCGCGAGCGGGGGCGCCGCGGGGGCCGGGGCGGCGGCGGCGGCGGGGGCCGGCGCGGGGCGCGGGTCGGGCCGGAGCGCACGGATGGCGGAGGCGGGGATGAAGCGGGTGGCGGCCGCGCCGGCGCGCCCGATGGCGTGCACGATGGGTGAACCAGGCGCCGGCGGCGCGGGAGCGGGCGCGGGCGCAGGGGACGCGGCGGCCGGCGGCGCGCGGGCCGGGGCAGGGGCCGGCGCCGGCGTCGGCTTCGGGGCGCCGGGCGGCGGCTCGCCGGCGCCGAGCGGCTTGCCGCAGGCGGAGCAGGCCCGGGCGCCCGGCTCGTTGTACGCGTCGCAGGCGCGGCAGACCACGCCCAGGATGCCGGTGAGCCGGCCGAACTCGAGCTCGCGGCCGCACGCCGGGCACCGGTCCATGGTGGCGTCGAGCGCCGCGCCGCAGCCTTCGCAGGTCATCCCGTCGTCTCCCTGGCCCGGCGGGACGTTACCCCGTGCCGCCGGGGTTCCTCAACGTCCGGTGCAGGCCGGGCCGGTGGGGGTCGCGCGCGCTCCCGGCCCCTCCGCGCGGCCGGACGGCCCGACGGGCGCCCCCCGCCCTTTCGCCGGGGCCGTCCGACCCGTCCCGGCGCCTGCCGCGCCCCCGGGTCATGGCACGGGCTGGCGCGCCGCGTTACGGGATCTGAGATGATGGGCAGGCCCACAAGCTTGCCGCACTCGGACGCGACCCGTTACGCTGGCCCTTCGACCTTGCTCAGGCTCAACGACATCCTCGACCGGGTATCCGGCTACCACCCCGATCCCGATCTCGACCTGATCAAGAAGGCCTACGTCTACAGCGCCAAGGTGCACCAGGGCCAGATCCGCAAGTCGGGCGAGCCGTACCTGGTCCACCCGCTGGAGGTCGCTGGCATCCTCGCCGAGCTGAAGCTGGACGAGTCGTCGGTGGTGACCGGGCTGCTGCACGACACCATCGAGGACACCCTCGCCACCAAGAAGGAGATCTCCGAGCTGTTCGGCCTGGAGATCGCCGAGCTGGTGGACGGGGTCACCAAGCTCTCGCAGTTCACCGCCGCCAACACCCAGGAGGAGAAGCAGGCGGAGAACTTCCGCAAGATGGTGGTGGCGATGGCGAAGGACATCCGCGTGCTGCTGGTGAAGCTCGCGGACCGCACCCACAACATGCGAACGCTCGACGCGATGAAGCCCGAGTCGCAGGAGCGCATCGCCCGCGAGACGCTCGACATCTACGCGCCGCTCGCGAACCGGCTCGGGATCCAGTGGATCAAGACCGAGCTGGAGGAGCTGTCGTTCAAGTACCTGCGCCCGGCCGACTACTCGGAGCTGAACGAGAAGGTCTCGGTGCGCGCCCGCGAGAAGGAGCGCTTCGTCGCCGAGGTGGTGGAGATCATCCGGCGCCGGCTGGCCGAGGCCGGCATGAAGGCCGACGTCTCGGGGCGCGTGAAGCACGTCTACTCGATCTACCGGAAGATGCGGCAGCTCGACGTGGACTTCGAGCAGATCCAGGACGTCGTCGGGTTCCGCGTCATCGTGGACACGGTGGCCGAGTGCTACGAGTCGCTCGGGTTCGTGCACGCGCTCTGGAAGCCGGTGCCCGGCCGCTTCAAGGACTACATCGCCATCCCGAAGCCCAACCTGTACCAGTCGCTCCACACCACCGTGGTGGGCCCGGCCGGCGAGCGCATCGAGGTGCAGATCCGCACCCGCGAGATGCACCGCATCGCCGAGGAGGGCGTGGCGGCGCACTGGGCCTACAAGGAGAAGGGGCGCGACGGGAAGGGCGCAGAGCTGTCGCGCAAGGACGCGGAGTCCTTCGGCTGGCTGCGCCAGCTGGTGGAGTTCCAGCGCGACCTCGCCGACCCGCGCGAGTTCCTGGAGACGGTCAAGGTCGACCTGTTCTCCGACGAGGTGTTCGTCTTCACGCCGAAGGGCGCGGTGAAGAGCCTGCCGCGCGGCGCCACGCCGGTGGACTTCGCCTACACGATCCACTCGGAGATCGGCGAGCACTGCGTCGGCGCCAAGGTGAACGGCAAGCTCGTCCCGCTCCGCTACAAGCTCAAGAACGGCGACACCATCGAGATCCTCACCAGCCCGAACGCGCACCCGTCGAAGGACTGGCTCACCTTCGTCAAGACCAGCCGCGCCCAGGCCCGCATCCGCCAGTTCATCCGCCAGGCCGAGCACCGGCGCTCGGTGGAGATCGGCCGCGACATCGCCGAGCGGGAGCTGCGCCGCTTCGGCGTCACGCTGAACAAGCTGCAGAAGGGCGGCGAGCTGGAGAAGGCGGCGCAGGCGCTCGGGTACCGCCAGGCGGACGACGTGCTCGCCGCGGTCGGCTACGGCAAGGTGTCGCCGGGGCAGCTCCTGCAGCAGGTGCTCCCGCCCGACCGGCTCGCCGAGCCGCCGCCGCCCGCCGAGGCGCCGCCCACCAGCCGCATCACCGAGCTGTTCCGGAAGATGGCGCGCCGCCCGACCGAGGGCGTCCGCATCAACGGCATCGACGACGTGCTGGTCCGCTACGGCAAGTGCTGCAACCCGGTGCCCGGCGACGCCATCGTGGGCTTCATCACCCGCGGCCGCGGCGTGACCGTGCACACCGCCTCCTGCGACAAGGTGCTGGGCATCGACCCGGAGCGGCGCGTGGACGTGGCCTGGGACGTGCGCGGCGACTTCAAGCGCCCGGTCTCGCTGCGGGTCATCACCACCGATCGCCCCGGCATCCTCGCCAAGATCTCGCAGACGTTCAGCGAGGCCGGCGTGAACATCTCGCAGGCGAGCTGCCGCACCACCCCGGGCGAGCGCGCCGTGAACGACTTCGAGGTCACCATCGGCGACCTGAAGCAGCTCAACTCCGTCATCCGCAGCATCGAGCGGATCGAGGGCGTGCAGTCGGTCCAGCGCGTGTGATCCCGGCCCGCGGCCCCGGCCGGCGCGTTGCCGGGGGCGGCGGGCGCGGGTAGGGTGCCGCGCATGAAGACCCCCATCGCGACGGACGGCGCCCCGAAGGCCATCGGCCCGTACAGCCAGGGCGTCGAGGCGCGCGGCGCCCGCACGCTCTACCTCTCCGGCCAGGTCCCGCTCGATCCGGCCACCGGCGAGCTGTTCTCCGGCACCATCGAGGAGGAGACGGCGCGCGCGCTCCGGAACCTGCGCGCGGTGCTGGCCGCCGCGGGCGCCGGGCCGGAGCACGTGGTGAAGACCACCGTGTTCCTCACCGACCTCGCGGACTTCGCGCGGATGAACGCGGAGTACGCAAAGCACTTCCCGGCGCCGGCGCCGGCCCGCTCCACCGTGCAGGTGGCCGGGCTCCCCCGCGGCGCCCGCGTGGAGATCGACGCGATCGCCGTCGTGGACTGAGGTGAGGCCGCGCCGGCTACGGCTCGACGTACTCGAACTGCTTGCCGGCGAAGTTGCGGAGCACCCAGCGCTTCCCCTCGTGGGAGACCACGTACTCGGGGTTGACCGGGATCTTCCCGCCGCCGTTCGGCGCGTCCACCACGAACTGCGGGACCGCGAGGCCCGAGGTGTGGCCGCGGAGCGCCTCGATGATGCGGATGCCGGCCTCGACCGGCGTGCGGAAGTGGCTGATGCCGCGCGCCAGGTCGCACTGGTAGATGTAGTAGGGCCGGATCCGCATGAGCAGGAGCTTGTGGTTCAGCTCCTTCACCACCGCGGGATCGTCGTTCACGCCCTTCAGCAGCACCATCTGGTTGCCGATGACGCAGCCGGCGTCGGCGAGGCGGCGGGCGGCCTCGAACGCCTCGGCCGTGCACTCCTTCGGATGGTTGAAGTGCGTGTTCACGAAGACCGGGTGGTGCCGGCGGAGCATGTAGACGAAGTCGTCGGTCACGCGCTGCGGCAGCGTGACCAGGTTGCGCGTCCCCAGCCGGAAGATCTCGACGTGCGGGATGGCGCGGAGCCGGCCGAGGATGTAGTCGAGCCGCTCGTCGGAGAGCGAGAGCGGGTCGCCGCCGGAGATCACCACGTCGCGGATCTCGGTGTGCTGCGCGATGTACGCGAGCGACTCCTCGATCTGCCGCTTGGCCGCGGCGCTGGTCGGGTCGGAGACCTTCCGCTTGCGCGTGCAGTGACGGCAGTACACCGGGCAGTTGTGCGTCGTGTAGAACAGCACGCGGTCCGGGTAGCGGTGCGTGATGCCCGGCACCGGCATGTCCCGCTCCTCCGCGAGCGGGTCCTCGAGGTCGGAGGCGAGGATGTTGAGCTCGCCCATCGTCGGCACCGACTGGAGGCGGATGGGGCAGGTCGGGTCCTCGGGGTCCATCAGCGCCGCGTAGTACGGCGTGATGCCCATGTGGAACTCGGCCTCGGTCTTCACCGCCGCCTCGCGCTCCTCGGGCGTGACGCGCAGGACGCGCTCGAGCTGGTCGAGCCGGATGACGCGCTCGCGCTGCTGCCAGTGCCAGTCGTTCCAGAGCGCGTCGGGCACGTCGGCCCAGATCGAGCGCGGGCCCGGCTTGAACCGGGACAGCACGTTCGCCACCGGACGGGGCGCGTCCTCACGCCGCACCGGGGCCTTCGCCTCCCCGTTCGTCCGGCCGCCGCCGGCCAGCTCCTCGGTCACCCCGCCGACGTCGCCCATCACCGGAAGATTCGCCATGTCGTGCTCGCTCCAGGAGGCCCGGTCCGGCGGCCCGTTTGCCCGCATTGATTAACAGAGAGGGCCGCCATTGACATCTGCGACCGGGCCCCCGTGGTGTAGCCGAAAGGGGAGCCCTCGCCTGGAGGGCAGGCGTGGAACCCTGCCGGGCCGCTGGAGGTTTGACTCGGCTGCCTGCTGCCGTTACCTTCCGCGCCTCGCGTGCGCTCCCCCCCCGGTCTCCTGAGGCCTGCGCCGCACCCGCGATGACCTGGCGAGAGCTCTTCCCCGGCACCACCGAGGCCGAGTGGCGCGACTGGCGCTGGCAGCAGCGCCATGCGCTCGCCACGGCGGCCGACTTCGAGCGGCTGTTCCCGCTCACCCAGGCCGAGCGCCGCGGCTTCGCGCTCGCGGCCGGCCACACCCGCGTGGCGGCGACGCCCTACTACGCCTCGCTCATCGACCGCGACCACCCGGCCTGCCCGATCCGCCTTCAGGTCATGCCGTCGGCGGCCGAGGCGGTGCCCGCGCCGGGCGACCTCGACGATCCCATCGGCGAGGAGCCGCACCGGCCGGTGCGCGCGATCGTCCACAAGTACCCCGACCGCGCGCTGTTCCTGGCGGTGGACCGCTGCGCGGTCTACTGCCGCCACTGCACCCGCCGGCGCATCACCTTCAGCGACGACGAGGGCGGCTTCGACCGCGCCGCGGTGGAGGAGGGGATCGCCTGGGTGCGGGCGCACCGCGAGGTGCGCGACGTCATCGTCTCCGGCGGCGACCCGCTCTCGCTCTCCGACCAGAAGCTCGACGGGATCCTGGCCGGCCTGCGGGCCATCCCGCACGTGCAGGTGCTCCGCGTCGCGACGCGCGCGCCGGTCACGAACCCGATGCGCGTCACCGAGGCGCTCGCGGCGGCGCTGCGCCGCCACGCGCCGCTGTTCGTGGTCACGCACTTCAACCATCCGAAGGAGTGCACGCCCGAGGCGCGCGAGGCCTGCGAGCGGCTGGTGGACCACGGCGTGCCGGTCGAGAACCAGTCGGTGCTGCTGCGCGGCCTGAACTCCTCGGCGCGCATCCTCACCGACCTGAACGAGCGCCTGCTCACCTTCCGCGTCCGCCCCTACTACCTGCACCAGGGCGACCTCGCCGCGGGCACCGGCCACCTGCGCACGCCGCTCGCGGCGGGCGTGGCGATCCTCGAGGCGATGCGCGGGCGCACCAGCGGGCTCGCCATCCCGCACCTCGCGGTGGACCTCCCGGGCGGCGGCGGCAAGGTCACGCTGCAGCCGGACTACCTGGCGGGGGAAGGCGCGCCGGGCGCGCGGGGCCAGTGGCTCCGCAACGGGCGCGGCGAGCGCTACTTCTA
This sequence comes from Anaeromyxobacter sp. Red801, assembly GCF_049201065.2. Classification (NCBI taxonomy): domain Bacteria; kingdom Pseudomonadati; phylum Myxococcota; class Myxococcia; order Myxococcales; family Anaeromyxobacteraceae; genus Anaeromyxobacter; species Anaeromyxobacter sp. Red801. The sequence continues at coordinate 3,175,514 of NZ_CM181236.1, read as the reverse complement.
TCCGGAGCCGCCGGAGCAGGATTGCACCTGCCCCTACGAGGCGGTCTACTACCCCGCCGAAGGGGCCGCGCGCGGCGGCCCGGCGGGCGGGGACGGCGAGGGCGAATGATCTCCAGGTGATCGAGGCGCTGGCGGTGTTCACCACGTCGGTGATCTCGTCGATGGGCTACGGCGGCATCGTGCTGCTGATGGCCATCGAGAGCGCGTGCATCCCGCTGCCGTCCGAGATCATCATGCCGTTCGCCGGGTACCTCGTGTACCGGGGCGAGATGACGCTGCACGGCGCGGCGCTGGCCGGCGCCATCGGCTGCGTGGTCGGCTCGATCCCGGCCTACTACCTGGGCCAGTTCGGCGGGCGGCCGCTCATCGAGAAGTACGGGCGCTACGTGCTCCTCTCGCACAAGGAGCTCGACCTCGCCGACCGGCTGTTCCAGCGCTGGGGCCAGTGGGTGGTGTTCGCGGGCCGGCTGCTCCCGGTGATCCGCACGTTCATCGCGTTCCCCGCCGGCGTGTCGCGCATGCCGATGGGCAAGTTCATCGCCTACACGTTCGTCGGCTCGTACCCGTGGTGCTACGCGCTGGCGTGGGTGGGCGAGTGGGCCGGCGAGGCCTGGCACACCGATCCGCGGGTGAAGGCCGTCTACCACCGCTTCGAGCTGGCCATCGTCGTCGCGGGCGTGCTCGCGGTGGGCTGGTTCGTCTGGCACAAGGTGAAGGAGGCGCGCCGCGCCCGGGTGCCGGCCGCCGCCGACGAGGGCTGAGCCCGCCTTGCGCCGCCCGCTCGCCACCGCCGCGGCGCTGGCCGCCGCGCTCGCCGCGGCCGCCGCGCCCGCGCGCGCCGAGGAGCTGATCCGCGTGCAGGTCCGGGCGCAGCCGGAGGAGATCCAGGAGCTCCGGCTCGAGGACTACGTGGCCGGCGTGGTGGCGGGCGAGATGCCGGGGAGCTTCCCGCCCGAGGCGCTCAAGGCGCAGGCGGTCGCCGCGCGCAGCTACGCGCTCACGCGCAAGGTGGAGGCGCAGGCGGCGAACCGGCGCTGGGACATCGCGAGCGGCGTCATCGCGCAGGTGTTCGCGGCCGGGCGCGCCAGCCCGCAGGCGCGCGCGGCGGTGGACGCGACGCACGGCGAGGTGCTGGTGCAGGGGATGGAGCCGGTGGAGGCGTACTTCCACGCGGCCTGCGGCGGGCGCACCGAGGCCGGCATGCCGGCGCTGGGCCGCGACCTCCCGTACCTCGCCTCGGTCGAGTGCGGGCGCTGCGATCGCGCGCCGCGGGTGCGCTGGTCGCTGGAGGTGGGCGCGGCGGAGCTGGGGCGGCTCGCCGGGCTGGGCGGGGCGGCCACCGGGGCGCGGGTGGTGGCGCGCACCGCGAGCGGCCGCGCCGAGAAGGTGGAGGTGGCCGGGCGCGGGCGGCGGGTCACGCTGGCCGCCACCGATCTCCGGCAGCGGCTCGGCTGGGCGCGGCTGCCCTCGCTCGCGTTCGACGTCCGCGAGGTGCGCCGCGGGTTCGCGTTCGACGGGCGCGGCCAGGGCCACGGCGCCGGGCTGTGCCAGTGGGGCGCGGCGGGGATGGCGCGCGAGGGGAAGGACTACCGCGAGATCCTCCGCCACTACTACCCGGGCACCGACGTCCTGCGGATGTACTGACCGACCGTGCGCCTCTCCGACTTCGACTTCGCCCTGCCCGAGGGGCTGGTGGCCCAGGCGCCGGTCACGCCGCGCGACGCCTCGCGCCTCCTGGTGCTCGCGCCGGAGGGCGCGCCCGCGCACCGCGGCTTCGCGGACCTGCCGGAGCTGCTCGCGCCGGGCGACCTGCTCGTCTTCAACGACACGCGCGTCATCCCGGCGCGGCTGCTCGGCCACAAGGCGTCGGGCGGCAAGGTGGAGCTGCTCCTGTGCGAGCCGCTGGAGGGCGGGCTGGGCCGGCGCTGGCGGGCCATGGGGCAGGCGTCGAAGCCCATCCGCGAGGGCGCGGTGCTCACCTTCGACGGCCTCGAGGCGCGCGTGGACGCCGCGGAGGGCGAGGGGTTCTACCAGGTCACCCTGGACCGCCAGGGCGCCGAGCTGGAGGCGGCGCTGGGCCGCGCCGGGCGCATCCCGCTGCCGCCGTACATCCGCCGCGCCCCGGACGCCGAGGACGCGGCGCGCTACCAGACCATCTGGGCGCGGGCCCCCGGCTCCGCCGCCGCGCCCACCGCCGGGCTGCACTTCACCGAGCCGCTGCTGGCGCGGCTGGCCGCGCGCGGCGTCCGGCGGACCGCCGTGACGCTGCACGTCGGCCCCGGGACGTTCCTGCCCATCCGCGGGGACGACCTCGACGCGCACCGCATGCACGGCGAGCGCTACGAGGTGTCCCCGGCCGCCGCGGCCGAGCTCGCCGCGGCCGGCGCGCGCGGCGGGCGGATCGTGGCGGTGGGCACCACCTCGGTGCGCACGCTGGAGAGCGCCTGGCGCGACGGCGCCGTCGCCGCCGGCCCCGGCCGCACCGAGCTGTTCATCCGCCCCGGCCACCCGTTCCGCGCGGTGGACGCGATGGTCACGAACTTCCACCTCCCCCGTTCCACGCTGCTGGTGCTGGTCTGCGCGTTCGGCGGCCAGGGCCGCGTGCTGGCCGCCTACCGCGAGGCGGTCGCGCGCGGCTACCGGTTCTTCAGCTACGGGGACGCGATGCTCCTGCTCCGCCGCTGAGCCCGCGCGTCCCGTCCGGCGCGCCGTGAGGTGCGCGGGTGTGTGCTATACGGGCGGCGAGGAGCGGGGGGCGTGCACAGCGTCTCGGTCAACGTGGAGCCGGGGCAATACCTGGCCGGCTGGCGGCCGGAGGCGGGGCAGCTGTTCGTGCCGGCGCTCTCCGACTCGCGCGTGGGCGATCGCGTGGCGGTGCGGGTCGGGATCTACGGCCAGGCCATCCGGGCCACCCTCTACGGGAAGGTCGCCATGGTCCGGCGGATGGGGCGGCCGGCGCTGCCGCCCGGCGTGGACCTCGCGCTCGACCGCGCCTCGCTGCCCGCCGCCGGGTTCCTCGCCACCGCCGCCCGCGGCGAGCCGGTCACGTTCCAGGAGCGGGCGCCGCGCTTCCCCTGCGACCTGCCGCTGCGGGTCGAGCACGGCGGCGGCGCCTTCGACACGAGCGCGCTCAACGTCTCGGACGGCGGCTGCGCGGTGCGCTGGCCCGGGCAGCTCCCGCTGGTCGGCGATCTCGTCATGCTGCGGCTCGGCCGCGGGGTGTTCGCGCCCGCGGCGCGCGCGGTGGTGTGCTGGAACCAGCCGGGCGGCGCGGTGGAGCGGACCGCCGGGCTGCGGCTCGTGCTGGAGGGGCGGGCGGGCCGGGCCTGGCGCGGCGTGGTGGCCGGGGTGGCGCGCGTGGGCCGGCGCCCGGCTTGACAGGCCCGCCGGCCCGGGCGACACCGGCCCGGTGATCCGCTTCCAGCTCCTCGCCGAGGACGGCGCCGCCCGCCGCGGCCGGCTCGAGACCGCGCACGGCACCATCGAGACGCCGGTGTTCATGCCGGTGGGCACCGCCGCCACGGTGAAGACGCTCGAGCCGCGCGACCTCCAGGCGCTGGGCGCCGGGATCGTGCTCGCGAACACCTACCACCTGTACCTGCGCCCGGGGCACGAGCGCGTGCAGCGGCTCGGCCGGCTGCACCGGTTCATGTCCTGGCCCGGCGCGGTGCTCACCGACTCGGGCGGCTTCCAGGTGTTCAGCCTGGGCGAGAAGGGCGCCGGCCGCGAGCGCGGCGGGCCGGGCCTGGTCGAGATCGCGGAGGAGGGCGTCACCTTCCGCAGCCACCTCGACGGCTCGCGCCACTTCCTCTCCCCGGAGAAGGCCATCGAGGTCCAGGAGGCGCTCGGCGCCGACGTGATCATGGCCTTCGACGAGTGCCCGCCGGCGCTCGCCGACCGCGCCTACCACGAGCTGTCGCTGGCGCGCACGCAGCGGTGGCTGGTGCGGTGCCGCGACGCCTGGCGCGCCATCGAGGCGCGCGAGGGGCCGCGGTGCGCGCTGTTCGGCATCGCGCAGGGCGGGCTGCACGGGGACCTGCGGGCGCGGGCCATCGAGGAGGCGGCCGCGCTCGACCTGCCCGGCTACGCGCTGGGCGGCTACGCGGTGGGCGAGACGCCGGCGGAGATGTGGGACGGCGTGGCGCGGGACGCGCCGCGGCTGCCGCGCGAGAAGCCGCGCTACCTCATGGGCGTGGGCACGCCGGAGGACCTGCTGGCCGGCATCGCCGCCGGCGTGGACATGTTCGACTGCGTGCTCCCCACCCGCACCGCGCGGAACGGCCTGCTGTTCACGAGCCGCGGCAAGGTGGTGATCCGCAACGCGCGCTACGCCGACGACGAGCGGCCGGCCGATCCGGAGTGCGGGTGCTACGCCTGCCGGACGTTCACCCGCGCCTACCTGCGCCACCTGTTCAAGGCCGGCGAGATCCTGGCGCTGCGCGCGAACACCCTGCACAACCTGCACTTCTACCTGTCGCTCATGGCGGACGCCCGGCGCGCCGTCGAGGAGGGCCGGTTCGCGGCGTTCCGCGCCGAGCGGCTGTCCGCCTGGCGCGCGGCGGGCGACGGCTGACGGGGCCCGCCGGCCGGGTGCGCGCGGCCGCGCACGCCCGGGCGTCCCGGCGGGGAACAAAGGGGTTGCGGCCGTCGTCGAAATCACGCTAGAACACAGCGCTTTTTCTCACCGAGCGGATCGAGCTCCGGAGCACATCCATGCATCCCGTCCTGCACGCCTTCCTGTCGCAGACCGCCGACGGTCAGGCGCCGAACCCCGTCGTCCAGTTCCTGCCCTTCATCGCCATCGCGGTGGTCTTCTACTTCGTCTTCTTCCGCCCGCAGGCGAAGCAGGCGAAGGCGCACCAGGCGTTCGTGGCCGCGCTGAAGAAGGGGGACGAGGTGGTGACGCAGAGCGGGATCATCGGCACGGTCGTGCTGGTGGAGGACCGCACGGTGACCATCGACGTCGGCGCGGGGACCAAGCTCCGCGTGCTCAAGGGCCAGGTCGCCGGTCAGTGGAAGCAGGTGGAGGCCCAGCCGGCCAAGGCGGAGGGGAAGAAGTAGATGGAACGCTCCTGGTACTGGCGCGTCGCGCTCGTCGTCGCGGTCGCGATCCTGTCGATCTACCAGCTCGTCCCGAGCTGGTTCTACTTCAAGCTCCCGCCCGACCAGCGGAACACCGAGGCGTACGACACCTCGGTGCCGGGCTGGGCGCCGGACGCGAAGCACCACCTCAACCTCGGCCTGGACCTCCAGGGCGGCATCCTGCTCTCCATGGGCGTGGACGTCGACCGCGCGGTGAAGACCAAGGTCGCCCGCCGCGCCGACGAGATCGGCGAGTTCCTGAAGGGCAAGAACGTCGCGTTCACCGGCACGCAGGTGGTCGGCGGCGGCGCGCAGGTCGAGGTGACCGCCGCGAACCCGGGCGAGGTGAAGGACGCCGTGCTCGGCTCGACCGGCTACTCGGAGGAGATGTACTCGCCGGGTGGCGCGCCGGAGGGCGCGGTCCGCTTCGCCTTCAAGGACGCGGTGCTCCGCGACTTCCGCGAGAAGGCGGTGAAGCAGGCGGAGAAGGTCATCCGCAACCGCGTGGACAAGTGGGGCGTCACCGAGCCCGACATCAAGACCAAGGCCAACAACCAGATCCAGGTCCAGCTGCCGGGCTTCAAGGATCCGGAGAAGGCCAAGGAGCTGCTGGGCCGCACCGCGCAGCTCGAGTTCAAGATCGCCGACGACGAGAACCCGGTCCTCGACCAGGTCCGCACGCAGCTCCCGCAGTGCCAGGGCGATCGCCAGGGGCTCTCGCTGCCGCTGCCCGAGAGCGGCTGCTGGACGGTGGAGCCGGTCGAGCTGCCGAACGGCGGGTCGCGCGCGGCCACCATGGTCGCGGCCAACACCCGCACCGAGCTCGAGAAGGTCATCGAGGAGAAGCTGAACCCGCTGCTCGACCCGCAGAAGAACGTGGTGGGCATCGGCGAGGGCCAGGTCGGCCAGGGCCCCATCAAGACCACCTACTACCGGACGTACCTGCTCCGCGCGAAGACCGAGCTGACCGGCGACTACATCGCCGACGCGGCGGTGGCCATCGACCAGTCCGACACGCTGCAGCGCGGCCGCCCCGTGGTGTCCTTCAAGATGTCGCCCGAGGGCGCGCGGCTGATGGACAAGCTCACCAGCGAGAACATGCGGCGCCGCATGGCGACCGTGCTCGACGACAAGGTCGAGACCGCGCCCTACATCCAGGGCCGCATCTCCTCGAACGGCCAGATCACGCTGGGCTCGGGCCGCAACCAGCAGGACATGTTCGACGAGGCGAACGGCATCGCGCTGGTGCTGAAGGCCGGCGCGCTCCCCGCCCCGGTGACCATCACCGAGGAGCGCACCGTCGGCGCCACCCTCGGGCCGGAGCTGGTGCGCAAGGGCACGCTCGCGGCGCTGGTCGGGCTCGCGCTGGTGGTGGTGTTCATGGTCGTCTACTACCGCGGCACCGGCCTGGTGGCCGACGTGGCGCTGGCCCTGAACGGCCTGCTGGTGCTGGCGGTCATGTCGATGATCGGCACCACGCTGACGCTGCCGGGCATCGCCGGGTTCGTGCTCACGCTCGGCATGGCGGTGGACGCGAACGTGCTCATCAACGAGCGCATCCGCGAGGAGATGCGCGCCGGGCGCAACGTGCGGCAGTCGGTGCAGCTCGGCTACGACCGCGTGTTCTGGACCATCGTGGACTCGCACGTGACCACGCTGGTCGCCGGCGTGGTGCTGTTCCAGTACGGGTCGGGGCCGATCCGCGGCTTCGCGGTGACGCTGATCATCGGCCTGGTCGCCTCGATGTTCACGTCCATCGTGGTGACCCGGGTGATCATGGAGTACTTCACGCGCCACGACACGGCGCGCCTGAGCGTCTGATGCAATTCAAGACCTTCGACATCATCCCCCACGACACGAAGTTCGACTTCGTGGGCAAGCGCCACATCGCCGTGGCGCTCTCGCTGGTCGTGAACCTGGCGATCATCCTGTGGTCGCTCCCGTTCGTCCACGGCCTGAACATGGGCGTGGACTTCGCGGGCGGCACCGAGATGGAGGTCCAGTTCGGCAAGGCCGTCGATCCCGCCGACATCCGCAAGACGGTCGAGGACCTGGGCTTCAAGGGCGCCTCGGTCCAGACCTACGGCGCCGAGGCCGAGCACACCTTCCTCATCCGCGTCGAGCGCATCTCGCTGCTCACCGAGGCGGACGTGGCCCGGGTGGCCGACGCGGTGAAGACGAAGCTGCCGGTGGCGGGCTTCGCCTTCAACCCCGAGTTCGGCGACAAGATCGACTTCCAGTTCTCGGGCGCGGTGGACGCCGCCGCGGTCCGGGCGGCGGTCGAGGCGGCCGGCGTGAAGGTGCGCGACGTCCGCGAGGAGCAGGGGCTCACCGCCGGCACGCGCTCCTACGCGGTCATCACCCAGGGCATCCAGGAGAACGTCCAGGCGGGCCTGAAGGACCACCTGGGCGACGCGCAGCCGAACGTGCGCCGCGTCGAGTACGTGGGCCCGGCCGCCGGCCGCGAGCTCCAGGCGCAGGGCCTGAAGGCCATCCTCTACGCCATCGGCCTCATCGTGGTGTACATCGGCCTGCGGTTCGACTTCCGCTTCAGCCCGGGCGTGGTCATCGCGATGCTGCACGACGCGATCATGACCATGGGCTACTTCACCATCACCGGCCGCGAGTTCAACCTGACCTCGATCGCGGTGATCCTGACGGTGGTCGGCTACTCGGTGAACGACACGGTCGTCATCTACGACCGCATCCGCGAGAACCAGGCCAAGCTGCGCGGCCGGAGCCTCTCGGACATCGTGAACCTCTCCATCAACGAGGTGCTGGGCCGCACCTTCCTCACCTCGTTCGCGACGGCGCTCTCGCTCATCGGCCTGCTCGTCTACGGCGTCGGGACCATCTTCGACTTCTCGATGGCGATGCTGTTCGGCATCGTGTCCGGCACCTACTCCACCTGGTTCATCGCCGCCCCGATGACCATCTGGCTGGAGGAGCGCGCCGAGAAGAAGCGGGCGAAGGCGAAGGGCGCGGCCGGCTCGGCCGCGGCCCAGCCGCAGGCGCGGACCGCGAAGTAGCGCGGCGCCCGGCTGGCCGGCTGCTCTGGTTCGGGAGGGCCCCTCGCGCATGCGAGGGGCCTTCGTCGTTCCGGGGGCCCGCGGTCACGCTCCGCACGTCCGCGGCGACGCGCCGATCGTGTCCGCGCCGCGCCGCGCCGCGCCGCGGCGCGCTCGCGGTCGGGGCCGAGGCATGGCCCCCGTTGGCGGGAGCCGCGCGACGCGCGCGCCCGCGGAACGCCGGCGCCGCGGCCGCGGGCCGCACACCCTCAGTGAAGCGGGCGACGGGACGCAGCCGGTGGGTGAACCGCCGCGCCACCGATTCCGCAATCACGAGGAGCGACCCCGCGCGGGGGGTTCGCGTATCGGCGCGGAGCGCGCATGCATGCGGCATGGGGGCGAGCGGTTCCAGGGCCGGATTGCGCATCGTCGTCATCGACGACGACGCCGATCTGCGCGAGCTGCTCGTCGAGGTGCTCCGGCGGATGGGCCACGCGGTGATCGGCCTGCCTGCGCAGGCCGGCGTGTTCCAGCTCGCCGATCTGCCGCCTGCGGACGTCTGGGTGGTGGATCACCGCCTGCCCGGGCGGCTCGGCGGCGAGGTCATCCGCGCGGTGCACGACGCGCCCAGCCGGCACCACCCCGTGCTCGTCGGCATGTCGGGCGACGAGCACGCGGAGGAGGCGTTCCGCCGGGCCGGCGCCGACGTGTTCCTCCGGAAGCCGTTCGAGCCCGCGCGCCTGGTCGCCGCGATCGAGGCCGCCCTGGCGAGGCGGCGCGCGGCCTCCTGAGCCGCGGCTGAGCCGCGGCCGCTTCCGTCCACTTTCCGTGATGGAGGCAGCCGCGGCGCCCCCGTCAGCGCTGCACGCCGCCGGCGGTGCCGGTGCCCTGCGCGCCCGTCCCCGCGGTGCCGGTCCCGGCGGCGCCGGTCGTGCCGGCGTCGCCCGTGTCGGTCCCGGTGCCGGCCGGCGGCGGGTAGGTGCCCGTGCCGGTGGTCCCGGTCGTGCCGGTCGTCCCCGCGCCGTTCGTGTCCGTGCCCGTGCCCGCCGGCGGCGGGTACGCGTCGGTGCCGCCCGTGCCCGTGCCCGTGCCCGTGCCCGGCGTTCCGGTGGTGCCGGTGCCGTCGGTGCCGGTGCCGTCGGTGCCGGTGCCGGTGGTGCCGGTGCCGGTGGTGCCGGTGCCGGTGGTGCCGGTCCCCGTCGTGTCGCTGCCGGTGCCCGTGCCGGTCGGCGGCGGATACGCGTCCGTGCCGGTGCCCGTGCCCGGCGCGCCGGTCGTGCCCGCGTCCGCCGGCGGCGGATACGTGCCGGTGCCGTCGGTGCCGGTCCCGGTCGTGCCCGTGCCCATCGTGCCGGTGCCGGTCGCGTCCGTCCCCGCGGTGCCGGTGCCGGTCCCCGCGGAGCCCGGCGTGCCGGACGTGCCGGTCCCGGTGCCGCCCGCGCCGCCGCTCTGCGCGTACGCGCCGCCCAGCACCGTCGCGGCCAGCGCGCCGGCCAGGATCCATCTCGCTGCGTGCTTCATGCGTCCTCCCGTCTCGCGCGTCTGCGCGGCGGTCCGAAACCTGGGCATGCCCTCCCGCCCGGCCCGGAGCGCGCGCCGCACCGCCTGCGGGCGCGCGAGCCCTCCGCGCGCGCGGCCGCGCCCCCGCGCCCGGCCGCCGCCCTGTCAGGGCGGCGTGCTACCGAGCGGACCGTGTCGGTCGCGACCGGGAAGCGGTGGGTGGAGGCGGCGGTGGACGCGGCGCGCGCGGCGGAGCTGGCCGCCGCCCTGGACCTGCACCCGCTGGCCGCGCGCGTGCTGGCGGCGCGCGTCCGCGGCGACGCGGCGGAGGCCGAGGCCTTCCTGGCCGCCCGCCTCGCCGACCTGCCCGACCCGTTCCGCATGAAGGGCATGGAGGCCGCGGTCGAGCGGATCGTGCGCGCGCTGGAGGGCGGCGAGCGCATCGCCTGCTACGGCGACTACGATGTGGACGGCGTCACCTCGACCGCGCTGCTCTGCGGGTTCCTGCGCGCGGCGGGGGCCGACGTCGTCACCTACACGCCGCACCGGCTGGTGGAGGGCTACGGCCTGAACGGCGAGGCGGTCCGCAGCCTGGCCGCGCAGGGCGTCCGCCTGCTGGTGACGCTCGACTGCGGCATCACGAGCGTGGACGAGGTGCGCGTCGCCGCCGGGCTGGGCGTCGACACCGTGGTGGTGGACCACCACACCGTCCCGGTGGAGCTGCCGGCGGCCGCCGCCATCCTCAACCCCCACCAGCCCGGCTGCGCCTACCCGTCGAAGGACCTGGCCGCGGTCGGCGTGACGTTCGCGCTGGCCATGGCGCTCCGGCGCCGGCTCCGCGAGCGGGGCCGCTTCGGCCCGGCCCGGCCCGAGCCGAACCTGAAGGAGGTGCTCGACCTCGTCGCGCTCGGCACGGTCGCCGACGTGGTGCCGCTCGTGGGCGCGAACCGGATCCTGGTGCGCTGGGGCCTCGAGCAGCTCGCGACCAGCCGGCGCCCGGGCGTGCGCGCGCTGAAGCGCGTGGCCGGCATCGCGGACGGGACGCCGATCACGGCCGGGCAGGTGGGCTTCCGCCTCGCGCCGCGCATCAACGCCGCGGGCCGGCTCGACGACGCGGGGCGCGGCGTGCGCCTGCTCCTGTCCGGCGACGCGGCGGCCGCGCAGGCGCTCGCCGACGAGCTGGATCGCGAGAACCAGGCGCGGCAGGAGATCGAGCGGCGCATCCTGGAGCAGGCGCTCGCCGATGCGGCGGCGCGCGTGGCCGCCGGCGCGCGCGGGCTGGTGCTGGCCCGCGACGGCTGGCACGCCGGCGTGGTGGGCATCGTCGCGTCGCGCGTGGTCGAGCGCTTCCACCGCCCGGCGGTGCTGGTGGCGCTGGAGGACGGCGCCGGGAAGGGGAGCGGGCGGTCGATCGAGGGCTTCCACCTCTACGACGCGCTCGCCGCGTGCTCGGGCCACCTGGCCCGCTTCGGCGGCCACCGGCACGCCGCCGGGGTCACGGTGGAGCGGGCGCAGGTCGAGCCGTTCCGCGCCGCGTTCGAGGCGCACGCCGCCGCCACCATCGCCGACGAGGACCTGGTGCCGCGCTGCCGGATCGACGGCTGGGTGGGCGACGCCGAGGTCACCGAGGACGCCGCCGAGGGGCTGGCGCGGCTCGGGCCGTTCGGCGCCGGCCACCCGGAGCCGGTGTTCGCGCTGCGCGGCGCCGCGGCGCGCGCGCGGACGGTGGGGGCGGGGGGCGCGCACCTGAAGCTCGCGCTCGGGCGCGGGCTCGACGCCATCGGCTTCGGCATGGGCGACCGCGCGCCGGCGTGCGGGGGCCCGGTGGACGCCGCGTTCACCATCGGCTTCGACGAGTGGGACGGCACCCGCCGGCTGCAGCTCAAGCTGAAGGACCTGCGGCCGGCGCGCTGAGGCGCGGCACCGCAGGTGGCCGATGAGCGAGCGCAGCGAGCCCGCCGGGGCGCCGCTCACGAACCGCCGTTCAGGGCGCGACCGCGACCACGGCGCGCCCGCGCACCTGGCCGGCGAGGATCCGCTCGCTCCAGGCCGGCACCTCCGCCAGCGGGATCTCGGTGGTGAGCGCGTCGATGTGGTCGGCGGTGAGATCGCGCGCGATGCGGCCCCAGGCCCGCGCGCGCGGCGCCTGGGGCGCCATCACCGAGTCCACGCCCTGCAGGCGCACGCCGCGGAGCACGAACGGGAGCACCGTGACCGGCAGGTCGGTGCCGCCGGCGAGCCCGCAGGCGGCGACCGCGCCGCGGTAGGCGGTCTGGCGGAGCACGGTGGCCAGCACCGCGCCGCCCACCGCGTCCACGCCGCCCGCCCACGTCTCCGACTCGAGCGGCCGCGTGCCCGGCCTCGCCAGCTCCTCGCGCGGCACGATGCGCGAGGCGCCCAGCGACTCCAGGAAGGCGCGCTCCGAGGGGCGGCCGGTGGAGGCGGCGACCTCGTACCCCGCGCGCGCCAGCAGCGCGACGGCGACGCTGCCGACGCCGCCGGCCGCGCCGGTGACGATCACCGGCCGGCCGCCGGGGCGCACGCCGGCGTCCTCCAGGGCGTCCACGCAGAGCGCGGCGGTGAAGCCGGCGGTGCCGATCGCCATGGCGCGCCGGGCGGTCAGGCCGCGCGGGAGCGGCAGCGCCCACTCGGCGCGGACGCGCGCCAGGCCGCCGTAGCCGCCGAAGGTGGCCTCGCCGATGCCCCAGCCCGTCACCAGCACCTCGTCGCCCGGCTGGAAGGAGGGATCGCGGGACTCGAGCACGGTGCCGGCGAGGTCGATGCCCGGGACCATGGGGAACTTCCGGATCACCTTGCCCTTGCCGGTGACCGCGAGCGCGTCCTTGTAGTTGAGGCTCGAGTAGCGGACCGCGACCGTCAGCTCGCCCTCGGGCAGCGCCGAGGCGGGCAGCTCCTCGAAGCCGGCGGAGCGGGTGCCGTCGCCCTCCCGGACGACGAAGGCGCGGAAGCGCTGCGGCAGCGAGGGCGCGGGCATGGGCGGGTCTCCGGGTGCGAGGGGAGGCGGACGGAAGGCGAAGGGGACCGCCATCCTGCGTCCAGCCCGCCGGAGGGGTCCAGTGCCCGGATCAGGGACGTGCGCGCCGCGCGGCGCATGCGCCCGTCATCTCGGGGAATCCCGCGCGGCGCGGGTGCTCAGGCCACGCCCCAGCGACCGCGCCGCTCCCCGAACAGCGCGCCCATCCTGGCGAGCTCGCCCATGTGGAGCCGCTCCGCGTGCCGCTCGAAGCGCTCCCGGCACCGGCGCGAGCAGAAGAAGTACCGGCGCTTCTTGTACTCGAACGCCTCGGCGTCCTCCTGGAGCACCGGCCGCCCGCACACCGGATCGATCCCGACGCCGCCCTCGTCCACGTCCATGCGATGCCTCCCTCCCCGGGCGCCGGGACTGCAACCACGGGGCCAGCGCCGGCACGCCGCCGGGCGGGCCCGCGTCCGCTCCGCGCCGCGGCGCCCTGCAGGAATTCCAGGGTCCGGGCTGAAACTTCCACATGCCCGCGAGGCCGGGGAGGGCCTGCGGCGGCGCGCACCGGAAGGGCTGCGGTCGTCCTTGACGCCTGAGGTTCCGCAGTGTTAGCTGCCTTTCCCCACGTCCGGAGGCCCGCCCCTTGCCGCGCTTCATCACCGAGCTCAAGCGAACCCACTCCTGCGGTGAACTCACCAAGGCCGACATCGGCAAGGAGGTCGTGCTGTTCGGCTGGGTGAACAACCGGCGGGACCACGGCGGCGCGGTGTTCATCGACCTGCGCGACCGCGGCGGGCTCACCCAGGTGGTGTTCGAGGAGGACGTCCGCCCCGACGTGCACGAGCTCGCCGGCCAGCTCCGGCTCGAGTACTGCGTCGGCGTGCGCGGCAAGGTGGTGTCGCGCGGCGGCAACGTGAACCCGAAGCTCCCCACCGGCGAGATCGAGGTCCACGCCTCCGACCTCGAGATCTTCAACCGCTCCGAGCCGGCGCCGTTCCAGATCGAGGACAGGATCGACACGAGCGAGGAGAAGCGGCTCCAGTACCGCTACCTCGACCTGCGCCGCGCGCCGCTGCAGCAGACGCTCATGACGCGCGCGAGGGTGAACCACCTCACCCGCAACTACTTCACCGACAAGGGCTTCCTCGAGCTCGAGACGCCGTTCATGGTGAAGTACACGCCGGGCGGCGCCCGCAACTTCCTCGTCCCCTCGCGCCTCAACCCCGGCAAGTTCTACGCGCTCGCCGAGAGCCCGCAGCTCTTCAAGCAGCTGTACATGATGGCGGGCTTCGACCGGTACTTCCAGATCGTCCGCTGCTTCCGCGACGAGGACCTCCGGCTCGACCGCCAGCCCGAGTTCACCCAGATCGACGTCGAGATGTCGTTCGTGGAGCAGAACGACGTGTTCGACGTGCTGGAGGGGCTGGTGGTGAAGCTCTGGAAGGAGGTGCTCGGGATCGAGATCCCGCGCCCGTTCCAGCGCATGCCGTTCGAGGAGTCGATGGCGAAGTACGGGAACGACAAGCCCGACCTCCGCTTCGACATGCCGCACGTGGTGCTCACCGACCTGGTGCGCCAGCACGACGGCGGCGGCGTCCCGCTCATGGACGAGGCCGTGAAGGCCAAGGGCATCGTCAAGGCGATGCGCGTGCCCGCGTCGGCGAACTTCTCGCGCACCGAGATCGACAAGCTCGAGGAGTACGTGAAGGGCATGGGCGCGAAGGGGCTCGCCCGCGCCAAGGTCGGCGAGGGCGGCGAGTGGACCCAGTCGCCGCTCGCGAAGACCATCACCCCCGCGCTCCGCCAGGCCGTCAATGAGGCCTGCGAGGCGAAGCCGGGCGACCTGCTCCTGTTCCAGTTCGGCAAGGAGTCGGTGGTCCACACGGTGATGGCGAACCTGCGCGTGCACCTCGCCAAGCGCATGGGCCTCATCCCCGAGTACGGCTCGGGCGGCGCCTGGCGCTTCCTGTGGGTGGTGAACCCGCCGCTGTTCGAGTACGACGAGGAGTCCGGCCAGTGGGCCGCCGCGCACCACGCGTTCACGCGGCCGCACGACTCCGACCTCCAGTTCCTCGAGAGCGACCCGGGCAAGGTGAACTGCTACCGCTACGACCTGGTGCTGAACGGGTTCGAGATCGGCGGCGGCTCCATCCGCCTCCACGACCCCGAGGTCCAGGCGCGGGTGTTCAAGGCCATGGGCATCACCGACGAGGAGGCCCGCAACAAGTTCGGCTTCCTGCTCGACGCGCTCAAGATGGGCGCGCCGCCGCACGGCGGCATCGCGCTCGGCATGGACCGCCTGGTCATGCTCCTCACCGGCGCCGAGTCGCTCCGCGACGTGGTGGCCTGGCCCAAGACGCAGAAGGGCACCGACCTCATGACCGGCGCCCCCGGCGACGTGGACGGCCGCCAGCTGCGCGAGCTGTACGTGAAGAGCACGTTCGAGCCGAAGTAGGTCGCGCCCGTCCCGCGGCGCGCCGCCGCGGCCGGCCGTCCCCGGCGCCTCACCTTTCGCGCGACCGCGCCCCCGGTCCGGGCTACGCTCCGGGGCCGGGGGCGCGCGCGATGGGCGAGCACGACGTCATCATCGTCGGCGGCGGCGTGAACGGGACCGGCACGGCCCGCGACTGCGCCATGCGCGGGCTGCGGGTGCTGCTGCTGGAGAAGTCGGACTTCGGGGTCGGCGCGAGCGGCAACAGCTCGGGCATGATCCACGGCGGCATCCGCTACATGCTCTCCGACCGGAAGGTCACCGAGCTGGCCTGCCGGGACTCCGGGTACATCCAGCGGATCGCCCCGCACCTGCTGTTCCGCATCCCGTTCCTGATGCCGTTCGGCTCGCGCGCCGAGGGCGCCACGCTCGCCGAGCGCGCCGCCTGGTACGCCACCGAGGTCTACGTCGGCACCTACGACCTGTACCAGCCGCTGAAGCGCGGGCGGCCCTCCACGCGGCTGACCGCCGAGGAGCTGTACCGCCTCGAGCCCGGGCTGCGCCCCGGCCTGCACGGCGCGGTGACGCTGGACGAGTGGGGCATCGACGCGTTCCGGCTCTGCGCGCTGAACGCGCTCTCCGCCCGCGCGCACGGCGCCGAGCTGCGCACCTGGACGGAGGTCCGCCAGCTGCTCACCGAGGGCGGGCGGGTGCGCGGCGTCCGCTGGCGCGACGCGCTCACCGGCGAGGAGGGCGAGGCGCGGGCGCCGGTGGTGTTCAACGCGGCGGGCGCGTGGTCCCCGGCGCTGGCGCGCGCGAGCGGCGTGCGGGTGCCGATGCGCCCGGGCAAGGGCGTGCACCTCACGCTCGACCGCCGCTGGTCCAGCTACGGCGTCATCTGCACCGCGGTGGACGGGCGGCAGATGTTCCTCATGCCGCACGAGAACGAGTCGATCGTCGGCACCACCGACGACGACTGGTACGGCGACCCGGACGACCTCGAGGCGACCCAGGACGAGGTGGAGTACCTGCTGGAGGGCGCCGCCTCGCTCGTCCCCGGCGTGCGGCGGGCGCGGATCACGCGCGCCTGGTGCGGCCTGCGCACCACGGTGTACGCGTACGGGCCGAACGAGGACGCGCTCTCGCGCGAGCACCAGCTGCTCGACGGCGCCGCCGACGGCGCGGCCGGGCTGCTCTCCATCGTGGGCGGGAAGCTCGCCTCGTACCGGGCGCAGTCCGAGGAGGCCGCCGACCGCATCGAGGCGCTGCTCGGCCGGCCGGTCACGCCCTGCCGCACGCACCAGGAGCCGCTGCCCGGCGGCGACGAGGTGCCCGATCCGGCCGCGCTGGCGCGCGAGTTCCCGGTGGACGCGGCGGTGGCGGCGCGGCTGGTGTACCGGCACGGCGGGCGCGCGCGGGAGATCTGCGGCATGGTCCGCGACGACCGGCGCCTCGGCCTGGTGCTGTGCCGAGACGAGGGCATCCTCGCGGCCGAGGTGGTCTACTGCGCGCGCCACGAGCAGGTGCGGCGGCTCCAGGACCTGCGGCGGCGCTGCCGGCTGGCGGTGGGCGCCTGCGGCGGCCTCGACTGCGCGCGGGTGGGCGCGCAGCTCGCCGGCCGCGAGCTGTCCTGGCCGCCCGAGCGCGTCCGGGCGGAGCTCTCCGACCTGCTCGACCAGGGCTGGCGCGAGCGGCGGCCGGTGCTGGACGGCGCGCAGCTCGCCGCCGAGGAGCTGCTGCGCGGCGGCTGCGGCCCCTGGGAGGCGCCGTGACCCCGTCGCGCACGGTGCGGGCCGACGTGCTGGTGGTGGGCGGCGGCATGGCCGGCGCCCTGGCGGCGCTCTCGGCGCGGGCGGCCGGCTGCGAGGTGGCGCTGGTGCGGCGCGCGCCCGGCGCGACCGCGCTCTCCTCCGGCTCGGTGGGCGTGGCGCCGGACCTGTCCGCGCTCCCCGGCGACCCGCTCTCCTGGCGGCGCGGGCCGGTGGAGTCGGCGCGTCGCCTGGCGCGGCAGCGCCCCGGGCACCCCTACGCCGCGGTGGGCGAGGGGCTGGTGCTGCTCCCCGACGCGCTCGACTTCGCGGTGCGCGCGCTCGATCCGCTGCTCGCGCCGGTGCTGGAGCGCCCGCGCTTCCTCGCCACGCCCACCGGCGAGGTGGTCGCGGCGGCCACCTGCCAGCGCGCGGCCGAGCCGGGCGACCTGCTCGCGGTGGCCGGGCCGCTGGCGGTGGCCGGGCTCCGCGGGCACCTCGGCTTCGACGCCTCGCTGGTCGCGGACGGGCTCGGCCGCCACGCCGGCCGCGGCGGCCCGGAGGTGCGCGAGCTGGAGGTGGAGCTGCCCGGCCTCGACCCGTGGGCGCGCCCGCACGAGCTGGCCCGCGCGCTGGAGCCGCCCGGCGAGGCCGAGCGGCTGGGGGAGCGGCTGCGGGCGGCGCTCGCGAACGGCGCGCGCGGCGCCGCGGCGGTGCTGCTCCCGCCGGTGCTGGGGCTCTCGCCCGCGGCGCACGTCCCCGAGCGCGTGGCGGCCGTGGCGGGCGTGCCGGTGGCGGAGACGCTCTCCGACGTCCCGAGCGTCCCCGGGCTCCGGCTGCAGGCGGCGCTCGAGGCGCGGCTGGCGCGCGCCGGGGTGACGGTGGTGACCGGCGAGCTGCGGGCGGCGGGCGGCGCGCCGGGCGACCGGGTCGAGGTGGGCGACGCCGCGATCCTGGCGGGGAGCTGGGTGCTCGCCACCGGGCGGTTCGTGGGCGGCGGGCTGGTGCGGCACGGGGCGCTGGCGGAGCGGACCCTGGGCCTGCCGGTGGAGGCCGCCGAGGGGCACGACGCGGGGGTGCACCTCGCGGGACGGCCCGCCACCTCGCTCACCGTCCGCGACCGGCGCGCGCCCCAGCCGCTGCTCTCCGCCGGCCTGCGCGTGGATCCGTCGCTCCGACCGCTCGACGGGCGCGGCCGGCCGGTCCACCCGAGGCTGTTCGCGGCGGGCGCGCTGGTGGGCGGCCACGAGCACGCGAGCGACGGGACCGGCCTGGGCGTGGCCATCCTCACCGGCTGGCTGGCCGGGCGCGCCGCGGCGGCGCGGGGCTGAGCGCGGGGGACCCCACGTCACAGGTGCCGCCGGCGCGCCGGCTGCTACACTCGCTCCATGGCCTCGCCGCGCGCGCTCGCCTACCTCGCCTACCGCGCCCTCGTGGCGCACCCGCTGAAGCGGCTGCGCGCGCGCGGGCCCGGGCTGGAGCGGTTCCGGGCGGCGTACGTGTCCGAGGGGCTGCTCCCGACGCTCCTCCAGGATCGGGAGGTGGACGAGGCCGCCTCGGCCTGCATCTCCTGCGGCCTGTGCGAGCCCGCCTGCGACCTGGCGCGGGCCGCACCGGCGGTGCGCGCGCTGGGGCTGCACGCGGCCTTCCGGCTCCACGGCCGGGCCGGGCCGGAGCTGGCCCTGTCCGCGGCGGCGCTCGAGGCCTGCGACGGCTGCGGCGCGTGCGAGGCGCGGTGCCCGACGGGCGTGCCCATCGCGCGCGTGGTCCGGGCGCTGCGGGCGAGGGCCGAGGCCGGCGCGACGCTGCGGGCCGCCCGGGGCGCGCAGGACGCCCGCACCGTGCCGGGTGGGGCGCCGCCGCCGGGGCGTACGCGCGCCGCGTGACGCGCGACGCCGCGCCGCGGCGGGCCGTCCCGGGATATGATCCCGAGCGGTGAAGCCCTTCCTGATCGTCAACCCAGCCAGCGCCTCCGGCCGCACCGGCCGCCACTTCGACCGGATCGCCCGCGCGGTGCGCGCCTCCATCGGCGACTTCGAGTGCGCCTTCACCAGGGCGCGCGGCGACGGCGTGCGGCTGGCCCGCGAGGCGCTCGCCTCGGGCGGCAAGCTGGTGGTGGCGGTGGGCGGCGACGGCACCGCCAGCGAGGTCATCGACGGGCTCACCGGCGAGACCGGCCCGCGCGATCCCGAGGCGCACTTCGGGTTCATCCCCCGCGGCACCGGCGGCGACCTGTGCCGCACGCTCGGCATCGACCCCGACGTGGACTCGGCGGCGCGCACGCTCGCCTCGCGCGACGTGGCGGTGCTCGACCTGGGGCGGCTGGAGCTGGCGGGCCCGGACGGCGCGCCGGTCACGCGCCACTTCGCCAACGTGGCCGGGTTCGGCGTGTCGGGCGAGGTGAGCGCGCTGGTGAACCGCGGGCTGAAGCTCCCCAGCGGGAAGCTGTCCTACATGCTCGCCTCCGCGCGCGCGCTGATGAGCTGGTCGGACCAGCCGGTGCGGTGGCGCGTGGACGGCGGACCGTGGCACGAGGAGCGGATCACCGCCATCTCGGTCTGCAACGGGCGCTACTTCGGGGGCGGCATGATGGTGGCGCCGGACGCGCGCATGGACGACGGCGTGTTCGACGTGGTGGTGTGGAAGGCGTTCGGCATGGGCGACTTCGTCGCGAAGCGCCCCATGCTCTACGACGGCACCCACGTGCGCCTCGAGAACACCCGCGTGCTGCGGGCGCGCACGCTGGAGGCCGAGCCGCTGGAGGGGGCGCGCGTGCGCATCGACTCCGACGGCGAGTCGCCGGGCCGCCTGCCGGCGCGGTTCACGATCCTCCCGGGTGCGCTCCGGATCCGCGTGGGGCGTTGACCTCGCCGCCGGCGCTCCACGGTCCTTACCCTCCAGCATCATGACGCTCGCCCTCGTCGCCGCGCTGCTCACCGCCGCAACCCCCGCGGGCGGGAAGGCCGCCGTCCCCGCCGTCCGCCACGCCGGGACCCCGGGGCCCTCGCCGCGCGCCATCCGCTCCGCGGAGGACCTGGCCGCGCTGTGCCGGGCGCTCACCCCGCCGGAGCGGCTCCGCCCGCGCGGCGACGCGGTGGAGCGGGGCGAGGCCGAGGCCCGCCACGACGCCGACCGCGACGCCGCCATCGTGGCGCGCTACGCCATCACGCTCCCCGCCGCCCGGCTGCCCTTCGCGCCGTACGACGCGAGCGAGCGGCGGCTCTCGCTGGCCGAGCCCGGCGTGCTGCCGGTGGCGGAGGGCGGGTCGCGGCTGTGGCCGAGCGAGGAGCGCGGGCTGCCGGTGGAGGCCGACGCGGGCGCCGCGCGCCGCGTGCTGGAGGCGCAGCGCGCCGGCCGGCTCGCGCTGGAGCTGACCTTCGACCTCCCCGACGACGCGACCTGCGGCGCCGACCCGCGCGGCAAGACCTTCACGCTGCCGGTCGAGCCGGTGGAGTGGGCCTGGACCGACGGCGGCGCGGCGCTGGCCCGCGGCGGGGCCGGCGCGGATCGCCCGCTCGCGACCGCGGCGCAGGGCGCCACGCCCAGGGTGGACGTGGGCGAGCCCATCGCCGGCCCGTCGGACGCGAAGCGCGCGGTGCTGACCCGCGCCGGCGACCTGCAGGCCTGCTACGCGGAGGCGCTGCGCCGGGATCCGGCGGTGGACGGGGTGCTGGTGGTCGAGCTGGGCGGCGGCCGGATCGGCGTGGCCGCCGACTCCACCGGGACGCCGGAGCTGTCCACCTGCGTGCAGCGCGCGCTCGCCACGCTGGCGGCGCCGGGCGGCGGCCGGGTGGCGGTGCCCATCCGCTTCGAGCTGGTGGCGCCGGCGACGGCGGCGGCCGCCGGCACCGGCTCGGCGCCGGCGCGCTAGGTCACACGCAGCGCCAGTACGCGGTCGCGACCAGGGTCCGGCGCTCCTTCACCTCGGAGCGCTTCTTGAGGTCGGCGACGGCGCGGTCCTTCTCGGCGTAGCGCTGCGCCTCGACCGCGCGCAGGTCGTCCAGCTTGCGCCGGTACTCGCGCTCGGCCCGCTCCAGGAGCGCCCGGCGATCCCGCAGCGGCAGGTCGGAGCGGTCGCCCAGCGCGCCGCGCGCCCGGCCCCAGGCGGCGCGCGCGTCCTCGACCGCCTTGCGCGGCGCGGCGAGCGCGTCCTCCACGGCGCGGTCCCAGCGGTCGCGGGAGGCGTCGTAGGCGGCGCCGATCCGCTCCTGCAGGTCGGCGACCAGCGCCTGGTGGAACGCCTCCAGCGCCTGCTCCTGCGCCTCGCCGATCGACACGGTGGCGCCGCGCGGGCCCGCCTGCGTCTCCTCCGCCGGCAGCGCCGCGAACGCGTCGGCGTCCTCGGTGGAGAGCGCGTGGAACCGCTCGCCGTCGAACCAGAGGACCAGGTGGACGACCCGCTCCTCCGAGACGAGCGCGTCGAACGCGTACTTGTAGGCGAACCACCAGCCCTCGCGCCCGGCCAGCTTGCCCAGCGAGGCGGGCAGCAGGCGGTTCGGGAGCTCCAGGAACGAGACCGCGTCCTGCGGCCGGGCGCGGATCCGCTCCGCCGCCGCCTGGACCAGCTTCGCGCGGCGGGTGCGGCCGCGAGCGGGCTCCTCCGGCGGCGGCGCCGCCGACTCCTCCTCGAACGCGGCCGCGACCAGCGCCTCCTCGTCGGCCTCGCGCCGGGCCACCGCCTCCTTGGCGTTCTTCTCCGCCACCCGGAGCCGGCCGCGCACCTCGCCGTCGAACCGCTCGAACAGGAGCGCGCGGGCCGCCGCGAAGCGCGCCGAGATCCGGTCGTCCAGCTCGCCGCGCAGCTTCGAGAACGCGCGGTCGATCTCCTCGCCGGAGCGGCAGGACTGGTAGATGTCCAGCACCCGCTTCTCGAAGTCGATGCCGGTGCCGAGCGCGCCCAGGATCTCGTCGGACGAGCCGAACACGCCGTCGAACAGCGCCAGCTTCTGCGAGAGCAGGTCGAACAGGCGCGCGTCGGCCGCGTTGGAGCGGTTGAGGAAGTTCAGCACCAGCACGTCGCGCTGCTGGCCGTAGCGGTGGCAGCGGCCGATGCGCTGCTCGACGCGCTGCGGGTTCCAGGGCAGGTCGTAGTTGACCACCAGGTTGCAGAACTGGAGGTTGAGCCCCTCCGCGCCCGCCTCGGTCATCAGCAGGATCTGGGTGCGGTCGCGGAACTCCTCCACCAGCGCGGCGCGCTTCTCGGTGCCGCCCACGTCGCCGGAGAGGCAGGTGACGCTGTAGCCCTTCGACTCGAGCAGCCGCCGCAGGTAGTCCTGCGTGCGCCGGAACTCGGTGAACACCACCGCCTTCTCCGGCCACCCGCACGCCTTGGCCACGGTGAAGCAGCGGTCGAGCCCGCGCACCAGCGCGTCGCCCTTCGCGTTGACCTTGATCTCGCGCGCCAGCCGCGCGCAGGCGCGCAGCTCGCCGAGCTCGTCGTTCATGCGGCGCAGGGCGAGCTGGCCCTTCGGCTTCTGCGGCGCGCCGTCCTCGTCGAACAGCTCCTCCACCTCCTCGGCGAAGCCGTCCATCTCCAGCAGGAGGTCGGCCTGGGCGGTGCACTCGACGCCGGCGATCTTCTGGTCGAGCGTGTCGGCGAGCCGGTCCAGCGTGGCCGCGAGCGCGAACGACGAGGACGCCAGGATCTTCCGGTACACCAGCACGAACAGCGCGCGCCGGGCCATGGGGATGGCGTAGGCGTCCTCGCGCCGCAGGTACTCGGAGACGCGGTCGTACAGCTCCTGCTCCTGCGCGGTGGGGGCGAAGTCCTCCACGATGGAGCGGCGGGCGGTGTACTTGACGTACTCCTTCACCTGCCGGCGCAGGGTGCGCACCACCACCGGCGCCAGCCGCGCCTTCAGGTCGGCGGCCTTGTCCTCGGTGAGCTCGCCGGAGGCGTACTGGAGCCGGAACGTCTCCTCGTTGCCGAGCAGCGCGTCGTCGATGAACGCCGCCAGGCCGAGCAGCTCCATGAGGTCGTTCTGGAGCGGGGTGGCCGTCAGCAGGAGCTTGGGCGAGCGGCGCAGCGCGCGGCGCAGCGCCTGCCCGGTGCGGTGGTCCTTGCGGTAGGCGTTGCGCAGCCGGTGCGCCTCGTCGATGACCGCCACGTCCCAGTGCACACGCTCCACCTCGGCGGCGCGGAGCGCGGCGAACGGGTGCGAGCAGATGACGATCCCGCCGGTGTCGAACGGGTTGGTCTTCAGCCCCTGGCGCTCGCGCTCGCGGCAGGTGTCGCCGTCCACCACGTCCGCCTCGAGGCCGAACTTGGACCGCAGCTCCTCGCGCCACTGCGCGCGCAGCGAGGCCGGCACCAGGATGACGGCGCGCGGCTTCCCCTCGGCCGCGAGCTGCGCCAGCACCAGCCCCGCCTCGACCGTCTTCCCGAGGCCGACCTCGTCGGCCAGCACCGCGCCGCCGGTGGGGAGCGCGGCCAGCGCGAACGCGGCCGCCTCGATCTGGTGGGGGTTCAGGTCCACCGCGGAGTGGGCCAGCGCCGGGGCGAGCCGGGACGTGCCGCCCCCGCCGCGCGCGGTCAGCGCCTCCGCCGCAACCCGCTGGTGGAACCGCGTCAGCTGCGGCCGGGCCGAGCCCGCGCGCGACGCAACCTGAGACACCCCGCCCATCCGCACCGCCTCCCGCCACCCGGGGCGCCCACGCGCCCGCCCACGCCGCGGCGCGCGGAGGTTCCCGCCGCGCCGCCCGGTATCCCGCGATACCGGAGCGGCCACTGTACCAGCATCCGGATCCCGGCGGCAGCCGCTCGTGCGGCCGCGTCGGGGCAGGCGTGTGCGCGCCGCCCCCACGCGCGCGACGGGGACGGGGCGGTCGGTGGCGCCCGCGGCGGCCGCGCCGGGCGGCGCGCCGCGGGCCCTGCCCGGTCAGCGGGCGAAGACGTCGGCGGCCGGCGTGACGCGGATGGCGTCCGGCCGGATGCCGAGCCTCATCGCGCCGATGACCCGGTCCTCCTCGAGGAGCGCGGCGGGCTTCTCGGCGTCGTACTTGACGGTGGAGACCCCGTCCGCGGCGAGCGCCGCCGCGAGCCCCTTCGCGTCCTTCGTGACGATCACGAACGAGAGGTCGGTGGCGGAGAGGTGGGTGCGGATGGCGCGGTTCACGTCCTCGCGGGTGAGCTTCGCGAGCCCGTCGCGCAGGTAGCGCGTGAACTCCGGGATGCCGTACCAGCGCGAGTCGAGCGCGTACCCGACCTGCTGCTCCTGCCGGGCGGTCATCACGTACACGTTCTTCATGAGGTAGGCCCGGGTGGCCTCGAAGTCTGCCTCGGAGAGCCCCTCGTCCACCAGCTTGCGCAGCTCGTGGAGCGCGATCCGGATCGCCATCTGCGCGTTCTGCGGCTGCACCGGCCGGATCCACACCTCGAACAGCTGCGCCCGCCGGGCCAGGTTCGGATCCGGGAAGAACTGGAACATGCCGCGCGGGAACGCCTCGACGTAGGCGTAGTCGCCGTAGTTCATCCCGCGCGTCTCGCGGATGCGCTGGTAGAGGTGCGAGGTGGACGAGCGGTGCTCGCCCAGCCAGGTCTTGGCGAGCCAGAGCGCCGGGAAGTCCGGGTGGCCGCGGGTCACCGCGATGGGCAGGCCGAAGGAGATGGCGGTGGCGCGCGTGTCCTTCTCGACGAGCTCCACCTCGATCCCCTTCGGCCGCCGCCCGGCCACGGCGGGCGCCGGCTCGGCCGGCGCGACCGGCAGCCGCCCCAGCTCCGCCTGGAGCCGCTCGAGGAACGCCTTCGGCGCGTCGCCGCCCACGCCGACCAGCACGTCCGGCCGCGCGTAGCGGGCCTTCACGAACGCCTTCACGTCGTCGAGCGTCACCGCCTGGATGCCCGCCACGGTGCCGATGGCGGGGTGGCCGTAGGGCGTGCCGGCGAAGACGTTCGCCTGCAGCCGCTCCTTGGCCAGCTCCTCGTCGTTCGACTCGCGCAGGTCCTGCACGAGCGCGTTCAGGTGCTCGTCCTTGATGCGCCGGAAGTCCTCCTCGCGGAAGCCGGGCTCGGTGAGCTGCGGCAGCGCCACGTCCGCGAACCGCCGCCAGCCGTCGGCGGGGAAGCGGCCGGTGAGGGTGGCCATCTCCTTGTCCACCTGCGCGTCCAGGCTGGCGGCGAGCGGGTACAGCGCCTCGCGGATCTCGTCGAGGCGCATGCGCTGCGAGCCCGCGGCGGCGAGCATGTCGGCGGCCAGCGCGGCCAGGCCCTCCTTGCCCTTCGGGTCCTTCGCGCTGCCGGCCGGGAACACGAGCTTCACCGTGACCACCGGGAGCTTCGAGGGGAGCAGCGTGACCGGCACGCCGGCCGGCGCGGGCGGCCGCGGCTCGAGCGACGCGAGCGCGGGCTGCGCCTTCACGGCGGCCGGGAGCGGGTCCTTCGCGAGCGTCGTCACCACCAGGCCCGCGTCGGTGAAGTAGCGGCGCGCCGCGGCGAGCAGGTCGGCGCCCTGGAGCGACGCGTAGGTGCGGAAGAGCTGGTTCGCCGTGGCGTAGGACCGCCGGAAGTGCGCGAAGCGCGCCACGATCCCCGCGATGGCGTCGGTGGAGTCGAGCCGGCGCACGAACGCGGCGCGGCCGTGGGACTTCTGGTCGGCGAGCTTCTTCGCGTCCGGCGCGGCGGCGCGGGCCTGCGCGAACGCCTTCAGGATCACGTCGCGGACGTACGGCGCGTCCTCCGCCTTCTTGAGCCGCGCGTAGACGGTGACCAGCCCCGGGTCCACGTTCGGCCCGGTGTCGGTGAACAGCGCGTCCACCTTCTGCTCGTCCACCACCAGCTTCCGGTACACGTCGGAGGTCTCGCCGAAGTGCAGGTCGAACAGGAGGTCCACCGCCGCCCAGTCCTTGCCCGTCTCGGAGAACGCGGGGCCGTGGAACGCCACGGTGACCCACGGCAGCGTCGGCGTGGTCCACGGCACGTGCGCGTAGACCGGTCCCTGCGGCGCGGGCTCGGCGGGGATCCGCGCCTGGAAGTCGCCGCGCTTCCAGCCGCCGAAGTACCGCTCGACGAGCGGGAACACCTGCTCCGGCTTCACGTCGCCGGCCACGATCACCGTCGCGTGCTCGGGCCGGTACCAGCGCGCGTAGAACGTGCGCGAGTAGTCGTACTGGTTCGGCATGTCCTCGATGTCGGCGAGGAAGCCCATGGTCGTGTGCTTGTACGTGTGCGCGCGGAACGCGGCGTCGCGCTGCACCTCCTCCAGCTTCACCAGCGGGTTGGAGGCGTTCTTGTTGTACTCGCCGAGGATGGCGCGCGACTCGGTCTTGAAGCCCTCCACCGAGTAGTCGAGGTGCTGGAAGCGGTCCGCCTCGATCTCGAGGACCTTCTCCAGGTCCTGCTTCGCGAAGGTGGTGTGGTAGTTGGTGAGTCGTCGCTCGTGTACGCGTTCTGCCGCGCGCCGATCTGCGTGAGCACGGCCTGGTACGCGTCCGGCGGGTAGGCCTTCGTCCCGCGGAACATCATGTGCTCGAAGAAGTGCGCGAACCCGGTCTTGCCGGGCTCGACCTCGTTGCGCGAGCCGGTCTGGATCGGGATCTGGACCGACACGAGGTCCGGGAAGCCGGTCGGCACCACGATCACCTTCAGGCCGTTCGGGAGCGTCCGCTCGGCGGCGGGGAAGGGCAGCACGTCGCCCGCGCCGGCGCGCGGCGGCGCGGCGGAGGCGGGCGCGGCCAGGGCCAGGGCTGCGATGGCGGCGGCGGCGGCGAGGAGCAGCGGAGCAGGGGTCGGGCGCATGCGGCGGATCTCCCTCGGGTGAACGGGAAGGGACGAAAGCACGGGGTGGGGCGACCGGCAAGCGGCGCCTCCCCCGGCGCCACGCCGTCCCTTCCCGGAGGCGCGGCGGACCGGTCCGTGACGCCCGCGGCCAGGAGGGGCGCGCGCCGTCGCGTCGAAATAGGCCCGGCCTCTCTCCGTAGGAAAGGCCAACGGAGGTTGGACATGAAGGCCCTCGCAATCGTCGCTCTCGCCATCGCCCTCGAAGCAGGCTTCCTCTTCACGCTCGCGGTCCCCACCGGCTCCGCCGACGTCGCCTCGAACGGCCGCGGCGCCCAGGTCGAGCTGGCGCACGCCCCGGCGCCGGCGCCGGCCCGCTCGTAGCCCGCACGCGGCACCCCGCGGTGGACTACGATGCGGCATGGCCGAACGCCCCAGCCTGCTCCTCGCCGCCTTCCCGCCCGAGCTGGCGGGCCTCGACGCGGCGCCCCCGCCCGGCTGGATCGCGGGCGTCACCGGGGTGGGCGCCGTCGCCGCGGCGCTCGAGACGGCGCGGCTCGTCGCCCTGCACGCGCCGGCGCGCGTGCTGTTCGTCGGGACCTGCGGCGCCTACGACGCGCGGCTCGCGCCCGGCGACCTGCTCTCCGCGTCCGAGGCCGTCGCGACCTCGCTCGACGAGGTGGAGGGGCGGGCGTACCGGCCGGCGATCGAGCGGGTGCGCTGGCCGGCGGGCTGGGACCTGCCGTTCCCCGCGCACGCGGTGGCGGTGCCGCCCGCCATCACCCGCACCGCGGCGGGCGCCCGCGCGCTCGCGGCGGTGGCCGCGGCGGAGCACCTCGAGCTGACCGGCGTGTTCGCCGCCTGCCACGCTGCGGGGGTGCCGGCGGCCGCGGCCCTGGCGGTGGCGAACCGGGTCGGGCCGGACGCGCACGCCGAGTGGAAGGCGACGCACGCCGCCGCGAGCGCGGCGCTCCGGGCGGCGCTCGAGGCGCGCGGCGTGCTCCCGGCGCCGGCCGGGCGCGGGACCTGAGTCAGCGCGGCGGGATGGCGGGGCGGGCGGACGCGGCCGCGAGCGAGCGGCGCAGCACCCAGGAGATGGCGAGCAGGACGGCGCCGGTGCCGAGCGCCGGGAGGATCAGCGCGCCGGCCCCGCCGCGGCCGGCGTCGAGCGTCGCGCGCAGCGCCGCGGCGTCCGCGGCGAGCGAGCCGACGTACACCGACACGATCAGCCCCGGGGCGCTCCCGAGCAGGGAGGCGAGCGCGAACGCGCGGAGCGGCACCGGGGTGGCGCCGAGCAGGTAGTTGAGGACGGTGAACGGCGCCAGCGGCGCGAGCCGGAGCAGCAGCACCACGCGGAAGCCGGAGGCGCCCAGCGCGGCGTCGAGGCCCGCCAGGGCGGGCGAGCGGGCGGCGAGCCGGGCGGCGCGCCCGCGCACCAGCCAGCGCCCCGCCGCGAACGCGGCGCACGCGCCCGCGGTGCTGGCCGGGACGGCGAGCAGCGTGCCGGACACCGGCCCGAGCGCGAACCCGGCGGCGAGGTGGAGCAGCGGGGCGGGGATCATGAGCGGGCCGCCCGCCACGTAGGCCGCGGCCAGCGCCGCCGCCGCGGCGGGCGCGCTCTGGCGGAGCGCCTCCAGCGCGCGGGTGGCCGGGGCGGGCGCGAGCGTGGCGAGCGCCGCCACGGCCGCGACGAGCAGCACGGCCGCGGCGGGCCGGGCCAGGCGGGCCAGGCGGGCGGGGGGAGGGGAGCCGGGGATCACGCGCGCAGTGTAGCGCCCCGCGCCCCGATCCGCCCGCTCCCTCCGCGCGCGGCTCACTCGCCCAGGGTGGCGCGGAGGAACCAGCCGTGCTTCTCGACGCCGGCGATGACGCCGGTGAGCAGGTCCACCGTCTCCGGGTCGCCGTGCTCCTCGGCGAGCGCCTGCGCGGCGCGGAGGCCGCCGAGGTACGCCTCGATCCGGTCGGCGAGCAGCGCGACCAGCTCGAGGTCGCGGACGGCGCCCGCGGGCAGCTCGGGGACGCTGCTCGCCGCGGCCACCTCGCGCGCGGTCCCGGCGGCGCGGCCGCCCAGGGTCACGGCCCGCTCGGCGAGGTCGTCGGAGTGGGCGGCGAGCGCGGTGGCGAGCTCCTCGAAGAGCGCGTGGAGCTGGGCGAAGCCCGGCCCCTTCACGTTCCAGTGCGCGACCTTCGCCTGCGTCTGCAGGTCGATGCCGTCGGCGAGGGTGGCGACGAGGGCGTCCGCGATGCGGCGGCGGTCGGCCTCGGGGAGCGCGCTCGGGCTGCGGTACAGGTCGCGGCGGGCGGCGCGGGCGGGCGGGGTGGCGGGGGGCTGGGTACGGGTCGTGGTCGTCATGTTCAGGTCCTCCTCTCGGACGCGAAGGAGGATGCCGCCGCCCGACTGATAACTCCAAGACATCGTCGCGATGGCGCTGATAGGCTGAGACTGTCACGCGCCGGGCGCCCCCGCCGCGCCCGCGGCCCGCGGCGTTTGACGCGGCGGCGCCGCCGTTGCTAGATCCCCCGCACCATGCAGGTGAGGCTGAACGGAGAGCTCCGGGAGATCCCCGACGGACTGACGGTCGCCGGCCTCCTCGCGCACCTCGGCGTGAAGGCGCCGCGGGTGGCCGTCGAGGTCAACGAGGCGGTCGTCACCAAGGACCGCTACGAGGCCCACCGGATCGGTCCGGGCGACTCGGTGGAGATCGTCGCCTTCGTCGGAGGAGGGTAGGCCATGGCGGACACCTGGAGCATCGGCGCGCACGCGTTCACCAGCCGCCTGCTGGTGGGCACGGGCAAGTACCCCGACTTCCCCACCATGCAGCGGGCGCTCGCCGCCTCGGGCGCCGAGGTGGTGACGGTCGCGGTGCGGCGGCTCGACCTGTCGAAGCACGGCGAGGAGTCGCTGCTCGCCTGGATCCCGAAGGGCATGAAGCTGCTGCCCAACACCGCCGCCTGCTTCACCGCCGAGGAGGCCATCCGCACCGCGCGCCTCGGCCGCGAGCTGGAGATGGGCGACCTCGTGAAGCTCGAGGTCATCGGCGACCGCCGGACGCTGTTCCCCGACGTGGAGGGGCTGATCCAGGCGGCGAAGGTGCTGGTGAAGGAGGGCTTCACCGTCCTGCCGTACACGAACGACGACCCGGTCACCGCGAAGAAGCTCGAGGACGCCGGCTGCGCCGCGGTGATGCCGCTCGGCGCGCCCATCGGCTCGGGCCTCGGCCTGCGCAACCCGTACAACCTCCGCATCATCATGGAGACGGTGAAGGTGCCGGTGCTGGTGGACGCGGGCGTGGGCACGGCCAGCGACGCGGCGCTCGCGATGGAGCTGGGCGCGGTCGCGGTGCTCATGAACACCGCCATCGCCGAGGCGAAGGACCCGGTGCTCATGGCGGAGGCCATGCGCGCCGGCGTCGAGGGCGGCCGGAAGGCGTTCCTGGCCGGCCGGATCCCGATGAAGCTGCACGCCGCGGCGTCCTCGCCGATGAGCGGGCTCATCGGGACCTGAGCCGTCCTCCCTCCCTCGAATCCTCCCTCGACTCCGCACGGCCTGGCGGCCGCGCTACGCTCGGGATGAGCGGGTTGCGATCCGCTCACCCTGAGCGTAGGCGGGCCGCAGGCCCGCCGGAGTCGAAGGGGCCGCAGGCCCGCCGGAGTCGAAGGGCCCGCGCCTGCCGAGCGAGCTGCGCTACCCGGCCGGCTCGAGCGGCGCGACGTCGTCGATGACCGACCGGAAGACGCGCGAGGGCTTGCCCCATCCACCGGCGGTGTACCCGCGGCAGATCTTGTCGTACGCCTCGGGGTGCTGGTGCGGCGCGAACTCCTCCACGGTGCCGCGCAGCGCGTGGCCGCGGTACGTGTCGAGGTCGATCACGGCCCGCGTCTCGAGCCGGTTCGACTTCAGGTTCATGTAGGTCTTCAGCGCGAGCCCGTCGCCGTGGAACAGGGTGAGGCGGCCGTCGCGGACCTCGTGGTGGAAGATGAACCGCGGCGAGATGTTCGCGGTCTCGCCCACGCCGACCAGCGCGTAGCGGACGCTCCCCACGATCTGCACCAGCTCCTCGAACGGCACGTTCTCGAAGAACTTGAGCGTGTACGGGCTGTGGTGGACGGTGAAGATCGAGGCGCCCTTCACCACCAGGCCGTCGCGGTCCTCCTCCAGGAGGTCGGCCGCCACCGAGTTCACCGAGAGCGCGCGGGTCTTCACCTGGAAGCCCTGGTACTGCTCGACGCGGGTGAGGTGGACGGTGATGCACTCGCCGCGGGCCGGCGTGCGCGCCAGCGGCCCGGCGAGGCGGAGGCGCAGCTCGCGGCCGGTCGGGCCCGGCTCGATCCCGAGCACGCGGTTGACCGAGACCGCGTTGTAGGTGCCGCCGAGGCTGGTGGTGCCCATGAAGGACAGCACCTTGTCGAACTTCACCGACGGGAAACGGGGGGCCTGCTTCGCCTTCTGCGCTTCCAGGAAGGCGAGGAAGCTCTGGAGATCGCTCGACACGGATGCTCTCCTCGCGCAGGATGCTGCCGGAGGCGGAGATTACGGATGGAGGTCCCCGTTGTCCACCTGATCACGGACCGGCGGCTCGCTTCCTCGCTGCCGGCCCGCGCGGCGGCGGCCCTGCGCGGGCTGCCCCCCGGGATCGCCGCGATCCACCTGCGAGAGAAGGACCTTTGCGGTCTGGATTTGCTGCGCCTCGCGCGCGCGCTCGCCGCGGTCTGCCGCGACGCGGGCCAGCGGCTGCTCGTGAACGATCGGCTGGACGTGGCGCTCGCGGCGGGGGCCGACGGCGTCCACCTCCCGTCGGCGGGCGTCTCGCCGGCGGACGCGCGGCGCTTGCTCGGCCCCGCGGCCCTGCTGGGCGTCTCGTGCCACTCGGAGGCGGACGTGCTCCGCGCCCGCGCGGGCGGGGCGAGCTTCGCCACGTTCGGGCCGGTCTACGACACGCCCTCGAAGCGGCCCTACGGCGCGCCGGTGGGCGTCGGCGCGCTGCGCGCGGCGGCGCGGCTCGGGCTCCCGCTGGTCGCGCTCGGCGGGGTGGACCCGTCGCGCGTCGCCGAGGTGCGCGCCGCGGGCGCGCACGGCGTCGCGGCCATCCGCGCCTGGCTCACCGGCGACGATCCCGCCGGCGCCGTGCGCGCGCTCCTCGGCCGCTGATCGCGCGCGCCGTGCGCTCAGCCGGCGCGCCGCAGCGACAGGAAGTACTGGTACGGCAGGAACGCGTGCTCCTCCGCCAGCTCCAGCCCGGCCTCGCGCGCCGCGGCGAGGAAGTCCTCGCGCGACACCTTGTGATCCGGCGGCGGGCCGACCGGGAGCTCGCCCGGCTGGAAGTCCACGTTCACGAGCCGCCCGCCGGGCTTCAGGCGCGAGGCGAGCCGGCGAAGGTCGGCGGCGCCGTCGTGGAAGTGGTGGAACGTGTTGACGACGAGGATCGCGTCGCACGGCTCGGGCGGCAGGGCCGGCGCGCCGTCGGTGGAGAGCAGCGGGTGCACGTTCTCGACGCCGGCGGCGCGGGTCCGCTCGCGCAGGAGCTCGATCATCCGGGGCTCGACGTCGACGGCGTACACGCGCCCCCGCGGCCCCACCGCGCGCGCCATCCGCAGCGAGAAGTAGCCGGGGCCGGCGCCCGCGTCGCACGCCACGCCGCCCTCCGGCAGCCGGAGCGCCTCCACCACCGCGTCCGGCTTCTGCCATTCGGCGCGGTCCGCGCCCTCCAGCTTGGCGAGGTATGCGGCGAGGTCCTCCGGGTTCCCGTGCCGGTCCCGGCCCGGCGCGTGATCGCCGTGCCCGTGCCCGTGCTGGTGGCCGCCATGTCCGTGCCCGCCGCCGTGGTGTCCGTGTCCGCTCATGGTCCCTGGGAGCCCTTTCCCGCCCCGGCGGTTCGCGCCGGCGGCGCCGCGGCCGAAGCGGGGTGCACGCCGGCCGGTGCCCGGGTATATTGCCGCGCGCATGGGCAGTCCCGTCTACGAGATCTCGAAGGACTTCGTCTTCAGCGCCGCGCACCAGATCCGCTTCCACGGCGGGAAGTGCGAGCGGCTGCACGGCCACAACTGGCGCGTCCGCGTGCACGCGCGCGCCTCGGCGCTGAACCGGATCGGGATGGTGATCGACTTCGCCGACCTGCAGCGGCTGGTCGCGGAGGTCGGGTCCCGCTTCGATCACCAGAACGTCAACGAGGTGGCTCCGTTCGACCAGGAGAACACCACCGCCGAGCTCATCGCCCGGTTCTTCTACCAGGAGATGTCGCGGCGCCTCGCCGAGCTGGAGGGCGGGCGCGTGACGGTGTCCCGCGTGGACGTCTGGGAGAACGAGGGCTCGCTGGCGGTCTACCGCGAGGAGTGACCGCGGCGGCGCCCTCGGGCGTCAGCCGCGCGCGGTAGGGTCGGGCGTGCCCGTCCTCTGCCTGGTCCCCACGCCGCTCGCGGCGGTCCGTGCCGCACGCCGGCTGTGCGACGCGCAGGGCGGGCTCCTGTTCGGGCCCTCGGTCTCCACGATCGATCGCCTCGTGCCGGGCCTGCTCGCCGCCTCCGGCGACCGGCGCGCGGTGCTGCCGCCGCTCGCCGAGCGGCTGCTGGCGGCCGGGGCGGGGGCGGAGGCGGGCGGTCCGTTCGCCGGGCTGCGCGCGTCGAGCGGCCTCGCCGCCGCGCTCGCGGCGGCCCTCGCGGAGCTGCGCCGCGCCGAGGTGACGGCGTCCGACGCGCGCGCCGCCGCGGAGGAGGGCGACCTGCCCGCCGCGGCCGCCGGCCGGATCCGGGCGCTGGCGGACGCGCTGGCCGCGTACGAGGCGCGGCTCGCCGCGCTCGGCGCCCTCGATCGCGCCGGGGCGGCCCGCACCGCCGCCGCGGCCGCGGCGCGCGGGGCCGCCTCGCCCGAGACCGCCGGCCTCGACCTGCTCCTGCTCGACGGCCACGTCGCGCTCGCGCCGGCGGAGTGGGACCTCGTCGCCGCGCTCATGGCGCGCGCCCGGCGGAGCCGCGTCCACCTCCCGTACTTCCCGGAGCGGCCCGACCTGTGCGCGCCCGCCGAGCCGCTGCTCCGGCGGCTCGAGGCGCTCCACGAGGTGGCCTCCCGCCGCGACGTGGAGCTGGTCCTGCCGCACGTGGACGGCGCCGACCGCGCCGGCCGGCCCTCCGCGCTCCTGGCCGCGTTCGCCGGCGGGCGGGGCGCCGGCCGGGCCGGCGGGCCGGAGGGCCACGTGCTGGCGCTGCCCGGCGCGGGCGAGGCGGGGGAGGCGGAGGCGGTCGCCGAGGCGGTGGAGCGGCTCCTGGCGGGCGGGCTCGCGCCGGAGGACGTGGCGGTGGTCTCGCCGGCGCCGCGCCGGGCCGGCCCCGCGCTCGCGCGCGCGCTCGCCGCGCGCGGCATCCCGTTCGCGTCCGGTCGCGGCCCCGCGCTCGCCGAGGTGCCGCTGGTGCGCTGGGCGCGCGAGGCGCTGGCGGCGGCCGGGGGCCTGGGCCGCGCGGCCGCGGAGCGGCTGCTCTCGAGCGGCTGGCTCGCGGCGCCCGGCGGCGGCGCGGTGGGGCCGGTTCTCGACCGCGCCGGCGCGCTCGACGGGCGGGGGCCGCCGGCGGCGGCGCTGCGGCGGCGGCTGGCCGGGCTCGGGGGCGCCGCCGGGCGCGAGCGCGCCGCGGTGGCGCGGGCCGCCGGCGCGGTCGAGGCGCTGGAGGCCGCGCTCCGCCCGCTCGCCGCGCCCGGCACGGCCCGCGCCCACGCCGCGCGCCTGTCGGCGTTCCTGGACGCGTCCGGCCTCCGGCGGCGGGCCGCGCGCGGGCCGCGGGCCGAGGTGGCGCGCGACCTCGCCGCGCTGGCCGGCCTGGAGGAGGCGGCGGAGGCGGTGGTGCGCGCGTCCGCGCTGCTCGGCGAGGGCGGCGCGGCGCTCGCGCCGGCGGCGTTCCTGGAGCGGCTGGGGCTCGCGCTCGAGCAGGCGGCGCTCCCGCCCGGCCCGGAGCCGGCGGCCGGCGCGGTGGAGCTGTCCGGCCTCGACGAGGCGCCCGGCCTCTCGGCGCGGGCGGTCGTGGTCACCGGCGCCGGCCGCGGCGCCTTCCCCGCCGCGCCGCCGCCCGAGCCGCTCCTGCGCGATCCCGAGCGGCTCGCGCTGAACCGCCGGCTGCGGCGCGCCGCGGTGGCGCCGGCCGGCGCGCGGCGCGCCGAGGCGACCTACCGCGCGTTCGCGGCGCTCGCGGCCGGCCGCGAGGTGGTCGCGATCACCTGGGCGGCGCCCGGCCCCGCCGGCGACGGCGGCCCGCTCGCGCCGCTGGCGGCCGAGGCGCTGGCCGCCGCCGGCGCGGAGGTCGCCGCGCCCGCGGCCGAGCCGCCGCTGGCGCGGGCGCGCACGGTCCGCGCGGCGCTGCGGGCCGCGGCGCGCGCAGGGGACGCCGGCGCGGCGGCGCTCGCCGGCACCGCGCTCGGGCCGCGCGCCGCGGACGCGCTCCGGCGCGGCGCCATCGAGGCGGCCCGGCGCGACGCGGTGCTGGCGCGCCGGCCGGCGCCGTTCGCGGGGCAGGTGGACGCGCCCGCGCTCGCGGCGCTCGCGGCCGCGCTCCCGGAGGAGTGGGCTCCCACGCGGCTGGAGGGCTTCGCGCGCTGCCCGTTCCGCGGCTTCCTGGCCCAGGTGCTGCGGCTCCCGGATCGCGCCGCCGCCGACCTCGACATCGACCCGCGCGACGAGGGCAGCCTCCTGCACGCGGTGCTGGAGCGCTTCGTGCGCGGCCGGATGGAGCGGCGCGCCTGGCCGCCGGACGGCGGCGAGGCCGACCTGGCGGAGATGCGGGCCGCGGCGGCCGAGGCGTTCGCGCGGTTCGAGCGCGAGGGGCGGACCGGCGACCCCGCCGCGTGGGCGGCGCGCCGGGAGGCGGTGCTGGCGCGGCTCGACCGCGTGGTGCGCGCCGAGGCGCGCGACCACGGCGGCCTCGCGCCCGCGGCGGTGGAGCTGCGCTTCGGGCGCGGCGGGCCGCTGCCGGCGCTGGAGCTGGCCTGGGACGGGGAGCGCGTGCGGCTGGAGGGGCGGGTGGACCGGATCGACGCCGGCCCCGGGCGCCTGCTGGTGGTGGACTACAAGAACGCGCGGAACGGCGACGCGTACGCGGACGGGCTCGACCCGGAGGCGTTCGGCGACGCCGCGTTCCAGATCCCCGCCTACCTGATGGCGGCGGCGCGCGCGTTCCCGGGGCGGCCGCGGCTCGAGGCCACCTACGCGCTGCTCCGCCGCGCCGAGCGGCTGGACCCGGTCGCGCTCGACGCGGGCGATCCGCTGCTCGCGGCCGCGCCGCCGGCGCCGGTGCCGGGCGAGCTGGAGGGACCGCGGCCGTTCGCGGCCGCGGTGGTGGAGACGGTCCGGCAGGTCCGCGCCGGCGCGTTCCCCATCGCCTCGCGCAGCTGCGACGGCTGTCCGTTCGGCGCGGTGTGCCGGTTCCAGGGCACCGCCGCGCTCGCAGGCCGCGGCGCCGCCGCCGCCGGGAAGGACGCCGCGCCGTGAGCGGGAAGGTGACGTTCGGCCCGGCGGCGCAGGCGCTGTTCCGCCTGGAGGCGCCGACGGCGGTGTCGGCCGGCGCGGGCTCGGGCAAGACCACCGCGCTGGTGGAGCTGTGCGTGCGGCTCCTGGAGGGCTCCGCGCTGGGCTCGCCGTGCGAGCCGCGCGAGCTCGCCGCCATCACGTTCACCGAGAAGGCGGCGGAGGAGCTGGAGGAGCGGCTCCGCGGCGCGGTCGCGGCGCGCGCCCGCGCGGCGCGCGAGGCGGACCCGGACTCACCCGAGGCCCGCGCCTGGCTGGAGCGGCTGCACGGGCTCGACGCGATGGCGGTGGGCACCATCCACGGCTTCTGCGGCCGG
This sequence comes from Anaeromyxobacter sp. Red801, assembly GCF_049201065.2. Classification (NCBI taxonomy): domain Bacteria; kingdom Pseudomonadati; phylum Myxococcota; class Myxococcia; order Myxococcales; family Anaeromyxobacteraceae; genus Anaeromyxobacter; species Anaeromyxobacter sp. Red801. Next base: position 3,139,236 of record NZ_CM181236.1, on the reverse strand, counting down.
CTCCTGCGCGAGCACGCGCCCGAGGCCGGGCTCGATCCCGAGGTCGCGGTGCTCGACGAGGACCGCGCCTCCGGCTGGATCGCCGCGTCGGCCCAGGCGGCGGTGGTGGCGGCGCTCGACGCCGGGCGCCCCGCGGCGCGCGCGCTCGCGGCCGGGCTCGGCGCGGCGCGCGGCGGCCTCCCCGCGCTGGTGGGCGGGCTCCTGCGCGAGCGCGCCACCCGCGGCGACGGGGGGCCCGTCCTGCTCGCGCCCGCCGACGAGGAGGCCGCCCTCGCCGCCCGCGCGCGGCTCGACGCGGCCGCGCTCGCGCTGCTCTGCGTCCGCGCCGAGGCCGCGACCGCCGGGGCGCGCGCGCTCGTCGAGGCGGTCGCGCGCGCCCGCGAGGCGCTCCGGCCCGGCGATCTCGACGGCGCGCTCTCCGCCGGCGCGCTGGCGCGGCTGGGCGGGCTCGCGGACGCGCTGCGCGGCAAGCGCGTGCTCAAGGCGGACGGCCCGGCGCTGCGCGAGGCGCGCGAGGCGCTCGCGGCCGCGTGGGAGGCGCTGGAGCCGCTCGCGGCGGGGGTGCTGGCGGCGCCGCAGCAGGCCGAGCTGGCGCGGCTGGTGGAGGACGCGGAGGCGCGCTACGCCGCGCGGAAGGCCTCGGCGCGGGCGGTGGACTTCGACGACCTGCTGCTCCGCGCGCGCGACCTCCTGCGCGCGGAGCCCGGGGTGCGGGCCGAGCTGCGCGGGCGGCTGCGCGCGCTGCTCGTGGACGAGTACCAGGACGTGAACCCGGTGCAGCAGGAGGTGTTCGAGCTCGTCGCCGGCCCCGGCGGCGGGCCGGCCGGGCCGGTGCTGGTGGCGGTGGGCGATCTCAAGCAGTCGATCTACCGGTTCCGCGGCGCCGACGTGGCGGTGTTCGCGCGCCTCATCCGCCGCCTGGACGCCGGGGAGGGGCGGGTGCTGCACCTCTCCGAGAACCACCGCTCCGCGCCGGCGGTGCTCGACCTCGTGAACGAGGTCTCCGCGCGCGCGTTCCGCCCGCCGCCCGGCGCGCCGCCGCGCGACGACGAGCTCGTGTTCGGCGAGCACGACCGGCTCGTCCCCACGCGCCCCGAGGCGCTCCGGCCGGCCTGCGAGGTGCTGGAGGACGGCGCGGAGGGGAACGCCGCCGAGCGGCGAGAGCGCGAGGCGGAGGCCATCGCGGCGCGGATCGGGGCGCTCGTGTCCGGCGCGGCGGGGGTGGACATCCGCGAGCGCGACGGCGTCACCGCGCGCCGCCCGCGCTTCGGCGAGGTGGCCATCCTGTTCCGGCGACTCACGCAGATCGCGCCGTACGAGCGGGCGCTGCGCGCGCCGCCGGCATCCCGTACCGGCTGGCGCGCGGCGGCGGCTTCTACCAGGCGCCGGAGGTGCGCGACCTCGGCGAGCTGCTCGCGGCCCTCGCCGACCCGTCGGACGCGGTGGCGTGGGCCGCGCTGCTCCGGTCGCCGGCGTGCGCGGTGTCCGAGGGATCGCTGCTGCTGCTCGCCCGCGCCGGGCTGGGCCGGCTCCCGTGGCTCTCGCCGGCGGAGCTGGCCGCGGAGGTCGATCGCGCCGCGGCCGGCGCGGCCGCCCAGGGCGTCGTCGAGGCCGTCGCGGCGCCCGCGCCCGGCACGACCCCGCTCCCCGACGCCGCGCCGCGCGCGATCCCTGCGGACGAGTGGGCCCGCCTGCTCCGGCTGCTCGCCGCGTACCGCGGGCTGCACGCGCTCCGCGACCGGGTGCCGGTGGGCGAGCTGTGCGCGCGCGCGGTGGAGGCCCTGGACCTCGACGCCGCGCTGCTCGCCGGCCCCGACGGCGAGCGGCGCGCGGTGAACCTCGAGAAGGCGCTCGCGCTCGCCGCGCGCTTCGGCGAGGACGGCGGCACGCCCGCGGAGCTGGCCGGGCACCTGCGCGCCCAGGCGGCCCGGCCGCCGCGCGAGCCCGAGGCCGAGCTGGAGGCGGCCGACGCGGTGGCGCTCCTGTCGGTGCACCAGGCGAAGGGGCTGGAGTGGCCGGTGGCGTTCGTGCCCGACCTGGGCGCGCGGGCCCGGGCCGACCTGCGGCGCGCGCTGCTCGATCGGGAGGGGCGGCTGTGCGTGGCGCTGTTCGACCCCGCCCGCGAGGCGTTCGTCGAGACCGCCGCGCTGGCGCGCGCGCGGGAGGACGACAAGCGCTCCGCCGCGGCCGAGTCGCGGCGGCTGCTGTACGTGGCGCTCACGCGCGCCCGCGACCTGCTGGTCCTCTCCGGCGAGGGCTCCGGCGCCGAGACCTGGCGCGGGCTGGTGGAGGCCGGGCTGGCGGAGCGGCCGGAGCTGGCGCGCCGGATCCCCATGGCCGAGGTGAGCGCGCCCGGCGCTGCGCCGGTGACGCTCGCGCCCGCCCCGGGGCCGATGGTCGAGCCGCTCGCGCCGCCGCCGCTGGCGCCCCCCGCGCCGCCCTCGCCCGTCCGCGCCGCCGTCACCGAGCTGGCGGAGTACGCTCGCTGCGCGCGCCGCCACCTGCTCGGCCGCGTGCTCGGGATCCCCGAGCCGCGCGGCGCCCCCGGCGTGCCGCCCGGCGACGACCCCGGCCGCGCCACCGCGCGCGGCACGCTCGCGCACGCCATGCTGGCCGAGACCGATCTCGGCGCGCCGCCGCTCGAGCGCCGGGCCCAGCTCGCCGCCGCCGCCGCGCGCCGCGGCTACGACCCCGCCGGCCCCGGCGTGCGCCGGATCCTGCTGGAGGTGGCGCGGTTCGCCGAGTCGCCCGGCGAGCGCGAGCTGGCGCTCGCCGCGCGCGAGGGGCGGCTCTCGCGCGAGGTCCCGTTCCTGCTGCGCCTCGGCCCCGGCGACGGCGCGCCGCCCGTGTACCTCGTCGGCGCGCTCGACGCGCTGGTGCAGGAGCGGCGCGGCGGCGGGCTCACCGTGGTGGACTACAAGTACGCGACGCCGAGGGCCGGCGCCGCGGAGCGCTACCGGCTGCAGCTGCTCGCGTACGTGCTCGCCGCCGCCCGCGCCCACCCCGGCGCCCGCGTCCGCGCCCGCCTGCAGTTCCTGCGCGGCGACCACCGGACCGTGGACGTGACCCCCAGCTCGAGGGAGCTGGAGCGCTTCGAGCAGGAGGCCCCGCGCCTCGCCGCCGAGGCCCGCAAGGGCGCCGAGCCGTCCCCCGCCGAGCTCGGTCGCGACGAGGCCCGCTGCCGCGCCGAGGGCTGCGGGTACGTCCCGCGCTGCTTCCCGCGCCGGCACGGAGCCTGAGCGAACGGTTACGGTCCGTGAGCGGACGCTCCTCCGCGGCGTGGCGGCCCGCGCGCGATCGGCGAGGAGCAGTTCCAGCGCCGACTCGAGGACGTTCTCGCGTGGTGCCCGGCATGGCATGCGAGAGCGCATCGCGCGCGGCGTCGAGCTTCTTCAGGAACGCCTTCGAGACGGTGAGGTGCATGCGTGCCGAATCGCCGCGTCAGCGGGCGCGCGAGGTCACGGGCCCCGCGGAGCGGGGTGGGGCCCCGCGGCCCCTTCGACAGGCTCAGGGTCCGTGGGGCGGGGCGCAGCCCCGTTCTACGGATGCCGGGTCGGATTGGCGCCCGTCTCCACCGCCTCCTTCCCCAGGTCCTCCCGGTGCCGCACGTCCGTCCGGTGCATCCCGAAGCGCGCGCTCCCCTCGCCGAACTCCCGGAGCACGTCCGACGGGCTCGTGTACGTCCGGTCGGGCAGCGACCGCAGGAAGTTGATGGCGTCCGCCGGCGCGCCGGCCTCGGCCGCCGCCGACGCCAGCTCGTCGCGCGTGATCGGGTACTCGACCGCCGACAGGATCGCCGAGGGGCTCCGCTCCGGACGCTCTCCCACTCCACGGGCCATGGTTGCCTTCCTTTCGGGTGGACCAGGAGAACCTGCGCAGCCCGCGAGGAGAGGGCGAGGCGCGGCCCGGCGGCCGCCGGCTTTTCCCCTTGCCTCGTTCGGGCACGGGTCCGTAGATTGCGGGCGAAATTCAGGCACCGCCCCCGAGCCACCGACACCGCCAACCGAAATCGCTGGAGAGAGAGATGCCCGAGCACACGACCGAGCGCGTGAAGCAGATCCTGTCCTGGTACGGATCGGACAACCCCGGGACGCTGGCGAACCTGCACCGCATGCTCATGCACGGCAAGCTGGGCGGCACCGGCAAGATGGTGATCCTGCCGGTGGACCAGGGCTTCGAGCACGGGCCGGCGCGGTCGTTCGCGAAGAACCCCGACGGCTACGATCCCGACTACCACTTCCAGCTCGCCATCGACGCGGGCTGCAACGCCTACGCGGCCCCGCTCGGCTTCATCGAGGCGGGCGCGGCGAAGTTCGCGGGCCAGATCCCGCTCATCCTCAAGCTCAACAACTCCGACTCGCTGTCGAAGATGGGCGGCGCGCCCTGCTCGGCGGTGACCGCCTCCGTGAAGGAGGCCGTCCGGCTGGGCTGCTCCGCGGTCGGCTTCACCATCTACCCGGCCTCCGACGCGCGGAACACGCAGCTCGAGGAGCTCCGCGAGATCACCCAGGAGGCGAAGTCGATGGGCCTCGCGGTGGTGGTGTGGAGCTACCCGCGCGGCTCCGGCGTCTCCAAGGACGGCGAGACCGCGGTGGACATCAGCGCGTACGCCGCGCAGATCGCCGCGCAGATGGGCGCCCACGTCATCAAGGTGAAGCCGCCCAAGGACCTGGTCGAGCTGGACGCGGCCAAGAAGGTCTACGAGGAGCAGAAGATCCCCACGAAGACGCTGGCCGAGCGCGTGCGCCACGTGGTGCAGAGCGCGTTCAACGGCAAGCGCATCGTGATCTTCTCGGGCGGCGAGGCGAAGGGCACCGACGCGGTGCTCGAGGAGATCCGCGGCCTGAAGGAGGGCGGCGCGTTCGGCTCGATCATGGGCCGCAACGCGTTCCAGCGCCCGAAGGCCGAGGCGCTGAAGCTGCTGTCCGAGGTGATGAAGATCTACGCCAGCTAGCGTCGCACGCGCCGGCGCGGGTCCAGGGGGCGGCGCCGCCGGGCGCCGCCCTCGCCGTTTCCGGGGAGGCGCCGCGCGGCGTTCCGCCCGAGGGCGGCCGCCGCCGCGGCGCCGGCGCGCGCGCCGATCGCCCGCCTGCCGTACGTAACGTGAACTCGTCGGGCCCGCGCGGGGCCGGGCCCACGGGGGCCGATGCGCGCCCGTCCCGCGGCATGGAACATGCCAGAAGCCGCTGTTTTCTCTTGCCTATGAAGGCAGGCGGGGTTTATACGGCTTTACCTTTTGTTTCGCGGTCTTCGCACCGGCATCCGGCCCGCGGCGCGGACCGCGGCGTCGAGGCAAGGACACACTCCATGCGGCTTTACCCGAAGGTCATCCCGACGATCGCCCGCGAGGTCGTACAGACCCTCATGCAGGACGGCGACGTGGAGGTGGAGACCCTGCGCATCGCCGACGCCGAGATGGACATGGCGGCGATCATGAAGGAGTACCTCGCCGCGGAGGAGCGGGTGAACGCCGCCACGCGCGAGGCGCTGGAGCGCCGCGGCTACGATCACTCCCGGTTCAACCAGGTGAAGCGCGAGATGGCGGACGTCCGCGGCTTCAAGATGGGCGACGAGGGGATCGAGTACGTCATCGGCCAGATGATCGAGTTCCTGCTCATCTCCCGGAACGTGGAGGAGGTCTTCTCCGAGGACCACGTCCTCCGCAAGAAGGTCTTCAACATCTTCAAGAAGCACCTCGACGTGGACGAGGAGATCGACCGCGAGGCGCGCGCCCGGCTGAAGCACCTGCAGGAGGGCACCGCCGCCTGGGACATCGAGTACCAGAAGACGGTCGAGCTGCTCCGCCGCTCGCGCGGGCTCATCTAGCCCGCCGGCTCCACCGCGCGTCACCCACGGCCCGCCCACGGCGGGCCGTCGCGTGTCCGGCCCCCGGCGCCGCCGCCGGAAAGTTGACCTTCGATATCGCCCGATTACCGTGGACCCTCGGTGCGGAGGGTGGCGGCGATGGCGCGGGCGGATCGGTTCTACCGTGGGGTCCGCGGGAGCGCGGCGCTCGCCACGCGCCCGCTCGACGCCGGCGCGGTCGGCGCCGAGGCGCTCGAGCCCGGCGAGATGCGCCGCCTGCCGTTCGAGGGCGAGCTGCTCGGCGCCGCCCGGGTGCGCGCCGGCTTCGTCGCCATCCCGCTCGACGCGTTCGACGCGGCGGCCACCGCGCTGGAGGCCGAGGAGCAGGCCGCGTACCTGCACCTGCTGCGGCTCTCGTTCGGCGAGGGGCGCAACTGGTGCCGCGCCGCCAAGCGCGACCTCATGGCGCGGCTGCGCCTGTCCGAGCGCCGGCTGCTGCGCGTCCTCGACGCCCTGGTGGAGCAGCGCTTCGCGCGCCCGCTCCACCGCGACAACCGCGGCACGCTCTGGCGCGTGTACCTGCCGCGCGAGGCGGCCGGCCGGGCGCCGGGGGACGAGGTGCTGCTCGGCCGCGCCATGCCCGCCGCGCTCCCGGTCCGGGCGCCCGACGTCCCCGCGCCCGCCGCCCGCGCATCCGCCGCGCCGCCGCCGCCCGCCGCCGCCGGGCCGGAGGCCGCGCTCGCCTGCGCGCTCCGCGACGCCCGCGGCGAGGAGGGGCCGGACGCGCTGGGCCGTGCCCTCCGCGACGTGCGCGACCTGCTCGCCGAGGGGCAGAGCGCCTCGCGCATCGCGGCCGCCATCGAGACCGTCCGACGCCGCGCCGCGCGCGCGGCGCAGAAAGGCCAGCCATGAGCCGCCTGCCCGCCGTCGCCCTCGCCGAGTCCCTGGAGCCCGAGGCCGTCGAGGTCTCCCCGGCCGCTCCGGGCGCCGTGGACGCGCTCCGCCGGCGCCTGGCCGGCTCCACCGCGCGCGAGCACGTGGTGCTCGACTTCCTGGAGGACGACCTGCGCGAGGCGCGCGCGGCGCTGTCCGCGGTCGCGGCGTACGTGGCGAACGTCGAGGCGGCCCTCTCCGACGGCGAGTCGAGCCAGCAGCGGCTGCTGTCGCTCGCGCTGGGCGGCGCGCCCACCGAGCGGCTCGACTACCTCTCCGGCGTGCTCGGGAGCGTGCGCCGCCGGCTGGCGCAGGTCGCCGCGCGGATGTGAGGTCGGGCTACGGCGCGCGCGCGCCGTGGACGCTCGCCAGCATCGCGCGCACCGGCCCGAGGTCGATCTCGCTCACCGCCGCCACCAGCAGGCGGCGCCCGTCGTTCGAGAACCACAGGTGCAGCGGCCGCGCCCGCGCGCCCGGGTCGTCCGCGCGGCGCGCCACCGCGTCCACGCGCAGCGTCTGGAACCGGCCGGCGGGCGTGTCCACCGGCTCGATCTTCCGCGCGACCGTCCCCTCCAGCCGCCAGAAGCGCCGGTTCGCCACCAGGTCGAAGCAGAACGCCTCGCCGGGCGCGAGCCGCGCCGCGCGCAGCAGGTAGACCGCCGAGAGCGGGTCGAGCACGTGGCCCTGGCGCGGGTACGCGGTCTTCCCCTCGCGGTCGCCGTAGCGGTACGCGACCACCACCTCGCCGGCCGGCGGCGCGAGGCGGGTGTCGCTCACCTTGCGGACGCCGTTCTCCAGCGCCTCGTCGCGGTACCGCTCGGGCAGGAGCGTGTCCGCGTCCACCCACGAGAACCCGACCGCGGTGACGTTCTTGAGCGCGGCGAGGGACGCGTCGGTGCGCGCGCGGGCGCGCAGCGGGACGACGCGCCCGCCGGACATGGGGCGCTCCACCGAGAGCTGGAGCGTGCCGGTGCGCACCATGCCGAGCAGGTCGAGGTCGAACGTGAGCGTCTCGCCCGGCCCCCAGGGGCGCGCCCCGGCGGCGAGCGGCGGCGGGCCGCAGGCCGGGGCGGCCGGCGTGGCGGAGGGAGCGAGCAGGGCGAGCGCGAGCAGCGCGGCGGGGGTCATCTGCGCCGCCCCCCGCGCGCGCCGGCGCTCAGCGGGCCGCGAGCCGCCGGGCGAGCGCGTCCCCCAGCCGCCGCCGCGCCGCGAGCCAGCGGGCCGGGTCGCGCTCCCACCCGCGCGGCGCCGGCACCAGCCCCTCCGCCGTCGCGCCGGCCAGGCCGCCGAGGCCCGCGGCGGAGGCGAGCCGCAGGAGCTCCACGTCCTCCAGCGCGTCGCGGACGATCTTGAGCCGGATGGACTCCACCGGGAACGGGTGCGTCCCGCCGAGCTCGGCCGGCCGCCCCGGGTAGAGCAGCGTCCCGTCGCCATTCCCCGCGAACGCGCGCACGTCGGTCCAAGGGTCGCCTCGCCAGGCCTGGAGCATATCGTAGTAGAGCTCGCCGGAGAGGCCGCGCCGCCAGCCGAGCCAGGCCACCGCGCGCGCGGCCGCGCCGGGCCGGTCGATCTCGTAGCCCGGCCAGCCGGTGAACGTGCGGAGCATCTCCGCGCGGAGCGGGCCGCCCCCGGGCAGCTCCGCGCACCCGTGCGACATGCAGGACGCGTAGGAGAAGGCCACGCGCGGCGGCGCGCGCCCCTCCGGCAGCGCGTTCAGCACCGGCGCGAAGGCGTCCACCAGCCCGTCCAGCGCCGGCTGCGGCAGCGTGGTGGCGAACACGCGGATGCCGGCGGCGCGGGCGAGCCGCGCGCGGCGGGCCAGCTCGCCGAGCTGCTCCGGCCGCGGCTCGTCGAGCGTGTAGAGCCAGAGCCGGTCCGCCCAGCCGCGCGCCTCGAAGTGCGCCCGCCAGGCGCGGAGCGTGGCGGCGAGGTCCGCCTCCGGGCCGTCCCAGACGCGCCCGGCGATGCGCACCTCGGCGAACGCGCCGCGCACGCCGGGCACCAGCGTCCCGTCCAGCACCGGCCCGACCTCCGCGTCGTAGCGCGTCCAGTCGAGCGCGCAGCGCCCCGCCGTGCAGGCGCCGTCGGGCGGGTCCGCCGAGAGCGTGAAGGGCGTCACCCGGTGGCGCAGCGCGGCCGCGGCGAGCGCGCGCGCCACCTCGGGATCGTCCGGCACGCCCAGCGCGCGGGTGCCGAGCCGGGTGGAGAGGCCGAACGGCGCGGCGAAGGTGCCGGTGCGCGGGATCGCGAACGGCCACACCCGCAGCCGCACCGGGACCGCGGCGGCGCGCCGGCCGCCCGCCGCGAGCCGCACCACGCCCGCGTACGTGCCCGGCGCGGCGTCCTGCGGGACGCACACCTCCACCCAGATCGCCTGGAGCCGGCCCGCCGCGACCTCCACCGGGAACGCGCGGCGCGCCTCGCGGAACCAGGCGTCGCGCACCGGGACGAGCGGGTCCGGCCACTCCCCGGCGGCGCCGTCCGGCCCGCTCGGGCGCGCCAGGCGCACCGTGGCCACGCGGTAGAGCGCGACCGGGATCCGGCGCCCGCGGCGGCGCTCGTCGGGGCGGAGCGGCGCGGCCTCGGCGCCGAGCGCGAGCGGGGCGCCGCGGGGCCGCACCGCCACCTGCGCCGACTCGCACTCGCCGCGCGCCGCCACCATGTCCACCGCGCGCGCGGCGGGGAGCGGATCCGAGGGCCGGAGCTTGTCGAGGCCGCTCGCCACCGCCCACTCGAGCGCCGGCTCCGCCGGGGCCCGGGGGACCGGGCCGGGGCGGGCGAGGGCGAGCAGGGCGAGCAGGAGCGCGGGGGCGGTCACGCCGCGAAGGTGGACGCCCGGCCTCGCGGGCACAAGCGAGCGCGCGGGCTCACCCCGCGCGTGCGCCGCCCGGGCGGGCGGTCCTCAGCGGGCCGCCGCCACCTCGCCGCCGGGCCGGTAGCTCTTCAGCGTCGCGACGATGCTGCCCACCGCGAAGTCGGCGGAGGCGCGGACCAGGATGTGGCGCGGGTCGTCGGAGAGCCACATGTACGAGTCGCGGCTGGTCGAGAACTTCCCCTCCAGCGCGGTGCGGACCTTCACCTTCAGCGTGGGGAACGTCCCGGCCGGCGTCTCGATGCGCTCCTGGCCGACCACCTCGGCCACGAGGGTGAACTGCTTCGACCCGGAGACCACCGGCAGCTCGTACCGGTGCCCCATGGTGAGCGGCTGCAGGCGGATCCACATGAACGCGCTGGTCAGGTCGTGCGCGTCGGCCGCGATGGGGAAGGTCTTCTCCTTGCGCTTCCCCTTCCGCTGCACGACCACCGTCGCCTGCCCGTTCGCCCGGTCGAAGCGCGCCGAGTCCACGTGGTAGTCGCCGACCTCGTACGCCTTCAGGTCGGAGCCGCGGCTCATCCGCGCCGTGGCGTCCCAGTACGAGACCAGGTGCTCGCGGATGTCGATGAACCCCGCCACGCCCTCGGTCTTGGCCTGGAAGATCACCGGCCAGACGTCGCCCTCGGGCTGGCCGACCACGATGCGCCCCTCACCCGTGGGGAGGTTCAGGTACCGCACGCTGAAGACCGTCTCCTCGCCCGGCGCGAAGGCGTCGGCGCGCGAGGCGGGGACCGCGGCGAGGAGGGCGGCGAGGGCGAGGGTCCAGGTCTTGGTCATTGCGGCGGATCTCCAGTCGCTTCTTCCGAGCCACGCCGCGCGCGAAGCGGTGCGCGGTCACCCGGAGACAGAGCAAGGCCGGTGCCACGTCCGCGCCAGCCGGACATTCTTCGGGATTCGAAGGCCGCTGCGCAACGACTGATGCGGGAGCGCGACAGGCGTGTCGCGCGTCCGACACGGTCGCCCGGCCTTCGGGGGTGGTCCCTCCGACCAGAATGGACGGGAGGGTCCCCCGCATTCCCACCCCCTCGCGCGAGGGACGCGGCCGGGCGCCCGCTCGCTCGCGCCTCACCCCGAACTGGTCTAGGCTCGCGCCGAGCCGCGGCCGGGCGCGCGGCGGAGGGAGCAGCGCGGTGCCGATCGATCGCGGGTACGAGGACGACGACGTCGAGTCGGACGAGGGGAGGGGACGGCGGTTCCAGGACTTCGACTGCCCGGACTGCGCCGCCAACAACCCGTACGACGACGGCTTCGGCGACGGCGACGAGGTCCGCTGCTTCTACTGCGGGCAGGACTTCTCGGTGGTGGTGACCGAGGCCGGCCGCCTGCGGCTCAAGCCGCTGTAGCCGGGCCGGCGCCGCCGCGCGCGCCGTGCGGCGGCCGCGCGCCGAAGATGGCGGTGCCCACGCGGACCAGGGTCGCGCCCTCCTCGACGGCGATCCGCCAGTCGGCGCTCATCCCCATCGACAGCTCGCGCAGGCCGAACCGGTCGCGCAGCGCGCGGAGCGCGCGGAAGTGCGGGCGCGGGTCGTCGGCGGGCGGCGGGATGCACATGAGCCCCGCCAGCTCGATCGACGGCAGCGCGCGGACCGCGGCCGCCAGCGCCTCGACGCGGTCCGGCGGGCAGCCCTCCTTCGACGCCTCGCCGCCGACGTTCACCTCGAGCAGCACGCGCGCGGTGGCGCCCTTCTGCCCGAAGCGGCGCGACAGCTCGGCCGCCAGCTCCTCCCGGTCCACCGCGTGGACGAGCGCCACCCGGCCGGCGAGGTACTTCGCCTTGTTCGTCTGCAGGCCGCCGATGAAGTGCCAGCGCAGGCCGGGGAGGTCGGCGAGCGCGTCGGCCTTGGCGCGCCACTCCTGCGCGTAGTTCTCGCCGAAGTCGCGCTGGCCGGCGGCGTACGCCTCGCGGATCGCCTCGGGCGGCTGCGTCTTCGAGACCGCGACCAGCGTCACGCCGGCCGGCAGCTCGGCGCGGATCGCGGCGAGCCGTTCGGCGATGCTCACGGCCGCTCCCACGGCAGCGGGAAGCCGGCGCGGCGGAGCAGCGCGGCGGTCTCGGCGAGCGGCAGGCCCACCACGTTCGACACGCTGCCGCGGACCTCCTGCACGAACGCGCCGCCGGCGCCCTGGATGGCGTAGGCGCCCGCCTTGTCGAGCGGCTCGCCGGTGCCGACGTACCAGTCGATCTCGGCGTCGCCGAGCCGCGCGAAGGCGACCTCGGTCGCGACCACGGCGTCGAGCTCGACGCCCAGCGCGCTCGCGTTGCGCCGGACGCACACGCCGGTGAGGACCTCGTGGCGCGTGCCGGAGAGCGCGCGGAGCATCCGCCGGGCGTCCTCGGCGTCGCGCGGCTTCCCGAGCACCTCGCCGCCGAGCACCACCGCGGTGTCCGCCGCGAGCACCACGTCGCCGGGCACCGCGCGCGCCTTCTCGCGCGCCACGCGGAGCACGTAGTCCCGGGGCGCCTCGCCGGGCAGCACGCGCTCGTCGGTGTCCGCCGGGCGGACCTCCAGCTCGAGGCCGAGCTGCCCGAGCAGCTCGCGCCGGCGGGGGCTCTGCGACGCGAGGACGAGCCGGGGCGCCAAGCGCGGCCCTCCGCCGCTAGGGCTGCGGCGCGGCGGGCTGGGTCGCGCCGAGCAGCGCCACGTTCTCCTCGATCCTCGCCTTCCCGCGCAGCTCCTCCAGCCAGGCGCGGCGCACCTGCTCCGCCTTCATGCCCTGGAGGGGGCCTCGATGCCGGCGCGCTCCGCCTCGAACTTCGCCGGATCCGGCGACTCGCGCAGCTCGACGGCGGCGATCACCGGGCCGCTCGGCGTGTCGAAGACCTTCGGGAGCACCTGGCCCGCCTTCGCGGCGAGCGCGGCCTGCGCCAGCTCGGGGGCCGCGCCGATGCGCGGCACCACCGGCGAGCCGGCGCCGAACGGCCCGGTCTCCTCGGCGGCGAGCACGGTGCCGCCCAGCGTGACCTGCTTGCCCTTGCCGGCGGGCGGGAACTGCTCGCCGAGCGCCTTGCCCTTGCGCGCCGCGTCCAGCGCGGCCTGCGCCTTCTCGCGGGCCAGCGCCTGCGCGCGGTCGCGGGCCAGCAGCTCGCGGGCGATGTCGAGGCGGGCCGCCTCGAGCGTCACCTGGCGCGCCGGGGCGACCTCCTCCGCGCGGATGAGGTGCCAGCCGGCGGGGGTGCGCACCGGGTCGGAGACCTCGCCCGCCTTCAGCGCGAGCGCGGCCTTGGCGAACGCGGCGTCGGCGAGCCCCTCGGAGACGAAGCCCAGGTCGCCGCCCCGGTCCTTGGTGTTCGGGTCGTCGGAGAGCGCCGCGGCCACCTTGCCGAAGTCCTCGCCCTTCTTCACCCGCGCCGCCGCCTCGTCGATCTTCTTCCGCGCGGCCGCCTCCTCGTCGGCGGAGGCGCCCGGCGCGACGCGCGCGAGCACGTGGCGGACGTGGACCCTGGCCTTCTGGTCGTAGCGGTCGGCGTTCTCCTTGTAGAACGCCTCGACGCGCGCGCCCTCCTTGTCCGCGAAGGCCTTCGCGTCCGCGTCGGACACCTTCACCTCGGCCTGCGCCGCGGAGACGGGGAACCGCACGAACTGCAGCGCGGCGCGGTCGGCCGAGGCGGCCCACTGCGCGCGCACCTCGGTGGCGGGCACCTTCACCGTCTCGACGAGCGCGCCCAGGATCTTCTGGTAGAGCAGGTCGTCGCGGACCGCCGCCTCGAAGTTGCCGGGCGAGCCGTAGTTCGCGCGGACCGCCTCGAGGTAGGTCTCGTAGCGGAACTGGCCGTTCTCCTGGAACGCCGGCATCTGGTGGACCGCCTCGGACACCTCGCGGTCGGTGACCACGACGCCGCGGCGCCGCGCCTCCTGCAGCGCCAGCTCGCGGTCCACCAGCACGCCCAGCGCCTGCCGGCCGAGGCCGAGCTGCGCGGCGAGCTCGCGGGTGAAGCCCTCACCCGCCTGTTGCTGGTAGAAGCGGAGCAGGTTCTCGTACTGCCGCTCGAAGTCGGCGGCCGAGATGCTCTTGCCGTTGACCCGGGCGGCGTAGGCCGGGGCGCCGCCGCAGCCGGCGCCCCCCTTGGACAGCGAACCGGGACCGAAGTTGATGGCGAACACCACCACGATCCCGAGGACGATGAGCCAGGAGAGGATGCCCTTCTTGTTGGCCCGGACGATATCGAGCATGAAGCGATGCTCCGAGTTGTTGTAAGACGAACGCCCTGGAAAGGGGTGGGCGCCGCGAAGTTGAACACCCTAGTCAACAAGGGCTAAAATGCAAGGGTTTTTGGCCCTGCTGGAGTCTCCGGAGTCCCCGTGTTCGCCTTGCTCAAGCGGTACCGCGAGCTGATCCTGGTCGCGGTCCTGCTCCTCGTGCCCCTCGGGGTCTTCTTCGCCCACGCAAAGCAGCCCAGCGAGCGCACCCGCCTGGATCGGGTGGTGCTCTGGATCACCTACCCGGTGCAGCGGGTGGTGGCGTGGGGCGTCACCGGCGTGCTCGACGGGTGGCGGGGATACGTCGCCTTGCGTCACGCGCAGGAGCGCGCGGCCGACCTGTCACGGCAGGTGAACCTGCTCCAGATGGAGAAGCAGCAGCTGGTCAGCGAGCGCGCCGAGGCGGAGCGGATCCGCAAGCTGCTCGCGTTCGCGCAGGCCACCCCCGAGCGCACCTACGTGGGCGGGCGGGTGATCGGCGTGCGCCTCGGCACGGCCGGCCTGCAGATCGTCACGCTCGACCGCGGCGCCGCCGACGGCGTGGACCGCGCCATGCCCGCGGTGGTGGCGGAGGGCGTGGTCGGGCGGGTGCACTCGGTCACCGACCACACCGCCGACGTGCTGCTGCTCACCGATCGCAACAGCTCCATCGCGGTGCGCGTGGACCGCACCCGCGCGCGCGCCAACGTGCGCGGCACCGGCAAGCCCGACGGCTGCAAGCTCGACTATGCGCTCCGCACCGAGGACATGATCGAGGGCGACCAGCTCGTCACCTCCGGCACCGACGGCGTGTTCCCGCCCGGCCTGCCGGTCGGCCGCGTCACGCACCTGCAGCGCAGCGCGAACGGCCTGTTCCAGGAGGCGCAGGTGATCCCCGCGGTGGACGTCACGCGCGTCGAGGAGCTGCTGGTGATCACCTCGGCGGAGCGCGCCGTCGAGGCGCAGCCCTCCGCGTACGCGCCGGGAAGCCAGCGGTGAAGCCGCTCGCGCACGTCGTGTTCGCCCTGCTGCTGGCCGGGCTCCAGGCGGCGGTGCTCCGCTGGGTGGGCGGCGGCGCGTTCTCGGTCTCGCTGCTCGCCGCCTGCATCGTCTACCTCGGCCTGCAGGGCGGGAACGTGGACGGCTCGGTGGCCTCGGCCGGGGTCGGCTACGTGCTCGACCTCATGACCGGCTCGCCCAAGGGGCTCATGACCTTCCTGGCGGTGGCGGTGTTCGTGCTCGCCCGCGGCGCCGGCGCCGCGGTGGACGTGCGCGGGCGGGCCGGCTTCGCCGCGCTCTCCGGGCTGGGCGCGCTGACGCTCTCGCTCGGCGCCCTGCTGCTCACCCGGCTGACCTCGGCCCCGGAGGTGCAGCCCGGCGCCGCGCTCCTGCCGCGCATGCTCCTCGAGGCGCTCCTCACCGCCGCGGCGGCCCCGCTGGTGGCGGCGGGCATGCGCCGCATCGACGGCCTGTTCCACCGCGAGGAGCCGGGGCTCCTGCGCTGACATGTCGCTCATCCCGCCCAGCGCGCCCGGTGCGGCGCAGAAGGAGTTCCGGCCGCGCCTGGCGTGGGCCACGGGTCTCGTGGTGCTCGTGTTCCTGACGCTGCTCGGGCGCCTGTACCAGCTCCAGATCCTCCGCGGCGACGAGTACAAGGAGCGCGCCGACGAGAACTTCGTGAAGGAGCTGCGCATCCCCGCCGACCGCGGGCTGATGCTCGACCGCAACCGGCGCGTGCTGGTGGACTCGCGGCCCTCGTACGACGTGACGCTCACGCCGTACTTCTGCGGCAAGCAGTGCGACGAGATCCTGGCGCGGGTGGCGGCGCTGCTCCAGATGTCGCCCGAGGAGGTGGCCCGGGCGCAGGGGCAGCTCCGCTCGGCGCGCAAGCTCGAGCGCTTCCGCCCGTTCACCGTGAAGGTGGACATCACGCGCGAGGAGCTGGACCGGTACCTGGCGCGCCAGATGGACCTGCCCGGCGTGGACGTCCAGCCCATCCCGCACCGCAACTACCGCTTCGGCGGCCTGGGCGGCCACCTCATCGGTTACATGAACGAGGTCGGGGGCGAGGAGCTGAAGCGGCTCAACGAGGAGCTGCAGCGCACCGCCTCGCCGCAGGGCCCGTACTACATGGGCGACTACGTCGGCCGCCGCGGGCTGGAGCGCCGCTTCGAGCGCGACCTGCGCGGCGTGGACGGCAAGGAGCGCGTGCCGGTGGACGCGAAGGGGCGCCGCAAGGAGGACGCGGACGACCTCATCCCGCCCGACCAGCGCGTGGTGCCGAGCGTGCCCGGGCGCAACCTGGTGCTGTCCATCGACTGGCGCCTGCAGGAGTTCGCCGAGAAGACCTTCCCCGCCACCGCCGGCGTGGTGCTGGCGATGGACGCGAAGACCGGCTTCCTGCTGGCGCTGGTGGACCGCCCGGCGCCGGACCCGAACAAGATGTCCGGGCGCATCACCTCGGCGGAGCTGGCCGCGATCCACTCCGACCCGCTGCAGCCCGAGCTGTTCCGCGCCATCCAGCAGCACTACCACCCCGGCTCCACCTTCAAGGCGCTCACAAGCATCGCGGCGCTGGAGGAGGGGGTCTACAAGCCGAACACCTCGGTGTACTGCCCCGGCCACTTCACCATGGGCCGGGCGCGCTGGCGCTGCGACAAGGACAGCGGCCACGGCTACGTGGACTTCGAGCACGCGCTGGGCGCGAGCTGCGACGTGTTCTTCTACCAGGCGGGCGCGCAGCTCGGCGCCGACGCCATCGCGAAGTGGGGCCACCTCTCCGGCCTGGGCGTGCCCACCGGCTTCGACATCGCCGGCGAGGTGCCGGGCGTGGTGCCCGACGCGGCCTGGCACGACAAGCACCAGGCCGGCGGCTACCAGCGCGGCATGGCGGTGAACCTCTCCATCGGGCAGGGCGACGTGAACGTCACGCCCATGCAGCAGCTCGTGTTCTACGGCGCGCTCGCCACCGGGAAGCTCTGGAAGCCGCAGGTGGTGCTGCGGGTCGAGGACCCGGACGGCAAGGTGGTGCAGGCGTTCGCGCCGGAGACGCGCGGCACGCTGCCCATCAAGCCGTCCACGCGCGACACGGTGCTGAAGGGGCTGCTCGCGGCCGTGAACCAGCCGTTCGGCACCGCCTACTCGCAGCGCTCCCCCGACTACGTCATGGCGGGCAAGACCGGCACGGCGCAGGTGGTGAAGCTGGGCGCGCGGCGGCTCAAGGCCTCGCAGGTGTCGTACTTCGAGCGCGACCACGCGTGGTTCGCGGCGTTCGCGCCGGCGGAGGATCCGGAGATCGTGGTGGTGGTCCTGAACGAGCACTCGGGCTTCGGCTCGTCCAACGCGGCGCCGACCGCGTCGGCGCTGGTGAAGCGGTACATGGAGCTGAAGGCGGAGGACGCGGCCGAGCGGGCCGGGCCGGCGCAGGGGCCGGCGCCCGAGGCGGCGCCGCCCGCCGCGCCGCCGGCGGCGCCGCCGCCGGGGACGATCGAGCCGGCCAGGCTGGGCGCGCGCGGCGCGTCCGCCGCCGTGCCGGGGGTGGACCGTGGCGCCTGACGTCTCGCTCGCGGCCACGCCGCACCGGCGCGTGTTCGCGCACTTCCCCTGGCACCTCGCGCTGATCGTCCTGTCCATCTCGGCGATCGGGATCTGGAACCTCTCCTCCGCCTCGCGCAGCGCGCACGCGCCGGTCTGGATCTCGCAGACCTGGTGGATGGGCGCCGGCGCGGTGCTGGCGCTCGCCATCACGCTGGTGGACCACCGCGCGTTCCACCGCATGGCCTGGGTGTTCTACGCCGTCGTGCTGGTGCTGCTCGTGCTGGTGATGGTGAAGGGGCGCTACGTGATGGGCGCCCGGCGCTGGCTGACCATCGGCCCGGTGAACTTCCAGCCCTCGGAGCTGGCGAAGCTGTCGGTGGCGCTCGCGCTGGCGAGCTTCTTCGCGTCGGACGCGGAGCGGCGGAAGGACGGCTACGGGCTGCTGCGCCTGGTCGTGCCGATGCTGATCGCGCTCGTCCCGGCGGTGCTCATCCTGAAGCAGCCGGACCTGGGCACCGCGCTCATCGTGCTGTCGGTCGGCTTCACCCAGATCCTGTTCGCGAAGGTGCGCTGGAAGACGCTGGCGCTGCTGGCGGGCGTGGCGGTGGTCGGGTCGGTGCTCGTCTACCCGCACCTGAAGCCGTACCAGAAGAAGCGCGTCGAGACGTTCATCAACCCGGAGGCGGACGCGCTCGGCGCGGGCTACCACGCCACCCAGTCGATGATCGCGGTGGGCTCGGGGCAGGGGCTGGGGAAGGGCTGGGGGCAGGGCACGCAGACGTACCTGTCGTTCCTCCCGGAGCAGCACACCGACTTCATCTTCTCGGTGTGGGCCGAGGAGCACGGGTTCGTGGGCTGCCTGCTCCTGCTCGCGCTCTACTTCGCGCTGGTGACGAGCGCGATGGACGTCGCCGGGAACGCGCGCGACCGGTTCGGCCACTTCCTGGCGGTGGGGCTCACCGGGATGCTGTTCTGGCACGTCGCCATCAACATCGGGATGGTGATCGGCCTGCTGCCGGTGGTGGGGGTGACGCTCCCGCTGATGAGCTACGGCGGGTCGAGCGTGATCGTCATCTACAGCGGGATCGGCCTGCTCGCGAACGTCGGGATGCGGCGGTTCGTGAACTGAGGGTGACGCCTGCCGCGCCTCCGGCGGCCGGCGCGACACCTTGCCGCACCCGCCGCCCGGTCGCACCGCCCGCGGCCCGCCGTGGCGGCCGCGAGCGGGCGGCGGTCGCCTAGCCGATCGCCTTCTTGACGCTGTCCTCGAGGCGCGTCTTGTCCGCGCCGATGACGGTGTCCACCACGCGGCCGCCCTTGAACACGAGCAGCGTGGGGATCGAGCGGATGCCGTACTGCTGCGGCACGCCCTGGTGCTGGTCCACGTCCATCTTGGCGACCTTCAGCTTGCCCTTGTAGCGGGCGGCCAGATCGTCGACGACGGGCGCGATCGCCTTGCAGGGGCCGCACCACACCGCCCAGAAGTCCACGAGCACGGGGGTGTCGCTCTTCAGCACCTCCTGCTCGAAGGTGGAGTCCTGCAGCACTACGACGTCGTTCGAGGCCATGGAATCTCCCGATGTCCGAAGTTGGCGCGAGTCATATCCGCGCGCTCCGAGGCTGGCAAGCGGCGAGGCGGGCGTGCTAATTTCCGGCTCCGCCGTGCGCGCCTCCGCGCCGCGGCGAGCGGGATCCGCGGAACGGAACGGCGCATGGCAGGTCTCCTCTTCGTCACCCAGTCGATGCTCGACAGCTGGGCCGAACAGGGGCGCATCGACTTCGTCGGCAACGTGATGACCCTCCTGGCGGGAGAAGGAAAGGGGCGCAGCTACGCGCTCGAGCCCGCGCTGCGGTTCATGGCGGTGCTGGGCGCGGAGCGCGATCCGCACGGGCTCCTCCACAAGGTGAAGACGGCGGCGCAGCTGCGCGAGCTGGGCGCCGAGCCGGTGAACGACTCCTGCATCCTGGGCGACGTCGCCTACGAGGTGCAGCCCGGGTTCCTCGCGGAGGCCGCGGCGCTGCAGGCCGCCGTCGCCGCGCCGGGCGGGCGGCCGCGCGCCGGCGCGCAGGGCGGGGCGGCGGGCGGGGGGAAGGCCCCGCTGCCGCGCGAGCTGGAGGAACGTCGGAAGGAGGCGGAGGCCCTCGCCCGTTTCCTGCTGGAGAACCTGTCTTGACCGGAGCCTCGGCCGGAGAGCGCGCGACGACGGCCCGGCCGTCCGCCGCGGGGAAGCGACCATGAGCGTCATCATCCTGCGCGTCGCCGCCGCAATGTACGCGGCGGCCGCCACGTCCTACATCGTGTACTTCGCCCGCCCCCGCCTGGCCCGCGCCGCCACCGCCGGCTACTGGCTGCTCGCGGCCGCGTTCGCCATCCACGCCGCCGCCATCGGGGTGGGCTGCGCCGAGTTCGGCGGCCGCGAGTTCTTCAGCCTGCGCGGGGGGCTGGTCCTGATGGTGTGGCTGCTGGCGGGCGCGTACCTCGTGCTCCAGCGCCGCTACCACCTGCCGACCGTGGGCGCGTTCATCACGCCGCTCATCCTGATGGTGCTGCTGCCGGCGATGTTCGGCGATCCGGGCCACCCCGGCGTGCCGCCCGAGACCCTGCGGCAGAAGTCGGTGACCATCCACATCCTCACCGCGGGCCTGGGCGTGGCGCTCTTCGGCCTCGCGTTCGCGGTGGCGCTCATGTACCTGCTGCAGGAGCGCGAGGTGAAGGGCAAGCGCTTCGGCGCCCTCTTCTCCCGCCTGCCCTCGCTCGACGCCCTGGACAAGCTCAACCAGCGGCTGGTGCGCGCCGGCTTCGTCTCGTACACCGTCGCGCTCGTCGCCGGGACGATCACCGCCACCGCGATCTGGAAGAGCCCCTGGTCCTGGGACCCGCAGCAGATCATCTCCGTGGGCGTGTGGATCCTGTACGGCGCCATGGTGCAGCTCCGCCACACCGGCTGGCACGGCCGCCGGTACGCGCTCCTCACCCTGGTCGGGTTCGTGGTGGTGCTGGGCTCGATGGTGACCCTGAGGACCGTGCCGGGCGTCACGCGCCACGCCGGGGACTACGCGGGGTCGGCCCACACCGGAGGGGCGCAGTGAACGGCGACCGCCGCCTCTTCCTGGTCGGGCTCTCGCACAAGAGCGCGCCCATCGACGTCCGCGAGCGCGTGGCGCTGACCGGCGACGCGCTCAAGGCGGCGCTGTGCGAGCTGAAGGCGATGGAGGGCGTCTCCGAGGCGCTGGTGGTCTCCACCTGCAACCGGGTGGAGGTGTTCGTCCACTCCGAGCGGCCCGACGCCGCCCGCCGGTTCTTCACCGAGCGCTCGCCCGCGGCGGGCGACCACCTCTACGCGAAGGACGGGGTGGAGGCGGTCCGGCACCTGTTCCGCGTCGCCGCCAGCCTCGACTCGATGGTGGTCGGCGAGCAGCAGATCCTCGGCCAGGTGAAGGAGGCCTACGGGCTCGCGAGCGCCGCGTCGGCGGCCGGCTCCTACCTCTCGCGCCTGTGCAACCGCGCGTTCGCGACCGCGAAGCGGGTGCGCACCGAGACCGAGATCGGCCGCGGCGCCACCAGCATGTCGCAGGTGGCGGTCGAGCTGGTGGAGAAGATCTTCGGGCGGCTGGAGGGCCGCGCCATCCTGCTGGTCGGCGCCGGGAAGATGGGCGCGCTCTCGGCCAAGGCGCTGGCGGTGCTCGGCGCGGATCGCATCCTCGTCACCAACCGCTCCCCCGAGCGCGGCCTCGCGCTCGCCGCCCAGGTGAACGGCAGCTACCGCGGCTGGGAGGAGCTGCAGCGGCTCCTCGGCGAGGCCGACGTGGTGATCGTCTCGACCGGCGCGCCCACCTACGTGGTGACGCGCGAGTCGGTGCAGGCCGCCATGAAGGCGCGGCGCCGCCGCTCCATCTGCCTCATCGACCTGGCGGTGCCGCGCAACGTGGACCCCGCCTGCGCCGAGCTCTCCGACGTCTACGCCTACGACGTGGACGACATGGAGCGCGTCGTCGCGACCAGCAAGCAGGCGCGGCAGGAGGAGGCGATCCGCGCGGAGGCGATCGTGGAGGCCGAGGTGATGGCCTTCGCGAAGGAGCGCGAGGCGCGCGCCGCGCTGCCGGTGCTGGCGCAGCTCCGCCGGCACGCCGAGCGGATCGCCCGGGCCGAGGCGGAGCGCACGCTCGCGCAGGTCGGCGGGAAGCTGGACGACAAGGGCCGCAAGAGCGTCGAGGCCATGGCCCAGGCCATCGTGAACAAGCTCCTCCACGGGCCGACCTCGCGCCTGAAGGAGGCGGCCTCCTCCGGCGACAGCGCGCTCCCGGGCGCCGCCGCGGAGCTGTTCGGGATCGAGAACGAGCCGGCCGGCGGGGAACGGCGGGAGGGCGGGGCCGAGGGCGCCGCCGCCGCGCCGGGCGCCGGGCCGGTCCGCAGCCAGGGAACATGAACGGAGACAGGATGATCCGCATCGCGACGCGCCGCAGCCCCCTCGCCAAGTGGCAGGCGAACCACGTGTCCCAGCTCCTCCGCGACCGCGAGCCGGGGCTCGAGGTCCGGCTCCACGAGCTGGTCACCCGGGGTGACAAGATCCTCGAGGTCCCGCTCGCCGACGTCGGCGGGAAGGGGCTGTTCGTGAAGGAGATCGAGGACGCGCTCCTCAACCGCGACGCCGAGGTGGCGGTCCACTCGATGAAGGACCTGCCCGCCGTGCTCGCGCCGGGCCTGGTGCTCGCGGCGGTGCCGCAGCGCGAGGACCCGCGCGACGCGCTCTGCTCGCCGCGCTGGAAGACGCTCGCCGCGCTACCGAAGGGCGCGCGGGTGGGCACCTCCAGCCTGCGCCGCTCGGCGCAGCTCAAGGCGCTCCGCCCCGATCTCCAGATGGAGATGGTGCGCGGCAACGTGGAGACGCGCCTCCGCAAGGCGTCGGAGGGGCTGGACGCGGTGGTGCTCGCCTACGCCGGCCTGCGCCGGCTGGGCCTCGCCGAGCACGCCACCTACGTGTTCCCGCCCGAGGAGATGCTGCCGGCGGTGGCCCAGGGCGCGCTGGCGCTGGAGGCGCGCGCCGACGACGAGGCGACGCTGAAGCGGCTCGCCGCGCTGGAGGATCCGGAGACGCGCGTCCGCATCGAGGCGGAGCGCGGGTTCCTCGCCCGCATCGAGGGCGGCTGCCAGGTGCCCATCGCCGGCCACGCCACGCTCGCCGGCGGCAGGATCACGGTGCGCGCGCTGGTCGCCTCGCTCGACGGCACCCGGGTGATCCGCGGCGAGCGGACCGGCGCGTACGCCGAGGCGCGCGCGCTCGGCGAGTCGCTGGCCGAGGAGCTGCTCTCGCGCGGCGCCGACCAGATCCTGCGCGAGACCGAGGGGAAGGCGCCCGGGCTCGCCGCGCCGAAGCGCGGGTAGGGGGCGCGGTGCCTGCCGCGCCCGCGCGGCCGCTGGCCGGCCGCACCGTGGTGGTGACCCGGGGCAAGGGCTCCGAGGGGAAGGACGCGCTCGCGGCCCGGCTCGAGGAGCTGGGCGCGGAGGTGCGCGCGCTGCCGTCGATCGCGTTCGCGCCGCCGGCCGATCCCGCCCCGCTCGACGCCGCGCTGCGCGCCCTCGAGCGCTTCGACTGGGCGGTGTTCACCAGCGCCAACGCGGTGGACCGGACGGTGGAGCGGCTGCGCGCGCTCGGCCTCGATCCGGCCGCCCTGGGCCGGCTCCGGCTCGCCGCGGTCGGGCCGGCCACCGCCGACCGGCTCGCCGCGCTGGTGCGCGCGCCGGACGTGGTGCCGGACGAGGCGAAGGGGGACGTGCTCGCGCGCACGCTGGGAGAACAGGTGCGCGGCCGGCGGGTGCTGTTCCCGCGTCCGGCCGAGGGGCGGCCCGAGACGGTCGCGGGGCTGCTCGCCGCCGGCGCCGAGCTGACCGCGGTGGAGGCGTACCGCACGGTGCCCGCGCCCCCGGAGGCGCTCGAGCGCCTGGCGGGCTGGCTCGCCGCGGGCGAGGTGGCGGCGGTGGCGTTCGCGTCGCCGTCGGCGGTGGCGGCCGTGATCGGCACGCTGGGCGCCCGGGCGGCCCTCCTCCGAGGGGTGCTGGTCGCGGCGATCGGCCCCACCACGGCGGACGCCCTGCGCGAGGCGGGGCTCCCCGTGGGCGCCGTCCCGGCGCACTACACCGGCCGGGACCTCGCGGAGGCCATCGCCGCGCGGCTCGGGCCCGGGTAGATTCGCTCGGGGGTGCCGCGTCGATGACCGTCGAGCTCGAGGCCGCCGAGGGGCTGGTGCGGGTCCGCGTCCCGCTGGAGCGGGCGCCCGGGGAGCCCGGGCCCGCCGAGGACTGGATCTGGGCGGAGCCGCTCGGCAGCGGCCGGTTCCGGGTGGAGAGCTGCCCGTTCTTCGCCTACGGCGTGTCGCGGGACGACGTGGTGAGCGCCGCCGGGGCGGAGGGCGAGGAGAGCCCGCGCCTCCAGGACGTGGTGGAGAAGGGCGGCCACCGCACGCTCCGCCTGGCGCTGGACCCGGGCGCGGAGCTCGGCGCGCGCCCGGTGCAGGGGCTGCTGGAGCGGCTGCTCGAGGTGGGCTGCACGCACGAGCTGCTGCGCCCGAAGCTCGTCGCCATCGACGTGCCGCCCGAGGCCGACCTGACGCTGGTCGCCGAGCTGCTGCAGGAGCGGGCGCGCGAGGGCACGCTGCTGTGGGAGTGGGCGGACCCGATGCCGTGCTGAGCGGCGCGGGCGGCTCGCCCGCGCCGGGCTAGCGCCCCTTCCGCGCGGCGGCGCGGCGCTCGGCGCGCGCGGCCTTCTCGTCCCGCTTGCGGGCCAGGAAGCCCTTCCGCGCGGCCGGCGGCGCCTCCGCGGGCGCCCGTGCCGCCTCCGGCGCGGCGCGCGTGGCGGGCGCGGGCGCCCGGGAGCGCACGCCCTCTCGCGCGCGGCGCGGCTCGAGCGTCCAGTGGAACAGCCGCTTCACCACCAGCGTGGCGTAGGCGCCCGGCGGCAGCGTGAACGCGACGTTCACCCGGAACCGATCTCGGTTCAGCTCGTCCGGGCGCGCCTCGCCGACCGCGAGGCGGCCGGGGAACGAGAAGAGCGGCCGCTCCTCGGGGTCGAAGTGGATCTCCGGCGTCCCGGGCACCGCCAGGTCGGCGAGCCCCATGTCCTCGCGGCCGAGCACCGAGAGCGCGGCCCGCTCCACCGCCGGATCGTCGAAGCGGGTGGTGGGCGCGAGCAGCGGAAACGTCTTCGACGAGAGCAGCCGCACGAGCGGCGCGTCCAGCTCGCGCGGGAACAGGAGCGACCCGGCCTGGTAGCGCAGGGACACGAGCCGCCCGATCCCCACCACCTCGCGCAGGTACTGCTTCACGCCCTCGTTCCAGAGCCAGCTCTGGTAGGCGAACACCTGCAGCGCGCGCCAGCGCGGCTCGGTGCGGAGCAGCGCGCCCCGGTAGTCCTCCGGGTGGTCGCGCAGCCACTTCACGACGGCCTGGTAGCGCTCGGCGCCCGGGTGCGGGTTGCGCCGGTCCCACTCGCCCCAGTGCTCCTTCCAGAACGCCTTCACCTTCGCGTCGCCGGACTGGTCGAGCTCGCTCGGGCGCGCCAGGACGTTGCGCAGCGCGATCTCGAAGTCGCCGCGCATCAGGTCCTTCACGATGAAGCCCTGGCCGTGCTTCAGCGAGCCGAACCGCTGCGAGTCGAAGTAGTTCACCACGCCGAGCCGGCGGACCTCGGCGACCGACGCGGGCAGGCGCGCCACGTCGTCCTCGCCGAGGTCGCGCACCGTCACCGCGAAGCGGTTGGAGGTGGTGTTCGCGGCGGAGAGCGGCGTGCGGCTCCGGCCGAGCAGCTTGAGGCGCAGGTCGGTGTCCTGCAGCTCGAGCTCGTGGCGCTCGACGGCCACGAGCTGGGTGGTGCGCCCCTGCTTGTCCTTCAGGCCGCAGTAGCTCACCGACGCCCTGGGGATCTTGAAGCGCGCGCAGATGCGATCGACCGCCTCGAAGGTCGACAGCTTCTGCTTGTCCATCAGGTAGACGAACCAGGCGCCGCGGGGGTTCGTCGAACTTCCAGGACTCCGTCACCTGGAAGTCCTCCGGTCGCTGCTTGAGCCTCATGGGCGCTCCGTATCACGCGCGGGCCGCGGGGTGGGGGTCGAACGGAAGGGGCGCGCGCTGCGGCGCTGGCGCGCCGGCCCGAACGAGTGTATCGAAAGCGCCGGGAGCGGGTGGGAGCGCGCGATGGGAGAGCTGGGAATGGGCGAGCTGCTGATCATCCTGGTCGTGGTGGTGCTGCTCTTCGGGACGAAGAAGCTGCCCCAGCTCGGCGAAGGGCTCGGCAAGGCGATCCGGAACTTCAAGGCCGCCGCCAGCGGCAACGAGGAGGCGCCCGCCGGCCCGCCCGCCGCGCAGCCGAGGGAGCTGCCGCGCCCGCCCGAGCCGCCCGCCGGCGGCCCGGCGTAGCGCGCTAGGCCGGCGCCTGCGCCTCGCGCGGCCGGTAGAAGATCACGATGCTCAGGCAGTGGAACTCGTCGTCGCTCGACTGGGTGACGACGGTCCACCACCTCGACGTCGTTGGACCGCAGCCAGCGCGTGACGGTCTCGCCGAGCTCCTCGCGCTCCTTCGCCTTCGTGGCGGAGAAGACCTTCACGCCCGTGAAGTGCATCGCGCTCTCCCGTTCCCCGGCACGCAACACCCTCGCCCCCGCCGGCGCGTAATCCCCCGTCAGGTTGTGCCAGACGCCCATGCCGGTGTCAAACCTGCGACCGCTCCAAGCTGCGAGCGTTCCTCGCGCTTTTTCGATCGCCCCGCGCGCGACCGGTTCCGCCGGCGCGGCGGGTCCCTAGATTTCGTCGCGCGGCGGCGCGGGGACGGAGGCGGACATGGCGGGCGCGAAGAAGGGGCACGCGGTGGACTTCATCAACCGGATCCGGACGATGGAGTCCGCGGACCTCAACGCGCTCATCGTGCGCGAGGCGGGCGAGGAGCTGGCGCAGTTCTTCCTCTCGTACAGCGCGAGCCTCATCTCGCGGGATCCCGAGCGCGCCATCGAGAACACCTCGAGCCTGATGCTGATGGGATACCTGATCCGCGCGGCCGAGGAGCGGCGTGCGCCGGCGCCGCGCGAGTCCGCGCTCGCCTGAACGGGCGTGGGCGCGGGGCGCCGCGTCCTTCAAAAGCCGCGCGGCGCGTGCTAAGGCACCCGGGACCGATCCGCACCCCGGGGCGACCCCATGCTCATCGACCTGCACGTCCACAGCCACCACACCCGCGGTTGCGCGCTCGCGCCGCGGGACGTGGTGCGCCGGGCCCGGGAGGCCGGCCTGGACGGCGTGGCCTTCACCGACCACGACACGCTCGAGGGCCTGGAGGAGATCCGGGCGGCGGCGCGGGACGAGGGGCTGCTCGCGCTGTGCGGCGTGGAGGTGACCACCGATCGCGGCCACTTCCTCTGCTTCTTCCCCGACCCCGCCGCGGTGCCGGCGCCCGTCCAGCTGTTCGGCGCGGCCCGGCCCTGGCCGGTGCGCGAGGTGCTCGCGCGCGTGCGGCAGCTGGGCGGCGCGGTGGTGGCGGCCCACCCCTACGACAAGACCGTCGAGCGGCCCTGCGGCGACGTGGTGTTCACGCTCGACGGCCTGTCCGCCATCGAGGGGCTGAACGCCCGGCGCAAGGGGCCCGCCAACGACCTCGCCATCGAGGCCGCGGATCACATGAGCCTGCCGTGCACCGGCGGCTCCGGCGCGCACGAGCTCGCCGAGATCGGGAAGGCCGCGACGCTGTTCCGCGACCCGGTGGCGAGCGAGGCGGACGTGGTCCGGCAGCTCCGCGCCGGGACCGTCTACTGCGTCGCCGCGGGCGTGACCCCCTCCGAGCCGGATCGCGCGCCGCGCGATCGCGGCGGCGAGCGGGGCGACCGCGGTGAGCGCGGCGACCGGGGCGGCCACCGCGGCGGGCACGGCCGCGGCCGTGGCGGGCACGGCGGCGGACACGGCCGGCGGTAGGCGTCGGCCGCCGGTGGCTCAGCCGAGCCGTTTCACGCTGCGCGAGCGTCTCGATCCGAGCCGGAGCCAGTCCACCGCGCTCGGCTTGGCGACAGGGCTCACCGCTCGCAGTTCGACAGGCTCACTGCGAGCGGCGCCTCGCCCTGAGGCCGCTCGGCCCCGCGAGGCTGCGAGCAGCACCGCCCGCGACCCCGCCGGACCCTCGCAGCCAGAGCCGGACGCCCTACCGCTGCTTCACCAGCCGCTCGACCCGGTCGTCGCGCAGGAACGCGCGGCGCTTGCCCTCGGCCCAGGACCACTCCTCGGTGCCGGCGGGCCGGTCGATGCGCTTCCGCTCGGGCACGCCCCACGCCATCTCCAGCGCGCGCGCGCTCATGCCCTCGAGCGCCTCCTTGCGCATGACGGCCTGCCGGTGCTCGGGCGGCAGCGCCGCGAAGACCGGGCTCGGGTCGTCGGCGGTGAGCAGCCGCTCCAGCTCGCCGCGGACGTCCTCCAGGCTGGCGGCGGTCTGCGAGAGCACGATCACGTGCGGGCGCGCGTCGCCGGCGACCTTCACGTACGCCCACGGGTGGTAGCGGGGCGTGGTGACGACGCGCTGCGAGATCATCCAGCCGGTCGGCACCTCGATCTCGTCCACCCGCACCGGCGTGCCGGGGGGCAGCACGCGCTCGGCGGGCGGCGGCGCGATGGGCTCGCCGCCGGGGGTCTCCACCAGGTCCAGCTCGGCGGGCGGTGCGTCGGAGAGGAACACCTTGCCGGTGTCGCCCCACAGCGGCCCTGCATAGGCGGCCACGCGCAGGTAGCGCTGGGCGCCGTCGAGGGCGCGCGAGATGCGCTCGCGCTCGGCGTCGGGGATGGTGGCGCGGGGGGCGCACGCCGCGAGGGCGAGCAGGGCGAGGGAGAGGGAGAGGGCGCGTCGCATGCGCCCTTTCTCGCACCGGTCGGGATGGCCCGCAAGCGTGCGCTCCGCGGCGCGCCCCTCACTTCCGCTCGGCCTGCTTGCCCTCCTCGATGAGCTCGCGCACGCGCTGCCCGCCCTTGTGGCCCAGCTCCGCGTAGCCCTTCGAGCCCAGCTGCTCCTTCCGCGCCTCGCCGCCGAGGCGGCCCGCCTCGCGCACCGTCATGCCCCCGCCGTTCCGGCGCTGCGCCCTGTCCTTGTCGTCCATCCTTGCCTCCTGCACGCGTGAAGCGGCCTCGCCGCGGAGCGAATCTGGGAGCCCCCCGCAGGTGCGGCAAGGGCGCGCGCCTCCTTCCGGCGCGGGACCGGCCGGGCCCCCGGCGCGCCTGCCCCCGGCGGCGGGCCCGCCATCCGGCTAAATTCCCCCTCATGGTCCAGCTCGGCGAGAACGCCCGGCACGTGCTCGAGCGGCGCTACCTGCTCCGCGACGAGGGCGGGCAGGTGATCGAGACGCCCGAGGCGATGTTCCGCCGGGTGGCCCAGGCGGTGGCGGCGGCCGAGGCCCCGGCGGCGCGGGCGCTCTGGGCGGAGCGGTTCGAGGCCCGGATGACGGCGCTGGAGCTCCTGCCGAACTCGCCCACGCTCATGAACGCCGGGCGGGCGCACGGCCAGCTCGCCGCCTGCTTCGTGCTGCCGGTGGACGACGACCTCGCGGCCATCTTCGACGCGCTGAAGTGGGCGGCGCTCATCCACCAGTCCGGCGGCGGCACCGGGTTCTCCTTCTCCCGGCTGCGGCCGCGCGGCGACGTGGTGAAGACCACGCACGGCGTCGCCAGCGGGCCGGTGTCGTTCATGCGCGTCTACGACGCCGCCACCGAGATCATCAAGCAGGGCGGCGTGCGGCGCGGCGCGAACATGGCGGTGCTCGCCGCCGACCACCCGGACGTGCTCGAGTTCGTGGACGCGAAGCGCGCCGCCGGGCTCGAGAACTTCAACATCTCGGTGGCGGCGCCGGACGCGCTGTTCCAGGCGGCCGCGCGCGGCGCGCCGTGGGCGCTGCGGCACCCGCGCGGCGGCGCGGTGGTGCGCGAGGTGGACGCGGCCGCGCTCCTCGAGCGCATCGCCGCGTCGGCGTGGGCCTCGGGCGAGCCGGGGCTCGTGTTCCTCGACCGCGTGGAGGCGGCCAACCCCACGCCGGACCTGGGCCGGTTCGAGGCGGTGAACCCGTGCGGCGAGCAGCCGCTCCTGCCGTTCGAGGCCTGCACGCTCGGCTCGGTGAACCTGGCGCGCTTCGAGCGGGGAGGGCGGGTGGACTGGGAGCGGCTCGGCGCCTGCGTGCGCGAGGGCGTGCGGCTCCTCGACGACGTGCTCGAGGTGAACGTCTGGCCGCTGCCGCAGATCGCGGAGATCTCCCGGCGCAACCGGAAGATCGGCCTCGGGGTGATGGGCTGGGCGGACCTGCTCGTCGCGCTCGGGGTCCCGTACGACGCGCCGGAGGCGCTGGCGCTCGCCGGCGAGGTGATGGGGTTCGTGCAGCGCGAGGCGCACGCGGCGAGCGAGGCGCTGGCCGCCGAGCGCGGGGCGTTCCCGGGCTTCGCGAGCAGCGCGCCCGCGCGCGCCGGCGGCCGCCCCCGCCGCAACGCCACCGTCACCACCATCGCGCCCACCGGCACGCTCGCCATCATCGCGGGCTGCTCGTCGGGCATCGAGCCGCTCTTCGCGCTCACCTACGTGCGGCACGCGCTCGGCGACGCGGCGCTGCCGGAGGAGCACCCGGCGCTCGGGCGCGCGCTGCACGCCGCGGGGGCCGAGGCGGCGCTGCCGGCGGTGCGCGCGGCCGGCCGGGCGCGCGGCGTGGCCGGCGTCCCGGAGGCGGTGGCGCGGGTCTTCGCCACCGCGCACGACGTGGCGCCGGACGCGCACGTGCGCATGCAGGCCGCCTTCCAGCGCCACGTGGACAACGGGGTCTCGAAGACCATCAACCTGCCGCGGACCGCCTCGGTCGAGGACGTGGCGGGCGCCTACCGCCTCGCGTTCGAGCTGGGCTGCAAGGGCATCACCGTCTACCGCGACGGCTCGCGGGAGAAGCAGGTGCTGGTGAGCGGCGCCACGCGCAACGGCGAGCTGTGCCCGCAGTGCGAGGGGCCGGTGTCGCTCTCCGGCGGCTGCCGCACCTGCCCGCGCTGCGGCTGGGGCAGCTGCGAGACGGTGATATGACGGCGCTGCGCCCCGCCCCACGGAGCGGAGCTCCGCGGGGCCCCACCTTGCTTCGCGGGTCCCGTGACCTCGCGCGCCCGCCTTCGCGGGCGATCGCGGATCAGGGACCGCCGTTCCTCGGCGGCTGCCCGGCGCAGCGGCCGCGTTGATCCGGCCGCGCGCTGGGCACGCCCAGCTCGGCGTCGATGCCGCGGATCAGCCGGTCCTGCATGGCGCAGAGCGCCTTCGGCCCGCCGAGCGCCAGGAACGACTCCAGCAGGCTCACCTGGTACCCGCTGCCGGAGCGCTCGAGCTGGATCGTCACCTGCGCGCTGCGCGTGCCCACGTCGGCGGGGAAGCAGGAGAGCAGCACCGGGCCGGAGCCGTCGCGGCACTCCATCCGGTCGGTCGCGACCACGTCGCGGATGGCGCGGGCGATCCGGTACTGCTGCGCGTCGGCGACCGCGCCCGGCTCGGAGGGCGGGGGATCGACGCGCAGCACCGCGCCCGCGGTGGTGCGGCAGGCCGAGAGCGCGAGCGCGGCGGCGATCGCCGCCAGCCGGAGGCGGGTCACTTGGCCGCCTTCTCGCCCAGCTCGCGCGAGCGGCGGGTGGCGGCCTCCACCGCGGCGATGAGCGCGGCGCGCAGCCCGCCCACCTCCAGCGCGTGGACGCCGGCGATGGCGGTGCCGCCCGGGCTGGTGACCTGGTCCTTGAGGCGCCCGGGGTGCTCGCCGGTCTCGAGGACGAGCTTCGCCGAGCCGAGCACCGTCTGCGCCGCGAGCGCCATCGCCACCGGCCGCGCCAGGCCGACCTTCACGCCGCCGTCGGCCAGCGCCTCGATGGCGAGGAACACGAACGCCGGGCCGGAGCCGGAGAGCCCGGTCACCGCGTCGAGCAGCGGCTCCTCCACCACCTCGGTGGTGCCGACCGACTGGAACAGCGCGCGCGCCTGCTCCAGGTCGGCGTCGGTGGCGTGGGCGCCGCGGGCCAGCGCGGTCGCGCCCGCGCCCACCAGCGCCGGCGTGTTCGGCATGACGCGGACGATGCGGACGCCGGCGCCGAGCTTGCGGGCGATGGCGAGGATGGGGATGCCGGCGGCGATGGAGACGACGAGCTTGCGGTGGTCGATGGCCGGCGCGATCTCGACCAGCAGGGGGTCCATCGTCTGCGGCTTCACCGAGAGGACCACGATGTCGGCGCGCTCGGCCAGCGCGCGGTTGTCGCCGGAGGTCTCCACCCCGTAGCGCGCCTGGATCTCCGCGCGGCGCTCGGCGCGCGGCTCCGAGCAGAGGATCTCCTCGCGGGTGGCGGTGCCGGCGCGCAGCAGGCCCTTCACCAGGGCCTCGGCCATGTTCCCCGTCCCGAGGAACGCGATCTTCTTCCCGAGTGGCATCCGGGCAGATTACCGCTACCCGATGATGAAGTCCTCCCGGGCGACGGCGCCGGACTCGAATCGTCCCAGCGTGAAGCGCTCGAAGATCTCGTCCTTGCCCCGGCCGGCGAGCCAGTCGGCGTACCGCTCGGCCACCGCGGGCGCCATCATGAACCCGTGCCCGACGAAGCCGGAGCACTGGTGGAAGTTCTCGAAGCCGGCCGGGCCGAGCACCGGGTTGTTGTCCGGGGTGACGTCGTAGCAGCCCGCCCACTGCCGGATCACCTTCACCTCCGCGAGCCGCGGCACGGTCTCCACCGCCGCCCGCGCGAACCGGGCCAGGAAGCGCAGGGTCGAGCCCTGAACCACGCCCTCCGGCTCCTGGGGATCCCCCATGCCGCCCACGATCTCGCCGCGCTGCGACTGCGAGAAGTAGAGGCCGTTCCCCAGCACGGACACGAGCGGCCCGAGCCAGGGCTTGAGCGGCTCCGTCACCAGGATCTCGTGGCGGGTGGGGCGGTTCGGGAGCGAGACCCCGGCGAGCGCCGCCACGTCCCGCGACCAGGCGCCGGCCGCCACCACCACGAGCTCGCAGGCCACCCGGCCGCGATCGGTGCGCACCGCGGTCACCCGCGAGCCGGCGGTGTCGAAGCCGGTCACGCGGGTGAAGGTCCGGACCTTGGCGCCGAGCGCCTCGGCCCGCGACGCGTAGCCCCACAGGAACGGCCAGGGGAACACCACGCCGTCGTCCGGGTTCCAGGCCGCCGCGCGGAAGCGGCGCGGGTCCAGCTCCGGCACGACCTGCAGCGCCTCGTCCGGCCCGACCACCCGCGTGCGCAGCCCCTCGCGCCGGTGCAGCTCCGCGTTCCGCTCGATCCGCGAGACCTGCTCGGCGGTGGGCGCGAGGAACAGGTAGCCGCTGCGGCGGAACCAGACGTTGATGCCCATCTCCACCGCGAACCGGTCGCAGAGCTCGAGCGAGCGGCGGGCCAGGCGGATCATGGTGGGGGTGGTCCACTGCGCGCGGACCCCGCCGCCGTTCCGCCCGGAGGCGCCGGCGTTCAGGTAGCCCTGCTCCAGCACCAGCACGTCGCGCACGCCCCGCCGCGCCAGCTCGTACGCGATCGACAGCCCCTGGATGCCGCCGCCCACGATCACCACGTCGGCGCGGGCCGGGAGCGGATCCGGCTGCGGGTGCGCGGCCGGCGACGCCGCCGCGCCGTCCGGCGGCGGGAGCGGCACGCCGTCGTCGAGCGGCAGCCCGGCGGGATCCAGCGCGGCGAGCGCGCCGAGCGGCACCGGCTGCACCGGGGTGCGCGCGGTGAACGGCTGGATCTCCGCCGGCGTGGCGCCGAGCCGGAGCAGCTCCTGCGCGACCCGCGTCACGCAGGACTTGCCCTGGCACGGGCCGGTGCCGAGGCCGGTGACCCGCTTCACCGACTCGAGGTCGCGGTGGCCCGCCGCGAACGCGCGGCGCACCTCGTCCAGCGACACGTCCTCGCACGCGCAGACCAGCCGCTTACCCACGGGCCGCCTCCCCCGCGCGCCGCCCGGCCTCGGCCGCGCGCGCCGCGTCCATCGCCCCCGTCACCTCGCCCGCCGCGAGGAGCCCCGGGACCCCGGTGCGCCCCTGCGCGTCCACCTGGAGCGCGAACGCGCCCAGCGCCGGGTCGAGCGCCACCGGTGCCCCCAGCGACCGCGCCAGCTCGGTCGCGGGCGCGGGCGGCGTGGCCACCGCGAGCACGTCGCAGCGCACCCGCCGGCCGTCCGCGAGCGCGAGGCCGCGCACCCGGGCCCGCCCGAGCACGCGCCCCTCCGCCACCTCCACCCGCTCCACCTCCACGCCCGCCGCGGCGAGCCGCGCCGCGAGCGCCTCCGGCTCGGGCCCGGCGCCCAGCACCGCGGCGCGGCGCCCCGGCACCACCCCGTGCTCGGCGAGCGCGCGCGCCACCCCGCGGCCGGCGAGGACGCCCGGGCGATCGTCGTCCTCGAGCCCGGGCGGCTGCGGGTGGCCGCCGGCGCAGACGAGGACCGCGCCCGGCCGCACCAGGCGCAGCGCGCCGGAGGCGGGTGCGAGCGCGGCGAGCGGGGCGCCGCCGTCGCGCCAGAGGCCGAGCACGGCGGTCCCGGAGGCCAGCTCGCCGCCGGCCGACGCCACGCGCGCGGCCACCTCGCCGGCCCACGCCAGCGGCGGATCGCCGGGGAGGTCGAGCCGGCAGCGCAGCCGCCCGCCCGGCGCCGGCTCGGCGTCGGCGAGGAGCACGCGCCGCCCGGCGCCGGCCAGCGCCTCGGCCGCGGCGAGCCCCGCCGGCCCGGCGCCCACCACCAGGGCGTCGAACGCCTCCTCGCGCGGCGCGGGCGGGAGCGGCCCCGCGGCCCGCTCCGGCCCGGGGAGCTTCCCCAGCCCGGCGAGCTGGCGCGAGAACGCCACCGCGGCGCGGTTCGCGAGGCCGTTCCAGGTGGCGAGGTGGTGGTGGTCGAGGCCGTGCGGGAAGGCGCGGTCGATGACGCCGAGCAGGTCGTGCGCCGCGTCGGGGAGCGCGTTCTGCGTCTCGACCGAGAGGCCGTCGGTGCAGGGCGTCCGGCAGGCGCGCTGGTCGGGCAGGCCGTCCACCCGCACCAGGCAGCTCCCGCAGGAGCCCGCCAGGCAGAACGGGCCGCGCGGGCGGTGGTACTTGGCGCTGCGCGCCAGGAGCGGCCGGCCCGCCGCGAGCAGCGCGGAGGCGATCGACTCGCCGCGGCGCGCCGGCACGGCGCTGCCGTCGAAGGTGATGGTGCAGTCGGCGGGGAAGTCCGGGAGTCTGGGCATGGTGCGCGCGCTCTGGGGTCCGGAAGCGGCGGGAGGATAGCGCCGGGACGACTCCGCGTCTCGGGCGGCGGCGGGGCGTCCGGCGGCGCGGCGGGTGGGGCGCGGGGCGGCGCGTTATGATCCCCGGGTGACGGCGCTGTTCGTGTTCGTGGACGGGGTGGGCGCGGGCGACCGGGACCCGGCGCGAAACCCGCTCGCCCGCGGGGACTTCCTGCTCTCGCGCTTCGCCGGCGGCGGCGGCGCGCCCCTGCCGCGCGGCGGCCGGGCGGCGCTGGCCGACGCCTGCCTGGGCGTGGCGGGCCGGCCGCAGTCCGCCACCGGCCAGGCCACCCTGCTCACCGGGGAGAACGCGCCCGCGCACCTGGGCCGACACCTCCTCGGCTTCCCCAACGCGCCGCTCCGGGCGCTGCTCGAGCAGCGGTCGCTGTTCCGCGCGCTCGCGGCCGCGGGGCGCCGCGGCGTGTTCGCGAACGCCTACCCCGTCGCCTACCTGCGCGCGCTCGGCCACGCGGCGGACGGCGCGCCCGAACCCGCGCTGGCCGGCTCCCGCCGCCGGGCCCGCGCCGCCGCGACCACGGTGGCCTACGCGGCGGGCGGCGGCCGGTTCCGGACGCTGGAGGACGCGCGGCGCGGGGAGGGGCTCACCCACGATCTCAGCGGCGAGCGCGCCCGCGGGCTCGGCGTGTCGCTGCCGCGGCGCGCGCCGGAGGAGGCGGCGGAGATCCTGCTGCGGCTCGCGGCCGGCCACGACCTGGCGCTGTTCGAGTTCTTCGAGACCGACGAGGCGGGCCACGCCCAGTCGATGGAGCGCGCGCTCGACGCGCTCGGGCGCCTCGACGCGTTCCTGCGGGCGCTGGTGGACGGGCTCGGGCCGGACGACGCGCTGGTGGTCGCGAGCGACCACGGCAACCTGGAGGACCTCTCGCTGCGCAACCACACCCGGGCGCCGGTGCCGGTGCTGGGCTTCGGGCGCGCCGCCGCCGAGGTGGAGCAGGTGAGGGACCTCACCGGCGTGGCGCCGCTGCTGCTGCGGCTGGCCGGGGCGGGCACCCCCGCGGACGGTCAGCCGCGGCGGACCACGCTCGCGACCAGCCAGAGCCGGTCGCCGTAGGCCCGCTCCGCGCACATCCACACGCGCACCGGCTCGCCGCCGACCTCGAGCGCGGCGCCGGACTCCGGGCCCCAGATCCACTCGCGCGCCTCGCCGCCGCCGCCCGTGCGCGGCGGGCCCACCTCGCCCAGCAGCGCGAGCGCCACCCGCACCGGATCGGCGGGCTCGGCGCCCACCACCTCGACGTGCGTGACCCGGCCCTCGCGATCGGTCTCGACGTTCGCGACCGCGGCGAGCCCGCCCTCCGCGTCGTGGAACGCCATCTCCGGCTCGGTGAGGTCGATGTTGAGCAGGCGGCGCCGCTCGGCGTCGAGCGAGATGGGCGTGGCGTAGGGGCGCCAGCCGGACCGCGCGAACGCGTCGAGCGCGGCGCGGCGCGGCTGCAGGAGGATCGACTCGAGGGGCGGGACGGGGAGGGGCGTCGAGGCGGGCGTGCTCATCGGGCGTGCTCCGGCTGCTCCGGCGGGACCGCGGGGTGCGCCGGCGCGGCGGGCGCGGGCGTCGCGGGGGTGGGTGCGGCGGGCGGCGCGGCCGCGGGCGGCGTGCCGCCGCGCTCGCTCCAGGGCGCCGGCAGGATGGGGCTGCGGTCGGTGGCGCGGGCCACCCGCTGCAGCTCCAGCTCGGCGATCAGCACCGCCGGCGCGACGGTGGACACCGGCACGTACCCGCTCTCCGCGCCGCAGTAGCCGTTGAAGACGCGGGGGCGCTCGCCGGTGGCGAGGACCTTGTTGATGGCGGTGAGCGGCGTGCCGACCAGCTCCACGCCGCGGACCAGCTCCTCGGCGCCGGTGCGGGCGTCCACCCGGTAGACCATGCGCGGGGTGCCCTTGAACGCCTGGTACCCGATCGACATGGTGTTCGTGTTGCCCCCGGTGATGTCGCGGATGACGAGCCCGTACGGCTTGCCCTGCCGCCGCGCCTCCGCCATCAGCATGCGCTTCAGCTCGGCCGGCGCGACGCGCTTGCGCGACTCCACCATGAGGTTCGCCATGCGCGCCACCGGCTGGCGCCCGGCCTGGGCGCGCCCGTGGCCGTTGGAGCGATCGAACGGCTTCACCGGGCGGCGCGAGAGCAGGAAGCTCTCCAGGCGGCCGTCGCGGACCAGCACCGTGCGGCGCGCCGGGACGCCCTGCTCGTCGAAGCCGTAGGTGCCGTTCAGCGCCACCCCGTCCACCCGCTCGGCGGTGGGATCGTCCACCACCGTCAGGAACGGCGGCAGCACCGGCCGCCCCACCTGCCCCTTGAACGTCTGGCCGTCCTGCTCGTCCTCCATCCGCTCGCCCTCGAGGCGGTGGCCCACCGCCTCGTGGAACAGGACGCCGGCCGCCTCCGGCTCGAGCACCGCGGGGCCGGTGTACGGGTCGATGGCGGGCGCGCGGCGCAGCGCCTCCAGCTCGGCGATGACGGTGGTCGCGGCGGCGCGGAGCGCCTCCGGCGAGGGCAGCTCGGCCTCGCTGCGCGCGTAGAAGTCCCGGCCGTCCTCGAGCAGCTGCCCGTCCGGCGCGCGCGCCACGGCCTGCAGGTGGACCGAGTAGACGGTGCGCTCGGTGAGCAGCGCCGAGCCCTCGCTGGAGGTGAACCAGCGGACCTGCTTCTCGGCCGACACCCGGAGCTGCGCGTCGAAGACGTCGGGGTGCTCGCGGAACCGGGCGGTGACGTCGCGCACCACGCCCTTCCAGCGCGCGCGGTCGAACGGGAACGGGCGCGGCGCGTCCACGTGGCGGGCCGGCGGCTCGCGGGAGAAGCTGGGCGGCCGGTCGGCGTCGTCCTGCCGGTACACCGCGCGCGACTTCTTCTTGAAGTAGGAGGAGAGCGCCTCCTTGTACTTCTCGTCGGTGGCGAGCCAGAGCGCGTTGCGGAGCGCGCCGACGTCGCCGTCGAGCGGCGCGTCGCGGGGCGCGTACCAGCCCGGCCCGGCGTCGCCGCCGCCGATGACGATGGTGTTCTCCTCCGGGGCGGACGAGTCGAGCTCGTAGGTCCCCACCCGCAGGTCCACCGCCAGGCTCCGGTCGCGCCGCGAGCGGTCGTCGAAGATCGCCCCGTAGCGGCCGCTCACCTCCTCGCGCGCGACCTCGGTCACCTGGTACGACGCGAAGTACGGCGCCTCGTAGCCCTTCAGCCGGAGCCGCTCCATCGAGCGGGCCAGCTCCGCGCGCATCGCCTCGAGCGTGCCGAGGCGCGGATCGGGCGCGGCCGGCAGGTCCGGCGCGGCCGCGCCGGGGAGGGCGGCGGCGAGGAGCAGGAAGGGGGCGAGCAGTCGGGCGGTGCGCAAGCGGGACCTCGGGAGCCTGATCCCGCCCATGTAGCACGGGCCCCGCGGCCGCGCTTCACCGCATCGGCCGCGGCGCGCGCGCGGCGGGCCCGCCGGGGCCCGCTCAGGCCTTCACGATCTTCTCGCGCCCGACGCGCACCGCGCGGCAGGCGTTGCGCGTGTCCACCACCAGGCGGGCCCGCTCCACCACGCGGGCGTAGTCCACGCCGCCGTGGTCGGTGGCGATCAGCACCGCGTCGGCGGTCTCGAGCGCCTCGTCGGTGAGCGGCACGCTCACCATGTCGAGCCGGTGCTGGCGCATGCGCGGGACCCGGGGGACGTAGGGGTCGTGGTAGACGACCTGGGCGCCGCGCTCCTGCAGGAGCTCGATGATGCGGACGGCCGGGCTCTCGCGCATGTCGTCCACGTCCTTCTTGTACGCGATGCCCAGCACCAGCACGCGCGCGCCCTTGAGCGTGCGGCCGCGCGCGTCGAGCGCCTCCATGGTCCGGTGCACCACGTAGCGCGGCATCTCGGTGTTCACCTCGCCGGCCAGCTCGATGAAGCGCGTCTGGAACTCGAACTGCCGCGCCTTCCAGGTCAGGTAGAACGGGTCGATGGGGATGCAGTGGCCGCCCAGGCCCGGGCCCGGCTGGAACGGCATGAAGCCGAACGGCTTGGTGGACGCGGCGTCGATGACCTCGTTCACGTCGAGGTCCATGCGGTGGCAGAGGATCTTCAGCTCGTTCACGAGCGCGATGTTCACGCTCCGGAACACGTTCTCGAGCAGCTTCGTCATCTCGGCCACCCGGGTGGACGACACCGGCACCACGCGGTCGAACGCCGAGGCGTACAGCGCGAGCGCGGCCTCGAGGCAGGAGGGCGTGTACCCGCCGACGATCTTGGGGATGACGTGCGTGGCGACGCCGGAGCCGGGGTTCTCGCGCTCGGGCGAGAACGCCAGGAAGAAGTCGCGGCCCGCGCGCAGGCCGCTGCCGCGCTCCAGGATGGGCAGCAGCACCTCCTCGGTGGTGCCCGGGTACGAGGTGGACTCGAGCACCACCGCCTGGCCGGCGCGCAGGTGCGGCGCGATGGCCTCGCCGGTCCGCTCGACGTAGGACAGGTCCGGCTCGCGCTCGCGCGTGAGCGGCGTGGGCACGCAGATCACCACCGCGTCGCAGGCGCTCACGCGCGCGAAGTCGGTGGTGGCCTCCAGCCGGCCGTCGTGCACCGCCTCGCGGACCGCGGCGCCGTCCACCGTGCGCAGGTAGCTGCGCCCCTCGCCCACCGCGCGCGCCTTCTCCGGGTCCACGTCGATGCCCAGCGCGGACAGGCCGCCGCGGCGGGCGAAGGTGAGCGCGAGCGGCAGGCCAACGTAGCCGAGCCCCACCACCGCCACGCGGGCGGTGCGGGCGGCGAGGCGGGAGAGGAGGTCGGTGGCGTGGTCGGGCTCGGCGGCGTGGGTCTCGATCATCGGGGGTGGCTCCCTTCGGCTTCGACGTGGAGGAACAGCGTGGCGAGCGCGGCGGGGCAGGCCAGCGGGCCGGCCAGCGTCGCGACCGACGCGGGGACGAGCTCGCCGTAGCCCGGCGAGCGCAGCGACGGGGCCAGCTCGGGCGCGAGGCCCGCCGGCGCCGAGAAGGCGACGAGGAGGTGGCCGGCCGGGCCGAGCGGCACCTCCACGACGCGCGACGGGTCCGCGGGCCGGCGCAGGCGCGCCAGCCGGGCGAGGCGCGCGAGCGCGGCGGCCTCGGCGGCGGTGGCCTCGCGCAGGCGCGGCCCGGGGTGGGCGAGCGGCCAGCGCAGCTCCACCGCGTGCGTGCCGGGGCCCGACAGGCGATCGACCACCAC
The DNA here is from genome assembly GCF_049201065.2 of Anaeromyxobacter sp. Red801. Taxonomy (NCBI): domain Bacteria; kingdom Pseudomonadati; phylum Myxococcota; class Myxococcia; order Myxococcales; family Anaeromyxobacteraceae; genus Anaeromyxobacter; species Anaeromyxobacter sp. Red801. The sequence goes on along the minus strand of NZ_CM181236.1, from coordinate 3,099,469 downwards.
CAGCCCCGCGTCGGCGAGCGCCAGCTCGCGCCGGTGGACCACGCCCGCCCGCGCCACGAAGCCGCGGTGCTCGCCGGCGAGCCGCTCCGCCTCGCCGCCCGGCGCGAACGCGAGCAGCCGCGCCGAGGCGGCGTCGGGCAGCGCGAACAGGCGGCCGGGCGGGATGGGCGACTGCTCCAGGCCGTCCACCGTCACGGTGGCGTGCGCGCGGGTGGAGCGGAACGCGTCGCGCACCTCGGGCGCGCGGCCGTACACCGGCATGCCCGGGTCGCACACCGCCAGCGCGCCCGCGGCGCGCAGCTCGAAGGAGAGCTTGTCGTTGTGGTCGTGCCCGCCGACGCCGCGCTGGCCGTGCGGGCCGCAGGAGACGAACGCCTCCAGCGCGCCGCGGCGGAGCACGTGCACGCCGGCCGCGGGGAAGGAGACGCTGCCCGGCGGCGGGCCGGGCCGGGCGCGGCCGAGCCAGTCGAGCGCCTCCGGCCCGAGCAGCCACGCCGCCTCCACGGCGTCGTCCGCCGGGGCGCCGGGGCGCAGCAGCGCCGGCTCGCGGAACAGCGCGGCGCCGAGCGCGCAGAGGTAGCCCGCCTCGGTGGGCCCGCGGGCGCGCAGCGCGAGCGCGTGGCCGGAGTCGTTGTCGCCGAGCTGCGGCAGGTCCCCGGACGCGGCGGTGAGCGCGCGGGTGGCCCGGAACATCGCGCGGAGGCGCCACGCCTGCGCGGGCGGCGGGCCGCCGGCGCGCGCGAGCAGGAAGCCGGCCGCGAACAGCTCCAGCGCGAAGCGGTGGTACGGCACCGAGCCCTCGAAGCTGGTGCCCTCCGCGTGCACCTGGTCCGCGAGCGTCCGCGCCAGCCCCTCCGTCGCGAGCGCGCGCCAGCGGGGCGCCTCCGGCCACTCCGGCAGCGCCTCGGCGCAGGCGAGCAGGCCGAGCCAGTCGCACACCAGGTGGTTGTTGGGCACGGCGCCGCCGTCCTCGAGGTTCGCGAGCACGAACCGCCCGCTCACCACCAGCTGCCGCGCCGCCTCCGCCGCGAGCGCCGGCGCCGGCGCGCGCCGCAGCGCCAGCACCCACAGCGCCGTGGCGAGGTGCCAGGCGCGCAGCCCGACCTCCATGGCGCACGTCCAGTGGACGCCGCGGCCCACCGGGTTCTGCGCGGCGAAGTCGGTCACCGAGGCGGCGAGCGCCTCCGCGAGCGCCTCGCCGCCGGCGGCGCGCGGGTGGAGCACCGCCCCGCAGGCGAGCGCGACCCAGTGCTCCCCGCGCCCGAGCGCCCACGCCATCTTGGGATCGAGCCCGGGCGCGGGCGGCAGCGCCGCCGAGGGCGCGCGGCCGTCGAAGCGGCCGCCGTGGATCGGATCGCGCTGCCAGTCCGTCCCGCCGTCGCCGCGGCGCACGTCCACCTCGCGCCCGTACACCACCAGCCGCCCGGCGGCGGCGGCCTCGGCCCGCGCCAGGGCCCGATCGACCTCGCCGGGGATCCGCCGCTCCAGCGCGCGGCGCAGCGCCACCGGGCTCCAGGCCGGGCGCGCCGGACGGGGCCGCGCCAGCAGCGCGGCGAGCCCCGCGGGTCCGTCGCAGCCGAGCGCCTCGAGCAGCCCCTGCGGCGACGGCGCGAGCGGCGGCGCGAGCCGGTTGCGGGCGCCCCGCACCGCGCGGCGCGCCGCGGTGGCGAGCAGCCGGTGCGGCGGCACGCGCGCCGCCAGGTATCCGTAGTAGCCGATCGCGCCCATCCCGCCCCGGTGCTTCCGTTCCGGGCCCCCCGCCCGCGCGGCCGGGGGCCGGGGCGACCACCCCGGTGCCGCCCCGCCGTCCCCGGTGCCGCAAAGCAAAGGCCCGGCCACGCGCCGCGCCACGCCCCGGAGGCGCGCGCACCGCCGGGCGAGGCGCGCGACGCCTCCCGCGGTGGCGCTCCGTTCGCCGGGTGGGAAGCGGCGTTCCCACGACCGCCCGCGCGAGCGGCGGCGCGGCGGCGCGGCAGCGGTGCGCGGCCGCTGGCCGGCGGCTTGCTAACCGTCCCCGCGGACCCGGCCGGTTCCGGGTCCGGGACGCGTTCCCGGGAGGCAGCTTTTGGGTGCGGTGGCGGTGGGGCTCCTCGTCGAGGAGCAGCGGGGCGAGATCGCCGAGGCGTGGCGGCGCGCGGTGTCGGAGGAGCTGGGGGGCGAGGAGGCGATCGGCTTCGCGGTCGGGCCGCTCCTCCGCGAGCTGTCGCTGGCGCTCCGGGGGGACGCGCCGCCGGGGCGCGCCGCGCGCGGCGCCGACGGCCTGCTGCGCTGCGGGGTGCTGGTCCGGTCCGGTGCGCCGCCCGCGCGCGTGGCGCGCGAGTTCAAGCTGCTCCACCGCGCGCTCTGGGACACGCTGCGGCGGGCCGGGCGCATCGTGGCCATCGACGAGCGGCGCGCCGCCGACGAGTGGCTCGACGAGGCGCTCGCCGCGGCGCTCGAGCGCCTGGAGCGCGTGCGCATGCGCATCGACCTGCTGGAGCACGGGCCGGCGGTGATCGCGCCCGCGCGCGGGGCCGGCGTCGCGACCCCTCGGCCCGGCGCGCTGCGCCCGCCGCCGCTGCCGTCGCAGCGTGCGGCCGCGACCCCGCCGCCGCTGCCGGGCGCCGCGGCGGCCCCGTGGCCGCCGGGCGAGTGATCGCGGCGCGGCGCGGCGGCGCTCGCAGCCGCTGACCCCGTCCGCCGATCGCGGTCTCGCAGGCCGGCGGAGGGCCCTCCGCGGCGCGTCCGCTGCGTCCTCCGGCGCGCCGCGGCCAGTGCCCGCCGCCGGCGGGCCCCAATTTCTCCACGTCCAGCGTTGCGCCCGGTGCAAGGCCGGGCGGCGCGGCGCCCGCACGCACGGCGGGAGGGGCGCCGGCGCAGCGCGCCGTGCCCCACGGCCGCAGCGAAACGACGAGCGAGCGAGCCCGGTGTAGGCTCAGGTGAGGGCGTGCGGTCGAGGTGGCGGCGCGCGTGGGATGGCATGCGCGTGTGGCCGACCTGCACCCTCTTCCACGCACCCCTGCCCCACGGAAGGCGAGAAATTCGGTCGGTCGGCCTGTCGTTGTCCGGGCGCTGCAACGAACCCGGAAAGGACGACCCCGATGAAGACCCGCTGCCGAGCCTTCACCGCCGCCGCCGTCGCGCTGGCGCTCTCCCTGCTGCCCCTGGCGGCCTCCGCCGCCGAGGCGTGGGTCGCGAGCGCCACCGAGAAGATCCGGCCCGACGCGAAGGCGCGGCCCCAGACCGAGGCGCACCTCGCGGCGGCCCGCAACGAGTTCGCCGCGTTCCAGGTGGTCGTCACCGGCCCCGCGAAGCGCGTCTCCGCCCGCGTGGAGGGGCTCGACGGGCTCCAGGCCACGCTGTTCCGCGTCGACACGCTCGACGTGACCAGCCCGTCCGCCGTGGACGGCGGCACCGGCCGCTGGCCCGACGCGCTCGTCCCCGCCGTGGACGACGTGGTGGGCGAGCAGCGCAACGCGTTCCCGTTCGACGTGGGGAGCGAGAGCCGCGCGGTCTGGGTGGACGTGCACGTGCCGGCCGGCGCGCGCTCGGGCGTCTACCAGGGCGCGGTGGTGATCTCGTCCGACGCGGGCGAGGCGCGCGTCCCGGTGGCGGTGAGCGTCTACGACTTCGTGCTCCCGTCCACCTCGTCGCTGCGCACGTCGTTCGGCCTCTCCTACGGCGTCATCGCCGCCGCCCACGGCGTGTCCGGCGACGCCGACGCCGCGCTCCGCGCGCGCTACGGCCAGCTCGCGCTCGATCACCGCATCACGCTCACCGGCCTGAACGACGACGGCCAGCACGCCGACTTCGGCCACCTCGACCGCTTCTACGGGCCGCTCATCGACGGCACCGCCCCGACCCGCCTGCAGGGCGCGAAGCTCACCGCGGTGAAGTACGTGGGCGGCCGCACCAGCGTGGCCGAGCACGCCGCCTGGGCGAAGCACGCGCGCGAGCAGGGGTGGTTCGACCGGCTGTTCGACTACACCTGCGACGAGCCGCCGCTCACCTGCGCCTGGAGCGACATCCCGGCGCGCGCCGGCGCGGCGAAGCAGGGCGACCCCGAGTTCCGGACGCTCGTCACCACGCAGCTCTGGGACGCCGAGGACCACGGCGTGGCCGACGACATCGACGTGATGGTGCCGGTGGTGAACTGGATGGACGACCGGCCGGGCAGCGCCGTCGCCGGCGACCAGCGCGACCGCTACGACCCGTTCCTCGCCTCGGGCCCGCGCAAGGAGGTCTGGCTGTACCAGAGCTGCATGAGCCACGGCTGCGGCGGGACCGTGAACATCGGCTCGCCCTCCGAGTCCGACCGCTACTTCACCGGCTGGCCGAGCTACATGGTGGACGCCTCCGCCTCGCGGAACCGCGCCATGGAGTGGATCACGTTCCTCGAGCGCGCCAGCGGCGAGCTGTACTGGGAGACGGCCTACAGCTTCCGCCGCGACCCGTGGTCGAGCCAGTGGGACTTCTCCGGCAACGGCGACGGGACGCTGTTCTACCCCGGCAAGCCCTCCCGCATCGGCGGCAAGACCGACGTCCCGGTGGCCTCGGTCCGCCTCAAGATGATCCGCGCCGGCATGCAGGACTACGAGTACCTGAAGGCGCTCTCCGACGCGGGCGACCCCGAGCTGGCCCGGAAGATCGCGCGCGACCTGTTCCCGAACGCGTGGTCCACCGACGTCGCGCCGGAGCAGTTCGACCAGGCGCGTCAGCAGATCGCGCAGCGCATCCTCGAGCTCACCGGCAAGCCCATGCCGGCCGCGGTGGAGGCGGGCTTCTCCGGCAGCGGCGGCGGCTGCGGCAGCGCCGGCGGGTCCGGCGGCGGCGCGCTGCTGGCGCTCCCGGCCCTCGCGCTGCTCGCGCTCGTCCCGCGGCGCCGCGCCCTGGCGCGGGCGGTGGCGGCGCGGCGCGGTCGCTGATGCACCGGCGCGGCCGGTCATCCCGGTCGCGCCGGACCCTCCTCCGGCGGGGCGCGTCCGCGCGGCGCGCCCCGCCGTACCTTTCCTGGGAGTGACGGCCGGGTACAATCACGCCCGGTGAGGACGTTCGGAAAGTACCGGCTGGTCGAGCTGCTCGCGTCGGGCGGGATGGCGGACGTGTGGCGCGCCGAGGTGGCGGGCGCGGCCGGGGTGGTGAAGGAGGTCGCGCTGAAGCGCGTGCGCGGCGAGCACGGCGCGCGCAGCGACTTCGTCCGGATGTTCATCGAGGAGGCGCGCCTCGCGTCGCGCCTCACCCACGCGAACGTCGTCCAGGTCTTCGAGTTCGACCAGGTGGACGGCCGCTACTACATCGCCATGGAGCTGGTGCGCGGGCGCCACCTCGGCCAGGTGGTGGAGCGCGCGCGGGAGGCGGGCGTCCGGCTCGGCCTGGCCCGCGCCGTCCACGCGTGCGCCGAGGTCGCGAGGGGCCTCTCCTACGCGCACCGGCTCGCCGACGGCGGGCGGCCGCTCGGGCTGGTGCACCGCGACGTGTCCCCCCACAACGTCCTCGTGTCGTTCGAGGGCGAGGTGAAGCTCGCCGACTTCGGCATCGCCCGCGCCATGAGCCAGGGCGGGTTCACCGATCCCGGGACGGTGAAGGGCAAGCTCGCGTACATGGCGCCGGAGCAGGCGCGCGGCGCGCCGCTGGACGCGCGCGCCGACGTGTTCGCGCTGGGCGTGGTGCTCTGGGAGCTGTGCGCCGGGCGCCGGCTCTTCGCGCGCGACAGCGAGGCCGCGACGCTCGCGGCGGTGCTCGAGGGCGCGCCGCCGCCGCCGCCCTCGGCGTGGAACGACGAGGTGCCGCCCGAGCTGGACGCGCTGGTGCTGGCCGCGCTGGAGCGCGACCCGGCGAACCGGACCGCGTCCGCCGGCGAGCTCGCCACTGCGCTCTCGCGCGTCCTCCTGCGCCTCGCGCAGGCGCCGGAGGACTGGGACCTGCGCGCCCTCATGCACCGGCTCTGGCCGGACGGGGCCGCCGCGCCGGCGGGCCCGGGCTCGCAGCCCACCCGCGTCCAGCCCGTGCTCCTCGCGGCGGAGCCGCCCGCGGGCGGCTCCGGGGGAGGGGAGGGCGCCGCGGCGGATGCGGAGGTCGAGGCGGCGCGCGCGGCCGAGGCCGCCGCCCGCGCGCCGGCCGGCGAGGCGACCGCGCCGACCCGGACCCGCGTGGCGACGTCCGGGCCGTCGCGCCGGCCCGCGAGGCGGGCGCGGACCGCGGTCGCGATCGCGTCGGCGGCGGCGCTCGCCGCGGCCGGCGCGGCGGCGCTCCGCTGGGGACCGGCCGCCCGGGCCGGGGCCTCCGTCGACCCGGGCGCGCGGAGGCCTTCACCCATGGTCGAGCCGCCGGCGGCCGGCGCACCTCCGGCCGCAGTCGCGCCCGCGCCGTCCCCCGCGCCCGGGCCCGCGCGGCGGGCGCCGGCGCCGGCCGCGCCCGCGGTCGCCGCGCCGGCGGCGCCCCCGGCCGCGCCCGAGGAGCCCGGCCGCCCCGGCCTGCTCCACGTCACCGCGACGCCGTGGGGCTACGTCCAGGTGGACGGGCAGGGCGTGGGCGAGACCCCGGTCACCCGATCGCTCGCGCCGGGGACGCACCGGGTCCGCGTGAGCCACCCCCGGTACGGCGCGCGCGAGCTGACGGTCGAGATCGCGCCGGGCCGCCGGACCGACCGGCACGCGAACCTGACGCTCCGGTAGCGCCGCTCCCCCGGCGCCGCGCCCGCCGCTCGCCGCTCGCGGGCGGGATCCCGATCCGCTCACCCCCCCGATCACCCCAGGTACGGCCGTGTCGCAGGCGCGCCCGCGCCCGGGCGGCGCGTCCACGCCCCGCCCGTGCCGCGCCTTCGTCCATTGACGTTCGCCATTCAATGGCTTAGCCTCGAAATCAAGTTTTCGATGTTCAACTCTCAAGCGAATCGATCGAGTGGATTTCCTCCGCAACGACGAGATCGCCCGCCTGGAGCGGGAGCGCGCCGGCGGGATCACGAGCGGTGAGGTGGTCCGGCTGTTCGAGTCGCGGGGCGCCCGCCTGTCGGCGGCGACCTTCCGGAAGTACGTGCAGCTGGGGCTGCTGCCCCGGAGCCGGCGGGTGGGCCGCAAGGGCAAGCACACCGGCTCCACCGGCCTCTACCCGGTGTCGGTGGTGCGGCGCATCGCGCTCATCAAGCGGATGATGGCGGAGGGCTACACGGTCGAGGACATCCGCGGCAGCTTCGTGACGGTGCGCAACCGGCTCGAGGACGTGGAGCAGGGGCTCCACGCGCTGCTGGCGGAGCTGGCGGAGAAGGCGCGGTCGCACCCGCGCCGGAAGCGGTTCGAGGACGAGCTCGTGCAGGCCGAGCGCCAGCTGAAGGCGGCGCTCGGGCGGATCGAGCGGGTGGGTGGCGCGGTCGCGACGGTGGGCGCGGACGAGGCGGTCCGGGCCGGCTAGCGGCAGCGGTGGGTGGTGCCCGAGGTGGATGGTGGCCGGTGCCCTCAGGGGCGCCGCAGGTGGAGAGGGAGGGCAGGGGATGAGCGAGGCGAAGCGCAGCGCGGAGCCCGCGCCGGAGCGGCAGGGGCTGGAGCCGGAGGCCGAGGAGACGGCGGCGGGTCAGGACGCGGGGGAGGGGCAGCGCGGGCGGCGGCGCTCGAAGACCATGTCGCGCAAGGAGATCGCGCGCGAGCTGCGGCGCCAGCGGGCGTTCGGCCTGGTCGACCCCGAGCTGGACGAGGTGATGAAGGAGATGGAGGCGCGCCGCCCGCGGTCCCGGGCCGAGTGCGCCAACGGGCCGCGGCCCTGCATGTTCATCTCCTGCAAGCACCACCTCTACCTGGACGTGAACCCGTCCACCGGCTCCATCAAGCTCAACTTCCCCGACCGCGAGGTGTGGGAGCTGGGCGAGACCTGCGCGCTCGACGTGGCCGACCGGGGCGGGATCACGCTCGAGGAGGTGGGCTCGATCATGAACCTCACCCGCGAGCGCATCCGCCAGGTCGAGACCCGCGGGCTGCTCAAGCTGCGCGCCGTCGCCGAGGACGAGCCGCGGACCGCGGCGGACCTCGCCGCCGAGGACGAAGGGTTCTGATCGAACGGGGCTGCGCCCCGCCCCACGAACCCTGAGCTTGCCGAAGGGTCCGGCGGGGCCCCGCTGCGGCGGGGCCTTGGCCACCCACGCCCTTGAAAGGTGTCGCCGCGAGCGTTACAAGGGCGCCCTCCCACGGAGGAAGCCCGACATGACTCGCCGCGCGCTCGTCTCGGTCTCCGACAAGACCGGTCTCGTTGCTTTCGCCAGGCGGCTCGCCGCCCTCGGCGTGGAGCTGCTCTCCACCGGCGGCACGCAGAAGGCGCTCGCCGAGGCCGGCATCCCGGTGATCGGCGTGGGCGACTACACGCAGGCCCCGGAGATCCTGGGCGGCCGCGTGAAGACGCTCCACCCGCGCGTGCACGGCGGCATCCTCTACCGGCGCGGCCTCGCCTCCGACGAGGCGGACGTGAAGGCGCGGGACATCCCGCCCATCGACCTGGTGGTCGTGAACCTCTACCCGTTCCGCGAGGCGGTCGCCGCCGGCAAGCCGTTCGAGACCTGCGTCGAGGAGATCGACATCGGCGGGCCGACCATGGTGCGGAGCGCCGCCAAGAACTCGGCGCACGTGGGCGTGGTGGTCGATCCGGCCGACTACGACAAGGTGGCGGCGGAACTCGAGGCGACGCGCACGCTGTCGGACGCGACGCGCTTCTACCTGATGAAGAAGGCGTTCGCGCACACCGCCGCGTACGACGCCGCCATCTCCGAGTACCTCACCGCGCGCGAGGCCCCCGACGCCGCGCCGGCGCACTTCCCCGCCACGCTGGCGGCGGTCTACACGAAGGCGTACGACCTGCGCTACGGCGAGAACCCGCACCAGGCCGGCGCGTTCTACCGCGCGGCCCGCGAGCCGGAGGAGCCGAGCGTCGCGTTCGCCCAGGTGCTGCAGGGCAAGGAGCTCAGCTACAACAACCTGCTCGACCTGCAGGCCGCGCTCGCCGGCGTGATGGAGTTCGACGAGACCGCCTGCGTCGTCATCAAGCACAACACGCCCTGCGGCGTGTCCACGGGCCGCACGGCGGGCGAGGCGTTCGCGCGCGCCCGCGAGTGCGATCCGGTCTCGGCGTTCGGCGGCATCGTGGCGCTGAACCGGCCGGTGGACGAGGCCACCGCCTCGGAGCTGACCAGCCTGTTCCTCGAGTGCGTGATCGCGCCCGGCTACGACGCCGCCGCCCGCGCCGCGCTGGCGGTGAAGAAGAACCTCCGCCTGCTCGAGGCCCCGCGGCTCGGCGCCGCCCGCGCCACCTGGCGCCGGCGCCCCGAGGAGGGGCGCGAGCTCCGCTCCATCCCCGGCGGCCTGCTGGTGATGGACCGGGACCTGGGCTCGGTCCGCCGCGAGGACTGCAAGGTGATGACGAAGCGCGCGCCCACCGAGCAGGAGTGGAAGGACCTGCTGTTCGCCTGGAAGGTCGTGAAGCACGTGAAGTCGAACGCCATCGTGTTCGCGAAGGACGACCGGACCGTGGCGATCGGCGGCGGCCAGACCAGCCGGGTGGAGTCGGTGAAGACCGCGGTCATGAAGGCGGCGCTCGACGTCCGCGGCTCCTCGGTGGGCTCCGACGCGTTCTTCCCGTTCGCCGACGGCGTGGAGGAGATCATCAAGGCCGGCGCCACGGCCATCATCCAGCCCGGCGGCTCGATGCGCGACGCCGAGGTGATCGCCGCCGCCGACAAGGCCGGCATCGCCATGGTCGCGACCGGCATGCGGCACTTCCGGCACTGATCGCCGGCCACGCGGCGGCGGCGACCCCGCCCCCGCCGCGCGGGGACCCCCTCGGTGCGCGCCTCCGGCGGCCCTCCCGCCGTGGCGGCCCGTGGTATAAGCCCGGGTTCTCATGCGAGTCCTCGTCGTCGGATCGGGTGGCCGCGAGCACGCGCTCGCCTGGAAGATCTCGAGGAGCCCGCTGGTGCGGGCCCTCTTCGCCGCGCCCGGCAACCCGGGCATCGCGCGCGTCGCCACGCTCGTCCCGCTGGCCGCGACCGACGTGGCCGGCCTCGTCGCGTGGGTGCGGCAGAACGCCATCGACCTGGTGGTCGTCGGCCCGGAGGCGCCGCTCGTCGCCGGGCTGGTGGACCGGCTCCAGGAGGCCGGCGTCCCGGCGTTCGGGCCCGCCGCCGCCGCGGCCGAGATCGAGGGCTCGAAGGCGTTCGCCAAGGACGTGATGCGGGCGGCCGGGATCCCGACCGCGGAGTACGAGACGTTCGAGGAGGTCGCGCCGGCGGTCGCGTGGGCGCGGGCCCGCGACGGCCGGGTGGTGGTGAAGGCCGACGGCCTCGCCGCCGGCAAGGGCGTGGTGGTGTGCGGCGACGCCGCCGAGGCGGAGGCCGCGCTCCGCGCCATGCTGGTGGACCGGGTGCACGGCGGCGCCGGCGCCCGGGTGGTGGTGGAGGAGCGGCTGGAGGGCCCGGAGGCGAGCTGCATCTGCTTCACCGACGGCGAGCGGATCCGGCTGCTCGCGGCCGCGCAGGACCACAAGCGCATCTTCGACGGCGACCGCGGGCCCAACACCGGCGGCATGGGCGCGTTCTCGCCCACGCCGAACGTCACGCCCGCGGTGGCCGAGATGGTCGAGCGCGACGTGCTGCTCCCGGCGGTGCGGGAGCTGGCCCGGCGCGGCCGCCCGTTCCGCGGCGCGCTCTACGCCGGCCTGATGCTCACGCCGCGCGGCCCGCGGGTGCTCGAGTTCAACGCGCGCCTGGGCGACCCCGAGACCCAGCCCATCCTGCTCCGCATGGCGAGCGACGTGGTGCCGGCGCTGCTCGCGTCGGCGCGCGGCGACCTCTCCGGCGCCGAGATCGCGTTCGACCCGCGCGCGGCGGTGGGCGTGGTCCTCGCCGCCGAGGGCTACCCGGGCGAGGTGGCGCGCGGCGACGCCATCGACGGGCTGGACGGCCCCTTCGACGAGGGCGTGCAGGTGTTCCACGCCGGCACCGCCGCGGACGCGGCCGGCCGCGTGGTGACGAGCGGCGGGCGCGTGCTGACGGTCTGCGCGCTGGGCCGCGATCTCGACGACGCCGCGGCGCGGGCCTACGCCGCCACCGGCCGATCCGCTTCCGCGGCATGCAGTACCGAAAGGACATCGGCAAGAAGCCATGAGCGAACCCAAGGTGCTGATCCTGATGGGCTCCGACTCGGACTGGGAGGCGATGTCGGAGGCGCGCAAGGCGCTCGAGGACATGGGCGTCGCGACCGAGGTCCACGTGTCGTCCGCCCACCGGACGCCCGAGCGCACCGGCAAGCTGGCGCGCGAGGCGGCCGGCCGCGGCATCCAGGTGATCATCTGCGGCGCCGGCTCGGCCGCGCACCTCGCCGGCGTCTGCGCCGCCGAGACCGAGCTGCCGGTGCTGGGCGTCCCGCTCGCCGCGAGCGACCTGAAGGGCCTCGACGCGCTGCTCTCCACCGCCCAGATGCCGGCCGGCGTGCCGGTGGGCACGCTCGCCATCGGCAAGGCCGGCGCCCGCAACGCCGGCCTGCTCGCCGCGCGCATCGTGGCTCGCGCCGATCCCGAGGTGGCGGAGCGCGTGCGCGCGCAGCGGCGGAAGATGGCCGAGGAGGTCGAGGCGAAGGACGCCGCGCTCCAGGCCAGGCTGGGCGCGAAGGGATAGCCGGGCGCGTGGGCCTGATCGACCGCTACCTGGCACGGGAGATCCTCCTCCCGTTCGCCGCGGCCCTGCTGTTCCTGACGCAGATCCTGCTCGCCACGCAGATCCTGGGGCAGGCGGACGTCCTGTTCGGCTCGGGCGTCTCGCTCGTGGACGTCGGGCTGGTGATGCTGTCCCTCATGCCGCACCTGCTCGGCTACGTCATCCCGGTGGCGTTCCTGCTGGGCGTGGTGCTCGGCGTCGGGCGGCTGGCGGAGGACCGCGAGGTGGTGGCGCTCGGGGCGGCGGGGCTGTCCCCGGTGCGCCTGGTGCGCGTGCCGCTGCTCCTCGGCCTGGTGGTGGCGGCGCTGGGCGCGTGGCTGTCGCTCTCGGTCGAGCCCGCCAGCATCCGGGCCGCGCGCCTGCGCCTCAACGACGTGGTGAAGCGCAACGTCACGAACGACGTCCGCGGCGGCACGTTCTACGACCAGATCCCCGGCTACACGATCTACACGGAGCGGGCGCGCGGCGGCCGCTGGGAGAACGTGCTCATCCAGGACCGCTCCAACCCGGACGCGCCCATGCTGGCGCTCTCGCGCCGCGGCCGCCTCGAGCCGGTCGGCGCGGGCCAGGACATGCGGCTGGTGCTGGAGCAGGGCGAGGTGCACCGCGAGGAGGTCGGCACCGCCGACTACGCCTCGGCCGCGTTCGGCAAGGCCGAGCTGCTGGTCGGGCTGGGCACCGCGCTCAGCGATCGCAACGTGCTCGCGAAGTCGAGCCGCGAGGCGACCGTGTCCGACCTGCGCGCCCGCGCCGCCGCCGCGCGCGAGAAGGGCGACGTCATGGAGGTGCGCCGGCAGGAGGGCTACCTCCACCGCAAGCTCTCCGCGCCGCTGGTGGTCGTCGCCTTCGCGCTGCTCGGTGTCCCGCTCGGCGCGGAGCGCCGCGGCGGCCGCGCCTTCGGCATCGGCGCCACCTTCCTGCTGGTGGTGCTGCACTACCTGCTGCTGCGCGGCGGCGAGGTGCTCACGCAGCTCGGCCACCTGCCGGCGGCGCTGGCGCTGCAGCTCCCGAACCTGGTGCTGGGCGCGGCCGGGCTGGTGCTGGTCCTGCTCATGGCGCGGCGCGGGCCCGAGGCGGTGCGGTGATCCTGTTCCGCTACGTCGCGCGCCGCATGCTCGGCGCATTCCTGGTGGCGCTGGCCGGCGTGGTCGGCATCTACCTGGCGGTGGACTTCGTGGACAACGCCGCCGCGTACACCGGCGCCGGCTGGCTGCCGGCGGTGCTGCAGCTCTACGCGTACAAGGCCGCCGGCGTCACGTACATGGTGGCCCCGGCGGCGCTGATCCTCGGCGCGGGCATCGCCACGTCCATGTTCCGCCAGACGCGCGAGTACACCGCCATGCGCGCGGTGGGGCTCGGCCCGTGGCGGCTGGCGGTCCCGGTGCTGGCGGTGACGCTGCTCGCCGGCGGCGTGCTGGTGGTGCTGAACGACGTGGTGGGCGTGCAGGCGGCGGAGCGCGCCGAGGAGATCACCGCGCACCGCTTCGCGCGCGGCGGCAACCTGCGCCGGTTCCTCGCCGCGCGGGAGCCGAAGCGCTGGTTCCGCGGCGTGGACGGCAAGCGCGTGTACCACCTGCGCGGCAACCTGCCCGACGGCGGCTTCGAGCGCGTCACCGTGTACGAGCTCTCCGAGGCGTTCACGCTGGCGCGGCGGATCGACGCCGCGCGGATGCACCCCGACGGCCGGGCCTGGATCCTGGAGGACGTCGAGGACCGGACCTTCCGGCCGGACGGGTCGATGGCGCTGGAGCGGGCGGAGCGCAAGCGGTACGCGTTCGACGAGCCGCCCGACGCGTTCGCCGTCATCGCCGGCAAGCCCGACCAGATGCGCTGGAACACGCTCATCCGGCAGATCGGGATCCGCAAGCGGCTCGGCCAGCCGGTGACCGAGTTCCAGCTCGAGCGCTACGACCGGCTCGCGTACCCGTTCGCCGGCATCCCCGGCGCGCTGCTGGCGCTGGCGCTCGCGCTGCGGCGCGACCGCAAGGGGCACCTGTCCGCGGCGCTCCTCGAGGCGGTGGGCGTGACGCTCCTGTTCTGGGGCATGCAGGGCGTGAGCGAGGCGCTCGGCCTCTCCGGGCGCGTCGCCCCGTGGGTCGCCTCCTGGGCGCCGAACCTGGTGTTCCTGGCGCTCGGCGCGATCGCGGTGCACCGGGCGCGGTGACCCGCCCGGCGCCCCCGCCCCCAACACCCCGCTCGCGCCCGGCCGCCCGGCGCCCCACCTTGCGCCCGAGTGCGCCGGGCCGAAGCGGTGGTCGTTCACGCGGAGGGAGGGCGGGCCGAGGCGGCCCGCGCGGTGCTCGTGCGCCTGGCCTGGGCCGGCGCCGCGCTGACCGCGATCTCGCTCCCCGTCTCCATCGCCGGGATGCAGATCGGCGCGGGCGTCGCGCTGGGGGCGCTCCTCCTGCGGCGCGCCGCCGGCGGGCGCGGGCCGCGGGTCGCGGCGCCGGGCGCACAGGTGGCGCTCGCGACGGTGGTGCTGCTCGGCGCGGCGCTGGCGTCGATCGCGATCGCGGCGCTGGCCGGCGCCGGCGCGGGGCGCCTCGATCACGTGCTCTACGCGCGGGGCCTCGGCGTCCCGCTCGTGATCCTGCTCGCGATCGAGCGCGGCGATCCCGGCGAGGATCCCGAGGCGCCGCGGCGCCGGGCGCTCGCGCTGGTGGTGGCCTGGGCGGTGGCGGCGCTCGTGCCCGCGTCGATCGCCTGGGCGCAGCACCGGACCGGCTTCGACCTGCTCCACGCGCTCGGCCTGCGCGACGCGCCGCTGCGCGCCACGCTCTACACCGGGGTCGGCCCGCTCGACGTGCCCACCGGGCGCTACGGGGCGGTCGGCCTGTTCAGCTGGTACACGCGGCTGGCGCTCTCGCTCACGCCGCTCGCCGCGCTGGCGGCCGCGCTCGCGCTGCTGGCGCCGCTGCGCCGGCGCACCCGGCTCGCGCTCGCGCTCGGCGCGGGGGGCGCCGCCTGGGCGGTGGTGCTCACCACCTCGCGCGCGGCCTGGGCCGGCCTCGCCGTGGCCGCGGTGGCGCTGGCGCTCTCGGCGGGGCGGCGGGTCCGGCGCGTCGCGCTGCCGCTCACCATCGCCGCGTCGGTGGCGGCCGGCTGCGCCGTCCCCGACCTGCGCGTCCGGCTGGAGCGGGCCTTCTCCGCCGACACCAACGCCGACCGGGCCGCCATCTGGCGCGCCTGCCTGGCGGTGATCGCCGATCACCCGCTCACCGGGGTCGGCTACAAGGCGCTCCCCGTGGTGGGCCGGCGCTACTACGAGACCTACAGCGCCGACACCCCGGTGCGCTCCTGGTGCCACGACACGCCGCTCTCCGCCTGGGCCGAGGGCGGCCCGCTGCTCGCCGGCGCGGTGCTCGCCTGGGTGGCGCTGCTGGTGCGCGCGTTCCTGCGCGCCCGCCGGGCCGGCGACGCGCTCGCCCGCGCCGCCTCGGCCGGGGCGCTGGCGGCCCTCGCCGCACTGAGCGTGAACGCGCTCGTCCACGACGTCCTGTGGGCCATGGAGCCGCTGTACGCGAACGGGTTCCTGCTCGCGGCGGCCGCCGTGCTGGCGCACCCGCGCTCCGGCGGGGCGTCCCGCGCGCGGCCCGTGCTGCGGGCCGTCTCCTGAGCCGGGACGCACGACCGCGCGGGGCAGGCGGGTGCCCGGGCGAGCGATCGACGCCTACGTTCCCTCGGACGTGACCGCGCTCTCTCCCTCCGCCTCGCCGACCCGCCCCGCCGCGCCCCCCGCGGCGCCCGCGCTGGCGCGCGCCGCCGCCGACGTCTGGCGCTTCCGCGAGCTGCTCGCGCTGCTGGTGCTGCGCGACCTCAAGGTCCGCTACAAGCGCAGCGTCCTCGGGATGATCTGGACGCTGCTCAACCCGCTGCTCCAGATGGTCGTCTACACCCTGGTGTTCTCGACCATCCTGCGGATCGGCGTCCCCGACTACCCGCTCTTCGTCCTGTGCGGGCTGCTCCCGTGGTCGCTGCTCGCGGTGGGGACGACCGGCGCGTCCACCGCGCTGGTCGGGAACCAGTCGCTCATCCGGAAGGTGGCCGTGCCGCAGGCGGTGTACCCGCTCGCGGTGGTGGGCTCGAAGCTCGCCGACGCGCTGCTCTCGCTCCCCGCGCTGGCGCTCCTGGCGTTCGCCGCCGGCCGGCCGCCCGGCGCGAGCTGGGCGTGGCTCCCGCTCGCGCTCGCCTGCGCGACCGCGTTCACGGCCGGGCTCGCGCTGCTGCTCTCCTCGGCGACGGTGTTCTTCCGCGACCTGCGCCACCTCGTCGAGCTCTTGTTCCAGGTCTGGTTCTACGTGACGCCGGTGTTCTACCCGGCGAGCTTCCTCGAGCAGCTCCCGGTGCCCGCGCTGCGCGCGGTGCTCGCCGCGAACCCCGCCGCGCCCATCGTGCGGCTCTTCCAGGACGCCGTGTACGAGGGGCGCTCCCCCGCGCCGGCCACCGTCGCGTTCGCGGTGCTCGCCGCGCTCGGCTCGCTCGCGCTCGGCGCCGCGGTGTTCACCCGCTGCGAGCACGGCCACATCCACCACCTCTGACATGACCGGGACGATCACCTTCGACGACGTGGGGATGTGCTACCGCCTGCACCGGGAGCGGGTGCGCTCGCTCAAGGAGGCGGTGCTGGGCGGGTTCCGGCACCTGCGCGAGGCGGACGAGCTGTGGGCGCTCCGCCGCGTGACCTTCGAGGTGCGCCCGGGCGAGGCGGTGGGGCTGGTCGGCGCGAACGGCTCGGGGAAGAGCACGCTCCTCAAGCTGGCGGCCGGCGTGCTGCGCCCGACCGAGGGCCGGGTGCGGGTGGAGGGGCGGGTGGCGCCCATCATCGAGCTCGCCGCCGGGTTCGACCCCGAGCTGTCCGGGCGCGACAACGTGTTCCTGAACGGCGCGCTGATGGGCCGGGCCCGGCGCGACATGGCCCGGCGGCTGGAGCGGATCTTCGCGTTCGCCGAGCTGGAGGGCTTCGAGGACGTGCCGGTGAAGAACTACAGCTCCGGCATGTACGCGCGGCTCGGGTTCGCCATCGCGGTGGACGTCGAGCCGGAGATCCTGGTGGTGGACGAGGTGCTGGCGGTGGGCGACGAGCGCTTCCAGGCGCGCTGCCTGGAGCGGATCCGCGCGCTGCTCGCCGGCGGGACCACGCTGTTCCTCGTCTCGCACCAGATGGACCAGGTGGCGGCGGTGTGCCGGCGGGTGCTGCTCCTGCATCGGGGCGGCGTGTGCCACGACGGCGCGCCCGCCGACGCCATCCGGCGCTACCGGGAGCTGCAGGGCTTCACGCCGCCGCCGGTGGCGCGGACCGGCTGAGCGGAGGGCGCGTGGGCGAGGCGGTGCTCGCGGCGGCGGCCGGGGCGGAGCGCGCGCGGCGCGCGGGGGCGGCGCTCGGCCGGCGCGCGGCGGGCGCGGCGGCGGCCGCGGCCGGCCTGGCCCTCGCGGCCGCGGCGCTCTCGGCGGTGGCGCTCCACAACGGCTTCCCGCTCGTCTACTCCGACACCGGCACCTACCTCGAATCGGCGCGAGTGCTCCAGCCCAACCCGGATCGCCCCATCGTCTACGGCCTGGTGGCGCGCGCCGTGGCGCTGGGGCGCTGGCCCTGGCTGGTCGTGGCGGCCCAGGCGCTGCTGCTCGCGGCGCTCCTCCGCGCCGCCTTCCGCGCCGCCGGCGCCCCGCGGCCGGGCGCCTGGGCGGCCCTCGCCGCGCTCGGCCTCGCCGCGCTCACCAGCGCCGGCGTCACCGCCGGCCACCTGCTCCCCGACGTGCTCGCGCCCGGCGCGCTGCTGTCGCTGGCGCTCCTGCTGGGCGAGCGGGCCGGCCCGGCGGCGCGGGCCGGCGCGTGGGGGGTGGTCGCGCTCGCGGTCGCGTCGCACGCCTCGCTCCTGCCCATCGGCGCGCTGGTCTGCGCGGGCGCGCTCGCGGTCTCCCTGCGGCGCGCGCCCGGGCGGCTGGCCCGGGCCGGCCGGGTCGCGGTGGCCGCCCTCGCCGTCGCGGCCGGCGCCGCGGGGCTCGCCGCGCTGAACCACCACCTGGGCGCCGGCCTCACGCTCGTGCCGGCCTCCCCGGTGTTCCTGGCCGGCCGCATGGCCGAGACCGGGCTCCTGCACGAGGTGCTGGCGGCGCGCTGCCCGCAGGCCGGCTGGCGGCTGTGCCGGTGGCGCGCCCGGGTGCCGCACGACATCGACCGGTTCGTGTGGCGGCCCGACAGCCCGTTCTACCGGATCGGCGGCTTCTCGCCGGCGGGCATCGCCGAGTGCCGGAGCATCGTGCGGGCGTCGCTGTCGGAGCCCCGCTGGCTGGCCCGCCACGCGGCGGACGCGGTGCGCGGCGGCGCCGAGCAGCTGGTGCGCTTCGACCTGCGCTGGGTGGACTCGGCGGAGGCGGCCGGCGGCTGGTCGCACGAGATGCTGGCGCGGAGCTTCCCGGCGCAGCTCGCCGCCTACGACGCCGGCCGGCAGCGGCGCGGGACGCTCGACCTCGGCGGGCTGGAGCGGGCCGAGCGGGCCTCGGTGGGGCTCGGCGCGCTCGCCGCGGCGGCGCTGCTCCTGCGCAGGCCGCGCGATCGGCGCGGCGCGGACGCGCGGGCGCTCGCGGCGGTGCTGCTCGCCGGCGTGGTGGCGAACGCGGCGGTGTGCGGGGCGCTCTCCTCGCCGAACGGCCGCTACCAGTCTCGGGTCGCGTTCCTGGTGCCGCTCGCGGCGCTGCTGCTCGCGGCGGCGCGGGCCGGCCGGAGCGGGGAGGAGGCGCCATGGCCGCGCACGCCGTGAACTCGGCCGCGTACTGGGAGGCGCGCTTCGCCACCGGCGACTGGGACGCCCACGGCGGGCCGGCGCAGGCGCGGTTCTTCGCCGAGGTGGGGCTGTCGCTGCTCGCGCCGGAGGTGGTCGAGGACCTGCGCGCCCGCCGGGCCACGGTGTGCGACCTCGGCTGCGGCGAGGGGGAGGGGACCGCCGCGCTGGCGGCCGGGCTCGGCCTGCCGGTGGCGGGCGCGGACGTGTCCGCCGCGGCGGTGGCCGCCGCGCGGCGCCGCCACCCCGGCCTCGCGTTCGAGCGGGCCGACGGCGCGCCGCCCGGCGAGGTGGACGCGCTGTTCACCTCCAACACGCTGGAGCACTTCCGCGACCCCTGGGGCGCGCTGGCGGCGGCGCTGGGCCGGGTGCGGCGCTGGGCCGTCCTGCTCGTGCCGTTCGAGGAGCGGGACCGCATCCCCGAGCACGAGGCGACGTTCGAGTGGGAGAGCTTCCCGGCCGAGGTGGCCGGCTTCGATCTCTGGGACCTCCGCGCCGAGGACGTGTCGAGGCGCCCGGGGTCGCGCTGGCCCGGCGCGCAGGCGCTGGCGGTGTACGCGCGCCGCGGCGCGCCCGACCTGCCGCCGCGCCCGGCGCCGGCGGTGGCGGCGCTCGCCGCGCGCGCGGCGGCGCTCGCCGCGGTGAACCGGGCGCTGGCGGCGGAGCGGGACGCGTGGCGGGCGGAGCGCGACGCGCTCGCGGCGGCGCTGGCCGGGGCCGAGGGCTGGCTCTCGCGCGAGGCCGGCGCGCTCGCCTCGGCGCTCGAGGCGGCCCGCGCGCCGCGCGGCTACGCGGCGGGCCGGCTGCTCGGGGCGCTCCGCCGCGCGCCCGGCGACGTCCTGCGCGGCTCGCTGCGGGGCGCGCGGGCGCGGTGGCGCTCGGGGGCGGAGGAGGACGGCCGGTCCTGCGCCGCCGCCGCCGCGGATGCGCTGGGCGCGCCCGACCCGCTCCGCGACGGCGCCGCGGCCGCCCGCGCGCTCGCGGCCGGGCTCCGGCTGCCGCCGCCCTCGGCCGACCCGCCCTACCGCGCGCACGTGCGGGCGCTGGCGGAGCGCGCCGTCGCCCCGGGGCCGCCGCGCGGGCGCTCGGGGGAGGCCCTCCGCGCGCTCGCCGCCCGCGCCCGCGGCGCGCCGGCCGCGGTGGTGTTCCCGCCGCTCCTCCCCTGGACCTTCCTGCGGCAGCGGCCGCAGCAGCTCGCCCGGGCGCTCGCCCGGCGCGGCTGCGCGGTGGTGTTCTGCACCCCGGACCCGGCCCGCGACGAGGTGGACGGGCTGCGCGAGCTGGAGCCCGGGCTGTTCCTCGCCTCCGACCTGCGCCTGGCCGGCGAGCTGGAGCGGCCGGTGCTCTGGCTGATGTGGCCGCAGCAGCGCGTCCACGCGGCGCTCCTGCGCCGGCCGCGCCTCGTCTACGACTGCGTGGACCACGCCTCGCTCGACCCGCTGCACGGGCCGGCCATGGAGGCGGATCGCGCCGCCCTGGCGCGCGAGGCGGAGCGGGTGCTCGCCACCGCGTCCCGGCTCGCGGAGGGGCTGCGCCCGCTGCGCGAGGACGTGCTGCTCGTGCCGAACGCGGTGGCGCCGGAGGACTTCGCGCTCCCGCCCGGCGCGCCGATCCCGGAGGACCTCGCCGCGGTGCTCGCCCGGGGCCGGCCGGTGGTCGGGTACATGGGCGCGTTCGCGCCGTGGGTGGACTGGGCGCTCCTGAACGCGGTGACCGCGCGCGCGCCGGACCTCTCGTTCGTGCTGCTCGGGGCGGACTACGGCGGCGCGCTCGCCCGGCTCGCGCCGCGCCCCAACGTCCACGTGCTCGGCGAGAAGCCGCACCCGGCGCTCGCGGGGTACGCCTGCCGCCTGGACGCGGCGATGATCCCGTTCGTGCTGGACGAGGTGACCCGCGCCGCCTCGCCGGTGAAGCTCCACGAGTACCTCGCGGCGGGCGCGCCGGTGGTCTCGACCCCGATCGACGCGTGCCTCGGCGAGCCGGCGGTCGCGGTCGCCGAGGGGCCGGACGCGTTCCTGGCCGCGCTGCGGGCCGCGCTCGGCCGGCGGGACGATCCGGCGCACCGCTCGCTGCGCGAGCGGGCCGTCGCCGCGAACACCTGGGCCGCGCGCGTCGAGCAGGTGCTCCGGGCGCTCGGGGCCGCCTGAGGCGTCAGCGCGCCGCCGGCTTGCGGGCGCGGCGCCAGGCGTCCTCGAACGCGTCGGCGTAGGCGCGCGCCATGGTGGCGACGTCCAGCTCGCCGAGCACGCGCGCCCGGCCCGCCGCCGCCCGCGCCCGCCACGCGTCGCGGCGCAGCGCCACCTCGCGCATGGCCTCCGCCAGCGCGGCGAGGTTCGCCTCCGGGTAGCTGCGGGCGAGCGCGCGCAGCTCCGCGAGGTCGAGCGCCGCCAGGCGCGGGTAGGGGTTCGGCAGCACCAGGCCGATGCCGCCGCGCACCACCTCCCGCGCCGAGCCGACGTCGGTGAGCACGAGCGGGACCCCGTGGTACATCGCCTCCATCACCGCCACGCTCCAGCCCTCCACGAGCGACGGCTGCACCAGGCAGTCCGCGATCCGGAGCAGCCCCGCCACCTCGGCCCGCCCCGCCCGGTGGACGAGGTGCACGCGGTCCTCGAGCCCGGCCCGCCGGATGGCGGCGGTCACCTCGGCCGCGTAGCCGGCGTCGGCCGGCGCGCCCGCCAGCACCAGGTGCGCGGTCGGGAGCCCGCCGGCGATCCGGCGGAACGCCTCGAGCGTCACGCCCTGCAGCTTCTCGCGCGCGAACCGTCCCACCTGCACGAACGCCACGTCCCCGTCGCGCATCCCGAGCGCCGCGCGCGAGGCGGGCGGGGCGTCGAGGCCGCGCGGGTCGAGGCCGTTCGGGATGACCCGCAGGCGCCGCGCGTCCACGCCGAAGACCTCCTCGACGTAGCGCTCGACCGGCGTCGAGACCGCCACCACGAGGTCCATGCCGCGCAGCGCCGCCGCCCGGCGCGCCCGCTCCGCGCCCTCCATCCAGACATAGGCGTTGTGCGCGGTGTACACGCTCGCGAGCCCGCGCCGCGCGAGGTCGCGCGCGCCCGCCACGCTGTAGTGGAGGCTCATGACCTGGAGCTTCCGCTCCTCCACCGCCCGCGCCAGCCGCCGCTCGTCCCCGCCGGTGATCACGAGGTCCACCCCGGCCTCGCGCAGCCGCGCGCCGATGGCCCCGGGCGCGCGCGCGTGCACCAGCACCGTGGCGCGGACCCGCTCGCGCGGGAGGTTGAGCGCCAGGTCGGCCACGACCTGCTCCAGGCCGCCGCGGTCGAGCCCCTCCGCCTGGAGCCCCACCCGCAGCGGCGAGGCGACCGGGTAGACGCGCGCCGGCGGGTGCCGCGGCGCGGGCACGCGGCGCTTCTCGAACAGGCGGTAGGCGGCGACGCGCGCCAGCAGCGGCGCGGCGGCGGACGGGTCGAGCAGGAACGCCCGCTCCGGGAACCAGCGGCTCGCGAGCGCCTGCGCGCCGGGCTCGCGGGTGAGGAGGAGGTCGTACGGGGCGAGCGCCTCGCGCTCCAGCGCGTCGAGCGGCAGGTCCACCACGCACACCCGCAGCACCTCCGGCCGGCGCGCCGCCTCCTCCACCGCGGGGTCGTCGCGGCGGGAGAGCAGGTGGGCCGAGACGTCGCACGGCTCGCCCGGCCCGGCGAGCCGCACGCCCGGGACCGCCAGCCCGATGCAGCGCCAGGCCGGCGGCGCGGCCAGGGCCGCCAGCCGCGCCTCGTGGCGCGCGCGCAGCCGGTCCACCGCGTCGGCGATGCGCAGCGCCCGCGCCCGGGCGTTCAGGCTGTTGGCGTGGACGCGGTACCGGTAGAGCACCTCGTCCACGTGCCCGATCGCGAACAGCGCGTGCATGCGCAGCCAGTAGTCGTAGTCCTCGCCGCCGAACGTGTCCTCGGCGTACGGGCCGAGCAGGCGGGCCGCGTCGCGCCGGTACAGGAAGCTCGCGCCGATGAAGTTGTCGCCGCTCCGGAGCAGGTTCTCGGTGGTGACCTCGCGCGGCAGGCGCATGCGGCTCGGGTCGCGCGGATCCTGGTCCTGCGGCCGGAAGGCGGGGTCGCGGAGCGGCCGGTCCTCGCCGTCGATGGCCTGGTAGTCCGAGTAGACCATGGCGAGGTCGGGCCGGGCGCGGAGCCGGGCCACCAGCACCTCGAGCTGGTTCGGCAGCATCAGGTTGTCGGCGGAGGTCCAGGTGAACCACTCGCCGGTCGCGACGGCGAACCCGCTGTTCAGCGCCGAGGGGAGCTTCTGGTTCGGCTGGGTGAGCACCACCACCCGCGGGTGATCGGCGTAGCGGTCCAGCACCCGCTCGACGCCGTCGCGCGAGCCGTCGTTCACGACGACGAGCTCGAGGTCGCGGTGGGTCTGGGCGAGGACGCTCTCGATCGCCGCCGGCAGGAGGTCGGCCTGGTCGAACACCGGCAGGACCACGCTGACCCGGCCGCGGTGGCCGAGCGTCATCCCGGCGAGCGGCCCGGCGCCGCCCGCCGCGGGGAGCCGCGCCGGGGCGCGCTCCGGCCCGCCCGCGCCGGGCCGCGCCCGCACGCTCCGGCGCAGCGCGCGCGCCGCCCGCCGCGCCCAGGCCACGGCCGGCACCGCGTCGCGGACGCGGTAGTACAGGAGCGCCGCGCGCCAGGCGCGGCTCGCCTCCACGTCGTGGAGCGCGCCCTCGACGGCCCGGAGCCGCTCCTCCAGCGCCTCGGCGCGCCGGCGCTCGCGCTCGGCCACCGCGCGCGCGGCGGCGAGCTCCTCGGGGAGGCGATCCGCCTCCGGGGCGTCCGGATCGGGGAGGGTATCGGGCTGGCGGGGCTCGCGCTCGAGGGCGATGGGCACGTGGAAAGCTAGGGGGCGGGCGCACGCGTGGCCAGCGCCCGGCGCCCCGCCGCCGGCGCGCCGGCGGGGGCGCGCGGGCGCCCCGCTGATGGCCTCCCGCGCGCGGCGCCGCGGACGGGCCTCCGGGCGCGCTAAGGTGGCGCGATGGACGCTGCGGGCAACGAGGCCGGCGGCGCGGCGGGGGCGCGCGGCCGCGTCGTCGATCGCACCGTGGGGCGCGCCGTGGGGCGCGCGGGCGCCCTGGCTGCCCTCGCGCTCCTCGTGGCGGGCGCGCTCGAGGCCTGGGGGATGCTGGGCGGCCTGGAGCCGGCCCGCTTCTGGGACACCCCGTCCTACCTCCACGACGCGGGCCACCTCGCGCGCGGCGAGCTCCCGCCGCTCGGGCTGCGCATGCCCGGCTACCCCGCGTTCGTCGCGCTCGTGGGAGGGCGCGCGCCCGACCTCGGGAGGGTCGCCGGGGCGCAGGCGGCGCTGTGGGTCGCGAGCGTCGTGCTCGCGTACGCGCTGGTCCGCCGGCTCACCGGCAGCCTCGCCGCCGCGCTCGCCGCGGGCCTCGCCGCGCTCTCCTTCGTGGACCTGCTGTTCATGGCGGTGACCCTCTACTCCGAGACGCTCTGCCTGGCGCTGGTGTGCGGCGCCGCGCTCGCCACCGCCGCGGCGTTCGCCGGCCGGGCGCGCGGGGCGGTCGTCGGCGCGGGCCTGCTGTGGGTCGCGGCCGCGCTGGTGCGCCCCATCTTCCTCGCCTCCGCCGGCGTGTACCTCCTGGCGGCGCTGCTCCTCGCGGCGAGGCGCGCGCTCGCGCGGCGCGACGTGGCGCTCGCGTGGGCGGCGGTCGCGGCCGTCGTGCTGGCGATGGCGTCGGTGAACCTCGCGCGCGCCGGCCGGTTCGAGTTCTCCCCCGGCGCGGGGCTCTCGCTCCTCAACCACGTCGGCCACCCGGCGGTGTACCGCCACCTCCCGCCCGACCAGGCCCGGATCCGCGAGGTGTACGAGCGGCTCGCCGCCGAGCAGGGGCGGGAGTGGATCGGGTGGTGGCGCGCCGTGGGGCCGCTCGCGGCGGTGGTCGCGCCCGAGCGGGCGGAGGCGGCCGGGCGGCTCGAGGTGGCCGCGGCGGAGCCGGTCGCCGAGCGCGTCGCGCTGCGCGCCCTCGCGGCCGTGCCGGGCGGCTACGTGCGCGTGTGGGCGGACGCGGCGGAGCAGCTCCTCGGCCGCTTCGCGCTGCAGCTGGGGTGGAGCGCCCGGCCGGACGGCCCGCCGCAGTGGCCGCCCGGGGCCTGGCAGCACCGCGCCGCGCGCGACGCGGAGGCGGTGTGGCGGGTGGGGATGCCGTGGCTCTCCGCGGCCGCGCTGCTCCTGCCCCCGCTCGCGCTCTGGCTGCGCGCGCGCCGCCGCCGCCGCGGGGACGACGCGCCGGGACCGGCCGGGGCGGGCGCGGCGCTCGCGACGCTCTGGGTGATCGCGGCGGTGAACGCCGCGCTCAGCCCGGCCCTCGAACCCTGGGCGGGGCAGATGCGCTACCGCTTCCCCATCCAGCACCTCCTGCTCGGGCTGGCGATCGGCGCCGCGGTGCTCGCGGCGCGCGCCCTGCGCCCCGCGCGCGGCCTTGCCGGCACCGGAGCGGCCGGGGCCGGCGCCGGCGCCGGCCGGCCCACGTGACGGTGGGTGAAGCACGGCCGCGGGCATCCGGGCCCCCCGGCGGCCCGGAGCCTTGTCGCGCGCCCGGGGTGCACGCAGATCCTCCGCGAGACGGCGGCGCCGGTGCGACCCGGGGGGCACGCGTGCGCGGGACGCCGTCCGGGGAGCGCGGATGGCGCAGGCGGTGGCGGCGGCGATCGAGTGGGGCCTGTTCGCCCTCATGGCGTACACGTTCGCGGTGGCGCTGGCGGGCTTCCTCCCGCGCCGCGCGCCCGCGACGGCGCCGCCCCGCCATCGCTTCCTGGTGCTCGTCCCCGCCCACGACGAGGCGGCGGTGGTGGCGCACGCGGTGCGGGCCGCGCTCCGGCAGGATCACCCGCGGTCGCTGTTCCGGGTGGTGGTGGTCGCGGACAACTGCGCCGACGACACCGCGGCCCGGGCGCGCGCCGCCGGCGCCGACGCGGTGCTGGAGCGGCGCGATCCCCGCGACCTCGGCAAGGGGCACGCGCTCGCCTGGGCCCGCGAGCGTGCGCTGGCGCTCTACCCGGCGGACGCGGTGTGCGTGTTCGACGCCGACAACGTCATGGCGCCCGGCTTCCTCTCCGCCATGGACGCCCGGCTCTCCGCCGGCGCCCGCGTGCTCCAGGGGACCATCGAGGCGAAGAACCCGGACGACAGCTGGATCACGCAGGCGAGCGCGCTCCAGCACGCGGTCGCGGCCCGCCTGTTCGAGCGCTCGCGCGCGCGGCTCGGCTTCTCCGCGCTCCTGAACGGCACCGGCTACTGCGTCCGCACCGAGGTGCTGCGCGCCTGGCCCCCGGATCCCGCCTGCCTCACCGACGACCGCGAGCTGCAGCTCCGGCTGCTCCGCGCCGGCGTGCGGGTGGAGTGGGCCCCGGAGGCGGTCACCTACGACGAGAAGCCGGCCACGCTCGCCGCCTCGTGGCGCCAGCGCGTCCGCTGGGCGCGCGGCCACCTCGACGTGGCCCGCCGCCACACGCTGCCGCTGCTCTGGCGCGCGCTCCGGCACCGCGACCTCGCGGCGCTGGACGGCGCGGTGGCCTGCCTGCAGCCGTCGAGGTCGGCGGTGGCGATGCTCGCGGGCGCGGTGGTCGCGGCGCGCGTGGCGGCCGCGGCGCTGGGCCACCCGGCGGGCGCCCCGCACGTCCCGCTCGCCGCCTGGCTGCCGCTGCTCGCGTGCCCGGTGGCGTTCCCGGTGGCGGCGCTCGCCGCGGAGCGCGTGCCGGCGCGGGTGGCGCTCCGCTACGGGTACACGCTGCTCCTGCAGGCCGCCTGGGCGCCCCTGCTGGTGGCGGGGCTGCTGCGCCGGCGGGACCGGCGCTGGGGGGCGACGCGCCACACCCGGAGCATCTCGGTCGAGGCCCGGCTCGCGGCGGGCACGGCCGCCGGCTCGACCGGCCCCGGCGGCACGGCGGCCCGGCCGCGGCGGGGAGGGGAGAGCGTCGCGTGAGCCCGGACGGTGCGCCCGGGCGCCCGGGGCCGCGCCGCGGCCAGGGCTGCGCCCCGCGCCCGGGCTTCCGGGCGGGCGCGCGCGTCGCGACGTTGGTGGCACCGGCGGCGTCCGCCGGCCGGGGTCACACACGGTGAATGCATGCTGAAGGAGCGGGCAGGGGCGGTCTCCGCGGGGCTGCGCGCGCTCGACCTGGCGCTGGTGGCGGCCGCGTTCGGGCTCGCCCTCGCGCTCCGCGCGGCCGTGGACGTCCCGGCGGTGCCGCCGCTGCTCCCGGCCGGCCGGCACCTCGCCTGGCTCGCCGTGGCGCTCGCGCTCTGGCCGGCCGCGGCCGGGGCCGCCGGGGTGTACGGTCAGTACCGCACCCGGTCGCGCCGCGAGGAGATCCTCCGGCTGGCGCGCGCGGTCGGCTTGCTGGCGCTGGGCGTCGCGGCGGCGAGCTTCCTCGGGCGCGACCGGGACCTCTCGCGGCTGCTGCTCCTCGGCTGGCACGCGATCGCGCTGGTGCTGCTGGCGGGCAGCCGCGTGGCGGTCCGCACCCTGGCGCACGAGGCCCGGCGGCGCGGGCACAACACGCGCGCGTTCGCGGTGGTGGGCAGCGGGCCGCTGGCGCGGGCCATGCGGCAGCGGCTGCTGGCGCGGCCGGAGTGGGGCTTCACGTTCGCGGGCTTCGTCCTCGAGGAGGGCGCGCCGCGGCGGGGCATCCCGGGCCCGGTGCTGGGCCGCGTGGACGAGCTCGCGGCGGTGCTGGAGCGGCACGTGGTGGACCTGGTGGTGTTCGCCGTCCCGCGCGACCGCCTGCCGGAGATGGAGGCCGCGGTGGCGGCCTGCCAGGAGCAGGGCGTGGTGGCGAAGATCGGCCTCGAGCCGTTCCCGCCCCGCCACGGCCGGCTCACCGTCGAGGACCTCGACGGCATCCCCGTGCTCTCCTACGCCTCCGCGCCGCAGGACGCGCTGCCGCTGCTCGCGAAGCGGGCCATCGACGTGGCGGCGAGCGCGCTCGCGCTCGCGGTGCTCTCGCCGCTGCTCGGCGCGGTGGCGCTGGCGGTGCGCCTCGACTCGCCCGGCCCGGTGCTGTTCCGGCAGCGGCGGGTCGGGCTGTCCGGCCGCACCTTCACGCTCTACAAGTTCCGCTCCATGCGCGCCGGCGCCGAGGCGGAGCAGGCGCGGCTCGCCGATCGCAACGAGATGGACGGGCCGGTGTTCAAGCTGCGCGACGACCCGCGCGTCACGCGCGTGGGGAGGGTGCTGCGCCGCACCTCGCTCGACGAGCTGCCGCAGCTCTGGAACGTGCTCCGGGGCGAGATGAGCCTGGTGGGCCCGCGGCCGCCCTTGCCGGACGAGGTCCGGCGCTACGAGCGCTGGCAGCGGCGCCGGCTGTCGGTGAAGCCCGGGCTCACCTGCACCTGGCAGGTGTCCGGCCGGTCCGAGGTCGGCTTCGGCCGCTGGATGCAGCTCGACCTCGACTACATCGACCGGTGGTCGCTCTGGCAGGACGTGCGGATCGTGCTGCGCACCATCCCGGCGGTGCTGCTCGGGCGCGGCGCGCGGTAGAGTCCGCGCATGGACGCCCAGCTCGAGGCCCGGATCGCGGAGGCCGCCGCCGTGCTGCGCGCCGGCGGCATCGTGGTCTATCCCACCGAGACGTTCTACGGGCTCGGGGCTCGCCTCCGACGCCGCCGCGCTCGCCCGGCTCGCCGCCGCGAAGCTGCGGCCCGAGGGCAAGCCCCTGCCGCTCGTCGCGGCCGACCGGGAGCAGGTGGACCGGGTGGCGTCGCTGGAGGGCGCGGCGGCGCGGCTGGCCGGGCGCCTCTGGCCGGGGCCGCTCACGCTGGTGCTGCCGGCGCGGCCGGGCCTCTCCGAGGCCATCACCGCGGGCTCCGGCACCGTCGGGGTGCGGATCCCCGGGTCGGAGGTGGCGCGCGCGCTGGCGCGCATGGCGGGCGGGGCGCTGGTCTCCACCTCGGCGAACCTCTCCGGCGGCCCGCCGCCGGACCGGGTCGAGGCGCTCGACCCCGCCCTGCGCGCGGCTGTGGACCACGTGCTCGACGCCGGCCCGACGCCCGGGGGGCTCCCGAGCACCGTGGTGGCGGTCGCCGGCGAGGAGCTGCGGGTGGTGCGGCCCGGCGCCGTGTCCATCGAGCAGGTGACCGCGGCGCTCGGCGGCCCCACCGGCGCCTTGCACCGTACGGGGCCGTGATCTACGGTCCGGGGCCCCATGGCCGAGATCGTCCCGTTTCGAGGCGTCCGTTACGCCGCCACCCGCGGCCGGGCCCTCGGCCAGCTGCTGGCCCCGCCCTACGATCTCGTCTCCCTGGAGCAGCGCGACGAGCTGCTGCGCCGCAGCCCCGAGAACATCGCCCACGTCGCCATCGGCGAGGAGCGCGCCGGCGACGGGCCGGGCTCGAACAAGTACACGCGCGCCGCCGAGCTCTGGACCGGCTGGATGCAGCGCGGGGTCCTGCGCCGCGATCCCGGGCCGGCCCTGTACGCGCTGGAGCAGGCGTTCTGGGCGCCCGACGGGCGGCAGGCGCGGCGCCGCGGCTTCCTGGCGGCGGTGCGGCTGCACGAGTTCTCCGAGGGCGTCATCGTCCCGCACGAGAAGACGCTCACCGCGCCCCGCGCCGACCGCCTCGAGATCCTGAAGGCGGTCCGGGCCAACCTCTCGCCCATCATCGGCCTCTACCGCGACGAGGACCGGACCACCTCGCGCGCGCTGGAGGCGGTCGCCGCCGGCGAGCTGGTGGCCGAGACCGACTCCGACGACGGCGTGCACCACCGGCTCTGGCGCGCCGAGCAGCCGGAGGTGGTGGCGGCGCTCCAGCAGGCGGTGGCCGACAAGCGGATCTTCATCGCCGACGGCCACCACCGGTACGTGTCCGGGCTCGCCTACCGCAAGCTGGTGGAGGCGCAGCGGCCCGGGCTGCCGCCGGGCGCGGGGCACAACTACATCCTCATGTTCCTGTGCCCGATGAGCGACCCGGGCCTGATGCTCTTCCCGACGCACCGGCTGGTGTTCGGGCTGAAGGACTTCTCCGTGGCGCGGCTCACCGGCGCGCTGGAGCGCTACTTCAGGATCGAGACGCTGCCCGAGGACATCCGCCGCCCGGCCGGCCGCGCCTGGGCCATCGCCAAGCTCTCCGAGCACTTCGGGAAGTCGTCCTCGTTCCTGATGGTCACCGCCGAGGACCAGAAGGCGCGCGTGCTCACGCTGCGCGACGAGGCCGACCTGGAGGAGGCGGAGCTCCCGCGCAACGAGACGCTCCGCGCGCTCGACGTCACCGTGCTCCACTCGGTGGTGCTGCAGCACGTGCTCGGCCTCTCGGCCAGCGCCCAGGAGAACCAGGAGAGCCTCACCTACGTCCGCGACGCGGGCGAGGCGGTGAACCGGGTGCTGTCCGGCGAGCACCAGGTCGGCTTCCTGGTCAACCCGACGCCCATGTGGCAGGTCGAGGCGGTGGGCGACGCCGGCGAGACGATGCCGCAGAAGAGCACCTACTTCTACCCGCGGCTGCAGAGCGGGCTGGTGATGCGCGAGGTGTTCGAGCCCGGCACGCCGTCGCCGTAGGCCCGGCGGCCGGGCGGCCCGGCGGACCGGGTGGACCCCCGGGGCACTCGGCCGCCTTTCCCGGCGGCGCCGACTGCGCTAGAAAACGCCCATGCCTTTCCCCCAGCACCGCCCCCGCCGCATGCGCCGCACCGAGGCCCTCCGGAGCCTGGTGCGCGAGACCACCCTCGCCCCCCAGCACCTGGTGTGGCCGCTGTTCGTGCTCCCCGGCGCGAAGGTGCGGAACCCGGTGAAGAGCATGCCGGGCGTGTTCCAGCTCTCGGTGGACGAGCTGGTCGCCGAGGTCCAGCAGGGCTGGGAGGCGGGCGTCCGCTCGGTCATCCTCTTCGGCATCCCCTCGCACAAGGACCCGCAGGGCACCGAGGCGTACGCCGACGACGGGATCGTCCCGCAGGCCATCCGGGCGCTGAAGGAGAAGGTGCCCGGGATGGTGGTGATGACCGACGTGTGCATGTGCGAGTACACCGACCACGGCCACTGCGGCATCCTCAAGGCGTCGAAGGCCGGCGGCCCGAGCAAGGAGCTGCAGGTCGACAACGACCTGACGCTGCCGCTCCTCGCCAAGGAGGCGCTCGCCCACGCGCGCGCCGGCGCCGACATCGTGGCGCCCTCGGACATGATGGACGGCCGCGTGGCGGCGATCCGCGCCGAGCTGGACGGCGCCGGCTACCAGGACGTGCCCATCCTCTCCTACGCGGCGAAGTTCGCGGGCGCGTTCTACGGCCCGTTCCGCGACGCGGCGGAGAGCGCGCCGGTGGAGGGCCCGGGCATCCCCAAGGACCGCAAGGGCTACCAGATGGATCCCGCCAACTGGCGCGAGGCGCTCCGCGAGGTGGAGCTCGACGTCGCCGAGGGCGCGGACATGATCATGGTGAAGCCGGCCGTCCCGTACCTCGACATCGTGCGCCAGGTGCGCGACCGCTTCGACCTGCCCACCGCCGCGTACCACGTGTCCGGCGAGTACGCGATGATCAAGGCCGCCGCGGAGCGCGGCTGGATCGACGAGGACCGGGTGGTGCTCGAGACGCTGCTCTGCTGCCGGCGCGCCGGCGCGGACCTCGTGCTCACCTACTACGCGAAGCACGCGGCCCAGCTCCTCACCGGGAAGAAGCGTTGACCGTGCTCCGGCCCGTGCCCCAGCCCGCCACGTACAAGGTCGTCGAGGTCTCGCCGGTGTCCGACGAGACCCTGGAGCGCGCCCTGAACGAGCGGACGGGGGAGGGCTGGAGCTTCGAGTCGCTGCACTTCGTGACGCGCGACGGCTCGCACCGCCCCGCGCTCGCGTACCTGTTCTTCGTCCGCGGCGATCCGCCGGCGGCGCGGGAGCGCTGACCGCATGCGCGATGCGCGGCGAGAGGGGAGCCCGTATCCCAAGGCGGACCTGACGCTCCGGGGGCTGGCCCGCCTCGCCGACCTCACCGTCGCGTTCGCGCTCGCGCAGGTCTCCCCGCAGATCGGGCCGGTGCTCTCGGCCTTCTACCTGCTCGTCGCCGACGGGCTCATGCAGGGCCAGTCGATCGGCAAGAAGGTCTTCGGCGTGCGCACCGTGGTGGTCCCGCGGCGCGCCCCCGCCGGCTACCACGAGTCGATGCTGCGCAACGCGCCGTTCGCGCTCGTGGCGGTGTTCTGGTCCGTGCCGCTGCTCTGGCCGGTGTTCTTCGTGGCCGGGGTGCCCATCGTGGCGTTCGAGGCGTACATGATCGTCTCGGACCGGCTCGGCATCCGCATCGGCGACATCTTCGCGGACACGCAGGTGGTGGACGGGAAGGTGCTCGCCAAGGACGACGCCGTCGTCCGCGACCTCACGCCCGTCAGCCCGGCGCCGCCCAGCCCGCCGGCGAGCGCCACGCGCCAGCGCGCGGCCGCATGAAGCCTCCACCAGCCAGCGCCGTCCCGCCTCGAGCCCCGCGTCCCCACGGGCCGGGAGAGGTCTCCCCATGCGCATCGCCCTGACGCACAACCTCCGGATCTCGGACTCCGAGGAGGAGGCCGAGTTCGACACCCGCGAGACGGTGGACGCGCTCGCCGGCGCCATCGAGCGGCTCGGCCACCGCGTCGAGCGCATCGAGGTCTCCGGCCCGGCGTCGCGCACCGTGACGCGCCTCGAGGCGTTCGGGCCGGACCTCATCTTCAACACCGCCGAGGGCCGGCGCGGGCGCTTCCGCGAGGCGTTCTTCCCGGCGCTGTTCGACGAGCTGGGCATGCCGTACACCGGCTCGGACGCGTACGCGCTGGCGGTCACGCTCGACAAGCAGCTCACCAAGCTCGTGCTGGCGCAGAAGGGCGTCCGGACGCCGCGCTGGCAGTACGTCGAGGAGCCCTGGCAGCTCCAGGTGAACGCGCTCCGCTACCCGGTCATCGTGAAGCCGAACTTCGAGGGCAGCTCGAAGGGCATCACGCAGGACTCGGTGGTGGACGATCCCATGCGCCTGCACGAGGTGGTGCAGGACGGGCTGGCGCGCTACCCGGCGGGCCTGCTCGTGGAGGAGTTCGTGGTCGGGCGCGACCTGACCGTCCCGTTCCTGGAGGCGGCCGCGCCGGACCGGCACGGCGTGCTCCAGCCGGTCGAGTACCTCATCGACCCCGCCGTCACCGCCGGCCGCAAGTACGCGATCTACGACTACGAGCTGAAGACCAGGCTCGACAAGGCGGTGTCGGTGCGCGCGCCCGCCAAGGTGAAGCGCGGGCAGGCCGAGCGGATCCAGCAGCTCTGCGAGACCGTCTACCGCGAGCTCGGCATCCGCGACCTGGGGCGCATCGACCTGCGCCTGGGCGACGACGGCGAGCTGTACTTCCTCGAGATCAACGCGCTGCCCTCG
Source organism: Anaeromyxobacter sp. Red801 (assembly GCF_049201065.2). Taxonomy (NCBI): domain Bacteria; kingdom Pseudomonadati; phylum Myxococcota; class Myxococcia; order Myxococcales; family Anaeromyxobacteraceae; genus Anaeromyxobacter; species Anaeromyxobacter sp. Red801. The sequence continues at coordinate 3,066,684 of NZ_CM181236.1, read as the reverse complement.
CTGGAGCCCGGCGCCGGCATCTACGCGGCGGCGGCGCTGGAGGGGCTGCACGAGGACGCGGTGCTCGGGGCGGTGATCCAGAGCGCGGTGCAGCGCTGGAACATCGTGGACAAGAGCGCCCGGCGCGGGCGGCCGCGGCGCACCGAGCGGCTCAAGGTCGGCTTCAGCTTCAACGTGAAGCGCGTCACCCCCGACCCCGGCGGCGAGCAGGACGAGGAGGCGGAGTACGACTCGCCGAAGACGCTGCAGGCCATCCGCGAGGCCATCGCGAGCTGGGGCCACGAGGTGGTGGACCTGGAGGCGACCCAGGACCTGCCGCTGCAGCTCGCCTCCACGCCGGTGGACGTGGTCTTCAACATCGCCGAGGGGTTCAAGGGGCGCAGCCGCGAGTCGCAGGTGCCGTCGCTGCTCGAGCTGCTCGACATCCCGTACACCGGCTCGGATCCAGCGGCGCTCTCGGTCTCGCTCGACAAGGCGCTCGCGAAGCGCATGGTGCGCACCCACGGGATCCTCACCCCCGACTACCTGGTGCTGAACACCGGCAACGAGCGGCTGCCGCGCGAGCTGACCTTCCCGCTCATCGTGAAGCCGGTGGCGGAGGGCACGTCGAAGGGCGTCACCCGCAAGTCGGTGGTCCGCGACGAGCTCGAGCTGCGCGAGGTGGCCCGCGAGCTCATCGCCAAGTACCGCCAGCCCGCGCTGGCGGAGGGCTACGTCTCCGGCCGCGAGTTCACGGTGGGCCTGCTGGGCGAGCGGCGGCCGCGCGTGCTCCCCCCCATGGAGATCGTGTTCCTCGACGCGCAGGACCCCACGCCCATCTACTCGTTCGAGATGAAGCAGGACTGGAACGAGCGGATCCGCTACGAGGTCCCGGCGAAGCTCTCGCCGCGCGAGCTGGAGCGCCTGGAGAAGGCGGCGCGCGAGTGCTTCACCGCGCTCGGCTGCCGCGACGTGGCGCGGCTCGACTTCCGCATGGACGCCGAGGGGCGGATCCACTTCATCGAGTGCAACCCGCTCCCCGGCCTCGCGCCCGGCTGGTCGGACCTCGTGCTGATCGCGCAGGCCGCCGGCATGGACTACCGCGGGCTCATCGGCGAGATCCTCTCGTTCGCGATCCGGCGGTACCAGGAGCGCGAGCGCGAGCGGGAGCGAGCCCGCCGGGCGCAGGCGGCCGCCGAGCGCGAGGCGCAGGCGGCCACGCCGCAGGGCAACGGCGCGCCGGGCGGGGAGGCGCCGGCCGGCGGGAACGGCGGGACGGGCGGCGAGGCCGGCGAGCGGCGGCCGCAGGCGCCGCACCGGCACTGATCGGCGCCGCGCCCCGGCGGGAGCCCCGCGGCCGGACCGGCCGTCCGCGCCCGGGCGGGATTTCCGCTTCGCCCGGGGCGGCGGGTGGCGTAAGTCTTTCGCATGCCCGAGACCGCACCGAACGAGCCGCGCTGTCGCGCCCGCGACCTGGGCATCTCGCTGGGCCGCTACAAGCCGGGCCGCTGGAACGCCATCACCGACGTCGCCGGGGTGCGCGTCGGCCACTCCACCGTGACCCGCGGGGCCGGCCCGCTCCGCGTGGGCAAGGGGCCGGTCCGCACCGGCGTCACCGCGATCCTCCCCAACCCCACCAACGTGTTCGAGGACCGGGTGGTCGGCGGCGGCTTCGTGCTGAACGGCGCCGGCGAGGTCTCCGGGATGACCCAGCTCCTGGAGTGGGGGCTGGTGGAGACGCCCATCTTCCTCACCAACACGCTGTCGGTCGGCGCCGTGTCGGACGCGGCGGTGAAGTGGATGGTGGAGCGCTACCCCGGCATCGGCGACGAGCACGACGTCATCATCCCGCTCGTCGGCGAGTGCGACGACTCGTGGCTGAACGACATCGCCGGCCGGCACGTGAAGGACGAGCACGTCTACGAGGCGCTCCGGACCGCCAGCGACGGGCCGGTGCCGGAGGGGAGCGTCGGCGGCGGCACCGGCATGATCACCTGCGACTTCAAGGCGGGGATCGGGACCTCCAGCCGGAAGCTCCCCGAGACGCTGGGCGGCTACACGGTGGGCGTGCTGGTGATGTCCAACTTCGGCGTGATGCGGCAGCTCCGCATCGGCGGCCTGCCGGTGGGCGAGGTGCTGGAGGCCCGCTACCGCCCGGCCAACCGGCGCACCCGCAACTACGGGTCGATCATCGCGGTGATCGCCACCGACGCGCCGCTCATCACCCACCAGCTCAACCGCCTCGCCAAGCGCGCGGCGCTCGGCATCGGGCGCGTCGGCTCCACCGCCATGCACGGCTCCGGCGAGATCGTGCTGGCGTTCTCGACCGCCAACCAGGTGCCCCGCGAGACCAACAAGATGGTCTACCGGATGAAGATCCTGCTCGACCAGCGGCTCGACCCGCTCTACGAGGCGGTGATCGAGGCGACCGAGGAGGCCATCCTGAACGCGCTCTGCATGGCGCGGGACATGGAGGGCGTGAACGGCAACGTGAGCAAGGCCCTGCCGCTCGACGACGTGAAGGAGATGGTCACGACCTGGCAGGCGGACGCCGCGCGCCAGGCGGCCGCTCCCCCGATGCGCGGCCGGCGGCCGCCGGGGCCCGACGCCGCCGCGCGGTCCCGCACCGCGCCGCCCGCCTCGGCCGCGAAGCCGACCGCGGTCCGCGGCGCCGAGGGCATGGCGCGGCCCGCCCGCCCGCCCGGCGCCGCGGGGCCGGGCGCGGGCCAGGGGAGCCCCACGCGCATCGAGCGCCAGGACGCGCGCAGCGACTCGCAGGAGGCGAAGCGCGAGGCGGCGGAGCCGCGCCGGGAGGAGCCTCGGGGCGCGGGCGCGCGGGGGAAGGACGGGGCGGGACCGCGCCCCGACGGCGGGGGGTCCGGCGAGGGGTAGGCGCGGCCCGCGGCCGGCGACCGTGGTATACAGGGCGCCCCGCGTTTCGCGGTCCCTTTTCCAGGAGGACGCATGGCGAACTCGAAGAGCAAGCACAACCGCATGAAGTCCCGCCGCCGCCAGCAGTGGAAGGCGCGCAAGAAGCGCCAGAAGGCGGCCACGAAGTCCTCGAAGAAGTAGCCCCGCGTCCCGTCCGGACGCGAACGGCGGGCCGGCATCGCGCCGGGCCCGCCGTTTCGTTTTCGTCTCCGCCGCGCCCTTCGATCCGCTCACCCTGGGCGCAGGCCGCGCCGGCAGGCGCGGCCGGAGTCGAAGGGTGATCCCGTCGACGTGAGCCGGGCCTCAGAACCGGAAGGACAACCCGAGCTCCGGCCCGGTGAAGTCGGCCGAGGGCGCCTCGGTGCCGTCGCCGAACACGTGGATGGCGCGCCAGCCCATGGTGACGGCCAGCGGGCCGCCGCGGAACGCCACGGCGGCGCGCGAGTCGGTCACCGCGATGGGCAGCGGCGTGACCCGCGCGTGCCCCTCGAGGCCGATGGGCCCGATGAGCCCGAGCTGCCCCGAGACGCCGACGTCCGGGCCGAACGACACGTCACCCGCGTGCGTCTTGTCCGCGAACGCGCCGGTGCGCGGCATCGAGAGCATCGAGCCGCCCGCCTCCAGCCGGAGCTGGACGGAGGGCTCGGAGAGGAACGCCCAGGTGACGTGGGCGGTGCCCCAGCCCAGCGCGTCGCCGCTCGCGCCCGGCAGCCGGGTGAGCCCGTCGCGCTCCAGGCCGTCCACGCTGGCGTTGAAGCCGAGCGTCGGCGTCTCGATCGCGATGGCCACGCCGCCGGTGTAGCCGTCCGGCACGGCGGCCACCCGCGCGTCGAGGCGCAGCGTCACCGGGTCGGGCGCGGGCGGCGGGTAGTACGCGCCGCTGCCGTCGCCGGCGACGGTGCCCGGAGGGCCGCCGTACGGGCTCGGGTAGAGCGGGTAGTAGCCGTAGCCCCAGCCCCAGCCCCACCAGAACGGCGCGGCCGCGACGACGGCCACGCCCGGCGCGACGGCGTAGCCGCCGCGATAGCCGCCGCGGCCCGGCGCCGGGGCCGACGGGTAGGGCGCCGGCGCGCCGCGGTAATAGGGCGCGGGGGCGGCGCGGTAGGGCGCGGGCGCGCCGCGCGTGGCGTACGGGGCGGCTCCGCGGGGCGCGTAGGCGTAGCCGCCGGGCGCGTAGGCGCGCGGGGCCGCCGGCGCGCCGCGGGCGTACGGCGCCGGCATGGCGCCGGGCACCGGCGCCGCCACCGGACCGCCGCCGCGGAAGCCGCCGCGTGGACCGGCCGCGCCGCCGCGCGGTGGGCCGCCGCGTGCCGGCGCGCGGGCGCTGCCGCGGACGGTGGACCGATCGTCCCGCGCCGCCGCGAGGGCGGGCGGAAGCGCGAGCGAGAGGGCGAGCAGGGAAGCGGTGAGCCGCATGGGACACCTCCGGAAGGACCGGGGTAGCAACGGCGGTGCCACCTCCTCCCGCGGAGGGAGCGCCCGGCGCGGAGACCGCGGGATCGCGGGCGCTTTCCGCGCGCGCGGCGCGGCCGCGGGCCGGGCCCGAGCGGCCGGGTGACGCTGCGCGAGGACAGCGGTGTGACGGCGCCGCCCATCCGCGCGGAGCCCGGCCGCGGCAGGCGACAACGGCCTTGACTGCCGCGCCGCCCTCGCGTTAATCACTGCCCCTCCCGAGCGGTCCTCGATGGCCGGGCGGGAACGCGAGTGGCAGGGAAGCTCTTCGAAGCGCTGCGGGATCGGCTGGTGCTCCGATCGCAGATCGGGAAGCGGAAGCTGGACCGGACCGCGACCCGGCGAGCGCTGGACAGGGCCCTGCGCGACCTCGGCGAGCGCTTCGGCGCGCTGGCCAGGGCCGGGCGGGTGACGGTGCCGGCCGAGCTCGCGGCGGTGGTGAAGCAGGCGCAGGACCTCGAGCTCCGGCTCGAGCAGCAGGAGCGGGACCTCGCGGAGCTGGAGCGCGAGAGCCCCGCAGGCAGCACGACATAGAAGATCTTCGGGCCCGTGGCGCAGCTGGGAGCGCGTCTGAATGGCATTCAGAAGGTCACCGGTTCGATCCCGGTCGGGTCCACAGTAAAAACGGGCGGTTAGACTAGTTCTAGCCGCCCGTTTTCTTTTTTTGGGACTTGGGCGGACCGCTCGAAGTGTTCGCGGCCCTAATGGGTCAGTATCGGGGCTGCGGTTCAGGTAACATCCGACCGGCCGAATCTTGGGAGCGCGCTGGTGAAACAGGAAATTCGGTATCCGGGCAAAACGGCCTCGCGTGGAGGAACGCGGCTAGACGTCCAAAAGGACGGGAACGGCTTCCTCGTGCGCGTCGCGGATGACGACTACGTTCCCGAGCGGATTATCGTCGCCGACTACGTCTGGGTCGGTCGTGCTGACGACGGGGTGACGATCATCTTTGGGAAGAAGAAGCTGTACACGGACCCCGAGCATCCGGTCCTTTCGTACGCGCTGAACGTGACCATCCCGTTGTTCCCATTCTGCGCTCAGACCCTTCCCTCTATCGAAAAGCCCGGGGACAGTGGGGAGCCGTTTATCCAGACGGTTCAACGCATTTTAAAGTCGGACGGCTACCGCGAGCTGACTGCAATGCCGGTCGCTGTCGCGGCGGACAAGGAAGCGCACGTTCGCGCGAACGCTACCTTGATGGCCGTGAGCGAAGACGAATTTTCTGTAGATCTGCTGCACCTAGACGCATACACGGCTCGGCGGGCCATGCGTGGAGAGCCGATTCATACGACCGTGTCCGGCGTCAGAGTCGCGATGACTCCAAACGTGGCGCTACTGCTCATGACGGAAATGATGCGTGTGGGCAGGGCGATTCTGGAAGCTGAGCCGGAACTGCGGCGCAAGATTCCCGCGGAGTAGGCGAATGGCACTCTTCGACGTCGAGATTAACGAGTTGAGCTTCGGCGAGAGGCCCGGCCCTCGCGCGCAGGGCACCAGGGGCGCAGCACGTCGCCCTCGCGAAGTGCGCTTCTACGTCTCTCGCGCAATGGTCGGCGTCACCTTGGGGGCCGCGCTTTGGCTCTCTCAGGGGCAGGTTGCTAGCGTGGACAGCGTCCACACGGTCCGGCGAACCGAATCGACGGGCAGCGCAAGGGTCGCCGGGTCGCTTACACAGCGCGATGTGAAAAAGGGCTTCCGCGTTAAGGGTAAGCTTGCGCCGCACGATCTCGAAGTCGTTGCGGTGGCGGATTCTGCTGGCTCAGGCTCGGACGATGCGTTCCCGGATGGCTTGTACCAGGTTCACGGACCGTAAGGAACGTTGTTGTGTACAGAGCCGCGCCGAGTAACGCCCTGTACCAGGGCGATGTGGTCCTTGTCCCTGAACTCGTACTGGCGGATCGGACGCCGCAGGTTCTGTCGTGGGAATCCACGAAGCGCCTCTGCCCGGGGTGTAACAAGCGCGTCCGAGAGAAGGCTGTCTGCGAACTCTGTGAGCGCACGCTTCCAGAGGTGCAGAAGAGCTACGTTCGTATCGAGAACGTTCTTGCGCGGCAAGAGGCGAACGAACAGGTATTCGTGAAGCCGCCGACCGTCCTCTCGCTGCTGAAGGTGCAGGCGGTCATGATCGAGTCGCACGGCTGCGACATCGATCGCCAAGGCGACGTGTGCGGATGGTTGGTGCGTCCGCTCAACGCGCTGAGCGCAAAGCAGCAGGACTCGGTCCGTGCCGGGGACAACGGCTCACTGATGTTTCTGCAGCCCACGGGGACCGTGCCGGACGCGGCCGTCGACTTCAATGCCGCAGTGAAGATTCCGGCTTGGTTCCTGGGCGAGAGTTCGTCCTTCATGAACGTGTCGTTAGGGCGCGAAGAGAAGGCGCTTATGCCTTTTCGCGAAGTGATTGAGTCGCGCGTGCTTTCGCTGTCCGGGAAGGGACTAAAGACGCTCTACGAACGCAAGATCCGCCACCTGACGAGGATCGAAATCGAACTCGACGAGGAACCCGAGATCGTCGACGAAGCGTCGCGTCCGAACGCTCCTCACCCTGTACGCGGCTGGACCGTGGTTGCGCCCAAGTGGCTTACCCGTTCGATGAGTTCGGCCGCGTGACCGTCCGCGTGCGGGCCGCCTCCCTCCGTTCCGCAATCTCGAGCTGCCGTCGGTGGTCGGAGTGACTGTACCGGTGCGCCATCCGCGGCGACGCCCACCCGCCGAACGCCATCAGATTTGCGAGGCTCGCGCCAGCCCGGCCGGTCTCGGTTCGCCGACGTGGCGCATCAAGTGAAGCCACACGCGCTCGACACCGGCGGCCTTCGCGGCGGCAGCGAACGCGCGGCGCGCGTCGGGGATCAGCCCGAACACGAGCCCGTCCTCCCGCTCGGGTAAGCCCTCGAGGACCTGGGCTGCGTCGACGGCCTCGCCACGCCGGGCCTCGTCGAGCCGCTGCTGCGTCGGGTGCCGCTGCACCTCCGCCTCGGCGCCGCCGCGCAGGTACCGACGCACGGTGTTGCGGGCCAGCCCCAGCTCGCGCGCGATCCGCTTCGCGCCCCAACCCTTCGCCGCCAGGTCCCGCATCTGCCTGACCGCCTCCGCCTCGACCATCGGCACCTCCATCGTCTGGGGTGCCACGGCCGCCACTTCGCTGACCATCTCCACCTCCTCGCTGAAGGCGGGAGGGGGTCAGAAGTTGTGTCGCAAGGGGGTCAGTTATCCTGTCGCTCTACATCTGCCGATGAACTACCTCGACGGCCGGGGCGCTATCCCGACCGAGCGCTGACGGGGTCCGGGGACTTCTACGCGGCGGCGGGGGGTGCCGTCGGTGCGACAGCGGTCGGCTTTTCCCTAGCTAACGCTTGCTCCTTCGCTGTGCGCAGGTCAACGATCCGGTCTTGCCACCGACCGCGCTTGTCGAGATCCGAGAGCACCTCCTCCAGACGCTCCAGCCTGGCAACGAAATCTCCCGGCCAACCCGAGAGCAGCGACTTAGTGAAGTTGGGGAGGAGGTCTTCGGTGATGACCCGAGTGGTTCGACCGAGATTCAGTTCGTCCTCAGCCCTTGCCTGTGAAAGCGCAGCATCGAGCAGGCTGTCCATCGCGCCGATGTAAGACTTCTGTTCGGCGAGCATCGCACCCTGGACGTGAAACACGGCGCCAGTCAGCCGCGCCGCATCGCGGTCGAGCCGCTCCTTCATCGTCGCAAACTCGGCTGTGTGCTCCGTGCGAAGAAGGGCCAGTGCGTCATCGACCTTCTTCGTGATCGCGGCGGCGTTAGCCTCCATCTCGCTTCGAATGGACGCGAGGTCCTGCTTGTACGCTTCGGCGAGCGCGGACTTCGCCTGCTCGACCTGGATCTTGACGGTCTGAGTGACCGCTGATTCCTCCAGCTTGAAAAGCCTGCGCTGGTACAACGTGAGGAGCAGCGGAACTATGAGGCCGATGACCAGGCCGAGAACCGATCCGAAGATCAGCAGATGGTCCCAGGAGGTCCGGTAGAAGGCATCGACCTTCTCGAATATCTCGATCGGCGTCATGGGCCCCAATTGTAGAGCATGGCCCGACGTCTTGGGGTTGATCAGGCGACCCCGCATAGATCAGGCCCTGGGCTCCTCGCGAGGGGAGCCCGTCGGCGCAGCGGCGTACCCGCGCCATACCCCCAGAACGACCCCCGAACTCCCCGGGAGCCGCTCGCGTATCCCGCGACAGCCTGGCAAGTTCGCGTGACTGCTAGGCTTATGGGCAAAGTGGCCGCTGAAGTGGCCGCTGAGGAAAAATCCTGACCGCCGTCTTCTTTCGTGTGCCCCGAGTGTGCCCCGTCGGCGCGCCGGCTGCCGGCCAGAGCCGCCCTGCGCCTCTGAAACCGATGGTCAGCGACCGAACCAGTACGCGTGCATTCTCGACAGGAACTCACGGTCCAGGGGGAGCCCGGACCGCGACCCGATCACCGCGTCGATGCCGCAGCGCGGGCAGAGCGCGGTCTGGCCGACCCCGGCCTTGTCCTCGTCGATCCACTCCTGGATCTCCGACGGGGAGAACGTCTCGAGGCAGTAGAAGCAGCCGCAGACGTCGCTCGCGAGGAGCGCTGCGCGGTGCCCCCCCCGCAGTGTCGATGCGCCGCCTCGAGGTTCGCGTCGTGGCGATGGCGGGAGCATACCTCGCCGACGCGCCTCGCCCACGGATCGGCGCCGGGTCGGGTCTCTCACCCCGCCCGCGCGGCGGCGCGCGGCGCGGCCACCCGCGCGCACTCGAGCAGCGCCTCGGCCGCGCGGGAGAGCGGCGCGTCGCGACGGTGCACCAGCAGCACCGGGCGCGGGAAGCGCATCTCACGCACGGTCAGGCCGACCAGCTCGCCGCGGGCGAGCTCGGGCTCGGCGACGCGGGCGGGCATGAGCGCGACGCCGACCCGCTCGACGACCAGCCGCTTCACCGCGTCGAGCGTGGGCAGCTCCATCACGATGTCGAGCGGGGTCCGGTGCCGCGCGAACGCCTTCACCACGCGCTCGCGGTTGGGCGAGCGGACGTGGTGCGCGAGGAACGACTCGCCGCCGAGCTGCCGGATGGACACGGTGCCGCGGCGGGCGAGCGGGTGCTCGGGCGGGACGAGCAGCACCAGATCGTCGGTGGCGATCTGCTGCGCCACCAGGCCCGGCTGCGACGGCCGGAAGGTCACGACGCCGAGCTCGACGTCGCGCCCGAGCACCGCGGTGGGGATGTCGCGCGCCAGGCTGCGGTGCACCTCGACGCGCAGGCGCGGGTGGCGGCGGCGGAACTCCGCGAGGACGGGGAGCAGGTGCGTGGCGGTGTACTCGTTGGCGGCCACCGCGACCGTGCCGCGCTGCAGGTCGCGCAGCGCCTCGAGCGCCTCGCCCGCGTCGCGCCGCAGCTTCAGCATCCGCTGGGCGTAGTCGTGCAGCACCTTGCCCTCGGCGGTGAGGCTGGCGTCCCGCGACGAGCGGTCCACCAGCGTCGCCCCGACCTCCTCCTCCAGCCGGCGCAGCGCCTGGCTCACCGCGGGCTGGGTGCGCCGGAGGCGCTCCGCAGCGCGGGTGAAGCTGCGCTCCTCGGCGACGGCGGCGAGCAGCTCCAGCTGGGCGAGATCCATGCGGACGTCCTCCGGGGGCGGGCGCGCCATCTTATCAACGCGTGTGATGCTTACATCACCACAATCACTTGGACTTATGCTCGCCCTCGCCGCTAGGGTCGGACCGTGCGTTCCACCGTACGTCCCGAGAAGGCCGATCCCCGCCGTCCCCGCGTCCCCCGCGTACGCGCCGTCCCCGCGCCGGCGCCGTCGCCGTCGCCGTCGCCGTCGCGCAGCCTGCCGGCCGGCGGCGGCATGGCGGCGGACGCCGCGGGAGGGTGGGAGGCGGCGTTCCCGATCTTCCGGGTGCTGGACGACCACGGCGACGCGGACCCGCGCCACGCGACGCTCGGGCCGCAGGAGGCGCTCGAGCTGCACCGGCACCTCGTGCGCGCCCGCGCGCTCGACGCGCGCATGACGGCGCTGCAGCGCCAGGGCCGCATCGGCTTCTACGTCGGCGCCGAGGGCGAGGAGGCGTGCGTGGTGGGGGCGGCCGCCGCCATGGCGCCGCAGGACTGGCTCTTCCCGTGCTACCGCGAGCACGCCGCGGCGCTCCTGCGCGGGCTCCCGCTGGACGCGTTCCTCTGCAACCTGTTCGGCAACGCGGGCGATCTCGCCCGCGGCCGGCAGATGCCGTGCCACGAGACCTGGCGCCCGGGCCACTACACGTCGGTGAGCGCGCCGCTCGGCACCCAGCTGCCGCACGCGGTCGGCGCCGCCTGGGCGGCCCGGCTGAAGGGCGAGGACATGGTGTCGCTCACCTGGTTCGGCGACGGCGCCACCAGCACGCACGACTTCCACACCGCGCTCGGCTTCGCCGGCGTGCACGAGGTGCCGGTGGTGTTCCTGTGCCGCGCCAACGGCTGGGCCATCAGCACGCCCACCGCGCAGCAGACGGCCGCGGAGACCATCGCGCAGAAGGGCATCGCCTACGGCGTGCGCGGCGAGCGGGTGGACGGCAACGACCTGCTGGCGGTGCACGCGGCGACCCGCCGCGCCCGCGCGCGGGCGGCGGCCGGGGAGGGGCCCACGCTCCTCGAGTGCGTCACCTACCGCGTCGGCCCGCACACCACCTCCGACGATCCGCGCGGCTACCGCGACGACGCCGAGGTGGCGCCCTGGCGCGCACGGGACCCGCTCGAGCGGCTGCGCGTGCACCTGGAGCGGACCGGCGCGCTCGCCCCGGGCGCGCACGCGGCCCTGCTGCGCGAGGCCGACGACGAGATCCGCGCCGCGGTGGCCCGGGTCGAGGCGCTGCCGCCGCCGGCGCGCGAGAGCCTGTTCGAGGACGTGTACGCCGCGCCGCTCCGGCAGCAGCGCGAGCAGCGCGACGAGTGCCTGGCCGTCCCGCCCGCGGGCGCGGCGCACCCGTCCCGCCGCGGCTGACCCCGGGCGCCCGGCCATCGCCGGCCGCGGCCTGGATCCGGCCCGACGGCGTGCCGGTTGCCCGCGCGGCCGTCCGGCCGCATAAACTCCGGCGCCATGCCCACGCCGAACGGAGCGCTGCTCCTCCTCGTCCCCACCACGAGCTACCGCCTCGACGACTTTCGCGACGCCGCCCGGCGCCTGGGGGTCCCGCTGCTGGTCGGGAGCGATCGCTGCCACCAGATCGAGGACACCTTCGGTCCGGAGGCGGGGCTCCTCTCCCTCGACTACCGCAAGCCCGAGCACGCCGCCGACCAGATCGCCGAGGCCGCCCGCACGCGGCCCATCGCCGGGATCGTGCCGGGGAGCGACCCGACCGCCGTCATCGCCGCGCTCGCGGCCGAGCGGCTCGGGCTGCCCTACAACCCGCCGGTCGCCGCGCGCCGGGCCGCGGACAAGCACGCCATGCGCGTCACGCTCCGCGACGCGGGGGTGCCGGTGCCCGGGTTCCACCTCCACGCGCTCGACGAGGACCCGGAGGCGGCCGCCCGCGCCGCCCCGTACCCGTGCGTGCTGAAGCCGCTCATCTTCTCGGCGTCGCGCGGCGTGATCCGCGCCGACGATCCGGCCGGCTTCGTGGCGGCCTGGCGCCGGATCCAGCGCCTCCTCCACGACACCCGCGTCGAGCGGCGCGCCCGCGAGCGCGAGTCGGCGGGCAGCGTGCTGGTGGAGGCGTTCGTGCCCGGCGCCGAGGTGGCGCTGGAGGGGCTGCTGCGCGGCGGCCGGCTCGAGGTCCTGGCGCTGTTCGACAAGCCCGACCCGCTCGACGGCCCCTACTTCGAGGAGACGATCTACGTGACGCCGTCGCGCCACCCGGCCGCGCTCCGCGCCGAGGTGGAGCGGATCACCGCGGCCGGCGCCGCGGCGCTCGGCCTGCGCGAGGGGCCGGTGCACGCGGAGCTGCGCCTGTCGCCGCAGGGCCCGGTCGTGCTGGAGATCGCGGCGCGCTCCATCGGCGGCCTCTGCTCGCGCACGCTGCGCTTCGGCGCGGGCCTCTCGCTGGAGGAGGTGCTGGTGGCGCACGCCATGGGCCTGCCGCTCGAGCAGCTCCGGCGCGAGGCGCGCGCCTCCGGCGTGATGATGCTGCCCATCCCGCGGCGCGGGATCCTCCACGGCGTCCGGGGCGTGGACGACGCGCGGGCGGTGCCCGGCGTCGAGGACGTGGTGATCACCGTGCCCGAGGGGCGCGAGGTGGTGCCGCTCCCCGAGGGCGACAGCTACCTCGGCTTCCTGTTCGCGAAGGGCGAGACGCCGGAGGAGGTGGAACGCACCCTCCGGGAGGCGCACCGCCGGCTGTCGTTCGACATCCGGGCCCCGCTGCCGGTCGCCTGATCCGGGACGTGCGCGCCGGACCGCTCCCGCGCAAGGGGAGGGCATGTCCGCGGATCCCTCGGCGCACGACGTCTGGGACGTCGGCGCCGGCTACGAGGCGTACATCGGCCGGTGGAGCCGGCTCGTCGCGCGCGAGGTGGTCGCGTGGCTGGGGGCGGGACCGCGCGGCCGCTGGCTCGATGCGGGCTGCGGCACCGGCGCGCTCGGCGACGCGATCGCGGCGCAGGCGGCGCCGGCGGTGGTCGTGGGCCTCGACCGGTCGCTGGGCTTCGTCGCGCACGCGCGCGGCCGCACCGGCGGCGCCGGCCGGGCCTTCGTCGCCGCGGACGCGCAGGTCCTGCCGGTCCGCGACGGCGCGTTCGACGCGGTGGCCTCCGCGCTGGTGCTGAACTTCGTCGCCGAGCCGGCGCGCATGGTGGCGGAGCTGGCCCGGGCGGCGCGGCCGGGCGCGCCGGTGGCGCTGTACGTCTGGGACTACGCCGACGGCATGGAGTACATCCGGCGCTTCTGGGACGCGGCGCGCGCGCTCGACCCGGCGGCCGCGGCGCTCGACGAGGCGGTGCGGTTCCCGATCTGCGCGCCCGGGCCGCTCTCGGCGCTGCTCGAGGGCGCGGGCCTCGCGGGCGTCGAGGTGCGCGCGGTGGAGGTGCCCACGGTCTTCCGCGACTTCGCCGAGTGCTGGGCGCCGTTCCTGGCCGGCCAGGGGCCGGCGCCCGCCTACGCCATGTCGCTCCCCGAGGATCGCCGCGCGGCGCTGCGGGACGCGTTCCGGGCGGCGCTCCCGGTGGCGCCTGACGGTACGATCCCGCTCCGCGCCCGCGCCTGGGCCGCGCGCGGCCGCCGCTGAGCGCGCGCGCCCGCGATCACCCGCGTCCGTCGCCGCCGAGCCCGTCGACCTGACGGACCGTTGGCTCCCATCCAACGGGGATTTCAAGTAAACCCAGCGTAAATAGTGGAAAGGCTTACGGTATTTCGGTGCGCGGTCACGTCTGGCACATCGCGTCCCGTACTGAGTGTCGGACGGAGGGTGTAATTGACTCGGATGCCCGCAAACCTTCCCTACCTGGCTAGCTACAAAAACGTTGGAGTGCTGTTCGACCGGATCGCCTCGGCCAAGGCGCCGGATGCGTTCACCACCCGTTACCTATCGGAGACGATTGGGTTGAAGAGCGCCGGCGATCGGCAGCTAATCGGGCTTCTGAAGACTCTTGGCTTTCTCGATCCGGCGAGCAGCAGGCCCACACCGGAGTACGGAAGGCTCAAGAACCGGCAGGTCGCGAAGGCTGCGATCGCGGAAGGCATTCGGAGAGCGTACGCGCCGCTTTACGATTCAAACGAAGACGCGCACAAGCTCGATCTCGAGAGCATCAAGGGGCTTGTCGCTCAGGTCGCGGGCTCAGACGAGTCGATGACCAAGAGGATCGTCGGCACGTACAACGCTCTCGTGAAGGTCGCGGACTTCTCCGGCGTGGCAAGCGGGGACTCGTCTCCGGATGTTCCGGAGAAGGTGAACGGGGGCGAGTCACCCGCCGCGCCATTTCGGGCAGAACCTCCCATGCCCGTCACGGTTCCCAAGGGGATGCGGTCGGAGTTCCATTTCAACATCCAAGTCCATCTTCCATCGAACGGGACGGAAGAGACCTACCTGAACATCTTCAACGCTATCCGCCGGACGTTCTCGTGATGGATCGCGACAGGTTGGCGATGTTCCTCATGCTTGGGCAGACCGCGCGTCGAGTAGCGCACGCTCATCCGGAAACCGTCCCTCCGGAGTCTCTCCGCATCTCTGGTTCGCTGGACCTTGCGGTCGTTCTGCCGGCAGAAGTCCGAGACGCATCGAGAGCGGCCGAGGTCTACAGACTGTTCTTTGTCTTTGAGCAGTACCTGCGCGACTTAGTTCTGGGCGTCCTCTCGGAGAAGGACAAGGAGAACTGGTGGACTCGCGTTCCGCCGGACGTCCAAACGGAGGTCGCGAAGCTAGAAGAGAACGAGGAGACGAAGTTCTGGATGGGCCTCGGGTCGCGGGACAAGATTTCGCTGACCACGTACCCCCAGTTACTCCGGATCATCGAACATCTCTGGAAGGAAGATTTCGAGGAAGTGCTGCGCGACCGCTCGCTTGTTCAAGAGGCACGCCATGTCGCGCACCTTCGGAACATCACGTGCCACATGAATGTAGTCCCGATCGAGGAGGTCGAGCGGGTTCGGATCGTGTTGCGCGACTGGTTCAGAGCGGTCGCTCCCTAGTCCGGCGCGCGTACGCGCGCGGCGTCATCGTGCCCGTGGTATGGCGCGGTCACGTCGGACGGGTCGAGACGTCATACTTGGTTTCGTTGAGGACCGGAGCGGTTCGGATGCGCCGTGTTCACTCATCGTGGTTGTCTGTTTCAGGCGGCACATCGAAGTCGCGGAAAACAACTGTTGAACCGCGGCGTTCCATCGCCGGCTGGTGAACTTCGAACTCCGGCCCGTCGTCTTTCTCTCCGAACCGGAGAGCTTTCCGGGTCGGCTCTGCTCAACAGAACCAGCTCTCGGTGAGGCGCGGCACGCGGCGCTGGTCGGGCGCGAGCACGCGGACGTGGCGGTGCGGGAGCCCGGCCGCGGCGAGGACCAGCGCGCGGACGCGCGCGATGGTCTCGAGCGGCGGCGCGTCGCGCGCGGCGCCGGCCTCGACCTCGGCGGCGATGCGCGGCTGGAGCGCGTCCATGCGCGGATCCGGGTGGCGCCAGCGCCAGGTGAGCGCGGCCGCGTCGAGCCCCTCGAACGCGATCCCGGGCGCGCGCTCCAGGAGCGAGCCGGGCGGCACGAGCAGCCGGATGGAGAGCTGCACCGGATCGAGGTTGGGGAGCATCCCCTCCGCCTCGAGCACGTCGAGCAGGTCCACCAGGTCGTCGAGCGTCCCCCAGGGCGTGAACGGCATCAGCGTGGGGCGGAGCGGCACGCCGGCCGCGGCGCAGGCGCGGAACGCGGCGACGGCGTCGGCGCGGTCGTGGCCCTTGTCGAGCGCGGCGAGCACGCGATCCGAGAGCGCCTCGACCGCGGAGGTGACGAACACCGCGCCGAGCCGGGCCAGCTCGGCGACCGCGTCCACGTGCGCCACCAGGTGCGAGACCTTGGCGGTGAAGTCGAAGGTGAGCGCCGGGAAGCGCGCGTGCACGGCGCGCGCGACGCGGAGCGCGTGGGTGGGGCCGTTCAGGAAGTCGGGGTCGCCGAAGGTGACGTGCGCGGCCCCGAGCGCCACCTGCCGGGCCACGTCCTCGACCACCGTCTCGACCGGGACCGCCACGAAGCGGCCGCGGTAGACCGGCGGGATGGGGCAGTGGCGGCAGAGGTGCTTGCACCCGCGGGTCGCCTCGGCGTAGCCGGCCACCCGGAGCGTCCCGTCGGCCGCCGCGAGGCGCGCGTAGCGCGACAGGGCCGGGAGCGCGGCGCGGCTCGGGACCGGGTAGTCCAGCCGGGCCCGCGGCGCGGCGTCGCCGCCGCGCTGGACGAAGCGGCCGAGGTCCTCGCCGCGCTCGAGCGCGACCGCCAGCGCGACGAGGTCGTCCTCGCACTCGCCGCCGAGCACGGCGCTCGCGCCGGCCGCGAGCAGGAGATCGGCGTGGAGCGGCGCGTACAGGCCGTGGAACGCGATCGCCGCCGCCGGGTGGAGCGCCCGCACGCGCGCGGCCGCCTCGAGCCCGAGGCGCAGCGCGGTGTGCATGGGGACGGAGATCGCGACGAGGCGCGCGGCGGCGACGCGGGCCGGGTCGAGCGCCTCGACCGCGAGGTCGAGGCAGGCGGGCGCGAAGCCGGCCCGCTCCAGGAAGGCGAGCGGCAGCGCCAGCCCGTGCGGCTGGTGGCCGAGCTCGTAGGTAGAGACGAGGAGGATCTCGCCCGGACGCCGCACCGTGCGCTCCCGCGTCACCTCGCCCGCCGCGCCGGCGGGGCGGCTAGCCCTTGGACGGCGGCGGCCGGTAGTCGGGCGGGAGCTGCGCGTTCTCGCCGAAGAAGAACTGCTCGGCCTGCTGGTAGAGGATCTCGGTGGTCCGCGGGTCCGCCGGGGCGAGGCGGTACTCGTTGAGGATCATCTTGAAGTGCTCGAGCCAGAGCTTCCAGGCGTCCTGCGAGATCGAGTCGTAGATCCGCTGGCCGAGCTCGTTCGGGAAGGGCTTGTAGGCGAGGCCCGGCAGCTCACGGCCGAGCTTCTTGCACATCACCATTCGCGCCACGCCGACGTCCTTTCGAAGGTGGAGGCCGGTCGGGGGGCGGGACCGGCGGACCGCGGGAACATAAGCGATCTCCGCGGCGGACGCCACGTGGACGGGCGCGGGTGGGGGGAGCGGTGCGCGGCCCGGCGGGCGCGCGACGCGGTGGGCCGCGCCGCGCGCGCGGGCCGGTGGATCAGGACAGCAGGGACGTCGGCGAGACCGACAGCGCCTTGGCCAGCGACTCGAGCGTGTCGAGCGGCGGCGTCCGCTGCCCGCGCTCGAGCATGGAGATGTACGAGACGGACAGCCCGGCCTTGGCGGCGAGGGCTTCCTGGGAGAGCTTGCGGCGGAGGCGTTCGCTCTTGAGGTTGACGGCGAACTTGTCGGCGAGTGCGGCCATGGTGGCTCCCTGCGGTGTCACGGTGGGTGATTTGCGGAATCCGCAACCCGGACTGCGGGTTCCGCACACCGAGAGAAATAACACCTCTCGCGGGGCGTTTCTACCGCGAGGTTGTCCCGTGTCTCCTCGACCTGGACGGAAGGGGCACCTGATACCGTGCGAGAAGTCGCCTCAGCGCGAAGTACGAGATCCCCAGCGCGCGCGCCAGGCCCTGGCTGTCCCCCTCGAAGAGGCGCGCCGAAGCGGTGAGGTAGCGCCGCGCAGCCTCCTTGAACGGGAGCACGTCCTCGCGCGCCTGCGGCGGGCGGAACCCGGGCATGGCGCGGGCGAGGTCGCCGGAGAGCTGCGACAGGCGCGCGCGGGCCTCGTCCACCTCGGCCTCGCCCTTCTCGATGAGCCGCGTGAGCCGGCGCCGGTCGAGCGCGAGCTCCAGGGCGCGCTCGAATGCGAGCGGCTCCGGCTCGTCCCGGTACTCGTGGAAGAAGTCCGCGCCGGCCATCACCGCCGCGACCGCCTCGGAGGCAGGGGCACCGGCCGTGAACGCGAGGATGGCGAGGTCCGGGCGCCGGGCGCGCAGCTCCTGGATGACCTCGAGGCCGTTGCGGCGGGGCATGACGAGGTCCACCGCGACGGCGGTCACCTGCGCCGTGGCGCGCCGCAGGGCCTCCTCGCCGTTGCGCGCCACCAGGATGCGATAGAGCGGGTAGCGCCCCAGCACCTGGGCGCGCTGCCGCCCCGGAACGGACTCCAGGTGCCGCTTCACGACCTCGAGGTGGAGGTCGTCGTCGTCGGCGAGGAGGAGGACGTGGTCGTGCTCCTCCGGGCGTTCCCATCGCGCGCGGGCCATTGCGCGCCCCTCATACCACGGACGGGGGGTGGGCTTCACCCATCGTGCCGCACGTCGGCGGCGAGCAGGATCGCGCGGACCCGGGCGCCGCGCGCGAGCCGCGCGCGGCCGGGCGGGAGGACGGCCAGCGCGGCGTGACCCGTGGTGGACGAGAGGTTGCCGCTGACCTGGGTCCGGAGCGGCTCGAGCACGAGCTCGTCCCCCGAAGGCCGCACGCGGCAGCGCAGGTACACGGTGAGCTCGGCCGGCTTCTCCTGCGCGGCCGCGAGCCGGCCCGTGGCCACCACGCGGCCGCTGCCGGGGAGTCCCGCCAGCGCGCGGAGCGCCGGGCGGACGAACAGCTCGAAGGTCACCAGCGTGCTGGCCGGATTGCCGGGGAGCCCGAACACCGCGGTCGCGCCCCACAGCCCGAACGCGAAGGGCTTGCCGGGGCGCATCGCGACCCGCCAGAAGTCGAGCCGCGCCCCGGCGCGCTCGAGCGCGGCGCGCACCAGGTCGCGCTCGCCCACCGAGACGCCGCCGGAGGTGAGGAGCGCGTCGGCGCCGCGGGCGGCGGCGAGCGCGGCGGCCAGGCTCGCGGCCTCGTCGCGGGCGGGGCGGAGCAGGATGGGCTCGCCCCCCGCCTCGCGCACCGCCGCGGCGAGCGCGAGGCCGTTCGAGTCCACCAGCTCGCCGGGCCCGGGGATGCTGCCCGGCGGGACCAGCTCGTCGCCGGTGGGCAGGATCGCGACCCGCGGGCGCCGGCGCACCACCAGCTCCGCGCGACCGATCCCGGCCGCGAGCCCCACCGCGCCGGGGTCCACCACCGTCCCGGCGGCGATCGCCACCGCGCCGGCCGCGAGGTCCGAGCCGCGCGCGCGCACGAAGCGCCCCGGCTCCGCCGCGCGGCGGAACACCGCGGCCTTGCCGGCGCGGCGCACCTCCTCCTGCATCTCCACGGCGTCGGCGCCCTCGGGCAGCGGCGCGCCGGTGAAGATCCGGCAGCAGCTCCCCGGCGGCAGCGGCGCGGCGGCGGGCCGGCCGGCGTACACCTCGAACGCGATCGGCAGGCGGGCGCCGGCGCGGCGCGCGTCGGCGGCGCGGAGCGCGTAGCCGTCCATGGTGGAGGCGGCGAACGCGGGGAGGTCGCGGTCGGGGACGAGGTCCTCCGCCAGCGCCCGGCCCACCGCGTCGGCGAGCGGCACGCGCTCGCCGGGCAGCGGCGCGAGCGGGGAGAGGGCGGCCAGGATGCGCGCCCGGGCGGTCTCTGGGGTGAGCACGGACCGTTTATACACCCGGCCGGCGAGGCGCCCGCGCGGGCGGGCGGGGCGGTGGGCGCGCTCCCCCGCCTTCCGCCCCTGGCCCTGGGGCATCGCGTGTAGACTCGCGCCATGCGCTGTCCCAACTGTGGAGACGAGGCCGGGCCCGACGCCACCTGCCGCGCGTGCGGCGCGGTGCTGCGCGCCGGCGCGGCCGCCCCCGCGGCCGGGGACGTGCTCGCCACCACCTCCGCCGCGAGCACGCTCCGCTACCAGCTCGTGGGCGGGAACGCGTTCGCGTGCGCGCGCGTGGAGCTCGCCGCCGGCCAGTCGATCCTGGCCGAGGCGGGCGCCATGGTCTCGATGAGCGGCAACGTGGACCTGCAGTCGCGGATGCAGGGCGGGGTGATGGGCGCGCTCCGCCGGATGGTCACCCGCGAGTCGGTCTTCGTCTCGACGTTCACGGCGATGGGCGGGCCGGCCGAGGTGCTGCTCGCCCCGCCGGTGCCGGGCGACGTGATCGGGCTGGAGCTGGAGGGGCGCACGCTGCTGGTGCAGTCCTCCTCCTGGCTCGCCTCGGACCCGGAGACCCGCATCGACACCGAGTTCGCCGGCTTCCGCGGCCTGTTCGCGGGCGAGGGGCTGTTCTTCATCCGGCTCTCCGGCCGCGGCACCGCGCTGCTCTCGTCCTACGGCGCCATCGTGCGCCGGCCCATCCCGGCGGGCGGGCGCTACGTGGTGGACACCGGCCACGTGGTCGCGTTCGACGCGGCCATGCCGTACCAGGTGCGCAAGGCCAGCCGCCGCGGGTGGCTCCGCTCGATCGTGTCGGGCGAGGCGCTGGTGGCCGAGTTCGCCGGGCCGGGCGAGGTGTGGCTGCAGACGCGCAACCTCCAGGCGCTCGCGGGCGCGCTGTTCCCGCTGTTCCCCACGCAGCACCAGGGCGGCACGGATCTCGGCCGCCTGTTCGGAGACTAGGATGCAGCGCGACCTGCAGGAGCGCCGCCGGGCGGCGCTGATGGACGAGCTCCGCAAGGCCGAGGGCAAGGCGCTCTCGGTGCGCGAGGTGATGCAGCGGGGGAACATCCACGCCGGCCAGCGCACCGAGGTCAAGCGCATGCTGCGCGACCTCGCGCGCGAGGGCCTGCTGCTCCGCGACGGGAAGCGCTTCTCGCTGGCGGGCGCGAAGCCCGCGGCGGCGGAGCGGGGCGGCAGGCGGCCGGGGCGCCCGGGCGACGGCGCCGGGCCGGGGCGGCTCGCGCCGTCCGCGCGCGGCAAGGGGCTCGCGGGCGCCGCGGGGCGGGCCGCGCGCACCGGCGGCGTGCTCGGCACGCTCAAGAAGCACCGCGACGGCTTCGGGTTCGTGGCGCGCATCGACCGCAAGGGCGAGGACGTGTTCGTGCCGCCGCACGAGGCGGCGCGCGCGCTCGACGGCGACCTGGTGCGCCTGGAGATCGTCCCGGCGCGCGGCGGGCGCACCGCGGGGAAGATCGTCGAGGTGGTGGAGCGCCGGCGGCGGCTGCTGGTCGGCACCTACCACGCCCGCGGCAAGCAGAGCTTCGTGGTCCCCGCCGACGCCGAGCTGGAGGGCTACGTGCCGGTGGCCGAGACCGCGGCCGCCCGCGACGGCGAGGTGGTGAAGGTCGCGCTCGACCCGGAGAGCCCGGAGCTGCGCGGCGAGGTGGTGGAGGCGATCGGCCGGCCCGGCGAGCCGCGCGTCGAGGTGCTGAAGGTCGCCTACGCGCGCGGCTTCGCGGACGTGTTCCCGGAGCCGGTGCAGGCCGAGGCGGTGGAGACGCCGGACCACGTCCGCTCCGAGGACTGGCGCGGGCGGCGCGACCTCACCGCGCTGCCGCTCGTCACCATCGACGGCGAGGACGCGCGCGACTTCGACGACGCGGTGCACGTGGAGCGGCTGCCCTCGCGCAAGGGCAAGCCCATGTACCGGCTGGTGGTGGCCATCGCCGACGTGGCCCACTACGTGCGCGCCGGCACCGCGCTCGACCAGGAGGCGTTCCGGCGCGGCACCAGCGTCTACTTCCCGATGCAGGTGCTGCCCATGCTGCCGGAGCGGCTCTCCAACGGGATCTGCTCGCTCAACCCCGAGGTGGACCGGCTCTGCATGGTCGCCGACATGGTGGTGGACGGGCGCGGCGAGGCGCAGACGGCCGAGGTGTACGAGGCGGTGATGCGGAGCGCCGCGCGCTGCACCTACACCGAGGTGGCGCGCGTGCTCGCCGGCGAGCGGGTCCCGGGCCGCGAGCGCTTCCGCGAGTCGTTCGAGCTCATGGCCGAGCTGCAGGACAAGCTCACCGCCATGCGGCGGCGCCGCGGCAGCATCGACTTCGACCTGCCCGAGGCGAAGATCGTGCTCGGCGACGACGGCCAGGTCGCGGCCATCGAGCGCCGCCCGCGCAACCGCGCGCACCGCATCGTCGAGGAGTTCATGCTCGCCGCCAACGAGGCGGTGGCGCGCTGGTTCGGCGCGCGCGACCTCTCCACCATCTACCGGGTGCACGGGCTGCCCGACGAGGAGAAGCTCCAGGCGTTCCTCGACCTCGCGGCGGCGCACGGCTTCGAGGTCCCGGAGCTGCCCGCCGACCCGCGCGCGCTGAACGTGCTCCTGGAGAAGCTGCACGGGCACGCGCAGCAGCGCGCGCTCAACCAGCTCCTGCTCCGGGCCATGATGCAGGCGGTCTACAGCCCGGAGAACATCGGCCACTACGGCCTCGCCGCCGAGCACTACCTGCACTTCACCTCGCCCATCCGCCGCTACCCGGACCTCGTGGTCCACCGGCTGCTCAAGGAGGAGTGGGCCAGGCGCCAGGGGCGGCAGGTGCGCGGCACGCCGGGCGAGGCGCTGGAGGAGATGGCCGCGCTGGCGTCGGAGCGCGAGCGGGCGGCCATGGAGGCGGAGCGCGAGATCGCGTCCTTCTACGCGGCGCTCTTCATGCAGGACAAGGTCGGCGAGACCTTCGACGGCGTGGTGGCGGCGGTCGTGGACTTCGGCGCGTTCGTGGAGCTGAAGCGCTGGATGGTCGAGGGGCTGGTGAAGGTGGAGGACCTCCCCGGCGACTTCGAGCTGGACGTCGTGCAGCACGCGCTGGTGGACGCGGCCGGCGGCCGGGCGATCCGGGTCGGCGACGAGGTGAAGGTCCTGGTGGCGGCGGCGAGCCCGGTGCGGCGCCGGATCGACTTCGTGCTGGCCGGCGCGGAGGCGATGGCGGTCGCGGCGGAGGGCGCGCGCGGCAAGCGCCGGCGCGGTGCCCCGGGCGAGCGCAGGCCGGCCGAGGTGGCCGTGGCGACGCCCGAGGCGGCGGGGGCGCGCGGCCCGGCCCGCGGGCGCGGCAGCCTCGCCGAGGCGCTGCAGCGGCGCGCGGGCGGCAAGGCGCCGCGGCGCGCCGAGGCCGGCGGACGGCGCGCGGGCGCGCAGCCGCGCGGCGGGAAGCAGCAGGCCGGTGGCCGGCGCGCGCAGGGCGGCGCCAAGGCGCGGGGCGGGAAGCAGGGCGGGGGCGGCAAGGGCCGCCGCCGCGGGCGCTGAGGGCGGCTGCGCATCCTCCGCCCGCCCCTCGACAGGCTCGGGGCGAGCGGAAGGTCCGGATCCGCTCGCGGTGACCGGAACCTCGATCCGCTCGGGGTGAGCCCGTCGAACCCCGAGCGGAGGGATCGGGCGTGACGCCGTCAGGCCGGCGGCGTCCACTCGCCCCGGAGCGCGCGCAGGAACCGGCGCGCGCCCTCCAGGCCGCCCTCGCCGGGCCCCGCCGCGTGGGTGGGCGCGTCCCCGCGCGGCACCAGGCGGGCGCCGCCGTCCTCCTCGAACGCGACCGCCAGGCCGCGGGCGCCCAGGGCGCGGAAGAACGGCTCCCACCCGCACCGCCCGGCCGTCTCGCCGTGGCCGGCGAGGGCCGGCGCGCCGTCGCGCAGGGCAGGGGACAGGTGGGCGCGACCGGCC
Organism: Anaeromyxobacter sp. Red801; assembly: GCF_049201065.2. NCBI lineage: Bacteria > Pseudomonadati > Myxococcota > Myxococcia > Myxococcales > Anaeromyxobacteraceae > Anaeromyxobacter > Anaeromyxobacter sp. Red801. The sequence goes on along the minus strand of NZ_CM181236.1, from coordinate 3,043,360 downwards.
CGGTGCAGGATCTCGCCGTGATCGGCGGTGACGGTGGCGGGCATGCGGGTGACCTCCACCGACATCTCGCCGCAGCCGGCCGTCGCGCGCAACCCGCCGGTCGGGGTGCGGGCGCCCGCCCGGCGCGCTAATCACATCCGGTGACCATCGCCCAGGGCGTCCTCGTGACCGCCGCCTCCGCCGCCGCCGGCCTGGTGAACGCCGTCGCCGGCGGGGGCACGCTGCTCACCTTCCCCGCGCTGATGCTCGCCGGCCTCTCCCCGGTGACCGCGAACGCCACCAGCACGGTGGCGCTCTGGCCGGGTCAGATCTCCTCGGTGTGGGCCTACCGGCGCCACATCGACGAGGAGCGGCACCGCGCCATCGTGCTCGGGTTGCCGGCGCTGCTCGGGGGCGCGCTCGGCTCGGTGCTGCTGCTGGCGCTGCCGGAGAAGGCGTTCGCGGCGGTGGTGCCGTGGCTCATCCTGTTCGCCTGCGCGCTGCTCGCGCTCCAGGGGCCCATCCGCCGCGCGGTGGGGCACCAGGTCGCCGGGAACCACCCGGTGGCGCTCTGGATGATCCAGTTCCTCATCTCGGTGTACGGCGGCTACTTCGGCGCCGGGATCGGGATCCTGATGCTGGCGGCCATGGGCATCCTGCTGCCGTCCAGCCTGCAGCACGCGAACGCGCTCAAGGTGCTGTTCGCGCTGCTCACGAACGGCGTGGCCTGCGTGCTGTTCCTGGCGTGGGGGAAGGTGGACCCGCCGCTCGCCGCGCTCATGGCGGTCGCGTCGCTGGTGGGCGGCTGGGTGGGCGCGCACGTGGCGCAGCGCCTCCCGCCGGCGGGGATGAAGGCGTTCGCCATCGCGATCGGGCTGTTCGCGGCGGCGAAGTTCTTCTGGTAGCCGCGGCGCCCGGGCCCGCGCCCCGCGGGACGCGGCGGGCGGGCCTCGGGCCGCGGCGCCGGGCTACGGCCTCGCGCTCGCGGAGGCCGCGCCCGAGAAGTGGATGAGCGCCTCGAGCGCGTTGGTGGTGGTGAGCAGCCCCTCCAGGTCGCCCTGCGCGTTCACCACGATGACGCCGTTCAGCTTGCGGTCGTGGAGCAGGCGCGCGGCCTCGGCCAGCGGCGTGTCCGGGTGGACCGTGTGCGGCGCCGGGTTCATCGCGGCGCGGACCGGGGTCTTGGAGAGCAGGTAGTGCAGCTCCCACTGGTCGAGGGTGGTCGCCTTCGCCGGCATGTAGCCGAACAGCATCTTCTCCGTCACCAGCCCGACCAGGCGCCCCTGCCGCATCACCGGCAGCCGCCGGATGTTCTTCTCCTTGAGCAGGTGGATCGCCTCGATCACCGAGGCCTCGTCCTCGATGGTGATCGGGTTCTTCGTCATCCAGTCGCCGACCGTGAGCTTCGCGTCCGCCATGATCACATCCCCAGGAAGGCCTTCTTGACGTGGGCGTTGTCGAGCAGCTCCGCGCCCGTTCCGGAGAGTACCACCCGTCCCGTCTCCAGCACGTACGCGCGCGTGGAGATGCGGAGCGACTGGTAGACGTTCTGCTCCACCAGCAGGATCGTGGTCCCCTGGCGGTTGATCTCCTTGATGATCTCGAAGATGCTCTTCACCAGCAGCGGAGAAAGGCCCAGCGAGGGCTCGTCCAGCAGCAGCAGCTTCGGGTTGGCCATCAGGCCGCGCGCGATGGCGAGCATCTGCTGCTCGCCGCCGGACATGGTGCCGCCGAGCTGCTTCTGGCGCTCCTTGAGGCGCGGGAACAGCGTGAAGGCCCGCTCGATGTTGCGCTCGCGGTCCTTGCGCGTCGCCTTCACGAACGAGCCCATGCGCAGGTTCTCGACCACCGTCATCTCCGGGAAGATGCGGCGGCCCTCCGGCACCTGCACGACGCCCAGCTCCACCACCTCGTGCGAGGCCAGCTTGCGCAGGTCCTGGCCGAGGAAGGTGAGGTGGCCGTGGCCCGGCTTCACCAGGCGCGAGACGTTCTTGAGGATGGTGGACTTCCCGGCGCCGTTCGCGCCGACCACCGTGACGATCTCGCCCTGCTTCACCTCCAGGTCCACGTCCCAGAGGACCTTCAGGTCGCCGTAGGCGAAGGACAGCTTCTCGAGCTTCAGCATCACTCCACCTCCTCGCCCAGGTAGGCGGAGACCACGTCCTTGTTGTTCACGATCTCCTGCGGCGCGCCCTCGGCCAGCTTCTCGCCGGAGTTGAGGACCACGATGCGATCCGAGATGCGCATGATGGCCTTCATGTCGTGCTCGATGACCATCTGCGTGAGGCCGCCCTTCCGGAGCTCGAGGATGAGCTGGATGATCTCCTCGGACTCGGCCGGGTTGAGGCCGCCCATCACCTCGTCGAGCAGCAGCAGCTCGGGCTTGGTGGCGAGGACGCGGGCCACCTCGAGCTTCTTGCGCTCGCCGATGGGGAGCCCGCCGGCCAGGAAGTCCTCCTTGTGCTCGAGCTTGACGACGTGCAGCTGCTCCAGCGCCACCTGCCGCGCGACCTTCAGGCTGGTGGTGCGCGCCAGCGCCCCCACCATCACGTTGTCGAGCACCGTCATCTTCGCGAGCGGCCGCACCTTCTGCCAGGTGCGCACCATGCCCAGGTGGCACACCTGGTTCGGCTGCAGGCCGTTCATCCGCACGCCCTTGAACAGCACCTCGCCCTTGGACGGCGGGTAGAAGCCGGTGATGCAGTTGAACAGCGTGGTCTTGCCGGCGCCGTTCGGGCCGATGAGGCCCATGATCATCCCCTGCTCCATCGAGAAGGAGACGTCGGAGTTGGCGGCGAGGCCGCCGAAGAACTTGGAGACGTGCTTGATGTCGAGGATCGCCATGGCGGTCTCCGTCTCCTAGGCCTTGGCCGCGGCGGTGGGGGGGACGTCCTGCGGCCGGCGGCCCCAGCGCGCCGCGGCGCGCCGGATGACGCCGAGCACGCCCTCGGGCGCGAACAGGATCACGAGCACCACCGGATGCCGTACACGAGCAGGTGGGCGTTCGAGAGGTACCGCTCCACGAACGTCACGAAGCCGGAGTCGGCCGAGAGGACGCCGACCTGCACCAGGCCCTTCGGGTTGCGCAGGATCTCGGAGAGCGGCACCAGCACCACCGCGCCGATCACCGGGCCGACGATGGTCCCGATGCCGCCGATGATGCAGAGCAGGACGATCTGCACCGACACGTCCAGGCCGAACACGGTGTTCGGGTCGATGAACTTCACGAACATGGCGTAGAAGCCGCCGGCCAGCGCGGTGAACGCGGCCGAGATGGAGAGCGCCACGTTCTTGTAGAAGGACAGGTTGATGCCGAGCGAGTGCGCGGCGTCCTGGTCCTCCCGGATGGCCTGGAAGTAGTAGCCGAGCTTCGAGTGCTGGACGACCCAGTTGACCGCCACGGCCACGACCGCCAGGCCCAGGCCCACGAAGTAGAAGGGCCGCTTGCCGATGAACAGGATCTCCTCGCCGAAGAGGTTCATCGTCGGGATCTCGCCGAGCAGGAAGCCCTCGGCCCCGCGGGTGAAGTCCTTGAAGTACAGGGTGGCGAGCCGGATGATCTCGGCGACCGAGATCGAGGCGAGCACGAAGTAGGGCCCGCGCAGCCGGAAGGTGATGCTGCCGATCACGAGCGACAGCAGCACCGCCGCCGCCATGGCCGCCCACACGCCCCACCACGGCGCGATCTTGTTCACCTCGAGCAGCATCATGGTGACGTAGGCGCCCACGCCGAAGTACGCGGCGTGGCCCACCGAGTACTGCCCGGCGTAGCCGCCCACCACGTTCCAGGCCTGCCCCTGGATGACCGCCAGGAACAGCAGCACGCCCATGTGCAGCACGTAGGGCTTCTTGACGAACTGCGGGAAGATCGCGAGCGCGGCGACCACCGCCACGAACACGAGGAGGCCCACCACCGAGAAGCCGCGGGGGGCGCGCGAGGGGAGGGGAACCTGGAGTCGGGTGCGCATCGGATCAGGCCCTCGTCTTGCCGAGCAGGCCGGCGGGCTTGAAGAGGAGCAGGGCGAGGAACAGCACGAAGGTGACCAGCTCCTTCAGCCCGGACGCGATGTAGACGGCGGACAGCGACTCGGCCACGCCGATGATGATGCCGCCCAGCGTGGCGCCGACCACGCTGCCCATGCCGCCGAGCACCACGATCACGAACGCCTTCAGGGTGAAGGTGCTGCCCACCTGCGGGAAGATGTAGTAGGTCGGCGAGATGAGCGCGCCGGCGGTGCCGGCCAGCGCCGAGCCGATCCCGAACGCCAGCACCGACATGCGCCGCACGTTGATGCCCATGAGCTGGGCCGCGTCGCGGTCCTGCGCCGTGGCGCGGATCGCCTGGCCGGTGTCGGTCTTGAGCAGGAACCAGTAGAGCGCGCCGGTGATCGCCACCGTGATGAGGAACGCGTAGAGCAGCGGCTGCGAGATCGACAGGCCGGCCAGCTTGTAGCTGGAGGACGAGTAGGTGGTGGTCAGGATCCGGTAGTCGGAGGTGAAGATCAGCATCACCGTGTTCGACATGATCAGGCCGAGCCCGATGGTGAGCAGGATCTGGTTCTGCGGCAGCGCGCCGAGCACCCGGTTCACGAAGGACTTCTGCAGGAACGCGCCCCACAGGAACATCGCGGGCGCGACCAGCACGATCGACAGGAACGGGTCCAGGTGGAGCCCGGTGAAGGCGAGCCAGGCGAGGTACATGCCGAGCATGAGCAGCTCGCCGTGCGCGAAGTTCGTCACGCGCATCACGCCGAAGATCAACGTGAGCCCGATCCCGATGAGCGCGTAGACGCCGCCCACGAGCAGGCCGCTCAGCACCGACTGCAAGAACACGATCATCGAGGCTCCTCCGCTGGACGCTTCTGGCGCCCGCGCGCCGGCAGCGCGCCGTGCATCTCCGGCTCGACGGGGCCCGTCAGGGTACCCGAAGCCGAGTTGGGACTTCAACGATCGACGGTGCGCCGGGGCCGGAAAAAGAAGAGCCGGGGGGCGGTCGCGCCGCCCCCCGGCTCGTAGTGCCTTCACGCTGCGCGCGCGTCCGCGCGCGGTTCTACTTCCAGCCCGGGAACGGGTAGACGGCCTTCTTCTGCGCCGCCTCCTTCGGGTAGACGGTCTCCGACTTGCCGCCCTGGTACTGGATCACCGGCATGACGAGCTTGTTCTGGTTGGTGAAGCCCTCGTACGTCTCGAAGTCCACCTTGCCCATGATGCCGGTCCACGAGCCGTTCGCGAGCGCGTCGCGGATCTTCTTCCGGTCGCCGCCGTTCTTCGCGGCGGTCTCGCCGACGATCATCATGGCCGCGTAGGCGCAGGCCGCGTGGTAGGTCGGCTTCTTGCCGTACTTCGCCTTGTAGCGATCGGCGAACGCGGTGGCGGCCTTGGAGGACTCGGGCGTCCACTGGGTGACCGAGTAGACCAGGTTGGAGATGTCCTTCTCGCCCTCGAACTGCGCGGTGTCGAAGCCGGCGCCGCCGCCAGGAACGCCTGGGGCTTCAGGCCCACCTCGCGCGACTGCCGCATGAGCAGGATCGCGTCGGCGACGTAGGAGACCATGAAGACGAGGTCGGGGTTCTGCGCCTTGATCTTGGTGAGCGTGGAGCGGTAGTCGGGCGCGCCCTTCTGGTAGGCCTCGTCCGCCACCATCTTCAGGCCCTTCTTCTGCGCGTAGTCCTTGCCGGCGCTGGCGACCGACGCGCCGAAGTCGGTGGACTCGTAGATGAACGCGATCGACTTCGGCTTGCCGAACGCCAGCGCCGCGTCGATGAGCGACTGCGCGTACTGGTGCGCCGGGGCGTTCAGGCGGAACACCCAGTCGTAGCCCTGCTTGGTGATCTCCTCCTTCGCGGCGGCCGGCACGACCTGCGGCACCTTGTACTGCTGGGCCAGCTTCGCGACGGCGTTCGCGGTCGCGGAGGTGTACGGGCCGACCACGGCGGCGACCTCGTCGCCGGTGGCGAGCTGCTCCATGGCGCTCATCGCCACCTGCGGCTTGCCGGTGTCGTCCTGCTTCACCAGCGCCACGTTCACGCCCTGCTTCTTGAGATCCTCGACGGCCATGTCCACGCCGTTGGTGAGGTTCTCGCCGATGGGCGCCTCGGGGCCGGTGATGGAGTTGATGAAGCCGATCTTCACCTGCGCGCTGCCGGTGCCGGGCAGCGCGAGGGCGAGCGCCGCCACGGCCATCGCGAGCTTCTTCGTCATGATTCGCTCCTTGGTGAAGGGATGCGCCGAAAACACGAAGGGCGCCCGGGCGTCGCCCGGGCGCCCCTCGAGGAGAAGCTAGAACTTCAGCTGCGAGGAGACCGCGATCTGGGTCGCCTTCTGCTCGGGGTCGCCAGCGGCGGCCAGGTACTTGGTCGTCACCTGCATCGCCTCGACGCCGAACCGCCAGAACTTGCCGGCGTTCACGAGCACGCCACCGGCCAGCTGGCTGTTCTCGTAGCGGGTGGTCGCCTGGTTGGCCGGCGTGACGAAGGCGCGGAGGTCACCGTCGTCGGCCTTCGCCTGGCCGTAGCCGATGGTCAGCCAGAGCTGGGGCAGCGGCTTGATGATGCCCTGCGCCCAGAAGCCGTCCGACTTGACCTTCTGGTACGGGGCGGCGGTCTGCACGGCAGGGGAGCCGATGGTGTTGTACGTGTCGTCGGCGCCCTCGCCGGTGAAGTACTCGCCCTTCACCTGGAGGAACTGGGTCAGGTTGAGGTCGGCGTCCACGCCGAGCATCCAGCCGTCCACGTCCTTCTCGTCCGGCGTGCCGTACCCGTAGCGGCGGGTCTGCATGTGGTAGCCCACGCCGACCGTGCCGCTGATGTCCGGGGCCGCCTTGACGCTGACGGCGCCGCGGGCCTCGAAGTTCGGGGTGCGGGAGCGGTTGCCGAAGCCGTTGTCCACCGGGGTGCCGGCGTCGGCGGGCGACAGCATGGCGGCGGCGAGGCTCAGGCCCACCGCGTCGAACTGGCCGTTGTAGGACAGACGGATCTGCGGCGCGCGGCGCCACAGGTTGCCGGCCTGCCAGAACAGCGGGTCGGCGACCCACGCCAGCGACTCGGCGAACAGCGGGTTCACCAGGCCGTACTCCTGGCCGGCGAGGACCGCCCAGTTGCCGTACGGGGTCTTCCAGGTGGCGGTCATCGCCGCGAGGCGAAGCCGCATGACGCCGTTGTACCAGGCGGTGCTGGCCGTGGAGAGGTGGCCGGCCTTGAAGTCGAACTCGAGGACGCCGGTGAGCGCCGCGCCCGTCCAGTTCTCACCGGACGTCGCGAGGCGCATGCCGATGCGGGACTGGCGCGCGCTCATCAGGAACGCGCCGCCCTCGTTCGTGCCGGCCGCCGCCGCCTGGCCCGGGTAGTCCTTGTTCACGAGCGTGTTGCCGTCCCAGTACGCGTTGAGGAGCACGAAGCCGTACGGCGTGACCTTGATGGTCTCCTCGGCGGGCTTCGCGGCCGGGGCAGGCGCAGCCGCCGGGGCGGCCTCCGCAGGCTTTGCGGCCTCGGTCGCCTGAGCGAGCGTCGCCAGAGGCAGCGACAGGGCGAGGGCTGCCACGAACAGCTTCTTCAGAGCCTTCATGCAGTTCCTCCAGAAATCGGAGCGCGGGTGTGTCCGGACGAATCGAGTTGCAGCCCGGACGGGTGGGAATTTCCTACCACATCAGACAGACAGCCGAGCGCAGAATTGTTGTCCCGGTCGGCAAATCTTGCACCCGCGCAGGCACTGCGCGTTCGTGCCGCACTTCGTCAAGTGCCGGATTTTGCAGAAAGACGGCCCCCGCTAACGGCGGAGGGCGATCACCGTCACCGCATCGCCACCCTCGTGCCGGTCGCCGGCACGGAAGGCTCCCACGTAAGGGGATGCGGCAAGGTGATCGCGGAGCGCCTGCTTGAGCGCGCCGGTGCCGTGGCCGTGCAGCACCACGCACTCGGCTTCACCGTCGGAGTACATGCGGTCGAGGAAGCGATCGACCTCGCGCAGCAGCTCCTCCACGCGCAGGCCGCGCGCGTCGAGGCGGCGCTCGGCGCTCACCGGCGCGTCCGGCCGCGCCGCGCTCGCCGCCGCGAGCTTCTCGCCGCGCGTGCGCGCCAGCCCCGCGTCGCGCGCCTTGCCGGCGAGCGCGAGCAGGTCCTTCACCGGCCGGCGGATCTTGAGCGGCCCGGCCCGCACCAGCGCGTCCTTGCCGTCCACCTCCACCACCTCGCCCTCCTGCCCGAGCGACAGGATCCGCACGCGCGCGCCCGGCTTCAGCTCGCCGCCGGGCAGCGCCTCCGGGCCCGCCTCGGCGCGGGCGCGCGTCGCCTCGGCGGCCTGCGAGACGGTGGCGTGCCACGCGTCGAGCCGCGCCTTCGACTCGGCCGCCTTCTTCACGCTCGGCCGGGCCTGCAGCTCGGCCATGAGGTCGGCCACCTCGGCGCGCGCCGCCTCGAGCTCCTCGGCCAGGGCCGCGCCCATGCGCGCGCCCGCGTCGCGCTCCGCCCGGCGCGCCGCCTCCTCGGCCGCCCGCGCGCGCTCCTCGGCCTTGCGGGCCGCCTCGCGCGCCTCCTCCGCGCCGCGCCGCTCGGCCGCGAGCCGGCCGCGCTCCTCGTCGAGCGCGCGGAGCGCCTCGCCCAGCGCGCCGCCCTGGCCGTGCCGCGCCGCGCGCGCCCGCTCCACCACCGCGGCCGGCAGCCCGACCCGCGCCGCGACCTCGATGGCCGACGAGCTGCCCGGCGCGCCGAGGTGCACCTGGTACGTCGGCACCAGCCGCTCCGCGTCGAAGCCGACGCGGGCGTTGCCGTAGCGCGCGTCGGTGAGCGCGAGCGCCTTCAGCTCGTCGAGGTGGGTGGTGACGAGCACGGTGGCCCCGCGCTCCACCAGCGCCTCCAGGATCGCCGCGGCGAGCGCGGCGCCCTCGCGCGGATCGGTGTCGGCGGCGATCTCGTCCACCAGGATGAGCGAGCCCGGCACCGCGCCGGCCAGCATGTCCTTCACCGCGGCGAGGTGCGCGGTGAACGTGGACAGGTCCTTGGTGAGGTCGCCGCGCTCGTCCACCGCCGCCTTCACCTCCAGGTAGAACGGGAGGCGCGAGCCCTCCGCGGCGGCCACCGGCAGGCCGGCCCGCAGCATGAGCGCGGAGAGGCCCACCGCGGTGATGGCCACCGTCTTCCCGCCGCCGTTCGGGCCGGAGACGATGAGCGCGCGCTGCGGGGGCGAGAGGCGCACGTGGCTCGCCACCACCTTCTTGGCCTGCAGCACGAGCAGGGGGTGGCGGAGCGAGAGCAGCTCGAAGCCGGCCGGCTCCGGGCCCACCTCGGGCGCGTGCGCGTCGAGGTCCGAGGCGAGCCGCGCCTCCGCCTCGAGCAGGTCGAGGCCGGCCAGCAGCTGGAGGTCGCGCGCCAGCGCGCCGGCGCCGGCGGTGAGCGCCTGCGACAGCTCGCGCAGGATGCGCTGCTCCTCCTCGGCCGCCATGGCGTTCGCGATGGACAGCTCGTTGCCGAGCTCCACCATCGAGTCCGGCTCCACGAACAGCGTCTGGCCCGACTGCGAGGCGTTGTGGACGATGCCCGGGACCTGCCCGCGCGCGCTCGCCAGCACCGGGAGCACGTAGCGGTCGTTGCGGATGGTGAAGTACCGGTCGCGCAGGTGGCGCTGCATGTCGCCGTCGTCGAGCAGCGCCTCGACCTGGGCCTTGAGCGCGCGGTGCAGCCCGCGGGCGCGCTCCCGCGCCGCGGCCAGCGCCGGGCTGGCCCGGTCGGAGATGGAGCCGTCCGGCTCGATGGCGCGCTCGATGCGATCCGCCACCGCCGCGGTCGGGGAGAGCGCCCCGGCGAGCGCCCACAGGCGCGGGAGCTCGGCCGCGCGCGGCTCCAGGGTGGCCCGGGTGCGGGCGGCGGCGCGGGCGAGCCCGGCGCACTCGCGGAGCGCGAGCGGTTCGAGCACCCCGCCCTTGGCGGCGCGCTCGAGGTGTGGCTCCACGTCCGCGACGCCGCCGAGCGGCAGCGAGGTGCCCGCCTCCGACAGGGCGCGCGCCTCGCCCACCCGCGCCAGCGCCTCGCGCACCGCGGGCGCGTCGGGCAGGAAGGGGAGGGCCGCCGCCTGGCGGCGGCCGGCGGGCAGCCGGCAGCGGCCCGCCAGCGCCTCCAGGATCCGGGGCCAGCCCAGCTCGATCAGCGTGTCTTCCGCGCGCATGCGGGCCGTGAACTACCGCGCCTGGCGGCGGCGCGCCAGGGCCGGCGCGCGCCGGGGGAAGGGGCGAGCGGTCCCCGGGGTTATCATGCCCGTGATGCGCACCCTCCCGCTCCTGGTCCTCGCCGCCGCTGCCGCCACGGCCGCCGCAGGTTGCACCCCCCGCGCCCACACCTTCTCGCGCCCGCCCACCACCGCGGCCCCGAAGGCGCAGGCGGCCCCGGCGGCGACCACCCCGGCCGCCGCCCCCGCGGCGTCCCCCGCGCAGCCGGCCCCGGCCGGCGCGCCCGCCGCCGCGGCCACCCCGCCGGCCCCGGCGCCCGCGGCCGAGCCCGGCGGCCGCCGCCCGCGCACCGAGGTGCTGGTGGCCCGCGCCGAGGCGCTCCGCGGCGACGGCGACCTGGAGGGCGCGCGCGAGATCCTCGAGGCCGCCTTCGCGCTCGCGCCCGCGTCCGGCGAGGCGCGCCTCGCGCTCGCCGACCTGCTGGTCGCGGACGGCCGCGAGCTGGACCGCGCCGCGACGCTCATCGCCGGCGCCCCCGAGGCGGCCGCGGTCCCGCGGCGCCGGGTGCTGGCCGGGCGCCTCGCCGAGCTGCGCGGCGACGACGCGGCGGCGGTGACCGAGTACGCGGCCGCGCTCGAGCTCGGCGCCGACCCCGAGGTCCGGGTGCGGCGCGCGCTCGCGCTGGAGCGGCTCGGGCGCGGCGACGAGGCGCTGCTGGAGCTGCACCGCGCCAGCCGCGAGCGGCCCGGCGACGCGCTGGTGCGCGCCCGCCTCGCCGAGCGGTACGAGGCGGCGGGGCTGCTGCCCGCGGCCGAGGCGGAGCTGGTGGCGGCGGCGGAGGCCGCGCCGGACCGCGCCGCCGGCTGGGACCGGCTGGCCCGCTTCTACGCGCGCACGCACCGCGAGGACAAGGCGCGCGCCGCCGAGGCGAAGGCCCGGGCCGCGTCCGGCACGCGCGAGCGCGTGCTGCGGCCGCTGCTGCCGTCCAGCCGCTGAGCGGGCTACGCCGGGGGCACGCCATCCGGCCGCCCGGCCCCGCCCTCCGGCTCCGCCGGCGCGGGCCGGCCCAGCGCCCGATCGAGCACCCAGGCCACGGCCCACGCGCGGGGGATCCCCGCGGCCAGGCTGCCGAGCGCCACGCCCCAGGGCGGGGACAGGTAGATCAGCATGAGCAGGCCCCCGGACAGCACCCAGAACGCGGTGAGCACCCAGGCGAGCGCGCGCCGGCGCCTCGGCGCGTCCTCCAGCGCGACCGCCATGAGCGCCGCGATGGCTCCGTTCACCGCCGAGGCGGCCACCGAGACGGTGACGAGGATGGCGGTGCGATCCAACGCCAGGAGATCCCTGAAGAGCTCGGCCGCGTGGTCGAGGAGGAGGTAGGGCGGGGCGACCGCGTGGACCTGCGCGGCGGCCGCGTCGCACGCGAGGTGGACGGCGCCCGCGAGGGCCGCCAGGGTGAGGCCGTGGGCGCGTCGGGGTGGGCCGGGCATCTCGCCGTGTGTAGCAGGTCGGCGCCGCCCCTCGCCACCGCCCGAGGTCGCCTGGCCGTCCGCGGGAGCGGTGTCTAGATTCGTCGCGGAGGACGGAACCCGTGCCGGATCCCGCTGCCCAGCCCGCTCGCCGCCACCTGCGCCTCGCCCCCGCCCCCGGCCCCCGCGGCAGCCCCGAGGGCCGGCTCGCGCTGCTCGCGCGCACGCTCGTCGCCGCGGTGGCGCTCGTCCTCGTCACCGCGCGCGCCTGGCTCGCCGCCGCGCTCGCGCTCTTCCCGCTGCTCTGGCGGCGCGCGCCCCTCGGCCGGCGGCTCACCCCGCTGGCGCGGCGCGAGGCGCGGGTGATCCCGTTCCAGCGCCGCCAGGCGATGCCCCGCTGACGGCGCCCCTCCGCCGGAGGGAGGTGCCCCGTGAAGATCGGCGTCGTCACCGAGTACTACTACCCGAGCGTCGGGGGCATCCAGGAGCACGTCCACCACTTCGCCCGCGAGGCGAGGCGGCTCGGGCACACGGTCCGGATCGTCACCTCGGCCATGCCGGACCTGGGCGCCGAGGCGGGCGCGCCCCAGCCCGACGTGATCCGCCTGGGCCGCAGCCTGCCCGCGTACACCAACGGCGGCTTCGGCCGGGTCACCGGCGGCCTCGGCATCCGCGGCGCGGTGCGCGAGGTGCTCGCCCGCGAGCGCTTCGACGTGGTCCACGTGCACGCGCCGCTCACCCCGGTGCTGCCGCTGCTGGCCATCCACCACGCCACCGGGCCGCTCGTCGGCACGTTCCACACCAACTTCCGGCCCGGCCTGCTGTTCCGCATGATGCGCGGGCCGCTGCAGCGCTACCTCGACCGGCTCGACGCGGCGGTGGCGGTCTCGCAGGCCTGCCTGGGCGCGTTCCGCGACCGGCTGCACGCCGACTTCCGCATCATCCCGAACGGCGTGGACACCGACCGCTTCGCGCGCGGGCGCCGCATCCGCCGCTACGACGACGGCAAGCTGAACGTGCTGTTCGTGGGCCGGCTCGAGCCGCGCAACGGCCTCGACCGGCTGCTCGCGTCGTTCCACCGCGCCTGGCGCCAGGTGGGGGCGCGGCTGCTGGTTCTCGGCGACGGCCCGCTCCTGCCGCGCTATCGTGCCATGGTGCCGCGCGAGCTGCGTGAGGACGTGGTGTTTGCCGGCCGGGTGCTGGACGAGCGCCCGGACTGGTACGCGACGGCCGACGTCTACTGCGCGCCCACGCGGCTGGCGAGCTTCGGGGTGACGCTGCTCGAGGCCATGGCGGCGGGCAAGCCGGTGCTGGCCGCGGACATCGACGGCTTCCGGGAGGTGATGCAGCACGGCCGGGAGGGCGAGCTGCTCTCCGGCGACGACCCCGCCGCGTGGGCGCGGGCGCTGGTGCGCATCGCGCGCGAGCCGGCCCGCGCGCAGGCGTACGGCGAGCACGGCCGCCTCACCGCCCAGCGCTACGCGTGGCCCTCGGTGACGCGCGAGGTGCTCGGGCTGTACCGCTCCATCGGCGTGCGGGGCTGAGGCGCGCGTGCCGGCCCGCAAGCGGCTCGCGGTGGCGCTGGCGGTGCTCGGGGGCGTGGCGCTGCTCGGCCTGGCGGCGCGGCTCGCGCTCGAGGGCCGGCCCGGTCCCGGCGCGGCGCTCGGGCTCGCCACCGTCGCCGCCGCGCTCGCCGTGCTCCAGGCGCTCTGGGTGCCGTTCGACCTCACCGGCCGGAGCCTGCGGCGCGGGCCCGCCGGCGCGCGGTCGGTGGCGCTCACCTTCGACGACGGCCCCTCCGACGACACGCCGGCGGTGCTCGACGCGCTCGATCGCGCCGGCGTGCGGGCCACGTTCTTCGTGCTGGGCGAGGCCGCGCGCCGCGCGCCGGAGCGGGTGCGGGAGGTCGCGCGCCGCGGGCACCTGGTGGCCCTGCACGGCGACACGCACGCGAAGCTGCTCCTCGCCGGGCCGCGGCGGGTGGCGGCCGAGCTGGATCGCTGCGCCGGGGCCATCCGCGCCGCCGGGGTCGAGCCCGCGCCGCTGTTCCGCGCGCCGCACGGCTTCCGCGGGCCGTTCCTCGGGCCGGCGCTGCGCCGGCGCGGCCTCACGCTGGTGGGCTGGACGCGCGGCGTGTTCGACACCGAGCGGCCCGGCGCCGAGGTCATCGCGGCGCGGGCGAGCCGCCGCATGCGGGCGGGCGAGATCCTGCTCCTGCACGACGGCTGCGCCACGCCCGGCCTCGACCCGCGGCGCGACCAGACCGCCGCGGCGGTGCCGGAGATCGTCCGCCGCTGGCGCGAGGCCGGCTACGCGTTCGTCACGCTGGACGCGTTCGCCGCGGCGCGGGCGGCCGCGGGCGGGGCGGGTGCCGCCGCGCGGGGGGGCGCGTAGCGGATGGGCGACCGGCTCGCGGGCCTGCGGTCCCTCGCGCCGGCGCGACCCGGGAGCCGGACCGCGCTCCACCTGGCCGGCCTGGCGGTGGTCGCCGGGCTGGCGGTGCTGGCGGCGCGCCACGTGGACCTGCGCGAGGTCGCCGGCGTCGTGGCCGGCGCCGACCCGCTGCTCCTGCTCGCCGCGGGCGGCGCGAACCTGCTCTCGCTCGCGCTGCACAGCGCGCGCTGGGCCTCGGTGGTGCGCGGCCCCGCGCTGCGGGTGCGCTTCCGCGACGCGTTCTCGGCGGTGGTGGCCGGCTTCGCGCTCTCGCTCGTGATCCCGGCCCGGGCCGGCGACGTGGCCCGCGCCATGCTGCTCTCGCGCCGGTCGGGCGTGCCGGTGGCGTCGCTCCTCACCGCAGCGGCGCTCGACTACGTGGTCGGCGCGGCCACGCTGGTGCCGCTCCTCGCCGCGCTGGCGCTGCTCGGGCCGCTGCCGGGCTGGGCGCGCCAGGTGCTGCTCGTGTTCGCCGCGGTGGCCGTGGCCGGCGTGCTCCTGGCGCGGCTGCTCCGGCCTCCGCGCGGGCGCGCGCCGGAGCGCGGCGGCGGGGCGGGCCTGCTGGTGCGCCTGCGCGCGGGGCTCGCGGCGGCGCACGATCCGCGCGCGCTCGCCGCGTCCTTCGCGTGGGGGCTCGCCGGGTGGGCGGCCGAGGTGCTCATCGCGCTGCTCGCGCTGGTGGCGGTGGGGCTGCCCCCCTCGCTGTTCGCGGCGGGGCTGGCGGTGGTGGCGTCCACCGCGGCCAACGTGGTGGCGGTGTCGCCCGGGAACGCCGGGCCGTTCGAGGCGGCGGTGGTGCTCGCGCTGGCGGGGGCGGGCGCCTCGCGCGAGGCCGCGCTGGCGTTCGCGCTGCTGTACCACCTCGCGCACCTCGTGCCGGTGGGCGTGGTGGGCGGCGCGGTGCTGCTGCGGGAGGCGCGCGCGGCGGGACGGGACGCTCCGACTGGTCCGTAGTACCCTCCGCGCCCGTGACGGCGCACGGCAAGGCCGAGGGCGGGGAGGACGCGGGGGCGGCGGACGCCGCCGACGTGGCGGCCGCCCTGCGCGGCGACCGCGCCGCCCAGCGCGCGCTCTACGACCGGCACCGGCCGGCGGTGCACCGGCTGGCGCGCGGCTTCCCGGCGCTCGACGCCGACGACGCCGAGGACGTGGTGCAGGACGCGTTCGTCCGCGCCTTCGCGAGCCTGGCGCGGCTGGAGCAGCCGGCGCGCTTCGGCGGCTGGCTGCTCACCATCGCCCGCAACCGGGCCATCACCCGCATCGCCCGCGGCCGGGCGCGGAGCCAGCTCGCCGAGGACCTGGGGCGCGAGGCGGAGGCGCTGGGCACGGCGGAGGCCGAGGCCCCGGATCCGGAGGCCGGCGCCGAGCTGGAGCTGGTCCGCCGGGTGGTGGACGAGCTGCCGGAGGGGCCCGAGAAGGAGACGGTCCGGCTCTTCTACCTGGAGGGCCAGCTCACCGCGCGCGAGATCGCGGCCCGCCTGGGCGTCGGCAAGAGCGCGATCACCATGCGGCTCGAGCGGTTCCGGGCGAAGGTGAAGCGCCGGCTGCTGGCCGAGGTGGCCAGGCTGCGGGGTGAGGAGTCCTAGGCACGTGGCCCACCTGACCGAACCCGTCTACGCGCAGCTGATCCGGGGCGAGCTTCCCCCGGACGAGGCGGCCGCCTGGGCGCGCCACCTCGCGACCGGCTGCGACGCCTGCGAGGCGTTCCTCGCCGCCCGGCCGGAGCCGGACGCGCTCGACGCCCGCGCCGACCGGGCCCTGGCGGCGCTCGGCCCGCCCGGCGCGCCCGGGAACGATCTCGAGTACCGCCGCATCGAGCAGCGGCTCGCCGCCGAGGCCCGGGGCGCCGGGCGCCTCCGCCTCCCGCGCCCGGCGCTCGCGGTGGCGGCGGGCGTGGTCGCCGCCGGGCTGGCCGGGCTGTGGCTCGCGAGCCGGGCGCCGGAGCGGCCGGGCCGGCCGGAGTGGACCGGCGAGAAGGGCATGGGCGCGGCGCCCGCCGCGGTCCCGGTGCGGCTGCGCTTCCTCGTGATCGCCGGCGGCGCCGGCGCGCCGTCGGTGGAGAAGGGCGTCTCCGGGCAGGCGGTGCCCGCCGCGGCCAGCCTGCAGTTCGAGGTGGAGCTGGGGCGCGCCGCGCAGGTGGCGCTGGCGCGCGCGGCGCCGGGGCGCTTGCCGGAGGTGTTCTTCCGCGCGTCGCTGCCCGCGGGGCGCACCGTGGTCGCGGTGGAGGGCCGGCCGGCGGCGTACCCGCTCGCGGACCTCTCCGGCCCGCAGCGCTTCGTGGCGATCGCGAGCTCCGCCCCCCTCGACGAGGCCGCGGCCGCGCGCGCCGCCGGGCAGGTGGCGGGCGGTGCGCGGATGGAGCCGATCGCCCCCGGCCTGGAGGGGCTTTCGGTGGACGCGGTGGACGTCACGGTGCAATAGGAGGGGCTGCGCCGGCGCGAGGGGTCGCGCCGGGACGGGGGCCACGGGGCGGCTCCCTCGACCGGAGCAACGGCCGGCGGCGGCCGAGGGAACCGCCGCCGGCGAGACGAAGGAGCCCGATGTTCGCGCCGTCCCCCAGCCCGCCACGGCCCGCGGCCGCGCCCCCGCGCGCGCGCCGCGCCTGCGTGCTGCTCGCCGCGCTCGCCTGCCTCGCCCCGGCCGCCGTCCGCGCGGAGCCCCCTGCCGCGCCCGCGCCGCCGCCCGCCGGGGACCCCGGGGCGCCGGCGGAGAAGGGCGGGCTCGTCCCGCTCGACCTGCCCCGCGCGACCGTGGCGGCGGCGCACGCGCCGAAGCGGATCGCGCTGCTCCTCGGCGTGCAGCGCTTCGACGACGCGAGCTGGCGGCCGCTGCGGTACCCGGACGCCGACGCGCGCGCGCTCGGCGAGGCGCTGCGGGATCCGGGCGGGTTCGACGAGGTGCGGGTGCTCACCGGCGCCACGCGCGCCGAGGTGCGCGACGCGCTCCGGGCGCTCGCCTCGTCCGATCGCGACGAGCGCGACACGGTGGTCGTCTACGTCTCCTCGCACGGCACGCTCGCGCGCGACGCGGCCGGCCAGCTCCGCCGCTACCTGGTGGTGCGCGACACGCGCCTCGACGACGTGCCCGGCACCGCGCTCGCCATGGACGAGCTGAACGCCGAGTTCGACCGGCTCCGCTCGCGCCGCAAGGTGCTGGTGCTCGCCACCTGCCACTCCGGCGGCGGCAAGTCGCTCCTGCCGGAGGAGGTCCGCCGCGAGCTCGAGGCCACCAAGGCCGGCTTCCTGGTGCGCCCCATCGAGGAGGTCTCGCGCGCGAGCACGGTGCTCGCCGCCAGCGACTGGGGCGAGACGGCCCGCGAGGACGAGCGGCTCGGGCACGACATCTACACGTACTTCCTGGTCGAGGCGCTCCGCTCCGGCGCCGACCGCAACGGCGACGGCGCGGTGACCGCCTCGGAGGCGCACGACTACGCGCGCCGCCGGACCTACGCCTACACCGCCGGCCGGCAGCGGCCCAGCGCCGAGTCCACCGAGGTGGGCGCCGATCCCATCGTGCTGGTGGGACGGGTGGAGCGGAAGGGGAAGCCGGAGCTGTACAGCTACGCCACGCGGCTCGACGGGTTCACGGTGAGCGTGGACGGGCGGCCGCTGGCGGAGCTGCCGGGCGGGGTGGTCCTCGAGCCCGGCCGCAGCCGCGTGCAGCTCGCGAAGGGCGGCGGGCCGGCGCTCCTCGATCGCACCGTCTCGCTCGATCCGGGCGAGCGGGTGGACGTGGTGACGCTGCTGGAGCGGGCGCAGGGGCGCTGGGAGGCGGCGCCGAGGGTGGCGCTGCTCGCGTTCCTGGACGCGCGCAGCCGGCGCGAGGTGCTCGGGCCGGTCCCCGGCTTCGGCGCCGCGTTCACCGCGCGCGGCTGGCCGGCGCCCTCGCTCTCGCTCCGGCTCGACCTCGTCACCTCCTTCGGGCGCTCGCGCATCCGGCAGGACGGGGCCGAGGCCACCTTCGACTACACCGCGCTGGCGGCCGGCGTGGGCGTCCCGTGGCGCTTCGAGCCGGCGGCGCTCCGCGGCGCCGCGCTCCTCGCCGGCCCGCGCCTCTCGCTGCTCTGGCTCGACCGGCGCTTCGACCTCGCGCTCGCGCCGCCCGCGCAGCGCGTCCTGACGTTCACCCCCGGGCTGCTGCTCGGGGCCGCCGTGCCGCTGGGGCGCGGCTTCACCGCGGGCGCGGAGCTGCACCTGGACTGGCTGCTCCTCCGCGTCGACGGCGAGAACCGCTCCACCGGCCTGGCCGAGCTGCTGGTGGGCGCGGGGTACCGCTTCTGATGGGCGCGTGGCCGGCAGCCCGGACCCCGGGGTCCGACGGACGGAGGTTCCGCCGCATGTCGCGAACGACGCTCGCCGTGCTCCTCGCGCTCACCCTCGGGTGTGGCGGCCTGGACAGCCCGGACCTGTCCACCGGCGAGGTGCAGGGGCGCATCCTGGGGGCGTCCGCCGGCGCCTACGTCTACCCGCTCGGCCGGCCGGACCTGGTCGTCCGCGCCGCCGCCGCGGGCGACTTCGCCTACCGCCTCGCGCTCCCGCGCGGCGAGCACGACCTCGTGCTGTTCGACGGCGGCGTGCGCGCCGAGCGCGTGCCGATCGAGGTGGAGGGCGCCGGGGTCCGCACCGTCGCCGACCGGCGCGGGGAGGGCGCCGCCGGCGCCGCCGCCAAGATGCCGCTCGCGGGCGCGATCCTGGCCGGCGTCCGCGCGGTGGGCGGGGCGCTGCCGCTCGATCCGCGGCTCGACGTGACCGGCACCGACCCGGGCGCCCGGCTGCCGCTCGGCACCACCACGGCGCTCTTCCAGCCGCTGCCCGCCGGGCGCTACCGGCTCACCGCGGAGATGGTCGGCTTCCTGAAGGGCGGGGCGGACGTGGACGTGGTGGAGGGCGCCAGCACGCCCTACGAGCTGGAGCTGCTGGTGGACGACGACGAGGCGGAGCGGGGCTGCACGGCCACCGGCGGCTGCGAGAGCAGCGCGCTCGAGTGCGAGGACGACGGGCTCTGCCACGACGCCGATCCGTCGGGCAGCGCCTGCGCGTACACCTGCGACGGCGGCGCGCCCTGCCCGGCCGGCCTCGACTGCAGCGGCGGCCAGTGCCTCGCGGACCGCGACTGCGCCACCTACCTGTCGGTCGCCGGCACGCCGTGCGTGAGCGACGACGTCTGCGACGACGCGCTCCACGACGGGTCCTGCCGCCGGACCTCGGCCGAGCAGCCCGGCTACTGCACCGCGCCCTGCCAGGACGCCGGGCAGTGCGCCCCGTTCGGCGCCGGCTGGACCTGCGACGGCGGCCTCTGCGCGCCGCCGCCGCCCTGAGCCACCGCCGGCCGGAAGCTCCCCGCCCGCGCCGCGGCGCGGTACAACGTCGCGAGCCGCCCGGCCCGGGCGCGCCCGCGAGCCCCCACGCATGAGCCCACGCCGCCCGCCGACCCCACGAAAGAGCCCGCGCGCGGCGCGGCGCGGCGCGGTCCGCTCCGGCCTGGACGTGCTGGCCGCCCGCCGCTTCGCGCCGCTGCGCGGCCGCGCGGTGGGGCTCGTCTGCAACCCCACCGCCGTCACCTCCGGGCTCGTGCACGCGGCCGACCTGCTCCACGGCGCGCGCGGCGTGCGGCTCGCGGCGCTGTTCGGGCCGGAGCACGGCGTCCGCGGCGACGCGCAGTACATGGCCGCGGTGGAGGGCGAGCGCGATCCCCGCACCGGCGTGCCGGTCCACTCGCTCTACGGCGCCACGCCGGAGTCGCTGAAGCCGCGCCCCGAGCACCTCGCCGGCCTCGACGCGCTCGTCTTCGACATCCAGGACGTCGGCACCCGCTTCTACACGTACCAGGCCACCATGATGCTGTGCATGGAGGCGGCCGCGGCGGCGCGGGTCGCGTTCGTGGTGCTCGACCGGCCCAACCCCATCGACGGCGTGCGGGTGGAGGGGCCCGCGCTGCGCCCGGGCTTCGAGAGCTTCTGCGGGCTGCACGACCTGGCGGTGCGCCACGGCATGACGGTCGGCGAGCTGGCGCTGCTGTTCCGCGCCGAGCGGCGGCTCGACCTCGAGCTCGAGCTCGTGCCGTGCGAGGGGTGGCGCCGCGGGCAGCGCTTCCGCGACACCGGCCTGCCCTGGGTGTTCCCGTCGCCGAACATGCCCACGCCGGAGACGGCGCTCGTCTACCCCGGCATGTGCCTGCTCGAGGGGACGAACCTGTCGGAGGGGCGCGGGACCACGCGCCCGTTCGAGCTGTTCGGCGCGCCCTGGCTGGACGGCGCCCGCCTCGCCGCCGACCTCGCGCGCGACCGGCTCCCGGGCGTGGCCTTCCGCCCGGTGAGCTTCGTGCCGACCTGGGACAAGCACGCCGGCGTCCGCTGCCACGGCGTGGAGCTGCACGTGACCGATCCCGAGCGCTTCCGCCCGTTCCGCACCGGCCTCGCCTGCGTGGTGCGCGCCCGCGCCCAGGATCCGGCCCGGTTCGCCTGGCGCACCGAGCCGTACGAGTTCGTGGCGGACGTCCCCGCCTTCGACCTGCTGTGCGGCTCGGGCCGGGAGCGCGAAGGGATCGAGGCGGGCGCGTCGCCGGCCGAGCTGGCGCGGGCGTTCGCGCCGGAGGAGCGGGCCTTCGCCCGCCGCCGGTCGCCCTTCCTGCGCTATCGCGACCTGCGCTAGCCTTCCCCGTCCCTCCCCCGGAGCCCGCGTGCGCATCGGCCTGGCCAGCGACAGCGACGGCGACGTGGACGCGCTCCTGCGCGCCCTCGACGTGCTGGCGCGCGCGGGCGTGGACCGGGCCTTCTTCCTGGGGCGGCGCCTCGCCGACCTGGACGCGGCGCTGGCGCGGCGCGCGGCGGCGGGGCCGGACCCGCTGGCCGGGCGGGTGGTGCGGGTGGCGAGCCGCGCCGATCCGGAGCGCGCGGCCGGCGCGCCGGCCAAGGTGATCGATCTCCTCGACGGCCTGCTCTGCTGCGCGGTGCACGACAAGGCCGAGCTGACCCGCGACGACATCGCGAACGCGACGCTGCTCCTGCACGGACGCGCCCCGCGCGCCGCGCTGGTGGCGATCGGGCCGCGCTGCTTCGTCGCGCCCGGGCGCGTGCGCGCCGCCGCGGCCGCGCCCGGCGCCGCGCCCGAGCCGCCCACCTGCGCGGTGCTGGAGCTCGGGCCGGACGGGTTCGCGCTGGCCGTGCTCGGCCTCGACGGCGCGGAGCTGCGCCGCGAGCGCGCCGCCGCGTCCGGCGGCGGCGGGAGGATCTCGGTGCGATGAGCGGCGGCCGCGAGATCGCGCTCCTGGGCGGCTCCTTCAACCCGCCGCACGTGGCCCACCTCATGGCCGCGTGGTGGGCGCTCGCGACGCAGGGCGTGGCGGAGGTGTGGCTCCTGCCCGCGTTCCGCCACCCGTTCGGCAAGGAGCTGGCGCCGTTCGAGGACCGGCTGGAGATGTGCCGGCTCGCCGCGCGGGCGCTGCGCGGCGTGCACGTGTGCGGCGCCGAGGCGGAGCTGGCCGGGGACCCGCTGGTGGGGAAGACCGCCCGCACGCTCGAGCACCTCGCGGCGAAGCACCCGGACCGCCGCTTCGCGCTGGTGGTCGGCGCGGACATCCTCGCCGAGACCGCCAAGTGGTACCGCTGGGACCGGGTGCAGGAGCTGGCGCGCATCATCGTGGTGGGCCGCCAGGGGCACCCGCCGGTGCCGGGCGCGCCCGACCTGCCCGCCATCTCGTCCACCGAGATCCGCGCGCGCATCGCCCGCGGCGAGGACGTGCGCGGCCTCGTGCCGGAGCAGGTGCTGCGCTACGTCGAGGAGCGGGGGCTCTACCGCGGCTGACGCCGCGCGGGCCGCCGCGGGGCGCCGCCCGCCGCCCGCAGCACCGCCTCCGCGCGCGCCCGGTCGAGCCCGCCGCGGGCCGCGATCCCGACGAGCCGCCGGGTGAGCACCCGGTACGCGTCCCGCGCCTCGCCGCGCAGCGCCCGCACCTGCCGGCGGACCACCCCGGCGTCGCCGCGGGAGGCCGGCCCGGTGAGCGCGCCGGGCAGGCCGCGCTCGGCCAGGTTCTCCACCGCGCCGCGCAGGAGCGGCACCAGCGCCGGCAGCGCCTCGGCGGGCGGCGCCCCGGCGCGCGCCCAGGTCTCCGCGGCGAGGTCGGCGAGCGCCATCACCAGGTTCGAGGCCATCACCGCCGACGCGTGGTAGAGCGGCCGGCCCGACGCCGGGACGCGGATGGGCCGGAGGCCCAGGTCGCGCGCGGCGCGGACGAGGAGCCGCCGGGCCGCGGGGCCGCCGTCCACCGCCGCCGCCGCGCCGGGCTGGAACGGCCCGCCCGCCAGCGCCTGGAGCGGGTGGAGCGAGCCGGGGAGGGCGCCGCGCCGGCGCGCCGGCTCCAGCACGTCGAGCGTCAGCGCCCCGGCGCCGTGCGCCACCACCTGCCCGCGGGCGAGGTGGGACGAGGCCCCGGACCACCTCCTCGATGACCGAGTCCGGCACCGCCAGCAGCACCAGGTCGAAGCCGGCGGCGCGGTCGAGCGGGAGCGGCTCGGCGCCGAGCCGGCGCAGCCGCGCCCGGCCGCGGGCGGTGCGGGCGCCCCCGGCCACCCGCCAGCCGGCGGCGCGGAGGCCGGGGACGACCGCGGAGGCGAGCCGGCCGGCGCCGAGGACGTAGGCGGAGGGCATGCGGCGAGTCTCCCGCCGCGCGGGGCCGGCGGCAAGCCGGGGCGCCGATCAGGCGCGGGCGAACGCGAGCGCGCCGTCGGCGACGCTCACCGCCACCGCGTCGCCGGCGACGAGCTCGCCCGCGAGGATCCGCTCCGCGAGCGGCGCCTCGACCAGCCGCTGGATGGCGCCGCGCATCGGGCGCGCGCCGAGCGCCGGGTCCCAGCCGCCGTGGTCGAGCAGGTGCTCCACCGCGGCGTCGTCCGCCTCGAAGCGGATGCGGCGCTCGCCCTCGAGGCGGCGCGAGGAGTCGGCGAGCAGCAGGCGGGCGATGCGGGCCACCTCGTCGCGCGCCAGCGGCGCGAGCACCAGCCGCTCGTCGAGCCGGTTCCACAGCTCCGGCGGCACCGCGCCCCGGGCGGCGGAGAGCGCGCGGTCCTCGCGCGGCGCGGCCCGGTCGGCGGCGCCGAAGCCCATGGTGCCGGTGGAGGTCCGGGTGGCCTCGGCGGCCCCCAGGTTGGAGGTGAGCACCACCACCGTGTTGGAGAAGTCCACCAGCCGCCCGCGCCCGTCGGTGAGCCGGCCCTCCTCCAGGATCTGCAGGAGCAGCATCTGCACGTCGCGGTGCGCCTTCTCGATCTCGTCGAGCACCACCACCGAGGCGGGCCGGCGCCGGACCGCGTCGGTGAGCTGCCCGCCCTCGCCGTAGCCCACGTAGCCGGGCGCGGCGCCCACCAGCCGCGCCACGCCGGTCTGCTCGGCGCACTCGGTCATGTCGAGCTGCACCAGCGCGTCGGCGGAGCCGTACAGCGCGTCGGCGAGCGCGCGGGCCAGCTCGGTCTTCCCCACGCCGGTCGGCCCGAGCAGCAGGAACGAGCCCATGGGCCGGCGCGAGGCGAAGCCGGCGAAGTTGCGCTTCAGCACCCCGGCGATCCGGGTCACCGCGTCGGCGTGCCCCACCACGCGGGCGGCCAGCGCCGCCTGGATGCCCAGGATCCGCTCGCGGTCCGAGGCGAGGAGCCGCGACTCGGGGATGCCCGCCATCTTCGCGACCACCTGCGCCACCTCGCGCTCGCCGACCTGCCGCACGCCGGCGCGGTGCGCGCGCGAGCCGGCCAGGTCGAGCACCGCCACCGCCTTGTCGGGCAGGAAGCGGTCGGTGACGTGGCGGGCGGAGAGGGTGGCGGCGGCCTCCAGCGCCTCCGGCGCGTAGGCCACCTGGTGGTGCTTCTCGTAGCGGGGCGCGAGGCCGCGCAGGATGGTGACGGTGTCGGCCACCGAGGGCTCGCGCACCAGCACCGGGGTGAAGCGGCGCTCCAGCGCCGGGTCCTTCTCGATGTGCTGGCGGTACTCGTCGTGCGTGGTCGCGCCGATGCAGGGGAACTCGCCGCGGGCCAGCGCCGCCTTCAGCTCGTTGGCGGCGTCCTGCGGCCCCTCGCCGGCGGCGCCCGCGCCCATGAGCGTGTGCACCTCGTCGATGAACACCACCACCCGGCCGCCGGCCTTGCGGACCTCCTCCTTGATGCCGAGGAGCTTCTCGGAGAACGCGCCGCGGAGCTGCGTGCCGGCCACCACGCTCGCCATGTCGATCTCGACCAGGATCCGCTCGCGCGCCTGGCCGGCCGAGGCCAGCAGCCGCTGCGCGATGCCCTCGACGATGGCGGTCTTGCCCACGCCCGGCTCGCCCACCAGCAGCGGGTTGTTGGTGCGGCGCTTGCCGAGGACGTCGATGGCCTCCTCCACCTCGCGCTCGCGGCCGACCAGCGGGTCGAGCTTCCCGGCCGCGGCGAGCTCGGTGAGGTTGCGGCCCAGCTGCGACAGCCAGGGGAAGACCTTGGGGTCGAGCGCGTGCGGGCTGCTGCGGCGCGCGGGGGCCGCGGGCGCGGCCCGGGGCTCGGCGGCGGCTCCGGCCGGCGGCGCCGCCGGGGCGGGGGTCGCGGCGGGCGCGGGGGTGAGGGCGGGGGCGTCGCCGAGCGCGTCCTCGAGCCGGGCGTCGAGGTCGTCCGCCGGGGAGGCCTCGGCGCCGCGGCGCGGGACGGGCGTCGCCGTCGGGCCGGCGGCCGGGCCCACCTTCACCGGCTGGAGCTGGCGCAGCCGGCGCGGCATGCGGGCGGTGAAGTAGGACAGCGCGATGTTGCGCAGCGAGGCGAGCTGCAGGCCGCAGGCGGCGAGCAGCTGGTGGGCGGCGGCGCCGCGCACCCGGCTCATGGCGATGAGCAGGTGCAGGCAGTCCACCTCCTCGGCCCCCACGCCCTCGGCCACGTCCCGGGCGCGCTCGCGGAGGTCGCGCTCGACGCCCTCCGGCTCGCGCGGCGCGCCGGTCATGGCCAGCAGGATGCGGTCCTCGTCGATGCCGCGATCCCGGAGCAGGACCTCGGCGCGGTTCGGCACGGTGAAGAAGGCGAGGAGCTGGTGCGCGCTGGTGAGCTTCTGGTTGACGCTCCGTGCGATGTCCTCGGCCTCGGCCAGGACCTGCAGGAGCTCCATCGACTCGATGACCGTGGCCATTCCAGGGGAGAGTGCGATATCGGCCCGAACGGGTCAAATTTCGGGCCCTTCCAGACCACGCGCTCCCTGCCGGGGAGCGCGGCACGTTGTCCTTGCCCCGGACGGCCGCACGCACGGTCCGCGCAAGCCTGCATGGTTTCCGGGCACGGGGATCCGGCGCGGCGGCGCCGGTGCGGGCGGCGAGCATTCCACGGCGGACCGAGGTCCCGATGCGCATCGCGGTGCGGCTCCCGGGGTTCGAGGACTGGCGGGCCCAGGTCAAGTGTCAGGTCGGCTGCCCCGTGGAGACGGACGGCGGCCGGTACTGCCAGCTCGTGGCGCAGGAGCGGTACGAGGAGGGCTACCTCGTCGCCCGGGCGCCGAACCCGTTCGCGTCGGTGTGCGGCCGGGTCTGCGCCGCGCCGTGCGAGGACGCCTGCCGCCGCGGCACCATCGACGCGCCCATCACCATCCGCGCCCTGAAGCGGACGCTCACCGAGCGCTACGGCGTCGAGTCGGTCCACCCCGACGCGCAGGACCGGCTGCGCGAGGCGCTGGTGCCGGAGGGCAACCGGTACCCGGGGCACCTCCCGACCGTCCCGCTCCGGCGTGCGGCACGGGACGCCCGGCGCAAGGTCGCGGTGATCGGGGCCGGGCCGGCCGGGCTCTCCGCCGCGCACGATCTCGCGCTGCTCGGCTACGACGTCACGGTGTTCGAGGCCGCCGAGGAGCCCGGCGGCATGATGCGCTTCGGCATCCCCGAGTACCGGCTGCCGCGCAGCGTGATCCGCGGGGAGATCGAGAAGATCCTGGCGCTCGGGGTGGCGCTCCGGACCCGGGCCCCGCTCACGCCGGAGCGCGGCCTGGCCGCGCTGCGGGCCGAGGGCTTCGAGGCGTTCTTCCTCTCGGTCGGCGTGCAGAAGGGGCGGGACCTCGCCATCCCCGGCGTCGAGCTCGACGGCGTCGTGAAGGCGGTGGACTACCTCCTCAACGCGAACCGCGGCTACCGGATGAACCTGGGCCGGCGCGTGGTGGTGATCGGCGGCGGGTTCGTCGCGTTCGACGCGGCGCGGCTCGCGCTGCGCGCCGGGCGCGAGGACGAGGTCCGCGCGCTCGGCGAGACGCTCGGCGCGGAGTCCGACGCGCGGCTGATCGAGGCGCTCGACTCGGCGCGCGCGGCGGTGCGCGGCGGCGCGACCGAGGTGACCATCGTCTCGCTGGAGAGCTTCGAGGAGATGCCGGTCCTGCGGACGGCGCAGGGGCACGAGGAGTTCGAGGAGTCCAGGCGGGAGGGGATCCGGTTCCAGCCGCGGCGCGGGCCGCGGCGGTTCGTCGGGACGGGGCACCTCGAGGCCGTCGAGCTGCGCGGCGTGACCCAGGTGTTCGACGCGTCCGGCCGCTTCGCGCCGGCGTACGACGACGCGGACGTGATCGCGGCCCCGGCCGACGGCTGCGTCCTCGCCATCGGGCAGCGCGCCGACCTCTCCTTCCTGCGCCCCGAGGACGGCGTCGAGCTCACGCCGGCGGGGACCGTCAAGGTGGACCGGGCGACGCTCGCCACCACCGCGCCGGGCGTCTACGCCGGCGGCGACGTGGCGTTCGGCCCGCGGAACCTCATCGAGGCCATCGCGAACGGGAAGCGCGCCGCGCGCTCCATCCACGAGCACCTCTCCGGCGAGGCGGCGCGGCTCGAGGCGGTGATCGCCGTCCAGAAGATCCCCACCCGCGACTACCGCATGATCGCCGGGTTCGAGCTGCTCGACCGCGCCTCCCCGCCCACGCTCGACCTGGGGCGGCGGAGCGGCATCGCGGAGGTGGAGACCGCCTTCGGCGCGGAGGAGGGCATCGCGCAGGGCGCGCGCTGCCTCGTCTGCCACGTCCAGACCATCTACGACCCGGAGAAGTGCGTCCTGTGCGGCCGCTGCGTGGACGTGTGCCCGGAGTACTGCCTCGCGCTGGTGCCGCTCGAGGACGTGGACCTGCCGGACGAGGAGCGGCGGGCGCTGGTCCAGGCGGCCGAGGCCGGCGCGCTGCCGCTCTCCGCGATGATCAAGGACGACGCGCCCTGCATCCGGTGCGGGCTGTGCGCCATCCGCTGCCCCACCGACGCGATGACGATGGAACGGTTCCAGATCACGCAGCGCTACGCCCCCGCCGCCTGAGCGGGGACGCCGAGGTTCGCCATGGCCGAGCGGAAGGACCGGAGGGACTTCCTCGTGGGCATCGGGATCGGCGCGGGGGTCGTCGCGCTGGGCGGCCAGGGGATCGCCGCGCTGCGCTCGCTCGTGCCGAACGTCTCGTACGACGCGCCCACCACCGTGAAGCTGGGGCCGCCGGCCGAGTTCCCCGACGGCATGAAGTTCCTGCCCGAGCAGCGCCTGTTCGTGTTCCGCGAGGGCAACACGTTCCACGCCATCTCCGCGGTCTGCACGCACCTCGGGTGCACGGTGCGCGCCGAGGCGCTGCCCAGGGTGGAGACGAAGGAGGTCGGCGGGCGGCCGCTCAAGCTCACCCACCGCTTCCTGTGCCCGTGCCACGGCTCGCGCTACGAGGGCGACGGGCAGAACGTCGCCGGGCCCGCGCCGCGCCCGCTCGCCTGGTACGACCTCACCCTGGCCGCCGACGACGGGCAGCTGGTGGTCGACCTGGCCAGGCCCGTCGCGCACGACTTCCGGCTCACCATCGCGTGAGGAGGCGACCGTGGCCACCCTGCCCGAACCGTCGGTGAGCTCGCCCGCGCCGGCCGCCGCGCCCGGCGTCCACCCCCGCCCGCTGTGGAGCCTGCGGCCCGCGTCCGACCGCGAGGCCGGCGACGCGATCGTCGCGAACTTCCTGCTCCACTGGTTCCCCGCGAAGGCGCTGCGGGCCTCGCTGGAGTGGCGGTACTCGCTCTGGCTCGGCACCGTCTCGGCGGCGCTGCTCCTGCTGCTGGTGGTGTCGGGGCTCCCGCTCCTGTTCCTGCACGTCCCGTCGGTGGAGCGCGCCTACGGCTCGGTGAAGGACATCGAGTACGTGGTGACGTTCGGCTCCTGGATTCGCTCGGTCCACCGCCTCTCGGCGCACCTCATGGTGGCCGCGGTGTTCCTGCACCTGGTCCGGGTGTTCCTGACCGGCGCCTACAAGAACGGCGTGGGGCGCGGGCAGCACCGTGAGTGGAACTGGATCCTCGGCGTGGTGATGCTGCTCGTCACGCTGTTCCTCTCCTTCACCGGCTACCTCCTGCCGTGGGACCAGCTCGCCTACTGGGCGGTGACGGTCGGCACCAACATCGCCTCGGCGATCCCGCTGGTGGGCGAGGAGCTGCGGGAGCTGATGCTCGGCGGCCGCACCATCGACCAGCCCACGCTGATCCGCTTCTACGTGCTGCACGTGATCGTGCTGCCCGGCGCGCTCTTCGCGCTGCTCGCCTACCACATGTGGCGGATCCGCAAGGACGGCGGCCTGGCCTGCGCCGACCGCGCGGTCGCGCTGCCGGCGCCGGCGGAGGTCCCGCCGGCCGCCACCAAGACCTACTCGCTCCTCGGCATCGCCCGCGGGACCCACCCGACCATCCGCGCCACCTCGGTGGAGCGGCCGGAGACCACGGTCAGCTCGGTGCCGGACCTGACCCGCCGCGCCGCCATCGTGGTCCTCGGCACCATGGCGGTGGTGAGCATCCTCGCGGTGCTGGTGCCCTCGCCGCTGGAGGAGCCCGCCAACCCGCTCGTCACGCCCAACCCGGCCAAGGCGCCCTGGTACTTCCTGTGGCTCCAGGAGCTCGTGACCGACACCACGTTCCGGATCGGCTCCTTCACCGTCAACGGCGCGTTCCTGGGCGGCGTGATCCTGCCCGGCGCGCTGGTGACCCTGATGATCGCGTGGCCGTGGCTCGACCGGAGCCCGGCCTCGGCGGCGGGGCGCTGGTTCCCGCGGAGCCGCCGGACGCAGAACCTGGTGTTCCTCCTGATCGTGCTGCTGGTGCTCGTCCTCACCTACGTCGGCCTGTTCGCGCGCGGGCCGTACTGGAACCTGTACTGGCCGTGGGAGGCCTGGCCCCAGCTCCCGACCCGGATCTGACCATGGAACAGCGCACGCCCTCGCCCTACCGTCGCCGCGACCGGCTCGTCCTCGCGCTCGTCGGCGTCTCGCTGGTCGTCTCGCTCGGCCTGTTCGCCTGGAAGGACTGGTCCCACGACTGGCGCTGGTACCAGTGGGAGTTCCGCAACCAGGTGGAGGCGAAGCTCGGGGCGGAGAAGGCCCGCACCGTGCCCTCGGGCATGCTGCAGATCTGGGTGCCGGCGCTGCGGCACGCCGATCGCTGCCCGATGTGCCACCAGGCGGTCTCGTGGAAGGGCTTCGAGGACGCGGAGAACCCGTTCCGCACGCACCCGCCGGCGATCCTGGCCGCCCACCCGACGGAGCGGTACGGCTGCACCTCCTGCCACGGCGGGCAGGGCTACGCGGTGGACGTGGAGGCCGCGCACGGGCCGGTCCGCTTCTGGGAGGAGCCGGTGCTGGGCGCGACGCTCGGCGAGGAGTACTCGCTCGCGACCGACAAGGGCGCGCTCCTGCAGATGAACTGCAACGTCTGCCACCGCTACGACCGCGAGACGCCGGGCGCGAAGGCCATCAACGACGCGAAGGCGCTGGTCGCGCAGAAGGGCTGCCGCGCCTGCCACGTGATCAACGGGCGCGGCGGCAGCATCGGCCCGGACCTCACCTTCGAGGGCGACAAGGCGCCGGAGCAGTTCGACTACACGCGCCTGCTCGGCCAGCAGACGATGTTCGCCTGGCACGTGGCGCACTTCCGCGAGCCGAAGGCCATCGTCCCCGAGACGGTGATGCCGAACTTCAACTTCTCGACCGCGCAGGTCCAGTCGCTCGCGATGCTGGTGATGTCCTGGCGGAAGGTGGAGCTCCCGGCCGCGTACCTGCGCGGCGCGCCGCGGACCGATCCGCAGACGCCCGCCGAGGTCGAGGAGGAGCAGCGGATGCTGCACGGGCCGGGCGCGTGGTTCGTGAAGACCGGCTGCTTCATCTGCCACAACGTCTCGTCGCTGGGCGTGAAGAGCCCGGCGCAGATCGGCCCCGACCTCTCCATCGCGGTCGAGGACGTGCAGGCGCGCTTCGGGCGCACGCTCGACGACTTCCTGCGGGCGCCGACCGGCACCATGGCGGTGGTCCTCTCCCGCCAGATCATCCTGACGCCGGCGCAGCTGGACATGGCCATCCAGAAGGTGCGGGAGGCCTACGCCGAGCACCAGAAGCAGAAGGCGGCCGCCGGGACGAAGGCGCCGGCGGCGCCGGCATCCGAGCAGAAGACCCCCGGGCCCAAGGCGCCCGTGCGGAAGGCGCCCGCCCGCTGACCACCACCACGGAGGCAGACATGGCCGACACGAAGCTCTGGACGAGGATCGCCGTGGCGCTCGCGGCGGTGGGGACGCTGGCGCTCGCCGTGGGCTGCCCGCCCAGCAAGCCGAAGGGCTCGAAGCGCCCCGCCGGCGCGTCGGACATCGCGGTGGCGGCGGAGAAGACCTACGTCCCGCCCGGAGACCTCGACGAGTACTACATGTTCTCGTCCGGCGGGCACTCCGGGCAGGTCTTCGTCTACGGCATCCCGTCGATGCGCCACATCACCACCATCCCGGTGTTCGCGCCGTACTCGGGCACGGGCTACGGGTTCGACGACGAGACGAAGGCGATGCTCGGCAACCTCACCTGGGGTGACGTGCACCACCCGGCGCTGTCCGAGACCGGCGGCGACTACGACGGCCGCTGGCTGTTCGTGAACGAGATGAACGGGCGCGTGGCGCGCATCGACCTGCGGGACTTCAAGACCCGGCAGATCTTCGGGCCGGTGCCGAACATCTCCGGCAACCACGGCTCCACCTTCATCACGCCGAACAGCGAGTACGTGCTCATGTCCTCGCGGTTCTCGATCCCCATCCCCAAGGGGAAGGCGGTCTCGATCGACCGCTACGCCAGCGAGTACAAGGGCGTCGCGGCCGGCCTCAAGATCGACCCGAAGACCGGCCAGATGTCCCTCGGCTGGCAGGTGCTGCTGCCGCCGTTCGACTGGGACCTCGGCGACGCCGGCAAGAAGCTGTCCGAGGGCTGGTTCTTCCTCACCTGCTACAACTCCGAGCGCGCCACCGGGAAGCTCGAGGTCACCGCCTCGCAGCGCGACCGCGACTACATCGCGGCCATCGACTGGCGCCTGGCCGAGAAGTCCGCGGCGGAGGGGAAGGGCGAGCTGATCGGCGGGGTGAAGGTGCTCGACCCGAAGACGATCCCGGGGCTGGTGTACCTGATGCCGTGCGGGAAGTCGCCGCACGGCGTGGACGTCTCGCCCGACGGCAAGTACGTGGTCGGCTCCGGCAAGCTCCAGGGCGTCACCACCGCCTTCAACTTCGAGAAGGTCCTCACCGCCATCAAGAACAAGGACTTCGCCGGCGAGGAGGACGGCATCCCGGTCCTCAAGTACGAGTCGATCAAGGACGCCGAGGTGCCGGTGGGGCTCGGGCCGCTGCACACGCAGTTCGGGCCGGACGGGATGGCCTACACCTCGCTGTTCGTGGACAGCGCGCTGGCCAAGTGGAAGCTCGGGACCTGGGAGGTCCTCGACAAGGTCCCCATGTCCTACTCGACCGGCCACCTCGCCGCGGCCGAGGGCGACACCGTCTCGCCGGACGGGAAGTGGCTGGTGGGCCTCAACAAGCTGTCCCACGGGCGCCACCTCTCCGTCGGCCCCTCGCAGCCCGAGTCCTCGCAGCTGGTGGACATCTCGGGCGACAAGATGAAGCTCGTCTACGACGCGTTCACCGAGCCCGAGCCGCACTACGCGCAGATCATCAAGGCCGACAAGCTGAAGCCGATCGAGGTCTACCCCAAGGAGGAGAACAAGCACCCGCTCGCGATCTGGGACGTGAAGGACGCCGGCGTGACGCGCAAGGGCAACGAGGTGCTGGCGAAGGTGGTGGTGGTGCGGTCCAGCATGACGCCGTCGCTCATCGAGGTGAACGAGGGCGACACGGTGAAGGTCGCGCTCACCAACATCGAGCAGACCACCGACGAGCTCCACGGGTTCGGGCTGCTCGACTACAACATCAACATCGTCCTCGATCCCGGCGAGACCAAGACCGTCACCTTCAAGGCCGACAAGCCGGGCGTCTTCCCCTACTACTGCACGAACTTCTGCTCCGCGCTGCACCAGGAGATGCAGGGTTACCTCGTGGTGAAGCCGAAGTAGCGCCCCGCCGGCCGAGGACCGCCATGAAGAGACTGCTGGAGCGGAGCCACGCGCTCCTCACCGCGCCGGTGGGGGCGACGCCGCGGGTGCTCGCGCTCGTCGCCGCGCTGCTGATCGTCCCCACCTACGTCGCGCCGCTGTGGAACCTCACCATGTTCGCGCCGCAGTACGGGGACGGGCTCCGGCTGGACATCTACAGCTACAAGCTCGAGGGCGGGAACCACGGGCAGGACCTGAAGGAGATCAACCTCCTCAACCACTACATCGGGATGCACGATCTCGCGGAGGAGGACTTCCGCGAGTTCAAGTGGATGCCGTTCGTGCTGGGCGGCCTCGCGCTCGTCTTCCTGCGGGCCGCGGTGATGGGGCGGGTGCTCGACCTGCTCGACTCGCTGGTGGTCTTCAGCTACGTCGGGCTCTTCTCGCTCTGGTCCTTCGGCTACAAGCTGTACAGCTACGGCCACGACCTCGCGCCCGGCGCGCCGGTGAAGATCCCGCCCTTCATGCCGCCGATGATCGGCGGCGCGCAGCTCGCGAACTTCGAGGTGTACTCGTACCCGGGCCTCGGCTCCTACGCGCTGTTCGCGGTGGGGTTCGCGCTGGCCGCGGCGCTGCTGCTCGGCGTGCGCGCCACCCTCCGGCGACCGGCGGCCGCGCCGGTCGCGCGCGGCGGGCCCTGAGGCGATGGACGCCGTCGCGCCGCTCCTCGCGATCCTCCTCGCCCAGGACATGGCGCCCATCCCCGCCGGCAACCTGGAGGGGCGCCCGCCGGCGAGCGAGGCGTCCCCGCTCCAGGCCAGGGTGGACGCGGCGCCGCCCGGCGCTCGCCTCGAGGTCGGCCCGGGCACGTACGCGGGCGACCTGTACCTCGACCGCCCGGTCCACCTCGCCGGGCGCGGCCGCCCGCGGCTGGTGGGCTCGGGCCGCGGCAGCGTGGTGCGGATCCGCGCGCCCGGGGTGGTGCTGGAGGGCTTCGACATCGACGGGCGCGAGGGCGGCGACCTCGGGCGCGACTCGGCCGGCGTCCACGTCGCCGCCCGCGACGCGGTGATCCGCGGCTGCCGGATCGAGCGCGCGCTGTTCGGCGTCTACCTGCGCGAGGCGGACGGCGCGCGCGTCGAGGGGAACGTGGTGGTGGGGATCCGGGCGAAGGAGCCGGGCGAGAAGGGGTCGGGCGTCCACGTCTGGAACACCGACGGCTTCACGCTCGAGCGCAACGAGGTCCGCGACGCGCGGGACGGCTTCTACATCCAGTCCTCGCCGAACGGCGTGATCCGCGGCAACGTCGCGCGCGACCTGCGCTACGCGCTGCACTACATGTTCTCGGACGACAACGTGTTCGAGGACAACCTGTTCGAGCGCTCCGACGCCGGCGCGGTGCTGATGTACTCGCGGCGGATCGCCTTCCGCCGCAACCGCTTCCTGCACAACCGCGGCTTCGCCTCGGTGGGGCTCCTGTACAAGGCCTGCGACGACGTGATCGCCGAGGACAACCTGATCGCCGACAACGCGCGCGGGGTGTTCCTGGAGGGCTCGTACCGCGACGTCTTCCGGCGCAACGTGATCGCCGAGTCCGACGCCGCCATCGTGCTCTACGACTCCTGCGGCGGCGTCCGCTTCGAGGGCAACGCGTTCGTCGGGAACCTCACCACGCTCGACCTCGTCGGCCGGCGCACCGACACCTCCTTCGACGGCAACTACTGGTCGGACGACCGCGGGCTCGACCTCGACGGCGACGGCCGGAGCGACGCGCCGCACGTCCTCGGGAGCCTGTTCGACCACCTGCGCGGGAACCTCTCCGCCGCCGACCTGCTCGCCCAGAGCGTGGCGGCCTCGGCGCTGGCGGCCGCGGAGCGCAGCTTCCCGGTGCTGGCCCGGATCCAGGCGGTCGACCACGCCCCGCTGGCGCGGCCCCCGGTGCTGCCCGCGGTGCCGGTGGCGCGCCCGGAGGACGGCGGCGCGTCGGCAGCGGGCGTGGCGGGCTCCGCCGGCGCGGTGGCGCTCGGCCTGGCGGTGCTGGCGCTGGGCGGGCGGGCCGCGCGACGGGGGCGCCCGTGATCCGCTTCGAGGCGCTCACCAAGCGCTACGGGACCCACCGCGCCGTGGAGGCGCTCTCGCTCGAGCTCGCCGCGGGGGAGGTGGTGGCGCTCCTCGGCCCGAACGGCTCGGGCAAGACCACCTCGCTCAAGGTCGCGGCGGGGCTGGTGCTGCCCACCTCCGGCCGCGTGCTCGCCGGGGATCCGCCGGCCAGCACGCGCGACCCGGCGGCCCGGCGCGCCCTGTCGTTCCTGCCGCAGCGGGTGAGCTTCCCGGACTCGCTCACCGGCCGCGAGGTGCTCGAGTTCTACCGCCGGCTGCGCGGGGCGCCGCCGGGCGCGGCGGAGCAGGCGCTCCGCGCGGCCTCGCTCGACGGCGCGGCGGAGCGGGCGGTGGGGACGTACTCGGGCGGCATGACCCAGCGGCTCGGCCTCGCCGTCGCCGCGCTCCCCGACGCGCGCGCCTACCTGCTCGACGAGCCCACCTCCGCGCTCGACGCCGACGGGCTGGCGGCGTTCTACACGCTGGTCGAGCGCTGGCGCGGCGAGGGGCGGACGGTGCTCTTCAGCTCGCACCAGCTCGGCGACGCCGAGCGGCTCGCCGACCGGATCGCGATCCTGGTGGACGGGCGGCTGGTCGCGGCGCTCGGGCAGCGCGAGCTGGCGGACCGCCTGGCCGCGCGCGGGCGCATGCGCCTGCGGCTCGACGCCTGCCCCGCCGGGCTGGCCGACCGGCTCGCCGCGCTCGCGCCCGGCGCGCGCTGGACCGGCGAGGAGCTGGTGATCCCCGGGCCGCCCGCGCTGCGCGCGCAGGCGCTGGAGCTGGCCCGCGCCGCGGGGGCCGAGATCCGCAGCCTCACCGCCGAGGACGGGCGCCTGGAGCCGCTGTACCGCGAGCTGGTGGAGGGTTCCGCATGAGGCCACGATTCCCCGCGCGGCTCGCCGCGCTCGCGTGCGCCGCGGCCTGGGCGGCCGCCTGCCAGCGCGGCCCGCCCGCGCCGGCCCGGCTCGATCCGCGCAACGATGCCTGCGCGCAGTGCCGCATGATGGTGTCGGATCCGCCGTTCGCCGCGCAGCTCGTCGCGCCGAACGAGGAGCCGCGCTTCTTCGACGACCTCGGCTGCCTCCGCGACTACCTCCGCGAGCACCCGCGGCTGCCGCCCGGGGCGGTGGCCTACGTCGCGGACCACCGGACCTCGGCCTGGGTGCGCGCCGGCGCCGCGACGTACTCGCGGGTGCCCGGGCTCCGCACGCCCATGGGCTCGGGGCTGGTCGCCCACGCCGACGCCGCCTCGCGCGACGCCGACCCGGCCGTCGCGGGCGCGGCGCCGGTGCCGGCCGCGGAGCTCCTCGGGGCGGCGCCCGCGGCGGGGGGCCGATGAGCGTCGGCGGGTCGCCCCTGCTGCTCGTGGCGCGCCAGGAGCTGCTGCTCGCGGCGCGCTCGCGCTGGGTGCAGATCTTCGCGGCGGTGTTCGCGCTGCTCGCGCTCGGCGTGGCCGGCTCCGGCTACGTGCTCTCCGGCGGGCACGGGTTCCAGGACTTCGCCCGGACCAGCGCGTCGCTGGTGGAGCTGGTGGCGCTGGTGGTGCCGCTGGCGGCGCTGCTCATGGGCGTCCTCGCGCTCGCCCCGGAGCGCGGGACCGCCGAGCTCCTGTACGCGCAGCCGGTGTCGCGCCGCACCATCCTCCTCGGCAAGCTGCTCGGCCTCTTCGCGGCGCTCTCCGCCGCCGAGCTGGTCGGGTTCGGGGTCGCCGGCGTGGTGGTGTTCTCGCAGGCGGGCGAGGAGGGCGGGGGAGGGTACGCGCTGCTCGTCGTCGGCGCGGCCCTGCTCACCGCCGCGTTCCTGGCCATCGCGGCGCTCATCGCGGCCGGCGCGGTGGGGCGCCGGCGCGTGCGGGCGCTCGCGGTCGCGGTGGTCGTCTGGTTCGCGGCGGTGGTGCTGTTCGACGTCGCGGCGCTGGGTGTCGCGTCGCTCCTGCCCTCCGGGACCGCCTCGCGCCTGCTGGTGGTGGCGGTGATCGCGAACCCGGTCGGCGCGGTGCGGACCGGCGCGCTCCTCGCGGTGGAGGGCACCGCGGCGTTCGGCGCAGCGTCGCTCGCGTTCCTGCGCTTCACCGGCGGCCCGGCCGGCGCGGCGGCGGCGCTCGCGTCCTCGCTCGCGCTCTGGATCGTGCTG
Source organism: Anaeromyxobacter sp. Red801 (assembly GCF_049201065.2). Taxonomy (NCBI): domain Bacteria; kingdom Pseudomonadati; phylum Myxococcota; class Myxococcia; order Myxococcales; family Anaeromyxobacteraceae; genus Anaeromyxobacter; species Anaeromyxobacter sp. Red801. Next base: position 3,006,772 of record NZ_CM181236.1, on the reverse strand, counting down.
CCCGCGGCGCTGGCGGCGCGCCGGATCGGGCGGGTGGACCTGTAAGTCGCTGTCGGAGCGCCCCGCGCCGCGAGGGCGCTGGTGCGCGGGGGCGTCCCGCGCCAGAATCGCCCGATGCGCCGCACCCCGTTCGCCCCGCTCGCCGCCGCCGCGCTGGCCGCGCTCGCCGGCTGCCGTGCCACCGCGCCGGTCGCTCCCGCCGCCCCCGTCCCCGCCGCGCCCGTGCCGGCGCCCGCCCCGCCCGCCCCCGTGCGCGAGCCCAGGGTGGCGCTCGTGCTCGGCGGCGGCGCCGCCCGCGGCTTCGCCCACATCGGCGTGATCCGGGTGCTCGAGCAGGAGCGGATCCCCGTGGACCTGGTGGTCGGGACCAGCGTCGGCAGCCTCATCGGCGCGCTCTACGCGAGCGAGAAGGACTCGTTCGACCTCGAGTGGACCGCGTTCCAGCTCCAGCAGGACGACCTGTTCGACTTCCGGCTGGTGAACGCCGTGATGGGCATGGGCTACGCGAAGGGGGAGAAGCTCGACGCGTTCGTGCGGGCGAAGGTGAAGCAGCCCAACATCGAGCAGCTCCGGATCCCGTTCGCGGCCGTCGCGACCGACCTGAACTGGGGAACGCGGGTGGTGATCGACCGCGGCCCCGTCGCGCCCGCCGTCCGCGCCTCCTCGGCCATCCCCGGCATCTTCGAGCCCGTCGGCCACATGGGGAAGCTGCTGGTGGACGGCGGCGTGGTGGACAACATCCCCATCGACGTCGCCCGCGAGAAGGGCGCCGAGGTGGTGATCGCCGTGGACATCTCCGAGGACGTCGGGAACACCAGCATCCGCAACGCGCTCGACGTGATCCTCCAGGCGACCAACATCATGTTCGCGGAGAACGTGGCGCACCGGAAGCAGGGCGCCGACGTGCTGGTCCAGCCCGACGTGCGCGGCATCGGCATGCTCGACTTCACGCAGAAGAAGCGCTGCGTGCAGGCCGGCATCGAGGCCGCCCGCGCCGCCATGCCCCGCGTCCGCGCCGCGATCGAGGCGTGGAAGGCGAAGCAGGCCGCCCAGCGCCCGCGGGCGTGACCGCATCGACGCAGGAGGTGGGTCGGACGCCTCAGGGCGACTCGCCGCGCCGCCTCGGCGCGTAGGCGTCGATGAGCGCGTCGCCGAACACCCGCCGCGCCTCCGCGAGGTTGTGCCCCCGGCAACGGATCCTGAGGTTGTCCGCCGTGGAGGCCCCGCCGCGCGCCACCGGGACGACGTGGTCGAGCTCGAGCTGGTGGGTGGAGCCGCACCGCTCGCCGGACGCCAGCACGAAGGTGCACCGCCCGCCATCCCGCTCCCAGACCTCGCGGCGAACGTGGGCCGGGATGTGCTCCGGCTTCGCGGGTCGAACCGTCTTCTGCGGCCGAGCCGTGAGCCCCTTGCGCCGCCCGCGCTCGTCGAGGAGCTGATCGAGGGCGGCCTCGAGGACGTCCTCGCGCGTGGCGCCGGGCATGGAGTGGGACAGCGCATCGCGTGCCGCGTCGAGCTTGTCGAGGAAGGCCTTCGAGACGGTGAGGTGCATGCGGGCCGAATCCCCGGCGAGCCAGTCCACCGAGCTGGGCCTGGCGGCAGGGCTCACCGCTCGCAGTTCGACAGGCTCACTGCGAGCGGACTCTGAACGGCCATCGGCCTCGACCCGATTGGGTGCATTCAGTTCGGGCGCCCGAAATGAAATCGGAGCCGATGCCGCTGCCGGCACCTCGGAAGCCGTCCGGATGGGCACGACGACCTCGCGGCGCGGCGGGTTCTCCACGGGGCGGATGGTGGCAGCCACCGCCGCCGCATCCCGGCTCGAGAGCCCGAAGAACCGCGGCAGGATCTCCGCGCAGTTCTCGGCGGTCACCACCTTCGCCAGCTCGCAGACGGAGGAGAGGCAGAGCTTGCCTTCGCGCAGTGCGCCTTCGACCGTGGGGTACCGCTGGATGAGCTCCGCCGCCGTCTTGCGGTACTGCGCTGCCCCCGCCGAGAGCCCCAGCTCGCGCCGCAGGAACGAGAAGAGCGAGGTGTGCCCGCGCTCCCGGTACAGCCCCCGCCGGTCGAACTCCGCCAGCGCGACGAGGAACTCCGCCATGGCGTGGCGCTCGGAACGGAGGAGGGCAATGAGACGGTTCGTGAACTCGAGTGCGATGTCCATGACGGAAGCATCGCACGCGAATTCCGCGCTCCGTGAAACGCACGAGGATGCCCCGGGACGCGAGAACGCGAGCAGGGTGCCGCGACCCCCCGGCTCGCCGTCCAGCGCCGCAGCGCCGCGCCGCGAGCGCGCGAAAGGCCTGCGATGACGCGTCGCCAACAGCGAACGCGCCGCCGCCTGTGAACCCCGTCAAGCGTTCACTGAGAGACAAACGGGTGCAGCATCACTCCACGCCCACGCCCACGCCCGCGCCCACGGCCGCGCCTTCGGCTTCACGCGCCCCCGCGCCCCGCGTCCCACCCTCGGGCCTCTCGCGAGCCGATCCCGCAACCAGCGGTCCCGGCCCACCGCCCCGCCCCCGACCGCCGCTGCCCCGTCAAAAGCCAGAACCGCCCCCGACCCCCGCCGCCCCGTCAAAAGCCCGCACGCCATCAAGAGCCCCCACGGCCAGCCCCCACGGCCAGCCCCCCACCGGCCAGCCCCCCACCGGCCAGCCCCCCCCCTAATCCAGCCCCCGCTCCCAGAGCTCCTCCTCGTCCAGCCCGAGGAAGTGCCCGACCTCGTGCACCAGCGTCACCCCGATCTCCTCGATCAGCTCCTCGCGGCTGCGCGCGAACCGCTCCAGGTTCTTCTGGTAGAGCACGATCGACGACGGGAAGTGGCTCCACGGATCCATCGACGCCTTCTGCCCCCACGGCGCGCCGCGGAACAGGCCGAGGATCGCGGGCGAGAGCGGCGGGTCCGAGCCGCGCAGGTCGTCGTCCTGCGGCAGGTCCTCCACCGTGATCGCCACGTTCGACAGGTACCGCCGCACCGGCTCGGGCAGCCGCTCCAGCGCCGCCTCCACCGCCGCGTCGAACGCCTCGTGCGTGAGCGACACCGGCTCGGGGAACTCCTCCGGCGCGAGCTTGCGCGCCCGCGCGAAGCGGCGCGCCGCCTCGGCCGCGTCGCCCTGCCGCTCGGCCACCAGCCCGAGCTGGTGGTGCACCCAGGGGTCCTTCCGGTCGAGCGCCTCGGCCCGGAGCAGCACCGCGCGCGCCTCGTCGAGGCGCGAGAGCTCGTAGAGCGCGAACGCCTGCTCGAGCAGGATCTCCACCCGGTCCGGCGCCGCCCGCGCGGCCTCCTCCAGCCGGACGAGCGCCTCGTCCGCCCGGCCGAGCTGGTCGAGCGCCGCGCCCTCGAGGTAGGCGAGGTCGGCGGCGAGGTCCGGGTCGTCGAGCTTCCGGGCGGCCCGGCTGCCCCGCCGCGCCAGCTCCAGCGCGCGCTCCGCCCGCTCGCGCCCGGTGTCCTCGTCGGCGAGCACGTTCAGGTGGAAGTCGGCGGCCCCGGCGAGCAGCTCCGGATCGTCCCGGCCGCGCTCCAGCGCGCGCTCGTACGCCTCGGCCGCGTCGTCGAGCCGGTCGAGCGCGGCCAGCGCGGCGGCGCGCAGGTGGAGCGCGGGGACCGACCGGGGCGACCGCGCCACCGCCTCGTCGGCGCGGGCGAGCGCCTCCTCGGGCTCGCCCTCCTCGAGCGCGGCGGCGGCGGCGTCGAGGAGGTCGTCCAGCGCTTCGGGACCGGGCATGCGTCGCGAGTAGCGGGGCGGGCGGCCGGTGTCAAACGTGCGCGCCCCGCGGGAGGGGCGCGGGCCGCGCGGCGGCGCGCGCGGGCTTCACGAACAGCGCGGATCCGGCGGGCCGCGGGCGGGCCACCGGGGTCGCGGCCGGGCGCCGCTTGACCGAGGTCGGGGAGCGGTTATGTTAGCGGCCGCCCGGGGCGACTGCCAACCCGAGTCGCCCCACAACATCTCAGGACTACTGAAGTTTCTCTGAAAAGGAGAGCCGGCATGGCCGCCAAGGAGATCGCATTCCACCAGCCCGCCCGCGAGGCCATCCTCCGCGGGGTGCAGACGCTGGCCGAAGCCGTCGCGGTGACCCTCGGCCCGAAGGGCCGGAACGTGGTCATCGAGAAGAGCTTCGGCGCGCCGACCATCACCAAGGACGGCGTCACGGTCGCGAAGGAGATCGAGGTCGAGTCCAAGTTCGAGAACATGGGCGCCCAGATGGTGAAGGAGGTCGCGTCCCAGACCTCCGACAAGGCCGGCGACGGCACCACCACCGCCACCGTGCTCGCGCGCTCCATCTACGAGGAGGGCCTGAAGCTGGTCGCGGCCGGCCACAATCCCATGGACCTGAAGCGCGGCATCGACCGCGCGGTCGAGGCGGTCGTCGCCCACCTGAAGGCGCTCTCCACCCCGACGAAGGGCAAGGAGGACATCGCCCAGGTCGGCACCATCTCCGCGAACGGCGACACCACCATCGGCAACATCATCGCCGAGGCGATGGAGAAGGTCGGCAAGGAGGGCGTGATCACGGTCGAGGAGGCGAAGGGCCTCGAGACCACGCTCGACGTGGTCGAGGGCATGCAGTTCGACCGCGGCTACTCGTCGCCGTACTTCGTCACCAACCCCGACCGGATGGAGGCGGTGCTGGAGGATCCGTACATCCTCGTCACCGAGAAGAAGATCACCGCGATGGCCGACCTCATCCCGGTGCTCGAGCAGGTGGCGCGCTCCGGCAAGCCGCTCCTCATCATCGCGGAGGAGGTCGAGGGCGAGGCGCTCGCCACCCTGGTGGTCAACAAGCTGCGCGGCACGCTGCACGTGTGCGCGGTGAAGGCTCCGGGCTTCGGCGACCGCCGCAAGGAGATGCTGAAGGACATCGCCACCCTCACGGGCGGCACCGTGGTCGCCGAGGAGCTCGGCATCAAGCTCGAGCAGCTCGGCCTGAAGGACCTCGGCCGCGCCAAGCGCATCACGGTGGACAAGGACAACACCACCATCGTGGACGGCGAGGGCAAGAAGGCGGACATCGAGGCCCGCATCAAGGTGATCCGCGGCCAGATCGAGGAGTCCACCTCGGAGTACGACCGCGAGAAGCTGCAGGAGCGGCTCGCCAAGCTGGTGGGCGGCGTGGCGGTCATCAACGTGGGCGCCGCCACCGAGACCGAGATGAAGGAGAAGAAGGCCCGGGTGGAGGACGCGCTCCACGCCACCCGCGCCGCGGTCGAGGAGGGCATCGTCCCCGGCGGCGGCGTGGCCTACCTCCGGTCGCTGGCCGAGCTCCAGAAGCTCGACGTGGGCCAGGGCGACCAGCGGTTCGGCGTCCAGATCGTGGTGAAGGCCCTCGAGTGGCCGGCCCGGCGCATCGCCGAGAACGCCGGCTGGGACGGCCCGGTGGTGGTGAACAAGATCCTCGAGGGGAAGGGCGCGTTCGGCTTCAACGCCGCGACCGACACCTTCGAGGACCTGACCAAGGCCGGCGTCATCGATCCGACCAAGGTCTCCCGCACCGCGCTCCAGAACGCGGCCTCGGTCGCGAGCCTGCTCCTCACCACCGAGGCGATGGTGGCCGACAAGCCGAAGAAGAAGGCCGCCCCGGGCGGCGGCGCCGCCGGCATGGGCGGCGGCATGGACGAGATGGACTACTAGCTTCCCGCCGTCCCTGGGGTTTTCCCCCTGCGCCGATCCGGGTGCAGGGGGAACCCCATCCCTCGACGGGGTGCGTCATTGACACCGGACCCTCACCCGGGTAGGGTATTTGCATACGACGGACGGCCAAGGCGATATCGGCCCGTCTCGTCGATGACGAGGGCAGCCGCTACTACGTGCTCGGACGGGCGGAACCCGGCAGTCGTCGTCAGCGGGGCCAAGGATCCTTCCTTGGCCCCGCGTTTTTTTTGGCGGTGAGCGCTCGCGCCCCGCCCGCTACGGCCGCTCGCCGGCCGGGATCGGGGGCAGGTCCTTCGACGCCATGTAGACCACGTTCCGGCTGGAGCGCTTGCCGCGGTACATGGCGCGGTCGGCGAGGTCGAGGATCTCGCTCTTCTCCTGGGCGTGCTCGGGGTAGCTGGCGAGGCCGATGGAGGCGGTGACCCGCACCCGGGCGCCCTCCCGCGACAGGAAGCGGTGGTCCTCGATGGCCCGGCGGACCCGCTCGGCCACCTTCAGCCCGCCGCCGGAGTCGATCCCCACCAGCAGCACCACGTACTCGTCCCCCCCGTAACGGACCAGGACGTCCTCGTCCCGGACGCAGGAGCGGAGCACCCGGGCCACCTCGACGAGCAGGCGCGAGCCGGAGAGGTGGCCGTGCTGGTCGTTGACCGTCTTGAAGTGGTCGAGATCCATGAACAGGACCGAGAACGGGCGGCCGCTCTGCATCTCGCGGTCGAGCGCCATGTCCAGGTAGCGGGTGTTGTAGAGGTGCGTGAGGTCGTCGAGGTAGGCGAGGTGCTCGACCTGCCGCAGCCGGCCCAGGTTGCGGAGCGCCAGGCCCAGGTTGCGGCAGAGGTAGCCCACCGCCTCGGCGCCGGTCGGGTCGAGCGGGCCGGGCGCGTGCACCGCCACCGCCCCGAGCAGCGCGCCCTCCTCGGTGACCGGCAGCAGGAGCACCCGCGGCCCGAACGGCCCCAGCTCGCCCGGCGCCCGCTCGGCCCGCGCCACCGGGTCGGCGCCCAGCCCCTCGAGCTCCTCCCGGCAGGCGGCGAGCAGCTCGACCGCCACCGCGTGATCGGTCCCGTGCGCGCCGGAGGGCACCCAGCTCGCGTCCGCCGCCTTCTCCAGCAGCACCGCCACCGCGCTGCGCGCCGCCGCCGCGACCGAGGCGAGCGCCATCGGCACGAGCTTGTCGCGATCGAGCGTGGCGGCGATGCGCTGGCCGGTCTCGAACAGCGTGAGGTGCGCGCGCAGCACCTTGTTCTCGGCGAGCAGCTCGCGGGTGGCGAGGCAGCGCTGCACGGCGAGCTGGAGCTGCTCCGGCGTGACCGGCTTCACCAGGTAGTCCGAGGCGCCCGACTTCATGGCGCGCACCGCCGGGTCCACCTTGTCGAGCGCGGTGATGACCGTGACCTCGAGGTTCGGGTCGAGCTGCTTCGCGGCCGAGAGCAGGTCGAGGCCGGACGAGCCCGGGAGGATCACGTCGGTGAGGAGCACGTCGAAGCGCCGCTGGCGCAGGAGGGCGAGCGCCGCCTCGGCGTCCTCCGCGAGCTCGACCTCGTACCCCGCCGCGCGCAGGTAGTCCGAGTACACGGTGCGCGCGAAGCGCTCGTCGTCCACGAGGAGGACCGAGTAGGCCATCGCGGATCGTCGTATATCATGGCCCGTGTCGCTCCCCTCGGACCGCAAGGCGCTCCTCTTCTCGGCCGGCGGTGTGCGCCTGGCGCTGCGCCTGTCGCAGCTCCGGGAGATCGTCGCCGTCCCCGAGGCGGCCGGCGAGGTGATCGCCCGGGGCGAGGCGGTGCCGGCGGCGTTCGTCTCCACCGTGCTGGGCCTGCCCGGCGGCCCGTGCCCGTTCGCGCTGCTCACCGAGGGGCCCCCGCGCGTGGCGCTGCGCGTCGAGGCGCTGCACGGGATCGTGGACCTCGCCGAGGCCGAGTTCTTCCAGCTGCCCGCGCGCACCCCGCTGCCGCAGCCCCCGCCGTTCGCCGGCGCGATCGTGATGGGCGGGGCGGTGACGCTGGAGCTGGCGGTCGGGACGCTCGGCTTCGCCCCGCTGGAGCCGGCGCTGGACGCCGCCGAGCCGCCGCCCGACCTCGGGCTCGCCGCCGAGCGCGAGCTGCGGTTCGCGCGGGCGGGGCGGGAGTACGCGGTCCCGCTCGCGCTGCTCCTGCAGGTGCTGGAGGAGCCGGCGCTCGCGCCCGTGCCGCTCACCCCGCCGTCGCACCGCGGGCTGCTCTACCACGGCCGCGCGCTCCACCCGGTGGTGGACCTGGCCGTGCTGTACGGCGGCGCCGGAGGGGAGGGGCGCACCGTGCTCCTGCTCGACGCGGGCGGCGCGGGCATCGGCGTGGTGGCCGACCGCGTGCTCGGGGTCGGGGAGGGCGGCGAGGACGTGCTGCGTCCGCCCTGGGATGCGCTGTTCGGGGGCTAGCCGGCGCCGGGCGCGGCGCGGGCCCGACTGTCGCCAACCCTGCGCAAAGCCCCGCAAATCTTGACATTCGAGGGATCCCGGCGGTACTGGAGTGGATCCTCTCCACAGGCCCGGAACGGCCCGGAAACCCGCCCCATGCCCAAGACCCTTCTCCTCGCGGACGACTCGATCACGATCCAGAAGGTCGTGGGCATCACCTTCGCGAACGAGGACGTACAGGTCGTCGCGGTGGACAACGGGGAGGACGCGCTCGCCAAGGCGCGCGAGCTCCGCCCCGCGGTGATCCTGGCCGACGTGGTGATGCCGCGGCGTAACGGCTACGAGCTGTGCGAGGCGGTGAAGTCCGACCCGGCCCTGCGCGGCATCCCGGTGCTGCTGCTCGCCGGCACGTTCGAGGCGTTCGACGAGGCCCGCGCCCGCGGCGCGCACGCCGACGGCCACATCTCCAAGCCCTTCGAGAGCCAGGCGCTCATCAACAAGGTCCGCGAGCTGCTCGGCGAGCCGCCCGCCACCGCGCCCTCGCCGTACCGCGGCGCCGGCGCCGCGCCGCAGCCGGCCGCGCAGGCCCCGGTGCCCTCGCAGCGCGCCCCGCTCGCGCCGCCCCCCGGCGCGCGCCCGCCCGCCCCGGCGGCGCCCGGCGCCCGGCCGCTCTCGGCCGTCCCGGCCGGCCCCGGCCGCCCGCCCGCGCCCGGCCCCGGGACGCCGCCGCCCGGCGCGCGCCCGCCCGGCCCCGGCTTCGCCCCCGGTGCGCGTCCTCCCGCCCCCGGCATGCCCCCTGGCGCCCGCCCGATGCCCGGCATGCCGCCGGGCGCCCCCGCCGGCTTCCGCCCCGGCGCCGCGCCGCCCCCCGGCGCGCGTCCGCCCGCTGCCGGCATGCCGCCCGGCGCCCGCCCGGCGATGCCGGGCATGCCGCCGCCCGGTGCGCGTCCTCCCGCCCCCGGCATGCCGCCCGGCGCCCGGGCAACGCCCGAGATGCGGCCCGGGATGCCCCCCGGCGCCCGCCCGATGGCCGGCATGCCGCCCGGCGCCCCCGCCGGCTTCCGCCCCGGCCCCGGCATGCCGCCGCCCGGCGCGCGCCCCTCGCCCACGCCGGTCCCGCAGCCGGCCGCGCCGGCCGCCCGCCGCGATCCGTTCGGCTTCGGCGTCCAGGGTCCGCAGGTCGGGACCGGCGGCCCGCAGCGCGCGGTGAACGCGCCGCCCCCGGCGCCCGCGCCCGAGACCGACTGGAGCGATCTCGACCTCGGCGGCGAGCCCGCCGCGCCGAGGCCGGCGCCCGCGCTCGAGCTGGACGCCCCGCGCGCCGCGCCCGCGCCCGTGGAGCTGCCCGGCGCGCCGGACGAGGCGCCGGAGCTCGCGCCCATGCACGCGTTCGTACCCCCCGCCGCCTCCACCGGCCACGCGCCGGCGCCGGCGGCCGCTGCGGCCGACGGCGGGGAGGCGGCGCTGCGCGAGGCCATCGGCAAGGCGTCGCGCGAGGTCATCGAGCGGGTGGTCTGGGAGGTGGTCCCCGAGCTCGCGGAGACGATCATCCGCGAGAACCTCGACCGCCTCGTCAAGCAGCGCCAGGGCTGAGCCGCCGCGGCGGCGCCGCCCGTTCCCAACGCATGCCGCGCCGAGGCCGCGCGCCCGATCGCCGGGCGGCCGCGGTCCGCGCAGGCCCGGAGACGACGTGTCGAACCCGAATCCCATCGAGAACGAGAACCGCACCGAGCTCGCCAAGGGCTACGAGCACCGCGAGGTCGAGGCCCGCTGGTATCCCTTCTGGCAGGAGCGCGGCTACTTCCACGGCGACGAGCACGACCGCACCCGCCCGCCGTTCTCCATCGTGCTGCCGCCGCCCAACGTGACCGGCTCGCTGCACCTCGGGCACGCGCTCACCGCCACGCTGCAGGACGTGCTCATCCGCTGGAAGCGGATGAGCGGCTTCAACACGCTCTGGCTCCCCGGGACCGATCACGCGGGCATCGCCACGCAGATGATCGTCGAGAAGGAGCTGAAGAAGACCGAGAAGAAGAGCCGGCACGACCTGGGGCGCGAGGCGTTCCTGGAGCGCGTCTGGGCCTGGAAGGAGCAGTACGGGTCGCGCATCGGCGAGCAGCACAAGGCGCTGGGCGCCTCGCTCGACTGGCAGCGCGAGCGCTTCACCATGGACGAGGGGCTCTCCCGGGCGGTGCGCGAGGTGTTCGTGCGCCTGCACGAGGAGGGGCTCATCTACCGGGAGAAGAAGCTCATCAACTGGTGCCCGGACTGCCGCACCGCGCTCTCCGACCTGGAGGTCGAGCACGAGGAGGCGCACCAGGGCGAGCTGTGGAGCTTCGCGTACCCGCTCGCCGACGGCTCGGGCGAGATCGTGGTGGCGACCACCCGGCCCGAGACGATGCTCGGCGACACCGCGGTGGCGGTCCACCCGCTCGACGCGCGCTACATGGCGCTCCACGGCAAGAAGGTCCGCCACCCCATCACCGGGCGCACCTTCCCCATCGTCGCCGACGCCATCCTGGTGGACCCGAAGTTCGGCACCGGCGCGGTGAAGGTCACCCCGGCGCACGACTTCAACGACTTCGAGGTGGGCAAGCGCCACGGCCTCGAGATGATCACGGTCATCGGCCCGGACGGCCGCATGACCGCCGAGGCCGGCCCGCTCGCCGGGCTGGATCGCTTCGAGGCGCGCAAGGAGGTGAAGCGCCTCCTCGCCGAGCAGGGGCTGGACCGCGGCGCGAAGCCGCACGTCCTGCCGCTCGGCCGCTGCCAGCGCAGCGCCACGATCCTCGAGCCGCTGCTCTCGGACCAGTGGTACGTGCGCATCGAGCCGCTGGCCCGGCCCGCCATCGAGGCGGTGGAGCAGGGGAAGACCCGCTTCATCCCGGAGCAGTGGACGAACACGTACATGGCGTGGATGCGCAACATCCACGACTGGTGCATCAGCCGGCAGCTGTGGTGGGGCCACCAGATCCCGGCCTGGTACTGCCCCGACGGCCACGTCACGGTGGCGCGCGAGACGCCGGAGGCCTGCTCGACCTGCGGCAAGCGCGAGCTGCGCCAGGACGAGGACGTGCTCGACACCTGGTTCTCGTCCGGCCTGTGGCCGTTCTCCACCATGGGCTGGCCGGAGCGGACCGACACGCTGCGGACCTTCTACCCGACCTCCGTCATGGAGACCGGGCACGACATCATCTTCTTCTGGGTGGCCCGGATGATGATGATGGGCCTCCACTTCATGGGCGAGGTGCCTTTCCGGACCGTGTACCTGCACCCGATGGTGCGCGACGAGAAGGGCCAGAAGATGTCGAAGACGAAGGGGAACGTCATCGACCCCCTCGTCATCACCGAGCAGTACGGCGCCGACGCGCTCCGCTTCACGCTGGCGGCGCTCACCGCGCAGGGGCGCGACATCAAGCTCGCGAAGGAGCGCATCGAGGGCTACCGCGCCTTCGCCAACAAGCTCTGGAACGCGAGCCGCTTCGCGCTCATGAACCTGGCCGGCTACGAGGAGCGCGGGGACGACCCGGCCCGCGCCGCGCGCACGCCGGCCGACCGCTGGATCCTGGCCCGGCTGCAGCGCGCGGTGAACGAGACGGTGGAGGCGCTCGAGGCGTTCCGGTTCAACGACGCCGCGAACGCCGTGTACGCGTTCGTCTGGCACGAGCTGTGCGACTGGTACATCGAGCTGTCCAAGGAGGCGCTCGCCTCCGAGGACGCCGAGGCGCGGCGGGCCGTCCAGGCCGTGCTGGTGCACTGCCTCCAGACGTCCTACCGCCTGCTCCACCCGTTCATGCCGTTCATCACCGAGGAGCTGTGGCACGTGCTCCGCGCGCAGGTCGGCGCGAGCGCGTGGGCCGACTCGGTCCTGGTCGCCGAATACCCCCGAAAGGGCGAGGCGGACGAGGCGGCAGAGGCCGCTTTCCGCCCGGTTCTCGGGATCATCGACGCGGTGCGCAACATCCGCGGCGAGATGGGCATCCCGTGGAAGGTGAAGCTGGGCGCGCAGGCGCCGGTGGAGATCGCGGTGGCGGACCCCGCGGTCCGCGACCTGCTGCAGGCCGGCGAGCTGGCCCGGGTGCACCGGGTGGCCGGGGTCGAGGGCTCGCACCTCGTGGTCGCGGCCGCGACCGCCCCGGCGCCGCAGTCGGCGGTGGGGGTGGGCCCCGGGTTCGAGGTGCGCGTCCCGCTCGCCGGGGTCATCGACCTGGCGGCCGAGACCGCCCGCGTGGACAAGGAGATCGGGAAGGTCGATCAGGACCTCGCCGTCCTCGAGCGGAAGCTCCAGAACCCGTCCTTCGTGCAGAACGCGCCGGCGGCGGTGGTCGAGAAGGACCGTGCCCGGGCGGAGGAGCTTCGCGAAAAAAGAGGCAAGCTCGAGGCGCATCGTGCGATGCTTTCGGGATCGGAGGCGAATTCCGCCAGGAGGGACACCATGGAGATCCAGAACGAGCAGAAGCCGACGCAGGACGCGCCCGCTGCCCCGTCGCAGCAGGCGCAGGAGAACCCGGTCGTCGAGAGCGCCGAGAAGGCCGTCGCCGCGGTGAGCGAGGCCGCGCAGCAGGCCGCGACCGCGGTCGCGTCGGGCATCGAGAAGGTGGCGGCGGTGGTCCGCAAGACGGTTCGCCGCTCCGTGAAGAAGGCCGCCGCGAAGCGCGCCGCCATGAAGAAGAAGGTCGCGAAGAAGGTCGCCGCGAAGAAGCCGGCCGCCAAGAAGAAGGTCGCGAAGAAGGCGCCCGCGAAGAAGGTCGCGCGGAAGCCGGCGCCGAAGAAGGTCGCGAAGAAGACGGCCAAGAAGAAGGCCGGGAAGCGGAAGTAGGCGGCGGCGCGCGGATGCCCCGGCTCTCCGCCCACGCCGAGCGCCTCCTCGACCTGGCGCTCGAGGAGGACCTCCTCCTCGGCGACGCGACGAGCGAGGCGACCATCGACGCCTCGGCGACCGGGGAGGGCCGGTTCCTCGCGAAGGAGGACCTGGTCCTCGCCGGCACCGCGGTGGCGGTGCGGGTGTTCGAGCGGCTCGGGGCATCCTGCACGTTCGACCGCGCCGACGGCGCGCGCGCCGCGCGCGGCGAGCTCGTCGGCACCGCGCGCGGCACGGTGCGCGCGCTGCTCGCCGCCGAGCGCACCGCGCTGAACTTCCTCCAGCGGCTCTCCGGCGTGGCGACCGCCACCCGCCGCTGCGCCGACGCGCTGGCCGCGGGCGGCGGCCGCACCCGCCTGCTCGACACGCGCAAGACCACGCCGGGCTGGCGCATGCTGGAGAAGGCCGCGGTGCGCGCCGGCGGCGGCAAGAACCACCGCTTCAGCCTGGGCGACGGCGTCCTCATCAAGGACAACCACGTCGCGGCCTGCGGCGGCGTCGCCGAGGCGGTCCGGCGCGCCCGCGCCTCGGCCGGCGCGATGCTGCGGGTCGAGGTCGAGGTCGAGGACCTGCCCGGGCTGGACGAGGCCATCGCGGCCGGCGCCGACCTGGTGCTGCTCGACAACATGGACGACGCGGCCATGGCCGAGGCGGTCCGCCGCGCGGCCGGCCGCGTCCTGCTCGAGGCCAGCGGCAACATGACGCTGGAGCGGCTCCCGCGCGTGGCCGCGACCGGGGTGGACTTCGTGTCCATGGGGGCGGTCACGCACAGCGCGCGGGCCGTGGACCTCGCGTTCGACCTGGCCTGACCCGCGCCTGCCCGGGCGCGCCATTTGACAGGCCGTCGCCGGCCCCGGAAGATCGCGGGACCATGGCGACCGAGCCGTCCGACTCCGCCGAGCTGGTGCTCGCGTTCCTGGCCGAGGCCGGGGACGAGGTCGTGTCCGGCGAGGCCATCTCCGACAAGCTCGGCCTGACCCGCGCCGCGGTGTGGAAGCACGTGAACGCGCTGCGGGCCCGCGGCTACCGCATCGACGCGGTGCCGGCGCGCGGCTACCGGCTGGCCGAGGTGCCGGACCGGCTCACCGCGCTGGAGCTGCGGCCGCTGCTCAACACCCACGACCTCGGCCAGGTGCTCCACGCCTACGAGGAGCTCGCCTCGACGAACGACCGCGCCCGGGAGCTGGCCGAGGAGGGCGCCGTGCACGGCGAGGTGGTGATCGCCGAGCGGCAGACCGCCGGGCGAGGGCGGCGCGGCCGCGCCTGGATCTCGCCGCCGCGCAAGAACCTCTACTTCTCCGTGGTGCTCCGGCCCGACCTGCCCACGGCGCGCGCCCCGGAGGTCACGCTGGTGGCCTCGCTCGCCGTCTGCGACGCGCTCCGGCAGGCCGGGGTGGACGCCGGCATCAAGTGGCCGAACGACGTGCTCGCCGGCGGGCGCAAGATCGCCGGGATCCTCACCGAGCTGGCGGCCGAGCCGGATCGCGTCCACTGGATCGTCGTGGGCGTGGGCGTGAACGTGAACGCCGGGGCCGACGACTTCCCCGACGACCTGCGCGGCGAGGCCACCAGCGTGCTCCTGGAGCGCGGCGAGCCCGCCCCGCGCGCGCTGTTCGCGGCCGCCTGCCTGACCGCGCTCGAGGGCTGGCTGGACGTGCACGAGGAGCGGGGCTTCGCGCCCATCCGCGAGGCCTGGCGCGAGCGCTCGGTGACGCTGGGACGCGAGGTGCGGGTGCGGGTGGACGAGGGCGAGCTGGCCGGCACCGCCGAGGACATCGACGAGGCCGGGGCCCTGCTGGTCCGGACGGCGAGCGGGCTGGAGCGGGTGCTCGCGGGCGACGTCCGGCTGCTGCGGCCCCGCTGACCCGTGCGGCGGCGCGCGCCCGCGCCGGCCGCGGAATTGACCCCAGACAGGCCCGGAAGCTAGGCTCCCGCCCGTGCTCCTCGCCATCGACGTCGGCAACACCAACACCACCCTGGGCGCCTACGAGGGCGCCGTGCTCCGCAAGCACTGGCGCGTGGAGACGAGCCACACCCGCACCTACGACGAGTACGGGATCCTGCTGCGCCAGCTGTTCGCCTCGGCCGGCCTCGAGCCGGCGCGGGTCTCGTCGGTGGTGATCGCGAGCGTGGTCCCGCCGCTCGCCTTCACCCTCGAGCAGATGTGCGTCCGGTACTTCGACCGGAAGCCCATGTTCGTGGGCCCGGGGATGAAGACCGGGATGCCCATCCTCTACGAGAACCCGCGGGAGGTGGGCGCGGACCGGGTGGTGAACGCGGTGGCCGCGTTCGAGCGCTGGCGCTGCGCGCTGGTGGTGGTGGACTTCGGCACCGCCACCACCTTCGACGTCATCTCCGCGAAGGGCGAGTACCTGGGCGGCGCCATCTGCCCCGGGATCGGGATCTCCATGGACGCGCTGGCCCGCAGCGCCTCCAAGCTGCCGCGGGTGGAGTTCGCGAAGCCGCCGTCCGTCATCGGCAAGAACACCGTCGCCTCGATCCAGGCCGGCCTGGTGTACGGGTACGTCGGGATGGTGGACGGGATCTGCGCCCAGATCGCGGCCGAGCTGGCCACGCCGCCCAAGGTGGTGGCGACCGGCGGGCTCGCGCCGCTCATCGCCGGCGTCTCGCGCAGCATCACCGAGGTGGACGAGCACCTCACGCTGGAGGGGCTGCGCATCCTCCACGAGCGCAACCGGTGACCGGCCCGTCCACCTCATCCCCGGCGCCCGGCGCCGCCGCCCCGGCGCGGAGCCTCCTCGACGAGGGCCTCGCCGCGTTCACCGCGCGCGACCTGGGCGCGGCGCACGCTGCGTTCGAACGCGCGCACCGCCGGGACCCGCGCGACGCGCGCGCCATGTCCTGGTACGGCGTGACGCTGGTGCTCGTCGAGAAGAACTCGAACCTGGGCGTCACGCTGTGCGACCAGGCGCTGCGCGCCACCGGCCCGGAGCCGGAGCTCCTGCTCAACCAGGCCCGCGTGCACCTCGCGCTCAACCAGCGCGAGCGGGCGGTGCGCGCCATCCTGCGCGGGCTCGAGCTGTGGCCGCGCGACGCGAGCCTCTGCATGGCCCGCGACACCATCGGCATCCGCCGCCCGCCGGTGATCGGCTTCCTCTCCCGCAACAACCCGCTGAACCGCTTCCTCGGCCGGATCCGGCACAAGTGGCAGCGGCGGCACACGCCGCTCTACGAGATGTCGCCGCTCGCGCTGGGCTTTCCCCCAGCGCCGCCCGAGGCGCCGCCGCCGCCCGCGCCGGTCCCGCTGGAGGTGGAGGCGGCGCCCCCCGCGGCGGAGCCTGCCGCGGACCCCACCCCATCCGACGCGCCCGCCGCCGAGCAGGCCGAGCCCGCCGCGTCCGGCACTGCCGCGCCCGCCGAGCCCGGTGCGGCCGAGGCCGCACCGGCAGCCCCCGCGCCCACCGCGGAGGCCGCCGGCGCGCCCGCCGCGCCGCCGGAGCCGGACGAGCCTCGAGAGGTCGAACGCTGATGCCGGACTGTCCGCTCCCGCTGGAGACCCTGCCGAAGCCGCTGCAGAAGCACGCCGACCCGAAGGCCCCGCTGCCGCTCCGCACCATGGGCGCGAAGGGGCTCGTCCCGGCGGTGGCCGCCGCGGATCTGGCCACGCTCCTGTTCATGCTGGCGCACGACCCCGAGGCCGCGGTGCGCGACACGGCGGCGAAGACCGCCGAGGGGCTGCCCGAGAAGATCTGGAGCGTGGCGCTGCGCTCGGACGAGGTGCCCGGCGCGGTGCTGGACTGGATGGCCGACCGGCTGTCGCAGCGGGAGGGCGCGCTCGAGCTGGTGCTGCTCAACCCGGCCACGCTGGACGGGACGGTGGCCCGCCTCGCCGCGATCGTGCCGCAGCGGCTCGCCGAGATCGTCCGGCAGAACGAGCTGCGCCTGCTCCGGCACGAGCCCATCGTGCGCGCGCTCTGCGCGAACCCGGGCGTGCTGGCGTCCACCCTGGACGGCGCCTGCGACTTCTGCGTGCGCAACGGGCTCACGCTGCTCGACGTGCCGCAGATGGTCGAGGCGCACAAGCGCGTCCACGGCGTCGACCCCACCGTGAAGCCGCCCGAGCCGGGCGAGACCGCCGCCCAGCTGATGGCCGAGTACGCGGACGAGCTGGCGCGCGACGGCGCCGGCGAGGGCGCGCCGCCCGCGGCGGAGACCGAGGAGCAGTCCACCCGCAAGCTGAACATCACGCAGCGGGTGATGCGCATGAGCGTGTCGGAGAAGATCAAGCTCGCCACGCTCGGCAACAAGGAGGCCCGCACCCTGCTCCTGCGCGACGCGAACAAGCTGGTGTGCATGGCGGCGGTCACCAGCCCCCGCATCACCGACGGCGAGATCCTCTCGCTGGCCAATTCGCGCACCGTGAGCGCCGACGTGCTGCGCCACATCTACGGCACCCGCGAGTACCTGAAGACCTACGCCATCAAGATCTCGCTCGTGAAGAACCCGAAGGTCCCGCTGCCCACCGCGCTCAAGATGCTCACCACGCTCCAGGAGAAGGACATCAAGGAGCTGGCCCGCGATCGGAACGTGCCGCAGACGATCCAGGCGCAGGCCAAGGCGTGGATGATGAAGAAGGAGCAGGCGGCGCGCGGGCCGGTGGGCGGGAAGCACTAGTGGCCGGGACCCCCGAGGCGGCGGGCGCGGCGCCGGTCCGCGTCGGGCGCGCGGTGTGGCTGTCCGCCGCCACCATGTCCTCGCGGGTGCTGGGCCTGGTCCGCGACCAGCTCTTCGCGATCCTGATCGGCGCGAACCGGTTCTCCGACGCGTTCGTGGTCGCGTTCCGGATCCCCAACCTGCTCCGCGACCTGTTCGCCGAGGGCGCGCTCTCCTCGGCGTTCGTGCCCGCGTTCGCCGACGCCCACCGCAACCGCGGCCGCGAGGCGGCCTACCGGCTCGCGAACACGGTGGTGGCGCTGGTGCTGCTGGTGGTGGGGAGCATCACGCTGCTCGGGATCGCCTTCGCCGGCCCGCTCGTCGCGCTCATGGCGCCGGGCTACACCGCCGACCAGGCGGCGCTGGCGGCGTACCTCACCCGGATCATGATGCCGTTCCTGCTCCTCGTCTCGCTCTCCGCGGTGGCGATGGGCATGCTGAACGCGCAGGGGCGCTTCACCGCGCCGGCGGTGGCCCCCGCGCTGTTCAACGTGGGCGCCATCGCGGTCGGGGTCGGGCTGTGGCTGGCCGGGCTCCCGCCGGAGCGGGCGGTGGTGGGCTGGTCCATCGGCACGCTGCTCGGCGGCGCGCTCCAGCTCGCGGCGCAGCTCCCGTCGGTCCGCGCGGTGGGCTACCGCGCCCGGCCGGCGCTCGCCGGCGGCGCGCTCGCCGACCCCGGGGTCCGCCGCATCTTCCGGCTGATGGGGGCCGCGGTGGTGGGGCTCTCCGCCACCCAGGTGAACATCCTCGTCAACACCATCTTCGCCTCGCACCAGGAGGGCGCGAACACCTGGCTGCAGATGGCGTTCCGCCTCATGCAGCTCCCGCTGGGCGTGTTCGGCGTGGCCATCGCCACCGTGGCCGGCGCCGGCGTGGCGCAGCGGGCGGCGGCCCGCGACATGGGCGCGGTGCAGGACACGCTCGGCTCGGCGCTGCGGCTGGTCGCGTTCCTGAACGTGCCCTCGGCGGTGGGGCTGGCGGTGCTGGCCCGGCCCATCATCTCCGTCATCTACGAGCACGGGCGCTTCGGCGCGGCCGACACCGACGCCACCGCCGCGGCGCTGGTGTGCTACGCGGCCGGGCTCTACGCCTACTCCGCGGTGAAGGTGCTCGCGCCGGCGTTCTACGCGCTCGACCGCGCCCGCGTGCCGGTGGTGGGCAGCGTGCTCGGCATGGCGTCGAACGTGGTCCTCAACCTCGCGCTCTACCCCGTGCTCGGGTACCGGGGCGTGGCGCTCGGGACCTCGCTCGCGGCGCTCGCGAACTTCGCGGTGCTGCTGTTCTCCTGGCGGCGCCGCCACGGCCGGCTGGGCGGGGAGGGGCTCGTCCGCCAGCTCGGCAAGGTGCTGCTCGCGTCGGCGGTGCTGGCCGCGGTCGCCTGGGCCGCCGAGCGCGGGCTCGCCGGCCTGCTCGGCGGCCGCGCCGGCGTCCCGGCGCAGCTCGCCCTCGCGTTCGGCCCCATCGCCGCGGGCGGGCTCGCCTACCTCGCGGCGGCGCGCGCGCTGCGCATCGCCGAGCTCGACGAGCTCCTCGCCGGGCTGCGCCGGCGCCGCGCGCGCCGGGCCTGATCCGCCGCCTCCCCGGGGTTTGGCCGCGCGTGCGCGCGCGGCCTACCTTGCGGCGAGGGCGATCCGGCGAGGGAGACCATGGAAAACGGCGGCAGGGGCGGGGAAGGCACGATGGACGAGGTGCGCCACCGGGCGGAGGAGCTGGCCGAGGGCATGCAGGAGCAGCTCGAGGGGCTCCGCGGCTACGCCGAGGACGCGGGCGAGTGGATCCGCGGCTTCGCGCGCGAGCGGCCCATCGCGGCCGTCGCCATCGCCGTCGGGCTCGGGTTCCTGGCCGGCCGGCTGCTCTCGCGGACCTGAGCGGAGGGGCGATGGAGCGCGAGCGGGGGGCGGGCGGGCTGGAGGCGGGCGAGCTGGGCGACGTGGCCGACGCGCTGCGCGAGCTCGGCGACGAGGCGCGCGAGTCGGTGGCGCGGCTCGCCGAGGAGCTGGAGCTGGAGCGCCGCATGGCGGAGTCGCCCATGGTGGTGCTGGGCGTGGCGGCGGCGGCCGGGCTGGTGCTGGGCGGCGGGCTGTGGCCGCTGCTGCGGCCCATGGCGCGGATGGCGGCGCGCGCCGCGCTCTCGCCGACGAACCTGCTCGCGCTCGGCGCGGCCGTGGGCGCGATGCGCGCGGCGCGGGCGCGCGAGGCGACGTCCGGCGCCGGCGCGGGCCCGGAGGGCTCCACGCCCTCGACGCATTGATCGCGCGCAGGCGCCGACCGCACCCGGAGGTCGCACGCGCGCTCCGCGTCGACGCGGGAATCGGTCCCCTGCGTCGCAGCGCGTCCTCCACGTTGGGGCGCCGGGTTGACCTGCGCCCGCCGTGCGCGCAACTTGGACTCCTCTTCTCCGGGCCGGGGTCAGTGACATGATGGACGTGACGCGCGGGGCACGCGGCGAGCTCGTCATCCGGATCGAGGGCACGTTCGATCGCCAGGCCGCGAGCCGCCTCTCCGGGTGGCTCGGCGAGATCCCCGTCTCCTCCCCGCTGGTGCTCGACTTCTCGGGCGTGCGCGAGGTGCAGGATCTGGGCGTGGCCGCCATGGCGGGCCAGCTCTGCGGCCGCGGCGCGGTCGAGGTGGTGGGCCTGGGCCGCCACCAGCAGCGGCTGCTCCGCTACCTCGGGGTCACGCTCGCGCCGCCGGCCGGCGACGAGGAGGCGCTCGGGTAGCGCCGCGCGGCGCCGCTACTCGCGCACGAGCGGCGAGGCGGCGCGGCGCTCCTTCTCGGCGGCCGGTTCGGCGGGCAGCCCCTCGTCGAGGAGCTGCCCGGCGATCGCGAGCGCCTTGCGGACCTTGTCCTTCACCTTCTCGTCGCCCTTGATCTTCTGGTAGGCCTTGAGGACGCGCTCCTCGTTCTTGGCGTTCGCGGCCTCCAGCTCCGCCACGCGCCGGCGCAGCTCGGCGGTGCGGTTCTCGACCTCGCCGCGCGCACCCTCGGCCTCGCCGCGCGCCACCACCAGCTCGGTGCGCAGCTCCTCCAGCTCGCGCTCCATCGCCTCGGCGTGCGCCGCGGCCTCGGCGGCGGCCGCCGCCTCCGCGGCCCGCCTGCGCGCCGCGTCCTCCGCCTCCAGCGCGCGCGCCTCGGCGTCCTCGGCCCGGCGCTCGGCGTCGCCGGCGGCGCGCTCGGCGCCCGCCAGCCGCTCGCGCAGCTCGGCCAGCTCGCGCTCCAGCGCCTCGGCGCGATCCTGGGCCTCCCGCGCCTCGTCGCGCGCCCCGGCCAGCTCGGCGCGGGCGCGCTCCGCCTCCGCCGCGGCCGCGTCGCCGCGCGCGCGGAGGGCGGCCTGCTCGGCGGCGGCGCCCGCCGCGAGCTCCTCGGCGTGGCGCAGCTGCTCGCGCACCGCCGCGAGCTCGGCCGGATCGGCGCCCGCGGGCGCCGCGGCCGGCGCGGGCGCGTCCTCGAGCAGCCGGATCCCCGCCGCGCGGAGCGCGTCGGCGCTCGCGCCGCGCACCGGCGGGCGCGCCGGCGCGGGCGGCTCGTCGGCGAGCGCGCCGAGCGCGGCGTCCGCGTCGAGCAGCGACAGGCCCGCGTCCGGATCGTCCGCGGCGTCCAGGCCCGCGGGGCCGGGGAGGTCGTCGGTCCCGTCGAGCAGCGACGGGTCGAGGGGGTCGTCCACCGCGGCGGGCCCGTCGCCGAGCCCGAGCGCCAGGTCGAGCGCGTCGCCCGGCCGCTCGGGGCGCGGCGCGGCGATGCCGTCGAACGCCTCGTCGAGCAGCGCCAGGTCGTCCCCGGCCGGCACGTCGCCACCCGGCTCGTCCGGGAGCGCGTCGAGGTCGAGGGCGGGGAGGTCCGCCTCGGGGAGGTCCGAGACCGCCTCGAGCCCCACCTCCTCCTCGAGCGAGACGATCTCCTCGTCGGCCTCGAGCGGCTCCTCGCCCGCGTCGGGCAGCCCCACCAGCGCGCCGAGCTTCTCCACCAGCGCGGCGGCCGGGAACGGCTTCAGCAGGTACTCGTCGGCGCGGACCTTCAGCTTGCGGTGGTTCTCGAACGTCTCCTCGGTCGCCTCGGCGCTGGTGAGCACGAGCGGCGTCGCCTTCAGCGCGTCGTCCTTCTTGAGCTTCTGGCAGACGAGGTAGCCGCTCATCCCGGGCAGCTCGACGGAGAGCACCACGCCCGAGGGCGCCCACTCGCGGGCCAGCTCGATCCCGAGCTTCCCGTCGCCGGTGACGCGCACGTCGAAGCCGCTCGCCTCGAGCGTCTTCGAGAGCTCGGCGGCGAACGCGGCGTCGTTCTCGATGAGCAGGATCTTCTTGGGCATCAGGC
Source organism: Anaeromyxobacter sp. Red801 (assembly GCF_049201065.2). Taxonomy (NCBI): domain Bacteria; kingdom Pseudomonadati; phylum Myxococcota; class Myxococcia; order Myxococcales; family Anaeromyxobacteraceae; genus Anaeromyxobacter; species Anaeromyxobacter sp. Red801. Next base: position 2,984,876 of record NZ_CM181236.1, on the reverse strand, counting down.
GGACCCGGGCACGGGCGGGAGGGACGGCGCGCACGTCGCGCACCACGCGGAAAATGCTGGTGAATGTTACCCGCGGCGCGGGGCGAGGTCAAAACGGACGCCAGGGCCGCGGGTCGTCCCCGCGACCACACCGCCGGCGCCGCGATCGGCCGCTATCGGCCGCCGGCGGCTTCGGCCTGGGCGGCCTGGACGAGCTTGAACAGCGCGTCCTCGTCGAGGTCGGAGACGAGCGAGTAGACGATCTCGTCCTGGCGCCACACCGCGACGTTGTACCCGCGCGCGTTGACCACCCGGACGACCTGCGGACCCACCTTCACCTCGCGGCCGGGCGTGTCGAACCGGCGGTCCGGGTCGTCCACGATGAACAGGCCGGCCTGCCCGCGGGGGAGCTGGTAGCGCACGTAGGCCGCCGGCCACTCGCGAAGGTTGGAGAGCCGGGCGCCCTCGAGGCGGGCGACGGCGCCGGCGAAGTGCGGCAGGGCGGGGTGGAAGTCGAGCTTGCCCGCGAACCAGCCCGGCATGGCCGCCGCGTCCACCTCGAGCGGCAGCGCGCGGTGGTGCACCCGGATCGCGTCGTCCACCAGGGCGGTGTCGCCGCGGTGGCCCGCCAGCACCACCAGCACGCCCATGGCGCAGGCGGCCACGGCGGCGACGGGGACGGGCTGGAGCACGCGGCGCCAGAGCGGCCGGCGCTCGTGGGCGAGCGACGTCCGCACGCGCGCGCGGAGGTGCGGCGGCGCGCAGCCGGCGGCGGCGGGCGAGGCCATGGCCTCGCGGAGCTTGGCGCGGAGCGCGAGCCGGACGGCGCCCTGGCGGTCGGCCATGGCGCGGCACGGCGTGCAGGTGGCGAGGTGGGCCTCGGCCTCGGCGCGCTCGCGCTCGCCGAACTCGCCGTCCAGGTAGACGTCGATCGATCGCTCGAGCTCGCGGCAGTCCATGGCGGCGGTGACGGTGGAGTCGATCCGCATTCGAGGCCCTCTGGCCGGGATCCTAGGCCGACTTGCCGCGGCGGCGCCGGTACGTCTCGAGGTCGATGCTCTCGCCGTCCTCGGACTCCGGGAGCTGGATCACCCCGGAGACCACGGCGTAGCTCGCCAGCGCCTTCTGCAACAGCCGGCGTCCACGGTACAGGCGGCTCATCACGGTGCCCACCGGGACGTCGAGGATCTCGGCGATCTCCTTGTACGAGAACTCCTGCAGGTCCGCGAGGATCACGACCATCCGGAAGTCGATGGGCAGCGAGTCCACCGCCTTCAGGACGTCGTCGGAGAGGAGCCGGTCGAAGAAGTACTGCTCCGGGTTGGCCGCGTACTCGGCCGCCTCGCGCGACACGAACCGCTCGTGCACGGCGTCGCGCTCCGACCCCTCGACGATGTTGCGCTCCTTCACCGACCGTCGATACCGGTTGATGAAGGTGTTGGTCAGGATCTTGAACAGCCACGCCTTGATGTTCGTGCCGCGCTCGAACTTGTCGAAGAAGCGGTAGGCGCGCAGGAACGTGTCCTGGACCAGGTCCTCGGCGTCGCGGTCGTTCTTGGTGAGCCGCAGCGCCGCCGAGTAGAGGGGGTCGATGTGCTTGAGCGCGAGCTCCTGGAACTCGTCGCGGGTCAGGTCGTTCTGTCGGAGGTCGAACATTTCGGGCTTGATCTCGATCTAATCCCGGACGACGCGCACCCGCTTCCGATTCAGGCCACTCGACCTGGGAAACGGCCCATCGGCCGGGGAGATTCCCGCGCGCCGTCCGTCCGGCCGGAGGACCGGAGGGGGAGAGGGCGAGCACGCGGAAAGGACTCGGGATTCCTAGCATCCCGGCGGCCGGGGCCGGAAGACCCGGGCGCGGGAGCCGGCAGGGGGTCCGCGCGGCCCCGGCGCGGCGCACGCCGGCGTGGTAAGACCCTCGGCCCGCCGCCGCGCCCGCGCGGGTGAAGCGCACGACGCCCATGCCGAGACTCCTCTTCGCCGACGACCGGGGCACGGTCTACGACCACCCGACGCTGCTCGCGGCCGCGCGCAGCGGCGACGCGATCCTGCGCCCCGCGGAGCGCGCGCTCCCGCTGCCGGACGGCGCGACGCTGTGCCTGCTCCCGGGGCGGCGCCCCGTCGGCCTCGACCCGGAGACCGGCGCGCAGGTGGTGCTGCACGAGGTGAAGGTCGGGCGCCGGCGCATCGTGCCGCACGCGGTCGGGGCCACGCTGCCGCCGGGCTACACCCGCACGCTGCTGCCGGCCGCGGCCCGCCCGCCGCTCGCCACCGTGGACGAGGCGCCCACGCTCCCGCAGTGGGCCTACACCGCGGCCGGGCTGGGCGAGGACGGGCCGGTGGTGTGGGCGCTCCACACCGACCGCCGCTCGCACTGGGACCCGTCGCGCCACTCCACCCCGGACCTGCCGGCGAAGGTCGACGGGCTGGTCGCGACCGGCAACCCCATCTACCGCCAGCTGGCGCGGTGCGCGCTCGAGTGGCGCTGCTTCACCGCGCAGAACACGTTCTACGGCCGCGACGAGGGCGCCATCCCGTCGTCGGCCGCGTGCAACGCCGCCTGCGTGGGCTGCCTCTCCGAGCAGGACGAGGGGATGCCGCCGTCCTCGCACGAGCGGATCGCGCGGCCGCCCACCGCCGCGGAGATGGCCGACGTGGCGGTGCGCCACCTGGAGCGCGCCACCGGCCGCGTGATGGTCTCCTTCGGCCAGGGCTGCGAGGGCGAGCCGCTGCTGCGCTGGAAGGAGATCGAGAAGGCCATCCGGCTCATCCGCGCGCGGACCCGGCGCGGCACGCTGCACGCGAACACCAACGGCTCGCTGCCGGAGGCGCTGGCGCGGCTGATCGCGGCCGGGCTGGAGTCGGTGCGCATCTCGCTCAACAGCGCCTCGCCCGACCTCTACGCCGCCTACTACCGGCCCACCGGCTACGCGCTCGAGGACGTGGTGCGCGGCGTGCGCGCCGCGAAGGCGGGCGGCGCCTACGTGGCGCTCAACCTGCTCACCTTCCCCGGCGTCACCGACCGCGCCGGCGAGGCCGAGCGGCTCTGCCGCCTGGTGGCGGAGACCGGGGTGGACCAGGTGCAGACCCGGCCGCTCGCCATCGACCCGGACGTCTACATGGCCATCGCCCGCGACCGCGGCGCGCCCGGCGCGGCGCTGGGCATCCCGGCGCTGGTGCGCGCGCTGAAGCGGGCGCGGCCGGGGCTGGTGGTGGGCAACTTCTCCCGCGCGCGGGGCGAGCGGGGGGCGCGCGCGCGCCCGGCCTCGCCGGCCCGGCGCCGCCGCACGGAGGCGCGATGAAGGCCGAGGCCGAGCTGCCGCTGCGCAAGGACCTGGCGCGCCACCTGAGCGCCGGGCACCCCTGGGTGTTCCGCAAGGCGGTGGAGCGCGCGCCGGCGCGGCTGCCGGCGGGCACCATCGTGGACGTCACCGAGGACGGCCGCTTCGTGGCCCGCGGCTACTACGATCCGCACTCCGCCATCTCGGTCCGCATCCTCACCCGCGAGCCGGCCGAGGCCATCGACGCGGCCTTCTGGCGCCGGCGGGTGGCGCGGGCGGTGGCGCTGCGCCGCGAGCTGGTGCGCGACACGACCGGCTACCGGGTGGTGCACGGCGAGGGCGACGCGCTGCCCGGCGTGGTCGCCGATCGGTACGACCGCCACGTGGTGCTGAAGCTCTACTCGGCCGGCCTCACCCCGCACCGCGCCGAGATCGTCGAGGCGCTCCACGCCGAGCAGGAGGGCGTCGCCGGCGTGTTCGGCCGCGACGAGATCCCGCGCGACGACCAGGACGAGGGCGAGGGCGGCGGGGGCGGGCGCGTGCTGTGGGGCGCCGAGCCGCCGGAGCGGATCGCCATCGACGAGCACGGGATGAAGGTGCTGGTGGACGTGCGGCGCGGGCAGAAGACCGGCCACTTCCTCGACCAGCGCGAGAACCGGCGGATGGTCCGCGACCTGGCCCGTGGGCGGGCCGAGGCGCTCAACCTGTTCGGCTACACCGGCGGCTTCTCGGTGGCGGCCGCGCTGGGCGGCGCCGGGCACGTGGTCACGGTGGACGTGGACCGCGACGCCATCGCGCTCGCGCGCGAGAACTTCCGCGCCAACGGCCTCGACGCGGCCGACCACGCCTTCGCCGCCGAGGACTGCTTCGAGCTGCTCGCCCGCTACAAGCGCGAGGGGCGCCGCTTCGACCTGGTGGTGTGCGATCCGCCCGCGTTCGCGAAGTCGCAGAAGGCGGTGGAGGGCGCGCTGGCCGGCTACGCCTCGCTGAACCGGGCCGCGCTCGCCGTGCTCGCGCCGGGCGGGCTCCTCGTCACCGCGAGCTGCTCGGCGCGCGTCTCGGCGGAGCAGTTCGCCGACGCGGTGAAGGAGGCGGCCTACAAGGCGCGGGTGGACCTCGCGCTGGTGGCCGAGACGCGGCAGCCGCCGGATCACCCGGTCTCGCTGCAGTTCCGCGAGGGCCGCTACCTGAAGTGCATGGTGCTGCGGCGCGCCGGGTAGCCTCGTCGGCGCGCGGGCAGCCTCGTCACGGCGCGCGGGCGGCCTCCTCACGCCGCTCGTGGTGAGCCCGTCGAACCACGAGCGTCAGCGCGGGGGCTGACGGTGGAGCGCCTCCGCGAGCGGGCCGGGCTCGTCGTCCAGCGTCACCTCCACGAAGCCCTGCGCCGGCCGCGCCGAGATGGTCACCGGGACGCGCCCGGCGTCCGTCTTCACCCAGGCGCGCGCGCCGGCGACGGAGTGGCCGGTCTCGTGCACCTCGTCCACGGTGCGGCGGATGGTGCACTCGCGGCAGTGCTCCGCCTTGCCGCAGCCGCCGGGGAGGCGCGAGCGGGAGCAGGCCATCGCCTCGCCGCAGCGCAGCCCGCGCAGCTCGGCGCGCGGCCGGTGCAGCACCTCCGCCAGCTGCTCGCTCGCGGCCACCACGCGCCCGCCGCCGTCCACCACCATCACCGGCACCGGCAGCAGGTCGAGGTACTCGCCCAGCTTCAGCCCGCCCCACAGCTTCGCGAAGTACGCGTCGCAGTCCGGGCACATGCCGTGGCTCACGCCGACGGCCTCCCCGGGCGACTCCCGCAGCAGCCGGTGACAGTAGGAGCAGACGACCTTCATGCCGATCTCCCGCGCGCGGCGCGGCTCGCGCGCCACCCCGGCAGCGTGCGGCCGCCGCCCCCGGGCGTCAACGCCCGGACGGAGCCGCGCGGCCGAGCGCCGCGGTGCGGCCGCGGCGTACATTCACGAAGGGTGATGCGACTGCGTCAGATCGCGTCGCCTGGCGCCGGGCCGGCGGGCTCGTCGCAGCCCTCCATCGCCTGCTCGAGCAGCGCCGCGAGGCGGCCGCGCCGCTGGGCCGCGAGCAGCGCGTCGAGCTCGTCCCAGCGGGCCTGCGGGCGGGCGCGCAGCAGCGAGCGGTAGGCGCGGAGCACGCTCTCCACGCCCGCGGTCTGCACGGCCAGCCAGTCGTCCGCGCTGCGCGGGTGCTCGATCTGGTAGACGGCCATGCCGAACACCGACTGCACGTAGAGGATCTTCCCGAAGCGGCCGCCGTCGTCCTCGGCGAGCGGGTCGAGCGGGCCCGAGCAGCCGCGCACCTGGATGTCCGGGATCTCCACGATCCACTGCAGCAGCCAGCGGCGGTCGGCCGCGGCGCGGCGCGCGAGCGGCTCGCGCTCCAGGCGGCGGGTGACCTCGACCGCCTTGCGGCGCTCGGCCGGGGTGGAGGGGCCGCGCTCTCCCCGGGCGGGAGCGGCGGCGAGCAGCGCGGCGAGGCTGGCGGTGACGAGGAGGGTCCGGTTCACGCGGGTCTCCGGGGGAGGTCGAACCAAAGGATAACGGGCCGAGGCGGGCGGGACCGCATCGCAGCGGGGGGAAGGCCTCAAGGAGCAGGCACGGTGGGGGCCGGACCGGGCGGCGCCGCCGGGGGAGGGTGGCGCCCGCCCCCCAGCGCGACCACGAGCGCGAGCGCCGCGAGCAGCGTCATGCCGAGCGACGCGGTCGCCCAGACGCCCTGCGGCAGCCGCGCCAGCCGGAACCGGACGGACGGCTGCACCGGATCGCGCCGCTGCAGCGCGGCCGCGGCGGGCGGCGGCGGGGGCGTGGCGTTCCGGAACGCGCGCAGCAGCAGCGTCAGCGCCACGCCGCCGGCCACCAGCGTCGCGGCCATCTGCCCGGCGCTGGGCGAGGCGGCGGCCTCCTCCGCGCCCGCGCCGGCGCCGGCGAGCGCGGCCCCGGCCGCGAGCGCGTTGTTCATCGCGTGCGCGGCGACCGCGTTCCAGGTGTTGCCGCTGCGCAGCGCCAGCCAGCCGAACAGGAGCCCCTGCAGCAGGAGCGCGGGGAGGCGGACCGGGTCGAGGTGCAGGAGCGCGAAGAAGATCGTGCCCGCTGCCAGGCCCGCCGCCGGCCCGCGGCGGAGGGCCACGGTGCGCTGCAGGTACCCGCGGAACGCGACCTCCTCGCAGACCGGGGCGAGGAGCGCCGCCGCGGCCGCGATGGCGTACCGCTCCGGCCCCGGCGTGTCGAAGAGCCGGCCGACGTCGAACAGCTCGGTGATGCGCGGCGGGAGCACCTCCACCCACGCGAACATGAGCGCGTTCGCCACCAGGAACCCCGCCGCGCCGGCCAGCGCCGCGAGCGCCAGCGGGACGCCCGCCGGGCGGGCGAGGCCGAGGTAGGGGACCGGGCGCAGGTTCGAGCCGAGCGCGGCCGCGAACGCCGGCAGCAGGAACACGAACACCTCGCTCCAGGCCAGGCCCGCCGCCGGGTGGAGCTGCTGGGCCAGGATGCCGGGGCCGTACAGCAGCAGGACCACCGCGAAGAACGCGAGCCCGCTCTTGCGGAACGGCGCGGCCGCGGGCGCCGCGGGCCCGGGCTCGCCGGCCGGTGGCGGGGACGCCGGGGAGGGAAGGGGCGGCGGCGGGGGCAGGGCCGCGTCGCCCTGCGACGGGCCGGGACGGGTGGGATCCACTCGGGCGGATGATAGCCGCGCCGGCCGCCGCGCGCGCGCCCTCGTCGGCGCCGGAACGCGGGTAAGATGCGCGCATGGACTTCCGCAACCGGACGGTGGTGGTGTGCGTGGGCGGCGGCATCGCCGCGTACAAGGCCTGCGACCTCACCAGACTCATCGTGAAGGGTCACGGCAAGGTGCGCGTCGCCATGACCCCGGCCGCGACCCGGTTCGTGGCCCCGCTCACCTTCCAGGCGCTGTCCGGCGCGCCGGTGCTCACCGACCTCTTCGAGCCGGCGGCAGACCTCACCTACGGCCACCTGGAGATGGCGCGCGTCGCCGATCTCGTGGTGGTGGCGCCCGCGACCGCCGACCTGATCGCGCGGATCCGCGCCGGCATGGCCGACGACGCGGTCACCACCGCGGTGCTCGCCGCCACCTGCCCGGTGCTCCTCGCCCCGGCCATGAACACGCGCATGTGGCGCAACGTCGCGGTGCAGGAGAACCTGGCCGCGCTGCGCGCGCGCGGGATGCACGTGGTCGGCCCCGCCGCGGGGCTGCTGGCCGACGGCGACGTGGGCGAGGGCCGGCTCGCCGAGCCGCAGGAGATCGCGCTCGCCGCCGCGCGGCTGCTGGGGCGCCAGGACCTGGCCGGGCGCAAGGTGCTCGTGACCGCCGGCCCGACCCGCGAGCCCATCGACCCGGTCCGCTTCGTGTCCAACCCGTCGTCCGGGAAGATGGGCTACGCGGTGGCGAGGGTGGCGGCCCGGCGGGGCGCGCAGGTGACGCTCGTCTCGGGCCCCACCGCGCTCGAGGACCCGCCCGGCGTCGAGGTGGTGCGCGTCGAGACCGCCGAGGAGATGGCGCGCGCCGTCGAGGCGGCCCAGGCGGAGATGGACCTGTTCGTGGGCGCGGCCGCGGTGTCGGACTACCGGCCGGCCGCGCCCGCCGCGCACAAGCTCAAGAAAAAGCCCGGCGACGAGACGCTGGTGCTCGCCCGCACGCCGGACATCCTGGCCGGGCTCGGCGAGCGCCACGCCGGCAAGCCGGGCGCGCCGGTGCTGGTGGGGTTCGCGGCGGAGACCGAGGAGGTCATCGCGCGCGCCCGCGAGAAGCTGAAGGGCAAGCGCTGCGACCTGGTGGTGGCGAACAAGGTCGGCGCCCCGGGCGCCGGCTTCGGCGGCGACACCAACCGCGTGGCGCTCGTCTCGGCCGCCGAGCTGGCCGAGATCGAGGGCACGAAGGACAAGGTGGCCGAGGCGATCCTCGACTGGATCCTGCCGGTGCTCGACGCGCGCCGGCCGCGGAGCTGATCCCGCGCCTACGCGGCCAGCTTCGCGATCGACGGGGGCAGGATCAGCTTGCCGTGGATCCCGCGCCGGAAGCTGAGGCGCGTCTCCTCGGCGATGTCGGTCGCGTCGCGGAACGGGATCCGGTGGCGCGCGGTCCGCTCCTTCAGCTGCTTGCGGAGGTCGGTGGCGAGCCGGATGTTGCGCGCGCCGGTGGCGTCGGCCCGCGCGGCCTGGCTGCGCTCGCCCTCGGCGAGCAGCCCGAGGATGGCCTGCACCGCGAGCTCGTTCGTCTCGGTGACCAGGTCGGGCTCGAGCACCAGGTTGCGCTCGCGCGCCAGCGCCAGCCGCGAGACGTGGTGGAAGCGGCCCATCCGCGCGCTCACCAGCAGCGACCGGAACAGCTGCCGCGAGACGCCGAACGGGATCACCGACGCGCCGGTCAGCGTGCGCGCCAGGAAGTCGTCGTGGCCGCGGATGGCGCGGGTGGACACCTGGCGCGCCAGCCGCGAGAGGTCGCGGTCCATGCGCTGGTCGTAGCGCAGCTCCCAGTAGGCGTGGCGGGTGTTGGTCTTGTGGAACGAGGCGACCGTCTTGAACGGCACGAAGTAGTTGTGCGCGACCGTGTCGGCCGAGAGGTGCGCGAGGAAGCCGAGCGCGAAGGCCTGCTCGGCCCCGGGCTTCGCCTGCTTGAACACGTTGAAGCCCACGCGCCAGTTGTGACAGTGGTACAGGTAGCGGGCCATGTTCTTGCCCACCACGATGTCCGCCGCGAGGGAGCCGTAGAGGAACTCGTTGCCGAAGTCCTGCAGGACCAGGCGCAGCGAGGGCTGCGCCACCCCGAGGTTCGCGAGGGCCTGCGCCGAGAAGTTGAGGTGCGCCAGCGGCCCCCACGCCTGGGCGTCGGAGGGCCAGGCGAGGATGGCGACGGCGGCGGCGGCGAGGGTGGCGGGGAGGAGCAGGCGGAGCAGCTTCATCGGGGTTCGATTCTAGGTTTCGCGCGGCGGCGGTCGCAACGCGAGGTTCCTGTTTTTTCGAGGGGTCAGGTGGGCGAAGCGCGTTCAGGGGAGGCGGTGTCGGAGGTCGCGGCCGAGCTGGCGCGACACCTGCGCTGGCTGGAGGCGGCCGGCGTCCGGGAGGTTCCGAGGCCGTCGTTGCCCGTGAAACCGCCGGCGGCGGTCGCACATGCCCGGCCGGCCGGGCGTGCGGCCGAGGGCAGCGCGCCCGTCGGCGCTGCCCCCGTGACCCACCCTCCTCCTGGTCAGCACACCCCGCCCGCGGGAACCCGGGAGGCGCCCTCCCGCCCGTCCGCCGCCGCGGAGAAGGGCTGCGGGAGCGAGGCGCTCGTCCAGGTCCGCGACGCGCTCGGCGACTGCCGCCGCTGCAAGCTCGCCGGCGGCCGCACCACGCTCGTGTTCGGGGTGGGGAACCCCCAGGCCGAGCTGGTGTTCGTGGGCGAGGGGCCGGGCGCGGACGAGGACCGCGAGGGCGAGCCGTTCGTCGGGAAGGCCGGCCAGCTCCTGACGAAGATGATCCAGGCGATGGGCTACCAGCGCGAGCAGGTCTACATCGCGAACGTGGTGAAGTGCCGCCCGCCCGGGAACCGCAACCCGGAGCCGGACGAGATCGAGGCGTGCGAGCCGTTCCTGCGCGCCCAGCTCGCCGCCATCCGGCCGCGCGTCGTCGTCGCGCTGGGCAAGTTCGCGGCGCAGACCCTCCTGCGGGACACGACCCCCATCACCCGGCTCCGCGGCCGCTGGCGCGAGTACGAAGGCATCCGGCTCATGCCGACGTTCCACCCCGCCTATCTCCTGCGCAGCCCCGAGGAGAAGAAGAAGGCGTGGGAGGACCTGCAGCTCGTCATGAAGGAGCTGGGCAAGCCGCCGCCCGGGAGGTGAGCATGCGCCACGGCGAGGTCGCCCGCGCCGCGAGATCCGCCGTTCCCCGCCGCGCCCGCGCCGCGAGATCCGCCGTTCCCCGCCGCGCCCGCGCCGCGCTGCCGCTCCTGTGCGCCGGGCTCCTCGCCGCCGGCGTCGCGGCGCGCGCCACCGGGGCCGCGGCGCCCCCGCCCGCGCCGCCGGCCGCCGCGCCGGCCCGGGTCCTGTCGGCGGTGGTGAAGGGCCCCATCACCGGCGGCACGGTCGAGTACCTCGAGGCCGCCCTGGCGCGCGCCCGCACCGGCGGGTTCGCGGCGCTGGTGGTGACGCTCGACACGCCCGGCGGCCAGCTCGACGCGACGCGCGAGATCGTCCAGGCCATGCTCGCCACCGAGGTGCCGGTGATCGTGTGGGTCGGCCCGGCCGGCGCGCGGGCCGGCTCGGCCGGCGTGTTCCTCACGCTCGCCGCCGACGTCGCGGCCATGCACCCTACCTCCAACATCGGCGCGGCGCACCCGGTCACCGGCGCGGGCAGGGACGTGGCCGAGGAGGCCGGCAAGGACATGGCGAAGAAGGTGGAGAACGACACCGCCGCCTTCGCGCGCAGCGTCGCGGCCGCCCGCGGGCGGAACGCCGACTGGGCCGAGAAGGCGGTGCGCGAGAGCGTGTCGGTCACCGCCGAGGAGGCGCTGAAGCTGAAGGTGGCGGACCTGGTGGCCGCCGATCTGCCCGAGCTGCTCGCGAAGGCCGACGGCCGGAAGGTGGGGCAGGGGGCGGCGGCGCGCCCGCTGCGCGTGGCGGGCGCGGCGGTCGAGCCGTACGAGCCGACCGTCCGGCAGCGGTTGCTCGGGTTCCTCGCCGACCCGAACGTCATGGCGATCCTGATGCTGGTCGGGATGCTCGGGATCGCGGTCGAGTTCTACCACCCGGGCATGATCTTCCCCGGCGCGGCGGGCGGGTTCTGCCTGTTCCTCGCGTTCCTCGCCATGCGCGTCATCCCGGTGAACGTCGGGGCGGTGATCCTGCTGCTCGCCGGCGTCGGGCTGCTCGTGGCCGAGGCGTACGTCACCGCGCACGGGCTGGCCGGGCTGGCCGGCGCGGCCTGCCTGGTGCTCGGGACGCTGTTCTTCGTGAACACCTCCGCGCCGGGCGACTGGTTCGACCCGGGGGCGCTCCGGCTGTCACCGTGGGTGATCTGGCCCACGCCGGCCGCGCTGGCGCTGCTGCTCGCGTTCATGGCCTGGAACGTGGCGCGCGTGCGCCGCGCGCCGCTCCACCTGGGCGCGCCCGCGCTGGTGGGCGCGGCCGGCGAGGCGCTCTCCGACATCGGGCCCGCGGCGGGCGAGGCGTTCGTGCACGGTGAGTACTGGCAGGCGCGCAGCGACGCGCCCATCCCGCGCGGCGCCGCCGTGCGGGTGGTGGCCGTGCAGGGGCTGACGGTCACGGTGGTGGCCGAGGGGCCGCGGAACGGCTAGAACGGAGCGGACGCGCGCCGCTCACCGTTGGTGACGTGACGGCCGCAGGGAGGAAAGCATGCCGCTCCTCGGAGTCGCCGTCCCGGTCGCGCTGGTGGTCATCTGGTTCCTGTCCGGCATCCGGATCGTGAACGAGTACGAGCAGGGCGTGGTGCTGCGGCTCGGGCGCTTCGCCGGGATCCGCACCGCCGGCCTGAAGTGGATCGTCCCGTTCATCGACCGGATGATCATCATCGACATGCGCGTGACCGCGGAGCAGGTCCCGCCGCAGGACGTCATCACGCGCGACAACGTGTCGGTGAAGGTGAACGCGGTCATCTACTTCCGCGTGCTCCAGGCGGACAGGGCGTTCCTGCAGGTCACCGACTTCCTGTTCGCGACCAGCCAGTTCGCGCAGACCACGCTGCGCTCGGTGCTCGGCCAGGTGGAGCTCGACGACCTGCTCAGCCAGCGCGACAAGATCAACCGGCAGCTCCAGGAGATCATCGACCGCCACACCGAGCCGTGGGGCGTGAAGGTGACCGCGGTGGAGGTGAAGCAGGTGGACCTCCCCGACGAGATGCGGCGCGCCATGGCCAAGCAGGCCGAGGCGGAGCGCGAGCGGCGGTCGAAGGTCATCGCCGCCGAGGGCGAGTACCAGGCGGCCGAGAAGCTGGGGCAGGCGGCGGACGTGATCGCCCGCTCGCCGGGGGCGCTGCAGCTCCGCTACCTCCAGACGCTGGTCGAGATCTCCGCCGAGAAGAACTCGACCATCGTGTTCCCGCTGCCGCTCGACATCGTGAAGCCGTTCATGGACGCCGCCGCGCGGCTCCCCGGCGGGTCGGGGACGGGCGGGTGAAATAAGGCCGGCGCACGCTGCGTATGGGCCCGGGTCCGCTCTGGGAGAGAGGACCCGGTGCGGGGGGCGCGGCGGCGACGCCGCGCCCTCCCGCGCCCGCACCATCGCCGGAGGAACACATGCGCCTCGCCGCCCTCGCCGCCGCCGCGGCCCTCGCCGCACCGCTCTCCGCCGCCGCCGTGGACGGCGACGGCCACGTGGTGCACCAGCGCCGGGAGGTCCCGGCCTTCCAGGCCATCCAGCTCGCCGGCTCGCTCGACCTCGAGGTGAAGGTCGGGCCGGCGCAGTCGGTGGTGGTGGTGGCCGACGAGAACCTCCAGCCCGAGATCGTCACCGAGGTCCGCGGCGGCACGCTCACCATCCGCAACGAGCGCGACCTCCGCTCGTACCGCGGGCCGCGCGTCGAGGTCACCGTGCCCGCGCTCGAGCGGCTCGCGCTGGCCGGCTCCGGGAGCGCCTCGGTGGACGGGGCGCGCGGCGACCAGGTGCTCTCCATGAGCGGCTCCGGCCACCTGCGCTGGACCGGCACCGCCGGGAAGCTGCGGGTCGAGCTCAACGGCTCCGGCTCCGCGGAGCTGGACGGGCGCGCCGACCGCCTGGACGCGGCCGTGAAGGGCTCGGGCGAGATCCTGGGCCGCCGGCTCGCGGCGCACGACGCGGCGGTGCAGATCGCCGGCTCGGGCGACGCCGAGGTCACCCTGTCCGGCGGCACGCTCCGCGCGGCGGTGTCCGGCTCCGGCGACGTCCGGTGGTGGGGCGAGGGCCGGGTGGAGCAGGCCGCCGTGGCCGGCTCCGGCCGCATCACCCGCGGGTAGGCGGGCGGGGCGCCGGCGCGGCCGCGCGCCCCTTCAAACCTCCGCGCGCACCACCCCGTCCTGCCCGATCCAGGCGCGGCTCATGACCTCGGTGCAGAACGCGAACGCCGGGTCGCCCGCCGGGCCGACCAGGATGAGGCCGCCCTCGCCCTGCACGCGCGCGGCGAGCATCCGCACCGCCTCGCGGGCCGCCTCCCCCGGCGCGGCGCCGGCCGCCACCCGGTCGGCCGCGTAGCGCGCCAGGGTCACCTGGATGACGCGCTCGCCGTGGCCGGTGCAGGAGACCGCCGCCGAGGCGTCGTCGGCGTAGGTGCCCGCCCCGATGATGGGCGTGTCGCCCACCCGGCCGGCGCGCTTCAGCATCATCCCGCCGGTGGAGGTGGCCGCGGCGAGGTGGCCGCGCGCGTCCCGCGCCACCGCGCCGACCGTCCCGTGCCCCGGCTTCCCGCGCGCCGCGGCGCGCTCCGCCTCGAAGCGGGCCCGCTGCGCGGGCGTGACGAGCGCGGCCGGGTCGCAGGCCGGGATCCCCACCTCGCGGGCGAACGCCGAGGCGCCCTCGCCGGCGAGCAGCACGTGCGGCGAGCGCTCCATCACCGCCCGGGCGAGCGAGATCGGGTTCGCCACGTCGCGGACCACGGCCACCGCGCCGCAGCCCAGCGTGGCGCCGTCCATGATGGACGCGTCCAGCTCGACCGCCCCCTCGGCGGTGAGCGCGGCGCCCCTGCCGGCGTTGAACAGCGGGTCGTCCTCCAGCACCCGCACCGCGGCCTCCACCGCGTCGAGGGCGGCGCCGCCCCGGGAGAGGACCTGCCAGCCGGCCTCGCAGGCGCGGCGGAGCCCCTCGAGCCGCGGCGCGTCGGTCGCGCGGTCGGGGCTGCGCTGCCCCGCGCCCCCGTGGACCACGAGCGCCGGTGTGACCATCGGTGATGGCGTCATGGGCCGGGAGCGTAGCGGCGGTCCGGCGGACCGGGCAAGGCGGCGCGCGGTGCCGATCTGCGTCGGCGCGCGGACGCGCCCGGGGCGGCCCGCGGGCACGCAGATCAGGGCCGCGACCGCAACGAACCGGACGGGGCGCGGCGCCGGGCGCGGACTCCGACGATTGGTTGACGAGCGGGGAAACGCCTTCCTATCTTCGGGGCGCCGCCCGAGGTCCCTTGGGCGGGTCCCTCACCCAGAGGTCACCATGACCGGACGCGAAGTGGTCATCGTCGGGGCGGCGCGCACGCCCATCGGCTCCTTCCTCGGCTCGCTCGCCTCCGTCACCGCCCCGCGCCTCGGCGCGGTGGCCATCCGCGCCGCGCTGGCGCGCGCCGGGGTGGAGCCCTCGGTGGTGGACGAGGTGGTGATGGGCAACGTGCTCCAGGCGGGCGAGGGGCAGGCCCCGGCCCGGCAGGCCGCGATCTACGCGGGCCTCCCGGAGAAGACGCCCGCCTGGACGCTCAACAAGGTGTGCGGCTCCGGCCTGAAGGCGGTGATCTCCGCAGCGCAGGCCATCGCGCTCGGGGACGCCGACGTGGTGGTGGCGGGCGGCATGGAGTCGATGTCGAACGTCCCGTACTACGACCGGACCGCGCGGACCGGCGCGCGGATGGGCAACGTGGAGCTGGTGGACGGGATGATCCACGACGGCCTCTGGGACGTGTACGGGCAGCAGCACATGGGCATGTGCGCCGAGCACTGCGCCGCCACCCAGGGGATCTCGCGCGCCGCGCAGGACGAGTACGCGATCGAGTCCACCCGCCGCGCCGTCGAGGCGTGGAAGGCGGGGGCGTTCAAGGCCGAGATCGTCCCGGTGGAGATCGAGGGCAGGAAGGGCGAGAAGACCGTCGTGGCGGAGGACGACGGGCCGAAGGGCGCGCGCCCGGAGAAGATCCCGACGCTCCGGCCCTCGTTCAAGAAGGACGGGACCGTCACCGCCGCCAGCTCCTCCTCCATCAACGACGGGGCGGCGGCGCTGGTGCTCGCGAGCGCCGAGCGCGCCGCGCGCGAGGGGCTGCCGGTGCTCGGGCGCCTGCGCGCCTGGGGCGGCGCCGCGCGCGCGCCGGTGGAGTTCACCATCGCCCCGGCCGACGCGATCCGGACCACGCTCGCGAAGGCGCGGCTCCAGGTCGCGGACGTGGACCTCTGGGAGATCAACGAGGCGTTCGCGGTGGTCTCGATCGCGAACAACGCGCTGCTCGGGCTCGACCCGCGCAAGGTGAACGTGCGCGGCGGCGCGGTGGTGCTGGGCCACCCCATCGGCGCGTCCGGCGCGCGCATCCTGGTGACCCTGCTCCAGGCGATGAAGGACCTCGATCGCCGGCGCGGCGTGGCGTCGCTCTGCATCGGCGGCGGCGAGGCGGTCGCGGTGGTGGTGGAGCGGTAGGAGGGGGCGGATGAACAAGCTGGTCGAGTCGGCCGACGCCGCGGTCGCGGACGTGAAGGACGGGGCCACCATCATGGTGGGCGGGTTCGGCCTGTGCGGGAACCCGGAGAACCTGATCCTCGCGCTGCACCGCAAGGGCGTGCGCGACCTGGTGCTCGTCTCGAACAACTGCGGCACCACCGAGCTCGGCCTCGGGGTGCTGCTGAAGGCGCGGCAGATCCGCAAGATCGTCGCGTCGTACGTCGGCGAGAACAAGGAGTTCGAGCGGCAGTTCCTCTCCGGCGAGCTGGAGGTGGAGCTGGTGCCGCAGGGCACGCTCGCCGAGCGCATCCGCGCGGGCGGGGCCGGCATCGGCGGCTTCTACACCGCCACCGGCGTCGGCACGCAGGTGGCGGAGGGCAAGGAGACGCGGCTGCTGTCCGGCCGCGAGTACCTGCTGGAGCTGCCGCTCAAGGCCGACTTCGCCTTCCTGAAGGCCTGGAGGGCGGACACCTGGGGCAACCTCGTGTACCGGAAGACCACCCGCAACTTCCAGCCGATGATGGCCGCCGCCGCGGCGATCACGGTGGCCGAGGCGGAGGAGGTGGTCGAGCCCGGCGCGCTCGACCCGGACCTCGTCCACACGCCCAGCATCTACGTGAGGCGGGTGGTCCGCGGCGAGCGGTACGAGAAGTGGATCGAGCGGCGGACGGTCCGTCCGGCGACGGCGTAGGGGAGGAGCGAAGCGATGCCGCTCAACCGAGAGCAGATCGCCGCGCGCGTGGCCCGCGAGCTGCGCGACGGCTTCTACGTGAACCTCGGCATCGGGATGCCCACGCTCGTCTCGAACTTCGTCCCGCCCGGCGTCGAGGTGGTGCTGCAGTCGGAGAACGGGATCCTGGGCGTGGGGCCGTACCCGCGCGAGGACGAGCTGGACCCGGACCTCATCAACGCCGGCAAGGAGACGGTGACCGTGGTGAAGGGCGCCGCGTTCTTCTCCTCCGCCGAGTCGTTCGCGATGATCCGGGGCGGCCACATCGACCTCGCCATCCTCGGCGCGCTCGAGGTGTCGGAGCGCGGCGACCTCGCCAACTGGCTGGTGCCGGGCAAGATGGTGAAGGGCATGGGCGGCGGGATGGATCTCGTCGCCGGGGCGAAGCGGGTGGTGGTCATGATGGAGCACGCCACCAAGGACGGGAAGCCGAAGGTCCTCCGGCAGTGCTCGCTGCCCATCACCGGCCTCCGCTGCGTGTCGTCGATCTGCACCGACCGCGCCTGGCTGGACGTGACCAAGGACGGGCTGGTCCTGCGGGAGCTCGCGCCGGGCGAGACCGTGGAGTCGATCCAGGCGCTCACCGAGCCGAAGCTCATCGTCGCGCCCGATCTGCGGACCATGCAGGCCTGAGCGCCGCGCGGGGCAGGGAGGGGCACCCCGTGGCCGGTCCGCTGTTCACGCTCACCACCGACTTCGGCGCCGGCTCGGGGTTCCCGGCGCAGATGAAGGCGGTGCTGCTCGTCGCGTTCCCGGACGCCCGCCTGGTGGACGTGTCGCACGAGGTGCCGGCCTTCGACGTCCTCGCCGGCGCGCTCATGCTCGAGGCCTGCCTGCCCTGGTTCCCCCGGGAGGCGGTCCACCTCGCGGTCGTGGACCCGGGGGTCGGCACCGCGCGCCGGGCGCTGTGCGTGGTCGATCCCGAGGGGCGGCGGCTGCTCGGGCCGGACAACGGGCTGCTCACCCCCTTCCTCGGCCCGGGGGCGCGCGCCTGGGCGCTCGCCACCGGCGGCGTCCTGGCGCCGCCGCGCACCGCCACCTTCCACGGCCGCGACCTGTTCGCGCCGGCGGCCATCTACCTCGCCCGCGGCGGGACCCCCGCCGCGCTCGGCCGGGAGCTGGCCGATCCGGTGCGGCTGGAGTGGCCGGCCGCCGAGGTCGCCGGGGGCGCGGTGCGCGGGGTGGCGCTGGCCGCCGACCGGTTCGGGAACGTGGTGACCTCCATCCGCGCGGCCGAGCTGGGCGGCGCGGCCGTCGCCGCCGCGTTCGCCGGGGACCAGCCGGCGCGCTGGGTGCGGACGTTCGGGGAGGGGGCGCCGGGCGAGCTGGTCGCGCTCGTCGGGAGCGGCGGCCGGGTGGAGCTGGCCATCCGCGAGGGGAGCGCGGCCGCGCGGCTGGGGGGCGCCCACGGGCTCCAGGTCCGCCTCGTTCTTGGCCCGGCCGTGGGCCCCTGATACAGTTTTCGCGGATGACGCCGTCCGAGAAGAAGCGGCGCTCCGCGCGCCTTCACCACGAGATCCCCGTGGCCTACCGGACGGTGGGCGCCTTCCTCAGCGACTGGGCGACGGACATCAGCCAGGGCGGGCTGTTCATCAACACGCGCAACCCGCTGCCGGTCGGCACGGCGGTCAAGATCCTGATCCAGCTCCCCGGCGCGTCGTTCCCGTACCACCTGGAAGGTCGCGTCACCCGCGTCAGCCCGTTCGGCAACACCGTCAACGTGGTGCCGGGCATGGGCATCGAGTTCACCGGCGTGGACGAGCCGCGGCGGCGCGAGCTGGAGGCGTTCGTCTCGCGGCTGCGGCGCGATCTCGACGAGACCTGAGCGCCGGGTTCCGCTCGCCCCGCAGCGCAGCTTCCGGTCGCCCGGAGCCTCCGAGGCTTCCGCTCGCCCCGGGCCTGTCGAGGGGCGGGCGGACGAGCGCGAGCGCCGGCCGGCGATGAAGTCCGCGCCCGGGCGTGCTATCCCCGGCGCGTGCGCATCCCGCTGACCATCGAGGCGCTCGCCCCCGGCGGC
The DNA here is from genome assembly GCF_049201065.2 of Anaeromyxobacter sp. Red801. NCBI lineage: Bacteria > Pseudomonadati > Myxococcota > Myxococcia > Myxococcales > Anaeromyxobacteraceae > Anaeromyxobacter > Anaeromyxobacter sp. Red801. The sequence continues at coordinate 2,966,529 of NZ_CM181236.1, read as the reverse complement.
GAGGGGGTGGGCCGCCACGGCGAGCTGACCGTGTTCGTGCCCTGGACCGCGCCCGGCGACCGGGTGGTGGCCGAGGTCCCGGCGCCGCGCCCCGGCGCCGCCACCGCGCACGGCGCGCTGGTCGAGCTGTCCGCGCCCGGCGAGGCCCGCGTCGCGCCGCCGTGCCGCCACTTCGGCCCGGGCCCGTCGCCGGACGCCGCCTGCGGCGGCTGCGAGTGGCTCCACGTCGCCTACCCGCTGCAGCTCGCCGCGAAGGAGCGGGCGCTCCACGAGGCGCTGCGCCGGATCGGCAAGCTCGAGCCGGGCAGCTACCCGGCGCGGCCCATCGTCCCGTCGCCGTCGCCGCTGCGCTACCGCGCCCGCGCCAAGTTCCACCACGATCGCGCCGCCGGCCGGCTGGTCTTCTTCCGGCGGCGGTCGCACGAGCCGGTCCGCCTGCGGGAGTGCCACCTGCTCGAGCCCGGGCTCGACGCGCTGCGCGAGGCGGTCGGCCCGGCGCTCGCCGACGCGCGGCTCTCGCCGCGCGAGGTGGCGCTGGAGTGGTCCGAGGCCGCCGGGCGGGGCGCGGCGTGGCTGCTCCTCCCCGAGGTGACCGCGCCGGTGCGCGCCCGCGCCGAGGCGCTGCTCCGGGCCGTGCCGGCGCTGCAGGGGCTCGTGCTCCAGGCCGAGGGCGGCCAGCCGGCGACCGCCGGCGACCCGGTGCTGCGGCACGCGCGCGCGCCGGGCCGGCCCGAGGCCGGGACGCAGCGCTCGCGCCCGGACGTGTTCCAGCAGGCGAACCGCGGCGCGAACGCGCGGCTGGTGGAGACCGCGCTGGACCTGCTCGCGCCCGGGGGCGAGGACGTGCTCGAGCTGCACTGCGGGGCGGGGAACTTCACCGGGCCGCTGTCGGAGCGGGCGCGGAGCGTGTCGGCGGTGGAGGTGCAGGGGCCGGCGCTCGAGCTGGCCCGCGCCGACCTGGGCGGCCGGAACGTGCGCTTCTTCGCGGGCGACGCGCTGGCGCTGGCGCGCGCCTTCGGCCGCGAGTCGGGGGCGGCGGCGCGGCGGTTCGGCGCGGCGCTGCTCGATCCGCCGCGCGAGGGAGCGCGGGGGATCGGGCCCGCGCTCCGCGACCTGGGCGTCCCGCGGGCCGTCTACGTCTCCTGCGACCCGGCGACGTTCGCGCGCGACCTGCGCGCCTGCGTCGAGGCGGGCTACCGCGTGGCGGCGGTGGTCCCGGTGGACATGTTCCCGCAGACCCACCACGTGGAGGGCGTGGCGCTGCTGGAGCGGTAGGGCGGCGCCCGGCGCGCCGCCGCGCGGCGTCGCGCGCACCGACCGTTCGTGCCGTGACACCGTGGTGACACGCCGGGGGCAGGCTCGCACCGGCCACCGGCCAGCCCCCATGCCCACGCGACTCCCCATCCATCGCTACGCCGCCCGCACGCTGCCGGCCATGCTCGAGCACACCGCGGCGCGGCTCCCGGACAAGGCGTTCCTCCGGTTCTTCGACCCCGCCACCCCCGGCGCCGCCCCGCGCGCCCTGACGTTCGCCGCGTTCCGCGCCGGCGTGGGCCGCGCGGCCGCGTTCCTGCGCGCGCACGGCGTCGGCCCGGGGACGCGCATCCTGCTGCTCGCCGACAACTCGCCCGAGTGGCAGCTGGTGGCGCTCGGGGCCCAGCTCCTCCGCGCCGAGACGGCCGCCCTGTTCGCGAGCCTCTCGGCGGAGGCGGCCCAGGGCATCGCGCGGCGGGTGCGCCCGGTGGTGGTGCTGGTCTCGGGCGCGCAGGGCTGGGAGAAGCTCGCGCCCGTCGGCGCCGAGCTCGCCGCCGCCGGCCTGCGGGTCGTCCTCTCCGGCGAGCCGCTCCCGGAGGCGTCGCTCGCCCCGGGCCTCTCGGCCGCGGCGCTCCAGGAGGCGACCGGGCCGGGCGCGCCCGGCCTCGACGGCGCGGAGCACGCCGCGCTCGCCGCCGCGGTGGGCGAGGAGGACCCGTTCCTGCTGCTGTTCACGAGCGGCACCACCGGCCGGCCCAAGGGCGTCCGGCTGCCGCAGCGCGCGATGGTGCACGCGGTGGAGGGCGGCACCCTGCCGGTCGGCACCTCCGAGGACGACCTCGGCGTGCACTTCCTGCCCTTCGCGCACGTGGCCGGCCACGCGCAGTTCACGCTGGCGCTGGCCCAGGGCCACGCGCTCGCCATGACCGCCCGGCGCGAGGACATCGAGCGCGCGCTCGAGCTGCACCCCACCTACCTGTTCTCGGTGCCGCTCGTGTACGAGCGGATCCGCGCCGGCGTGCTGGCGCGGGTGGACGCGCTGCCCGCGCCGGCGCGCGCGCTCGCCCGCGGCGCGCTCGATGCCGCGGTGCGCGTGCGGGTGGACGGATCCCGCCGCCTCGGCGATCGCCTCCTCGCGCGCCTCGCCGACCGGCTGGTGGGGCGCGCCGTGCGCGCGCGCCTGGGCGGCCGGATCCGCGGCGTGTTCGCGGGCGGCGCCCCCGCCGCGCCGGCGCTGTTCCGCTTCTACGAGGGGCTCGGCATCCCCATGGTCGAGCTCTACGGCATGAGCGAGACGGCCGGGCTCATCTCGTCCAACCTGTTCTCCGGCCCCCGCCGCGCCGGCAGCGCCGGGTACCCGACGCCGGAGCACGACCTGCGCTTCGCGCCCGACGGCGAGCTGCAGGTGCGCGGCCCGCTCCTGTTCACCGGCTACCTCGAGCCGGAGGACGCCGAGGGCGCCTACACCGAGGACGGGTTCTTCCGCACCGGCGACGTCGGGTGCGAGGAGCCGGACGGCGCGCTCCGGATCGAGGGCCGGAAGAAGAACCTCATGGTGCTCTCCACCGGCAAGAAGGTGTCGCCCGAGCCGGTGGAGCAGGCGATCGCCGCCGCCGAGCCGTTCCAGGGCGCGGTGCTGCTCGGCGAGGGAAGGCCCTTCGTGGCCGCGGCGGTGTTCGTGGCCAGGGAGGAGCTGGCCCGCCTCGCCGCCGCCGGCAAGGACGCGGCGGAGGAGCTCCTCCCGCGCGCCCGCGCCGCGCTGGCCGCGTTCAGCGAGTTCGAGAAGCCCAAGCGGCTGCTGGTGATCCCGGGCGCGCCCCACGAGCACCCCGCGCTGGTCACGCCGACGCTGAAGGTGAAGCGCGACGCGCTCATCGAGTCGCTGGCGCCCTCGCTGGCGCAGCTGTACGGCGCGGTGTAGGCGCCGCCCACCGCCGCCGCCGATCTCTCCCGAGGTGCGCGCGGGTCGCACGACCCGTCACGTGGACCCCACCCGCGCGACTTGGGGCGCCGCGGGGCGGCTGGTACACCAGACACCATCGGTCCGTGGTGACGGGGGGCGCGATGGATTCACCAAACGTGACGTGCGCACGCTGCGGCGGCGAGGTGCCCGCCGGCGCGCCCCGCTGCGCGTGCGGGTACCCGGCCTCGCCCGCCGCCGCCGCCGGGCGCGCGAGCGCGCCGCCCCCCGCGCCCCCGCCGCTCCCGGCCGCCGCGCCGGCGCCGACCCCGGCCGTGCCGCTCGCGCAGGCGCTCGGCTTCGACGACGAGGCGCCCGCCGGCGCCGAGGCGAGCTTCGAGGACCTCGACCTGGGCGGCGATCCGGAGCCCCCGTCGCCCACCGCGGTCACGCCGGCGACCCCGGAGCGCGCGCGCTACCGCGGCCCGGCCGCCGGCCCCGCCTTCGCGCGCGTGACCCCTCGCCGCGGCGCCGCGCCGGTGCTGGGCGGCATCGCCGTCCTGTGCCTGGCCGCGGTGATCGCGTTCGTGTGGCAGGCCCGGAAGCTGGAGGGCGCCGGGCCGGCCCCGGACGCCGCCGCGCCCGCCGAGGCGGCGGCGCTCGCCGCTCGCCCTTCGACAGGCTCAGGACGAGCGGGCACGCCGCCCGTCGAGCCCGCCGCGCTCGCGGCCGCGCCCGCGCCGGCCCCCGCGGTCGCCGCCCGCACGCTGCCCCCGGCCGTCGCCGCGCCGGCCGATCCGCCGGAGGCGCCCACCCCGCGCGCGCGCGCGGCGCGCGCCGCCCGCGAGCAGCCGGCCCCCGCGCCCGCACCTCGTCCGCAGGCCGCGCGCGCCCCGGAGCGCGCTTCGGAGCGCGCTGCCGAGCCGGCCCCGTCGCGCGGCGCGGGCTCGGTCGGCCCGGCCACGCTCGTGTCGCTCGATCACGCCGACGGCGATCGCGGCGGCTGGTCCGACGTGCCGCTGCCGCCGCCGCCCGCGGGCGCGACGCCGGTGGAGGACGCGCCGCGCTACGCGGCGGCCGGGTTCCGCAAGCCGAACCTCCTGGTGCCGCGCTGCGTGCAGGACGCCATCCGGCTGCCGCGCGACGCGCGCGAGCGGGTGAGCGGGCCGGTGACGGTGCGCTTCGCGGTCGCGAAGGACGGGACGGTGGGGCTGTTCCAGGTGATGGGCGACCTGCCCGACCGCCGCGTCGCCGACGCGATCTGGACGGCGGTGCGCGGCTGCCGCTTCGCGCCCGGCGCCGACGCCGCGGGCAAGCCCACCCGGCTCTGGGTGGTGATGCCCATCCGCTTCGACGAGTAGCGCGGGAGGGCGCGCTCCCCCGGCGCTCAGCCGGCGGGGGCGGCCTGCGCCCGGATCGCCTCGAGCCGCTCGACCAGCGTCGGGTGGCTGTAGTGCCAGGCGCTGTACCAGGGGTGCGGGTGCAGGTTGGAGAGGTTCTCGCCGTTCAGGCGCACCAGCGCGCTCGCGAGCGCGTCCGGCGCCCGCGCCAGCGCGATCGCGTAGCGGTCCGCCTCGTACTCGTGGCGGCGGGACATCTGCGCGGCGAGCGGCGCCAGCCAGAACACGAACGCGCCGCCGCACAGGGACAGCAGCGCGACCGCCGCGTGGAGCGACGGGCCGTCGAAGCCGAACGCCGCGTAGAGCGGCGGCCAGGGCACGAGCCGCGACAGGACGAACAGCATCACCAGCGTCCCGGCGAGCGACAGCGCCAGCCCGCGGTGCACGTGGTGCCGGCGGTAGTGCCCGATCTCGTGGGCGAGCACGCTCGCCGCCTCGTCCACGCTCATGCTCGCCACCAGCGTGTCGAACAGCACGATGCGCGGCCGGAAGATGCCGGTGAAGTAGGCGTTCGAGTGGCCGGAGCGGCGCGACGCGTCCATCACGAACAGCCCCCGGTTCGCGAACCCCGCCTCGCGCGCCAGCGCGTCGAGCCGCTCGCGGAGCGGCCCCTCGGGCAGCGGCTGGAAGCGGTTGAACAGCGGCGCGATGAGCGTCGGCCACGCCCACAGCAGGAGCACCTGCACCACCACCAGGAACGCGAACAGCCAGAGCCACCAGTGCGCGCCGGAGAAGCGCATGAACCCGTAGACGGCGTACAGGACGGGCACGCCGATGAGGACCTGGATGGCGAGGCTCCGGGCGCGGTCGCCGAGCCAGGTGCCCAGGCTGGTCCGGTTGAAGCCGAAGCGGGTCTCGGTGACGAACGTGCGCCAGGCGGAGAAGGGGAGGGCGAGCGCGGCGCCGCCCACGGCGAGCAGCATCAGGTACGCCACGAAGCGGTGGGGGCCGGCCAGGCGCGCCGAGACGGCGCGGTCGAGCCAGGGCAGCAGGCCGGAGAACAGCACCGCGAGCGTGGCCGCCGCCGAGCACAGCCCGTCCACGAGCGCCAGCCGCCCGTTCGCGAGCGTGTAGGCGCGGCTCCGGGCCGCGATCTCGTCGCTCACCTGCCCCGCGAGCGGGGTCGGCACGCCCCGCACCCGGCGGACGTGGCGGAGGTTGAGCGCGAGCAGGCCGGTCTCCACCGCCAGCTGGACGGCGAACAGCGCCAGGAAGACGGGCACGACCAGCGGTCCCATGGCCTCCCGTCATACACCGACCCCGGCGCGCGCGCAGCCGGCCCCGCCGTCCCGGCGCGCCGGCCGGCCGGCCCGGTTAGACTCGCGGGGTGGACGCCCTGGTCTCCGAGCTCGCCCGGCTCCTGCGCGCGAACGGCGTGCGCGTGTCGCCCGCCGAGGTGGCGGACGCGGTCGCCGCCGGCGCGCTGGTGGGCGTCGAGGACCGGGGCGCGTTCAAGGCCGCCCTGCGGGCCACGCTGGTGAAGCGCGCCGCGGACGTGCCGGTGTTCGAGGCGCTCTTCGACCTGCTGTTCTCCGGGATGGGCCGGCTGGTGGCCGGGGCCGAGCGCGGGCTGCTCGCCGAGCTGGGGGAGCAGGGGTTGCTCGAGCCCGACGACCTGGAGATGGTCGCCTGGACGCTGGGCGAGCTGGCGTCCGCGATGAGCCCGCTCGCCCTCGCCGCGCTCCAGGGGGATCCCGGGCTCCTGGCCAGGCTGCTCCGCGCGGCCGCGCAGCAGCTCGACTTCGCCGCGCTGGCGAGCGCCGGTGCGACCGGCTTCCAGGGCCGGCGCCTGCTCGCGGCGGCCGGCGGCGCGGCGCTCCCGGCCGACGCGGCCGCGCTGGAGCAGGCGCTGCGGGCGCGCGGGCTGGACCCGGCGAAGCTGCAGCTCGTGTCGGAGCGGGTCGCCGCCGCGCTCCGGCGCGTCGAGGACGCCGCCCGGCGCTGGGCGGAGCTGGAGGCGGGCGCGCGCAGCGTGCGGCGCGCGGAGCAGGGGCGCGGCGGCCTCGCGCCGCTCTCGCGCGACGAGCTCGCGCGCACCGAGCGCGCCGTGAAGCGGCTCGCCGAGCGGCTGAAGAGCCGGCTGGTGCGGCGGGACCGGAGCCGCCGCCGCGGGGTGCTGGCGGTCCGGCGGACGCTCCGGCGCAACCTCGGGCTGGGCGGCTTCCCGGCGCAGGTGGTGTTCCGGCGCCGGCGCCCGCAGCGGCCGGACGTGGTCGTCCTGTGCGACGTCTCCGAGTCGGTGCGCCACGTCACCCGGCTGATGCTGCTGTTCCTCTACACGATGCAGTCGCTGTTCAGCCGCGTCCGCACGTTCGTGTTCGTGGCCGACCTCGCCGAGGTGACCGCGCAGCTGCGGGCCGAGCGCGAGCCGGCCCGCGCCGCGGACCTGGCGGTGGCCGCGCGGGCGGTGAGCCTGGCGGCCAACTCCAACTACGGCCGGGCGCTGCGCACCTTCCACCGCGCCGCGCTGCCCGCCGTCACCCGGCGCACCACCGTGCTCGTCATCGGCGACGGCCGGAACAACTACAACCCCCCGGAGGCGTGGGTGCTCGAGGAGCTGCGCCGGCGGGCCCGGCGGGTGCTGTGGATGTGCCCCGAGCCGCGGCACCTGTGGGGCACCGGGGACAGCGAGCTGCCGCTCTACGCGGCCCACTGCGACCGCGTGGCGCCGGTGACCACGCTCGCCGAGCTGGAGGGGATCGCCGACGCGCTGGTGCCCGGCCGCTGACGCGGCGGGTCCCGGTCCGGCCGCCCCCCGCGACGGGCGGTGATTGACTCCCCGCCCACCCTTCCATAGGTTCCGCGCCGATGTCCGATCTCGTGCCCCTCTCCAGGAAGCCGGCCCCCGCCGCGGGCGGGCCCGCCGCCTCGCCGGCGGCGCCGCCGCGCAAGGTCTACGTCCACACGTTCGGCTGCCAGATGAACGAGTCCGACTCCGACCGGATGGTCGAGCTGCTCGGGCGCCACGCCTTCGCCCGCGCCGCCAGCGCGGACGAGGCCGACCTCATCCTGCTCAACACCTGTGCGGTGCGCGAGAAGGCCGAGCAGAAGCTGCTCTCGGCGCTGGGGCGCTACCGCGAGGTGAAGGCGCGCCGCGGCGCGCTCATCGCGGTGTCGGGGTGCGTGGCGCAGCAGGAGAAGGACCGGCTGCTCGCGCGCGTGCCGTACGTGGACTTCGTCTTCGGGCCGGACAACATCGGCCGGCTGCCGGAGATGGTGGAGCGCGCCCGCGACGAGCGCTTCGCCGAGACCGGCTGGATGGACTCGGAGGAGTACGTGTTCCCGCGCGCGGACGCCGAGGCGGCGCGCGGCCGGGCCACCGCGTTCGTCACCGCCATGAAGGGCTGCGACAACGTCTGCGCGTTCTGCATCGTGCCGCACACCCGCGGGCGCGAGGTGTCGCGGCCGTTCCCGGACGTGGTGGCCGAGTGCGCCGCGCTCGCCGAGGTGGGCGTGCGCGAGGTGACGCTCATCGGGCAGAACGTGAACTCGTACACGGGCGGCTGCACCTTCGCCGACCTGCTCCGGCGCGTGGCGGCCGTGCCCGGGATCGACCGCATCCGCTTCACCACCAGCCACCCGCACGACCTCTCCGACGCGCTCGTCGAGGTGTTCCGCGACGAGCCGAAGGTGATGCCGCACTTCCACCTGCCGGTGCAGTCCGGCTCCGACGCCGTGCTGCGCCGGATGCGCCGGGACTACTCGGTGGCGGAGTACCTCGACCGCTTCGACCGGCTGCGCGCCGCCCGGCCCGGCATCGCCATCACCACCGACTTCATCGTGGGCTTCCCCGGCGAGACCGACGCGGACTTCGAGGCCTCGCTGGCGCTGCTGGAGCGCGCGCGCTTCGAGCAGAGCTTCAGCTTCGTGTTCAGCCCGCGGCCGCACACCGTCGCGGCCGTGCGGCTCGGCAGCGCGCCGGAGTGGCAGGAGGTGCCGCGCGAGGTCGCGGTGGCGCGGCTCGAGCGGCTGCTCGCGGCGCAGCGGCGCATCGCCGGGGAGATCCTGGCGGCCGAGCTGGGGAAGGTGGTCGAGGTGCTGGTGGAGGGCCCGTCCGACGAGCCCGGCGAGCGGCTGGGGCGGACGCCCGAGAACCGCGTGGTCCACCTGGCCGCGGCCGAGGCGGCCGCGCCCGCCGGCGCGCGCGTCCGGGTGCGGATCACGCGCGCGGGCGGCAGCTCGCTCTCGGGCACGCTCGCGTGAGCGCGGAGCTCCGGGCCGGGGCGGGGGCCGTCGCCGCCCCCGTCGGGAGGGGCTGGCGGGCGCTGGCGGCCGTGGGCGCGACCGCGTACGCCGGGCTCATCTTCTGGCTCTCCTCGCGCCCGGATCCGCTGCCGTTCGTGCCGAAGGGCATCTTCTCGCACGACAAGATCGTCCACGCGTCCGCGTACGCCGTGCTCGGGGCGCTCCTCGCGCTGGCGCTCACCGGCACGCGGCTGGCGCGCGGGCGCCGGCTGCTCGTCGCGGCGGCGGTGCTGGCCAGCCTGTACGGCGCGAGCGACGAGTGGCACCAGGCGCACGTGCCGAACCGGCAGCCCGACGCGTTCGACTGGGCGGCCGACACCGCCGGGGCGCTGGCGGGCGCGGCGCTCGCCGCCGCATTCTTGCGGCGCCGGTCGCGCGCGGGCTAGCATCCCGGGCGCGATGCCCATCCTCCTGCCGTACGCGGGCGCGAGGCCCCGGCTGCACCCGACCGTCTTCGCCGCGCCCGGCTGCGTCGTCACCGGCGACGTGGAGGTCGGCGCCGAGGCGTCGCTCTGGTTCGGGACCGTGGTGCGGGGGGACGTGAACACCGTCCGGATCGGCGCCCGCACCAACGTGCAGGACGGGACCGTCATCCACGTCACCACGCGCACGCACCCCACCGTCATCGGCGAGGACGTCACCATCGGCCACCGCGCCGTGCTGCACGGCTGCACCGTGCACGACCGCTGCCTCATCGGCATCGGCGCGATCGTCCTCGACGGCGCGGTGGTGGGCCCGGACGCCATGGTCGGGGCCGGCGCGCTCGTGCCGCCCGGCGCGGTGGTGCCGCCGGGCACGCTGGTGATGGGCCAGCCGGCGAGGCCGAAGCGCCCGCTCACGCCGGAGGAGATCGCGTTCCTCCGGACCAGCGCGGCGAACTACGTGGCGTACGCCGCGCGCTACCGCGCCGAGGGGGGCGTACCATGACGGTGGTCGAGGCGCTCCAGCGCTCGGTCCTGTTCCGCGACTTCACCGAGACCGGCCTGCGCATCTTCGCGAGCGTCGCCGCGGAGAAGGCGGTCCCGGCCGGCAGCCCGCTGTTCGTCGAGAACATGGTGGGCGAGTCGATGTTCATCGTGAAGACCGGCACCGTGCGCGTGACCCAGCGCGGGCCCGACGGGGAGCGCGAGCTGGCCGTGCTGGGGCCGGGCGAGCACCTCGGCGCGCTGGCGCTGCTCGGCAAGAGCGTGCGCCTGGTGTCGGCCGTGGCGGCCACGCCCTGCGAGGTGCTGGAGCTGGCCCAGCGCGACTTCGCGCGGCTGCAGCCGCAGAAGCCGCAGGCCTGCCTGAAGCTGGCGCTCGCCATCGCCGCCGACCTCTCGGCGAAGGTGGCGGAGAGCCGCGAGCTGCTGCGCGGCCTGGCGGCGGCGAGACCCTCCGCGCCGTGACCCGGGCGCACGGGACGTGCGCGTCGCGCGCCCGCGAACGCGGGCGGGCGGCCTGCGCGCGGGCGCACGTGCCGCGTGACCTCCGGGCGGACATGCGGTAAGCCGGGATCCCGGGAAGGAGCGCGAGGCACCGCGGATGCTCGAACGCCTGGTCGAGTTGCTCGGAGGGCACTCCCTCCACGTCGGTTATGCGTTCGTCTTCGCCGTGCTGGTGCTGTGCGGCTTCGGCCTCCCCATGCCCGAGGACGTGATCCTCGTCACCGGGGGCGTGCTCGCCTGGCTCGCGAGCGACCTCGAGTCGGCGTCGATCGCCGGGATGCTCCGGGACGACGGGCTGCTGTTCATGGTGGCGGTGGGGCTGGCGGGCATCCTGGCGGGCGACTCGGTGATCTTCCTGGCCGGCCGGAAGTTCGGCGCCCGGGTGGCGGACTTCCGCCCGCTGCGCCGCATGATCACGCCCGAGAAGCTCGAGAAGGTGGAGAAGCTCATGCGCCGCCGCGGCAACGTGGTGGTGGTGGTGGCGCGCTACCTCCCGGGCATCCGCATGCCGACCTACTTCACGGCCGGCCACGCGGGGATGCCGTACTGGGAGTTCCTGCTGTTCGACGGCGCCGCGGCGCTCGTCTCGGCGCCGCTCTGGGTCTGCCTCGGCTTCTACTTCGGCTCGAACATCGAGGAGGCGGCGCGCCTCGCGGCCCGCTTCAGCCACTACATCCTGCTCGGCGTGGGCGTGGTGCTGCTCGGGCTGCTCCTGCGCTGGCTCCAGACGCGCCGGGCCGTGCCGGCGTCGCCGGACGGCGACCGCGACTGACGCCTACCGCGCCTCGCTGCGGCCCAGCAGCCGGCGCAGCAGCCCGCCCAGCCCGCGCGCGGCGCCGCTCGCCGCGGCCTCGCCGGCCGGCTCGGCGGCCTCCGCGGGCGGCACCGGGAAGCTGCCGGTCGAGACCGCCGGGGCGCCCTCGCGCTCCAGCCGCCGTCGGGCGCTCGCGGCGCCCTCCCGCGCCGACATGACCGCCTGCACCTTGCGCCCGGTGTTCAGCTCGCGGGCGGTGACGGTGAGCAGGCACTCGGCGCCCAGCTCGAACGTCACCGCGATCTTCACCATCCCGCGCGGCCCGGGCGGCAGCCCCTCCAGGCGCAGCGTGCCCAGGTACTCGCAGTCGTCGGCGTGCGCGCCCTCGCCCTGCAGCACCACCAGCTCGAACTCGGTCTGGCCGTCGTGCGAGGTGGTGAGCCCGTACTGCTTGCGCGCCGGGAGCGGCGTGTTCCGCTCCATGATGGTCTTCACCCGGCCCCCGGGCAGCCCGATGCCGATGGACATGGGCAGCACGTCGATGAGCACGACGCCCTCGGCCCCCTGCAGCGAGTGCGCGAGCAGGGCCGCGCCGACCGCGACGGCCTCGTCCGGGTGGACCGCCCGCGACGGCGCCCGCCCGAAGAACTCGCCGACCTTCTGGTGCACGAGCGGCATGCGCGACTGGCCGCCCACCAGGATCACCTCGTCGATGTCGGTGGCGGAGAGCGAGCGGGCCGCGAGCACGTCGCGGCACACCGCCAGCGTCCGGTCCACCAGCGGCGCGACCAGCTCCACCACCTCGTCGCGGGTGACGGCCAGGTCCAGCGAGAGCGGCCGGCCGTCGGCCAGGGCCAGGAACGGCAGGTCCACCCGGTGCTCGGTGCGCTCCGAGAGCGCGCACTTGGCCCGCTCCGCCGCGTCCACCATGCGCGAGAGCGCCACGCGATCGCCGGCGAACGGCGCGCCGTGGGCGCGCTCCCAGGCGGCGAGCATCCGCTCCACGATGCGGTTGTCGAAGTCCACGCCGCCGAGGAAGGTGTCGCCGCCGGTGGAGACCACCTCGTAGACGTTGTCGTTCAGCTCCAGCACCGAGGCGTCGAAGGTGCCGCCGCCCAGGTCGTAGACCAGCACCCGCTGGTCGAGGTGCCGCCCGAACGCGTACGCCAGCGCCGCGGCGGTGGGCTCGTTCAGGATCCGCTCCACCTTCAGGCCGGCCAGCGCGCCGGCGTGCCGGACCGCCGCGCGCTGCCGCTCGTTGTAGTAGGCGGGCACGGTGATGACGGCGCGGTTCACCTCCTCGCCGAGGTGGTTCTGCGCGACCTCCTTCACCTCCGCGAGCACCAGCGCCGAGACCTGCTCGAGCGTGAGCGTCTCCGGCCCGAGCCGCACCGCCGCGAGCCCGTCCGGCCCGGCCACGATCTCGTAGGCGAACTTGCCCTTGATCTCCTGGACCACCGGCGACTCGAAGGCGCGGCCCACCAGCCGCTTCGCGCCCCAGACCGTGGCGCGCGGGTTGGTGAGGAGCTGCGCGCGGGCCAGGTGCCCGACCACGATCCGGTTGCGCGCGTTCAGGGCGACGATCGACGGGACGGTGTTGTAGCCCTCGCGCGAGGGGATCACGTACGGCCGCCCGTCGCGCACCACCGCCGCGCAGGAGTTGGACGTGCCGAGGTCGATGCCGATGACGTAGCGCGACGGCCGGGTGATGGGGACCGGCTCGTCCGGCAGCCCGGTGGCGACGCGGGCCGGGCCGGCCTCGAGCTGCTCGACGCGGTGCGGGCGCGAGAGATCGGCGAGCGCCGGCACGGGCGCCGCGGGCGCCGCGAAAGGCGAGGGCGCCGGCGGCGGGGTCGCGGTCGCACCCGCACGAGGGAGCGCGGGCGGCGTGGCGGCGGGCGCCGGGGTCGGGGTCGGCGGGCGTGCCACCGGCGCCGGCGAGGCGGGCAGGGGAGCGCGCGTCGGCGCCGGAGTGCGCTCCGGCCGCGGCGCGATCGGCGCGGGCGCGCCCACGCCCGGCGCGGCGCCGCGCAGCTCCTTCCGCGCCGCCATCCGCTCCACCAGCGCCTGCGAGCGCTCGTCGAGCCAGGTGAACTGCACGCCCATGCCCGGCGCCGTGGGCGGGTGCGCGTCGGGCCGCTCCTCGCGGATCCACCGCACCACGCCGCGGCCGCGGATGACGGTCTCGCCGCCCTGCAGGCGCAGGTCGAACGCGAGGTGGGTGCCCACCGGCCGCGGCTCCCGCGTCCGGATGAAGATCCCGCCGCGCGAGATGTTGACCGCGAACCGCTCGGTGAACTCGTCGACGCTGCCGTACGAGAGGCGCACGAGCAGCCCGACCGGCGTCCGCTCGCTCCCGCGCTTGTCTGCTGGTGGCACCGCCCGCGATTATCCCTTCGCGGCAGGCGGACCGGCAAGCGCGCGCACGTGCAGAACGTCGTGTGGGCGGCCGGCCCACCCGGTCCGGCGCCGGGAGGGCGGCGGCGGGGGAACTCGCCGCGATCCCCGGCGCTTGGGCCCGCCGGATCGGCTGGCTTGACGCTCCCGGACGCGCTCGTCTATACGTCCGCATGCTCAACCGCGACGACCTCCGCCTGGCGCTGACGTTCGACGACGTCCTGCTGCTCCCGGCCGAGTCGGACGTGCTCCCGAAGTCGGTCGAGACGTCCACGCGACTCACCCGCAACATCCAGCTCAACATCCCCATCGTCTCGTCCGCGATGGACACCGTCACCGAGGCGCGCATGGCCATCGCCATGGCGGCGGTCGGCGGGCTCGGCTTCATCCACAAGAACCTCACCGTCGAGGACCAGGCGGCCGAGGTCGTGAAGGTGAAGAAGTACGAGTCGGCGGTGGTCACCGAGCCGATCACCGTCGAGCCGGACGCGCCGCTGCACCGGGCCGTGGCGCTCATGCGCGAGAACGGCATCAGCGGCATCCCGGTGGTGCAGGGCGGCCGGCTCCTCGGCATCCTCACCAACCGCGACCTGCGCTTCGAGAAGAACCTGGAGCAGCGGGTCGAGCAGGTGATGACGAAGGACCTCGTCACCGCGCACGAGGGCGTCACCATCGAGGAGGCGAAGGAGCTGCTGCACCGCCACCGCATCGAGAAGCTGCTGGTGGTGAACGAGCGCTACGAGCTCCGCGGCCTCGTCACCATCAAGGACATCGAGAAGATCCAGAAGCACCCGAACGCCGCGAAGGATCGGATGGGCCGCCTGCTCTGCGGCGCCGCGGTGGGCGTGGGCGCCGACCGCGAGGCGCGGATCCAGGCGCTGCTCAAGGCCGGCGCGGACGTGATCGCCATCGACACCGCCCACGGCCACTCGAAGGGCGTGGTGGACGCGGTCCGCTCCACCAAGGCGAACTTCAAGGGCATCGAGCTGGTGGCGGGCAACGTGGCCACCGCCGAGGCCGCCGAGGCGCTCTGCAAGGCCGGCGTGGACGCCGTGAAGGTGGGCATCGGCCCCGGCTCCATCTGCACCACGCGCGTGGTCGCCGGCGTGGGCGTGCCGCAGATCACCGCGGTGGACGAGTGCGCCCGGGCCGCCGAGAAGTACGGCGTGCCGGTCATCTCCGACGGCGGCGTGAAGTACTCGGGCGACATGGTGAAGGCGCTCGCGGCTGGCGCGTCGTCGGTGATGATCGGGTCGCTGCTGGCCGGCACCGAGGAGGCGCCGGGCGAGGTGATCCTGTACCAGGGCCGCAGCTACAAGTCGTACCGCGGCATGGGCTCGATCGGCGCCATGAAGCAGGGCTCGAAGGACCGCTACTTCCAGGGCGACGTCTCCGACGCGGACAAGCTGGTGCCCGAGGGCATCGAGGGCCGCGTGCCGTACAAGGGCACCGTGGAGATGAACCTGTTCCAGCTGGTGGGCGGGCTCCGCAGCGGCATGGGCTACGTGGGCTGCCGGACCATCGCCGAGCTGCGCACCAGGCCGCGGTTCGTGCGCATCTCCTCCTCGGGCCTGCGCGAGAGCCACGTCCACGACGTGATCATCACGCAGGAGGCGCCGAACTACCGGGTCGACTGACCCTCCCTCCTCACCCGCGCGCCGCCCGGCGGAGCGCGGCCGGGCCGACATGGACATCCACTCAGAGAAGATTCTCATCCTCGACTTCGGGTCGCAGTACACGCAGCTCATCGCGCGGCGGCTGCGCGAGCTGGGCGTCTACTGCGAGATCCACCCCTGCACCGCCACGGCCGAGGCCATCCGCGCGTTCCGGCCCCGCGGCGTCGTGCTCTCCGGCGGCCCGGCCTCGGTGCTCGCCGAGGACAGCCCGCGCTGCGACCGGGTGGTGTTCGAGCTGGGCGTGCCGGTGCTGGGCATCTGCTACGGCCTGCAGGTCCTCGCCGCCGAGCTGGGCGGCCGGGTGGACCAGGCGGCGCACCGCGAGTTCGGGCCCGCCACCATCGAGGTGAAGGCGACCTCGCCGCTGTTCCAGGGCCTGCCCGCCACGCTCGACGTCTGGATGAGCCACGGCGACCGGGTGGAGGCGCTGCCGCCCGGCTTCGAGCCCATCGCCGCCACGCCCTCGGCCCCGTTCGCCGCGGTGGAGGACCGCGCCCGCCGCTTCTACGGCGTGCAGTTCCACCCCGAGGTGGTCCACACGCCGCGCGGCAAGGACGTGCTGCGCAACTTCGCCTACGGCGTGTGCGGCTGCTCCGGCACCTGGTCGATGCGCGGCTACGCCGAGGCGGCGGTGGAGCAGATCCGCGCCCAGGTGAAGGACGGCCACGTCATCTGCGCGCTGTCCGGCGGGGTGGACTCCGCGGTGGCCGCGCTGCTGGTGCACCGGGCCATCGGCGACCGGCTGCGCTGCATCTTCGTGGACAACGGCGTGCTCCGCGCCGGCGAGCGCCAGCAGGTCGAGGACGTGTTCGGCGCGATGTTCCACCTGCCGCTCGTGACCGTGGACGCCTCGCGGCGCTTCCTCGGCGCGCTGGCCGGGGTCACCGACCCCGAGCGGAAGCGCAAGATCATCGGGCACGAGTTCATCGCCGTGTTCGAGCAGGAGGTGGAGCGGCTCGCGGCGCACGGCGCGCGCGCGAGGTTCCTGGTGCAGGGCACGCTCTACCCGGACGTGATCGAGTCGGTGTCGTTCCGGGGTCCGTCCGCCACCATCAAGAGCCACCACAACGTCGGCGGCCTGCCCGAGAAGATGAACCTCGCGCTGGTCGAGCCGCTGCGCGAGCTGTTCAAGGACGAGGTGCGCCAGCTCGGCCTCGAGCTGGGCCTGCCGCCCGCCATCGTGCAGCGGCAGCCGTTCCCCGGCCCCGGGCTCGCCATCCGCGTGCTCGGCGAGGTCACCGAGGAGCGGCTCTCGGTGCTGCGCCGCGCCGACACCATCGTGCAGGAGGAGGTCCGCGCCGCCGGCCTGTACGAGAAGCTCTGGCAGGGCTTCGCGGTGCTCCTGCCGGTCCGCAGCGTCGGCGTCATGGGCGACGAGCGCACCTACGAGTCCACCTGCGCGATCCGCGCGGTGGAGTCCACCGACGGCATGACCGGCGACTGGGCGCGCCTGCCGTACGAGCTGCTGGGCCGCATGTCGTCGCGCATCATCAACGAGGTCCGCGGCATCAACCGCGTGGTCTACGACATCTCCTCCAAGCCGCCCGCGACCATCGAGTGGGAATGAGCCCGGCCGCCGCGGCGGCCTCCGGGCCGCCGCGCGCCGTGGTGGGGGCAGGTGGGCGCTCCTGCGCGCCGCCGACGGTCGGTGAACGTGGGATTGCCGCGTCGTTTGCTCAAGGGACGATCGCGGCTATCATCGCGCGCGAACTGGAGGCCATACGATGGCGCGAGCGTCCCGGGTCCTCGCGGTGCTTCCGCTGCTGCTGCTCGCGGCGGGGTGCCAGGACTACAACTTCAATCCTGTCGGCCACTGCCTGATCCAGCCGGGCTCGGAGCGCGTGACGCTCTCGAGCATCTCGACCGCGGACGTGCTGTTCGTGGTGGACGACTCCGGCTCCATGGCGGGCGAGCAGGAGAAGCTCGCGCAGAACTTCGCCGCGTTCATCCAGAACCTGGACCAGACGAACACGTCCCGGCGCGGCGCGGGCCTCGAGCCCATCGACTTCCACGTGGCGGTCACCACCACGTCGCTGTTCTACAACGCGCCGGTCTCCGGCGTGACCTGCCGAACGACTGCCCCGGCGCCGCCGGCCAGCAGGTGTGCTGCGAGGCGCCGAGCGGCGCGCCCACCGGGCCGATGAAGGGGCCGCGGGCGTGCACGAGCGACGCCGCCTGCGGCGGCATCGCCGGCGCGACCTGCAAGACCACGTGCACCGGGCTGCTCGGCGAGGGCTACTGCTGCGGCGCGGACAACGTGGCGCCCGCCGTCGACCCCATCGGCTGCTCCGCGCTGGGCACGGCCTGCGGCAGGCTCGAGACGCACTACCGCTTCGACGGGCGCTGCGCGCCCGGCCTCGCGTCCGACGGTCAGTACTATCCGCACGGCGCCTTCGTCGGCCTGGGCGACAGCCCGCGCGTGCTCCACTTCGACAAGGAGCTGTACCCGGCGACCGACGGGACCGGCCAGCCCATCCGCGACGCCGCGCTCCCGCCGTGCAGCGACGGCAGCAAGGTCTGCAACCGCCAGGGCTTCACCGCCGCCCAGCTCAAGGACTGGTTCGCCAACAACCGCACCGGCACCTGGCAGGGCAACGTCATCGCCGGCACCTGCGGATCCGGCCAGGAGCAGGCGCTCCAGGCCGGGCGCCTCGCCGTCGAGCGGGCGCTCACGGGCGGCCAGGTGGACCGCCGCGACGCGAGCGGCAACGTGGTGGCCTCGACCCCCGCGTCCTGGCTGCACGACAACTCCAAGCTGGTGACCGTCTTCGTGGGCGACGAGGACGACTGCTCGTCGCCGCAGGATCCCAGCGGCGGCGTGGTGCTGAGCGGCGGCCCCGGCTCCGACTCCTGCGTGGCCGACGCGTCCTCGCCCACGCCGAAGCAGTACGCGGTCTCGCAGATCGTGGACTACCTCACCGGCCTGGGCCGCCCGGTCGGCGCCGGCTTCATCGTCTCGACCTCGCAGAGCGTGTGCCAGGACGCGTCCTGCGCGCCCGGCATCTGCTGCGATTACGCCTGCACGGGCAGCACGCTGACCTGCACCAACAGCGTCTGCGGCGGCCAGGCCCCGGTTCGCGCCTGCTGCTGGCGTCGCAGGAGCTCCGCGCCAAGGGCGCGGACGTGGTGGCCGGATCCATCTGCGACCCCAACTTCGCCCAGATCCTCGACCGCATCGCCGAGATCGTGAAGCCGCCCTCCGGCCTGCTGCTCCCCACCGATCCGGCCGGCAGTGACATCGTGCTGCTGCGCATCGCCAACCAGAAGGGCGACACGCGCAAGACCTGCCGCGGGCCGGCGCCGTCGGCCATGACGGCGGCCGAGGCGGGCGCCGCGGGCTACGACTGGTGGTTCACCGCCACGCGGGACCAGATCACCGCCGACCAGCGCAAGCCCACCGCCGCGACGCGCAACATCTACATCAACCACGACACGCGGAACTGCGAGGCGAACCCCGGCGAGACCTACTCCGCCGACTACCTCGGTCGGCTCCCCGCCGGCGGCTGCCAGACGCGCACGGACTGCTACGCCGCGCTGGGCGGCAAGCCGAACGGCGACACCGACGCGTGGACCTGCTACGCGGGCGAGAGCGGCAACCCCGCGGCGCCGTTCACGCAGCCCACGCCCACCGCGCCCGGCACCTGCATCTGCGGCGACCTCGGCGCCGGCTCGTTCTAGCCTCCGTCGCCCGGGCCCCGTTCGGGGCTCGGGCGTTCCCGGCCCTGCGCGTCACGCGTGCTCGCCGCCCGGCCTTCCGGGCGGGCGGCGGCGCGTCGTGACGAACGGTGAACCTCTCCAGGGGCGCAGCCAAGAGGGAGCGGTCCCGGCATGCTTGCCGGATGCTCTGTGCGCTGCTCGCCGCCGCCCTGGCCGCCACGGCTGCTCCCCAGGAGCCAGCCCTGGCGGACCTGCTGGAGCGCTCGGACGCCGCCTACGCGCGCCGCGACGAGCCCGGCGCGCTCGACGAGGTGCGCACCACGCTCGAGGAGGCGCAGCGGCGCGCGCCCGAGGACTACGAGGTGCTCTGGCGCCTCGCCCGGCTCGACTTCTGGCTCTCCGACGACCCGGGGCTGAAGGACTCGGAGAAGAGCCGCCTCGGCAAGCAGGGCTGGGACTACGGCGAGCGCGCCATCCGCGCGAACCCGGCGCGCGTCGAGGGCTGGCACTTCGCGGCGGCGGGCATGGGCAACTACTCGCTCGGCATCGGCATCTTCAAGGCGCTGACGCAAGGGATCGAGGGGAAGTTCAAGGACCGCCTCTCGCACGCCGAGAAGATCGACCCCGCGTTCCAGCACGGCTCGATCCCGACGGCGTGGGGGCGCTTCTGGTTCAAGCTGCCCTGGCCGAAGTACGACGCGAGGAAGAGCGAGCGCTCGCTGCAGGCGGCGCTGGCGCAGAACCCGGACAACGTGCGGGCGCGCGTGTACCTGGCCGACCTCTACCGGAAGGAAGGGCACGGGCGCGAGGCGAGGGAGCAGCTCGAGAAGGCGCTGGCATCGGAGCCGGGCCGTTATGACCCCCCCGAGGAGCGACGCTGGCAGCAGGTCGCGCGGGGCATGCTGGAACGCAAGTGAAAGCGAGGACGCGATGATCGCCGAGGCGGAGCTCAGGAAGGGGGCGTCCGACGCCCAGAACCTCGTCTCGCTGTTCGAGGCGCAGGCGCGCCGGCGCGGCGACGCGACGGCGGTGAAGTTCAAGTCCGGGGGCGCCTGGCGCGACGTGAGCTGGGCCGAGATGGCCCGCCGCGCGCGCGACGTGTCCGACGGGCTCGCGTCGCTCGGGCTCCGCGCCGGCGATCGCGTCGCCATCATCGGCGACACGAACCTCGAGTGGATCCTGGCGGACCTGGGGATCCTCGGCGCCGGCGGGATCACCGTCACCATCTACCAGTCCAACACGCCCCTCGAGTGCCAGTACATCCTGGCCGACTCCGGCGCGCGGTTCGTGTTCTGCGACTCCGCGGCGCAGGTGGCGAAGATCCGCGAGGTCCGCGGCAAGCTCCCGGCGCTGGAGGGCCTCGTGCGCGCGCAGGGTCCGGCGGCCGACGCGTTCGAGCGGACGCTCGCCGACGTGGAGCGCGCCGGCGTGGCCTGGCGCGCCTCGAACCCCGACGCGCACGCGGCGCGGCTCGCCCGCATCGGGCGCGACGACCCGGCCAGCTTCATCTACACCTCCGGCACCACCGGCAACCCGAAGGGCGTCGTGCTCACCCACGGCAACTGGGTCTACGAGGCGCTGGCGGTGGAGGGCCTGAAGGTCGTCCGCCCCGACGACCTCATCCTGATGTTCCTGCCCATGGCGCACTCGTTCGCCAAGGTGATCGAGGCGGTGTGGTTCAGCACCGGCGCGACCGGCGCGTTCGTCGAGTCGCTCGAGAAGATCGTGGACAACGCCGGCGAGGTCCGGCCCACGGTGATGCCGTCGGTGCCGCGCATCTTCGAGAAGGCCTACAACACCGTGATCACGAAGGGGCTCGCCACGCCGGGCCTGAAGGGCAAGCTGTTCAAGCTCGCGCTGGAGGAGTTCGAGAAGTACGCCGCCGCGAAGGACCAGGGGAAGGACTACTCCTCGCTCGGGCTCACCATCGGCCGCAAGCTGGTGTTCCCGAAGCTCTCCGCCACCCTGTCCGAGCGCTTCGGCGGGCGGATGCGCCTGTTCGTCTCCGGCGGCGCGCCGCTCTCGCCGAAGATCGCCCACTTCTTCGACCAGCTCGGCTTCGTGATCCTGGAGGGCTACGGCCTCACCGAGACCTCCGCCGGCACGTTCGTGAACCGCCCCGGCGCGAACCGGATCGGCACGGTGGGCCCGCCGGTCCCCGGCACCGAGGTCCGCATCGCCGAGGACGGCGAGATCATGGTGCGCGGGCCGTGCGTGATGAAGGAGTACTACAACAACCCCGCCGCCACCGCCGAGGTGCTCAAGGACGGCTGGCTCGCCACCGGCGACATCGGGTTCGTGGACGAGGCGGGCTGCCTCAAGATCACCGACCGCAAGAAGGACATCATCGTCACGGCGGGCGGGAAGAACGTGGCGCCGCAGAACCTCGAGAACGAGCTGAAGACCGACCCGCTCGTCTCGCAGGTGATGGTGCACGGCGACAAGCGCAAGTTCCTCTCGGCGCTCATCACGCTCAACGAGGAGAACGCGCGCAAGTGGGCGAGCGAGCACGGCCTGCCGGCGGGCGAGGGGCTGCACCGCGATCCCCGCCTGCGCGCGCGCATCCAGGAGTCGATCGACGCCCTCAACGCCCGGCAGGCGAGCTACGCCACCATCAAGAAGTTCGAGATCCTGCCGCGCGACTTCACCCAGGCGACCGGCGAGCTGACGCCCACCCTGAAGGTGAAGCGCAAGGTCGTCACGCAGCAGTACCAGGCCCTGCTCGACTCCTTCTACGCCGAGTAGCCGTCGCCCCCACGAGGCGGTCGCGCCCCGGGGCGGCGAGTGCTTAACTGACCCCGGGGTGCCAGGTCGCGCGGCCGCCCGGCGGGGGGATCATGGAGCAGAGCGGGGTACGGGTCCTCCTCGTCGAGGACGACGACGACAACCGGGAGCTCATGGCCGAGGTGCTCACCGCCTCCGGGTGCCAGGTCATGTCCGCCGCGAGCGGCCAGGAGGGGCTGAAGACCCTCTCCGAGCACTCCATCGACGTGGTGGTCACCGACGTCGGGATGCCCGGCATGGGCGGGCTGGAGATGGCCCGCGCGGCGAAGGCCATCGCGCCCACCGTCCCGGTGGTCGTCGTCACCGGCTGGGCCGAGCGCGACGACATCGCGCGGGCGCGCGGCCGCGACGTGGACGCGGTGCTCATCAAGCCGGTGGACCCGGACGCGCTCACCGCGGCCGTGAACGACGCCGTGCAGACGCACGGGCGCGCGTAGCGGCGGCCGCCCGGGCCGGCTTGACACCCCCGGACCCGCCCAATACGTTGCCGGTTCCCGAGGCTTGATTCCGGAATCAGCGGCCGCCGAGCGGCCCCGAGGGGACCGACATGGCAGTGTCCACGGTGAAGGAAGTCTTCGAGCACCACATCCCGGCCAAGCTCCTGGCGAAGCCGGACGTCGTCACGCGGATCGCGGCCGTCTACCAGTTCAACATCTCGGGTCCCGGCGGCGGCACCTGGGGCGTGGACTGCACCGCGCCGGGCGGGAAGGTGAGCGAGGGCGCGCCCGCGAGCCCGAAGTGCACGGTGGCCGCGACCGAGCAGGACTTCCTGAACATCGTGAACGGCAAGCTCAACCCGCAGATGGCCTTCATGTCCGGGAAGCTCAAGATCCAGGGCGACATGGGCCTCGCCATGAAGCTGCAGCAGATCCTGGTCTGACCCGGGGCGACGGGCGTGGCGCTCCCGCTCGCCGGCGTCCGCATCCTCGACCTCACCCGGCTCCTGCCCGGGCCGTACGCGACGCTGGTGCTCGCGGACCTCGGCGCGGACGTGGTGAAGGTGGAGGACCCGCAGGGCGGCGACTGGCTGCGCTGGATGCCGCCGCTCGCGGGCGAGCAGTCCGGCGCCTTCCACGCGCTGAACCGCAACAAGCGCTCCCTCGCGCTCGACCTCCGCAGGCCGGAGGGCGCCGAGGCGTTCCTGCGGCTCGCGGCGCGCGCCGACGCCGTCGTCGAGTCCTTCCGGCCCGGCGTGCTCGACCGGCTCGGCGTCGGGTACGAGGCGCTCCGCGCCCGCGCCCCCGGCCTCGTGCTGTGTTCGATCTCCGGCTACGGTCAGGACGGCCCGTACGCCGCGCGCGCCGGCCACGACCTCGACTACTGCGCCGTCTCCGGCGTGCTCGCCGCGAACGGCGCGCCCGACGCGCCGCGGCCGCTCGGCGTGCAGGTCGCGGACGTGGCGGGCGGCGCCTGGCCCGCGGTGGCCGGGATCCTGGCGGCGCTCCTGCGGCGCGCCTCCACCGGCGAGGGCGCGCACGTGGACGTGTCGATGACCGAGGGCGCGCTGGCGCTGCTCGCCATGCCGCTCGGGATGGCGTGGGCCCGCGGCGCGCCGCTCGAGCGCGGCCGCGAGCTCCTCGACGGCGGCGCCGCCTGCTACGGCGTGTACCGTACCCGCGACGGCCGCTTCGTCGCGCTGGCGGCGCTCGAGCCCCCGTTCTTCGCCGCGTTCTGCGACGCCGTGGGCCGGCCCGACCTGGCGCCGCGGCAGTGGGACGACGGCGGCGCGGCGATCCGCGCCGAGCTGGAGGCGGTCTTCGCCGCGCGCACCCGCGACGAGTGGGCCGCGTTCGCCGCGGCGCACGACGCGTGCGTCGCGCCGGTGCTGGAGGGCGACGAGCCGCGCGCCGACCCGCAGCTCGCCGCGCGCGGCGCGTTCGTCGCGGTGGACACGCCGTGGGAGGGCAGGGCGCTCCCGGCGGTGGCGTCCCCGGTGCGGCTGCGCGGGGAGGCCGCGCCGCTCCGGCCCGCGCCCCGGCTGGGCGAGCACGGCGAGGCGGTGCTGGCCGAGGCCGGGTTCTCGCCCGCGGAGATCGCGGCCTTGCGCGCGGCGGGCGCGCTCGGAGCGTGAGCCGGCCCCGGCGCGCCGCGCGCGGGGCGCTGGCACTTTCGGTTGACAGGCCGGGGACGGCCGACCAAGTTCGGGGCCGGATGCGCGCGCTCCTCGCCGCCGGTCTGGCGCTGTTCCTGGTCTTCGCGGCCGGGGGGCACCACGTGCACGCGCCCGGGCCGCACGGCGCCGACCACTGCGCCGTGTGCGCGGTGCGGAGCGCCGACGTCGCGCACGACGAGACCCCGGACGTCGCGCCGCGCCCCGTCCTCGAGGACGTGGTCGAGCCTGCGCGCGGTCTCGCACCCGTGCTGGGCGCCCCGCTCGGCGCCGTCCCCGGGCAGTCACCTCCGCGGATCGCGTAGCCCGCTCCGGCTCCGCAATGGGGCGCGCGGCTCCTCGCGCGCCCGCGATCCATTCCGCGTAACATGGCGCGCCGGGCGCGCGCCGAGGTGCTCCATGCGTTCACTCATCGTGGCGAGCGTGCTCGCCGTGTCCGCCGTTCCCACCGCCGGGTCTGCGCAGTCGTCCGGCGCGGTCCCCCAGCCGTCCACTTCCCCCGCGCAGCAGGATCCGAAGCAGCTCGAGGCCGAGATCGCGAAGGAGCTGGGCGCCTCCCCCTCGGCCTCGGCCGCGCCGCAGCAGGCTGCCCCGCCGGCCGGCGCCGCCGCGCCCGCCACCGGCGGCAGCCCGTACGCGCGGCTGCTGCTCCTGCCCGACGTGAGCGCCATCGGCTCGGCGTCGCTCGCCTACGACGGCTACGACGTCGAGAAGCGCTCGCCCCGCGGCGGCCCGTACAGCCCCGCCGAGAAGCCGGCGTTCGCGTTCGAGGAGCTCGAGCTCGGCCTGCAGGCGGTGGTCGATCCGTACGTCCGCGCCGACGTGTTCCTCTCGTTCACCGAGGCCGGGGCCGGGGTCGAGGAGGCCTACGTCACCACCCTCGCGCTCCCGGCCGGGCTCCAGGTGCGGGCCGGCCGCATCTACAGCCCGTTCGGCCGGCTCAACCTGCAGCACCCGCACGCCTGGGAGTTCGTGGACGCGCCGCTCGCGCGCGAGCGGCTGCTCGGCGAGGAGTCGCTGGGCGGGCCGGGCGTGGAGGTCGCCTGGCTCGCGCCGGTGCCGTGGTTCTCGGAGCTGCGGCTCGCCGGGCAGAACACGACGCTCGTCGAGGACGCGCCGTCCGAGCTGACCGGGGTGGCGCGGCTGCTCAACTACGTGCCGCTCGGCGAGACGGCCACGCTCGGCGTGGGCCTGTCCGCGGCGCGGCGCGGGGAGGGCACCGCCGGCGCGTTCCGCGATCTCGGGGGCGCCGACGCGTACCTGCGCATCCGCCCGACGTCCGGGCGCGCCTACCTCGCGGTGCAGGGCGAGGTGTACGCGCGAAGGTTCCGCGGCGCCGCCGCCGACGCGAACGGCGGGGGCACCGACACCGGGTGGTGGACGCAGGCGTTCTGGCGCCAGAGCACGTGGTGGGGCTACGGCGTCCGCTACGAGCGCGCGCCGTCCGCCGGCGAGGCGCCGGCCGGCACCGAGCAGCGCGCGAGCGGGCTCGTGACCTGGTTCCCGTCGGAGTTCCAGCGGCTCCGGCTGCAGGTCGGCTGGGACCGGCTGCCCGGCGGTGGCGGCGGGCTCGAGGCGCTGCTCCACGTCGAGTTCGGCATCGGGGCGCACGGCGCCCACCCGTTCTAGGAGGAGATCGCCATGACCTCTCGCACGCTCGCCTTCCTCCTGGCCCTCGTCCCGTCCCTCGCGCTCGCCGGCCCCCGGGTCGTGACGACCACCGAGGGCCTGGCCGCGCTCACCCGCGAGGTCTCCGCCGGCCGCGCCTCGGTGGAGAGCCTCTCGCGCGGCTCGCAGGACCCGCACTACGTGGACGCGAACCCGATGCTCGCGGTGAAGCTCCGGAACGCCGACCTGCTCGTGGACGTCGGCCTCGACCTCGAGATCGGGTGGCTGCCGCCGCTCGTGAACCAGTCGCGCAACGCCGCCATCCAGCCCGGCGGCGCGCACCGGCTCACCGCCGCCTCTGCCGTGCAGGTCCTCGACGTCCCCACCGGCCCCGTCGATCGCAGCCGCGGCGACCTCCACCCCGCCGGCAACCCGCACTTCCTCACCGACCCGCGCCGCGCGCTCCAGGTCGCGACCGCCATCGCCGCGAAGCTCGGCGAGCTCGACCCCGGCGGCGCCGCCGCGTACCAGGGCGCGCTCGGCGCGTTCCGGACGAAGCTCCAGGCCGACGTGACGCGCTGGCAGGCCGCGCTCGCGCCGGCGAAGGGGCGGAAGATCTTCTCGCAGCACCGCACGCTCACGTACTTCCTCGACTGGAGCGGGATCGTCTCGGCCGGCGAGATCGAGCCGCGCCCCGGCGTGCCCGCGCCGCCCGCCTACCTCGCCGAGCTGGTGCAGCGCGCGCAGCGCGAGGGCGTGAAGGCCATCGTGGTGGAGAACTACTACGACACGAAGTCCGCCGAGGTGGTGGCGCGCCACGCCGGCGCGAAGGTGGTGCGCGTGCCCGGCGACGTGGGCGGGGAGCCCGGGGTGAAGACCTACGAGCAGTGGATCCAGGAGCTCGTCGAGCGGGTGGCGGGGGCGCTCCGTTGAGCCCCGGCCCGCTCGTCACGCTCGAGGGGGCGACGGTCGGCTACGGCCGCCGCCCCATCCTCGAGCGCGTGGATCTCTCCGTCGAGGCCGGCGACTTCCTGGCCGTGGTCGGGCCGAACGGCGGCGGCAAGACCACGCTGGTGCGCTCGGTGCTCGGGGCGCTCCCGCTGCTCGCCGGGCGGCGCACGCTGCGGCCCGGCGTGCGCGTCGGCTACGTGCCCCAGCGCGACCACGTCGATCCCGTGTGGCCGTTCACCGCCGGCGAGGTGGTGATGATGGGCCGCGTCCCCGCGCTCGGCCCCGGGCGCCGCCCCGGCCCCGCCGACCACGAGGCGGTGCGGGCCGCCCTCGGGCTCGTCGGCATCGAGGCGCTCGCCGGGAGCGCCTACGGCGAGCTGTCCGGCGGCCAGCGCCAGCGGACGCTCATCGCGCGGGCGCTCGCCGCCGAGCCCACGCTGCTCGTGGTGGACGAGCCCACCAACGGGATGGACCCCTCCGCCGAGCTCGCCACCATGGACCTGCTCCGCGACCTGCACGAGGGCGTGCGCATCGCGATCGTGATGGTGTCGCACCGGCTCGAGGCGGTGGCGAACTACGCCCGCTCGCTCGCGTTCGTGGACAAGGACCAGGCGCTGTTCCGGGTCGGGGCCGTGGACGAGATGCTGCGCCCCGAGGCGCTCGGGGCGCTGTACGGGCGGCCCGTGGCCGTGCGCGAGCTCGACGGGCGGCGCCTCGTGTACCCCGTGAACGGGCAGGTGCGGCGGTGAGCGCGTTCGAGACGTTCCTGTCCGCGCGCGAGATCTGGGAGGTGCCCCTCGCCGCGTCGATCGTGGCCGGCGCGCTCCTCGGCGCGCTCGGCGTGTACGTGGTGCTCCGGCGGACCGTGTTCGTGTCCGCCGCGCTCACGCAGGTGTCCACGCTCGGCCTCGTGCTCACGCTGCTCGTCGAGGAGCAGGTGCACATCGAGACCGAGCACGCCACCGAGCAGCTCGCCGTCGCGATCCTGTTCTCGGTCGCCGGGGCGCTCGTCCTCGGCGCGCTCCGGCCGCGGCGGCTGCCCGCCGAGGCCACCGTCGGCGCCGCGTGGGTCACCGCGTCGGCGCTGGTCGTGCTCGGCGTCAGCCAGCTCGTGCACGCCGCGCACGACCTCGGCGGCATGGTGTTCGGCAACGCCGTGGCCGTGCCCGCCGGGGACCTGGCCGTGATCGTGCTGGTGGCGGGGGCGTGCACCGCCGTGCACCTCCTGTTCGCGAAGGAACTCGCGTTCGCGTCGTTCGACCCCGAGACCGCGCAGGCGCTCGGGCTGAAGGTGAAGCTCTGGGACGCCGTGCTGTTCCTGACCATCGGGCTCGCGATCCCCGTGACCGCGCGGGCGCTCGGCGCGCTGCCCGTGTTCGCGTTCCTGACGCTGCCCGCCGCCGCCGCGCTGCTGCTGAAGGTGGGGTTCCGCCCCGCGTTCGCCGTCGCCGCCGGCCTCGGCATCCTGGCGGCCGGCGGCGGGTACGTGCTGTCGTGGATCTGGGAGATCCCCACCGGCGCGACCATGGTGGCGCTCGCCGCGCTGTTCCTCGTGCCCGGCGCGCTGCTGCGCCGCGGGGGAGGGTGAGCCCGCCGCCGAGGCCGCCCGGCGCGAGTTTCGGCGCGGTGCGAAAAGGTCTTGACCGAAACCGGCCCGGACTGTAGAAACCCGCCTCGCTTCGACACTTTCCCACCTGACGCGGGGTGGAGCAGCCAGGTAGCTCGTCGGGCTCATAACCCGAAGGTCGCAGGTTCAAATCCTGCCCCCGCAACCAGTTCGACGCCGGCCAGCCCAGAGCTGAGCCGGCGTCTTCTTTTGGGGCGACCGATGCTCGACCTCGTCGCGCGCACCTCCGGCACCTGGATCAACGTCGCCGCGATCGCGGCTGGCACGGTGGTGGGCGCCGGCGTGGGGGCCCGTCTGCCGGACCGGCTCGGGCGGACGCTGATGCAGGTGCTCGGGCTCGTGACCCTGCTCGTCGGGCTCGGGATGGCGCGCGGGCTGGACGGCGTCCGCGCCGGTCCGCTCCCTGGGATCATCCTTGCCCTGGTGAGCCTCGCGCTCGGCGCGGTCGTCGGCGAGCTGCTCGGGATCGAGGAGCGGCTCACCGCCATCGGCGAGGCGGCGCGCCGCAAGGTGGGCGGCGGAGGCCGCTTCACCGAGGGCTTCGTCACCGCGTCGCTGCTCTTCTGCATCGGCCCGATGGCGATCGTCGGCTCGATCCAGAACGGCCTGACGCTGGACGCGCAGACGCTGGTGCTGAAGTCGTCGCTCGACGGGATCGCCGCGGTCGCGCTCGCCGGCGTCTACGGGGCCGGCGTCGGGCTCTCCGCGCTGCCGATCCTCTTCCTCCAGGGCGGCATCAGCGTCGCCGCGGCCGCGTTCGCGCGGGTGCTGCCGGATCCGGCGACGGATCCGCGCGTGCTCGCGGTCGGGGGCGCCGGCGGGCTGCTCGTCGCTGGGATCGGCCTGAACCTGCTGCTCGCCGGGGTGGGGATGGAGGACCGCCGCGTCCGCGTCGGCTCGATGCTGCCGGCGCTGGTGATCGCGCCGGTGGTGGTGGCGGTGCTGGCGGGGTGGTGAGAGAGGGCACGCGCGCTCTGGAACTCGTTGGCTGGGGGTTGCCCGAGGGCACTCCCTACCGCTCTGCAAACGCCCCTGCCTTCCGCGCAGGTGCCGTCGGCGACGACGGGTGCGCATTCGCTGTCCCCATGGCAATCGACGTCCCCGAACCACGTGACAGGTCCCCATCCGGTCCGCGTGCCATACTGAGCGTGAGGTAGAAATTGTCTCATCCATCCGGCCGGCAATGCTAGACGCGCAGGCTTCGTGGCGCTTCTCGCAGCGGTCAAGGCGACGTGGCACGCGCACGGATACTGGTGTGGCGGACGCTCTATAAGGCGTCCCAGGCTAGGTCGGTGGCGTGGTTGCGCCGTCGCTCGTCGCGGCGGCGGTCGTCGGAGCCAGCGCTACGCTGCTGGCTCGCCGCGTCGACGCGCCCGGCTGGATTCGCGCCATCCTACTCGTGACCGAATCGTTCCCGACTCCCTACTTGCTCGTCGCGCTGGCGCTCACGCTCATCTGGCCCCGAGGGGACCCGCATAGACTCTTCGGAGAAGTCGAGTGCCCTGAATGACAGAGCCCTGTCTGCGAATTCGTGTGGACCTGCCGGCCGGCATGGACAAGGACGAAGTCAAGAAGTGGTGCGTGTCCTTGGGTTACGCGCTCCGCACCGGCCTCAAGCACCTCTACATGCTCGACGGCCCCGAGATCGAGTTCGAGTACGAGCCGGCGTGGGAGGAGCGGGATGCCACCAGCACGCGCAAGGTCGGGGTGCTCACGTTCGTGGACGCCGCGGTGGGCGGCAGCGGCTTCCTCGATCGCGCCGCGGCGGAGCTGCACCCCGTCGCGCAGAAGGCGATCGATCACCTCGACCACGAGAACTGCGAGACGGCCTGCTACCGGTGGCTCAAGTCGTACCCGAACCAGCGTTACCACGCGTTCCTGAACTGGCCGCGGATCATCGGCGACCTGCACGAATCGGCGGCGCCCGAGCCGCGCCCAGCCGAGAAGGCCGACGACGGGGCGCCGGGACCGTGGCTCGAGGCCTACGCCGCCGGCGTTGGTTCGCCGCTCGAGCTCAGGTTCCTGCGGCTGTTCGAGGCCAAGGAAATCGCGGTCGAGAAGCAGGTCGGCGTGCCGCCAGAGGCGCCGCTCTCGACGGCGGACTTCGCGCAGGTCGATCGGAAGGTCGCGATCTACGTGAACGGGGCGGCGTTCCACGTGGGCGACCGGTTGCGCCGCGACCGCGCGATTCGTTCTCGTCTGAGGGAGCTTGGGTGGCGCGTCGTAGAGTACGGAGTCCGAGACCTGACCGCCAGCGGACCTGTGCTGGACGTGCTGAGGAGCTAGATGAGCGAATCAACCGTCAGCGCCGCCCAAGGCAGCGCTCTCAAGTACTTGGCGTGTTTCGGGCTCGAAGCCCAGAGCCCACCAGAGAAGGCGATCTCGTTCCTGCTTCAGGCGGTTCTCGCGCAAGGCCGGACGTCCGGAATGACCCCGGACGCCGCGGCGCAAGCACTGCGGGCTGCCACGGGTTTGACCTTTGACGCCCTGGAACTTCGTCGGTGCGCTGAATCCGACACCAGTCTGGGGATCCGGTTGATGGACGCAGCGCCCCAAGTGCTGGTGATTGGCCCCGCGGAGCGCGAAGAGTGCCTGGCGCGCCTCGCCTCAGCGGGCTCGCACGACGATACGGTGCTACTCGAGTGGTCAGCATCGGTGCAGGCGGATGCGCCAGGCGGGGGTACCATTACTCCCGAGACCCTTAGCGCGGACCTCAAGGCGTTCTGCAGCGACGTCGCGCTCAGCCATGGGATGGAGACCGTCGCGCTTGTCTACGGTGACAGCGCAGCGGCTGCCAATTTCATCCGTGGGATCGACGAAGCCATCTGGACGCGAATCCCAGAGCGACTCCCAAGGTACCAACGCTTCTGCCGTGAGCGCTTCCCGGCTTTCTTCTTGGAGGCAGTTGGGTCGAGGTCTGTCTTCATTGCTCGGATGATGGATCGGACTTTCGAACTCTGCCGTCTGTCGGTGGCGCCGGAAGCCGGTCGCCTTCTCAAGCAGACGCTCGGCGGGCTCACGGCGTATCTGGATACCAATGTCGTCTTTAGGCTCCTTGGGCTGCATGGGCCGGTGCCTCACCTTGACGTCCGGCGCGTCATCGATCTCGGCAAGAAGGTCGGAGCAGTAGCGCGGGTTACTCCGCGAACCCTCAGGGAGTTCGATTCGGCTGCACAAAGGGCGATTCGGGACGGAAGAAAATTCGTGTCCCCAGCAGCACTTCTTTCAATCAGCGCCGATCTCGACGATCGCCAGTTTTTCGCGGAGTACCACCGGTTGCTCGCTCGTACGCCGCTGATGACGCAGGACTTGGAGGCATCGGTGCGCGGAGTCGAGCGCACGCTTGAGGCGCTGGGAGTGAAGGTCTGGACCGAGAAGACGGAACCGCTCAACCGAGATCAATCGCTGTACGCAGACCATACCCGCGAACTGTACGACTACTATGTGGAGCGCGACGAGAAGAGGCCGCACGAGCAGCGTAAGGGAGTGTCCTGGGACACTGCGGAGCACGACGGCTACCACCTAGCGTTGATCGATTCTATGCGCCCGGTCCGAGCCCGCACGTTTGGGGAGGCCAAGTTCTGGTTCCTCACCTTCCATGCAGGGCTTGCCAGGAAGGCCAGGGAATTCGCGCGTAGGGAAACGCTGCCGCAAACGATTCTGTTCGATCAGTGGCACCAGTTGCTCAGGTCGGTGCTTCCACGCTCGGATTCGTTCGACTCGACGTTCGCGCGCAACTTCTATTCGCCGCTGTTTCAAGGACATCGGGGTAGCTATGTCGCCGCCATGGAGCAGATAGCGTCGCGGCTGGCGAACCTGAAACACCTGTCGTCCGAACACTACGCTGGAATCCTCGCTGACGCGGGCTTCACGGCGCGCGTTGCCGGCATGAACGTAGCCCCAGGGGCAGCAGGCGCCTCGGAGCGCATCGACAGCGCGATCTCGGATCGGCTCCAGCAGGAACTTCGTACTGAGCGGGAGGCGCGAATCCAGGCCACGAAGGTCGCGTCCGAAGAGGCCGGAAGGGCCGCTGAGGCAAATGCTCGCGCGAAGAAGGATGCCGAGAACCTTGCGTCCGCAGCAAGCGAGGTGCAGTCGTTGAGCGCTGAGCTTGGACGAACAAGAACGGAGGTGGACGAACTCCGCAACGCCGTCGAACGGATGCGCGCGGAGCGCGAGGCGCGAAGCGAACGCGCTCGCAGGATCCTCAGGTTCGTTGCTGGCGCCGCAGTGGCGCTCACGCCTCTGGCCGCGTGGCGCTGGACGGTCGACGGCTGGAGCGTGCGGGGTACTCCTATCAACGCCGTCGCGGCAACGTTGGTGTTCGTTACGGTTGGCCTGTGCATCATGTGGCCACGCCGGACCGCGACGATCGCTGCCATCGGCGGGGTAGTCGTTGCTGGGCTACAGGTCGGGCAGTGGACGAAGGCCACTTCTGCAAGCGGGACGCCCCCGGCCTTTCAAGCGAGCGAGAGTGGCGGAACGTCGAAGTAGCCTTACGTACGCGTACGCGACCTTGCGCGATTCGCGATTCGCGAATAACGTAGGGTGTGCTCGCGAAGAGTTCTCAACTCAAGCCGCAGGATGTGCTCGTTCTCCTGAGGCTCGCGATCCGGGATGAGGCTGATTGGTCGTACCCGAGGATCGCTGCCGAAATCGGGATGAGCGTGTCTGAGGTCCACGCAGCGGTTCGGCGAGGGGTCTTGGCGAAGCTCGCGATCGCCCACGAACCGAAGGGCTTTCGAGTCCAGAGCCAAAACCTGCTGGAGTTTCTGGTCCACGGGGTGAAGTACGCCTTCCCGGCCGTGCGCGGCCCGAGCACGCGGGGGCACCCCACAGCCCACGCCGCTCCGGCCCTACGGACCAAGATCGTGAACGGCGACGGGCTGCCCCCGGTGTGGCCCGATCCCGAGGGGCCGGTTCGCGGCGAATCGTTCTCGCCCCTGTACGCCTCGCCGTCTGTGCTCCGCGCCATCGTCGCCAATCCGGCCATGTACGAAGCTACCGCCCTGGTGGACGCGATCCGGGGCGGCTCGGCCCGCGAGCGGGCGATGGCGATCCAGCTTCTCGAGCGGCTGCTGACGAGGCGCAAGCGATGACCCGCAACGTCGAGATGCTGGTGCGCGCCGCCAAGGCGCTCGGCGACCTGGCGGAGGAGGTCGTCTTCGTCGGCGGCGCGGTCGTCGACCTCTTCATCATCGATCCCGCCGCGCCGCGCCCACGATTCACGGAGGACGTGGATGTCGTGGTGGAGGTCACGACCTACGCGGCCTGGGCGGAGCTCGGCACCCGGCTCCGCGCGCTCGGGTTCCGCGAGGATCGGCGCGAGGGGGCACCGCTATGCCGCTGGCTGGTCGGAGACCTCGTCATCGACGTCATGCCGGCGCTCGCGCGTGTGCTCGGGTTCACGAACCGCTGGTACCGGCAGGCGAAGAAGGAGTGCGAGGAGCGGGAACTCCCCGGCGGCGTGCGCATCCGCGCCGTGACGGCGCCGCTGTTCATCGCGACCAAGGTCGAGGCGTTCAGCTCCCGGGGGCGGGGCGATTTCGTGGCGAGCCACGACCTCGAGGACATCGTCGCGGTGGCCGACGGGCGCCCGACGCTCGCGGACGAGGTTCAGCGCGCTCCCGCGCAGCTCCGCCGCTTCCTGGCGAGCACGATGAGACGGTGGCTCGATGATCCGCAGTTCCTCGCCGCCGTCCCGGGGCACCTTCCGGGTGATTCGGCGAGCCAGGCCCGTGCTCCCTTCGTCGTCGAGAGGCTGCGGGCCATCGCGGCCGCAGCACCGGCTCGAAAGCCGGCCGACGGGGGACGACGCCGCGGGCCGCGGCGGCGGAAGTGACCGTCGGGTCTAGCGGCCCATGGAACCGTGACCAAATCGCGCCCATCCCGGCGTGCGATCGCGTCGATCCATGTCGACTCCCGTCGCCTCGCCGGATGCATCCGAACCGCTGAGCCACAGACGAACCCGCAACAACGACGCCCGTCTGCCCGCGCCCTCGTTCGAGGGCTCATACCCCGAAGGTCGCAGGTTCAAATCCTGCCCCCGCAACCACCGTTATCGACCCGGCCGCCCTCCAGGGTGTCCGGGTCGATGCTTAGGAGCCATCGGCGACGTAGCGCCGGGCTCCGGCCTCGGTCGCCGGCTTCAGGACGATGGACGTCACGACCGCCGCCAGGGCCTCCCTGGCGCGCTCCGGCGCCGTCTGTAGAGCGACAGGATAACTGCCCCCCTTGCGACACAACTTCTGACCCCCTCCCGCAGAAGCCGGCGCGCGACACCTTGAGCAACCTGCAGAGCTTCGTGATCCGGTGGAGGGCCTTCTCCGCGTCGATGAACGCGAACCTCACTTCATGTGCTTCGCGTAGAAGGCCGCCGCCATTTTTGGATCTCCCGGTTTCTCCTTGCGCAGCCGGGCCAATCCTCCTTCTTCGGCCGTCGTGAGCGCGCCCCGGGGTCCTTTGCCGCGGTCGACTTAGGCCTGTTTCACCCAGCGTCGTACCGCCATCTCCGTCAGATCGAGATTCCGAGCCACCTGGCCAGCGGTCTTGCCACTCGAGAGGGCCTTCTTGACCACCTCGGCCTTGTACTCGTCGAGAACCTACGCCGTTGCCGCCCGTCTGGTGTCCACGAAACCCGATCAACTCCAAGCCGAGCCGTCGACCTGACAGCGGTCGGCGGCGAACACGAACACTGACGAGGAGGTGGGCGACGCCGCGAAGTAGCGGACTGGGACGACTACGTCAAGACGCGGTTGCCCGGGTGGTTACGTCCCGCTCGACCGCGAAGAAGTCGGCGGTGACCTGACCCCCGAAAACTAGGCCACTCCCGCTGCAACCTCTACGCTGTCAGTGGAGGTCGCATGAAGGTCAAGAAGTACTCCGAGGAGCAGATCATCGGGGCGCTGCAGGAGGCCGACGCCGGCGCGAAGGTTGAGGACGTTTGCCGGCGGCTCGGCACCACCAAGGTCACCTTCTACCGGGTCGAAGTTCTCGGGCCTGCAGGTGAGCGACGCGAAGCGGCTCCGCCAGCTCGAGGACGAGAACCGCCGCCTCAAGACGATGGTCGCGGACCAGGCGCTGGACATCCAGGCGCTGAAGGCGGTGGTCCGGAGAAAATGGTGAAGCCCACGGCATGGCGTCACGCCGTGGGCTTCCTGCAAACCGACTTCGAGATGAGCCTGCGCCGCGCCTGCCGGGTTCTCGGCGTCTGCCGAGCGACCGCGCAGTACCGGTCGCGCCGCAGCGATCCCGCTTCTCTCGTCGCAAAGCTCCGCGAGCTCGCGACCCAGCGGCCGCGCTGGGGCTACCGGCATCTCCACATCCTGCTCCGACGCGAGGGCGTCGAGGTGAACCACAAGCGGGTTTACCGCCTCTATCGCGGTGAAGGGCTTGCCGTCCGCCGTAAGCACCGCAAGCGGCTGCCCTCGTCGGCGCTGCGCACCGTCCTGCCGCCGCCGGCCGCGCCAAACGAGCGCTGGTCGATGGACTTCGTCTCGGACGCGCTGATGAACGGGACGAGGATCCGCGTCTTCAACGTCGTCGACGACTTCACGCGCGAGTGCCTCGCGACCGAGGTCGACACCTCGATCCCGGGGCTCCGGGCGACCCGGGTCCTCGAGCGGATCGCCGCGGCGCGGCCGCTGCCGAAGTACCTCATCTGCGACAACGGCCCGGAGTTCACCGGGTCAGCGTTCGACGCCTGGGCCCACCGCCGCGGCGTCCGCGTGCACTTCATCCGGCCAGGGAAGCCCGTCGAGAACGCCTACGCGGAGAGTTTCAACGGCAAGCTGCGCGACGAGTGCCTGAACGAGAACTGGTTCGTCACGATGGAGGACGCGAGGTCGAGGATCGAGTCGTGGCGGCTCGACTACAACCAGGTCCGGCCGCACTCCGGACTGGACAACCTCACGCCCGCAGAGTTGCTCTGCGTCACAACTCGGTTGCAGCAGGTGCGGCCTAGAGTAGGGGGTCAGGTCACCTGCAGCGGTCTCTAAGCGGATGATCAACCTTGGAGTTGTGTTCAAGGCATCGACTGTGGTCGCCGCGGTCGAAGCTGTTCTGGTGTCGAAGGGCGTCATAGTGCCCCAGAAGGCATTGCCAATATCAGCGGCACCCACGACGAATTGATTTCAGCCCAGGGTGTATACCGGCCTGCGCGGACCCGATCTGCTCTGCAGTATCGCTGAGCAGCTATGAGCTCACTGGGCTCGCCAACTCCGCCGAGTTCGAGAGGGCAGCATGAACCGTGAAGTCCGCGGCTGCGTTCAACTATCCGCGGACCGGACCGACCCCCCAACGTCTCGGATGTTGAAGGAACGCGATCGCACTATGCGCGTGCGGCTGTGGGTGCTGTGCGGTATCGTCACCCGACTACGGGTCGCGGAGGAATCGATGGAGCGTCGCCTTCAAGTGTTCGTGTCATCGACGTACCAAGACTTGCGACTTGAACGGCAAGCTGCGGTGGAAGCGATCCTCCGTGCGGGACACATCCCAGCCGGCATGGAACTCTTCGCGGCTGGCGACAAGTCGCAATGGGAAGTCATCAAGAAGTGGATCGATGACTCCGACGTTTTCATGCTGATACTCGGCGGGCGCTACGGATCCATCGAACCCGAAAGCGGGAAGAGCTACGTTCAGATGGAGTACGAATACGCCGTCGCCACGAAGAAGCCTTTCTTCGCA
The DNA here is from genome assembly GCF_049201065.2 of Anaeromyxobacter sp. Red801. NCBI lineage: Bacteria > Pseudomonadati > Myxococcota > Myxococcia > Myxococcales > Anaeromyxobacteraceae > Anaeromyxobacter > Anaeromyxobacter sp. Red801. Next base: position 2,930,054 of record NZ_CM181236.1, on the reverse strand, counting down.
GTAGTAATCGCGGACACGACTCTGGAGCGCCGCTGGGCGAGCGGCGACGAGTCAGTCTGCGAGCGCCAACACGTCGCGGCTTACAAAGAATTTCGGCGGCTAGTGCTCAGCAAGATCTCGAGATTCTTTGAGGATCCGAAGGATATCCGCATCGCGATCTTCGAGACCTTGAATGATTTCACCCGGAATCGCGAGTTTCCCGGTGGGTGGGTATCAGCTGCCGAGGTTTCGCAACCGAAGCCTTTGATTGAGGAGATAGGCCGCCTCACCCGCGAGAACGGCATGATGCGTGCGGAGCGTGATGAGGCGGTGAAGAAGCTTGCGGCCGCGGAAGCTAAAGGTGGAGTTGTTGACGGCAAGACGGTTAGAGAGACCCTTCGCAACACTAAGATCGAGGTTCCGGCGGATGTGAACGGGGGCAAGCGAGAGACCCACAATCTGTTTGCCGTCTTCGTATCCGTCGCCCACTTGTTTGAGACAGGAAGCGTCTGTAACCCCTACGGAATTAGTGCTACCCAGAGGTTCCTCTTCTTCGAGGTCGCGCCGAAGCTCGCGCCGTTCGGGCTTGTCGAGCGTCGGAAGGCGACAGGCGGGAAGTACGACGAATTCGCTCTTACGCCTGCGGGGAGGGAGATGGCTGCTCTCGCGGCGGTCGTTCGTGCGAAGGTCCCCATGGGCGACGCCACGGCTAAGTCAGCAGCGTCGAAGTCTGAAGGTAGTCTCTCGGCCGAAAGGCCTGCCTCCGCAGCTTCTCCGGCCCCGGCTCGACGAGCGCCGCGGAAGCGGAAGTGACAGTGCGGTTATGCCGCTGGGTTGATCTAGGCTGTTCGCCGCGTCGAGCTTCCTCGGGGACTGTTTCCCGCACGCTCGCGTCGCGCCGCTTTGGGGATTCTAAGTTCGGTCGTGCAGCTGCTTCCAGCGGGCCCCCGCAACCAGTTCCGACGCCGGCCAGCCCAGAGCTGAGCCGGCGTCTTCTTTTGGGGCGACCCTTGCTCGACCTCGCCGCGCGCACCTCCGGCACCTGGATCAACGTCGCCGCGATCGCGGCCGGCGCCGGCGTGGGCGCCCGGCTCCGGGACCGGCTCGGGCGGACGCTGATGCAGGTGCTCGGGCTCGTGACGCTGCTCGTCGGGCTCGGGATGGCGCGCGGCCTGGACGGCGCCCCCGCCGGTCCGATGCCCGGGATCATCCTCGCGCTGGTGAGCCTCGCGCTCGGCGCGGTCGTCGGCGAGCTGCTCGGCATCGAGGAGCGGCTCACCGCCATCGGCGAGGCGGCGCGGCGCAAGGTGGGCGGCGGAGGCCGCTTCACCGAGGGCTTCGTCACCGCGTCGCTGCTCTTCTGCATCGGACCGATGGCGATCGTCGGCTCGATCCAGAACGGCTTGACGCTCGACGCGCAGACGCTGGTGCTGAAGTCGTCGCTCGACGGGATCGCCGCGGTCGCGCTCGCCGGTGTCTACGGGGTCGGCGTGGGGCTCTCCGCGCTCCCGATCCTCCTCCTCCAGGGCGGCGGCCGCGTTCGCGCGGGTGCTGCCGGATCCCGCGACGGATCCGCGCGTGCTCGCGGTCGGGGGCGCCTGCGGGCTGCTCGTCGCGGGCATCGGCGTGAACCTGCTTGCTCGCCGGGGTGGGGATGGAGGACCGCCGCGTCCGCGTCGGCTCGATGCTGCCGGCGCTGGCGATCGCGCCGTTGCTGGTGGTGCTCGCGGGGTGGTGAGGCGCGTCGGCGCGGAACCGGAGCGTCGTGCGGCGCGATTCTGGCGCACCCTGCCTGGGCAAGAACGGGTAGGGTAATTGCTCAGAGAGATTTCCGTCGTGACGGAACTTCTGAGTCGGCTTCGCCTGGCGTCCGGCATCCCTCGTGGCATGCTGGTCTTCTTGGCGTGGCTCGTCGGCCTCGGCGTCGTCGGCATCGTCGGAGCATTTCGGCTGCGCCGCCGCGCATGGCGCGTCGCGGCCGCCGCTCTGGCGGTGCTTGCGGGCGGACGACTCGCGCTGGGCATCGCGTCGGAGTTGCTCCTGGACGAGGGCCTCAACCCGGTGGTGCGGCCGGCACAGCTTGTTGGCTCGTGGAGGGATGGTGCGCAGACGCTGGCCCTCCACCCCGACCAGACGTTCCAAACGAGGGGGCCGACGACGAGGACGGGCGCGTGGGAACTTCGCGACCAGGAGCTTTCGCTCGACGGGATGAAGGTGGGCTTGATCCGGTTCGGCAGACAGCTTGACTACGCCGCTTGCTGCCTCTGCTGAACCGCCCGCTCGAACGCGGCCGGGCTGACGTCGTCACCCCAGCAACGGGCCCACCCGGAGTTCACCGAGAAGCGCCTGCGGCGTCACGCCCGCGATCGCGCGGAAGTCGGCGATGAGGTGCGCCTGATCGTAGTAGCCGGACGCGGCGGCGATGCCCGCCCAGCTCGCGTGACGCTCCGCGCGCGCGGCGCCGAGCGCGCGATGGAAGCGCACGAGCCTGGCGAACGCCTTGGGGTTCACGCCGACGTGCTCGCGGAACACGCGACGGAGGTGTCGCTCGCTCACGCCGAGATCGGCGGCGACGGCGTTCACCTTCCTGCGCAGGAGCCGATCCGCGGCGTCGAGGGCGAGCTGCGCGCCGGGGCGGCGTCCGCCGGCGATCGCGAGGCGTTCGATGATCACGCTCTCGAGCAACGCGGCCGCGTCGATCGCGTCGCGCGCGCCGGCGAGGCGATCCAGGAGACGCCGCGTCGCGGCGTCTCCCCAGAGATCCTCGAGCGCGACGATGCGCCCGGCGAGCGCGGAGGCAGGCACGCCGAGCACCGCCTCCGAAGCGCCCAGGTGAAGACGCGCCGTCACCGCCCGCTGCCCGCTGCGAATGAGCTTGCGGTGTACCTGCTGGCGGACGCCCATGGCGTGCACGTCGAGGCCACCCCGCGCCGACGGCCCGAAGCGCACCACGAGCTGGATCTCCGGACGCGGGATGGAGACGCCCGGCATGTCGTGGTCGCACTCGGCCACGAAGAATGTCGCCACGGCGGCCGCGGTCGGCACGGTCGGCACGATGCGAGCGTGGGTGAGGGCCGGCGTCTGCACGAGCAGATGGTTAGTGCGCACACCACCGCCCCGCAAGCGTCGTCCGCGTGTCCGTTTCTTCCAAGGCGCGACGATCGCGGAGGGCTAGGCTCGGCTCATGAAGATCCTCGTCACCGGAGCGACCGGAAAGGTCGGTAGCCGACTCGCGAAGCGACTCGTCCGGCGGGGCGATGGAGTCCGAGCGCTCGTGCGCGATCCGGCACGGGCCGCCGACCTGCGCGAGGTCGGCGTCGAGCTCGCCGCGGGCGACCTGCTCGACGTGGACTCGCTCGTGGCCGCCGTCGGCGGGGTGGACGCCGTGGTTCACTGTGCCGCGTTCTTCCGCGGCGCGACCCCCGAGCAAGCCCATGCGGTCAATGACCTCGGCACCCGGCACCTCGCGAGCGTCGCCCGTGCTGCGTCCGTGAAACGCTTCGTCTTCACGAGCACCGGCCTGGTCTACGGCTCGAATGGCGGCCGTCTCGCCCGCGAGGACGATTCCTGCGCACCGACCGCGGCCTACCCGGTGAGCAAGCTGGCCGCGGAGCGCTTCCTCCTCGGCATCGAAGGTCTCGACGTGCGCGTGCTCCGGCTCCCGTTCGTGTACGGCGACGGCGACCCGCACATCGAGGAGGCGATCCCTCTGATGCGCGGCTTCCCGCCCACGCAGCGCATGTCGATCGCCCACCACGTCGACGTCGCGCAGGCCGTCACCCGGCTGCTGGATGCCGCGTCGCCTGCGCACCGCATCTACAACGTGGTCGACGACGAGTCCCCCGCGCTCGCCACCCTGTTCGCGTCCGTGGGGGCGGCGCCACCAGACGGCTCGGACGCCGTGCGCGCGAGCGCCTTCGACGCGCTCCTCGACGGCAGCCGCATCCGCGAAGACCTCTCCTTCAAACCCAGGTTCCCCCGCCTCGCAGACGCGGTCGCGGCGGGCGCATGATGGCGCGACGACGGAGACGCGAAGGTGATGCTGAAGCCGCACATGGCCGGGCGCCGTTCGTCATGCCTCGGTCCTGTCGCAGGGGGCCGCAACCCGCGAAGGTCTTCCTTCGTCCTGCTTGACCAATGCCAATCGGCTCTTCACGATGAGCGCATGCGCTACCGGATTGCCGCTGTCGTGGCTTGCTTCGCTTGGGCGGTCGTCCCGGGCTTGCCTGCCCGCGCCGGTACCCAGGACCTCGCCGACCACTCCGCGAGCGAGCCCGCGACGCTGATGCTTGGAGGGCGCAGCAACTGGCTGACCCTCATCGAGCTCGCCGACGACGGCCTGACGACCAGGTCTGTGCAAGGGGTCTGGGACCCGGCAGCCCGTTCGTACCGCTTCGCCGTGAACGGCGAGGATCTGCTGGTGATCGATGGGATGGTCCAGACGAGCACGGCATGGACGACGAGCCATTCCGTATTGAGTCGTCTCGTGGTCAGGAAGGGAGACGCCTACTGGGACGGCAAGAAGGTGGATCTCGGACGCGTCACCGTCGAGCGCGTGTTCGAGGCCATCCCGTGGAAGGGGGGCGTCATGGCGACGGCCCGCACCTACCAGCGCAAGTCGTTCTTTGAACGTTGGCCGTTCAAGGGCGCGTTCATCGAAGCAGAAGAGATCGAGCCCTTCTGCCTCGTCTACTTCGACCCCACGACGCTCAAGGGCGAAGCCCGGTACTTGTTCGGCAAGCACACCGAGCCGTTCTTCGTCCTGCCCGATCCCGTCGGTGCGAGTCGGTGATTTGCGGCCTGAACCTGCTCAGAATCCCCCCTCCTCAACGCGAAGGTGCCCTACCATGACAAACGCCGACCGGACTTGGAACCGTGCTTGTCTGGGAGATGGAGGCGCACAGCGGGAGGGAGACGTGGCGCTTTCGGCCATGATCCGCTTCCACAGCCTCGCGATGAACGGCGGGGTCCTCCACGCGGCTGAATGCCTGACGGCTGCGGAGGTCGCTGCGGCGATCCGTGGCTACAGGTTCTACGGGTTCGATGGAATCGTGCCGATCATGGAGGCGGCTCAGAACGTGCCGGCCGACGTTGAGGCAGATGAGCTAGAGGGCCGACTGGACGCCGAGTATGTGGCAACGGTTTCCGACGGTGACACCGCTCTCGTGCGCCAGTTTCAACAGCATTTTGCCGCCCATCCCGAGCAGTACGCACCGCTGACGCACGGATAGCGCGGTTCAGGTGGCCGAGGTCTTGACCTGCCGGCGAGGCTTCGGAAGCGCCCCGCGCTCGGCGCTCCCTCGACCACCGCGTGGTTCGCCAGGTCAGCCGAAGGCCACCAGCAGCTGCACCAGCAGGAGCTTCGCGATGGTGGCGGCCGGGTAGACCGCGGCGTAGCCCTGGCTCGGGATCTCGTTGCCGGTCTGATCGAGCGCGTAGCCGAGCACCGCCGGCTGGGTCTGGATCCCCGCCACCATCCCGAGCGCGAGGCTCATCGGGACCTTCATGAGGCGGTGGGCCACGAAAAGCGCCGCGAGCGAGGTGGCGAACGTGATCGCGGCCCCGGCGGCGAAGAGCAGCAGCCCCTCCCGGCTCGCGAAGGTGGCGAGGAAGCCCACGCCGGCGCGCGTTCCGATGCCGGCGAGGAACAGGGTGAGGCCGAACTGCCGAGCGCCACGCTGGCGCTGAAGGGGAGGTGCCAGACCATCCCGCCGGTGCGCCCGATCGTCCCGAGCACGAGTGCCACCACCAGCGGCCCCCCGGCGAACCCGAGCGACACCCGTACCCCGCCCGGCAGCGGCAGCGGGAGGATGCCGAGGAGCAGGCCGAGCGCGAGCCCGAGGCCGAAGGTGAGGATGTCGACCTCGCTCGCCGCGCGGTAGGAGTCGCCGAAGTAGGCGGTGACGCCGGGGAGCTGCTTCACCGGGCCGAGCACCCGGACCCGGTCGCCCACCTCGAGGCGCAGGGCCGGGGCGGGGAGCAGGTCCACGTCGCCGCGCCGGACGCGGGTGATCACCGCGCCCATCCGGCGCGGCAGGTCGAGCTCCGCCACCGTCCGCCCGGCCACCTCGGGGCTCGACACGAAGATCCGCCGGAGGTCGAACTCGCTCCGGTCGGTGTCGATGGGCTCGTCGGCGACCATGCCGAGCCGCTCCACCACCCGCTCGAGCTCGGCGGGGGTGCCGACCACCGTGACGAGGTCGCCCGCCTCGAGCCGCACGTCCGGCGCGGCCAGCATGAGCCGATCGCCGCGCAGCAGCCGGCCGAAGATGACGTGCCAGCGGAGCCCGCGCACGAGCTCCTCCAGCGTGAGCGCGCCCATGTCCTCGGTGACGCGCACGGTGGTCGAGCCGAGCGGCTCGTTCGCGGCGCCCATCTCGGCCAGGCGTCGCGCCTCGCCGGCGAGGTCCGGCTTCCAGAGCCACCAGCCGGCGCGCACCGCCAGCACCACGCCCACCACGCCGAACGGATAGCAGATCGAGTAGGCCACCACCGGCTCGGCGAGTGCGTGCCCGGGGACCGTCTGCTTGAGCGTCTCCATGGCGGCAGCGAGGGCGGGGGTGCTGGTGGTGGCGCCCGCGAAGAGGCCGGCGGTGAGCGACGCGTCCAGGCCGAGCAGCCGGCGCGCGAGGTAGGAGAGCGCCACCGCCAGGGCGACGGCAAAGGCCGCGAGGCCGGTGTTGCGGATCCCGTCGCGCCGGAGCGAGGCCACGAACGCCCGGCCCGACGAGAGGCCGATGGCGTACACGAAGATCGCCAGGCCGAGCATGTAGACGATCTCGGGGAGCGCCAGCGAGGAGTCGAGGGCCCCCGCCGCGAGGCCCACGAAGAGCACCGACGCGACCCCGAGCCGGCTGCCTCGCAGCTTCACCTGGCCGAGCGGGTAGCCGAGCGCCGCCACCAGGAACAGGAGCAGGAGCGGGTTCTGCGCGAGGAGCCGGACGAGGGGATCGAGCATGGCGGACGCGGCGAGAGTGTACCCGGTCCTCGGCTCCCCGCTCACTCGATCGTCTTCCCGCCCTCCACGTCGACCCTGGCTGCTTCGTCGGGCGAGACGGTCCTCAGCCTCGCCAGGACCGAGGCGGCAGCGTCCGCCTTCCCCGCGGCGCGGTAGGCACGGATCAGGCTCGCCATGACCCAGGGCTGGTCGGGCCGCAACCGGAGGCCACGTCATAGGCGCCGATGGCCAGGTCGTACTGGCCGCGGGCGTGAGCTCCGTACGCCTTGGTTGCCCACCAGGTGGCGGACCACGGGCAGGCGACGCTGACGCCGAGCGCCAGCAGGAGCAGGACGATCGCTCCGGCCTTCGCCAGGCGGGGCCGCCTGCCCATCACCACGGCCTCCGCGACCAGCGCTCCGAACAGGAGCCCGCCGAGGTGAGCCCCGTTCGCTACCAGACGCGTCAGGACGATCCAGCAACCGACGAACCACGAGGCGAAGACGGCTCCGATGGTCGTCGTGAAGATCGATCTCAGCTCGGTGCGCCTGCCCCTCGCCAGCCAGCCGAAGGCGAACACGGCGAACGTCATTCCGGACGCGCCCACCCCGACCTCGTCGAAGATGGCCAGCTGGAAGGCCGAGCTCACGAACGCGGAGGTGAGCAGGAGCAGCGCCATCGCGAGCGGTCCGAAGGCGGCCTCGACCGCCCGCCCGAGCGTCCAGAGCCAGTAGACGTTCACCGCCAGGTGCCACAGGTGGTGATGGATGAACGCCGAGACGAGCAGGACCCATGCCGCGCCGGACCAGACCTGGAACGCGTCACCGCGGTAGCCCCACGACGCGAACGGCGCCTCGGCTGGCGTCGCGGAGACCACAGCGAAGAGCGCCACCATCGCGGCGCAGGCCGTGGCCGTGACCCAAGGCACCCGGCGCCTCGAGGCCGGACCCGTCTCAGCTGTCGGACTCGGGCGGCTCCCGGGGACCGGAGAGGTGGCTTCGGGCGCGCCGTCTTGTCTCATGCCGTCGGTCTCCCGGCCGGTCTCGCACCGATGAATGGCTTCCACGATGAGTATATCCGTACGCCGAAGCCAACGAACACTCCCGTGGCGATCCTCCGGCGCAACCGGTAGACCCCTTGCGCACGCGGCCGGGGCACGGCTCGCTGGAGCGGAGGGAACGATGATTCCGGATCGGCTGAAGGCGGCGCTGAAGGACGAGGGCTCGGCTGCGTTCGTGACGCAGGGGGCGGACGGCCCGCACCTCGTGGCGACGTGGAACAGCTACATCGACGTGCTCGACGGCGACACGCTGCTCTTCCCGGCCGGCGGCTATCGCAAGACCGAGGAGAACCTCCGCGGCGGAAGCCCGGTGCAGATGATCGTGGGGGGGCACGACCCGGCGGGCATCGGCTTCCGCCTGAGCGGCCGCGCCGCGCTCGAGGTGGACACGCCGAACCACCAGCGGGTCAGGCAGCGGTTCCCGTGGGCTCGCGCCGCCGTCGTCTTGCGGGTCGGCTCGGTCGAGCAGGTGCTCGGGAAATAGGCTCGACGCCGGCACGAAAGGCAGGCGTCCCGGCGAGGGCCCCATGCGGGCCCCGGAGCGCGAGGCCGACGATCCCGTTCGGTCCCTCTCCGGGCGAAGCGCCCCCCATTACAGATGTCGCCTCGAGCGGCGGCTCCCCCGCCGCTCCACGAGGTGCGCCATGGGTCGACGTTACGCGAGCATCCTGGAGACGATCGGAAACACGCCCGTAGTCCGGATCAACAGGCTCGCCCCACCGGACGTGAACCTGTTCGTCAAGGTGGAGGCCTTCAACCCGCTCGGCTCGGTGAAGGACCGGCTCGCCATCGCGGTGATCGAGGCGGCGGAGCGGTCGGGCGCCCTGAAGCCGGGCCAGACCGTCATCGAGGCGACCAGCGGCAACACCGGCATCGGCCTGGCCATGGTCTGCGCGGCCAAGGGCTATCCGCTGGTGCTCGTGATGGCCGAGTCGTTCAGCGTCGAGCGGCGCCGGCTGATGCGCTTCCTGGGCGCCAAGGTGGTGCTCACCCCGGCGGCGGAGCGCGCGGTGGGCATGATCCGCAAGACGGAGGCGCTGGCGGCCGCGCACGGCTGGTTCATGACGCGCCAGTTCGAGAACGAGGCCAACCCCGACTATCACTCGCGCACGACGGCGCAGGAGATCCTGGCCGACTTCGCGGGCGACCGGCTCGACTACTGGGTGACCGGCTACGGGACCGGCGGGACGCTCAAGGGCGTGGCCCGCGTGCTCCGCAAGGAACGGCCGGAGACGAAGATCGTGGTCTGCGAGCCGCAGGAGGCGCCGCTCCTGGGCAGCGGGACCGCGCAGGCACGGAATCCGGACGGCACCCCGGCTGCGCCGCACCCCAGCTTCAAGCCGCATCCGATGCAGGGCTGGACCCCGGACTTCATCCCGAAGCTGACCGGCGACGCGGTCGACCTGAAGCTCTTCGACCGCATCGTGACCGTCCCCGGGCCGGAGGCGATCCGCTGCGCCAAGGAGCTGGCCGCACGCGAGGGCATCTTCGTGGGCATCACCTCCGGCGGCACGCTGGCCGGCGCCCTCCAGGTCGCCGCGAGCGCGGAGCGGGGGGCCAACATCCTCTGCATGCTGCCGGACACGGGGGAGCGTTACCTCAGCACGCCGCTCTTCGCGGACGTGCCGGCAGAGATGACGGACGAGGAACAGGCCATCGCGCGCTCCGTGGCGGACGCGGCGCCGAAGGCCTGAGGGCGCACGGTCATGGCCATCGTGTCGCGGAGGGCGGCGGCGGCGGGTGGGGCGTTCGAGCCCGTCACGAGCTTCTACTTCAGCTCGCGGTACGGCGAACGGCGCGGCGATCCCACCATCGCCGACTTCACCTTCGGCAACCCGCACGAGATGCCGCTCGACGGGCTCGTCGCGGCCATCCGGGAAGCCGCGGTCCCCCGCGACGAGAACTGGTTCGCCTACAAGTCCAGCGAGGAGGCGCCGCAGACGTTCCTGGCCGAGGCCGTCGGCCAGGAGCTGGGCCTTCCGCTCGAGCCAGCCGACGTGGCCCTCACCGCCGGAGCCTTCGGCGCCATCTCGCTCGCGTTCCGCCTGCTGCTCGACGCCGGGGACGAGGCCATCTTCAACGCGCCGGCCTGGTTCTGCTACGAGCCGATGCTCCTGGCGGCCGACGCCGTGCCGCGGGCGGTGGCGCTCCGCGCGCCGCGCTTCGACCTCGACCTCGAGGCCATCGAGGCGGCCATCGGCCCGGACACCCGCCTCGTGATCGTGAACACGCCCCACAACCCCACCGGGCGGATCTACGCGCGTGAAGAGCTGGCGGGCCTGGCGGAGGTGCTGGAGCGCGCCTCGCGCCGGATCGGCCGCAGGATCTTCCTCCTGTCCGACGAGCCGTATCGACGCATCCGCTTCGACGGCCGCGGCTTCACGAGCCCGGCGGCCGTCTACCCCTGGACGCTCGTCTCGTACAGCTACGGGAAGGTCCTGCTGGCACCGGGACAGCGACTCGGCTACCTGGCCCTCTCGCCGCGGATGCCCGCCTCCGATCGCGAGCAGCTGCGCAAGGTCATGTTCGCGACGCAGATGGCGCTCGGGTGGTGCTTTCCGAACGCCGTCATGCAGTACGCCGTGCCGCAGCTGGAGCGCCTCACCATCGACGTGGCGGCGCTGGCTCGGCGGCGCGATGCGCTGAGCGAGGCGCTGGGCCGGGCCGGGCACGGCGTCCTCGCGCCCGAGGGCACCTTCTACCTGTGGGCGCGGTGGGCGGGTGACCCCGTCCGCCAGTGGAACGCCCTGGCCGACGACGGGATCTTCGTCATGCCGGGCGCGCTCATGAAGCAGCCCGACTACTTCCGGATCAGCCTGACCGCGTCGGACGCGATGGTGGCGCAGGCCCTTCCGTACCTGGCCCGGTCGGCCTGAAGACGGCGTGCGGCGCGCGCTTCCCTCCAGGGGGGAGCGCGCGCTCCCGTTGACCCGCGGTGCTCGCGCGCGACGTGTGCCACGGAGTGGTGCGCCCGGCGATCTCGACCCGAGTTGCCGCGTCCCCGCAAACGAGGCGCAGCGTGCGTTCATCGGTAGCGGGAGTCGCAGCTGCGCGGCCGCGCCGCCGAGTCAGCGTCATCGAGGCTCCCGTGTGGCCCAACCCGCCCGAGTTCTCGTTCATCGCCCGGGTGATCCTCCGCGGCGCCTGGGAGCGGACGGGAGGCAACACGTTCGCGTACACGGCGAAGGGCTGGATCCTCGACGGTGAGTCGATCGAAAAGGCCGCCCTCCCGACGATGGTCGGATACCGCGTCGTGGTGGAGCATCCGTAGCGGGCCGCGAACGCGGGCAACGGATGGTCCGGGCGTCGCCCGACCCGCCGCTGCATACGTTGTCGTCATGAGAGGAAGGAGCCGCCGTCCTGCCGGGGTGTTGCGCGGATGGCGCTCGTGAGCGCGACCAGACGGGTGGCGCGCCTGGGTCGCGTCTGGCTCCGTCGGACGCTCCCCGGAACCGCGGGATTCGAGAACAGCCGCCGTCTCTCGAAATGGCTCCTGCTCGGCACCACGATCGGCTGCGTGGCGGGTCTCGGCTCCGTGTTCTTCTACGGAGCCATCCAGGTCGCGACGCACGCGCTCCTGTCCGGCATTTCCGGATACCAGCCTCCAGGGCCGGCAGGCGAAGGCGCCGCCGTCGTCACCCCGATCGGGCATCGCCTGCTCCTGCCGCTCGTGACGGCCATCGGTGGGCTCGTCTCAGGGTTGATCGTGCTGTTCCTGGCGCCGGAGGCCGAAGGCCACGGCACCGACGCTGCGATAGAGGCGATCCACCGAAAAGGCGGCGAGATCCGGGCTCGAGTCGTCCCTGTGAAGCTGATCGCCTCGGCGATCACGATCGGCTCCGGCGGCTCCGCGGGACGGGAGGGACCGGCGGCGCACATCTCTGCGGGCTTTGCGTCGCTGCTCGGGCGGAAGGTGCTCTCCTCGCCGGAAGATCGGAGGATCGCGGTCGCGGCCGGAATCGGCGCGGGCATCGGCGCGATCTTTCGCGCTCCGCTCGGCGGGGCGGTGCTGGCCGCCGAGATCCTCTACCTGCATGACCTCGAGGTCGAGGCGATCATCCCATCGCTGATCGCGTCGATCGTCGGGTACACGATCTTCGGGGGATGGTTCGGCTTCGAGCCGATCTTCGGTCAGCACGCGTCGCTCTCGCTCGGCGCGCCCGTACAGCTCGTGTACTACGCGGTCCTCGGCGTCCTGTGCGGGGTGGGGGGGCTGCTCTACGCGCGAGCGTTCTACCGTGTCGCCGCCTGGTTCGACCGCTCCAGGCTCCCTCGCTGGACCAGGCCGGCGGTCGGTGGGCTCGCGGTGGGCCTCCTCGGCCTGGCGATGCCGCAGGTGATTCACACCGGATACGGCTGGGTCCAGGTCGTCATGACACGTGACGGGGTGCTGGCGTTCAGCCCGCTGCTGCTGGCCGCGATCGCGGCCGGCAAGATCGCGGCGACCTCGCTCAGCATCGGCTCCGGAGGCTCCGGGGGGATCTTCGGACCGGGGATGGTGATCGGCGGCTTCGTCGGCGCCCTGCTGTGGCGCGTCGCCTTCGGGCATGTCCCGGGCCTGCCGGCGGAGCCGGCTCCGTTCGTCATCATCGGGATGATGGCGCTCTTCGGTGGCATCGCTCACGCGCCGCTCGCCGTGATGCTGATGGTCGCGGAGATGACCGGAACCCTGTCGCTCCTGGCGCCCGCCATGATCGCGGTCGCCGCCTCGACGGCGATGGTGGGAGACGAGACGATCTACCGAGCTCAGCTCCGGGATCGCGCCAGCTCGCCGCTGCACCGGATCCGGTTCAGCCTCCCCATGCTCGCGGCGCTCCGGGTTCGTGATGCGATGGAGCCGATCAGCGTCTCGGCGGCGGAGAGCGACGCGGTACGTGACGTGCTGCATCGGTTGCAGGCGATGTCGAGCGCTGGCGCGCTGGTGCGCGACCGCGACGGACAGCCGATCGGCACGGTGACCCGTGACGCCCTCGAGCGCATGCCCGAGGCCGACGGGCAGTCACCGGTGTCGTTGGTCGTGTCGCCGGTGACGCTGCACCCGGACCAGACGCTCGAGGATGCGATGCAGGAGCTGGCGCAGGAGGGCGCGGGCGTTGCAGTCGTCATGCAACAGGATCGACCCGCCGGGATCGTGACGTCCCGTACGATCCTGCGCGCCTACCGCAGCGCGCGCGAGCGGCAGGATCCGCGCGGACCTCGGTGGCCTCCCGATCCAGGCTCGGCCCGCTGAGGCGCCTGGCGAGCACGCTCCGTCCGCTCCCCGTCCGCGCGAGCGGGCGCCGTCACGGAGGTCGAGGCTGCACGGAGCCTGGGGCATCCATACGCTTGAGCGGATGAGCGCGTTCCCGGGCTGGCTCCAGCTCCTGTCGGTCGTCTATCTCGCTGCGTCCGCCGCGAGTGCCGTCGTCGTCCTCGTCGACATCGTCGTCGGGAACCACCGGCAGTCGATGTGGATCATGGACGTCGTGTGGCCGGTCACGGCGCTGTGGTCGGGTCCGTTCGGGCTCTATGCGTACCATCGGTGGGGGCGCGCCGCGGAGAAGCGCTCGGTGATGCGCGCTCGGCAGGAGCACCGCCCTCCGCCGAACCGGGCTCAGCCGTTCGCGGTCCTCGCGGGGAAGGGCGCCACGCACTGTGGCAGCGGGTGCACGCTCGGCGACATCATCGCGGAGCTGCTCATCCTCGCCGTCCCGTTCTCGATCTTCGGGAGGAATATCTTCGGCGCGTGGGCCTACGACTTCGTGCTCGCCTTCGCGATGGGCATCGCCTTCCAGTACTTCACGATCAAGCCGATGCGGAACCTGTCGGTGAGGGACGGGCTGCGGGAGGCGCTCAAGGCGGACGCGCTGTCCCTCGTCGCCTGGCAGCTCGGGATGTACGGCTGGATGGCGCTCGCGACGTTCGTGCTCCTCCATCACGAGCTGAGCAAGGCGAGCCCGGTCTTCTGGTTCATGATGCAGGTCGCGATGTTCTTCGGGTTCCTGACGAGCTACCCGGTGAACTGGTTCCTGATCAAGCGTGGCGTGAAGGAAGCCATGTGAGCCGTCGGTGCACGCGCCCGGTCGGCCGGATGGTGGCCTGGGCGGAGCGAGCTCCACCGCGATCGGGCCGTCGCGAAACTCTGCACCGTGTTGCGTTCCTCGTCAGTGCCGGGCGCGCGCCCGACTGACCCGGAATTGCGGCTGATTCTGGCCGGGAGCGGCGCGGCGCCGCTGTCGCTCTCACCAGTTCGCCGCGGGCGTCGCGACGCGCGCCGACGAACTCGCCGCGGCCGCTCGCGCGCAACCGTGCGTGTCCGCACGGGGTTCCCAGGATCGGGGTGCGGCGCGCCTGCGCTGGCCCGCGGCTTGCCATTGAGAACGGGCGAAGGGCGAAGGACCGCAGCGACGGAAGCCCACCGCAGGAGCTGACAAGGAGCACGCCATGATGTTCGCACTCGTGCTGGCCCTCATCGGATTCGCCATCATCCCGGCGCTCGACCTCTCCGCCACGCACTGACGCCGGTAGACGGCAGCGCACGCCACCCAACGACGAGGGAGCCAATGGCCTACGATCTGCTCTCGGTCTACCCGGCGAAGCTCCTGGAGTACGGGCTCGGGATCGGCTACCTGCTGCTCTTTATCCCGTTCTGGCGGTACGTGCAGGGCGGCCGCCGCGAGGTGCGCGAGGTGGTGCGCGTCTCGCCGCCGCTGCGCGAGGCCGTCTCCGCCGCCCTCCGTGCGGCCCGCCCCGCCGGCGCGACGGCCATCCCCCGGCCGGCCTCGGCCGGCTGGTTCCACGTCCCGGCCGACGTGCACCTGCACCCCGGCCACACCTGGGCGCGGCTGGGAGGCGATGGCCTCGTCTCGGTCGGCATCGACGACTTCGCCCACAAGCTGGTGGGGCCGACGACGGTGGAGCTCCCCGCGGTCGGGACGCGGGTGGCGCAGGGCGAGCCCGCCATCGAGCTGCGCGACGAGGACCGCGGCGTCGCGATGCTCTCGCCGGTGGACGGAACCGTGGTGGCGGTGAACCCGCGCGTCAGCGCCCACGGCGCGCTCGAGGACCCCTACGGCGCCGGCTGGCTGTTCAAGGTGAAGGCGCCGCGGCTGGTCGCGAACTTCCGGCAGCTCCAGGCCGAGGCGCCGGCGCAGCGGATGCTCGACGCGGCCGGGGACACGCTCGCGCTCCGCCTCGCCCCCGAGCTCGGGCAGGTCCTGCAGGACGGCGGCACGCCGGTCCACGGCATCGCCCGGGCGCTGGCAGGAGAGGGCTGGGACGAGCTGGCCCGGGAGTACTTCCTGACTTGAGCCGCCGCGGACGAAGGGCGCGACGGGGGCCGGCGAGCGCCGGCCCTCTCTCGTTCGTCTGCAGGCCGCCTATCGCCCGCCGGCCTCCTCCGCCCGCCGGATCTCGCAGAGGTACGCCCGGTGAGGCACGGAGCCGCTGATCGGGTCGATGGCCGCGTTCCCGATCAGCAGGTTGAAGTTCGCGCCGTCGGGGCCGAACGGCTCGTAGCCGGGCGCGCCCACCTCGGGGCACGGCTGCCACCAGCCGTGCTGGCCGCAGACCACGTTCGGCTGCAGGGTGTCGTTCAGCCGCGCCCGCGCCCGGACGCGACCCTCCGGCGTCTCGATGCGGACCCAGTCGCCCGCCGCGATGCCTCGCTCCGCCGCGGCGGCGGGATGCAGCTCGACCTCCGGGTCCATCGCCTTGCGCCGCAGGCTGGGGAGCGCCCGGTGCTGGCTCTCGCAGAACAGGGTGTGCTTGGCGCACGTGAGGACGAGCGGGTAGCGCTCGGCGAGGTCCGGACGGGAGACCGGGCCGACCTGCGGCTCCTGGTACTCCGGCAGCGGCGGCTGGCCGTGCGCGAGCAGCGTCTCCGAGTACAGCTCGATCTTGCGGGTGGGCGTGCCGAAGCCCAGCGGGACGCCGCCGGCCGTCTCCGCGAACTTGCGGTAGCGCGTCTCGAGCGCGACGCGCGCGCCCTCCGGGTGCGCGCGCAGCCACTCGAGCGAGAGGCCCGAGGGCGCCAGCTGGTGGCGATAGGCCGCGTCGACGTCCCCGTTCCAGAAGTGCTCGCCGAGGCCGAGCGCGACGGCGAGGTCGAAGACGATGGCGGTGTCGGAGCGCGCCTCGCCGGGGGGAGCGGCCACGGGCCGCCGCAGCTGGACGAGCGACTGCGCCGCGGGGCTCACCTCGAAGCCGAGCTTGAGCGCCTCGCGCTCGAAGCCGCTCGCCACCGGCAGGACGACGTCGGCGAGCTCCGCGGTCGGGTTCATGAAGAGGTCCGCGTGGACGTAGAAGTCGAGCGCGGCCAGCGCCCCGCGTCCGCGCAGGACGTCGCCGTGCGACAGCAGCAGGTTGGAGCCGAACCCGACGAGACCTCGCACGGCGTACGGCTCGCGCTCGAGGATGCCGCGGTACAGCTCGTCGGTCGTCGCGAAACCCCACCGCGCCGGGCCGAGGGGACGTTCCGCGACGCCGAGCCCCACCGCCGGGCGCGCCGGCCGCGCCGGCACCTCGGAGCCGACCGCGGGGCTGGCGACCGCCGGGAAGAGCACGTTGCCGCCGCGTGCGTCGAGGCTGCCGGTCAGCACGGAGAGCTGCGCGATCGCCCGTGCGATCTGCGTCGAGCTCGTCTGCATCTCGACGCCGCTCCACGCGTAGTAGGCGAGGGGTCTCGACTCCCACAGGAGCCGCGCCGAGCGCTCGACCTCGGCGCGCGGCACGCCGGTGATCGCCTCCACGCGCTCCGGCGGGTAGGCGCGGCAGCGCGCGGCCGCGAGCTCGAACGCCGTCCGGCAGCGCACGTCGCCCTTCCACGTCCTCACCGTGTGCTCGCCGGACAGGGCGAGGTCCGTGGGGTCCACGTCGTACCGTCCACGGCGCGGGTCGTAGCCGGTGGGGCGGCCGGCGGCTCGGTCCCAGGCGACGTGGCGTCCCGCGTCCCCGCCCTCCGAGACGTCCGCGTCGGTGAGGAGGCGGCCCGTGTCCGAGCGGACGAGCAGCGGGCCGTTCGTCCACTCACGCACGAACGGCTCGTCGAACCAGCCGCGCTCGATCATCACGCCGGCGAGCCCGAGCGCGAGCGCGGCGTCGGTGCCGGGGCGCACCTGCAGCCACGCGTCGGCGCGCCGTGCCGGCTCGGTGCGCCGCGGGTCGACCACGACGAGGCGGGCCCCGCGCTTCTGCGCTGCGAGGGTGGCGGTCGCGTGGGCGAGCCGCGCGTGGTTGGGGTTGTATCCCCAGAACAGGATGCAGCCGGCGTTCTCGAGGTCGGGCAGGTACTTCCCGGGCACCGGCGCACCGAACGTGAAGCCCGTCGCGAAGTACCGGCCCCAGCCGCAGAGCTCCATCGCGCCGACGAGGTTCGGGCTGCCGAACGCGCGCATCAGCCGTTCCACCCAGGCCATCGAGTCGTCCGACGCCGAGGTCGAGGGCGACACCAGGCTGAACGCGACGCTCTCGGGCCCGGACTCCGCGGCGAGCGCGCCGAGCCGCGACGCGGTGAGCTCCAGCGCCTCGTCCCAGCCGATCCGCTGCCAGCCCGGATCGGGATCGCCCTTCGGTCGCGTGCGCTTCAACGGGTACTTCAGGCGGTCGCGGTGATGGACGAGCTCCGGCGCGGCCCGTCCCTTCGCGCAGAGCGCCTGGCCCGTGGGGTGCGACGGGTCGGGATCGAGGCGGACGAAGCGCCCGTCCTCGATGGTCGCGATCGCGCCGCAGCGCGAGACGCACAGCGCGCAGTACGTGCGGACGCGCTCCGAAGTCGGGTGGCCGGGCGCCATCACCCGTGCCCTTGGGCCGCCATGTCGCCGCGGGCTGGACCGTCCTGGGGCTCAGCCCGAACGGAACGGGGCAGGCGCACCAGCGCTCGCCCTGAGGCGGTGGGCGTCACGTCCGGGCCACACTGTGCGCCGGGTTCACGGTGAGGCCGTCCCCAGGCGCGCGCCCTCCGCCACCGGTTCGGTCGATGGAGCAGGCGGTGCAGCCTGGGGCGCGAGCCGCTCCCGGATGTCCTCGGCAGCCCGGAACATGACGGCCTGGGCGGCGACGTGCGCGGCCCGGGTGATGTTCTCGGCCGCCAGGACGCCGGGCCGGCCAGGGACCTCGACGCGCTCGGCCACGTAGGTCTGCTCGAAGGCGACGGCGCCGCGCGCGTCGAGCAACGCGACGTGGATGGACATCGCGAGCTCGCCGCTGTTGGTGAAGATCGACGGCCAGGGATACCGGTAGCTGAAGGCGGTGATCCGTGGAGCTATGACCGCGCGATGGCCGTCCAGGTGCGTCGCGTCGTTCGACAGGTCGGCGCCGCCGAGGAACAGGTCGCCGAAGGCGTCGGAGCACGAAGCGTTCCATGATGTCACGAATGGTGTGGTATCGCGCTTGCTAGAGCCTCGCGTTCGCTGGAACGGCCGCCGACGGCCTGAGTGACATCGAGGACTCCACGGCATCGGCGCCGAGGGTCGAAGAGGAGACGGATGGACCGGTTCGCAGTGGTGCTGGTGGTGGGCCTCCTCATGTCCGGATGCTCCTGGGGGCCGCGCACGCGGCCGGTGCGCGATCGCGAGGTGCTCCAGCTCCAGTCCGCCGTCGTTCCGGCGCCCGCGGGCCCGGGCTGGAAGGTGGCGCGCACGTTCGACGTGCCGGTGCGCGGGTTCGAGCTGGTCCACGCAGTGGACGGTCGCGCGCGGGATCGGTGGATCGAGATCTCCGAGCAGGACGGACGGACGGTGCTGCCGTCCGGTGAGGCCGTCCTCGCCCAGCTCTCCGCCGAGGCGAGGAGCAAGCTCGGCGATCCGGCCGCGGCGATCGAGGCGCTCGACGCGAGCCCGCCGCGGACTTTCGGCGGCGCCGCGGTCGCCGTGGCGATCCGGGCCGAGGAGACCGCCGCGAAGGCCGGCCTCCTCCAGAAGCGCGTCGTCCACTCGGCGCTCATCGCCTTCGTGCCACCGGCCGCCCCGGATCGCGCATGCGTCATCGCGTACACCGCGCTGGACACGGGCGGCCTCCCGCACGATGGCTTCGCGGAGTCGTGGCGCACGCTCGTCGACGGGGTCGAGCTCAGGCCCGCGAGCGCCGCGAACGTCGCCGCCGCGGCGCGCGCCGACGACTTCCCGAAGCGCTTCGAGCCGGGGCTCGCGCGACGGTCGCTCACGCTGCCGGCGGGTGGATTCCAGTGGTGGGTGGCGCGCGAGCGGTGGCTCGCCCACGGCGGCTTCACCGGGGGCTGGGGGCTCGCGCTCGGCATCACCGATCGCCTCGAGGTCGGCGCGCCGGGGTCCCTGCGCCTCTCCTTCGGAGAGGTGGAGGCGCTCGAGCGTCCCGAGCTCGCCGTCGAAGCCGGGCTGGTCGGGATCGAGCACGACGCGGACCGCGGCACCGTCTGGTCGTACGGGGTGAGCGCCATGGGCCGGAAGCGGCTCGCGCCCGACGTCGCGTTGCGGGGGCGGCTCGCCGCCTACGGCGCGCACGAATCCCGCACCGCCCGGGATCGGCCGGGCGGGGCCGCGAGCGCGGAGATCGTCTGGGACGTCCTGGAGTACGCGACGCTCGGCCTCGAGGCCGGCTGGCACACCATCCCGTCCCCGGGGCCGGACCGCACCCGCGTGTGGATCGGCGCCGGGCCGGCCGTCACGCTCCACCTCCCGTTCGTCGATCTCGCGGTGATGAGCGCGGCAGGTTGGCACGACGGCCGCCCCGGCGTCCGCGTCGGTGCGGGGTTCCTGCTCACCCTGTGAGCGCCCCCTGGCGCAGCCGCGTCACCTGACGCCCGGGTCACTCGCCCATCAGCTCGTGCAGCCGCGTCGTGGTGTTCCAGTTGCGGATCGTCATCTGCTTGTAGATCGGCTGCCCGATGACCCGGCTCATGCGGCTCTGCGACGCCTTCGCGATGAGCCGGGAGAAGTAGAGGACCCCGGGGCCGGCGGTGACCTCGTCGACCTCGGGGTTCACCGGGACGCGCTCGACCGCCTGGGCGGGCGACAGCGGCGCCTTCAGGAAGATGGCGTCGTAGCGGAAGCGCTCGGGCCGCGTGCCGAAGCCGTCGGGCGCGTGCTCCACTACCCGGCGAAGCTGCGCGCGGGAGAGCACGACCACGCTGGCGGGGTAGTCGAACGCGCTCGAGAGCATCGCCTCGATGCGCGGGACGAGGGTGGCGCCGCGCTCCGAGGTCGAGACGAGGACGTTGCCGCTCTGGATGTACGTCGCGACCTCGGAGAACCCGTCGGCCTCGAAGGCCGCCTTCAGGGCGGGCATGCCGATGAGGTTCTTGCCGCCGACGTTGATCCCGCGAAGCAGCACCAGGTAGCGGCTCATGCGTTCCTTTCGGTCACGCCCCTCCTAGCCGACCCCCGCCGCAGCGGCAAGACGTCTCTGTCCGTGAACCCGAGATGGTCCACGCCGAGGGCGCTGCATGCGCGGGGTCGCGTCAGCGCGGGCGGCGGCCGGAGGCCCGGCGCGCGGGCGCCTTCGGCGCCTCCGGGGCGCGCCCGGTCCACTGCTCCATGCTGCCCGCGGCGCCGAGCGCGGTGGACAGCGCGTCGGCGAGCCGGGTGGGGAGGACGCCGTTCAGGAACGGCACGAGCTTCACGAGCCAGGGCGTGCGGACGAAGACGTCGTCCCGCTCGACGCCCTCGACGATCTCGTCCGCGAGCTGCGCCGCGGTGAGCATCGACGTGAACAGCGGCGGCCGGGCCCCTTCGAAGAGGCCGGTCGAGACGTACAGCGGGCAGACCGTCGTCACGTGCACGTGGCGGTGCCCCAGGCGCGCGAGCTCCAGCCGGATCGACTCGGAGAACCCGACCACGGCCCACTTGCTCGACGCGTAGGTGCTCGCGAACGGCACGGCCGTGAGGCCCGCCGCGCTCGCCACGTTGACGAGGTGGGCGCGGGGCCTGCCGACGAGGTCGGCGAGGAACGCGTTCGTCATCGACACCAGCCCGAGCACGTTCACGGAGAACGTGTCGAGGTGCTTCTGGAGCGGGACGTCCAGGAACGCGCCGCCGAAGACCACCCCGGCGTTGTTGACCAGCACGTCGATGGGCCCGCCGCTGGCGTGGATGGCGTCCCGCACCTGCAGGATGGCGGCGCCCTTCGTCACGTCGAGGACGTGGTGCGTCGCGATGGCCCCGGCCCCGCGGATCGCGTCGGCGGTCGCGGCCAGCGGCGCCTCGTCCCGGTCGGTCAGGATCAGCTCGGCGCCGCGGGCGCCGAGCCGCTCGGCGAGCGCCCGGCCGATCCCGGCCGCGGCGCCCGTGATGAGGACGCGCTTCCCCTTCCACGCCTTCATGGCGACCTCCACGCTCGTCCTCGCCGACGTTGCTCCTCGGGTGGATCGATGAGGCTGCGCCCGATGGTCGCAGACCAGGGAGAGACGCGTCCCGGAGCGAGCGGCGCGGCGCCACCGCCAGCCGATCGTCCTGCTCGTCGGTCACACCAGCCCGAGGGGACCGGTTCGAACCGGCCCCGCCCGTGCCGGCGAACGTGCCCACGGGCTGGCGCATCATTGCGGCGAGCGGACCATGCAAACGAAGAACGTCGTCAGCATCAGCCTCGGCGCGAGCGCCGGGGACTACGACTACACCACGCGGTTCATGGGGCAGCAGTTCCGGCTCCGACGCTTCGGGGTGGACCACGACGTCGGCAGGGCGCTCGATCTGCTCGCGCGCTGGCAGGGCGAGTGCGACGCGATCGGCCTGGGCCTCGTCTCCGACCACCTGCTCGTGGGGACGCGCCGGTGGGAGGATCCCATCACGGCCGAGCTCGAGGCGGCCGTGTGCGAGGTGCCGGTCACCACCGGCGCCCGCCTCCGCGGCTTCCTCGACGAGTGGGCCATCCGGCACATCCAGGCGCACGAGCAGCGTTGCTTCACGAACGCGCGGGTGCTCTTCCTCTCCGGGCTCGCGAACTACGCGATCGCGCAGGCGGTGTCCGAGTACACGCACAACCTGAGCTTCGCCGACCCGCTGCTCCAGCTCGGGATCCCGGCGATCCTCGGCTCGGTCGCGCAGCTCGAGGCGTACGCGGCGCTCACGGCCCCCGTGCAGCGTCCGCTCCAGGCGCTCTGGGGGAAGGCGCCGGCCTCGGCTCGCGACGTCTGGACGCGGTTGATGCTCGGCAGGGCGGCCCGCGACGCGAGCGTCCTGGTCGGGCCCCACGACGACCTCGCCGCGGTCGGACGCGGCGCGCTGAACCACAAGATGGTCCTCACCTCGGCGATCCCCGACGCGGAGGTGAAGCGGCTCGGGGAGCAGGGGGTGGACGTCGTCATCGACCGCACGCCGCAGCTGCTCGAGCGCGTCGTCGGCCTCAACGTCATCGAGGCCATGATCATCGCCGCCCTGGGCAGGCAGAGCCGCGACGACGTGCTCCACGACGAGTACCTGGAGATCTTCGGCGACATGAAGCTCGCGCCGCGCATCCTGTTCCCGTCCGGCAGGCCCCGGCGCGTGAACCGGTTCGCCTTCGTCATCCACCCGCTGTCGCGCGAGTACCTGAAGGCGGCGAAGCCGGTGGAGCTGGTGTCGCGCATCGCGCCCTCCGTCGTGCTCCCCGCCGTCGAGAAGCTCATCGCCTACTCGCCGCCGTTCGTGTACTCGAAGATCACCGGCATCCGGTCGCCGACCGGCACCGAGGCGGAGGGCTGGCTCATCACCGTGGGCGGCACGCCGAAGGAGCTGCTGGCGCCAGCCCCGAGTTCACCTACCGGCGCCTGCTCGCCGCGGCGAAGATCGCGGAGGGGCTCGGCGCCCAGATCATGGGCCTCGGCGCGTTCACCAAGGTGGTGGGCGACGCGGGCGTGACCGTCGCGAAGCGCGCCGGCATCCCCATCACCACCGGGAACAGCTACAGCGCGTCCGCGGCGCTCTGGGCCGCCGCCGACGCCGTGAAGCGCCTGGGGCTCCTCTCGCGGAGCGAGGACGGCCGGGTCGCCGGCAAGGCGATGGTGGTGGGGGCGACCGGGGCGATCGGCTCGGCGTGCGCGCGGCTCCTCGCCATGTCCTTCGACGACGTCTACCTCGTCTCGCCCGAGATCGGGAAGCTGCTCACGCTGCGCGAGACGATCCTGGCGGACACGCCCGACGCAGGCGTGCACCTGTCGAGCAAGGCGGACGAGAACCTGCGGGACATGGACCTCGTGGTCACGGCCACGTCCGGCGCCGGCAAGAAGGTCCTCGACATCATGAAGGTGAAGCCCGGCTGCGTGATCACGGACGTGGCGCGGCCGCTCGACCTGCCGGCGTCGGAGGTGGCGAAGCGCCCGGACGTGCTCGTGGTCGAATCGGGCGAGATCCAGCTGCCCGGCGGCGTGCGCATGCGCGACATCGGCCTGCCGGACGGCGTCGTGTACGCCTGCCTGGCGGAGACGATCGTCCTCGCGCTGGAGGGCCGGTTCGAGAGCTACACCGTCGGCCGCAACATCGAGTGGGAGAAGGTGAAGGAGATCTACAAGCTCGGCCTCAAGCACGGCATGCGGCTGGCGGCGATCTCCGGCGTGAACGGGCCGTTCAGCGACGAGGACATCGGCCGCGTTCGCGCGCTCGCCCTCGCCGCGCGCGGCCGCTGGCGGGGCAGGGAGCCGGCGAGCCCGCCCGCGCGCGAGGGCGCGCCGCCCGCGACCCGCCCCGAGGTGCACGCCGGGGCGTGAGCCGCGTTCCGCGCGACGGCTCGGGGACTACGTCCCCGCGCTGCCGCGGGGGGCGGCCGCGCTGCGCCGGGTGACGACCAGGCTCGCGACGACGCCGGTCGCCAGGATCAGCGTGACCACGCCGAGCGAGACGGCGGGGTGGACCTTGACGAAGTCCACCAGCGCCATCTTCGCGCCGACGAACACCAGGACGGCCGCCAGCGAGGGCTTCAGGTACGTGAACCGCTCCACGAAGCTGGCCAGCAGGAAGTACAGCGACCTGAGCCCCAGGATGGCGAAGATGTTCGAGGTGAACACGATGAACGGGTCGCGCGTGATCGCGAAGATGGCCGGGATGGAGTCCACGGCGAACACGACGTCGGTGAACTCGATGAGGGCCAGCGCGAAGAACAGCGGGGTGGCGACGCGCTTGCCGCCCTCGACGGTGAAGAAGCGGTTGCCGTCGAGGCGAGGGGTGGCCGGGACCACGCGCTTCAGCACGCGGAAGACGGCGCTCTGCTCCGGGTGAGACACCCCACCGCGCGCGAGGAAGAGCTTCACGCCGGTGAGGACCAGGAAGCCGCCGAAGACGTAGATGATCCAGTGGAAGCGCTCGAGGAGCGCGGCGCCGGCCGCGATCATCGCGCCGCGGAGCACCAGGGCGGAGAGGATGCCCCAGAACAGGACCCGGTGCTGGTACAGGGCCGGGATCCCGAGCGCGCCGAAGATCACGACGAACACGAAGATGTTGTCCACCGAGAGCGACTTCTCGATGACGTAGCCGGTCAGGTACTCGAGGCCGCTGTCGGCGCCGTGGCGCTGCCACACGTATGCGCCGAAGCCGAGGGCGAGGGCGATCCAGAGCAGCGACCACGCGAGCGCCTCGCGTGGCCCGACGGCGTGATCCTTCCGGTGGAAGACGCCCAGGTCCAGCGCGAGCATCACCAGCACGAAGCCGCCGAAGGCGGCCCATTCCCAGATCGCGTGTTCCACGGCGTCCCCCGCTCGGTCGGTCCCGACCTGTTCGCCGCTCGCCGGCCGTGGGCGCCGCCGTGGCAGCGAATCGGCGCCATCGCTGGTCCGCTCCCGGAGGCGCGCCGGCGCGCCGCCCCGCGGGCATCATGGCCGAGGTGGCCGGCGCCATCTCTGGCTTCCCGCCCGCCTCCCTGCGGCTTGTTGACGCGCGCGTGCGGTCAAGCGCCCGGCCCGTCCAGCACGAGCGGCGCCGTGAACTCGACCAGGTACCCGACCATCCAGACGTCCCAGCGCGAACGAGCACGGGACGTTCCAGTCGAAGCCGAGCTTGGTGGTGACTCCGCCGCGGGAACCGCCGCCGCTCGCCGGGAAGGAGAGCCAGCGGAGGAGGAGCTCGGCGCCGAGGAGGTGCTCGGTGAAGCTCCCGCTGTCGAGGTTCAGCTCGTTGGACGGGGGCACACCGGGTGGCCATCCGCAGTCGCTCCACGGCTCCGCCAGCGCCATCGCGCCGCGCCGGCGCGAGCGAGGCTCCGTCCCCGAACCGCGTTCATGCTCCCCCCTGGGACGGGAAGTATGCCTCACGCTCAGTGGTGGAGCAGGCCCGGGATTGCGGGGTCGCCCGACCGGCCGCGGCCCGACGGGCGCGGGCCTCGCGGCGTCGGTGCACGGATGGTATGGTCAGCCCGTGGGGCGCGCGAAGACCACCCTGATCATCGTGGGGACCTGCGTCGCGGCGATCGGCGCGATGGCGCTGCCGTTCCCCATCACGAACCCGAAGGTCTTCACCCAGGGCCTCTTCGCGCGGGTCGCCAGCACCGGCGCGTTCGCTCGGCCGGGCCTCCTCCTGATCCTGGTCGGCCTTGGCTGCCTCGCGGTCGCAAGGCTCTTGCCCTCCGACCGGGAGTGAGGCCCCCGCGGCGACGCCCCGGACCGCTCGCCGCGGGGACGCCGACGGCTAGTACATGTGCCCCTCGATCTGGAGCGCCTTGCACAGGTGGTAGTTCCTGACGTGCGCGCTGTTCTGCATGTAGGCCACCTTCCTCAGCGCCTGGGCGTAGACCGCGGTGGCGTCGGTCAGGTAGCTCGTGTTCACGTCGCGCGCGTACCGGTACGCCGCGCTCGCGAGGAACAGCGCCTCCTCGGCCTGGGCCAGGGTCTGCGCCGCGAGCTCGGCCTTGCGCGCCCGCGTCAGCAGCGTGTCCATGTTGCCGGCGAGCCCCACCAGGATCTGGGCCTGGTGAAGCTCGGTCAGGGTGGTGGTGAGCTCGACGGGCGCGCCGCCGAACCAGCCCAGGCGCTCGTGGAAGACGGAGCGGACGAGGAACGGGATCGTCCCGGCGAACTCCTCGAGCTCCGGACGGCCGGCGAGCTCCTCCGGCAGCGTGATCGCGGCGACGATCTCCTCCAGCGGAGTGCCGGCGTTCGCCAGCTCCAGGGTCCGGTCCCGCACGTGCACGAGCGCCGCCTTCTGGGCGACGAACCTCGCGAGCACCGCCTCGGCGCCGACGGTCGGCCCACCCTGCATGGGCACGAGGACGTCGGGCGCGAGCAGGCGCAGCTCCTCCAGCGCGTCGATCCAGGCGGTCACCGAGACGGGCTGCTCCGCGATGGTGCCGGCGTCCGGGAGGTACGTGCCCATGTCCCCGGCGACGAGGAGGCTCGCTGCGGGGATGTACGTCAGGAGGTCGGCGTGACCGCGGCCCGTCGGGATGAGCTGCACCGTCACGGCGGGCGGCTGCAGCAGGATGGGCGTCGCCGTCGAGATGAACGCCGTCGGCTCAGCGGCGGCCTCCGGCGGCATCCAGGCGGCGTTCCGGGCCGACCCGGCACCGATCTTGCCGTCCGCGCCCCAGGTCGGACCGGCGCCGTACGCGTAGCGGCGCCGCCTCGTGAGCTCGTCGACGAGGAGGCGCTCACGCTCCAGCTCCGACGCGTAGCTCGCCGCGGCGTACACGCCGACGTTCGCGGTGCCGGCCGTCCAGGTCGAGCAGCCCCAGTCGTACTGCGGGAGCGCCGCGGGCAGGACGACGCCCGCGAGCCTGCGGCTGGACAGCCGCGTCGGATGCGTGGAGAAGAAGCGGAACATCTCCGTCCTGACGTCGCCCGCGGCGCCGTCGCCCCCGCCGCAGCCGACGATCAGGTAGGCGTACCGCGTCGTGACGAGGACCACGTTCGAGGGCGAGCCCCCGCGCCAGACGTACACCTCGAACCCCGAGCAGAAGTGCTCGTTGCCCGCGGGGTCGGTCCAGCACGGCGTCTCGCCGGGCACGGGCGGGGTCGCGTAGACGAGGTCGATGCGCCGGTCGAACTCGTCCACGGTGTGCTGCGACAGCAGGTTCTGGTTGGCCGTGTCGCGCCACCAGGCGCCGGGGCACTGCAGCACGTCGGGGTAGGGAGGGCAGTACTTCTCCCTGCCCGTGAAGAGCGGGTCGGACATCCAGCCCGGCTCCAGGTAGTAGGGATTGGTCGCCGCCAGCGCCGGAACCGACACGGTCGCGGCGATGGCCAGCAGTACGGCAGCCCGTGGTCTCGTGATCATGGATCCCTCCGTGCTCCCCCCGCGCGATGCTGAGGAGATCACCGGCGCCGGTCCATTCGCCTTCGCGGCGCACCTGAGCTGGGTTGCGCGCCGCGGACGCGACCCCGCGTGGGCGAGGACGTTCGGAGGCGGCTGGGGCGGCGAGCACCGCGTCTCGACGGAGGGACGCGGGGGCGGGAAACGCGATGAGGCCCCCCGAGGTGCCTTGCACGGTCCGTCATCGCGAAGAGGATTCCCGCCAAGGGAGACCATCATGTGCCTGAGCACGCTGCGGTCCTGGTTCGTCGCGTCGGTCATCGCCTCCTCCGGCGCGGGCTGCGCCCACGCAGGTCCCGGCGCCGGCGCGCCGCGCGATCCGGCGGCGGTGCGCGCCGCCATCGGGGAGAACCTCGCGCGCTTCAGCGGCGCCATGAAGCGCGCGGACGCGGCCGCGATCGCCTCGCTGTTCACGGACGACGCCGTGTACATGTCGTCCGCGAAGGAGGGCTTCGTCACCGGGCGGCCCGCGATCCAGGCGCTGTTCGCGGCGAGGTTCCAGGCCGCACGGTTCCTGGAGGTGACCATCGCGACCGCCTCGGTGCAGGTCGAGGGCGACGCGGCCTACGAGCTCGGGACGAACCGCCTGACCGTGCAGACCGGCGACGCGCCGCCGGTCACGCGCACCGGCCGCTACCTGACCATCTGGAAGCTCCAGCCGGACGGCGCGTGGCGCATCCACCGCGACGCGCTGGTCCCCGATCCGGCGCAGTAGCCGGCGCGCGCGATCTCGCGCGTACCGGGCGGCGGCAGCGCCGCGCGCGTCACGCCGCCGCTCCTCCTCGAGGCCGTGACCCTTGGCCCGATTGACGGGCCGGAGCGGGCGCGGGGGAATCGCTCCGCGAACCCATGCGCGAGGAGGGCGCCATGGCGGGGTCGATCGCGGGGACGCTGAGGGCGCACGGCAGGTCGCCGACGCGGGAGCTCCGCGTCGCCGGCCTCGTCCGGCCGGGGTTCGAGGCGGTGCGGCGGGCCTTCGAGGAGAACTTCGAGCGGCGCGGGGAGGTCGGCGCCGCCTGCGCGGTCTACCTGCGCGGCGAGAAGGTGGTGGACCTGTGGGGCGGCGTCCGCGACGCGGCGACGGGCGAGCCGTGGCGCGAGGACACCATGGCGCTCGTCTTCTCCGCCACGAAGGGCCTGGCCAGCCTCGCGATCGCGCTCGCCCATTCCCGCGGGCTGCTGGAATACGACGAGCGGGTGAGCACGTACTGGCCGGAGTTCGCGCAGGCGGGGAAGGCGGAGATCACCGTCCGGCAGCTCCTCGCCCACCAGGCCGGCCTGTTCGCGCTCGACGAGCGGCCGGTGATGGACCTCGTCGCGGATCCCGATCGGCTGGCCGCCGTCCTCGCCCGCCAGCGGCCGGCCTGGCCCGCCGGGACGCGGCAGGCGTACCACGCGATCACCGTCGGCTTCTACCAGGGCGAGCTGCTCCGCCGGGTGGATCCCGCACACCGGACGCTGGGCCGATTCTTCCAGGAGGAGCTGGCGGCGCCGCTGGGCGCGGACTTCTACATCCGGCTGCCCGAGGACATCCCGGACGCGAGGCTCGCGCCGCTGGTCCGGTCCGGGTCCATGCTGCGCATGCTCCTCACCATGCCTCCCTTGCTCGCGCTCGCCGGCCTGAGCGCGCGGTCCCGCCTGCGCCGCGCGCTGCAGGGGTCGGAGCTCCCGGAGCAGTGCGCGCGCGGCGTCTACGCGCGCAACCTCGAGATCCCCGCGGGCGGCGGCGTCGGCACCGCGCGCGGCATGGCGCGGATCTACGGTGCGTTCGCGTCGGGCGGCACGGAGCTGGCGCTGCGCGAGGAGACGCTGAGGCAGCTCGCGGCGCCGCCCGTCCGGCCGTCCCGCGGGTTCCGCGACGCGTGCCTGAAGGTCGAGATCCCGTTCTCGCTCGGGTTCGCGAGGCCGAGCGCCGGCAGCCCCTGGGCCCATCCGAGCGCCTTCGGGGCGCCGGGGGCGGGAGGGGCGTTCGGGTTCGCGGATCCGCACGCAGGGATGGGCTTCGGCTACGTCCCGAACAAGATGGGCACGCACCTCGACGACCCGAGGGCGGCCGCGCTGCGCCGGGCGGTGTACGGCTCGATCGGCGTGGAGGACCCGTACCGCGGCTGAGGGTCGATCGAGGCTCGCACCGGGCGGAGCGCCTCCCCGCGGGGGAACCCCGGTCTGCCGAGCCGAGGGGATGGCGGCTGCGGCACGCCGTCCCGCGCCGAGGGCCGACCCCGTCCTCCCCGCGGCCGGTGGGCGCCAGCGGCGCACGATCCTCCCAGCGCCGGGGGGCAGGAGGAGGGCCATGGTGCGCGCGCTCCACGGGATCGTTCCGGGACTGGTCGCCATCGCTGCCGCGGGAGTCGTCGCCTGCAGCGGCGGTGGCGGTGGCGACGGCGGCGGGGACGGGGACGGCGACGTCGTCGGCTTCGCGTTCAACCCGGCGAACATGGAGTTCGCGGCCGGGCTGGCCTCGCGCGTCGTGGACACGTTCCCGGCGGTCACGGACCTCCTGACGCCCGCGCTCGTCGAGCTGGGTGGGGGCACGCTGCGGAGCGGTGAGGCCCGGGCGCTGCAGGCCTGCGCGAGCGGCGGCGCGTCGCTGCGGTGGACCGACGGCTCGGGCGACGGGGCCTGGTCCGCGGGCGACACGGCCCGGATCGACCTCACCAGCTGCCGCGTCCACGCCGGCGACGGCGTGGTGCTCGGGGGCGCGCTGAGCCTCACCTTCTCGAACGTGGTCCGGGGACCTCCGCGCACGGTCGCGGCGACGCTGGAGCTGGCGCTCGACACGGACGACGGGCAGCCGGGGACGCTGCGCGGTCGGGCGGCGCTCGCGGCCACCTCCGCGGACGGCGTGCACCACGGGCTCGTGTACCAGGCGTCGGGAACGTCGCTGCTCACCGCGACCGGCAGCCTGCCCTACCAGCTCGGCTGCTTCGACGTGCGCGACGATCCGGATCCGCAGCTGGGCTTCACCCGCCGCGTGGTGCCGCTCGGCGTCATCCGGATGGACGACAAGATCATCTCGTTCGACCCGGGCTCGAGGCTCCTGTACCGCGCGGACGACGTCCCGGGCGACGGGAGGGTCGGCCTCCTGTCCCTCGCGCAGCCGCTCTGCACCGACATCGGCGTGGACCCCGGGGGCGTCCGCTCCGACAACTCGATGGTGAACATGACGGTCGCGGGCGAGCCGGGCGACGTGCGCCTGGAGCTCTACCTCCGCGGCTCGACGCACCCGGATCACACCGACGCGTGCCACTGGGACGACCTGCTCCACCCGAGCGCAGGCGGCGTCATCAACGGCACCAACGCCGTGGACGTGGCGGGCCTCGCGGCGTTCGCGCTCGACCTCCCGCGGCAGGTCGGGGCGGTCGGCCTGGATCTGGTCCTCGGCGTGGCCGCCGGCCATCCCGTCCCGCTCTGCAGCGCCGGCGGGTACACCGTCACCATCACGCCCGGCCCGCTGGCGGCGGGCCACGTGGCGACGGTGGCGTTCGGCGGCTGCGTCACCGGCGAGGCGGGCGACCCCGTCACGCTGGGTGGCAGCGTGACCTTCACCTTCACCGAGGTGACCGGGGATCCCCTCACCGACGGCTACTCGGTGGCGACGCGGTTCACCACCGTGGACATCGGGCTTCTGGACGACGTCGGGGAGGCGCGCATCACCGGTGCGCTGCGGTTCGCGCGCACCGCCACCCCGGCCGGCGTCACCGAGCAGTCCACCGCGGAGCCGGGCGTGGCGCTCGCCATGTCGGAGGGCGAGGGGGCCGGCGCGACCGAGACGCGGCTCACGGCCTTCACGGTGCGGAACGCCTGGTCCGACGCGCCGGGCTACACCATGGCCTCCGCCGGCGACGCGATGACCCTCGCCGCGACCGGCGTGCCCGGGCCGCTGGCGGTGAGCGTGACGGGCGCGCTCACCGGCGTCGAGCCGGCGCCGCCCGGCGCCGGCGAGCTGAAGGTCACGGCGACCGACGCGACCAGCGTCGTCGCGCGCATGGGCAGCGGCGGCGCCATCACGCTCCTGCTCGACGCGAACGGCGACGGCACCGTGGACGCGACCATCCCGACGAGCTGGGACGAGCTCGACTGATCCGGGCCGCTCCGAATCGCGCCGCACTTGTCACTCCCTTCCCTCGCGCCCCGCCGCCTAGACAAGGCGAGGCGCGGGGCGAGGTCCCCGGCGCGAGGAGGAGCACGACATGCCGGACATCATTCACAGGCTCGGGATCCGGGCCCCCGCGGCGAAGGTCTACGAGGCGCTGGCCACGGTGGAGGGGCTCGCGGGCTGGTGGACGCGGGACACGACGGGGCGCTCCGCGCCCGGCGGGACGGTTCGCTTCATGTTTCGCAAGCCGGACGGGACGGAGATCGGCGGGGCGGAGTTCGAGGTGCTGGAGCTGAAGCCGGAGCGCGAGGTGCGCTGGCGCTGCACGGGCGGGCCGCAGGAGTGGATCGGGACGGAGGTGGCGTTCCGGCTGTCCCGGGACGGCGACCAGACCCTGGTGGCCTTCGGGCACCGGGGCTGGCGCGAGGCGTCGGAGTTCACGGCCCACTGCTCCATGAAGTGGGCGACGTTCCTGCTCAGCCTCCGGGAGCTCGCCGAGACGGGGAAGGGCAGGCCGGCCCCGGACGACCTCAAGATCGACAACTGGAACTGAGCGGGCGCGGGGCGGCCGCGGCGCGCCGGGACGGGCGTGCCGCGGTCCGCCTCGCAGGCAGCGCCATCAGCGGCGCTGGGACCTCGTGCCGCCGATCCCGGCGCCCTGCGCGGTGAACGCCGTCCGCATGATCTCGACGAACGCGCGGAGCTTCGCCGGGTAGAACCGCGCCTTCGGATACGCGACGTAGACGGGCAGCGTGGGCCCGCGCCACCCGGGCAGGAGGTGCACGAGGCGGCCGGCGGCGACGTCCTCGGCGAGGATCCAGTCCGAGGCGAGCGCGGCACCGAGCCCGCTGCACGCGGCCTGGCGGAGCGCGAAGAGGCTGTCGGTCACGAAGCGCGGCCGGATCCGGAGGGCGGCGGTCGCGCCGCGCGCGCCCTCGAGGCGGACGGTGTTGCGGTAGTACGGCACGAGCGCGAGCCAGGGCAGCGCGGCGAGGGCCGCGGGGCGCGAGGGGGCGTGCCCCGGGACGAGCGACGGCGCAGCGACCACGATCCGCTGCACCTCGTGGATCTTCCGCACCACGATGGCGTCGCCTTCCGGCGCGTCCACCGAGACGCAGCAGTCGACGCCGTCCTCCACGAACCGCACCGGGCCGTCGTGCAGGCGCCACTCGACGCTCAGGGCAGGGTAGCGGCGCAGGTACTCGACCACCGGGCCGACGAGCTGCTGCTGCCCGAACGCGTGCGGCGCGACCACCCGGAGGTGCCCCGCCGGCTCGTCTCCGTCGCCGCGCAGCTCCGCCTCGAAGGCGCGCCACTCGCCGACCAGCTCCCGAGCCCGGGCGGCGTACCTCTGCCCGGCCTCGGTGAGGTGGATGGCATGGGTCGATCGCTGCAGCAGGCGGACGCCGAGGGCGGCCTCGAGCGCGTGCAGGCGCCGGCTGATGGTGGGCTGGGAGGTGCCGAGCTGTCGCGCCGCGGCGGAGAGGCTCCCCGCCTCGACGATGCGCACGAACGTCTCGGCGAGGGCCAGACGATCGGTCGTCGCCTTCATACGTACGACGCATAACGGATCTCCCGGTCACGCGTCTACCGCAGGGCCACCGCACGGCGCATCGTGCCCGCCATGACGACGCACGAACCGGCCCCCACCGCCCTCGCCGCCCCCGCCGGCCACCCGGTTGGGGCGACCTCCCCCCGGCCCGAGGCCCCGATCGCCAGGCCGCTCCTCCTGCTGCTCGCGGGCGGCGCCGGGCTCTCGGTGGCGAGCCTCTACTACAACCAGCCGCTGCT
This sequence comes from Anaeromyxobacter sp. Red801, assembly GCF_049201065.2. Lineage (NCBI taxonomy): Bacteria > Pseudomonadati > Myxococcota > Myxococcia > Myxococcales > Anaeromyxobacteraceae > Anaeromyxobacter > Anaeromyxobacter sp. Red801. The sequence goes on along the minus strand of NZ_CM181236.1, from coordinate 2,897,028 downwards.
CGACACGATGGCGCGCGACCTCGGCGCATCGTCCTCCGCCATCGGCGCGGTGCCCACGCTCACGCAGCTCGGCTACGCCGCCGGCATCCTCCTGTTCGGGCCGCTCGGCGACCGGCTCGACCGCCGGCGCGTGGTCGTCGCGAAGCTCGCGGCGCTCGCGGTCGCGCTGCTCGGGGCCGCGCTCGCCCCATCCGCCGGGCTCCTCGCCGTCGCCGGCCTCGCCATCGGCCTGGTCGCGACGGCGGCCCAGGACCTCGTGCCCGCCGCGGCGGCGCTCGCGCCGGCGGCGTCACGCGGGCGGACGGTCGGGTCGGTGATGACCGGCCTCCTGCTCGGGATCCTGCTCTCGCGCGTGGTGAGCGGCGTCGTCGGCGCGCACGTCGGCTGGCGGGCGGTGTACCTGGGCGCCGCCGCCGCCGTGGCGGCGCTGTCCGTCGCGGTCGGGCTGAGGCTGCCGCCCATGCCCCCCGGGTCACGCGCCCGGTACGGGGCGCTGCTCGCGTCCATCGTCCGGCTCGCGCGCGACCTCGCTCCACTGCGCCGCGCCGCGCTGGCGCAGGCGCTCCTCAGCGTCGCGTTCGGTGCCTTCTGGTCCACGCTGACGCTGGCGCTCGCGGCGCCGCCGTTCAGGCTCGGCCCCGTGGCCGCCGGAGCCTTCGGCCTCGCCGGCGCTGCCGGGGCGGCCATCGCCCCGCTCGCGGGCGCCGCCGCCGACCGGCGCGGTCCCGAGCCGGTGATCCGCGCCGGCGCGGCGCTGGGGGTGGGGTCCTTCGCGGCCATCGCGCTGTTCCCGGGATCGCTGGTGGTGCTGGTGGTCGCGACCGTGGTCTTCGACCTCGGGGTGCAGGCCAGCCTCATCGCACACCAGAGCGTCGTCTACGGCCTGGATCCCGCCGCGCGCGGCCGCCTCAACGCGGTGCTGGTGAGCGCGATGTTCCTCGGCATGGCCGCCGGCGCCGCGGCCGCCAGCGAGGTGTTCGCGCACGCGGGCTGGGTGGGGGTCGCCGCGCTCGGCGCCCTGGCCGCCGCCACCGCGCTCGCCGTCCGCCTCGCGCCCACGCGCCGGCGGGACGCGCGGGACCGCCGGTGCATCGACGCCGCCGCCCCTTGACCTGCATCGACGGGTGTCGCCCGTCTCCCCGCCCCGACCCACCCGGACCGGTGGGCCGGGTCGAGGGCCTCGGCTACCGTGTCGCGTCCCACCGGCTGACCGGGACGGGAGGTCCACGTGAGGCACGCGTCCCGATGGCTCTCGATCGCCGCCGCCCTCGCCGCCGTGGCGTGCGGCGGCGGCTCCGGCGGCTCCGGCGGCGCGGCCCCGCCGCCTCCCCGCACCTTCCAGCTCCGGAGCCCGGACCTCGTGGTGGGCGCGGGGCAGGAGCTGGCGTCCTGCTGGTACTTCCGCACCCCGAACGCGGACGACCTCGTCGTCCGGTCCTTCACCTCGCGCCTGCCCGCGGTCGCGGCGAGCGTCGCGATGATGCTCACGCCGGACGACGTCCAGGCGCCGGGGACGCAGTCCACCGGCTGCGCGTGGGCGCCCGCGAGCGGCCCCGTGCCTGCGTACGTGGGGTCGTCCGGCACCGCCTCGTTCTCGTTCCCGCCCGACGACGGCAGCGGCAAGGCGGTCGGCCTCCGGATCCCCGCCGGCCAGGCGGGCTACCTGCGCGTGCACTGGGTGAACGCGTCGGACCAGCCGATCACCGCGCACGTCGAGCTGGACGCGGAGGCTTGGCCGGCCGGGACGGCGACGACGCTCGCGAGCCCGTACGTGTCGGTGGCGGCCTCGTTCAGCATCCCGGCCTCCGGCTCGGCGACGGCCGAGACCACCTGCGACGTCCCCGCCGGCGCGCGCTTCGTGGCGCTGACGACGCGCACGTACAAGCACTCGGTCGCGACCTCGATCGCGGACGGTTCCACCACGCTCTTCGAGAGCGCCGACTGGTCCGCGCCGGGCTTCGCGCGCCGCGACGCGGCGCCGTTCCTGGCGTTCGCGAGCGGGCGGCTCACCACGCGCTGCGACTACCTGAACACCACCGCCAGCCCCGTCCAGCCCGGCGACGACCCGGCGAGCGACGAGCTCTGCGCCGCCATCGGCTGGTACTTCCCGGCCACCCGCGCGCGCCTCTGCTACGACGGCACGCTGCTCCCCTGAGCCCCGCGGTCGCCGCTGCGAGCGCGGGCTCGAGCGCTCCCCCGTCCGAGTGGTGCAAGGCCGGTCGATCCGTGCCAGAGGTGGCGCGAGCGCGGGGGTCTCGGAGGGCCGAGCCCCGGCGCCACAGGAGCGCCGCCCGGCCGGGCGGGCGCCCCCACCTTCAACGCCGCCACGTGAGCCCAGCCGTGTTCGCCACCGTCGTCCCCCTCGTCGTCGTCGCCGCCGCCGGAACCCTCATCGTCGTCCACAAGCTCCGGGAGCGGCGCCGCTGGGCCAACGTGAAGGCGTCGGGAGGGCGGAAGTCGCTCGTCCTCAACCTGTTCGACCGGTCTTAGCGGACGGACGGCCGCAGGCGCGCCCCCGCTTCCGGGGGAGCTGGGCCGAAAAAGCCTGCCGCGGGGGAGGGTTCCGGTCGCCGGCGGCGGCGCCGTGGGCGGCGGCTTGCATCTCGACGCCGGTTCGTGCGAGGGTGCGCGCCGCTCGCGGCCGTGGATGTGGGTGGACGGCGCGGGCTTCGTCGTATCCGTGGCCGGCTCGCGTGGATGAAACGCGCGCCGAAACGGGTTCGAGACACGCGGCTCTCACGCCCCGCCGGCGGGACTGGCGAGCGACGCCGCGCAACCGATTCGCCCATGCAGCTCGGTCCGCCCCCGCGGGTGGAGGTAAGACGTGTACACGGATTTCTCGAAGCTCCGGAACATCGGGATCTCGGCCCACATCGACAGCGGCAAGACCACGCTGACGGAGCGGATCCTCTTCTACACGAAGCGCATCCACGCCATCCACGAGGTGAAGGGCAAGGACGGCGTCGGCGCGACGATGGACTCGATGGAGCTCGAGCGCGAGCGCGGCATCACCATCGCCTCCGCCGCGACGCACTGTGAGTGGAAGGGGCTCCACCTCAACATCATCGACACCCCCGGCCACGTGGACTTCACCATCGAGGTGGAGCGGTCGCTCCGCGTCCTCGACGGCGCCATCCTCGTGCTCTGCTCGGTGGCCGGCGTCCAGAGCCAGTCGCTCACCGTGGACCGCCAGATGCGGCGCTACAACGTGCCGCGCCTCGCGTTCGTCAACAAGTGCGACCGCTCCGGCGCGAACCCGCTGCGCGTCAAGGACCAGCTCCGCGAGAAGCTCCAGCACAACCCGGTGCTGATGCAGCTCCCCATCGGCCTCGAGGACAAGTTCGAGGGCGTGGTGGACCTCGTCACGATGAAGGCGTACCGCTTCAGCGGCGACGACGGCGAGGTCATCACCGAGTCCGAGATCCCGGCCGGCATGCAGGCCGACGCGGCCAAGGCGCGCGAGGAGCTGCTCGACGCGGCGTCGATGTTCTCCGACGAGCTCACCGAGGCGATCCTCGAGGACCGCGTCACCGAGGCGCTGATCAAGGCGGCCGTCCGCAAGGGCACGCTCGCGCTCAAGCTCACCCCGGTGTTCATGGGCTCGGCCTACAAGAACAAGGCCGTCCAGAAGCTGCTCGACGGCGTGGTGGACTACCTCCCGGATCCGACCGAGGTGGTCAACGAGGCCCACGACCTGACCAAGGACGAGGAGAAGGTCGCCCTCACCATCGACAACGAGAAGCCGACGGTGGCGCTGGCGTTCAAGCTCGAGGACGGGCGCTACGGCCAGCTCACCTACCTGCGCATCTACCAGGGCAAGCTTTCGCGCGACATGTTCATCACGAACATGCGCACGAAGAAGGACCACCGCATCGGCCGGCTCGTGCGCATGCACTCCGACCAGATGGAGGACATCGACGCCGCCGGCTCCGGCGACATCGTCGCGATGTTCGGCGTGGACTGCAACTCGGGCGACACGTTCACCGACGGCAAGGTCAAGCTGAACATGACCTCGATGCACGTTCCCGAGCCGGTGATCGCGCTCTCCATCAAGCCGGTGGACTCGAAGAGCGAGACCAACATGGGCAAGGCGCTCCGGCGCTTCACCCGCGAGGACCCGACCTTCCGCGCCGGCCTGGACGAGGAGAGCGGCGAGACCATCATCCGCGGCATGGGCGAGCTGCACCTCGAGGTCTACATCGAGCGCATGAAGCGCGAGTACAACTGCATCGTCGAGGTGTCGCCGCCGCAGGTGGCGTACCGCGAGACGGTCAGCCAGCGCGCCGACTTCGCCTACACGCACAAGAAGCAGACCGGCGGCTCCGGCCAGTTCGGCCGCGTGTGCGGCTACATCGAGCCCTGCGAGCAGCAGTTCGAGTTCGTGGACGACGTGGTCGGCGGCGCCATCCCGCGCGAGTTCATCTCCTCGGTGGAGAAGGGCTTCCGCTCGATGATCGCCAAGGGCCGCCTGCTCGGGTTCCCGGTGGTGAACGTGCGCGTCGTCATCAACGACGGCGCCAGCCACGCGGTGGACTCGTCGGACATCGCGTTCCAGGAGGCCGCCCGCGGCGCCTGGCGCGAGGGCTTCGACCGCGCCAAGCCGCGCCTCCTCGAGCCGATCATGCGCGTGGTGTGCGAGGGCCCGGCGGAGTTCTCCGGCGGCATCCTGGGCACGCTCATGCAGCGGCGCGCCATGATCATCGGCTCGCAGGACGACGGCGGCCTGGCCCGCATCGAGGCCGAGGTGCCGCTGGCCGAGATGTTCGGCTACTCGACGACCCTGCGGTCCGCGACCCAGGGCAAGGCCGAGTTCAGCATGGAGTTCTCGCGCTACCTGCCGGTGCCGGCGGCCATGGCCGAGGAGCTCATGACGAAGGCGTCCAAGAAGGCCGAAGGCGGGAAGAAGTAGCGATGCCGGAGCCATGATCCGCCAGGAAGCGATCCTCCAGAGCCCGCTGCGGATCCTCGACCGGAGGATCCGCGGCGGCCTCGGCAAGGGTCGCCTCGGCGTGATCGTGGCGCCCGCCGGCGTCGGCAAGTCCGCCGTCCTGGTGCAGCTCGGGCTGGACGCGCTCCTGCGCGGCCGCCCGGTGCTGCACGTGGCGCTCGGTCAGCCGGTCGAGCACGTCTCGGCCCGCTACGACGCGTTCTTCGAGGAGCTGGCCGATCGCGTGGACCTGGCCGACCGCCGGGGCGTCCACGAGATGGTCTCGCGCCAGCGGCTGATCTGGTCGGCGATGGACGGCGGCCTCGGCGTCCGGACGCTGGACGAGGCGCTGGCCGCGTTCCAGGCGCACCTCGGCTGCACCCCCGCGACGCTCCTCGTGGACGGCTTCGCCTGGGCCGGGCCCCGGCCCGACGTCGCCGGGACGCTCGCCGGCCTGAAGGCGAGCGCGGCGCGCGCGGGCGCCGAGCTGTGGATGACCGCCCGGTCCGCCCCGGGGCGCCCGCCGTGCGAGGCCGACCCGGACGACCCTGCCGCGCCGCCGGAGCGCTGCGGCGAGCAGGTGGACGTGATCCTGTCCCTGGTGCCGCAGGGGCGCGGCGCGCGGGTGCGGCTGCTCCGGGATCTCGACGGCTCGGACGAGGCCGACCTGCCGCTCGTGGTGGAGGGCGGCTCGCTGCGCTACGCGGGCGGCGAGGACGAGGACGGCGGCGACGCGCGCGGCCCGGAGGCGTTCACGCTGCTCGCGGGCGGGTCCGCCGGCGCGGAGGAGGCGTTCGGCGCCTGCGCGGAGCGCTGGGGCGTGCAGGAGGTGAACTTCACCTTCGCCGGCCGCCCGGCGCTGGCCCGGACCCGCGGACTCACGGAGCTGACCGAGGCGGAGCTGCGCCTCGGCGACGTCAGCGAGGCCTACCTGAAGGCGCACCTGCCCCGCGCGCTGGCCGGTCCGGCGGAGCACCGGCGCGTGCTCCAGCTCATCTGGCACCAGGTCGGCACCGCGGGCGAGGTGTTCGCCGTCGGCGCGCTCAACCCCGACGACACGGCCCAGGGCGGCACCGGCTGGGCGGTCGAGCTGGCGCGCCACTGGGGGAAGCCGGTCCACGTCTTCGACCAGGAGCGGGACGGCTGGTTCCGCTGGGACGGGCGGGGCTGGGCGACCGAGGCGCCGCCGGTCATCACGCACCCGCGCTTCGCCGGCGCCGGGACCCGCGCGCTCTCCGCGGCCGGGCTCGAGGCGATCCGCGCGCTCTTCGAGCGGTCCTTCGGGCCGGCGCCGGAGTAGCCTCGGGCGGCGCACGGGCTACACTGGCGGCGGACCGTGTCCACCGCGAGGAGCTCCATGCGCCCAGCCCGTCCTGCCGCCGCCCGCCGCCGCTCCGCCATCGCCGCGCTGCTGCTCGTCGCCCTCGCGCCGGCCGCGGCGACGGGGGCGGAGCCTGGCGCCGCGCCGGCCGCGGGCGCCGCCGGCGTGCTCGAGGCGCCGGCCGCCGTCGCGGCGACGCCGGGCCAGCGCAGCTTCGGCGTCGGGCCGACCCTCGGCTTCTGGTCCGGCGCGGGCCTCATCGCGGGCGGCGGGACCGGCCGGCTGAAGGGGTGGGTGTCGGGCGGCTACGCGCCGGTGATGGTCTTCTCGAACGAGCGGACGCCGGAGCGCGACCTCCGCTTCGACTACTACAACGCGTACCAGCTCAACGGCGACGTGAGCCTGCGGGTGAACGGCCCCTCCACCACCGAGATCGCGCTGCTCGCCGGCTACAAGTACAACGGCGTGCTCGGCCACGGCGCCGGCGGCGGCGTGCGCGTGCTGTTCGACGTGGGGCCGCGCACCGCGGTGGAGCTGTCCTTCGGGCTGGCGGTGTTCCCGGACGCGATGGACCGGCTGGAGCGCGATCACGCCTATCCGGCGGATCGGGACCCGGGCATCACCCCCGCGCTCCAGGGCGGGGCGAACCTCGGTCTGCTGGTGTTCCCTTGAGCGGGGGTTGACGCGGGGCCGCCCGCACGCGAAGCCTGTGCCGATGCAGCCGCTCCTCGCGCTCCTCCTCGCCACGGTGCCCCTCCTCGAGCCGGCCGCCGGCGGCGCCGACGTCCTCGGCGTGCTCGGCACCCGGATCGTGAAGCAGGGCGACTCGCTCATCGAGCTCGCCCGCGCGCACGACGTGGGCTTCAACGCCATCGAGGCGGCGAACCCCGGGCTCGACGCGTACGTCCCGACGCCGGGCGCGCCGCTGGTGGTGCCCGCGGCCTGGATCCTGCCGCCCTCCGCGGCGCCGGGGTCGATCGTCGTGAACCTCTCGGAGATGCGGCTCTACCTGCTCCCGGGCGGCGGCGCCGCGCCGGTCACGTACCCGGTGGGCATCGGCAAGGATCGCGCGAAGACGCCGCTGGGATCCTTCACCGTCATCGGCAAGACGGTCGCGCCCACCTGGTACCCGCCGGCGTCGATGCGCCGCGACGACCCCACGCTCCCGGACCGCGTCCCGCCCGGACCGGACAACCCGCTCGGCACACACGCGCTGCGCCTCTCGGCGGGCAGCATCCTCATCCACGGCACCGACGAGCCGTTCGGGATCGGCCGCAAGTTCAGCCACGGCTGCGTCCGGCTCTACCCCGAGGACATCCCCCGCCTGTTCGAGGTGGTGCCGCTGAAGACGCCGGTCCGGATGGTCCGCGAGCCGGTCAAGGTCGGCGTGCGCGGGAGCCGCGTGGTCGTGGAGGCCCACGACGATCCGGACGCGCGGGTGGACCTCCGCGCCGAGGCGCAGCGCCAGCTCGAGCGGCGCGGCCTCACCGCGCGCGTGGACGCGGGCAAGCTCGCCGCCGCGCTCGAGGCCCGGCGCGGCATCCCGGTGGACGTGTCGATCGACGTCTTCTGAGGCGCTACGGGAGCGGGTCGGGGACCGGCAGCTCCGCGCGGATCCGCCAGCGCCCGTCCTTCCCGCGCCGCCAGACCGCCAGGTAGCGGCCGGTCACCGTCATGGGCGCGCCGTTGCCCTGCTGCACGACCAGGCGGTTCGTCCCCGCCTCCCAGGCGAGATCGCCCGAGACCTCCAGCTGCACGGTGGTGATGGTCGCCTCGAGGTACCGGAGCGACCCCAGGCGCCGGGCGTCGTACGCCTCGAGCTCGGCGCGGCCGGAGACGAAGCCGCGCTGCATCGCGGGGATGACGAGCGCGTCCTCGGTGAACACCGCCGCCATCCCGCGCGCGTCGCCGGCGACGAGCGCGCGGATGAACGCGTCGTTCGCGGCGCCGATCGCCGTGCGGAGCTCCGCCTCGGGGTCGGCGCGGCCGAAGGAGCCGTGCGCGCAGGCGCCCGAGGCCAGCGCGGCGGCGACGAGGAGGGCGCGAGGGCCGTTTGCCATGGGCGAAGGAGACCGCGCCGCCAGGCGGCGCGCGCGCGGCATCCTGTCCGACGCGCACAGGCTAGGGCGGGTGGGGCGTCCGGTCGGGCCGCGCGGCGCGCGATGATGGCGCGACACGCGAGGAGGGCCGGTCATGAGCGTGGAACGAGCGGTCGTGCTGCAGGCGCCGGCGGCGGACTGGGAGCGCGCGGAGCGGGAGGCGCGCCAGGCCGCGGTCTACGTCGCCGCGTTCGTGGGCGTCCCCGCCGTCGTCGCGGCGGGCGCCGCGCTCGCGCTGTTCGCCCTCACGGCGCTCGTGCTGCTCGCGCCGGTGGTCGCCGGCGTGCTGACCTGGGCGGCGTGGCGGTACGGCCGCCCGGAGCGCCGCGCCGGGCGCCGGGCCTGAGAGCCGGGCCTGAGAGCCGCTCCGGGCGCCGAGCGCGTCGCGCGCGCCCCACGAGAGCGCACGAAACGTGAAGCGCGGCCCCCGTCCATGTTTCAACGCCGCGCGTCACCCACACTGGCAGGCGATGCGTCACCATGCGTGAACGCCGTCAAGCCCCACTCAGGACGGAGACGACGACTATTCGTTCTCTTACAGCCCACGCGTGCCATCCAAGTCCGCCCGCATCCTCCGGGCTCCTGAGAATTTCCTCACCCAAGAGCAGATCACCGAGGTCTCCGCCGGACGGCGGAGCTTCCTGCGGCGCGCGTTCCTCGCCGCCGGCGGGATCGCCGCGGGCGCGGTCGCGGTACGCGCCGGCGCGGCGCCGGTCGGCGCTCCGGCCGGTGATCCGGCCATCCTCGAGCGCCAGCCCTGGAACACCTCGCTCGGCAAGCCCGTGGCCGCGCGCGGCTACGGCCTGCCGTCGCCCTACGAGGCGAACCTCCAGCGCCGCGAGAGCCCCGGCCTGACCCGCGTGAACGCGGCGTCGGTCTCCTTCGCGCCGCTGCAGGGGCTGTTCGGGATCATCACGCCGAGCGGCCTGCACTTCGAGCGCCACCACCAGGGCTGGCAGGACGTCGATCCCGCGAAGCACCGCCTGATGGTCCACGGGCTGGTGCGCCAGGCCAAGGTCTACACGATGGACGACCTGATGCGCCTGCCGTCCGTCTCGCGCATCCACTTCATCGAGTGCGGCGCCAACACCGGCATGGAGTGGGGGAACGTGGCGGTGCCCACCGTCCAGTACACCCACGGCATGCTGTCGTGCAGCGAGTTCACCGGCGTGCGCCTCTCCACGCTGCTCGACGACTGCGGCCTCGACCGGGCCAAGGGCCGCTACGTGCTCGCCGAGGGCGCCGACGGCTCGGGCATGACCCGGACCGTCGCCATCGACCGCGCGCTCGACGACGTGCTCGTCGCGTGGGGCCAGAACGGCGAGATGCTGCGGCCCGAGAACGGCTACCCGCTCCGCCTGGTGGTGCCCGGCGTCCAGGGCGTCTCCTGGGTGAAGTGGCTCCGCCGCATCGAGGTGGGCGACCAGCCCTGGGCCACCAAGGACGAGGCCATCCACTACGTGGACCTCATGCCCGACGGTCGTCACCGCCAGTACACCTCGATCCAGGAGGCGAAGTCGGTCATCACCACGCCCTCCGGCGGGCAGGTGCTGGTGGAGCAGGGCGCCTGCGAGGTGACCGGCCTGGCCTGGTCCGGGCGCGGGAAGATCAAGCGGGTGGACGTCTCCTTCGACGGCGGGCGCAGCTGGACCCCGGCGCGGCTGGAGACGCCGGTGCTCTCGAAGGCGCTGACCCGGTTCAGCGTGAGCTGGCGGTGGGACGGGCGCGCCGCGCTGCTGCAGAGCCGGGCGGTGGACGACACCGGCTACGTGCAGCCGACCACGCGGCTGCTGCGCGAGGTGCGCGGGACGAGGTCCATCTACCACAACAACGCGATCCAGACCTGGCGCGTCGATCCCAACGGCGAGGTGTCCAATGTGCAGCTGGCGTGAGCCGCTCGTCCTCGCGGCGCTGCTGGCCGCCGGCGCCGCGCAAGCGGCGGAGGGCGTCGGCCGTCCGGCCACGCCGGCCGAGCTCCGCGCCTGGGACATCGACGTGCGGCCCGACTTCCAGGGCCTGCCGCGCGGCTCCGGCTCGGTCCTGCGCGGGCAGGAGCTCTGGGACGCGAAGTGCGCCTCGTGCCACGGCACCTTCGGCGAGAGCAACGAGGTCTTCACGCCGCTGGTGGGCGGGACCACCGCCGAGGACCAGGCCCGCGGGCGCGTGGCCGCGCTCACCGGGAACGGCCACCCGCAGCGCACCACGCTCATGAAGGTGGCCACGGTCTCGACGCTGTTCGACTACATCCGCCGCGCCATGCCGTGGGACGCGCCGCGCTCGCTGAGCGACGACGACACCTACGCGGTGCTCGCGTACCTCCTGAACCTCGGCGACGTGGTCCCGTCCGACTTCGTGCTCGACCAGGACTCGATCCGCGCGGTGCAGCAGCGCCTGCCCAACCGGAACGGCATGACCCGCGCCCACGGCCTGTGGGACGTGAAGGGCAAGCCGGACGTGCGCGCGGTCGCGTGCATGAAGGACTGCGGGCCCGAGCCGCGCGTCGCCTCGACGCTGCCGGACTTCGCCCGCAACGCCCACGGGAACCTGGCCGAGCAGAACCGGACCTTCGGCCCGGTGCGCGGCGCGGACACCACCCGGCCCGCCGGCGCGGCCCGGACCGGCGCGCCCGCGGCGGCCCCGGCCGCGGTGAAGCCCGCCGCCGGGCTGACGCTGGCGCGCGCCAGCGGCTGCCTGGCCTGCCACGACGTCGAGGCGAAGCGGCTCGGCCCGAGCTTTCGCGACCTGAAGGCGCGGTACGCCGGCGACGCGGCCGCGGCGGCGAAGCTCGCCGCGCGGGTGCGCGGCGGCAGCCAGGGCGCGTGGGGGCCGGTGCCGATGCCGCCCCAGCGCCAGGTGGCGGAGGGCGACGTGGACACGATCGTGAAGTGGGTGCTCGAGGGAGCACGCTGAGGCGCCCGCGGCGCGGCGACGGTCGCCGCGCCCGGCAGAACCCGTACAGGAGAGCGGAATGAGAGAGGTAGAGCAGGCGGGCATCGGGAGGCGTCGGTTCCTCGAGACGACCGGCGGGGCCACGCTCCTCGGCATGCTGGTCGCCGCCGGCATCCTGAAGCCGAGCTGGGGCCGCGCGGCCGACTGGAACAAGGCGGCGTTCGAGGCACGGACCATGAAGGAGGCGCTGGACGCGCTCGGCGCCGGCGCGCCGGCCGACTCGAAGGACATCGCCGTCACCGCGCCGGACATCGCCGAGAACGGCGCCGTGGTGCCCATCACCGCGACCAGCAACCTGCCCGACACCGAGTCGATCGCGTTCCTGGTCGAGGCCAACCCCAACATGCTCGCCGCGTCGTTCCTCCTGACCCCGGCCTCGCTGCCGGTCGTCTCCACGCGGGTCAAGATGGCCCGGACCTCGAACGTGTCGGTGCTGGTGAAGGCCGGCGGCAGGTTCTACGTGGCGACGAAGGAGATCAAGGTCACCCTGGGCGGTTGCGGCGGGTAGGGAGCGAGGAGACAGCCATGGCAGATCCGATGAAGATCCGCGCGAGCCTCCAGGGCGACGTCGTGGAGGTGAAGGTGCTGATGAGCCACGAGATGGAGACGGGCCAGCGCAAGGACGCGAGCGGCGCGATCGTGCCGGCCCACTTCATCAGCTCGGTCCAGGCGGAGTGCAACGGCAAGGCCGTGCTCACCGCGCACTGGGGCCCGGCGGTGTCGAAGAACCCGTACCTCGCCTTCAAGTTCAAGGGCGCGGCCAAGGGCGACAAGGTCAAGGTGACCTGGGTGGACAACAAGGGCGAGACCCGCACCGACGAAGGGACCATCGCCTGAGCGCGCCGCTCGCCAGCCACGCGGCGCGGGCGGCGGGGAGGGGAGCCCGCTGGCTCCTCGTCCTCGCCGCCGGCCTCGCGGCCGCCCCGGCGGCCCGGGCCGCGCCGCCCCCCGCGCGCGCCGCCGCCCCGAGGGCGGCGCCGATCAAGGTCGTGTACCACCTGACCGAGGGGCTCGAGGAGGCGGTGCGCGCCATGCGCAACATCCGCAACCACCTCGACGCGGACCCCACCGCGAAGATCGTGGTCGTGGCGAACGGCGCCGGCATCGACTTCCTGCTCGACGGCGCCATGGACAAGAACGGCAACCCGTTCGACGCCATCGTGCAGGACCTCGTCACCCGCCACGTCGAGTTCCGGGCGTGCCGCAACACGCTCGTCACCCGCAACATCGATCCCTCGAAGCTCCTGCCGGAGGCGACGCTGGTCCAGTCCGGCGTGGCGGAGGCCGCGCGCCTCCAGGCGCGCGAGGGCTTCGCCTACCTCAGGCCCTGAGCTTCACGAACCGTTCCTTGAAGGAGATTCGGATGACCCGTCGATCGATCGGGCCGGCGCTGCTCCTCGCGGCCGCGGCCCTGGCCCCGGCCGCCCACCGCGCGCAGGAGGAGGACGCCACCGCCGCCATCGCGCGCTACCGCGAGCTGCTCCAGGACGGCAACCCCGCCGACCTGTGGGAGGCGCGCGGCGAGGCGCTCTGGCAGGAGAAGCGCGGGCCGAAGGCCGCGTCGCTGGAGGGCTGCGACCTGGGCAAGGGGCCGGGCGTGGTGAAGGGCGCCTACGCCGAGCTGCCCCGGTACTTCGCCGACGGCGACCGCGTCATGGACCTCGAGACGCGCCTGGTGCACTGCATGGGCACGCTGCAGGGGATCGACGCCGCGGAGGCCACCAAGCAGAAGTTCGGCGCGGGCGACAAGCGCTCCGACCTGGAGGCGCTCGCCGCCTGGATCGTGGCGCAGTCGCGCGGCCTGCCGGTGCGCGTGGCGCTCGCGCACCCGAAGGAGAAGGCCGCGTACGCGCTGGGCGAGCGGATCTTCTTCTACCGCGGGGGGCCGCACGACTTCTCCTGCGCGACCTGCCACGCCCAGAGCGGCAAGCGCATCCGCCTGCAGGAGCTCCCCAACCTCACCACGCCCGCCGACGCGAAGCGCGCCTTCGCGACCTGGCCGGCCTACCGCGTCTCGCAGGGCGAGGTGCGCACCATGCAGTGGCGCATGAACGACTGCCTGCGCCAGCAGCGGTTCCCGGAGCTCGTGTTCGGCTCGGAGGGCTCGGTCGCCCTCATCACCTACCTGGCCCGCCAGGCCAACGGCGCGGGCATGGACGCCCCCGCCATCAAGCGCTGAGGAGAAGACGATGCCGTTCGCTCGAACCGTAGCCGTCACGCTCGCCGGCCTCGCGCTCGCGGGCCTCGCGCACGCCGCCCAGCCGCAGCGGGGCGCGAAGGACGAGGCCCGCGCCCGCGAGGTCATCCGCGCCTCCTTCAAGGAGAAGGGCCAGGCCGGCCTGGACCGCCTGGAGCAGGACGAGGTCCAGGCGGCCTGCAGCCGCACGCCCGGCCAGGGCCCGCTGCCCGCGGCCGCCGCGAAGAAGCTGGTCGCCGCGCAGCAGGCCACGCTGGCCTACCCGGCGGACGGCAAGCTCATGGGCGACTGGAAGAAGGGCGAGCAGATCGCCCAGAGCGGCGTCGGCAAGCAGTTCTCCGACGATCCCGCGAAGCCGTCCGGCGGCAACTGCTACGCCTGCCACCGCCTCTCGAAGCAGGAGGTGTCGTTCGGCACGCTCGGCCCGAGCCTCTACCAGTACGGCAAGGTGCGCGGGCAGGGCGAGGCCATGCAGCGCTACACCTACGCGAAGATCTTCAACCCGCAGGCGTTCACGGCGTGCTCCACCATGCCGCGCTTCGGGCACCACGCCATCCTCACCGAGGAGCAGATCAAGGACCTGGTCGCGCTGCTCCTCGATCCCGCCTCCCCGGTGAACCAGTAGCGCGGAGCGAGCGAGACCATGGATCGCAGGGAGTTCATGCGGATGCTGGCGGCGGCCGCCGCCGGCGGGATGACCCTCCGCGCGCGCGCGGCGGGGCCGGAGGGCGCGGGGCTGTACGACTTGCCGCGCCACGGCAACGTGAGCCTGCTGCACTTCACCGACGTGCACGCGCAGCTCATGCCGCTCCACTACCGCGAGCCGGCGGTGAACCTGGGCGCCGGCCCGGCCCGGGGGCGCCCGCCGCACCTGGTGGGCAAGGCGCTGCTCTCGCACTTCGGGATCCGTCCCGGGACGCGCGAGGCGCACGCGCTCACGTATCTCGACTTCGAGGCCGCGGCGCGGCGCTACGGCAAGGTCGGCGGCTTCGCCCACCTCGCCACGCTGGTGAAGCGGCTCCGGGCCAGCCGGCCCGGCGCGCTGCTGCTCGACGGCGGCGACACCTGGCAGGGCTCGGCCACGGCGCTGTGGACCGACGGCCAGGACATGATCGACGCCGCCAAGCTCCTCGGCGTGGACGTGATGACCGGCCACTGGGAGTTCACGCTCGGCGCCGACCGGGTGAAGCGCGCGGTGGAGAAGGACTTCGCCGGCAAGGTCTCGTTCGTCGCCCAGAACGTGCACACCGCCGACTTCGGCGACCCGGTGTTCGAGCCCTGGGTGATGCGCGAGGTGAACGGCGTCCCGGTGGCGGTGATCGGGCAGGCGTTCCCGTACACGCCCATCGCGAACCCGAGGTACCTCGTGCCCGACTGGACGTTCGGGATCGACGAGGAGAACCTCCAGCGCACCGTGGACGAGGCGCGCGCGAAGGGCGCGCGCGTGGTGGTGCTGCTCTCCCACGACGGCATGGACGTGGACCTGAAGCTCGCGTCGCGCGTGAGCGGGATCGACGCGATCCTGGGCGGCCACACGCACGACGGCGTCCCGCGCCCGATCCCGGTGAAGAACCGGGGAGGCCAGACGCTGGTCACGAACGCCGGCTCGAACGGCAAGTTCCTGGGCGTGCTCGACCTCGAGGTCCGCGGCGGCAAGATCGCGAGCCACCGGTACCGGCTGCTCCCGGTGTTCTCGAACCTGCTCCCGGCCGACCCGGAGATGGCCGCGCACATCGAGCGCGTCCGCGCGCCGTTCCGCGAGCGGCTCGCCGCGCCGCTGGCCGTCACCGAGGGCGTCCTCTACCGCCGCGGCAACTTCAACGGCACCTACGACCAGCTCATCCTCGACGCGCTCATGGCCGAGAAGGACGCCGAGATCGCGTTCTCGCCGGGCTTCCGCTGGGGCGCGTCGCTCCTGCCGGGCGACACCATCACGCAGGAGGACCTGCTCGCGGCCACCGCCATCAGCTACCCGGCCGTCGGCGTCAACGAGATGACCGGCGCGACCGTGAAGGCGGTGCTCGAGGACGTCTGCGACAACATCTTCAACCCGGACCCCTACTACCAGCAGGGCGGCGACATGGTCCGGGTCGGCGGGCTCGAGTACGCGTGCCACCCCGGCGCGCGCGAGCGGCGAGCGCATCCAGGACCTGCGGCTGCGCGGGAAGCCCCTGGAGGCGTCGAAGACGTACCGCGTCGCCACCTGGGCCTCGGTGAGCGAGGCGGCGCGCGACGCCGGCGGCGAGCCGATCTGGGACGTGGTGGGCCGCTGGCTGCGCGCCCGGAAGACGGTCGCGCCGCGCACGCCGAACCTGCCGCGCCTGGTCGGCGTGGGCCGCGACCCCGGGATGGCCGCCTGATGACCCCGGCGCTCGCCACCCTCGTCGCGGCGCTCGCCGCCGCCGGTCCCGCGCCCGCCCGCGCGGCCGATCCCGTCCTCGAGCCGGTCCGGCTCGCGCCGCGGGTCTGGCTGGTGCAGGGCGACCCGGGCGTCGCGTCGGCCGCGAACCGAGGCTTCAACTCCAACGCGGCGTTCGTCGTGACCGGCGACGGCGTGGTGGTGATCGACGCGCTGGGTACGCCCGCGCTGGGCCGCGCGCTGGTGCGCGCGATCCGCAAGGTGACGCGGCAGCCGATCCGGCGGGTGATCCTGACGCACTACCACGCCGACCACGTCTACGGCCTCGGCGCGCTGAAGGCGGCGGGCGCCGAGGTCTGGGCGAGCGGGGAGGGCAGGGCGTACCTCGAGGGCGACGAGGCGGCGAAGCGGCTCGAGCAGCGCCGCAAGGAGCTCGCGCCCTGGTTCGACGCCGGGAACCCGCTGTTCCCGGCGGATCGCTGGCTCGACGCGGACGCCGCCTTCGAGCTGGGGGGCGCGCGCTTCGAGGTGGTCCGGCTCGGGCCGGCGCACTCCCCCGAGGACCTGATGGTCGTGCTCCCGGACGACGGCGTGGTGTTCTCCGGCGACGTCATCTTCGCCGGCCGCATCCCGTTCGTGGGCGAGGCCGACAGCCGACGCTGGCTCGCGGCCATCGACCGGCTGCTGGAGCGCCGCCCGAAGCTGCTCGTCTCCGGCCACGGCCCCGCCTCGCGGGACCCGGCCACCCACCTCGCCCTGACCCGCGACTACCTCCGCCACCTCCGCGCGGTGATGGGGGCGGCGGTCCAGGACCTCGTCCCGTTCGAGGAGGCGTACGCCGCCGCCGACTGGAGCGCGTACGCGAAGCTCCCCGCGTTCGAGCCGGCGAACCGGATCAACGCCTACGGGACCTACCTCACCATGGAGCGCGAGATGCTCGAGGCGGGCCGGCGTTGAGCCGGCGCCGCGGGCAGCCCGGAGCTCCCGTTCAACCCCGCAGCTGGAGGAACCCCACATGAAGAAGTCGATCGCGATGTCCCTCGCCGCCGCCGCCGTCCTCTCCGCCGCCGGCGCCCGCGCCGCCGGCCCGGCGCCGAAGAAGACCCCCGAGCTGCTCGCCAAGGGCAAGGCGTCCTACGCCACGAACTGCGCCGCCTGCCACGGCGACAAGGGCCTGGGCGACGGCGCGGCCGCGGCCGCGCTGGACCCGAAGCCTCGCAACCTGGTGACCGGCGCGTACCGGAACGGCACCACCGCCGACAAGGTGTTCGCGACGCTCGAGCAGGGCATCGCCGGCACGACCATGACCGCGTTCGGCCACCTGCCGGCCGAGGAGCGCTGGGCGCTCACGTACTACGTGCTCGACCTCCGCGGCGCCAAGGGCGCCAAGGCGAAGAAGTAGCCGCGCCACCCCCGTCCCCCCTCCCCGTGACCTCACTCCCGCGACCCCTCGCGCTCGCGGCGGCCGTCCTCGTCCTCGTGGCGGGCGCCGCCCGCGCGCAGACGCCCGAGCAGCTCCGCCGCGAGCTCGCCGCCATCGGCGTGGTGGAGCGGCTCGGCGCCGAGGTGCCCCGCGACCTCGCCTTCACCGGCGAGGACGGGCGCCCGGTGACGCTGCGCGCGCTGGCCGGCCGCCCGGTCCTGCTCTCCTTCAACTACACGAGCTGCGCGAAGCTCTGCAGCCTGCAGCTCGCCGGCCTGGCGCGGGCGCTCCGCGACGCGGGCTGGAAGGGGGAGGACTTCTCCGTCTTCACCCTCAGCATCGATCCCGCCGAGACGCTGCCGCAGATCCAGAAGTACGAGGAGACGTTCGTGCAGCAGGCCGGCGGCGGGGAGGGCGTGACCCGCGCCTGGCACTTCGCCACCGGCGCGAAGGCCGACATCGACGCGCTCGCCGAGGCGGTGGGCTTCCGGTACCGCTACGACCCGAAGACCGGCGAGTTCGCGCACCAGGCCACGCTGGTCGTGCTCACCGGCGACGGCAAGGTCTCCGGGTACCTGCACGGCGTCTCCTACGAGCCGGACGCGCTGCGCACCGCGGTGCGCCGCGCCGCCGACGGGCGCGTGGCGACCGCGGCCGAGCAGAAGGCGCTCGGCGGCTTCCTGCTGTCCTGCATCGGGTTCTCCCCCGACGACCCGCTCCCGCTCGCGCTCAAGGTGATGCGCGCGGCGGGCGGGGTGGTCGGGCTCTTCCTCGTCTCCTTCGTCGGCGTCCACGTCGCCCGCGACCGTCGGCGCCGAATCAGGAACGCACCGTGACCGAGCTGCCCATTCGCACCCTCCACCTCCTCGCCGGGGCAGGCCCCGGCTACCTCCCCGCGCAGGCTTCCAGCGTGGCGGCGGGGGTGGACCGGGTCTTCCTGTTCCTGTTCTGGGGGAGCGCCTTCTTCCTGGCGCTCATCATCCTCCTCACCATCGTCTTCGTGCTGCGGTACCGCCGCCGCGCGACGCGCCTCCACCCCGAGCCCTCGCCGGCGCACAGCACCCGGCTCGAGCTGGTGTGGACCGTCATCCCGCTGGTCCTGGTCCTGGCGCTGTTCGCGATGTCCACCCGCACCTGGATCCAGATGACCTCGGCCGACCCCGGCGCGGATCCCGTGCGCGTGCAGGTGACGGGGCGCAAGTGGTCCTGGTGGTTCGACCACCCGAGCGGCAAGGGCGCGAACGAGCTGCACGTGGTGGCCGGGCGGCCGGTCGAGCTGATCCTCTCCGCCACCGACGTGATCCACTCCCTGTACGTCCCGGAGTTCCGCCTCAAGCAGGACGCGGTCCCCGGGCGCTTCACCCGGCTCACCTTCACGCCCACCGTCCCGGGCAGCTACCCCATCCTCTGCGCCGAGTACTGCGGCACCGACCACTCGCGCATGCTCTCCACCGTGGTGGTCCACGCCGACCAGGCCTCGTTCGACGCCTGGTCCAAGGAGGGCCTCCCGGCCGACGCCACGCTCGCCGAGCTCGGCGAGCAGGTGTTCGCGGAGAAGGGCTGCGCCGCCTGCCACAGCGTGGACGGGACGCGGAGCGTCGGCCCGTCGGTCCGCGGCCTGTGGAAGCGCCACGAGAAGCTGGCGGACGGCACCACCGCGCTGGTGGACGAGGAGTACCTGCGCGAGTCGCTGGTCAAGCCGGGCGCGAAGGTGGTGGCCGGGTACCCGAACATCATGCCGCCCATGCCGCTGGAGGAGCGCGAGCTGAAGGCCGTCGCCGCGTACCTCGAGACGCTCGCCGCCGAGGGCGGCGCGCCGGCGAAGGGCGAGGAGACGAAGCGATGAGCACCGCGGCAGTGGCCGTGCGCGCGCCGGCGCACGAGACCGAGAGCTACCTCGAGCACGGGCGCGGCGTCCGCTCCTGGCTCTTCACCCTCGACCACAAGCGCATCGGGATCATGTACCTGACCGCGATCTCCGCCTGTCTGCTGCTGGGCGGCGTGTTCGCGCTGGTCCTCCGCCTGCACCTGTGGAGCCCGCAGGGCGCGCTGGTCTCGAACGACGCCTACAACAAGCTGTTCACGCTGCACGGCGCGGTGATGATCTTCCTGTTCATCATCCCCGGCATCCCGGCGGCGCTCGGCAACTTCGTGCTGCCGCTCCAGCTCGGCGCGAAGGACCTCGCCTTCCCGCGCGTCAACCTGCTCAGCTTCTGGCTGTTCGTGGCCGGCGCCATCTTCTTCGTGGTGGTGCTGGTGGTGGGCGGGGTGGACACCGGCTGGACGCTGTACCCGCCCTACAGCCTGGAGAGCGCGCGCGGCCTCGGGATCCTGCTGGCGCTGCGGTGGTGCTCACCGGCTTCAGCTCGATCCTCACCGGCGTGAACTTCATCGCCACCATCCACCGCATGCGGCCGCCGGGGATGGGCTGGTTCGACATGCCCCTGTTCCTGTGGGCGCTCTACGCCACCGGCGTCATCCAGATCATCTCGACGCCGGTGCTGGGCATCACCGCGGCGATGGGCTTCCTCGAGCGGATCTTCCACCTCGGCCTGTTCATGCCCGAGTACGGCGGCGATCCCATCCTGTTCCAGCACTTCTTCTGGTTCTACTCGCACCCCGCCGTCTACATCATGATCCTGCCGGCCATGGGCGTGGTGTCGGAGGTGGTCTCGGTCTTCAGCCGCAAGCCCATCTTCGGCTACCGCTTCATCGCGGTGAGCTCGATGGCCATCGCGATCATCGGCTTCCTGGTGTGGGGCCACCACATGTTCGTCTCGGGCCAGTCGCGCTGGGCGAGCCTGGCCTTCAGCTTCCTCACCATGCTGGTGTCGATCCCCTCGGCCATCAAGACGTTCAACTGGATCGCCACCATGTACAAGGGCGCCATCGTCCTGAAGACGCCCATGGTGTACGTGCTCACCTTCTTCGCGATCTTCGGCGTGGGCGGGCTGACCGGGCTGTTCCTCGGCCTGCTCGCCACCGACGTGCCGCTGCACGACACCTACTTCGTGGTGGCGCACTTCCACTTCGTCATGGTCGGCGCGGTGATGATCGCGTTCCTGGCCGGGCTGCACTACTGGTGGCCGAAGATGACCGGGCGCATGTACCACGAGGGCGTGGGCGTGGCGTCCGCGTGGCTTGTGTTCCTCGGCTTCAACCTGACGTTCGTGCCGCAGTTCCTGGCCGGCGTGCTGGGCATGCCGCGCCGCTACGCCACCTACGCGCCGCAGTTCACCGGGCACAACCGGCTCTCCACCGTGGGCGCCTTCGTGCTCGCCCTGGGCCTGGTGGTGGCGCTCGCCGGGCTGCTCCACTCGCTCCGGCGCGGCCGCCGCGCGCCGCCGAACCCGTGGGGCGCGGCGTCGCTGGAGTGGACCATCGCCTCGCCCCCCACCCACCACAACTTCGACGAGACGCCGCGCGCCCGCGGCCCGTACGACTACTCGGGGCTGTACGAGGTCTCCGAGGAAGCGGGCTGGGTGCGCGAGGAGGGACGCTAGATGGACGCGACCGCCCAGCCGGCCCCCGCCGCCCGCCAGGAGCGCGGCCGGTTCCTGGCCGTGCAGTTCGAGGACATGGCCGCCCAGCTCGCCACCGGCAAGCTGGGGATCTGGCTGTTCCTCGCGAACGAGGTGCTGTTCTTCTCGGCGCTGTTCGTGTCGTACGGCGTCTACCGCTCCCACCACCCCGAGCTGTTCCGCTACGCCAGCCAGTTCCTCGACTGGCGGATGGGCGCGACCAACACCCTCGTGCTCATCAGCAGCAGCCTCGCTGCGGCCTGGTCGGTCCGGGCCGCGCAGCTCGGGAACCAGCGCACGCTGATCCGCTCGCTCGTCCTGACCGTCGTGCTCGCCGCCACGTTCATGGTGGTGAAGTACTTCGAGTACAGCCACAAGCTCCACAACGGCGTGGGGTGGGGCACCGCCTGCAACCCGTCGCCCGAGCTGCTCGCGAGCCTGCCCGCCGCGGTGCGGGCGCTCCCGGTCCCGGCGCACCTCGGCACCTTCTTCAGCCTCTACTACCTGATGACCGGCCTGCACGGCATCCACGTGCTCGTCGGCATCGGGCTCTACGTGTGGCTGATCGTGCGCGCGCGGCGGGGCGACTTCGGCCCCGGCTACTACGGCCCGGTGGACGCGGTGGCGCTCTACTGGCACCTGGTGGACCTGGTGTGGATCTTCCTCTTCCCGCTGCTCTACCTGATCTGAGGCCGGCCCCATGAACGTCGTCGAGAACGCCTCCTCCCACCCCGCGCACGGGGACGGCGCGCACGCCGGCCCGCACGTGCTCCCGCCCTCGGTGCTGCTCGGCACGGCCGCGGCCCTGGGGGTCCTCACCGTGCTGACGGTGGCGGTCGCCCGCGTGCACCTCGGGGCCGCGAACGTGCCGGTGGCCCTCGCCATCGCCACCGTGAAGGCCTCGCTGGTGGCGCTGTTCTTCATGCACCTGAAGTACGAGCACAAGTTCCACCTCGTCATCCTGGTGGGCGCGGTGCTGTTCGCGGTGCTGTTCGGCAGCTTCGTGATGTTCGACGCCTCCGAGTACCGCCCCGACGTGCGCGCGCACGAGGAGGCGGTGCGGGCGAAGGCGGCCGAGACCGCGCGCTGAGCGGGGTGGGTCCCGGCGCGGCGCGGCCCGCGCCCGCCGGGGACACGCCGCCGTGCCGGGGCGGTGTTATGTTCCGCGGCCACCCCGGAGGCCGCACATGTCCGACGAAGCGAAGCTGGCGAGCACGACCGCCAACGCGATCCTCGGGATCGACACGCTCTGGGGAGGCGACGTGATGAGCGCCTCCGGGACCGGCCGGTACATCGCCGACTCGTGGTTCTCGGACGAGCCGCTGCCGGCGGCGTACGCGCTGCCCGCCGCCGCGCGGCTCCGCGAGACCGGCGGGGTGGCGGCGCCGTCGCCGGACCTGGCCGCGATCGACGCGTACCTCGCCGCCGTGGACGTCCCGGGCGCCATCGACGCGCTCGCCGCGCTCGGCCGCGACGCGGGCGGGGTCCGCGGGGCGTACCTGGCCGCGCAGGGCGAGTCGCTGCGCGTCATGTGGGCGCTCGCCGAGGAGCTGCTCGGGCGCGGGCCGGAGGTGCCGTACGAGCGCTGCGTCGTCGCCTCGACGGGGCGCCCGCCGGAGCCGTCCAGGCCGGAGGCGAAGCGCGAGCGGCTGGCCGGGCTGCTCGGCGTGCCCGCGGAGCCGGACCGGCTGCTCGCGGCGGTGGACGCGTGGCGCGGCGAGCGGCTCGTCCCGAGGAAGGTCATCAAGCTGCTCGCGGACGCCTGCATCGCGCAGCTCGAGGAGGGCACGCGCCGGCACGTGGTGCCGCACCTGCCCGCCTCGCTCCACGGGATCCCGCGGGCGAACATCGAGTTCCTGCCCATCGAGAACGCCTGGTTCTCGGGGTCGATGAACTACATCGGGCGGGCGCGCACGCCCGACGGCTCGCCCCGCTACGAGGCGACCTACGAGATAAACGCGGCCCTCCAGATCTCCATGCCGGAGTTCCTCGACCTCGTGGCGCACGAGGTGGTCCCCGGTCACGTCACGAACTTCGCGCTCGCCCAGGCGCTCCACGTCCAGGGACGGCTCGGCTTCGAGGGCACGGTCCTCACCATGAACACGCGCGGCGCGGCGCTCTCGGAGGGGCTCGCGAACAACGCCATGATGATGGCGCTCGGCGTCACCGAGGTGGAGCAGCTCCCGGATCCCGACCTCCAGATCGGGAAGCTGCTCGTGCTCCTCCAGGACGACGCGAAGAACCAGGCGTCCTGGCTGACCTGGGCCGAGGGGCGGCCGCAGGCCGAGGTCGCCGCGGTGCTGCGCCGCGACTACCTGCTGTCCGACGAGCGCGCCGCGAAGATCTCCGGTGCGTGGGCGCGCCACCCGCTGAACGGCCGCATGTACCTGCCGTGCTACCGCGCCGGCACCGAGAAGGTCGCCGAGCTGCGGCGGCGCCACCCGCCGGAGAAGGTGATCCCGGCGCTCTACCAGGTGCACGGCCTGGTGGACGTGGTGACCATCGACCAGGTGCTGTGAGCGGCGGGCTGCGCGCGGCTGTGGCGTTCTGTCGCCGGTGGCGGTGCACCCCGGGTAGAACTCACCAAGAGTGAGGGTCGGCGGCGCGTTCCTCGCGCCGGCGGCGGTTTCGGCGCGCGGCGCCGGCGCTCCGGGGCGAGGTCGGGCCGACCCGGCGGCGCGCGGAAGGCTCGCCGTCACGCGCGCGCAGCGTGAACGTTCACGAAGCGTTCACGCACGTTCACGCTGCGCTCGGCGGCGCTCAAGTCCTCGTCACGCATGGTGATGGCCGTGCGCTCCGCGTGAACGCGGCGTCACCCCGACGTGCAGGCCGCGAAGTCACCGAGGGTGTGTCCCGTTCTTGCACGACGGGCGGTCTCACCACGCGCGAGCCCGAATGAACGTCCTCCTCGTCGACGACAGCGCATCCGTCCGGGCGATCCTCCAGGTGTACCTGATGGGACTCCACCCGACCTTCCTGGAGGCCGAGGACGGGGAGCGGGCGCTGCGCCTCCTGCGGCTGTCCCCGGTCGATCTCGTCATCGCCGACGTGCAGATGGCGCCCATGGACGGGATCGCCTTCGTGCGGGCGCTGCGCGGGTCGGATCGACCGGCGCTGCGCACCGTGCCGGTGGTGATGCTCACCGGCGACCGCTCCGAGGAGGTCCGGGCGCAGGGGCTGCAGGCCGGGGCCGACGCGTTCGTCCGCAAGCCGGTGGACGCGAAGACGCTGCTCCGGACCATCCAGGACGTGATGCCGCCGAGGGTCACGTGAGCCTGCCGCTCGCGCTGCTCGTGGACGACAGCGACGCGGTGCTCACCTTCGGGCGCGCCGCGCTCGCCGGCCACTTCGAGACCAGCGTCGCCTCGAACGGCCGGGAGGCGCTCGAGAAGGCCGGCCGTGTGCCGCCCGACGTGATCTTGCTCGATCTGTCCATGCCCGAGATGGACGGCGCCGAGGTGCTGGCGCGTCTCAAGGCGGACCCGCGCCTGTGCGCGGTGCCGGTGATCGTGCTCTCGTCGGAGGCGTTCCGCGAGCCGGAGGTGATGGCCGCCGGCGCCGACCTGTTCCTCGGGAAGCCCGCCGCGGCCGATCGGCTGCGGTCGGCCGCGCTCGCGCTGGTGGAGGCCGAGCGCGCGCGGCGGCGCGCCGGCAGCCTGGCGGTCCTGCCGGTCGGCGCCGGTCCGCACGACCTGGCGTTGCCGCTGGAAGGGGTGACGCGCGTGCTGCACCAGGTGCGCCTCTCGCCGCTCCCGGGGGCGCCAGAGGTGGTGGCCGGCTGGTTCGAGCTGGAGGGCACGCCGATGGGCGTGCTGGATCTCGCCGCAGCGCTGGGCGTGCCCCACGCCACGCCGCTGGTGGACCGGGTGCTCGTGGTGCTCGGGCTGGCCGGCGGCCAGACCGTCGCGCTCGCCGTCGACCGCATCCACGATCCCGTGGAGATCCCCGCGGCGCAGGTGCTGCCGCGGGAGCCGATCGGCGGGGAGGGGCGCGATGCGCTGGCCCCCGCGCTCCTCGCGTTCGTCCGTCACGGCGGAGAGACGCTGCCCGTCCTCTCCGCCGTCTCCCTCGTCTGCGCGCGCGTGATGGACGCGCTCCCCGGCCTGATGGCGGCACGCGCCGCCGCCCCCTGAACCCGTGGCCGCCACCCCGCTCACCCCGGCCACCTGGTCCCGGCTGACCGCCAGCATCAGCCGCTGGACCGGGTTCCACCCCGACGCCATCTGGGCGCGCGCCGTGCTCCGCGCGCTGGCGCCGCTGCTCGACGGCGGCACCGCCCCCGACGAGCTGATCGCGCTGGCCGAGCGCGACGACCCCGCGCTGCGGCGGCGCCTCACGCAGGCGGTGCCGGTGGGCGAGACCTACTTCTTCCGGATCCCGGAGCACTTCGCGCTCGTGCGCAACGTGCTCGCGCCGCGCTGGGCGGCGGAGCCGGCGCGCCCGCGCGCGGTGTGGAGCGCGGGCTGCGCCGGGGGAGAGGAGGCGTACTCGCTCGCGGCGGTGCTGCGCGCGGCCGGCGTCCGCGCGTTCGAGGTGGTCGGGACCGACCTGGTGGAGGCGAACGTCGCGGCCGCGCGCGCCGCGCGGTACGGCGCATGGTCGCTGCGCGCCAGCGTCCCCGCGGTCGAGGACCCGTTCCTCCCGGCGGCCGGCGAGGGCCCGCGCGAGGTCGACCCGGCGCTGCGCAGCCGCGCCCGGTTCGAGGTCCACAACCTGCTCGACGCCGCGCCGCCCCCGGGCCGGTTCGACCTGATCTTCTGCCGCAACGTGCTCATCTACTTCACCCACGCCGCCGCGGCGCGCGCGCTGTCCTCCCTCGCCGCGGCGCTCGCGCCGGGGGGCGTCATCGCCTTCGCGACCATGGACCTGTCCGAGGCGCCCGCGCCACTGGTCCGCCTCGGCGCGCCGGAGCTGCAGGTCTTCCAGCGCCCGCCGGTGGACGGCGCGCTGCGCGCAGCGCCGGAGCCGGCTCGCCCGGTGAGCACGGTCCCGGCCCCGCCTCCGCGCACCGGGCCTGGGGCGCCCCTCCGTCCCCCGTCCGCGAGGGCGGCCCACCGCCCCGCGCCCCCGCCGCCGCCCGCCGCGGCGCCGGAGCCGGTGTCGCTGCACCTCCGCGTGCTCGCGCAGATCGAGCGGGGCGACCACGCCGGCGCGCGGGCGCTGCTCGGGGACCTCCGGCGGGCCGCGCCGCAGTACCTGCCCGGCCTGCTGGAGGGCGCGCTGCTGTGCGCGCGCGAGGGCCGGCGCGCGCACGCGCTCGAGCTGATGCGCTCGGTGCTGGACCGCGCACAGGCGCTGCCCTCGGAGGCTCCGGTGGCGGGGCCGGAGACGCTGCCCGCCCGCTTCTACGCCGCAGCCGCCCGGCGGTTCCTGGGCGGGGAGGTCCCACGGTGAGCGCCTCATCCCCGCGGATCCACGGCAGCGACGTGGACGAGATCCTGGCCCGGCGCGCCGAGCGCGCCCGCGCCGCCCCGGCGGCGGACCGGTCGGAGGTGGCGCTCCCGGTCGCGGAGTTCGGGCTGGGCGCCGAGCGCTACGCCATCCCGCTCGCGTCGCTCCGGGCGGTGCTCCCGCTGCGCCTGGTCACCCCGATCCCCCGCGCCCCTGCCCACGTGATCGGCCTGCTCCGGTTCCAGGGGCAGCTCGTCACCGCGCACAGCCTGATGGCGCTGCTCGGCGTGAAGGGCTGGCGGCAGGACTGTGCGGTGCTGCTCGTGCTGGAGCGGGACGACGGGCGCCGCGTGGCCATCGACTGCGAGCACGTGCCGCGCATCGACGCGCTGCCCCAGCGGGCCGTGGACCAGGCGCGCGCCCGCGGTGCGGGGCCGGTGCACGAGGTCACCGCGGAGGGCCTCCGCCCGGTGGCGCTGCTCGACGTGGCCGCCTTGCTGGCCCGCGGCGCGGAGGCGTCCCATGGATGAGGCGGTGATGGACGCGCTCGTCGCGACGTTCTCGCGCGAGGCGGAGGAGCTGGGCGCGCAGCTCACTCGCGCGCTCCTGGTGGTGGAGAAGCCGGAGCAGGGGACCGACGCCCTGGGCGCGGCGCACGCGGAGCTGCGGCGCGGCCTGCACCGGCTGAAGGGGAGCGCGGCCACCGTGGGGCTCGCGGAGCTCTCCGACCTGGCCCACGAGATGGAGGAGCAGCTCGCGCCGCACGCCCGGGACACCGCGCTGCCGCGCTCGCTGGTGGACGCGTTCCTGGCGGCGCTCGACCAGGGGCTGGAGTGGATGCGGCGGCGCGCGGCCCACCGCGCGGACCGGCCGGACCTGGCGCGGGTGGTGCGATCGCTCCGGGGCGGCGCGCCGGCGGAGGCCGGGGGCGGCGGCGCGGGGCCGGCCGGTCCCGCCCCGTCCGCCGCCGGCGCCGAGCCCGAGGTGGGCGGGTGGCGCGTGGACGCGCGCGACGTGGCCTCGCTGGTGGCGGACGTGGAGCGCCTCCGGGAGATCGCCTTGCGCCTCGAGGACCAGGGGCGCGAGGCCGCGCGGATCCTCTCGCTGCTGCCGAAGGGGCTCGCGCCCGACGTGGCCGACGCGCTCCGGGGCGCGCTGCTCGCCGCGCGCGCGGCGCTGTCCGGCGACGCGGCGGAGCTCGGGGCACGGGTCGAGGCGATGGAGGAGTGGCTGAAGGCGGTGTGCACCCTGCCGTGCGAGACCGTGATCGAGCCGCTCCACCGCACCGTGAGGGACCTCGCGCGCCAGCTCGGGAAGGAGGCGAAGGTCTCGGCGGTGGGCGTCGAGGTCGCGCTGGACCGGCGGATCCTGGAGGCGCTGCGCGCGCCGCTGGTGCAGCTGGTGCGGAACGCGGTCGACCACGGGATCGAGGCGCCGCACGTGCGCGAGCAGGCCGGGAAGCACCGCGAGGGCATCGTGGCCATCCGGGTCGAGCAGGCCGGCAACGAGGTGCTCCTCGAGATCTCTGACGACGGCGCCGGGCTGGACGGCGAGCGCATCCGCGCCACCGCGGTGAGCCGCGGCGTGGTGGGCGTCGAGGAGGCGGCCCGCCTCGACGAGCGGCAGCTGGCGGCGCTCGTCTTTCGCTCCGGGTTCTCCACGCGCGCCGCGGCCACCGGGGTCTCCGGCCGCGGAGTCGGGCTCGACGTGGTGGCCGACGCGGTCAAGTCCATCCACGGCCGGATCGAGATCCACTCCGTCCGCGGCCACGGGACCCGCTTCGTCCTGAGCGTCCCCGCCGAGCTGGGCAGCTCCCCGCTCACGCTGGTCGGCGTGGGCGACCAGGTGTTCGGGATCCCCATGCACGCGGTGCGCAAGGCCCTCCGGGCCGAGGCCACGCGGATCCGCGCCGGCCACTTCGGCCTGCAGCTCGAGGACGACGGCGCGCTGCTGCCGCTGGAGGACCTGGGCGGCCTGCTCGGGCTCCGGCAGCCGCTCGCGCCCGGGGACGGCCAGCCGGTGCTGGTGGTGAGCGCGGAGGGGCGCGAGACCGCGCTGGCGGTGGACTCCACCCCCGGCGACCGGTGGCCGGTGGTCCGGCCGCTCCCCGACGAGCTCCGGCACCTCGAGCCGTACCTCGGCGCGGCCACGCTGTCGCGCGGCGAGCCGCTGCTGGTGCTCCGGCCGTCCTGGCTGCTGGAGCGGCGGTCGGCCGCGCCCGCCGCCGGCGCCGGCCCGAGCGTCCTGGTCGTGGACGACTCGCTCACCGCGCGCGCCGCGCACCGGGCGGTGCTGGAGTCCGCCGGCTACGCGGCGCACGCGGCCGCGAGCGCCGCGCAGGCGCTCGAGCACCTGCGGCGGGGCGCCTACCACGCCATCGTGTGCGACGTGGACCTGGGGGAGGGGATGGACGGGATCGCGCTCACCGCGCTGATCCGCGGCCGGCCCGAGCTGGAGGCGGTCCCGGTGGTGCTGGTCTCCTCGCACGACGAGGACGCGGCCCGCCGCCGGGCGCGCGAGGCAGGCGCGGACGCGTTCGTGAGCAAGGCGGACTGCGCCGCGGGCATGCTGCTCGCCGAGATCGACGGGGCGATGGCGCGGCGCCGGAGGCGGGCGTGACGGCGCGGCCGCCCACCCGCGTGCTCGTCGCCGACGACTCGCCCACGCTGCGGCGGGCGCTGCGGACGCTGCTCGAGGAGGACCCGGGCATCCGCGTGGTCGCGGAGGCCGCCGACGGCGCGGAGGCGGTGGCGCTCGCGCGGACCGCCGGGCCGGACGTGGTCACCATGGACGTGGTCATGCCCGGGCTGGACGGGCTGCGGGCCACCGAGGAGATCATGGCGGTCGCCCCCACGCGCATCATCGTGGTGAGCCAGCTCGCGGAGCGCGAGCAGAGCCTGGCGTTCCAGGCGCTCGCGGCGGGCGCGGTGGAGCTCCTCGCGAAGCCGCAGGTCGGCGGGCCGGACGATCTGCGGCGCTGGGGCGTCGCGGTGCGCGAGGCGGTGCGGCTGATGAGCGAGGTGCCGGTGGTGACCCGGCGCGCGCTCGCCGGCGCGGCGCCGGCCCGCGCGGCGGCGCCGCGCGCCCTGGACGCGGTCGGCCTCGCGGCCTCCACCGGCGGGCCGCAGGCGGTGGTGGCGATCCTGGCCGCGCTGCCGGCCCGGCTCCCGCTGACGCTGCTCGTGGCGCAGCACATCGCCTCCGGGTTCGTGGACGGGATGCGCCGCTGGTTCGCCGAGTCCACCGCGCTCGAGGTGCGGGTGGCCCAGGACGGCGAGGCGCCGCGGGCCGGCTGCGTCTACCTCGCCCCTCCCGGCCGGAACCTGCTCTGGTCGCGCGCCGGCCGCCTCTCGACGCCGCCCTGTGCGAGCTGCGTCTGCCCGAGCGGCGACGACCTGCTCCGGTCCCTCGCCGAGGCGCTCGGGCCTCGCGCAGGCGGGGTGGTGCTCTCGGGCATGGGCGAGGACGGCGCCCGCGGACTGCTCGCCATCCGGCGCGCCGGCGGCCTCGCGCTCGCCCAGAGCGCCGCCACCTGCGTGGTGAACGGCATGCCCGGCGCCGCGGCCGCGCTCGGCGCGCCGGAGGCGCGCGCGGCGCCGCCGGAGATCGCCGCGCTGCTCGCCGCCGCCCGCCCGCCGGCGGACCGCTGACCCGCACCCCTCGCCCCCTCACCCATCGCGCACCGTCGCAGCCCACCGGAGGAACCCCGATGTTCGGCAAGCAGAAGCAGGCCCTTCAGACCAGTCTCTCCTTCCGCTTCCTGCGCTGGATCATCCCGCTGGTCACGGTGTCGTTCGTGGCCTTCGGCGTGGCGGGCTTCTTCGTGACCCGCGCCTCGCTGGTGTCGTTCTCGCAGCAGTCGTCCACGCTGCTCACCGACCAGACCCGCGTCGCCCTGGTGAACTGGATCCACGACCAGATCTACCTGGCCCAGTCGATCGCCGCGAACCCGAAGGTCGTGCACGCGTGCCTGAACCCGACCGACGACAAGGCGCGCGCGGAGGCCCGCGCCTACCTCCAGGGCATCCACGACCGGTACCAGTACTACGAGAACGTCCCGGTGGGCATCCGGCTGCCCGAGGGCCAGAGCCTCACCATCGACTACGAGGGGCAGCAGAAGGTCGTCCGGAACGGCGGCTTCTTCCTCGACACGGTGCAGGGGCGCACGCTGGGGAAGGCCGGCCTGGACCTGAACTACGTGCGCGCCATGTTCGACGGCGCGCCGTACTACGTCAGCCACGTCTACCCCAGCCTGCTCCGCGGCAACCCGCTGTTCGTGGTGGCCGCGCCGGTGAAGTCGGACGGGCGCGTGATCGGCTACGCGCTGGTCGCGCCGCGGATGGACTACTTCACCGACCTCTTCCTCGACAAGGTGAAGATCGGCGACTCCGGCTACCTGATGATGTTCGACGAGAACCG
This sequence comes from Anaeromyxobacter sp. Red801, assembly GCF_049201065.2. Classification (NCBI taxonomy): domain Bacteria; kingdom Pseudomonadati; phylum Myxococcota; class Myxococcia; order Myxococcales; family Anaeromyxobacteraceae; genus Anaeromyxobacter; species Anaeromyxobacter sp. Red801. The sequence goes on along the minus strand of NZ_CM181236.1, from coordinate 2,866,422 downwards.
CCAGGTGGTGGCGCACCCGGACAAGCGGCTCATCCTCAACGACAAGGAGAAGGAGAAGGTCGCCCAGCTCACCCACCGCATCCTCGACGGCGCCGACCAGTCGTTCTTCGAGACGTACGAGGACGTGGAGAAGCTCTACGTCGTCTCGCGGCTCACCAAGAACACGTTCGACCCGCCCGGCGCGGCCGCCGGCTCGGCGCACCTGATGGCGAACGACTGGTACATCGTCTCCGGCCAGCCGAAGTCCGAGATCGTCCGGGCGTCCACCACGCAGGTCTACTCGTACCTGGGGTTCTCGATCCTGCTGTCGGTGTTCCTGGGGGCGCTGCTCTACCGGCACACCACCCGGACCATCACCCAGCCGCTGCTCGAGCTCACCCGCGCGGCCGGCGAGATCGTCCGGTCCGGCGACCTCACGCAGAAGATCGACGCGCACTCGAACGACGAGATCGGCGAGCTCAGCCGCACCTTCAACCAGATGGTGGACAGGCTCCGCGAGATGGCGAGCAGCCTGCGGCAGAGCCTCGCGTCGCTGGTGGAGGCGGTCACCAACCTGGAGGCGACCAACGCCGACCAGCGCGAGACCATCACCCGGCAGGCGGCCGCGCTCCAGGAGACGCAGGTCACCGCGCAGGAGATCAAGCAGACCTCCAACATGGCCGCGCAGAAGGCCGAGGTGGTGCTGAAGGTCGCCTCCGAGGCGGACGAGATCGGCCGCTCCGGCGAGACCTCGATCGAGCAGACGCTCACCTGGCTCGCCGACATCCGCACCGAGGCGAGCGACATCTCCACCAAGATCGGCGAGCTGGGCGCGCGCACCCGGCAGATCGGCCACATCACGCAGTCGGTCCGCGACCTCGCCGACCAGTCCAACATGCTCGCGCTGAACGCCGCCATCGAGGCGGTGCGCTCCGGCGAGCACGGCAAGGGCTTCGGGGTGGTGGCGCGCGAGATCCGCAGCCTGGCCGATCAGTCCATCCAGGCCACGCACCGGGTGAGCGACGTGCTCGACGACACCGCGAACGCCATCACCTCCACCATCGCCATCTCGGAGAAGGGCGCGCAGAAGATCGACAGCGGGCTCACCCAGGTCCGGACCTCGGGCGAGACGCTGCGACGGCTGTCCAACATCGTCCGCGAGAACTCGGCGGCGGTCCGCCAGATCGCGGCGGCGGTGAGCCAGCAGGACGCCGGGATCGCGCAGATCTTCGGCTCGGTCACCGAGCTCTCGAAGGCGGTGGACGACACCGTGAAGCGCGTGGAGACGACCGACCGCGCCACCGAGGCGGTGAAGTCCGTCACCGCGCAGGTGGAGGGGATCATCAAGGAGTACCGCGTCTGAGCCGCGCCTCCCCGCGCGAGCGGCGGCAGGCGCGCGAGTGCCGGCGCGGAGACGCGCCGGTTGGCAGTGAACCCACGACGAGAGGTGGCAACGTGGCCAACGACGAGGTGGACGTGAAGCGGGGCGAGGGCGGCCGGGCGCCGCGGACCATGGACCGCAGGGGCTTCATCCGCGACGTGGCGCTGGGCGGCGCCGCGGTGCTGGCGGCGGGCGCGCTCGGCGCGCCGGCGGCGGCGCGGGCCTGCCCCGGCGACGGCGGCGGGTACGACCTGGAGGTCCCGCTCGGCGCGCCGGTCGCCATCGGCGAGCTGAAGAGCCTGAAGGTGACCTGCCTGAGCGAGGTCGGCTGGTGGTCCACCCCGCAGTTCCTCGCGGACATCGACGCCGCGGGCGGGATGAGCACCAACCAGTGGACCATCCCGTGGACCGAGCGGAACTCGGCCGGCTACTCGGCGCTGATCGAGGCGGAGGAATGCGACGGCACGAGGCACACCGTGCTGCTCGACACCGGCTGGGACGCCCAGTACATGAGCTGGGTCTTCCGCCGCGAGGGCGTGACCGAGAAGCTCGAGCACGGCCTCATCGACCGGGCCATCCTCTCCCACGAGCACATCGATCATTTCTGGGGGCTGCCGGCGATCACGGCCGTGAACCGCAAGGTTCCGTTCTGGGTGCCGTCCACCCTGAGCGGCGACGCCTGGAACTACATGGATCGCTGCAAGCTGAAGGGGCCGGTGACGCAGGTCACCCCGGGCGTCGTCCACAAGCACTTCCCCGGCTTCGCCACGGCGGTGATGGACGTGCCCATCATCCTCGGGGTGCGGGGCGAGCAGATCCTGTTCTTCAACGTGAAGGACAAGGGCATGGTGATCGTGACCGGGTGTGGCCACGTGGGGATCCAGAACGCGATCGCGTTCGCGCGCTCGAACATCTCGACCTCCACCGGGCGCTTCCACGGGCTGTTCGGCGGGCTGCACATCTCCTCGCTCGAGGTGTGGAGCCCCGCCGCCGACACGATGCTCGACGCCATGCAGGCGGCGCAGTTCGACGTGGTGGCGAGCAACCACTGCACGGGCATCACCGCGGTCGAGCGGATGATCGAGCGCGGCCTGCCGGTGGTGGCGGGCTCCGCCAACTACGGGAGCAAGAGCACCCGGTACGTGGGGAACGGCGACTCGATCGTGTTCTGACGCCCGCGCCGCCCGGCGGGCGCGCGCACACGCCGCGGTCCCGGCTCCCCGGCGCGGGGCCGCGGCGTTCACCCCGGGTACAGCCCCCGCACGCGCGCGTGCAGCCGCGCCAGCCCGAGCAGCGTGTCGATGCGCGGGGTCGGCTCGCCCACCAGCGCGCCGATCTCGCGGACCGCCGACACGAGCGCGTCCAGCTCCACCGGCCGGCCCGCCTCCACGTCCTGCAGCATCGAGGTCTTGAACGCGCCCAGCTTGCGGGTGACCGCCATGCGATCCTCGCCGCTCTCGGAGATGGGGCAGCCGATGGCCGCGCCGATCCGCGCCGCCTCGCCCATCACCTCGAGGCAGAAGCGGTACACCTGCGGATCGTCGAGGATCCGGTCGCAGGTCGCGCCGGTGAGCGCCGAGACCGGGTTCATCGTCATGTTGCCCCAGAGCTTGTACCAGACGTCCGCCTGGATCCGCCGCGACACCTCCACGTCGAAGGCCGCCGAGCGGAGCGTCGCGGCGAGGCGGCCGAGCCGCGCGGAGTCCTCGCCGCCCGGCTCGCCCACGATGAGGCGGTTGCCCGCGGAGTGGCACACGAAGCCGGGCTCCGGCACCGCGCAGGCGAGGTGGACCACGCAGCCGATGACGTGGCGGGAGGGGATGCCCGCCGCGATGGCGCCGCCGGGATCCACCGACGCGAGCCGCGTGCCGGCGAAGCGGCCGCCGAAGCGGTCGAAGAACCACCAGGGCACGCCGTTCATGGCGGTGAGCACGACCGTCTCCGGGCCGAGCAGCGGGCCGATGTCGCGGGCCACGTGGACGAGCGCGGGCGCCTTCACCGCCACGACCACCAGCTCCTGCGGCCCGAGCTCGGCCGGATCGTCCGAGGCCGGGAGGCGGACGCGCGCCTCCCCACCCGTCGAGACGAGCCGCAGCCCGCGCGACCGCAGCGCGTCCAGCGTCGCGCCGCGCGCGACCGCGCTCACCTCGTGCCCGGCCTGGGCCAGCCGCGCGGCGACGAGCCCACCCACCGCGCCGGCGCCGTAGATCGCGATCCTCACCGCGCTCCCTCCCTGGCGATGCTCGCCTGGGACCAGCCTACCGCAGCCGGGGCCGGGCGGGGTCGTCCGGGCGCTCAGGCGGGCGGCGCCAGCTGGCAGACGGCCTCGAGGCCCAAGGCGCTCGCGAGCCGCGCGCGCCGGGTCAGTCGCCGTACGTGTGGCAGGCCTGGCAGAGCGGCTTCGGGCTCACGTCGGCGCCCGGCGGGAGCGGCGCCCCGGAGGCGTGCTCGTAGGGGGACGGGTCGCCGGGGACGACGCGGGGCCGCGTGGCCGCGCCCTCGGGGATGGCCAGGTGGTAGCGCCAGCGCGAGCGCAGCGCGTGGCAGCTCCAGCAGTGCACGCGGCCGTCCGGGAGCGCCACGCCCCGGCGCTCCACCTCGGCGCGGGGCCGCAGCGAGGACGCCGCGCCGGGCGCGTAGACCCTGCCGACCGGGTGGTTCCCGTTCGGCATGAGGGCCTCCTCGTGGCACGCGACGCAGGCCTCGACGGGCGCGTCGGCGAGCGGCGGGTGGATCTCCTCCCACCGCGCCGTCGCCCCGTCCCACTGGGCCGTGGCCGGCGGAGGCAGCGCGGCGGCGGCGCACAGGAGCGCGGGCGCCGCCGCGCGCAGGAGCGAGGCTGGGCAGGTCAGGCAGGTGACGCGGCGCTTGCCACGCGAGCGGGATCCGGTCATTCACCCTCCGTCATGATGGTGTCGCGGAGGGCGGTTGCACCCGATGTGCCGCGGGCCCGCGCGCCGCGGAGGCCCGCGAACCGCGCGCGTGCGCGGGTCGCCGCGCGGGGTCGGGGTCCACCCCGAGGCCCCGGCGCGGCTCCGCGCGCGCGTGGCGCCATGCGGCTGGCGTCGCGCGGATCGCGGACGCCGGGCCGGTCCCGGCGCTACGCCCGGACGATCACGGCCTCGAGGTACGTGCCCGGCACGACGAGCGTCCCGTCGGTCGCGGTGTTGGCCTCCTCGAGCAGCGCGAGCAGGTCGCGCTCCAGGGCGGGCCGCGCCTCGGCGGGGAGCGCCGCGAACGCGCGGTGGATGGGGCCGTACCAGGTGCGGAACACCTCGACCCAGTGCGCCGCCGAGCGGTAGCGGAAGACGTACTCGCGGCGGTGCGCGCGGACGTCGCGGGCGCCCGGGACGAACAGCTCGTGGAGGCGCGCCTCGGTGCCCCACGCGGCGGGCGGCCGGAGCCCGGCGGGCGGCGGGACGTGCCGGCCCACCACCTGGAAGACCTTCCCGATGAAGCCGTCCGGCGTCCAGGAGGCGAGCGCGATGCGGCCGCCGGACCGGCACACCCGGAGCAGCTCGCCGGCGGCGTGCGCCTGGTCGGGCGTGAACATCACGCCGAACGTCGAGAGCACGACGTCGAACGCGCCGTCCTCGAAGGGCAGCGCCTCGGCGTCGCCCTCGCGGAGCTCCAGCGCCAGGCCGTCGGCGGCCGCGCGGGCGCCCGCCCGCTCGAGGAGCGAGGGGACGTAGTCCACGCCGGTCACGCGCGCGAAGCGGCGCGCCGCGGCGAGCGCGGCGTTGCCGTTGCCGCAGGCCACGTCGAGCACGCGCTCGCCGGCGGACACCGAGGCCGCCTCGCAGAGCGTCTCGCCGACGATCTGCAGCGTCGTGCCGATCACCGCGTAGTCGCCCGAGCTCCAGGTGGACTGCTGCCGGGCCTTCACGGCGGCGAGGTCGAGGCCCGGGGGCGGCATGGGCGCGGGGGTCGGGGCGGGGGAGGGGGAAGCGATGCCGTTCATCTGCGGTCTCCTTGCGTTCAGGTCGGGTGGCGTGGATGCCGCGCGGGATCTAGGAAACCCGGGCCGGTCCGGACCTGCTCGCGCCGCCGCGTTCGTTGCCCGTCCGTCCGCGACCTGACCGGGGCCTGCCGGCCACCGAAGCGTCACGAGGGGGGCTCGATGGGCGCGGATCCGCTGGCCGACGTGCTCACCACGGTCCGCCTCACCGGCTCGGTGTTCTTCCGCGTCGAGGGCGCGCCGCCCTGGGTCGCCGAGGCGCCCGCCTCCCGCGCCATCGCCGCGCAGGTGATGCCCGGCGCGGACCACGTCATCGAGTTCCACGCGGTGGCGCGCGGGCGCTGCCTGGCCGGGATCGTGGGCGAGCAGCCGGTCGCGCTCGAGGCGGGGGACGTGATCTGCTTCCCGCACGGCGACCCGCACGTGCTGTCGAGCGCGGCCGGCCTCCGCGGCGGCGCGCCGGACCTCGCGCCGTACGCGGTGGCGCGGAGCGCGCCGCGGCCGTTCCTGGTGAGGGTCGGCGCCGGGCCCTCCGAGACCGAGGTGGTGTGCGGGTTCTTCGGCTGCGACGCGCGCCCGTTCAACCCGCTGCTCGCCGCGCTCCCGCGCGTGCTGCGGGCGAGCGATCGGGACGGCCCGCGCCGCGGGTGGCTGACGCGGTTCCTCGAGGTGGCGGAGGCGGAGGCGGGGACGCCGGGGCCGGGCGGCGAGGGCGTGCTGAGCCGGCTCGCGGAGCTGATGTTCCTCGAGATGGTGCGCCGGCACCTGGAGACGCTCCCGCCCGGCCGCGCCGGCTGGCTGGCGGGCCTCTCGGATCCGCACGTGAGCCGGGCCCTGGCGGCGCTCCACGCGCGCCCCGGGGACCCCTGGTCGCTGGAGCGGCTGGCCCGCGCCGCCGGGCTGGCCCGGTCCTCGCTGGCGGAGCGGTTCGCGGCGCTCGTCGGCGAGCCGCCCATGCAGTACCTGGCGCGGTGGCGGATGCAGGTCGCGGCCGGGCTGCTCGCCACCACGCGCGAGGGGGTGGCCTCCATCGCCGGGCAGGTGGGCTACGCCTCCGAGGCCGCGTTCAACCGCGCCTTCAAGAAGTGCGTCGGCGAGCCGCCCGCCACCTGGCGCCGGCGGCGCGCCGCCCCCCGGCCCGACGTCCGCCCCGGCCCGGCCGCGTAGCCGCCGATCCGTCCGCGCCGCGTCCGCCTCCGGCGGCGCCACCCGCGAGATCCCGCGGCCGCGGCCCGGCACGCCCGTGGCATCTGCGCCCGTCCCCAACACGGAGGGTGCACATGCCCGTCGGAACCGCGTCCGCCTCGCCGCTCCCGCTTTCCCTTCCCGCCGCCGCGCCCGTCCAGGCCGTCGCGGCGCCGGCCGGGCCCGATCCCGTCGCGCTCGCCGGCCTGCCCGCGGCCATCGAGGAGGCGCGCGCCGCCGCGCTGTCCGGCGCCGGCGGCCCGCCCGACCCGGCCACGTTCGCCGCGCTCCGCGCGCGCCTCGCGAAGGCGTCCGCGGCGCTCCCGCCCGCGTACCGGCGCGCCGTGGCCGAGCCGCTCGTCCGGACCCTGGACCAGCTCGGCCCGGGCGGCTTCGCGCGCCTCCTCCGCGAGGATCCGGATCGCCAGGGGGAGGCGCGGCTGCTGCTCGACGTCGCGCAGGCGGTCCTGCAGCGCGGCGAGGGCCACCGGGCCCGCGCCACCGCGGCGTTCCAGGAGGTGGTGAGCGATCTCTACGAGGGCTTCCTCTCGGCCGAGGACCGCCGCGGCGTGAAGCCCCCGGACCACGGCGTGGTCCCGCCGCTCGTCCGGTGGGGCAGCGCGGAGACGGGGCCGTACACCTGGCCCGCGACGGCCACCGCGGCCGTCGGCGTGAAGGCGGCGGTGGTGAGCCTGCCGGCCGCGAACGCCTCGGCCGGCCTGCTCGCCTGGCCGGCGCTCGCGCACGAGACCGCCGGGCACGACGTCCTCGAGGCCGACGTCGGGGTCCGTGCCCAGCTCGCGGGGGCGGTGCGCGATCGGCTGCTCGGCGCCGGGATCGCCCCGGCGGTCGCCGGCTACTGGGCGGAGCGGATCGACGAGACCGCGGCCGACGTCCTCGGGGTGCTGAACATGGGGCCCGCCGCGGCGGTGGGGCTGGTGGGCTACTTCCGCGCCATGAACGCGGCGGCGCACGGCCGCGCCGCGCTCCGGAACGTCGGGCGCGCGGAGGACCCGCACCCGGCCGACCTGGCGCGCGCGTACCTGGCGGCGGAGACCGTGCGGCTCCTGTCGTTCGAGGGCGCGGGCCGGTGGGCCGACCGGCTGGTGGCGGAGGCCGACCGCGATCTCGGGCGCGTGTGGCTGGGCAAGACCGAGGTGGCGCCGGCGGTGGTGAAGGCGTCCGCGGCGCTCGTCGCGCAGGCGATCGCGCGCACCCGGCTGCCGGCGCTGGAGGGGCGGGCGCTGCAGCAGATCCAGGACTGGCGCGACCGCGACGAGGCGGTGGTGGCGGACCTGCGCGAGGTCGTGTCGGGGCGCGGCGGGCGCTCCGGCCCGGCCCGCGCCGGCCGCGCGTACGGGGGCGGCGCCTACGCCGCGCACGTGGTGGCGGCGGCGGTCTACGAGGCGGCGGGCGGCGGCGTCGCCCCGGAGGCGGTCATGGACCGGATGGTCGGCGTGCTCGCCGCGATGCACGGGAAGAACGCCGGCTGGCGCGACGCGGCGGCGCGGCCACCGTCGCCGGGCGCGGCCGCGCCGGCGCCGCCGCGGGTGGCGTGAGCGGCCGCCGCCGGCGGCGCCCGAGTGGGACGGTGGGTGGAGGCGGCGGGCGGGAGCCCATCACGCTACGAGAAGGCCGCGCGGCGCGGCCGCGGCCGGGCGCCGAGCGCGCCGGGGAGGGGGAACGGCATGGCCTTCGAGGTGGAGACCCGCAGCCTGCAAGGGCGCGTCACGGCGATCGGCAGCGCAGGCGGGCACACGCTCGTGATCGACCGGCCGGAGGCCGCCGGCGGCGGAGGGCTGGGGTTCAACGGGGGGGAGCTGCTGCACCTCGCGGTCGCGGGCTGCGTCTCCAACGACCTGTTCCGCGAGGCGCTCGCGGCCGGGATCCGGCTCGACTCGGTGCGGGTCCGCGTCCGCGGCGAGTTCGGCGGCGACCCGGCGGTGTCCACCGGGATCCGCTACGACGTCGAGGTCGCGGGGAATGCGAGCGAGGCGCAGCTCGCGGCGCTGGTCGAGCGGGTGGATCGGATCGCGGAGATCCCGGGCACGCTCCGGCGCGGCGCCGCGGTCCAGCTCGGCGAGGCGAGCGTGCGGCGCACCACGGCCTGAGGGTGCGCGGGAACGCGCGTGCGGCGGCGCGCGGGAGCTCCTCGCGCCGCCGCTCCGATCAGGCCGCCGGGTTGCCGCTGCGCGCCATCGGGCCGCGCGCGGCCACCGGGGTCCAGGGGGAGGGCGTGGTGCGCACGAGCGACGCGAGCGCGGCGCCGGCCACGGCGATCCCGCGGCAGATCGCCGCGACGGTGAGGATCGGGATGAGGACGATGCCGAACAGCGGGACGAGCGTGGCGAGGACCGCCCACGCGAAGGTCCCCTTGACGGCCTGGGCTGCGGTGAGGTGGTGCATGTGACCTCCTTGGTGGTCGGCAACATGCCCGCGAACCCGCGGCCGCGGAACGCGCAAGAACGGATGCGCCATCAGCGCTGGTTATGGACTGGATCGTGCGGCGCGAAGGCAGCTGATGGTCACGCGAGGTGCCCGTACGCTGCGTCAGGCCCGCCGCGGCACGCCGGCCGCGATGGACAGCAGCGGCATCGCGCCGGGGGCGGGCGCTGGTGGGGCGCTCAGCGAACCGGCCGGAACAGCGCGTTCAGCGCGGCGTACCCCGCCGCCTCGCCCAGCCGCTCGAACGTGCCGCGCTCGGCGATCTCCCGCGACGCCTCCAGGAACGCGCCCCACGCGGCGCGCGCGAGCGCGGAGCCGACGCTGACGCGCCGGACGCCGAGCGCGGCCAGCTCGGCGACGGTGAACGCCGGACCGCCTGCGAGCACGTTGACCGGCCTCGGCGCGACCGCCCGGACCACCGCCGCGACCTGCTCGCGCGTGGTGAGGCCCGGCGCGTAGAGGCAGTCGGCCCCCGCGTCCGCGTAGGCCACCAGCCGCCGGATGGTCTCGGCGAGATCGGGGCGGCCCGCGACGAAGCCCTCGCTGCGCCCCGTGAGCACCACGCCGCCGCCGGCCGCGTCGATGGCCCGGCGCGCCGCGCGCAGCCGCGCGACGGCCTCGTCGGCGGGGTAGAGCGGCGCCGCCGGATCCCCGGTGGCGTCCTCGATGGAGAGCCCGGCCACCCCGGCGTCCACGCACGCCCGCACGTTCGCCGCGACCTCCTCCGCGGTGGCGCCGTAGCCGTCCTCGAAGTCCGCGTTCACCGGCAGCGGCGTGGCCGCGACCAGCTCGCGGACGTGCGCGAGCATCTCCTCGCACCCCACCGCGCCGTCGGGCAGGCCGCGCGAGAACGCGAAGCCCGCGCTGGTGGTGGCGAGCGCCCGGAAGCCGGCGCGCTCCAGCGCCCGGGCGGTGCCGGCGTCCCACGGGTTGGGGAGCACGAAGCAGCCCTGCTGGTGGAGCGCGCGGAAGGCGCTGCGCTGCTCGTCGGTCGAGGCCATCCCGGCAGCGTAGCCTGCGCCGCGGGCTCCGGCCCGGCCCCGGCGGAGCCTTGCGCCGCCCACCCGCCGTTCGCTACTGCCAGGCGGAGTCGGAAGGAGCGCGGATGGACGGCAGCCCGGCACGTCCGGCCCCCCTCGCGCCGGACGCGGCGCCCGCCGCGCCCGGGCGCGCACGCCTCGCCGCGCTCACGCTCCTCACGCTCGGCTTCTTCGCAGCGAACTCGCTCCTGGCGCGCGCCGCGCTGCGCCCGGGCCTCGCAGACGCCGCGACCTTCACCGCGATCCGGCTCGCCTCCGGCGCGGCCGCGCTCGCGCTCCTCGCGCTCGCCTCGCGCCGGGCCCGGCCGCGCGGCGGGAGCGCCGGGTCGGCGCTCGCGCTCTTCGCGTACGCCGCCGCGTTCTCGCTCGCCTACCGCCGGATCGACGCCGGCCCGGGCGCGTTCCTGCTGTTCTTCGCGGTGCAGGCCACCATGGTCGGCTGGAGCGTGCTGCGCGGCGCCCGCCCGGCCCGGCGGCAGTGGGCGGGCCTCGCGGTGGCGCTCGCGGGCCTGGGCTGGCTCACGCTGCCGGGCGCGCACGCGCCGGACGCGCGCGGCGCGGCGCTCATGCTGGCGGCCGGCGTCGCCTGGGGCGCCTACACCTTGCGCGGGCGCGGCGTCCGGGATCCCGCCGGCGCCACCGCGGCGAACTTCGCGCTGGCGGTGCCGCTGGCGCTCGCCCTCGTGATCGCCTCGGCGGGGAGCGTGCACCTCACGGCGCGCGGGGCCGCGCTCGCCGCCGCCTCCGGCGCGGTGGCCTCCGGCGTCGGCTACGTGCTCTGGTACACCGTCGTGCCGGCGCTGGGCGCGGCCCGGGCCGCGGCGGTGCAGCTCGCGGTGCCGGCGATCGTGCCGCTCGCCGCCGCCGGCCTGCTCGGCGAGGCGATCACCCCGCGGCTGTTCGCGGCCGGCACCGCCATCCTGGCGGGCGTGGCGCTGGCGATCGCGCCGGCGCCTCAGCCGGCGCGGTCCTCCCGCGCGTCCGCGTGACCCGGCGCGAACGGCTCGGCCCCGAGCAGGTCGCGGGCCGCGTCCACCGCCTCGTGCGCGCCGGCGAGCACCAGGACGTCGCCCGGCCGCAGCACCTCGGCCGCGCTGGGGACCATCACCGACGCGCCGGCGCGGGAGATGGCGAGGACGGTCGCGCCGGTCCGGCCGCGGACGCCCAGCTCCGACAGGCTGTGGCCGGCGCCGGGGCTGCCCTCGCGCAGGCGCACCGGCGTGGGCTCGCCGATGCCGGGGAACATGGCCCGGATCCGCTCCAGGCCGTCGGTGCGCTCGGGGGGGCCCGTCGGGTGCGCGCCGCCGGCGCCGTCGCCCGAGGCCTGCCGGGCGAGCGCCTCGACGATCACCTGCGCGCCGGCGCGGACGTGCCCCTGCAGCTCCGCGGCGCTGCGCCAGAACCCGATGCCGAGCACGCCGAGGACGGCCAGCACGACCGCGACGCCGGGCACGCCGGGGAGGAAGGGTTGCGTGATGGCGAGCACCGGCAGCAGCACCGCCATGGTCGCCGCGAGCTGCACCACCGCGAGGAGCGCGCGGCGCGGCGCGGCGGCCAGGTCGGGCCGGCCGGCGGCGCCCTCCGGCAGCGCGGTGGACGCGAGCGCCAGGCCGAGCCGGCGGCCGTTGCGGACCAGGCCCACCAGGAACGGCGCGGCGAGCAGGGTGGCGGCGGCGAACAGGATCCAGCGCGCGGTGTCCGGTCCGGCGCCGAGCGCCTCGGCGATGCGCCGCGTGGCCCGCGGCGCCCCGACCGACGCGCCGATGGTGATGGCCACGACCGCCACCGCGTCCACCAGGAGCGCCACCGCGACCGCGCGCAGGCGCGTGCCCAGCGTGTGGCGATCCGGCGCGCTGCGGAGCTGCTCGAGCCAGCTGCCGTACAGCGACACCAGCGTCTGGAGGCGCGAGGGCAGCTTGCGCTCGATCCAGGTCGCGGCCGGCCCGGACGCCTGGATGAGCCAGGGCGTGGTGAGGGTGGTCACGGCCGAGACCGCCACCGCGACCGGGTAGAGGAACTCGCGCGTCGCGCCGAGGGAGGTCCCGAGCGCCGCGAGGATGAACGAGAACTCGCCGATCTGTGCGAGGCTCATGCCGGTCTGCACCGAGGTGCGCACCCCGTTGCCGGTGAGGAACGCGCCCAGCCCTACGGCCGCGGACTTCCCCGCCACCACGAGGCCGATGAACACCACCACCGCCACCCAGTGGCGCGCCACCAGCGCCGGGTCGATGAGCATGCCCACCGAGACGAAGAAGATGGCGGCGAACAGGTCGCGCACCGGCCGGACCAGCTCCTCGACCGCGTGCGCCTCGCCCGACTCCGCCACGAGCGAGCCGGCGATGAACGCGCCCAGGGCCACCGAGTAGCCGGCCGCCAGCGCCAGCCAGGCGAACCCGAAGCACAGGCCCAGGCTCCCGACCAGCAGCGTCTCGTCGCTGCCGCGCCGGCGGATGTAGCGCACCGCGCGCGGCACGAGCAGCATCCCGCCCCCCAGCAGGACGGCGAGGAACGCGCCCAGCCGGCCCAGGGTGGCGCCGAGCTCGCCCGGGGAGACGCCCGCGCCGGTGGCGACGGCGGTGAGCACCGCCATGAAGAGGATCGCGAAGAGGTCCTCGACCAGCAGGACGCCCACCACCAGGTCGCGCAGGGGCCCGCGGACGCGCAGGTCGTCGAAGGCCTTCGCGATGATGGTGGTGGAGGACATCGCCACGATCGCGCCGGCGAACACGCTCTCCAGCACGGTCCAGCCGAAGGCGCGCCCGGCCACGAACCCGAGCCAGACCATGATGCTCGACTGGACCACCGCGGTGACGCCGGCGGTGGGGCCCACCTGGACCAGCTTGCGCAGGCTGAACTCGAGCCCGAGCGCGAACATGAGCAGGATGACGCCCAGCTCGGAGAGGGTCTGGACGATCTCGCGGTCGGCGACGAGCGGGACCGGGACGTACGGTCCGACGATCAGGCCGGCGAGGATGTAGCCGAGCACCACCGGCTGCCGCAGCCGCTGGAACAGCACCGTGGTGACGGCCGCCACGCCGAGCACCACGGTGAGCGCGAGGAGGAAGGTATGAGCGCCATGCATCGTCCTTCCTCGCTTCGCACGCGGCCCGCGGCCGGCTCAAGCGAAAACCGGCCCGCTCGCGCACTTTCCTCGCGCCCCGCCCCGGGTTAGAACCCGCGCCCCATGCCCCGGCAGCCCACCCACTACGCGATCGACTTCGGCACCAGCAACTCGCTGCTCGCCGCGGCCAGCGCCGATCGCACGTTCGATCCCGCGCCGCTCGACCCGGACGCGCCGGATCCGACCGTCCTGCGCAGCATCGTCTGCTTCCCCGACGAGGGGGGCGTCCACGTGGGCGTGGAGGCGCTCCGGCAGTTCGTGGAGCACGGGGGCGAGGCCCGGCTCCTCCGCTCGATCAAGCACCACCTCGGCACCCGCTCGTTCCGCGGCACGGTCATCCGCGGCCGGATGCTCTCCGCGGAGGAGCTGGTCGCGGCGGTGCTGCGCCGGATGCGCGAGCGCGCCGACGCGCACTACGGCGTCGAGGTGCGGCGGGCGCTGCTGGGCCGCCCGGTGCACTTCGACGGCGAGGACGACGCGTTCGCGGAGGCGCGGCTGCGCCGGGCCGCGGAGCTGGCCGGCTTCGAGGAGGTGCGCTTCCTGCCGGAGCCGGTGGCGGCGGCGCGCGCGTTCGGCGCCGCCGCGGAGCGCGAGGAGCTGGCGCTCATCGGCGACTTCGGCGGCGGCACCTCGGACTTCACCGTGCTCCGCGTGGGCCCGCGCGCCCTCGCCCGGGAGGACGTGCTCGCCGTGGGCGGGGTGGCGGTGGCCGGCGACGCGCTCGACGCGTCGATCATGCGCGACCGGGTGGCGCGGCACTTCGGGGCGGAGGTGCTGTACCGGGTCCCGTTCGGCAACAACGTGCTCCGGATGCCGCAGGGGATCGTGCAGCACCTCTGCTCGCCCGCGCACCTGTCGATCCTCCAGCGGCGCGACGTGGCGAGCTTCCTCGCCGACGTGCGCCGCTGGTCGCTGTCCGACGAGGACCGGCGGCGCATGGACCAGCTCACGGTCATGGTCGAGGAGACGCTCGGCTTCCAGGTGTTCGAGGCCATCGAGCGCGCCAAGCGCGAGCTGTCGGGCGCCGCCCGCGCGCGGGTGGAGCTGTCGCACCCCGGCATCGAGGTGCGCGAGCCGGTGACCCGCGCCGGCTTCGAGAAGGCCTGCCGGCGCGAGGTGGACGCCATCCTGGCCTGCCTGGACGAGACGGTGCGCCGGGCCGGCGTCGCGCCGGAGCAGGTGGGCGTGGTCTGCTGCACCGGCGGCACCGCCCGGGTCCCGCGCCTCGCCGAGGAGATCCGCCGCCGCTTCCCCGCCGCCCGCATGGAGCAGTTCAAGGGCTTCCACTCCGTGGTGGAGGGGCTGGCCCGCGAGGCGCAGGCCGTGGCGCAGGGCTGACGCGGCGGATCGGTCAGCGCTCCAGCAGCGCCTTCAGCCGCGCGAGATCCGCCTCGACCCAGCGCGCGTCCGCCTCGAACCGCTCGCCGGTCATGTCCGGCAGGCGCAGCAGCGCGAGCACCACCTCGCTGCCGCTGCCGTTCGCGATCACGCGGAGCGGGACGTGGACGGTCTCGCCGGTGGGCAGCAGCACGTCGTGGTCGAGGACGCCGAGCTCGTTCGGCGGGACGAAGCGGATCCGGACCGTGCCCGCGGGCGCGTCGGCCACCCACTCGCCGGCCACCTGCCGGATGCCGGCGGCGAGCCCCGAGGCCCACTGCGGAAGGTTCTCCGGCCGGGAGGCGAACGCGTACACCTCCGCGGGCGGGCGCGAGATCGAGACGCTCAGGTGTCGGACGGGGAGGGTGGGCACCCGCCGGTCCTAGCGCCGCCGGCGCCGGGCCGCCACCGCCGCGACGGCCTCGCTGGGGGCGCGCGCTCAGGCCTTCGCGCGCTCCTCCGGCGCCCGCCTTCCCGCCGCCGCCCTCACCCCGGCCAGGAACCGCGAGCGGAGCGCGTCGCTCATGAGCGCCTGCTTCACCGGCGGCAGCCGCAGGAAGCCGCCCACCAGCGCGCGCAGGAACGCCTGGGACTTGCTGCCGGGATCGTCGAAGAGCTGGTTCTGCAGCGTGCCGCGCTCGAGGCACTGAAGGATGAGCCGCTCGAGCAGGTCCTCGGGGTGCAGCACGCGCTGCGCCCGGTGGTGGAGCTTCATCGCGCCCGGGTTGCACGTCAGCGTGCACACCCCGCACCCCAGGCAGCGCGCCTCGTCCACCTGCGGCCGGCCGTGCTTGCGGAACCTGGGGTCGGGATCCGGCACGCGCGGGATGGCGCCGACCGGGCAGCGCTTCGAGCACTTGCCGCAGCCCAGGCACCGCGCCCGGTCCGAGGCGGCGACGTAGCTCGACGTCACCACCGCGTTCGGATACCCGTGGCGCGTCACGCCCAGCAGCATGTTGCAGCAGCAGCCGCAGCAGTGGCACATGAACGTCGCGCCGCGGCGCACGTTGTCGGCGTTGAGGACCAGGCCGAGCGCGCGCGAGCGCGCCAGGTTGTCCAGCATCTCGGCGCGCGACACCTCGCGCGCGAAGCCGTGGCGGATGAGGTAGTCGGCCCCGTGGTCGAACGACGAGCAGGTGTCGAGCGGCGCGGCGCAGCGGTGCTCGCCGAGGTGGGCCTTCTCGTGCCGGCAGGAGCAGGTGCCGATGGCGAGGCGGCGGGCCGACTCCACCATCGCGACCGCCTTCTCGTGGTCCAGGACCTCGACGTACTCCTCGGGCCGGACCGCGCCGTCGTGCGGGACGGCGCGCATGAGCGACACGCGCTGGCCGCCGGCGAAGTTGGCCCGGTAGAACGCGCCGTCCTCCAGGTACTCGTGGAAGAGCCGCGCCCAGCGCGCGTGGTCGTCCTCGGTCGCGCCGCCGGTGCGCATCATCGTGTACTCGAAGATCCCGATCGCCATCGGCGACGGCGCGTACCAGGTCCGGCCCCGCACCTCGACGTCGAGCACCAGGCCGCGCGGGCAGAGCGTGTCGAGCCGGCGCCGCACGTCGTCGGGGGCGAGGCCGGTCACCCGGGCGATCCGCTCCAGCGGCGCGAGGCCGTAGGGCATCTTCACCACCAGCTCGGCCTCGGCCTCGGAGTAGAGCTCCTTCAGGATCGCGAACAGCGCCGCGTTCCAGGGCGCACGCACGGTGAGCCCGTCCACCTTTCCGCCCAGGCGGCGGTACAGGTCCTTGCCGACGAGGTGTCCCATGGCGCGTCCCCCCGCGGCAGCATCGGCGGGCGGAGCCCCGCGCGACAGGAGCGCGGACGGGGCCGCCCGAGCGGAGGGGGCCGGCGCCGCTGCGCCCCGCGGCACAGCCCCGAGCGGCAGGAGCCGGGCGGGGCCCAGACCCAGCCTACACTGCCCTCATGGATCGGCGGGAGGTCGCGGCGCTCCCCATCGCCTCGGTCCACGCCGCGCTCGGCAGCGCGCCGGACGGGCTCGACGCGGCGGAGGCCGCCCGGCGGCTGCGCGAGGCGGGCCCGAACGCGTTGCCACGGCGGCGCCGCCGGCCGGCGCTGCGCCGGGCCGTCGCGCAGATCGCGCACCCCATGGCGCTCCTGCTCTGGGCCGCCGGGGCGCTCGCGCTCGTGTCGCGGATGCCGCAGCTCGCCTGGGCGGTCTTCCTGGTGATCGCGCTGAACGGCGTGTTCGGCTTCTGGCAGGAGCGGCGGGCGGAGCGCGCGCTGGAGGCGCTCGAGGCGCTGGTGCCGGCGCGGGCCCGGGTGGCGCGGGGCGGGCACCTCCTGGAGGTGGACGCGCGCGAGGTGGTGGTGGGGGACGTGCTCGCGCTGGAGGAGGGCGACCGCGTCCCGGCCGACGCGCGCCTCGTCGAGGCGGCGCTGTTCCGGCTGGACGTGTCGCTGCTCACCGGCGAGTCGCTGCCGGTGGACCGCGATCCGCGCCCGCGCGCCGGCGAGCTCGCGGCCGCGGCGCTGCCCTGCCTGGCGCCCGCGGGCGCGACGGTCGCGGCGGGCCGGGCCCGCGCGGTGGTGTTCGCGACCGGCGCCGCGACCGAGCTGGGCCGGGTGGCGCGGCTGGCCACCGCGTCGCCGCGGGCGCCGAGCACGCTCGAGCTGCAGGTGGGCGGGGTGGTGCGCCTGGTCACCGGCATCGCGGTGGCCATGGGCGTGGGGGTGTTCGCGCTGCTGCGACTGCTCGGGGCGGGGCTCGCCGAGAGCCTGCTGTTCGCCATCGGGATCCTGGCGGCGAACGTGCCGGAGGGGCTCCTGCCCACCATCACCGTCACGCTCGCCGCCAACGTGCAGCGGATGGCTCGCCGCCGCGTGCTGGTGTCGCGGCTGTCGGCGGTCGAGACGCTCGGGGCCGTGGACGTGCTGTGCACCGACAAGACCGGGACGCTCACCCGCAACGCGCTCGAGGTGCGGGCGCTGTGGACGCCGGACGGCGGCGAGGCCGCGCCGGCGGCCGCGCGCGAGCCCGGCCCCGCCCGGCGACTGCTCGCGGCCGGGGCGCTCGCGAACGACGCGCGGCGCACCGGGGGCGTCAGCTCCGGCGACCCGCTCGATCGCGCGCTCCTCGAGGCGGCGGCGGCGGCCGGCCTCGACCCGGGGCGGCTGCGGGCCGGGTGCCCGCGCCTCGGGGAGGCGCCGTTCGATCCGCGGCGCAAGCGCATGACCGCGGTGGTGCGGGCCGGTCCGCCGCTCGGCGCGCCCGGGCAGGCGCCGTGCCTGGCCGTCACCAAGGGCGCGCTCGCGGCCGTGCTCGAGCGCTGCGACCGGGTGCTGGCCGGCGGCGCCGCGCGGCCGCTCGACGGCGCCGGCCGGCACCGGATCGCGGCCGCCCACGACGCGGCCGCCGCGCGCGGGCTGCGCCTGGTCGCGCTGGCCGTGCGCGAGGGCGGCGAGGAGCTCGCGGGGCTGCCGCCGGAGCGGCTGGAGGCCGGGCTCGCCTTCGCCGGGCTCATCGGCCTCGAGGACCCGCCGCGCGAGGGCGTCGAGGCGGCGCTGGAGGCCTGCCGGCGCGCCGGGATCACCGTCACCATGGTCACCGGGGACCACCCGCTCACCGCCTGCGCGCTGGCCCGCGAGGTCGGGCTGTGGGGCGCCGGGTGGCGCGCCGTGGACGGCCCCGAGCTGGAGGCGCTCCCGGACGGCGACCTCGACGCGCTGCTCGCCGGCGGCCGCGGGCTGGTGTTCGCGCGCGTCGCCCCGGAGCAGAAGCTGCGGCTCGTGCACGCGTACCAGCGGCTCGGCCACGTCGTGGCGGTCACCGGCGACGGGGTGAACGACGCGCCCGCCCTGCACGCCGCGCACGTGGGCGTGGCGATGGGCCGCAGCGGCACCGACGTGGCACGCGCCGCGGCGGACGTGGTGATCCTCGACGACGACCTCTCCACCATCGTGGCGGCGATCGAGGAGGGGCGGGCCACGCTCGCGAACGTCCGCAAGTTCCTCGCGTACGTGCTCACCTCGAACGTCCCGGAGATCGCGCCGTTCCTGGCCATGGTCGCGCTCCGCGTCCCGCCCGCGCTCGGCATCCTCCAGATCCTCGCGATCGACCTCGGCACCGACCTGCTCCCCGCGCTGGCGCTCGGGGCCGAGCCCCCCGAGCCGGGCGCCATGGACGTGCCGCCGCGCGCGCGCACCGGGAAGCTGCTCGACGCGGGCCTGCTGGCGCGCGCGTACGCGTTCCTGGGCGTGGCCGAGGCCGCGGCGTGCCTGGTCGCGTTCTTCGCCGCCTGGCGCGCCGCCGGGTACGGCCTGGCCGAGCTGCGCGCGGTCGCGCCGGCGCTGCTCGCCCACGCGGCCCCGGCGCCGCTGGCCGCGCTCCAGCGCCAGGCCACCTCGGCGGCGTTCGCCGCCATCGTGTGCTGCCAGGTCGGCAACCTGCTCGCGTGCCGCTCCGAGCGGCTCCCGGTGGCGCGGCTGGGCCTGCCCCGCGGCCGCCTGCTGCGCTGGGGCGTCGCGGTGGAGCTCGCCATCCTGGCGGCGATCGTCTACCTGCCGCCGCTCCAGGCGCTGTTCGGGACCGCGCCGCTGCCCGCCGCGGCCTGGCCGTGGCTGGCGCTGTGCCCGGTCGCGATGGTGCTGCTCGACGACGCGCGCAAGGCCGCCGCCCGCCTCGCCTACGGCGCCGCCTCGAGCACCAGCCGCGCGAGCTTCGGGTAGTCGCGGTCGAAGTGGTGGGCGCCCGGCAGCACCAGCCGGCGCACCTCGGGCCGGCCCTCGAGCTGCGGGCAGACGCTGTCCTTCTCCTCGACGCCCTGGACGCAGAGGATCCGCACCGAGCCGTCCAGCGCCTCGACCGCCTTGAGCGTGGAGGTGGCGGAGCTGCGGCGCACCGAGGTGAACAGGTCCACCACGTGGACCTCGAACTCGGCGAAGGACTCCGGGCCGAGCATCGCCACCAGCTTCAGCGCGGCGCGCTCGGCGGGCGGCATGCGGGGCGGCAGGAACGGGACGATGTCCGCGCCGCGCGAGTAGCCGATGAGCAGCACCTCGTCGCGGCCCCACTTCGCGCGGTAGTGCGCGATGATCCGGCCCACGTCCGACGCGGTCTGCTCCGGCGTCTTGGCGCTCCAGAAGTACTTGAGCGAGTCGAGGCCGGCCACCGGGACGCCGGCGGCGACGAGCGCCCTCGCCAGCCCCTTGTCGAGCCCCACCCAGCCGCCGTCGCCGGTGAGCATCACCGCCATCCGGCGGCCCGGGCCGGGCGCCGGGTTCTCCACCACCGGCAGGTCCGAGACGGGCGGCGCGTTCGGCGGCGGCGGCGCGGGCGGGGGCGGGGCGGCGGCGGTCGCGGCCGCCTCGTGCGCGCGGGCCCGCGCGGTCACCGCCTCGGCCCGGGCCTCCGCGCCCGCGCCCGCGGGCAACGTCTCCAGCGTCGCGCCCGGCACCTCGCGCGCGAACGCCTGCACCTCGCCGGCCGGGCAGCCCCGCCCTGCGGCCTCCTCCAGGACCGCGGGCGGCTGCTCCAGGTGCGGGGCGGCCGGCACGACCTCGCCGCCGTGCGTCGCCTCGGGCAGCGGGCCGGAGCCGTGGCAGAGGTGGAGCGGCAGCGGGCGGGAGGGGCAGAAGCCGAGGAGCGCCGCGCCGGAGAACGTCCCCGCGGGCGCCTCGGCGAGCGCGGCCCAGGCGAGCGACGCCCCCAGGCCGACGCCGACCGGCATGGGCCGCAGGTACGCGCCGAGGCCGGCGCGCTTCTGGAGGCGCTGGGCCAGCGTCTCGAGGTCGGCCGCCGGGTAGGCGCAGCGCGCCTCGCGCACCGAGCGCAGGTACGCGGGGAGGTCCACCGTCGCGACCAGCGCGCCGCGCGCGGCGAGCGCCCGCGCCAGGGCGTCGAGCGCGGCGTCGCGGCCGCCCGCGCCGGAGACGAGCAGGATCGCCCGCTGCGGCGCGCCGGGCGGCGCGGCGACGGGCACGGCGCCGAGCCCGGGGACGTCGAGCGTGGCGGGGACGGCGGCGAGGGCCAGCGCCAGCGCGGCAGGGATCATCGGGTCACCACGCCCTTCAGGCCACGCGACACGAGCGCGGCCAGGTTCGCGAGGATCGCGGGCAGGCGGAGCCCGCCCGGCGCGGCCAGCCAGCGCGGCCGCCACTCCGGCGCGAACTTCTCCTTGTACGCGCGGAGCCCCTGGAAGTTGTAGAAGTTCTCGCCGTGGCGGTAGAGCCGGGCGCCCATCCGCGTCCACAGGGGCGCGAGCTGGCGCGGCTCGAACCCGGAGAACGGGGCCATGCCGAGGTTGAACGCGCGGTAGCCCTCGGCCCTTCCCCACAGCATGAGCGAGGTGAACAGGTAGTCCATGGTCGAGCGCGGCGCGGACGGGTGGTAGCGCATCAGGTCCACCGACAGCTCCACGCGGGCGGCGCTGGCCCACACGTTCGCGAAGCCCACGATCTTGCCATCGAGGCGCACCAGCGCGACCGGCCCCTCCGCCAGGTAGCGCGGATCGAACGACCCGAGCGAGAAGCCCTTCTCGCGCACGCCCTTCTCGGTCAGCCACGCGTCCGAGACCGCGGCGAGGTCCGGGAGGAGCCCGGGCACCGCCGGCGCGGGCGCGACCTCGAAGGAGAGGCCGTCGCGCTCCGCCCGGGCGTGCGCCTGCCGCAGGCCGCGGCGCGCGCTCCCGTCCAGCGAGAACCCCTCGAGCGGCACCACCGCCTCCTCGCCCAGCTTCAGCAGCGAGAGGCCCAGGTCGAGGTAGCGCGGCAGCGCGGCCGGCCCGACCTGGTAGAAGCAGGCCCACCCGCCGTGCCGGTCGGACAGCTCGCGGAAGCGCCAGGCCAGCTCGGTGGCGGCGGGATCCGGGCCGACCGGATCGCCCATGGCCACCCAGCTCCGGCCCTCCACCGCGTACATGAGGAACGCGGCGTCGCCTTCGGCGAAGAGCAGGCACTTGTCGCCGGTGAGCGCGAGGTGCGCGTAGGACTCCGGCGCGCGGTCCACCAGCGGGCGCACCCGGTCCAGCTCCGTCGCGCCCGTGCGCGGGGGCTCCGGCGGCGCGGGGCGGAGCAGCGTCGCCACCCCGAACAGCACCAGCAGCGAGACCCCCGCCACCGAGGCGCGCAGGAACCGCGGCGCGTCGCCGTGGAACGCGAACGTGAACCACAGGTCCCGCGACCACTCCACGTGGCGATACGAGAGCACGCCGATCGCGATCGAGCCGGCCACCAGCAGCGCCACCCCGAGCGCCCAGCCGGCGGAGGGGACGCCCTCGAGCATCGAGCTGCGCCGGTAGAACTGGCGGTGGAAGGGGGCGATGGCCGCGAGCAGCGCGACGAGCAGCGTCGCCTCCTCCCAGTCGAGCCCCTTCGCGAGCGACGCCACCGCGCCGGCGGCGAGCAGGCCGATGGCCACGGCCCAGGCCGCGTCGATGCGGCGGACCAGCGCGCGGGCGAGGAGGAGCAGCGCCGTCCCGACCAGGCTGCCGACGAGGTGCGACGCCTCCAGCACCGGCAGCGGCAGCGCGCGGCGGAGCAGGTGGAGCCGCTCCGCCTCCGCCGGGGTGGCGCCGGAGACGAGCAGCACCGTGCCGGCGAGCAGGGCGGCGCCGCCGGCCAGCCACGGCACCACCGGGGCGAACGAGGCGTGCGCGCCGCGCAGGACCCGCCCCAGCCAGGCCCGCCGCAGCAGCAGCTCGTGCGTCGCGAGCAGGGCGAACGCCAGCAGGAACGGCGCCACGTAGTAGACCAGCCGGAACGCGACCAGGCTCGACACCACCGCCGGCGCCGGCACCGCGGGCGTGAGCGCGGCGAGCACGATCGACTCGAACACGCCCAGGCCGCCCGGCACCTGCGAGGCCAGGCCCACCACCTGCGCGGCCACGAACAGCCCGAGCAGCTGCACGAACCCGAGCGGCGAGCCGGCCGGGAGCAGCACGTGCAGCACCAGCGCCGCCAGCGCCCAGTCGGCGGCCGAGACGGCGATCTGCGCGAGCGTCAGCGGCAGCGAGGGCAGCGCGAAGCGGACGCCCTTCACCGACAGCGTCGTGCCGCGGGCGGCGGCGACCACGTACGACGCGGTGATCGCCAGCGCAGCCGCGCCCAGCGCGTGGGCCGCCCACCCCGGGAGCGGCACGGGCAGGCCGGACAGCAGCGCCACGCCGGCGATGGGCAGGAGGCCGGCCCAGAGCTGCGCGGCGGTGAACGCCACCACGCGCGTGATCTCCAGCGCGGACAGCCCCCACTGCGAGTAGAGGCGGAAGCGCACCGAGCCGGAGGAGAGCAGCGCGAAGCCGACGTTGTTCCCGAACGCGTAGGAGACGAACGAGGTGAACACCACCCGCGTGTACGGCAGGCGGCGCCCCGCGTAGCGCAGCGCCAGCACGTCGTAGGCGGAGAGCAGCAGGTAGTCGAGCGCGGTGAGCCCCGCGGCCAGCGCGAGCAGGGCGGCCGGCAGCGCCGACAGCTCGCGCTCGACCTGGTGCAGGTGGAGGCCGCGCAGCTCGGCGTGGAGCGTCCAGGCGGCCGCGCCGAGCAGGGCGACGGGGAGGAGCACCAGCGCGGCGCGGCGGAGCCATGTCACCCTCCAATGAGAGTCCCGATTCCGGGCCGCGGTCCACCTCCGCGACGGGGCGTGCGGCGCTGCGCGCGGCGCCCGCGTTCACGCAAGGTGATCTGCGGATCGGCTCGGGGCGGAACCGCGGCGCGGCCCGGGGCGCGGTCAGCTCCCGGAGCAGGCCGCCCGGCAGCCACCGCCCGCCGCGGCGAGCACCGGGAGCGCCGTCCGCGGCGGCGCGTCGGGGGGCCGGCACTCCTCGTGGACCACCGGGAGGCGGCCCGCGATGTGGAGCGCGAGCGCGTCCGCGACCCGGCCCGGCGGCGCGCGGAACACCGCGATGCGGCGGCGCGCGCGGATCTTCTCCAGCGCGTGCGCGCCGATCCCGCCGACCAGGAACACGTCGATGTCCTCGTTCACCAGCGCGCGGCACGGGTCGCAGGGGTGCTCGCTCGGCGCGTTCGGGAGGACCCGGTGCGCGAGCGTGGCGGCGTCCACGAGCAGGAACGCGGGCGCGCGGCCGAAGTGGCGCGACACCGGGCTGAGGAGGCCGCGGTTCTCTTCGATGGGGATGCAGAGGGTGGCGGACATGCGGGGCTCCTTGCGTGTGGCGCGCCGTCGCTCGTCGGTCGGCCGCCGGACGCTGGCCGCTGCCCGCAAGCCCGGCGCGCCGCGCGGACCGACGGAGACCCCCGGCCATGAGAACCCGGTCGCCCCCTCGTGGGTTCACCGGAACGCGCCCCGCGACAAAGTGTCGCGGCACGCGGAGGCGCACCGGGCGTGGAGCGCTCCGGTCCACGAAACGCGCGGCCGGGGGCCGCGCCCGCCCTACCGCTCGTCGAGGAACGCCTCGATCATCGGCACGAGCCAGCCCGGGCGCCCGCGCACCACGCCGTCGTGATCGGTGCCGGGGAGCACCGCCAGCCGCGCGTCCGGGAGCAGCCGCGCCAGCGCCACCGCGTGCTCGGGCAGCACGGCGTCGCGGTCCCCGGCCACGACCAGCACCGGGACCGAGATCGACCGCACCTCGGCGTCCGTCCAGTCGCGGAACTCCAGCATGCGGCGCGCCGACTTGGCGTGGAAGGACGGGAGCTGCTCGGGGTGCGGCGCGACCGCGAGGTAGGCCTGCCGCAGCTCGGCGGGCATGTCCTCGAGGCGCCCGCGGCGGATCGCCTCCCAGGCCTGCGGCGCCAGCCCGTCGCGCCGGACCAGGGTCGAGGCCACCACCAGCCGCCGCACCAGCGCGGGGTGACGGACGGCGACCTGGAGCGCGATGGTCCCGCCGTTGCTGAAGCCGAAGAGGTCGGCCCGGGCGACGCCCAGGTGCCGGAGCAGCGCGGCGGTGTCGTCGGCCGACTGCTCGAACGTGAACGGGCGGTCCGGGAGGTCGGCGGTGCGGCCGTGGCCCTGCTGCTCGAACGCGATCACGCGCCGGTGGCGCGCCAGCGCCGGGATCAGCCGGGCGAAGGTGGTGTCGAGGGTGGAGCCGCCGCCGTGGAGCAGCACGAGCGGCGGCTTCTTCGCGCCGGCGGGGCCATGGAGCTCGTAGTACATGCGCAGGCCGTTCACCGGCGCGTAGCCGCGCTGGACGGCGTCGGCGGGGGCGCGCGCCGGGGCGTCGGAGGGGGCGGCGGCGAGCAGCGCGGCCGCGACGGCGGGGGCGAGGGCGGTCATGGGCGGGCTCCCCTCACCAGTAGCGGTAGCCGTTGATGCGGTAGGGGAGGCCGAGCTCGCCGCACACCTCGGCGAGGACGTCCGGCGTGTAGAAGTAGTTGCGCACGCGCGAGAGCCGGTCGCCGGACGTCTCGACGCGGGTGAGCGCGCGGACCGCCTCGCCGTCGGCGTGCGCGTACCAGTGCACGATGATCGGCTCGCCGCGGTGCAGCCGCACCTCGCAGCGCGGGCGGTCGGGGAGGGCGCCCACGCGGTAGCGCGGGTCGATGCCGGTGGTCTGGCCGTCCACCCCGGCGAGGCGCCGGCTGCCGTACATCATGCCCTGGAACACGCCCTTGCGCGCGGCGTCCCGGCCGTACTCGGCGTGCACGCGCACCACCTCCACGCTGGCGGTGTCGAGCAGGAGCGCAACGAGGCGCTCGAGGTCCCCGGCGTTGAACGCCTGGCAGAACGCGTCGAGCACCGGCGCGCTCGGCGGGGCGGCGACCGCCTCGTCCGGCTCGGCCAGCTTCCCGCGGCCGCGGTGCAGCGCCGCCTTCACCGCGCCGACGGTGGTGGAGAGCGCCTCGGCGATCTCCTCCAGCGTCAGGTCGAACGCCTCCTTCAGCACCACCGCGGCGCGCTCCTGCGGCGACAGCCGGCCGATGAGCGTGCCGGCCGCCTCGCGCGACGCCCTCGGCTCGGGCGCGGTCGCGCCCTCCGGCACCTCCCCGGCGTCCTCGCGCGTGCGCCGGAGCCGGTCGATCCACAGGTTCGACGCCACCCGGAACAGCCAGGCGCGCGGGTTGTCCGGCGGGCCGTCCATGCAGCCGAGCGTCACGAACGCCCGCGCCATCGCGTCCTGCACCAGGTCGTCGGCGTCCCAGGGGCTGCGCGCCAGGCTGCGGCAGTACCGGTACAGCTCCGGGCGCAGCGGCTCGTAGGTGTCGAGGAAGCGGTGCCAGGACGCCTGGACGGCGCCGGCGAGGGAAGGGGTCGGCTCTGGAGGCGTGGTCATGCGGTGGAGACGGATGGATGCCACCGCGGGATACGGGCGGCACGCCTTCACGCCGCGAGCGCTCCAACCGGGTGCCGAAGCGCGCCCACGCCGGCGGGTAGCGGGGTGCCGGGCACCGCCCGCGCCGGGAGGGCGCGCGGGCGGTGCCGGGAGCGGCTCACTTCGCGGCGCCGGTGGCCTTCAGCACCTTGTTCCAGCGCGCCACCTCGCTCTCCACCAGCTTCTGCAGCCCCTCCGGCGTGCGCGCGGCGGTGTTGGAGAGGTCGCCGCCGAGCTCGAGCAGCCGCTTGCGCGTGGCCGCGTCGTCGAGTGCCGCGAGCAGCGCCTGCGAGAGCCGCTTCACCACCGCGGGCGGCGTCCCCTTGGGCGCGAACACGGCGTTCCACGCGGTCACCTGGAACTCGGGCAGCCCGCCTTCCTTGGTGGTGGGCACGTCGGGCAGCGCCGGCGAGCGCTCGGGCAGCGCCACCGCGTACGCCTTGATGGTGCCGGCCTGGATCTGCGGGACCAGGTTCACGATCTGGTCGCACATGTAGTCCACCTGGCCGGCCACCAGGTCGTTCAGGGCCGGCCCGGTGCCGCGGTACACCACGCGCGTCGGCTTCGCGCCGAGCAGCGAGTTGAACAGCGAGCAGGTGGTGAACGAGACCGAGCCCACGCCGGCGTGCGCCTCGTTCAGCTTCTCGGAGTCCGCCTTCACCTTGGCGACGAACTCCTTGAAGTCCTTGGCCGGGAAGTCCTTGCGCGCGACCACCACGATGGGCGTGCCGGCGGCGAGGCCGATGGGCGCGAAGTCCTTGCGCGGATCGTACTTCAGGTCCGGGTACACGGCCGGCGCGGCGCCGTGCGCCCATGTGGCCCATCATGATGGTGTAGCCGTCCGGCGCGGCCTGCGAGGCGCGCAGGATGCCGGTGGTGCCGCCGGCGCCGGCCACGTTCTCGATCACCACCTGCTGGCCGAGCGTGCGCGACATGTGCTCGGCCACGATGCGCGCCACCACGTCGGTGGGGCCGCCCGCGGCGAACGGGACGATCATGGTGATGGGGCGCTCCGGGTAGGCGGCGCGGGCCGGGGCCGCCGCGAGCGCGAGGGCCGCGAGGACCGGGGCGGCGAGCCGGGCGGCGGTTCGGGTCATCCGATGCGTTCTCATTCGACGAACACCTCCTTGCGGCGCGTGCGCACCGCGGGCAGCACTGCGAGGACCAGCACGACGACGGCGAGCGCGAGGAACGCCGCGCTGATGGGACGCTGCACGAACGACGCGGCGCTGCCGCGCGAGATGGCGAGCGCGCGCCGCAGGTTCTCCTCCATGAGCCGGCCGAGCACGAAGCCGAGCAGCAGCGGCGCGGTCTCGAGGTCCAGCCGCACGAACGCGTAGCCGGCGAGCGCGAAGCCGGCGGTGAGGAGCACGTCGGCGGCGGAGTTGTTCACCGAGTAGATCCCGATGCAGGAGAAGACCAGGATGGCGGGGAACATGAGGCGGTAGGGGACCTTCAGGAACCGGACCCACACGCCCACCAGCGGCAGGTTGATGACGAGCAGCATCAGGTTCCCGATCCACATGCTGGCGATGACGCCCCAGAACAGCTGCGGGCTGCGCGTCATCACCAGCGGGCCGGGCACGATGCCGTGGATGGTCATGGCGCCGACCATGAGCGCCATCACCGCGTTGGGCGGGATGCCCAGCGAGAGCAGCGGGATGAAGGACGTCTGCGCGCCGGCGTTGTTGGCCGACTCCGGGCCGGCCACGCCCTCGATGGCGCCGCGGCCGAAGCGGCGCGGGTCGCGGGCGAGCCGCTTCTCCACCGTGTAGGACGCGAACGGCCCGAGCACCGCGCCGTTTCCGGGCAGGATGCCCAGGATCGCGCCGAGGAGGCTGCCGCGGACGATGGGCAGGGCCGAGCGCCGCAGGTCCTCGCCGGTCGGGAGCAGGCGGCCGATGGGCCGGCGCACCACGTCGCGCTGCTCGGTGAGGTCGAGGTTGCGCAGCACCTCGGCGAACCCGAACACGCCCATGGCCAGCACCGCGAAGTCGATCCCGTCGGCGAGCGGCGCCCAGCCGAACGTCATGCGCTCGGCGCCGGTCTCGAGGTCGGTGCCGACGGTGGAGAGCAGCAGGCCGAGCAGGATCATCACCAGCGCGCGCGGCACCGAGCCCCGCGCCAGCACCACCGCGAACGCCAGGCCCGCCAGCATGAGCGAGAAGTACTCGGCCGGCCCGAACAGGAGCGCCACGCGCGTGAGCGGCGCGGCGAGCGCGGCCACCACCAGCGTGGCCACGCAGCCGGCGAAGAACGAGCCGATGGCGGCGATGCCGAGCGCGGCCCCGGCGCGCCCCTGCTTCGCCATCTCGTGCCCGTCGAGCGTGGTGACGACCGCCGTCACCTCGCCCGGGATGTTCACCAGGATGGCGGTGGTCGAGCCGCCGTACTGCGCGCCGTAGTAGATGCCGGCGAGCAGGATGATCGCGCCGGTGGGCTCCACGCCGTAGGTGATGGGCAGGAGCATGGTGATGGTGGCGATGGGGCCGACGCCGGGGAGGACGCCCACCAGCGTGCCGATGAGGCAGCCGACGAGCGCCAGCCCGAGGTTCTGGACCGTGAACGCGACCGAGAAGCCGAGCGCGAGGTGCGAGAGCAGGTCGCTCATGGCGGCGGGCTAGAGGCGGAACCCGGGGAGGATGAGCACCGGGATGGGCAGGCCGAGCGCGAAGCGGAACAGCCCGGCGCAGGCGACGGTCGTCACCACCGCGAAGATCGCCAGCTCCCTCCAGCGCACCTCCGGCGACGCCGCGCCGCCGAGCAGCATCACGAGCGGCCCGGCCAGCGCGAGCCCGACCGTCCGGATGGTGAGCGCGAACGCGACCACCGCGAGCGAGATGAACACCGGGCCGCGCAGGGGCCACCGGCCGATCGGCTCGCCGTCCTTCAGGAACGCGGCCGCGATCAGCGCCAGCCCGGCGAGGCCCAGGATGGCCGCGATGGCGCGCGGGAGCATGCCCGGGCCCATGGCGCGGAGCCGGCCCGGGTCCAGGTCGCCGGTGGCGAGCAGGGCCACCGCCGCGATCCCGGCGACGAGCAGGCCCGCCGCGAGATCGCGGGGCGCGCGGACGCGGGGCCCGTGGCGGGGGGGAGCGAGCTGCCCCGTGTCCTCTTCCAAGCGGCCTCCGGTGCCGCGGCCCGACCCGGGCGAGGGCGGGACGGCGTGCAGGGGTAAACGGATGGTTCGATGATGCTGAACGCCGCGGCCGGGCGCGCCGTCCCGCGTGGGGCCCGTGGCGCGCGACGCCCGCGACGCAGCGGGTCAACGCGCGCCGGTCCGGGTCAGATCAGCAGGCCGGGGGCGGCGAGCAGGGCCACGCCGAACGCGACCAGCAGGAGGCCGCTCACCGCCTTCAGCGCCCGCGCCCCCCGCTCCCCGAGCCGGGCCCGCGGCGCGAACGCCGCCCACGCCGCCACGATGGCGCCGAGCGGGATCACGTAGAAGGCGTTGTACGCCGCGATCCAGCCGAGCCGCTGCCAGGGCGCGAGCTCGGGGCGCAGCGAGAGGACCCGCGTGTACAGGGCCGGCAGCCCCACCGTGCAGCCCAGCTCGACCAGGTTCGCGAGCAGCGCCAGCGCCAGCACGCCCAGCAGCGCGGCCGGGAGCCGCGTCGCGCCGGCGATCCGGCGCATGCGCCGGTAGAGGGCGGGCTTGGCGCGGTCCGGGATGGTGAGCGACGGGCCGCGGCGGAACAGGAACAGCTCCTTCACGTTGACGAGCCCCATCGCCACGAGCGCGATCCCGAGCACCACCGTCACCCGCCTCGAGCCGCCGAGCGCGGCGAACAGGCCGGACCACGCGGTCATGAACGCGAAGTACACCACGCCGGACACGAGCACGAACGCGCCGCCGAACGCGAGCGCGCGCCGGCGCGAGCGGACGTTCGCGAGCAGCCCGAGCAGCACCACCAGGACCCACATCGCGCACGGGTTGAGGCCGTCGAGCAGGCCGACCACCGCGGTGAGCGCCGCGAGCGGGATCCGCCGCGCCTCGCGCGGCCCGAGCAGCGGGAGGTCCACCACCGCCGCGGCCGGCTCACGGTCCGTGAGCGCGCCGAGGGCGAGCGCCTCCACCTCCGCCTCGCTCCGCCCCCGCGCGAACCCGAGGACGTACCGGTCCCCGGCGACGAACAGCGGGATCCCGGGCGGCGAGATCCCGAGCCGCTCGACCTCGGCGCGGAAGCGCGCGCGGCCGGCCGCGTCCTGGCGGACCTCGTATCGCGCGACGACCAGCGACGGGTGGGCGCGGGCGAGCGCGTCCAGGTACGGCAGCGCCTCCTCGCAGTGCGGGCAGCCGACGCCCCAGTAGACGGCCAGCGCCGGCGCGGCGGCGGGCGGCGACGAGGCGGGCGCCGCGACGGGCGGCGACGAGGCCGGCGCCGCCGATGCCGGCGGGCAGGGCTCGGCGGAGGCGTCCGGCCCGCAGGCGGGCGCGCCGGCTTCCTCGGCGCGTGCGGCGACCGGCGCGAGGAGCGCGGCCGCGACGGCGATCGGCAGGAGCGACGCGAGCGGTGGGCGCGGGACCACGGCGGGCCTCCGCACCATCAGAGCACCGTTGGCCGCCGGGGAGCGCGCCCGGCGGCGCGGCACGGGAACGCGCCCGGAGTGGGCGACCCCGCGGGGCGCCGATCACGGTGCGTGGAACCGCCGCGCGGCGCGGGCGCGCGCCTTCTCGCGCTCGCCCTCGCGCGTGCGGACGGCGGTGCGCGCGCGCAGGGCGCCGAGCAGCCGGCGGGTGGACGCCGCCACCTCGTCCACCGCCCGTCCGAACGTCTCGGCGTCGGCGGCCGAGGGCTCCCGGAGCCCGCTCACCTTGCGCACGAACTGGAGCGCGGCGTCGCGGATCTCGCCGTCGGTGGTGGGCGGGTCGAAGTTGTGGAGGACGCGGATGTTGCGGCACATGCCGCGGTCATAGGGCGCGGCCGCCGGCGCGGCCACGACCCCTGCGCGGGCGAGCGGGGAGGGCGGGGGTCCGTCCCGCCGGCACCGCCGCCTGCGCCCTCGCCCGGGCGGCCTCCGCGGCGGCGCTCGCGGCCTCGGCCGCGGCCCGCGCGGCCTGCAGGGCGCCCTGCGCGCGCTCCACCGCCTGCGCCGCGCGCCGCAGGCGCTCGGCCGCCCGCTGCCGCTCCCGGTCCAGGCGGTCGGCCTCGGCCCGGGCCCGCCGCCGCTCGCGCTCGCGCTCCGCCGCCTCGGCGCGCGCCCGCCGCCCGTCGCGCTCCGCCTCGCGCCCGGCCCGGGAGCGCCCTGGACGTGCCGCCTCCGGCGCGGCGCCCGCCTGCGGCGCGAGCCCGCCCAGCAGCTCCAGCCGCGCCCGCCTCCGGCAGCCGCTCCAGCACGCCGGCCCGCAGGGCCTCGCGCTCGCCCGGCGCGGCGGTCGCGGCCGCCCGGAGGCCGCGCTCCACCGGCCCGAGCTGCGCCGCGGACCCGCCGTGCCCCGCGGCGCCCTCCATCGCCCGGACCTCCTCGAGCGCGTCGCCGATCCGCTCGTGCAGCGCCGCGGCCGCCTCGCGCAGCGCGCCGCCGTCGCCGCGCACGGCGCGCGCCTGCGCCTGGCGGAGGCGATCCCCTGCGTCGAGCACCGCCGCGAGCACCTCGGGCCGCTCGCGGGCGAGCGCGTTCAGGAGCCAGGCCGCGAGCGGCGGGCGGCGCAGCCGGCGGACGTGGGCGGCCGCCGGGCTGCGCTCCGCGGCGAGCTCGCGCGCCAGCGCGTCGCGGCGGGCCACGAACTCCGCGGACGGCGCGGCGAACAGCGCCCGGACGCGCGCGTCGGGGCCCGCGGGGTCGCTCGGTCGCGATCTGGTGCGTCGGGAGGCCACGGCCGGCGCCGGGGCGCCTGCGCCAAACGTGGGCCGCGGAGGGCCCGGACGCACGGCCGCAGGCCGCGCCGCCCCATCCGGCGGCCGGGGCGACGTTGAGCGCGCGAGCGGGCATCATTACCGGGGTGGCATGCGGCTCCACCTGCCGCCCTCGGAGGGACCTCCCGTGACCGCTCCGCTGCTCGACCTCTGGATCGCCGGCCGGCGCACCGCCCCGCGCGGCGCCCGCACCGGCGAGGTGTTCGACCCGGCCACCGGCGAGGTGATCCGGCGCGTGCCGCTCGCGAGCGCGGACGACGTCGCCGCCGCGGTCGCGGCCGCGAAGGCCGCCTTCCCCGCCTGGCGCGACACGCCCCCGCTCCGGCGCGCCCGCGTGCTGGCGCGCTTCCGCGAGCTGCTCGAGGCGAACCGCGACGCGCTCGCGGCCCTGGTCTGCGAGGAGCACGGCAAGACGCTGGCCGACGCGGCCGGCTCCGTGCAGCGCGGCATCGAGGTGGTGGAGTTCGTGTGCGGCGCGCCCCACCTGCTGAAGGGCGAGCGCGCCGAGGACGCCGGGCGCGGCATCGACGTGCACTCGTCGCTCCAGCCGCTCGGCGTCTGCGCCGGCATCACCCCGTTCAACTTCCCCGCGATGGTCCCGCTCTGGATGTTCCCGGTCGCGATCGCCTGCGGGAACGCGTTCGTCCTGAAGCCGTCGGAGAAGGTCCCCTCCACCAGCCTGCGGATGGCGGAGCTGTTCCACGAGGCCGGGCTGCCCGCCGGCGTGCTGAACGTGGTGCCCGGGGACGCCGAGGCGGTGGACGCGCTCCTCGCCCACCCCGACGTGGCGGCGGTGTCCTTCGTCGGCTCGACGCCGGTGGCGCGCCACGTCTACGAGACGGCGGCGCGCCACGGCAAGCGCGTGCAGGCGCTCGGCGGCGCGAAGAACCACGCGGTCGTGCTGCCCGACGCCGACCCGGACTTCACCGCCGACGCGCTCGCGGGCGCCGCCTACGGCTCGGCGGGCGAGCGGTGCATGGCCATCTCCGCGGTGGTGGCGGTGGGGGCCGCCGCCGATCCGCTGGTCGAGGCGCTGGCGGAGCGCGCGCGGCGGCTGCCGGTCGGTCCCGGCACGGCGCGCGGGGTGGAGATGGGGCCGGTGATCACCGCGGCACACCGCGACCGGATCCGCGGCTTCATCGACGCGGGCGTGCGCGAGGGCGCGCGGCTGGTGGTGGACGGGCGCGCGCGGGAGGTGCCCGGGGGCGGGCGCGGGTTCTTCGTGGGCCCGACGCTGTTCGACCGCGTGACGCCGGAGATGTCGATCCACCGCGAGGAGATCTTCGGGCCGGTGCTGGTGGTGCTGCGCGCCGCGAGCCTCGACGAGGCGCTCGCGCTGGTGAACCGCAACCCGTACGGCAACGGCACGGCCATCTTCACCCGCTCGGGCGCCGCGGCGCAGCGCTACGCGCGCGACGTCGAGGTGGGGATGGTGGGCGTGAACGTGCCCATCCCCGTGCCCATGGCGTTCTTCTCCTTCGGCGGCTGGAAGGCCTCCCTGTTCGGCGACCTCCACGTGCACGGGCCGGAGGGGATCGCGTTCTACACGCGCAGCAAGGTCGTCACGAGCCGCTGGCCCGCCGGCGCCGACGAGGCGCGCGGGGGCTTCGCCATGCCGACGCACGCGTAGGGCGGTCAGGGCCTCGGGGGCGGGGCCTGGCGGTGCGCGCGCCGGCGCTCGCGGATGGCGCGCGTGTCCCGGTACATGTCCTGGTAGGCCGCCGCGATGGCGTCCTCGAACGAGACGAGCTCGCCGCCCGCGCGGGCCACGAACGCCTCCGCCGCCGCGCGATCCCGGAAGGCCCACTTGGCCCTGCCGGTCATCACCCCCGGCTCCTTGCCGCCCAGCACCCAGACCGCCCGCTCCGCGTCCACCAGCTCGCGCGTGTCGCGGTCGGCCACCAGGATCCGCCGCGGCACGCGGTCGATGGCGACCGCCAGCTCCACCGCGGCGCAGTGCAGGCTGCACGTTCCCACCGACTTCCCGTCCTCGTACTCGATCACCATGCGGCTGTGGCCGAACCTCTCGCGGTCCATCCCGCAGTGCTGGCAGGAGGGAGCCTGCTGGACGTCCGCGGCGGGCGCGGCGGCGACGAGGGCGGCGACGGCGAGGATGGCAGGCGACACGGCGAACCTCCGGTCCGGGAATGACCCGGACTCTAGGTCGCGGCCGGAGGCGCCGGGCATGCGGTGGGTTGTCGCGAGGCTCAGGGGGGTGCGGAGGCGAGCGCCTCCAGCGCGGCGAGCAGCGCGCGAAAGCGGCCCTCGCCGATCCGGCCGGCCCAGCGGCGCTCCAGCCCGGCGATGGCGGCGCGGGCCAGCCGCGCGACCTCCAGGCCCGCCGCGGTCGGCACCACGCGCTTGGCGCGCCGGTCCTGCGGATCCGCGGCGCGGCGCACGTACCCGAGCCGCTCGAGCTCGTCCACCAGCTCGCCCATCGAGGCCTTGGTCATGCCGGCGCGGGCCGCCAGCTCGGTCGCCCGGGTGCCGTCGCGGTCCACGTTCGCGAGCACCGCGCCGTGCTTCGGGCGCAGCGCGGCGTGGCCCGCGCGGTGGAGCTCGTCGAACAGCTCCCGCTCGAAGCGGCGGTAGGACTCGAGCAGCAGCGTGCCGGCGTTGGCGCGCGCGGGGCGGAGCGCGCGCGGCTGCGGGACCGGGCGGGGAGGGCGGCTTGACATCCTCGTCAGGCTACCATACCGATTCGATCGTCAGGCTACCTGACCAGATCTCGGAGCAGGAGGTGCACCATGGCGGCTTCCGGGCGTGCAGGGCGGCGGGGGCGCGGGTTCGCGCTCGCCGCGGCGGCCGGGCTGGCGGCGGGCGTGGCGGCGGGACCGGGGGTGGGTGCGGCGGCGGGGCCGGCCGCGGCCGGGAGCGACGGTGACCCCGTCGCGGTGGCGCGGGCGTTCGAGGAGGCCTGGAACCGCCACGACGCGCGGGCGCTCGCGGCGCTGTTCTCCGAGCGGGCCGACTTCGTGAACGTCATCGGCCTGCACTGGCGCGGCCGGGCCGAGATCGAGCGCGCGCACGCCGAGATCCACGCCACCCGCATGAAGGACAGCCGGCTGACCCTGGGCGCCACCACCGCGCGGACGCTCCGGCCGGACGTGGCGCTGGTGCACGCCAGCTGGACGCTGGAGGGCGACACCGGGCTGACCGGCCAGCCCATGCCGCCGCGGCGCGGCGTGCTCTCGTTCGTGCTGGTCCGGGACCGCGGGCGGTGGGTGGCGGAGTCCGCCCAGAACACGGACGTCGTGCCGATTCCGAACGCGCCGCCGGCCGCGCGCTGAGCGTGGCCCGCCCGCGCTAGCGCGCGCCCCGGTCGCGCAGCCCGTCCAGGCTGAAGCGGCCCGGCCCGGCCGCGGCGAGGTAGAGGAACAGGAACGCGAACAGCGCCGCGGGCGTGCCCTGGTTCAGCACCGGCCAGAAGCCCTGCGGCGCGTGCCCGTAGAAGTAGGCGACGGCCATCTCGCCCGAGAGCAGGAACGCGACCGGGCGGGAGAACAGGCCCACCAGCAGGAGCGCGCCGCCGAACGCCTCGAGGGCGCCGGCGACCCCGGCCAGCGAGGCGAGCGGCGCGGTTCCGCCGCCGGGCATGACGGCGCCGGGGAACGCGAACAGCTTCGCGGTGCCGAACTGCATGAACAGGAACGCGGACACGATCCTGAGGACGCCGAGCAGGTGCGGCGCCCAGGTGCGTGCCCGCGGCGCGAGATCGGGGTAGTCCATGGCTTCCTCCTGACGTGGGGAGGTAGCCGGGGCGTCCGCGCCCGTCCGTGAAATCGACCGGCGCGGGGCACGCTCACCCTAGCCGGGCCCGCAGCGCGACCTCGTCGGCGGCGGCCAGCCCCGCGATCCGGATCCGCGCGCCCTCGGCCACGCCCACGCCGATCTCGGCCGCGCGCCGGAGCAGCGGCAGCGACCACACCGGCCCACGCCCGATGGCGTCGTTGGTGCCGGCGAGCCGCAGCGCCGCCACGCCCAGCGCGTCGAGCGCCAGCGGGTCGGTGGAGGCGGCCACCAGCCCGGGCCGGACCAGGTCGCCCTCGTCCGGCCCGCCGTCGGCGAACCCGAGCCGGCCGTCGAGCAGGGTGAGCGCGGGGCGCACGACGGCGGCGATCTCCGCCACGCGCGGCACGAAGCCGGCGCCGAGGTGCATGCCCGGGCGCGCCGAGCCGGCCACCACGCCCACCAGGTTCTTCAGCCCCATGGTGAAGCCGGCCAGCGCGTGCGTCCGCGGGGTGCAGAGATCGACGACGTGGTCGGCCTCGGCGACGGCGCGGTAGACGCGGACCCGGGCGCCCGACCAGTGCGCGGCGAGCGGGTGCTCGATCGTCACCTCCTCGGCGCCGTCGAGCGCGAGGCACGGCATCCCGGCCGCCCGGGCGGCCTCCAGGATCCCGGTCCGCTCGAACGCGGTGCGGGTCGATCGCAGGAACATGGTCCGGTCGGCCACCAGCGGGTGGCCGCCGGCTTCGCGCACCATCGCGGCCACCAGCGCCACCACCTCGGCATCCGTCGTGGCGGGGTAGCGGTTCCCGCTGTTCACCGCCGGCTTCAGGAGCACCCGGTCGCCGGGGCGCACGAACGCCAGGCCGCCCGCGAGCCGCACGGCCTCGGCCAGCGCCTCGCGGAGCGTGCCGAAGGCCGCGGTGCGCACCACCGCCACCGTGCTCTGCGCCGGCGGGCGCGGCGCGTCGGGCAGGGCGTGCCGCCGCGCCCCGGGCGGCGGGGCCGCGCCGGCCGCGGCGCGGGCGCGCCGGACCGCGGCGGCGCCGGCGAGCGCGCTCCCGAGGAAGCTTCGTCGTCCGAAGGCCATGGGCTCCTCCGCGCCGGTCCCCCGCGAGCATACGCCCGCGGCGCCGCGAGGGTCAGGTCCCCGGCGGCGGCAGCGGGATCTCGGCGGTCCCCCCGCGCGCCAGCGGCACGAGGCGCGCCTGCTGCCCGAGCGCGGCGAAGGAGCGCTCCAGGTCGGAGGCGGACTCGGTGAAGTGCGCCCAGCCCTCGTTGTGCACCGCCACCAGCGCCGCGCCCGGGAAGGCGCGGGCGGTCTCGAGCGCGTCGTTGACGCTCATGGTGAGGTGGAACGGGCCGCGGGTGCGGGCCGCGCCGGTGAACATGAGCACCACCGCCGGCCGGAAGCGGCGCGCCACCTCCGCCACGCCCTCGTAGAACACGGTGTCGCCGGTCACGTAGACGAGGTCGCGCCCCTCCGGCTCGCTCACCACGAACCCGGTCACCTCGCCGGAGAGCGGCTCGATGCCGGGCGGGCCGTGGCGCGCCGGCGTGGCGGTGACGAGCAGCGAGCCGGCGCCGGCGGCGAGGACGCGGCGCTCCCACGGGGCGAGCCCCTCGGCGCCCTCGAGCCGGCCGGCGCCCTCGCGCGTGGTGAGGACCCGGCGCGCGCCGCGCAGGAACGCGCGCCCGGCCGGGTCGAGGTTGTCGGCGTGCTGGTCGTGGCTGAGCAGCACCGCGTCCACCGCGCCCACCTCCGCGGCGGCGAGCGCGGGGCCGGTGCGCTTGGTGAGCGTGACGGCGCCGCCCGACGACGGGTAGGCGCCGGGCGCGTCGAACGTCGGGTCGGTGAGCAGGCGCAGCCCGCCCAGCTCGAGGAGCACGGTGGGGCCGCCGATCAGGGTGATGCGAACCGTCCGGGCCATGTGGGACCTCCGGGGCGGGCTCCGGGCATCGGAGGGGCCGCGCCGCACGCCGGAACCTGCCGCGGCGCCACCTGTGCGACAATGCGCAGATGCGCACGATCGCCGATCGACATCGCACAGGCGCGCTCGACTGGGAGGACGTCCGCTGCTTCGCCGCGCTGGCGCGGGCGGGCAGCCTCTCCGGCGCGGGGCGCGCGCTGGGCGTGAACCACGCCACGGTGGCGCGGCGGGTGGCCGCGCTGGAGCGCGTCCTCGGGCGGCGGCTGCTGGAGCGCCGGCCGGACGGGGTCCGCCTGACCGCCGCCGGCGCGGCCGCGCTGGAGCGGGCCCGGGACATGGAGCGGGCCGCCGCGTCGCTCGCCGCCGCGCGGGGCGCGGCGGAGCAGGCCGCGCTGGTCCGCGTCACCGCCACCCGGCCGGTGATCGACGCGTTCCTCCTGCCCCGGCTCGCCCGCGTCCAGGGGCGCCTGCGCGGCTGCGAGCTGGAGCTCATCGGCGAGTCGCGCGCGCTCAGCCTCGCGCGCCACGAGGCCGACCTCGCCATCCGGCTCGGCTCGCCGCGCGGCGAGGACCTGGTGGGCCGCCGCATCGCCACGTTCGCGTACGGGCTCTACGCCGCGCCGGCGGTGGCGCGGGCCATCGCCGGCGGCGCGCGGGCGCGCTGGATCGGCTTCGACGAGGCGAGCGCGCACCTGCCGGAGGCGGTGTGGCTGGCCGAGGCGCACCCGGAGGAGCGGCCGTCCTTCCGCGCCAACGGCTTCGGCTCGCAGCAGCTCGCGGCGCGCGCCGGCCTGGGGCTCGCGCTGCTGCCCTGCTACATGGGCGACCCCGACGCCGGGCTCCGCCGCGTCGAGGGCCCGGTCCCGGCGCCGCGACCGGTCTGGTTGCTGCGCCGCGCCAGCTCGCGCGGCGACCCGGCCATCGGCGCGGTCGCCGCGGCGCTCACGCAGCTGTTCACGGACGCGAGGGCGCTCTTCGCCGGCGACGCCGGCTGAGGCGCGCCGGGAGGATCCCGCGCACCGGGCGGGGCGCCGGATTGTCACGCGCGCCGCCGGCTCGCTAGCGTGCCGATCCGGCGCAGGCGACGGCGCCCGTGCGAGGTGCGCCATGCCCGGTCCCGGCCCGTTCACGTTCGGTCAGCTGCTGCTCGCGCTGTCGCTCGCGGCGGCGCCCGCGGCGGCCCGCTCCGGCCCGGCGGTCCCCGCGCCGGAGCGGCTCGCCTTCCTGATGGGCGGCGAGCGCGTCGGGACGCTCGCGGTGACGCGCGCCGGCCGCCGGGTGGACGTGGACTGGCAGGTGGACAACAACGGGCGCGGCCCCAAGGTGAAGGAGCGGGTCGAGCTGGGCGCGGACGGGCTGCCGGCGCGCTGGGAGATCCGCGGCAAGGGGTGGGTGGGCGCGCCGGTGGAGGAGGAGTTCTCGGTCCGGCGCGGCCGCGCGCGCTGGCGCACGCTCGACGACGCCGGCGAGGCGGCGGCCGCCGGCAAGGTGTACGTGCCGAACAACGGGAGCCCGTGGGGGCTCGGGCTGCTGGCGCGCGCGGCGCTCGCCGCGCCGGGCCACCGCGTCGCCGCGCTGCCCGGCGGGGAGGTCCGCGTCGAGCGCGTCCGGGAGCTGGCGCTCGAGGACGGTCCGCCGCTGGGCGTGTACGCGCTGTGGGGGCTCGACCTGTCGCCGACGTTCCTGCTCCTCCGGGCGGACGGCGCGCTCGCCGGCATGATCGCGCCCGGCATCGTGCTGGTGGAGGAGCGGCACGCGTCGCGGTTCGAGGCGCTGTCCCGGCTGGCCGGGGAGCTCGGCGCCGAGTCGCTGCGGCGCCTCACCGGCCGGCTCACGCACCGCTTCGCCGCGCCGGTGTGCCTCACGAACGTGCGCGTGCTCGATCCGGACACCGGCGCGCTCGGCCCGCTC
The DNA here is from genome assembly GCF_049201065.2 of Anaeromyxobacter sp. Red801. NCBI lineage: Bacteria > Pseudomonadati > Myxococcota > Myxococcia > Myxococcales > Anaeromyxobacteraceae > Anaeromyxobacter > Anaeromyxobacter sp. Red801. The sequence continues at coordinate 2,827,291 of NZ_CM181236.1, read as the reverse complement.
ACGAACGTGGTGGTGTTCCGCGGCGCGGTCGCCTCGGTGCGCGAGGGGCCGCCGCCGGACGGGGCGGTGGTGGTGGACGGGGAGGGCGGCACGGTGCTCCCCGGGCTGCACGACCTGCACTCGCACGACTGGGACTGGGCCGGGCCCATGTACCTCGCCGCCGGGGTCACCTCCATCCTCGACCGCGGCAACGTCAACGACACCCTGCTCGACCTGACCGCGCGGATCGACGCGGGCGAGATGATGGGCCCGCGCGTCGAGCGCGCCGGGTTCCTCGAGGGGCGCAGCCCGTACTCGGCGCGGAACGGGTTCGTGGTGGACCGGCTGGAGGCGGGGCTGGAGAAGGTCCGCTGGTACGCCGACCACGGTTACGCCTCCATCAAGATCTACAACTCCATGCCGCCGGACTGGGTGAGGCCGCTCGCGGCGGAGGCCCACCGGCTGGGCCTGCGCGTCAGCGGCCACGTGCCCGCGTTCGGCACCTCGGAGCGCGCGGTCCGCGACGGCTACGACGAGATCAACCACGTCAACCAGCTCGTGCTCAGCTTCATCATCGACCCGGCGCGCGAGGACACCCGCACGCCGCTGCGCTTCACCGCGCTGGGCGAGCGGCTCGGCAAGCTGGACCTCGCGAGCGCCCCGGTGCAGCGCATGGTCGCGCTCATGAAGGAGCGCGGCACGGTGCTCGACCCCACGCTCGCGATCTTCCAGCAGATGCTGCTCGGCCGCCCGGGCAAGGTGAACGCGGCCGACGCGCCGTGGCTCGACCACATGCCGGTCCCGGTGCAGCGCGCCCGCCGGACCGCCGTCCTGGACGTGAAGCCGGGGCAGTACGCCGCGTACGAGGCCTCGTCCCGCAAGCTCGACGAGGTGGTGCTCATGCTCCACCGCGCCGGAATCCCGCTCGTGCCCGGCACCGACGACGGGATGGCGGGCGTCACGCTCCACAGCGAGCTGGAGGCCTGGGCGCGCGCGGGGATCCCGGCGGCGGACGCGCTGAGGGCCGCCACGATCGGCTCGGCCCGGTGGCTGCGCGAGGACCAGCGGTCGGGCCGCGTCGCGCCGGGCATGCGCGCCGACCTGATGCTCGTCCCGGGCGACCCCACCCGCGACCTCTCGGTGCTGCGCCGGGTGCGGCTGGTCATGAAGGACGGCGCCGTGTACCTGCCCGAGGAGATCCACCGGGCGCTCGGGGTGCGGCCGTTCGCGCCGGCCGTCACCCTCCACGAGCCGGCCCCGGCCCCGTCCGCCCCGCGCGCCAGCGGGGCGCCGTAGCGCACGCCGCGCGCGGCGCCGCGCGCGTAGAATCGCGCCATGCGAGAGCGCCCCGGCGCCCGGGAGCTGGAGGCGGCCGCCGCGGCCCGGTCCCCGCCGCCGGGCCGCCGGCGCGTCCCCGCGTCGGAGCCGCTCGCCATGCTGGTCCGCCGCGGGCTCGAGCCGCGGCCCTCCCGCCCCGACCTGCCGTTCGACCCCGACCTGCCGGCGCCCGCGCTCGACGCCATCGCCGAGCGGCTCGGGCATTACGCGTTCCGGCTGTTCCTGCGCGGCGCCATCCTCGCGCCCGCCGGCTTCCTGCCGTCGGAGGCCACCCGGTACGTGGACGCTGCCCGCGCCCGGGCCATGGCCGAGGACTGCGTCGCGCTCGGCCTCGCCGAGCGGCGCCCGCGGGGGCGCTACCGGCTCCTGCGGCGGGCGCGGTCGTTCGGCGGGACGCTGGAGTGGTGGGTGGCGCGCGAGCTGTCCTCGCGGCTGGGCCTCCAGGTGGCGACCGGCGTGCGCAGCGGCGCGCCGGGCGTGGGCGGGGACCTCGACGTCGTCGCCGCCGCGGAGGGCAAGCTCATGTACCTCGAGCTGAAGTCCGGGCCGCCCAAGCACCTGATGGACGCCGAGGCGGACGCGTTCGTGCGGCGCCTGCGCGCGCTCCGGCCCGACCTCGCCGTGTTCGCCATCGACACCGCGCTCCGCCTCGGCGACAAGGTCCTGCCGCTGCTCGGCCGCGCGCTGGCCCGGGCCGGCGGGGCGGCGCCCGAGCCGCGGCGGCTGGTGCGCGACACCTGGGCCCTCGGCCCGCACCTCTACGTCGCGAGCGCGAAGGAGGACCTCATCGAGAACCTCTCGCGCGCGCTGGCCGACGGGCTGCGCGCGCTCGCGCCGCCGCCGCCCTGAGCGGGCGGCGACGGACGGGCGATCGTGCGGGCGGCCCGCCGGGCGTCGCCGGGGCGACGTGACCTGCTCAAGGTTTGAGCAGGCTGTTGGACTTCTGCGCGGCGGGGCGGAAACGGCCGTTGGTCACGTTCCGGGGCGAGCGCGTGCCTTCAGGGCCGGGTTAATCGAGCCGGGCAATGGTCAGAGTCCTCTCCGCCGGCCCGGAACTTGCCTTTCGCTCCGGCGACGTGGTCGCCCCTGCTCGCACCCACCCGCTGGTCGCCGCCGCGCCGCCCTGCCCGATGACGGCGGCGGCGCCGCGGGAGCGCGCCGACCGGTGGCCGCGCCGGGAGGACCTGTTCGCGATCGCCTACTACCTCGCGGCGGCGGCGGTGCTCGCGTGGGCGGGCTACGCGGCCTGGCGGATCGGCGTGGTGCTGGCGGGCGGCGCCGTGCAGCAGGTGGGCGTGCGGAGCTGCCGGCGGGGCGACGCGAGCCGGTGCGTCAACGCGACCTTCGACCGGATCGCGCTGTACGTGGTGCTGGGGCAGGCGTCCTTCTTCGTGACGACCGCCCTGGCGGCGGCGGTGACGGGGGGCGAGCAGAGCCCGCTCATCCTCCCGTTCCTCGGGTCGTACTTCGTGGCGGTCTCGGTGGTGGGGGACCGCGTCGCCACCCGCGGGCTGCTCGCGGCGACGGCGTTCGGCGCTGCCGTGCTGGCGCTGCTGCCGGACGCGGTCGCCGGCCCGGAGCTGCCCGCGCTGCAGCGCGGCGTGCTCACGGTGGTGAGCGTGCTCGGCGTCGGGGCGCTGCTCGCGCCGGCGCACGCCGAGACGCGGCGCAAGCGCGATCAGGTGGCCAGGGCCCGGGCCGAGATGGTGTCGGACGCGCTCAGCCGGGCGCAGGGGCTGGAGCAGGTCGGCGCCAAGGTGGCCCACGAGCTGAAGAACCCGCTCACCGGGGTGAAGGCGCTCGTGCAGCTCGGCCTGCGCAGCCCGGCGGAGGCGGCCTCGCACGAGCGGCTCGAGGTGGTGGACCGCGAGGTCACGCGGATGCAGGAGATCATCCAGAACTACCTCTCGTTCAACCGGCCGCTCCAGTCGGTCAACCCGCGGCAGGTGGCGCTCGGGCCGCTCGTCTCCGACACCATGCTGGTCCTGTCCGCCCGCGCCGACGAGGCCCGAGTCCGGCTCTACGCGCGCGGCGACGCGTCGCTCGAGGCGGACCCGCGCCGCCTCAAGGAGGCGCTGCTGAACCTGGTCGCGAACGCCATCGAGGCGACGCCGGCGGGCGGCGAGGTGGTGGTGGAGGCGCGCGAGCTGTCCGGCGACGAGGTCGAGCTGGTGGTGCGGGACACCGGGCGCGGCATGCCGCCGGAGACGCTCCGGCGCATCGGCACCCCGTTCTTCACGACCCGCGACGACGGCACCGGGCTGGGCGTGGTGCTGGCGCGGGCCGTGATCGTGCAGCACGGTGGTACCCTGCGCTACGAGAGCGAGCCGGGGAGCGGGACGAAGGTGCTCGTCACGTTGCCGCGCGCCGCGAAGAGGAGCGGGGATGTCGCGCGTGCTGCTGGTGGATGACGAGCCGTCGGTCCGCGCCGCGCTCAAGGAGCTGGTGCAGGGCCGCGGCTGGGAGCCGGTGCTGGCGTGCTCGGCCACCGAGGCGCTCGAGCAGCTCGAGCGCGCCGACGTGCTGGTGACCGACTTCTCCATGCCGGAGATGGACGGGCTCGCCCTGCTCCAGGCGGTGCGCGAGCGCGACGAGTGGCTCCCGGTCATCCTGCTCACCGCGCACGGCTCGGAGCGCCTGGCGGTGCGGGCCATGAAGGCGGGCGCGTACGAGTACGTGCCGAAGCCGTTCGACGTGGACGAGCTCGCGCTCGCCATCGGCCGGGCGCTGGAGGCGCGGCTGCTGCGGCAGCGCAACCGCCAGCTCACGGTCGAGCACGCCATCGGCCGGCGGCTGGTGTTCGAGTCCGCCAACATGCGCCAGGTGCTGGCCGCCACCGCGCGGGTGGCGGCGCGCGAGATCACGGTGCTGGTGCGGGGCGAGACCGGCACCGGCAAGGAGCTCATCGGCACGCTGCTCCACGCGCTCAGCAAGCGCGCGGGCGGGCCGCTCGTCCGGTTCAACTGCAGCGCCATCCCGGCGGAGCTGGCCGAGGCGGAGCTGTTCGGCCACGTGCGCGGGGCGTTCACCGGCGCCGTCCAGGCGCGCCCCGGGTTCTTCGCGCAGGCCGACGGCGGGACGCTGGTGCTCGACGAGGTGGGCGAGCTGCCGCTCGGGATCCAGGCGAAGCTGCTCCGGGCGCTGCAGGAGGGCGAGATCCAGCCGGTCGGCTCGGGCCGGGTGGAGCGGGTGGACGTGCGCATCGTGGCGTGCACGCACCGCGACCTGCGCGCCGACGTGCAGGAGGGGCGGTTCCGCGAGGACCTGTACTACCGGCTGGCGGTGGTGGAGCTGACCGTCCCGCCGCTGCGCGACCGCCGCGAGGACATCCCGGCGCTGGCCCACGAGTTCGCGCTCCGCTACGCCGAGCGCTTCGGGTCGGAGGACGTGCGGCTCGCGCCGGCCCTGATCGACCGGCTGGTGAAGGCCGACTGGCCCGGCAACGTGCGCCAGCTCGAGAACGTGGTGGCGCGGCTGGTGGCCCTGAGCGGCGGGGGCGAGATCGGCCCGGACGCGTTCGAGGCCACCGGCGCCCCGGCCGGCGGGGCGGCCCGGCCGGCGGCCGCGCCGCGCGACGGCGAGGAGACGCGCACGCTCCGCGCGCAGCTCGACGAGCTGGAGCGCGCCGTGATCGCGCGCACCATGGCCGCCGTCCGCGGGAACCAGTCCGAGGCGGCGCGGCGGCTCGGGATCAGCCGGAACACGCTCACCGAGCGGCTGCGGCGCTACGAGCTCGTCACCGACGCCGGCGACGGCGCGGCGGCGACCGCCGGCGCGGCCCGCTGAGCGCCGGCCCCCGGCCGCCGTACCCGATCGCGGTGCTCAGCGCTTGAGCGATCCCGTCGGACCTCGGTACGGCGGCGCGGTGGCGCGGGCCAGCCGCACGCCTGGATCCCGCGGAGTCCCTCGGTTTCCCGGGCCGTGTCGGCGCTGGCGCGCCCGGTGCAAGGTCGCCGGCGAACCATGCCGAGCATCCACCTTCGAATCCTCAAGTACGGCCTCGCGGCGGCGGTCCTCGCGCTCGCCGGCCGGGCGAGCGCGCTGCAGCCGCTCGAGTCCTTCCTGCGCGGTGCGCGCGACGCCAGCCCCGACAACGCCGAGGCGCGCGCGGCGCGCGCGCAGGCGTCGGCGGGCACGCAGGCGGCCCTGGGCCGGGCGCTGCCCGGCGTGTCGCTGCTCGGGACGTACACCCGCAACCAGTACGAGACCCGCATCCCCAGCGCGACCGGGCCGGTGGTCGTCACGCCGCGCGACCAGCTCGACGGGTACGCGACCGTCCACGTGCCGCTGGTGGACCTCGCCACCTTCGCGCGCATCGGCGCGGCGAAGGCCGCCTCCGGAGCGGCCGCCGAGCAGCAGGACGCCACCGAGCTGCGCGTCCAGTCGCTCGTGTCGCGCGAGTACCACCAGCTCGTGGCCAGCCGGGCGCTGGTCGAGGCGTCGCGGCGCGCGCTGGACGTCTCCCGGGCCGGCCTGCGGATCGCCGAGGCGCGCCACGGGGCGGGCTCCACCGCGCTGCTCGACGTGGACCGCGCCCGCGCCGAGGTGGAGCGCAACGTCCAGCAGCTCGCCACGGCGGAGCTGCAGGTCTCGCTCGCCGCGCGCGCGCTCCGGTCGCTGAGCGGGATGGAGCCCGAGCTGGAGGGGGAGGTCGCGCTCGGCGACGACCTGCACGAGGAGCCGCCCATCGAGTCGTTCCAGGCGCGCGACGAGGACGTCCCGGCCATCGCGTCGGCGGTGCGCGCGCGCGTGGCCGAGGAGCGGGAGGCCTGGGCGAGGCGGCTGGTGCTCGTCCCGAGCCTGTCGGCGAGCGCCACCGAGCACGTGACCGACTACACCGGCCTGGCCGGGCACGAGCGGACCTGGCAGGCGGTGGTGTCGCTGAGCTGGTCGTTCGACCTCACCACGCTCGCGAACATGCGCGCACAGGACGCCGTCGCGGACGGCGCGCGGGCGCGCGAGGAGCGGGCGCGGCTGGCGGCGCACGACGACGTCCACCGCGCGTGGATGACCGTCCGCACCGACATCGCGCGCAGCCGGTCGGCGCGGGTCCAGGCGGAGGTGAGCCAGCGCGCCGCCGGGCTGGCGCTGGAGCGCTACCAGGCGGGGGCGGCCGACCAGCTCGACCTGCTCCAGGCGCAGCGCGACGCCTTCAACGCCGACGCCGCCCGCATCCAGGCGGACGCCGAGGTGTCCGACGCGCGCGCGCAGCTCCGGCTCGCCGCGGGCCGCAACCTCCTCGACGCGCGGGCACCCTGATCGGGCGTCACGCCCTGACCTTCACACACGTCTTCCAGCAGGAGCGCACATGAAGAGCAAGAAGCAGTGGGCAGTGTTCGCGGTGGGCCTGGTGGTGGTGCTCGCCATCCTGGTCGGGGTGAAGGCCGGGCAGATCGTCACCATGGTCCGGGCCGGCGAGGCGTTCGTGCCGCCGCCGGAGTCGGTCACCTCGGCGAAGGTCGAGGCGGCCGAGTGGGAGGCCACCCGGGCCGCGGTCGGCTCGCTGGTGGCGGTGCAGGGCGTGACGCTCGCGGCCGAGCTGCCCGGCACGGTGCGGCAGATCGCGTTCGAGTCCGGGAGCAACGTGCGTCGCGGCCAGCTGCTGGTCCGCTTCGACACCTCCGCCGAGGAGGCGCAGCTCGCCGCGGCGACCGCGGACGCCGCGCTGGCGAAGGTCAACCTGGAGCGCGCGCAGCGGCTGCGGCAGGGCGAGGCGAACGCGCAGGCCGACCTCGACGCGGCCGACGCGAAGGCGAAGCAGGCGGACGCGACGGTGCGCAACCTGCAGGCGATCATCGCGAAGAAGACCATCCGCGCGCCGTTCGACGGGCGGATCTCGATCCGGCAGGTGGAGCTCGGCCAGGTGGTGTCGCCGGGCAGCCCCATCGCCTCGCTCCAGTCGGTGACGCCCATCCACGCGGACTTCTGGCTGCCGCAGCAGGCGCTGGTGGACCTCGCGGCGGGGCAGAAGGTGCGGCTGCGGACCGACACGTTCCCGCGCGCCGACTGGACCGGCGAGATCACCACCGTGAACCCCGAGGTGGACCCGGCCACCCGCAACGTGCGGGTGCGCGCCACCTTCCCGAACAAGGACGGGCGGCTCCGCCCCGGCATGTTCGTGAACGTGGCGGTGCTGTCGGCGGAGAAGCGCAAGGTCCTCGCCATCCCCGCCACCGCGGTGATGTTCGCCCCCTACGGCGACTCGGTCTACGTGATCGAGCAGAAGAAGGACGCGAACGGGAAGCCCACGCTGGTGGCGCGCCAGCAGTTCGTCCGCACCGGGGAGCGCCGCGGCGACCTGGTGGCGGTGCTGGACGGCCTGAAGGGCGGCGAGACCGTGGTCAGCAGCGGCGTGTTCAAGCTGCGGAACGGCGCCGCCGTGGCGGTGAACGACTCGCTGGCGCCGCGCGCGCAGCTCGCGCCGAAGCCGACGGAGAACTGAGATGAAGCTCACCGACCTGTTCGTCCGGCGCCCGGTCATCGCGGTCGTCGTCAACCTCGTCATCGTCATCGCGGGCCTGCAGGCCATCCGCACGCTGAACGTGCGGCAGTACCCGCGCAGCGAGAACGCGCAGATCACCGTCACCACCACCTACGTGGGCGCGAACGCCGAGCTGGTGCGCGGCTTCATCACCACGCCGCTCGAGCGCGTCATCGCCTCCGCGGACGGCATCGACTACCTGGAGTCGGAGAGCAAGCAGAACGTCTCGATCATCCGGGCGCGCCTGCGGCTGAACTACGACTCCAACCGCGCCCTGGCCGAGATCGGCTCCAAGATCGACCAGGTGCGCGGGGACCTGCCGCCCGAGGCGGAGGTCCCGGTGGTCGGCATCGAGACCGCCGACAGCCAGTTCGCCTCCGCGTACCTGAGCTTCTCGTCCAGGTTCCTGAAGCAGAACGAGATCACCGACTACCTGGTCCGCGTGGTCCAGCCGCGCCTCTCGTCGATCGAGGGCGTGCAGCGGGCCGACATCCTGGGCGCCCGCACCTTCGCGATGCGCGTCTGGCTGCGGCCGGACCGGATGGCCGCGCTCAACGTCAGCCCGGCGCAGGTGCGCGAGGCGCTCGCCCGCAACAACTACCAGGCCGCGGTCGGCCAGACGAAGGGCTCGCTGGTCCAGGTGAACCTCACCGCCAACACCGACCTCCGCTCGGTGCGCGAGTTCCAGCAGCTGGTGGTGCGCGAGCACGACGGCGCCACCGTCCGCCTGGGCGACGTCGCCGACGTGGCGCTGGGGGCGGAGGACTACGACGCCGAGGTGAACTTCACCGGCGAGACCGCGGTGTTCGTCGGCATCTGGGCCCTGCCCGACGCCAACTCGCTCGACGTGATCAAGCGCGTGCGCACCGAGATGGGCGCGATGCAGACGCAGATCCCGGAGCAGATCAAGGCGGTGGTGGCGTACGACGCGACCGCCTACATCCAGGACGCCATCAAGGACGTCGAGCACACGCTGGCCGAGACGCTGGTCATCGTGGTGATCGTCATCTTCCTGTTCCTCGGCTCGCTCCGCTCGGTGCTGGTGCCGGTGGTGGCCATCCCGGTGTCGCTCATCGGCGCGGTGTTCCTGATGCAGGCGTTCGGGTTCACCCTGAACCTGCTCACGCTGCTCGCCATCGTGCTCTCGGTCGGCCTGGTGGTGGACGACGCCATCGTGGTCGTCGAGAACGTCGAGCGCCACCTGCGCGAGGGGAAGTCGCGGATGGAGGCGGCGCTCGCCGGCGTCCGGGAGCTGGTCGGGCCGGTGATCGCCATGACCATCACGCTCGCGGCGGTCTACACGCCCATCGCGTTCCAGGGCGGCCTGACCGGCTCGCTGTTCCGCGAGTTCGCGCTCACGCTCGCCGGCGCGGTGACCATCTCCGGCGTGGTCGCGCTCACGCTCTCGCCCATGATGTCCGCGCACCTGCTGCGCGAGGGCGGCGAGGCGAAGGGCCTGGCCCGCCTGCTGGAGCGGGGCTTCGAGCGGGTGCGCGAGGTCTACGCGCGCCACCTGGAGAAGTCGCTCCAGGCGCGCGGCGCCATCTACGCCGCCTGGGTCGCCATCATCGTGCTGGTGGGGGTCATGTTCGCCATGGCGCCCCGCGAGCTCGCGCCCACCGAGGACCAGGGCGTGGTGATGGGGATCGTGAACACCCCGTCCAACTCCACGCTCGAGCAGCTCGTGCCGAACACCAAGGCCGTGAACCGCTCGCTCATGGAGATGCCGGAGTCGCAGTTCACCTTCCAGATCACGCAGCCCACCGGCGGCTTCTGGGGCGTCGGCCTGAAGCCCTGGACCGAGCGCGACCGCACCGCGGCCGAGGTGCTGCACGAGGTGCAGGGGCGCCTCGCGGTCATCCCCGGCATCCAGACGTTCGCGATCCTGCCCCCGGCGCTGCCCGGCGGCGGCAACTTCCCGGTGGAGATCGTCCTCGCCTCCACCGCGGACACCCAGGAGATCCTCGGGTTCGCGCAGCAGCTCCAGGAGAAGGCGGCGAAGAGCGGCATCTTCGCGTTCCCGCCGCTCATCGACGTCAAGATCGACCAGCCGTCCTCGGAGATCGAGATCGACCGCGAGAAGGTGGCCGAGCTCGGCCTCGACCTGCGCACCGTGGGCCAGGACCTGGGCTCGGCGGTGGGCGGGAACTACGTGAACCGCTTCAACGTGGGCGGCCGCAGCTACAAGGTGATCCCGCAGCTGCTGCGCTCGGAGCGGCTCAACCCCGAGCAGCTCGAGGACATCCACGTGACCGGGCCGGACGGGCGGCTCATCCCGCTCGCCTCCATCGCCAAGATCCGCGACCAGGTGACGCCGCGCTCGCTGAACCGCTTCCAGCAGCTCAACGCGGTGAAGCTGAGCGGCGTCGCCATCCGCCCGCTCGACGAGGCGCTGTCGTACCTGGAGGACGAGGCCGGGAAGATCCTGCCCGCCGGGTACGTCATCGACTACACCGGCGAGTCGCGCCAGCTCCGCACCGAGGGCAACAAGTTCCTCCCCGCGTTCCTGCTGGCCATCGTGCTCATCTTCCTGGTGCTCGCCGCGCAGTTCAACAGCTTCCGGGACCCGCTGGTGATCCTGGCCGGCTCGGTGCCGCTCGGCATGTTCGGCGCGCTCGCGCTGGTGTTCCTGAAGATGCCCAACCCGCAGATGCCGTTCTTCACGGACGGCTGGACCACCACGCTCAACGTCTACTCGCAGGTGGGCCTGGTGACGCTGGTCGGCCTGGTCGCGAAGAACGGCATCCTCATCGTCGAGTTCGCGAACAAGCTCCAGGAGCAGGGGCTGAGCAAGGTGGAGGCGGTGCGGCAGGCGGCGGTCACGCGGCTGCGGCCCATCCTCATGACCACCTTCGCGACCGTCTTCGGGCACCTGCCGCTCACCTACGTGACCGGTCCGGGCGCGGAGGCCCGCAACAGCATCGGCCTGGTGCTGGTGGCGGGGATGACGGTGGGCACGGCGTTCACGCTGCTCTTCCTCCCGTCGATCTACGTGCTGATCGCACGCGACCACCGGAAGGAGGCGCTCGCGGCGCGCCCGGCGGTGCTGGAGCCGCCGGTGAACGTGCCGCTCCACCCGCAGCTCCCCTCCGGCACCGAGCCCTGAGGGGCGGAAAGGAAGCCGTCATGGACTGGGTCTATCCGATCACGGTGTTCGCCCACGTCGCCGGCGCGGTGCTGCTGGGCGTCGCCGGCGGGATCGAGGCGGTGGCGCTCGCGAGGCTCCGGCGCGCCGCCACGCCGGACGAGGCGCGGAGCTGGCTCGGGCAGCTCGTGCTGCCCGGGCGCCTCGGCGGGCTCGCCATGCTCGCCATCCTCGCCTCGGGCATCTGGATGACGGTGTCGGTCTGGGGGCACGCGCCCTGGATCGCGAGCGGCTTCATCGGCATGGTGCTGATGGGCGCGCTCGGCGGCGCCGTGACCGGGCGGTGGCTGAAGCGGGTCGGCCCGGCGGTGCAGCAGGAGCGCGGGCCGGCGCTGACGCCGGAGCTGCGCGCGCGGCTCGCGAGCCCCGTGCTCGACGCGTCGCTCCGGCTCCGCGCCGCGCTCGGCGTGGGCGTGCTCGCGCTCATGGCGATGAAGCCGACCGGCGGCCCGGCCGCGGCCGTCCTCCTCGCGGCCTCGGCGGCGCTCGGGCTCGCCTGGGCGGCGGGGCCGCTCGCCGCCGCACGGGGCAAGGGCGCGCAGGCCGGCGGCGTCTGACGCCGGGCCGGACCACATCGGCGCCGCCCGGCGCCGGTGTGGGTCCGGCGGCTGGAAACTCGGGGATCGCGCGGCGGGGCATGAATCCCCGGGGTCGGTGGTTCGTCCCTCCATCGGTGCTCGCCCGGCCCGCTGGAGGGTCGCGGCTCCGACAGGAGGTCGAGATGCGCTGGTTGCCCGTCGCGTTCGCGCTGCTGCTCGCCCCGCTGGCCCCCGCCCGCGCCCAGGTCAGCGTGGGCATCGGGATCACGGCGCCCGGCGTCTCCATCGGCATCAACGTGCCGGCGTACCCGGAGCTCGTCGCGGTCCCGGGCTACCCGGTCTATTACGCCCCGCGCCTCCCGGCGAACTACTTCTTCTACGACGGGCTGTACTGGGTCTACGCGAACGACAACTGGTACGCGAGCAGCTGGTACGACGGCCCGTGGGACGCGGTGGACCCGTACTACGTGCCCGCGTACGTGCTCCGCGTCCCGGTGCGCTACTACCGCGCGCCCCCGCCGTACTTCCGCGGCTGGCGCGCCGCCGCGCCGCCGCGCTGGGGCCACCACTACGGCCACGACTGGGAGCACCGCCGCGCTGGCTGGGACCGGTGGGATCGGCGCGCCGTGCCGCGCCCGGCCCCGCTGCCGAGGTACCAGCGCGGCTACTCGGGCGACCGCTACCCGCGCGCCGTCGAGCAGCAGCGCTCGATCCGGAGCACGAGCTACGGCTACCGCCCGCGCGAGGACTTCTCGCGGCGTCACGACCCGGGCCCGGGCCCGGGCTACCGCGGCGGCCCCGCCGCTCGGCCGCACGAGTCGCAGGGCTGGAGCCGGGGCGAGCCGCAGCCGGCGCGCGGGCCCGGCGGCCCCGGCGGCCGTGGCGACGGGTGGCAGCGGCAGCAGCCGGAGCCGCGCCAGGACCGCGGCGGCTGGCAGGATCGCGGCGGGCAGGGCGGCCGCCCGCAGGAGCGCGGCGGCGTCGCGGCCCCGCGGTACGACCGCGGCGGTCCGGGGCGCGACGCCGGCCCCGCGCCGCAGCAGCGCGGCGGCGACCGCGGCCCCGACCGCGGCGGCGATCGGGGCGCCGATCGCGGCGGCCGCGGGCACGACCGCGGCGGGCCGGAGCGCGGGTAGCCCTCAGCGCCGGCGGCGTCGCGCGGCGGGCGGCGGCTCCAGCGCCGCCGCCAGCCGGCGGATGCCCTCGTCGATCCGGGCGGCGGGGACGACCCCGTAGCCGAGCGCGAAGCCGGGCCGGCCGGGCCGCGCGTGGTACGGCGCGAGCGGCTGGACGGCCACGCCCAGCGCCTGCGAGCGCCGGACGACCTCCGCCTCGTCCCCGGACGCGTCGGCGAGGTGGAAGCTCCGGTGCAGGCCGGCCGAGGCCGGGAGCGCGATCACCCGGCCGCCGAGGTGACGCTCCACCGCGGCGGCGAGCCGGTCGCGGCGCTCCCGGTAGATGCGCAGCACGCGGCGGACGTGGCGCGCGAGCAGCCCGTCGTCCACCAGCTCCGCGAGCGCGCGCTGCAGCTCGAGCGGCCCGTGGGAGTCGGTCAGCGCCTTCGCGGCGCGCAGCGCCGGGACGAGCGAGGCGGGCGCGACGAGGAACCCGAGCCGCAGCGTCGGCAGCAGCACCTTCGACAGCGAGCCCACGTAGACGACCCGCCCCTGGCGATCCAGCGCCTGCAGCGGCTCGAGCGGCCGGCCGTCGAAGCGGAACTCGCTGTCGTAGTCGTCCTCGACGATCGCCGCGCCGGTCCGCTCGCTCCAGGCGAGCAGCGCCTGGCGCCGGCGCAGCGACATGGGCATGCCCAGCGGGAACTGGTGCGACGGCGTGACGTAGACGAGCCGCGCGTCCGAGGGCAGCGCGTCCACCACCAGCCCCTCCGCGTCCACCGGCACCGGCACCGCGCGCGCGCCCAGCGCCTCGAACGCCGCGCGGGCCGGCGGGTACCCCGGGTCCTCCACCGCGACGCGATCGCCGGGCGCGAGCAGCACCCGGCCGACCAGGTCGAGCGCCTGCTGCGCACCGGAGGTGAGCAGGACGTCGTCCGCGCCGGCGCGCACCGAGCGGGCCACGCCGAGGTGGCGCGCCACCGCCGCGCGTGCGCCGGGATCGCCCTCCGGCGGCGGGTAGCCCGGGCGCGCCCGCCGGCCGCGGAGCTGGCGCGACACCCGCCAGCGCCACGCGTCCCACGGGAACAGCGCCGGGTCCGGCGCGCCGACCTGGAAGTCGTAGGGCGCCGCCGGCGGGTCCGGGGCCGGCGGCGCGGGCAGCGACGGCCAGGCCGCGCGGGGCCGCAGCGCCGCGCCGGCCGGCGCGCGGCGGCCACGGGCGTCCGCGCGGATGCCCGCGGCCACGTAGGTCCCCGCGCCGGCCCGGCCGGCGAGGAACCCCTCCGCCGCGAGCCGCTGGTACGCGTGCAGCACGGTGTTTCGCGAGACCTCGAGGCGGCGGGCCAGCTCGCGGGTGGCGGGGAGCCGCTCACCGGCGCGCAGGCGGCCGTCCAGGATGGCCTCCCGGAGCTGGCGGTAGGCGTCGGCGGCGAGCCGGCCGCGGCGGTGCAGCGAGACGTGCAGGTCCACGGCACCGGACGGTAATGGATCCATCAGATTTCGCCAGGGTGGACCTGTGAGGGAGCCACTCCGGCCGCTATCCGGGTGGCATGACCCACGAACCGAATCACCCGAACGGAACCGATCACCTGCCCTGGGCGGAGGTGTCGCCCGGCTTCTCCCTGAAGCTCCTCCGCGGCGAGGCGGACGGCGACACGCGCGCGCTGCTGCTCCGCCTCGAGCCCGGCACCCTCGTCCCGCGGCACCGGCACGAGGGCGAGGTCCACGCGCTCAACCTCGCCGGCCACCGGAAGCTGCTCGACACCGGCGAGGTGGTCGGCCCGCGGCTACGTGTACGAGCCGGCCGGCAACGAGGACAGCTGGATGGCGGTGGGCGACGAGCCGGTGGTGGTGTTCGTGACCGTGCGCGGCGCCATGGAGACGCTCGGCGCGGACGGCGGGGTGGCCGAGCGGAGCACCACGGCCGGCATCGCCGAGTACTACCGGGGCGTGCTCGCGCGGCACGGGGAGGGCCGGTGAGCGGCCCGGCGCTCCGCTGGGCCGTCCTGTACGCGCGCCTGGCGCTGGCGGCGGCGTTCCTGTCAGCGGTCGGCAGCCGGCTCGGGCTCTGGGGGAACAACGACTTCGACGCGTTCGTGCGCTACACCGCCGAGGTGAACGCGTTCCTGCCCGCGGCGCTCGCGCCCTACCTCGCGCGCGCCGCGACGGTGGCCGAGACCACCCTCGGCCTCGCGCTCCTCGCCGGCGTGCGGCTGCGCTGGGTGGCGCTCGCCAGCGCCGGCCTGCTGGCGGTGTTCGGCACGGCCATGGGCGTCTCGTTCGGCCCGAAGTCGCCGCTCGACTATTCGGTGTTCTCCGCGTCCGCCGCCGCGGTCCTGCTGGCGCTGGCCGCCCCGCCCGCGCCGGCGCGCCGCGACGCGCGGCGGCCGGGGACCGCCGGGGTGGAGCCCGCCGCCGGCCCGTGAGGCCGGGGCGGGCTCCGTCCGGCTCGGCGCGACCGCGCTACCGGTGGTCCTCCTCGACCATCGCCTCCGGGTCGTGCCACCACCGCGCCGGCGTCACCGCCACCCCGCGCGCCGCGGGCAGCCGCCGGTGCGCGGGCGCGGAGGCGGCCGCCGCGCCGCCGCCGGTGAACGGCGCCATCAGCTCCGCGACGGTGTGGAGGCGGCCGTTCTTCATGACCAGCTCCACGTTGGCGACGTCGGCCACGTCGGCGAGCGGATCGCCGCGCACGAACACGACGTCGGCGAGCTTGCCCGCCTCGAGCGTCCCGAGGTCGGCGTCCACCCCGAAGGCGCGGGCGGGCAGGGCGGTCGCGGTGCGCAGCGCCTCCCACGGCGCCAGGCCGCCCAGCTTCACCTGCGCGCGCAGGTTGAGGTGCAGCGCGGTGGCCACGTTGTCGAGGGGCGAGTCGGTCCCGGCCAGCATGGTGCCGCCGCCGCGCAGCACGGCCGCGAGCGTCTCCTCCTCGCGCTGGAGCGTCTCCAGGCTGACGGTCTGGTCGGTGGTGACCGCGCGGTCGCGCTTCGCGCGCAGCAGCGCCTGGTCCCAGGGCGTGTTGAGCGCGAGCAGGCGCGGGTCGTCCACCATCGCCGGGTCGTCCGCGTAGAGCGAGGGGTTGAAGGTGGTGGAGATGTCGAACATGCCGGAGCGCGCGAACAGCGTGCGCACGTCGCCGTAGCTCACCCCTCCCGACGAGCGGGTGTAGGCGAAGCCGAGGCGGGTGGTGGCGCTCACGTGCGTCTGGCCGTCCATCCCGTACGACATGCCGGGCAGCATGTAGTGCGAGCCGACCCACACGCCCATCTCCTCGTGCGCGAAGCGCACCGCCTTCGCCTGCCACTCGTGCTGCATGCGCACGTAGGTCTTCAGCATGTCGTAGTCGAGCGCCTTGGCGCGCGCGAGCTCGAGGTCGAGCTGCGCGGCGCTCGTGGTCGGGCGCATGAAGTTGTAGTAGACGCGCTCGCCGTCGATCGCCTCGCCGCTCGCGAAGAAGCGCGGGCCGACGCGGGCGCCCGAGGCGTACGCCTCGCGCGTCTCCACCGCGCGGTAGTCCGGATCGCCGACCGAGTGCGCCGACGTCACGCCGTACGACAGCCACAGGCGGCCGAGGCGGGCGCCGTAGAACTTCCCGCTGATCCACTCGTGCGTGTGCGACTCCCACAGGCCCGGGATGGCGGTGAGCCCGGACGCGTCCACCACCCGCTGCCCCTGCGCGGCGGCGCGCGCGTGGGCGTCGGCGCGGTGCGGGAGGATGGCGCGGATGCGGTTGCCGGCGACGACGAGGTCCACGTCGTGCCGGACCTCGGGCCCGCGGCCGTCCCAGAGCCGCCCGGCGTGCACCAGCACGGTGCCCTCCGGGCGATCCTGGCGCCAGCGCAGCTCGACGGGCACGGTCGCGGGCGCGCCGCCCTCGCGCGCCACCATTCGCAGGGCGCCGTTGGACAGGTACAGCAGGCGCCGGGAGTCGCCGCTCCAGGTGGGCGCGTCGGTGGGCTCGGAGGTGATGCGCACCGCCGGCCCGGCGGCGCGGCCGGCGGCGTCCACCGGCATCACCCACAGCGTGCTCTGCATCACGAACGCGAGCGCGGTCCCGTCCGGCGACCACACCGGGCCGTCGTCACCGCGCGTGCTCAGCGACTCGAACGGCGCGGGTTCCTGGTAGCGCGTCGCGCCGGACTCCACGTCCACGGTGAGGATCTGGCTGGTGCCCTCACGGAAGCGGCGGGTGTAGGGCTTCAGCGCGGCGAGCGCCAGCGTGCGCCCGTCGGCGGACCAGGTCGGGCGGCCCGGCGCGAACAGCGGCGCCACCACCTGGCGCACGGCGCCGGTGGCGAGGTCGAGCACGTGCGTCGCGCCGGCCTGGTCCTGGAACGCGAGCCGCCCGCCGTCCGGCGACCACGCCGGCGCCATCTCGGCGCCGGGGAGCGAGGTCACGCGCCGCTCGGCGCCGGTGACCACGTCGAGCACGTAGAGGTCCGCGGTGCCGGCCTTGTCCGAGGCGTACGCGAGGCGCGTGCCGTCGCGCGACCAGGCCGGATCCTGCGCGTAGTACGGCCCGTCGGTGAGCGGGCGCGGCGCGCCGCCCACGTCCATCAGCCAGAGGCGGTTCAGCGCCTGGAACGCCACGCGCGTGCCGTCGGGCGACAGCGCCGGCGCCACGATGCCGAGCGCCTGGCGCGGCGCGGTCCGGTCGAAGTCGAAGCGCTTGCGCTCCCAGGCCGGCCGCACCAGGCGGAACGTCGCCTCGAACGCGACCTGCTCGCTCGTGCCGGCGTCGAGATCGGTGACGCGGATGCCGCCGTCGGCGCCGTAGAGGAGCGTCCGCGCGGACAGCCAGTGGGCCGGGAAGGGGAACACGTCCTCGAACGGCGACGCGGGCGCGCCGTCCACCAGGAGCCGGCTGCGGTTCGCGGCGAACTGGATCCAGGCGAGGTGCGCGCCGTCGGGGGAGATCGACGGCGAGTTGAGCCGCGCGCCGGCGGGCGCGGTCGCGAGCGTCCGGCGGTGGCCGGCCGCGTCCACCGCCTCGATGGCGGTGCCGGTCGAGCCGGCGCCGCTCACGAACGCGATCTCGCCGCCGCCGGGCGTCCAGGCGGGCTCGAACTCGTCCGCGGGCGCGTCGGTCCAGCGCGTCAGCGCGCCGGTGGCGACGTCGGCCACCCACACGTCGTAGCTGCCCTGGAACGCGCGGTCGGAGGAGAACGCGATGCGCGTCCCGTCCGGCGAGAAGCGCGGCTCGCGGTCGTCGCCGTGGCCGGAGGTGAGCTGGCGCACCTCGGTGCCGTCCGGCCGCATGGTCCAGATGTGGAACGTCCCGCCCGCGTACGCCTGGAACGCGATCAGGTCGCCCCGGGGCGAGAAGTCGGGGCGGGCGGGCTCGAGGAGCCCGTCGGTGAGGCGCCGCGCCTCGCCGCCGCCGCGCGGCAGCGACCAGAGCACGCCCTGGAGATCCATGACCAGCTCGCGCCCGTCCGGGGACGCGGTCACGGCGACGTTGGTGCCTTCGTGGACGGTGATGTCGCGCACCGCGGCGCGGCTGCCGCCCTGGAGCGTGGCGGCGCCGAGCGACACGGCGGCGACGGTGGCGAGTGTGACGGCGGCGATTCGGGATCGGCGGGTGATCGGCATGCGCTCTCCGGGGGGACAGGACGGCGTGAAGGGGCTCTCCTGTCCGGCGTGGCGCGGAGGTGGCAACGGGCCGGCGGGGGCGTACCATGCACGGAGCGGTCGCGGCGCGGAGCGTTGCAACGCAAACGATCGATGACGCCCCGGCCGCCGCCCGACGCGGCGCCGCGCCAGGGGCGGAGAGGAGCCCCGATGGCCAAGGACGACCTGCTGCCGCCCGCGGAGGCCCACCGCTTCGTCGAGCTGCTCGGCTACGCCGAGCACGGCATCGCCAGCCGCGTGCTCGCGAAGAAGGGGACGAGCAACGTCACCCTGTTCGCGTTCGACGCGGGGCAGGGGCTCACCGAGCACACCTCGCCCTTCGACGCCCTGGTCGTGGTGCTGGAGGGAGCCCTGACGCTCACGATCGGCGGGAAGGCGGTCGAGGCGCCCGCCGGCAGCCTCACGCGCATGCCGGCGAACGTCCCGCACGCGGTGGACGCCGTGTCGCGGACGCGGATGCTGCTCGTCATGCTCCGCGATCCGGCCCCGGCGCCCTGAGTGCACGGGGGGCTTTGCCGCAGCGCGGCAGTCGCTTCCGTGGCGCCCCCGCCGGCGCCTCCGCGCGCGATGGCGCGGTCGCATATGCTCGGAGCATGGACCCGGCCCGGGTCGCCGCGGCGATGTTCGACTCCGAGTCCCGCACGTTCGCGGTGCGGCTCTGGGACGGCACGCTGCTCCCGCCGGCGCGCGACGCCGGCGTCCGCGGGGCGGTGGTCCTGCGGGACCCCGCCGCGCTCGACGCGCTCGTGCCCCCGGCCGCGGAGCGGCGCCTCGCGGAGGCGTACCTCGACGGCCGGATCGAGCTGGAGGGGGACGCCATCGCGCTGGTGGAGGCGGCGGCCCGGTGGACCGGCCCGCGCCCGCACGCGGCGCTCGCCGCGGCCATCGCGGGGGCGCTCGCCCGCCGCGCGCTGCACGCGCTCGGCCCCGCGCCGCTCGAGGCCCGGCTGCACGGGGGACGGCACAGCGTCCGGCGCGACCGCGACGCGGTGCGCCACCACTACGACGTCTCCGACGCGTTCTACCGGCTGTTCCTCGGCGACGACCTCGTCTACTCGTGCGCGTACTTCGCGACGGGCGGGGAGGGGCTGGAGGAGGCGCAGCGCGCCAAGCTGGAGCTGGTGTGCCGCAAGCTCGCGCTCGCGCCGGGCGAGCGGTTCCTCGACGTGGGCTGCGGGTGGGGGGCGCTGGTGGAGCACGCGGCGCTCCGCCACGGGGCGCGCGCCACCGGCATCACGCTCAGCCAGCACCAGCTCCGCGCCGCCGAGGCGCGCGCGGAGCGCCTGCGGGGGCGGGCGGAGATCGCGGTGCGCCCGGAGGACTACCGGACGCTCCGCCCCGAGGCCCCCTTCGACAAGGTGGCGAGCGTCGGCATGATGGAGCACGTCGGGCGGGCCCGCCTCGACGCGTACTTCGCGGCGGTCCACCGGCTGCTCCGGCCGGGGGGCCTGTTCCTCAACCACGCCATCGCCTCGGTGGACGGGTGGGGGCCGACGCTGCCCTGGGCCGGGCAGCGCGGCGGCGGGTTCATCTGGCGCTACGTGTTCCCGGACGGCGAGCTCGTCCCGATCGCCGAGGTGATCGCCCGGGCGGCGCGGGCCGGGTTCGAGGTGCGCGACCTGGAGTGCCTGCGGGAGCACTACGCCGAGACGCTCGCCGCCTGGCTGGAGCGGCTGGAGGCGCGGTACGGCGAGGCGGTGGGGCTGGTGGGCGAGCGGCGGGCCCGGCTGTACCGGCTCTACCTCGCCGCCTCCGCCGCCGGCTTCCGGCTCGGACGGATCAGCGTGTTCCAGCTCCTGCTCGCCCGGCCGGACCCCGGCGGACGGGCCGAGGCCATCCCGCGCAGCCGGGCCGCGTGGTACGCGGAGCAGGCGGTCGGGCGGCCGGCGCGCGCCCGCGGCTGAGGGTGCTCGACGCGGCGCGGCGGACGGCGCGCACGCTCACCGGATGGCCCCCGGAATCCATTGCGCGGCGGGGCTGTTCGTAGACGTTGGCAGTCCACTTTCCGGCCGAAGATCCGTGACTTCCATCATTGATCTCGCGTGAGGAATCGTGGCATGTCGGGCACCTCACTCGGGACGGGGCCGGCGCAGCCGTGGTGGTCGCCGACGACGAGGATCACGCAAGCCTAAGGACGAGGGAAAATGACGACGAAGACCTCCACGATCATCTGGACCGAAATCGACGAAGCGCCGGCGCTCGCCACCTACTCGCTGCTGCCCATCGTCCAGGCCTTCACCAAGGGCACCGGCGTCGACGTCCAGACGCGTGACATCTCGCTGTCGGGCCGCATCATCTCCGCGTTCCCGGAGAAGCTCACCGAGGCGCAGCGCATCCCCGACTACCTGGCGCAGCTCGGCGAGCTCACCCAGAGCCCCGACGCCAACATCATCAAGCTCCCGAACATCAGCGCCTCGATCCCGCAGCTCAAGGAGGCGATCAAGGAGCTGCAGGGCAAGGGCTACGCGGTCCCGGACTACCCGGAGGCCCCGAAGGACGACGCCGAGAAGGCCGTCCAGGCCCGCTACGCCAAGGTGCTGGGCAGCGCGGTGAACCCGGTGCTCCGCGAGGGCAACTCGGACCGCCGCTCGCCGCTGTCGGTGAAGGCGTTCTCGAAGAAGCACCCGCACAAGCTGGGCGCGTGGAACCCGGAGTCGAAGGCCCACGTGTCGCACATGACCGCGGACGACTTCTACGGGCACGAGACCTCCACCACGGTCGCGAAGGCCACCACCTTCCGCATCGAGCACGTCGCGCCGGACGGCGCCGTGACGGTGCTGAAGAAGGACGCGCCGCTCCTCGACGGCGAGATCATCGACTCGACCATCATGGACGTCCGCGCGCTGCGGAAGTTCGTCGCGGAGCAGATCGAGGACGCGAAGCGCCAGGGGGTGCTGTTCTCGCTGCACCTCAAGGCCACCATGATGAAGGTCTCCGACCCGGTCATGTTCGGGCACGCGGTGACCGTGTTCTTCGAGGACGTGTTCGCGAAGCACGCCGAGACGTTCAAGCAGCTCGGCGTGAACCCGAACCTCGGCCTCGGCGACCTGTACAAGCGGCTCGAGACGCTGCCGGCCGACAAGAAGGCCGAGATCGAGGCCGACATCAAGGCGACCTACGCGAAGCGCCCGGCGCTCGCGATGGTGGACTCGGACAAGGGCATCACCAACCTGCACGCGCCGAACGACATCATCATCGACGCGTCCATGCCGGTGGTGGTCCGCGAGTCCGGCAAGATGTGGAACGCCGAGGGCAAGCTGCAGGACGCCAAGGCGGTGATCCCGGATCGCTGCTACGCCACGATCTACAAGGAGATCATCGAGGACTGCCGCAAGAACGGCGCCTTCGACCCGGCCACCATGGGCAGCGTGCCGAACGTCGGCCTGATGGCGCAGAAGGCCGAGGAGTACGGCTCGCACGACAAGACGTTCATCGCGAGCGCCAAGGGCAAGATCCGGGTGGTGGACGGCGCCGGCGCGACCCTGCTCGAGCAGGCGGTCGAGGCGGGCGACATCTTCCGCATGTGCCAGACGAAGGACATCCCGGTCCGCGACTGGGTGAAGCTGGCGGTGAACCGCGCCCGCGCCACCGGCGCGCCCGCGGTGTTCTGGCTGGACAAGAACCGCGCCCACGACGCGCAGGTGATCGCGAAGGTCCAGAAGTACCTGAACGACCACGACACCCGCGGCCTCGAGATCAAGGTCCTCGCGCCGGTCGAGGCGATGCGCTACTCGCTGGAGCGGATCCGCAAGGGCCAGGACACCATCTCGGTGACCGGCAACGCGCTCCGCGACTACCTCACCGACCTGTTCCCCATCCTCGAGATCGGCACCAGCGCGAAGATGCTGTCGATCGTCCCGCTGCTCGCCGGCGGCGGCCTGTTCGAGACGGGCGCGGGCGGCTCGGCCCCCAAGCACGTCCAGCAGTTCGTGAAGGAGGGCTACCTGCGCTGGGACTCGCTGGGTGAGTTCTCGGCGCTGGGCGCCTCGCTCGAGCACATCGGCCGCGTCAGCGGCAACGCGAAGGCGGCGGTGCTGGCCGAGACGCTGGACCAGGCCATCGGCAAGTTCCTCGACAACAACAAGTCCCCGGCCCGCAAGGTCGGCCAGATCGACAACCGCGGCAGCCACTTCTACCTGGCGCTGTACTGGGCCGAGGCGCTCGCCGCGCAGTCGACGGACAAGGAGCTGCAGGCCCGCTTCGCGAAGCTGGCGAAGCAGCTGGCGGACAACGCCGCGAAGATCGACCAGGAGCTGCTCGCGGCCCAGGGCAAGCCGGTGGACATGGGCGGCTACTACCGCCCGGATCCGGTGAAGACGGGGAAGGCGATGCGTCCCAGCGCGACGCTGAACGCAATCATCGACGCGATGGCGTAGCTGCAGGAATCCAACCAGTCAGGCGAGGGAGACGAACATGGCCAGGTCCAAGATTGCACTGATCGGCGGTGGGCAGATCGGCGGCGTGCTGGCGCAGCTCGCGGCGCTCCGCGAGCTGGGCGACGTGGTCCTCTTCGACATCGTCGAGGGGCTGCCGCAGGGGAAGACGCTGGACATCGCCGAGGCCGCGCCGGTCGACGGCTTCGACGTGAGCCTCAAGGGCACGAACACCTACGAGGACATCAAGGGCGCGGACGTGGTGATCGTCACCGCCGGCCTGCCCCGCAAGCCGGGCATGAGCCGTGACGACCTCATCGCGGTCAACTCGAAGATCATGACGACCGTGGCCGAGGGCATCAAGCAGTACGCCCCGAACGCCTTCGTGATCGTGATCTCGAACCCGCTCGACGCGATGGTGACGCTCTGCCAGCGCATCACCGGCTTCCCGCACAACCGCGTCGTCGGCCAGGCCGGCGTGCTCGACTCGGCCCGCTTCGCCGCGTTCATCGCCTGGGAGCTGGGCGTCTCGGTGAAGGACGTCACCGCCGTCACCCTCGGCGGCCACGGCGACGACATGGTGCCGCTCGTCCGCTACACCAGCGTGTGCGGCGTCCCGGTGATGGAGCTGCTCGAGCAGAAGTACGGCGCCGCCAAGGCCGCCGAGGTGATGGCCGCGATGGTGAAGCGGACCCGCGGCGCGGGCGGCGAGGTGGTCGCGCTCCTCAAGACCGGCTCCGCGTTCTACTCGCCGGCCTCCAGCGCCATCGCCATGGCCGAGTCGTTCCTCAAGGACCAGAAGCGCGTGCTCCCGACCTGCGCCTTCCTCAAGGGCGAGTTCGGCGTGGACGGCCTCTACGTCGGCGTGCCGGTGGTGATCGGCGCGGGCGGCGCGGAGCGCGTCCTCCAGCTCAAGCTGAACGCCGAGGAGCAGGCCATGATGGACAAGTCCGTCAAGGCCGTGAAGGACCTGGTCGCCACGCTGAAGTAGCGGCCGCCGCGGCCTCGCCGCGGAGCAGGATCCGGGGCCCCGATCGCCGCCAGGCGGTCGGGGCCTCGCCGTCTCGCGGGCGCGGTGCCGCGGCCGCCGCGCTACAGCTGGAGGTGCAGGCCCAGCCCCGCGTAGCGCGTGGACTCGAGGAAGAACTGCCCGTACGGCGAGGGGCCGTCGTAGTACTCCGCGAGCAGGCTCCACACCCGCGGCGGGTGGCCGGGGGCGCGCCACCAGGCGACCTCCACGCCGGCGCGGGCGCTCCAGGCCGGCTTCCACTGCTGCTGCTCGCTCGACTTCACGTCCCCGGCGACGACCAGCCGGGCGCCGCGGTCGGGCCCGGCGCGCAGCTCCGCGCCCGCGTGCACGACGCGCGGATCCAGCGCGGTGGGGTTGCGGTCGAAGAGGTGCTCGCCGCCCGCGTAGACGCGCAGCGGCCCGACCTCCTGCGAGAGGATCAGCTCCACCGACTCGAACGACAGGTTCTGCCGCGCGATCTCGCTGTCGGCGCGCAGGAGCAGCTCGTCGCCGAGGTGCGAGCTCTGGTGGTACACGCGCAGGCGGGCGGAGAAGCCCGCCCGCCGGAACGTCACCGGGATGCTCACGGTGTAGTCGGCGTTGAGGAGGTCGTCGCTCCGCGAGTCGAGGTCGAACTGCGCGAACACGGCCGCCTCCAGGCCCACCTGCAGCCCGTCCGCGGCGCGCGGGCCGCCGATCCGCAGCAGCGGCAGGCCGTCGCCGATGCCCACCGAGCCGAGGTGGAGCGAGCCGTGGCTGGTCGGGAACTTGCCGTACAGGTACGAGACGAAGGAGCGGACCGCCTTCGGGTCGGCGACGAGCGGGCAGAAGACGTCGCCCTGCGGGAGCCACACCACCCCGGACGCCTCGTCCTGGTGGACGCCCGTGCCGCACTGGAGGACCCGCACGTCCTGCGGCCGCGCGGCGAGCGGGAGCGCGAGGCCGAGGGCGAGCAGGATCGCGACCGGGAACGGCCGCGCGAGGCGAGCGGTCGGCATGGGGGCCTCCGGGGTGGGCGTCGCGGCGGACGGTCGCGAGGCGCCTCACGCTAGGGCACGCCCGGCCGCCCGGCGCCTGTCCGGGCGGGCTCGCCGTCGGGGGGCGCCCTACCGGGAGGCCTGCCCGAAGGCGACCTGATACACCGGCGGCAGCCGCGCCGGGTGCTGCACCCAGCGATCCCCGCCGTCCTCGGAGATCCACAGCCCGCCGGTGGTCGAGCCCATGGCCAGCCGGTCGCCGCCCGCGTCCACCGCGAGCCCGTGGCGGTACACGAGGTCGTACGCGTGCTCCTGCGGGAGGCCCTCGCGCAGCAGCTCGAACGTGTCGCCGCCGTCGCGCGTGCGCGCCACCACCAGCTTCCCGTCCACCGGCACGCGCCGCTCGTCCTTCACCGCCGGCACGAACCAGGCGGTGCGGGGATCGCGCGGGTGCACCGCCACCGCGAAGCCGAACTTGGACGGCCGGATGGCGGTGATCTCGGTCCACCGCTCGCCGCCGTCCACGCTGCGGAACACGCCGTTGTGGTGCTGCGCGTACAGGCGCTCCGGCGCGGTGGGCGCCTGGGCC
The DNA here is from genome assembly GCF_049201065.2 of Anaeromyxobacter sp. Red801. NCBI lineage: Bacteria > Pseudomonadati > Myxococcota > Myxococcia > Myxococcales > Anaeromyxobacteraceae > Anaeromyxobacter > Anaeromyxobacter sp. Red801. The sequence goes on along the minus strand of NZ_CM181236.1, from coordinate 2,802,115 downwards.
AGGCGGTGGACGTCCTGCGCGTTGGGATCGCCGCGCCGCTCCGGCGGCATGTACTCCGCGTACATGCCGGTGGCGCGCAGCGCCCAGGTCTCGCCCGCGTCCGCGGTGCCCCACACGCCGCCGGTGGAGATGGCGCACAGCAGCCGGCGCGGGTCGCGCGGGTCCACCGCGATGGAGTGCAGGCCGGGCTGATCGTAGCCGCCCCGCCCCAGTCCTTGCGCTCGGGGCGGTCCCACAGCGCGCGCACCAGGCTCCAGGACGCGCCGCGGTCGCCGGAGCGGAACAGCGCCGCGGGGATCGTCCCCGCCCACAACGCGCCGGGCCGGTCCGGTCCGGCGGGCTCGAGCGCCCAGAGCTGCTGCACGCTGGGCGCCTCGCCCGCGCCCGCGGGCTCGGCGGGGAAGGCGGGCGCGGCCACCTCGGCCCAGGTCCGGCCGCGGTCGTCGGAGCGGTGCAGCTTCACGCCGAAGTGGCCGAGCGCCAGGGCGGCGTAGAGCGTCCCGTCGCGCGGGTCGTCGAGCACCATGCTGACCGGGTCGCCCAGGAACGCGCAGCGCTCGATCTCCCAGCCGCCCGGGCGCCGCTCCAGCAGGAACAGCCCCTTGCGCGTGGCGACGCTCAGCCGATCGCTCGAGCCCATGGCCTCACCCTCCCGAGAGCGCCTGCATGACGTGGATGCCGCTCCCGGGGCGCACCGGGTCGGCGAGGCCGTCGCGGTCGGTCACGAGCGCGCCGTCCACGAACACGGCCACGTGCTTGCGCAGCCGCCCCTGATCGTCGAGCACGTAGCCGCGCAGGCGCGGGTTGCCGCGGAACGCGGCCTCGAGCGCCTCGCGCACGGTCGCGCCCGGCACCTCGGCGGGCGGCGCGTCGAGGTGGCGCCGGAGCGTCGCGGTGAAGGTCACGTGCGGCATGCGGGCCTCGCAGAAGCGAGGCTCACGCATGGTGGACGTGACCCCCCGCCGCAACGCGCCGGTCGGGGCGCCCCGGGCAGGGAGGCGTCAGGTGCCGGCGATGAGCGCCTTCAGGGCCGCGTGGTCCCGCGCGGCGAGCGCCTTCACGCGGGCCCGGTCCACGTCGGCGACGATGATCTCGCCCACCTCCTGCGCCACCGAGCGGAACAGGCCGAGCGCCTTCATGCCCTCCGCCTGCCGCTGGTTGTCCTCGGTGGGCGTGACGTAGTGCGCCGAGTCCACCCGGTAGCGGTGGAACAGGAACAGCTGCGCGAGCGTCATGAGCCGCTTGCGCCGGAGCGACAGGTCGTGCGTGTTCTGGTCGCGCACCGAGAGGATGCTGCGCCCGCGGCGGTCGGTGATGCTCGCGAACGTGACGTCGAGCTTCCGCTCCCCGTCGGCGGAGGTGACCACGAGCTCGAGCAGGTCGGAGCCGGCGGTGACCGGCCGCAGCGTGGCGTGGAGCTTGCCGGCCACGTGGTGCTGGTCGCGCCACAGGTCGAGCCAGTCGTCGAGCAGCCGGGGCGGCACCTCGGTCTGGACGAGGTGCTGGTGCTGGGTGGAGCCCTGGCCCATGGCCTTGGTGGTGGCGGTCCGTCCGGAGACGGCCATGAGCGCCGCGTCGAGGCGCGGCCCGCCCACCAGCGTCTGCGGCGTCCGGTAGCCGGACTCGAGCAGCCGGAACTTCCGCTGCAGCCGGGCCAGCGCCAGCATGCCGTCCTCGCGCAGCGCGGTCGCGAACTCCTCCGCGGCCAGCCCGTCGATCTGGTGGCCGCCGTAGGTGATGAAGTCGAAGACGAACCCGAGCTTCCCCAGCTCCTCGGGGAAGCGGCGCATCTGGTCGTCGTCCATGCCGGTGGTGTCCCAGTTGAACGACGGGGACAGGTTGTACGCGAGCATCTTGTCCGGGTGGACCGCGTGGATGGCGTCGGCGAAGCGCCGCGCGTCGGCGAGGTCGGCCGTCTTGGTCTCCATCCAGAGCAGGTCGGCGAACGGCGCCGCGGCGAGCGACTTCTGGATGGCGTAGTCGATCCCGCCGCGCACCTGGTAGTAGCCGTCGGGCGTCTTGGCGTGCTCGCAGTCCCAGGGCGGGTCGATCCCCATGGCCCGCGCCTTCTCGCGCGCGCGGTAGAACGGCGCGCGCGCGGCGAACGCCATCCACTCGTCGCGGCGCATGGCAGGGCGCTCGCCCTCGTGCTCGCGGAACGCGATCGCCTGCGCCACCGCCTCGGCGTAGGTGCAGACGCCGGCCTCCTGCTGCCAGGCGTCCACGAACCGGTCGAAGACCCGGTCCAGCGCCGCGTCCACCGCGAGCGCGCCGCGCTGGTGCTCGGCAGCGGCGGCGGCGATGCCCTTGTCGAAGCCGGCGCGCTCCAGCCAGGCGTCCGCGGCCGCGTACTCCTCCTCGCAGACCGCGTACAGCTCGTGCCCGGACAGCTCCTCCACCCCGGCGCGGTGGAACCGGCGCAGGATGGCGAGGAACGCCGCGCGGAAGGCCGGGATCGAGAGGTTGCTCGCGCCCAGGATGAACGGCTGGTCGCGCTCGTCGCCGCGGCCGTCGAGCAGCGTGGCGGACTCCGCGTCGGTGCGCGCCACCACGATCCCCGGCACGCCCATCAGGTCGAGCTGGAACCGCGCCGCGGAGAGCCGCTTCAGCTGCTCGTCCTCCGCGACCAGCACCTTGCCGCCCTGGTGGCCGCACTTCTTCACGCCCGGCTTCTGGTCCTCGATGTGGTAGCCGGGCACGCCGACCTCGACGAAGCGGCGGACGAGGTTGCGCACCTGCGCGTCGCCGCCGTGGCCGGTGTCGGCGTCGGCGATGATGAACGGCCGGAAGTCCACCGCCGGGGTGGCGCGGCGCTGCTCCTCGGTCATGCGCGAGCGGGCGTGGTGCTGGTTCCGGTCGGCGGTGAGCAGCGCGCGGACGATGGGCGCCGCCTCGTCGGGCACCTGGCTGAGCGGGTAGCTGGCGAGGTCGGGGCCGGGGTCCTCCTGCACCGAGCCCTTCGCCGAGGTGGCCCAGCCGCCGAGGTAGATGGCCTCGATGCCCATCCTCTTCATCGCGACGGCCTGGCCGGGCGAGTAGGGGCCGAAGGTGGTGATGCAGCGCCGCTGCTGGAACAGCTCGCGCAGCCGCGCGTGGAACGCCTCGGCGGCCTCGCGCGCCACCGGGTAGTCCTGGCGGATGGTGCCGCGCTGCTCGACGACTTCGCGCGCGGTGTGGATGCGCCGGATGCCGGCGAAGCGGGGGCTCTCGAACCAGCGGCGGAGGGCCGCGACCTCCTGCTCGAAGTCCATCTGTCGTCTCCTGGCGCCGTCGGCGGCGCGTCCCGACAGGCTGGACCCGGACGGTCCGGGAGGCCACCGCGCATCGGGGGCGCACGCGCGGGGCGCGGCCCGCGCGGGAGGGGTTCGTCGCCCCGCGTGCCCTCCGGGGCGCGGCGGGGCGCGCAGGCCCCGGGCGCGGGTTCGCGGAGCGTATACTCCGCGGCATGCGGCTCCACCTGGTGGACGGCACCTACGAGCTGTTCCGCGCGCACTTCTCCGGGCGGCCGGGGCACCGTGCGCCCGACGGCCGCGAGGTGAAGGCGACGCTCGGGCTGGCCGCCTCGCTCCTGGCGCTGCTGCACGACGCCGGCGAGGCGGTGACGCACGTCGCGATCGCGTTCGACCGGCCCATCCGCTCGTTCCGGAACGACCTGTGGGCCGGCTACAAGAGCGAGGAGGGCGTGCCGCCCGAGCTGCTCGCGCAGCTCGAGGCCGCCGAGGAGGCGGCGCGGGCGCTCGGGCTGGTGGTGTGGTCGATGGACGCGCTGGAGGCGGACGACGCGCTCGCCACCGCGGCGGCCCGCTTCCGCGACGAGGTGGAGCAGGTGCGCATCCTCACGCCGGACAAGGACCTGGGCCAGTGCCTCCGCGGGCGGCGGGTGATCCAGGTGGACCGCATGCGCGGGCGCGAGGTGGACGAGGCGGCGCTGCTCGCGCGCCGGGGCATCCCGCCGCAGAGCGTGCCGGACTGGCTGGCCCTGGTGGGCGACGCGGCGGACGGGATCCCGGGGCTGCCCGGGTTCGGCGAGCGCAGCGCGTCGGCGCTGCTCGCGGTGTACGGGCACCTGGAGGACGTCCCCGCCGACCCCGCGCGCTGGCCGGCGGGCGTGCGCGGCGCGGCGAAGCTGGCGCGGGCGCTGGAGGAGGGGCGCGAGGCGGCGCTGCTGTACCGGCGGCTCGCGACGCTCGTCACCGACGCGCCGCTGCCCGAGGGGCTCGAGGGGCTGCGCTGGCCCGGGCTCTCGCGCGAGCGGCTCGGCGCCTGGGCGGCCTCGCTCGGCGCGGAGCGGCTGGTGCAGGGGCTGGAGGCGCGGCCGACGCGCTGGGCGGGCGCCGGCGGCGCGCCGCCGCCGGCCGTGGCGGGCCAGGCCGGCGACGCGGCGGGCGGGGAGCGGACATGACGCTCCGCCGCGACTTCATCCAGCGGATGCTGGAGCAGCTCGGCTGGGCGCTCGCAGGGGTGCTGAAGCTCCGGCGGGCCGGCGCGCACGAGCAGGCGGTGCAGCAGCTCGAGGCGACCGCCACCGGCCTGGTCGGCATCGACCTGCGCATGGTCGCCTCGGTGGAGTCGGCCACCGCGGCCGCGCTGGTGGCGGAGCCGGAGCGGCTGCTGGTGCTCGCGCGGCTCTGCCTGGAGCGCGCGGAGATCGCGCGCGAGCAGGCGGATCCGCTGGAGGCGGGCTGGCGCCGGCGCGCGGTGGAGCTGTGGCTGGAGGCGGCGGGCCGCGGCGCGGCGCTCGACGCCGAGGCGCGCGCGGCGGTGGACGCCGAGCCGGAGGAGGCGCTCTCGGGCCGCGCCCGGACGCTCCGCGCGGCGCTGCCGCCGCGGTGAGCGCCCGGGACGGCGAGGGCGGGGAGCCGCCGGCTGCCCGGCAGCGCCCCGCCCCGCCTCGCGATCCCCCCGCCCCAGGTCAGTAGGCCGGGGTCGTCTTGCCGACCGCGACCGCGACCGGCTCGGCGCCGTGGGCCGCCGTGCCGCCGAACGCGCCGCCGGAGCGGATCTGGAACTCCGGGTAGGCGGAGTTGCCGTGCTCGCCGACGTCCAGGCCCTCCAGCTCCTCCTCCGCCGTCACGCGGATCCCGCCGGTCACGAGCTTCGTCACGTACCAGGCCGCCAGCGAGAGCGTGAACACCGCCACCGCCACCACGCCCACGCCCAGGAGCTGCGGGCCGAGCTGCGCCATGCCGCCGCCCAGGAACAGGCCGGGCTTCGCGACCGCCGCGCACGGCGCCACGGTGGGATCGGCGAACAGCCCGAGCGCGATGGTGCCGAAGACGCCGTTCGCGAGGTGCACCGCGGTCGCGCCGACCGGGTCGTCCACGCGGATCTTGTCGAAGAACACGACCGCGGCGACCACCAGCACGCCGGCGACGAGGCCGATGACGAGCGAGCTGAGCACGCTCACGAACGCGCAGCCCGCGGTGATGGCCACGAGCCCCGCCAGGCAGCCGTTCAGCGTGATGCCGAAGTCCGGCTTCTTCAGGAAGATCCAGGCGGCGAGCATGGAGGACACGGTGCCCGCCGCGGCGGCCACGTTGGTGGTGGTGGCGATGTGCGCGATGGACGCGCCGTCGGCCGCCATGGTCGAGCCGGGGTTGAAGCCGAACCAGCCGAACCACAGCACGAAGACGCCGATGGCGGCGCTCGTCATGTTGTGGCCGGGGATGACGCTGATCTGCTTGCCGGGGCCGTACTTCCCGAGCCGCGGCCCGAGCACGAGGATGCCGGCGAGCGCGGCCCAGCCGCCGATCGAGTGCACCACGGTCGAGCCGGCGAAGTCGAGGAAGCCCTTGCTGGCGAGCCAGCCGCCGCCCCAGATCAGGTGGCCGCCCACGGGGTAGACCACGCCGACCAGGAACAGCGTGAAGACGATGAACGACTTGAACTTGATCCGCTCGGCGACCGCGCCGGACACGATGGTGGCGGCGGTGCCGGCGAACACGAGCTGGAAGAAGAACTTCGCCCACAGCGGCACGCCGGTCCAGTTGAGCGCGTGGTAGACGCCCTGGTACGCGTCGCCGACGGCGGGGCTGTTGTCCGCGCCGGAGGCGAACAGCAGCCCGCTCGTGCCGAAGAGCGGGTTGCCGTCCCCGAACATCAGGCCGTACCCGATCACCAGGAACGCGAGCGACGAGATCGCGAACACCACGAAGTTCTTGAACAGGATGTTCACGGTGTTCTTCGCGCGGCAGAAGCCGGACTCGACCAGCGCGAAGCCCAGGTTCATGAAGAACACGAGGAACGCCGCGATCATCACCCAGATCGTGTCGAGCCCGACCTTCTGGGCGGCGATGGCGTCGGCCATGCCCTGCGTGAACGCGACCGGCGCGGCCGCGGCGGCCTCGTCGGCGCGCGCGACCGGCGCATGGAGGAGCAGGGCCGCCGGGGCGGCCAGCGCTGCGAGGAGGAGCATGGCTCGGAGCTTCTTCATCGGACGAGATCTCCCGTGCTGTGGGCGGCCGGACGCGGTCGCGTTGGATGGGACGCGAGGCGCCTTTGCAGCGCGCGTACCGGAGCCCGCGGAGGCCGGTTAAGGGCGGTTTCCGGCGCGGTCGCGCGCTCCGGCGGGGGCTGCTGCCGGGAGGGCGGGCAGCCCGGTGCACGGCGATGCGGCGCGGGGGGCGGGGCGAGGCGCGGCGAGGTGGCCCGGGTCGCGGTCCGCGGTGCACGCACGGTGATTGCACGTGCGCCGGCGCGGAGGTGTCCATGAAGCGGATCGAGGCGATCATCCGGCCGTCGCGCGTCGAGCAGGTGCGCGCCGCGCTGGCCCACCCCTGGATCTCGGGGATGACGGTGTCCGAGGCGCGCGGCTTCGGGCGGCAGCGCGGGCACGTCGAGCTGTACCGGGGGGCCGAGTACACCATCGAGCTGGTGCCGAAGCTGCGGGTCGAGCTGGTCGTCCCGGACCCGCTCGTGCCGCGGATGGTGGCCGAGCTCGAGGCCTGGGTGCGGACCGGGCGGATCGGCGACGGGAAGATCTTCGTCACGCCGGTGGACGAGGCGGTCCGCATCCGCACCGGCGACCGCGGCGAGGACGCGCTCTAGCGGGCCGGCCGGCGCGGCGGGCGGAAAAGGGAAGGGCCCGGCGGGCGGCCGAAGCCGCCCCGCCGGGCCCTGGGTTCAGCGGCCGCCGGGCCTAGTGGCAGGCCTGGCAGGACTCCTGCTCGTCACCGCTCCACGGGTTCGCCGGGGTCGGGTCGAGCGTCTGCAGCGCCATGTGCGCCTTGGCGGCCTCGGAGTCGTGGCAGCCCCAGCAGGCGAGCCGGTTCGGGCGCGCGGCCCAGGTGCCGCTCGACGTGCCGTCGGGGTGGCACGCCTGGCAGTTCCGGACGTCCTGCGGGAACGTGATGTCCCAGTTCCGGCCGGCGACGGGGTCGCCGTTGGAGTAGGCGACCGTGGCGAGCGGGGTGAACAGGCTCGACCCGAAGTGCACGGCGTGGACGCGCTTCGAGATCGGGTGGCCGCCCAGCCAGGCGCCGGTGGCGGAGCCGGGCTGGTAGTCGTGGCACGCGCCGCACTGGTCCACGGCGTCGTCGGAGAAGATCTTGTTGTGGCGCGAGAAGTCGAGGACGAAGCCCCGGCCGTCCGCGCTCTGGTGGCAGGAGTTGCAGTTGCTCGCGATCGGCTTCTCCACCGCCGCGGTCTTCACCTGGAACGCCACCTTCGCCACCGTCGGCGTGCGGTAGTTGGTCTCGCTGACGCGCCCGAGCCGCGAGATCTCGACGCTCGCGACGTAGGTGCCGGGCTGCAGGTCGTCCACCGGATCGAGCTGGTAGGTGATCGACCCGGCGGAGCGGGTCACCTTCCGGTCGTTCGCCGCGCCGGGGGCCGCGTTGAACGCGAGCGTGTTGGACGGGTAGTAGCCGCCCGGCATCTTCAGGGCGGTGTCGCCCCCGAAGACGGCGGTGGTCACCGCGCTGGGGTCGAGCTGGATCGCGTAGACGCGGCCCAGGTTGCGGCTGCGGATCCCGAAGCGCCCGCCCTCGACGTAGGCGATGGCGCGGCGGCCGAAGGCCGGGATGGCGTTCAGGCCGGCGGCCAGCTCCGCGGGCGTCGCCGCGGCGGGGTTCGCGAACGCCGCCGGCGGCACGGTCACCGAGATGGTGCCGGACGCGACGAAGTCACCGCCGGTCTGGTTGTACAGGGTGACGTCGCGGCCGCTGTCCACCTTGAGCGCCAGCGCGGCGCCGCCGGAGAGGTCCCAGGAGGCGGGCGCCGCGACCTCGATCTTGGCGCGCGCGGTGGTGGTGAGCACCGGGTTGCGCGTGGCGCGCGGGCCGCTCACGAAGAACGCCGTGTTGGCGAACGTGGTGGGGCTGGTCGGGGCCGGGCAGCCGGTGGGGAGGCACCCGAGCGCCGCGCCGGTGACGAGGTCGTGGTCGATCGGCGTCCCGGTCGCCTTGTCCTTCAGGACCACCGTGACGACCGGCGCCTCGCCGGCCACGTAGTACTTGCCGTTCGCCGGCGCGGAGAGCGACAGCTCCGCGTCGAACTCGGGGACGTTGCGCGGGTCCTTCGTCGTCCAGTCGTGCGCGGGCACGATGGGCGCCCAGCCGGTGGTGGCGCCGTGGCAGGTCGCGCACCCGGAGTCGTCCGCCTGCGCGCCGCCCAGGTGGTTGGCGCCGGTGGCGAAGTCCACGGTGTCGTGGCAGGAGCCGCAGGCCGCGCGGGTGGGGTTCGTCTTCCAGTTGTCCACCTGGGCGCCGGTGCCGGTGTGGCACTTCTGGCAGTTCGCGAGCACGGCCGGGAACTCGGCCTTCCACCACTCGTGCTTGGTGTTCCGGTAGCCCCAGATCGCGTACTCGCCGTTGTCGGCGGACTCGTCCTGCGGCGTGCTCGGGTCGTCCCAGACCTTGCCGTCGGGGCCGGGCAGGCTGGCCAGCTCGCCGCCCGCGTGGATCTTGTGGATCATGACCGCGAGGTCGAGGCTCTGGCCGCCGTTCGCGTCGGCGGTGCCGGGCACGTGGCAGGTGGCGCAGTTCTCGACCGAGAGGCGGTTGCCGCCGTGCCCGTGGAACTCCTCGCCGTGGCAGGCCTTGCAGGCGGCGGTCTGGACGATGTTGCGGGTGGTGGTGATGGCGGAGCCGTCCGGCACGAAGTCGTAGGTGGCCTCGCCGGTGGGCCCGTCGTGGCCGCCGATCATGACGGACACGCGGTGCAGCAGGTTGCGCTGGTAGCCGACCGGCGCGCCCTCGGTGGTCGCGTTCGCGAGGTTGGTGGCGAACACGTAGGTGTAGCTGCCGTCGCCGTGATCGGTGAGCGCGCCGTTGCCCTCGGTGTTGCCCTGGACCGCGGTGGTGCCGGCCGGGTTCGGCCAGTCGCCCGCGGTCGCGGTCTCGATGCGCGTGATGTACGGCACGAAGCGGGAGGCCCGCTCCGTGGCGGTGCCGGGGACGAGCTTCGCCACGTCGGCGGTGATGGCGGCGATGCCCGGGACCGGCTGCCCGCCGGCGCCGGGGGTCGCGGCGGTGAAGTCCACGGTCAGCGTGCCGTCGGCCGCGGCGGTCGCGCCGGTGATGGTCACCTTCACGTCGAACTTGCCGGTGGCGTACTCGCCGCTCGACTTCAGGAATGCGGCGCCGTGGAAGTCGCCGATCGCGACGTTCCCGCCGGTCGCGCCGTTCGACACGGTCACCGAGGTGCCGTCGGTGCAGGTGATGGTGTGGGTGCCGTCGTGGTTGTCGGTGACGGTGCAGGAGGTGCCGTTGCTGCCGTCCTGGCCGTCCTGGCCGTTCGTGCCGTCGCGCCCGGGGGCGCCGGCAGGGCCCTTCGCGCCTTCGCAGGCGACGACCGCGAGGCCGAGCGCCGCGAGCAGCAGTGTCCGTCGGATCATTGCGTCTGGCTCCTTGGGGCGCGCATTCGACCGCACCCATAGGTTTGACTATCGCCTTGATAGTCCCGCAGGGGCCAGCGAGATCTTGATGCACGTCAACGCCGGCGCGCTTTTCGCGGCGCCATGTCGCACCGGGTCGGAGCGGACCGCCGCGATCGCGGAGCTTCGACCCAGGGCAATCGGTCGCAGGGCGAAGCGTGCGCGCGCCGCCGCGCGGTCGCGGAGTGTCAAAGCTTGCTTACGCGCCCGCGGCCTCGAACCCGCCCTCGAAGGCGAGGGCGGACAGCGGGCGCCGCTCGCTGGGGCGCTCGCGCGCGCGCAGGGCCTCGGGGAGCGCCGCCGGATCGCCGCGGCGGCCGATCGCGACGAACGCGTGGAGCGCGAGGCCCGCCGGCAGCGCCAGCGCCTCGCGCGCGCGGGCCGCGTCGAAGCCGCCCATGGCGTGCGTCGCCCAGCCCCAGCGCTGCGCCTGGAGCGCGAGCTGCGCCCAGGCCGCGCCCGCGTCGAACGCGTGGCTCGCGTTCGGCACCGGGCCCGGGCGCCCGGGCAGCTCCATCGCCTCGCGCGACGCCACCGCCACGAGCGCCGCGGCGTTCCGCGCCCAGACCTGGTTCGCGGGCGCGAGCGCGGACAGGAACCGCTCGAACGCGGGCGTGCCCCGGCGCGCCCAGGCGAAGCGCCAGGGCTGCGCGTTCAGGGCGGAGGGCGCCCAGCGGGCGGCCTCGAGCAGGCCGAGCAGCGTGTCGCGCGGGATCGCCTCGTCGGTGAAGGCGCGCGGCGACCAGCGGGCGACGAACGGCGCGTCGATGGGGTGCTCGGGGCGGCGGGGGGTCGCGGCGGCGGCCGGGAGGGGGGTCACGGGGGTCATGGCGAGGAACCTAGGCCGTTGCGGCCGGGTGGACTAGATAGTGGTTCCGGGAAAGACCGATGCGCGAGGAGCAACGATGGACCTGAACCGGATCGCGGTGTTCGCGCAGGTGGTGGAGGCGGGCAGCTTCACCGCCGCGGCGTCGGCGCTGGGCGTCCGCAAGTCGTCGGTGAGCCGCGCGGTGGCGGCGCTCGAGGGCGAGCTGGGGATCCGCCTGCTGCAGCGGACCACCCGCCGCCTCAGCCTCACCGACGCGGGCCGCGCCTACTACGAGCGGACCCGCGACGCGCTCGCCGGGCTCCGCGAGGCGAGCGAGGAGGCGGCGGCGCTCGGCGCCGAGCCGCGGGGGACGGTGCGGGTGACCGCGCCGGTGGACCTGGCGCCGGACCTGGCGCGCCTGACGGACGCGTTCCTGCGCGCGCACCCGCAGGTGCGCGTGGAGGTGTCGCTCACGGCGCGCTACGTGGACCTGGTCAAGGAGGGCTTCGACCTGGCCATCCGCGCCGGCGTCCTCGCCGACTCGTCGCTGCTCGCGCGCAAGCTGTCGGACAGCGCGCTCGCGCTGTTCGCCGCGCCCGCCTACCTCGACGCCCGCGGGCGGCCGCGGCGCCTCGCCGACCTGGCCCGGCACGACTGCCTGCTCTACCGCGCCGGCGGGGAGACCGCGGTCTGGCGGCTCACCGGCCGCCGCGGCGAGGAGCAGGTGACCGTGCACGGCCGCGCCGCCGCCGACGAGTTCGCGTTCGTGCGCGGCATGCTGCTCGCGGGCGCGGGGATCGCGCTGGTGCCCACCGGCATGATCGCCGCGCACCTGCGCACCGGCGCGATCGAGCGGGTGCTGCCGCAGTACGTCCGGCGCGGCGGCCCGGTGAGCGTGGTGTGGCCGAGCCGGCGCTACGAGCCGGTGGCCGTGGCGCGGTTCCGGGACGCGATCGTGGCCGCGCTCGGCGAGCCGGGGGCGGGGGAGGCGCGGCGCTGAGGCGGGCGGCTCAGGCGGCCGGGCCCAGGCGCGGTGGGCGAGCGCGACGGTGCCGAGCTGGACGGCCACCACCATCGCCACGCACGCGCCCCAGCCGCCCGCGTGCCAGGCGAGCGCGGGCGCGACGCCGCCGGCGGCGCCGCCGAGGTAGTAGCTCGACACGTACAGGCCGGAGGCCGACGACCGGAGCCGCGGCGGCGCGGCGGTGCGCAGGAACGCGGTGGAGGCGGACTGGCTCACGAACACCGCGGTGCACACCGCCGCCAGGCCCGCCACCACGAGCGTCACCGAGGGCGCCAGCGTCACGAGCGCGCCGGCCGCCGCCACCGCGAGCGCCACCGTGACGGCGCGGCGCGAGCCGACCCGGTCGATCCAGCGCCCGGCGAACGGGGTCACGGCGGCGCCGATCAGGTAGACGGTGAACACCGAGGACAGCGCAGCGGTGCCGAGCCGGTACGGCGGCGCCGAGAGGTGGAACGTGACGTAGGTGAACACCGCCACCTGCGTGAAGAGCACGTTGAGCCGACCGCGAACGTCGCGAGGAGGCGTGGCGCGCGGAGCAGGTCGCCGGGCCGGGCGCGCGGCGCCGGGCCGGCGGGGCGCGCCCGGCGGCCGCGCGGGAGCAGGCGCGCGGCGGCCACGGCGGCGGCGGTGGTGACGAGGGCGAGCACCACGAACGCGGCGCGCCAGCCCCACCGGTCGGCGGCGAGGCCCGCGAGCAGCCGCCCGGTGTAGCCGCCGATCACGTTGCCCGTCACCAGCGCGGACATGGCGCTGCCGAGCGCCGCCGGCGGCCACTCCTCGGCCAGGAACGCCACGCCCACCGCGTAGATGCCGGGCACCGCCAGCCCCTGCACGAAGCGCCAGCCCACCAGCGCCGGGACGCCGGGGGAGGCGGCGGTGAGCAGCATGGGGACCGGCAGGAACAAGAGCGAGGCGACGATGATGCGCCGGTGCCCCCAGCGCCGGATGGCGCGGCCCGCGAACGGCGAGGCCAGCGCCACCGCGATGGTCGGGGCGCTCACGGTGAGCGCCGCCGCGGCCTTCGAGACCGCGAACACCCGCTCCAGCGTGGGGAGCAGCGGCTGGGTGGCGTAGAAGCCCACGAACGCGCAGAAGCCGGCCAGCCCGATGGCGAACAGCCCCGCCGCGGGGCGCGCCACCTCCGGCGCGGCCTCGGGCACCGGCGCGGCCGGGGCCGGGTCGGCGGGGGCGAGGCGGGGGATGGGGACGGTGCGCGCGGCCTCGGGCATGGGCCCGGGAACATGCGGAGGGACGGTCGAGACGTCCAATATATCTTTGCTCTCGTGTCGAGACGTCCTAGATCTCGACGCCATGGAGCTCCGGCACCTGCGGTACTTCGTGGCGGTCGCGGAGGAGCTGCACTTCGGCCGCGCCGCCGCGCGGCTCGGCATGGCGCAGCCGCCGCTCAGCCAGCAGATCCGCCAGCTCGAGCGCGAGCTCGGGGTGGAGCTGTTCGCGCGGGCCCGGCGGCGCGTCGAGCTCACCGAGCCGGGCAGGGTGCTGCTCGGGCACGCCCGGGCCATCCTCCAGCGCGCCGCGCACGCGTCGGAGGACGTCCGGCGCGCGGCGCGGGGCGAGACCGGGGCGCTCTCGGTGGGCGTGGTGGCGTCCGCCACCTACGGCCTCATGCCCCGCGTGTTCCGCACGTTCCGGGCCCGCCACCCCGACGTGGCGCTCGGGGTGGCGGTGATGAGCACCGGCGCGCAGGTGGCCGCGCTGCGGGCGGGGCAGCTCGACCTCGGGCTGGCGCGCACGCCGTTCGGCGACGAGACGCTGGTGGCCGAGACCGTGCTGGAGGAGCCGGTGGTGGTGGCGCTGCCGGCGGGGCACCCGCTCTCGGCGCGCCGCGCCCTGCGCCTGGCGGCGCTGGCGCGCGAGCCGTTCGTCCTGTTCCCGCGCGACCGCCGGCCGGGCTGGTACGACTTCGTGCTCGGGCTGTGCCGCGAGGCCGGCTTCCAGCCCCGGGTGGCCGAGGACGCGCCCGAGCTCGCCACCGCCATGGCGCTCGTGGCGGCCGGGATCGGCGTGACGCTCGTGCCGGCCTCGGTGAAGGACCTGCGGCGGACCGGGGTGGACTACCGCGCCATCGCGTCGCCGCGGGCGCGCACGCGCCTGGTCGCGCTGCGCCGCCCCGGCGAGCCCTCGCCGCCGGTGGCCCGGTTCGTGGCGGTGGTGCGCGAGGTGCTCCGCCGCGGCTGAGGCCGAGCCTGCTGATCTGGATCGCTGCTGCGGCGCGCGCTCCAGCCCGCGCGCGGCGCCGCGTCAGGTCGCGTACTGCGCCTCGCCGTTGCCGAACGACCAGTTCTCCTTCGCCACCTCCACCAGGCTGACGATGACGTCCTCGCGGCGCACGCCCACCGCCGCGTGCAGGTCGTCGGCGATGCGCCGGAAGAGCGCGCGCTTCATGTCCACGGTCCGCCCGGCGTTGGCGGTGATCTGCACCACCACCACGTCCTTGCCGTGGTCGATCCCGAGGTAGCTCGGGGCGATGCTCAGCCCCTCGTCGCCGTGGCCGGCGATCACCTGGAAGCGGTCGTCGGGCGGGACCTTGAACGTGTCCACCAGGGCGCGGTGCACCGCGTCGCCGGCGGCGCGCCGCTGCTCGGGGCCGAGGCGCAGGGTGGTGTCGATCCGGACGAGCGGCATGGGTTCCTCCGAGGACACGTCTCTAGCACGGCGGGTGCCGGCGCGCCCGCCGTCGGCGGACGACCCGACCCGGCCTCGGTCATGCGTCCAGCCCGGCCCTGACCCCGGCCGGCGGCGCGGCCACGGCCCGCTCCACCTCGTCCGGCCGCGGCGGCTTCGCCAGGTGCCGGTCGAAGCCGGCCTCGAGGGCGGCGTCCACGTCCTCGGGCTGCGCGTAGCCGCTCACCGCCACCAGCAGCAGGCCCGGCCCGCGCTCGCGCCGGAGCGCCCGCGCCACCTCGTACCCGCTCATCCCCGGCAGGCCGATGTCGCAGAGCACCACGTCGGGCGGGTCGGCGCGGGCCGCCGCGAGGGCGCCCGGGCCGTCGTGCGCCACCGCGACCTCGTGCCCGGCGTGGCGGAGCAGCTCGGCGAGCGTCTCGGCCGCGTCCACGTTGTCGTCCACGATGAGCACGCGCCGCGGCCCCGCCGCGCCGGCCGGCGCCGCGGACGGCGCCGCCAGCGGCACCGGCTCCTCGGCCGCCAGCGGCAGCTCGATCACCAGCTCGCTGCCGGCGCCGGGCCCGGCGCTCCGGGCCTCGACCGTGCCCCCGTGCAGCTCGACGATCCCCTTCACCAGCGAGAGCCCCAGCCCGAGCCCCCCGGCGCTCCGCGCCAGCGATCGGTCCGCCTGCACGAACGGCTCGAAGATCCGCCCGAGCAGCTCGGGCGGCATGCCCACGCCGGTGTCGACGACCCGGATCACCGCGCGCCCGCCGCGCGCGTCCGCGCGCACCGTGACGCGGCCGCCGGGCGGCGTGAACTTGCCCGCGTTGCTGAGCAGGTTGCCGACCACCTGCGCCACGCGGGTGGGGTCGGCGTCGGCCCAGAGCGGCCCGCCCGGCAGCTCCACCTCGAGCGCGATGCGGCGGTCGTCCAGCAGGTCCCGGTAGTCCTCGGCGGTGCGCGCGACCACCTCGGAGAGGTCGATGCGCTCCCGGCGCAGCTCGATCTTGCCGCGCGCGATGCGGGTGACGTCGAGCAGGTCGTCCACGATGCGGGTCAGGTGGTCCACCTGCCGGCCGATGACCTCCAGGGCGCGCCGGGTCTGCGCCGGGCGCGCGGCGGGGTGCGAGAGGAGGTGCAGCGCGCTGCGGATGGGCGCGAGCGGGTTGCGGAGCTCGTGCGAGAGCATCCCCAGGAACTCGTCCTTGCGCCGGTCGATCTCGGTGAGGCGGGCGTTCGCGCTGACGAGCCGCCCGGTCATCCGGTTGAACGCGCGGGAGAGGGTGCCGATCTCGTCGGGCCGCTCCGCCCCGGCCACCTCGGCGGGGAGGCTGGTCTCGGCGATCCGCTCGGCGGTGCGGGCGATGGCCTCGAGCGGCCGCACCACCGCGCGCGCCGCCAGCAGCGAGAGCGCCGCGGCGGCGAGCAGGCCCACCACCACCGCGGCCGCCGAGATCCACAGGGCGCGGGCCCGGCGCGCCTGCAGCTCGACCACGATCCGGTCGAGGAAGCGCAGGTAGTAGCCGGACACGTCCTTCAGCAGCGCCTCGCTGCGGAACGACATGAGCCGCCAGCGATCCAGGGCGCGCTCGAGCGGGGGGCCGCCCTCCGGCGCGACCCGGCGGATCTCGTCGCCGAGCGCGTCCTGCGCGGCCCGGACCGCGACGTACTCGCGCCAGACGTCGGCGACGCGCGCCGGGAGCGGGAGCGCCTCGACGTCGCGCATCAGCCCGGTGATGCGCGCGCCGGCCTCGTCGAGGCGCGTCTCGTGCACGCCGGCCGGCGAGCGCGGCAGCGACAGGAACCAGCGCTCCTCCTCGTGCGTCGCGTCGCCGAGCGCGAACGCCAGGGAGATGGCGGTCCGCACCGCCCGCGCGTCGCGCTCCAGGGTGCGCGCCTGGTGCGCGGACGACCACGCCGCGTACGCCAGCGCCGCGCAGGCCACCGCGGCGAGGACCGTGGTCGGCACGAGCAGGCGCCGGCCGACGGTCACCATCGCGCGTCCCCGGGGAGCAGCATGACCGACTCGGGCGCCACCTGCTCGAGCAGCGCCGGCGCCACCAGCTGGTGGAGGTCGGGCGCGTCGCCGCGCAGCGCGCCCGCGGCGGTGAGCGCGTCGCGCTCGCGGCGCAGCACGTCCACGAGCACGTTGTCGAGCCCGAGCCCCCAGCGTACCCGCTCCAGCTGCCCGGCGAGCGCGGCGTCGCCGGTCTCCGGGAAGCGGTCGCGGATCCGCGCCCGCGCTCCCTCGCGATCGGCCCGGGCGCGCCGCTCGCCGCAGGCCAGGCCGCGCAGCAGCGCCCGGAGCGCGGCGGGCCGGGCCGCCAGCACGTCGTCGCGCGTGACGAGGAGCGAGATCTCGACGTAGAGGTCGGTCTGGAACACCTGCGCGTCGTCCCCGAGGCGGCGCTCGGCCTCCTGCGCGGCCGGGTCGGAGAGCACCGCCGCGTCGAGCGCGCCCGCGGCGAGCCCCTCGATCGACTCGGCCGGCGCCCCGTGGACGAGGCGGACCTGGTCGCGCGGGACGCCGCCCAGGCGGAGCGCCAGGTCGGTGAAGAAGTCGGCGTTCGTCCCCGGCGCCAAGCCGATCCGGCGCCCGCCCAGGTCGGAGAAGCCGCGGATCCCGCTCGAGGCGCGCACCACCAGGCGCGTGTTGCGGGTCGAGGTGTGCAGCGCGGTGAGCGCGCGCAGCCGGTCGTCGGCGTAGGCCGCCTGCAGCACCGGCGTCTCGAACGCGACCGCCACGTCGGCGCCGCCCTCGCGGAGCAGCGCGAGCGCGTCGCGCCCCAGGTCGAACGACCGCTCCTCGAGGTCCAGCCCCTCCGCCGCGAAGCAGCCGCTCGCGGCGGCGAGCAGCGGGAGCGCGGTGGCGGGCTGGCGCACGGAGGCGAGGACCAGGCGCGTCCGCGGCGGCCGGCGATCCCCGCAGGCCGCCAGCAGCGCCATGGCCGCGATCAGCGAGGCGACGCGCACGCGCTCCTCTTCTCGGGTCCCCGCCCCGGCCTGTGTACCACGTCGGAGGTCCGGAGGAGCGGTGATCCGCCGCCCGTGGCATCGCGCCGCCGGGCCCATGCGCGCCCGCCCGGCGCGACCCGGAGGTCAGGCGGGGAACAGCTCGCCGAGGAGCCGGCGCCAGGCCTCCCGCTCGCGCGCGGGCTCGACGAGCGGCCTCGCGCGGACCGTCGAGCGGCGCAGCTCGGCCAGGAACGCGGGGTCCTGCTCCGCCCGGAGGAGGAGCCCGGCGAGGGCCTGATCGTCGCCGACCGGGAAGTAGCCCGGGTGGTCGGGGCCGAGGAGCCCGACGGTGCCGTCGATGCGGGTGGAGAGCACCGGGACCCCGGCCGCGACGGCCTCGGAGAGCGCGTTCGAGCCGCCCTCGAGGCGCGAGGTGATGACGAGCAGCTGGCTGCCGGCCAGGATCGAGAGCGCCTCGCGCCGGCGGTGCTCGCCCATCCAGAGGTACCGCGGGTTCGCCGCCATCTCGGCCCGCGCGGCGGGCGCCGCGTCCGCGTCGAGCGCGGCGCCGAGGTGGGCGATCTGGACGCGCGAGCGGGCCGGGAGCCTCCGCGCGGCCGCGGCGGCGAGGAAGGCGTCCTTGACCGCGCGCACGTGCGCGAGCAGGCAGGCGCGGAACACGCCCTGCGGCGGCGGCGCGGGCGGGGCCGCCTGCGCCGACTGCTCGATGACCCGGGCCCGGGGGCGGATCTCGGGCGGCAGCGCGTCGAGCCCGCGCGCCTGGAGCACCGTGACGCGGGTGGCGAGCGCGAGCGAGTGGCGCGCCTGCGGCGACGCGGGCAGGTCCTGGTACAGGTCGGTCCCGGCCATCCCCACCACCAGCGGCGCCGCGGGGCGGACCTCGCGCCAGCGGAGCACCGAGGCGTGGCTCTTCGTCGCGTGCAGGGCCACGAGCAGGTCGCACGGTGCGCCGGACCAGGCGTCGGCCAGCGCCACGCGGTGGCCGAGCGCGCGCAGGTGGCCGGCCCAGCGCAGCGCGGTGACGCGGTTGCCCTTGTGCGAGCCGCGGGCGGCCGGCGTGGCGATGACGATCCTCACGCGGCGCACGTCCGGAACCCGGCCCAGGGATCGCGGCGGTCGGGCGTGTAGAAGTTGCGGAAGGTGGGGCGCAGCAGGCGCGCCGGGGTGGCGAAGCTGCCGCCGCGCAGCACGCGGTGCGTGCCGAACCAGGGCTGCGAGTACTCGCGGTAGGGATCGGCGACGAAGCCGGGGTAGGGGAGGAAGTCGCTCGCGGTCCACTCCCAGACGCTGCCGGCGCCGCCGAGCGGGGCGCCCTCGGCGGTGGCCGCCGCCTCCCACTCCGCCTCGCTCGGCAGCCGCCGCCCGGCCCAGCGGCAGAAGGCGTCCGCCTCGTGCGCGCACACGTGCGCGACCGGCCGGCCCGCCGCGAGCGGCACGCGCCGGTCGAACTCCCGCCGGCGCCACCCGTCCCCCGCGCGCTCCCAGTACGCCGGGTGCTCGGCGCCGGCCGCCTCCCGCCAGCGCCAGCCGGCCTCGCTCCACAGCGCGCGCCGGCGGTAGCCGCCGTCGTCCACGAACTCGGCGAAGCGCGCCTCGGTCACCGGGGTGCGGGCGATCCGGAACGGCGCCAGCTCCACCGGGTGCGCCCACTTCTCGTTGTCGAACACGAACCCGTCGCCGGGCGCCGCGCCGAGCCGGAACGTCCCGCCCGGCAGGGCCGCGTCGCCCTCGGGTCCGGCGCCGGCCGCGGAGGCCGGGAGCCCGGGCGGCGCCGGCCAGCCCAGCGTCTGGCGCGAGAACGCCATCGCCTCCCAGTGCATGTCCTCGTGGAACACCGAGAGCCGCGCGAAGTAGGGATCGGCCTCGCCGCGCTCGAGCAGCGCGAGCACGCCGGCCTCGACCTCGCGCAGGTACCCGACCGTCTCCGCCAGCGAGGGGAGCGGCAGGTCCCAGCGGACGTCGTGCGGGATGGCGATGGAGTCGTAGAGCGCGTCGGCGCCGGCCCGGAGCGGCGGCCGGCCCGCGGCGTGGCGCAGCACCCAGCGCTCCTGGAACCAGGCCACGTGCCCCAGCTCCCAGAGCGGCGGGTTGACGATCGCGAGCCGCGGGCCGAGCAGGCCGTCCGCCGGCAGCGACGCCGCGAGCCCGAGCGTGCGCGCCCGCGCGTCCCGCACCCAGTCCGAGAGGATCCGGTCCATCCGCCTCTATCTAGCGGAAGCTCCCGGCCCGGGCGAGGCGTCTTCGCGGGCGAGCGACACCTGGGAGCGGCCTGGCGCGCGCGGCCCGCCGGCGGCACATAGGCCGGACCGCCCGGCGCGGGCGGGGAGGTGGCGCATGGCATCGGATCTCGACGTGCTGGTCCTCGGCTCCGGCCAGGCGGGCGTGCCGCTCGCCGCGCGGCTCGCGGCCGCGGGGCGGCGGGTCGCGCTGGTCGAGCGCGGCGCGCTGGGCGGCACCTGCGTGAACGCGGGCTGCACGCCCACGAAGACGCTCCTCGCGAGCGCGCGGGCCGCGCACGTGGCGCGGACGGCCGGGCGGCTCGGGATCCGCGCCGGCGAGGTGGCGGTGGACCTCGGGGCGGTGATGGACCGCAAGGACGCGGTGGTGGCGCGCTGGCGCGAGGGCGTGCGCCGCCGCCTGGACGCGGCCGCGCCGCGGCTGCGGGTGGTGCCCGGCGCCGCGCGGTTCGTGGGACCCCGGGAGGTGGAGGTCGCGGGTGAGCGGCTCGCCGCGCCGGTGGTGATCGTGAACGTGGGCGCGCGCCCGGCGGTGCCGCCCGTCCCCGGCCTGGACCGGGTCCCGTTCCTCACCAGCTCGAGCGCGCTCGCGCTGCGCGCGCTCCCCGCGCACCTGGTGGTCCTCGGGGGCGGCTACGTCGGCTGCGAGCTCGGGCAGCTGTTCCGGCGGCTCGGCGCCGGCGTGACGGTGATCGACCCGTCGCCGCACCTGCTCGCCCGCGAGGACGAGGCGGTGAGCGCGGCGCTGGAGGAGGTGTTCCGGCGCGAGGGGCTCCGGCTCGCGCTCGGCGCGCCGGCGGAGGCGGTCGAGGGCGGCGCGGGCGCGGTGCGGGTGCGGCTCGCCGGCGGCGGGGTGGTGGAGGGGTCGCACCTGCTCGTCGCGACCGGGCGGCGCCCGAACACCGACGACCTCGGCTGCGACGCGGCCGGCGTGGCGCTGGATCGCCGCGGGTTCGTCGAGGTGGACGCGCGCTACCGCACCAGCGCCGAGGGCGTGTACGCGGTGGGCGACGTGGCCGGCGGCCCCCAGTTCACCCACAGCGCCTGGGACGACCACCGCATCCTCTTCGACCTCCTGCTCGGCGGCGGCCGGCGGACGCGCGACGACCGGCTGGTGCCGCACGTGGTGTTCACCGATCCGCAGGTGGGGGTGGTGGGGCTGACCGAGCGCGAGGCGCGGGCGCGGGGCGTGCCGTTCGAGCTCGCCACGCTGCCGTACTCGGCGGTGGCGCGCGCCGTCGAGGTGGACGAGCCGGACGGCGTGGTGCGCGTGCTGGTGGACCCGCGCGACGAGCGGATCCTGGGCGCGGCCGTGGTGGGGGCGGAGGGCGGGGAGCTCGTGCACGTCGTCGCCGCGCTGATGCAGGCGGGCGCGAGCGCGCGGGCGCTCGTGGACATGGAGATGGCCCACCCGACCTTCTGCGAGGGGCTCCAGTCGGCGGTGATGACGCTCGAGCGCTTCGCGCTCCGGCCCTGACCGGAGTCCCCCGGCCGCGGCCGTTCCGCGCCGCGCAACGATCCGGTGCGCCCCCGGACATTGCGCCGGGCCGGTCCCGCCGGCACATCCCGGGGCAGGAGATCACCATGACCGAACGCGGACTCGAGACCGTCGTCACCCCCATCGCCGCCAGCGACGGCGCCGGCGTGCGGCTGAAGCGCAGCATCGCCACCCGGACGCTCGACCACCTGGATCCCTTCTTCCTGTTCGACCACTTCGGCTCGGAGGACGCGAACGACTACATCGCGGGCTTCCCCATGCACCCGCACCGCGGGATCGAGACCATCACCTACATGCTCGACGGCAGCGTCGCGCACCGCGACAGCATCGGGAACTCGGGCGTGATCGGCGCGGGCGACGTGCAGTGGATGACCGCCGGCAGCGGCATCCTGCACGAGGAGATGCCCAAGGTCGGCCCGCGCCGGCTCGACGGCTTCCAGATCTGGGTGAACCTGCCCGCGAAGCTGAAGATGACGCGGCCGCGGTACCAGGACGTGCCGGCGGCGCGCATCCCCGAGGTCGCCCGCCCCGGCGGCGCGCGCGTGCGGGTGGTCGCCGGGGAGGTGGACGGCGTGGCCGGCGCGGTGAAGGACATCTTCGCCGGCCCGACCTACCTCGACGTCGCGCTGCCCGCGGGCAAGACGTTCGAGCAGCCGGTGCCGCGCGGCCACACCGCGCTCCTGTACGTGTTCGAGGGCGAGGTGACGGTGGGCGGCGCGCAGGCCGGCCGCGCCGCGCAGGCGGTCGGGGCCCCGAGGCTCGCCATCCTCCGCGACGGCGAGGTGGTCCGCGTGCACGCCGGCGCCGCGCCGGCGCGCTTCCTGCTGCTCTCGGCGCAGCCGCTGAACGAGCCGTACGCGCGCTACGGGCCGTTCGTGATGAACACCGAGGAGGAGATCGAGCAGGCCCTCCACGAGCTGCGCAGCGGGACGTTCATCAAGCCCTGAGCGTCGCCGCCCGGCGGCGCGGGCCGGCGCGCCGCCGCGCGCGCTGGCCCGGCGCCGGGGCGCGCCTCCGGTGGTCCGGTGTGCGCCCGGGCGGTCGCGTGTGCGGCGCGCGCCCATGCCCGGGCGCGCCGGCCGCGCGTTTGGCGCACGGTGAAGCGCGGCCCATGCCATAGCATGCACCCCCAGTGACCGGGGTGGACCGCCGGCGCCATGACGGCGCGCGCCCGTCCGCCACCGCCGGAGGCTCCATGCACCCCGCCCGCCGCCGCACCGCCGCGGCCCTCGCGCTCTGCACCGCCCTCGCCTGCAGCGGCGGGAGCGACAAGCCCTCGCTCCCCGTGATCCCGGGCAACGGCCCGCCCGTCGCCCAGGCGGGCTTCGATCGCACCGTCGGCAAGGGCGCGCTGGTGCAGCTCGACGGCGCCGCCAGCAGCGATCCGGAGGGGTTTCCGCTCACCTACGGCTGGACGTTCACCTCCCGGCCCGGCGGCAGCGCCGCCCTCATCCAGTCCGCCGGCAGCGCGCACGCGTCCTTCACCGCGGACGTGCCCGGCGTGTACGGGGTGCGCCTGCAGGTCTCCGACGGCGTGAACCCGCCCGTCTCGGACGACGTCGTCATCACCAGCCAGGATCTCCCGCCCACGGCGTCGATCGGGCCGGACCGGGAGGGGAGCCGCGGGATCGCGGTGGCGCTCGACGGCCGCGCCAGCGCCGACCCGGACGGCGACGCCCTCACCTACGCGTGGGCGCTGGTGTCCCGCCCGGCCGGGAGCGCGGCGGCGTTCGGCGGCGCGACGCTCTCGCAGGCCTCGTTCACGCCGGACGTCTACGGCGCCTACGTGGTCCGCCTCACCGTGACCGCCGGCGGCCTCTCCGCGCAGGACGAGGCGACCATCACCGTCCGCAACCACGCGCCCGTCGCGGACGCCGGGCCGGACCTCGAGTCGAACGCGGGCGCGACGCTGGCGCTCAGCGCCGCCGCGTCCAGCGACCCGGACCAGGACCCGATCACCTGCGCCTGGGCGCTGGTATCGAAGCCGACCGGCAGCGCCGCCGCCCTCTCGGATCCGGCCGCCTGCGCCCCCTCCGTCAGCTACGACCTGGAGGGCGTGTACGCGTTCTCGCTGGCGGTCCACGACGGCGAGCTCGCGAGCGCCGCGACGGACGTGGTGCAGGTCACGGTCCACCGCAAGGTGTGGATGCTGGGGCACGCGGTGGTGGACGCGGAGTACTCGCGCGCGCTCGATCGGCTCGTGGCGGTGGGCGGCTCGAAGCTCTACGTCGCCGACCCCGTCGCCGGGACGGAGGTGTCCGTGGCGCTCCCCAAGGCGGCGCTCGCCGTGAGCGTCTCGCCCGACGGCCGCTACGCCGCGGTCGGCCACGACGCCCTGGTCTCGTACGTGAGCCTCGACGCGCCGCCGGCGCTGGTCGGCACGTTCACCACCAGCGTGGTTCCGTCCGACGTGGTCCTGGCCGGCAACGGCTACATCTACGTGTTCCCGGCCACCTGGGAGCAGCTCCACTCCATCCGGATCTCCACCGGCGCCGACACGGCGAGCACGGGCTGGAGCCCGTACGACGGCACGAAGGGGAGGCTGCACCCGGGCGGCGCCGCCATCTACGGCGCGGACAACTTCGTCTCGCCCGAGGACATCCGGAAGTTCTCGATCGCCGGCGGGACGGCCTCGTTCCTGTACGACTCGCCGTACCACGGGGACTACGAGATGTGCGGCGACCTCTGGATCACCGAGGACGGCCTGCGCATCGTGACCGCGTGCGGCAACACCTTCCACGCGAACACCACCCAGGGCTCCACCGCCGGCTCGGACATGACCTACGCGGGCGCGCTGGAGGGCACCGGGCAGGTGAAGTGGGCGGACCACTCGGCCGCGGCCGGCCAGATCCTGGTGGTGCGGGGCCTGCCGTACTGGCCCGCGGATCCCGGCGCGGACGCCGAGCTCCGCCTGTTCGGCGACGACTTCCTGGCGCTCCAGGAGACCATCCCGCTCGCGCGCATCGGCGTGGGCGGCAAGGGCTACGTCTCGCACGGCCGCTTCGCCTTCTTCTCCGCCGACGCGACCCGCCGCGTCGCGCTGGTGCAGGTGGACGCGACGTCGGGCCTGCTCGCGCCGGACGCGGTGGTCGTCTACTGACGGCCGCCGCGGCTCCCGGGGGGGCGCGAGAACGCCCGTCCCCGGCGCGCGGATGCGCGCGCCGGCGCGCTTGCCCGCAGGCGCCGGGCCGACTATTCGTGCGTCCTCGCGCCGGCCTTGTGCGGCGCCAAGGAGATCCGGGTGACCCGCCGAGGCTGGATCCTGTTCGTCGCGCTGTGCGTGCTGTGGGGCATCCCGTACCTGCTCATCAAGGTGGCGGTGCGAGACCTCTCGCCCGCCAGCCTCGTGTTCCTCCGGACCGCCACGGGCGCGGTGCTCCTGCTCCCGTTCGTGCTCCTCCGCGGCAACCTGCGGCCGGTGCTGGCGCGCTGGCGGCCCATCGCGCTGTTCACGTTCGGCGAGATGGCGGTCCCCTGGCTCCTGCTCGCCGACGCCGAGCGCCACGTCACCAGCTCGCTCGCGGGGCTCGTCATCGCCGCCACGCCGCTGGTCGGCGCGCTCGCCTCGCGCCTGAGCGCCGGCCACGAGCCGCTCGGCGCGCGCCGCATGTCCGGCCTCGCCGTCGGGCTCGCGGGCGTGGTGGCGCTGCTCGGCCTCGACCTCGGCCGCGGCGACGCGCGCGCCGTGGCCGAGCTCGCGGTGGTCGTGCTCGGCTACGCGCTCGCGCCGCGCATCGTGGCGCGCCGCCTCTCCGACCTCCCCGCGCTCGACGTGGTGGCGGTGTCGCTCGCGATGTGCGCGCTCGCCTACGCGCCGTTCGGGATCGCGCAGCTCCCCGCCGCCTGGCCGCCCGCCGAGGCGCTCGGCGCGGTGGCGGGGCTCGGCGTCCTGTGCACCGCGCTCGCGTTCACGCTGTTCTTCCAGCTCATCGCCGAGGTCGGCCCGGTGCGCGCCACGGTCGTCGCGTACGTGAACCCCGCGGTGGCGGTGGCGGCCGGGGTGACGCTCCTCGGCGAGCCGTTCACCGTGGGCACCGCGGTGGGGTTCGCGCTCATCCTGGGCGGCTCCTGGCTGGCGACGTCGGGGGCCGCCGTGCGCGCCAGGCCCGCGGCCCCGGCCTCCGCCCCGGCCGCGCCGGGCGCGGTGGCCCCGGCCGCCGCCGAGCGGGCGGGGTGAGGCCGCGCCCCGCGCCATGATCGCCGGTGACGCGAGCCTGGACGACCTCCGGCTGCTCGTGGAGGTGGTGGCCACCGGCGGCCTCACGGCGGCCGCGGCGCGCCTCGGCCTGCGCAAGTCCACCGTGAGCCGCCGGCTCGCCGCGCTCGAGGAGCGGCTCGGCGTGCGGCTCCTGGAGCGGAACGCGCGCCGCCTGCGGCTCACCGAGGCGGGCCGCGCGTACCACGCCCGCGCCGCCCGGCTGGTGGCCGAGGCCCGCGCGCTGGACCGGGAGACGGCCGAGGCCCGCGGCGCGCCGCAGGGCACGCTGCGGATCGCCACCCCGGCCCTGCTCGGCGAGCTGCTCGCGCCCGCGGTGGCCGAGCTGCTGCTCCGCCACCCGCGCCTGAGCGTCGAGCTCGCGCTCGCGCCGCCGCACGTGGACCTGCTCGCGGAGGAGCACGACCTCGCGCTGCGCACCGGACCGCTCGCCGACTCCTCCCTGGTGGCGCGGCGCCTCGGGACGCTGCGCACCGGCTGCTACGCGAGCCCGGCCTACCTGGCCCGCCGCGGCACGCCCGCCGGCCCGGACGCGCTGCGCGGCGAGGCGGGGGCGCACGATTGCATCCTGCTCGCCGAGGCGGGCACCGACGAGGTCTGGTTCTTCGGCGCGGGGGCGACGGCGCGGACGGTGCGCCCCGCCGGCCGCCTGCGCGTGCCCAGCGTGCGCGCGGGGCAGCTCGCCGCCCGCGCCGGGCTGGGCGTGGTGCGGCTGCCCGCGGCGCTCGTCGCGGAGGACGTGCGGACCGGGCGCCTCGTGGCGGTGCTCGAGGCCGAGACGCCGCCGGGCATGCCGGTCCACGCGGTGTACCCGAGCGGCCGGCACCTCGCGCCCAAGGTGCGCGCGTTCCTCGAGCTGGTGTCGGGCGGCGCCGCGGCGCTGCCCTGGGATCCGCCGGGGCGCGCGCCGGCCGGCGGGCCGGGGGACGCGGCGGAACGCAGCGTTCCGGCGCGGCGGGTCGCCCCGGCGCGCCGCCGCGGGTAGATCCCTTCCCGCGCGGCGGCCGGGCACTCCGCCCGGCGGCGCGGCGGAGGCGGCCATGGCGGCGGTGATGGAGATCGGGGACGCGGAGTTCGAGCGCGAGGTGCTGGCCGCGCCGGAGCCGGTGCTGGTGGAGTTCACCGCGGCGTGGTGCGCGCCCTGCAAGGCGCTCGCGCCCACGCTGGAGGCGCTCGCGAGCGGGTACCGCGGCCGCGTGAAGGTCGCGGCGCTCGACGTGGAGCGGCACCCGGCCACCGCCGAGCGCTACGGGATCCGCTCGATGCCGACGCTGCTCTTCTTCAAGGGCGGCAAGGTGGCCCGCCAGCTCGTCGGCGCGGTGCCGCGCGCGCGGCTGGAGGACGCGGTGCGCGAGCTCCTCCCGGCGTAGCGCGCCGCCGGGTGGGAGCAGGGAACACCTGCCCCGCGCGCGTCCCGTGAACGCGGGGGCGGCCGGCGCCCGCACGCGAGGGCGCTTCCGAGCGCGCGGTCCGGAGGGTACTCTCGCCGCTCGACCGGGGGCTCGTGGCCCCGGGTCGCCCCCCGGAGCGCGCGCGTGAGCGACGGAGAACAGCGGTCCTCGGTCCCGGCCTGGTCGTCGCCGCGAGCGGCCCGCGCGCTGGCGGTGGCGGTCGCGATCATCGACCTGCTGGCGGTGCTGCTGGTCGGCTCGTCGGTCGAGGCCAGCCGCCAGCACCACCGCGAGCGCGCCACCGCGGCCACGCAGAACCTGGCCGCCGCGCTCGAGCAGTACCTCGCCGGCGTCTTCGAGAAGGTCGAGCTGACGCTGCTCACCGTGGCGGACGAGTACGCGCGCGAGTCGGCCGAGGGCCGGGTGGACGGGCCCGTGTTCGACGACTTCCTCGCCCGCCAGCGCGGGCGCATCCCGCAGCTCCACTCGCTCGAGACGTTCGACGCGGACGGCAAGCTGGCGCACGGCCGCGACGCGCCCCCCGGCTCGGTCATCGACATCTCCGACCGCGACTACTTCCGGCGGCTGCGGGCCGAGCCCGGCCTCGGCGTGATCGTCTCGAGGCCGCTCGTCGGACGGCTCACCGCCCGCCCGTTGCTGGTCCTGGCGCGCGCCCTCCGGCGCGCGGACGGGAGCTTCGCCGGCGTGGCGGTCGCGAGCGTGCTGCTGGAGGACCTGGGCAGCGCGTTCGAGGGCTACGACGTGGGCGCGCGGGGCGTCATCGTGCTGCGCGATCCCGAGCTCGGCCTGGTCGTGCGCCGCCAGACCTCCGGCGCGCCGATCGCGCTCGGCGACCGCACCGTCTCGCCCGAGCTGCAGGCGCTGCTCCGCGACGGCCACCGCTCGGCCACGTACTCCGGCGTGGCGGTGGACGGCATCGAGCGCACCTTCACGTTCCGGCGGATGGCGCGCACCGGGCACCTCGTCATCGTCGGGCTCGCGTTCGACGACTACCTCGCCGGCTGGCGCCGCTCCACGCTGCTCGCCACCGCCGTGCTCGCCGCCTTCGGCCTGCTCACCGCCGCGGCGGCCTGGCTGACGCTCCGCGCGTGGCGCCGGCACCAGGCGGCCGTGCAGGATCTCGCCGAGCAGGAGACCCGCTTCCGGCTGCTGGCCGAGAGCGCCACCGACGTGATCTGGATGGTGGACGCGTCGCGCCGCCTCACCTACGTGAGCCCGGCGGTGCAGCGGCTGGCCGGGTGGACGCCGGAGGAGGCCTGCCGCCTCCGCTGGCCGAGGCTCCTGTCGGTGCCCTCCATCGAGCGGATCCGCTCGGCGCTCGCCCGGCTCGGCGCGGTGGCGCCGCACGCGCAGCCGTTCGCCGACGCGCTCATCGAGCACGAGGTGGTCGCGAAGGACGGGCGGCGGGTCCAGGCCGAGTCGCGCTTCAGCCTGCTGTGGAGCGCCGACGGGCAGGTGCTCGGCGCCATCGGCGTGACCCGCGACGTGACCGAGCGGCGGGAGATGCAGGCGCGGGTGCACGTGGCCGAGCGGATGGCGTCGCTCGGGACGATGGCGGCCGGCGTCGCCCACGAGGTGAACAACCCGCTCACCTACGTGTACGGCAACGTGGCGTTCGCGCTGGAGCGGCTGGGGTCGCTGGACGCGCGCGGGCGGCAGGCGCCGCTCGGCGAGGCGCTCCAGGCGCTGCGCGAGGCGCTGGCCGGCGCCGACCGCGTCCGCCACATCGTCCGGGACCTGAAGGCGTTCTCGCGCGCCGAGAACGACCGGCTCGAGCCGGTGGACGTGGTGCGCGTCATCGAGGGCTGCCTCAAGATGACGGGCACGCTCACCCGCGAGCGCGCGCAGGTCATCCTGCGGCTCGGGCCGGTCCCGCGGGTCCTGGCGAGCGAGGCGCGCATCGGCCAGGTGATGCTGAACCTCGTCGTGAACGCCGCGCACGCCATCCCCGAGGGCGACCCGGGCGCGAACCGCATCGAGGTCTCCACGGCGCTCGCCGCGGACGGGCGCGTCGAGGTGGCGGTCGCCGACACCGGCACCGGCATCGCGCCCGACGTGCTGCCCCGGATCTTCGACCCGTTCTTCACCACCAAGGGCGTGGGGGAGGGGACGGGGCTGGGCCTGTCGATCTGCCACGGCATCGTGAAGGCGCTGGGCGGCGAGATCGACGTCGAGACCGCCGTCGGACGGGGGAGCCGGTTCCGGGTGCTGCTCCCGCCCGCGCCGGCCGGCGCCGCGACCGGGCCGGCGGAGGCGTCCGCGGAGCCGGCCGGGCCGCCGCGGCGGCGGGTGCTGGTGCTCGACGACGATCCGCTGGTGGCGCGCGCCATCGGCCGGACGCTGTCGCGCGACTGCGCGGTGGACGTGAGCACCGACCCGGCGCAGGCGCTCCGGCGCCTCCACTCGGGCGAGCGCTGGGACGTGATCCTCTGCGACCTGATGATGCCCGAGCTGGCTGGGATGGACGTCCACGCGTCCGTGCAGGAGCTCGACCCCGGACAGGCGGCGCGCATCGTGTTCATGACCGGCGGCGCGTTCACCGCGCGGGCGCGCGAGTTCCTGGAGCGGGTCCCGAACGCCCGGGTGGAGAAGCCCCTCGACCCCGCCACGCTGGCGCAGGTCCTCGAGGCGGGCAGCCGCGGGACGCCGGGCGACGGGACGCCCGAGCCCTGAGGCTCAGGCCGAGCGCAGCCGGCCGAGCAGCACCGGCGCGCACGGGGGCGGCGCCGCCCGCTGCGCCCGGCGCTCCGCCTCGCGCTCGGCCAGCACCGCCTGGCAGGCGGGGCAGGACACGGTGACGGGGACGATGGTCCAGAACCGGCCGTTCTCCGCCCGGCACGCCGCGCCGCCCGCCGCCTCTTCGTAGAAGTGGATCATCGCGTCCCCCCTCAGGTTCGCCGGCCCCTGCGACCGTGCCCAGCGTCGCCCGCCCGCTCCGCCGGGAAAAGTCGCGCGAGCGCCCGACCCGCAGGGCCGGGACGCGCGGACGAGGGACGCCTGCGGCGCGCCGCCGCGCGCCGGGGGTGGGCACGCGCCCGCGGGCGGGGTATGGATGCGCCCCCATGGCGACACCTGGCGACGGCGGCGGGCCGGACCTCGATCCGGCCGACCTCGCGGCGGCGCTCCGCGTGCTGGCGCGGGTGGCCGAGGACCGCACCGTGCTCGCGCGCGTGGACGCGGACGCGCGCGTGGCGCTGCAGCGGCTGGCCGGCGAGGTGGCGCGGCCGGACCTGAAGGCCCGCAAGAAGCTGCAGAAGGCCCTGCTCAAGGAGGAGCACCGCGCGCGCCGGTCCCGGGACGCGGACCTGCGCCGCGACACCGGCATCCAGCGGCTCCGGCAGGCGCCGGTGTTCGTGGCGCCGCTCCCCGAGCTGCCCCCGCCCGGCGCCGACGCGTCCGGCTGGTGGCCCCGGCTGCCCGGCGCGCGCGGGGCCGGCGCCGAGGCGGGCGCGCCGCGCGCGGAGGACGACACCGGGCCGGAGCTGTCGGAGCCGCGCAAGTGCTACGTCTGCAAGGCGACGTTCCGCCGCCTGCACCCG
Organism: Anaeromyxobacter sp. Red801; assembly: GCF_049201065.2. Classification (NCBI taxonomy): domain Bacteria; kingdom Pseudomonadati; phylum Myxococcota; class Myxococcia; order Myxococcales; family Anaeromyxobacteraceae; genus Anaeromyxobacter; species Anaeromyxobacter sp. Red801. The sequence goes on along the minus strand of NZ_CM181236.1, from coordinate 2,771,900 downwards.
TTCTACGATCAGCTGTGCCGCGCCTGCGGGGACGAGAACCAGGCGCGCCGCACCGCCGGCGCGGACCTGCGCGGCCGGGTGGCGCTCGTCACCGGCGCGCGCGTGAAGATCGGCTACCAGGCGGCGCTGCTGCTGCTCCGCGCGGGCTGCAGCGTGGTGGCGCTGACCCGGTTCCCGCGCGACGCCGCGGCGCGCTACGCGCGAGAGGCCGACTTCGGGCGCTGGCGCGACCGGCTCTCGATCCACGGCGTGGACCTGCGCCACACCCCCAGCGTGGAGCTGCTCTGCCAGCGGCTCGACGCGACGCTGCCGCGGCTCGACTTCCAGGTCCACAACGCCTGCCAGACGGTGCGGCGTCCCCCGGGGTTCTACGCGCACCTGCTCGAGGCCGAGCAGGCGCCGCCCTCGGCGCTGCCGCCGGCCGAGCGCGCGCTGCTGCGCGACTGGGAGGCGTTCCGGGACGCGCTCCGCGGGCAGGGGGGCGCGGCGGGCGTGACCGGGCCGGCGCTGCTCTCGCAAGCCCGCAGCGACGCGGACCCGCTCCTGCCGGGGAAGAGCGCGCTGGAGCTGTTCCCGCGCGGCGTGCTCGACCAGGACCTGCAGCAGGTGGACCTGCGCACGCACAACTCGTGGCGCCTGCGCCTGCACGAGGTGCCCACGCTGGAGCTGCTGGAGGTGCTGCTCGTGAACGCGACGGCGCCGTTCGTGATGGCGTCGCGGCTGAAGCCGCTCATGACGCGGGCGCCGGGCGCGCCCGAAGGGACCGCCACCAGCGGCGACGCGGCCCGCCACGTGGTGATGGTGTCGGCGATGGAGGGGCAGTTCTACCGCGAGCACAAGACCGACCGGCACCCGCACACCAACATGGCCAAGGCGGCGCTCAACATGCTGGTGCGGACCAGCGCGGCGGACTACGCGAAGGACGGGATCTTCCTGAACGCGGTGGACACCGGGTGGGTGACCGACGAGGACCCGGTCCACCTCGCCGCGCGCAAGGCGGAGGAGCACGCGTTCTCGCCGCCGCTCGACATCGTGGACGGCGCGGCGCGGATCGTCGCGCCCATCTTCGACGGCTTCCGCACCGGGCGGCATCCGGCCGGGCAGTTCTTCAAGGACTACCGGCCGGTGCCGTGGTGAGATCGGGGCGCAGCCCCGTGGAGCGAGCCTGGCCTAATAGGCCGTGTTCGCGGCGTGCGAGAACAGCGTGGTGATGGGCTCGCTCAGCTGGTGGGCGCGGCCGCCGCGGATGTAGCTCTCGAGCTGCTCGATGTCCGACTGCTTCTCCTCGACCACCAGGTCCACCAGGTCGAGCATCGAGATGACGCCCACCACCGCGCCGCCCTCGCGCACCGCCAGGTGGCGGGTGCGGCGGGCGCGCATGAGCTGGGCGCACTCGGCGTCGGTGGCCTGCGGCGCGACGGCGGGGAAGTCGGGGCGCAGCACCGCGGCGAGCGGCGTCTTGGCCGGGTCGATCCCGCGCGCGACCGCGGCGACCACGTCGCGCTCGGTCACCAGGCCGGCCAGCGTCCCGCCGCGGCGCACGCCGACCGAGCCGATGCCGCGGTCGGTCATGAGGCGGGCGGCCTCGGCGCAGCTGGCGGTGTCGTCGAGCGCGACGACGGTGCGGGTGACGCGGTTCTGGATCGAGGCCATGTGCGGTGCCCTCCGGGGCTGAGCGGCCGGGCGCGGCCCGGCGTGTTCCGGAGGCGATGATGCGCCCGCCGGCGCGCCGCGCCTCCACGCAAGATCGGATGGACCATAGGCGGAGCTGATGGCCGCCTCCCGGCCGCGCAGGGGATCTGATAGCCTGCGCGCGTGCGCCGCCTCGATCCCCGCAAGCTCGAGACCTTCCGCGTGGTCGCGCAGGCCCGGAAGATCTCCACCGCCGCCAAGCTGCTCCACCTGTCGCAGCCGGCGGTCACCGCGCAGATCCGCGCGCTGGAGGAGGAGTGCGGCCGCGCGCTGCTGGTCCGCTCGTCGAAGGGCGTCACGCCGAACGACTGGGGGCTGCGCCTGCTCGACACCGCCAAGCAGGTGCACGCGCTGCTCGGCGAGGTGGAGGGTGCGTTCCAGGACGAGCCGGGGGTGGGCGAGGAGGTGGTGCTCGGCGCCAGCATGACCACCGCGGCCTATCTCGTCCCGCCGCTCGTGGCCGGCTACCGCGCGGTGCACGGCCGCGTCCCCTTCCGGCTCCAGGTCGCGAACACCGCCCGCGTGCTGGAGTGGGTGGCGGACGGCAAGGTGCCGCTCGGCATCGTGGAGGGCCGGCTGCGCTCGCCGCGCGTCCACCTGGAGCGCTACCTGGAGGACGAGCTGGTGGCGGTCGCCGCAGCGTCCGCGCGCGACCTCCTGCGCATCTCCCGCGCGGCCGACCTCGCCTCGGCGCCGCTGCTGCTGCGCGAGCCCGGGTCCAACACCCGCGCCGTGGTCGAGGAGGCGCTGGCCGGCGTCCTCGGGGCCCGCTCGGTGCGCCGCTCCGAGCTCCTGTTCGGCTCCAACCAGTCGATCAAGATGGCCGCGGTGGCGGGGCTGGGGGTGGCGTTCGTCTCGCGCTGGAGCGTGCAGCTCGAGGTGGCGGCCGGCACGCTCCGCATCCTGCCGCTCCGCGACCTGCGCCTGACCCGGTCCTTCTCCTGGGCAACCGCCTCACCCCGCCTCCAGGGGGCCGCCGGACGGTTCCAGGCCTGGGCGCGCCAGCACCCGCCGCCCAGGCCCTAGGCCGCCGCCGAGGCGGGTCCCCGCGGCGCTTTGTCGGCGCGGGCCGATGGTGTATGGCTACGGCCCCATGAAGACCCTGACCGAGCTGAGCGGCACCCTCATCCGGACGGCGGCGGCGGCGATCGCGGCCGCGCGGCGCAACCTCCCGGCCGAGCCCGAGCCCGTCGCGGCGGCGCCCGCCCCGGCGCCCACGACGGAGCCCGCGCCGGAGGCCGGCGCGCCCGAGGCCGCCGCGCCGGCCGAGGCGGCGCCCGCCGCCGACGCCGCGCAGCCCGAGGCGGCCGCGGCCCCCGCACAGCCCGCACCCCAGGGCGAGAGCGAGGCCGTGAAGGCCGCGCTCGACGCCGCGGTGGCGGAGGCGACCGGCGTCTCCGGCGATCGCCTGGCGCTGCTCCGCGCCGCGGTCGAGGTGGTGGGGCGCCGCGCCGAGGACGTCCGGCTGGTCCGCGTCTTCGGGGCCGAGGAGCCGGTCGCCGGCGCCAAGACGCTCGGCGGCCATCAGTTCCTGGTCGATATCTTCCCCGCGAGCATGAAGCAGACCGCCGGCGGCGACCGCGAGGATCGCGGCGGGCGCCGGGGCGGTCGCGGCGGCCGGGGCGGGGGCGGCGGCGGCCGCGGCGGTGGCGGCGGCGGCAAGGGAGCCGGCGCCGCGACCGGCGGCTTCTCGATGGACTCGCTCCGCGAGGACCGCCGCAACGAGCGCGGCGGGCGCGGGCGGCCGGGCGGCGGCGGCGGCCGGCGGCCGGGCGGTCCCGGCGGCGGGCGCGGCCCCGGCGGTCCCGGCGGCGCGCCGAAGAAGTAGCCCCGCGCCCTCTCGCGCATGCACGACCCCCTCGCACCGCTCCTCGCCGACGGCGTCGTCGAAGCCGTCGGCGCGCGCCTGAAGACCGGCAAGGAGGCCGAGGTCTGGCTGGTCCAGGCCGGCGGCGAGGTGGTCGCGGCCAAGGTCTACAAGGCGCGCCAGACGCGCACGTTCCGCAACGACGCGGCCTACCGCGAGGGCCGCCGCGTCCGCGACAGCCGCACGCAGCGCGCCATGGACCGCGGGAGCCGCTTCGGCCAGGCGGCCGCGGAGGAGGCCTGGAAGGCGCGCGAGGCCGACGCGCTCCACACGCTCCACGCCGCGGGCGTGCGGGTCCCGCGCCCGGTGCTGTTCTACGAGGGCGTGCTGCTCATGGAGCTGGTGGTCGGCCCCGACGGCCACCCGGCGCCGCGCCTGGTGGACGCGCGCGTGCCGCGCGAGCGCGCCGCCGCGCTCTACGCCGACCTGCGCTCGCAGGCGGTGCGCATGCTCTGCTGCGACCTCATCCACGGCGATCTCTCGCCCTACAACGTGCTGCTCGGGCACGAAGGGCCCGTGGTCATCGACTTCCCGCAGGTGGTGGGCGCGGCGCACAACGGGCAGGCGGAGGCGTTCTTCCGGCGCGACCTCGAGAACCTGCGCCGCTTCTTCGCCGCGCTCGACCCCGCGCTCCACGCCGCGGCGGGCGACGCGCGGGAGATCTGGCGCGCCTACGTCCGGCGCGAGCTGACCCCCGACTTCGTCCCGTCCGGCCGCGCCCCGGAGCCCGCCCGCGCGCCCGCGCACCCGCCCGCCCGCGGCGGCGGGCGCGGCCAGCCCCAGCGGCCGCACGCCGCGGCCCCGCACGCCGCGCCTGCGCACGCGGCCCCCGCGCACGCGGCCGTCCCGCGCGCCGCGCCCGCTCGCGACGACGCGCCGCAGCGGCGCGGGCCGGAGAACCGGCAGCGCGCGCCAGGCCCGCGCGACCGGGGTGGCCGCCCCGCGGATCGCGGTGGCCGCCCCGCCGATCGCGGTGGACGCCCCGCGGATCGCGGCGGCCGCCCGGCCGAGCGCCGCGAGCCCGGCGCGGATCGGGGCGGCGAACGGCGCCGCAGCGGACCGGTCGCCGGCCCCGAGGTGATCCGCGTCGAGCGGCTCCCGCTCGCCGGCCCCCGCGACCGGCCCGGGCACGCGCAGCCGCCGCGCCCGGCGTCCGCGGCGCCCTCCCAGCACGGTCGCGCACCGGGGTCCCATCCCCCGGGTCCGCGGCGCCATCCCCGGCGCTGACGCCGGAGTCCTGCGGCGCGATGTCGCGCCCGCCCCACGACCACCGGAAGAACCGTCGGCCCGGGCACTTACGCCTGCGCTGCGCCGGCCTGCCGCCGCCGGTTCGGGGCGCGTCCGGGACGCCCCTGGTGGTACCATGCCGCCGCTTTCCCCCGAAAGCGCCGCGCCGGCACACACCCCGGCCCGGAGCCCTTCCGCTGCAGAGGTCGTTCGATGCCGAAGCTCCTCGCGCTGCTGTCCTCCCTGAAGCTCGCCGTGATCCTGCTCGTGCTGCTGCTGCTCGGGCTCTCGGCGGGCACGATCATCGAGTCGCGGTCCGGCGTCGAGGTCGCGGGGCGGCTCGTCTACTACGCGCCCTGGTTCCTGGCGCTGCAGGCGCTGTTCACGGTGAACGTGGTCGCGTCGCTGGTGTCGCTCTTCCCCTACGGGAAGATGCGGATCGGCTACCTGCTCACCCACGGCTCGCTGGTGCTGATCCTGGTCGGCGCGCTCGTCACGTACTTCTTCAAGGTGGAGGGGACGCTGGGCCTGTGGGAGGGCCAGACCGGCAACGAGATCGACCAGGTGGAGAACGGCCAGCTCGTGGCGCGCCACACGCTGCCGTTCTCGGTCCGGTTGATGGATTTCCAGATCGACCACTACCCCGGGACCATGCGTCCGGCGCAGTTCCGCAGCTACGTGGTCATCCTCGATCCGCAGACCGGGGCCGGCACGCCGGGCGCGCTCTGGATGAACCACCCGCTGGAGGTCGCGGGGTACACCATCTTCCAGTCGAGCTACCAGCAGGAGAACGGGCGCGAGGCGTCGGTGTTCTCGGTGTCGAAGGACCCGGGCCAGCCCATCGTGTTCGCCGGCTACGTGCTGCTGGTGCTGGGCATGTGCGTGGTGTTCGGCACCCGCATCGTGCAGCGCCGCCGCGCCGCCGCGCTGCTGGCGAGCCTGGCCGTGCTGGCGCTGGCGCGCCCCGCCGCCGCCGCGCCCGACGAGGTCACGAAGGCCGACCTGGAGGCGCTGCGCCGGCTGCCGGTGCAGTACGACGGCCGCATCATGCCGCTCGACACCTGGGCGCGCGAGAACGTCTGGAAGATCACCGGCCGCCGCCAGTTCCAGGGCCGGGACGCGGTGGCCGTCGCGGCGCGCTGGCTGGCGAACCCGCAGGCCGCCGCGAACGAGCCGGTGATCGCGCTCGACGACGCCAAGCTCGCCGAGGCGATCGGGCTCTCCGGCGCCACGCACGCGGCGCTGGTGCAGGTGGCGCGCAGCCCGCAGTTCGGTCAGCTCATGCAGCAGGCCTCCGCGCAGGAGGCGCGCAACGAGCCGCGGCGCGGCGTCCTCGCCGACGTCGAGAAGCTCTACGAGCGCGCCCAGCGCATGGGCGACCTCATCTCGGGCGGCGTGCGCCCGGTGCCGGTGGGCGGGCCGGCGGAGGCGCGCTGGAACCCGGCGGCGCAGCCGGGGCTGCCCGGCCTGCTCGAGCTGGCCCGCGGGCCGCGCCTGGAGGGCTGGCCGGCGGCCGCCGCCATGGACCGCGAGGTCTCGTACAACGCCACGCGCCCGAGCCGCATCGCCTGGATCGTCCTGGTCGGCGCGCTGGTGGCCGCGATCGCGGGCTGGCGCACGCGGAACCGCACGCTCGACGCGGCCGCGGCGGTGCTGCTGGTGATCGGGTTCGGCGTGATGACCTGGGGGCTCGGCGTGCGCTGGGCGGTGGGCGGCCGGGTGCCCGCGTCGAACATGTACGAGTCGATGATGTTCCTGGCGTGGGGCGTGGGCCTGTTCGCGCTCATCGCGCTCGTGTTCATCCGCAACCGGCTCGTGCTGGTGAACGCGAGCGCCGGCGCCGCGGTCACCATGCTGCTCGTGGACCTGCTGCCGATGGACGGCTTCATCCACCCGATGCCGCCGGTGCTCACCGGCACGCCCTGGCTCGCCATCCACGTGCCCATCATCATGGTGAGCTACGCGGTGCTGGCGCTCGGGGTGATCATCGCGCACATGCAGATCGCGTTCGGCGCGCTGGCGCCGAAGCGCGAGGACCTCATCGAGAAGATGGCCGACCTGAACTACTGGTACACGATGGTCGGCTCGATCCTGCTCATCGCCGGCATCCTCACCGGCTCGATCTGGGCGGCGTCGTCGTGGGGCCGGTACTGGGGCTGGGATCCGAAGGAGGTCTGGTCGCTGGTCGCGTTCCTCGCGTACATGGCCATCCTGCACGCCCGCTCCGACCGGCTCCTCGGGCGCTTCGGCGTGGCGGCCTGGAGCATCATCGCGTTCCAGACCATCCTCATGACGTACCTCGGGGTGAACTACGTCCTCGGGACCGGGCTCCACGCCTACGGCTTCGGCGACTCGCCCATCGTGATCTGGATGGTCCTCATCGCGGCGGCCGAGATCGCGTTCCTGGCGTGGGGCGGCTTCGCCCAGCGCCGCGCGCAGGGGCGGCCGGGCCTGGCCGGGTAGCCCCCGATCACTTCACCCACCCGCACAGGAGACAGCCGATGCCCACCACCGCGGAGAACCTGAAGGTCGCGTTCGCCGGCGAGAGCCAGGCCAACCGGAAGTACCTCGCCTTCGCGAGGAAGGCGGAGAAGGAGGGCTACCCGCAGATCGCCCGCCTGTTCCGCGCCGCGGCGGACGCCGAGACCATCCACGCGCTGGCGCACCTCCAGAACATGGGCGGCGTCGGCTCGACGCTCGAGAACCTGCGCGAGGCGGTCGCGGGCGAGACCTACGAGTACACCGAGATGTACCCGCCCATGGTCGAGCAGGCCATCGCCGAGCAGCACAAGGCGAAGACCATGCTCGACTGGGCGAACCGGGTCGAGAAGGTGCACGCGACGCTGTTCGAGCAGGCGCTGGCGGCGCTCGAGTCCGGGCAGGACCTGTCGAAGATGGACGTGTACCTGTGCCCGGTCTGCGGCGACGTCGAGTTCGGCGTCCCCACCGAGAAGTGCCCGGTCTGCGGCACGCCGGCGTCGCGGTTCGAGAAGATCGCGTAGCCCGGCTCACCCCGGGGTCGCGGCGCCGAGCGCCGCGGCCCCGTCGCCGCGCTGGGCGCGCGCGGGCGGCGCGAGCTGCGCCCGGAGCGCGGCCACGTCGAACCAGAGCTCCTCGCGCGAGATCCGCTCGCCGCGCAGCTCGAACACGTGGAGCATCCGGAACGTGGCGCGCCCGGACCACCCGGCCAGCCCGCAGAAGCTCGCGTCGGCGACGGTCCCGGTCCACTCGGCCTCGTCCACCAGGAAGTCCTCGCCGTAGCGGCGCGCGATGGGGCGCACGCCCTCGCCGCGCAGGTCGGCGAAGAGCCGGCGGTAGAAGCCCCGGGCCGCCTCCTTGCCCGAGAGCGGCCCGCAGGTCGAGCCCACGCAGCGGTGCTGCAGGTCCTCGGTGAACGTGGAGAGCACGCCCTCGAGGTCGTCCTGCGCCTCCTGCTGGAAGTGCCGGTTCACCAGCCGATCCATCTCGTCCCTCGTCATGTCGCCTCCTCCGCCGGCCGCCTCCGCCGCCGCGCGTGCGCCCAATCTCGCGCCCTCGCCGGCCGGCCACCATCCGACGGGCGTAGGGGCACGGGGCGGGCCGCCCGCCGCTGCACCAGTTGGAGCGGGCCCTGGCGGCGCGGCGGGCCCGGCGGCTATGGGGAGCGGCACCGGAGGCGCGGCGCCCCCGGCGAGGAGGGTGGGCCATGCCGGAACGCCGGAGCGTGACGGAGCGCGCGGAGCGGGACGTGGCGGCGCTGTGCCGGCAGGGCCTGCCCTGGACCACGCTCTGGGACGCCGCCCGCGGCCGGATCGCGGACGCGATCCCGTTCGAGGCGGCGGCGTTCGCGGCCACCGACCCGGCCACGCTGCTGCCCACCGCCGGCGTGCTCCACGAGCTGCCGGAGCGCTACTGCGCCGCCATCCTCGACAACGAGATCCGCGAGGACGACTACGACAAGCTGTCCGCGCTCGCCCGCGGGCCGCGGCACGTGGGCGTCCTCGGCGTGAGCACCGCCGGGCGGCCGGAGCGGAGCGCGCGCTTCCGCGAGGTGCTCGCGCCCATCGGGCTGGGCCGGCAGGCGCGCAGCGCGTGCGTGGCCGGCGGCGGCTGCTGGGCCTGGCTCGACCTGTACCGGGAGCGCGGCCGGCCGGAGTTCACCGCGCCGGAGGCCCGCGCGCTGGGGCGCATCGCCGCGACGCTCGCGGAGGCGCTCCGCGCGTCGCTGCTGCTGGAGGGCGCGTCGGCGCGGGCGCCGGAGGACGCGCCCGGGCTGGTGCTGCTCGGGCCCGGGCTGGAGCGGGTCGCGGCGGACGCGGCCGCGGAGCGCTGGCTCGAGGAGCTGGGCGGGGCCGCGTCGGCGCCGCCGCTCGCGATCCAGGCGGTGGCCGCCGCCGCGCGCCGGCGCGACGAGGCGGGGGAGGCGAAGGGGCCGGCGCGGGTGCGGGCCCGCGCGCGCTCCGGGCGCTGGCTGACCGTGCACGGCTTCCGCCCGGCCGGCAGCCCGGGCGTGGAGCTCGCGGCGGTGATCGAGCCGGCCGCGCCGGTGGAGCTGGCCGAGCTGCAGGTCTGCGCGTTCGGGCTCACGCCGGCCGAGCGCCGGGTGCTGCAGCTCACGCTCCAGGGGCTGTGCACGAAGGAGATCGCGGCGGCGCTGGGCATCTCGCCGTACACCGCGCGCGATCACCTCACCCACGTGTTCGACAAGACCGGCGCGCGCAGCCGGGCGCAGCTGTTCGCGCGGCTCGCCGCGGCGCGCCCGCCCGAGCGCGCCCGCGGCGCCGGGCCCGGCGCGATCCTGGCCGGAACCGGCGCGCGCGAGGAGGCCTGACGGATGCGCCGAGGTCGGCGCGATCCGCGACCGCCGCCGGTGGGCGCGTGAGGCCGAGGGGCACGCTCCCCCGGAAGTTCCGCCGGATCGCGCCAGGCCGCACCCGCCGGACCTAGCACGCAGGGTTCGGGTCCTCGGGGCCGTGCGGCGCAGCGCCACGCTGAGCAGATCGCAGGCATGTCCCGCCGCGAGGCAGAGCCGCCTGCAGGCAGCGAACCCTCGCGAGAGGAGGCGACGGGCCGGGGTCCGGCCGATCCGCAGGTCTCGCTGCGCGAGCAGTTCGCGAAGCTGGCCGAGAGCGTGCCCGGCGTCATCTGCTCGTTCCGGCTCCGGCCGGACGGCACGGCGTCGATGCCCTTCGCGACGCCCGCGGCGGAGGAGCTGTACGGCGTCTCGCGCCAGGAGCTCGCGCGAGACATGTCCGCCTGGGCGCGCAACGTCCACCCCGACGACCTGCCCGGCGTGATCCGGCGGATCGCGGCGTCCGCCCGGACGCTCTCGCGCTGGCACGACGTGTTCCGCTACCAGCATCCCACGCGCGGCCTGCGCTGGATCGAGGGCTGGTCGTCCCCGCAGCCGGAGCCCGGCGAGGGCGTGATCTGGCACGGGTACGTGACCGACGTGACGGCGCACAAGCAGCTCCAGGAACACCTGCGGGAGAGCGAGCGCAAGCTGAAGGAGGTCATCCGCGCCTCCGGCGGCGCCTACTTCGAGCACTCCGCCGACCTCTCCAGCGGCTTCACCACGCCCCGCATGGCGGAGGTCCTGGGCTTCGCGCCGGAGGCGCTCCCGGGCTGCCCGGAGCTCGTGCCCTGGCTGATGGAGCGGCTGCACCCCGAGGATGCGCCGGGCCTGGTCTCCGCGCTGGCCGCCTACGCGACGGGCAAGGCCGCCGAGCTCGAGCGCGAGCTGCGGGTGCGCGGCGGGGACGGCGGCTGGCGCTGGGTACGCCTGGTGATCACCGCGGTCACCCGCAGCGGGCAGCGCCCGGACCGGAGCGCCGGGCTGGTGTTCGACATCACGGAGCGCATGGACGCGGAGGCGCGGCTGGTCGCCGATCGCGCTGCGCTCGAGCGGCTGCACGAGGTGGCCGCCCGCCTGGTCGGCGAGGACGCGCTCCCCACGCTGCTCGAGGCGGTGATGGACGCGGCGCTGGCCGTGACGGGCGCGCGCATGGGGACGCTCCACATCCTGGAGGAGGGCTCCGCCGCGCTCCGGCTCGTGGCGCAGCGCGGGTTTCCGCCGGAGGTGGTGCGCTCGCTCGCGGGCGCGCCCGACGATCCCATCGCCTGCCCCGAGCGGCTGCGCGGGGGGGAGCGGCACGTCGTGGAGGATGCGCGGGCGTGCCCGTGGCTCGCCGGAACGCAGGCGCGGCGCCTGCTCGAGGACGCCGGCGTGCGGGCGCTGCAGTCCACGCCGCTGGTCGCCCGCGACGGGCGGCCGCTCGGGATGATCTCCACGCACTGGCGCGAGCCGCACCGGCCCGACGAGGTGACGCTGAGGATGCTCGACCTGCTGGCCAGGCAGGCCGCGGATCTCATCGAGCACCGCCGGCGCGAGCAGGCGCTGCGCGACGCGGACCGGCGGAAGACGGACTTCCTGGCGGTGCTCTCGCACGAGCTGCGCAACCCGCTCGCGCCGATCCGCAACGCGGTCTACCTGCTGCATCGCGTGCCGCCGGGGGGGGCCCAGGCAGAGCGGGCGAACGCGGTGATCGAGCGGCAGGTGGATCACCTCGCCAAGCTGGTGGACGATCTGCTCGACCTGAGCCGCGTGAACTTCGGGAAGATCGCGCTGCAGCGCACGGTGCTCGACGCTCGGGAGGTGGTGCGCCGCACCAGCGACGATCTCCGGCCGCTGTTCGACGAGCGCGGGCCGGCCCTGCACCTCGACATGGGCGATCAGCCGGTGTGGGTGGAGGCCGATCCGACGCGCCTCGGCCAGATCGCGGGCAACCTGCTCACCAACGCGGTGAAGTTCACGCCGCCGGGCGGGCGGGTGGACGTGACCGTGCGCGGCGAGGCCGGGGCCTGCGTGCTGCGGGTCCGCGACACCGGCGTGGGGATCGATCCGGGTCTCCTGGAGGCGATCTTCGAGCCGTTCGCGCAGGCGGAGCGCACCCGCTGGACGGCGCGCGGGGGGATGGGGATCGGCCTCTCCCTGGTGCGTAGCCTGGTGGGCATGCACGGTGGGACGGTGGTCGCACGGAGCGAGGGGGCCGGCCGCGGCGCGGAGCTGGTCGTGACCCTTCCGCTGGCGCCGCGCCCCGGCGGCGTGGTCGGTCGCGCCGTGACGCCCACCGCCCCGCGCCTCGATCTGGTGCTCGTCGAGGACGAGGCCGACGGGCGCGAGACGCTGGGCGAGATCCTGAGGATGCAGGGGCACGAGGTCCGCCTCGCCGCGGACGGACGCCAGGGGGTCGAGGCCGTCCGGGAGCGGCGACCGGACGCGCTCATCTGCGACGTGGGGCTGCCCGACCTGAACGGCTACGAGGTGGTGGCACGCGTCCGCGCCCTGCCCGGTGGCGCTGCGACGTACGCGGTGGCACTCACCGGCTATGCGCAGCCCGAGGACGTGCAGCGCGCGCGCGACGCCGGGTTCGACGCCCACCTCGCGAAGCCGCCCGACCTCGACCAGCTGGAGCGCCTGCTCGCCGAGGCCGCCGCGCGCCGCGCTCCGGGCGCGGCGGCGCCGCCGCCCCCCTGATCCTCGGGCACGGCGCGCGATCCGCGACCACCGCAGCGTGATCGCGGATCGCGCGCGGTGCTCAGGGACAGGACAGCGCCGGGTTCCACTGCGCGAACGTGCCCGCCGGGTTGTTGCGCCAGACCCACACGTGCAGGTCGTAGTGCCAGGGCTCGCCGGGCCCGTGGCCCTCCATCGGCCCCTGGAACGCCTGGCCGAACAGGCTGGGCCGGGGCGGCACGTCGGCGGCGTCGGGCGGCGTGCTCCCGATCCACGGCGCGCCGTCGTGGAAGATGGGCAGGACGTACTCGACCCCGGCCAGCTCGAGGCCGTCCGCGGTGGGGAAGTACAGCAGCGCCTCCGGCTCCGCCGCGTCGATCGCCGGATCGAGGAGCCGCGCGAGGTTGATGTAGTGGATGCCCATCGCGCCCACGCCCGGGAGCGCGACGCACGGGCTCAGCGGGACGAACCCCTCCGCCTCGGCCACCGCGACGTCGTGGTAGCGCGCGCTCGCCGCGCGGGCGGCCGCCAGCGCCTGGCTGTCCGCCGCGGCCCGCGCCGCCGCCGAGGACGCGGCCGCGTCCCCCGGCGCCTGCCCCCCGCAGCCCGCGGCCGCCGCCGCCAGCACCGCCGCGCCCGCCATCGACCCGAACCTCGTCCGCATGCGCCTCGAAGCCATCCGCCGTCCCTCCGCGAGCGATCGCCCGCACCGTTCGGCGCCGCCGCCGCCGTGCCCCCGCACGGCGCCGCCGTCGCACATGGGCGCGCACGCTACGCCCGACCCGGCGGCGGAGACATCCGACGTTCGTACGGATCGTGCGCAGCCGGAGAGGGCGTAACCGCCCGCTGGCGCCCGTCCAGGCGCCGGCTGCGCTGCCCGGGTGGTCGCGCCCGCCCCGGCGCTCCCGCGGCGGGGCGCGCCGGGCAGGCCGCGCGGTCGCGGATCGGGTAAGAAGGGCCGTGCGCGCCACCCGGCTCCCCGGACCCTGGACCCGCTACGCAAGGGCGCTCCTCTCGCGGAAGCCCCGCGTCGCCGCGCCGGGGCAGGGCGGCTTCACGCTGGAGCGGCGCGCGGCGGGGATCGTCGCCGCGCCGCCGCGGCTCGCCGCCTACCGCGCCGTGTGCGGGTTCGACGCCGGCCCCGACCTGCCGGTCACCTACCCGCACGTGCTCGCGTGGCCGCTGCACCTCGCGCTCCTCACCGCGCCGGAGCTCCCGGTGCGGGCGCTCGGGCTCGTCCACCTGCGCAACCGGATCGACGCGCTCCGGCCGCTGCCCGCGCGCGAGCCCCTCGAGCTGCGCGCGCGCCTCTCCGGGCTCCGCGAGACCGCCCGCGGCCAGGAGCTGGACCTCCTCACCGAGGCCTGGGCCGGCGGCGAGCTGGCGTGGGTGGAGGAGGCGGTGCTGCTCGCCCGCCGCCCCGGCGCCGGCCGCGGGCCGCCGCCGGTCGCCGAGGCGGATCCCTCCGGCGCGGGCGAGCGCCGGTGGGAGGTGCCGGGCGCGACCGGCCGCCGGTACGCGCGCGCGTCGGGCGACCTCAACCCGATCCACCTCTCCGCGCTCACCGCCCGCGCGTTCGGCTTCGAGCGGGCGATCGCGCACGGGATGTGGTCGCTCGCGCGGATCGCCGCGGCGCTCGGCCCGGCCCTGCCGCCGGGCCCGGTCCGGCTGGACGCCGCATTCAAGGCACCGGTGCTGCTGCCCGCCACCGTGACGCTGCGGGACTGGCCGGTCGCGGGCGGCCTCGGGTTCGCGCTCCGCGACCGGACCGGGACGCGCGTCCACGTGCTCGGCGCGTTCACGGCGCGCACCTGAGCGCGTCTTCACGGTGAGCGGATGTGCGTCGAGCGGCGTACGCCGCGCAGACGCCCTCATGACTCCCGATGGGTAGACCGTCAGTACTGTGACGCCGAGTCTTGACCTCCTAGGGGGGAGTTGCTTACGGTGAAGGCACCACGCTTCAGGGCAATTCACCCGTACCCAGGGTGAAGCGCAAAGCCGCGGGTCCGGCGAAACCGGACGGCCGTGGCCGCCGTGGCGAGACCGGTCCTCCGGCCCAGCCCACGTCTGCCCTGAGCACGCGTGGGCTTCGTCGTTTCGACGGGGCGGACGTGGTGAGGACGGACCAGCCAGGAGAGGCGTCAATGAGCGTGAAGCACGACAAGGGGCACGAGGCCGGGGCGACGCACGACTTCCACGGCGGCATCTGCGGCTGCTGCGGGCCGAGCGCGACGCGCGGGATGTCCGGCGCCGAGGTGGACCTCGCCATCGAGCAGCGCGGCGAGGGCCTCACCCGCCTCGACGAGGTGCGCGGCGACGACGTGGACCACCTGCTCTCGGCGCGCAGCCGCCGCGGGTTCCTGAAGGCGGGCGGCCTGTTCGGCGCGCTGGCGGCGGCGGCCCCGGTCCTCTCGCGCGCCCGCGCGGAGGGCACCGGCGGCTACAGCCTGTTCCAGCAGGGCGGCGGCCGGGTGCACGTGGTCGAGTCGAGCTACGAGACCACGAAGTGGGGCATCTTCGACTCCAACCTGCCCAACGTCGTCGAGATCGAGTCCGGGGACGTCGTCTCGTACCCGAACACCTGGAGCCACTTCCTCAACGACCTGCAGCCGGGCATGCCGATCGAGGAGATCGCCCGCCTGCGCCTCGCCCACCCGGGCGTCGGCCCGCACTCGATCATCGGCCCGGTCGGCGTCCGCGACGCCGCCCGGCGACGTGCTCGAGATCCAGTACCTGCGCGTCCGCCCCACCGACTGGGCGGTCTGCTTCAACAACCCGGGCGCGCTCGGCACCGGCGCACTGCCGGACGTCTTCCCGCAGGGGCAGGCCAAGTACTTCGACCTCGACACCGCCAACAACACCTCCGAGTTCGCGCCGGGCATCCAGCTCCGGCTCGCGCCGTTCCAGGGCACCATGGGCGTCGCGCCGGCGAACGGCGTCTTCCCCACGCCCCCGGGCCACGCCTACGGCGTGATCAGCTCGGTGCCGCCGGGCCAGCACGCCGGCAACGTGGACTGCCGCGAGGCGGGCGAGGGCTCGCGCCTGTTCGTCCCGGTGTTCCAGCGCGGCGGCAAGATCTTCACCGGTGACTCGCACGCGCTCCAGGGCGACGGCGAGGTGACGCTCACCGCGATGGAGACCGCGATGAAGGAGATCCGCGTCCGCGTGATCCTCCACAAGCAGGTCGCGCTCGCCTGGCCGATGCACGAGACGCCGGACGCCTGGATCGTCCACGGCACCAACCCGGACCTCGACACCGCGTTCCGGATCGCCCTGCTGAACGCGATCGACTTCCTCGAGGCCCGCGCCGGCCTCACCCGGCTCGACGCCTACGCCCTCTGCAGCCTCGCGGTCAGCTTCCGCGTGACGCAGGTGGTGAACGGCCAGAAGGGCATCTACGGCGTCATCCCCAAGCGCATCTTCCACCCGCAGCTCCGCGCGGCGATGGGCGTCATCTAGCCCGCGCCCGGATGGCCGCCCCGCCGGAGGTCCCGGCGGGGCGGCGGTCCACCCCGCCACGCCCGCGTCCCTTGCACCAGAGGTCACCATGCGGAAGTTCCCGATCGGCGTCCGCCTCACCTTCGCCTTCATGCTCGTCACCGCCGCGTTCGTGGCGGTCGGCTTCTTCGCGCTCTCGCGCCTGGCCCAGCTCGACCAGGGGCTGGACGAGGTGGCGCGCCAGCGCCTCCGCTCGCTCGAGATGGCCATCCGCGGGCTCCACGTGACGGCGCAGCAGGCGAACCACGTCGGCGTGATGCTCTCGACCGACGATCCGGCCGAGGCGCTCCGCCGCATCGAGACCATCCTCGAGCTGCGCAAGGAGGCGCAGCGCGCCAACGAGGAGGGCGACAAGATCGCCGCGATGGAGGGCGGCATCACCGTGGTGGACAACGAGCGGACCAAGCAGGTGCTGGCGGAGCTCGCCGTGCGCCGCGCCCACCTCGGCAAGACGTTCCAGAAGACGCTCGAGACCGCCCGCACGCTGAACCTCGCCGAGACGAAGCGGGTGACGCGCGACGACCTCGTGCCGGCGCTGACCGCGGTGGAGTTCGGCTGGTCCGACTACACGAAGGCGCAGGGCGCCCAGATGCAGGAGGCGGCCGAGTCCGGCCACGCCATGTACGAGTCGGCCCGGGTGCTGGTGGTGGGGGTGCTGCTCTCCACCGCGGTGCTCGCCATCGTGCTCTCGTTCTGGGTGACGCGCACCATCGTCCTGCCGCTCGGGAGCGCGGTGAAGGCCGCCGACCGGATCGCCGCGGGCGACCTCCGCGACGCGGTGGAGGTCACCGGCCGCGACGAGCTGGGCAAGCTGCTCGGCGCCATGAAGACCATGGGCGAGAAGCTGGCGCAGGTCATCTCCGAGGTGCGCTCCGGCGCCGACGCGCTGGCCGGCGCCTCCTCGCAGGTCTCCTCCACCGCCCAGACCCTCTCGCAGGGCACCGGCGAGCAGGCGGCCAGCGTGGAGGAGACGACCTCCTCGCTCGAGGCCATGCACGCCTCCATCACGCAGAACGCGGAGAGCGCGCGCCAGACCGAGACCGCCGCGAAGGCCCAGGCGGCCAGCGCCGGGCGCAGCGGCACCGCCGTCACCGAGACGGTCTCGGCGATGCGCTCCATCGCGGAGAAGATCTCGATCATCGAGGAGATCGCCTACCAGACCAACCTGCTCGCGCTGAACGCGGCCATCGAGGCGGCCCGCGCCGGCGACCACGGCCGGGGCTTCGCGGTCGTCGCCACCGAGGTGCGCAAGCTCGCCGAGCGCGCGCAGAAGGCGGCCGGCGAGATCGGCACGCTCGCGGAGAGCTCGCTCTCGGTGGCCGAGGAGAGCGGCCGGCTCATCACCGACCTCGTCCCGGCCATCCAGAAGACCGCCGACCTGGTGCAGGAGGTGGCGGCGGCCTCGCAGGAGCAGAGCGAGCGCGTCTCGCAGGTCAGCAAGGCGATGGGGGTGGTGGACCAGGTCACGCAGCGGAACGCCACCGCGGCCGAGGAGCTGAGCTCCACCGCCGAGGAGCTCGCCTCTCAGGCCGAGGGCCTGCAGCAGCTCATGGGCTTCTTCACGGTCCGCGAGGAGCGGCGGAGCGCGCCGCGCTACGTCCCGCCCCGCGCGCCGGCGCCCGCGCCGCTCCCGGCGCTGGACCGCCCCTGGCCCCAGGCCGAGCAGCGCAATGGCAAGCCCGCCGCGGCGGGCGAGTTCAAGCGGTTCTAGGGGGCGGCCATGCGCGACGCGGTCGAGGCGGCCGGCGAGCAGGCGCAGTACCTCTCGTTCCGGATCGACGGGATCGACTACGCGGTCCCGATCCTGAAGGTCCGGGAGATCCTGCAGCACGAGGAGATCACCCGCGTGCCGGGCACGCCGCCGTCGGTGCGCGGCGTGCTCAACGTGCGCGGGGCGGTGGTGCCGGTGGTGGACCTGGCCGTGAAGTTCGGCGGGTCCGCCTCCCGGCCCGGCCGCTTCACCTGCGTGCTGGTGGTCGAGGTGGAGGTGGCGGGCGGGAGCCTCACGCTCGGCGTGCTGGCCGACGCGGTCAACGAGGTGGTGGCGCTCCGCCCGGACGAGATCGAGCCCTCGCCGTCCTTCGGGACCGGCGTCAGCGTCGAGTACCTGGTGGGCATGGGCAAGGTGGGGCGCGGCTTCGTGCTCCTCCTCGACATCGACCGGGTCCTGGCCGCGGGCGACGCCGAGCCGGAGCGCGCCGCCGAGCCCGTCGCCGAGGGGCAGGTCGACGCCTCGGTGGAGGCGGGGGAGCAGCCGGAGGCCGCCGCGCCCGAGGCCGCCGCGGCCTCGGCCCCGCCGCCCTGACGGGCGCGGTCTGCCTGGAAACCCGGCACCCGGCGTCGCCGCGGCGACGCCGGCGCGCTCCCGGCCGCGCTGGCGTCGCGCGTTTGCGCTCCCCCGGCGATGGCACGCGGCGCGCATCTCCGGCGCGGCGGAGGTGCCGGGACATGGGACGAGCGCTGGAGGCCGTGCGGACGCTGGACCTGCCGCGGCTGTTCGCCTACTTCGGGGTGGAGGCCGACCTGCAGCGGGTCGAGGCGAGCCGGCCCGCCATCGCCGCCCGGTTCGACGCCGAGGTCCGCGAGCTGGTGCGGCTCTGCCCGGCGCTGCGCGAGCGCGAGCGCTTCACGGTGCTCCGCGAGGCGCTCCGGCTGGCCTACGAGGTGGGGACCCGGACGGCGGAAGGCGCCGGCGCGGCCCGCTGAGCGGCGGCGGCGTCAGGCGAGGTTGTGGAACACGTGCTGGACGTCCTCGTCCTGCTCGAGCGCGTCCACCAGCTCGAGCACCTCGCGCGCCTGCTCCTCGGGGAGCTGCACCGGCGTCTGCGCCACGTACTCCGACTCGGAGGAGAGCACGTTGAGCTTCCGCTGCTCCAGCGCCGCCTGGAGCTGGCCGAAGCTCTCGAACGCGCAGCGGATGACGAGCACCTTCTCGCCCTTCTCGCCGGTGCTCTCGCCCATCTCCTCCAGGCCGTGGTCGATGAGGTCGAGCTCGAGCGCGTCCTGGTCGATGCCCTCGGGCGAGAGGCGGAACACGCCCATGCGGCGGAACTGGAACGCCACGCTGCCGGTGTTCCCCATGTTGCCGCCGTTGTTCTTGAAGTGCATCCGCACGTTCGCGACGGTGCGGACCACGTTGTCGGTGGCGGTCTCGACCATCACCGCGACCCCGTGCGGCGCGTAGCCCTCGTAGACCACCACCTCGTACGCCTGCTGGTCCTGGCCGCTGGCCCGCTTGATGGCGGCCTCGACCTTGTCCTTCGGCATGTTGACGTGGCGGGCGTTCTGCAGGACGCGCCGCAGCGCGGGGTTGTTGTCCGGGCTCGGGCCGCCGGCCTTCACCGCGATGGCGATGTCCTTGCTGATGCGCGTGAAGGCCTTCGCCATCTTGTTCCACCGGGCGAACATGGTGGCCTTGCGCGTCTCGAAGATGCGACCCATGGGCTGTCCTCGCTCCGGGGACCGGCGTCCAGCCCGTCGTCCCCGCGCCCGGCGGATATCTCACCCGCGGCCCCCGACGCAACACCTTCCCGCAGCCGCGTCCCGCCGGCGCGGGGCGGCCGGGCGGGCCAGCGCCGGGCCGGGGACGTCCCGGCGGGCTGCGCTCAGGCCCCGGCGCGCCCGCGGCGCCCGGAGGTCCCGGCGAGCGTCACGCCCCCGAGCACGAGCGCCAGGCCGGCCAGGTGGAAGGGCCGGAGGGCCTCGCCGAGCAGCGCCACGGCCAGCAGCGAGCCGAACGCCGGCATGAGGTGGATGAACGGGCCGGCCCGGTTCGCGCCCACCCGGGCCACCCCTTCGTTCCAGAGCCGGTACGCCAGCACCGAGGCGAACACCGCCACGTACGCCACGCTCGCCACGGTCACGCCGTCGAGCGCCATCCGCGCCCCGGAGGCCAGCTCCCAGGCGTAGAACGGCGCGATCCAGGCGACGCCCACCGCCACCAGCGCGGCGAGCAGCGCCACCGGGTCCACCCCGGCCGGCCGGCGCGCGAGGAGCAGCGTGTAGAACGCCCAGCTCAGCACCGCGGCGAGCACCCACAGGTCGCCGGCGCCGAACGCGAGCCCGGCCAGCGCCGACAGCGTGCCGCGGCCCAGGATGACCAGCACGCCGGCGAGCGAGACCGCGATGCCCGCGAGCTGCCGCCGCCCGGGGCGGCCGCCGCCGAGGAGCGGGGAGAGCGCCGCGATGAAGGCGGGGCAGGCCGACTGGAGCAGGAGCGCGCTGGTGGCGGTGGTGCGGGTGAGGCCGAGGTAGACGAACAGGTTGAAGTTGCCGACGCCCAGGACGCCGAGCGGGATCACGATCCGCCACGCGCCGAGGATCGTCCGCCACTGCGCCGCGAGCGGGCGGCGCGCCAGCGGCAGGAGCACGGCGAGCGCCACCGCCCAGCGCCAGAACGCGAGGCCGACCGGCGGCACGCGGCCGTGGACGGCCCGGCCCACCACGAAGTTGCCGGACCAGAACGCGGCCGCGAGCGCGAGGAACAGGTACGCGGCGGCCGCGCCGCGCGCCCGCGGGCCGGCCGTGGCCGCGGCCGGGGGCGCGCTCACCCGAGGTAGGCCGCGAGCACGCGCTCGTCGCGGGCGAGCTCGGCGGGCGTCCCCTCGATGGCGATCCGGCCGCGCTCCATCACGTAGGCGTAGTCGGCCACCTCGAGCGCGGTCTTCGCGAACTGCTCCACGAGCAGCATGGTCATGCCCTCGGCCTTGAGCCGGCGGATGGTCCGGAAGACCTCCTGGACGATCACCGGCGCGAGCCCCATCGACGGCTCGTCGAGCAGCATCACCTTCGGGCGGGCCATGAGCGCGCGGCCGATGGCGAGCATCTGCTGCTCGCCGCCGGAGAGCGTGCCCGCGGCCTGCCGGCGCCGCTCCTTCAGGCGCGGGAACAGCTCGTAGACGTGCTCGAGGTCGGCCGCGGCCCGGCGGTGGAAGCCGAAGAAGCGCGGCAGCCGGCGGTAGGCGCCGAGCAGCAGGTTGTCCTCGACCGGGAGCGGCCCGAACACCTTGCGCCCCTCCGGCGCGTGGGCGAGCCCGAGCCGCGCGATCCGCGAGGCGGCCTGCCCCTGCACCGGCGCGCCGTCGAGCAGCACCCGCCCGCGCGCGGGCCGGAGCAGCCCGGACACCGCCCGCATGGTGGTGGTCTTCCCGGCGCCGTTCGCGCCGATGAGCGCGACCACCGAGCCCGCCTTCACCTGGAGCGAGGTCCCACCAGCACCTCGCTCAGCCCGTATCCTGCGTAGAGATCCTCGACGACCAGCATCTGGGCTCCGTCTCAGGCCGGCGCGCCGGCGGCGGGCTGCGGCGCCGCGTCGGGCGCCACGTTGCCGAGGTAGGCCTCGACCACCCTGGGGTTGCGCTTCACCTCGTCCGGCGTGCCCTCGGCGATGAGCCTGCCGCCGTCGAGCGCGGTCACCGTGCTGCAGAGCGAGGTCACCACGTCCATGTGGTGCTCGATGAGCACCACGGTGACGCCGCGCTGGTGGATCCGCCGGATCAGCTCCACCTGCTTCACCACGTCGGGGTGGGCCAGGCCGGCGGCCGGCTCGTCGAGGATGAGCACCTCGGGGCGCCGCGCCAGGGCCCGGGCGATCTCCAGGAAGCGCTGGGCGCCGTAGGTGAGGTCCCTGGCCGGCGTGCGCGCCTGGTCGGCCAGCCCCACGAACTCGAGCAGCGCGAGCGCGTCGGCCTGCGCCCGGCGCTCCTCGGCGCGGCCGAGGCCGAGCAGCACGAGCGGGAGCGGCGCGCGGTACACGCCCTGGAGCGCCACCATGACGTTCTCGAGCGCGGTCAGCCCGACGAAGAGCTGGAGGTTCTGGAAGGTGCGCGCGACGCCGGTGCGGGCGGTGTGGAACAGGCTGCCCGCGGGGAGCGGCTTCCCGCGCAGCGTCATCTCGCCGGAGCTGGGCGTGTACAGCCCGGAGACCACGTTCACGAGCGTGCTCTTGCCGGAGCCGTTCGGGCCGATGAGCCCGTGCACCGCGCCGGCGCGCACCGTGAGGCTCACCCCGTCCACCGCCTTCACGCCGCCGAAGTGGCGCTTCAGGTCGCGCAGCTCGAGGATGGCGGCGCCGTCGGCGGTGCGCGGCGGCAGGACGTGGTCGAGCGGGGCGGGCGCGGGGAGCGGCGGCGGCGCCACGCGGAACAGGCGCGCCAGGAACTTGCCCGCGAAGCCCATCAGCCCCTCGGGCAGCCCCACCACCACCGCGAACAGCATCAGCGCGAAGATCGCCTTGCGCCAGTCCTCGGTGTTCTCGACCAGCATGCCGCCCACCACCAGCGCGCCGGTGGCGACCGCCGGGGCGATGGCCTGGAACGGGCGCATCGTGCGGCGGGCCAGGCCGCGGCCGCCGGCGGCGAGCGCCACCACCAGGCCGAGGCCCGAGAACACCTGGAACAGGACGCGGTTGGAGAGCAGGTTCGGGAGCAGCGCCACCAGCGTCGCGCCCACGAACGCGCCCCACAGGCTCTTGCGCCCGCCCAGCACCACGCCGAGCAACAGCGTGATGGTGAGCTCGTACACGAACGACTGCGGCTGCAGGTACTCGAAGTTGAACGCGTAGAGCGCGCCGGCCAGGCCGCCCAGGCCGGAGCCGAACGCGAACGCGGCCACCTTGTGGCGGTAGGTGCCCACGCCCATGGCGTCGGTGGCGATGGGGCTGTCGCGGAGCGCCTCGAAGGCGCGGCCCCACTGCGACGAGAGCAGGTTGCGCATGGCCACCCAGACGCAGGCGAGCAGCAGCATGCACAGCCAGTAGAAGTCGCGCGGGCTGAGCTCGTGGCCGAGGAGCGGCGGCCGGTCCAGGCTGAGGCCCTGCGCGCCGGCGGTCAGCCACTCCAGCTCGTTCAGCGCGGTGGTGGTGAGCGCCAGGAAGCTGAGGGTGGCGAGCGCGAACTGCGGGCCCTCCAGCCGCAGCGAGGGGAGGGCGAGGAGCGCGCCGATCACGAACGCGACGGTGGGCGCGAGCAGCAGGACCGGCACGAGCCCGAGGCCGAGCTTCGTCACCGCGATGCCGGCGGTGTAGGCGCCCAGACCCAGGAACGCGGCGTGCGCCAGGTTCACCTGGCCCAGGTAGCCGACGGTGACGTCGAGGCCGATGAGCAGGATGCCGTAGATGGCGAGCAGCGTGAGCAGGCCGAGCGCGTACGGGTTGTGGACGGCGAGCGGGACCGCGGCGAGCAGCGCGAACAGCACCACCTCGGCGCCGCGGACCAGGAGCAGTCGTCTCAGCATGGGGCGGCTCCGGTCAGACCTTGCGGATGGCGGCCTTGCCGAACACGCCGGTGGGGCGGACGGCCAGGGCCAGGATGAGGAGGACGAGCCCCGGCGCCTCGCGCCAGCCGCTGCCCACGTAGAAGCTCGCCAGGCTCTCCAGCGCGCCCAGCAGCAGGCCGATCAGCACCACGCCGAAGCCGGAGTCGAGCCCGGCCACCACCGCCACCGAGAACGCCTTCAGCACCAGCGCGGACGCCATGGTCGGGCCCACCGTGGTGATGGGCGAGACCAGGATGCCGGCGAGCGCGGCGACGGTGCCGGACAGCGCGTAGGACAGCATCACCGTGCGCGTGGCGGAGATGCCCATCAGCTCGCCCGCGTCGCGATCCGCGGAGACCGCCTCGAACGCCTTGCCGAGCAGCGTGCGGCGCTTGAACACCTCGATGAGCGCCATCACCGCGAGCACGCCCACCGCGACGGACAGCTCGAGCGGGTCACGTCCACGCCGAGCACGTGGATCGGGTCGGACGAGATGGGCGTGGGGAAGGGCCGGTCGTCGCGGCCCCACACGTTCTCGGCCGCGGAGAACAGGAACAGCCCGAGGATGATGGTGAGGAGGATCCAGCCCTCGCTCTTCTGCTCCAGCGCGAGCCGCACGCCGGCGCGCTCCACCGCGAGGCCGAGCAGCGCCCCGAAGACGAGGCCGCCCGGCACCATGAGCCAGTAGGGCACGCCCAGGTCGAGCAGCGTCAGGCTGAAGAAGGCGGACACCATCACCAGCTCGCCCTGGCCGAAGTTCAGGCTCTTGCTGGTGGCGTAGGTGAGCTGGAAGCCGTAGGCGATGAGGGCGTAGACGAGCCCCATCAACGCTCCGCTGACGGCCATCTGCGCGATGATCGACGCTGGCACGCGGGTGTGGTCCTCGGGGAGGCGGGGGAGAGGCCTGCGGGCGCGGGGAGGAGGCGGCCTCCTCCCCGCGAGCCCGCCCGCCCGCTACATCTTCTTCTGGGCGCCCTTCGCGAGGCGGGCGCGGTCGGACTCGTTCGCGAACACCACGCGCCCGTCCTTGACCATGCCCATCACCACCTGCTCGCGGCGGAAGGCTTCGTGCGTCTCGACGTTCGACGGATCCCACTTCGTGTACGGGCGGATCCAGGTCGCGATCACGCCCGGGACCGGCTCCTTCAGGTCCTCGAGCGCCTCGGAGATCTTGCGGGTGTCGGTGGTGCCGGCCTGCTTCACCGCGGCGGCGAACAGGTACACGGCGTCGTAGCCCTGCGCGGCGGAGACGGGCGACGGGATGCGGGTCACGCCGTACGCCTTGTGGTACGCCTCGACGAACGCCTTCGCCTTCGGCGTCACCGGCTCCTCGATGAACGTCTGCGGCATGAGCGTGCCGTTGCCGTTCTTGCCGGCGTTGTCGATGTAGTTGGACATCGACAGCGTCCAGCCGCCGATGAGCGGCGCCTTGATGTTCAGCTTGGCCATGCCGTTCGCGGCCACGGCCAGCTCGGGCCCGATGCCCCAGATCAGGATCGCCTGCGCGCCGCCGGCCTTGGCCCGGAGCAGCTGCGCGGTCATGTCCTTGTCGCCGATGTTGAACTTCTCGGTGGCGATCACCTGGAGCTTGTCGCCCTGCAGCTTGATCTGCCGGAGCAGGTCGTCGCGGCCGGACACGCCGTAGTTCGTCGAGTCGTGCAGGAGCGCGACCTTGGTGAGCTTCCGGTTGATCGCCTCCTCGACCACCATGGCGGCCTGGATGCCGTCGTGCGCGGCGAAGCGGAAGATGGAGAGCGTCTTCGGCCCCTCGGCGCCCTTGGCCCACTGGGTCATCGAGGCCGAGCCCGCGGCGGGCGTGATGATCTTGGTGATGCCCTTCTCCTGGAGGTGCTTGTCGCCGGCCATCACCACGCCGGTGTTGACCGAGCCGATCACGCCGGCGAGGTCGGGCATGGATGCCAGCTCCTGGCCGATCAGCGCGCCGCGCTCGTTCTTGGCCTCGTCGTCGCGCTCGACCACCTCGATCTTCAGCTTGCGCGCGCCGACCTGGATGCCGCCGGCCGCGTTGATCTCGGCGATGGCGAGCTTGGCGCCGTCCCGCATCGAGGCGCCCATGGGCGCGGACCCGCCGCTGAACGGCCCGGTGACGGCGATCTTGACGGTGTCTGCTGCCCCGGCGGGCAGGGCAAGTGCACAGAGAAGCAGGGTACCCAACAGCTTGGTCATGGATGGTGCTCCGTGGGTGGTGACGCGGAGTGAACGCAAAAAATACCTTGCGGGACACGCAAAATAAGCGCCGGCGCGATACGCTAGCACGACGAATCAGTCACCCTGCTGGGGCCGGTCGAACCGAACCCGGCGGACTCCGGGTCGGACGGAGCGAGAGAATGCCTTTGACGTCAATGAGATGGGCCTCCGACTCGGAGGGGCCGATCGCGGGGCGCACCCGGACGCAGGGTGAAGCGGCCAGGGGCCGCGGTGCGCCAACCGTGCGCGTCCGGCCTGCGCGGGGTCGCGCAGAGGTGGGGCAGTGACCCTCGCCGAGGCGGCGCTGCTCTCGGCCGCGGCGTTCGGGGCTGGGGCCCTCAACGCGGTGGCGGGCGGGGGGAGCTTCCTCACCCTCCCGGCGCTGGTGGTGGTGGGCGCCTCGCCCATCGTCGCGAACGCGACCGGCACGGTGGCGCTCCTGCCCGGCTACCTG
The DNA here is from genome assembly GCF_049201065.2 of Anaeromyxobacter sp. Red801. Lineage (NCBI taxonomy): Bacteria > Pseudomonadati > Myxococcota > Myxococcia > Myxococcales > Anaeromyxobacteraceae > Anaeromyxobacter > Anaeromyxobacter sp. Red801. The sequence goes on along the minus strand of NZ_CM181236.1, from coordinate 2,746,205 downwards.
TCCGGCACCTGGGGCTTCCGCGAGGACATCCGGCCGCCGCCGGGCCTCTCGCTCCGCGCGCTGCTCCTGCTCGGCCTGGCGGGTGGCGCGGCCGGCGCGGCGCTGCTGCTCCTCACGCCGGCGCCCGCCTTCCGGCGCCTCGTCCCGTGGCTGCTGCTCGCGGCCACCGCGCTGTTCGCGCTCGCGCCGCGCCTGCTCCGGGCGGCGCGCCGCGACGCGAGGGGCGCCGCGCAAGCCGCGGCGGACGCGGCCGGATCGCCGGCGCGCTGGGCGGCGGCGGGCGTCCTCGCGGTGAGCGCGTACGGCGGCTACTTCAACGGCGGGCTGGGCGTGCTCCTCTTGGCGCTCTTCGCGCTGCTCGGCCAGACCGACCTGAACGCGATGAACGGCCTGAAGAACCTGCTCTCGGCCGCGCTCGCCGCCATCGCGGTGGCGCTCTACGCCGCCGGCGGGCTGGTGCGCTGGCCCGAGGCAGCGCTCATGACCGCCGGCGCGACGGCCGGCGGCTACCTCGGCGCGCGCGCCGCGCGGCACATCCCGGGGGCGTGGCTGCGCCGCGGCATCGTCGCCACCGGCCTCGCCATGGCGGCCGCGTTCTTCGCCCGGGGCTGAGCCCGGGGCTGAGCCCGGGGCGTCGCGCCCCGGCGGCGTGGAGCGGCGCCCCGGCACGTGGGGCGGCCACGCCGCGCGCCCGACACGGTCCCACCGCCGCGGTCCGGTGACACCTCACCGCTCGATGCCGCGCCCGCCCGGAAGCTGAGCAACTGGGACGAGCGCCGGAGGGGCCGGCGCCGGGCGCGAGGAGGGGGGATGGCATCGGGCAACGACGAGCGTCGCCGGCTGGCGCGGATCCCGCTCGCCTGCCGGGTGGTCGTCACCGAGAAGCTGGCGGAGTGGACGGGCGAGACGCTCGACATCGCCGCCCGCGGCTGCCGCCTGACGGCGCGGCGGCCGGTGAGCCCGGGCGCGCTGGTGCAGATCGCCATCGAGACCGGGTGCGCGCCGCTCCTCGCGGTGGGCCAGGTGGTGTGGGCCCGCCGGACCGCGCCGCTCGAGATCGGCGTGGCGTTCGCCGGCGACGTGCGCGGCGGCCCGGCGCCCGAGGCCGGGCACGGCGCCTGGCTCGACGGCCTGCTCGCGGAGCGCCTCCGGACGGTGCTGCGGCGCGGCGGGCGGCTGGGCGCGCTCGGCGCGGTCCAGCTCCAGCTCGGCGCGCCGCCCGGCGTCGCGCTGGGCGAGGCCGAGACCGCGGTGCTGCGGCGCGTGCGCCGCGGCGATCCGCTGGGCGTCATCGCCTGCTCGCAGTCGGGCGCGGACGCGGTGCTCGCGCTGCTCGCCGCCGGGACGGTGACCGTCGCGCGCCCCACCGCCGATCCCGAGGGCTGGCGCCGGGCGTTCGCGGTCCTCACCGACTTCGCGCGCGAGGGCACGCCGCATCCCGTCGCGCCCGTCATCGTCCTCGACGCCGGCCGTCGCGCCGAGGTCGTGGACGAGCTCATCCGCGAGTACCTGCGCGACACGGCGTGAGCGGCCGCGTTCCCAGGTCGGGACCGCGTTCCTCGAAGCCGGGAGGCAGTGGGTGCGGCTTCGAGGCGCCGGTTGAAGGGGCCGGCCGCGCGGATCCTCCCACGCCTCCCATCCACGCCAGGCCGCCACGGAGGCGATCCGGGCGTTCGCGCCGGAGCGCAGCGCAGCAAGCCCTCGCCACGTCCCCAGGATCCTGGACCTGCACCGCCGTGGACAGCCGCTGCGAAGGGACCGGCGCAGCCGGCGCCGGCCCCGATCCCGCGGCTGGCCCGTCCGGTGCGTCGGCTTGATCGATCCCACGGCCCCGGTTCCGGCCATCCATCCACGTCCCGGGCCTTGCGGAGCGAGCACCGCCGCGAATGCCCGGAGCGCCGACCCCGCGGCCCCCTCCAGGACAGGGCCCGCTGGAGGCAGACAACGAGAGGACCGGGCCCGCTGGAAGCGGACACAGGAGGACCGGCGCCGCTGGATGCGGCCCCGCTGGATGAGGGCCCGCTGCACCCCGGCGCGCCGGGGCGTATGATGCCCGGCCCGCGGCCGTGGCGGCCGCGCGGAGGACCGCGCCGCATGAGGCTCACGCTCGGCTTCTCGCCCTGCCCGAACGACACGTTCATCTTCGACGCCCTGGTGAACGGGGCCGTGGACGCGGAGGGGCTCGACCTCGACGTCCGGCTCGAGGACGTGCAGACGCTGAACGAGTGGGCGCTCGCCGGGCGGCTCGACGTGAGCAAGATCAGCTACGGGGTGCTGCCGCTCGTCGCGCGCGAGTACGCGGTGCTCGCGTCCGGGGGCGCGCTCGGGCTCGGGGTCGGGCCGCTGCTCGTGGCGCGGCCCGGGCTCGGCGCGTTCGACCCGGCGCGGATGACGGTCGCCATCCCGGGCCGGAACACCACCGCGCACCTGCTCTTCTCGCTCGCGTATCCCGGCGCCGCGCACAAGCAGTTCATGGTGTTCTCGGAGATCGAGCGGGCGGTGCTCTCCGGCGCGGTGGACGCGGGCGTGATCATCCACGAGGGCCGCTTCACGTACCAGGCGAAGGGGCTGGAGCGCCTGATGGACCTCGGCGAGCACTGGGAGTCCCGGACCCGGTCGCCCATCCCGCTCGGCGGGATCGTGGCGCGGCGGTCGCTCGGGTCGGAGGTGCTGCGAAAGCTCGAGCGGCTCGTGCGCGCCAGCGCCGAGCACGCGCTCGCGCGGCGGCCGCTCGTCACCGGGTACGTGCGGTGCCACGCGCAGGAGATGGACGAGGCCGTCATGCGCCAGCACATCGACCTGTACGTGAACGCCTACTCGGTGGACCTGGGCGAGGCGGGTCGGCGCGCGGTCGGGACGCTGCTCGACGTGTACCGGCAGGTGAACCCCGACGCGCCGCCGCTGCCCGGCGACCTGTTCGTCTGAGCGCCCGAGCAGGCCGGGCTGCCGGCCGTCCGGTCCGCGGTAGCATGCGGCCATGGCGCGGCGGCGGGCGCAGGGCACGCGGAGAACGGGGCGGCGGCGGACCGGGCGCGGGCCGGCGCGGCAGCGTCTCGTCGCGCGCGTGCGCCGGTGGCTCGCGGCGCGGCGCTGGGCGGAGCTGCCGGTGGCGGCCTGGGCGCTCCTCGCCGTCGCGCTGCTCCTCGCGCTGAACCTGGCGGTCCAGGTGATCCGCAAGCCCACCGAGCTGCTCGGCGCCGTCGTCCCGACCTCGCCGAAGCCGCCCGCCGAGACCTGGGCCGAGTACGGCGGGCTCTTCGAGGCGCACGCCACCGACCTCGTCCGGCCCGAGCTGCTCGCCGCGCTGGTGCAGGTGGAGAGCGCCGGGGACCCGCTGGCGCGGACCTACTGGCGCTGGCGCTGGACCCTGGATCCGCTGCGGGTGTGGGCGCCGGCCTCGAGCGCGGTCGGGATCCTGCAGATCACCGACGGCACCTACGCGCAGGCGCGCCGGCTCTGCATCCACGATCACCGGGTGGCGCGCGACGGCGCCTGGTGGGACCCCGACGCCTGCTGGTTCAACGCGCTCTACCTGCGCACCGTGCCGAGCCACGCCGTCGAGATGACCGCCGCGTGGCTGCACGTGTGCGCCGCCGACGCGCTCGCGGCCGCGCGGCCCGCCGGCGCCGGGCCCACCGAGGCGCGCCGGCTCGCCGCCGTGATCCACCTGTGCGGGCGGGAGCGCGGCGCGGCGTTCGCGCGGCGCGGGTTCGCGGCGGCGCCGGGGGAACGCTGCGGCGATCACGAGCTCGCCGCGTACCTCGCCCGCGTGGACGGGCTCGCGGCGGCGTTCGCGCGGATGGGGGCGGAGGGGCGGCGCTGAGCCGGGGCGCGCGCACGGGCGCGGCGCCCCGGCGCGCCGCCGTCAGGCCGGGATCTCGGCCCGCGGACGGGCGTAGTACCACCACACCAGCGCGATGCAGGCCGCGTAGTAGGCCACGAACGCCAGCACCGCGCCGTGCGGCGCGCCGGTGAGCTCCACCGACATGCCGAACGTGCGCGGCACGAAGAACGCGCCGTAGGCGGCGATGGCCGAGACGAACCCGACCACCGCGCCGCCCTCGCGGAGCGCGTCCTTCTGCGCCTGCGCCAGCGCCGCCGGGTCGGAGCCCGCGCGCCGCTGGTGGAAGGTGGAGAAGATCACCGGGATCATCCGGTACACCGAGCCGTTCCCGATGCCGGTGGCGGTGAAGAGCACCACGAACGCGGCGAGGAAGCCGCCGAAGCTGCCGGCCCCGCCGCCGCGCGGGAGCGCCGCCAGCACGCCCATCGCCGCGAGGCCCATCACCAGGAACGTGACCAGCGTCACGCGGGCGCCGCCGAGCCGGTCGGCGAGCCATCCGCCCACCGGCCGCGCCAGCCCGCCCACCAGCGGCCCCACGAACGCGTAGCGGGTCGGGTCCACCGCCGGGAACGACGCCTGCGTGAGCAGCGCCAGGCCGGCGGAGTAGCCGATGAACGAGCCGAAGGTCCCGAGGTAGAGCAGCGACACGAGCCAGTTGTGCTTGCGCCGGAAGATCACCGACTGCTCGCGGAAGGACGCCTTCGCGGTGGCGAGGTCGTCCATGCCGAACCAGGCGAGCACGGACGCGACCACGATGAGCGGCACCCACACGAACGCGGCGTTCTGCAGCCACACCTGCTTGCCGCCCGGCAGCAGCTGCGGCCCGCCCGCCAGCGGGCCGAGCAGCGCGGCCGCCACCACCAGCGGGACCGCCAGCTGGACGCCGGAGACGCCCAGGTTGCCCAGGCCGGCGTTCAGGCCGAGCGCGGTGCCCTTCTCCGCGCGCGGGAAGAAGAAGCTGATGTTGGACATGCTCGAGGCGAAGTTCGCGCCGCCGAGGCCGGTGAGGAGCGCGAGCACCAGGAACGTCGCGTAGGAGGTGTCCGGATCCTGCACCGCGACGCCGATGCCGATCGCCGGCAGGAGCAGCGAGGCGGTGGAGAGCGCGGTGAAGCGGCGGCCGCCGAAGACCGGCACCGCGAACGCGTAGAAGATGCGCAGCGTCGCGCCGGAGAGGCCGGGGAGGGCGGCCAGCCAGAAGAGCTGGTTGGTGGTGAACCGGAAGCCGATGGCGGGCAGCTTCACCGCCACCACGCTCCACACCATCCAGACCGCGAACGCGAGGAACAGGGCGAAGATCGACAGCCACAGGTTGCGGCGGGCCACCCGGCGGCCCGCGGCGCTCCAGAAGGCGCGGTCCTCCGGGTCCCACTGCGTGATGAGGTGCGCGCGGCGGCGCGCGGGCGCGGCGGGGGCAGGCAGCGGCGCGGGGGCGGGGATGGGGCTCATCGATCACCTCGCGTCATGGGAGGGCACGCCGGACGGCGCCGGCGCGCGGCGCCACACCACGCGCTGCGGCGCGCGCCACAGGTACGCGAGCGGCAGGCTGGTGGCGTGGACCAGGCGCGACACCGGCACGAGCGCGAGCAGCAGGAACGCGTTCACCACGTGGACCTTCACCACCGGCGGCAGCACCGCCATCGCGTCCACCCGCGGCGAGAGCGTCGCGAGCGAGGCGAGCCACGGCGCGGCGGTGTGCAGGTACCAGAGCCCGCCCCAGCGGAGCGCGTAGGCGATCCACAGCCCGGTCGCGGCCTGCACGAGCAGCAGCGAGAGCACCACCCAGTCCATCGGCGCGGTCAGCCGGGCCAGCGACGCGCGCCGCACCAGCAGGAGCGCGATCCCGAACACCGCCAGCATCGCCAGCGCCATCCCGGTGAGCTCGAGCGCGTAGAGCCGGGCCGGCGCGCCGAGCAGCCGGCCCCAGGCGCCCGGCGCGACCGCCGCGAGCAGGTGCGCGGCCAGGATGGCGAGGATGCCGTGGTGCCACGCGATCGAGCCCCAGCGCAGCGCGCGGCCCTCGATGAGCTGCGAGGAGCGCGCGCTGACCGAGCCGCCCAGCGCCCGCCGCCGGTAGATCGCGCCGCCCACCGCGAAGACGGTCGCGAGGTAGGGGAACACCGCGAACAGGAACGTGTCGCTCATGGCCTCGCCTCCGCGCCGCGGGGCCGGGCGGCGGCCGGCGCGGCGAACACCGCGCGCACCGCCACCAGCAGCTCGCGGTAGGGGTTCGCGCGATCCGCGAACGCGTGGATCATCTTGTCGAGCGCCGGCGCCAGGCCGTCCTGGACCAGGTCGTCGCGCACCGGGCCGGGGCGCGCCACCGCCAGGAACCCGAGCACCTCGGCCACGTGGTCGGCCAGCTCCTCGCGCGGCCGGTAGCCCTCGGCGGCGTAGACCTCGGCGAGCTTCGCGAGCAGCGGCCCGCGCACCGGGCTGTCCTCGGCGAGGAGCTGCGCGCCCAGGTACGGCGCGCAGGCCGGGCGCAGGTCGAAGGCGGCGGTGTACAGCTCCTCCAGCCCCTCGCGGCCCGCCTCGCGGGCGGCGTCCTCGAAGCGGCCCAGCGCCGCCGCGGCGGGGCCGGGCCCGGCGAGGCCGCGCGCCTCGTGCGCCAGCGCGGCCGCGTCGCCGGTCGGGTAGGCGAGCAGCGCGGAGAGGGTGCGGCAGAGCTCGGCGTGCGTGCGTTCCATCGGCTCACCTCCCCAGCGGGCGCAGGAAGCCGAGCCCGCTCGCCGAGCGCGGCTGCGGCTCCACGGCCGGCTCGGTGTCCGCCTCGCGCGCCATGGGCGGGATGACGATCCGCTCCTCCATGGGCGCGAGCGTGGTCATGCGGTGGATCTCGTCCGCCTGCGCGGCGCGCAGCCCGGAGGCCTCCAGCGCCGCGGCCGCCTGCGCCGGGGTGACGTCGCCCACCTGCCCGGCGCGGCGGTGCACGCGCACCGCGATGAGCCGGCGGTAGGCGGCCTCCACCACCGCCTCGTTGCCGCCGCCGAACAGGCCGGCGAGGTAGCGGAGCGGGAGGCGCGCCGACTCGAGCGAGGTGAAGAACCGGCCGTCCGGGTCGGACGCCGAGCGCGCCAGCGCCGGGAGGAGCGGCGGCACGTAGAACAGCATGGGCAGCGTGCGGTACTCCGGGTGGAGCGGCAGCGCGATCTCCCACTCCTTCACGAAGCGGTACACCGGCGAGCGCCGCGCCGACTCGACCATCGCGTCGGGCACGCCGCTGGCCCGCGCCGCCGCGATCACCGCCGGGTCGGACGGGTCGAGGATGAGCGAGCGCTGCGCGGCCACCAGGTCCTGGTCCGGCCGCGAGGCGGCCTGCGCGATCCGGTCGGCGTCGTAGAGCAGCACGCCCAGGTAGCGGATCCGGCCGACGCAGGTGTGGAAGCAGGCCGGCGCCTCGCCCGCCTCGAGCCGCGGGTAGCACAGGATGCACTTCTCGGACTTGCCCGTCTCCCAGTTGAAGTAGACCTTCTTGTAGGGGCAGGCCGAGACGCACATGCGCCAGCCCTTGCAGACGTCCTGCGAGATCAGCACCACGCCGTCCTCGCCGCGCTTGTAGATCGCGCCGGAGGGGCAGGCGGCCACGCACGCCGCGTTCAGGCAGTGGTTGCAGATGCGCGGCAGGTAGAAGAACACCATCCGCTCGAGGTCGAACAGCTGCGCCCGCTCCGCCTCGGTGAGCGCGGCGAGGCCGGGGTCGTTCGCGGCGTAGGTGCCGGAGCCGCCCAGGTCGTCGTCCCAGGCCGGCCCGGAGGCGATGTCGATGGGCTTGCCGTCCACCAGCGAGACCGGCCGGGCGGTGGGCTGCACGTCGCCCGCGGGCGCGGTGAACAGGTCGTCGTACTTGTAGGTCCAGGGCTCGTAGTAGTCCTGGAGCACCGGCAGGTTGGGGTTGTGGAACAGGCGGCCCAGCGTGGCGCCGGGGCTGGCCTGGCGGAGCGCGAGCTCACCGCCCTCGAGCTTCCAGCCGCCCTGGTGGCGCTCCTGATCCTCCCAGAGCACCGGGTACCCGGTGCCGGGCCGGGTCTCCACGTTGTTCCACCACGCGTACTCGACGCCCTTCCGGTCGGTCCACTGGTTCTTGCAGGCGACGCTGCAGGTGTGGCACCCGATGCACTTGTCGAGGTGGAACACCGACGAGATCTGCGCGCGGACGTTCATGGGGGTCCTCGGCCGGGCCGCCGCTACCACTGCGGCTCGCCCTCGAGCTTGGTGACGCGGACGTAGGTGTCGCGGTTGTTGCCGGTGGGCCCCCAGTAGTTGAGGGCGAACGTGAACTGGCCGTAGCCGCCCATCATCAGCGTGGGCTTGAGCCGGACGCGGGTGAGGCTGTTGTGGCTGCCGCCGCGCAGGCCGCCGCGCGAGGGCGAGCGGGGCACGCCGATGGTGCGCTCCGGCGCGTGGTACAGGTAGCAGACGCCGCGCGGCATGCGCGCGCTCACCACCGCGCGCGTCACCACCGCGCCGTTGTCGTTCACGACCTCCACCCAGTCGTTGTCGGCGAGCCCGATCTCGGCGGCGTCCTCGTCGTTCACCCACAGCGGGTGGATGCCGCGGGAGAGCGTGAGCATCCGCAGGTTGTCGCCGTAGGTGGAGTGGATGCCCCACTTGCCGTGCGGGGTGAGGAAGTTGAGCGTCAGCGCCTCGGCGCCGCCGGGCGCGGCGGTCAGGTCGCGCACCGCGTCGCGCTCCGGCTTCGGCTTGTAGGTGGGCAGCGCCTCGCCGAACGCGATGAAGCCGGGGTGGTCGAGGTAGAAGTGCTGCCGCCCGGTGAGCGTGCGCCAGGGCACCAGCCGCTCCACGTTCAGGCAGTACGCCGAGTAGGTCCGGCCGCCCCCGGTGATCCCGGTCCAGCACGGGCTGTCGAGCAGCCGCCGCGGCTGGCGCGCCAGCTCCTCGAACGTGATGCGCACGCCGCGGGTCTTCTCGGCGAGGTCGGCCAGCGGGAGCCCGACCTTCTTCTCCTCCGCGTGGTACGCGCGCCAGGCCGACTCGCCGTTGGTCTCCGGGGCGAGGTGCAGGATGGCGTTGGCCGCGTCGCGCGCCTCGGCGATGGACGGGTAGCGCGCGCCGCCCCACTCGACGGTCGGGCGGGTGCGGACCAGCTCGTCGTAGAGGTCGTCCACCGGCCAGCTGATCCCGTGCGCCGAGAGGCCCGCGGTGCGGATCGTCGGGCCCAGCGAGACGAAGCGGTCGTGGAGGTGCACGTAGTCGCGCTCCACCACCGCCAGGCCCGGCATGGTCTTGCCCGGCACCGGCTCGCACTCACCGCGGCTCCAGTCGAGCACCTCGCGCTGCGCCAGCTCGGCCGGCGTGTCGTGCATGAGCGGCGTCGCCACCAGGTCGCGCACCTTCTCCGGCAGGTGCGTGCGGGCGAGCGCGCTCACCTTCTCCGCGAGCGCCTTGAAGATGTCCCAGTCGCTCCTCGACTCCCAGCAGGGCGGCACGGCTGCCTGCAGCGGGTGGATGAAGGAGTGCATGTCGGTGGTGTTGAGGTCGTCCTTCTCGTACCAGCTCGCCGCCGGGAGGATGACGTCGGAGTAGAGCGCCGTCGTGTCCATCCGGAAGTTGAGATCGACCACCAGGTCGAGCTTCCCCTCCGGCGCCTGCTCCCGGAACGTGGCCTCGGTCACCGCCCCCTTCGCCGCCTCCGGCGCCACCGTGCCGTGGCGCGTGCCCAGGTAGTGGCGCAGGAAGTACTCGTGCCCCTTCGCGCTCGACATGAGCGCGTTGCCGCGCCAGATGAACCAGAGCCGCGGCCAGCTCGCCGGCGCGTCCGGGTCCTCCACCGCGAAGCGGAGCTTCCGGTCGCGGAGCTGGCGCACCGCGTGGTCCACCACCTCGGCGTCGCTGCGCGCCCCGGCCGCCTCGGCCTCGCGGACCACCTGCGCCGGGCTCCGGTCGAACTGCGGGAAGAACGGCAGCCAGCCGCGCCGCACCGCCCGGACCTGGTGGTCGAGCGTGTGACCCTGCGTGAGCGGGTGGCCGTTCCGCGCCGGGTCGAGCTGCCCGAGGTCGGCGGCGCCCTCGTAGCGCCACTGGTCGGAGTGGACGTAGTGGAAGCTGGGCGCGTTCTGGAGGCGCGGCGGGCGCGACCAGTCCAGGCCGAACGCGAGCGCCTGCCAGGGGGCCACCGGCGCGAGCTTCTCCTGGCCGACGTAGTGGTTGAGGCCGCCGCCGTTCCGGCCCACGCAGCCGCACAGCACGAGGCCGGTGATGGCGGCGCGGTAGGCGAGGTCGGCGTGGAACCACTGGTTCACGCCGGCGCCGATGATGATGGAGCACTTGCCCTTCGTGCGCTCGGCGGTGCCGGCCCACTCGCGCGCGAAGCGGATCACGTCCCGGCGGTCGAGGCCGGTGTGGCGCTCCTGCCAGGCGGGCGTGTACGCCGCGTCGGCGTCGTCGTAGCTCGCCGGGTAGTCGCCCGGGAGGCCGCGCGACACGCCGTGGCGCGCGAAGAGCAGGTCGTGCACGGTGGTGACCGTCACCGTGCCGCGCGCGGTCGGGACCCGCCGTACCGGCACGCCGCGGCGGGACACCCGGCCGGTGGCGTGGTCCACGAAGGAGACCTGCACCACCTCGTCGTGCGCGTCGAGGAGGCCCAGCCGCGGCGAGAGCGCCGCGCCGTCGTGGCCGTCCTTCATCTCCAGGTTCCACTGCCCCTTCTTCTGCTGCCAGCGGAAGCCGAGCGTGCCCTGCGGCATGCGCGGTGCGTCCGCGCCCTCGTCCCACACGAGGAACTTGAAGTCCCCGTGCTCCTCGCCGGCGTAGCGCTCCAGCCGGCTCGCCGGGAGCATGCGGCCCGGGGTCACCTGGCCGTCCTGCTCCTCCAGCTCGACGAGGAACGGGGCGTCGCTGTAGCGGCGCAGGTAGTCGGCGAAGAATGGGACCTGCCGGTCGGCGTGGAACTCCTTGAGGAGGACGTGGTTCACCGCCAGCCAGAACGCGCCGTCCTGGCCGGCGTGGACCGGCAGCCACTCGTCCGCGTACTTCGAGGTCATGCTGTAGTCGGGCGAGAGCACCACCACCTTGGCGCCGTCGTGGCGCGCCTCGGCGAGGAAGTGCACGTCCGGCGTGCGGGTCATCCCGACGTTGGAGCCCATCGAGACGATGTACTTGGAGTGATACCAGTCCGCGCTCTCGGCCACGTCGGTCTGCTCGCCCCACACCTCGGGCGACGCGTTGGGCAGGTCGCAGTACCAGTCGTAGAAGGACAGGTTCACCGCGCCGAGGAGCTGCAGGAAGCGCGAGCCGCCGGCGAAGGACAGCATCGACATCGCCGGGATGGGCGAGAACCCGACGATGCGGTCGGCGCCGTGGCGCTTCAGGGTGTGGATGGTGGAGGCCGCCACCAGCTCGAGCGCCTCGTCCCAGCTCGCGCGCCGCAGGCCGCCCATGCCGCGCGCCTGCTGGTAGCGGGCGCGCGAGGCGGGGTCGTCCACGATCGACGCCCACGCGTCCACCGGGTCCGCGTGCGCCTTGCGGGCGGCGCGCCACAGGTCCATGAGCGCGCCGCGCAGGTAGGGGTGCTTCACGCGGAGCGGGCTGTAGAGGTACCAGGAGGCGGAGATCCCGCGCTGGCAGCCGCGCGGCTCGTAGCCCGGCACGTCGCAGGAGAAGCGCGGGTAGTCGAGCGCCTGCGTCTCGAGCGCCACGATCCCGTTCTTCACGTGGATGTTCCAGGAGCAACCGCCGGTGCAGTTCACGCCGTGCGTGCTGCGCACGACCTTGTCCACCTGGTGGCGGCTCCGGTACAGGTCCTCCCAGGTGCGCTGCGACGGGGCGATGACGTCCTCGATCCAGCTCATCGGACACCTCCCTGCGCGCGCGTGGCCTTCGCCGGCGCGGCCGGTGCGGGGGAACCGGCGGAGGCTGCGGGCCGGGTGGGTTGTGAAGAGCGCGAGCGCCGGGGCGGCGGCGCGAGGCGGGCGCGGGCCACCAGCTCGGCGCGCGCGGAGCCCGGGATGCGGCGGGCGCCGAGGCCGATGACGGCGAGGCAGGCGAGCGCGATCAGCGCGGCGATGCCGGCGGCGCGGCCGGCGCCCGGCTCCTGCTTCCCCGCCGCGCCGAGCAGGAACGCGCCGAGGTGGGCGCGCTCGTCCGGATCGATGGGATGGCCGGCGTAGACCGGGACCATCGACGGGAAGGGCGGGTCGGCGAGGAGCCCGTCGAGCGCGGCCGCGTCGAGGCCGTCGAAGCTGGCGCGCAGGCCGGGGCCGAAGGAGGCGGCGAACGCGGAGCCCTCGCCGCCGATGGCGTGGCAGGCGCCGCAGGGCGCGCCGCCGTTCCGGAGCGCGCGCGCGCCGATGAAGAGGTCGCGGCCGATGGCCGGGTCGCCGGGCGGGGCGGCCGGTTCCTGCGCGGCGGGCTCCTGGGGTGCCGCGGCGGGCGCGGCGGCGGCCGGCTCCGCGGCGGGCTGCTGCGCGGCGAGCCACGGCGACGGCGCGGCGAGCAGGAACGCGAGCGCCCCGGCGCGGAGCAGGTGCTCGGAGGCCATGAGGCAGTCCTTTCGACGACTCTGGGCAGCGGGTGCGCGGCAGCGGTCGGTGGTGCCCTCGGGCTCACCGTAAGCGAACGTTCGGAACGTTTTCGCGCCGTGTGCCAACGCCCCCGGCGCGCTCCGCTGCGCGCGGCGCCCGGCGCGAAATCCGCCGTGACGCTGCTCGCTTCCGCAAGGGAAGCGCCTCGGAGCTCAACGCCGCCACGGCCCGGATGGAGCGCGGAGAGACACCCGCCGGCCGTTTGAGCACCGACGGGTGGGTCCCAATTCACCGAGGAATGGGTGGCTCAACTGGGGATAGCGCGTTAACTCCGCGAAATTGGACCGGTCCGGTCGATGGCAGGGGGCTCGCACTGCGGGAACGTTGCCACCGCTCCCAACGACTCTCGGTCGTCTCCACCCCGACCCAGAGTCGTTTGGCGGGCCGCCATGCAGCCCCTTCCGGATGGGTGCTCGAGCGCCCGCCCGCCCGCAGAGGAGCCGAATGACCGACACCGCCATCTACCAGCAGATCGTCGACGGCAGCCCGGACGCGTTCGTCCTCGGGGATCGCGAGGGCCGCATCCGGATCTGGAACGCGGGCGCGGAGGCGATCTTCGGCTTCACCGCGGCCGAGGCGCTGGGCCAGTCGATGGACATCATCATCCCGGAGCGGCTCCGCGGCCGGCACTGGGACGGCTACATGAAGACCATGCAGACCGGCAAGAGCCGGTACGGCGCGGGCGACGTGCTCGCGGTGCCCGCGATCACGAAGGACGGCCGGAACATCTCGATCGAGTTCACGATCCAGATGCTGCGGACCGCGGGCGGCGAGCTGCTCGGACCGCTCGCCATCATCCGCGACGTGACGAAGCGCTTTCAGCGCGAGCGGGAGCTCGCGCGGCGCGTGAAGGAGCTGGAGGCCAAGGCGGGGACCTGACCATGCTGAACGTGATCGGAAAGCGGGCGGCGCCCGCGGACGCGGTGGACCTCCTGCTCGAGTGCCACGACCGCATCCGGCAGTTCCTGGCGCTCGGGCGCCGGGTGGCCGAGGCGCGGCCGGACCAGCTCGCGGAGGTGCCAGAGGCGGCGACGCGGGTGCGCCGCTACTTCACGCAGGCGTTGCCGCTGCACGCGCAGGACGAGGAGGAGTCGATCCTGCCGCGGCTGCGCGGGCGCGAGGCCGAGGTGGACGCCGCGCTCACGTCGATGGCCCACGAGCACGCCGAGCACGAGGAGCCCTTGGGCCGGCTGGTCGCGGCCTGCGAGGCGGTCGCCCGCGACCCGTCGCGCCACGCGGCGCTCGCCGGCGCGATGGCCGCCGCGGTGGGCGAGCTGGAGCGCCACTTCGACCTCCACCTGCGACGCGAGGAGGAGATCATCTTCCCCGCCATGCGGCGGCTGCTGGCCGGCGCGATCGACGCGGAGATCGTCCGCGAGATCCGCGCGCGGCGCGGGGTCGCCGAGGCCTCCGGGCAGACGACGCCCTGAGCTCAGGGGGTGGCGCCGGGGCGGAAGCGGATGTCGCTCGCCTGCGTGGGGTGGCGTCCGATCTTGCCGGCGTAGGCGGCCCGGATCCCCTCGAGGTCGGTCGCCTCGTCGCCGGTCAGGTCGAGGTACCGCGCCAGGCCGATGGTCCGGGTCCGGTAGTCGATGAACGCGAGCCCGACCGGAACGCGCGCGGCGAGCGCCAGCCGGTAGAAGCCGGACTTCCAGTGATCCGTGCGCGCGCGTGTGCCCTCCGGCGCGAGCGCGAGCCACATCCACGGGGCCTCCGCCAGCTCGCGGCCGAGCTGCGCGAGGAAGCCGGCGGGTGCGCGCCGATCCACGGGGATGCCGCCCATCCGTCGGAGCAGGGCGCCGAACGGCGGACGGAACAGCGAGTGCTTCCCCACCCATCGCACCGGCAGCGCCGTCGCGAGCTTCGCGAGGTACCCGAGCACGAAGTCCCAGTTGGACGTGTGCGGGTAGACGACGATCACGCAGCGCGGGGTGGACGGCCAGGGCACGTCCACGCGCCACCCGGCGGCGTGGAGGATGACCTGGGCGCAGCGCTGGACGAGCGACGGGTGAGCGGGCGGGCGCGGAGCGGCGGAAGGTGAGCCGGGCATTCGCCCGGATGCTACACCGGGGGCCCGGCCGAGCGCCTACGGCGTGCCCGCCGGCGGCGGCACCGGCTTCACCGCCCCGCCGCCGCGCTCTCCGCCGGCGCCCGGCATGCGGGTCGAGCCCTGGAACACGACGCCCTTCTCGATGGAGAGCGAGGGGGTCTCGATGTCGCCGCGGACCCGGGCCGTGTGGTGCAGCTCGACCGAGGTCTTCGCCTTGATGTCGCCGTTCACCTCGCCGTGGACGATGACCGTGCCGCAGGTGATCTGCGCGTCGATGCGGGCCTGCTCGCCGACCACCAGGACGTCCTCGGTGGTGATCGAGCCCGTGAACTTCGCGTCGATGCGGACGGTGCCGGCGAAGGTGAGCTTGCCGTCGAACTCGACCCCCTTGCCCAGCAGCAGGTCTCCGGCCGGCGCCTGCATGGGGTCGTCGCGCTTCTGGATCATGGCCATGGGTGGTGCTCTCCTGACGCGGTCGGTCGGCCGGGTCCACCCGGCCGCGCTGTGAGTTAGGCACCCGCCGTCACCGCGGCCAGCGGCGAACCCCGAAGCAGGCGAGGCCCCGCCCGGCGCCTGGCGCAAGCGCGGGAGTGCGCCGCCACCCCGTTCGGCTAGACTGTCCGCCACCACCCGACCCAGAGTCATTTCGCCGGACCACCCGACCCAGAGTCATTCTCCCGCCCCGCGACCTGCGCCGGCGGGCGGCCCTGCCGGGTGGACCGTTCGACGGAGGGGGCTTGAGCTCCTGGAGCTGCCGCTACGAGCTGAAGGGAATCTGCAAGAAGGTCGCGGGCGCGTACTGCCGCCCCGGGATGAAGGGCTGCATCCTGGTCGGGAAAGTGAAGTTCCAGGACGGCCAGGTGCCTGCCCCCGTCTGGCCGCCCGGGGCAGGGCCCGGAAACGCCCCGGCTGACGCAGCGGGATCGGAACCCGAGGCCGCGAGCGTGCCCGAGGACCCGGAGCCCTGACCCGGTGCGCGCGATGCGCGCGTCTCAGGGGGCAGTGCGGGGGGACGCTTCGCTCGGCGGCGGCGCCACCGTTCCGGTGGCCGGCGACACGCCGGCGCGCACGGGCGGCGGCACCTGCCCGCCATCCTTCTCGCGGGTCATGCCTCGGACCGAGACCGGCACGCACCGCATCCCGCCGCCCGGCGCCTCCTGGCACACCTGCTCCGCCGCGGCCGCCTCGCACATGCCGTTCACGGGGTTGCAGACCGTGCCGCCGGTGCAGGTCGCATAGCATCCACCGCCGGCGCGCTGCCCTGCCGCCACGCCGAGCGCGAGGCTCGTGTTCACGGCTGCGGCCCCGAGCGTGTACGGCGCGGACGAGGAGCACGCCGCGAGCGCCGCGGCGGCGGTGGCGAGGGCAGTCAGGCCGATCCGCGGGAGGTGGGAGGCGAGGCGCATACGAGAAGCGTAGCGCGTCGGGGCGCCGGGGTGGGATTCGCGTATCATCCGCGACCCGTGCTCCCCGAGGTCCTCCGACACCTGCGCTGCCCGGTCTGCGGGGCGCCGCTCGCCGCGGCTCCGGGCGCCGTGCGCTGTCCGGCGGGGCACGCGTTCGATCTCGCACGCCAGGGCTACGTGAACCTGCTCCGCGGCCGCTCGCCGGGAACCGGCGACGACGCTGCCATGGTGGCCGCCCGCGAGACGTTCCTCGGGGCGGGGCACTTCGCGCCTCTCGGGGCCGCGCTCGCTCGGGCGGCGGAGGGGCACGCCGGGCGCGACGGTCTGGTGGTGGAGGTCGGCGCGGGCACGGGACATCACCTCCGCTCCGTGCTCGAGGCGCTTCCGGATCGGTTCGGGCTCGCGCTGGATCTCTCCCGCCACGCGGCGCGGCGGGCGGCGCGGGCGCACCCGCGCCTGGCCGCGGTCGTCGCCGACGCATGGGAGCGGCTGCCCGTCGCGGATGCATGCGCCGCGCTGGTGCTCGACGTCTTCGCCCCACGCAACGCCGCCGAGTTCCGGCGCGTGCTGGCGCCGGACGGCGCGCTGCTGCTCGTCACGCCCGCGCCCGCGCACCTCGCCGAGCTGCGCGGGCCGCTCGGGCTGCTCGAGGTCGATCCCGACAAGGCGCGACGGGTGTCGGAGGCGCTGGAGGGCCGGTTCGCGCTCGCTTCGTCGGAGTCGCTCGCCTGGACGCTCTCGCTCGCGCGTGAGGACGTGGTCGCCGCTGCGCGGATGGGCCCGTCCGCCCACCACACCGCCGCGGACGTCCTCGCCGCACGCGTCGCGGCGCTCGAGGAACCGGTGCGCGTGACTGCCGCCGTCCAGGTGCAGGTGTACCGGCCCACGCCGAACGCGGCCTGATGCGGCGCATGCCCGGAGCCCGCATCGGCGCGCTAGGAAGGTGCCTCGCAGCGTACGCCGTGCATGACGCGGAGCAGGTAGGTGCCGGCCGGGAACAGCGCGTCGCGCACCCCGGCGCTGAAGCGCGCTCGCGCGTCGTGATAGGCGCTCTGGAACGACCGGAGTCGGGCGAGCGCCTCCATCCGTCTCCATCGGTCGCGCGCGGCGACCCGCGGGCTCAGGTTTCGGCGCGGCTCGTGCGTCCTGGGGGAGGCGGTCGGGTCCTGCGTGAGCACGCGCTGGATCCCGAGGAATCCCCGCCCGCTGGACGACACCGCCGCGCGAGCTTCCTCCTCGCGCGCCGCGAGCTCCGCATGGACCTGCGTGAGGTACTCGTCCCCGGCGAAGCCTGGCGGCGGGGTGAGCGTGAGCTGGGCGGACTCGGGCATGGGCCCCTCGGCGCGGAAGAACGCGGGCCGCTCGAAGACCATCGTCGTCCCGATGTGCTCGGGGGCCAGCCACAGGCCCGGCCACTCGCGCGCCGAACGCACCAGCCCGGCCTTCACCGGGTTGGCGAGCGCGTACGCCGTCTCCCGCACGACGCTCTCGGCAGTCTCGAGCTGGACGGCGCTATAGCTGGACGGGGCCCAGAACGACTCCCAGCGGCCGAGGGACGCGTTGAGCGCGCGCGCGACCAGCGCCCAGAGGTACTGCGAGAACTCGGGGAGGCGTGCTTCGGGGTCGGTGAGCACGAGGTGCACGTGGCTCGACATGACGACGCACGTGTGGATGCGGACGCCGGTTCGAGCCGCGGCGACCGAGAGCACGTAGCCGAACAGGGCGTTCGTCTCGGGCGAAGGGCGGAGCAGGAACTGGCGCTGCGTGCAGCGCCGCGTGACGAAGTACGTCTTCCCAGGGCAGATCTGGCGGGGCGCGGTCATGAGGCGTCGCCCGTGGCACCGGGCGTGCCACGCGAGAACGCCGTACTGGAGCGATGCGCGACGCGGGGAATGGTCCGCGCGACGGACCCGCGTCCGCGAAAAACTACTCTGGGTCGGGGGGAGGGGGAGGAGCGGCAGGCGTGGGGGGCGGGAAGCGCCGCAGCCAGTCCTCGAGCGCGGCGTCGAAGCCGACGTCGCGCCGGGCGCGCTCGGACAGGTACCACTTGTGCTCGAGCAGCTGGCAGTACAGCTCGGCGGGGTCGGTGCCCGGGTGCGGGGCGAGCTTGCGGATCGCGGGCAACCATCGCTCGTTCAGCCAGCGGTACGCGGCCACGGCGAGCGCCACGCTCCGGTTCTCGCGGCGGACCAGCGTGGCGCGGAGCTCCTGGATCTCGTTCACCATGAGCGCCGCCTGGCGGTCCTCCGTCACGAGCCCGGTGAGCGCGTGCAGGAGGTCGCGGTGGTAGTCGCGGTCGGTGACCACCGCCCGCATGCGGAGGCGGCTGCCGTCCCCAGTCGCCTCCAGCTTCACCTCTCCGACCGTGAAGCCGAGCGCGTTCAGCGCACGGATGCGCTCGTGGATGCGCCAGCTCTCGCCGGCGGAGATGATCTCCTCGCGCGTGATCTCGCTCCACAGCCGCTCGTACCGCGCGCGCAGCGCCGCGCCCGTCTCGTACAGCCACGGCGGCGGCGCGAGCCCCAGCATGGCGGCGACGTCGAGGAGGTCGCCGGTGACGTTCTCCTCCAGGATGTCCACGTCGTGGCGCCGCTGGCCGTCGGAGAGGGGCTCGTGCATCTCCGCGGTCTCGGCGTCCACGAGGTACGCGCGCAGCTCGCCCGCGTCCCTGCGGAAGAGCGTGTTCGAGAGCGAGCAGTCGCCCCAGTAGAAGCCGGCGAGGTGGAGCCGGACGAGCAACCCCGCGATCGCGTCGAGCAGGCGCGCCCGGTACGTCTCCAGCCCGGCGTTCTCGAACAGGGTGCGGAAGGGCAGCGACCGGTCGAGGAACCGCGTGATGAGCACGCTCGCGTCGCCCTCGCCGGTCCGGACGTGGGCGTGCCCCGCGGCGACGACCGCCGGGAGCTCGCGGTCCTCGAGCCAGCGCAGCGCGCCGTACTCGCGTTCGCCCAGCGCCGGCGGCAGCTCCTTCACGACGTACAGCGCCCGGTCGTACTGGAGGAAGAGCACGTCGTGTCGCGACACCCCGCGCGTCACCTCCACGATGCGCGCGCACCGCTCGCCCCAGCGCGCCAGCGGTAGATCCCACGGCAGGTCGAGGAAGTCCGGGTGGCCGGGTCGGACCTGCAGGCCGACGAGCCCGGGATGGCCGGTCATGGGACGTCCCTCGCGGCGCGCGCGGCCGCGATAGCGTCGAGCGCCGCGATGGCCTGGCCGAGGAATGCGTTCGCGGGCGTCGCGACCCCGTGCCGGCGGCCGAGCTCGACCACGGTGCCGGCGAAGATCTCCACCTCCGTCTTCCGGCCCGCCTCCACGTCCTGCAGCATCGAGGTCTTCCCCGCCGGGGCGAGCCCGCCGATGACCGGGAAGATCCGCTCCACGTCCGCGGGCTCCAGTCCGACGCCCTCGTGCCGCGAGACCGCGACCACCTCGAGCGCCGCCTCGCGGGCGAGCGCGCGGACCTGCTCGAGCCGGAACGCGCCGTAGGGGGCTCGCAGCAGCGCCGACACCTGGTTCACGCCGACGTTCAGCATGAACTTCCACCACTGCTCGCGCCGGATGTCGGCGGCGACCTGGCACGGAATGCCGGCGCGGTCGAGCAGGTCCTTCACGGCGACGACGTGCGGGTCCGCCGGGTCGTTCGAGGGCGCGCCGAACACGAGCCGGCCGATGTTCTGGTAGCGGACGTGCGTTCCCTCGCGCACCACGTCGTTCCCGACGAGGAAGGCCGGGAGCACCTTGTCGGCGCCGTAGGCCTCGGCGAGCGTCGCCTCGCTGGAGATCCCGTTCAGCAGCGACACGACGATTGTGCGCGGGCCGACGGCGCGGCGGGCGTCCTCGACCGCGGCCGCGAGGTCGCCGTGCTTCACGCCGACGAGGAGGAGATCCGCCGGTGCCAGCTCGGCCGGCGCCGCGACGCGCGGCGTGATGCGCCGCCCATTGACGGTGAGCCCCTCGCGCTCCAGGCGCTCACGGCGCGGGCCGTGCGCCACGACCGTCACACACCCCGGATCCATGGCGTCCAGCCGCTCGACCGCGGCCGCGCCCACCGCCCCCACGCCACACACCACCACGCTCTCGATGCGCCGCATGCGTGCATCGTAACCGCGAAGGTCGCCCCGCGCGGCGGTTCCCACACGGAAGCGCGGCACGTCGCCGCCTCGCGCGGTATCCATCGCGGCATGCGCCACGACGAGATCACCGCCTACCTCCACGCGCACATCCCGATCACGCAAGCGCTGGGCGCGCGGGTGGAGGCGTGGGAGGGCAACGCCATCCGGCTCTCGGCCCCGCTCGCGCCGAACCTGAACCACCGCGGCACGGCGTTCGGCGGCAGCCTCTCGGCGCTCGCGATCCTCGCCGGGTGGGCGCTCCTGCACCTCGCCCTGCAGGAGCGCGGCCTCGAGGTGCGGCTCGTCATCCAGCGGAGCGCGCTCGACTTCCTGGAGTCGATCGAGGGCGACTTCACCGCCTCGGCCCGGCTGCCGCCGCCCGCGCAGTGGGACCGGTTCCTCGCCACGCTCGCCCGCCACTCCCGCGCGCGCATCACCGTGGAGGGCGAGGTGGCCTGCCGCGGCGGCGCCGGTGGCCGCCACGAGGGCGTCTACGTGGCCCTCCGGGGAGCAGAGCCGGGCTAGTCAGGCGTCGCCCACCGTCGACGCCCGACCCAGAGTCGTTGGCTCCCGACCCAGAGTCGTTCGTAGCCCCTGATCGGGTGCCCGTGGGCCGGCGAGGTCGCCGTGTCCCCGCGGCATTACAGCGGCGAGCCGCGAGCCGCCGAATGACTCTGGGTTCGGAATCGGGTGACTCTGGGTCCGGGGCAGCGCGCGTCGGGCTACGCCCTCGCGCTGCGGCCGGGGGCGGCGCGCAGGCCGGGCGCCTCGCGGCCGGTCCGAGCGACGTACTCGGTGTACCCGCCCCCGTACGGGACGGGGCCGTCGGGCGCGAGCTCCAGCACGCGGTTCGACAGCGCCGCCAGGAACCGGCGGTCGTGCGAGACGAACAGGAGCGTCCCCTCGTAGCCGGCGAGCGCCCGCACGAGCATCTCGCGGGTGGCGGCGTCGAGGTGGTTGGTGGGCTCGTCGAGCACGAGGAAGTTGGGCGGGTCGTAGAGCAGCGTCGCGAGCACGAGCCGCGCCTTCTCGCCGCCGGAGAGCACCTTGCACCGCTTCTCGATCTCGTCGCCGGAGAAGCCGAAGCAGCCGGCGAGCGTCCGGAGCGACCCGACCGACGCGCGCGGGAACGTCCGCTGCAGCGCGTCCCACACCGTCTCGTCGGCCCGCAGCAGCTCCATGGCGTGCTGCGCGAAGTACCCCATCTTCACGCTGCCGCCGATCGCCACCGACCCGGCATCCGGCTGCGACTCGCCCGCGACCATCCGCAGGAGCGTGGACTTGCCGGCGCCGTTCGCGCCCAGCACGCACCAGCGCTCGCCGCGGCGGACCAGGAAGTCGAGGCCGCCGTACACGGTGCGCTCGCCGTACCGCTTCACCACGCCGGCGAGCTTCGCCACGTCCTCGCCGGACCGCGGCGGCGGGCGGAACTCGAAGTCCACGGTGCGCCGCACCTTGGGCGGCTCGACCTTCTCGATCTTGTCGAGCTTCTTCACGCGCGACTGCACCTGCGCGGCGTGCGAGGCGCGCGCCTTGAACCGCTCGATGAACGCGAGCTCCTTCTTCAGCATCGCCTGCTGCCGGTCGAACGCGGCCTGCTGGTGCTGGTCGGCGACGGCCCGCTCGCGCTCGTACAGGTCGTAGTCGCCGGAGTAGGTGGTGAGCGTGCCGGCGTCGATCTCGATGATCTTCCCGACGACGCGGTTCATGAACTCGCGATCGTGCGAGGTCATGAGGATGGCGCCGTCGTAGCCGCGCAGGAACTCCTCCAGCCAGATGATCGACTCGAGGTCGAGGTGGTTGGAGGGCTCGTCGAGCAGCATGGCGTCGGGCCGCATGAGCAGGATGCGCGCCAGCGCCACGCGCATCTTCCACCCGCCGGAGAGCGCGCCGACGTCGCCGTCCATCATCTCCTGCGTGAACCCGAGGCCGGCCAGGATCTCCCGCGCCCGCGCCTCGAGCGCGTACCCGCCCAGCTCGTCGAACCGCGCCTGCACGTGGCCGAAGCGCTCCACCAGCGTCTCCAGCTCGTCGGCGCGCTCCGGGTCCGCGAGCGCGTGCTCGAGCGCGTGCAGCTCGGCGGCGACCTCCGACACCGGGCCGGCGCCGTCCATGGTCTCGGCGAGCGCGGTCCGCCCCGACATCTCCCCGACGTCCTGCGAGAAGTGGCCGACGGTCACGCCGCGGTCGATGGAGACCTGGCCCTCGTCGGGCGCCTCCTCGCGCGTGATGAGGCGGAACAGGGTGGACTTGCCGGCGCCGTTCGGGCCGACGAGGCCGACCTTCTCGCCGCGGTGGACGACCGCGGAGGCCTCCACGAACAGGAGCTGGTTGCCGTGCTGCTTGGAGATGGCGTCGAGGCGGATCACGAGGGGCGCGTTCTCGCACGCCGCACGCCCCGGTTCAAGCCGCCACGTCGACTGCGCGCGGACCCTGCGCTACGGTGCCGACCATGAGGACGGTGGTCGCCACCCGTTACGTCACCCCATTGCGCGAGGGCGGCTCGCTGCCGGCCATCGTGGAGGGCGACGACGACGGCCTGTACGTCGTGAAGTTCCGGGGGGCGGGGCAAGGGCCGAAGGCGCTGGTGGCGGAGGTCGTCGCGGGCGCGCTGGCGGAGGCCGCCGGCCTGCGCGTGCCGGAGCGCGTGCGCGTGATCGTCGACCCGGCGCTCGGCCGCAACGAGCCCGACGGCGAGATCCGCGACCTGCTCAAGGCGAGCGCGGGCGAGAACCTGGGCCTCGACTACCTGCCCGGCAGCCTGACGTTCGACCCGGTGGCCGACCCGCCGCCGTCGCCCGCCGAGGCGTCGGAGGTGGTGTGGTTCGACGCGCTGGTGACGAACGTGGATCGCACCGTGCGCAACCCGAACCTGCTCCGGTGGCACCGCCGGCTGTGGCTCATCGACCACGGCGCGGCGCTCTACTTCCACCACGACTGGGACCGCGCCGCCGATCCGGCGCGGGCGCCGTTCCCGATGGTCGGCCAGCACGTGCTCCTGCCGTTCGCGGGCGAGCTGGCCGCCGCCGGCGAGCGGCTCGCGCCGCGGCTCGCCGGCGGCGCCATCGCGCGGGCGCTGGACGAGGTGCCGGACGCCTGGCTGGAGGGCGACGCGCGCTTCGGGACGGCCGCCGCGCACCGCGCCGCGTACGTCGATCACCTGTCGCGCCGCCTGGCCGCGGCGCCCGCGTTCGTGGAGGAGGCCGAGCGTGCCCGCGCGAAGCTCGTTTGACTACGCGGTGGTCCGCGTCGTCCCGCGCGTCGAGCGGGAGGAGTTCGTGAACGCGGGCGTGGTGCTGTTCTGCCTGGAGCGCGGCTTCCTGGGCGCGCGGGTGGAGCTGGACCGCGCGCGGGTGACGGCGCTCTGCCCGCACGCGGACCTGGACGCCATCGCCGCCCACCTCGAGGCGATCCCGCGCATCTGCGCGGGCGGCCCGGGCGCCGGTCCCATCGGCGCGCTCTCGGTGCGGGAGCGGTTCCACTGGCTCACCGCGCCGCGCAGCACCATGGTCCAGCTCTCCCCGGTCCACTCCGGCCTGTGCGACGACCCGCAGCGCGCGCTGGAGCGGCTCTTCGAGCGGCTGGTGCGTCCCCCCGCGCCCTCCGACGATCGCGGCTAGCGGCGCCCCGCGCGGCCGCCCGGGCCCGCGGTCGCGGCGCCGGCTCGGGCTCCGCCGCCGGCCCCGGTACCACGACCGGCCGCTCGAACCCGCGCCGGGCCCGCTCGACCCGGCCGCGCAGCGCGCAGCCCTCGAGGTGATCGTTCACGAGCCCCATCGCCTGCATGAACGCGTAGCAGGTGGTCGGCCCGACGAAGGCCCAGCCGCGCCGCTTCAGGTCGCGCGAGAGCGCCGTCGACTCCGCGGTGACGGGCTGCGCCCGGAGCGCCGCCCAGGTGACCCGCTCCGGCCGCGAGGTTTTCGCCGGCTCGAAACCCCAGAAGTACGCCGCGAGCGAGCCGGCCTCCTCGGCGAGGTCGCAGGCGCGCCGCGCGTTGTTCAGGGTGGCCTCGATCTTCCCGCGGTGGCGCACGATGCCGGCGTCCCCGAGCAGCCGCGTCACGTCGCGGGCGCCGAAGCGGGCCACCTTCTCGAAGTCGAACCCGGCGAACGCGGCCCGGAACGCCTCGCGCTTGCGAAGGATCGTGAGCCACGACAGGCCGGACTGGAAACCCTCCAGGCACAGCTTCTCGAACAGGCGGCGGTCGTCGGAGACGGGGAAGCCCCACTCCTCGTCGTGGTAGCGGACGTAGTCCGCGGCCGAGACGCCCCATCCGCAGCGGGCCCGTCCGTCGGGGCCGGTCGCGAGGCCGTCGAGGGCGTGTGCGTCCTGGGACATCGAGGGTTCCTCCCGCGCCGGTCCGCCGGCGCCGTGCGCGGAACCTGCCGGGCGGCGGGGGCGGCGTCAAGGCGCCGGGCAGGACCCGAAAATGACTCTGGGTCGGGGAGGGCAGGCGCCTGACAGGGACCCGAAAATGACTCTGGGTCGGGAAGAAGCGGGAAAGGGCAGGGTCGGGAGGCGGTGGACCGGCGGAAATGACTCTGGGTCGGGAAGAGAGGGGGGCCGGGAAGGAGCGGGGCGGCGGCGGCCGCGTGTCGCACCGGGCGCGCGCGGCGCGCTCCCCCGGCCCGCGGCGGGGCGGTGTATACAGGCCGCGGGCAAGGAGGCGGCGTGGATCCGCAGCAGCAGAAGGAGCAGCACACGCCGCACGTGGTGATCGTGGGCGGAGGGTTCGCCGGGCTGTACGCGGCGCGAGAGCTGGCGGGCGCGCCGGTGCGCATCACGCTGGTGGACCGCCGCAACCACCACCTCTTCCAGCCGCTCCTCTACCAGGTGGCCACCGCCGCGCTGAGCCCGGCCGACATCGCCGAGCCCATCCGCCACGTGCTCTCGCGCCAGCGCAACGTGCGGACGCTGCTCGCCGAGGCGGCGGCGGTCGAGCCGGAGCAGCGCCGCCTGCGGCTCGCCGACGGGTACGCGCTCGACTACGACTACCTGGTGGTCGCGGCCGGCGCGACGCACTCCTACTTCGGCCACGACGAGTGGGCCCGCTTCGCGCCGGGCCTGAAGACGCTCGAGGACGCGCTCGAGATCCGCCGCCGCGTGCTGACCGCGTTCGAGCGCGCCGAGGCGGACCCGGATCGCCAGCGGCGCGAGGCGCTCCTCACCTTCGTGGTGGTGGGCGGCGGGCCCACCGGCGTCGAGCTGGCCGGGGCGCTCGCGGAGATCGCGCGCTTCACCGTCCCGCGCGACTTCCGCACCGTCGCCACCGAGCGCGCGCGCGTGATCCTCATCGAGGGCAGCGATCGCGTGCTGCCGGCCCTGCCGCCCAGCCTCTCCGCGGCGGCGCAGCGCGACCTGGAGCGGCTCGGCGTGCAGGTGTGGACCGGCAAGCGGGTGACCGGCATCGACCCGCGCGGCGTGCAGGTGGGCGAGGAGCGGGTGGCGGCGCGGACGGTGCTGTGGGCCGCGGGCGTGGCCGGCGCGCCGCTGGCGCGGACGCTGGGCGTGCCGCTCGACCCGGCCGGCCGCGTCCCGGTGAACGCGGACCTGACGGTGCCGGGGCACGAGGAGATCTACGTGGTGGGCGACCTGGCGCTGGCCCGCGACAAGCACGGCGGCGCCATCCCGGGCGTCGCCCCGGCCGCCATCCAGCAGGGCCGCCACGCCGGGCGCAACCTGCTCGCGACGCTGCGCGGCCGGCCGCGCGCGCCGTTCGCCTACTTCGACAAGGGCGTGATGGCGACCGTGGGCCGCGGACGCGCGGTGGCGGGCTTCTGGCGCATCCGCATCAGCGGCTACCTGGCCTGGCTCGCCTGGCTGTTCATCCACATCTGGTTCCTCATCGACTTCCGCAACCGCGCCTCGGTGCTGTTCCAGTGGTTCTGGCACTACCTCACCTTCAAGCGCGGGGCGCGGCTGATCCTGGAGACGCCCGAGGAGATCCGCTTCCGCGCGGTGGCGGGCGTGGCCCCGCCCGACGTGGACGCCTGGCCGCCGAACGAGAGCGACGCGGAGCGCCCGGGGGACTGAGAGCGTGTACCAATCCCCTCCCGTCGCCGCGGCGGTCCGGGGATGGATTCACGCGCTCCGCGCGCGCCGCGCGCCTCACGTCCGCGCGTGCGCGTGCCGCCGCGCGCGAGGGCGGACGCCGTCGGCCTCGACGCCGTAGTCGGTGAGCGCCGAGACGACCAGGATCCCGACGCCGGACGCGAGGAACAGCCCGTCGGCCGGCGCGGTGAGCAGGCCGAGGAACACGAGCAGCCCGGCCCAGCCGGCCGCCTCGACCGCGCCGTGCGCCCAGAACGGGATCAGGCGCAGCGCGCCGGGGGCGTAGCCGGTGAGGAGCGACATGGCGAGGTGCGCGCCGCCGACCGCGTACGCGATGACCGCGGGCCCGGCGGGCAGGCCGAGCAGGGAGGGCGCCACCACGAGCACCGCGCCGAGCAGGTAATCGAGGATGCCGTGGACGGTGGGCGAGATGAACGGCGCGGTCATGGTCGAGCCCTCGTCTCAGGACGGTGCACACGCGTCGCGGCCCCGGCCCCGCCGCCCGGACGCTCCGGGCGCGTGCGGCCGGCGCCGCCGGGCCGGTCCGTGCTGCGCCGGCGTCTCGACAGGGCAGCCGCTGGGGATCCACGCGGGCCGCAGGGGGCGTTGGCCACCGGATCGAGGGATCCCACCGTCACTCGAAGTCCGGATTGACGGCTTTTCGATCCTGACCCAAAAGTGCCCGACCTTCCTCTACAATGCCGCCCGCGCCGCGCCGCAGCGGCCCACCTTCCGGAGATCCTGTGACCGACACGGAAAAGCGAAACCTGGTCGCGCAGTGGGCGTTCGACACCCGGCCCGTGCTCCTCCGCTTCCACCTGTGGCTGGAGGACGTCGAGGTCGAGCGCGCGCAGACCGAGCCGGTCTCCGCGTTCTCCTTCACGCCGCGCGGCATCGCGCGCTGCCTGGCCATGACCTCGGCCGCCACCGCGCTCGGCACGCGGCTGTTCGGCGACTACGGCGGCGGCGCGGGCAAGGACAAGTCCACCTACAACCAGGTGAAGAAGGGCGCCGACGCGATCAGCGCCTACGTGATGAGCGAGGGGCTCTGGCACCTCACCCGCACGCTCCCCGAGAACCACGCCATCATGGTGTCGCTGGGCGAGGGGCTGATGCCCAAGGCCGGCGAGACGCCGGAGATGGGCGCGAACCCGCTGCTCGGCTTCGGGCGCGTGTACGCCCGCCCCGAGGTGGCGCGGCTGGTCGATCGCGCCGTGCGCCGCCTGCTCAACGACCCGTCGCACTCGTTCGAGGACTTCTACGCCTGGCTGCAGAAGCGCGGCATCACGGTGTGGGGCGCCGCGGTGGACACGCTCGAGAACACCTCGCG
Organism: Anaeromyxobacter sp. Red801; assembly: GCF_049201065.2. Classification (NCBI taxonomy): domain Bacteria; kingdom Pseudomonadati; phylum Myxococcota; class Myxococcia; order Myxococcales; family Anaeromyxobacteraceae; genus Anaeromyxobacter; species Anaeromyxobacter sp. Red801. Next base: position 2,718,869 of record NZ_CM181236.1, on the reverse strand, counting down.
CTTCGCCGAGGGGAAGCCCACCGGGCCGATGGCGGTGTTCCACCTGTTCGACTCGCCGCTGACGATGTCGCGGCCGTACGAGTCGTACATGGGCAGCCTCACCGTGCCGCGCGCGGTGGCGCAGTCGGCCGAGCGCGCCTCGGTGCTGCTCGACTACCGCACCCCGCGCCGCCAGGTGGTGGAGGCGATCGAGGCGACGTACCCGGGCATCCGCCGCGAGAACGTCCACGTGTGGACGCTGCGCGGGAAGAGCCGCGTGGCCCGGCTCGGCAAGCTCTGGGAGGAGTGGAAGTCGCTCGGCGTGGACCTCGTCGAGGACGGCTGGAAGGCGCCGTCCGGGGTCGAGGTGTTCACCGACTCGGGCACCTACGCGCCCACGTTCCTGGTGGGGAGCTGGAAGGACGCCGAGGGCGCGACGCACGTGTTCCTCACCGACGGCTACGCCGCGACCGCCGAGGCGGTGCAGGCGGCCAGCCTCTCGGAGGTGCTCGACGTCGAGACCACCATGGCGCCGTTCTCGCCGTCGTTCGAGCTGCCCTGCGACGCCGAGGGGCGGATCATGCAGCTCGATCCGGCCGCGCCGGACTTCGGGCGCAAGCTGGCGGAGGTGTTCGGCGGGCGCGAGCTCGACGTGGGCAAGGTCGAGAGCTACGCCGAGGCCATCCGCGAGGCCCAGACCTCGAACATGCCGCTCGGGCGCCGGGTGCTGCGCGCGGCCGACTTCCTGCCGGAGAAGAGCTGGCGGGTGCTCGCGAGCACCGGGTACATGTGCGACGACCCGTACACCGGCAGCCCCGGCGTCACGAAGGTGCGCGACGGCGTCTACCGGGTCACCACCCGGCTCGCCACGCACAGCGCGTCCGCGGAGATCGCGTTCACGTTCCGGCTGATGGAGCCGCTCGAGCAGGCGCGGCACGTCTTCAGCCCGCTGCTGGTGCGCTTCATGTCCGGCGTGGACCACACGCAGCGCCCCGTGAAGATCTCCGACTCGGGCCGGATCCGGAACGAGCTGCAGACCATGTTCTCGCAGGCGCTCGAGCACGACCGCGAGAAGATCCGCGTCCACTTCGACCGCGTGGACGAGAAGGTCGTGCCGCGCCACAAGCAGGAGGCGGTCCGCCGCGTGCTCGAGTGGTACAAGGCGAACCACCCGGTCTGGTTCTCCTGGCTCGAGCTGGGCTGACCCGCCGCCTGCGTCGTCCCGGAGCCCTCGCTCGCCCCGGTGCCCGCCGCCCGGGCGCCCGCCGTCGCTGCGAAGCCGCCCGCCGCTCCCCATCGTGAGGGGGCGCGGCGGGCTCGCCGCGGGGAGGGGACCATGGCGGCGCGGCGATGGGCGATCGGGGCCATCTCGGCGGGCCTGCTGCTCGCGGGCGGCGCGCGGGCGCAGGGGGAGCGCGCGCAGGAGGACGGGCGCGGGCCCGCGGGCGCGGGGCGCGCGCAGCGCGAGGCGCCCGCCGATGCAAAGGCCGGGTCCAGTCCCGGCGCGAGCAAGGCTCCCCGCGCGAAGGGCGGCCAGGCGGCCGGCACGCCGGGCGCGCGCAAGGCGGTCCCGCAGCAGCGCAGCGCCCAGGAGCTCCGGCGCCCGGTGCACGGCCGGCGAGGCGGGACCGGCGCCGAGCGCGGCACCACCGCGGGCGGGCAGGTGGGCGCCGCCTCCGGCGCGAGCGCCGAGAGCCCGGTGGAGCCGCCCGCGCCGCGGACGGACGGCTAGGCGGGGTCGCACGCGGGCGGCGGGACGTCGTCCGGCGGGGACACCGCCACGGGCGGCTGGTCGGGGAGCTCCAACCCCGATCCCACCCGGGATGGCCGCTGAGGCGGGTGCACCGACGGTGGATCAGCGCCGGCGGAGCACGGTGCTGGTCCAGGTCGCGCCCTGGCGCTCCGGCCCGGTCTCCGGCTTCGCCTCGCCGGCCTCGATGGCGCGCGCGAGATCGGCGCGCTCCGCGGGCGTGAGGTCCGGCGACACGACCTCCACCAGCCGCACCCCGCCGTTCGGGCCGGGCGAGAGCCGCACCACCACGCGCTCCACGCCGGTCAGCAGGCGCTCGTCGAGCGGCAGCGAGCGCAGCGCCGGATCCTGCTCCGGGCGCGCGAAGGCGGTCCGGCGCTCCGGCAGCGGCGCGGTGGCGGCCGGAGGGCCGGCGCAGGCGAGGACGGAGGCGAGGAGCAGGGTCGCGCCGGCAGCGGCGCGGCCGGCCGCGAGGAGCCCGGCGCGGACGGTGGCCATGGCCGGATCCTACACCCGCGGGCCGCGCGGCCGGGCGCCGCGCCCCGGAACGCCGGGTTCACCCAGGGTGCGGAGCGCGCAGCCGCGGGAGCGCGCGCGGGAGGCGCGAGGCTGCGTGCGGACGTGCGGACGTGCGGTCCGGGCGCCGGCGAGGGGCTACTCGCGGGCGAGGCCGCTCGCCGTGAGCGCCACCGCGTCGCCGACGCGGAACGGCGCGTAGCCCTGGTACACGTAGCGCTCGACGCCGCCGTCCTCGTAGCGCACGAACACCTCGTAGCTGCGGTACTCGGCGTTCGAGCCCTGGCTGGCCGCCGCGCCGATCATGGCGCCGCCGACCGCGCCGACCACCGCGCCGCCGGCGCTCGCGTGCGTGTGCGCGTAGCCGTAGCGGTCGTAGTGCGTGTGGCCGCCGAGGGCGCTGCCGAGCAGGCCGCCGATCACCGCGCCGGCCACCGCGCCGGCGCCGGGGTTGCCCTGCTGCTTCTGGACGACCTCGCGGATCGACTCGACGCGGCCGTAGCGGACCCAGTCGCTGCCGCCGCCGCCGTACGGATCTCCCCAGGTGCGCGTGGTGGTGGTCGTGGTCACGCAGGCGGGGAGGAGCAGCGTCGGGACCAGCGCGAGGGCGAGCAGGGCGGGCTTCTTCATGGAGCGTCTCCGGGCCGGGCCGGCGTGCGGGCGCCGGGCATCCACCCCCCGGAATTGCATGCGCCGGACCAGCCCGGGCCCGTCCAGGCCCCGAGCGAAATCAAGCGCTTACGTCCTGTTTCCCCCGACCCAGAGTCATTCGTCGCTCCGGGAGGGCGTGAATCCACGGCACGCCGTGGCGTGCCCCACCCGGTGGGGAGGACTCCGGTTCAGTGCACCGGCGCGCCCAGGTTGGCGACCGCCTGCACCTGCTCGCACCGCATCCACTCGGCGGTGTCGAGCAGGACCGAGTCCATGTAGGTGCCGGCCGGCATGAGCAGCCGCGGCGCGTGGGCCAGCGTGGCATCCACGAAGATCGGCACGCCGAACAGGCCGAGCGGCGGCTCCGCGCCGGGGTCGCAGGGGCGGAAGTGCTCCGCGAGCTCGTGCTCGGGGACCAGCTCGGCGGCGGCGCCCGTCGCCTCCTCGAGCACGCCGAGCCGGACCTTCTCGGCGGCCGACACCACCGCGAGCGCGTACCGACCGTCGAGCCGCACCACCACCGCCTTGGCGACGCGGTGGCCGGAGACGTGCTCGGTGGCGGCGAGGTCCTGCGCCGACATGGCGAAGGGGTGCGTGTGCAGCTCGTACCCCCGGTGATGCTCCTTCAGGTGCGCCTCGATCATCGTCGGGATCATGACCGTTCGCTCCCGTCTCGAGAGATGGGCTACGCGACGATCGTGCCCCCGCTGCCGCATCGCGGCGCGCCCGCGTCCGCCGGGGAGGGTGGGTCTTCGGGGTTGCCGCCGGCGGGCGTGCCCCGGCGGCGCGCGGCCCGGCGCTCAGCCCGCGGCGGGCCGCGGCGCCCCCGGCGCCGCCTGGCAGACGCGGCCGGAGAGGCGCTGGAGCGCGTCCACCAGCGCCTCGAGCGGCTGCTCCCCGACCAGCCGCTGCACCTCGCGGCCGGCGCCGTCGAGCGCCAGGAACGTGGGCACCGCCACGACGCGGTGCGCCCGCGCCAGCGCCGCGCCCTCGGGCGTCTCCACCGTGTGCCGCTCGACCCGCGCGCCCGGGCAGCCGTGCTCCGCCGCCGCCACCACCGGCTCCATCCGCCGGCACACCGGGCAGCTCCGGCTCACGATCTCGACGAGCGCCGGGCCGTGCCGCGGCGCGAGCCGCGCGGGAGCCGCGGCGGCGGCGTCGGGCACGGTGACGGCGCAGGCGGCCGAGGTCGCGTCGGTGCAGACCGCGGGCTCGCCGGCCGCGGCCGCGCCGGCCGCCGCGACGGACGGCGCCGGGGGGACCGCCGGCGCCGCGGGAGCTCCCGCCGCGACCTCGGCCGCCGGCGCGTCGCCCGCCCGCGGCATCAGCACCATCAGCCGGTCGGTGGCGAGCAGGATCCCGGCGCCGACCAGCAGCAGCCCGGTCGCCTTCTCGAGCCGGGGCAGCTGCCGCTTCAGCCGGTCGAGCCAGCCGAGCGCGCGCCCCGCGAACACGGCGGTGAGGACGAGCGGCGTCACCAGGCCCGCCGCGTAGGTGCCGAGGTAGAGCGCGCCGCGCGCCGGGCTCGCGCCCGCGGACGCGGTCCAGGTGAGCACCGAGCCGAGCACCGGGCCGACGCAGGGGGTCCAGCCGAGCGCGAACGCGCCGCCGAACGCGAACGACGCGGCGAGCGAGCCGCCGGGGCGCACGCGCGCCAGCCACGGCCGCCGCTCCACGTCGAGCGCGGGCAGCCGGAGGACGCCGAGCACCTTCAGTCCGAGCGCGACGACCAGCGCGCCGGACACCGCCAGCAGCGCGTCCCGGTGGGCCGAGAGCGCCTCCCCCGCCGCGCTCGCCCCCGCGCCGAGCGCCACGAACACCGCGGCGAGGCCGAGCGAGAACGCGATCGCGGATGGGACCAGCCCGCGGGGGCGCTCGCCCCGCCGGAGCGCGTCCACCGAGGCGCCGCCGAGCAGCGACAGGTAGACCGGCACCAGCGGGAGGACGCAGGGGGACGCGAAGGTGAGGATCCCGGCGCCGAACAGGCCGGGCAGATCGAAGCCCATCGATGGATTCTCCCCGGGCGCGGGCCCGGCGTCACGGGGCCGATGTGGGAGGCCCCCGCCGCCCGCGGACGCGGGCCGGCGCACCTCCCGACACGGCTGGGCGCCCGGAAAGTTCCCGCCTCGACGCGCCCCGGTGGGCCCCGCCGCCCGCGCCGGGAACCTTTTCGCGGTCCCGCGTGTCTCACCCTCCGGTGGCCGGCGGCTTCCTCCAGCGTGCGCTCGCGCAGGTCCCGTTCCTCCGCCGGAACGGGCGCCGCCTCGCGCGCAACGCCGCCGACGCCGACGACCTCGTGCAGGAGACGCTGGTGCGCGCGCTGGAGCGCCAGGAGGAGCTGCGCGACCCGGCCCGCCTGCGCGGCTGGCTCGGCACCCTGCAGCGCTCCATCCACCTGAACGCGGTGCGCGGGCTGCGGCCGCGGCTGGAGGTGCTGGAGGGCGGGCGCGCCGCGGAGGCGACGCCGGACGCGGCGCCCACCGCCGAGGAGGCGCTGCTGGCCCGCGCGCTCGGCGACGGGCTCGCGGCGGCGCTGGCCGCGCTCCCGCCGGAGTGGCGCGAGGCGCTGTGGCTGCGCGAGGTGGAGGAGCTGTCGTACCAGGAGATCGCGCGGGCGCAGGGGTGCCCGGTGGGCACGGTGCGCTCGCGCCTGGCGCGGGCGCGGCGGGAGCTGGCCGGACGCCTGCGCGAGGAGGACCGCCATGTCGGCCTGTAGCCCGGAGTGGAACGAGCGGGTCTCGGCCTGGCTCGACGGCGAGGTCGAGCGGATGGAGCGGCTGCGGGTGGAGGCCCACCTCGCCGGCTGCCCCGGGTGCGCCGCGGCGGCGGCGGCGTTCGGGCGCCTCGGCGCGGCGCTCCGGCGCGGCGCGGGCGTGGCCCGGGCGCGGCGGGTCCTGCCGGGCCGGCGCCGGGTCCGGCCGGCCTTCCGCGCGGCGGCGCTGGCGGCGGGCCTGGCGCTCGCGGCGGGCGGGATCGCGGGCGGCGCCTGGCTCGCGCGGCGGGGAGGGCCGGGGCTGGATCGCGGCCTCGCCTCCGACGCGGAGCGCACGCACCTGCGCTCCTTCTCGCGCGCCTCGCCCTGCGAGTTCGAGTCGCGCGACCCGGGCGCGGTGGCCTCCTGGCTGGAGGGCGCGCTGGGCTTCGCGGTCCCGGTGCCGGAGCTCCCCGGCGCGACGCTGCTGGGCGCGCGGCGGTGCGCGCTGGGCGGGCAGCCGGCCGCGCACCTCCTGTACCGGGTCGGCGAGCGCGCGCTGACGGTGCTCGTGCCCGGCGCGGGCTCGCCCGCGTCCGCGGCCGTCGAGCGCGTGTCCCGGGCCGGCGCGAGCTGCACCGCGGGGCCGCTCGGCGAGCGGGTCTGCGCGGTGCCGCTGGGGCGGCCCGCGCTGGCGGTGTCGGAGCTGGAGCCGCCGGCGCTCCTGGCGCTGTTCGACGCGCCGCGCGGCTGACGGGCGCCCGCCCGCGGTTCGACGGGCTCATCGCGAGCGGCTCCCGCGCACCCGCGGTCGGCCAGGAAGTCCGGGCGAACGCTTCGGGCGAGCGCGCCGTCCCGATCGGATCTACAACGTCGGGCCGTGCGCGCCTCCCCCTCCGTCCGGTTCATCGTGATCGTGCTCGCCGTCGCGGCTGGCGCGAGCGTCGGCAACCTGTACCTGCTCCAGCCGCTCCTCCCCGAGGTGGCCCGCGCGTTCTCGACCTCGCCGCGGGCGGTGGGGCTGGTCTCGATGCTGACGCAGGTCGGCTACGGCGCCGGCATGTTCCTGTTCGTGCCGCTCGGCGACGTGGTGGAGCGCCGCCGGCTCATGCTGGCGCTGCTCGGCGCGGTGGCGGTGGCGCTGCTCGCGGTGGCCGCCTCGCCGGCGCTGCCGGTGCTGGCGGGCGCGTCGCTGGCGGTCGGCATGACGACGGTGGTGCCGCAGCTGGCGGTCCCGCTCGCGGCGCACGTCGCGCCACCGGAGGAGCGCGGCCGCGCGGTGGGCGCGGTGATGGGCGGGCTGCTGGTGGGCATCCTGCTCGCGCGCACCGCGAGCGGCTTCCTGGGCGCGCACCTGGGCTGGCGCGCGGTGTACGTGGTCGCGGCGGCGCTCATGGTGGCGCTGGCGGCCGCGCTCCGGGCGCTGCTCCCGCGCAGCGAGCCGGACGCGGCCATGCCGTACCCGGCGCTGCTCCGGTCGATGCTCGACATCGCGCGCGAGGAGCCGGTGCTGCGCGAGGCGGCGGCGCTCGGCGCGCTCGGGTTCGCGGCCTTCAGCGTGTTCTGGAGCACGCTCGCGTTCCAGCTCGAGGCGCGGCACGGGCTCGGGCCGGACGTGGCCGGGCTGTTCGGCGTGCTGGGCGCGGCCGGCGCGCTGGCGGCGCCGGTGCTGGGCCGGCTCGCCGACCGGACCAGCCCGCGGGCGAACGCCGGGATCTCCATCGTGGTGGCGCTGGCGGGGTTCGCGGTGTTCGCCGCGAGCGGCAGCGTCCCGGCGCTGGTCGCGGGGGTGCTGCTCCTCGACGTGGGCGTGCAGGGGAACCACGTCTCCAACCTGGCCCGCGTCCACGCCCGCCGGCCGGAGGCGCGCAGCCGGATGAACACCATCTACATGGTGACCTACTTCGCCGGCGGCGCGCTCGGGACCGCGGTGGGCACCTGGGCCTGGACCGCCCGCGGCTGGGCCGGCGTGTGCGCGGCGGGCGCGGCGTTCCTCCTGGCCGCGCTGGCCGTGTGGGCGCTCGGGCTGCGGCGCGCCCCCGCCGCGGCGCGCGACGGATCCGCGGCAACCCGGCCTGACCGGATTAGAATGCGCCCCGTGAGCCAGCCCATCCGCGTGTTCGTGACCGGCGGTACCTTCGACAAGGAGTACGACGAACTGTCCGGCCGGCTCTACTTCAAGGACACGCACCTGCCGGAGATGCTGCGGCTGGCGCGGTGCCGCCTCGAGGTGAGCGTCCGGAACCTCATGATGGTGGACAGCCTCGACATGACCGACGCCGACCGGCGCATCATCGTGGAGAGCTGCCGCGCCGCCGCCGAGGACCGCGTCGTCGTGACCCACGGCACCGACACCATGGCCGAGACGGCGCGGGCGCTCCTCGCCGCCGGCCTGGGCAAGACGGTCGTGCTCACCGGCGCGATGATCCCGTACGCGTTCGGCAGCTCCGACGGCCTGTTCAACCTCGGCAGCGCGCTCTCGTTCGCGCAGGTGCTGCCGCCCGGCGTCTACGTGGCCATGAACGGCCGCGTGTTCGCGGGCGACAAGGTCCGCAAGAACCGGCAGACCGGGATCTTCGAGGACCTCGCCTAGCCCCGATCGGCCACGGGACGCGACGCCCGCGCGCGCTGCTCCGGCGCGCCGCACCCGCGCCGGCCTGGAGCTTCTCCCCGCTGCGTCGCAGCGCCGCGGCGGCGCGGGCCGTGCTGTGCCCTGACGTGGCGTCGCGCAACCCGGGGGCGCCGGAGTCGTCCGAGGTGGGTGGAGGTCGTTAACAGGAAATTCAGGGCCTGAGACGAGCGTTCCCCGGGCCCGAGTGTTCAAGGTTGCGACCGCCAGCCCGGTAGCTGGCGTCGCTCCCCTGGTCATCGAAGGAGGTTCGTACATGAAGCTTCAGGGTCTTCGCATCGCGCTCGCTGGCGCGCTCGCGCTCGGCCTCGCCGCGTGCGGCTCGTCCAGCAGCAACGACGCTCCCGCCCGGATCAACGTCCGGCTGGTGGACGCGCCCGGCGACTACGTGCAGCTGTTCCTCGACGTCCGCGAGGTGCAGATCAACGGACCGGACGGCTGGCAGACGCTCGGCACCTGGACCGGCGGCCCCATCGACCTGCTCACGCTCACCAACGGCGTGAGCCAGACGCTGGCCGACAACGCGCCCATCGCCGCCGGCCACTACGGGCAGATGCGCCTGCTGCTCGGGCCGGACAACACCGTGGTGGTGGACGGCATCGCCGAGCCGCAGCCGCTGAAGGTGCCCTCGGGCATGCAGTCCGGCGTGAAGCTCACCGTCAACTTCGACGTCGAGCCCGGCACCACCAAGGACGTCTTCATCGACTTCGACGCCCACAAGTCCATCTTCGTCCACCGCGCCGGCAACTCCGACCAGTACATCCTCCGGCCGGTGGTGCGCGCGTTCGACCAGGTGGTCACCGGCACGATCTCCGGCACGGTCACCGCGGGCGGCACGGCGGTGGCGGGCGCAAAGGTGCTGATCGAGACGGTCGAGGGCGGCGCGCCGAGCGTGGTCCGCTCCACCGTGACCGGCGCCGACGGCAAGTACGCGGTCGGCCTGCTGCCGGTCGCCGCCACCTACTACGTGGTCACGCAGCCGGTGGTCGCCGGCACGGTCTACCAGACGTTCGCGAGCGGCCCCATCGCGCTCACCGCGGCTGCGCCGCTGCCGGTGCAGGACGTCGCGCTCACCGTGGCGGCCGAGCACGGCGGGATCACCGGGGCGGTGACGCCCATCGCCACCGACACGCAGCGCGACCTGCTGCAGGTCATCCAGCCCTTCGGGGCGACGCCGGTGAACCTGATCGTCCGCGAGGTCACCCCGGTGGTGGCCGCGACCGAGACGTTCGCGGCGCCGGACCTGCCGACGGGCGCGTACTCGCTGGTGCTCGTCCGCGACACCTTCGACGCGAACGGCGACCAGACCGGCCACGCGGTGGCCGCGCCGGTGGCCGCGACCGTGACGAACGGCGCCACGGCGAACGTGGCGCTCACGGCGCCGTAGCGGCGCCGCGCCGGGAGGGGAGACGGCCCCGCTGCCCTTCACGGGCGGCGGGGCCGTGCCTTTCCGGGCGGCGCGCTACTGGGCGGTGTACCCGCCGTCCACCACCGCCGCGGCCCCGGTGACGCCGGCGGCGCGGTCGCTCGCGAGGAACAGCGCGTAGTCGGCCACCTCGCGCGGCGAGAGCAGGCGGCGCTGCGGGACGAGCGGGTAGATGACGTCCTCCAGCACGCGCTCGAGCGGCACGCCGCGGGTCCGGGCCAGGTCGGCGAGCTGGTTGCGCACGAGCGGCGTGTCCACGTAGCCGGGGCAGAGCGCGTTCACGGTGATGCCGTCGGCGGCGCCCTCCAGCGCGGCCACCTTGGTGAGCCCGAGCAGCCCGTGCTTGGCGCTGTTGTAGGCCGCCTTGCCGGCGAAGCCGACCAGCCCGTTCACCGAGGCCACGTTCACGACGCGCCCGTGCCGCTGCCGGCGCATCACCGGGAACGCGTGCTTGGTGGCGAGGAACGGGCCGACCAGCATGACCCGCAGCAGCAGCTCGAAGCGCTCGGTCGGGAAGGCGTCGAGCGGCGCCACGTGCTGCAGCCCGGCGTTGTTCACGAGCACGTCGAGCCGCCCGTGCGCCGCGACCACCGCGGCGACCGCCCGCTCCACGTCCGCCTCGCGGGTCACGTCGCAGCCGATGCCCTGCGCCGCGAGCCCCTCGGCGGCCAGCGCGGCGGCGGCCCGCCCGGCGCCCTCGGGGTCGAGGTCGGCCAGCACCACCCGGGCCCCCTCGCGCGCGAGCTGCTCCGCGATCTCGCGGCCGATGCCGCTCGCCGCGCCGGTGACCAGCGCGGCCCGCCCCTCCAGCCCAGCGCTCATGGCTTCCCTCCGGTGAACGACCGCCGCACCAGCGCGCGGACCTCGCCCACGATCCCGCGGCGGAACGCGACCACGCAGGCGACGAACACCGCGCCGGTGATCACCGTCACCCAGGATCCCGTGTCGGCAAGGTAGTTCTCGAGCGCCACCACCAGCAGCGCCCCCACCGAAGGCCCGAGCACGGTGCCCATGCCGCCGAGCAGGGTCATGAGCACCACCTCGCCCGACCGGTGCCAGTGCACGTCGGAGAGGGACGCGAACTGGAGCACCAGCGCCTTCAGCCCGCCGGCCAGGCCGGACACGCCGGCCGAGAGCACGAACGCGAGCAGCTTGTACCGGGCCACGTCGTAGCCGAGCGAGACGGCGCGCGGCTCGTTCTCGCGGATGGCGCGGAGCACGTGGCCGAACGGCGAGTGGATGGCGCGGTGGAGCAGCCAGAAGCCGCCGAGGAACGCGGCGTACACGAACCAGTAGGCGGTGCGCGGGTCGTCGAGCGGGAAGAGCCCGAGCGCGCGGCCGCGCGGGATCCCCTGCAGCCCGTCCTCGCCGCCGGTCCAGGGTAGCTGGACCACCAGGAAGTACACGAGCTGCGCGAAGCCCAGCGTGATCATCGCGAAGTAGATGCCGGAGCGCCGGATGGCGAGCGCCCCGAACACGAGGCCCAGCGCGGCGGCGAGCGCGGTGCCGAGGAGCACCGCCAGCTCGGGCGGCAGCCCCCAGCTGCGGAGCGCCCAGCCGGTGGCGTAGGCGGACGCGCCCAGGAACGCGGCGTGGCCGAACGAGAGCAGGCCGGTGTAGCCGAGCAGCAGGTTGAACGCGCTCGCGAACAGCGCGAGGCAGAGCACGTTCATGGCGAAGACCGGGTACACCACGAACGGCGCGGCGAGGCCCAGCGCGAGCAGCGCGACCCAGCCCCAGGTGACGAGCCGGCCGGGCATGGCTAGCGCTCCCTCCCGAACAGCCCGGCGGGGCGCACGAGCAGGACGAGCGCCATCACCACGAACACCACCACGCTCGAGGCGGGCGGGTACCAGAAGCGCGTGAGCCCCTCGAGCAGCCCGACGCCCAGGCCGGTGACGATGGCGCCGCCGATCGACCCCATTCCGCCGATCACCACCACCGCGAACACCACCATGATGACGCTCGACCCCATGAGCGGCGTCACCTGGTAGACCGGCGCGGCCACCACGCCGGCGAACGCGGCGAGCGCGGCGCCGAAGCCGTAGGTGAGCGTGAACATGAGCGGCACGTTCACCCCGAACGCCTGCAGGAGCCTCGGGTTCTCGGTGCCGGCGCGCAGGTACGCGCCGAGCTTGGTCCGCTCGATCACGAACCAGCAGGCGAGGCACACCGCCAGCGACAGCCCCACCGCCCAGGCGCGGTACAGCGGCAGGAACATGAAGCCGAGGTTCACGCCGCCGCGCAGCCAGCCCGGCACCGGGTAGGCGAAGCCGGAGTTGCCGTAGGCGTGGTGGAACAGCCCCTCGGCGATGAGCGTGAGGCCGAAGGTGAGCAGGAGGCCGTAGAGCGGATCGAGCCCCTGCAGGCGGCGCAGGAGCGTGCGCTCCACCACCATGCCGACGAGGCCGACCGCGAGCGGCGCGAGCAGGAGCGCCCAGCCGTACGGGATGTCCAGGTAGGTGAGCGCCATCCACGCCGCGAAGGCGCCCATCATGTACTGCGCGCCGTGGGCGAAGTTCACCACGTCGAGCAGGCCGAAGATGACCGCGAGGCCCAGCGAGAGGAGCGCGTAGAACGAGCCGTTGATGAGGCCGAGGAACAGCTGGCCGAAGAGCGCCTGGGTCATGGCGGAGCGGGCCCGCCCCCGGGGCGCGGGGGCGGGCGGGCCGGGCTACCTCTTCGCCAGCGGGCAGGCCTGGGCCTCGACCGAGGGGAACGCCTCGGCGGCCGGGATGGTCTTCACGATCTGGTAGTAGTCCCAGGGCTGCTTCGAGTCCTTGGGCGCCTTCACGCGGGCGAGGTACATGTCGTGGCGCAGCAGGCCGTCGGGCCCGATGCGCGCGTTCTTCGCGAAGAAGTCGTTCACCGGCGTCTCGCGCATCTTCGCCATCACCGCGTCGGCGTCGTCGGTGCCGGCCGCCTGCACCGCCTTCAGGTAGTGCATCACCGACGAGTACACGCCGGCCTGGACCATGGTCGGCATCTTCCCGTGCTTCTGGAAGAAGCGCCGCGACCACTTGCGCGTCTCGTCGTTCAGGTCCCAGTAGAACGCGGTGGTGAGGTACATGCCCTTGGCCGCCTCGAGGCCGAGGCTGTGCACGTCGGTGATGAACACGAGCAGGCCGGCCAGGCTCTGCTTCGGCGTGATCCCGAACTCCTCGGCCTGGCGGATCGAGTTGACGGTGTCGGCCCCGGCGTTGGCGAGGCCGATGATCTTCGCGCCGGAGCCCTGCGCCTGGAGCAGGTAGCTGGAGAAGTCGGTGGTGCCGGGGGAGGGGTAGCGCGCGGCGCCGAGCACCTTGCCGCCGGCCGCCTTCACCACCTTGGTGGTGTCCTCCTCGAGCGACTTGCCGAAGATGTAGTCGGCGGTCAGGAAGAACCAGGAGTCGCCGCCCTGCTTCACCACCTCGCGGCCGGTGCCGTTCGCGAGCGCCCAGTTGTTGTAGGTGTAGTGCACGTTGTAGCGGGTGCACTTCTCGCCGGTGAACGCGGTGGTGCCCGGGCCGGAGAGGAGCGTGATGCGCTTCTTCTCCGCCGCAACCGGCATCACCGCACCGGCGGTGGACGACGACACCAGATCCACGATGGCGTCCACCTGCCCCTCGTCGATCCACTTGCGCGCGATGTTGGAGGCGACGTCGGCCTTGAGCTGGTGGTCGGCGGAGACGAGCTCGACGGGCTTGCCGAGGACCTTGCCGCCGAAGTCCTCCACGGCCATCCGCGCCGCCAGCACCGAGCCGGGGCCGGCCAGGTCGGCGTAGTAGCCGGTCATGTCGGTGAGGACGCCGAGCTTGACCTTGCCGTCGGAGAGCTTCTCCGCGGCGGGGGCGGGCGCGGCGCCGGCGGCGAGGCCGGCGACGAGCGCTGCGAGGGCGAACCGGTGCATGCTTCCTCCCATCCGTGTGTGCGGGCGTCAGACGCCCAGGAACCGCTGCAGCGACTCCATCCGTGAGTCCAGCTCGGCGCGCGCCACCTCGCCGACCACCCGGCCGCGCTCGACGAGCAGGTGCCGGTCGGCGAGCGGCGCGACGAAGCGGAAGTTCTGCTCCACCAGCACCAGCGTGAACCCGTGGTCCTTGAGCGCGCGGACCGCCCGCCCCAGCGCCTGGACGATCACCGGGGCGAGCCCCTCGGTGATCTCGTCGAGCAGCAGCAGGCGCGCGCCGGTGCGCAGGATCCGGGCGAGCGCCAGCATCTGCTGCTCGCCGCCGGAGAGGCGCGACCCGGGGCTCCTGCGGCGCTCCCACAGGTTCGGGAACATCTCGTAGATGCGCTCGAGCGGCATCCCGCCGCTGCGCACCTCGGGGAGCAGGGTGAGGTTCTCCTCGGCGGTGAGGCGGGAGAAGATGCCGCGCTCCTCCGGGCAGTAGCCGACGCCCAGGTGCACGATCCGGTGCGTGGGCATGCGGACGGTCTCGCGCCCGTTCACCACCACCGAGCCGCTCCGCCGGCCGGTGAGGCCGAGGATGGCCTTCAGCGTGGTGGTGCGGCCGGAGCCGTTCCGCCCGAGCAGCGTCACCACCTCGCCGGCGGCCACCGCGAGGTCCACGCCGTGGAGCACGTGCGACTCGCCGTAGAACGCGTGCAGGCCGGAGACGCGCAGCATCTCGCCGGCGGGCGCGGGCGCGGGGAAGGGCTCGGTCACGGGGACGCCCCGATGTACGCCTCGAGCACCGCCGGATCGCGCGAGACCTCGTCGTAGCTCCCCTCGGCGAGCACGCTCCCGCGCGCGAGCACCGTGACGCGGTCGGCGAGGTCGCGCACCACCGAGAGGTTGTGCTCGACGAGCACCACCGTCCGGCCCTCGGCGACCTTGCGGATGAGGCCCACCACGCGCCCGACGTCCTCGTGGCCCATGCCCTGGGTCGGCTCGTCGAGCAGCATCACCTCCGGCTCGAGCGCGAGCGTGGTGGCGATCTCGAGCGCGCGCTTGCGGCCGTAGGGCAGCTCGACGGTGGTGACCTGCTCCTGCCCCTCCAGCCCCACCGCGGCGAGCAGCTCGCGGGCGCGGGCGTCGAGGACCGCGAGCGAGCGCTCCGGCCGCCAGAAGTGGAAGGAGGTCCCGAGGCCGCGCTGCAGCGCGACGCGCACGTTCTCGAGCGCGGTGAGGTCCGGGAACACCGCCGAGACCTGGAACGAGCGGACCAGCCCGCGGCGCGCAATCTCGGCGGGGCGGGCGCGGGTGATGTCCTCGCCGCGGAACAGGATGCTGCCGCGGGTCGCGGGGAGGAAGCGGGTGAGCAGGTTGAAGACGGTGGTCTTGCCGGCGCCGTTCGGCCCGATGAGCGCGTGGATGCTGCCGCGCGCCACGCGCAGCGAGACGCCGTTCACGGCCACGAACCCCTGGAACGCCTTCACCAGCTCGCGCGTCTCCAGGATCGTCTCGCCGTCCATACGCCTCCGCCGCCCCCGGGGAAGGCTCCATTAAGCAGGATGATACGGCCTGTCGAGGTGTGCCGCCCCGTGAAGGTCGCGCTCTTCGTGAATGCGTGGACCCGCACGGAGCGTGCTCGCGGCCCGGCAGGGATCGCGCGCCGCGTCGAGGCATCGACGAATGGGTCGCGGACGGGGCGCGCCGCGGACCGCCGGGGCTCAGGGGAGCGCGGGCGACAGCGGACCGCCGATGGCGTGTCCGGCCGCGGTCTCGTCGAGGATGGGGAAGAACACCGCTTCCTCCAGCTCGAAGTGCGCGAGCACCACGCCCAGCAGGCGGTCGGTGTGCCGGACGAAGCCGGCGGCGTCGTCGGGGTCGCCGGCGCGCCGCGCCAGCTCGGCCATCCAGCGGTGGATGATGTCGTGCTCGTAGCGCATCGAGGCGCTGAACGCGCGCGGCCCCTCGCAGGCGAACTTGTCCACCACCGGGTGGAGCGTCCGCTCCTCCCACTCCAGGTGGCCACGCAGGCAGCGGTCGAGCCCGGCGACCACCTCGCGCATGGCGGCGGCGCGCGCCGCCGGCGGGCCGGCGGTGACCGCGCCCGCCTTCTCCGCCACCTCCTGCAGCCGCGCCCGGATCCCGGCGCGCGTGGCGCGCAGGGCGTCGGTCGGGCGGGCCATCAGCCGCGCGCCTCCGCGGCGGCGCGCCCGGCGAAGCGCGGCATGAGCACGTGGTTCTCGAGGTGGACGTGGCGGAGCACGTCGGCCTCCAGCGTCTCCAGCTCGCTCATGAGGACGCGGTAGCTGCGGCAGCCCCACTCCGGCACGTCGAACCCCTCCGACAGCGAGCGGATGCGCTCCAGCAGCGCGCCGACCTGGAGGTGGTCGCT
The DNA here is from genome assembly GCF_049201065.2 of Anaeromyxobacter sp. Red801. Classification (NCBI taxonomy): domain Bacteria; kingdom Pseudomonadati; phylum Myxococcota; class Myxococcia; order Myxococcales; family Anaeromyxobacteraceae; genus Anaeromyxobacter; species Anaeromyxobacter sp. Red801. The sequence continues at coordinate 2,702,960 of NZ_CM181236.1, read as the reverse complement.
CATCATGCCGTCGAGCTCCTTGCGGAGGATCTCGCGGTCCGGCGCCGGCGAGAGGAGCGCGGGGAACAGCACCGCCTCCTCGTGGTCGAGGTGCGGCTCGAGCGCGCCGGCCAGCTCGAGGAAGGCGTCGCGCACGCCGAACAGGCGCGGGTTGTGGTCCCCGTGCACGCTCGCGACCTTGTGCGCGAGCGGCTCGAGGAAGGGCAGGGTCCGGCGCAGGTAGGCGTGGTGGCGGTCCACGATGCGGGCGACGAGCGCGAAGGTGGAGAGCGCGCGCGGGTCGTCGTCGCCGTCCGCCTGCGGGAGCGCGGCGTCCAGCTCGGCGAAGACGGCCTCGGGGTCGATCGCGCGCGGGCGGCAGGCCTCGGCGACGCTCACGTCCCCGTGGCAGCAGAAGTCGATGCGGTGCTTCTGGAAGATGCGGGCGGTGACGGCGTGGGCGGTGACGATCTCGGCGACGGTGGCGTTGCGGTCGATGGCAGGCATGTTCGTTCGGGTCTCCTCGGAGGGACCCCAGAGCACGGGCCGTGCCGACCGCGGGAGGCCCGGTTTCCGGCCGGAATGCGCGGATGCGCGCGGGGGCGGGCCTGGTTAAGCACCAGCCTGGAACACCATGGAACGCCTTCCGGTGATGAGCGATGCCTGCGCGGTCTGCGGCCTGGGGACCGTGGTCGCGCGCGTGCGGCGCACCACGCACGTGGTCGCGGAGAGCCCGGCCATGCAGGCGGTGCTGGTCCGGGCGCGCGACTTCGCCGACGCCGACGCGCCGGTCGTCGTCCTGGGCGAGAGCGGGACGGGCAAGGAGGTGGTCGCCCGCGCGCTCCACGCGAGCAGCCCGCGGGGCGCCCGCCCGTTCGTGGCGGTGAACGTGGCCGCGCTGCCGGCCGAGCTGCTCGAGTCCGAGCTGTTCGGCCACGTGAAGGGCGCGTTCACCGGCGCGACCGCCGAGAAGCAGGGCCTGCTGGAGGCGGCGCACGGGGGCACGCTCTTCCTCGACGAGATCGGCGAGATGCCGCTGCCGCTCCAGGCGAAGCTGCTGCGGGCGCTGGAGGACGGCGAGGTGCGCAGGGTGGGGGACACGCGCGCGTTCGGCGTGGACGTCCGCTTCGTGTGCGCCACGCACCAGGACCTGGCGCGCCTGGTGTCGGAGGGGCGGTTCCGCGAGGACCTGTACTACCGGCTGAAGGTGCTGGTGCTGCGCCTCCCGCCGCTCCGCGATCGGCCGGAGGACGTGCTGCCGCTGGCGCGCCGCTTCCTCGCCGAGGAGAAGCGGCCCGGGCCGGGGTTCTCCCCCGAGGCCGAGCGGCGGCTCCTCGCCTACCGCTGGCCGGGCAACGTGCGCGAGCTCGGCAACGTGGTCCGCTACGCGGCGGCGGTGGCGCGCGGCGCCGAGATCCGGCCCGAGCACCTGCCGGAGGAGCTGACCGCGCCGGCCGGCCCCGCGGCGCGCGACGGCGCGGGCGGGCCGGCCCCGATGGCGTCGCTCGCCGAGGTGGAGCGGGCGCACGTGCTCGCGGTGCTCGAGCGCTGCGGCGGCTCGCAGGCCGAGGCCGCGCGCGTGCTCGGCATCGGCCGGAACACGCTCTGGCGGAAGCTGAAGGCCTTCGACTCCGGCCGCTGATCCCGGCCCTTCGACTCCCGCTCACCCTGGCCTTCGAACCCCCCGCTCATCCCGAGCGTAGCGCCGCGGCAGCGGCGCGGAGTCGAGGGACGCTCAGGGTGAGCGAAGTCCTCATGGCCGACTCATCCCGGCCCTTCGGCTCCCGCTCATCCTGGCCTTCGACCCCCGCTCATCCCGAGCGTAGCGCCGCGGCAGCGGCGCGGAGTCGAGGGACCTACAGCACGATCCGCCGCAGGTCCCCGAGCAGCTGGGCCAGGTAGGTCGTGATCCGCGCGGCCAGCGCGCCGTCGATGACGCGGTGGTCGTAGGAGAGGGACAGCGGCAGCATCAGCCGGGGCTGGAACTGCGCGCCGTCCCACACCGGGCGCATGGCGCTCCGCGAGACGCCCAGGATGGCGACCTCGGGCGCGTTGATGATGGGCGTGAAGGCGGTGCCGCCGATGCCGCCCAGGCTGGAGATGGAGAAGCAGCCGCCCTGCACGTCGGCGGGCGCGAGCTTCCCGTCGCGCGCCTTCGCGGCCAGCTCGCCGAGCTCCTTCGCGAGCTGCAACACGCCCTTCTGGTCGGCGTCCTTCAGCACCGGCACCACCAGCCCCTGCGGCGTGTCGGCGGCGAAGCCGACGTGGAAGTAGCGCTTCAGCACCAGCTCGTCGCCGTCGAGCGAGGCGTTCAGCTCGGGGAAGCGCTTCATGGCGGCGACGCAGGCCTTCACCAGGAAGGCGAGCAGCGTCACCTTCACGCCCTGCTTCTCGTGCTCGCGGTTCAGCTCGACCCGGAAGCGCTCCAGCTCGGTGATGTCCGCCTCGTCGAACTGCGTGACGTGCGGGATCATCACCCAGTTCCGCGCCAGGTTGGTCCGCGACAGCTTGCGGATGCGCGAGAGCGGCTGGCGCTCCACCGGGCCGAAGCGGGCGAAGTCCACCTTGGGCCAGGGCGCGAGGTCGAGCGCGCCGCCCCCGCCGCCGCCCGCCTCGATCCGGGCGAGCGAGGCCTTCACGAACTTCTGCACGTCGTCCTGCAGGATGCGGCCGCGCGGGCCGCTGCCCTCCACGCGGGCGAGGTTCACGCCCAGCTCGCGGGCGAGCTTGCGGACCGAGGGCGAGGCGTGCGGGACCGGGCCCTGCGCGCCGCCCTCCGACGGCACCGGCGGCGGGGCCGGGACCGGCGCGGGCGCGGCGGCCTTCGCCGCGGGGGCGGCGGGCGGTGCGGCCTGCGTCGTCGGCGCGGGCGGCGCGGCAGCGGCCGCCGTGGGCCCGGCGGCGGGCGCGACCGCGTCCAGGATCGCCACCAGCGACCCCTCGCTCACCTTGTCGCCGGCCTTCAGCGCCACCTCGCGGACGGTGCCGGCCGCGGGCGCGGGCACGTCGAGCGTGGCCTTCTCCGACTCGAGCGTGGCGAGCGGCGCGTCGGCCTCCACGCGGTCGCCCCTTCACCAGCACCTCGATGACCGGGACGTCCTTGAAGTCGCCGATGTTCGGGACCTTGACCTCGATCGTGCGCGGCGCTCCCCCGGCGGACGGGGCTGCGGGCGCGGGAGCCGGCGCGGGCGCCGCGGCGGCGGGCTTCGGCGGCGCTGCCTCGGCCGCCTTCGCGGGCGCGGCCGGGGCCTCCGCCTTCGCCTGCCCGTCGGCCGCGTCCAGGGTGACGACCAGCGTTCCCTCGCTGACCCGGTCGCCGACCTTCACGCTCACCGCGCGGACGGTGCCGGCCGCGGGGGCGGGCACGTCCAGCGTGGCCTTGTCCGACTCGAGCGTGACCAGCGGCGCCTCGGCGTCCACCTGCTCGCCGGGCTTCACCAGCACCTCGATGACCGGGACGTCCTTGTAGTCGCCGATGTTCGGGACCTTGACCTCGATCGTGCGCATGTCCTCGTTCTCGCGGTCTAGACGGTCCAGGGGGCGGGGCGGGCCGGGTCGATGCCGTACTTCTTCATCGCCTCGGCGACCTTGGCGGCGGGCACGGTGCCCTCGTCGGCGAGCGCCTTCAGCGCGGCCACCGCCACGTGGTGGCGGTCCACCTCGAAGAAGCGGCGCAGCTTCTCGCGCGTGTCGGAGCGGCCGAAGCCGTCGGTGCCGAGCACGTGGTAGGCGCGCGGCACCCACGGGCGGATCTGCTCGGCGAAGGTGCGGACGTAGTCGGTCGCGGCGACGACCGGCCCCTGCGTGCCGCCGAGGCACGTCTCCACGTGCGCGCGGCGCGGCGCGTCCTCGGGGTGGAGGCGGTTGTGGCGCGACACCGCCATGCCGTCGCGCGCCAGCTCGGTGAAGCTCGGGCAGCTCCACACGTCGGCGTCCACGCCCCACTGGCTCTTCAGCAGGTCGGCCGCGGCGATCACCTCGCGGAGGATGGCGCCGGAGCCGAGGAGCTGGACCCGCGGCCCCTTCGCCTTCCCCTTCGCGCCCTGCTTGAACAGGTACATGCCCTTGACGATGTCCTGCTCCACGCCCTCCGGCATGCCCGGGTGCGCGTAGTTCTCGTTGAGGACGGTGACGTACCAGTACGCGTCCTCCTGCTCGGCGAGCATGCGGCGCAGGCCGTCGTGCACGATCACCGCCACCTCGTACGAGAACGTCGGGTCGTACGAGCGGCAGTTCGGGATCACCGACGAGAGCACGTGCGAGTGCCCGTCCTCGTGCTGGAGCCCCTCGCCGTTCAGCGTGGTGCGCCCGGAGGTGCCGCCGACGAGGAAGCCGCGGCAGCGCATGTCGCCGGCCGCCCAGGCGAAGTCGCCGACGCGCTGGAAGCCGAACATCGAATAGAACAGGTAGAACGGGATCATCGGCTCGCCGTGCGTGGCGTAGGCCGACGCCCCGGCGATCCAGTCGCACATCGCGCCCGCCTCGGTGATGCCCTCCTGCAGCACCTGCCCCTGCTTGTCCTCGCGGTAGTAGGCGAGCTTGTCGGCGTCCTCGGGCGTGTAGAGCTGGCCGACGTGGCTCCAGATGCCGAGCTGCCGGTACATGCCCTCCATGCCGAAGGTGCGCCCCTCGTCCGGCACGATGGGCACCACGCGCTTCCCGATGGCCTTGTCGCGCGCGAGGATGGTCATGATCTGCACGAGCGCCATGGTGGTGGACAGCTCGCGGTCCTCGCTGCTCTTCAGCAGCCGGTCGAACGCGGACAGCGGCGGCACCTCCAGCGGCTTCGCCTTGGCGCGGCGCCGCGGGCGGTCGCCGCCCAGCTCCTGCCGGCGCGCCTTCAGGTACTCGAGCTCCTTCGAGCCCTCCGGCAGCTTCAGGAACGGTACCTTCTCGAGCTGGTCGTCCGGCACCGGCAGGTCGAAGCGGTCGCGGAAGCGCCGGATGGCGTCCACCGCGATCTTCTTCTGCTGGTGGGCGATGTTCATGGCCTCGCCGGCCTCGCCCATGCCGTAGCCCTTGATGGTCTTGGCGAGGATGACGGTGGGCTGGCCGGTGTGCTTCACCGCCGCGTCGTAGGCCGCGTACACCTTGAACGGATCGTGGCCGCCGCGGTTCAGCCGCCAGACGTCCTCGTCGGACAGCTCGGACACCATCGCCTTCAGCTCGGGCGAGTTGAAGAAGTGCTCGCGCACGAACGCGCCGTTGCGCGACTTGTAGAGCTGGTACTCGCCGTCCACCACCTCCATCATCCGGCGGCGGAGGATCCCCTCGGAGTCCTTCGCGAACAGCGGATCCCAGTGGCGGCCCCAGATCACCTTGAGGACGTTCCAGCCGGCGCCGCGGAACGTGCTCTCCAGCTCCTGGATGATCTTGCCGTTGCCGCGCACCGGCCCGTCGAGCCGCTGCAGGTTGCAGTTCACCACGAAGATGAGGTTGTCGAGCTTCTCGCGGCCGGCGCGGTCGATGGCGCCCATGGCCTCCGGCTCGTCCATCTCGCCGTCGCCGCAGAACGCCCAGACCTTGCGGTCGGCGGTGTCGGCGATGCCGCGGTCGTGCAGGTACCGCATGAAGCGGGCCTGGTAGATGGCCATGTGCGGCCCGAGGCCCATCGACACGGTGGGGAACTGCCAGAAGTCCGGCATGAGCCAGGGGTGCGGGTACGAGGACAGGCCCTTGCCGTCCACCTCCTGGCGGAAGTTCTCGAGCTGCTCCTCGCTGAGCAGGCCGAGCAGGAACGCGCGCGAGTAGATGCCCGGCGCGGAGTGGCCCTGGATGTAGACGAGGTCGCCGCCGCGCTCCGGGGTCCAGGCGCGCCAGAAGTGGTTGTAGCCGACGTCGTAGAGCGTCGCGGCCGAGGCGAAGCTGGCGATGTGGCCGCCGACGTTGGTGTGCTTGTTCGCCCGCACCACCATCGCCATCGCGTTCCAGCGGATGTAGTGGCGGATGGTCTGCTCGATGGCGAAGTCGCCCGGGTAGCGGGGCTGCTTCTCCACCGGGATGGTGTTCACGTACGCCGTGTTGGCGGAGAAGGGCAGGTACGCGCCGGAGCGGCGGGCGCGGTCGATCAGCTGCTCGATGAGGAAGTGGGCGCGGTCCGTGCCCTCGCGCTGGAGCACGCCCTCGAGGGCGTCCAGCCACTCGCGCGTCTCCTGCGGATCGAGGTCGGGGAGCTTGTCCATGTCGGTCCCTGGGCGTTGGTTGCGCGCTACTCCTACTGGGGAGGGGGCCCGGATTCAAACGAACCCTTGGACCCCGAGAGGACGGTGCGCACCGACGCGCAGCCGTGCCGCACCGCGGCAGGCCCGCGACGCGGAGCGCCGTTGTGACCCCCGCTCGATCGGCGGACACTCGGATGCAGCGGCGCGCGCGGGGGAGCGCGCCGCGGGGGGGGAGGGCGACCATGCGGACGCGTCCGATCGGGCTCGCGGCTGGGGTGCTGCTCGCGCTCGCCGCCTGGGGCGGCAGCGGCTGCAGCGGCGGAGGGGGCGACGGGCCGGCGCCGGCGGTGTGCGAGGGAGCGCCGGATCCGGGGGCGGCCGGGCCAGGGGACGTGGAGGGCTGGTTCCCGCTCGCGCCGGGATGGGGCTGGAGCTACCGGATCGCCGGGCAGCCCGTCACCCGCCCCGCGGACCTGCGCATCGAGGTCGGCGGGACGCGCAGCTACCGCGGGTTCGCGGCGATGGAGCTGCGCGAGCTGGACCCGACCACCGGCGCCGAGCTCCCGGGCGCGACCGCGCTCCTCGCCTCCGCGCCGGCCGGCCTGGTCGAGCTGGGCGACGGGACCGCGTCGGATCCGACGCCGTCCACCTACGACCTCCGCTTCCCCATCACCGTGGGTGGAACGTGGTCGGAGCGCTGCGCCGGGCTCGACTACGGCGAGGACCTGGGCGGCGACGGGAAGCACGAGACGCTCGACCTCGAGCTGCACGGCCAGGTGCTCGGGCTCGAGGACGTGACCGTGCCGGCGGGGACGTTCGCGGGCGTCGCGCACGTCCGGCTCACGCTGACGCTCACGCTGCACGTGACGGATCCGGGATATCCGCCCGTCGTCACCGCCACCGCCTGGCAGGAGACCTGGTACGCCCGCGGCGTCGGCATCGTGCGCCGGAGCGACGGCGGCGAGCTGTCCGCCACCACCGTCTACGAGCTGGTGGGCTGGTCCGGCCCGGCCGGCGGGGGCGGCCTCGCCGAGCTGACCCGGCTCGTGGTCCCGCCGCCCAGCTCGGATCCGTACGTGACCCCGTGGCGCGTGGTCCCCGCCCGCGGCGGCTCCTCCCGCGCGATGGTGCTGGAGATCGCCTGGCGCGACGGCCCGGTGCGGCTGGTGGGCCGCTTCGTGGACGGCGGCGCGGCCGGCGCGCCGTTCGAGGTGGTCCCGCAGTGGCCGGCCGACGCGAACCTGCCCTGGCACATGGCCACGCAGGTCGCGCCGGGGCCGGACCGGCACCTGGTCGCCTTCGCGGCGGTGCCGGACCAGGCGCCGAGCACCGCCGAGATCTGCGCCGCGCGGGTCACCGCGGACGGCGCCGCGCTGGACGGGCCCTCCGGGATCCTGGTGGCGCAGTGCGCGCGCTGGACGGGCTACGCGGTGGCGGCGTCGCGCGCCGGCGACGGCTCCCTGGTCGCCTGGGGCTGCGACGATCCGACGTCCGGGGTGTACGCGGCCACGGTCGGCGCGGACGGCGCGGTGGGCGCGCCGATCTTCCTCGGCGCCGGGCCGGTGCAGTTCCTCCAGGCCGCCGGTCGCGGGACCGAGCACGTGGTGATCTGGGGCCGCGGCCCGACCTCCGGGACCGAGGTGGTGGGCGTGCGGGTGAGCGCCGCGGGCGCGGCGCTCGACGCGGCGCCGGTCCGGCTGGTCGCGGATCAGGACTTCAAGTACCCGGGCGACCTCGCCTGCGGTGACGCCGCGTGCCTGCTCACCTGGCGCCGCATGGGGCAGCCGTACGGCTCCTACGACCTCGCGGCGGTCCGCCTGGCGCCGGGTGCGCTGGCCGAGCGCGCCGCGGTGCGGCTCGCCGGCCCGCTCGACTACGAGACGGAGACGCTCGCGGTGCCGGTCGGCGACGGCTTCGCGATCGACTGGGGCGACGCGCAGCTCTACCCGGTGCCGTGGGGCGAGCCGGGGCCCGCGATCCGGGTGGGCTGGGTCGGGACGGAGCTCGGCCTCTCCCCGGCGGGCGGGATCCCGGTGCTCTACCACTGGGACTTCTACGACGCGCTCGGCACCGCGGCGCTGCTCTCGGCGAGCGCCGCCGACGCGTGGATCGCGTACGAGTGGATCCCCGCGTACGCGGAGCTGGACGCGGTGCACTGGATCCGCTGAGCCCTCACCAGCGCCGGGCCCAGCCCGGCGCCGGCCGCGGATCGGGGCGGAGGGCGGAGAGGTCGTGCGCGCCGCGGAGGGCGAGCCCCGCGGCGCGCCCGTCGCGCAGCTCGAGCCGCGCGTCGCGGGTGGCGACGAGCAGCCGCCCGCGCGCGTCCCAGTCGGCCCAGGCCGCCTCCGGCAGCGCGACCGTGCGCCGGCCCAGCTCGACGGCGTAGGCCGGGCTGCGCCCCTCGATGCGCGGCGCCCGCAGGTCGAGCCCCTGGTCCTCGAGCACGAGCCGCGCGCCGCCGCCGGGGCGCGGCTTCACCAAGCGTGCTTGGCGCCGCTCGTCCCAGGGATCGCGGCGCGGATCCCGCGGCTCGCCGCGCGGGTCGTCCTCCCAGCCGCGCCGGCGCTCGGCCGCGTACTGCACGACGGGCGTCGGCGCGAGGCCGCCGCGCGCGCGGAGCGGCGAGGCGTCGCCCGCATCCGCCGGCGCGACCGCGCCCGCCTCGCCCGCGGCGGCGAAGTGGTGCCCGCGGCTCCAGGTGCCGCCCTCGTGCCACGCGGCGAGCGCGAACAGCCAGGGCGCCTTCGAGACGAGCAGGTACGCGGTCCACGGGTGCTCGCCGAGGAACTCCGCCGAGGTCGGCGAGCCGGCGAACGCGGCGAGCAGCGCGCCGTCCGGCGAGAGATCGCAGCGGCGCGGGTAGAGCGTCCCGCGGAACCACGCGCCCGGCTCGAGCGCGTCCTGCTCCAGGTGCCAGCGCAGCAGGTGCCACCAGCCGCCGGGCCCGCGGCGGAACACCAGCGCCACCGGCGCGGCGGTGGCGACCTGCGCGTAGAGGCGCGGAGGTGGGTGCGTCTGCATCACTCCTGGTGTATCACGTGCGGCGGCCGCGCGCAGCGGGGCGGTCCGGGCGTGGAGCGGCGCCACGATCCGCCCCGTTTCCCGTGTGTGAATGTGGCCAGCGCACGCGTCCCGCGGTTCGTGGAGTGGTGGCGGGCACGGACGCAGCGTAGCGTCGGGCCTCGCACGCACGGGAGGTGTCGCATGGCGCTCCACGGCATCGCGGTGTGCAGCCTCGACGACGGTCGGGTCCTCCGGCTCCCGCCGGACGCCTGGTGCGTCCCGCTCCCGGCGCCGCTCCGCGGCCGCGCGCTCCGCATCGAGGCGGTGGAGCGCGGCTTCGAGGACCTCGCCTGCGTGACCTACGCCGACGCCGGCGGCGTGGCCGGCTACGTGATGAGCGAGGCGCGCCTCGGCTCGCGCGGCGCGGGCGAGGACGTGATCGTGCGCAGCGCCGCCGCGTTCGGCGAGCAGCGCTGGATGGTGGTGCGCATCGGGGGCGCCGGGGCCCGGCTGGCGGGCTGAGCGGGCCCTCGCCTGTCGCTACACGCCCTCGAAGCGGATCGGCATCACCACCCAGATCGCCACCGGCCGGCCGGTCGCGTCGGCGCCGCCGCGCCAGGCGCAGCCCCGCACCGCGGCCTCGATCGCGTGCGCGATGCGGAGGTCGGGCACGCTCGAGAGCAGCTCCACCTGCCCGATGCGCCCGTCGCCGCCCACTGCCACGCGCACCGTGATGGGCCCGGAGGTGAACCCGGTCAGCTCGCGCGGCAGCCGGATGGCCCGCCGCACGCAGCCCGGGTCCAGCTCGACCGGCTTGCGGAAGCCCGCGGTCATGTACTGCGGCGCGTCCTCGATCTCCTGCGGCTGCGCGCCGGCGGCGGTCCCCGCCACGGCCGCGCCGCCTCCCCAGGCGCCGCCCCCGCCGCCGCCCACCACGCCGCCGATGACGCCGCCCTCGACCTCGCCGGGCGCGTACTCGCCCTCGTCCGCGCCCTCCGGCAGCGCCTCGATGGGCTCGTCCGGATCCGGCACGCGCATGGCCTTCTTCAGCTCGCGCGGCTGGAGCAGCGCGGTCGGGGGCGGCGGCGGGATGGTGGCGCGCGGGCGGGCCCCGGGCGCGGGCGCCCTGCGCCGCGGGGCGGGCGCCGCCGGCATCCCCGGAAGCCCGGGCGGCCCCGGCGCCTTGCGCGGCGCCGCCGCCGGCAGGTGCACCGGCACGATCATCTCGATCTCCTCGCGCTCCGGCGCCGCCACCGTCGAGGCGAGGACCACCGCGGCGCCGACGAGGCACGCCTGCACGCCCGCGCCGAGCCCGGTCCAGGCCGCCCGGCGGCCGGCGCGCGCCGCGCGGTCGTGGCGGAGCAGCGACGCGAACGACGGCGGGGCCACGCCCGGCACCGGCGCGATCGCCGGGCGCGCGGCGCGTTCCTCTGGGCGCTCGCGACGGGGGGCTGGCGAGGTCCCCGGGCCCGCCAGCCGCTCGAACAGCGGGTGGTCCGGATCCGGCGGCGGGAAGGACAGGATGGAGAGCAGCGCGCTCAGGTCCGGGGGCGGGGGCTCCGCCGCGCCGGGCGGCAGCGGGACGAGGTCGCCGAACAGCCGCCGGGCGCGCTCCGGATCGTGCACCTCGACCGGCGTGGGCCGGCCGTCCGCGGTGCCTGGATTCACGGAGGGTGCTTGATCACCCCGCGCCGCGCCTTCCGCCGGACGCGCCTGCGCCGCGTCCAGCGCGCTGCGTTGCCCCCTCGGTTCGGCGCCTCGCCGGTTCAGGATCGTGTCGAACATCCGCGTCCCCTCTTCACTCCTAAGCCCGCCCCGGCGGGCCGGCGTTGCGGTTCGTTGTCCGGGGGGAACGGGGGAGGATCCCGGGGGGATGGCCGCGGGGGGACGACGCGCGGGGTGGCCCGGAAGCGCCACCCCGACGGCACCCGCCCGCGCGCGTGCGTTTCGGGCGCGCGCCGGTGTACACGTGCCGCCCGCATGCGCTCCAGCCACGCACTCTCCGTGATGGTCGCCGCCCTCTGCGCCGCCGCGGCCCCGCTCGCCGCCTGCTCCGGCGGCTCCTCCGGCGCCGACCCGCGCCCGCTCGCCGCGGCGCTCGCCGCCGACCCGCCCGCGTTCGCGCCCGGGGCGGCGGTGACGCTGGTCCCGGCGTTCGCGCGCGGCGCCGGGCGCATCGAGCCGGACGTCGGCCCGGTGGCGAGCGGCGGCCGCTACGCGGTCGGCCCCGCGGTGGAAGGGCGCACCTACCGGCTCATCGTCGAGGACGGCGCCGAGCGCGCCGAGGCGGTGGTGCAGGTCCCGTTCGCCTACCGCGACGCGGTCCGCGCGCTCGGGCCGCCGCGGAGCGCCCGCGCGCAGCACGTCGCGGTGGGCCTGGGGGACGGGCGCGTGCTCCTCGCCACCGGCTCGGCGAACATCTCCACCTTCAGCTGGACCGCGGAGGTGTACGACGCGGCCACCGGGACCTCGGCCGCGACCGGCGAGCTGCGCCTGGGCCTGGCCGCCTCGGTCGCGCTGCGGCTGCCGGACGGTCGGGTGCTGCTGGCGGGCGGGCAGAGCAACTTTCGCGACCGCGAGGATCTGGTCGCCGTCTGGGATCCGGCGGACGGGCGCTGGAGCGAGCCGGGCGCCCTGGCGCAGGCGCGCGCGGGCCACGCGCTCGCGCTGCTCGGCGACGGCCGCGTGCTCGTCACGGGCGGCGCGTGGCTGGGCAGGGCGCCGGGCTCGGTCGCGACCGAGGAGCTGCTCGACCCGGTCACCGGCGAGAGCCGCGCGCCCGCGGGCACGCCCATGGTCCAGCCGCGCGCCTTCCACACCGCCACCGCGCTCGCCGGCGGGCGGGTGCTGGTGGCCGGCGGGCTCAACAGCTTCTCCGGCGGCGACGCGGTCGAGGCCGAGCTGTTCGACCCGGCCACCGAGACGTTCGCGTACACCGGGTCGCTCGCGCACCCCCGCGGCGGCCACGCGGCGGTGCGGCTCGCCGACGGGCGCGTGCTGGTGGTGGGCGGGCTCGACGCGGCGTGGACCTACGTGGCCGAGGCCGAGCTGTGGGACCCGGACACCGGCGCGTTCACGCCGGCCGGCGCGCTTACGACCCCGCGGGCGGACCACACCGCCACGCTGCTCGCCGACGGGCGGGTGCTGGTGGCGGGCGGCACCGACGCCGACGGCACGCGGCTCGACACGGTGGAGCTGTGGGACCCGGCGACCCGGGCGTTCACCCCGGGGCCGGCCCGACTCGGCGCCGCGCGCGCCCTCCACTCCGCCACGCCGCTGCCCGACGGGCGCGTGCTCGTGGTCGGGGGCGAGGACGGCCACGCCGCGCTCCGGCAGGCGGAGGTCTACGAGTAGGCGGCCGGGCGATACCGCCGCCTCCGGGCCCGCTCCCGGCCGGGCCCCCACGCGACGTCCTGTCCGGGCATCTGGTAGAACCCGGGGCTGAGCCCGAGGCCTCCCGTGTCGCCGCCCTCCAGACCCGCCGCGTCCGCAGAGCCGCCCAGCCAGGACTCGCCACGCGCCGAGTCGGCCGACGCGCACCGCTCGGTCCAGCTCACGCGGCTGCTGGCCGAGATGGTGCACGTGAACGAGGTGTCGCTGGGCGACGCCTGGTCCCCGGTGCTCCGGCCCGGCGCGACCATCGGGCGCTTCCGGCTGGTGCGCGAGCTGGGCCGCGGCGGCTTCGGGGTGGTGTACGAGGCCGAGGACGGCGACCTGGGCCGGACGGTGGCGGTGAAGGTGGTGCGCCCCGGCACGCGCATCGCGACCCGCGGCCGCGAGTGGATGCAGCGCGAGGCCGAGGCGGTGGCCCGGCTCAACCACCCGAACATCGTCACGCTGCACGACTTCGGGCAGGCGCCGGAGGGCCCGTACCTGGTGTTCGAGCTGCTCCGCGGCGACTCGCTGGCGCGGCGGCTGGAGCGCGAGAAGACGCTGACGTTCGACCAGGTGGTCGGCCTCGGCATCGCCATCACCCGGGCGCTCGTCCACGCGCACGCGGCCGGCGTGGTCCACCGCGACCTCAAGCCCGGCAACGTGCACCTCGCCGACGACGGCGAGGTGAAGGTGCTCGACTTCGGGTTCGCGCACCTGTTCGGCCGCGGCGGCATCGGCGACGGCGGCACGCCCGCGTACATGGCGCCGGAGCAGTGGGAGGGGGAGGGCGGCGACGCGCGGGTGGACCTGTTCGCGCTCGGCGTCATCCTGCACCAGTGCCTCGCCGGCGCGCTGCCGTACCGGGTGGACAAGGACTGGAGCGAGGCGCAGGAGCCCGGCCCGACGCCGGCCCTGCCGCGCCGGGCCGCGCCGAGGGCGCTCCGGGCCCTGGTGCGGCGGCTGCTCGATCGCGATCCCGCGAGGCGCCCGGCCAGCGCCCGCGAGGCCCGCGACGCGCTGCTCGCCATCCAGCAGGCGCACGCCGGCCGCGCCCGCCGCGGCCTCCTCTACGCCACCGGCACGGTGGCGATCACCGCGGTGGTGCTCTCGGCGTGGCTCGCGCTCGACCGCGAGCCGCCGCCCGGCGAGCAGGTGAAGGCGGTGCTCGCCGCCATGGAGAACCGCGCCGAGGATCCCACGCTCGACGCCGTCCCCGGCCTGCTCGCCGCGGCGCTCGAGCCCTCGAAGCGCGTGCGGCTGGTCGCGCCGGCGCGCCTCGCGGCGGTGTCGCGCGAGGCCGGCATGGGCGAGCCTGGGCGGCTCGACGCGGAGCGCGCCCGCAACCTGGCGCGGATCGCCGGCGCGGGCCTGGTGATCCTGCCGTCGGCGGAGCGCGGCGAGCACGGCCCGGTGCTGGCGGTGCGGGCGATCGAGTCCGAGACCGGCAAGGAGCTGTTCGAGGCGAGCGTGGACCTGTGGAGCGCCTCGGGCATGTCGGACGGTGTGGACGAGCTCGCCGAGCGGATCCGGCGCGAGGCCAAGGAGCGCCGCGCCGACCGCCGCGTGCGGCGCCCGGTCGCCGAGGCCGTGACCGCGAGCCCGGAGGCGGCGCGCTGGTACTACGCGGGGGTGGATTGTCTGGAGAGGGCGGAGTCGACCGAGCCAGCCGTAGAGGGCTGCGCCTCCGCCTTCGAGCGGGCGCTCGCGATCGATCCCGCGTTCCCGCTGGCGCACTACCGGCTGGCGGCAGCGCGGTCGCTACTGGGCACGAAGAGCGAGGTGGGGTCGCGGCACGTCGAGGCTGCGCTCCGAGGCGCCACTCGCGTCACGGAACGGGAGCGCCTGCTGATCCAGGCGCTGGCCGCGCGCATCGGCGGGAAGCTCGAAGATGCGCGCCAGCTCTACGACGCCATCCTGGTGGACGCCGCCGACGACCTCGAGGCGCTGGAGGGCGGGGGCGAGGTACTGTGGCGCCAGGGCAAATGGGCGGACTGCGTACCCTACTACGAGAAGGTTGTCGCGCTCGCGCCAGATCGGCCGGATCCCGTGGCCACGCTCACCGAGGCGCTCGGGCGACTCGGCCGCTGGAGTGAGCTGCGCGCCCTGCGCGACCGGGTTTCCGCGCGGGCGGACTCGCCGGGGCGCAGCGCGTCCCTGGTGGACATCCACCTGTGGTTGGGTGAGCCGGACGCTGCCCTCGCGGAAGCGCGTCGCGCGCTTGAACACCACGGTGACGCGCAAGCATCACTCGTCTGGTACGCGGCGAGCGGGGCCGGCGACGTTCGCGAGATGGGCTCGATCGCCCGGCGCCTACCGGTGGAAGACGCCGGTCGGAGACGCGCGCATGCGCTTGCGACGCAAGGGCGGGTCCGGGAGGCGCTACTGGAGAGTTCGAGGAACTATCTCCAGCGCTCCGACGCACGAAGTCAGTCGCGCCATTACACCGCTGCGCTCCTCGCGATGATCGGGTGGAACCCTGCGCGCGTCTGGCCATACGCGGCCCGGGCGGCTGCGGTGAATCCGGCGTACGCTGCAGATCTCGCGGTGCCGCTGGCTTTGCTCGGTGATCTTCCGCACGCCCGCGAGCTCGCGCGGGCGCTTCCCCCGGGATCGGTGGCGGCGGAGGAGCTGACCGCGCTCGAGCTTTGGCAGGCGGGTGACGCAGTCGGAGCGCTCGCCCGGCTCGCCGCGGCGGAGGCGCGAGATGCATGGCCGGTGGAGGGGCTCGCTCCCGCTTACCTGGCTGCGGAGGTGAGCGCGGCCATCGGCGACGATCGAGAGGCGGTCGCGGCCGCGCAGCGGTTCTTGCGGCTGCCGCCACGCGGCTCCTGGCGGACGTTCGCATATCCGCGCACCCTCTACATCATGGCGCGCGCCCAGCTGAACATGGGCGATCGTGCCGCGGCCCGCGCGACCGTGAATCGCCTGCTCGGGATCGTGGCCAACGCCGACACCGATGTCCCGCTGGCGCGGGACGCGCGTGCGCTGTGGGCTTCGCTGTAAGTGTGCGCCACGGCGTGTGTCCGCCCGTGAAGTAGCATCGGCTCGCTGCAATTCCATCTGAAATAGGAGACGACATGCCCAAGAATCCGGATCTGATGGTCACAATCGAGGAGAAGGATCGTCCCGCGGTGACCGCCGTCGAACTCGCGACCTCCCGCCCGTTCGGCCTCGAGAGCGTCAGCCCCGAGCTCGCCGCGAAGCGCCAGGCGACCGCCGCCGAGCTGGTGGCGACGCTCTCCAAGCTGCTCGACCTGCTGCAGCGCGCGCACCGCGAGAGCTTCCTGAGCGAGAGCAGCATCCAGCACATGCAAGCGGTGGAGCGCTGGTACACGACGCTCCAGGCCGAGGCGGCGCAGGCTGCGCCCGCGGCGGTGCCGGAGAAGACCGCCATCTAGTGGCGCATCGCCGGCGCGCGCCATCCCGGCGCGCCGGCTCCTTCCCGTGATCCTCGCCATCACCCACGCCGGCGACGAGCACGCGCCGCTCGTGCTCCGCGCCCTCGAGGCGCTCGGCGCGGAAGCGACCGTGCTCGACCTCTCGGACCTGCCGCGCCGGGGAAGGGTGGTGCTCGGTTACGGCGCGGGCGGTGGCGCGCGGGAGCTCCGGCTCGAAGGACGCCCGCCCATCGACGCGGCGCGGGTCACCGCGGTCTGGTGGAGGCGGCCCCAGCCACACGCCGCCGCGCCCGGCCTCCGCCCGGAGGACGCCGCGTTCGCCACCCGGCAGACCGGCGAGGCGGTGATGGGCCTCGTGGCCTCGCTGCGCGGCGCGCGCTTCGTCAACGATCCCTGGCGCGACGCGGCCGCCGCGCACAAGCCGCACCAGCTCGCCGCCGCCGAGCGCGCCGGGCTGCCGGTGCCGCGCACGCTCGTCACGAGCGACCCGGACGCCGCGCGTGCCTTCCTCGATGCGTGCGGTCCGGACGGCGCCGTCCACAAGGTCCTCGCCGCGGGGAGCGCGGCGCTGTGGCGGCCGACCCGCCGCGTGGGCCGCGACGACCTGGCGCGGCTCGCCTCGCTGCCGCTCGCGCCGGTCATCTTCCAGGAGCGCGTGCCGGGGGTGGACGTGCGGGTGACGGTGGTCGGCGACGCGCTCTTCGCGGCCGACCTCGACGCGCGCGACACGGTCTCACCGGACGACTTCCGGCCGGTGACCCACCTCTGCCGCGTCGCGGCCTGCGAGCTGCCCGACGCGATCGCGGCCGGGCTGCGGCGACTGGTCGCCGACCTGGGCCTCCTGTACGCCGCGGCCGACTTCCGGCGCCGCGACGACGGTTCCTGGGCGTTCCTCGAGCTGAACCCGAGCGGACAGTGGGGGTTCGTGGAGGAGCGGACCGGACAGCCGATCACCTCGGCCCTCGCCCGGCTGCTGGCGGGCCGGTGACCCACCTCGCGGCCGCCTCGACCCGCCGTGCAGGGTCGTCTACATTGCCCGGGATGGACGTCGAGGCCCGGATATCGGCGGCGCTGGAGGCGGGCGATCACCGCCTCGCCGCGACCGAGATCATCCGCGGCTACGGCCCGCGGATCCTGGGCTACCTGAACGTCCTGCTCCGCGACGAGACCGCCGCCGCCGACGCGTTCGCGCTGTTCGCCGAGCAGGTGTGGCGCGGCATGCCGGGGTTCCAGCGCCGCTCCAGCGCCCGCACCTGGGCGTTCAAGGCCGCCTGGAGCGCCGCCATGAAGGTCCGCGACGACGCCTGGCGGCGGCTCGGGCAGCGGCTCGACACCACCGAGGCCACCCGGCTCGCCGCCGACGTCCGCACCCGCACCGCCGTCCGCCTCGAGCGCCAGCGGCAGGAGCTGGAGGAGCTGCGGGCGATGCTGGACGACGAGGAGCAGACGCTGCTCGTGCTCCGGCTCGACCAGGAGCTCTCCTGGGACGAGGTCGCGGAGGTGCTGTCGCAGGACGGGCAGCGCGTGGACCCGGCCACGCTCCGCAAGCGCTACGAGCGCATCAAGGACCGGCTGGCCGAGATCATCCGGCGCCGCGCGGTCGAGGGCAGCCGCGAAGAATCCTGACGGACGCCCCATTCTGGGTAAACGTTCTATGACGCCGGAATGGTGAGGGGTTTCCCCGGGCCGCGCGGAACCCGCGCCCGACGCGTCACACGCCGCGGGCCGGCCGTTCCAAGTCTGCGGAGCGTCCAAGGGTGAGCGCTCCACTCGAAGTGGCCGGGGGGCCACGGGGGCTCCGCCGGGAAACCGGCGGAGCCTCCGACTTTTCGGCCCTCGACTTCGCGCCAGGTGAGCAGATCGCCCGCTCACCCTGAGCGTAGGCGAGCCGTCAGGCTCGCCGGAGTCGAAGGGCTACCAGGCGTACGCCTCGGGCGCCTCGCCCCCGGGGCCGGGCCAGATCGCGTCGATCTCCTGCAGCGCGGCCGGGTCGAGCGTCAGCTCGGTCGCGGCGATGGCCTCGTCGAGCTGGGCCACGGTGCGCGGCCCGACGATCGGCGCGGTGACGCCCGGCCGCCCCAGCACCCACGCCAGCGCCACGTCCGCGGGCCGCTGGCCCATCTCGGCGCAGAGCTTCTCCCAGCGCTCGAGCTGCGGGCGGTGCTGCTCGATCTTCTTCTGCACCCGCTCGCCGGCGCGCCGTCCCGCGGTCGCCTTCGCGAGCGCGCCGCCCAGGAGGCCGCCCGCGAGCGGGCTCCAGGGCAGGATGCCGACGCCGTAGGCGCGGCAGGCCGGGATGACCTCCAGCTCGATGGTGCGCGAGGCGAGGTTGTAGAGGCTCTGCTCGGAGACGAGGCCGAGGAGGTTCCGCCGCGCCGCGGCCTCGCAGGCCTGCGCCACGTGCCAGCCGGCGAAGTTGCTGCTGCCGACGTAGATCACCTTGCCGTCGCGCACCAGGCGATCCATCGCCTCCCACAGCTCGTCCCAGGGCGTGGCGCGGTCCACGTGGTGCATCTGGTACAGGTCCACGTGGTCGGTCCCGAGCCGGCGCAGGCTGTCCTCGCAGGCGCGGCGGATGTGGAACGCGGAGAGCCCGCGGCCGTTCGGCCCCTCCCACATCGGCCCGTACACCTTGGTCGCGAGCACGATCCGCTCGCGCCGCCCTCCGCCCTGCGCCAGCCAGCGCCCCACGATCTGCTCGGTGCGTCCCTCGCGCGGGAGCCGGCCCCACTCGCTCGCCTTCTGGCCGTAGACGTTGGCGGTGTCGAAGAAGAACACGCCGGCGTCGAGCGCGCGGTCCATGATCCGGAACGCCTCGTCCTCCGGCGTCTCCGGCCCGAAGTTCATGGTGCCGAGGCACAGCCGGCTCACCTCGAGCCCGGTCCTTCCCAGTCGCGTGGTGTCCATGGGTGGAGGTGATGGCGCCTCCGGCGCGCGGGCGCAAGCTGCGCCCAGGTGTCGCAGGGCCCGGCCCGGGGCGGACGTCCGCGCGGGCGCGGCCGGCGGCCGGCCGCTATCCTCGGGGCGTGTCCAAGGCCTTCACCAGCGAGGAGACGCCCGACCTCGGCCCGGTGGTGCGACCGCCGCCGCGGCTCGCGCCCGGCGAGGTGCGCTACGTGACGCCCGAGGGGCAGGCCGCGCTGCGCGAGGCGCTGGCGCGGCTCCGGGCCGACCGCGGCGACGCCGCCCGGCTGCCCGACGCCGAGCGCGCGGCGCGGATCGCCGAGCTGGACGCGCGCATCACCGCGCTCGACGCGACGCTGGGCGCGCTCACGGTCCTCGGGCCCGACGCCACGCCGGAGGGGCAGGTGGGGTTCGGGACCTGGGTGACCGTCGAGGAGGAGGACGGCCGCCGCGTCACCTGGCGCCTGGTCGGGCCGGACGAGGCCGACGCGCGCCGCGGGCTCATCAGCGCCGGCTCGCCGGTGGCGCGCGCGCTGCTCGGCCGACGCGCCGGCGACGTGGTGGAGGTGAACCGGCCCGGCGGCGAGGCGGAGCTGACGGTGGTGGCGGTGCGGCGCACCGCGCCGCCGTGAGGCGACGCTCGCCCTTCGACTCCGGCGGGCCTGCGGCCCGCCTACGCTCAGGGTGAGCGGACTTCTCCCCGGAGGCCGCGCGGGGTCGAGGGACTCAGGCCCGCCCCGTCTCCAGCCAGCGCGCCCAGTCCTCGCGGCCGTTCGCGCGCGCCGTCTCCGCGGCGCGGGGGTGGTCGTAGGCCACGCAGCGGAACGCGACGCTCCAGCCGCGCGGGGTGCGGTGGCAGATGGCGTAGCGGGCGTGCGGCGAGCCGTTCTCGACCCTGTGGTGGGAAGGGTGGTCGTCCTCGTAGGCCTGGAGCCCGACGCTGCCCGGGTTCACCACCAGCCGGCCGCCGCTGAGCCCGATCGCGTGCGGCACGTGCGAGTGGCCGCAGAGGATGAGGCTCCGGTCCACGCCGAACGCGCGGGTCTCGAGCGTGGCCGGCGCGGCCAGGCGCAGCCCGCCGTGCTCGACGTCCTCGAGCAGGTGCTGGGTGTCGCTGGTGGGCGAGCCGTGGCAGAGGAACACGCCGCCGCGCGCCAGGTCGAGCGTGGGCGGCAGGTGGCGCAGCCACTCGCGGTGGCGCGACGTGGTGTGCTCGAACGCGTGCTGGTCGGCCGCTCCGCCCGCGTGGTGCTCGCAGGCGAGGAGCTGCCGCTCGTGGTTGCCCGCGATGGTCGGCAGGCCCAGCGGGATGAGCAGGTCCGCGGTGGCCGCCGGCTCGAGCGGCCCGGAGAGGAGGTCGCCGGTGTTGACGACGAGGTCCACGCCCTGCCGGTGCGCGTCCTCCAGCACCGCCTCGAGGGCCCAGACGTTCCCGTGGATGTCCGACAGCGCCGCGATGCGCAGCATGGCCGCGCAGTATTCCGCCGGGGCGCCGCGAGGGCACGCGAAAAGTGTGGCCCGGCAGGAGCGGAGCCGCCGCCCGATCCTTCCGCTCGCCCTGAGCCCGTCGAAGGGCGAGCGATGCCGCGGCTACCGCGCCTTGCGCGCCGGCCGCGATACGGGCGCCGGAGCTTCCTCCCGCTCCGCGCCGCCTTCCTCGTCCTGCATCCAGCGCTTCAGCGCCGGCACCGTGCGCGAGGCCCAGGCCCGCGAGGCGCGGACCTCCAGGAACGCCGCCGCGAGCGCGTCCACCAGCGCCGAGAGCCGCTGCGCCTGCTCGAGCCGCTCGACGAGCTTGTCGTCGTCCGCCTCCGCCAGCGGCGGCGGCAGCTTCGCGCCCTTCACGTCGAGGAACTCCGCGTCGAGCGTCACCTCGTAGGCCTGCTCGCCGTGCTGCAGGCGCACGCGCGCCTGGTGCACCAGCAGCCCCGCGTCGAGCGCCCGCCGGACCTCGCGCGCGTATGGCGCCTGCGTGCCCCGCGCCGCCAGCTCCGTCACGTCGCCCACCACCCCGCGCAGCGTGACCCGCCCCACGAAGAGGACGACGACCGGCGTGCCGTCCAGCTCCGTGACCGGCTCGCCCGACTCCGAGCGCCACAAGAGCCAGGTGAGCAGCTCCCGCCCCAGCCACGTGCGGCCGCGAACCAGCGCCTCCCGCGCCTTGTCGCGCTCGACCTCCGCCTCGTCCCGCCCGTCCGCGTCGGTCGCGACGCCATCGACGCCCGTGTCGCCCCGCAGGAACGCCGCCTCCGCCCTCGCCTGATCACGCCTCGACATGGAGCGCCTCCTTGCCCGAGATGCCCGTCAGCGCCGCCGTCGGCGCCAGCGCCGCGTCGGAGACCTCCGACCGGACCGCCAGCGCGCTCACCGAGGAGGGCGTCAGCTTGATCTCCAGCGCGCCCTCGACCGCCGCCGCGATCTCGTCCACCAGCTTGCGCGACGCCGCCCACACCAGCAGCTCCCCCGAGGCGAGGTGCAGCGAGACGTCGTGAACCTTGGTGGACGGAACCGCCCGCTGCCGGTGCGCGTGGCGGATGAGGTCCTTCTGCGTCGCCTTCTCGCCCTTCGTCGGCGGCCGCCCCCGCTCCTTCTCGTGGAGCGCGACCCAGCGATCCAGCTCCGCCCGGACCGCCGAGGAAGGGATGCGCAGCGTGTCCACCCGGAACGCGAACAGCGCCCACTCGCCCTCGAGCACCCCCGAGGTGAAGTCCGTGACCCCCGGATCCTGCGCGGAGACGAACCCCGCCGCCCGATCGTCCTCCCCGCGCTCGATGTCGAGCGGCTCGAAGGCCCCCTTGGCCAGCCCGCGGGCCAGCCAGCGGCGCGTGTCGGAGGAACGCTTCGCGGGAATCTCCGCGCGGAAGCGAGCGAAGGTGACGGAGCCTCGTCGGATGGGCATAGGGGGGCGCAAGATGGGGGAGGGAGGGAAGAAGGTCAAGCGGCTCCGCGTACGCACCGCGATCACCGTCACGTCACACGTCCCCGTGGCGTCCCCGCGTAGCGATCCATCACCGCATCCCCAAGCACGGCCCGCGCCGCGAGGAGGTTGTGCGCCGCGCAGAGCACGCGAAGGTTGGCGACGGTGGAGTCCCCGCCGAGCGCGAGCGGCACGACGTGGTCGAGCTGGAGCGCATGCGTGGACCCGCAGACGTCGCCATCCGCCAACCGCCACTGGCAGCACCCCCCATCCCGCCGCCAGACCTCGCGGCGGACGTGGGCAGGGATGCGATCCGGATCGCGAGAGGGCCGGGCCGACGCCCGGGGCCGGTCCGTGAGCGCCCCCTGGCGCTTCTCCGCCTTCGCCAGCAGCAGATCGACAGCCGCCTCCAGTAGCGCGTCATCCGAAAGGTCCGGCCGAAGATCCCGCAGCCGCTCCAGCTTGCGCGCGAAACGTTCACTTACCGTGACGTGGAGCCGCTGCAGGGAGGCGGTGAGTGGGGTGAGCTCCGCCAAGGAGCGATACGGAGGCGGTGCAGCCGGCGGTTCAACAGTTGAACCGGCGGCCAGCGCAGGGCCCTTCAGTTCAACAGTTGAACCAGAAGTCACCACAGGGGCGCGCGGTTCAACAGTTGAACCAGTCGCCCCAGGCCCGCGCACCGGAGTGAGGACCGTCCGCTCCGGCGGCGCCGGATGCGGCGCCAGCGCCGCCACGACCTCAGCCGCCTCGTGCCGCGACAGCCCATAGAACCGCGGCAGGATCGTCTCCCAGTTCTCGCCGGTGACGACGCGCGCCACCTCGATGACGGTGGTGAAGCAGAGCCGCCCATCCCGCAGCGGCTCGACGACGGCCGGCACCGCCTGGATGAGCTCCGCCGCGACCTTGCGGTACTGCGCCGAGCCCTTGGAGAGCCGGAGCTCGCGGTGCAGGTAGTGGAACAGGGAGGCGTACCCCAGGTCCGCCCACGCGCGCCGCGCGTCGAAGTCCGCGAGCGCGACGAGGAACTCCGCGAGCGCCGAGCGCTCGCGGCGGAGGAGGGGGGAGAGGTGATCCGAGAGCGCACGCGCAGTGTCCATGCAGGCACTCTCGCATGCGTTTCCGGGCGCTCGCCGGACGCACGCATTCGCCGCCAGACGCGAGAAGGGAAGGGCGAGATCGCGAACGCGCTCGGAACGCGGGCGCGATCGGCAGGCAAGCTCCGGCGCATCCAGGGCAACCTTTCCGCACTCCCCGCGGCGCGCGAGTCGCCGAACAGTGAAACCACGTCAAGCGCGGCGAAGGTGCCCGTTGGGTTGCAAGCGGTCACTCACGGTGACTACGCCACGCTCATGGTTCGACGGGCTCACCATGAGCGAAGGACCAGAGGCGCATCATCAGCGGAAGACCAGGGGCTCACGTGAGCAGAGTCACGGGGACTACGCCACGCTCATGGTTCGACGGGCTCACCATGAGCGGCGAGCAGAGCCGCGCGCGCGAGTCGAGCGCCAGCCCCGCCTCCACTCCAGGCCTCTCGCAAGCCGATCGCGCCGAGCCCGGCCCCGGCCAACAGCCCCGCCCCGCCAGCCCGCTGCCCGACCTCTAGCTCCTTTCCAAAGGGCCGCTGCCCGACCTTTAGCTCCTTTCCAAAGGCCCGCCGCCCAGCTCCCTTCACCGAGCCACCAGCAACCCCGCCGCCCATCCACGACGGCTACGAATGCAACTCCACCACATCCCCATCCCCCAGCACGTGCCCCCGATCGACCTGCTGCCCCTCGAACCGTGCGTGCGGCCCCCACAGCCTCGCGAACTTCAGCCGCTCGGCGAGATCGTGATGCACCCGATCCGCGAGGTCGTGCACTGTCGCCCCCTCCGGCAGCACGAACGGCTTCCCCGCGTCCGCCGCGTGCCCCGGCTCCTTCGTGTGCACGCGGATCCGGTGCAGCGACCTGAACAGCACCGCCCGCAGCCCATCCAGCCCATCTCCCCGGGTGGCCGACACCCGGAACATGAACAGGTCCGGCGGCACCGCCTCCCGCGCCAGCGCCGCGAACGTCCCGTCGTCGTCCAGGTCGCACCGGTTCGCGAGCACCACCACCGGCACCGCCCGCTCCAGCGGCGACGCCCCCGGCGCCGCCGCCCGCCCCGCAGGCCGGACCCTCGCCCTCTCCAGCAGGTCCAGCGTCGCCCGAAGCCCCGCCTCCAGATCGTCCGCGGCCACGTCGAGCACGATCAGGACCCCGTCCGCCCCATGGACGAGCTGCGGCAGCCACGGCGGCACCTGCGCCCCGCCCACCGCCGGCGTGTCCACGAGCTGCACCTGCACGTCCTCGAACTCCATCATCCCCGGCAGCGGATCACGCGTGGTGAACGGGTACTCCGCGATCTCCGGCTTCGCGTGCGTGAGCGCCGCGAGCAGCGACGACTTCCCGGCGTTCGCCGGCCCGACCATCACCCACTGCCCCGCCCCCTCGCGCACCACCTGGCCGACCTCGGCGCGACGCCCGGGCCGGTGCGCGTGGGTCGCCTCCTCCTCCAGCTTCGAGAGCCGGGCGCGCAGGTCCCCCAGCAGCTTGTCGGTCCCCTTGTGATGGGGGAGGAGCGCGATCATCTCGCGGAGCGCGTCCTCCTTCTCCTCGCGCGTGGTGGCGCGGTGAAGGCGCAGCTCCGCGTCCTTGTACCGGGGCGGCACGTTCGCGGGCATGGTCCGATGCTCCTTCGGCGGCGCCGCGGACGGCACGGCCGCAGAAGGGCTCGCCCGGTCGAGGGAAACCGTGCCGTTTCGCCGCACCGCGGCATGAGCCTGAACGATCGTTTCGGGTACCTTTCCCACATGCCCTTCCTCGTCCGTTTCGCCTCCTCCACCGAGGATCGCGACGCCGCCTACGCCCTGCGCCGCGACGTCTTCGAGTTCGAGCAGCACATCCCCCGGCCGCTCGACCGCGACGCCTTCGACTTCTCCGCCGACCACGTGGTCGCGTTCGACCGCGGCGGCCACTGCGTCGGCACCGGCCGGGTGGTCCGCACCGACCAGCGCACCTGCCAGATCGGCCGCATGGCCGTGGCGCAGGAGGCCCGCCGCACCGGCGTCGGCGCCGCCATGCTCGACTCGCTCGAGCGCATGGCCCGCCTGCGCGGCATCCGCGAGGTGGTGGTGGCCTCGCAGCTCGGGTCGGAGCCGTTCTTCCACGCGCGCGGCTACCGGCGCGAGGGGGACGTGTTCGAGGACCAGGGGGTCCCGCACGTCCACATGCGCAAGCTCCTGCTGGTGAGCTAGCGCGCCGCCGGGCGGCCACCCGGGAGCGGAGGGGCCCCGGGACGGCCGGCCGGAGGGCGGCGAGGCGCGGAGGGTGCAACGCGCGCGCCGCTGGGTTAGAGTGCGCCCCCGACGCACAGACGCTCGCTCGCCCCGGGTCCCGCGGCCCGGGGCGATTCGCATTCTGGAAGGACCCCCGCAGTCCATGAGCCACCACGAGATCTCGCGCCGGCGCACGTTCGCCATCATCGCCCACCCGGACGCCGGCAAGACCACGCTCACCGAGAAGCTGCTGCTCTACGGCGGCGTCATCCAGCTCGCCGGCGCGGTGAAGGCGAAGCGCGGCCGGGCCAACGCGGTCTCGGACTGGATGGAGATGGAGCGCGAGCGCGGCATCTCCATCACCACCAGCGTCCTGCAGTTCCCCTACCGCGGGCTGCAGATGAACCTGCTCGACACCCCCGGCCACGCCGACTTCAGCGAGGACACCTACCGCACGCTGCACGCGGTGGACGGGGCGGTGATGCTGCTCGACTGCGCCAAGGGCGTCGAGTCGCAGACCCGCAAGCTGTTCCGCGTCTGCCGGCAGCGCTCCATCCCCATCTTCACGTTCGTGAACAAGATGGACCGCCCGGGCCGCGACGCGTTCGAGCTCATCGGCGAGGTGGAGAGCGTCCTCGGCATCGGCGTCTACCCCATCACCTGGCCGGTGTTCCGCAGCGGCGTCTTCCGCGGCGTCTACCACCGCATGGCGCGGCGCGTGTACCTGTTCGACGCCGACCACGCCAACTCCAGCTCCACCACCGGCGCCGAGCGGCCGCCGGTCGAGGTGACCGGCATCGACGACCCGATGCTCCGCGAGGCGCTCGACGACGCAGGCTACGATCGCCTCCGCTCCGAGGCCGACCTGCTCGACGCCGCCGGCGACGGGTTCGACCGGGAGCGCTTCGAGGCGGGCGAGCTGTCGCCGATGTTCTTCGGCAGCGCGGTGAACAACTTCGGCCTGGAGGCGTTCCTCGAGACCTTCAGCGAGCTGATGCCGCCGCCGCGCCCGCGCGACACCGACCAGGGCCCGGTGGAGCCGACCCGCGACGAGTTCAGCGGGTTCGTGTTCAAGATCCAGGCGAACATGGACAAGGCGCACCGCGACCGCGTCGCGTTCGTGCGCATCTGCTCCGGCCGGATGGTCCGCGGGATGAAGGCGCACCACGTCCGCAGCGGCAAGGACGTCCGGCTCGCGAACCCCACCCAGTTCCTGGCCCGCGACCGGAACGTGGTGGACGAGTCCTGGGCCGGCGACGTGGTCGGCATCCACGACCCCGGCAACCTCGAGATCGGCGACACGCTCACCGGCGGCTCGCGCTTCGTCTATGAGGGCATCCCCAGCTTCGCGCCGGAGCACTTCCGGCGCCTCGCGCTGGTGGACCCCATGCGCCGCAAGCAGTTCGCGACCGGCCTGGAGCAGCTCGCGCAGGAGGGCACGGTGCAGCTCTACCGCCCGCCCGCGGGCCGCGCCGGCGACCTCGTGCTGGGCGCGCTCGGCCAGCTCCAGTTCGAGGTGGTGCGCTACCGGCTCGAGTCCGAGTACTCGGTGCAGGTGCGGGTCGAGCCGGTGCCGTACCAGCTCGCGCGCTGGGTCTCGCGCGCCGACGGCAAGCCGCTCGACCTCGACGCGCTCCACGACGCGGTCGAGGGCATGGTGGTGCTCGACGTGCGCGACCGGGCGGTGGTGCTGTTCGACCGCGAGTGGGCGCTCCGCACCGCGGAGCGGCTCCACCCCGAGTACCGGTTCGCGGAGACCGCGACGGGCGTGGTCGTCCGCGCGGCCTGAGCCGCGCCCGCTCGCCCTTCGACAGGCTCAGGGCGAGCGGAGGATGCGAAACGACTCCGTCCGCTCCTCCCGAGCGTTGCGTGGCCCTTCGACTCCGGCGGGCCTGCGGCCCGCCTACGCTCAGGGTGAGCGGGGGATGCGAAGCGACTCCGTCCGCTCATCCCGAGCGTAGCGCGGCCCTTCGACTCCGGCGGGCCTGCGGCCCGCCTACGCTCAGGGTGAGCGGGGGATGCGAAGCGACTCCGTCAGCTCATCCCGAGCGTAGCGCGGCCCTTCGACTCCGGCGGGCCTGCGGCCCGCCTACGCTCAGGGTGAGCGGGGGATGCGAAGCGTCTCCGTCCGCTCATCCCGAGCGTAGCGCGGCCGCCAGGCCGCGCGGAGTCGAGGGACGAGCAGGCGAATCCGCCTCAGCCCCCGCGCTGGATCAGCTCGATCTTGTAGCCGTCGGGATCCTCGACGAACGCGATCACCGTGGTCCCGTGCTTCATCGGGCCGGCCTCGCGCACCACGCGGCCGCCGCGCGCCTTGATCTCGGCGCAGGCGGCGTACGCGTCCGGCACCTCCAGCGCCACGTGGCCGAAGCCGGTGCCGAGCTCGTAGCGCGGCGTGTCCCAGTTGTGCGTCAGCTCGATGGCGGTCTGCTCGGACTCCGGGCCGTAGCCCACGAACGCGAGCGTGAAGCGGCCGTCGGGGTACTCCTGGCGGCGGAGCAGCGTCATGCCGAGGACGCCGGTGTAGAAGGCGAGCGACCGCTCCAGGTCGCCGACGCGGAGCATGGTGTGGAGGATGCGCACGGGGATCTCCGGGGTGCGGGTCAGCTGAAGTCGGTCAGGTTCTTGCGCGTCGCGTTGCGGCGCGGCTCGGAGCGCGCCTGGCACTCCGGGCAGAGCGCCGCGTAGGGCATGAGCGCGAGCCGGCGGGGCGCGATCTCCTCCTCGCACGACTCGCACAGCCCGAAGTCGTCCGGCCGGTTGGCCAGCTTCGCCAGCGCGCGGTCGATCCGGCCGACCAGCTCCGCCTGCCCCTTGTTGCGCTGCGAGGCGAGCACCTGGAGCATCTCGGACAGCGCCTGCGCGTCCTCGTCGGAGACGCCGGTGCTGGCCGGGTCCCGGCGGTTCGGCTCGATGCGGGCGGGGCCCGCCTGGACGAGCTGCGCGCGCAGCCGCTCCAGGGCGAGCCGGTGGGCGGCGCGCTCCTTCGCGTTCATGGCCGCTCCTTAGCCCAGAACCGTGGGACGCGCCATCGCGAACACCCGGTGCGGGGGTCGACGGCGGCCCGCGTTCGTCTTACTCGGTGGGGGCCGCTCGACCCTCACCCCGGAGCTTCGCATGCGCGTCGGCTGCCCCAAGGAGATCAAGAACAACGAGAACCGCGTCGGCCTGACGCCCGGCGGGGCGCGGTCGCTCGTCGCGGCCGGGCACGACGTCCTGGTCGAGTCCGGCGCCGGCGAGCGGAGCGGGTTCACCGACGCCGAGTACGAGGCGGTGGGCGCGCGCATCGCGCCGGTCGCCCGGCAGGTGTTCGAACAGGCCGAGCTGATCGTGAAGGTGAAGGAGCCGCAGCCGCCGGAGCTGGCCGCGCTGCGGCCCGGGCAGATCCTGTTCACGTACCTGCACCTCGCCCCGGACCCGCTCCAGACGAAGGCGCTGCTCGAGCACGAGGTCACCGCCATCGCCTACGAGACCATCCGCGACACCTCCGGCCGCCTGCCGCTGCTCACCCCCATGTCCGAGGTGGCCGGCCGCATGGCCGCGCACGTGGGCGCGTTCTACCTGCAGCAGCCGAACGGCGGGCGCGGCATGCTGCTCGGCGGGGTGCCCGGCGTGCCGCCCGCGCACGTGGTGGTGCTGGGCGGCGGGGTGGTGGGGCTCAACGCCATCAAGGTCGCGGCGGGCATGGGCGCGCGGGTCACGGTCCTCGACAAGAGCCTGCCCACGCTCCGCTACCTCGACGACATCTTCGGCAACCGCATCGAGACGCTCTGGTCCAACGAGGCGCACGTGGAGCAGGCGCTCGTCCAGGCCGACCTCGTCATCGGCGCGGTGCTCATCCCCGGCGCGGCCGCGCCCAGGCTGGTGCAGCGGCGCATGCTGAAGCACATGAAGCCGGGGTGCGTGATCGTGGACGTGGCGGTGGATCAGGGCGGCTGCGTCGAGACCACCCGGCCGACCACCCACGCCGACCCGGTCTACTTCGTGGACGGCGTGCTGCACTACGCGGTCGCGAACATGCCCGGCGCGCTCCCGCGGACCTCCACGCTCGCGCTCACCAACGCGACGCTGCCGTACGCGATGCAGCTCGCCGGCCGCGGCGTGAAGGACGCGCTCCTCGCGGATCTCGGCTTCCTGGCCGGGCTCAACACCTACCGCGGCAAGCTCACCTGCGCGCCCGCGGCGGAGAGCCTGGGGATCCCGTACACCGACCCGCGGACGCTGCTGTAGGCCGCGCGCCCATGACCCGCTCGCCCTGAGCCCGTCGAAGGGCAGGCTCACCACGAGCGGATCTTCGCTGCCCGCTCGCCCTGAGCGCGTCGAAGGGCGGGCTCACCACGGCCCTTCGCCTCCGTCCGCTCACCCCGAGCGTAGCGCGGCCGCCAGGCCGCGCGGAGTCGAGGGGCGCTGAGGGTGAGCCGCCCTGGCCCCCGCTCACCCCGAGCCTGTCGAGGGGCGAGCGGTCCGGCCGCTACCCGCGGTCCCGCCGCGGCAGCACGTCCTTCAGCACCTCGCGGGCCTGGCGCACCATCTCCACGGTGGTGTCCCAGCCCACGCAGGCGTCGGTGACCGAGCAGCCGTAGCGGAGCTTCGAGAGGTCGTCGGGGATGGGCTGGCTGCCCGCCTCGATGAAGCTCTCGACCATGAAGCCCACCACCGACCGGTTGCCCTCGCGGACCTGGTGCACCACGTCGCGGAGCACGAGCGGCTGGAGCTCCGGCTTCTTCCACGAGTTCGCGTGGGAGCAGTCCACCACCAGGTTGAGCGGGAGCTTGGCGCGGGTGAGGGCCTGCTCGGCGAGCGAGATGGAGACGGTGTCGAAGTTGGGCCGGCCGCCGCCGCCGCGCAGCACCAGGTGGCCGTAGCGGTTGCCGCGGGTGCGGATGATGGCCGACTGGCCCTGGCCGTTCACGCCGAGGAAGCTGTGCGCCCGCGCCGCCGAGAGGATGGCGTTCACGGCCGCGTCCACGTCGCCGTCGGTGCCGTTCTTGAAGCCGACCGGGGTGGAGAGGCCCGAGGACATCTCGCGGTGGGTCTGCGACTCGGAGGTCCTGGCGCCGATGGCGGTCCAGGAGACGAGGTCGCCGTAGTACTGCGGCGCGTGCGGGTCGAGCGCCTCGGTGCCGGCGGGCAGGCCGAGCTCGTTCACCTGGAGCAGGAAGCGGCGCGCCCGCTCCATGCCCTCGTCGATCCGGAACGAGTCGTCCATGTACGGATCGTTGATGAAGCCCTTCCAGCCGACCGAGGTGCGGGGCTTCTCGAAGTACACGCGCATCACCAGCACCAGCGTGTCCTTCACCTCCTCGGCGAGGTGGCGCAGGCGGCGCGCGTAGTCGAGGCCGGCGGCCGCGTCGTGGATGGAGCAGGGGCCGATGACGCCGAACATGCGCGGGTCGCGGCCGTCGAGGATGGCCTCGATGGCGCGGCGGCCCTCCACCACGGTGCGGACCGCCTCCTCGGTGATGGGGATGCGCGCCTTGACCTCGTCCGGAGACGGCATGAGGTCGAACGCGGCGATGTTCAGGTCCTCGGTCTTCTGCACGGGCTCGCTCCGGCGCGGGGGAAGGGGAGCGAAAATACACCCGATCGGCGCGTCCGTTCCACCCCGCGCAGGGGCGATTCCCGGCCGGAAACCGCCGGCCCGCCGGCCGCGCGGCCGCCTACGGCACGCGCGCGGAGAGGATCGGGATGATCCAGGCGGCGTACTGGTCCGGATCGCGGATGGTCGCGATCTGGTCGTCGAAGTGGCGCCGCGCCTCCTCGGCGGTGAAGCGGGTGTGCTGACCGATGGCGTCGGCGTAGCCGTCGCGCCAGGCCTCCCAGATCGCCGCGAACGTCTCGCGCGGCACGCGCAGCGTGTCCACCGCGACGTAGTCGAGCGTGAGGTCGGCGAGGCCGAGGGCGCGCATCATGGCGAACGCGCGCCGGCCGACCAGCATGTCCGAGCCGGTGCGGGCGCCGAACTCGCGCGGCGCGGCCGGCCAGAAGTCGGCCGGATCCAGCGTGCGCGCGGGGAGGTGGATCATCCCGTAGTCCTCGGCCAGCAGGTGGATGCGCCCGCCGCGGCGCGTCACCCGGGCCAGCTCGGCCAGCGCGCGCTCGGGGTGGGGGATGGCCTGGATGACGTGGCGGCAGACCGTGAGATCGAACTCGCGATCCGGCAGCGCCAGGTGGAACACGCTGCCCTGCGCGAACGAGACGCGGGGCGCGAGCGCGCCGTGGCGGGCGCGGGCCACCCGGAGCGGCGGCTCGAGCACGTCCACGCCGAGGACGGTCGCCTTCGGGAACAGGCCGGCGAGGCGGGCGGTGATCTCGCCGGTGCCGCAGCCCGCGTCGAGGATGCGCGCGCCGGCCGGCAGCTCGTAGCGCCGGAAGAGCGGCGCCTCCTGCGGCCAGATGGCCGAGGCCTGCGCGGCCAGGTTGCGGAACATGGACTCGTCCGCCATCTGGCGGGCCTGCGGGTTCAGCGTCTCCTGGCTCATGCACCGCCTCCGCGCCGGCGATCCGGCGGCCTCAACAGATGGCGAGGCGTTCGCGCGCCGTCAAGGTGCCTGGCGCGGCGCGGCCGGCGGGAGCGGCCGGTCGAGCTCCTGGTCCTGCCAGGCGGCCGGATCCTCGAGGGCCTCGAGGTGCGTCTCCATGGTGGCGTTCGGGAGCACCGCCCGCACCTCCTGCTCGATGGCGTCCACCAGCCCGTGCCCGCGCGCCACCGTCCAGGCGCCGGGGACGAGCACGTGCACCGTCACGAACCTGCGCGACCCCGCCTGCCGCGTGCGGAGCGCGTGGAACTGCACCTCCGGGCACGCGTGCCGGTCGAGCACGGCGCGGAGCGCGGCCTGCTCCTCCGGCGCGAGCGCGCGGTCCAGCAGCCCGAGCGCCGAGCGGCGGATGATCTTCACGCCGGTCCAGACGATGTTCGCGGCGACCGCGAGCGCGATGAGCGGATCGAGCCGCTGCCAGCCGGTCACCGCCACCAGCCCGACCGCCACCAGCACCCCGGCCGACGTCCACACGTCGGTCATGAGGTGGTGGGCGTCGGCCTCGAGCGCGATCGAGTGGTGCCGCCGGCCCGCCCGCAGGAGCACGCGCGCGACGCCGAGGTTCACGAGGGACGCCGCCACGGAGACGACGAGGCCCAGCCCCACCTGCTCGATCGGCCGCGGCGAGAGCAGGCGCTCGGTGGCCGTCCAGGCGATCCCCGCCGCCGCGAGCAGGATGAGCGCCCCCTCCGCGCCGCTCGCGAAGTACTCCGCCTTGCCGTACCCGTACGCGTGCTCCTCGTCGGGAGGGCGGGCCGCCACGCCCAGCATCGCCAGCGTGAGCATCGCGGCGACGAGGTTCACCAGCGACTCGAGCGCGTCGGAGAGCAGGCCCACCGAGCCGGTCAGCAGATACGCGCCGGTCTTCAGGCCGATGGTGGTCACCGCCGCGGCGATGGAGAGCCAGGCGAAGCGGGTCAGGGAGGCGCGTGCGCGGGCGGGGGCGGTCATGACGGACGGTGCCTGTTGTCCGCCCGGGCCGCGCCGGCGGCAAGCGCGAAGGGGCGGGCGGTGCCCGGCGCCCGCGGCGAGCGGCTGCCTGCGACAAAGAGCCGCACGGAAGGCCCGGAAAGCGCGTGACGAACCGTTTGATCCCGATCATCTCAAGGGATAGGTTCCTGCCCCGTCTGGTACGGAAGGGTTCCGGGGGCTCGCTGTTGAATGGCAGCCCGCGCCGGACGGTCACAGCGCTGCGGCATGCGCAACTTCGCTGCGGTTTCCAGGGCGGCTGGCCGCCCGCACACGAGGGATGGATGCGAGTCGAAGCACCTGATCCGGGCGCGAGGCGGGACGGCGCACGCCCGTGGTCGTCGGTCGCACCCGCATGGGTGTTCCTGGGGGCGCTGGCCCTGGCCGCGAGCGGCTGCCAGCGCGAGTCGGTGAGCCACTTCCGCGTGCCCAAGGCGGCGCCGGAGCCGGCCGGCATGGCGGCGATGCCCGCCGGCATGGGCGGCGGGATGGGCGCGCCCGGCATGGCCGGCGACGTGCCGCCGCCGGCGCAGCCGACCGGCTCGTCGGCGCTGGCGTGGACGCTGCCGAAGGGCTGGAACGAGGTCCGCGGCGGCGGCGCGATGCGGTACGCGACCCTCACGCCCCCGGCCTCGGGCGGCAAGGTGGAGGTGACGGTGATCGTCCTCCCCGGCCCGGCGGGCGGCGAGCTCGCCAACGTGAACCGGTGGCGTGGGCAGATCGGCCTGCCGCCGCTCGACGAGGCCTCGCTCGCCTCCGCGCGCAAGCACGTGAAGACGCGCGCCGGCGACGTGTCGGTCTACGACTTCCTCGGCGAGGGCCAGCAGAAGACCCGCGTGGTGGCCGGCTTCACGTTCACCGAGGGCAACACCTGGTTCCTGAAGATGTCCGGCGACGCGGCCGCGGTCGGCGCGCGCAAGCCCGAGTTCGTTTCCATGCTGGAGAGCCTCCGCCTTGACGCGAATTGAGAACCGGCCCCTGAGCGCGCTGCTCGACGTGCTCACCTCGCTGAAGCTCACCATCGTCTGCATGGCGGCGCTGATGGTGCTGGTGGTGGCCTGCACGCTGGCGCAGGTCCACCTCGGCACCTGGGGCGCGGTCAACGTGTACATGCGCAGCTGGCTGGTCTGGTGGGACGTGCCGGGCACCGTGCTCTCGGTGCCGGTGTTCCCGGGCGGCGCGCTCGCGGGCGCGGTGCTGGCGGTGAACCTCATCGCCGCGCAGCTGAAGCGGCTCGAGCTGTCCTGGAAGAAGGCGGGGCTCTGGATCGTCCACGCCGGCCTCATCCTGCTCGTCATCGGCGAGTTCGTGACCGGCATGTTCCAGCAGGACATGCAGCTCGCGTTCGAGGAGGGGCACACCGCGAACTACGTGGAGTACCCCCGCGAGAACGAGCTGGCGGTCATCGACGTCACCGACCCGGCCTGGGACGAGGTGTACGGCATCCCCGAGACGCTGCTCGCCCGCGCCGACGAGGTGCAGGTGCCGGGGACGCCCATCACCCTCAAGGTGAAGCGCTTCCTCAAGAACGCCGACCTGGCCATGCGCACGCCGAACGACGCGCCGGCCATCGCCACCGCCGGGGTGGGCACCAGCATCCGCGTGGCCGAGCTGCCGCCGGTCACCACCGACGACCGCCCCAACGCCACCGCCGCGTTCGTCGAGCCGGTGGCGGGCGGCCGGAGCTACGGCACCTGGCTGGTGTCGGCGCTGCTCGCGGCCCCGCAGCAGTTCGTCTACGAGGGGCGCACCTACCAGCTCGCGATGCGCTCGCGGCGCGTCTACCTGCCGTACTCGCTGACGCTCAAGGACTTCACCCACGACGTGTACCCGGGCACCGAGATCCCGAAGAACTTCTCGAGCCTGGTGCACCTCAGCAACCCCGCCAAGGGCGAGTCGCGCGACGTGCTCATCTACATGAACCAGCCGCTGCGCTACGACGGGAAGGCGTTCTACCAGGCCAGCTTCGGAAAGGGCGACACCCTCTCGATCCTGCAGGTGGTGTCGAACCCGGGCTGGCTCCTGCCTTACATCTCCTGCGTGCTGGTCACGGTGGGGCTGCTCGTCCACTTCGCCATCACGATGAGAAGGTCGATGCGGCGCCGTGCGGCCGCGGCGGAGGCGCACTCATGAAGCTCGAGAAGCTGATCCCCTGGCTCGCCGGCGGCCTCGCCATCGTCGGCGCCGCCATCGCCGTCATCCCGCCGAGCCCGGTCCGCGGGTTCGACACCGACGCGTTCGGCCGCCTGCCGGTGCTGGAGGGCGGGCGCGTGAAGCCGGTGGACTCGGTGTCGCGGAACGCGCTCCTGATGATCCGCGGCCAGCAGAGCTTCAGGTACGACCCGGACGGCGACGGGCCGCAGAAGGGCCGGACCATCTCGTCCGACGAGTGGATCCTGGACGTCCTGTTCCGCCCGGAGCTGGCGGACCAGTACCCGGTGTTCGTGATCAACGACCCGGAGGTCCTCGGGCTCATGGGCATGCGCCAGAGCTCGAACCGCTACTTCGCGTTCAGCGCGCTCGTGCCGCACCTGGAGGAGATCCAGAAGCAGGCCATGGCCGCGCACCAGGTGGACGCGAAGCAGCGCACGCGCTTCCAGTCGGCCATCGCGAACCTGTTCGAGCGCGTGTACCTCTACTACCGCCTGAAGAACACGGTGCAGCTCGCGGGCTCGCCTGGCCTCGCCGCCGAGGTGGCCTCGGCGGGCACGCCGGGCGCGCAGCAGCGCCACCAGGCCATCGAGGAGCTGGCCTACTTCCGCCCGATCCCGCCGGCCGCGGGCACCACCGGCGACAACTGGCTCAACATGGGCCAGGCGCTGCGCGGCGCCGCCTCGGGCCAGCCGGGCGACGCGCTCTCGGGCTGGGCGCGCCTCTCGGTCGCGTACATGGCGCAGGATCCGTCCAGCTTCGGCCGGGCGGTGGCCGACGTCACCGCCGCGGACGCCGCGGCGCGCCCGGACTCGATCGACCTCGCGGGCCACGAGATCGTCTTCAACCGCGCGCAGCCGTTCTACGCGGGCATGGTCGTGTACGTGCTGGCGATGCTGGCGCTGTTCGCGTCCTGGCTCTGGAAGCCGAAGATCCTGCAGCCGGCGGCGTACGGCCTGCTGGTCGCGGGCGCGGTCATCCACACGCTGGGGCTCGTGTCGCGCGTGCTCCTGCAGGGCCGCCCGCCGGTCACGAACCTCTACTCCTCGGCGGTGTTCGTGGGGTGGGGCGCGGTGGTGCTGGGCGTCATCCTGGAGCGCATCTACAAGAAGGGGTTCGCGACGGCGGTGGCGGCGGCCTCGGGGTTCGCCTCGCTCATCGTGGCGCACCACCTCTCGGGCGACGGCGACACGATGGAGATGATGCGGGCGGTGCTGGACTCGAACTTCTGGCTCGCCACCCACGTCGTCACCATCACCATCGGCTACAGCGGCACCTTCCTCGCGGGCGCGATGGCCATCGGCTACACGCTCCGCAAGCACCTGGTCCGCAAGCCGGACCCGGGCACCACCAAGGCGCTCATGGGGATGACCTACGGCGTCATCTGCTTCGCGCTCTTCTTCAGCTTCCTGGGCACGGTGCTGGGCGGCATCTGGGCCGACCAGTCCTGGGGCCGGTTCTGGGGCTGGGATCCGAAGGAGAACGGCGCGCTGCTCATCGTGCTGTGGAACGCGATCATCCTGCACGCGCGCTGGGGCGGCTTCGTCCGCGAGCGCGGCATCATGGCGATGGCGATCTTCGGCAACGTCATCACCAGCCTGTCCTGGTTCGGCGTCAACATGCTGGGCGTGGGGCTCCACTCCTACGGCTTCATGGACAGCGCGTTCTGGGCGCTCACGGGCTTCATCGCGTCGCAGCTCGCCATCATGGCGTTCACGCTCCTTCCCGCGCAGTTCTGGAAGACCTCGCACGCGACGGGCAAGCAGCAGGAGCCTTCGCCGGAGCCGGGGCACTAGTCCTACGGACACGCAGGGAAGCCTTGACGGCTCCGCTCCGAGACCTGGGGCGGGGCCGTCGTCTTTGGTTCTCTCGTTGTCCGCTTCCAGCGGGCCCTGTCCTGGAGACGGGCCGCGGGGTCGGCGCTCCGGGCATTCGCGGCGGTGCTCGCTCCGCAAGGCCCGGGACGTGGATGGATGGCCGGAACCGGGGGCCGTGGGATCGTGGAAGCCGACGCACCGGACGGGCCAGCCGCGGGATCGGGGCCGGCGCCGGCTGTGCCGGTCCCTTCGCAGCGGCTGTCCACGGCGGTGCAGGTCCAGG
This sequence comes from Anaeromyxobacter sp. Red801, assembly GCF_049201065.2. Lineage (NCBI taxonomy): Bacteria > Pseudomonadati > Myxococcota > Myxococcia > Myxococcales > Anaeromyxobacteraceae > Anaeromyxobacter > Anaeromyxobacter sp. Red801. Next base: position 2,666,169 of record NZ_CM181236.1, on the reverse strand, counting down.
ATCCTGGGGACGTGCCGAGGGCTTGCTGCGCTGCGCTCCGGCGCGAACGCCCGGATCGCCTCCGTGGCGGCCTGACGTGGAGGGGAGGCGTGGAGGGAAGGCCTTCCCAGCGCACGCCTCCGTGGCGGCCGGACGTGGAGGGGAGGCGTGGAGGGGTGAAGGTCCGGTCCAGGCGCGGTGAAACCCGTCCGGCGCGCCGATGGCGGGCGGCTTGTGGCCGCCGCGCCCCCGTCGTAGCGTGGCGCCCGATGGGCCGCATCCACGCCTGCCTGCTCGTCGCCGCGCTGCTCGCAGCGGCCCCGGTCGCACGGGCGGTCCCGCCCGCGCCGCAGCCGAGGCGGGTGGTGGTCGGGGCCGACCGCGACTACCCGCCGTACGAGTTCCTCGACGAGCAGGGCGAGCCGGCGGGGTTCAACGTGGACCTCACCCGCGCCATCGGCGAGGTGATGGGGCTCACGGTCGAGTTCCGGTTCGGCGACTGGGCCGGGATCCGGGCGGGGCTGGCCGACGGCAGCATCGACGTGCTCCAGGGCATCTCCTGGTCGGAGGAGCGCGCCCGCCGGCTGGACTTCGCGGCGCCGCACGCCATCGTCCACCACGCCATCTTCGTCCGGAAGGACGGCCCCAGGCCCGCCTCGCTCGACGCGCTGGCGGGGCGCGAGGTGGTGGTGTTCGGCGGCGGGATCATGGACGAGGAGATCACCCGGGCCGGCAAGGCCGCGAGGATCATCCGGACGCAGACGCCCGCCGACGCGCTGCGCCTGCTCGCCTCGGGCCAGCACGACTGCGTGGTGCTGGCGCTCCTGCCCGGCATCTACCTGCAGCGCCAGCTCGGCCTCACCAACATCGAGCCGGTGGGCGAGCCGGTGCGCGCGGAGCGCTACGGCTACGCGGTGCGCAAGGGGGACCGCGAGCTGCTCGCGCGCTTCGACGAGGGGCTCGCCATCCTGAAGCAGACGGGGCGCTACGACGCGATCCACGCGCGCTGGCTCGGGCCGCTCGAGCCCAGGCCCATCGGGTGGCAGGCGGTGGCGCGCTACGCCGCGCTCGGCGCCCTGCCGATCCTCGTGCTGCTCGGCGCCAGCATCGCCTGGAGCCGCTCGCTCCGGAGGCTCGTCGCGCAGCGCACCGCCTCGCTGGAGCGCGAGGTGGCCGAGCGCGAGCGGGCGGTGGCGGCGCTGCGCGAGCACCAGCACCAGCTCGTGCAGGCGCAGAAGGCGGCCGCCATGGGCGTGCTGGTGTCGGGGGTGGCCCACGAGATCAACAACCCCGCCGGCTACATCCTGCTCAACGTCCCGACGCTGAAGGCCGCGTTCGCCGACGCGCAGGAGGTGCTCGACGCGCGCGCGAGAGAGCGGGAGCTGAAGCTGGCCGGCATCCCGTACGCGCGCATGCGCGACGAGATCCCGCAGATGCTGGACGAGATCGCCGAGGGCGGGCGGCGCATCAAGCGCATCGTGGACGACCTGAAGGACTTCGCCCGCCGCGACGACGCGCCCCGGCTCGAGCCCATGGACCTCGGCGCCTCGGCGCGCGCCGCGGTGCGCCTGCTGGAGGCGCCCATCCGCGCCGCGACCTCGCGCTTCGAGCTGGCGCTCGCGCCCGACCTGCCGCGCGTGCGCGGCAACCCGCACCGGCTCGAGCAGGTGATCGTGAACCTGCTCCTGAACGCCTGCCAGGCGCTCCCCGACCGCGATCGCGGGCTGCGCCTCTCCATCCGCCACGACCCGGCGGCCGGCGAGGTGGTGCTGGAGGTGCGCGACGAGGGCGTGGGCATCCCGCCCGAGCACCTGGCGCGGCTCACCGACCCGTTCTTCACCACCAAGCGCGAGACCGGCGGCACCGGCCTCGGGCTGTCGGTGTCGGCCGGGATCGTCAAGGAGCACGGCGGCCGGCTCGAGTTCGGCTCGCAGCCCGGCGTGGGCACCACCGCGGCGCTGGTGCTGCCCGCGCTCCACGAGGAGGCGGCGGCGTGAGCGAGTCCTTCTACCCCGCGTTCGCGGTCCTGGCGGTGGACGACGAGGCCGCCTGGCTGCGCTCGGTGGCGCTCACCCTCGAGCGCGCCGCCGGCATCACCCACCTGCTCACCTGCCAGGATGCGCGGCGGGTGATGGAGCTGCTGGACGGCAACGACGTGGGGGTGGTGCTGCTCGACCTGACCATGCCGCACCTCTCCGGCGAGGACCTGCTCGGCCGCATCTCGGTGGAGCACCCCGACGTGAAGGTGATCGTGGTCTCCGGCATGAACCAGGTCGAGACCGCCGTGCGCTGCATGAAGCTCGGCGCGTTCGACTACCACGTGAAGACCGAGGAGGAGGACCGGCTGGTCGCGGGCGTGCTGCGCGCCGTGCGCATGCAGGAGCTGCAGCGCGAGAACGGCGAGATGACCGCGCGCTTCATGTCCGGGGAGCTGCGCAACCCCGAGGCGTTCGCGAGCATCGTCACGCAGGACCGCACCATGCTGACGCTGTTCTCGTACGTGGAGGCGGTGGCGCGGAGCCCGCAGCCGCTGCTCGTCACCGGCGAGAGCGGGGTGGGGAAGGAGCTGGTGGCCGGCGCGGCGCACCGGCTCTCCGGGCTGCCCGGGAAGCTCGTGGCCGTGAACGTGGCCGGGCTCGACGACGCGGTGTTCGCCGACACGCTGTTCGGCCACCTGCGCGGCGCCTTCACCGGCGCCGAGCAGGCGCGGCGGGGCATGGTGGAGGAGGCCGCCGACGGCACGCTGTTCCTCGACGAGATCGGGGACCTGTCGGTGCCGTCGCAGGTGAAGCTGCTGCGCTTCCTCCAGGAGGGCGAGTACTTCCCGCTGGGGAGCGACCGGCCGAAGCGGGTGAAGGTGCGCGTGATCGCCGCCACGCACCAGGACCTCGCCGCCAAGGAGCGGGCCGGGATGTTCCGGCGCGACCTGTACTACCGCCTGCGCACGCACCGGGTGCGGGTGCCGCCGCTCCGCGAGCGGCGCGAGGACGTGCCGCTCCTGCTCGACCACTTCCTGGGCGAGGCCGCGCGGCAGCTCGGCAAGAAGAAGCCCACCCCGCCGAGGCAGCTCGCGCAGCTGCTCGTGACGCACGACTTCCCCGGCAACGTCCGCGAGCTGCGCGCCATGTGCTTCGACGCGGTCAGCCGCCACCGCGATCGCGTGCTCTCCATGGACGCGTTCCTGGAGGCGATCGGCCGCCACGGCAACGGCGCCCACCCCGCCGCGGAGGAGGGGCAGAACCCCTTCGGCGCGGTGGAGCGGCTGCCCACGTTCGACGAGGCGCTGGAGCTGCTGGTGCAGGAGGCGATGCGGCGCTCCGGCGGGAACCAGACGCTGGCCGCCCGGCTGGTGGGCATCTCGCAGCCGGCGCTCTCGAAGCGCCTGAAGTCCTATCGCCGCTGAGCCCGGGGATCGGGCACCGGCCCCGCCGCGCCGCCGAACCGGCATTCCCGCGGGAATGTCCATGCCCGCCGGCATGGTGGCGCGCAGGCGCGCGGGATCACTGCGCTCCCCGCCCGCGCGCGCGGTGCGGCGCGCCGCCGCGATAACGCGGGGAATGCCGCTTCGGATCGCGACGCGCTGCGCGAGCGGCGGGTGATCACGCCGGATTCCGCGCGCGGGCGATCCGGCACCGAAGGTGCTCTGGGCCGGGGGCTCCACGCACATCCCACCGGCCCCGCGGCGCGACCGCCGGGCCTCGACCCCGCGCCGGGCGGCGGCGGCTCCCGGCAGGAGAGACACGTGAAGCGTCTCGCGCGCAGCCTGTACCTGCAGGTGCTCCTGGCGGTCGTCCTCGGTGCGCTGGTCGGGCACCTGTTCCCGGCCACCGGCGCGTCGCTGAAGCCGCTCGGCGACGGGTTCATCAAGCTGGTGAAGATGCTGATCGCGCCCATCGTGTTCGCCACGGTGGTGACCGGCATCGCGAAGATGGGCGACCTGCGGAAGGTCGGGCGGGTGGGGCTGAAGGGGCTGCTCTACTTCGAGGTGCTGACCACCGTCGCGCTCGCCATCGGCCTGGTGGTGGCGCGCCTGGCCCGCCCCGGCGCCGGGATGAACGTGGACCCGGCCACGCTCGACACCAAGGCCATCGCCTCCTACACGAACGGCGCGCAGGCCCACGGCACCGTGGACTTCCTCATGAACGTGATCCCGCGCGACGTCGCGGACGCGTTCGCCCGCGGCGACATCCTGCAGGTGCTGCTGTTCTCGGTGCTGTTCGGCGCCGCGCTCGCGGCCCTGAAGGACAAGGGCCGGCCGGTGCTCGAGCTGGTGGACGGGCTGTCGCTCGTGCTGTTCCGCATCGTCGGCTTCGTGATGCGCCTCGCCCCGGTGGGCGCGTTCGGCGCCATGGCGTTCACGGTGGGGAAGTACGGCATCGCCACGCTGCTCAGCCTGGGCAAGCTCATCGCCTGCTTCTACGCGACGAGCGCGCTGTTCGTGGTGCTGATGCTGGGCCTGGTGCTGCGCTGGTGCGGCCTCGGCCTGTTCCGCTTCCTCCGCTACATCAAGGAGGAGATCTTCGTGGTGCTCGGCACGTCCTCCTCGGAGTCGGCGCTGCCGCTCATGATGCGGAAGATGGAGAAGCTCGGCTGCTCGAAGCCGGTGGTCGGGCTGGTGGTGCCGATGGGCTACTCGTTCAACCTCGACGGCACCTCCATCTACCTGACGCTCGCCACGCTGTTCATCGCGCAGGCGACCAACACGCACGTCACGCTGGTGCAGGAGCTGGAGATCCTGGCGGTGCTGCTCCTGACCTCGAAGGGCGCCGCGGCGGTGACCGGCGGCGGCTTCATCACGCTGGCGGCGACGCTCTCCGCGGTCGGCAACATCCCGGTGGCCGGCCTGGCGCTGCTGCTCGGCATCGACCGCTTCATGTCCGAGGCCCGCGCCATCACCAACCTCATCGGGAATGGCGTCGCGTCGGTGGCGGTTTCGCGCTGGGAGGGCGAGCTGGACCAGGCCCGCGCCCGCGCCGTCCTCGCCGGCACCGTGCCGGACGAGGTGGAGCCGGCGAACGACCCCGAGCCGCCGGCGGTGCCGGCGGGCCTCGGGCTCCACGGCTGAGCCGGCGCACGCCGGACGAGACGAACACAGGGGAGGAACCCGAGCATGATCCGCTTCATCCGCACGCTGGCCCGGCTCTGGAACGCGCTCTGCGAGCTCGACGCCCGCACCGCGCTCCGGCCCGCGCCCGCGCACGTCCGCAAGTAGCCCGCGCCGCGCCGGAGGGCGCTACCAGGTGCCGGTGAGCTGGACGCCGCGCCCCATGGGCGCGACCGCCACCGGCAGCCGCCCCCCGCGCGCGTGGAGCAGCGGGACCAGCGTCCCGAACCCGAACCCCGCCGCCGCGCCCACCAGCACGTCGGTGGGGAAGTGGCGCCCGGCCAGCACGCGCTCCGCGCCCACGCTCGCGCCCACCGCCGCGGTCACCAGCCACGGCCAGGCGGCCGGGCCCCGGCGCAGCGTGTACGTCCAGGAGGCGGCGGTGAGCGCCGCCACCGCGGTGGAGGTGTGCCCGGAGTAGAACGACCGGTAGCCCTGCGCCTGCTTCACGAGGCCGTCGCGCCCGGCGTAGGTGACCGGCAGCGGCCGCTGCACCGCGAACTTCACCGTCATCACCGCGGCGGAGTTGAGCGCCAGCGTCTCGGTGAGGATCATCAGATCCTCGCGCAGCGCCCGCGTGTTCCCCACCCAGAACGCGTCGGCCACCACCGGCACGGCCACCGAGGCGAGCACGGTGACGTCGCTGACGACGCCCGCGGCGCGGCTGTGCAGGTCGATGGCGAAGCGGTCGAAGCCGTTCACCTCCGCCGGGTCGCACGGGCAGCGCGGGGTGATGAAGTGGAACGGGTAGCGCCCCGGCAGGATCGCCACGCCCGTCGCGAGCGCGGTGAGCGGCACGTCGAGCCACGGCACCAGCCGGTAGACGCTATCGCCCGTCGGGCGCGCCTCGGGGGCGTCGAGCGGCAGGTCCGGCGCGGCCGGCGGCACGATCGTGGAGGGGGAGGGCAGGGCCGCGGGCACCGTCTGGACGGCAGGGACGGGCTGGGCGGCGAGGGCGAGCGCGAGCAGGGCGGGGAGCATCGGGGACCCGCCGCGGGGGCGGATACCTCCGACCCTGTGCACCGCGCGCCCCCGCGTCGAGGCCTACCTTCACGATCCGTGGCTGCTTCGCGGGGGCGGACGCGCCCGGACGAGTGGGCCCCGGCCGCGAGCGGATCACGGCCGGGGCCGGCGCTGCCGGCGATTCACGCGTGGTCAGAAGGCGTACATCGCGGTCAGGGAGCCCTGGTCCGCGGTGCGGGTTCCGCCGATGGCCTTCGTCTCGTACCGGTAGTACTCCAGCCCCAGGGTGTAGGGGCCCTCGCAGTACTTGGCCAGCGCGCCGATCGACACGTTGCGGAGCCGCGTGGCGCCGGCCTCGCGGACGTCGGCGTCGTCCGGGTCGTCCATGCCTGCGAACAGGTGCGCGGAGACGGTGTCGGTGAAGGACCATCCGGCCTGCGCCCAGGCGCCCCAGCCCTGGATGTCGCCGAACTGCACGATGGCGCCGAACAGCTGGCCGACCGCCCGGCCCGTCCAGCCGTTCGCGGCGAGCTGCAGCGGGCCCGCGGACACCTTCCCGCCCAGCTCGGCGGCCCAGCCGTCCACGCCGTCCTCGGGGGCGGTCGCGCCCACGCCGCTCAGGTCCTTGCGGTCGTAGTGGCCGACCAGGAACGCGGAGTAGGCGACGCCGCCGGCGGGCTTGCCGCTCAGCATGGCGCGCGCCTCCACCTGCGGGATCGAGGACGCCTCACCGTAGGAGACGCCCAGCGGCAGGTCGGCGTCGGCGTCGCTCCAGGAGCCGCGGGTGGCGCTCACCGCGAGCTCGAGGAGGTGGGTGCCGGCGAGGGGGATGCGGTGGAACACCATCACCCCGGGGAAGCGCCAGCCGATGCCGCCCGCCGCGTAGCTGGCGGGGAACGCCACGTGCGCCAGGCTGACCGGCGCCATCGCGAAGATGAGCCCGTGGTTCTGGCCCACCTGGAAGGTGGTGTCGCCCAGCACCAGCTCGGCGTAGGCGAGGCGCAGCCGCGGCCCCACCGACTCGTCGCCGAAGGCGCCGCCGGTGTTGCCGCCGAAGAAGTCGGCCTCGACCAGCGCGCGCGGCGTGGCGCGGCCGGAGAGGATGGCGGGGCCGGTGGCGGCGAGCTGCAGCCGGGTCTGGCGCAGGTCGCCGCCGAGGAACGTCTCGTCCGTGCCCGGCTCGGCGACGGTGAACAGCGAGCCCTGGCCGTTCCAGGGACCGGTGGTCGCGTCCTGCACGAACACGGTCGCGGACACGAACCCGTGCAGCGCGATCGAGGGCTTCTCCGGCGCGGCGGCCGGCTCGGCCGCGAAGGTCGGCGCGGCGGCCGCGAGCGCGGCGGCGCACGCGAGCCGTACGACGGTGTCGATCATGGTGTCTCTCCTCCGGTGCTGCGTGGACCGGGCGTCATCGCGGCGCGCCCGGCAGCTGCTTCATCTCGAACTTGGGGTGGCAGTTGAGGCAGTAGTTCTCCGAGGCGGCGTGGGCGTGGTGACAGGCGGTGCAGTCGATCTCCCCGAGGTGCGAGCGGTGCGGGTTGCGGTCGGGGTGCACCGCGGGCTCGGTGGCCTTCGCGAGCGCGTCGGCCGGGCCGTGGCACGCGAGGCAGCGCTCGTTCGCGACGAACGCGCCGGTCTCCGGGAGCTCGCTCGCGTGGCAGCCGGCGCACGAGACGTCGGCCTTCGCGTGGGTGGCGTCGAGCAGCGCCGAGCCAGCCCACGAGGTCGCCGCCCGGCGCAGCGGCGCGTCGCCCTCGGCGAGCGTGCCGAGCGGCTTCTTCCCGCCGGCCAGGCCGAAGCGCCCGCGCGAGAGCGTGTGGCAGACGGTGCAGTCGGCCTCGGGGGCGCGGTGGGCGCGGTGCAGGCGGGCCGAGAACGCGTCCGGCTTCGCGTCGGCGGCGGGCTTGTGGCAGCCGAGGCAGGCGGCGAGGGTGGTGCCCTTCACCGCGGGGTGGTCCCTGGGCAGGACGGTCCAGGACGGGTGACACTGCTTGCAGCTGCCCGCGGGGGCGGAGGGGCGAGGGGGCGCGGCGGCGACGAGCGCCAGCGCGGCGAGCGCGACGAGGGCGTTCATGGGTGGCTCCACGAGGGAAGGGCGGACGCCCGGACCGGCGAGCGGGACCGGCGCCGGGCGTCCGCGGGCCGGCCTAGGCGGCCGGGTTGACGCCCGCCGCGCTCCGGCCGGCGATGCGCCCGAACACGACCGCGTCCGGGCCGGCGTTGCCGCCGAGGCGGTTCGCGCCGTGGATGCCGCCGGTGATCTCGCCGGCGGCGAAGAACTTCGGGATCGGGTTGCCCCAGATGTCGATGACGCGGGCCTGCTCGTCGATGCGCAGCCCGCCCATGGTGTGGTGCACCGCGGGCCACTGGGCGATGCCGTAGAACGGCCCCTCCTCGAGCGGCAGCATGCGATCGGTGATGGGCTTGGCGAAGTCGGGGTCCTTCTTCTCCCGGATGTAGCGGTTGTGCGTGGCGACGGTCTCGCGGAGCGCGTCGGCCGGCAGCCCGAGCTTCCCGGCCAGCTCCTCGATGGTGTCCGCCTTCACGAACCGGCCCTTGGAGATGCCCGCGTCGATCTCCTCCTTCGTGCCGCCCATGAGCGGCGCCATCTTGGCGTTGAAGATGGAGTAGGTCGGCTTCATGCCCGTGTTGATCTCGGCGCGCGAGACCACGTCGCGGCGCTCGAGCTCGTTCACGAAGCGCTTGCCCTTCCGGTCCACGTACAGGATGCCGTAGCCCGGGCCGCGGAACGGGTAGACGGCCGGCGCGTCGAGGATGCCGGTCTCCGGCTCGGCGTACGGGTAGAGCTGGATGAAGGCGAGGTGCAGCGAGTCCGCGCCGATGGCCTGGGCGAAGCGGAGGGTCTCGCCGGTGGCGCCCGGGTGGTTGGTGCAGTTGTAGCTCGCCACCAGGCTCGGGTTGAACGCCATGCGCATCTTCACGTCGCGGCTGAAGCCGCCGGACGCGAGCACCAGGCCGCGGGTGACCTTGAGCTGGAGCTTCTTCCCGCGGGCCTTCACCTCCACGCCCAGCACCGGCCCGTCCACGTCGGCGCGCCAGATCCAGGTGATCTCGTGGTTGAGGCGGATCTTCGCGCCGGCCTTCTCGGCGATCTTGCGCTCGGCCTCGGTGTAGCCGCGCCCGACGCCCTCCTTGCAGGTGTGGGTGCGGTAGGCGGTGTGGCCGCCGGTGCGGTTCAGGATCTCGCGGAGCTGCAGCCCGCCCTCGTCGATCATCCAGTCGAGCGCCTTCGGCGACTCGCGGCAGAGGATCTCGACCAGCTTCGGATCGCCGTAGTAGTCGCCGCCCTTCAGCGTGTCGTTGCCGTGCAGCTCCTTCGAGTCGTCGGGCAGCTTCAGCTTCTCGCGGAGGCGCAGCTCGTCGGTCCAGGCGTTGTACTCGCCGCCGTTGATGATCGAGTTGCCGCCGTACACCGGCATCTTCTCGAGCACCGTCACCCTGGCGCCCGCCTTGGCGGCCTCGGCCGCGGCCGCGAGGCCGGCGAAGCCGGAGCCCACCACCACCACGTCCCAGGTCTCGTCCCACTTCCTCGGCAGCGGCCGCTTCGCGCGCGGCTCGGCCGCCTCGGCCTTGCCGCCGAAGAGGTCGAGCGCGAGGCCCGTGCCGGCCGCCACCGCGGTGGCCTTGAGGATCGCGCGACGTCCGATTCCGGTCTTCTGCTGCTGGTCGCTCATCTGGCTTCTCCTGTCGCCGGGGGGCGGAAGAGCCGCGCACCGGTCTGGGCACGGCGTTGCGGCGCGAGCCTTCGGGCCGCGGCGCGGCAGGGGCAATGGGTCGAGCGCCACCCCGCGCAGCGCACCTCGTGCGCGCGCGCCGGCGGATCGTTCGCGCGCGCTTCGCGGCCGCACCGCGCGCGCGGGCGCGGGCTGCGCGGCCCGGCCGCGGAGGGCGGGCGCGCCCGCGGCGATCCCCGCGACGCGGCGGGCAGGACGGATGTGGATCTCACCGGTCCGCATCGCCGGTCGCGCCCGGACGGCGCGGGTCCGCGCGGCCCGCAGCGCGTGCGCGGGCGGCCCTCGCGCAGGGGCGGCGAGGAGGAAAGTGGACCGGTCCGGTGGGGTTCCGGGCGCAGTCCTCGCGGCGCCGCACCCCGCGTGCGGGTGCGACCGGTGCGTGGTTTGTTGCCGCGCGGCGCGGGCGCGCCGCACGGACGGTGTCAGGCCACGGAGGGTGAAGCCTTCAGCGCGCGACGCCCCAGTCCAGCACCACCTTGCCCGAGCGCCCGCTGCGCATGACGTCGAAGCCCTGCTGGAAGTCGTCGATGGAGAAGCGGTGCGTGACCACCGCCGAGAGGTCGAGCCCGCTCTGCAGCATCGCGACCATCTTGTACCAGGTCTCGTACATCTCCCGGCCGTACACGCCCTTGAGCTGGAGGCCCTTGAACACCACCTGGCTCCAGTCGATGGGCTCCGGCCCGGGCATGATGCCGAGCAGGGCGACCTTGCCGCCGTGGTTCATGACCTCGAGGAGCTGGCGGAAGGCGCGGCCGTTGCCGCTCATCTCCAGCCCCACGTCGAAGCCCTCGCGCATGCCCAGCTCGGACATGACCGCGCGCAGGTCCTCCTTCGCCACGTTCACCGCCCGCGACGCGCCCATCCGGCGCGCCAGGTCGAGCCGGTAGTCGTTCACGTCGGTCACCACCACGTGGCGGGCGCCCACGTGCCGCGCGATGGCGGCGGCCATGACGCCGATGGGCCCGGCGCCGGTGACGAGCACGTCCTCGCCGACCAGGTCGAACGAGAGCGCGGTGTGCGTGGCGTTGCCGAACGGGTCGAAGATCGCGGCGATGTCGTCGGGGATGTCGTCCGGGATGCGGTAGACGTTGTCGGCCGGGATGACCACGTACTCGGCGAACGAGCCGGGCCGGTTCACGCCCACGCCCACGGTGTGCCGGCAGAGGTGCCGCCGGCCGGCGCGGCAGTTGCGGCAGAAGCCGCAGGTGACGTGCCCCTCGCCGCTCACCCGCTCGCCGGGCCGGAACGCCTCCACCTCGGCCCCGACCTTCTCCACCCGGCCCACGTACTCGTGGCCCACCACCATCGGCACCGGGACGGTCTTCCGGCTCCACTCGTCCCAGTTGTAGATGTGCACGTCGGTGCCGCAGATCGCGCTCTTCGTGACCCGGATCATCACGTCGTGGACCCCGACCTCGGGGACCGGGACGTCGTGCTGCATCCAGATGCCTTCCTCGCGCTTCGCCTTGACGAGTGCCTTCATCGCGTCGTTTCCCTCGGGGTGAACGTGCTCAGATGACGCCCAGCGCGCGGCCGACCTTCTCGAAGGCCGCCACGGCGTGGTCGAGGTCCTCGCGCGAGTGCGCCGCGCTCATCTGCGTGCGGATGCGGGCCTGGCCCTTCGGCACCACCGGGAAGAAGAAGCCGGTGACGTAGACGCCCTCGTCGAGCAGCCGGCGGGCCATCTCCTGCGCCAGCGGCGCCTCGTGGAGCATCACCGGGATGATGGGGTGCTCGCCGGGCAGCAGCTCGAAGCCGAGCCGGGTCAGCTCGGCGCGGAAGTGGCGGGCGTTCTCGCGGAGCTGCCGGCGCAGGCCGTCGCCGGACTCGAGCAGGTCGAGCACCGCGATGCTGGTGGCGGCGATGACCGGCGCGAGCGTGTTCGAGAACAGGTAGGGGCGCGCCTTCTGGCGGAGCCACTCCACCACCTCGCGCGAGCCCGCCGCGTAGCCGCCGGACGCGCCGCCGAGCGCCTTCCCGAGCGTGCCGGTGACCAGGTCCACCCGGCCCATCACCCGGTGGTGCTCGTGCGTCCCGCGCCCGTGCTCGCCGATGAACCCGACCGCGTGGCTGTCGTCCACCATCACCATCGCGCCGTGCCGGCCGGCCAGGTCGCAGATGGCGGGCAGGTTGGCGAGGTACCCGTCCATCGAGAAGACGCCGTCGGTCACGACGAGCTTGAAGCGCGCCCCGGCCGCGTCGGCGGCGGCGAGCTGCGCGGCGAGGTCGGCCATGTCGCCGTTCGCGTAGCGGTAGCGGCGCGCCTTGCAGAGCCGGATGCCGTCGATGATGGAGGCGTGGTTGAGCGCGTCGGAGACGACCGCGTCCTCCTCGCCCAGCAGCGCCTCGAACACGCCGCCGTTCGCGTCGAAGCAGGAGGAGAACAGGATCGCGTCCTCGAAGCCGAGGTAGCGCGCCAGCCGCTGCTCCAGCTCCTTGTGGATGTCCTGGGTGCCGCAGATGAACCGCACCGACGACATCCCGAAGCCCCAGCGAGGCAGCGCCGCCACGGCGGCGTCCACCAGCTCCTGCCGCCCGGCCAGGCCGAGGTAGTTGTTCGCGCACAGGTTCACCACCCGCTTGCCGTCGGCCTCGACCCAGGGGCCCTGGCGGCTGGTGATGACGCGCTCGCGCTTGAACAGCCCCTCTGCCTGGAGGCGGTCGAGCTGGGTGCGCAGGTGGTCGGTGAAGGCTGGGTTCATGGGGCGCGTCCTCGGGTGCGGGGCGCCCCCTTTCTAACCCGCCGTGCGCGGGTGCGCCGCCCGTCCGGAGGGGGTCGCCGCGGCGCGTCGCAGCCTGCGCGCCGCGGGCCGGGCGCGGGGCGTGGCGCCCCGGCGGCCGGCGACGCAACGTCGAGCGGACGGCGCCCCCTGGCGCCGTGGATCGGCGGCGCTCCCCCCGCGCCGTGGATGGGCAGGTCCGATGTCCCTGTCGCTCGTCGCGCTCCTCCTCTCGCTGGCGGCCGCCGCGCCGCCGGGCGCCGAGACCCCGTCCGCCGCCGCGACCGCGCCGGGCGCGGCGGCCTCGTCCCCCACCGCCGCGGCCGCGCCGGACGGGCCTCCCGCGGCCCAGCCCGCCGCGCCGGCCCCCGCGCCGCCGACGCTGCGCGAGGTGAACCTCGCCCGGGCCGGGAAGGGCCTGCTGCCGCGCAAGGCGGCCCCGCGCCGCGCGCCGCGCCGGCTGCACGTCGTCTCCGCCCGCGATCAGGTGGCCCGCGCGCAGCAGGTCGGCGGCTCGGCGGCGGTGGAGCTGGTGGAGGTGGCCGCGGCCGAGCCCGCCCCCGTGCTCGAGCCGGCCGCCGCGCCCGAGCCGGGCGGCGCCGGCCCGGCCTGGATCGCGGGGCGCGTGATCCGCGGCCTCGCGGGCGGCGCCGGCGGGCGCGGCGCCGAGCCCGGGGCGCGGGTGGAGGCGGAGCCCGGCGGGCTGCGCGCCGGGGCGCGGGTCGCCTCGGTGGAGGTGACGGTGCGCGTGCGCGCCGGCGCGCTCGCGCTGGCGGCGGGCTCGCCGGGGGCGGCCGTCCGGCGCCTCCGTTAGACTCGGGGGATGGTGAGCTCCCCCGATCCGGCGGCGGTGCCGTTCCACCCCGCGGTGCGGGCCTGGTTCGAGCGCGCCTTCCAGGCGCCCACGCGCGCGCAGGCGCTCGGCTGGCCGCCCATCCACCGGGGGGAGAGTACGCTCCTGCTGGCGCCGACCGGCAGCGGCAAGACGCTCGCCGCGTTCCTGTCCTGCATCGACCGGCTCATGTTCTCGCCCGAGCCGCCGCGCCGCGAGCGGCTGCGCGTGGTGTACGTCTCGCCGCTGAAGGCGCTGGCGGTGGACGTGGAGCGCAACCTGCGCGCGCCGCTCGCCGGCATCGCGCAGGTGGCCGCCGAGCGCGGCGACGCGCACCGGATCCCCGCCGTGGCGGTGCGCACCGGCGACACGCCTGCCGCGGAGCGGGCGCGCTTCGCGCGCGACCCGGCCGACATCCTCATCACCACGCCGGAGTCGCTCTACCTGCTGCTGACGCAGGCGGCGCGCGAGGGGCTGCGCACGGTCGAGACGGTGATCGTGGACGAGATCCACGCGCTCGTCCCCTCGAAGCGCGGCGCGCACCTGGCGCTGTCGCTGGAGCGGCTGGAGCAGCTCGCCGGGCGGCCGCTGCAGCGCATCGGGCTCTCGGCCACGCAGCGCCCGCTCGACGAGGTGGCGCGGTTCCTGGGCGGCGCGCGCCCCGCGGCGCCGGCGGGGGCGGGCGACGCCGACGGCGCGCTGGGCGAGCTGCGCGACCGGACCGCCCGCCCGGCCTGGCGGCCGGTGGCGGTGGTGGACGCCGGGTCGCGCAAGCCGCTCGAGCTCACCGTGGAGGTGCCGGTCGAGGACATGTCCCGCCTCGGCGAGCCGCTCGACCTGCCCGGCGGCGACGCCTCGCAGGCGCCGCCGCGCGCCTCGATCTGGACGGCCATCCACCCGCGCCTGCTCGAGCTGGTGAAGGCGCACCGCACCACCTTGCTGTTCGTGAACAGCCGGCGGGTGGCCGAGCGGCTCGCCGGGGCGCTCAACGAGCTGGCGGGCGAGACGCTGGTGCAGGCGCACCACGGCTCCATCGCCCGGCCGCAGCGCATCGCCATCGAGGACAACCTCAAGGCCGGCCGGGTGCGCGGCCTGGTGGCCACCTCCTCGCTGGAGCTGGGCATCGACATGGGCTCGGTGGACCTGGTGGTCCAGATCGAGGCGCCGCCCTCGGTCGCGAGCGGGATGCAGCGCATCGGGCGCGCCGGCCACCAGGTGGGCGCGCCCAGCGCCGGGGTGCTGTTCCCGAAGTACCGCGGCGACCTCGTCGCGTGCGCCGCGCTCACCGAGGCCATGCAGGAGGGCGACGTCGAGGCGACCCGCTACCTGCGCAACCCGCTCGACGTCCTGGCGCAGCAGATCGTGGCGATGGTCTCGCTCGACGACTGGCGGGTGGACGACCTGCACGCGGCGTTGCGCGGCGCCGCGCCGTTCGCCGAGCTGCCGCGCGGGATCCTGGAGGGCGTGCTCGACCTGCTCTCCGGCCGCTATCCGTCGGAGGAGCTGGCCGAGCTGCGCCCGCGCGTCACCTGGGACCGGGTCCGCGGGGTGCTGCGCGCGCGCGAGGGCGCGCGGCGGGTGGCGGTGGTGAGCGGCGGGACCATCCCCGACCGCGGCCTGTACGGCGTGTACCTGCTGGGCGGCGCCAAGGGCCAGGCGCGGGTGGGCGAGCTGGACGAGGAGATGGTCTTCGAGACCGCCGTGGGCGAGACGTTCACCCTGGGCGCCTCCACCTGGCGCGTCGAGGAGATCACCCACGACCGCGTGCTCGTGTCGCCGGCGCCGGGCGAGCCGGGGAAGATGCCGTTCTGGCACGGCGACGCGGCCGCCCGGCCGGTGGAGCTGGGGCGGCGCATCGGCCGGCTGGTGCGCGAGCTGCGCGGGGTGCCGCGCGCCGCCGCGCTGGAGCGGCTGCGGACCCGCCACGGCCTCGACGCGCGCGCGGCGGAGAACCTGGTCCGCTACCTCGAGGACCAGCAGCAGGCGGCCGGGGCGGTGCCGGACGACCGCACCGTGCTGGTGGAGCGCTGCCGCGACGAGCTGGGCGACTGGCGGGTGTGCGTGCTCGCGCCGTTCGGGAGCGCGGTGCTCGTCCCGTGGTGCATGGCGGCGGCCCGGCGCGCCCGCGACCGGCTCGGCGCCGACCCGGAGACGCTCTGGACCAACGACGGCTTCGCGCTGCGGCTCCCCGAGACCGACCAGCCGCCCGAGGTGGACTTCCTGTTCCCGGAGCCGGAGGAGGTCGAGGCGCTGGTGGTCGAGCAGCTCGGGGCCACCGCGCTGTTCGCCGCCCGCTTCCGCGAGGCCTCCGCGCGCGCCCTGCTCCTGCCGCGCCGTCGCCCCGGCCAGCGCACCCCGCTGTGGCAGCAGCGCAAGCGCGCCGCCGACCTGCTCGCGGTCGCCTCCCGCTTCGCGCAGTTCCCGCTGCTCCTCGAGGCCTACCGCGAGTGCCTGCGCGACGTGTTCGACCTGCCCGCGCTGGTGGAGCTGATGCGCGACCTGAAGGCGGGGCGGGTGCGCCGCGCGGTGGCCGACACGCGGGTGCCGTCGCCGTTCGCCGGCTCGCTCCTGTTCGGCTTCGTGGCGAGCTTCATCTACGACGGCGACGCGCCGCTGGCGGAGCGGCGCGCGCAGGCGCTCGCCATCGACCAGGCGCAGCTCCGCGAGCTGCTCGGCGAGGCGGAGCTGCGCGAGCTGCTCGACGCGGACGCGCTCGCCGACCTGGAGGCGCGGCTCCAGCTCCTCCCGCCCGAGCTGCGGGTGCGCAGCGCCGACGGCCTCGCGGACATGCTGCTCCGGCTCGGGGATCTCACCCGCGCCGAGGTGGAGCGCCGCGCGGCCGGCCCGGAGGTCGCGGCGAGCCTCGACCGCCTGGTGGCGGAGCGGCGGGCGGTGGCGCTCCGCGTCGGCGGGGAGGAGCGGTTCGTGGCGGTGGAGGACGCGGCCCGCTACCGCGACGGGCTCGGGGTGCCGCTCCCGCCCGGCGTGCCCGAGGCGCTGCTCGCGCCGGTGCCGGATGCGCTCGACGGCCTGGTGGCCCGGTACGCGCGGCGGCACGCGCCGTTCACCGCGGGCGAGCTGGCGGCGCGCCTCGGCCTGGGCCGGGCCGCGGCGGAGCGGGCGCTGGAGCGGCTCGCGCGCGCCGGGCGGCTGCTGGAGGGCGCGTTCCGGCCGCACGGCGCGGAGCGCGAGTGGTGCGACCCCGACGTGCTCCGGACGCTGCGGCGGCGCTCGCTCGCGAAGCTCCGCGAGGAGATCGAGCCGGTCGAGCCGCGCGTGCTCGGGCGGACGCTGCTCGGCTGGCACGGGATCACGCGCCGCGCCGCCGGCCTCGACGCGGTGCTCGACGCGGTCGAGAAGCTCCAGGGCGCGCCGCTCCCGGCCTCGCTGCTCGAGGGCGAGATCCTGCCGGCGCGGGTCGAGGGCTACCTGCCCGGCGACCTCGACGCGCTCGCGGCGGGCGGCGAGGTCACCTGGGTCGGCCTCGAGCCGCTCGGCGAGCGCGACGGGCGCGTGGCCCTCTTCCTCGCCGACGCGCTCCCCGCGCTGCTCCCCCCGGCGCGCCCCGCCGAGCCGCCGGAGGACCCGCGGGAGCGGCGCGTGCTCGAGCACCTGGCGCGCCGCGGCGCCTGCTTCTTCCCGGAGCTGCACGAGGCGGCGGGCGGCGGCTTCGCGCAGCAGACCGTGGACGCGATCTGGGCGCTGGTGTGGCGGGGGCTGGTGACGAACGACACGTTCCAGGTGCTGCGGGCCCGCGCCGCCCGGGCCGCGCCGCGGCGCGATCGCGAGCGGGCCCGGCGCACCGCCCGGCGCGCGGCGGCGGCCGGCTACCGCTCGCGGCTCTCCGCGCCGCCGGGCGCGGGCGGGCGCTGGACGCTGGTGGAGGCGCGCCGCGACGCCGGCGGGCGGCCGCGGCCGACGCCCACCCAGTGGAGCGCCGCGGTCGCGCAGCAGCTCCTCGCCCGCTACGGCGTGGTCACCCGCGGCGTCGCCGCCGCCGAGGCGCTGCCGGGCGGCTTCGGCGCGGTCTACGACGTGCTGCGCCACCTGGAGGAGTCGGGGCGGATCCGGCGCGGCTACTTCGTGGCCGGGGTCGGCGCGATGCAGTTCGCCCAGCCGGGCGCGCTCGACCTGCTGCGCGCCTCGCGCGAGCCCGGGGAGGCGCCGGAGGTGGTGACGCTGGCCGCGGCCGACCCGGCCAACGCCTGGGGCGCGCTGGTGGAGTGGCCGCCGGTGCCGGGCGCGCCGGAGGGCAAGCGGCCCGCGCGCGCGGTGGGCGCCGAGGTGGTGCTGGTGGACGGGGCGCCCGGCGCCTGGGCGGCGCGCGGGCTGCGGCAGGTGCTGGCGTGGCTGCCGGAGGACGAGCCGGACCGCTCGCGGGTGGGGGAGGCGGTGGCGGCCGCGCTCGCGGCGCTGGCCCGCGACGCGCTCGCGCGCGGGGAGGGCGCGCTGCTCGAGGAGGTCAACGGCGCCGCCGCGGCGGAGCACCCGCTGGCCGGCTTCCTGGTGCAGGCCGGGTTCTCGCCGGCCGGGACCGCGCTGCAGCTCCCGCGGCGCGCCGCCGGCGCGCTCACGCTCCCCTCCGGCGCCGGGCTGGCCTGATGCCCGAGGGCGACACGCTGGCCCGGGCCGCGCGCGCCCTGCACCGCGCGCTCGCCGGCAAGCCGGTGGTCCGCTTCGAGACGGTGCTGCCCGGGCTGGCGCGCGTGGACGCCGACGCGCCGGTGGCCGGGCGGACCGTGGAGCGCGCCGAGTCCGCCGGCAAGCACCTGCTCCTCCACTTCTCCGGGGGCCTGGTGCTCCGGACGCACCTGCGCATGAACGGGAGCTGGCACCTGTACCGCCCCGGCGCCCCCTGGCGGCGGCCCGCCTCGGCGATGCGCGTGCGGGTGGAGGTGCCGGACGCGGTGGCGGTGGCGTTCGACGTGCCGGTGGCGGAGTGGATCCGCGCGGCGGACCTGGGGCGGCACCCGGCGCTGGCGCGCCTCGGGCCCGACCTGCTCTCGCCCGCGTTCGACGAGGCCGAGGCGGAGCGGCGGCTGCGGGCGCGCGGCGCGCTCGCCGTCGCGGACGCGCTGGTGGACCAGGCGGCGCTCGCCGGCGCCGGGAACGAGCTGAAGTCGGAGATCCTGTTCGTCGCCGGGGTGAGCCCGTTCCGGCGGGTCGAGGACCTCGCCGACGCCGAGCTGCGGGCGGTGATCGCGGCCGCGCGCCGGCTCATCGCCGAGAACGTCCCGCCGCCGGGCCCGGACGGCGCGGAGACCTGGCGTGGCGGGCGGCGCACCACCCGCCGCATGAACCCGCGGGAGCGGACCTGGGTGTACGGCCGCGGCGGACGCCCGTGCCGCAAGTGCGGGGCGCCCATCGCCTTCGCGCGCCAGGGGCCGCACGCGCAGGCGACCTGGTGGTGCCCGCGCTGCCAGCCCGGGCCGGGGTAGCGGCGCGATCAGGCCGTGGGCGGCGGGCTGGTGGTGGCGGCCCCGGTCCGGTGCGCGGCGGCGGGCTCGGGCGCGCGCGACAGCGTCACCGTGAAGGTCGAGCCGGCGCCGGGCGCGCTCTCGACGCGGACGGTCCCGCCCAGCACCTCGACGATCTCGCGCACGATCCACAGGCCCAGGCCGAAGCCGCCGTAGTGGCGGCGCGAGACCGCGCGCTCGAAGCGCTCGAAGATGCGCCGCTGGTCGGCGGCGGAGATGCCGATGCCGTGGTCGCGGACCGAGAGCAGCGCGCGGTCGCCGTCGGCCCGCACCCGGATCTCGACCGGCCGCCCGGGCCCGTACTTCACCGCGTTCCCGAGCAGGTTGGTGAGCACCTGGTCGAGCCGCACCCGGTCCCAGCGCCCCACCACCGGCTCTGGCGCCTCCAGCGAGAGCGGGCACGCCGCCCGCGCCGCCTCCTCCTCGAACCGCGCCACCACGTCCCGCGCCACCTCGGCGAGGTCCACCGGCTCGAGCTCCAGCTCGAGCCGCCCGGCGTTGATGCGCGAGAGGTCGAGCAGGCTCGCCACCAGGCGCGTGAGCCGGTCCACGCTGCGCCGGATCACGTCCGACTTGCGCACCAGCGCCTCCGCGTCGCCGCGGCCGGCGCTGGCGCGCAGGCTGTCGGACTGGAGCGCGAGCGAGGTGAGCGGCGTCTTCAGCTCGTGCGAGGCGATCGAGAGGAACTCGTCCCGGACGCGCACCGCGTCCTGCGCGCGCCAGGTGAGCCGCGCGGTGTCCACCGCGGCCGCGAGCAGCCGGGCCAGGTCCTCGGCCAGGGCCCGATCGTGCGCGTCGAAGGGGCCGTGCGCCGAGAGCAGGGTGATGGCGCCGAGCGGCTCGCCCCGGACCATGAGCGGGACGCTCAGGAGCGCGTCCACGCGATCCTCGCGCATCCGGGCGGCGAGCGCGGGGGATCCCGCGAAGAACGGCACCCGGTCCGGCGCGCGGTCCACCTCGTGCGGCTGGCCGGTGGAGAGCGCGGCCGCCATCCCGGTGCGCGCCTGCGGGTCCAGCCCGGTGGCGGCGGCCGCGGCCAGCCACGCCTCGGCCCGGGCCGGGTCGCGGTGGCCGGCGAACCAGAGCGGCCCGGCGGGCTCGACCACGCAGCCCACGCACACGTCCGCCACCCGCTCGGCGGCGAGCAGGGCCACCTCGGGGAGGGTGCGCCGGTAGTCGAGATCCGAGGCCAGCCGCTGGCTGGCGGCGGCGAGGAACGCGGTGCGGCGCGCGTCCTGCTCGGCGCGCCCGCGCGCCAGCACCTCGGAGCGGGTGATCCAGAACAGCAGCACGGTGAGGGCCGCGCCCACGCCCAGCACCAGCGCCGGGAGCGCCCGGTCGGTGCGCGAGACGAAGGCGGCGGTGGCGGTGTGGCGCACCGTCCAGGTGCGGCCCGCCACCTCCAGGCGCTGCGCGGTGGTGAGCGCAGCCCCGCGGGCGGCGGTCCCGTCGTCGTAGAGCAGGGCGTCGGGCGTCTCGGCCTCGCCGTCGTACACCGCCAGCCCGATGGTGCGCGCCGGCGCGTCGCCGAGCGTGGAGCGCAGCAGGTCGGTGGCGCGGAACGGCGCGTACACCCAGCCGCGCAGCAGGTCGCGCCGCTCCTCCGGCGAGCGCGGCGCGCGCGCGTACACCGCCAGGTAGACGAGGAACCCGGCCTGACGCTCGGTGCCGGCCTCCTGCACCAGCTCCACCGGGCCGGACGCGGCCACGTCGCCGGTGTCGCGCGCCCGCTCCATCGCCGCGCGCCGGACGGGCTCGGAGAACATGTCGAAGCCGATGGCCCGGCGGTTGCGCCAGTCGAGCGGCTCGAGGAAGACGATGCTGGAGTAGAGCGCGCGCTCGCCTTCGGGCCAGACGCGGTACTCCGGGTTCCACTGCGCCCGCACCGCCGTCACGTGCGCGCCGACCTCGCCGGGCCGCAGCGCCCGGCACCAGCCGAGGCCCTGGATCCCGCGGTAGTACCGGGTGAGCTCGATGCTCTGGACGTAGGTGCGGAAGCCGAGGCGGTCCGGCTCGCCGCCGGTCCCCTCGACGAAGCCGCGCGTGGCGCGCAGCATCGCCACGTACGCGTTCATCCGGTCGCGGAGCGCGTCGGTCCCGGCCGTGGCGCGCTCGCGGAAGCGCGCCACCTCCTGCGCCTGGACCGCGGCCCGCACGTACTGCCAGGACGCGAGCGCGGCGGCGAGGCTGATGGCGGCCACGGCCGCGGGCACCGCGTGCGTGCGGAGGACGGCGACGGGAGGGCGGCGACGGTTGGGCATGGCCTCTGGCCGGGCCCGCGGACCCGCCTCGTCAAAGTATGCCCGTTGTGCGGCCCGGGCAGGGTGGGGATCGCGCGGGCGCGCCGGCGCGCGGCCGCCCGGCGCGCACCGATTGCGCCGGGGCCGCCGCAGGGGAATCTCGGCGCGTAATTTTCGTCCCCGTTCCGCGGCCGCGCCCAAATGCGCGTGGTCAATTGACCCCGGTCAAGCCGGTACCGGACCCGGGAAGTCCAGGGGCTTTCCCGCTCCCCCGGAACAGGTATTCCCGATTTCATGGACCTTTGAACTCGACTAGAAGCAGAATTCGCTCGGGGTCACGGGCACTTGCATCAATGTGGACCGATCGGTACAGTGCGCCCGCGTCGTGGCCTGGCGTACGCCCGAGGAGGCAATCCGTCGGGTGGCCCGGGCGGTGCACACGCCGCGTCCCGCGGGAGCAGCCGCCATCCGGATTTGGCAACGAAAGGGAAGCACCACAATGACCCTGAGCAGAAGAAATTGGTTGAAGATTGCAGCCGGGGGCACGGCCGGGCTGGCGCTCGCCGACCTGGGCTTCGGCCCGGGTGAGGCGCGGGCCGCCACCGGCGCCCTGAAGCTGAAGGGCACCAAGGAGTTCACCACCGCCTGCAACTTCTGCTCGTGCGGCTGCGGCATGGTCGCCCACGTCAGGGACGGGCAGCTCGTCAACCTCGAGGGCGATCCGGACCACGCCATCAACTTCGGCGCGCTCTGCACCAAGGGCGCGGCCATGAAGGCCACCCACGACTCGCCGCGGCGGGTGAAGGCGCCCATGTACCGCGCGCCGGGCTCCGATCGCTGGGAGGAGATCTCCTGGGAGCAGGCCTACGAGAAGCTCGCCCGGAAGATCAAGGCGACGCGCGACGCGACCTGGACCGCCACCGAGCAGGACGGCGACCAGGAGTACCCGGTCAACCGGACCGACGCGATCGCGCTCCTGGGCGGCGCCCAGAACACGAACGAGGAGTGCTACCTCTTCAACAAGATGGGTCGGCTGCTCGGGACGAGCTACGTCGAGCACCAGGCCCGGCTTTGACACAGCCCCACCGTCCCCAGTCTGGGGGCATCGTTCGGCCGTGGCGCGATGACGAATGGTTGGGCTGACCTGCAGAACGCGAAGGTCTTCCTGATCGAGGGATCCAACGCCGCCGAGAACCACGTGATGGCGATGAAGTGGATCCGCAAGGCGCAGGAGAAGGGCGCCAAGGTCATCCACGTCGATCCGCGCTTCAACCGCACCTCCTCGATCGCCGACGTGTTCGCGCGCATCCGGCCGGGCTCGGACATCGCGTTCCTCTCGGCGGTCATCAACCACGTGCTCCAGAACCGCCTCTACGACGAGGCGTACGTGAAGCTGCACACGAACGCGCTGCTGGTCTCGAAGGACGAGTTCGGCTTCGACGAGGGCGTGTTCTCGGGCTACGAGCACGAGAAGCACAAGTACGACAACGCCTCCTGGGGCTACGAGCTCGACGCCGCGCGCAAGCCGGTGAAGGCGAAGGACCTCGACGACCCGCGCTGCGTGTTCTCGAAGCTGAAGAAGCACTTCGCGCGCTACACGCCGGAGGTGGCGGAGCAGATCTCGGGCGTGCCCGCCAAGCAGGTGGTCGAGATCGCGGAGCTGTACGCGAACAACCGCCCCGGCACGATCCTGTACGCGCTCGGGATGACCCAGCACACCGTGGGCATCCAGAACATCCGCTGCTACGGCATCCTGCAGATGCTGCTCGGCAACATCGGCGTGGCGGGCGGCGGCGTCAACGCGCTGCGCGGCGAGCCGAACGTGCAGGGCGCCTGCGACATGTCCGTGCTGCACGGCTACATGTTCGGCTACCTGAACTACCCCGAGCACGTCCACACGACGTTCAAGGACTGGACGAAGTCCAACGGCACCTTCCGCGCGAAGATGACCGCGAACGGCCTGAAGGCCTGGTTCGGCGACAACGCCACCCCCGAGAACGAGTTCGGCTGGGCCTGGCTGCCGAAGAAGAGCGCCAAGAAGGACTACTCGGTGTACGGCATCCTCGACGCCGCCTACGCCGGGCAGGTGAAGCTGCTGTGGGCCCTCGGGCAGAACCCGATGGTCACGAACCCGAACCTCTCCTACGTGCACGACGCGCTGTCGAAGCTCGACATGCTGGTGGTGCAGGAGCTCTGGGAGACCGAGACCGCCGCGTTCTGGCAGCGCCCGGGCACCGACCCGAAGGCGATCCAGACCGAGGTGCTGCTGCTCCCGGCCGCCTACTTCATGGAGAAGGAGGGCACCATCACCGGCTCCGGCCGCATGGTGCAGTGGCGGTACGAGGCGGTGAAGCCGCCGGGGCAGGCCAAGACCGACATCGAGATCATCGACGCGGTCTTCCGCAAGGTGCGCGACCTGTACGCCGGCTCGGCGGATCCCAAGGACGCGCCGCTCGCCAAGGCCTCCTGGAGCTACGCCGCGGGCAACCTCGCCGAGGACGTGCTGAAGGAGATCAACGGCCGCGTGCACCGCGACGTGACGCTCCCGGACGGCAAGGTGCTGAAGGCGGGTGACCTGGTGGGCGGCATCGGCCAGCTGCAGGCCGACGGCTCGACCTCGTCGGGCGTCTGGCTGTACGCGGGCGTCTTCGGCGGCGGGAAGAACCTGTCGAAGCGCCGCGACAGCTCGGACAAGTCCGGCATCGGCTTCTACAAGGACTTCGCCTGGTCGTGGCCGGGCAACATGAAGATCCTCTACAACCGCGCCTCCTGCGACGCGAACGGCAAGCCCTGGCCCGGGACCATCCCGATCATCGCCTGGGACGAGACCGAGAAGAAGTGGAAGGGCAAGGACACGCCGGACGTGCCGGACGCCACCAAGGGCCCGGACACGCCCGAGGGCCAGCGCGCGTTCCGCATGAACGCCGAGGGCCTGGGGCGGCTCATGGCCGCGCCGTACAAGTCCTTCAAGGAGGCGAAGGACGACCTGCCCGTCGACAGCTCCTACGTGCCGAAGGACGGTCCGTTCCCCGAGCACTACGAGCCGGTCGAGAGCCCGGTGGCGAACGTCATGCACCCGAAGGTGCAGACGAACCCGTGCCTCAAGTACCCGCGGGTCAAGGCCAAGCAGCCCATCGGCACGTCGAAGGACTTCCCGTACGTGCTCATGACCTCGTCCATCGCGGAGCACTGGTGCGCCGGGTCCACCACGCGCAACGTGCCGTGGCTGAACGAGCTGTTCCCCGAGCCGGTGATCGAGCTGCCGGAGAAGCTGGCCGCGAAGCTGAGCGTGCGGTCGGGCGACAAGGTGAAGGTGACCTCGGCGCGCGGGAACGTGACGGTGAAGGCCGTCGTCACCAAGCGCATGCAGGTCATGAAGATCGCCGGCCAGGAGGTGCCGGTGGTGTGGATGCCGTACAACTGGGGGTTCAAGGGCCTCAGCACCGGTCCGAGCACCAACTACCTGACCATCGACGCGGTGGACCCGGGAGCCGGCACCCAGGAGACCAAGGCGTGCCTCGTCGACGTCGCTCGCGTGGAGGAGGCCGTCGCCTCGCGGTAGGGGGCGGCGCGCTGAAAGGACACGACGATGAGCAAGGCCACGTTGATCGACACGACGTACTGCATCGGGTGCCGCTCGTGCCAGAGCACCTGCAAGCAGTGGAACGACCTCCCCGCCGAGCAGACGGTGCTGCTCGGCGGTGACAAGGGGCTCCAGAACCCCAACACGCTGACCTCCCGCACGTTCGCGGTGGTCACCTTCGACGAGGTGGAGGACGCGAGCGCGCCGGGCGGGCTCCGGTACGTGTCCACCAAGCGCCAGTGCATGCACTGCGAGGAGCCGGCCTGCGCGGCGGCCTGCCCGGTGACGGCGCTGCACAAGACCGAGTCGGGCGCCGTCGCCTACGACGCCTCGAAGTGCATCGGCTGCCGCTACTGCATGTGGGCCTGCCCGTTCGGCGTGCCCACGGCGGAGTGGGACTCGCTCGCGCCCAAGATCATGAAGTGCGACATGTGCGTGGGCCGCCAGGCGGCGGTCGCGCCGGAGGAGCGCAACGGCGTCGCGCTCGGCGCGGAGGAGCGCACCCGCCTCGCGGCGGCGTACGCCACCCCGGCGTGCGTCAAGCAGTGCCCGGCCGGCGCGCTGAAGTACGGCGACCGGGACGAGCTGCTGAAGGAGGCGCACGCGCGCATCGCGGCCAGCCCGGCCAAGTACGTGGACCACGTCTACGGCGAGCACGAGGTGGGCGGGACCAACATGCTGTACCTGTCGCCGGTCCCGTTCGAGAAGCTCGGGTTCCCGATGGACCTCGGCACCGACCCGCTCCCGCGCCGCAGCGCGGTGGCGCTCGGCGCGGTCCCGCCCGCGGTCATCGGGGTGGGCGCGGCGCTCGGCGGCGTGTACGCGCTGTCGAAGCGCAAGCAGGAGGTGAAGGCGAAGGAGGGGGAGGCGCACGAGCACCACCCCGAGTTCGCCCCGGTGAAGCAGCCGTTCTGGACCACCGCGAACAAGCTGCTCGCGGCGGTGATGGCCTGGGGCGCGATCTCCTTCGTGGCCCGGTTCGCCCTCGGCCTGGGCGGCTCCACCAACCTCAGCGACACCTACGCCTGGGGCCTCTGGATCGTCTTCGACCTGGTCTGGATCGCGGTCGCGGCGGGCGCGTTCGCCACCGCGGGCCTCATCTACGTGCTCCAGCGCAAGGACCTGTACTCCATCGGACGATCCGCCGTGCTGATGGGCCTCCTGTCCTACTCGTTCGTCACGGTGACGCTGCTCGCCGACCTCGGCCTGCCGTGGCACTTCTGGCGCCTCGGCACCGAGGCCCCGCACCACTCGGCCATGTTCGAGGTCTCCTGGTGCGTCGGCCTCTACGTCACGGTGCTCGCGTTCGAGTTCATGCCGGTGCCGTTCGAGCGCTGGGGCATGAAGAAGGCGATGGACGCCTGGAAGCGCTGGTCGCCCTGGTACGTGGTGGGCGCGGTGACGCTGTTCGTCTACCTGATGTCCCGCAACGTCCTGATCGCGGCCGCCGCCGCGGCGGTGTTCTCGGTCCTGGCGTACGCGTTCCGCACGCGCCCGGGCGAGAAGCCGGTGCCCATCCTCCTCGCCATCGCGGCGGTGACGCTGTCCACCATGCACCAGAGCTCGCTGGGCTCGCTGTTCCTGCTCATGCCCGACAAGCTCGACCACGCCTGGTGGTCGCCGGTGATGCCGCTCTACTTCTTCCTCTCCTCCATCGCGGCCGGCCTGGGCCTGATGGTGCTGGTGGAGATGTGGATCGCGAAGGCGTTCAAGCGGCAGCTCCGCGTCGCGCAGCTCGCCGCGCTGGGCAAGGTGGCGTTCTGGGCCCTCGCGGTCTACGAGGCGTTCCGCCTCGGCGACCTGGCCGTCCGCGGCCAGCTCGGGCACGCGTTCACCGGTCCGAAGGCCGGGCTGTTCCTCGCCGAGGTGGTGCTGGGCGGGCTCCTGCCGCTCGTGCTCCTCGGCTCGGCGAAGCTCCGTGAGCGCCCGGCGGTCCTGGGCGTGGCGGCGGCGCTCGCCACCGGCGGCATCGTGCTGAACCGCATGAGCGTGGTGGTGTTCGCGATGAGCCTGAAGGGCGCCATGCCGCAGGACTCGGCGCAGGCGTACCTGCCGAGCTCGGTCGAGTGGGGCGTCTCGCTCGGCCTCATCGCGGCGACCATCTTCCTCTTCGGGCTCGCCGTCCGGCACATGCCGGTGCTGCCCAAGGAGGAGCCCGCCAAGGCAGCGAACGAGCCGCACGCCGAGCAGGTCAGCGCGTAACGCGCCCGCGCGTACGCGACCCCGAAGCTCCCGGCTACCGGATCCCGGTGCCGGGAGCTTCTCTTTTCGCTACAAGGGTAGGTCCATGGACACGGAACTCCACGACTGGCTGCGCACCCACCCCTACCTCTCACGGATTGCCGACGTCCAGGGGAGGGTCGAGGACGCCGCGGCGCGCGCCGAGGCCGCGCCCCCGCCCGCGCCGGAGCAGTGGGAGGCCTACCGCGCCGAGTACGGGCGCGGCATCGCGCTCCTGCGCGCCGAGCAGGGGCGCCCCGACGTCGCCGCGCACGGCGCCGCCGCGCTCGAGCAGGTGATCACCGCGCTCGACGCCGCGCCGCTGCCCGACGCGGTCGCGGCCGGCGTGCGCGAGCTGAAGGAGCGCCTCGCCGGGCGCCCCGCCGAGCTGCGCGGCGCCGTCGCCTGGGTGCTCGACGGCGAGCACGCCGAGGCGCCGGCCCAGCCCGGCCTGCTGCGCTACCTGGGCTGGAGCGCGCTCCGCCGGGTGCTCGCGCCCACGGTGGCGGCGTTCCAGGCCTGGCGCGACGAGGACGGGTGGATGCACGCGCACTGCCCCACCTGCGCCGCGCGCCCGGTGGTGGCGCAGCTCGTCCCCGCGGCCGCCGGCCGCGAGCGCCGCCTCGCCTGCGGCTGCTGCGGGACGCGCTGGAAGTTCCGCCGCATCGGCTGCCCGTACTGCGGCAACGCCGCCCCCGAGAAGATCGACGTCTTCGAGGTGGAGGGCGAGGACGGCCTGCGCCTCGACGTGTGCCAGGGCTGCAACGGCTACCTCAAGACGGTGGCCCGGGAGGGCGCGCCGGACCTGCTGCTCGCCGACTGGACCACGCTCCAGCTCGACGCGCTCGCCCGCGAGCGCGGCTACAAGCGGCTCGGGACGTCGCTGTACGAGCTGTAGCCCGCGGGAGGGTCCGCCCGCCCCGGGCGCGTCGAGGGGCGGGCGGCGCCGCGGCCGGTCAGATCTTGTTCAGGAACACCGGCAGCCCGCGCTTGTTCGCGTAGATCGGCCGCAGGCGGTCGGTGTTGTACATGCTCGCCACGTCCACCTTGCGGGGCCCGAGCTTCGGGTCGGGGATGGGCACGAGGTCGTAGCGCCCGTCCACCAGCGCCGACATGAGGCCGCTCTTCCCCTCCAGCACCGCGTCGAACGCCATGGTGCCGAACGTGTACGCGATGAGCTTGTCGATGAAGTCGGGATCGCCCGAGCGCAGGTCGTAGGTCAGGTCGGAGACGATCGTCTCCTCGCCGGTGCGCCGCTTGATCTCGTCGGAGAGCGACTCGCCCACGCTGGCCTTCTTGCGGTGGCCGAACGCGTCGGCGTCGCCGTACTCCTGCACCGCGTAGCCCTCCCACTGCGCGCCCTCGGAGAGCACGATGAGCGCGTAGCCCGAGGGGTTCTCGCGCTTGTCGGTGACCAGCAGGTCCACCACGTGCTCGATCTTCGGCTTGTGCTCGGGGATGAGGCAGCGGATGGAGGTGACGTAGGCGGTGTAGAGCGAGGTGAACCCCGCGTCGCGGCCGAACACCCGGAACACGCCGATGCGCTCGTGCGAGCCGACCGTGGTGCGCTGGCGCTCGATGGCGTCCATGGCGCGGGTGATCGCGGTCGAGAACCCGATGCAGTACTCGGTGTTCCGGACGTCGTTGTCCATGGTCTTCGGGATCGCGATGACCTTGAACCCGAGCTCGTGGAGCCGGGCGGCGTAGGACAGCGTGTCGTCGCCGCCGATGGCGAGCAGGTAGTCGAGCCCGAGCGCCTCGAGGTTCGCGAGCACCTGCTTCGAGACGTCGTAGGTGGTGGTGGCCGTCCCGCCCTTGGTGCTGGTCGAGGTCGGGAACGACGTCCCCTGGAGGTGCGGCGGCAGCTTCTTCATCTTCGCGGGGTCGTCCGCGAGGAGTGGAGGATGGTGCCCCCGGTCCGGTCGATGGTGCGGGTGTTCTCGCGGTCGAGCGGCCAGACGTAGCGCGCCTTGCTGGCGGAGTCGGTGAGGTCGAGGTGGGTGAGCCCCTCCCACCCGCGCCGGATGCCCACGACCTCGATGTCGTGCTCGGCGCCGCGGTAGACGACGCTCTTGATCACGCTGTTCAGGCCGGGGACGTCGCCGCCGCCCGTGAGGATGCCGACGCGCTTCTTGGTCATGGCCAGCATCCTAGCCGCGCCCGCGCGCCGGCGCTCGAAACCGGAGCGTGACGCGGGGTGGCCGGGCGGGGGCCCGGGGGGATCGCGTGCGACAGCTTGCCGCCGGGGCCGCCCGGGACGAGGATGCGCCGCATGGCCGCTCCGCTCCGCCCCGAGACCCTCGCCCTGCACGCCGACGCCGGCGTCGAGCCCTCGCCCGACGTCGCCCCGCCCATCCACCTCTCCACGACCTTCGACGCGGACAACCCCGAGGGCCTCGTCTACTCGCGCGACGAGCAGCCGACGCGCCGCCGCCTGGAGGCGGTGCTGGGCGCGCTCGAGGGCGGCGGCACCGCGGTGGTGTACGCCTCGGGGCTCGCCGCGGTCACCGCGGCCCTGCTGCACCTGCAGCCGCGCCGGGTGGCCATCGCGCGCGGCGGCTACCACGGGACGCACGCCGCCATCGACGCGCTGGCGCGGCTCGGGGTGGAGAAGGTCCCGCTCGACGCGCCGGTGGGCAAGGGCGACCTCGTCTGGCTGGAGACCCCGCGCAACCCGACCTGCGAGGTGCAGGACGTGGCCGCGCACGCCGCGCGCGCCCGCGCGGCCGGCGCCCTGCTGGTGGTGGACGGCACGTTCGCGACCCCGGTGCTGCAGCAGCCGCTCGCGCTCGGCGCCGACCTGGTGATGCACTCGCTCACCAAGTTCCTCTCCGGCCACTCCGACGCGCTGGGCGGCGTCCTGGTGGCGCGCGACCCGGCGCTGGGGGAGGCGCTGCGCCGCGCGCGCACGGTCGGCGGCGCGGTGCTGGGCGCGCTCGAGACGTGGCTCGTCCTGCGCGGCGTCCGCACGCTGGGCGTCCGCGTCCGCGCGCAGACCGCGACCGCGACCCGCCTCGCCGAGTTCCTGGCGCCGCGGGTGGCGCGCGTGTGGCACCCCTCGCGCCCGGACTTCCCGGGCCGGGAGCTGGCCGCCCGCCAGATGCGCGGCCCCGGTCCCATGCTCGCGTTCGAGCTCGGCAGCGAGGCCGAGGCGCGGGCGCTCCCCGGCAAGCTGCGGCTGTTCCGCGACGCGACCTCGCTCGGCGGCGTCGAGTCGCTCGTCGAGTGGCGGCGCAAGGTGGACCCCGAGGCGCCCCCGGCGCTCCTGCGCGTGTCCGCGGGGCTGGAGGATCCCGACGACCTGGTGGCCGACCTGGAGCAGGGGCTCCGCGCGGTGGCCGCCGGGTAGGGCGCCGGCCGGCTGGCGGCGCCGTGCCGGGAAGCGCCCCCGGGCCCATGCTCGAGGGAGGCCATGCGGCGCCGCACCGCCAGACGCCTCGCCGTCGCGCTCGGGATCCTGCTCGTCCTCGGGATCGCGGCCCGGCTCGCGCTCGATCCCATCGCGACCTGGCGCACGCGCAAGGTGCTGGCCGGCCTGGAGGGCATGCGCGGGACCTTCTCCGACGTCGAGATCCGGCTGCTCGCGCTCTCGTACGTCATCCACCACCTCCGCATCGTGAAGCTGGGCGCGGGCGGCGAGGCGCTCCCGTACCTCGAGGTCGAGCGCGCCGAGCTGGGCGTCTACGGGAAGGAGCTGCTGCGCGGCCACCTGGTGGCGGGCGTCGAGCTGCGCCGGCCCAAGCTGAACCTGCTCGTCGGCAAGGCGCGCGAGCGGACGCAGGCGGCGAAGGAGGCGCCGGAGGCCGGGCGCGGCCTGGAGGCGCTCGCGCCGTTCCGGATCGACCGGGCCGAGGTGAAGGACGGCGAGCTGCTCTGGGTGGACGGCCGCGAGCCCGAGAAGCCGCGGCTCTGGTTCCACGGCATCGAGGCCACGCTCGAGAACTTCGCCACCCGCGCCGCGCTGGCGCGCCGGGAGCCCACCGTGCTCGCCGCCCGGGCCACGCTGCAGCGCTCCGGCACGGTGTCGGTGTTCGCGACCGCGGACCCGCTCGCGAAGCAGCTCACCTTCGCCGGGCAGGGCGCGGTCACCGGGCTGCGGCTCGCGGAGCTGGGCGAGCTGCTCGACGCGAAGACCGACCTCGTGCCGGAGCGGGGGACGCTCGACCTGTACGTGCGGTTCCGCGCCGAGGACGGGCGGCTCTCCGGCGGCGTGCGCCCGCTGGTGAAGGACGCGGCGCTGAAGGCGGGCGCGCCGGACCTGGGGACGCGCCTCGAGGCGATGCTCGCCGACGCGTCGCTGCACCTGTTCTCGGACGAGCGCGGCGGGAAGGAGGTCGTCGCGACCACCATTCCGATCGAGGGGCGCGTGAAGGGCCCGCAGGTCCAGGCGGTTCCGACCATCCTGGGCGTGCTGCGGAACGCGTTCGTCCGCGGGCTGGCGGGCGGCCTCTCCGGCCTGCCGCCCCCGAAGGCGAAGGAGAAGCAGGGCACGCTGGAGCAGGCGCGACGGGCGCTCTCGCCGGGGCACGGGCCGCCGCGGGCGCAGCCGAAGAAGGGAGCGAGGCGATGAGGGCCTGGCGCGCGCTCGCGCTCGCGACGGCGCTCGGCTGCGCCGCGGGCGGCAAGCGGGAGCCGGTGCGCCCGCCGCCGACCGGCGGCGCGCCCGAGGCGCCGGACCGCCCCGAGGAGCGCGGCGTCCCCCCGCGCGGCGAGCGCCCGCGCGTGCCGGCCTCGCCCGAGGCGCTGCTCGCCCCCGGCGCGGTGGGCGAGATCCAGGACGCGCTGCGCGACCGCGGCTACCTCGGCGCACACCGCCGCGGCGAGCTCGACCGCGCCACCAGCGCCGCGCTGCGCCGCTTCCAGGAGGCGCAGGGGCTCGCGGCCACCGGCGCGCCGGATCGGGAGACGCTGCGCCGGCTCCACGTCGATCCCGCGCGGGCCTACGGGCGCGACGAGGGCTCCGGCGGCGGGTCGTGACGGCGCCCCCGCCGCGCGCCGCCGCTGGTACAGTCCGCGCGTGCGCTACTGCGAGGGACGCCCGGAGTCGGACGCGCGCCCGCTCACGCCCGGCGAGCGGGCCTGGGCGGAGGCGCTGCGGCGCCGGCTGGCCGTCCGCGCCGCGCTGGCCGCGCTGGTGGGCCCGCTGGCGCTCGCGAGCGTGCCGCTCGCCCCGTGGTTCGCGCGCCACGTCATGCGGCTCGGCGAGCGCATGGCCTACGCCGCCGGCACCGGGTGGATGGCGCTCGCGCTGCTGCTCTTCCTGCCCGCGACCGTGCTGCTGGTGCGCGACGGGCTCCGCGCCTGGCGGACGCTGGCCCGCGATCTCGACGACGGGCTCGCGGTGCGCTTCGGCGAGGGGGCCGGCGCGCTCGAGGTGCTGCCGCGGAGCGGCCGGGTGCTGCCGGGCGCGCGGGGCCGGGCGCGGCGGGTGAGGGTGGGCGAGGCCGCGGCGGTCCCGGCGGACCCGGTCACCTGGGCGCTGCCGGTCTCGGACGTGCCGGAGGCGCTGCAGGGCGGCGGCTGGGTGAAGCGCGCCCTGACCCCGGAGGAGAAGGACGAGATCGCGGCGTTCGCGGCGCGGGTGGCGCGGTTCCCCTGGGCGCTCGCGATCCTGACGCTCGGGCTGCTCGCGGCGGCGGCCGGCCGGGCGGGCGCGCACGCGGCCGCGCCGGCCACCGCGGCGCTGTGGGTGCTCGCGGCCGGGCTGGGCTGGTGGCGGGTGGCGAGCGCGCGCTCCATGGCCGCGCAGCTGCGCGCCGACGTGCGCGAGGGCTGGGTGATGCGCGCCACCGCGGGCGCGGTCGCCGGCGACGAGATGCTGCCCGCCTCGCGCGCCGCGTGGGCGCGCGGCGGCGCCCCGGCGGCCTGGCGCCTGCGGCGCCGGGGGTGAGGCCTCGACGGGCTCGGGGCGGGCGACCCGTCCCTCGACTCCGCGCGGCCGGGGCCGCGCTACGCTCGGGATGAGCGGGCCGAAGTCACGCGAGCCGCCCGCGCGCTCAGGGCTTCACGTCGCGGGCCGGCGCCCACTTGTGCTCGGGCGGGCGGTAGGCGGCGAGCCTGTCGAGGAGCTCCGCCGGATCCCGCGCGACCTGCAGCATGGCCCGGTACTCGGGTCGCATGAAGCCCTCCTTCACCGCGTGGTCGGCCATCGCGAGCAGCGGCGCGAAGTAGCCGGACACGTCCAGCACGCCGAGCGGCTTGCGGTGGATGCCGAGCTGCGCCCAGGTCCAGATCTCGAACAGCTCCTCGTACGTGCCGGCGCCGCCCGGCAGCGCCACGAACGCGTCGGTCAGCTTCGCCATGAGCGCCTTGCGCTCGTGCATGGTCTCGACCACGTGCTGCGCGGTGAGGCGCTGGTGGGCCACCTCGCGCTCGACCAGCGTGCGCGGGATGACGCCCACCACCTCGCCGCCGGCGGCGAGGGCGGCGTCGGCGGCGAGGCCCATGAGGCCCACCCGCCCGCCGCCGAAGACCATTCCGATGCCGCGCCGGGCGAGCAGGTCGCCCGTCTCGCGGGCGGCCGCCGCGTACTCGGGCCGGACGCCGCTGGAAGAGCCGCAGAAGATGCAGATCCGCATGGAGGGGAGCGCTCCGGGAGGTGAGGGGCGTCGGTATAGCGCATCGGGCGGACGCCCGCCGCAGGGAGACGCGGGCCGGCCGTCCGTGACGCGCCCCGCGGCCGCCGCGCGAGGGCGTTCCGCCGCGCCGGCTTCCTGCTAGGCTGCGCGCGCACGGAGCCCGCCCGCACGGTGCGGGGACCGCATCCGCGAACCTTCGCAACGGGAGCACGCATGTCCGCCGATCTCGGAACCCTCGAGCCCAGGGCCCTCTGGAGCTACTTCCTCGACCTCTCGCGCATCCCGCGCAGCTCGAAGAACGAGGCGGCGGCCGCCGCCTGGGTCGAGGGGGAGGCGAGGCGGCTCGGCTGCGAGGTGGAGCGCGACGCGATCGGCAACGTGCTGGTCCGCAAGCGCGCCTCGCCCGGCCGCGAGGGCCGGCCGGCGCTGGCGCTGCAGGGCCACCTCGACATGGTCTGCGAGAAGAACGAGGGCACGCCGCACGACTTCGAGAAGGATCCGATCCAGGTGTGGCGCGACGGCGAGGTCCTGCGCGCGCGCGGCACCACGCTCGGCGCCGACAACGGCGTGGGCGTGGCGGCGGCGCTGGCGGTGCTGGCCTCGCGCGACCTCGCCCACCCGGCCATCGAGGCGCTGTTCACGGTGGACGAGGAGACCGGCCTCACCGGCGCGAACAACCTGAAGCCCGGCTGGCTCCGGGCGCCGCGCCTGCTCAACCTCGACAGCGAGGAGGAGGGCGAGCTGACCATCGGCTGCGCCGGCGGCGTGGACACGGTCGTCTCGCGCGCGCTCGCGGTGGAGCCGGCGCCGGCCGGCCGGACCGCGCTGCGGCTGCGGGTGATGGGCCTGAAGGGCGGCCACTCCGGCGTGGACATCGCGGCCGGCCGCGGGAACGCGGTCCGCCTCCTGGGCCAGGTGCTCGAGGCGCTCGCGGCGCGGCACGACCTGCGGGTCGCGGCGCTGAAGGGCGGCAACAAGCGCAACGCCATCCCGCGCGAGGCCTCGGCGGTGGTGCTGGTCGAGCCGGCGCGCGAGGCGGCGCTCCGCGCGGACGCGGCGGCGCTGGAGCAGGACTGGAAGGCGGCGCTGGGCGCGTTCGACCCCGGCCTCGCCGTCGTCCTCGAGCCCGGCGCGGCGGCGCAGGTGATCGCCGCCGCCGACGCGCGCGCGGTGATCGGGCTGCTGGTAGCGGGGCCGCACGGGGTGGAGGCGATGAGCCCGGCCATCCCGGGGCTGGTGCAGACCTCCACCAACCTCGCCATCGTGGACGCGGACGCCGGCGCGGCCACGCCGCGGGCCGAGGTGTGCTTCCTCACCCGCAGCGCCATCGACGCGTCGAAGCGCGCGCTCGCGGCCCGCATCGCCGCCATCGCGGCGCTGGCCGGCTTCGAGGCGCGGCACTCCGGCGGCTACCCCGGCTGGAAGCCGGAGCCGGGGTCCGCGATGGTGGCGCTGGTGAACGGCGTCCACCAGGAGCTGTTCGGGAAGCCGATGCTGGTGAAGGCCATCCACGCCGGCCTGGAGTGCGGCCTCATCGGCGAGAAGTACCCCGGCATGGAGATGGCCTCCATCGGTCCGAGCATGTGGGACGCGCACACGCCCGACGAGCGCGTCTCGATCGCGTCGGTGGCGGCGTTCTGGCGCCTGCTCACCGCGATCCTGGAGAAGGCGTAGCCGGCGCGGGAGCGGGCGGCGCGGCGGGGGCCTCCAGCTCCGCCAGCGCCGCCGCGATCCGGCCGCGCACCTCCTCGCGCAGCGCGTCCACGTCGGCCGGCGTCCGGCCCGCCGTCGGCACCGGCGGCAGGATCCGCACCTGGATCGTGGCGGGCCGGATGGCCGCGCGGTCGGGCGGCATGGCGCGCCAGGCGCCGGAGATCGCCACCGGCACGATGGGCACGCCCAGGTCCACGGCCAGGCGGAACGGGCCGGCGTGGAAGGGCTGGAGCAGGCCGTCGCGCGTGCGATGCCCCTCCGCGAACAGGCCCACCGGCACGCCGGCCTCCAGCCAGCGGCGCATCGCCGCGAGCGCCACCGCGCCGCTGGCGCGGTCGCCGCGCTTCACCGGCACGTAGCCGGCGAGGTGGAACGCCCAGCCCAGCCAGGGCAGCCGGAACGCCTCCACCTTGCCCAGCCACTTCATGTTGCGGGGCAGGCACGCGACCGCGATCGCGTCCACCAGCGACTGGTGGTTCGGCACGACCACGAACGTGGCCGGCGGCGGCGGCAGCGAGCCCTCGATGCGCGCCGGCCAGAGCGGCGCGTGCCGGAGCAGGACCTCGCCCAGCCAGCGCAGCAGCTCGCTCACCGCCATGCGCCGCCGGTCGAACGGCGCGGTGAGCAGGAACAGGGCGAGCGCGAGCGGGAAGGACACGGCCACCACCGCCGCGGCGAGCGCGTAGGTGAGGGCGGTGGCGAGCAGGCGGCGCATCCGGGGAACAGGGTAGCGGGCCCGGCAGCCGCCTGGCGGCGCCGGGCGGGGCGGGGCGGGACGGGACATGGCGGGGCGTCAGGGGGGCGGGTTAGGGTGCGCGCCCCATGCCCCAGGCCCGCTTCATCGCCTTCTCCGACGGCTCCGCCCTGGTGAACCCGGGCGGCCCGGGCGGCACCGGCTACGTGGTGCTCGACCGCGCCCGCCCGGCCTACCGGTTCGGCGGCACGCGCTGGGTCGAGGACGGCCCGAACGCCGTCACCAACAACCGCATGGAGCTGCGGGCGGTGCTGGAGGCGCTGGAGGGGCTCCCGGGCGGCGAGGCGGTCCAGGTGATCTCCGACTCGCGCTACGTGGTGGACGCGCTCTCCCGGTGGATCCACGGCTGGCGCAGGAAGGGCTGGCGCACCGCCAGCGGCGAGCCGGTGCTGAACCGCGACCTCATCGAGGCGCTCGACGCGCGCGCCCGCGACCTGAGCGTCACGTACACCTGGGTGCGCGGGCACGACGGGCACGCCGTGAACGAGGTGGTGGACCAGCTCGCGCAGGCGGCCGCCCGCGGCGTGGCCGGGCCGGGCGAGGCCGAGGTGGTGGCGGCGCTGCGGGCGGAGGCGTTCCTGGCCGGCGGCCCGCCGGCGCCCCGCTCCTCGCGCGCCTAGCCGCGCTCGCCCGCGCGGCCGGGGCCCTCCCGCCGCGCCCGCGGCGGCCGCATCCTGTGGCGGAGATGCCGCCGCTGACCCGCCGGGACTTCCTCCGCGCCGCGCTCGCCGCGACCGTGCTCCCGGCCGTCGGCTGCGGCGGAGGCGCCGGCATGGGCGACGGACGGGGAGGGGGCGCGGACGAGGTCCCGCGCCGTGCGCTGGGCCGCACCGGCGAGACGGTCTCGATCGTCGGGCTGGGCGGCTTCCACCTGGCGGTGCCGCCCTCGGAGCAGGAGAGCCTGCGCATCCTCCGCACCGCGGTGGACGGCGGGATCACGTTCCTCGACAACTGCTGGGACTACCACGACGGCGAGAGCGAGCGGCGCATGGGCAAGGCGCTCCGCGACGGCTACCGCGACCGCGTGTTCCTGATGACGAAGGTGGACGGGCGCACCCAGGAGGCCGCCGCCCGGCAGCTGGACGAGTCGCTGCGCCGCCTCGAGACCGACCACGTGGACCTGCTCCAGCTCCACGAGGTGATCCGCGACGACGACCCGGGCCGGACCTTCGCGCCCGGGGGCGCCGCCGAGGCGCTGCTGGAGGCGCGCCGGGCCGGGAAGGCGCGCTTCCTCGGCTTCACCGGCCACAAGTCGCCGGACGTCCACCTGGCCATGCTCGCGGCCGCGGAGGCCCACGGGTTCCGCTTCGACACCGTGCAGATGCCGCTCAACGTGCTCGACGCGCACTTCCGCAGCTTCGAGCAGCGCGTGCTGCCGGCCCTGCTCGACCGGGGCATCGCGCCGCTCGGCATGAAGCCCATGGCCGACGCCCGCATCGTCCAGCGGAACATCGCCTCGGCCGAGGAGTGCCTGCGCTACGCGATGAGCCTGCCGGTCGCGACCGTGATCACCGGCTGCGACGCGCTGGAGCGGGTGGAGCAGGCGCTGCGGGTCGCGCGCGGGTTCCGGCCGCTCGCCGAGGCCGAGGTGAACGCGCTCCTCGCCCGCACCGCCCCGGCGGCGCAGGGCGGCGGGGACGAGCGCTACAAGACCACCGACGGCTACGACGCGACCACGCACAACCCGAGCTGGCTCGGGTGAGGCGGGCCCGGCCTACCCGGCGTCGGAGCCGGGCTCGTCCGCGTCCTCCTCCTCGAGATCCGGGCCCGGCGGCAGCTTCTCCATCTTCTCGCGCACCAGCCGCTGGTGCTTCAGCTCCTCGCCCTGCAGCTCGGTGAAGAGCTTGCGCACGTCGGGATCGCGCACCTGGGCGAGCGCGGCCGTGAAGAAGTCGTAGGCCTTCTCCTCGGAGGCGAGCGCCACCTCCATGGCCTGGCGCGCCGACATGAACACGCGCGGCGCGGTGACGTCCGGCGCCTCGACGTCCTCGGTGGCGTCCGGGGCGACGTGCGCCGGCGCGGCGCCGAACAGCTTCGCGCGCCGCTCCGCCAGCTCGGCGCGGTGCCGGGCCTCGTAGCTCGCCATCATGCGGAACATGTCGGACGCGTCGCCGGCGTACCGGCCGCCCACGAGCTTCGTGAACTCCTCGTACCGCTCCTGCGCCTCGCGCTCGATGCCGATGGCGAGGTCGAGCGCGTCCTGCAGGCTCAGGCTGGAATAGTCGATGGTCGTGGTCACGTGCCCCCTCCTGTCTCCGGTGGATCGCGGACGGGGAGCACCTAACGGCGTGCGAGGCGGGTTGCGACGGCCGCCGCGGCCTCCTCTCGGGGGCCCGCGCGGGAGGGCGGCGGCCGGACGCGTACCTTCAGTAAACCGAGAGCAGCTCCACCTCGAACACGAGCGTCGCGCCGGGCGGGATCTCCGGCGGCGCGCCGCGGGCGCCGTAGGCCAGGTCCGGCGGCAGCGTCAGCTTGCGCTTGCCGCCGACCTTCATGCCGGCGACCCCGCGGTCCCAGCCCTCGATCACCTCGCCGGCCCCGAGCCGGAAGGAGAACGGGCTGCCGCCCACCGACGAGTCGAACTGCTTCCCGTCGAGGAGCCAGCCCGTGTAGTGGACCTCGACCGTCTTGCCCCGGACGGCCTCCGGGCCCTTCCCCTTCACCAGCTCCTCGATCTTCGGCTTGGCCATTCGCGTGCGCTCCTCGACGTGTGTGGCGCGTAGGGTACCCGCGCGCCGCCCGGCGCGCCACGAGAGGCGGCCGGGCGGCGGGCGGGCGACGGGGGCCGCTCAGCGGATGGCGAAGGTGACGCTCACCGTGGCGGCCACCTCGACCTCGCCGGCGGCGACCGGCGCGGCCTCGGCCTTCATCGCCATCACGCGCGCGTCGCGCATGACCGGGAACGGCCGGACCTCGCCGCCCTCGGAGACGGTCAGCACCTCGCCCAGCGCCACGCCGGCGGCGCGGGCGATGGCGTCCGCCTTGAACCGCGCCACCGCGTAGGCGGCGGCGAGGGCGCGGCCCTGCTCGGGCGTGGGATCCTCCTTCTCGAACGCGAGCGACCGGAGCGTGTTGGAGCCGGCCGCGAGCACGCGCTCGATGACGGTGCCGAGGCTGGCGAGGTCGCGGACCTTCACGCGCAGCTCGTCGGTCACCGTGTAGCCGGTGATGGGCCCGGGGCCGCCGCCCTTCACGTTCCAGTCGCGGTCCACCGAGACGTCGTGGCGCACGGTCTGGACGTCCTTCTCGGCGACGCCGGCGCGGGCCAGCGCCTCGAGCATGCGGCGGAGCTGGGCGTCGGTGTCGGCGGTGACGCGCTTGAGGTCCTTGCCGGTGGCGGTGACGCCGGCGAACAGCACCGCGACGTCGGGGCGCACCGAGACGCGCCCCTCGCCGGAGACGGCGATGACGCGCGGCGCCGGGGCGGGCGCGGGCGGCGGGGCGGCCGGGGCGGGCTGGGCGCCGGGAGCGGCGGGCGCGAGGGCGAGGGCGGCGGCGAGGGCCAGGGTGCGGAACATGGTGCGACCTCCGGTGCGGGTTCGGCGGTAGGAACGCCCGGGGGCCGGATCCGATCTAGACCCCGACGGGGTCAAGGCCGTCTGCGCATCCGCGGGTGACGCCCGCCGGCGGGGACCGTAGAATCCCGACCCCTTGGAAGCCTTCCTCGACCCCTCGAAGCCGCTCCACTGGATCGTCGCCGCGGTGCTGCTGGTCTCCGGCCTGGTCTGCGCCTGGATCGGCGTGCGGGACGGGTTCGTGCGCCGCCGCATGCCCACCAGCGGCGGCCTGCTCACCGGCGGCAAGGCGCTCGCCGCCGGCGTGCTGTACGTGGCCACCGGCCTCGCCGGCGTGGTGGGGGCGCTCCTGTTCGCGTTCCGCCGGTGAGGCGCGGCCCGCCTCCCGCACGCAACGTGGCGGATCGACGCAACCATCCGGGTCGTGTATCGTGCACGGTCCAGCCCCGTTGGGGGCTCGACCACAGCGGACGGCGGGACGGCCGCGGCGCGAGGCACGCCGGCGGTCGGGGACGCGTCGTCCGCAGCGCGCGGAAGGAACGCGGATGATCCAGATCTACGACACCACGCTGCGGGACGGGACCCAGCGCGAGGGCATCTCGCTCTCCTGCGAGGACAAGCTCCGGATCGCGCGCCGGCTCGACGAGCTCGGGGTGACGTTCATCGAGGGCGGGTGGCCCGGGTCGAACCCCAAGGACGCCGAGTTCTTCGAGCGCGCCCGCGACCTGCCCTGGAAGCACGCCCGGATCGCCGCGTTCGGCTCGACCTGCCGCGTGGGCGGCGGGCCGGAGGACGACGCGAACATCCGCGCGCTCCTCGACGCCGGCACCCCGGCCTGCACGGTGGTGGGCAAGACCTGGACGCTGCACGTCACCGAGGTGCTGCGCACCACCTTCGACGAGAACCTCCGCATCATCGAGAAGAGCCTCGCGTACCTGCGCGCCCAGGGGCGGCGGGTGATCTACGACGCCGAGCACTTCTTCGACGGCTGGCGCGCCGACCCGGGCTACGCGCTCGAGACGCTGCGGGCCGCGGTGCGCGGCGGGGCCGAGACGCTGGTGCTCTGCGACACCAACGGCGGCTCGCTGCCCTGGCAGATCGGCGAGACGGTCGCGAAGGTGAAGGCCGCGCTCGGCCACCCGCTCGGCGTCCACTGCCACAACGACTCCGAGTGCGCGGTGGCGAACTCGCTCGCCGCGGTGCACGCCGGCGCGGTGCAGGTGCAGGGCACGATCAACGGCTACGGCGAGCGCTGCGGCAACGCGAACCTCTGCTCGATCATCCCGGCGCTGGAGCTGAAGCTCGACGCGCGGTGCCTCCCCGAGGGCAAGCTCTCCGAGCTGTACGAGGTCTCGCACTTCGTGGCCGAGGTGGCGAACCTCGCGCCGGACGAGCACCTCGCCTACGTGGGCCGGTCCGCGTTCGCGCACAAGGGCGGCATCCACGTCGCGGCCATGCGGCGCAGCGCGACCAGCTACCAGCACGTGGACCCGGAGCAGGTCGGCAACACCATGCGCGTGGTGGTGAGCGAGCTGTCCGGCCGCGGGAACCTGCTCTCCAAGGCGGAGGAGTACGGCATCGCGCCGGACTCCATCGCCGACGTGGGCGCGGTGCTGAACGAGATCAAGGCGCTCGAGGCGAAGGGGTTCGCGTTCGAGGCGGCCGAGGCGTCGGTGGCGATGCTGATGCGCCGCCAGCAGCCGGGCCACCGCGCGCCGTTCGAGCTGGTGGACTTCCTCGTCAACGTGGAGCACCGCACCGGGCGCGGCATCTTCTCCGAGGCCATGGTGAAGGTGCGGGTGGGCGAGGAGGTGCTGCACACCGCCGCCGAGGGCGACGGCCCGGTGGACGCGCTCACCGCGGCGCTGCAGAAGGCGCTGGTGGGGCACTACCCGCAGGTGAAGGAGCTGCACCTGTCGGACTACAAGGTCCGCATCCTCGACGGGCAGCACGGCACCGCGGCGATCACGCGGGTGCTCATCGACATGCAGAAGGGGCCGCGCCGCTGGAGCACGGTGGGCGCCAGCCAGAACATCATCGAGGCGAGCTGGATCGCGCTGGTGGACGCGGTCGAGTACGGGCTCGCCCTCGCCTGACCCTCACACGCAGGAACCGAAGGAGACACGCAGCGTGAACGCGAAGATCGTGGTGCTGCCGGGCGACGGGATCGGGCCGGAGGTGACGGCCGAGGCGGTGCGGGTGCTGGAGGCGGTGGCGCGCCGGGGAGGGCACGCGCTCTCGTTCACCGAGCGGCTGATGGGCGGGTGCTCCATCGACGCGCACGGGACCGCGCTCACGCCCGAGGTGCTCGCCGACTGCCAGGCGGCCGACGCGGTGCTGCTCGGCGCCGTGGGCGGGCCGAAGTGGGACGACCCGCGCGCCAAGGTGCGCCCGGAGCAGGGGCTGCTCGGGCTGCGCAAGGGCCTGGGCGTCTTCGCGAACCTGCGCCCGGTGCGCGTGCACCCGAGCCTGCTCGACTCGTCCCCGCTCCGCCCGGAGAAGCTCCGCGGCGTGGACATCATGGTCATCCGCGAGCTGACCGGCGGCCTCTACTTCGGCCAGCCCAAGGGGCGCGACGTGAAGGACGGCCACGCGCGCGCGGTGGACACGCTCGAGTACCAGGACTTCGAGGTGCGCCGCGTGGTCGAGCTGGCGTTCCGGATCGCCAAGGGGCGCAAGAAGAAGGTCACCAGCGTGGACAAGGCGAACGTGCTCGAGTCCTCGCGGCTCTGGCGCGAGATCGCGACCGGCATCGGGCAGGCCAACCCCGACGTCGCGCTCGACCACATGCTGGTGGACACCGCCGCCATGCGGCTCGTCACCAGCCCCGCCACCCTCGACGTGGTCGTCACCGAGAACATGTTCGGCGACATCCTCACCGACGAGGCCTCGGTGCTGGCCGGCTCGATGGGCATGCTCCCGTCCGCCTCCATCGGCGAGGAGGGCCCGGGCCTGTACGAGCCCATCCACGGCTCCGCCCCGGACATCGCGGGCAAGGGCATCGCCAACCCGGTGGGCACGATCCTCTCCGCGGCGCTGCTGCTCCGCCACTCGCTCGGCCTCGAGCCGGAGGCGGCCGCCATCGAGCGCGCGGTGGACCGGACCATCACCGACGGTTGCCGCACCGCCGACCTGGGCGGGAAGCTCTCCACCCGCGCCATGGCGGACGAGATCCTGAGGCGGCTCGGCTAGCCACGACCGGGCACGCCGCCATGCCGGCCGGTCCACGCGGCCCGCTCCCGTCGCTCGACGGGCTGCGCGGGCTGGCCATCGGCGGCGTCCTCGCCTGCCACCTGCTCAACGCCTGGCCCGGCGACGGCCCCTGGGAGCGCCGCGCGGTGGCGGCGCTCGGCCTGGGCTGGACCGGGGTGGACCTGTTCTTCGTCCTCTCCGGCTTCCTCATCACCGGCGGCCTGGTGGACACGCTCGGCCAGCGCGGCTGGTGGCGCGGCTTCCTGGTCCGGCGCGCGCTCCGCATCTTCCCGCTCTACTACCTCGCGCTGGCCGTGTTCGCGGCGGCGGGGCCGGCGCTCGGCCTCGTCGATCCCTGGACGTTCGGCCGCTGGGGCTGGTGGTACTGGAGCTACCTCGGCAACTGGGCCTACGCGGCGCGCCAGGTCATCCCGGCGCTCTCGCACTTCTGGTCGCTCGCGGTCGAGGAGCAGTTCTACCTGGCGTGGCCGCTGGTGGTGCTGCTCGCGCGCGGGCGGGCGCTGGCGGCGGCCTCGGTCGCGCTGGTCTGCGCCGGGCCGGCGCTGCGGTGGCTCATCGTGGACTCGGGGCTGCCGGTGGGGAGCGCCTACCGGCTCACGCCGGGCCGGGTGGACGCGCTCGCCATGGGCGCGCTCGTCGCGGTGGTGGCGCGCGCGGCGGGCGGCGCCGGCCTGCTCCGGCGCGCCTGGCTGCCGGCGGCGGCGGTCGGGGCGGCCGGGTTCGCCGCGCTCGGGCTGCCGCACGGGTTCGACATGCACGCCCGGCCGCTCGAGATCTGGAGCCACCTCTGGCTGGCGCTCGCGTTCGGCGGCCTGGTCGCGGGCGCGGTCGCGACGGAGGGCACCGCTCACCCGCTCCGGCGCGCACTCTCCGCCGCGCCGCTCCGGGCGCTCGGGCGCTACAGCTACGGCCTCTACGTCGTGCACTACCTCGTGCACGTGGGCGCGCTCGGCGCGCTGCGGGCGCGGCCGTGGGGCGCGGCGCTGCTCGCCTCGCGCGCCGGCTACGCCGCCTACGCGGCCTCCGCGCTGGCCGCCTCGCTGCTGCTCGCCTGGGCGAGCTTCCACCTGGTGGAGCAGCGCTTCCTCGCGCTGAAGGACCGGCTCGCGCCGCGCCGCGCCGCGGCGTAGCGGGCCGCGTCCGCGCGCCCGCGGCCGGGCCGAAAGCGGACCGGTCCGGGCGAGAATCCGCGCGCGATCGGGGCTCAGCCGCGCATCGACACCGGCCGCCGTCCTGTGCTTTCCTGCGGGCCCCGGGCACCGAGAGCGCACCGGCCCGCGGTTCGACTTCCCACCCCGTTCGCCCGCGAAGGAGAGGCACACATGGCGACTCCCGCGTTCCACTACCAGGATCCGTTCCCCGTCTCGAAGGACGCGACCAAGTACCGGCTCCTCACCAAGGAGGGTGTGTCGGTCGGGACGTTCGAGGGCAAGGAGATCCTGAAGGTCGAGCCGTCGGCGCTCACCCGGCTCGCGCGCGAGGCGATGCGCGAGGTGTCGTTCTTCCTCCGCCCCGAGCACAACGAGCAGGTCGCGAAGATCCTCGCCGACCCCGAGGCCTCGCAGAACGACAAGGGCGTGGCCATCGCGTTCCTCAAGAACGCCGAG
Source organism: Anaeromyxobacter sp. Red801 (assembly GCF_049201065.2). Taxonomy (NCBI): domain Bacteria; kingdom Pseudomonadati; phylum Myxococcota; class Myxococcia; order Myxococcales; family Anaeromyxobacteraceae; genus Anaeromyxobacter; species Anaeromyxobacter sp. Red801. Next base: position 2,621,916 of record NZ_CM181236.1, on the reverse strand, counting down.
ATCGCCGCCCGCGGCGAGCTGCCCATCTGCCAGGACACCGGCACCGCCACCATCGTGGCGAAGAAGGGCCAGCAGGTCTGGACCGGCGTGAAGGACGAGCAGTACCTGTCGGAGGGCGTGTACCTCACGTACACCGGCGAGAACCTCCGCTACTCGCAGACCTCCGCGCTCGACATGTACCGCGAGGTGAACACCGGCACGAACCTGCCGGCGCAGATCGACGTCCTCGCCACCGAGGGCGCCGAGTACAAGTTCCTGTTCGTGGCGAAGGGCGGCGGGTCGGCCAACAAGACCATGCTGTTCCAGGAGACCAAGGCGCTCCTCACGCCGGAGAAGCTGGAGAAGTTCCTGGTCGACAAGATGAAGTACCTCGGCACCGCCGCCTGCCCGCCGTACCACATCGCGGTGGTGGTGGGCGGCACGAGCGCCGAGACCTGCCTGAAGACGGTGAAGCTCGCCTCGACGAAGTACTACGACGGGCTGCCCACCCAGGGGAACGAGCACGGCCAGGCGTTCCGCGACGTCGAGCTGGAGCAGCGGCTGCTCGAGGCGGCCAACAAGCTCGGCATCGGCGCGCAGTTCGGCGGCAAGTACTTCGCGCACGACATCCGCGTGGTCCGGCTGCCGCGCCACGGCGCGTCCTGCCCGGTCGGCATGGCCGTGTCCTGCTCCGCCGACCGCAACGTGAAGGCCAAGATCAACCGGGAAGGGCTCTGGATCGAGGAGCTCGACCACGCGCCGGGCCGGCTCATCCCGCTCGAGCTGAAGAAGGGCAAGCACGAGCACGGCGTGAAGGTGGACCTGAACAAGCCGATGAAGGAGATCCTGGCCGAGCTGACCAAGTACCCGGTCTCGACGCCGCTGCTCCTCACCGGCACGCTGGTGGTGGCCCGCGACATCGCGCACGCCAAGTTCAAGGAGCTCATCGACCAGGGCAAGGGCGTGCCCGAGTACCTGAAGCACCACCCGGTGTACTACGCCGGCCCGGCCAAGACGCCGCCGGGGAAGCCGTCCGGCTCGTTCGGCCCGACCACCGCCGGCCGCATGGACTCGTACGTGGACCTGCTGCAGTCGCACGGCGCGTCGATGGTGATGATCGCGAAGGGCAACCGCAGCCAGCAGGTGACCGACGCGTGCAAGAAGCACGGCGGCTTCTACCTGGGCTCGATCGGCGGCCCGGCCGCGGTGCTGGCCGAGGAGAACATCAAGAAGGTGGAGTGCATCGACTTCGCCGAGCTCGGCATGGAAGCCGTCTGGAAGATCGAGGTCGAGAACTTCCCCGCGTTCATCCTGGTGGACGACAAGGGGAACGACTTCTTCAAGAAGCTGGGGATGTAGCCGGCCCCGCCTCGATCACCCGCACCCTCCGGCCGGCAGGCGCGCCCGCGAAGGCCGCCTGCCGGCCGGCGTGTTCCGGGGCCGCGGCGGCGGCCCGGGCGCGCCCGGCCCGCGCCGGCCGAGGGACGAGCGCCGCCAGCTCCTCGTCGATCGCGTGCGCGAGCGCCCGTGGATCGAGCGGGAACGCCGCGTCCGCGCGCACGCCCACCGTCACCTGGCCGGCGTAGCTGAGCAGGCTCACGCCCAGGCCGAGCGCGGCCGGGTGCGGCACCCAGAACAGCAGCTCGTCCACCCGCCGGCCGCCGAAGTGCAGCCGCCGCGCGGGCCCGGGGACGTTCGTCACCACCATCGAGGCCTTGCGCGAGAAGAAGGCGGTGCCGAGCCGCTCCAGGGCCGCCGGGGCGAGCCCGAGCGCGCCGAGGATCCCGAGCGCCACCCACGCGTCCGGGCTGCGCTTCATCGCGGCGGTGCGGCCGCGCATCAGCTCGAGGCGCTCGTCGAGGGCGAGCGGCTCGATGGGCAGGTCGAGGAACACCAGCCCGAACTGGTTCCCGAGCGGCGTGCCGGCCGCGGGCGGCCCGGGGCGCAGGTTCACCGGCACGAGCGCGCGCACCTCGTCCGGCAGCGGCCCGGGCGCGCCGGGCGCGGCCGGATCGCGGAGCACGCGGGAGAGCGCGCCGGAGAGCGCGGCGAGCAGCGCGTCGTTGACGGTGGCGCCGGCGGCGTGCGCCGCGTCGCGCAGGCCGGCGAGCGGCCAGGGATGGGACCAGGACGTCCGGCGGAGGCCGGTGAGCGCAGGCGGGGCGAGCCGGCCGCGCGCCTCGGGCAGCGTCGCCATCTTCCAGAGCGAGCGGGCCGCGGCGAGCGGGTCCCCGAGCAGCGCCCGGGCGCCGCGCGGGAGCGGGCCGGGCGCCGCGTCCGGCGGCGCCGGGGGGCCGGCCTCGGGCGGCGCGGCGCGCCCGGCGCGCTCGTCGGACAGGCCGAGCAGCACCGTCAGGAGGGCGAACCCGTCCGCCATGCAGTGGTGGAGCTTCACCAGCACCGCGCTCTGCTCGCCGCCGTCGATCAGGCAGGCGCGCCACGGCGGCCGGCCCGGCGCGAGCGGCCGGGTGGCGGCCTCGGACACCACCTCCTCGAGCGCCTCGCGTCCCTCGCCGCGCAGCGTGCGCGCGCTCAGGTGGCGCGCGAGCGAGAAGTGCGGGTCGCGCTCCCACACCGGCTGCCCCAGCGCGCCGGTGTCCACCACGCGCGCGCGGAACCGGTCGTGCGTGACGAGGCGGTCCTGCAGCAGGGTGCGGAGCCGCGCCGGGGAGAGGGGGCCGTCGAGGCGCAGCAGCGCCACGATGTCGGCGGTGTTCTCGGGTCGGTCCATGTGCAGCCAGGCGGCGTCCACCCGGCTCATCGGCTCGCGGGTCATCGGGGGCTCCTGGCCGGATCCTGCGGGGAAACCGCGCCGGCGCGGAGGGTCCGGGAGGGAGCCCGGGCGACGTGACGCAGGGGAGGGAGCCGCCTCCCGTCCGCCTCAGTACCGCCGCTCCACCAGCAGGGTCACGCGGCCGGGCCGGACCGCCACGGTCCGGCGGAGCACCTTGCCCCCGCTGCGGATCTCCACCTCGTGCGTGCCCGCCGGAAGGCGCAGGCGGGCGACCTGCAGCTCGGCCGGCAGCGAGAGCCAGCTCCGCCGGTCGGCCTCGCTGGTCGAGGTCAGGGCGAGGAACGTCAGCCAGCCGAGCACCTCGCTGTCGGTGGCCTCCCCGACCGCAGCGGCGACCCCCCCCTTCACCACCGTGCTCGCCACCGCCTTGGCGGCGATGCGGCCGATGCGCTCCGACAGGTGCACCTGCGCCACGTCCTCCAGGGAGGTGACGGTGACCGCGTCGGCCCGGCGGGCGCCGGCCTCCAGGGTGGCGGCGTCGCGCACCCAGGGGCGCGTCACGTACACCGGGACCACCAGGAGCTCCGGCCCGGCGCCCTGCCGGCTGGAGCGCTTCTCCGGCGACAGGCCGGCCTCGAGCACGAGCACGACCTGGCCCTCCTCGGCGCCGAGCGGATCCGCGCCCAGGGCGGGGCGCGCCGCGGCGAGCGCGTCGGCCTCGTCGGCGCGGCCGGTGGCGCGCGCCAGCCGCAGCGCGGGCTCGGCGAGCGGGCCGAGCCCGGGCGCGAGGCGCAGCGCGTCGGCGTAGTCGATGTACGCCGAGTCCGGGTTGCCCGAGTCCTCCCACAGCACGCCGCCCAGGTAGCGCGCCACCGCGAGCTGCTGGTACGGCTTCTTCTCCTCCTGGACCATCTTCCGCAGCCGCTCGTCCACGCGCCGCACCTCCACCAGCGCGTCCTCGTCCTTGCCGAGCGCGGCGTAGTTGAGCGCCTGGACGACGTTGATCATCAGCTTCTCGAAGTCCTCGCCGCGGTAGGCGCGGGCCCGCTCGTTCTCGAGCAGCGCGCGCCCCTCCTCGCTGACCGAGATCGCCTCCAGCGACGCGGCGAGCCGCTCGGCGCGGGCGAGCACCGGGAGGCTCTCCTCCCAGCGCCGCCCGGCGTGCAGGATCATCCCCTGGTCGAGCAGGGCGAGCAGGCGGTCGCGCTCGGGCCCGCGGCGGACCTCCTCCTCCGCGAGCGCCGCGGCGCGGTCGTGGTCGCCGGCCTGGTACGCCTCGCGCATCGCGCGCGTGCGCGACACGTAGTCCCCGGCGCAGCCGGAGACGAGCACGGCCCCGAGCGCCATCGCGGCCGCGCGGGCGCGGCGCACGGCGGCCTCCTACCAGCCCACCGACTGCTTCCGGAACTTCTTCCGCAGCTCCTTCTCGTCGGTCCAGGTGATGAGCCCGGTCCGGAGGTCGGTGAGCTGCATGGTCATCTTGTAGTAGACGACCTTGTCCGCCCCGACCTCCTGCACGATCGACGCGATCTGCCCGGTGAGCACGTAGTCGGCGCCGACCTGGGCGCCGGGGCCCTTGGCGGTCTCCTTCGCGACCATGCCGGACTGCTGGTAGTCGTACTCCGCGGCGATCTGCTCGCGCGCCGCCGCGTCGGCGAACGCGAAGCGGCCGGACCGTTGCAGCTCGACGCGGACCTTGTCGGCGAGCGACTCGGTGTCGATGTGCTCGGAGGTCTTGTTCCGGACGCGGCCCACCACCAGCACCGGCCGGCCCGGCAGGGCCTGCACGGCGGGCGCGCCGAGCAGGGAGCCGGTCATCTTCCTGGCGATGAGCTGCAGGTCGTTCTCGTTGAACTGGTCGGACAGCAGCTCGATGGTGTTGGGGTCCTCGTACGCGCCGCGGGTGAAGGCCCGCGGGCCGCAGGCGGCGGCGAGCGCGGCGGCGGCGAGCAGCGGGAGCTGGCGGGGCATGGCGTTCCTCCGGGGCGGCGCTACAGGCGCACGCCGAGGCCGAGGAAGATGCGGTGGGTGACGGTGGTGTCCTGCTCCACCGGGACGTCGAGCGCGTAGTGGAGGCCGAGCACGAAGCGGTCGCTCGCCTCCAGCTCGGCGCCGAGCTGCGGGCTCAGGCCGAAGCGGCTCCGGCCGTTCCACGACATGACGCCGGCCTTCAGCCCGGCGCTCAGCGAGAACGGCGACGCCGGCGTGCGCAGGCGCGGGCCCACGAGCACCAGCGTCCGCTCGAGGTCGAAGTCGTAGGCGCCGGTCAGCTCGAGCAGCAGCCAGTCGTCGGGCGACCAGGCGAGATCCGCGCCGAGGAAGTAGGGCCGGTCGTGGAGCGGGTAGCCCGGCCCCTCGCTGGTGATGGCGCCGCCCGCGTCGAACGTGATCTGGAAGGCGCCGGGGCCGGGCGCGCGGCGGTAGCCGCCCTGGCCTACCTCGGAGCCCTCTGGGCCGTCGGTCCTCCCGGGCGGCGCCGGCGCCTGTGCCAGGACCAGCGCGGGCAGCGCGGCCACGAGGAACGCTGCAGCGGAACGGAGCGGTCGAACCATGGCGAGCCCCCTCTCGCGCGGTCGAGTGCCGTCGTCCTCGCGTATCCCCCCTCGCGGGGCACCGGCGCAAGAGCCCATCCGTGCGTGCGCGGCCGCGCCGCGGAGGGTGACGCGTGCGGGGGAAGGGGCGGGGCAGGCGGCGGCTCAGTCGCCGTTCGCGGCCGCGCGCCGGCGGCGGCCCGTGATGACGCGCAGCGCGGCCGGCTCGACCCGGATCTCGAGCTCGCCGGGGGAGACCGAGCCCTCCAGGTCGATCTGGATCGGCCAGCGCGACTCGAGCCGGATCCGCGCCGCGCGCGCGGTGCGCACGCTGCCGCGGGGCGGGGCGGCCGTCGCGACGCCGTGGCGGAGCGCGGAGGTGAAGGTGCGGCGGCGCCGGTGCACCACCGCGTCGGCGAGGCCGTCGGCGGGGTCGGCGTCCGGGTGGACCACCGTGCCCCAGGCGACGCAGGGGAGGTTGTACACGCCCACGTTGAACACCGGCTCGGAGGGATCGGCGAGCACCACGCCGTCCGCCTCGAGGCGGAAGCCGGTGCGCTTGCGGAGCGCGCCCGGGAGCGCCGCGAGCAGGCCGCCCACGCGCGCCAGGCCGCGCCCGCGCGACGCGCCGGAGATGATCTGCCCCTCGAACCCGCAGCTCACCGAGGCGAGCGCCAGCGGGGCCTCGGGGTGCGTGGTCACGAGCGCGTCGATCTGGACCGAGCGGCCGTCGGCGATGGCGGCGAGGGCGCGGCGCAGGTCCGCCACCCCGAGCGCGTGGGCGATGGCGTTGCCCACGCCGAGTGGGAGGATGGCCATGGGCCGGTCCGCGCGTCCCGCGGCCCGCACCGCGCGCGCCACGAAGTTCACGGTCGCGTCGCCGCCGGCCGCCACCGGGATCTCGTCCGGCGCGAGGCCGCGCATGGCGCGCTCGGCGCCGGACAGCGTGGTCACGACCGCCAGGCGCGAGCGGCGGGTCCAGGCGGGCGCGCGCGAGAGGAGCCCGCGCAGGCGCGCGGCCGCGTGGCCGTCCTGCGCCTCCGGGTTCACCAGGAACACGAGGCGGGGAAACTCCACCTCGCCGCGGGCGGAGGTGCGCACCTGCTCCGTTCCCTCCGCTGCCCGCATGCCGCCCCCTTCGAAGCCATGACGTTACACGCGGGGACGCAGCGTGGCCAGCCCGTCCGGGAGGGCGCGCGGCGGTCGTGGCGAACCGCCCGCGCCTGCTCAGGGTTCGCCCGGCGTCGACGCGCGGGAGGCACCTCCTCGGCGGCGCGGACGTCCCCGGGCGCGCCGAACCGGCGTGCCAGCGCCACGGCGCGCTGGGCCGCCGCCCGGGCGGCGCCGCGGTGCCCGGCCGCGAGCAGCCGCCGCGCCAGCGTCGCGGAGGCCGCGCTGGCCGCGCGCAGGCTGCCGCTCCGCTCGCCGAGCTGCGCCGCCTTCCGGAGCAGCACGCGCTGCTCCTCCTCGGCGGTGCCGCGCTCCGCCAGCACGTCGGCGAGCGCGATCTGGGCCCAGGGCACGAACGCGGCCGCGCCGGCCTGCTCGCGCAGCGCGAGCGACTGGCGGAACCCGAGCTCGGCGCGCGTCAGCTCTCCCCGGTCCTGGTCGAGCCCGGCGAGGTGGCGCTCCATGTTGGACAGCATGAAGTCGTCGCCGAGCCGCCGGGCGCGGACGGCGCCGTCCTCGAGCAGCGCGCGGGCCGCCTCCGGCCGCCCCTGCTGATCCTCCGTGAGGGCCTGGTGGAAGATCGCCTCGGCCTCGAGGCGCGCGTCGCCGGCGCGTCCGGCGGCGGCACGGGCCTCGCGCACCGCGGCGGCGGCCGCGCGCATCCGCGACGGCTCGTCGAGCGCCTCGAAGAAGATGCGCCGCGCCTGGACGAGCAGCGCCGTGGCCAGCACGCGCGGATCGCCCGCCTCCCGCGCGGCGGCGAGCGCCCGGTCGGCGGCCGCCGCGGCCTCCCGCGGGGCGTGGTGGTGGAACTGGCTCCGGTCCACCGCGATGCGCGCCAGCAGCACCGCCAGCTCCGCGCGCACCGCCGCCGGGGCCTCGCCGCAGGCGAGCTCGCGCTCCACCGCGGCGCGCGCCGCGTCCCAGCGCCCCTCGAGCAGGTCCTGCTCGACGCGCGCGGAGAGCTGGGGATCCGGCCCGACCTTCCCGGGCAGCGGGGTGGCGGCGGCGAGGTGCAGGAGGGCGAGGGCGAGGGCTGGCGCGGGCGGGAACATCGGGTCGATCTCGGGCGGCGGGGGCCGCTCGGGATGGGAGGGAGCGCCGGCCGGCTTGTGACCTCGAGGCCGGCCCGCCGCGGCCGCGCGGGTGCTATGAAGGCGCGGTGACGCTCCTCCACGCGGCCGGCCTCGGCCTCTCCTTCGGCAGCCGCACCCTCTTCGACGGCCTGACCTTCACCATCGAGGAGGGGGAGCGCGTCGGCCTGGTGGGCGTGAACGGCGCGGGCAAGTCGTCGCTCATGCGCATCCTGGCGCGCGCCGCCGAGCCGGATCGCGGCGAGGTGCAGCTCCGCCGCGGCGCGCAGGTCACGTACCTGCCGCAGGAGCCGGCGTTCCCGGAGGGCGCCACCGTCGCCTCGGAGCTCGAGGTCGCGCGCGCCCCGCTCCGCGCCGCGCTGGAGGCGCACGCCGCGCTCGCGGCGCGGCTGGAGACGGAGCGCGATCCGGCGGCGCACGAGCGGCTCCTCGCCGAGATGGCGGCGCTGTCGGATCGGATCGAGCACCTGGGCGGCTGGGACACGGCGCACGAGGCGCGGCGGCTGCTGGACCGGCTCGGCGTGCCGGACTGGGACCGCCCGGTGGCGGAGCTGTCCGGCGGCGCCCGCAAGCGCGTGGCGATCGCCCGCGCGCTGCTCACCCGCCCGGACCTGCTGCTGCTCGACGAGCCCACCAACCACCTCGACGCGGACACGGTGGACTGGCTCGAGGAGGAGCTGGACCGGCTCGACGGCGCGCTCCTGCTCGTCACCCACGACCGCTACTTCCTCGACGACCTGGTGGACCGGATCGTCGAGATCACGCCCGGCGCCGGCGTCACCAGCTACCCGGGCAACTACGAGGCGTACCTCGCGCAGAAGCTCGAGGAGGAGTCGCTCGCCTCGACCGCGCAGCACAAGCGCGAGCGCTGGATCGCGCAGGAGGTGGCCTGGCTCCGGCGCGGCGTGGAGGCGCGGCGCACCAAGAGCAAGGCGCGCATCGAGCGGGCGCGGCGGCTCATGGCCGAGCGCGGGTACCAGCGGCCGCGCGCGGCCGACCTGAGGCTGGCGGAGGCGCCGCGGCTGTCGCAGGTGGTGCTGGAGGCGCACGGGGTGGAGAAGCGCTTCGGCGAGCGGACCGTCCTGCGCGACGTCGAGGTGGTGCTGCAGCGGGGCGAGCGGCTCGGCATCGTCGGCCCGAACGGCGCCGGCAAGACCACCTTCCTGCGCGTGCTCCTCGGGGAGCTCGCGCCGGACGCGGGCGAGGTGGTGGTGGGCAGGCGCACCCGCGTCGCCTACTACGACCAGCAGCGCGCCCGGCTCGACCCGGAGCAGACCGTGTACGAGGCGGCCGGGGGCTCGCCGCCGGGGCGCACCGGCGAGGACTTCGTGGAGCTGTCCGGCAAGCGCGTGGCGCTCCGCGACTACCTCGACGACCTGCTGTTCCCGCCCACCATGCAGCGCATGCAGGTGAAGGCGCTCTCCGGCGGGGAGCGCAACCGGCTGCTGCTGGCGCGGCTGTTCCTGGAGGGCGCGAACGTGCTCGTCCTCGACGAGCCCACCAACGACCTCGACCTCGTCACGCTGAACGTGCTCGAGGGGCTGCTGCTCGGGTTCGACGGGACGGTGCTGCTCGTCACCCACGACCGCTACTTCCTCGACAAGGTGGCGACCTCGATCCTGGCGCTGGAGGGCGACGGGCGCGCGGTGCGGTACCCGGGGAACTACGAGACCTACCGGACGCTGAAGGAGCAGGCGGCGGCCGCGCAGGCGCCGGCCCCGGCCCCGGCGGCCGAGCGCGCGCGGGAGGCGCCCGCGGGGGCGGGCGCGCCGGAGCCGAGGGCGCGCAAGCCCGGCAAGCTCTCCTTCAAGGAGCAGCGCGAGCTGGAGGGGATGGAGGCGGCGATCCTCGCGGCCGAGGAGCGCAAGGCCGCGCTCGAGGCGACGCTCGCCGATCCCGAGACGTACCGCCGCGAGGGCGGCGCCGTGGCCGGGATGCGCGAGGAGCTGGAGCGGCTCGCGGCCGAGGTGGAGCGGCTGTACGCGCGCTGGCAGGAGCTGGAGTCGTTCCGCGGCGGCCCGGCCTAGGCCGGCGCGGGCGGCCTCCTAGGCGACCCGGGCGCCGGCGAGCTTCCGGACGCGCCGGAACAGCACCCCGCTCGACCTGCCGCGCACGAACACGAAGGTGTGCGGCCGGTCCGGGAGCGCGTTCGCGAGCGCCTGCGGGAGCGACGCCTCCGCGCTCCCCGTCACGAACTGCCGCCACGTCCAGCGCGGCTCGACGGCGAGCACGAACACCGGGGCGCGGTCCGGCAGGTGGCGCAGGCGCTTCCGCGCGAGGTGCAGCCGCTTCACGCGCGGGTGCCCGCGCAGCGGGGCCACCAGCGCCTCGACCGCGTCCGGCGGCAGGCCGTGCGGCTCGAGCGCGTCGGTGGCCAGCACCTGGGCGCGCTCGGCGGCGGCCTCGTCGTGCAGCCCCTCCAGCGCCTCCGCCCGCGCGATCCAGGGCGCGGCGAGATCGTGGCGGCCGGTGGACAGGTGGTAGGCGGCGAGGAGCTGCGCGCCCGGCAGCTCCGCGTCCCCGTCGAGCGCGATGGCCGCCTCCACCAGCGGGACGCCCTCGGCCTCGTCCTGCTCGAGGAGCAGCCGGCCCAGGCCGTAGCGGGCGGGCGCGTGCTCCGGGTGGCGCGCCACCGCCTCGCGGGCGAGCGCGATCGCGCCGGGGACGTCGCCGAGGTCCTCGGTCAGCGAGGCGCGCTCCCAGGCGGCGTCGGGCTGGAGCGGTCCCCCGGCCGCGGCCCGCTCGAGCTCGGCGAGCCGCGCCGCCTGCTCGGCCTTCTGCGCGTGCGCCGCCGCCCAGCGCTCGCGGACGGCGCCGCTCCACGCCGCGTCGAGCGAGGCCCGGAGCGCGGGGAGCGCGCCTCCCAGGAAGCGCGCCGCCGCGGTCTGGAACACGGCCGGCGGGAGGCGCGGCGGCTGCCCGAGCGCGGCGATGCGCTCGGCGAGGGCGGGGTGGGTGTCCACGCCGCGCGAGCGGCGCTGGAGCGCCCGCTCCAGCGCGCGGCCGGCCCCGGGATCGCGCAGCGCGGCGTGCACCTCGGCCTCGAGCGCGCCGAGGTAGCCGGGCGGCGGCTCCGCCTCGCCCGCGGTCCGCCGGTTCATGGCCGGCCAGAAGCGGCGGTCCACCGCCCAGCCCGCCACCGCGACCGCCGCGAGGGCGTCGGCGGCGGCGCGCGGCCCGGCGGCGACCGCGGAGAACCGGTCCGCCTCGCGCTCCTGCTCGCGCGCCAGCGCCAGGCTGGCCGCGCCGAAGAACGGGCCGTACCAGCGGAAGAACGCGCGCAGCGGCCGGGCCAGCACGCTCCGGCGGCCGTCGAGCGCCTCGAGCAGCCGCAGCCAGGTGGCGCGCACGCGGTAGATCCACGCGCCGGCCCGCCCGTGCCGGCCGGAGAGGTGGCCGAGCTCGTGCGCGAGCACCGCCTGGAACGACTCGGGCGAGAGCGAGAGCATGAGCGGGAGGCCGAGCACGAGGTCGTTGTGTGGCCAGCCCAGGATCCCGAGCCGCGGCGTCTGCGCCACGCCGGCGTTGAGCGAGGCGTCCACCCGCACCGCGTGGATGCGCGGGATGCGCCCCAGGCGCCGGAGCCGCTCCAGCTCCACGAACAGCGCCGGCGCCTGCCCGGGCAGGACCCGCTCGCCCTCGGGCCGCTCCAGCTTCACCCAGATCGCGCGGAGCAGCGCCGCCGCGGTGAGGCCCACCGGCAGCGCGAGCTTCAGCAGCACCACGTTGCGCGAGAGCACCACCCCGCCCGCGAGCAGCGCGAGCAGCCCCACCGTGCCGAGCACCGTCGCGCCGACCACCGCGAACCCGAGCGCGCCGAGCGCCGTGATGAGCGCCCGGTACGCGCGCGGCGACGACCGCGAGCGCCGCTCGAACCGGGCGGCGATCCGCTCGAAGCGCTCGGTGTCCATGCCGTCCTCCCGCGCGCGGAGGCCGCGCGTCGGGCCTCTTTACCACGCGTGCACGGGCGCGGGCCCTGCCACCGGGTGCGTCCGTGCGCGAGCGTTCCGCACAGCGGGGGCGCGGCGCCGCCAGGATCGCGGTATCCTCCGCGCCCCCATGAGCGTCTGGCACGTCCAGGTGAACGGCGTCCCGGCCTGCACCTCGCCGCTGATCACGGAGGAGGAGCGGCTCGAGCCGCCGGTGTGCGGCGCGCGCAACCGCCAGCGGGCCGAGGAGTACGCGGCGATGCTCCGCGAGCGCCACCCGGACGCCGCCGTCGAGGTGGTGGAGCACGGCTGCCCGATGCGCGGGGAATGAGCGGGCGGTCCGGCGTCCGGGACGGTCGGCTAGTGCGGCTTGTTCTCGGCGTCGAGCTTCCAGCGCAGCGTGACCATCACCTTGCCCCACCCGCGGGCCCCGGGCGTGCCGCCGGGCTCGCCGGGGCGGAAGTCCACCCGCAGGTTGGCGTTGGCGATGTAGCCGGCCACCGTGGAGATTGCGGGGATGGGCGCGCGGGAGAGGATCCCGAGCACGAGGTCGGTGCGGCTGGCCTTGTACAGCGGGCCGGAGTCGGGCATCGACGAGGCCTGGTACTGGCACACCTCGGGCGGGCAGACGGGGGCCTGGCGGCGCAGCTCGCCCTCGGGCTCCTCCAGGGAGGGCTGCCGGGAGGCGGCGGGCGGCGGGGCCTGCGCCACCAGCGCGCTGCGGGCGGACCCCAGCCCGAGCCTGGGCATGGCCGCGCGGCGGCCGTCATCGCCCGCGCGGGCTGGGAGCGAGGCGGCGAGCAGCGACAGCGCGAGCAGGGACCGGACCATCTCCGGATCAACCTGCGCGCTCCCGCGCGCCGGAACAACGGCGCCCGGCGATACGCCCTGCCTGGCGCCAGGCAGGGGGTTGGCCCGCGCGAGTGACGCACCGCCTCCGGCCGCCGGCGCGGCGAGGCGGCGGCGTCAGCCGGCCACGTCGAAGCGGTCGAAACGCATGGTGAACAGCGCGCGCCCCTGCGTCGCCGATCGCAGCTCGGTGGCGTAGCCGAACATCCGCCGGAGCGGGGCCTCGCAGGTGATCACCTTGACGGCCTCGCCCCGGTCGGCCACGTCGAGCACGGTCCCCTTGCGCCGATCGAGGCTCCCGATGACCTCGCCGAGGTGCTCCGACGGGAGCACGATCTCGACGCGCATGAGCGGCTCGAGCAGCACCGGCCGGGCCTTCCCGGCGGCGATCCGCACCGCGTCGGCGGCCGCGACCTTGTACGCGAACGGCTTGGAGGCGCCCTCGCGCCAGGTGGCGCCGGTGAGCGTCACCCGGACGTCCTGCAGCGGGTGACCCTCCAGCGCCCCCGCCTCGGCCGCCTCGCGCGCGCCGTCCTCGGCCATCCGGCGGACCTCCGGACGGAGGAAGGGGAGCGCGGCCGCCTCGGGCGAGAGGTCGAACCGGAAGCCGCCGCCGCGCGGCAGCGGCCCGACCGCGACCGACACGTGCCCGTAGATCTCCTCGTCCTCGAGCCTGCGCTCGAAGGTCGCCTCCGCGGCGGCCTCCGCCGAGAGCGTCTCGCGCAGGAGCACCTGCGGCTGGCCGGTGCGGACGGCGAGGCCGAACTCCCGCCGCAGCCGCTCGGCCACGATGTCCAGGTGCAGCTCCCCCATGCCCGACACGAGCAGCTGGCCCGTGTCGGGGTCCTCGCCCCACCGGAAGGTCGGGTCCTCGTCGGCGATCCGCGCCAGCGCCTCCAGCAGGAGGTCGCGATCCTTCTGCGAGGCGGCCTCGATGGCCTCGGAGATGACCGGCTCGTAGGACGAGAGCCGCTCGAGCAGCAGCGGGTGGGCCTTGTCGGTGAGCGTGTCGCCCGTGCGGGTCTCCTTCAGGCCGGCCACGGCGAACAGCTGGCCGGCGCCGAGGGAGGGGACGCGCTCCTTCTGCGCCGCGTGCATGAGCAGCACGCGCCCGACCTTCTCGAACTTGCGCTGGCTCGCGTTCCAGACCGCGTCCCCCTCGGCGACGCGCCCGGAGTACACGCGCAGGAACACGTACCGGCGCCGCTCGTCGAGGAGCGACACCTTGAACGCGAGCGCCAGCAGCGGGGCGGCGTCGGTCGGCGGGCGCCGCTCCTCCTCGCCGGTGTCGGGGTGGACGCCGGCCGGCGGCGACACGTCGAGCGGGGAGGGGAGCCAGTCGCAGACCGCGTCGAGCACCTGCGGGATGCCCTTGTTCCGCAGCGCGGAGCCGCACAGCAGCGGCACGAACCGGCCGGAGAGCGTGGCCCGCCGGATGGCGGCGCGCAGGCCGTCCTCGTCGAGGTCGCGGTCGGACAGCACCGCCTCGGCCGCCGCGTCGTCGAGGTCGGCGAGGGCGGCCACCAGCGCGGCGCGATCGGCCTCGCCCTCGGCCGAGATGCCCGGCTCGGCGGTGAACGCGCGCGGGTCCTCCGGGTCGCCGAACCGGACGGTGCGCCGGGCGACCAGGTCCTCGAAGCCGGCGAAGGCCGCCTCCGCGCCGAGCGGCCGCTGCACCGCCGCGACCACGTGGTCGGGGAAGTGCTTGCGCATGGACGCGAGCGTGAGCCCGAGGTCGGCGCCGACGCGGTCCATCTTGTTCGCGAACGCGATGCGCGGCACGCGGTAGCGGTCGGCCTGGCGCCAGACGGTCTCGCTCTGCGGCTCGACGCCGTGCGCCGCGTCGAACACCGCCACCGCCCCGTCGAGCACGCGCAGCGAGCGCTCGACCTCGATGGTGAAGTCCACGTGGCCGGGCGTGTCGATGAGGTGCAGCTCGTGGGCGCGCCACTCGAGCCGGGTGACGGCGGACGTGATGGTGATCCCGCGCTCGCGCTCGAGGTCCATCCAGTCCATCACCGCGGCGCCCTCGTGCACCTCGCCCATCTTGTGGGTGCGGCCGGCGACGAACAGGAGGCGCTCGGTGAGCGTCGTCTTGCCGGCGTCGATGTGCGCCATGATCCCGAGGTTGCGGATGGCGCGCATGCGCCGCTCCGACGCCGTCCCCTCGCCGCGTGGCTCCCCCATGCACCGACCCTCCGCCCGCCGCCCCGCCTCCGGCCGCGCGCTCCCGCTGAGTATACGTCGGCGGCCGCGCCGCGCCCGGTTCCGGATCCGCGGCGCTTCGACTAGGCTCCGCGTCCCGTGCGAGAGCTCTGCCGCCGCTGCCTGCGCCCCGCCGCCCTCTGCCTTTGCGCGAGCCTGCCGACCGTGCGCGCGCGGACGCGCGTGGTGATCCTCCAGCATCCCCGCGAGGCCCGGCTCGCCATCTGCACCGCCTGGCTGACGCGCCTGGCGCTGGAGGACTGCGAGCTGCACCGGGGCGTCCGCTTCGAGGATCACCCGCGCGTGCGCGAGGTGGTGGCCGACCCCGGCGCGGCGCTGCTGTTCCCGGGCGAGGGCGCCATCCCCGCCGCGGCGCGCGCCGGCGACCCGCCCCGGCTGCTGGTGGCGGTGGACGGCACCTGGCACCAGGCGCGGAAGATGGTGGAGGCGAGCCCGTCGCTCGCGGCGCTCCCCCGCATCTCGGTCGTCCCCGACCGGCCGGGCGGCTACGCCGGTCTGCGGCGCGAGCCCGAGCCGGAGTACCTCTCCACGCTCGAGGCCGTGGCGCTCGCGCTCGGCGCCCTGGAGCGCGACCCGGCCCGCTTCGAGCCGATGCGCGAGGCGTTCCGCCGGATGGTGGCGCAGCAGCTGGAGTGCGCGCGCGGGGCGCGGCGGAACCCCAGGCACCGGGGCGGCGGCAGCGCCTGACGCCGCGGCCTCGACGCCCTTCCGCGACCTCAGGGCGCGGGGCGAGGGCGCAGCCTCGTCACAACTGCGGAGCCAGAAGGCGGGCGGCGCTCGCGCCCAGCCGCGAGAGGAACGGCGCGTCGGCTTCCCGCGTGGTCTTGGGCCGCGCCACCTCGAGGTCGCGCTCGAACAGCGCCGCGAGCGCCTGCACCGCGGGGGCGCCGTACAGGACCGCGGTGACCTCGAAGTTGAGCCGCAGGCTCCGGTTGTCGAGGTTCGCGGTGCCGACCATGCCGACGTCCTGGTCCACCAGGCAGGTCTTGGCGTGGAGCATGCGCGGCCCGTAGAGCCAGATCCGCGCGCCGGCGGCGAGCAGCGCGTCGTGGTAGGTGCGCGACGCGGCGTCCACCACCCGCGAGTCGGTCCGGCGCGGGAGCAGCAGGCGCACGTCCACCCCGCGGAGGGCGGCGCTCGTCAGCGCCGCCAGCATCGCCTCGTCGGGCACGAAGTACGGGGTGGTGATCCACACGCGCTCGCGCGCGCCGCCGATGGCCGCGACGTGGAGGTGGCCGACCGTGGACGTGTCCTGGTCCGGGCCGGACGGCACGATCTGCACCTCGTGCGACCCGGGCGGCTCGTCCGGGAAGTACGGCCGCAGCGCGCCGGGCGGCAGCGGCGAGCCGGTCTTGCCGGTGGCGAACGCCCAGTTCTCGAGGAAGGTGAGCTGCAGGCCGTGCACCGCGGCCCCCTCGACGCGGACCGTGGTGTCCCGCCACGCCGCCGGGCCGGTCGCCGCGACGCTCTGGTCGTCCGACACGTTCATCCCGCCGGTGAAGCCCACCCGCCCGTCGCACACCACGATCTTGCGGTGGGTGCGGAAGTTGGCCGAGCCGCCGCGGAGCCGCGACGCGAGCATGGGGTTGAAGCGCTCCACCTCGCCGCCCGCCTCGCGCAGCGGCGCGAGCAGCGCGGCGCCCAGCCGCGGCGAGCCCGCGTCGTCCACCAGCAGCCGCACCTGCACGCCGCGCCGGGCCGCGGCGGCGAGGGCGGCGAGCACGCGCGCGCCGGTCCGGTCGCGCTCGAAGATGTACATCTCGACGTGGACGTGGTGCCGCGCCGCCGCGACGTCGCGCTCCACCGCCTCGAAGTAGTCGTCGCCCTCGGCGAACAGGACGACCGATCGCGCGGTCTCGGGCGGCGGCGCCTGGAGCCGGATGGCGAGCCGGGCGAGCTGGCCCATGCTGGAGAGGTCGCGCGCGGTGGCCCGGTCCCAGGCCTCGAGGTAGGCGCCGCGGGCGCGCTTCAGCACGTTCAGGCGCAGCTTCTTGCGGTCGAGCCGCCGGGGCCCGACCACCAGGTACACCGCCACGCCCACCACCGGCATGGCGGCGAGCGCCAGGATCCACGCCAGCGTGGCGGTGGGGGAGCGCCGCTCCAGCAGGATCCAGCAGCTCGCCACGACGACCCAGGCCGCCTCGAGGACCCCGAGCACGCCCGGCGAGGGCAGCGCGTCGAGCAGCGCGAGGTCGGGGGTCCACATCCTCGCGATTCTACACAGGGACCGGCCGGGCGTGCCGGCGCTCGCCCCACCGGCCCACCTGCGGCCGACCGCGCGGTACCCACCCCCTGCGGCATGGGGTAAAACCGAGCGTGTTCCGCCGCCGCGCGCCCGCGCGCCGGCCGCCTGCACCGGGGGAGTCCATGTCCGAGCCCGCCGCCGCGGTTCCCGCCCCGCCGCCGACTCCGTCCGCGCCCCGCG
The DNA here is from genome assembly GCF_049201065.2 of Anaeromyxobacter sp. Red801. Lineage (NCBI taxonomy): Bacteria > Pseudomonadati > Myxococcota > Myxococcia > Myxococcales > Anaeromyxobacteraceae > Anaeromyxobacter > Anaeromyxobacter sp. Red801. Next base: position 2,604,979 of record NZ_CM181236.1, on the reverse strand, counting down.
CGCCGCAGCAGCGCGCCGGCCCGCACCGGTGGCGCTTCTACCGCGTCGGCGGCCTGGAGCAGCCGTACCTCGAGACCGGCGAGGACCTCGCCCGGCTCGCCGAGCTGGACCAGAAGCTCTGGGTGGCGCTCTCCTGCCCGACCCGGGGCCTGGAGCTCGACGCCCGCACGCTGGAGCTGCTCGACCTCGACCACGACGGCCGCGTGCGCGCGCCCGAGGTGCTGGCGGCGCTGCGCTGGTGCGAGGAGCGGCTGGTGGACCTCGAGTCCCTGCTGCGGGGCGGGGAGGCGCTGCCGCTCGCCGACATCGACGCCGCGAAGCCGGCCGGGCACGTGCTGCTCGGCGCCGCGCGCCAGGTGCTGTTCCACCTCGGGAAGCCCGAGGCCTCCGCGGTGCTGCCGGCCGACGTGGCCGACCTCACCAAGCTCTACGAGAGCACCCGCTTCAACGGCGACGGGGTGGTGCCGCCCGAGACCGCCGACGATCCGGAGGTGCGCCAGGCCATCGCCGACGCGATCGCCTGCGCCGGCAGCGAGCGCGACCGGAGCGGCAAGCCCGGCATCGACCGCAAGCGGCTCGACGCGTTCTTCGAGGACCTGGCGAAGCTCGACGCGTGGGCCCGGGCCGGCGAGGCGCCGGACGTGGCGTTCCTGGGCGAGGCGACCGCGGCGGCGTGGGAGGCGTTCCACGCGGTGAAGGACAAGGTGGACGACCACTTCGTCCGCTGCCGGCTGGCCGCGCTCGACCCGCGCGCCGCGGTGGCCATGAACCGGTCCGAGCCGGAGCTGGTGGCGCTCGCCGCCCGCGACCTGGCCCGGTCGCGCGAGGAGGTGGCCGCGTTCCCACTGGCGCGCGTGGAGCCGGGCCGGCCGCTCGCGCTCGGCGGGCCGGTGAACCCGGCCTGGGCCGCGGCCCTCGCCGCGCTCCGCGAGAAGGTGGTCGCGCCGGTGCTCGGCGCGGACAAGGGCGCGCTCACGGCCGAGGAGTGGGAGCTCGTCTCGGCGCGCTTCCTGCCGTACCAGGCGTGGCTCGGGGCCAGGCCGGCGCAGGCGGTGGAGCGGCTCGGGGTGCCGCGGGTGCGGGCGCTGCTCGCCATGGGCAAGGGGCCCGTCGAGGCGCTCGTGGCGCGGGACCTCGCCCTCGAGGCGGAGGAGGCGGCCATCGGCGACGTGGTGCGCATGGTCCACTACCACCGCGACCTGGCGCTGCTGCTCCGCAACTTCGTGTCGTTCGCCGACTTCTACGACCCGCGCCGGCCGGCGGTGTTCCAGGCCGGCACGCTGTACCTCGACGGCCGGAGCTGCGACCTGTGCGTGCGGGTGGACGACCCGGGCGCGCACGCGGTGCTGGCGGCCCACTCGCGCATGTACCTCGCGTACTGCGACTGCCGCCGCCCGGGCGGCGAGGCCATGAAGATCGCGGCCTGCTTCACGCAGGGTGACTCCGACTACCTGATGGTCGGCCGGAACGGCCTGTTCTACGACCGGCAGGGGCGGGACTGGGACGCCACCATCGTGAAGATCGTGGACAACCCCATCTCCATCCGCCAGGCGTTCTTCTCGCCGTACAAGAAGTTCCTGCGGATGATCGAGGACCAGGTGGCGCGCTTCGCCGCCGCCAAGGAGAAGGCCTCCGAGGCGCGCCTCGCCTCCGGCGCGGAGGCCGGGGTGGGCGCGGCCACCGGCGGGAAGCCGCCCGTCCCGGCGGCGGTGGACGTGGGCAAGATGGTCGGCATCATCGCCGCCCTGGGCGTCGGCGCCGGCGCCATCGGCACGCTGCTCGGCGGGCTGGTGTCGGGCTTCGTCGGCCTCGAGCCGTGGTGGGCGAAGCTGGTCGCGGTGCTCGGGGTGCTGCTCGTCATCTCGGGCCCGTCCATGCTCATCGCGTGGCTGAAGCTCCGCCAGCGGAACATCGGCCCGGTGCTGGACGCGAACGGCTGGGCGGTGAACGGCCGGGTGAAGGTGAACGTGCCGCTCGGCGCGGCGCTGACCCACGCGGCGGCGCTGCCGCCCGGCGCGCGGCGCACGCTCGACGATCCCTACGAGGATCGCAGGGCGCGGGCGCGCCGCCGGCTGGTCTGGCTCGCCCTGCTGGCGGTGCTCGTGGGCCTCGGGCTCGCGCGCCGGGCCCACGTGTGGCCGTTCGCGCCCCACGCGCCGGAGGCGCCGCCCCCGGCCGTGTCGCCGGTGGTGCCGGGCCGCTGACCTAGCGGCGGGGCTTCGCGGCCGGCTTCGCGGGCGCCGCCCGCCCGCCGGCCGCGCCCGGGCTCCGCTTCAGGATCCGCTCCATCTCGTCCATGGTGGCGTTCATCTCCTCCATGGCGGCCGCGAACGGCGCGGGCGTGGTCATGTCCACGCCTGCCTCGCGCAGCAGGTCCACCGGGTAGCGCGAGCCGCCGGCGGCGAGCATGGCGAGGTAGCGGTCGCGCGCCCCGGTGCGCCCCTGCGCCTCGTCCTCGCGGATGGCCCGGGCGATGGCGGTGGAGGCGACCAGGCTGGTCGCGTACTGGTACACGTAGAAGTCGTAGTGGAAGAAGTGCTGGATGTACGTCCACTCGGCGCCGTAGAGGTCGGCCACCTGGCAGACCCCGAGGTCGTGCCCGTAGTACTTGCGCACCAGGCCCAGGTACAGCGCGCTCATCTTCTCCCCGGTGAGCGCCTCGCCCTTCTCGGCGAGCTGGTGGATGGCGAGCTCGAACTCCGCGAACATGGTCTGGCGGAAGAGCGTGGTGCGCAGCGACTCCAGCCGGTTGCCGAGCAGCGCCAGCCGCTCGCCGTCGTCCTTCGCCTGGCGGATGGCGCGGCGGAACAGCAGGTTCTCGTTGAGCGTCGAGGCGACCTCGGCGACGAACGTGGCGTAGCTCGAGGTCGCGTACGGCTGCTTCTCGAACGCCAGCACCGTGTGCATCGAGTGGCCGGCCTCGTGCGCCAGCGTGGAGACGTCCGTCCACTGCCCGTTGAAGTTGAGGAGCTGGTACGGGTGCACGCCGTACACGCCGGTGGAGTACGCGCCGGCCCGCTTGCCGGTCACCGGGAGGAAGTCGGTCCAGCCGCCCTGGAACCCGGCCCGCAGCTTCGACACGTACGCGTCGCCGAGCGGCTTCACCGCGTCGAGCGTGAGCGCCACCGCCTGGTCCACGTCGTAGCGGCGGTCCACCGCCTTCACCAGCGGCACGTACAGGTCCTCGTAGCGCAGCTTCGGCAGGCCCAGCATGCGCTGCCGGAGCTTCAGGTAGCGGTGCAGGGTGGGGAGGTTCGCGTTCACGTCCGCCACCAGCCGCTCGTACACGCCGGTGGGCACGTTGTCGCGGAACAGCGCGGCCGCGAGCGACGAGTCGAACCGGCGCACGTCGCGCTCGAACAGGTGCGCCTTGACCTGCGCGTACAGCGCCGTCCCGATGGTCCGCTCGTACTGCTTCAGCGCGCCGAAGTAGGCATGGAACACCTTCTCCCGGTCGGCGGCCACCGGGCTGGTGCGCGAGCGCTCGTAGCCCGCCTGGTCCAGCCGGACCGTGCCGGTGGAGAGCTTCACGGTCGGGAAGGGCAGATCGGCGTTGAGCAGGACCGAGTGCACGTCGCGCCCGGCGCCGTCGAGGTCGCCGGTCTTCGCCACGATCCGCTCCTCGCCGGCCGGCAGCGTGTGCGGCTTCCAGCGGAGCGTGTCGTCGAGGAAGAACGCCCACTCGCGCAGGCGCGGGTCCTCGGCCAGGAAGCGCTTCACCGTGTCGGCCGGCAGGTCCAGCAGCGCCGGCCGGACCCAGGAGAGCGCCGCCTGCACGTCCACCGCGAGCCGCTCCGCCTCCGCGCGCATCGCGCGCGGCCCGGGCTCGCGCGCGTCCTCGTCGGCGCGGGCCGAGGCGTACACGTAGACGCGGTCGAGCGCGTTCTGCAGCGCGCCCATCTCGGAGAGCGCGTCGGCGAGCGCCTTGGCCGAGTCGCCGAGGTGGCCGCGGTGCCGGTCGAAGCCGGGGAGCCGGCTCGCCAGGTCGGCCCGCGCCGTCGCCCAGGCGGCGTCGCTCGGGAACAGGTCGGCGAGCTTCCACTTGTAGCGGTCCGGGACCTGGGCGCGGCTGGTGGCCGGCTGTGCGGGGGCCGAGGCGAGGGAGAGGGCGGCGAGGAGGGCGATCGGGGTGTGCACGGCGGCGCTCCGGGCGAGGTGTCGGCGAGGAAGCCACCCAGCCTGCCATGCTCCGGCCGGGCCGGCACGGATTTGCAGGGGTGCCTTCCACCTCCCCGCCCGCCGCCTCGCCCGGGGGCCCGCGCGCGGACGCGCGCCGGGCGCCGCCCGGCGCCAGGACGCTCCGTGCTGACAACCCGCCCGCTCCGACGTAGCCTCCGGCCATGTCTCCCGCTCGCTCGCGCCGCTGGCCGAAGGTCCTCGGGGTCGCCGTCGCCGTCGTCGTGGTCCTGGGGATCGCCGGCGTGCTGCTCCTCGACCGCATCCTCCTCTCGCAGGTCCGCAAGCAGACGGACCGCCTGTCCCAGCAGCTCGGCCGGCCGGTGGCCGTCGAGAGCGTGAAGACCCGCCTGCTCGGCGGGGTGGGCGTCCGGATCGCGGGCGTCTCGGTCGGGGCCGGGGAGGGCGAGGACCGGCCGCTCGCCACGCTGGATCGCGCCGAGGTGGAGGTGAACCTGCTCGGGGCGCTGCTCTCGGCGGGGAAGCGGGTGACGGTGCGCGAGGCGGTGGTGGACGGACTGCGGGTGAATGTGATCCGCTTCCCGGACGGGACCACGAACCTGGAGCGCGTGGCGAAGCGGCTGGAGGAGACCGCCGCGAAGGAGCCCGAGCCCCAGGCGCCCAGGGGCGAGGAGAAGCCGGCCGATCTCTCGGCGGTGCGGGTGGACCGGGCCGCGGTGGAGAACGCGCGCATCGCGTTCCTCGACCGGAGCGTGAAGGGCGCCGAGGAGCTGTACGTGGACGACCTCGACGTCGAGGTGCGCGACCTGCGCGCCGGGCGGCCGCTCGAGGTCGTGCTGAAGGCGGCGGTGCTGGCGAAGGCGCAGAACCTGGAGCTGCGGGTGAAGGCGGCGCCGCTGCCGCCCACGCTGGTGCCCACGCCCGAGCAGCTGACGCTGAAGGTCCAGCCCATCGACCTCGGGCCGCTGGCGCCGTTCGTGCCCGGCGAGGCCGGGTTCCGCGGCGGCCGCTTCCAGGCCGACCTGGCGGTCGCGCTGGGGGCGGCGGTGCCGGGCGGCAGCGGGCGCACCACGGTGAAGGGCGGCTTCCGCGCCGACCAGCTCGCGTTCGCGGGGCAGGAGGGCGGCAAGAAGCTGGACGCGTCGCTCGACGCCGACCTGGACGCGGACGCCGAGAAGGGCGACCTGCGCATCGGCAAGCTCGAGCTCACCGCCGGGCCGGTGGGCCTCACCGGCCACGGCGCCGCCACCGGGCTGCGCGGCGACGCGCCGCGCGTGGAGGGGCTGGAGATCGTCTCCCGCGGGCTCGACCTCGCCGCGCTCACGGCCTACTACCCGCCGCTCGGGAAGCAGCTCGGGCACAACGTGGTGGCCGGGCCCATCGGGCTGTCGCTGAAGGGCTCGGGCGGGCAGGCCGCGCAGTCGCTCGAGCTGCGGGTGGATCTCGGCCCGGTGCACCTCGCCATCCCGCGGCAGCTCGCGAAGGCGGCCGGCGCGCCCATGGCGCTGGTGGCCCGCGCCGACCTGGCGCAGCAGGGCGGCGTGGTCCGCTTCGACGCGAGCGCCGACCTCGCCGGCGTGGACCTGCGGCCGGGCGGCTCCGTCGCCAAGAAGCCGGGCGATCCCATGTCGGCGCGCGCCGCCGGGACCTACCGGAAGGCCGGCGCCGAGCAGCAGGTCGAGCTGACGCGGCTCGATCTGGACCTGCTGGGCGACGCGCTGGCCGGGAAGGCCAAGGTCGCCCTGGGCGGCACGAAGGAGAGGCCCACCACCCGCTTCGACGCGGAGCTGTCCGGGCAGAAGCTCGACCTCGACCGGCTGCTCATCCCGGCGCCGGAGCCGGCGCCGGCGCCGCCGAAGGGGGCCGAGGCCTCGAAGCCGCTCGACCCGAAGGCGTTCGCCGGGCTCTCCGGGACGGCCAGCGTGCGCCTCGGGCTGCTCCGCATGAAGCAGCAGGACCTGCGCGACGTGGTGCTGAAGGTGAAGGTGGTGGAGGACGCGGTGACGCTGGAGGAGGCGCGGCTGGTCGCGTTCGGCGGCAACGTGTCCGCGGCCGGCACCGCGGTGAAGCTCGCCCACCCGGAGGACCCGTTCAAGATCGACGTGACCATGAAGGGCGTCGAGGGCGAGCAGATGCTGGCGCTCTTCTCGAAGCGCAAGGTGCTCGGCGGCAAGCTGGACGCCGCGCTGCAGCTCACCGGGAAGGGCACCTCGCTCGACCCCATCAAGCAGAGCGCCACCGGCTCGCTCACCGGCGACCTGCGCGACGGCGCGTTCTTCGGCAAGGACCTCGTCGCCGCGGTGGCGGCGCCCATCGCCTCGAAGCTGCCGTTCGCGGGCGGGCGCGTCACCGAGGGCGGATCGACCAGCCTCGGCAAGCAGCTCGGGTTCGCGTTCCAGATCGCGAACGGCGTGGCGAAGCTCACCAGGCCCATCACGGTGAAGACCGGGGACAACGCGCTCTCGTTCGACGGCGGCGTGCGGCTCGACGGCACGCTGCAGATGCCGACGACGCTGGAGCTCGGCCCGGAGGTGATCGCGAAGATCACCGGCGGCCGGGCGAAGATGAGCGCGCCCATCCCGGTGACGTTCAACCTGTCCGGGCCGGCCTGGAGCCCGCGCCTCGACGGGCTCGCGCTCGACGCGGCGGTGCAGGCCATCGCGAAGCAGGCGGCGACCTCGGCCGCCGGGAAGCTCCTCGGCGACAAGGCCGGCGCGGCCGGCGCCGACCTCGACAAGCAGAAGGCCCAGGCCGAGCAGAAGGCGCGCGACGAGGCCCAGAAGCGGAAGCAGCAGCTCGAGGAGGAGGCGCGGAAGAAGCTGAAGGGCCTGTTCGGCCGGTAGGCGCTACCGCGTCCGCGTGACGCGGCACGCGTACCAGGGCAGCGCCGCCGCGCCGGGCGACGCCGGGGGCTGCGCCGGCACCGGCGTCGTCTCGACGCGCCAGCGATCCGGCGGGAGGTGCGCCTCCACGAACGGCAGGCCCGGCGCGTACGCGAACGTGCCGCCGGGCCGCAGCGCGCGCAGCAGCTCCATGTACCGGCGCGCGTAGCGGAGCGCCTCGTCGCCCGGGCGCAGGTGGTGGTGGAGGAAGTGCAGCGAGAAGCCGAGGTGCGAGACGATCGTGCCGAGGCTGCCGGGCGCGAGCGGGACGGTGAGCCAGTCGCCGCGCTGCACGCGCTCCGAGGGCTCCGCGACGCGATCCACGCCGCGCGCGTCCACGCCGCGCGCCGCGAGCCAGCCCACCAGGCGCGCGCCGGGGCCGCAGCCGAGGTCGAGCACCGGCGGGAGCAGCGCGCCGGGATCGAGCCCGAGCACGCGGAGCTGCAGCTCGGGGCCGTACTCGGCGGAGACCACCTCGCGCAGCGCGGGCGCCGCGTCGCCGGCGGCGAGCGCGGCCACGAAGGCGGCGAGATCCGCCCGGAACGCCTCCGCGCCGGCGGCCAGGGCCTCGGCGAGCGCCGCCTCGGTGCGCGCCGTCGCGAGCGCGGCCGCGGCGGACCGGAGCGCGCCGGCCACGAGCCCGGCCAGGCGGCCCTCCTCGCGGGCGCCGATGGGCAGGAACTGGTTGCGGGCGAGGAGCGCGGCCGCGAGGCGCGCGGCGAGGTCGCCGGCCGGATCCCGGGCGAACCCGGCCCCGGGGCGCGGGGCCGCGAGCGCGGCCTCCAGCCAGCCGCGCACCGCCTCGCGGTCGGGCAGCAGCGCTCCGGCGAGGGGGAGGAGTCCGGCGGCCGGCACCGGGGCGGGCCGGGCGAGCGCCTCGAGGCTGGCGGGGGCGAGGCGGGCGGCCTCGGCGAGGATCGCCTGGCGGAGCGCCTCGAGGCGCGCGGGATCGGCGGGCATGGACGCGCGCGAGGCTAACCCCGGGCCGGGGAGGGCGCAACGCGGCGGGCCCGGTGCGCACCTCCCCCGCGCCGGGCGGGGGAGGCGCGCGTGGCGAAGGCTACTTCGGGACCGGCGCCTGGAAGGCGGCGATCTCCTCGGCGCTGGGCTGGGGCTCGGGCTCGGCGGGGCGGAAGCCGGCCTGCTCCGGCACGGGGGCCGGGGCGGGCACGGCGACGGGATCCGGGAGGGCCTCGGCCGCGTGCGCGGGGGCCGGCGGGACCGCCGCGTCGGAGCGGCTGGAGCAGGCGCCCGCGAGGAGCGCGAGCGCGGCGGGGAGGGCGAGGAAGGCGGCGCGTTCGAACATGGTGCGACTCCGGGGTTGGGGTTGCGAAGGCGATCCCCGGTACTGCACCGCGCGTGCCCGCCCGCGCGCGCCGCCGCGGCGCGCGTTTTCCCGCGGCGTGTCGCCGGGGACACGCTTCGCGTGGGCGCGCGGCGACGCGTTCGGCGGCGCCCGCGCCGTCGCCGCGGCGACAGGCGTCCTACGGATCGACCGACACGCGGGCGGCGACCGCCTTGGCCCGCTCCACCAGCGCGCGCGGGTCGTCGCCGGGCGCGCCCGAGACGAGCGCCACGCCCATGCGCCGGTGCGGGCGCAGCGCCGGCTTCCCGAAGATGCGGACGTCCGCGCCGGGCTCGGCGAGCGCCGCCTCCAGCCCGCGCACCACCGGCGCGCCGGTGCCGTGGGCCAGGATGACGGCGCTCGCGCCCGGCCGGACCAGCGCGATGGGCGGGATGGGCAGGCCGAGCACGGCGCGCAGGTGCAGCTCGAACTCGTTCAGCGGCTGCGTGCCGGCGAGCGTCACCATCCCGGTGTCGTGCGGGCGCGGCGACAGCTCCGAGAACCAGATCCGGTCCTTGCCCAGGAAGAACTCGACGCCGAAGATGCCCGCCCCGCCGAGTGCGCGGGTCACCGCCCCCGCCATCCGCCGCGCCTCCTCGAGGAGCGGCGCCGGGACCGGGTGCGGCTGCCAGCTCTCCTGGTAGTCGCCGCGCTCCTGGCGGTGGCCGATGGGCGGGCAGAAGAGCGTCTCGCCGCCGCGCTGGGTCACGGTGAGCAGCGTGATCTCCGACTCGAACGGGATGAACTCCTCCACGATCACCTCGCGGAGGTCGCCGCGGGTGCCGGACATGGCGTAGGCCCAGGCGCCCTCGAGGTCGCCCTCGGCGCGGACCACGCTCTGCCCCTTGCCCGACGAGGACATGAGCGGCTTGACGACGCACGGCAGCCCGATCTCGCGGACCGCGGCGCGGAACGCCTCGGGCGTGGAGGCGTAGGCGTAGCGCGCGGTGGCGAGCCCGAGCTCGCGGGCGGCGAGGTCGCGGATGGCCCGGCGGTTCATGGTGAACGCGGCCGCCCGGGCGCTCGGGACCACCTGGACGCCCTGCGCCTCGTAGGCCTGCAGCCGCTCGGTGCGGATGGCCTCGATCTCCGGGACGATCACGTCGGGCCGGTGCTTCGCGACCAGCGCGTCGAGCGCCGCGCCGTCGAGCATGCTCACGACCTCGCGGGCGTGCGCCACCTGCTGCGCGGGCGCGCCGTCGTAGGCGTCCACCGCGATCACCTCCTGGCCGAGGCGCTGCGCCGCGATGGTGAACTCCTTGCCGAGCTCGCCGGAGCCGAGGAGCAGGATCTTCTTTCGCATGGCGGCGGAGTGTACGCGCCCCGTACCCGTCAGGGAACCGCACGCACCGTGCACCGGCGGCAAGTATCCGCGGTGCCACGCTCCGTCGCCGACCTCGTCTCGGACCTGCGCCACGCCGCCGCGCTGGACGGCGCAGCGCGGACGGGCCAGGCCGAGGGCGGCGAGCGCCTGCGCGTGCGGGTGGGGCTGTGGCCCGGCCGAGGCGCCGCGCGGCGGGCGCGCTTTCGCGCCACCACCTGCGCGTCGCTCCTCGCCTACGCCGAGGCGGCCTGCGCGCTCCTCGAGGCGGGCACGCCGCCCGGCGAGCTCACGCCGGCGCTCCTTCGGGCCCAGGTGACCGGGGTGCACCCCGTCCACCTCGATCGCGCGGACCTGGTCGCGGCCGCGGTACGGGCCGCCGCGGCCGAGCCGGAAGGGAGCAGCGCTTGAACGTCGCCTACGTGTTCTCGACGCCGAACGCGTCGTACATCCTCGAGAAGATGATCGTCCCGCAGCTGGAGGAGGGCCGCCACGGCGCGACCGTGGTCGGGATGTTCTTCTTCGTGGACAACACCTACCTGCTGGTGAAGGGCAACCCCACCGGCGAGCGGCTCGCCGCGGTGGCGCGCAAGTCGGGCATGCTGCTCATGGGCTGCGACCAGTGCTGCTACCAGCGCGCCATCGCCGACCGGCTCATCGAGGGGATCCCCATCGGCTGCTTCCCGGACCTGTACAAGGCGCTCTCGGGCGCGAAGCTCGACCAGGTGATCACGCTCTGACCGGTGGCGCGCGGCTAGCGGGTGAGCGGGTGGAGGTGGTCCACCGGCCCGCGCCCCTTGCCCACCGTGTACGAGCGGCGCAGCGCCTCGACCAGGTAGGCCTTCGCGCCGCGAACGGCGTCGAGCAGCGCGTCGCCGAGCGCGAGGCGGGCGCACAGGGCGGCGGAGAGCGTGCAGCCGGTGCCGTGCACGTTGGCGGTGTCGATGCGCGGGCCCGGGATCTCCTCCAGCCGCGCGCCGTCGAAGAAGACGTCCTCCGCGCCGGGCACGCTCTCGCCGCCCTTCACCAGCACCGCGCGCGCGCCGAGCCGGTGGAGGTCGCGCGCCGCCTCGCGCATCGCCGCGAGCCCGCGCACCGGCCGGCCCAGGAGCGCCTCGGCCTCGTGCAGGTTGGGGGTGACGATGGCGGCGAGCGGGAAGAGCCGCTCCACGTAGGCGCGCTCCGCGGCCGCGTCGAGCAGCCGGTCGCCGCTCTTCGCGACCATCACCGGATCGACCACCAGCGGCCCGAGCGGCAGCCGGGCCGCGGCGTCGGCCACCGCCCCGATGATCGCCGCGTTCGCCAGCATCCCGGTCTTGGTGGCCGCGACCGGCATGTCGGTCGCGACCGCCTCGATCTGCGCGACCACCATGGCCGGCTCGAGCGCCACCCAGGCCGTCACCGCCACCGAGTTCTGCGCGGTGACCGCGGTGATGGCGGAGGTGCCGTGGAGCCGGTGCGCGGCGAAGGTGCGGAGGTCGGCCTGGATGCCGGCGCCGCCGCCGGAGTCCGAGCCCGCGATGGTGAGGGCGACCTTCATGGTGCGCGCACCATAGCCCAGGATCGGCCGGCGCGCGGGCGCGCAGGGGGCCGAACGAGGGGCCGCGCGCGGAGCGGGACGGCCCCGACGAGCAGTCGCGCCACGCCGGGGCGCGCCTACCATGGTCGGACCCATGTCCCGCCGCCTGCTCTGCCTGCACGGGCACTTCTACCAGCCGCCGCGCGAGAACCCCTGGATCGAGGCGATCGAGGTGCAGGACTCGGCCGACCCGTTCCACGACTGGAACGAGCGGATCGCGGTGGAGTGCTACGCGCCGAACGGCGCGGCGCGCCTGAAGGACGGGCGCGGCCGCATCGTGGACATCGTGGACAGCTACCTCCACCTGTCGTTCAACTTCGGCCCCACGCTGCTCGCCTGGCTGGAGCGCCACCGGCCCGACGCCTACGCGCGCGTCCTCGAGGCCGACGCGCGCAGCCTGGAGCTGCGCGGCCACGGCAACGCGCTCGCGCAGGGCTACAACCACGCCATCCTGCCGCTCGCCTCGCCCCGCGACCGGCTCACGCAGATCCGCTGGGGCCTGGTCGACTTCCGGCGCCGCTTCCACCGCGAGCCGGAGGGCTTCTGGCTGCCCGAGACCGCCGCCGACGCGGCCACGCTGGAGGCGCTGGCGGGGGAGGGCCTGCGGTTCACGATCCTGTCGCCCTACCAGGCGGTGCGGGTCCGGCCGCCCGGCGGCGAGTGGGTGGACGCCACCGGCGCGCGCTTCGACCCGACGCGGCCGTACCGCGTGCGCGCGGGCTCGCGCGAGCTGACGGTGTTCTTCTACGACGGCCACATCGCGCGGGACCTCGCGTTCGGCGAGGCGCTCGGCTCGGCCGCGGCGCTCCTCGACCGGCTGGAGGGCGGGTTCGACGCGGGCCGCGATCACGACGAGCTGCTCACCGTCGCCGTGGACGGCGAGACGCTCGGCCACCACAAGAAGGGCGGCGACGAGGTGCTGGCCGCGACGCTGCGCGAGCTGGCGCGGCGGCCGGGCGTGGAGCTGGTGAACCTGGGCCAGGCGCTGGACCGGATCCCGGCGGAGTGGGAGGCGGAGATCGCCGAGGGGTCCTCCTGGAGCTGCGCGCACGGGGTGGAGCGCTGGCGCTCGGACTGCGGGTGCAGCGCGGGCGGGGCGGAGGGCTGGAGCCAGGCCTGGCGCGCGCCGCTGCGGACCGCGCTGGAGGGGCTGCGCGGGGCGCTCGACGCCGTCTACGAGCGCGAGGCGGCGGGGCTGCTGCCCGAGCCGTGGCGGACGCGCGACCGCTACGCCGAGGTGCTGGTGGACCCGGAGCGCCGCGACGCGCCGGACTTCGTGCGGCGCGAGGCGGGGCGGGCGGTCTCGCCGGAGGAGGTCGTCCGCGCGCTGCGGCTGCTGGAGATGCAGCGGCAGGGGCAGCTCATGTTCACGAGCTGCGGCTGGTTCTTCTCCGAGCTGTCGGGGATCGAGACGGTGCAGGTGCTCCGGTACGCCGCGCGCGCGGTGCAGCTCGCCCGCGAGGTGGCCGGCGTGGACCTGCAGCCGGGGCTGGAGCGCGCGCTCGCCGCCGCGCCCTCGAACGACCCGGCCCTGGAGAACGGTCGCGAGGTGTTCCGGCGGCTGGTCGAGCCGAGCGTGGTCTCGCTGGAGGGCGTGGGCGCCCACCTCGCCATCGCCGCGTCGGTGCGGCCGGTGCCGGACGCGGGCTGGGTGTTCTGCTACGCGTACCGGGTCGAGGGGCGCCGGGCCGCGGCGGCCGGGCCGGTCTCGGTGGCGCTGTGCCGGCTCCAGCTCGAGAGCGCGCTCACCCGCGAGACCCTCGACGCGGTCGCCTGCGTGCTCCACTTCGGCGCGGCCGACTTCCGCTGCGGGCTCGCGCCCTACCGAGGGCCGGAGCAGCTCGCCGAGCTGGAGGAGGTGCTCCTGGCCCGGTCGCCGGCGCAGTCGCTGGTGCAGCTGCTGCGGGCGGTGGATCGGTTCTTCCCGGGGCGCGACTACGGGCTGCGCGACCTGTTCCTGGACGAGCGCCGCCGCGTGGCGGGCACGCTGCTGGAGGGGACGCTGCGCCGCTACGAGGAGGGCTACCGCGAGATCTTCGAGGAGAACCGGCGCCTGATGGAGTTCCTGCGCGAGCTCGACTCGCCGGTGCCCGGGCCGCTGCGGGTCACCGCGGACGTGACGCTCACCGCCCGCGTGCTCCGCGTCACCGGCGCGGCGCGGACGGGGGAGGTGGACCTCGCCGCCGCCGAGGCGGAGCTCTCGGCCACGGTGGACCTGGCCCGCCGGCTGGGCGCGCACCTGCACCTCGACGCGGTCCGGCGCGACGTGGAGCAGCTGGTGGACGAGCGCATCTCGGCGCTGGTGGCGGGGCAGGCGCCGGCGGCGCGCGCCGCGGAGCTCGCCGGGATCCTGAGCCTGGCCGAGCGGCTGGGCCTCCGGCTCGACCTGTGGAACGCGCAGAACCGGATCTGGGCGTGGGCCGGCTCGGCCATGGTCACCCTGGACCGGGAGGCGACCGAGGAGCTGGCCCGGAGGCTCTGGTTCGACGAGGGGACGCTGCTGGCGCGGGCCGGGTTCGCGAACCTTGCCTGACTCCGGAATCAGCGTCCTGACGTCGGATTCCTCGCTTGCGCCCCTTGCGGACCCCGGGGGCGGCTCGGCTAGCATCGACGTCCTTTCCCTCCCGACGGCCACGCGGCGCCCACCTCTCGTGGGGGCGACCGAAACCACGTCGCGTACCCCAGAGGTGCACGCATGGCTACCGAGACCGCTGATCCCAAGTTCCCCGATCTGACCGAGGCGCAGCGCGCCGCCATCGAGGCGCTGTCCACCGACGAGCGCACCATCAAGGCGCCGGTGTGGCTCGCGCAGCGGGCCCACGTCGCGAACGACGCCATCGAGCGCGCGTACGCGGAGGAGGAGCCCGAGGCGTTCTGGCGCGAGAAGGCGAAGCTCGTCGACTGGATGCGGCCGTTCGAGGAGGTGATGCGCTTCGATCCGCCGCGCCACGAGTGGTTCGTGGGCGGGAAGCTCAACGCCTCCGTCAACTGCATCGACCGCCACGTGTTCGGCGACCGCCGCCTCAAGGCCGCGCTGATCTGGGTCGGCGAGGACGGCGAGGAGCACACGTACACGTACAACCGGCTCTACCGCGAGGTGGGCCGCTTCGGGAACGCGCTCCGCAAGCTGGGCGTCAAGAAGGGCGACCGCGTCATCATCTACATGCCGCTCACGCCGGAGGGCATCATCTCGATGCTCGCGTGCGCGCGCATCGGCGCCATCCACTCGGTGGTGTTCGCGGGCATGGGCACGCAGGCGCTGCGCAGCCGGATCGAGGACTCCGCCGCCAAGGTCGTCATCTGCTCGGACTTCACGCTGCGGCGCGGGAAGAAGATCCCGCTGAAGCCCACCGTGGACGAGGCGGTGCGCGACCTGTACTCGGTGGAGCACGTGGTGGTGCACCGCCGCGGCTCGCGGCCCGGCGACGCGCCGTTCACGTTCGAGTCGGAGCGCGAGCACGACTTCTACGACGTGCAGGACGCGGCGGCCATCCACTGCCCGCCCGAGCCGATGGACGCGGAGGACCCGCTGTTCATCCTCTACACCTCGGGCACCACCGGGAAGCCGAAGGGCGTGGTCCACACCACCGGCGGCTACCTGGTGGGCACCACCTACCTGGCGCGCGCCTACTACCAGATCAGCGACAAGGACATCTACTGGTCCACCTCGGACATCGGGTGGATCGTCGGCCACTCGTTCATCGTGTACGGGCCGCTGTCCGTCGGCGCGACCATCTTCACGCGCGAGGGCGTGCCCGACTACCCGTCGCCCGAGGTGACCTGGGAGCTGTGCGAGCGCTACGGCGTGGACGTCATGTTCACCGCGCCCACCGCGGTGCGCATGTGGATGAGCCACGGCGGCGACGCGCCGGCCAAGTACGACCTGCGCAAGCTGCGGCTCATCGCCTGCGCCGGCGAGCCGCTCAACCCGGAGGCGCACCACTGGGCGCAGCAGCACCTGGTGGGCCAGTCGAAGGGCATGGTGGTGGACAACTGGTGGCAGACCGAGATCGCCGCCCCGGTGCTCGGGACGCTGCCCACCTTCGACGCGCGGCCCGGCAAGGTGGGCAAGCCCATGCCCGGCGCCGACGTCGCCATCGTGGACCAGGGCGGGAAGCCGGTGCCGGAGGGGCAGGGCGGGCTGCTCGTCATCCGCAAGCCGCTCCCGTACATGCTGCGCACCGTGTGGAACGACCACGCGCGGTACGAGAAGTACTGGACGCAGATCCCCGGCGTGTACACGGCGGGTGACATCGCGGTGAAGGACCGCGACGGCTACTTCGCCGTGCTCGGCCGCGCCGACGACGTGCTGAACGTGGCCGGGCACCGCATCGGCACCGCCGACGTGGAGGGCTCGCTGCTCCGCCACCCGGCGGTGGCCGAGAGCGCGGTGGTGGGCCTGCCCGACCCGGTGAAGGGCGAGCGGATCAAGGCGTACGTGGTGCTGCGCAAGGGCATCCCCGAGGGCCCCGGCGTCGTCGGGTCGCTGAAGGACCACGTCCGCCAGGACCTCGGCCCCATCGCGACCCCGTCCGACGTCGAGCTCCGCGCGACCCTGCCCAAGACCCGCTCCGGCAAGATCATGCGGCGCTACCTGAAGGCCGTCGAGATGGGCCAGGACCCCGGCGACGTGTCGACGATGGCCGACTAGGCCCCGCCTCCCGACCCAGAGTCGTTCGCGCGGCGCGCGCGGCGCGCGCGCGGCGCGCGCGGCGCGCGCCCCGACCCAGAGTCGTTCGTGGTCGCGGGCGCGCGACGCGGTGGCGCGTCATGACCGACGCGCGCAACCAGCCGAACTCACGGTGGAATTTGCGCCGTCACGCCCCGCGGCGCGTCATGGCGTGCGTCACGATGACTCTGGGTCGGGATTCGGGTCGGGATTCGGGATCAGTGCCGCAGCATGTCCTGCACGATGGGCTTCAGGCCGGCGAAGAAGAACTCGACGGCGATCACCATCACGATGAGCCCCATGATCCGGACCAGCACCTTGTTCCCGCTGGGGCCGAGGAACGCGAGCAGCGGCTTCGCCGAGACGAGCATGGCGTAGGTGAGGACGTGCAGCCCGAGCAGCACGGTGAGCAGCACGGCCTTGCGCGCGAGATCGTGCGCCTCGCTCATCAGGATGATCACGGTGGTGATCGCGCCGGGGCCGGCGATCACCGGGATCCCGAGCGGCGTGATGGCGATGTCCTCGGCGTAGCCCTCCGGGTCGGGCTCGTCGTGCTTGGTCCGCGACGGGCGGGCCTGGAGCATCTCGTAGCCGACCAGCAGCAGGATGATCCCGCCGACCACCCGCAGGCTGTTCACCGAGATGTTGAAGAACCGGAAGACGAGCTGCCCGCCCAGCGCGAACACGAGCAGGACGCAGAGCGCGGTCACGGTCGCGCGCCGGGCGACCCGCCGCGCCTCGTCCCCCGACAGCCCGGAGGTCATCGACACGAACGGCGGGAGCACGCCCACCGGGCCCATCATGGTGAACATCGATACGAAGACGAGCAGGCCGTAGTCGAGCAGGGGCTTCATGCGCGCGGGAGTGAAGCACGCCCCGGCCGCCGCCGCCACCGCGCGTCGGGCGCGGCCTACGGCGCCGGGTAGAGCGGCGCGGCCGCCTCGGCCCACAGCCGGCTCATCGCCACCGATCCCTCGGCGTCGGGGTGGAGCCCGTCGGCGAGCCGGTCCGGGCGATCGCGGAACCACGCGTACAGGTCCGGCCCGGGCAGCAGCCCGTGCTCCGCCACCACCGCGTCCACCACCGCGTTCTTCTGCGCCACCCAGTCGTACCCGTAGCGCGTCTGGAACGGGATGCGGGCCACCACCGGGATGCGCCCGGCCGCCCGGACGCGCTCCACGATCCGCTCGAGGCCGGCGCGGAGCCGCGCCAGGTCCCCGTCGTTGGCGCCGAGCACGATCGCGAACACCTTCGCGTCCGGGTTGAGCGCCAGCACCTCGTCGATCCGCTCGGCCACCTCCCAGGTCCGGGCGCGGCAGAACCCCGCGTCGATCATGGCGGGCTGGTAGCCGGGGTGGGCCCGCGCGATCGCGTCGGCGAAGCTGGGCCGGTGCGCCGGGGCGCGGTCGAACACGCCGGCGCCGATGCTGTCCCCCAGGAACACCCAGACGTCGTCGCCGCCGAGCGAGAGATCGTGGACGTCGATCTCGTCGAGGAACAGGCCCCACCGGTTCACGCCGGGCGCGAGCCCCGTGACCACCAGCCGCACCCAGCGCCGGCCGGCGAAGTCGAGCGCGTGGGCGCGGCTGCGCACCGGGTTCCCGTGGACCTCGACCTCGGTGCGCCAGGTGCCGTCCCGCCCGTCGCGCGAGTCGGCCGAGGTCTCGATGCGGTAGTCCACCGGCGCGCCGTACTGCTGCTCGCGGTAGTCGTGGTTGTGGGAGGAGGTCCAGGAGAGGAGCACGCGCGTCGGGCCGCGGCCGATGCGGAGCGCCGCCCAGGCCGGCGCCGCCGGGGAGGGGACGCCGCCCGCCCAGGCGTCGCCGCGGTAGACGCCGTCCACCAGGACCCCGGCGCCGGGGCGGCTCGCGGCCACCTGGGCGCCGCGGGAGAGCAGGCGTGCCGGGCGCAGGGGACCGCCGTGCGGGCTGGGTCCGGCCCGCTCCGCCCGGGCCGCCGCAGCGCGGGCGCGGCGCGCCGGGGTGCGCTCCCACGCCACCGCGCCGGCCGCCGCCAGGACGGTCGCGATCGCGAGCGCCACCGGCAGGAACGCCGGTCGGCCCGGCGGCCGGGGGGCGGGGTGGGACACGACCGCGGGTTCTAGCGCCGGCCGGGGCGGGTGTCCACGGACGCAGGCCGGGCGGCAAGGCGTACACGCCCGCCGCCCAGGCGCGCTCCTCGTGCCTTGCCCGCCGTCAGGGACGCACGCTACCCTGCCCGGATCGTGGGGGAGGAGCGCTCAACAGCCGAGATCATCGCCGCGTCGCTCGCGACCTGCCTCGGCCCGAACACCGCGCGCACCGCGGTGCGCACGTTCGCGGACCGCGCCCTCGCGCGCCGGCCCGAGGACCTCACGCGCGCCGACGTGCCGGCGCTGCTGGACGCGCTCCGCCCGATGCTGCGCACCCTCCTCGGACAGGATCCGGCCGACCTGGTCCTGGCCGAGATCCGCGCGCGGTTCGCCGAGCCGACGGCCCGCGCCCGCCGCGCGTAGCCCGCCGCGCCGCCGCGCGGCCCACGCGCCGCTTGAACCCGCCGCCCCGCCGCGGCATGGATCGGGTCGCCCATGGCGCCAGTGCTCACGCTGCGTGAAGTGACCCGCACCTTCGCCGGGGCCGGCGGCGTCCCGCTGCCGGTGCTGCGCGGCGTCTCGGCCGAGCTGCCCGCTGGCCGCGCGGTGGCGATCACCGGGCGGAGCGGCTCGGGCAAGTCCACCCTGCTGCACCTCGCCGCCGGCATCGACGCGCCCACCTCGGGGGAGGTGCTGCTCCTGGGACGCTCGCTCGGCGCGCTCCCCGACGCGGAGCGCACCCGCGCCCGGCGCGACCACGTGGGCCTCGTCTTCCAGTTCTTCCACCTGCTGCCGCACCTCTCGGTGGAGGACAACGTGCTCGTGCCGGCGCTGGTGGCCGGCGACCCGCCCGGCCCGGCGGCGGCGCGCGCCCGGGACCTGCTCGAGCGCGTGGGGCTGGCGGGGCGCGCGCGGGACGCGGTGCAGAAGCTCTCCGGCGGCGAGATGCAGCGCGTGGCGCTGTGCCGGGCGCTGCTGCGCCGCCCGAAGCTGCTGCTCGCGGACGAGCCGACCGGGAACCTGGACGAGGCGAACGGGCAGAAGGTGATGGACCTCTTGCTGGCGCTGGCGCGCGAGGAGGGGAGCGCGGTGCTGTACGTGACCCACAGCCGCGAGCTGGCGGCGCTCGCCGACGCGACCTGGACGCTGCACGCCGGCCGGCTGGAGCAGGGCGGGTGAGGGCGCCGTGAGGGCCTACCTGGCGCGCGCCGTGGGGCGGGAGCTCCGGGCCGGCAAGGCGCTGTTCCTGCTCTCGGTGGCGGGGGTGGCGCTGGGCGTGGGCGCGGTCCTCTCCATCCAGATCCTGAACGGCAGCGCGCTCGGCGCGTTCGCCGGCACGGTGCGGGCCGTCTCCGGCGACGCGGACCTGTCGGTGCTGGGCTGGACCGGCGCGCTCGACGAGGCGCTGTTCCCGGAGGTGCTGGCGGTGCCCGGGGTCGCCGCCGCGCGCCCGCTCTGGCGGGCCGACGCGGTGGTGGAGGGGCGCCCGGGCGCGTCGCTGGAGCTCGTCGGCGCCGACCTGCTCGGAGCGGCGCGCGGGCCGTCGGCGCTGCCGCCGGCGGCGCTGGAGGGCGCGCTGGGGACGCCGGGCTGGGTGGCGGTGACGCCGGCCTGGGCGGAGGAGATGGGCTGGCGCGAGGGCGACCGGATCGACGTGTCGCTCGGCTCGCGCCGCGCGCGGCTGGTGGTGGGGGCGCGGGTGGACTTCCAGGCGGCGGCGCCGCTCGCGAGCCGCCGGCTGGCGCTCATGGACATCGGGCAGGCGCAGGGGCTGCTCGGGACGCGCGGGCGCATCCACCAGATCGACGTCCGCGCCGCGCCGGGCGTCGCGCCGGGCGCGCTGGCGGAGCGGCTCTCGGCGGCGCTGGGCGAGCGCGCGCGGGTGGCCACGCCCGAGCAGCGCACCGTCGAGGCGGGGGGGCTGCTCTCGGCCTTCCGCCTGAACCTCACCGCGCTCTCGCTGGTCTCGGTGCTGGTGGGCGGGTTCCTGGTCTACGCGTCGGTGCGCGCCTCGCTGGCGCGGCGCCGCGAGGAGCTGGGGCTGCTGCGGGCGGTGGGCGCGACCCGGGCGCAGGTGCTGGGGCTCGTGCTGGGCGAGGCGGCGCTGCTCGGGATCCTCGGGACGGCCGCGGGCGTGCCGCTGGGCTGGCTCGCGGCGCAGGCCAACGTGGGCGCGGTGTCCGGCACGGTCCGCAACCTCTACCTGCTGGAGGGCATCGACCGCGTGGCGCTCACGCCCGCCCTGGTCGCGCTCGGCGCCGCGACCGGGCTGGCCGGCGCGCTGGCGGGCGCGCTCTGGCCGGCGCTCGACGCGGCCCGGGCCGACCCGCGCGCGCTGCTCGCCTCGATCGCGGTGGAGGAGGGCGCCGGCGCGCGGGCGGGCCGGCTGCTCGCGGCGGGGCTCGCCGCCCTCGCGGCCGGGCTGGTGGTGTACGCGCTCGCCGGCGAGCGGCTCGCCGCCGCGGGCTTCGCGCCGGCGGTGGGCATCCTGGTGGCGGTGCCGCTCGCCACGCCGGCGCTGCTCCGCGGGATGGGGCGCGCCGGCCTCCCGCACCGGCTCGGCATCGCCTACGGCCTCCGCAGCCTGGGCGGCCGGCTCTCGGCCTCGGCGCCCGCGGCGGGCGCGCTGGCGGTCGCGGTCGCCATGCTCGCCGGCGTCACCGTGATGGTGGGGAGCTTCCGCGACACGGTGGAGCGCTGGCTCGACGCGACGCTGCGCGCCGACGTGTACGTGACCACGCCGTCGTGGCGGCGCGCGCGCAGCGAGGCGACGCTCGCGCCCGAGGTGCTCGCGACCTTGCGGGCGTACCCCGGCGCCCGGTCGGTGGACGTCCTCCGGCAGCACACCGGCTACACCGCGGACGGCCGCCGGGTGCAGGTCTCCGGCGTGGACGCCGCGGTCCCCGGCGCGGACGGGCGCGTGGCCCTGGTGGCCGGCGACGCCGGCGAGGCCATGCGGGCGCTCCGCGAGCGCGGGGCGGTGCTCGTCTCGGAGCCGCTCGCCCGCAAGGCGGGGCTGGCGCCCGGGGGCGCGCTCGCGCTGCGCGGGCGCGCGGGCCCGGTGCGCTTCCCGGTGGCCGGGGTCTACCGCGACTACGGCGCCGAGGGCGGGGCGGTGCTGATGGACCTCGAGGCGTACGCGCGCGCGTTCGGCCCCGGCGCCCCCTCCAACGCCGCGCTCACGCTCGCCCCGGGCGACGACCCGGAGCGCGCGGTGGCGGCGCTGCGCGCCGCGCTCCCCGGCGCCGCGCTGCAGATCCGCTCCAACCGCACGCTCCGCGGCGAGGTGCTCGCCATCTTCGAGCAGACGTTCGCGGTGACGCGGCTCCTCGAGGCCATGGGGCTCGTGATCGCCGCCGCGGGGGTGACGCTCTCGCTCCTGGTGCTGGCGCGCGACCGGCGCGCCGAGCTGGCGCTGTACCGGGCGCTGGGCGCGAGCCGCGGCCAGCTGTTCCGGGTGTTCCTGGGCCGCGGGCTGGCGGTGGGCGGGGCGGGGCTGGTGCTCGGGCTCGCCGGCGGCGGGGCGCTGGCGGTCGTGCTGGTGCGCGCGGTGAACCCGGCGTTCTTCGGCTGGACGCTGGGGATCTCGGTCCCGCTCCGCGCGCTCGCGCTCGAGGCGCTCGCCATCCTCGCCGCCGCCGCCGCCGCCAGCCTCTACCCGGCGCTCGCCGCGAGCCGCACGCCGGCGCAGGAGCTCTCCCGCGATGCGCTCTAGCGCGCTCGCCCTGGCCCTCGCGGCCGCGCTCGCCGCCGGCGCCGCCGCCGCGGCCGGGCCCGAGGGCCGGGCCTGGGCGCCCGCCGATCCGGCGCACCGCTGGAGCTTCCCGCGCGATCACCACGCGCACCGCGAGTACCGGAACGAGTGGTGGTACCTCACCGGAACGCTCGAGGACGCGGCCGCGCCCGGCCGCCGGCTCGGCTACCAGGTGACGTTCTTCCGCGTGGGCCTGGTGCGCGACCCGCCGGCGCTCGACTCCGCCTGGGCCACCGGCGGCGCGGTGATGGCGCACCTCGCGATCACCGACCCGGGCGCGGGGACGCACCGCTTCGCCGAGGTGCTCTGGCGCGACGTCCCGATGCTCGGCGGCTTCGGGGCGGAGGGCGATCCGGTGCTGGCCTGGGCCGTCGCGCCCCCCGGCACGGCGGGGCGCTGGGCGCTCACGCTCGGCGCGGACGGCGCGTTCGCCGTCTCGGCCCGCGACGACGCGCAGGGGATCGCGCTCGAGCTCGTGGCACGCCCGGAGCGCCCGGTGGTGCTGCAGGGGCCGAACGGCTACAGCCGCAAGGCGGCGGCGCCCGGGCACGCCAGCCTCTACTACTCGTTCACGCGGATGGCGACCTCCGGCGCGGTGACGCTCGACGGCCGGGCGCGCGCGGTGCGCGGGACGAGCTGGATGGACCGGGAGATGGGCTCGTCCCAGCTCGCGCCGGCGCAGGTGGGCTGGGACTGGTTCGCGCTCCGGCTCGCCGACGGGCGCGACCTGATGCTCTACGCGCTCCGGCGCGCGGACGGCACGGTGGACTTCCGCCGCGCCACGCTGTTGACGCCCGACGGCGCGGTGCGCTGGCTCGAGGCCGACGCGTGGCGCGCCGAGCCGCTCGGGCGCTGGCGCAGCGCGGCCACCGGCGCCGAGTACCCGAGCGGCTGGACCGTCACGGTCCCGTCGGCGGGGATCCGCCTCACCGTGCGGCCGGAGCTGGACGCCGCCGAGAACGTCTCCTCGCGCGTGCCCGGGCTCGCCTACTGGGAGGGGCCGGTGCGACTCACGGGTCCCGACGGCCGCGCCGCGGGCGAGGGATACGTCGAGCTGACGGGCTACGGCGCGCGGGCGCGCCCGCCCATCTGACGTCGCGCTGGAGTAGACTCCGAGCGCATGCTCGATCTCGACAGCGCCATGGTGGAGCTGGTGGCGCGCCAGCAGGTGAAGGTCCCGCCGTATCCCGCGGTCGCGTTCCAGATCGACGCGCTGCTGCGCAGCCAGGACTACGGCCTCGACGATCTCGCGAAGCTGGTCGCGTCGGACCAGGTGCTCGCCGCCGACGTGCTCCGCTGCGCCAACACCGCGCTCTACGCGCGCGGCGCGCCGGTGGCGTCGGTGAAGCAGGCGGTGCAGCGCATCGGCGCGAGGGACGTGGCGCGGCTGGCGCTCGCCTCGGGGCTGGGCGCGCACGTCCTCGCGGGCGGAAGGCTCGCGCCGCTGCGCCGCCGCGTGTGGACGGACGCGCTCGCCTCGGCGCTGCTCTGCCAGGCGCTGGCGCGCGGGCGCGGGCTCTCCCCGGAGATCGCGTTCTCGGCCGGCCTGCTGCACGACTTCGGCAAGGTGGTGGCCATCGCCTGCCTGGAGGACCTGCTGGCGCGCCGCGACGACGCGGTGCCGCGGCAGGCCTCGGAGTGGGCCGCCATCGCCGAGCGCTACCACGTGGAGCTCGGGGTGGTGATGGCGGCGCGCTGGGAGCTGCCGCCGGTGCTCGCCGACGTGATCGCGCAGCACCACGCCGAGCGCATCGGCGCGGCCGCGGACCCGCGCTACGTGGAGACGGTCGCGGCGGTGGACGAGGCGGTGCGCCTGCTGGGCGACCGGACGGCGGTCTCCGCGGACGACCTCGCCGAGGCCGAGCTGCTCGACGGGCCGGAGCGGCCGCTGGTGGCCCGCACCATCGAGGCGCTGCCCGGCTTCGTGGCGGCGTTCGAGCGTCCCGAGGCGTGGAAGGCCGACGTGGGCGCGAGCCTGATCGCGCCGCCGCAGCCCCCGGCCGCCGCGGCCGGGAGCCCGCTGCCGTACCTCATGACGCTGCGGCTCGGCGGCGCCGTGCACGCCTTCGACATCTGCGCGATGGCCGGAACGCAGTGCGTGGTCTCCGGGCCGTGCGCGCTCCCCGAGAACCTGCTGCTGGAGATGAAGATCGCCTGCGATCCGGCGCTGCGCGGGTTCGCGACCGTGAAGCTGGCCTGGACCGAGCGCGGGCGCGCGCTGCTCCTGGTGCAGCCGTACGCCCTCTCGGCGGAGGCGCACGCGCGCTGGAAGGAGCTCGCGGACGGGGCCGCGGCCGCGGCGGCCTGAACCGCCCCCGCGGCGGCGGTGGCGCGCCGGCCTTATAGCCCGCTGGCATGCTCGACGAGCGGGGCGCGCTCGCGCGGGGCGCGGCGGAGGCCATCCGGGCGGGGTACGAGGCGTACCAGGCCGAGCGCGCGCGGATCACCGCGCGGGCGCGCGGCCGCTTCGAGGCGCGCGACTGGGCGGGCGCGCAGCGCGACGCGCGGGAGCGGCTCGACCTGCGCGACGGCGTGGTGCACCGGACGGTGGGCGAGGTCCGCGCCGAGCTGGGCGGGGCGGTCCAGGACCGCGAGGTGTGGCGCCGCGCCAAGGAGGCGTTCGGGGCGCTCGCGGCGGCCCGGCCGGACTTCGAGATCGCCGGGTCGTTCTTCAACTCGGTCACCCGGCGCGTGTTCACCACCGTCGGCGTGGATCCCGCCATCGAGTTCCTGGCCGCCGACGCGCCGCCGCCGCGCGAGGACCCGCCGCAGCACCGCGCCTTCCCGCGCGAGGCGACCACCGAGGCGCTGCTCGCGCGCATCCTGCGCGCCGCCCCGCTCTCCGCGCCGTTCGAGGACCTGGCCCGCGACGCGCGCCTCGCCGCGCTGGAGCTGGACGCGCACGTGCGCGGCCTCCCGGATCGCCAGCCTATCGACGCGATCGAGGTGGCGCGCCCGGTCTTCTACCGCGGGAAGGGCGCGTACCTGGTCGGCCGGATCCGGCGCGGCGGTCACCTGACGCCGCTCGTGCTGGCCCTCGCGCACGGCGACCGCGGCGCGGTGCTCGACGCGATCCTGTTCACCGAGGAGGACGTGTCGATCGTCTTCGGCTTCACGCGCTCCTACTTCCACGTGGAGCTGGAGCGCCCCCGCGCCATGGTGGCGTTCCTGTCCACGCTGCTGCCGCTGAAGCGGCGCTCCGAGCTCTACACCGGCCTCGGCTACCACAAGCACGGGAAGGCCGAGCTGTACCGCGAGGTGGCGCGGCACCTCGCCGAGGGCGACGACCGCTTCGTGCCGGCGCGCGGCGACCGCGGGCTGGTGATGTGCGTGTTCACGCTCCCGGGCCTGGACGTGATCTTCAAGGTCATCCGGGACCGCTTCGCGCCGCCGAAGCAGACCACCCGGCGCGAGGTGATGGACCGGTACCGCCACGTGTTCCGCCACGACCGCGCCGGGCGGCTGGTGGACGCGCAGGAGTACGAGCACCTCGCGTTCCCGGCCGCGCGGTTCTCGCCCGCGCTGCTCGAGGAGCTGCGCACCGCGTGCGGCGACGGCGTGCGGGTGGCGGACGGGGAGGTGGCCATCCGGCACCTCTACGCCGAGCGCCGGGTCACGCCGCTCAACCTGTTCGTGCGCGAGGCGGACGAGTGGACGGCGCGCCAGGCGGTGCTCGACTTCGGCTGGGCGCTGCGCGACCTCGCCGCCACCGACACGTTCCCCGGCGACCTGCTCCTCAAGAACTTCGGCGTCACGCGCCACGGCCGCGTCATCTTCTACGACTACGACGAGCTCACCCGGGTCACCGACTGCAACTTCCGCGACCTCCCCGGCGCGGGGCCCGGCGACGGCGGCGACGACGGCTGGGGCGGCGGCCCCGACGCCGGCTACGACGGCGGCGACCCGCCGTTCTACGTGGGGCCCGCCGACGTGTTCCCCGAGGAGCTGCTGCCGTTCATCGGGCTGAACGGGCGGCTCCGCGAGGTGTTCCTGCGGGCCCACGGGGAGCTGCTCACCGGACGCTGGTGGCGCGACATCCAGGCGCGGCTGCGGGCGGGGGAGATCGTGGACATCTTCCCGTACCGCGAGGAGCAGCGGCTCCGTCACGCCCGTCCATGAGCCGATCCGAGACGATTCGACCTTCCCGGGACCTGGACCCCCGGGCGCCGCGTGCCAGGATGCGCCGCCCTCGCGTGCGCTCCCTGGCCTCCACCGCGGCGCTGGTCGCCGTCCTGCTCGCGCTCCCGGCCCGGGTCGCCGCCTCCGGCGACGCGCCGGTGCGGGTCGGGGGCGCGGCGTTCCCGGCCTGGCAGGACGCGGGCGGGGCCCACCTGAGGCTGCAGGGGGCGGGGCTGTTCCGCTGGGGCTGGTTCGTGAAGGTCTACGCGGCGGCCCACTACCTCGACGCCTCGGCGCCCGGGGCGCCGCCCGAGGCGGACGTGGCGCGCCGGCTCGAGATCGCGTGCCTGGTGAACGTCAGCGCGGCGGAGCTGGCCCGCGCCACCGAGAAGCTGCTGGCGCGCGCGCACGGGCCGGAGGTGATGCGGTCGCTCGGCGACCGGCTGGCGCGGCTGCGCGCGGCGTACGTCGGGCTGAAGCCCGGCGACCGGTACGCGCTCACCTACACGCCCGGCCGCGGCACCGAGCTGTCGCTGAACGGCCGCCCGCTGGCGCGCGTGGAGGGGGCCGACTTCGCCCGGGCCTTCTTCTCGATCTGGCTCGGGAGCCGGCCGGTGGACGGCGGGCTGCGCGACGCGCTGCTCGGCGCGGGCGCCGGCCCGGCGGTCCGCGCCCGGTCGCGCGGCTGATCCCGGCGCGGGGCGCGGCCCGGCGCCGCACGCGAGCGTTGCACCCACAGCCTGCGGTGTGTCCTACTCGGCGCGCACCTGCGGCACGGCGGACACGGCCCCGCGGTCGGCGCCCGAAAGCCCCCGGACTCCGCGGGGGCGGTCGCTGGCCTCCCGGCTGCAACGCCGTCGCCCGGACCGGGAGGACCCATGCTCCGCACCCCGCTCGCCGCCCTGCTGGCGGCCCTCGCCCTCACCGCCTGCGGCCGCGGCTGCGGCCCCGCGCCCACGCCCGAGGGCGTGGCGCTCTCGCCGCTGCCCGAGCCGCCCCCGCTCGTCATCCCCGAGGGTACGCTGGCCGCGGCCGGCGAGCTGGCGGTGGTGGCGGCGCGGCCGGTGGGGCCGGCCGAGGGCGAGGTCCGCCCCGCCATCACCTTCTCGCGGCCGGTGGTGGCGCTCGGCGCGATCGACCCGGCCCACGATCCCGCGGCCGGGATCACGATCTCGCCGCCGGTCGAGGGCGAGTGGCGCTGGCTGGGCTCGGCCACGGTGGAGCTCGTGCCGCGCGCGCTCCTCCCGCTCGCGACCCGCTTCACGGTCACCGTCCCGGCCGGCCTGCGCGCGGTGGACGGCGCCGCGCTCGCCGCCCCGTACGCGTTCACCTTCGAGACGCCGCGCCCGGCGGTGCAGCGGCTCCTGCCGCGCGAGGGCTACGGCTGGCTGGCGCCGCGCGAGCCCGTGTCGCTCGTGCTCGACCAGCCGGTGCGGGACCTCGCCGCGCATCTCAGGCTGAAGGTCGGCGGCGAGGACGGCTGGCCGTACGCGCTGAAGGCCGTCCCGGTCGCCGACGAGAAGCCCGCCGCCCCCGGGCGCCGCCTCCCGCCGCCGGACCCGTCCGCCCGCACCGGCCGCGACCGCCGCGTCCGCTACGAGCTCACCCCGCAGCGCCCGTACCCGCTCGACACGCCGGTGGAGCTGCGCATCGAGGGCGAGCTCGCCGGCGCGGAGGGCCCGCTGACGCTGGAGGGCGCGCCGCGGTTCGCGCTCCGGACCTACGGGCCGCTCCGCGTCGCAGCCGTCGAGCCCTGCTGGTGGGGCGGGGAGCGGTGCCCGCGGGGCCCGGTCCGGATCCGCACCACGAACCCGGTGGACCGCGCCACGCTCGCCGCCGCCGTCACCATCACGCCCGCGGTGAAGATCGACTGGGACGAGGTGGAGGTCACCGGCCTGGACGCGAGCGGGGCCGAGGTGATCCTGCCGGCGGCCTTCGCGCCCGGGACCCGCTATCGGATCGCGATCGGGCCGGCGCTCCGCGACGTGTTCGGCCAGGCGCTGGCGGAGCGCCTCGAGCGCACCTTCGACACCTCCGACCTCGAGCCCGAGCTGGACGCCGGCGAGGAGCTGGCGCTGCTCGAGGCCGGCGGGGACGGGGCGCTGCCGGTGGGCGCCACCAACCTCGGGACGGTGGAGACGACGCTCGCGCCGCTCGACGTCCCGGCGCTGGCGCGCCTGCTCGCGAAGCCGGATCGCACCGACCTGGGCGGCGGCCCCACGGTGTCCCGCACGCTGGACGTCTCGGGGCCGCGCAACGCCGGCCGCACCGTGCCGCTGCCGGTGCGGGAGCTGCTGGCGGGCCGCGGCACCACGCTGTTCGCGGTGCGGGTGGTGGCGCCGGAGATCCGCGTCGAGCAGCCCTGGCAAAGGTGGCGGCGCGAGCGGCGCATCGTCGGCCAGCTCACCGATCTCGCGGTGCACGCGAAGCTCGGCGCGACGCGCGGCGTGGTCTGGGTGACGCGGCTCTCCGACGGGAAGCCGGTGCCCGGCGCGGACGTCGCGCTGCACGATCGCGACGGCGTCGAGCGCTGGCGCGGGCGGGCCGACGCCGACGGGCTCGCCGTGGTGCCGGGCCTGGCGGAGGTCATCCCGCCGGCCGGGCACGAGCCCCAGTACCCGTGGGCGACGCCGTTCGCGCTGGTGGCGGCGCGCGCCGGCGGCGACCTCGGCGTCACGCTCTCGAGCTGGTCCGGCGGCCTCGACCCCGCGGCGCAGGACGTCCCCACCGACTGGGACGGGACCGAGCCGCGGCCGCTCGGCGGCGTGTTCGCGGACCGCGGGATCTACCGGCCCGGCGAGAAGGTGCACCTGAAGGGCCTCGTCCGCACCCGCGCGCTGGGCCGGATCGGGACGCCGGCGCGCGGCAAGGCGGCCGTCACCGTGCTGAGCGCCCGCGGGAAGGAGATCTGGTCCGGCGAGGCCGCGCTGACGCCGTTCGGGACCTGGTCGGCCGAGGTGCCCATCCCCGCCGACGCGCCGCTCGGCGCGTTCGAGGTGCGGGCGCGGGTCGAGGCGGGCAAGGCGGTGCTGCCGTACCTCGCGGGCTTCCGGGTGGAGGAGTACCGGGCGCCGCAGTTCCAGGTGGACGTCACCGCGCCGGCGCGCGAGGTGACGGCGGGCGAGCCGCTCCGCGCCGAGGTGCTGGCGCGCTACCTGTTCGGCGGGGCCATGCCGAAGGCGGCGGTGCGCTGGACCGCCGCCCGCGAGTCGATCGACTTCCAGCCGCCCGGCCACCCGGGGTTCGCGTTCGGCCCGCAGACCTGGTGGTGGGACGACGAGACGCCGCAGCGGACGGCGGACGTGGTCGCCTCCGGCGCGGGCGAGACCGGCGACACCGGCCACCTCGCCATCGACGCCGGCAAGGCCGAGGCCACCGGCGGCCGGACGTTCGCGGTCACGCTCGAGGCCGAGGTCACCGACGTGAACCGGCAGCGGATCGCGGCGCGCGCCGCGGTCACGGTCCACCCGGCGGCGGTGTACGCCGGCGTGCGGCGCCGCGGCACCGGGTTCGCCGAGGCGGGCCGGCCGGGCGAGCTGGAGGTGATCGCGGCGGCGCCGGACGGCGCGGTGCGCGCCGGGATCGCGGTGGACCTGGTGGTGAAGAAGCGCGAGTGGCGCTGGATCCGCAAGAAGGGCGTGGGCGGGCGCTGGGTCACCGAGAGCGAGGTGGTGGAGGAGCGGGCCGGCGGCTGCGCGCTGCGCACGCGGGAGGAGCCGGTGGCGTGCGCGTTCACGCCGACGGCGCCGGCGCTGTACGTGGCCGAGGCCACGCTGAAGGACGCGCAGGGGCGCGCGCAGGTCACGCGCCTCCCGTTCTACGCAACCGGCCCGGGCTGGGTGTCCTGGCAGCGCGAGGACACCGGCCGCATCGATCTCGTGCCGGACCGGCCGCGCTACCAGCCGGGCGAGGTGGCGAAGGTGCTCGTGAAGAGCCCGTTCCCCCGCGCCGAGGCCATCCTCACCGTGGAGCGCGAGGGCGTGCGCTCCGCGCGGCGCGTGACGCTGGAGGGCAGCGCCACCACGCTGGAGGTGCCCATCGCCGAGGACGACCTCCCGAACGTCTTCGTGTCGGTGCTGCTGGTGCGCGGCCGCGTGGCCGCGGCCGACGCCGGCGGGGCGCCGGGCGGCCCCGGCGCGGACCCGGGGCGGCCCGAGGTGCGGGTCGGGTACGCGAAGCTCGCGGTGGAGCGGCGGGCGAAGCGGCTCGAGGTGGCGCTCGAGCCGGACCGCGCCGAGAAGCGGCCGCGCGAGCCGGTGGAGGTGCGGGTCCACGTCACCGACCACGCCGGGAAGGGCGCGCCGGCCGAGGTCACGGTCTGGGCGGTGGACGAGGGCATCCTCCGGCTCACCGGCTACGAGCCGCCGGACCCGGTGGCGCTGGTCCACCCGGAGCGCGGCCTGTCGGTGCGCCTGGGCGAGTCGCTCATCCACCTGGTGGAGCGGGCCCGCTACGGCGAGAAGGGCCGGTCGCCGGGCGGGGGCGGCGGCGGGGAGGGCGCGGGCGCCGGCTTCCGCACGCGCTTCGAGACGACGGTGCTGTTCGCGCCGGAGGTCCAGACCGACGCCGAGGGCCGGGCCACGGTGCGGTTCACGGTCCCCGACAACCTCACCACCTGGCGCATCATGGCGGTGGCGGTGTCGCGCGGCGACCGGATGGGCGCGGGACGGTCGAAGGTGACCGTCTCGAAGCCGCTCCTGGCGCTCCCGGCGCTGCCGCGGCTGGCGCGGGTGGGGGACCGGTTCGAGGCCGGCGTGGTGGTGCACGCGCCCGGCGCGCCGGCGCAGGAGGTGGAGGTCCGGGCCGAGGCGAGCGGGCTCGCCCTCGACGGGCCGGCGGTGAAGCAGGTGCGGCTCGACGGGGCGCCGCGCGAGGTGCGGTTCGCGTTCCGGGCCGACGCGCCCGGCGAGGCGGTGCTCCGCTTCGCGGCGCGCGGCGCGGCCGGGCAGGACGGCGTGGAGCAGCGGCTCCCGGTGCGGCTCGCGGTGGAGCAGGAGGCGGTGGCCGTCTCGGGCGACACGCGGGATCGCCGCCGCGAGGCGCTGGCGCCACCCGCCGGGGCGCGGCCGGACGTGGGCGGCCTGGAGGTGCGGCTCGCCTCCACCGCGCTGGCCGGGTTCTCCGAGGGCATGCGGCAGCTCGTCGAGTACCCCTACGGCTGCCTCGAGCAGCTCTCCTCGCGCCTGGTGCCGTTCATCGCGCTCCGCGAGCTGCAGGGCCGGCTCGGCCTGCGCCACCTGCCCGGCGAGCGCGCGCCGGCGCCGCCGGCCTGGGCGCGCGCCTGGCTCGGCGACGAGGTGTTCCGCATCCAGGAGACCGACGATCCGGACGAGGTGGTCCGGCGGACGGTGAAGGCCATCGAGCGGCTGCAGGGGCCGGACGGCGGCTACCGCTACTGGGCCTCCTCCGAGTGCTCGGCGCCGTGGGCGTCGTCGTACGCGGTGCTGGCGCTGGGCCGGGCCGCCGAGCTGGGCTACCCGGTGGATCGCGCGGCGCTCTCGCGCGGGCAGCAGTACCTCGCCGGCACCGTGGCGGCCGGGCGCTGCACGCGCTGCGGCAGCTCCTGCGCCAGCCCGGACGATCCCACCCGCGTGTTCGCGCTGTACGCGCTCGCGCGCACCCGCGCCCCGAAGGCCTCCTTCCACGCCGAGCTGGTGGCGCGCCGCGCGGCGCTGCCGCTGTTCTCGCAGGCCATGCTGGCCGACGCGCTGCTCGTCACCGGCAGCCGCGACGAGGGGCGGCGGGTGCTCCAGGAGGTGCTGAACCACGTGAAGGAGTCGCCCACCGAGGCGCACCTCGAGGAGGCCGACCCGCGTACCTACGCGCCGCTCTGGTCGTCGGACACGCGCACCACCGGCATCGTGCTCGGCACGCTCGCCTCGACGCTGCCCGACCACCCGTACGTCCCCAAGCTGGCGGCCTGGCTGGGCGGGGTGCGGCGCGCCGACGGGCGCTTCCGCAACACGCAGGAGGCGGCGTTCGCGCTCCTGGCGCTCTCCGAGGTGATGCGCACCCGCGAGAAGGACGTGCCAGACTTCACCGCCCGCGTCTCGCTCGCCGGCGCCGAGGTGGCCTCGGCGCGCTTCGCCGGCCGGAGCGCCGAGGCGGTGCGGAAGGAGGTCCCCATGGCGCGGCTGCCGCGCGGCGGCGGGGCGCTCGAGTTCGCGCGCGACGGCGCGGCGGGCGTCCTCTACTACGGCGCGGTGCTGCGCTGGGCGCCCGCCGAGCTGCCGCGGGAGCCGCTCGAGCGCGGCATCCACGTGCAGCGCTGGATCGAGCCGTACGGCGGCGGGGGCCAGGTCCGCGCGGTCGCGGCCGGCGACCTGGTGCGGATCCGGGTGCGGCTCGGGACCTCGCAGGAGCGCCACCACGTGGCGGTCTCGGTGCCGGTGCCCGCCGGGCTGGAGATCGTGGACACCTCGCTCGCCACCACCGCCGCCGTGCCGGCCGCGCCGGCGCCCGGCCACCGAGACGACGGCGAGGAGGCCGAGGGCTACGCCTGGGAGTCGGCGGAGGATCTGTCGGAGGAGGAGGCCGGGCCGCCGGAGGGCTGGGCCTTCCGCTTCTGGAGCCCGTTCAACCACCAGGAGCGGCGGGACGACCGGCTGGTGCTGTTCGCCGACGCGCTGCCGCCGGGGCTCCACGTGGCGACGTTCGTGGCCCGCGCCACCACGCCCGGCACGTTCCTGCTGGCGCCGGCCCGGGCCGAGGAGATGTACGCGCCGGAGGTGTTCGGGCGCTCCGACGCGGGCACGTTCGAGGTGCGGGCCGGCGGCGGCCGCTAGGGGGCCGTGGTGCGGGAGGCGCTCCAGCGGGCCGCGAGGGCCGTGCGACCCGCCCTGGCCCGGCTCGCGGCGGCGCTCGCCGGCCTCTCCGCGGTGGCGGCGCTCGCGGCCGCGGTGTTCGTGGCCTGGCCGCTGCCCGACGGCCTCCTCGAGCGCCGGCCGGTCGCGGCGGTGCGCTTCACCGACCGCGACGGCGGCCTGCTGCGCGAGGTGGCCTCGCGCGCCGACGGGCGGAGCGTGCCGTTGCCGCGCGGCGAGCCGGTGCCGCCGCGAGTCCGCGCCGCGTTCCTCGCCGCCGAGGACGCGCGCTTCGACCGTCACCCGGGCGTGGACCCGCTGGCGGTGGCCCGCGCCGGCTGGCAGCTGGTCCGGTACCGGCGCGTGGTGTCGGGCGCGTCCACCCTCACCATGCAGCTCGCCCGCGCGCTCGTCCCGCACCCGCGCACCGCGGCCGGCAAGGCCGTCGAGGCGCTGTGGGCGCTCCGCCTCGAGGCGCACCTCGGCAAGGACGAGCTCCTCCGCGCCTACCTCGACCGCGTCCCGCTGGGCGGCGACCTGTTCGGCGTGGAGGCGGCGGCCGGGCTCTACTTCGGGCGGCCGGCGCGGACGCTCTCCGCGGCGCAGGCGGCGCTGCTCGCCGGGCTGGCGCGCGCGCCCTCCGCGCTCGACCCGCTCCGGCGCCCGGAGGCCTCGCGCGAGCGCGCGCTGGCGGTGCTCGGCCGGATGGAGGCGCTCGGGCTCGTCGGCGCCGAGGAGGCGCGGCTGACGCGGGACGCGCCGCTCGACCTCGCCGCGCCGGCGCGGAGCTTCGAGGCGCCGCACCTGGTGGACGCGCTCTCGGCCCGGCTGGGCGCGCTGGGCCTCGACGGCGCCGCCGAGGTCGAGACCGCGATCGACCGCGGCCTGCAGCGCGACGTGGAGGAGATCGTCCGCGCCGAGCTGGCCGGCGACCCGCGCCTCGGCAACGCCGCGGTGATCGTGGTGGACAACGCGAGCGGCGAGGTGCTCGCGTACGTGGGCTCGGCGGACTTCCTCGACGCCGCCGGCCTCGGCCAGAACGACGGCGTGCGGGCGCGCCGCCAGCCGGGCTCGGCGCTGAAGCCGTTCGCCTACGGCCTGGCGCTCGCGCGCGGCTGGACCGCGGCGTCCGTCCTCTCGGACGTGGAGGTGCGGCTCGCCACCCCGACCGGCGACTGGGTCCCGCGCAACTACGATCGGCGGGCGCACGGCCCGGTCCCGCTCCGCGCCGCGCTGCAGAACAGCTACAACGTGCCCGCGGTGCGGCTCGCCGAGGCGCTCGGGCCGGAGCGGGTGCTGCGCACGCTGCGGGCGGCCGGGTTCGAGTCGCTGGCCGAAGGCGCCGACCGCTACGGCGCGGGCGTCGTGCTGGGGAACGGCGACGTGACGCTGCGCGAGCTGGCGCGCGCGTACCGCGGAATCGCCCGCGGCGGCGTGCTGGAGCCGCTCCGCGAGGTGCGGGCCGCGCGCGACGCGGCCGGGCGGCCGCTGCCGGTGGGGCGCGAGCTCGCGCCGCGGCGCTTCCTGCCCGCGGGCGCGGTGGCGCTGCTCGCCGACATCCTCTCCGACGAGGCGGCGCGGGCGCCCGCCTTCGGCGTGCACAACGCGCTCCGGCTGCCGTTCCCGGTGGCGGCCAAGACCGGGACCTCGCGCGCCTACGTGGACAACTGGACCGCCGGCTACACCGCGGAGCGGACCGTGGCGGTGTGGGTGGGGAGCTTCGACGGGCGGCCGATGCAGGGCGTGTCGGGGATCACCGGGGCCGGACCGGTCTTCGCCCGGGTGATGGTGCGCGCCATGCGCGGGCTCGAGCCCGCGCCGCTGGTGGACCGCCGCCGCTTCGTCCGCGCGCGCGTGTGCCCGCTCACCGGCCTGCGCGCGGGGCCCGGCTGCCCGGGCGCGCTCGACGAGGTGTTCCTGCCCGGCACCGCGCCCTCGGCGCCCTGCGCCGCGCACGCGCACGGCCCCGGCGCGCCGGTGGCGCTCGCGCCGGAGCTGCTCGCCTGGGCGCGGGCCGAGGGGATCGCGGCGGTGGCGGACGGGCGGGCCCCGGGCGACGCCGGCGCCGGCGCAGGCGCACCGTGCGTCCTCCTGCCCGCCGACGGCGACGAGTACCTGGTCGAGGCCGGGTATCCGGAGGGCGCGCAGGGCATCCCGCTCCGGCTGGCGCTGCCGCCGGGGACCGCGCGCGCGGAGGTGCGGGTGGGGGAGGAACGGCTCGCGCTCGGGCCGCCGTTCGCGGCGCGGCTCTCGGCCCGGCCCGGGCGCCACCGGCTGGAGGTGTGGCTCCCCGGCGGCGCCGCGCCCGCCGCGGTGAGCACGTTCACGGTCCGGGGCGCGCCGTGAGGGCGCGGCTCGCCGCCGCCGCGCTGGCGCTCCTGACGGCGGGTCCGGCCGTGGCGGCGCCGCGCTCCATCGACGTCGAGCTGCTCGCGCGCCTCTCGCCGCGGCGGCTCGAGGTGGAGGGCGGCGGCCGGCGGCACACGGTGGCCGCCCGCGGCGACGCCCTGGTGGTGGACGGGGCGCCGGCGGGCGCGGCGCTCTCGCTGCCGGCCCGCCGCTGGCGGGTCGTCCCCGGGCACGGCGGCGGCGCCGGGGCCCGGCCCCGCGCCTACCGCGCGGCGCTCCGGATCCGCGCCGAGCGCGGGGTGCTGCGGCTGCGGGCGACGATGGCGCTCGAGGACTACGTGGCCGGGGTGGTCGCGTCGGAGGCGCTGCCCGGCACGCCGCGCGAGGCGCTGCGCGCGCTGGCGGTGGTGGTCCGCTCCTACGCCGTCGCGGCGCCGCCCCGCCACGCGGACGGCGCCCGCTGCGACCTGGCCCACTGCCAGGTCCTGCGCGGGGGCGGGGCGGACCGCGCGCACGAGGTGGCCGCGCGGGCGGCGGCGCGCGCCACGGAGGGCGAGGTGCTGCGCCTGCCGGGCGGGGCGGTGGCGGCGGCGCCGTTCCACGCCGCCTGCGGCGGCCACACCGCCGATCCGCGCGAGGCGTTCGGCGGCGAGGGCACCGGCGCCGCCGCGGTCGCGGACCCGGGCTGCCCGCCGGAGCGCTGGCGCGCGGCGCTCGACGCGGCCGCGCTGGCGGCGGCGGTGCGGCGGGCGCTCGCGGCCTCGGATCCGGCCGGCGCGGCGGCGGTCCCGGCGCGGCTCCGCGCGGCGGACCTCGCGGCGCGGGCCGGCGCGGGCGGGTGGGTGACGCAGGTGGCGGGCGCGGACGGCGGGTGGGCGCTCGGGGGCGACGCGTTCGCGCGCGCCGCCGACGCGTCGGCCGGGCGCGGGGTGGTGCGCAGCTCGCGGTTCCGGGTCGCCGGTGCAGGCGGCCGCCCGGTGCTGGAGGGCGCCGGGCGCGGTCACGGGGTGGGCCTGTGCCAGACCGGCGCCGCGCGGCGCGCGCGGGCCGGGCAGGGGTACCGGGAGATCCTGGGGGCGTACTTCCCGGGCGCCGCGGCGCGCCGCTGACGGCGGAGCGGGCGCCGCCTCGAAAGATCCGCCGATCCGGGCCCAAGGCGCGCCCTCGCGCGGCGCGGCGGGCGTCGTTAGGCTCGTCGTCATGAGCGGCCCCGACATGTTCGACGAAGCGCACGCGGCCTCGTACGACGAGCGCTTCGCCCGGTTCGCCCCGATGCGCGACGACCTGCACCTGGTGACCCGGATCGCCCTGGGCGAGCTGCCCGCCGACGCCCGGGTCCTCTGCGCCGGCGCGGGCACCGGGGCGGAGCTCCTGCACCTCGCCGCGGCGTTCCCGGGGTGGCGCTTCACCGCGGTGGATCCCTCGGAGCCGATGCTCCGGCGCTGCCGGGCGCGGGCCGAGGCCGCCGGGGTGAGCGAGCGCTGCCGGTTCCACGAGGGCACGGTGGACGGGCTCCCCGCGGACGAGCGCGCCTTCGACGGCGCGACGGCGCTCCTCGTCTCGCAGTTCCTGGTCGATCCCGGGGCCCGCCGCGGCTTCTTCCGCGCCATCGCCGACCGCCTGCGCCCCGGGGCGCCGCTCATGATGGCCGACCTCGCCGCCCCCGCGCCCTCCGGAGGGCTGCTCGAGCTCTGGGAGCAGGCCTGGCGCCATGCGGGCGTGCCCGCCGAGCAGGCCGCGCGCATGCGCGAGGCCTACGGCAAGCTCGTCGCGGTCCTCCCGCCGGAGGAGGTCGCCGCGATCGTGACCGCGGGCGGGTTCGACGCCCCGCTCCGCTGCTTCCAGAGCATCCTCATCCACGGCTGGCTGGCGCGCCGGAGCGACGGGCCGTGAGCCGGTCGCGCTGATCCCGGGCGCCGCGGCGATCACGGCCGCGCGTCGGCGCGGACCTCGCGGATGGCGCGGTCGATGGAGTCGCCGGTGCAGAAGTAGGCCAGCAGGCCGCCGCCGCGCCGGGCTGCGCGGAGCGCCGGCAGCGCCTCCGGGTCGCGCAGCTCGCCGATCAGCTCGGCGGCGGCGCGGCGGGTCCCGCACCCCTCGGCCCCGAGCAGCCGGCGCGCGTTCTCCCGGAGCACCGCGTCCGTCCGCAGCGCGGGGTCGGCCGCGAGCGCGAGCCGGTAGCGCCGCAGGCACTCGCCGGAGGCGCGGCGGGCGCAGGCCACGTCGCCGCGGAGCTTGTCGAGGAGCGGCCCGCGGCGGCCGGCGCGATCGGCCTCGTCGAGGAGGGCGCGGGCGCCGGCGGCGTCGCCCGCCGCCAGCCGCGCCGCCACGCCGGCGGCGAGGTCCGCCTCGCCGCGCGGGACGGCGAGGAGGCCGGTGAGGGCGAGGAGCGCGACCGCGAGCACGGCCCGGCCGCGGCGCGAGGCGGGGAGGCGGGCTCGGGCGGTCCGGGCGAGCGGCCGGAGGCGTCCGAGGCCGCGCAGCGCGGCGGCGAGCGCGGGCGCGCGCCGTGCGGCGGAGGTGGCCGCGCCCACCGCGAGGGCGCGGGCCCGCGCGGCGAACGGCGCGAGGCGGGCGCGCGCCCGGGCGGCCAGCTCCGTCCAGGCGATCGGCGCCGACGCGGTGGCCGGGGCCGGGGCCAGGGCCGGCATCGGCATCGGCGCCGGGGCCGGGGCCGGCTCGGGGGCGGCCGGCGCACCGGCAGGTCGGGCGGGCGGCGGCGCCGGCTGCGCGGCCTCCGCCGTCCCGGGCGCCGGCGCCCCGAGCGCGGCGCGCAGCGCCTCGACGCTGCCCGGCCGGCGCCACCGCGGCTTCGCGAGCGCGGCCGCGATCGCGTCCTCGAGCGCGGCGGGCACCTCCGGTCCCGGCGGCGCGGGGGGACGGTACAGGACGCGGTGGGCGGCCTCGATCGCGCTGGGCGCGTCGAACGGCGAGGCGCCGCCCAGGATGGCCTGCACCAGCGCGGCGGTGGAGAACACGTCGGCGCGGCGCCCGGCCGGCGCCCCGCGGAGCACCTCCGGCGCGGCGAAGGCGGCGCGCTCGACCGGTGCGCCGGGCCCGAGCCCCGGGCGCGCCGCACCGCGCGCCCCGAGCGCCACCGCGCCGCCCGGGCCGATCCGGAGGGTGCCCGGGTGCAGCGCCCCGTGCACGCGCCCCGCGGCGTGCAGCGCCGCCACCGCGCCGACCAGCCCGCGCGCGATCGCCAGCCTCGCCTCGCCATCCGGGCGCGCCGCCAGGACCTCCGCCAGCGGCCGCGAGGCCTCCGCCGCAGCGCGCACAGGCTCCGGCACGGCGCCCGGCGCGGTCCCCGCCGCCGTCTCCGACGCGCCGGCGGCCGGGGCCGGCGCCGCGGTCGCGCGGCTCGGCGGCGCGCGCCCGGGCGCGGCGGGCGAGGGGGCCGGCGGGGCGCGGGGCGCGGACGCCGGCGCGGGGAGGGGCGGGAGCGTGTTCACGGAAAGAGGAGCTCCGCGCCGACCGCGCCGCTGAAGGCCGCGTGCACCGAGGCGAGCCGGCCGTAGCGGGCCTCGGCGGAGAGCTGGAGCCGCCCGATCCGGCGGAGCACCGCGGCGCGGGCGTCGCCGCCGGCGCGCACCGCGCCGTGCGGGCCGGTGGTGAGCTGCACGGCGGGGCCGGCGTCGAGGACGAGGCGCCCGGCCAGGCCGTCGTCGCGCGTCAGCGAGAGGCGCGGCGAGGCGGTGGCGTGCAGCGGCGGCGAGAAGAGGCGCGGCGCGGCCGGGTCGGCGACCGGGCCGTCGCCGGAGAGGTCGCGGGCGTGGTGCACCGCCTCGACCGCGCCGCCGGCGGCCAGCTCGAAGCCGCCGGGCCGGGCCAGCACGCGGTCGGCGCGCGCGGCGGCCCCGGCCAGGAAGGTGGAGCGGAAGCCCGCGCCGGAGACGGTCCCGGCCCGCGCCGACAGCTCGCCCCGGAGGTCCTGGCCGGCGAGCGCCACCCGCAGCGCGGCGGCGGTCTCGGAGGCGGCGCCCACGACGCGCCCGTCCACGAGCTCGCCGGCGTAGGCGCGGAACGAGTCGAGCCGCGGCGCGCGCGAGACGGAGGCCGCCACGGTGGCCGCCCCGAGCGTCGCCTCGAGGCCGAGCGCGCCCTGGAAGCCCTGGCCCGCGCGCCGCGCGCCGTCCCACCCGCCCGCCGCGTCGAGGCGCCAGGCAGGGTCGGGGCGCCAGCGCCCGGTGACCCGCACCTGCGCGCCGTCGGCCCGCGCGCCGTCCGGGCCGCGGTGCGCCGCGGCGCCGGCCTCCACCGAGCCGGTGGTGAACGGCGTCGGGTCGGTGCGGCCGGTGGCGAACGCGCCGGCGGAGGAGATCGCGAACTCCCCGCCCGTCTGCGCCAGCGCCCGGGCCAGCCCGCCCGCGGCCGGCTCGCGCCCGCGGCGCAGGTCGCGCTCGAGCGCCGCCAGCTCGGGCCGGGCCGGCCCGTAGCGCCCGGCCAGGTCGCCGTGGGCGAGCGCGCGATCGGGGTCGCCGTTCCACGCGTACGCCTGCGCCAGGCCCCGGTGCGCCTCGGCGTCCTGCGGCGCCGACGCGAGCACCGTCTCGTACGCGGCGATGGCCTCGCCGCTCGTCTCCTTGCGGGCGCCGAGCACGCGCGCGAGCCCGAGCCGCGCGCGCCGCGAGCGCGGCTCGGCCCGCAGCACCGCCTGGTACTCGGCGCGGGCCTCGTCGCGGGCGGCCGGGTCGGCCGCGAGCAGCTCGGCCCGCTCCAGCCGCGCCTCGGCCGAAGGGCGCAGCGCGATCGCGCGCGCGTACGCGTCGCGCGCCTCGGCGCGCCGCCCGGCCTTCGCGAGCGCCCGCGCCCGCCCCAGCGCCAGCTCCGCGTCTTCGGGCCGGCGCGCCAGCAGCTCGTCGTACAGCCCCACCGCCTCGCCGGCGGTGCGGGCGTCGGCGGCGAGCAGCCCCGCCAGCGTGCGCGTCGCGGCCGCGTCGCCGGCGCCCTCGCGGCGGCGGCGGCGCAGCTCGTCGATGGCCGCCTCGCGCCGGGCCGGGTCCCAGAGCAGCAGCCGCAGCCGCTCGTCGCGGAGCGCCCGGTCGTCCGGGGCGGCCGCGAGCAGCCGGTCGTACTCGGCGAGCGCCTCGCCCAGCGTGGCGCGCTCGCGCGCCAGCAGCCGCGCCAGCTCGCGCCGGCGGGCGGGGTCGTCCCGCACCGCCAGGCCCATGCGCAGGTAGCGTACCGCGTCCTTCGAGCGGTACGCGTAGCGCGACCACTGCAGCAGCCCGGCCTGGCGGAACGCCAGCTCCGCGTCGTCGGGGAACCGCGCCAGGTGGCGGTCCAGCTCCGCGACCGCGAGGTCCGTGTCGCCGTTCTGGAGGAGCGCCAGCGCCACGCCGCGGGAGGCCTCGCGGCTGCGCGGGTTCTCGGCGAGCGCCTTGCGGTACGCCTCGACCGCGGCGGCGCAGTTGCCGATGCGCAGGTTGGCGCGGCCGCGCGCGAGGTACCAGGCCTCGGAGATCCCGGCGGGCCGGGCGGCGGCGGGGAGCGCGAGCGCGGCCGCGAGGGCGGCGGCGCGAAGGGTTCGGATCATCGGGCGGGACTCCCTCGGGCGTCAGGTCGTCAGGCAGCAAGGTAGGCATGCGGCTCGGCGCCCGGGACGGGCTCCGCCTGGAGCGCCAGCCCCAGCCGCCACAGGCCCGGGAGGATGCGACGGGCGTGGATCACGCGGGCCCAGCCGATCCCCTCCGGGGCGAGCAGGGCCAGCGCCGCGCCCGGCGCGGGGATCGCATCCCGCGCGCCGGCCGCGACGAGCCCCAGCCCGCCGGGCGAAGCGTCCACCGCGAGGGCCCGGCAGGCGCGCCCCGCCCCGCAGAGCCGCAGCGGCCGCAGCGTCCGCCGCCGCGCCCCGAGGCGGCGCCGCGCGCGGAGCGGCCGGACCGCCCGCCACAGCCCGGCGAGGAGGTGCCAGGCCATCGCCACCTGCCAGCGGCTGCGCCCCTCGTGCGCGCCCGCGTGCGCCCCGTCGGCCGAGAACGCGATCCGGACCAGCGCGCGCGCCTCGGCCGCGGAGACGCCCTGGAACGCGAGGCCGGCGCGAGGCGCCCCGCCCACGGCCTCGAGGTAGGCGACGCGCGCGCGGAGGCGGAGCCGCTCGGGCCCGTCGAACGTCACCTCCACCTCGGCCGGCAGCGCGGCGCCGGGCGGCAGCGCCACCGCGGCCCCGCCGCGGGCGAGGTCGAGCGTGGTCGCGGCGAGGGACAGCCCCGGCGCGTCCAGGCGCACCGCCAGCCGCCGCCGGATCCGCTCGTCGGCGCGGCGCTGCGGGCGCTCCCAGGCGACCAGCAGCGCGAGCAGCACCGAGACCAGGTTCGCGGCCGCCCAGGCCAGGTTGAACGCGTAGGCCTCGACCTCGATGCCGAACGCCCACAGCTCCGCCGCGCCCTTGGCGATGGCGAGGAGCCCGACCGCCGCCGCCGCGATCGTGAACGCCGAGGTGCGCAGGTCGAAGCGGCGCCGCTCCGAGCGCACGCCCTTGGGCGTCACCTTGAAGCCGAGCCGCCTCGGCAGGAGCAGGTCGAGCGTGGCGCGCGCCAGCGGGAACGCCACCGCGCCCTCGTACAGGCTGCCCCACAGCGTCCGCGGCCAGCCCGGCACCAGCGCCGACGCGGCCAGGGGCGCCGCCACCAGGTGCGGGACGAGGTAGGCGAGCAGCACCGGCAGCTCGGCGAAGAGCGGGTGCAGGTGGAACAGGAGGTACGCGAGCGGCGTGGCGAAGAACACCAGCCGGGCCAGCGGGAAGAAGAAGTACCAGAGCGAGGCGAGGTAGCCGAGGCGGTGGCGCAGCGGCAGCCCGCGCTGGAGCAACGGGTTGTCGCGGAAGAAGATCTGCAGGCAGCCCAGCATCCAGCGCCGCCGCTGCACCACGTAGCTCGCCAGGTCCTCGGCGGAGAGCCCCGCGGCGAGGTCCTCGTCCACGAAGCGCGTGCGCCAGGCCCTCGCGTGCAGCTTCTGGCTGGTGTGGATGTCCTCGGTGATGGAGAGCAGGTGGAAGCCGCCCACCGAGGCGAGCGCCTCGCGGCGGAACACCGCGCCGCTGCCCACGAAGAACGCGCCGCCCCAGCGGTCCCGCCCGCCCTGGATGGCGTGGTTGAACAGGTCCGCCTCGTTCGGCACCGACGCCGGCGCGCCGAGCGCGCGCTGGAAGACGTCGGGGTTGTAGAAGTGGTGCGGGGTCTGGACGACGCCGAGCCGTGGATCGCGGAAGCAGGGCACGGTCCGCTCCAGGAACGCGGCCGTGGGCACGTGGTCGGTGTCGAACACGACCACCAGCTCGCCGTCGGTCCGGGCCAGCGCGGCGTTCAGGTTGCCGGCCTTGGCGTGCCGGCGCGGGCCGGCCAGGTAGCGGGCGCCGTGCTCGGCCGCGAGCCGGGCCACCTCCTCGCGGTGCGAGTCGTCGCAGACCACGATCGTCTTGCGCGGGTAGCGCATGGCGGCGCAGGCGGCGAGCGTCTTGTCGAGGATGTCGAGCGGCTCGGAGTAGATGGGCACCAGCACGTCCACCGACGGGTGCGGCTCGCCGGCCTGGAGCGGCGGCTCGGGCGGGCGGGCGCGGTGGCGGAGCCCGACCTGGACCACGAGGAGCGCGACGGTGGAGAGCGCGTAGGCCTCCGCGGCGAGCAGCGCCAGCGAGAGGGCGGGGCCGAGCGGCTCGACGAAGTTGAGCGTCGAGCCGGCGCGCCAGGCGAGGTACCGGATCGACAGGCCGAGCGCGAGCGCCACCAGCGCGGCGCGCGCCGGCCAGAGGCGGCGCGCCAGCGGGGCGAGCACGAGCGCCAGCGCGACCGGGAGCAGCGGGAAGCGGTCGCGGAAGGCGCCCCAGTCCAGCGAGGAGAGGAACGCGAGCGGCTCGTCGAAGCGGCGCAGGAGCCCGGCCTCGAGGGCCCGCCCGAACCAGAGCCAGTTGTGGAGGTAGTAGGGCGTGGCCTCGCCGGAGAGCGCCCTGTCGAACAGCGCGTCGAGCCGCGACGCCCGCATGGCGCGCGCCAGCTCCGGATCCTCGACCTGCGCGAGCGCCTGCACCGAGGCGAGGTGGGGGAGCCCGTCCAGCTCGGAGAGCGGGCGGCCCGAGGTCGTGTACCGCTCGCGCAGCCGCCCCTCGTCGCGGAACGCCTCGGCGGGGAACCGGAGCAGGCGGGCGCGCAGCTCCGCCTCGCCGCGGCGCCCGAACCAGCGCGCGTCGAGCGCCACGCGCCAGTAGACCGGCACCGCGTCGTAGCCGAACGCGTCCGGCTGCCCGCCGGGGCGCGCCAGCAGCAGCTCGCCGGTGCGCGGGTCCACCCAGATCCGCTCGGGCGGGAGCGCCAGGCCCTTCTCGATCACGAGGAAGCGCAGCACCTGGTAGCTCGACTCGACCAGCTCGGCCCAGGGCCGCTCCGGATCGACGTCGGCGAACACCTGATACGCGTACGGCGCGAGGTAGGCGACGTGGATGGTGGGGTAGCGCTCGGCGGGCGCCCAGTTCCCGCCGGTCGGGAGCCAGCGGCCGCCCGCGCGGATCACCTCGCGCGCCCAGATGTCGGCGAGCAGCGGGCGCGCCGCCTCGAGGTAGCGCGGGTCGCCGAAGCGGCGCGACGCGAGCACCAGCGCGAGCGCCACGTCCTGGTCGGCGTCGGTGGCGGCGTTCCGGTCCTGGACCTTGCCGCCCAGCCAGCGCCAGGCCAGCAGCCGGTCCTCGCGCACGGCCAGGTTCTCGCGCGTCCAGCGCCAGACCGCGTCGAGGGTGGCGCGGTCGTCCATCCACACCGCGCGGAGCATGGCGTAGCCCTGGCCCTCGGAGGTGGTGACGCCGCCCTCGTCGAGCGCCGCCACCCGCCCGCCCTGCACGTGGGTGTACCGGTAGTAGCTCCACAGCGCGGAGAGCCCGTCGCGGTCCTGCGCGGCCGCCCGCGGGCGCGGCTCGGCGTGGCCGCACCCCGCGAGCAGGGCCGGCGGGGCGCACAGGACGGCGAGCAGGGGGGCGAGGTTCCGCGCGGTCGGCCGCATCGCGGCGCACGGTGGGGGCCCGTGCCGCGCGGGGGAAGCGCCGCGCCGGGGGCGGGGCCACGTCGGGGGCGGACGTCGCGGGGCGTCGCCGGGACGGCGACGCCGGCGGGGCGTCGCGGGGCCGCGCCGCTACCGCCGGCGCACGGCCGCGATCACGTTCGGCACCGGCCAGGCGTCGCGGTTGTCGGCCGCCGGGGCCGCCTCGAACGCGCCGACCCGCTCCAGCTCGCGCCCGCCGCCGCGCACGAACAGCTGCGCCTCGGGGCCGCCCTCGACGTACATGGCCTGCCGCAGGTCGAGCGGCAGCGCCAGCAGCGCGTTCACCAGCTCGTGCACCGGCCAGGCGCTCCGCGCGTGGATGAACAGCACGCGCCCCTTGCCGTCCACGCCCACCGCCGCGGCGGAGGTCCGGCGCGCCGACGGGGCCCAGACGTTCTTGCGCTGGCAGGAGACCATCCGGATGGACTGCACCGCCGCGCCGTAGCCGCGCAGGGCGCCGTCCAGGTCCTCGCAGTCGCGGTCGATCATCCGCACCGCGGGGAGGCCGCGCTCGAGCGGGTCGAACGCGAGCACGGTGCGGTCGCGCGAGACGCGCCGCTGGTTCACGTGCTCGCGGGTCCGCATGAGCGACACGCTGGTGCGGAAGTCCTCCTGGTACATGCTCGCGTTGATCGCGGCCGACGCGCCGGCGCGCTCGGCCCAGGCGCGCGCGGTGAGCAGCCCGCCGTGGCTGGGCGCCGAGGCGTTCAGCAGCCGCAGCTCGAAGCGGGCCGGGTCGATGCGCACCACCACGATCTTCCCGTCGCCCGCGACGCCGGGCGGGCCGTCGAACTGGCCCAGCTCCAGGCCGGGCTCGAGCGCCTGGAAGCCGGCCGGGGCGGCGGGCGGGGCGGCGCCGGCGAGCGCGAGGAGGGCGGCGAGGGCGAGCGCGGGCATCCCGCGCATTGTCGGGCCCGCACGA
This sequence comes from Anaeromyxobacter sp. Red801, assembly GCF_049201065.2. Taxonomy (NCBI): domain Bacteria; kingdom Pseudomonadati; phylum Myxococcota; class Myxococcia; order Myxococcales; family Anaeromyxobacteraceae; genus Anaeromyxobacter; species Anaeromyxobacter sp. Red801. The sequence continues at coordinate 2,560,001 of NZ_CM181236.1, read as the reverse complement.
GGTCGTGACAAGGGCCGGGGGCGTGCCAGGATCCTTCCATGGCCCATCCCCTCGCCGGAAAGCCCGCGCCGCGCGACGCGCTGGTGGACGTCCCCGACCTGCTCCGCCGCTACGCCGCGGACGCGCCCGACCCATCCGTCCCCGCCCAGCGGGTCGCGTTCGGCACCTCGGGCCACCGCGGCTCCTCGCTGCGCCGGAGCTTCAACGAGGCGCACATCCTCGCGGTGACGCAGGCGGTCTGCGAGCACCGCGCCCGCGCCGGGGTGACCGGTCCCCTGTTCCTGGGGCGCGACACCCACGCGCTGTCCGAGCCGGCCGAGCGCACCGCGCTGGAGGTGCTCGCCGCGAACGGCGTCGAGGTGGTGATCTCGCAGGGCGGGGCGCCCGTCCCCACCCCGGTCGTCTCGCACGCCATCCTCGCGGCGAACCGGGGGCGGACCGCGGGGCTGGCGGACGGGATCGTGATCACGCCCTCGCACAATCCGCCCGAGGACGGCGGCATCAAGTACAACCCGCCCGACGGCGGACCGGCCGACACCGCCGTGACCTCCGCCATCGAGGCGCGCGCGAACGCGCTGCTCGCGGACGGCAACCGCGAGGTGCGGCGCGTCCCGTGGGAGCGGGCGCGGCGGGCCGCCACGGTGCGCGAGCGCGACTACGTGCGGCCGTACGTCGAGGACCTCGCCGCGGTGCTGGACCTGGACGCCGCGCGCGGCGCGCCGCTCCGGGTGGGCGTGGATCCGCTGGGCGGCTCGAACGCGCACTACTGGGGCGCCATCGCGGAGGCCTACGGGCTCGACCTCGAGGTGACGAACCCGGTGGTGGATCCGACGTTCGGCTTCATGCCGCTCGACCACGACGGGAGGATCCGCATGGACTGCTCGTCGCCGTACGCGATGGCGAACCTGGTCGCGCTGAAGGACCGGTTCGACCTCGCCTTCGGCAACGACGCCGACTCCGACCGCCACGGGATCGTGACCCCGTCCGCCGGCCTGATGAACCCGAACCACTACCTGGCGGTCGCCATCGACTGGCTGTTCGCGCACCGCGACGGGTGGCCGGCGGCGGCGGGGGTGGGCAAGACGCTGGTCTCGTCGGCGCTCATCGACCGGGTGGCGCGGCGGCTCGGGCGGCGGCTGGTGGAGGTCCCGGTCGGCTTCAAGTGGTTCGTCCCGGGGCTGCTCGACGGGAGCCTGGGGTTCGGCGGGGAGGAGAGCGCCGGGGCGACGTTCCTGCGGCGCGACGGGAGCCCCTGGACCACCGACAAGGACGGGATCGTCATGGACCTGCTGGCGGTGGAGATCCGCGCCCGCAGCGGCCGCGATCCCGGCGAGCGGTACCGCGCGCTCGCCGCCGACCTGGGCGCGCCGGTCTACGCGCGCGTGGACGCGCCGGCGACGCCCGCCGAGAAGGCCATCCTGGGCAAGCTCTCGCCGGAGGCGGTGGCGGCCACCACGCTCGCCGGCGATCCCATCACCGCGCGGCTGACGCGCGCCCCCGGGAACGGCGCCGCCATCGGCGGGCTCAAGGTGACGACGGAGCAGGGCTGGTTCGCGGCGCGGCCGTCCGGCACCGAGGACGTCTACAAGATCTACGCGGAGAGCTTCCGCGACGCGGCCCACCTCGATCGCATCCTGGAGGAGGCGAGGGCGATCGTGGCCGCGGCGCTGCGGGCGTGAGCCGGCCGTCAGGGCGCGTCGGTGGGGTCCCAGCTCGTCCGGTAGCCCTCGTCGAGCCCGTCGAGCGCGGCGAGATCCGCCGGCGACAGCGAGAAGCCGAACACGTCGGCGTTCTCGCGGATCCGGTGCTCGTGCACCGACTTCGGGATGGTCACCAGGCCGTGCTCGATGCCCCAGCGGATGAGCACCTGCGCCGGCGTGCGCCCGACCCGGTGCGCCACCCGCTGCAGCACCGGGTTCTCCATCTTGTGGCCGCGGACCAGCGGGCCGTACGCCTCGACCTGGATGCCCCTGGCCTTGCAGAAGTCCACCAGCTCGCGCTGGAGCAGGAACGGGTGCAGCTCGACCTGGTTCACCGAGGGCGGCTCGTTCGCCGACGCCAGCAGCTCCTCCAGGTGACGGACCGTGTAGTTCGAGACGCCGATGGCCCGGGCCTTCCCGTCGGCGAGGATCCGCTCCATGGCCCGCCAGGTCTCGCCGCGCAGCTTCGGCACCGGCCAGTGGATCAGGTACAGGTCGAGCCGGTCGAGCCCGAGCCGGCGCAGGCTCTCGTCGCAGGCGCGCAGCGTCGAGTCGTAGCCGTGGTCGGAGTTCCAGAGCTTGGTGGTGACGAAGACCTCGTCGCGGGGGACGCCGCTCTCGCGGATGGCCGCGCCCACGTCCTCCTCGTTGCGGTAGGCGCGCGCGGTGTCCACCAGCCGGTACCCGAGCCGCAGCGCGGCGAGCACCGCGTTGCGCGTCTCGTCGCCGGGCGGCGACTGCCACACCCCCAGCCCGAGGACGGGCATGCGCACGCCGCCGCGAAGCTCGACGGTCGATCGGATCGTCCAGGCGCCGGCCATGACGTCTCCTCACCCCCGCGGCGGAACGGCGAACCGAGGGTCGAGTCGACATAATGACGCAGGCCGCGGCGCCGCGCACCGCCGCGTTTCGGGAATGGGGCCGGCGGTGGGATGATCCCCCGGAGAGGTGACGCATGCACGTGCTGGTGGCGGGGTGCGGCTGGCTCGGCTCGGCGATCGCGAGGCGGTTGCTGTTCGAGGGGAGGCGCGTGACCGGGGTCCGCCGCGATCCGGCGCGGGCGGCGGCGCTGGCCGCGACCGGCATCGCGCCGCTCGCGCTGGATCTCGCCGCGCCCGGCGCCGAGGAGCGGCTCCCGGCGGTCGACGCGGTGGTCGCGTGCCAGTCGGCGACCTCCGACACGCCCGAGGCGTACCGCGCCGCCTACCTGGACGCGAACCGGGCGCTGCTCGCCCACGCCCGCCGCTGCGGCGCGCGGCTCGTCTACACCGGCTCGACCGGCGTCCTCGGGCAGAGCGACGGCCTGGACGTGGACGAGTCGAGCCCGCCCATGCCGCTCGGCCCGACGGCCGAGGTGCTGGCGGAGGCGGAGCGGGCCATCCAGGCGGCGGGCGCGGCGGGGCTCCAGGCGTGCGTGGTGCGCCTGTCCGGCCTGTACGGGCCCGGCCGGGCCGGCATCGTGGAGCGGGTGCGGAGCGGGCGCCTCGCGCTCGGGGCGGGGGAGCAGGCCTGGATGAACTTCTGCCACCTCGACGACGCGGTGTCGTTCGTGCTCGCCGCGATCGCCCGCGGCGCGCCGGGGGCGGTCTACCACGGGAGCGACGCGGCGCCGGCGCGCCGCCGCGAGGTGGTGCGCTGGATCGCGGACCGGATCGGCGTCGAGCCGGCCCGCGCCACCGTGGCGCCGCCGGGCCCGGACCGGCGCGTCCTCTCCGAGCGGACGCGCGCCGCGCTCGGCGTGACGCTCGCCTACCCGAGCTTCCGGGAGGGGCTGCTCCCGCTCGTGCCCGAGGTGCGGCGGACCTGACGGAGGCTCACAGCGCGGCGGCCACCGCGCGCGCCGCGGCGGCCAGCGCGTCCTCGCCCAGCATGTCCTCCGGCCGGCCCTCGAAGCAGCGGCGGCCGCGCAGGCGCTCCGGGGTGGCGGCGGTGCGGGGGACGAGGTGCAGGTGGAAGTGGCGGAGCGCGTCGCCGATGGCGAACGCGTAGACGTGCTCCGCGCCGAGGACGGCGCGCTGCGCGTTCATCACCCGCGCGGCGAGCGGCCCGAGCGCGGCCAGCTCGGCGGGCGCGAGGTCGTACCAGGCGCGCGCGTGGCGCTCGCTGGTGAGCACCAGCCAGCCGGGGATGGGCGAGGCGTCGGCGAGCGCGTGCAGCGCGAAGCCGCCCTCGCGGCGGAGCAGGCCGCCGGGCACGCGGCCGCGGCCCAGGAGGAGTTCACAGGCGGTGCAAGGTTCGGCGGTGGACATGGGGGCTCCGGTGCGGCGCGGGGCCGCGCCCGCGCCGAGAGCGAATCCCTGACGGAGCGCGGCGGACGGGCGGGCGGCTGCAACCATCCGTCATAGCAGACCTCGATGGGCGAGGCGCGCCGGGTGCGACCCGGAGGGGGCTTCCCCCTCGTGTAGTCAAGGCTCACGTTCGGGCTCACACAACGCGCCGAAAGTGGGAATGGCGGCGGCGCTTGCCTGTTTCCGACCCGAGCAGCCATCCGGGAGACCTCCAGAGTGCACACCCTGCCCAATCCGACCCCGCTCGCCGCGCTCATCCGCTCCGAGACCACGGTCTCCGGCCACCGGAACCTGTACTGCTTCCACTACGACGCGTGCCTCGACGTCGCGGTGAAGCTCGACTGGGACAGCTGGTCCTGCGAGAAGTGCCCGCTGTTCCGGGTGCAGGAGGAGCCGCGCGCGTTCGCGGGGAGCTTCGCGAACGACCGCCGCGGCGGCGGCCAGGCCCACTAGTCCGCGGTCGCCGGGCGAGGCCCCCGCGTCCGCGGCGGGGGTGTCCGCCGCGGTCACGTCCGGCGCGCTCGCGTCTCAGGAACGGTCCGGACCCGCCATGCTGGCGGGCCCGTCGACCCCGTCCTAGGATCCGCGCGCATGACGACACTCCCGGTCTTGCAGCTCGCAGCCGTCCTCCTCGCCGCGGCGCCCTCCGCGCCGGCGGCGCCCCCGCAGGCCGCAGCCGCCGCGAAGCCCACCGCCGCCGACGCGAAGGCGTTCGTGGGCGAGGCCAACGCGGAGCTGAAGAAGCTCTGGATCCGCTGGTCCACCGCGGAGTGGATCAAGTCCACGTACATCACCGACGACACCGAGCGGAACGCCGCGGCCCTCAACGAGGACCAGATGGCGTACCTGACCGACGCGATCCGCGGCGCGGTCCGGTTCCAGGGCGTCGGCGCCGACCCCGACACCGAGCGCATGCTGATGCTGCTGCGCATCGCCTCGCCGCTCCCGGCGCCGAGCGACGCCGCCCAGCGGGCCGAGCTGGCGCAGCTCGCCGCGAAGCTCGAGGGCATGTACGGCAAGGGCAAGTGGTGCGGCGCGCCCGGCAGCGCGGCGCGCGGCGCCGGGAAGTGCCGCGACCTGCAGGACCTCGAGCAGGTGATGGCGAAGAGCCGCGACTACGACGCGCTGCTCGACGCCTGGACCGGCTGGCACACCATCTCGCGCGACATGCGCCCGCTCTACGAGCGGATGGTGACCATCTCCAACGCGGGCGCGCGCGAGATCGGCTTCCGCGACCTCGGCGACCTGTGGCGCAGCGGCTACGACATGCCGCCCGACGCGTTCGAGGCCGACACCGACCGGCTCTGGGCGCAGGTGAAGCCGTTCTACGAGGAGCTGCACTGCTACGTCCGCAGCAAGCTGCAGAAGGCCTACGGCAAGGCGCGGGTGCCGGACGGCAAGCCCATCCCGGCGCACCTGCTCGGCAACATGTGGGCGCAGGACTGGGCCAACCTCTACCCGCTGGTCGAGCCGTACCACGGGCAGCCCTCGCTCGACGTGGACGCGGCGCTGCGCCGGCAGAAGACCGACCCCGTCAAGATGGTGAAGCTGGGCGAGGCGTTCTTCACCTCGCTGGGCTTCGAGCCGCTCCCGAAGACGTTCTGGGAGCGCTCGCAGTTCACGAAGCCGCGCGACCGCGACGTGGTGTGCCACGCCAGCGCCTGGGACGTGACCTACTCCGCCGACCTGCGCATCAAGATGTGCATCCGGCCGACCGAGGAGGACCTCGTCACCATCCACCACGAGCTCGGGCACAACTTCTACCAGCGCGCCTACGTGCACCTGCCGGTGCTCTTCCAGAACGGCGCGAACGACGGCTTCCACGAGGCCATCGGCGACGCCATCGCGCTCTCCATCACCCCCGGCTACCTGAAGCAGGTCGGCCTCATCCAGACCGTGCCGAAGGATGAGAAGGGCGTGGTGAACGTCCAGATGAAGCGGGCGCTCGAGAAGGTCGCGTTCCTGCCGTTCGGCAAGCTCATCGACCAGTGGCGCTGGGACGTGTTCTCCGGCAAGACGCCGCCGGCGCGCTACAACGCCGCCTGGTGGGAGCTGCGCCGCAAGTACCAGGGCGTGGACGCGCCGGTGGCGCGCAGCGAGGCGGACTTCGACCCGGGCGCGAAGTACCACGTGCCGGCGAACGTGCCCTACACGCGCTACTTCCTCGCGCACGTGTACCAGTTCCAGTTCCACAAGGCGCTGTGCGAGGCGGCCGGCTGGAAGGGGCCGCTGCACGAGTGCTCGATCTACGGCTCGAAGGCGGCCGGCAAGAAGCTCGAGGCGATGCTGGCCATGGGCGCCTCGAAGCCGTGGCCGGACGCGTACGAGGCGCTGACCGGCTCGCGCCAGGCGGACGCGTCGGCGATGCTCGAGTACTTCGCGCCGCTGCGCACCTGGCTGCGGAAGCAGATCGCCGGCCAGTCCTGCGGCTGGTAGGCGCCCGCGCGCCGCTCCGGCGCGCAGCCCGGGAAGAAGACGCGCCCCGGCGGCCGAGCGGTCGCCGGGGCGCGTCGTTCCCGCTCGTCCCTGCTCCGGTCAGCGGTCCAGGTCGCGGTCCGGGTCGCTCCGCCGCGAGCGCTCGGCGTCTTCCTTCAGATCGCCCACGCCCTTGCGGATCTTCCCCCCTGCTCCTCCACCCACCCCTCGGCCTGCTTGGACGGGTTCTCCGTCGCCCCGCCGATCCGCTTCTTCGCGTTGCCCTTCAGCTCGTCGAGCTTGCCCTTGATCTGGTCGCGGTTCACGTGTGCCTCCCTCCGCGGAAGCCTGGGCACCGCCGCGCGCCGCGGCCAGGCGGGGGGTCAGCCCTGCGGCGCGGCCGCCGAGCGCTCCGGCGCGGCGGCGCCCGACGAGCCGCCGCGGCGGCGCAGGTTCCGCAACCGCTCCATCGCCACGTAGAACACCGGCGTCACGAACAGCGTGAGGAGCTGCGAGAACACCAGGCCGCCCACCACCGCGAGGCCGAGCGGCCGGCGCGACTCGGCCCCGGCCCCGAAGCCGAGCGCGATGGGCAGCGTGCCCATCAGCGCCGCCATGGTGGTCATCATGATGGGGCGGAAGCGGACCAGGCACGCCTCGCGGATGGCCTCCCCCGGCGTGCGCCCGCCGCGCTGCGCCTCCACCGCGAAGTCCACCATCATGATGCCGTTCTTCTTCACCAGGCCCACCAGCATGACGATGCCGACGAACGCGTAGATCGACAGCTCCACGCGGAACACGAGCAGCGTCACCAGCGCGCCCAGGCCGGCGAAGGGGAGGGCGGTGAGGATGGTGAACGGGTGGGCGAAGCTCTCGTACAGGATGCCGAGCACCACGTAGATGACGAGCACCGCCATCACGAGCAGCAGGCCCAGGCCGGACAGCGAGGACTGGAACGCCTGCGCCGTGCCCTGGAAGCGCGTGGCGACCGTGGCCGGCAGCATCCGGTCCGCCTCGGCCTGCACCGCGGTCACCGCCTGGCCCAGGGAGGCGCCCTCGCGGAGGTTGAACGCCAGCGTCACCGAGGGGAGCTGGCCGGAGTGGTTCACCGTCAGCGGCCCCACGCCGCGCTCCAGCCGCGCGACCGTGTCGAGCGGGACCGGCGCGCCCGAGGTGGAGCGCACCCGCAGGAGCGCGAGCGCCGCGGGCTCGAGGCGGAACGACGGCCCCAGCGTGAGGATCACCTGGTACTGGTCCTCCGGCGCGAAGATGGTCGAGACCTGCCGGTCGCCGTAGGCGGTGTAGAGCGCGTCCTCGATGGCGTCCGGGGTCACCCCGAGCGCCGCGGCCCGGTCGCGGTCGATCCGGACGGTGACGCGCGGCGAGGCGAGCCGCAGGTCGCTGGTGACGTCCTGGAGCAGGGGCATGGCGCGCAGCCGCTCCTCCAGCGCCTGCGCGTGCCGGTACAGCCCCTCGGTGTCGGCGTCCTGCAGCGTGAACTGGTACTGCGCGCGGGTCTGCTGGCCGCCGATGTTGATGGGCGGCGGGTTCACCAGGAACACGCGCAGCGCCGGGTACCGGGCCAGCTCGGCGCGCAGGCGCGCGAGCAGCTCGTCCGCGCTCACGTCGCGGTCGTGCCGGCTGCGCAGCCGGAGGAACATGTTGCCCTGCGTGACGCCGGCGGTGCCGCGCCCGCCCACGCTGGACATGAACATCTCCACCTCGGGGTGCGTCGCGACCACCTGCGCCGCGCCGCGCTGCGCCCGGACCATGTAGTCCCAGCTCGCGCCCTCCGGGCCCTCGGTGATGACCTGGAGGCGGGCGGTGTCCTCGCTCGGCAGGAAGCCCTTCTTCACCGCCGCGAACAGCGGGACCATGGCCACGAGCACCACCAGCGAGCCGGCCAGCACGGTGCGCGGGTGCGCCAGCGACCAGACCAGGCCGCGGTCGTAGAGCCGCAGGCTCGCGTCGAAGGCGCGCTCGGTCGCGGCGTAGAGCCGGCCGTGGTGGGCCGCCTTGCCGGGCCGCAGGAAGCGGCTGCACAGCATGGGCGTGAGCGTGAGCGAGACGAACCCGGAGACCAGGATGGCGGCGCCGATGGTGACCGCGAACTCGTGGAAGAGCCGGCCCACGATCCCGCCCATGAACAGCACCGGCAGGAACACCGCCGCGAGCGAGAGGGTCATCGACACGATGGTGAACGCGATCTCCCTCGAGCCGTTCAGGGCGGCCTCGAACGGCCGCTCGCCCATCTCCATGTGCCGGACCACGTTCTCCAGCATCACGATGGCGTCGTCGACCACGAAGCCGACCGCCAGCGTGAGCGCCATGAGCGAGAGGTTGTCGAGCGAGTAGCCCAGCTGGAACATGAGCGCGAAGGTGCCGATGAGCGACACCGGCAGCGCCAGGCTGGGGATCACGGTCGCGGGCAGGTTGCGCAGGAAGACGAAGATGACGAGGACCACCAGCGCGAGCGTGAGCAGCAGCGTGAACTTCACGTCGGTGACCGACTCCTCGATGGTCTCCGAGCGGTCGTAGAGCAGCTCGAGCTGGGCGGCGCCCGGGAGCTGCGCCCGCAGGGTGGGGAGGAGCTGCCGGACGGCGTCCGCCACCGCGACGGTGTTGGTGCCGGGCTGGCGCTGCACCGCCAGCACGATGGCGCGCTGCTCCCGCCCCTCCTTCCAGAGCCAGGCGGCGGCGAGCTCGTTCTCCACGCCGTCGCGGGCCCGGCCCACGTCGGCGACGCGCACCGGCGCGCCGTTCCGGAACGCGAGCACCACGTCGGCGAAGTCCTTGGCGCGCATCAGCCCGCCGGTGGCCTCCACGGTGAACGCGCGCGCGCCGCCCTGCACCAGGCCGGCCGGGAGGTTGGGGTTCGCGGCCGCGATGGCGGCGGTGGCCTCGTCGAGCCCGATGCCGCGCGCCGCCAGCGCCTGCGGGTCCAGCTCGATCCGGACCGCGTACTTCTGCGGCCCGTAGACCAGCACCTGCGCGACGCCGGCGATGGTGGCGACCCGCTGCGCGACCACGTCCTGCGCGAACCGGTTCAGGTCGGAGAGCGGCAGGGTGGGGGAGGTGAGCGAGAAGTAGACGATGGGTGCGTCCGCCGGGTTCACCTTCCGCAGGGTGGGCGGGCTGGGCATGTTCTGCGGGAGCTGCCGGCCGGCCGCCGAGATGGCGGACTGCACGTCCTGCGCGGCCGCGTCGATGTTGCGGTCGAGGTCGAACTCCAGCGTGATCTGCGTCGTCCCCAGGCCCGAGGACGAGTTCATCGCGGCCAGGCCGGCGATGGTGGAGAACTGCCGCTCCAGCGGCGTCGCCACCGAGGACGCCATGGTCTCCGGGCTGGCGCCGGGCAGCGAGGCGGAGACGGTGATGGTGGGGAAGTCGACGTTGGGGAGGTCGGAGACCGGCAGCTTCTGGTAGGCGACCAGGCCGAACGCGATGAAGCTCGCCATGACGAGCGTCGTCATGACGGGCCGGCGGATGAAGGGCTCGGAGAGGTTCATGTGCCCGGCGCCTTCCGGCCCTCCTCGCGCGGCCCCTGCACCTCCACCGCCGCGCCCGGCCGCAGCTTCAGCTGGCCCTCGATCACCACCCGCTCGCCGGGCGCGATCCCCTTCGAGAGCACCGCCTCGGCGTCGCCCGCCTGCTCGACCGTCACGCCGCGCAGCTCGGCCTTCCCGTCCGCGCCGACCACGTAGGCGTAATCGCCCTGCTGGCCCTGCGCGACCGCGGCGGCCGGCACCACCACCGCGCCGCGCCGCTCGCCGATCCGGAGCGCGACGTCCACCACCTGCCCGGGCCAGAGCGCCTCGTCCTCGTTGGCGAGGCGAGCCTTGAGCAGGATGGTGCCGGTGCCGGCGTCCACGGCGTTGTCCACGAAGTCGAGCACGCCTGCGATCTCGGGCCCGTCGCCCGCGCGCACGCGCACCGGCGGCGGGCGGGCGCGCCAGCCCTGCAGCGCCGGCAGGTGGCGCTCCGGGATGGAGAAGGCGGCGTAGACCGGCTTCACCTGCTCGATGGTGAGCAGCGGGGTCTGCGCGGACGCGGTGACGAGGTTGCCGGCGTGCACGAGCAGCCGCCCGGTGCGGCCCGTCGCGGGCGCGCGCACCGTGCAGTAGGAGAGGTCGAGCGCGGCCCGCTCCACCTGGGCGCGGTCGGCCGCCACCGCCGCCGCCGCCGCGGTCGCCGCGGCCGACGCCTGCTCGGCCTGCTGCTGGGTGACGTACTCCTTCTTCACCAGCTCGGCGAAGCGGCGTGCGTCGTCGCGGGCGCTCGCGGCGCGGGCCTCGTCCTGGGCGAGCCGGGCGCGCGCCTCGTCGAGCGCGGCGCGGTACGGGCGCGGGTCGAGCTCGAGCAGCACCTCGCCCTGGCGCACCGCCTGGCCCTCGGTGAAGCGCACCGCGACGATGGGGCCGGACACCTGCGCGCGCACCGCCACCGACTGGTTGGCCACGATGCGCCCGACGGCCCGGACCTCCACCGGCACGTCGCGCCGCTCCGCCACGGCCGTGCGCACCGCCACCGGGCGCGGCCCCTTCGGCCCGCCGTCGCCGCCCCGCCCGCAGGCGGCGGCGAGCGCGGCGAGGGTGAGCGCGAGCGGCGCGGCGCGGGGGGCGATCATGGGTTCCCTTCCGGTGCGGGAGCGGGCGGCGCGGGCGCGGCGGCCGGCGCGGGCAGCGCGAGGCGGCCGGTGGCGCGGGCGAGCTGGGCGAGCGCCACGAGGTAGTCGGCGCGGGCGCGCACCTCCTCGGCCCGGGCGCCCTCCAGCGCGGCCTGCGCGGTGAGGAGATCGAGGATCGAGCCGACGCCCTCGCGGTAGCGGCCGGCGGCGACGTCGCTGGAGGCCCGGGCCGAGGCGAGCAGGTCGCGCGCGGTCTCGACGCGGAGGCCGGCAGAGCGGAACGCCTGGTAGCCGGTCCAGACCTGGAGCGCCACCGCCTGCCCGGTGGCGGCGGCGCGCGCCTCGGCGGCGTCGGCGGCGGCGCGGGCGGCGAGCGCGTCGTATGCCGGCCGCAGCAGCCCCTCCAGCAGCGGGACGCGCAGGGAGAGCCCCACGGTCCAGGCGCTCGAGGGCGGGACGCCCGACGGGTCGAGGTACCAGGAGCGGCTGGCGGCGGCGTTCAGCGAGAGGACCGGGAGCCACGCGCGCTCGGCGGCCCGGGCGCCGGCCGCGGCCGCGCCGGCCTGGGCCCGCGCGCGGGCCAGGTCGGGGCTCCGCCGCGCCGCCTCGTCGAGCAGCGCCTCGACCGCCGGGGAGGTCTCCGGGACGCGGACGTCGGCGGGGAGCGCGCCGAGGTCGAGCGTCGCGGTGGGCGGGAGCCCGGCCAGCGTGGCGAGCGCGCCGGCGACGGTGAGCGCCTGGCCCTCGACCTGCTGCAGCCGCAGGCGCGCCTGCGACAGCGCGGTGCGGGCCTGCAGGACGTCGGCGACCGTGGCCACCCCGGCGCCGCGCCGCCCCTCGGCGGCGGCGAGGCTCTCCTCGGCCTGCTTCACCGCGGCCGCCTCCGCCTCGGCCAGCGCGCGGCTGCCCAGGTACTGGTAGGCGGTCTCCTGGACGCGCAGCACCAAGTCGGCGACCGCCGCGTGCTCGGCGAGGCGCGACGCGAGCAGCAGCTGGTCGGCCTGGTCCACCCGCGCCGCGCGCGCGCCGAGGTCGAGCAGGATCCAGGTGAGCTCGCCGGACGGCCCGGCGGTGGTGGCGGTGGTGCCGGCGCGCGTCAGCGTGCGCGCGGTCTCGGCGCGCTGGACGCCGGCGCCGACCGAGACGGAGGGCAGGTACGCGGTGCGCTCGCCGCCCGCGGCCGCCGCGGCGGCGCGCACGTCGTGCCAGGCGGCGCGGGTGGCGGGATCGACCTCCAGCGCGCGGGCCACCAGCTCGGGGATCGAGCGCGGCGCGGCGGGCGCGGGGGAGGGCGGGGGCGCGGCGGGCTCCGCGGGCGCAGGCGGCGGCGCGGGCTCGGCCGCGGCCCGGCGCGCCACCTCCGCCGGCGGGGCGGTGCGCCCGTCCACGAAGCGCGAGGGCGCCAGCGTGGCGCAGCCGCCCGCCGGGAGGATCACGGCGAGGAGGGCGGCGGTGCGGGCGCGGGCGGCGGCCATGACCTGCCCTATTTGAAGGACGCCGGCCCGCGCGTCAACGGCCGCGTCACTCGCCGCGCAGGATCGGGTCGAGCTCGCCGCGCTGCTCGAGCGCGTCGAGGTCGGAGAACCCGCCCAGCGACCGCTCCCCGGCGAAGATCTGCGGGACGGTGAGCTGGCCGGTCTTCTCGGCGAGCCAGGTGCGCAGCTCGTCCCGGCCCTCGACCGAGATCTCCTCGAACGCGACGCCCTTCTTCTCGAGGAGGCGCTTGGCGCGCACGCAGTAGGGGCAGTTCTGCTTGGTGTAGACGGTGATCTTGGGAGCGTTCATGTCTTCCTCGAAGATAACGCGGCGCCCGGCCCCCGCACAGCAGGACCGGGCGCCGCCCCCGCGGCTGCCGGCGCGGTCCGTGCTCCGCGCCGGCCTCCGATGGAGGAACCCTGCGATCAGCCCCGCACCATCCGCGAGCGCGGGCCGTACCCGTCGGCGCCGCCGGACACGCGCGCCAGCGCGCGGAGGCGGCGGATGCGCTCCTCGGCGGGCGGGTGCGTCGAGAACATCCGGGCCAGGCCGCCCAGCACCGCGCCGGCGCCGAACGGGTTGACGATGAACAGGCTGGCGGTGGCGGGCGCGCCGGCCGCGGACGGCAGCACCTCCGCCCCGCGCTGGAGCTTCTCGAGCGCGCTCGCCAGCGCGAGCGGGTCGCCGCTGATCCGCGCGCCGGTCTCGTCGGCGAGGTACTCGCGGGAGCGCGAGATGCCGAGCTGCACCAGCGTGCCGGCGATGGGCGCGACCAGCATCATGAGCAGCCCGCCGCCGCCGCCCTCCTCGTCGTCGCGGCCGCCGCCCAGCAGGCTCGAGAACATCAGCATGTTGGCGAGGTTCGAGATGGCCGCGGCCATGCCGGCCGCCACGCTCGCCACCAGGATGTCGCGGTTCGCGACGTGCGCGAGCTCGTGCGCGATCACCCCGCGCAGCTCGCGCTCGTCGAGCAGGTCCACGATCCCGCGCGTCACCGCCACCACCGCGTGCTGCGGGTTGCGCCCGGTCGCGAACGCGTTCGCGTGCGGCTCGTCGACGAGGAACAGCCGCGGCGGGGGGATCCCGGCCCGGCCCGACAGCTCGCGGACGATCTCGTGCAGCCGCGGCGCCTCCCCGGGCGGCAGCTCGCGGGCGCCGTGCATGCGCAGCACGATCTTGTCCGAGAAGAAGTAGGCGCCGAGGTTCATCAGCACCGCGATCGCCGTGAACAGCCAGAACGGGCCCGGGCCGAGGCTGGCGCCGAACGCGACCAGCAGGGCCGAGAGCGTGCCGAGGAGCAGGATGGTCTTCAGCTGGTTCTTCACGGTGTGGCCTCCGCCGCGCGACGGTGCGCGCGCAGGGAGAACCTAGTCGCCGGCCGGACGCAGACAAATAGAAAATGATGCCGCGAGTCTGCGAGAAAACCAGGGTACGGGCCGCAGGGGGAGCCCGCCGGCGCCCGCGTCAGGCCTGCGGCGCGCCGAAGATGGCGTCCCGCGCCGCCTCGGCCAGGGTGACCACCGCCGGGTGGCGCAGGCGGCGCTCCACCGTGATGGCGTGGTAGGCCTCGCGCACGTCCTCGGCCCGCCCGATCACGCCCACCTCGAGCTGCGAGCGGATGTCCTCCTCGAGCACGCGCGGCGCGGCGAACACGCCCAGCCCGCGCGCCCCGAACGCCTGCATGAGCGCGCTGTCGTCGAACTCGCCGGCGACCACCGGGCGCACGCCGGTGCGCTCGAGCCAGGCGTCGAGCCCGCGGCGGAGCGCGGTGCCCTCGGAGGGCAGGAGCATGGGCGCGGCCTGCAGCGATCGCGGGAAGCCCTTCCTGAGGTGCGCGAGCGGCCGCGCGGCCAGGAACGAGGTCCCGCAGTCGCCCAGCCGGTGGCTGAACGCCTTCACCTTCACGTCCTCCGGCGCGGGGACGTCGGCGATGACGACGTCCAGCTCGTGCAGCGCCAGCGCCGCGAGCAGCTGCGGCAGCGGGCCCTCGCGGCAGACGAGCGTGAGGTCCGGGTGGGCGTCCACCGCGGGCTGCAGGAGCAGCGCGGCCATGCGCTTCGGGATCACGTCGGCCACGCCGACCACCAGGCGCAGGCGCTGGCCGGTGGGGAGCCCCTTCACCGCCCGCTGCAGCTCGCGCCCGGTGCGGAAGATGTCGTCGGCGTAGCGGAGCACGGTCCGCCCCACGTCGGTGAGGACGAGCCGCCGCCCCTGCCGCTCGAGGAGCTTCACCCCCAGGTTCGCCTCCAGCGTCTTGAGCTGGTTGGAGATGGTGGGCTGCGCGAGCCGCAGCTCCTCGCTGGCGCGGGCGATGCTGCCCGCGCGGGCCACCGTCCAGAAGTAGAAGAGGTGATGGTAGTTGAGCCATTCCATGGAGAAAATCTAACCCGGATCCAGAATTTCCCGGCGCGAACCCGCCGGAAGGTCTAGAAAGGCCGCCTCATGCACCCCCCTGCCCTCGCGCTCGAGACCGTCGGGAACCCCTGGCTCTGGCTCGGCTTCCTGGTCCTCGTGCTCGTCCTGCTCGCGCTCGACCTGGGCGTCTTCCACCGGCGGGACGAGGTGATCCGCGCGCGCGAGGCGCTGGGCTGGACCGCGGTGTGGGCGTCGCTGGCGGCGGTGTTCGCCGGGTTCGTGTGGTGGCGCTTCGGGGCGAGCAAGGCGATCGAGTTCGTCACCGGCTACCTCATCGAGCAGTCGCTCTCGGTGGACAACCTGTTCGTCTTCGTGCTCGTGTTCGCGACCTTCGCGATCCCGCCGAAGCTGCAGCACCGCGTGCTGTTCTGGGGCATCACCACCGCGTTCTTCCTGCGCCTGGTGATGATCGTGGGCGGCACCGCGCTGCTCTCGCGCTTCCACTGGCTCATCTACGTGTTCGGCGCGTTCCTGGTGGTGACCGGGATCCGCATCTTCTTCCACGAGGAGCAGGAGCACCACCCGGAGAAGAGCGTCGCGTTCCGGGTGCTGCGCCGGCTGGTCCCGTCCACCAGCCGCATGGAGGGGCACCACTTCTTCCTGGTGGAGAACGGCCGCCGGGTGGCGACGCCGCTGTTCCTGGCGCTGTGCATGATCGAGGTGTCCGACGTCGTGTTCGCGCTCGACTCGGTGCCGGCGATCTTCGGCATCACGCTCGACCCGTTCATCGTCTTCACCTCGAACATCTTCGCCATCATGGGCCTGCGCTCGCTCTACTTCGCGGTGGCGCAGCTCCTGCGGCGGTTCGAGTACCTGAAGGCCGGCCTCGCCCTGGTGCTCGTGTTCATCGGCCTGAAGATGGTCGTCTCGAGCTGGGTGCACGTGAACGCGTTCGTGTCGCTCGGCGTGGTGGTGGCGCTGCTCGGCGGCGCCATGGGCTACTCGCTCTGGCGCACGCGCCGCGAGGAGGCCGGGTCGCCGGGGGCGTAGCGGGTGAGGTGACGCGCCCGCCCGCGCCGCTCACGCCCAGTCGCGCGGCGCGCGCAGCACGTCGAGGAGCGCCGCCTCGCGGCTGCCCGGCGCGGGGCGGTGGTCGTACACCCAGCGCACCCGCGGCGGCAGCGACATCAGGATCGACTCGGTGCGGCCGGAGGTCTCCAGCCCGAACACCGTGCCGCGGTCCCAGACCAGGTTGAACTCCACGTAGCGCCCGCGCCGGATCTCCTGCCAGCGCCGCTCCTCCTCGCCGAACGGCGCGGCGCGGCGGCGCTCCAGGATGGGCAGGTACGCCCGCAGGAACGCCCGCCCCATCTCGCCCGCGAACGCGAGCTCGCGCTCCAGGTCGTCGCCGGCGTCCTCGTAGAAGATCCCGCCCACGCCGCGGTGCTCGCCGCGGTGGCGCAGGTAGAAGTACGCGTCGGCGGCGCGCTTGTGGCGCGCGTAGCTGCCGGGCGCGTGGCGCTCGCAGGCGTCGCGCAGCGCGGCGTGGAAGTGCCGGCAGTCCTCCTCGAACAGGTAGTACGGGGTGAGGTCGGCGCCGCCGCCGAACCAGGCGCTGCCGCCGCGGCTCAGCAGCCGCACGTTCATGTGCGCGGTCGGGAGCATCGGGCTGGCGGGGTGGACCACCACCGACAGCCCGACCGCGGTGAACGCGCCGCCCTCGCCCTGCACCTTGCGCGCGAGCGCGTCGGGCAGCTCGCCGTGCACCTCCGACACGTTCACGCCGGCCTTCTCGAGCAGCGCGCCGTCCTGGAGCACGCGGCTCTCGCCGCCGCCGCCGCCGGGGCGCTCCCAGCGGTCCGCGGCGAAGCGGGCGGCGCCGTCGGCGCGCTCCAGCGCCGCGGAGATCTCCTCCTGCAGCGCGCGGACGGTCTGGGCCATGCCCGCGCGCAGGCGGGCGAGCTGCTCGGGGGACGCGGGCGTGGGCACGGCGGAACCCTTGCCGCGGGCGCGCCGGCGCCGCACCTCCCGCGCGGGGCCGCGGCCGCGCCGCCTCAGGCGCCGCCGGCCGCGGTCGCGCGGCGCGAGGAGTACATGGTGCCGGGCACGAGCGCGGTGAGGAACATGGCGAGCGCCACAGCCACGTCGTTCCACCGCGCCGACGGCGAGGGCTGCGGGACGAGCAGCGCCGCCGCGAGCAGCCAGGCGGAGAGGGCGACGCCGGCCAGGCGCACGCGGGGCCGCCACATGGCCCACAGCGCGGCGGCGCACGCGAGCAGCCCCACCGCGCAGGCGTTCGCGAAGGAGGCGGGCGCCCGCTTCCACAGGAACGCCGAGAAGAACAGCCACAGGCCGAGCATGAGCGTGAGCGTCCGGGCCGCCATGGCGCACCTCCCTCGGGAAGGTGCGGCCGCTCGCGGTCCCTGGCACGCGCGGCGGCGGCCGGGCGGGCGCCCCGCCGCCGTCAGCTGAACACGACGGTCTTGTTCCCGTTCACGATGACGCGGTCCTCGCAGTGCCAGCGCACCGCGCGCGCCAGCACCCGGCGCTCGAGATCGCGCCCCAGCCGCTTCAGGTCCTCGACCGCGTCGCGGTGCGAGACCCGGCCCACGTCCTGGTCGATGATGGGCCCGGCGTCGAGCTCCGCGGTGACGTAGTGCGCGGTGGCGCCCACGATCTTCACCCCGCGGTCGTAGGCCTGCCGGTACGGGTCGGCGCCCACGAACGCCGGGAGGAAGGAGTGGTGGATGTTGATGATGCGGCTCGGCCAGCGCGCCACCAGCTCCGGCGAGACGATCTGCATGTAGCGCGCGAGCACCACCAGGTCGGCCTTGCCCTCGAGCAGCTCCAGCATGCGGGCCTCGGCCTGCGCGCGGGTGTCGCGGGTGTTGGGCACGTGGACGAACGGGACGCCGAACGACTCCACCGCCTCGCGCAGGTCGGGGTGGTTGGAGATCACGGTGGAGACGTCCGCGTGCAGGTCGCCGCGGTCCCAGTTCCAGAGCAGCTCCAGGAGCGCGTGGTCGTGCTTCGAGACCAGGATCGCGACCTTCTTGCGCTGCGAGGAGAGCGTGAGCCGCCAGTCCATGGCGAACGGCCGGGCGACGTCGAGCGCGAACGCGTGCTGCAGGTCCTCCACCGGCAGGTCCAGCCGGTCGGTCTGGAACTCGAGGCGGGTGAAGTAGGCGCCGCCGTTGTCCACCGACGTGTGCTGGTCGAAGTCGAGGATGTTGGCGCCGTGGCGGTAGAGGAAGCTGGAGATCGCCGCCACGATGCCGGGGCGGTCGGGGCACTGGACGAGGAGGATGGCGCGGGGCTGGGTCACGGGACCCGAGAGGGTAGACGGAGGCGTGCCCGGGATCAAATCCCCTGCGCGCGGCGGCGCACCCGCGCCGGGGGACGGGCGGCCGGGCCGGCGGCGAGGGCGCCGGGGGGCGGGGCGCGGCAGGACCGCGCAGGGTGCGTCAATTCGCGCGCAATTTCCGCCCGGCCAGGATTGCATCGGGGCGACGAGAAATTGAACAATCGTTGACGGACCGCAAGGCGCCCACCCTCGCCGCGGCGGTACGGGTGGGCGGCCGAGCACGCCGTGAGCGCATCGCCAGGAACCTCGCCCGGGACCTCCCCGGCCCCCGAGCCGCCCCCGCCGGCGGAGCCCGCGGCGCGCACCCAGGACAACGGCCGCACGCCGGAGGAGGACCGGGCGCTGCAGCGCCTCGCCCGCGCCATCGCGCCCGCGTCGCTCGGCGCGCTCGGCCTGGAGATCCCCTGGCAGCAGCGGCTCTCCACCAAGCTGTTCGCGATGATCGGGGCGGTGGCGCTCGCCACGGTGGGCCTGTTCTTCCTGGCGGAGATCGCGGTGCAGCGGCACCTGCTCGGCCAGGTGGTGCAGGAGTCGGATCTCCTCAGCCAGACGGTCCGCAACGCGCTCCACCGCGCCATGCTGCAGGACCGCCGCGGCGACGCCTACCTCATCATGCAGGACGTGGCGCGGCAGGCCGGGATCGAGCGCGTCCGCATGATGGACGCGAACGGGCGCGTCACCTTCTCCACCGTGCCGGAGGAGGTGGGCCGGATGGTGGACCGCGACGCGGAGGCCTGCTCCGGCTGCCACGCGGCCGGCCAGCCGCTGCGCAAGCTGGAGCTGGAGGAGCGGAGCCGCGTGTTCCGCTCCGGCGACCACCGCGTGCTGGGGATCATGACCCCGGTCTACAACGAGGCGTCCTGCTCGACCGGCGCCTGCCACGCGCACCCGGGCTCGCAGGAGGTGCTGGGCGTCATCGACCTGGACGTCTCGCTCGCGCGCCTCGACGCGCAGACCCACACGTTCCGGTGGCGCACCCTGGCCGCCGCCGCGCTCGCCTCGGGCCTGCTCGGCCTGTTCGCCTGGCTGTTCACCCGCCACCACCTGATGCGGCCCATCGCGGCGCTGGTGCAGGCCACCCGCCGCGTCGCGCGCGAGCAGCTGGAGCTCGAGGTCCCGGTCACCTGGAGCGGCGAGCTGGGGCTGCTGGCCGCCTCCTTCAACGACATGACGCGCTCGCTGCGCTCGGCGCGCCGCGACCTCGACGCGCTCATGTCGAGCCTCGAGCAGCAGGTGCTGGAGCGGACCGCCGCGCTCCGCGCCGCGCAGGACCAGCTGGTCCGCTCGGAGAAGCTCTCCTCGCTGGGCAAGCTGTCCGCGTCGATCGCGCACGAGATCAACAACCCGCTGGCCGGGATCCTCACCTTCGCGAAGCTCATCGTCCGCACGCTGGACCAGGGGGTGCCCGACGACGCCACGCGCAAGACGCTGGTGAAGCACCTGCTCCTGGTCCAGCGCGAGACCGAGCGCTGCAGCGCCATCGTGCGCAACCTGCTCGACTTCGCGCGCGAGCGGCCGCTCACGCTCAAGGACGTGGACCTGGACGCGGTGGTCGAGGAGGGCATCCAGCTCCTCTCCAACCAGATCAACATCCAGAACGTGACGCTCGAGAAGCGGCTCGCGCCGCTGCCGCCGGTGGAGGGCGACTTCGGGCAGCTCCGCCAGGCGTGCGTGAACGTGATCATGAACGCCTGCGAGGCCATGGCGCGGGGCGGAAGGCTCACGGTGGAGTCGGCGCTGGTGGAGGGCGGCCGCTGGGTCGAGGTCGCGTTCACCGACACCGGCCCGGGCATCGCGCCCGACCACCTGTCCAAGATCTTCGACCCCTTCTTCACCACCAAGGAGCGCGGCACCGGGCTCGGCCTCTCGGTGGTGTACGGCATCGTCGAGCGCCACCACGGCAAGATCGAGATCCACAGCGAGGTCGGGAAGGGGACGCGGGTCGCCATCCGGCTGCCGCCCCGGAAGGCGGCGGAGTGATGCGCGGCGGGCGGACGGCGGCGGGTTCCGGGGGGGCGCGGCGGCGGCGCCCCCAGGGCATCGAATGAATGGACCCGATCTTCATCTGGTGGATCGGCGAGGCTGCGCCCGACCGGGCGCTGCTGGACCACGCCGCGCTGCACCTGGGCCGCGCGTTCGGGCGGCCGGTGCGCGAGTGGACCTCGCCGGAGCGCCCGCGCCACGCCTACGACCCGAAGCGCAAGCAGCACCTCTCCGGCGCGATCCTGAAGTGGCTGCTGGAGGCCGGGCCGGGCGCGGGGAAGGTGCTCGGGGTGACCGACCGCGACCTGTTCATCCCCATCCTCACCTACGTGTTCGGCGAGGGGCAGCTCGGGGGCGGCGCGGCGGTGGTCTCCATCGCGCGCCTGCTGGAGGACGTGGAGCTGATCGGGCCGCAGCTGCTGCTGGAGCGGCTCGCCAAGGAGGCGGTGCACGAGGTCGGGCACGCGTTCGGCCTGCTGCACTGCGCGACGCCGGTGTGCGTGATGGCGCGCTCGTCCGGCGTCCGCAACGTGGACGAGAAGAAGCCGGAGCTCTGCTCCGAGTGTCGACGCAGGCTCGAGGAGCTGCAGGCCGGAGGTCCCAGGTGATGTCCAACGAGAGAACGCGCATCCTGGTGGTGGACGACGAGGAGATCGTCCGCGAGTCGCTGGGCGGCTGGCTCGAGAAGGACGGCTACTCCGTCCACGTGGCGGTGGACGGGTTCGCCGCGATCGAGAAGCTCAAGGCGGAGCGCTGGTCGATCCTCATCGTCGACCTGAAGATGCCCGGGATGGACGGCCTGCAGGTGCTGGAGGAGGCCAAGAAGCTCCAGCCCGAGCTGGCGGTCGTGATCATGACCGCCTACGCCACCGTGGACACCGCGGTCGCGGCCATGAAGCTGGGCGCCTACGACTACCTCGTGAAGCCGTTCGATCCCGAGGAGCTGTCGCTGATGATGCAGAAGATCGTCTCCCAGCAGACGCTGGTGCGGGAGAACGCGGTCCTGCGCCAGGCGCTCAAGCGGGAGTACCGGTTCCGCGACCTGCTCTCCAAGAGCCCGGCCATGCAGGCGGTGTTCGAGCTGGCGCGCACGGCGGCCCGCTCCAACTCCACCATCCTGGTGCTGGGCGAGTCCGGCAGCGGCAAGGAGGTGCTGGCCCGCGCCATCCACCAGGAGAGCCCGCGGGCGGAGGGGCCGTTCGTGGCGGTCTCCTGCGCGGCGCTCACCGAGAGCCTGCTCGAGTCCGAGCTGTTCGGGCACGAGAAGGGCGCGTTCACCGGCGCGATCGCCCGCCGCAAGGGCAAGTTCGAGGCCGCCCACGGGGGCACGCTGTTCCTCGACGAGGTGGGCGACATCGGGTCGAAGCTCCAGCTCGACCTGCTGCGGGTGCTGGAGGAGCGGCGCTTCCACCGGATCGGCGGCAACGAGAACATCGACGTGGACGTCCGGATCATCGCCGCCACCAACCGCGACCTGAAGCGCGCGGTGGGGGAGGGGAAGTTCCGCGAGGACCTGTTCTACCGGCTCAACGTCATCCCCATCCTCATCCCCCCGCTGCGGGACCGCCGGGAGGACATCCCGCTCCTGGTGGAGAGCTTCGTGGAGCGGCTCTCGGTCGAGATGAAGAAGCGGCTCGACGGCGTCTCCTCCGAGGCGATGAGCGCGCTCATGGCGCACGACTGGCCCGGCAACGTGCGCGAGCTGCGGAACATCCTGGAGCGGGGCGCGGTGGTCTGCACCGGTCCGGTGATCCAGCTCCCCGACCTCGGCCTCCCCGGCAAGCCGGAGGCCGCGCCGCGGCCCGGCACGCTCGCCTCGCTGGAGGAGGTGGAGCGGCGGCACGTCTCTGCGGTCCTGGCGCACACCGGCGGCAACGTGAGCCAGTCGGCGCGCATCCTCGGCATCGACCGGGTCACCCTCTACAACAAGATGCGGAAGTGGGGGCTGCGCCGGGACGGCGAGGACGAGCCGCCCCGCGACGGCGACGGCGGCGCGCGCTGAGCGCGCGCCGGCCCCGCGCCCCCGCGCGCGCCGCGCGCTCCGAGGGTCCCGGCGGACCGCGTGCGCCCCGGCGCACGTGCGGCCCGGCGCCGCGTTCACGCCTCGTGACGTGACGGATCGTGAATGGGTCGCGCGCTCCTGCCGCGCCCGGACGCCCGTCGCGCGCCGCCTGCGACCGGCTGCCACGTCGAGTTCCTCCGCACCGTCGAGCTTCTCTCCACCGGCGCCGCCGCGGCCGCAACCCCGCGTGATCACGGGCGGTCGCACCCCGCTCCGGTGAAGGGGCGCTGAGGAACTCGACAGCCGCGGGACCCGCGCCGCGCGCGGGCGCACGCCGCACCGCGAGCGTAACCCACCGTGAACACGCCGCTCTTCGCTCGCGCGCGCCGCCGCGCCCCGGCTGGCGCGCCCCTTGCCATAGGGATCCGCGGGAGGACGGCGACAGATGACCTGCCCGTACTTGAAAGAGGTCTCGATGGTGTTCTGCCGGGCCTACCCGGTGAAGAAGCTCGTGCCGATCGACCGGGTCACCACGGCGAGCACCTGCGAAGGCGAGGCGTTCAAGACCTGCCCGCTCTTCCGCGAGGCGCTCGAGCGAGCCGAACGATCGGCCGACGCGGACTCCCATCCCTCACCCGCAGGGCCGAAAGGAGCGACGCCATGATGTTCGCATTCGTCGTGATGGTGGTCGGAGTTGCGGTGCTCGGGACCATGAACCTCGTCGCGGCGCACGGCTGACCGCACCCGCCCGGAGACAACCATGAAGATCGGACGCAGAGGGTTCTTCAAGATCGCGGCAGTGACGGTGGGGGCCGCCGGCGCGTCGGCGGCCACCGCCGCCGCAGCGGCGCACGGGGCGGCGGTGGACGGGCCAGGCGTGCTCGTCGACACGACCCTCTGCGTCGGCTGCCGCGCGTGCGAGGCGGCGTGCGCCGAGGCCAACCACCTCGCGCCGCCCCCCGAGGACGCCAACGTCTTCGACCAGAAGCGCGACATGCACGAGCAGGCCTTCACGGTGGTGAACCGCACCGAGAAGGCGCCCGGCATCGAGCGCTTCGCGAAGAAGCAGTGCATGCACTGCCTGGCGCCGGGCTGCGCCTCGGCGTGCCCGGTCAAGGCGATGACCAAGTCGCCCGAGGGGCCGGTGGTCTACAACCCGAACCGCTGCATGGGCTGCCGGTACTGCATGATCGCCTGCCCGTTCGACGTGCCGAAGTACGAGTACGGCTCGAACGCGCCGCGCGTGCGCAAGTGCACCTTCTGCGCCGAGCGGCAGGCGAAGGGCCTCAAGCCGGCGTGCACCGAGGTGTGCCCCTCGGGCGCGCTGACCTTCGGGAAGCGCAGCGAGCTCCTCGAGGTCGCCAAGACCCGCATCTACACGAACCCCGACCGCTACGTGCACCACGTGTACGGCGAGCGGGAGGCCGGCGGGACGAGCTGGCTGTACATCACCGACGTCGACCTGGAGCAGCTCGCGTTCCGGACCGACGTGCCCGAGCGGCCCATCCCGGACCTCGCCTCCGGCGCGCTCTCGGTGCCGCCGTTCGTGATGACGCTCTGGCCGCCGCTGCTGATGGGCATCTACGCATTCTCCAACCGGCGCGAGAAGCTCGAGCAGGCCGAGTCGGAGCAGGGGAAGGAGGAGCACCATGGCTAACGCCACCGCGGTCGCCCAGCACTCGTTCGTCCGGGAGAAGATCCTGCTGGGCATGAGCTGGAAGGAGTACCTCCGCTCCCTGCTCACGCCGACGAACGCCGTCGCGACGTTCATCCTCATCATCGGCGTCCCGCTGCTCGTCTACCGCTTCGCGGCGGGCCTGGGCGCCACCACCAACCTGTCGCAGTCCGCTCCCTGGGGCCTCTGGATCGGCTTCGACATGATGACCGGCATCGTGCTCGCCGCCGGCGGGTTCACCATCGGCTCGGCGGTGCAGCTGTTCGGGCTGAAGGACTACCACGGCATCGAGCGCCCCGCGATCCTCACCGCCTTCCTCGGCTACGTGATGGCGGTCATCGGCCTGCTCGCCGACCTGGGCCGCCCCTGGAACATCGTCATGGCGCTCTTCAACTTCGGGACCGCCTCGGTGCTGTTCGAGGTCGCGTGGTGCGTCATGTGCTACACGACCGTCCTCCTGCTCGAGTTCACCGTGCCGTTCTTCGAGTGGCTCGGCTGGCGGCGCATCCACGCGGTGCTGAAGAAGGCGCTCATCGCGCTCACGGTGCTCTCGGTCATCTTCTCGACCATGCACCAGTCGGCGCTCGGGTCGCTCTTCCTGCTCGCGCCCACCAAGCTCCACCCGCTCTGGTACACGCCCTACATCTTCGTCTTCTTCTTCGTCAGCGCGATCATCGCCGGCCTCAACATGGTGATCTTCGAGAGCGCGCTCTCGCACCGGATCTTCCAGACCCGGGTCGACCACCACGTGGACGTGGACAAGCTGACCATCGGCCTCGGGAAGGCGGCCGCGGTGGTGATGTTCGCCTACTTCTTCCTGAAGCTGCAGAGCGTCGTCGACGGGCACGCCTGGGGCTACCTGGCCACCGGCTACGGCGCCTGGTGGCTGGTCGAGGTGGTCGGCTTCGTGCTGCTGCCCTCGCTCGTGTTCGCCTACGGCGCGCGCAACGGCAAGGTGAAGCTCATCCGCGCGGCCTCGGTGGTCGGCGTCCTCGGCGTGGTGCTGAACCGCCTCAACATCTCGGTCATCGCCTTCAACTGGAACCGGGTGGACCGGTACGTGCCGAGCTGGATGGAGATCTGGGTGTCCATCACCCTCGTCACCATCGGCGTGCTGGCCTACCGCTGGATCGTCAACCGCATGCCCATCCTGCGTGGGGACCCGGCGTTCCCCGCGGAGCACTGAAAGGAGGAAGCCATGGCCTACGACCTGCTCTCCGTTTACCCGGCCAAGCTCCTCGAGTACGGACTCGGGATCGCCTACCTGCTGATGTTCATCCCGTTCTGGCGCTACGTCCAGGGCGGCAAGCCGGCGGCGGCCGAGGTCCGCGCCCCCGCCCGCGTCCCCGCCGCGGCGCCCGCGCCGCGCCCGGTGGCGGTCCGGCCCGCGGTGGCCGGCTGGTTCCAGGTGCCCGCCGGCGTCCACCTGCACCCCGGCCACACCTGGGCGCGGCTGGAGTCCGACGGCCTGGTGGCGGTGGGCGTGGACGACTTCGCCCACAAGCTCGTCGGGCCGGCCCGGGTCGAGCTGCCCAGCGTCGGCGCCAAGGTGGCGCAGGGCGAGCCGGCGCTCGAGATCGGCGACGGCGAGAAGAGCGTCCCGATGCTCTCGCCCATCGACGGGACGGTGGTGGCGGTGAACGCGGCGGCGCGCGAGCGGCCCGACGGCGTCGAGGACCCGTACGGCGCCGGGTGGCTGTTCAAGGTGAAGGCGCCCCGCCTCGCCGCGAACCTCCGCCAGCTCTTCGCCGACAGCGCCGCGAACCGGTTCCTGGAGGACGCGTCCGAGCGCCTCGCCATGCGGATGAGCCCCGAGCTCGGCCGCGTGCTGCAGGACGGCGGCGTGCCCATCCACGGCATCGGCCGCGCGCTGGCCGGCGACGACTGGGACGAGATGGCCCGCACCTTCTTCCTGACCTGAGAACGGAGACCACAGCCATGACGCTCAAGCTCTCGTGGTGCGGTGCGCTGGCCGGGCTGCTGCTGGGTGGCAGCGCGCTGGCGGGCGACCTTCCCAACCTGCCCCCGGAGCTCCCGCTCCCGCAGGGCGGCGACAGCCCGGGCCAGGTGACGTTCCGGCACGACAGCCACGTGGACTCGGCCAGGCCGGACTGCGTGTCCTGCCACCCGCGCCGGTTCGGGATCCTGGGCCGCTCGGTCAAGGAGAAGAAGCAGGCGGTGACGCACGCCGCGATGGAGAAGGGCGAGTCGTGCGGAGCGTGCCACGGCAAGCAGGCGTTCGGGTTCGACGACTGCACCATGTGCCACGCGCAGTGAGGGGGGCGCGTCGGCGGTCCCCGGCCCACTCGCTCCGGGCCGGGGGCCGCAGGCGCGGATGAGGGCGCCCGGTGACGGGCGCGGGCTCGCAGTCGGGAGGAAGCCATGCAGAGCGTTCTCGAGATCCTCCAGTCGATCGGCGTCTTCACCCTCGGCATCCTGGCCCGGTTCGGCCTCTTCCTGGCGATGGTGGCGGTCATCGTGGTCCCGGCGCTGGTCATCGCGCTGGTGGTCCGCGGGCGCGCCGAGCGGCGCGAGCGCGCGCTCGGGATCCGCGACGTGGACGGCGTGCCGTTCCGCCCGGACCTGTTCTACGCGCCCGGTCACCTCTGGCTGCACCGCCGCCCGGGCGGGCGCGCCGTGGAGCTCGGGCTCGACGGCATCGCGCAGCGCCTGATGCCGGCGGTCACCGCGGTGGACCTGGCGCGGCCGGGCACGCGCGTGGCCCGCGGCGAGACCATCGCCACGCTGCACGGCGGCGGGCGCGCGCTGGAGATCCCCGCGCCGGTGGACGGCACGGTGGTGGGCGTGAACGTCTCGGTGGTGCGCGACCCCGCGCTGGTGAAGCGCGAGGGCTACGGGCGCGGGTGGCTGGTCGCGTTCACGCCGGCGGACGAGGCCTACGCGTCGATGCCGCGCGCCGGCGCCGCGGAGTCGTGGATGCGGCGCGAGGCGCAGCGCTGGAACCAGTTCGTCGAGCACCAGCTCGGCTTCGCCGCGGCCGACGGGGGGACGCTGGTCGCCCCGGCCCCGTGGCTCGTCGGCGAGGAGGGGTGGGCCGCGCTGACGAAGGCGTTCCTGCGGCCGTGAGGGCCGCGGTCGCGGCGGTGCGGCGAACGGCCGCGCCCGCACGACTTTCGCGGCCGCGCGCGGGCGCGGGCGGGCCCGAGGCCCGGTGCGGCGCGCGGCCGCACGGGTCGCGCCGCCCGCGCGCCGCGCGCGCCGGCGCCTCCGGCGGTCGCGCCGGGCGCCGCCGCGCCGGCGGTCGCCGCGCCCATCCCGGCGCAATCCGGGAGAATGTGTGCAATGTGCGCGCGGGCGCGCAGGGGGCGCATCGGGAGGTGCGCGATTGCGCGCAGGCAATCCGGGGGAGGCGCCGCGGACCCGGTTGACGGGCGTCAAGCCTCCCCCGGCCCCGCGCAGAATCGTCGGCGATTGCGCGAGGCGCGGGGGAGGTGTGCGGAGGCCGCGATTCTTGCGCCGCATCTCGACCGGATGAATCCAGATCAATTCGTGCTGAATTCACGCGTGCTTATCCGGCCGGAGGCGTTGGACAATCCGCCCGCCCCCTGGTAGGAAGTGGCGCAATCCGTGGCTGTCACGGATTGACGCACCGACTCCTCCAGGGTGTGCAAATGATCCGACGCCTGTTGCCCCTCCTCCTCGCGTTCGCCGCGAACCCAGCCTGGGCGGGTATCCCGGCCGAGCAGGAGGACTGCCTCGGCTGTCACAGCGACCCGAGCCAGACCTTCGACCTCCCGAGCGGCGAGAAGCTCTCGCTGTACGTCGACCAGGACGCGTTCGCGAAGTCGGTCCACGGCGAGGCGCTCCGCTGCACGGAGTGTCACACCGACAAGACCAGCGACCACGCCACCGGCGAGCTGAAGTTCAAGACCCGCCGCGACGTGACCCGCGCCTACTACGAGCAGTGCAAGGGCTGCCACTTCGCGAACTACACCAAGACGCTGGACGGCGTTCACTACGCGGTGATGGCCAAGGGCAACGACAAGGCCGCGCTCTGCGTGGACTGTCACGGCGCCCACGACATCTCCCGGCCGGGCCAGCCGCGCACGCGCATCTCCAAGATGTGCTCGGGCTGCCACGCGGAGGAGGCGGACGTCTACGCGAAGAGCGTGCACGGCCGCGCGGCGGAGAGCAGCCCCGACGTGCCGGTGTGCACCGACTGCCACCGCGCCCACGACACCACCGACCCGCGCGACGGCCAGCTCGCCATGCGCACCCCGGAGATCTGCGGCCGCTGCCACACCGACGAGAAGCTGATGTCGAAGTACGGCCTCTCCAGCAAGGTGGTGTCGACCTACCTCTCCGACTTCCACGGCATGGCCGCCACGCTCCAGCGCAAGCAGAAGAACGCGCCGGACGCGCGCCTCGCCGCGGTGTGCACCGACTGCCACGGCGTCCACGACATCCAGTCCTCCAAGGACCCGTCGTCGGCCGTGATGGCGGCCAACCTGCAGAAGACCTGCGCCAAGTGCCACGCGGGCGCCAGCGCGAGCTTCCCGAAGGCGTGGCTCTCGCACTACGAGCCGACCCCGCAGAAGGCGCCGCTCGTGTGGGGCGTGCAGGTCTTCTACAAGATGCTGATCCCGTTCATGGTGGGCGGGCTCGTGCTCCAGATCGCGCTGCACCTCTGGCGCGTGGTGGTGAACCGATGAGCGCTTACATCGTCCGCTTCAACCTGCAGCAGCGGATCGAGCACTTCATCACGATGCTGGTGTTCGTGCTGCTGTGCCTCACCGGCCTGCCGCAGAAGTTCTACACGGCGGGCTGGGCGCAGACCGTGGTCGGCGTGTTCGGCGGCATCGACGTGGCGCGCTGGGTCCACCGCGTGTGCGGCCTGGTCCTGGCGGCGTCCACGGTGATCCACTTCGCGAACGCGATCGCCGCCATGCTCTCGAAGAAGATCGGCTTCACCATGGTGCCGTCCAAGAAGGACTTCGAGGACGCCATCCTCCAGCTCAAGTACTACCTGGGCGTGACCGACAAGCACCCGATGTACGATCGGTACACGTACAAGGAGAAGTTCGAGTACTGGGGCCTGGTGTTCGGCAACGTCATCATGGTGCTCACCGGCTTCATCCTGTTCTTCCCGGTGACCTTCGCGTCGCTGCTGCCGGGCGAGGTGATCCCCGCCGCCAAGGTGGCCCACTCGAACGAGGGCCTGATGGCGTTCCTGGTGATCACCATCTGGCACGTGTTCAACGCGCACCTGAGCCCCGACGTGTTCCCGTTCGACACGTCGATGTTCACCGGCAAGGTCAGCCGGGAGCGCTACGAGCACGAGCACCCGCTCGAGCTGGCGCGCATCGAGGGGCGGGCGCCGCCCGCGGAGCACGGCGGCCACGCCTCGTCGCATGACGAGCGCCACGTGGGCTGACGTCCTCGCGCAGGCCATCTTCCACACCCTGGTCGCCTCGCTGTTCGTGGAGGCCCTGGTGCGGACCTGGCGAGTGCGCGACCCCGGCCAGCGGATCGCCCTGCGGCTCACCGCCCTGGGCTATCCGCTGGTCCTGTTTCCGGCGCTGGTGCTGCTGTTCCCGGTGCGGGCCGGCGACGCGTTCCGCGAGGGCGGCGCGCTGCTCGTCGGCCGGCGCTGGGCGGACGTGCGGCTGCTCGGGACCGGGATGTACCAGTGGTTCGTCGGCGGGCTCGCGGCGATGGGCCTGGCGCTGCTGCTCATGGACCTGGTGCCGTTCCTGTGGCGCCGGCGCCGCGCGCGCCCGCCCGAGCCGGCGGCGCCGGACCCGGAGACGGCCGCGCGCCTCGGCGCGACGCTGGCCGAGCTGGCCGCCCGCCTCGGCACCCGCGCGCCGGCGCTGGTCTGGGTGGAGCGCGGCGCGCCGATCCTGTTCTGCACCGGCATCCGGCGGCCGGCGGTGGTGCTCTCGCGCGGCGCGCTCCGCCTGCTCGACGCGGCCGAGCTGCGCGCGGCGCTGGCCCACGAGCTGGCCCACCTGGCGCGGCGCGACCCCGCCGCGAGCTGGGTGGTGCTGCTGGCGCGCGTGGCCATGGGCCTCAACCCGGCGTTCCAGGTGGTCTCGCGCGCGCTGGCGCGCGACGCCGAGTGGCTCGCGGACGACCACGCCGCCGAGGCGTGCGGGGACCGCCTCGCGCTCGCGAGCGGCCTGCTCAAGCTCCACCGCGCCACCGCCGGGCCGCCGCCGGTGCCGGTGCGCCGGACGGTGCTCGCCGCCGCGCTCTCCGAGCCGCTCGCCCGCGTGCGCTCGCGCGACATCGAGCTGCGCTGCCGGCGCCTGCTCCAGCCGCCCGCGCCGCGGCTGCCGTTCGGCGCGGCGCGGGTCGCGCTGGCGGCCCTCACCCTGACGGCCCTGCTGTTCTTCGTGGTATGACCGGGAGCGTGACGCGCGCGCGCGAGGCGGGGCTCGAGCTCGCGCGGATGCTCGCGGCGCTGGTGTGGGTGGCCGCGACCTCCGCGCTGGTGATCGCCGCCCTCGGCGCGCTGCCCGGGTGGATCGCCGGCGAGGGCAGCGCGGTGCGCCACGCCGCCAGCGTGCAGGAGGCCGAGCGCAGGCTCGGCGCCATGCTGATGCTGCCCGGCTACTTCCCGCAGCGCCTCGCCTGGCCGCCCTCGGAGATCCGGCTCGCGGGCGGGCGCCGCGGCTCCGCGGCCATCACGGTCGTCGACCGCACCGGCGCGCCGGCCGTCCAGATCCTGCAGTCCACCGCCGAGGGCGCCGAGATCGCCGCGCCGCTGCTCGCCGATCGCAACGTCCTGCGCGTGCAGCGCACCACCGTCGGCCCGTACCCGGCCACGCTCTCCGCCGTGCTGGTGGCGGGGCAGCCCTGGCAGGAGCTGGCGTGGGAGCAGCGCGGCCGGGCGGTGCTGCTCCGCACGCGCGGCGATCTCGACGAGCTCTACCACATGGCCCACAGCACGCACCCCGGGGGCGGCCGGTGAGGCCCGCGCACGACGCAGGCGCCCCCGCGGCGCCGCCGCCTGCCCCGCCGCCGCCTGCCCCGCCGCAGCCCGCCCCGCCGGCGAGCGCGGCCGCGCCCGGCACCGCGCCGCACCCGGCCATGCCGGGCGGCATCCGCCGGCGCGTGTACCTCCTGATGGCGACCGGCATCGCCGTCCCGCTCGTCATCATGGGCGCCACGGGGATCCACTGGGCGCGCAACCTCGACGACCGGCTGGTGCAGGGGCGCATGTCCGCCGCGGCGATGGCCGCGACGCACTTCGACGGCGTCCTGACCGAGGACCTCGAGGTGCTGCAGCGGCTCGCCTCCGGCGTGGCCCAGACCATGGGCAACGCCGACCTCGAGGACGAGCGGCGCGTGGTGGCCGACGCGTACCACCAGTTCCGCCACCGCGAGGGCGTCTACCTGCTGGACGCCGAGCGCAACGTGCTCGCGGAGGCGCCGGGCGGCCCGCGCTCGGCGGCGCCCGCCGACGACCTGCCGGTGGTGGACGAGGTACTGCGCACCGGGCTGCCGCGCCTGTCCGGCGTGGAGCAGGGCGCGCGCGGGCGGGTGGTGCACGAGCTCGTGCCGGTGCGGAGCTGGCAGAACCAGATCATCGGGATCGCCGGCGGCACGTTCGACCCCTCGCGGCGCGGCTTCGACCGCGTGCTCCAGCACCTGCGCCGCGGCGAGAGCGGCTTCGCCGAGCTGATCGACGCCGGCGGCACCATCATCGCGAGCACCGTGCCGGCCCGCGTCGGCCGGCGCACCGAGTGCCGGGCGCACCTGGGCGAGCTGGTGAAGGACAAGCGGGCGCAGGCGGCGCGCTGCGACGGCTGCCACGGCGAGTGGAGCGTGAAGGCGGCGGCGCCGGCCGAGCTGATGGTGTTCGCGCCGCTCGCCGCGGCGCCCTGGGGCGTGGTGGTGCGGCAGCGCACCGCCGAGGCGCTGCCGACCGAGGGCGACGTGCCCTGGTGGCTGGTGGCGGCGGGCCTGGCGGCGCACATGGGCATCGCGGCGGCGTTCGCCTGGGGCGCGGCCCGCAGCGTGACCCGGCCCATCGGCGTGCTCACCGGCGAGGCGGAGCGCATCGCCGGGGGCGAGCTGGACTGGCCCATCCCGGACCTCGGCACGGACGAGGTCGGGCGGCTGGGACGCTCGCTCGACCGCATGCGCCTCGCGCTCCGGCGCCTGCTCGACGACGTGGCCCGGGTGAACGCCGAGCTGGAGCAGCGGGTGGAGGAGCGCACCCACGCGCTCAACGAGGCCTACGCCCAGCTCGCCGCGCGCGAGGAGGCCCGGGCGCAGCTCCTCCGAAAGCTCATCTCCGCGCAGGAGGACGAGCGCAAGCGCATCGCCCGCGAGCTGCACGACGAGACCAGCCAGAGCCTGGCGGTGCTGGCCATGGGGCTCGAGGCGGCCCAGGACGCGCTGCGCGGCGGCAAGGCGCCGCGCCTCGACGAGGTGAAGGCGGTGGCGGTGCGCACGCTCGAGGACGTGCACCGCATCATCCTGGACCTCCGCCCGTCGGTGCTCGACGACCTCGGGCTGCTGTCGGCGATCCGCTGGTACGCGGAGCGCCAGCTCGGCACGCGCGGCATCTCGGTGCGCTGCGAGTTCGGGGAGCTGGACCGGCGGCTGCCGCCCGAGATGGAGACGGCGCTGTTCCGGATCTGCCAGGAGGCGATGAGCAACATCGCCCGCCACGCCCAGGCCACCGCGGTGCTGGTGGAGGTGGCGCTCGAGGACGACGTGTTCCGCATCGACATCGAGGACGACGGCCGGGGCTTCGACGCGGAGGCGGTCGCGCGGCGCGAGGGGCGCCGGTCGTGGGGCCTCATGGGCATCCGCGAGCGCGCCGAGATCCTGGGCGGCGAGGCCACGGTGGAGTCGGCGCCGGGGAAGGGCACCCGCGTCGAGGTGCGCATCCCGGTGCCGCGCGCGACGACCGAGCCGGGCGCCGCCGCCCCCGCCGACGCGGACGCGGACGGGAAGGGGAGGGGAACGTGAGCGACAAGATCCGGGTGCTCATCGTGGACGACCACGCCATCCTGCGCGAGGGCGTGCGCGCGCTGCTCCAGCTCCAGCCCGACATCGAGGTGGCCGGCGAGGCCGCCGACGGCATGCAGGCGCTGGAGCAGGTGGAGCGGCTCGATCCGGACGTGGTGCTGATGGACATCGCCATGCCCGGGCTGGGCGGCATCGAGACCAGCCTGCAGCTGAAGAAGCTGGGGCGGCGCGCGCGCATCCTGATCCTCTCGCAGTACGAGGATCGCGAGTACGTCCGGCGCCTGCTCAAGGCCGGCGTGTCGGGCTACGTGCTCAAGAAGTCCGCCGGCGCCGAGCTCGCGAACGCGATCCGCGCGGTGCACCGGGGCGGCCTGGTGCTCGACCCGGAGGTCGCCCGCACCGCCATGGAGGAGGCCGGTCCGGCGGCGCCCGGGGAGGCGGATCCCTACGAGTCGCTCACCGACCGCGAGAAGCAGGTCCTGAAGCTGGTCGCGGAGGGCCGGAGCAACAAGGAGGTGGCGGACGTGCTCGGCATCAGCGTGAAGACCGCCATGAGCCACCGCGAGCACGTGATGGAGAAGCTCGGCGTCCACAACCGCACCGAGCTCGTCCGCTTCGCGATCCGCAAGGGCGTGATCCGGGTGGACGAGTAGCGCGCCCGGGCCCCGAAAAGAAGGGATGCGGCGCAGCCGCCGGCCCCCACCGGTAGCTGCCCGCATCAGGTGAAGAACCGCAGCCCCCCTCCCAGAGTGCCGCCGTTCTCCAGCCCCGGGAGGTAGCACGTGCCGTGCCCGCGCCGGCGGTCCCCGCGGCGGCGTCGATGCCCGTGAGATCGAGGGGTTGCGCCGCCGCGCACGCGCGGTGCTGGGTGCCTTGCCCCATCCCTTCGGGCGCGTGGGGGAATGGCCCCACCCGACCCACACTCCCAAAGGAAGAGGCCGGCGGCAATCGCCGCCGGCCCCGGTCCCCGCTTCCCCGCCGCCGCTACTCGTCGCCGCGCTTGCGGGCGATCTCGTCCTCGAGCGCCTTCAGCTCCTTCGTCGGCGCGGCCCCCGGCGCCTTCTCCTCCTCGCCGGGCTTGCCGGTGAAGTGCGCCTCGCCGGGCCGCCACCCGGGGTGGACGGTGGCGGCGAGGTCGGCCGCGCCCTCCTTCACGCCGCCGGTGACCTTCTTCACCACGGCGTGGACCAGGAGCGCGAAGCCGATCACCGGCATGAACATCAGGAACAGCGCCCCGAGCACCGGCACGACCACCAGGAGCAGGGGGAACGGCACCTTCACGAACCGCGCGCCGTCGCCGGGGAGGCGCCCGCCCTCCGACGGGACCACCTCGACCGCCCACGCCCTCGGGTTCCAGTAGTAGCCGCCCTTCACGTTCGCTCCGCCCGTGTACTTGGCCATGACCGTCTCCTTCCGTGCCGCTCCGTCGACCGTGGGACCGCGCCCGACCGCGCCGCTCAGCTCTGGCGCCGCTTCGCCTCGATCTCCTTCTCGAGCGCCTCGAGCTTCTCGTCGCGGGCCGTGGGCCCCTTCTCCTCGACGCCCCCGTTCTCGGTGGACTTGCCAGTGAAGTGCGCCTCGCCGGGCTGCCAGCCGGGGCTCATGGTGGCGGCCAGCTCCTCGGCGGGGCCGCGGAAGGTGCGGACCGCGCGCATCGCGATCGCCTGCGCCAGCAGGACGAAGCCGATGACCGGCATGAACATCAGGAACGTCGCGCCGAGCACCGGGGTGAGGACCAGCGCCAGCGCCACCGGGACGCGCCGCCACTCGCCCTTGCCCTGCGGGAGGCGCTCGCCGTCCTTCGCCACCGGCTCGATCGACCACCGGGAGAGGTTGAGGTAGTAACCGCTCTGCACCGCGCTGCCGCCCTTGAACGTGTTGGCCATTGATTGGCTCCTTTCGATTGGCAATGTCTCGCCAATCGAGCGGCGAAGAAATTGGGACGATGCCCGAGCCGCGCGGGAAAGAATCCGGGGCGACGACCGGCGCGGCGCCGGAGCGGGCGGGGGCGCGAGGCCGGGGACGGGAGGGCGCGGGCGCCGGGGCCGGCGGGGCGCGGGGACCCGTGCGCCGCGGGGGCGGACACCCGAGGCGGCGTCGGGTGGATTCCCGATGCGCGCGGGCGCGCGGGCCGGGGCGGCGGAGGCCGCGCCGCGCACGGCCTGGGCGCACGTCCGCCGGCGGGAGGATGCGGACCGGAGGAGGCGGTGCGGCCGGGGCGCGCGGCGAAGGCCGCTGAAGGAGCTAACCCTGCGACCTTGCGCGCAGCTTCCAGGGATCCCCCGCGCTCCGGACGGGCCCGCAGCGCTTTCGCCGGCGGGGACCCACGCCCCTGATCCGGCGCAACGCTTGCGCGATCCACGCCGCTACCCTGCCGAAATCCCGCACCTTCCCGCGGGGCACGGCGCTTGCTCGCAAGCCGCCCGTTCCCGAAAGGAGCGCCTCGTGCTCGTCGCAGTCGGGCTGAACCAGAAGGGCGCCACGGTCGCAGACCGCGAGGTCCTCGCGCTGCCGTCGGAGGAGCTGCTGGACGCGCTCACCGCCTTCCAGGCGCTCGACGGCGTGGACGAGGTCGCGATCGTCTCGACCTGCTACCGGGTGGAGATCTTCGCCGCGGCGCGCTGCCCCGCCGCCGCGGAGCTGTCGCTGCGCCACGCGCTGGAGGCGCGCGCCGGCCGCCCGCTCCCGCTGTTCGAGCTGCAGGGCGAGGAGGCGTTCCGGCACCTCGTCCGCGTCGCCTCCAGCCTCGAGTCCGCCATCCTGGGCGAGCCGCAGATCCTCGGCCAGGTGAAGGACGCGTTCCACCGCGCCGCCGAGGCGGGCGCCGCCGGCAAGGAGCTCGCCTCCGTCCTCTCCCGCGCGCTCGCCGCCGCGAAGCGCGTCCGCACCGAGACCGCGGTGGGCCGCGCCGGCGTGTCCTGGGGCAACGCCGCGGCCGCGCTCGCCAGCAAGGTGCTCGGCCCGCTCGCCGGCCGCCGCGTGGCGGTGATCGGCGCGGGCGAGATGGCCCGGCTCACCGCCCAGCACATGCGCGACGAGCGCGCCTCGGTGGTGGTGCTGAACCGCACGCTCGCGAACGCCGAGGCGCTGGCCGCCGAGGTGGGCGGCGAGGCCCGGCCGCTGGACGCGCTGGAGCAGGAGCTCCTGCGCGCCGACGTGGTGGTGTCCGCCGCGCCGGCCGCGCCGGCGGCGCTGGCCCCGGAGGTCATGCAGCGCATCCTGCACGCCCGCCGCAAGCGGATCGTCATGGTGGACCTTGCCGTCCCGCGCGCCATCCCCGCCGAGACCGGGGCGCTGCCGGACGTCTACCTGTGCGACGTGGACGACCTCGACCGCGTGATGAAGGCCGCCATGGCCGAGCGCGCCCAGGCGGCCCAGCACGCCGAGCGGATCGCCGACGAGGAGGTGCAGAAGTTCGCGCGCGCCGAGGCCGAGCGCCGCGCCGCCCCGCTCATCCAGGAGATGCGCAGCCGCGCCAGCGCCATCGCGCGCGAGGAGGTGGAGCGCACGCTCCGCCGCCTCGGCGAGGACCCGGAGCTCGCGAAGCGGCTCGACGCCATGGCGGGGTCGATCGTCTCGAAGATCCTGCACGCCCCCAGCACCCGCCTCCGCCAGGCCGTGTGCGACGGCGGGGCCAACGACCCGCTGGTCGCCGCGGCGGTGCAGATCTTCGACCTGTCCGCGGCGCCGGCCGCCCGGGGCGACGCCGCGTAGCCGGGGGCCCGGGCCTTCCCCAGGCCCGGAATTCCTGAGATATTGCGCGCGTTGACCGACGGGCCGACCGCATGAACCTCCTCGAGCGCAGCTACCGGAGCCTGGACTCCAGCATGCGCGCGCGCGTGCTGGTGCCGACGGCGCTGCTGTTCGCGGTGACGCTCTCCGCGATGGTGGCGGCCGCCGTGCACTTCTACGGCGCGGACATGGAGAGCGGTCGCCAGGACCGGGCCGAGCTGTTCGCGACCATGGTCTCCTCCGGCGTGTCGAACGTGATGCTGTCGGGCAAGCCGCGCGAGGTGACCACGCTGCTCGAGGCGCTGGTGGCGCACCGCAGCGATCTCCTCTCGGCCAGCCTGATCGCGCCGAACGGCTACATCTCGATCTCCACCAGCCCGGCGCTGCTCGGCCGCGTGCCCTGGTCCGAGGTGAACCGGGTGGAGGGCACCACCGTGGTGGTGGGGCCGGGCGGCAACGACGCCGAGTACGCGGTGCTCCAGCCCATCGTGAACGCCGAGTCCTGCGCCCGCTGCCACGGCACGCAGAGCCACGTGAACGGCTGGCTCGACCTGCGCTTCACCCGCGAGCCGGTGCTGGAGGCGCAGGCGCAGCTCGCGAAGACGCTCTCGCTGTCCGCGGCGGCGGCGTTCGTGTGCCTCCTCGCCATCCTGCTCTGGCTGCTGGGCCGCGAGGCGGTGAGCCCGCTGCAGCGGCTGGTGGCGGTGATGCGCCGCGCCGAGTCGGGCGAGCTGACGGTGCGGGCCGACGAGGGGCGCCCGGACGAGCTGGGCGTGGCCGCGCGCGGGTTCGACGCCACGCTGGCGGCCCTGCGGCGCAGCCAGGCCGAGCTGGAGGCGTTCTACCGCGAGCGCATGGTGCGGGCCGACCGCTTCGCGGCGGTGGGCGAGATCGCCACCGGGCTGGCGCACGAGATCAAGAACCCGCTGGCCGGGCTGTCCGGCGCGCTGGAGCTGCTGGCCGAGGACTTCTCCGCCGACGCGCGCCACTCCGAGATCGTCGGCGAGATGCAGCACCAGGTGCGGCGGCTCACGCACACCATGGAGAGCCTGCTCAGCTTCGCCCGGCCGGCGAAGGCGAAGCTCCGCTCCACCGACGTGAACGCCACGCTGGAGAAGGTGCTGTTCCTCATCCGCCAGCAGTCGCGCGACGGCACCCTCGAGCTGGTCCCCGAGCTCGCGCCCGGGCTCCCGGCGGTGCTGGCCGACCCCTCCCAGCTCGAGCAGGTGTTCCTCAACATCTGCCTGAACGCCTGCCAGGCGATGATCGCCACCCGCCGCGGCGGGGTCCTCACCGTCCGCTCCCGCGTGGGCGACGGCACCGTGAGCGTCGAGGTGGAGGACACCGGCCCGGGCATCCCGGCCGACCTCCGCGCCCAGATCTTCAAGCCGTTCTTCACGACCAAGCGCGAGGGGAACGGGCTCGGGCTCGCCATCTCCGCGCGCATCGTGGCGGAGCACGGGGGCCACATCGGCTACCGCTGCCCGCCCGAGGGCGGCACCACCTTCACCGTGACGCTGCAGCAGGCGCGGCCCCAGCGCGCCCCGGAGCACGCCGCATGAACAGCACCCCGGCCCGCATCCTCGTCGTGGACGACGAGAAGCTCATCCGCTGGTCGGTGGCGGAGCGGCTGCAGCGCGGCGGCTACGAGGTCCTCTCGGCCGAGTCGGGCGAGCAGGCCCTGGAGATGGTCGCCGCCACCCCGCCGGACGTGATGCTGCTCGACGTGCGCCTCCCGGGCATCGACGGCGTCCAGACGCTGCAGCGCGCGCTCTCGCTCCACCCGGAGGTGGCGGTCCTGATGATGTCGGCGCACTCCACCGTGGACATCGCGGTGGAGGCCATGAAGCACGGCGCCATCGACTTCCTGGTGAAGCCGTTCCCGTTCCAGCAGCTCGACGAGGCAGTGGAGCGCGCGCTGGCGAACGCCCGCACGCGCCGGCAGATCGCCACGCTCACCAGCGACAAGCGCGGCGCGAGCGCGGTCGAGGCGGTGGTGGGCTCCTCGGCGGCCATGGAGCAGGTGCGCTCGATGATCTCGCGCCTGGCCGGCAGCGACACCACCACCGTGCTCATCGAGGGCGAGAGCGGCTCCGGCAAGGAGGTGGTGGCGCGCGCCATCCACTTCCGCAGCGGCCGCGCGGACAAGCCCATCCTCCAGGTGAACTGCGCGGCGCTCCCCGAGCACCTGCTCGAGTCGGAGCTGTTCGGCCACGAGCGCGGCGCGTTCACCGACGCGCACACCCAGAAGCGCGGCCTGTTCGAGACCGCCGAGGGCGGCTCGGTGATGCTGGACGAGATCGGCGACCTGCCGCCGGGCGGCCAGGCCAAGCTCCTCCGGATGCTCGAGAACAAGACGTTCCGCCGGGTGGGCGGGGTCCAGGAGCTCCGCGCGGACGTGCGGGTCATCGCGGCCACCAACGTCAACCTGGAGGAGCGGGTGGCGGAGGGGCGCTTCCGCGCCGACCTGTTCTTCCGCCTCAACGTGGTGCGGATCGTGGTGCCGCCGCTGCGC
This sequence comes from Anaeromyxobacter sp. Red801, assembly GCF_049201065.2. NCBI lineage: Bacteria > Pseudomonadati > Myxococcota > Myxococcia > Myxococcales > Anaeromyxobacteraceae > Anaeromyxobacter > Anaeromyxobacter sp. Red801. The sequence goes on along the minus strand of NZ_CM181236.1, from coordinate 2,520,920 downwards.
GAGCACCTCGACGACGTGCCCACCCTCACCGCCCACTTCGTGGCGCGCTTCAACCAGGAGATGAAGCGGCAGGTGAAGGGGGTGGCGCCCGCGGCGATGGAGCTGCTCAAGGCCTACCACTGGCCGGGCAACGTCCGCGAGCTGCGCAACGTGATCGAGCGCGCCTTCATCCTCCACGCCGGCGCCGACGAGATCCGGCCCGAGCACCTCCCGCCCGAGCTCCGCAAGGCGACCCCCGGCGCGAAGCGCCCGGAGAAGCTGGTGCCGCAGGTCACGGGGGAGGGGCTGGTGCTCGACGACGTGGAGCGCAAGCTCATCGCCGAGGCGATGGAGCGCGCCAGCGGCAACCAGTCCAAGGCGGCGCGGCTGCTGGGCGTGTCCCGCGACACGCTCCGCTACCGGCTCAAGAAGCACGGCATGGCGTAGGGCGCGGCCCGGGCGCGGCCCGGGGACGCGCCCCCGCGGTCAGGCCAGCACGCGGTCGTCGATCTCGACCGGCTTGCCGTCGGTGGGCCAGTCGATCTCGGTCGCCAGCGCGCGCAGCTCCTCCTTCAGCTTCTCCTTGGCGCGGATCTCGAGCTGGCGGGCGCGCTCGCGCGAGAAGCCGAAGTGCTCGCCCAGCTCCTTGAGCGTGAGCGGGCGGTCGCTCATCACGCGCATCTCGATGATGTAGCGCTCGCGCTGGTCGAGGCGGCCGAGGGCCTCACCGATCCGGCCGGAGACGACCTTCTGCTCCTGCACCCCGGACAGCTCGTCGTCCTGCGACGCGCCGCCGGACGCGAGGAAGTCCACGTGGGAGTAGCCGCCGTCGTCGCCCATGGGCGCGTCGAGCGACAGGTCGCGCCCCTCCATCCGCTGCTCCATCTCGCGGACCTCGCCGGGCTTCACGCGGAGCTTCTTCGCCACCTTGTTCGCGTCGTGGCCGTCGGAGTCGGCGCCGTGCTCCTGGGAGCGCTTGTCGAGCTCGCGCTTCGTGCGGGCCAGCGAGAAGAACAGCTTGCGCTGCGCCTGCGTGGTCCCGAGCTTCACCAGCGACCAGGACTTGAGGATGTAGTTCTGGATGTACGCGCGGATCCACCACACCGCGTACGAGATGAGGCGGATGCCCTTGTCCGGATCGAACTTCTGGACCGCCTTCATCAGGCCGATGTTGCCCTCCTGGATGAGGTCGGCCATGCGGAAGCCGTAGGAGCGGTACTCGTAGGCGACCTTGACCACGAAGCGGAGGTTGGCCGTGACCAGCCGGTGGGCGGCGCGGGTGTCGCGGTCGGCGCAGTACTCGCGCGCGAGCCGCTGCTCTTCTTCGACCGTCAGCAGCGGAAACCGATTGATCTCGGAGAGGTAGAGCTCGAGGGAGCTCGCGGTACCCGGGATGCTCTGGCGCTTCATCGGACCTCCGTGGTGCGTGGCGGTGGCAGCAGGTAGGCCCCTAAGCAACCCATGTGCCGTCTGGGGTCAAGCGCCGTTCAGCCGTGATCCTGGGCGGTTGCCTGGAGGGGGGCGGGTCGCCGGCCCGGCGGGAGCCTATAATCGTTACAGGGTCGCCAGGAGAAGGCTGCCCTGTTGGGTTTTTGGGCTGTAAGAATTGCAAACGCCCGATTCAGGGCGCCACCAACCCACTTGCGGATGGGCGGTACCCTCCGCAACCTGTGGTGGCTATCCCCCGCGGGGCGGCCAGGCGGCCAGGCGGACGCGAGAATGTCGGCGAAGAACGGAACGGAACGGACGGCGAACCAGGCTGCGCCGGCGGACGCCGAGGAGCGCTCGGGCTACCTCGGCTTCGTCGCGCACGAGGTCCGCAACCCGCTCTCGACCGCGCTCTGGTCGGCCGAGCTGCTGGCGCGCATGAGCGCCGCCGAGCGCGGCGGGGCCCGCGGCGAGAAGCTGACCGCGATGTGCCTGCGCTCGCTGGGACGCGTCCGGCAGCTCGTCGAGGATCACTTCCTGTGCGAGCGGCTCGAGGTCGGCGGGCTCCCGGTGCGCCCGGAGCCCATCTCGCTGCGCGACGCGCTGGAGCACGCGGCCGGGCACCGGCCGGGCGACGTCGGCGAGGTGTCCCTGGACGGCGTCGAGGCGGCCCTGGCGGTCAGCGCCGATCGCGCGCTCCTCGAGCGCGTGCTCGACGCGCTGGTGGCGGCCGCGGGGCGCGAGGGCGAGCCCGTGCGGGTGAGCGCCCGGCTGGACGGGGGCCGGGCCGTGCTGCGGGTGAGCGGCGCGGAGGCCGGCCCCGGCGCGCTCGACGATCCCCGGAAGGGAGCCGCCGGGGACCCGAAGGGCAGGGCGCTCGCCCTTCCGGCCGCGCGACGGGCGGCGGCGGCGCTGGGTGGGGGACTCTCGGTGGAGGGCGGAGCGTTCGTGCTCACCCTTCCCGGAGCCGGAGCGTATACTGCGCGCCCCGCATCGCCGCCGTTGCCATGACCGAACGCCCGCTGGTCCTCGTCGTCGACGACGATCCCGACATCCTCGACGCCATCTGCGACATCCTCGAGGGCGAGGGCTATCGCGTCGCGCGCGCGCGCCACGGCCTCGAGGCGCTGGACCGCGTGGCCGAGGAGGAGCCGTCGATCATCCTCCTCGACCTGATGATGCCGGTGATGGACGGGCTCGCGTTCGCGCAGGCGCTCCGGCAGCGGCGGAACGGGGCCCCGCGCATCCCCATCGTGGTCATCTCGGCCGACGGGAACCCGCAGAAGGCGGCCTCGGTGGGCGCCCAGGGCTACCTGGCGAAGCCCTTCGACATCGACGCGCTGCTCGCGCAGGTCACCGACATGGCCGGCGAGCCGATGCACGGGTAGCCGCGCCCGGCGCCAAAAACCCCCGCGCCACGCGGGCTTCGCTTGACAGGTCGCGCGCCGGCGGGTAGAAAGCCCACCCTTTCCAAGGCACGTCCTCCGCGGCCCTGCGACGCGCGGCGGACCAATGCGAGGTGATCATGGCGACTGGGCTGCTGGCGAAGAAGGTTGGGATGACGCAGATCTTCACCCCCGAGGGTGACTGCGTCCCGGTCACGGTGCTCGAGGCGGGCCCGTGCACGGTGGTGCGGCGCAAGACGGCGGAGAAGGACGGCTACGACGCCGTCGTCATCGCCTTCGGCGCCGTGGACGAGAAGCACGCCCACCGGCTCAGCAAGCCCGAGGTCGGCGTGTTCAAGAAGGCCGGCACCGGCCTGTTCCGCCACGTGAAGGAGATCCGGGTGAAGGACGCCAAGCTGCTCGGCGACCTCAAGGCCGGCGACGTCCTCACGGTGGACAAGGTCTTCAAGGCGAACCAGCGGATCGACGTGGCCGGCGTCACCAAGGGCCGCGGCTTCACCGGCGTCATGAAGCGCTGGAACATGAAGGGCGCCGCGCGCGACAGCTCCACCGCGCACGAGCACCACCGCCACGTCGGCGCGATCGGCCAGCGCAAGACGCCGGGCAAGGTGTGGAAGGGCAAGCACCTCCCCGGCCACTACGGCGTGGACAACGTCACCATCCAGAACCTGACCGTGGTCGGCATCGAGCCGGAGCAGAACGTGCTGCTCGTGAAGGGCGCCGTCCCCGGCCACGCCGACGGCCTGCTCTTCGTGAACACCGCGGCGAAGGGCCAGCCGCGGATCAAGCAGAAGCAGGAGGTCCGCGAGCGCGCCAAGCCGAAGGTGTAGCCGGCTTCGAGGCAGCGCCGCAGGACACGACGCGCCGTCCGGGAGACCGGGCGGCGCGTTTCGCTTGGAGCCCCCGCCAGCGGCCGGGAGCGCCCCCACCGACGACGAACGCCGCCCGGGGGTCCGGGCGGCGTCGGGTGCTGCGGGCGGCGGGGAGGGCGAGGCCCCGGGCTACGAGGCCTCGGCCTGGCCGCGCTTGCGGTCGCGCTCGATCTTGTAGCGCGCGGTCGGGTCGAGGAACTTCTTGCGCAGCCGGATCGACTGCGGCGTGACCTCGACCAGCTCGTCCTCGGCGATCCACTCCAGCGCCGCCTCCAGGCTCAGCTCGCGCGGCGGCGTCAGGATGACGTTCTCGTCGCGGCCGGCGGCCCGGATGTTGGTGAGCTTCTTCTCCTTGCAGATGTTGAAGTCGAGGTCGTTGTCGTGGCTGTGCTCGCCCACGATCATGCCGGGGTACACCTTGTCGCCCGGCTTCACGAACAGCGCCCCGCGCTCCTGCGCGTAGAAGCAGGCGTAGGCGACCACGTCGCCGATCCGGTCGGCCACGATGGCGCCGCTCTTCCGCTTCTCGATCTTGCCCTGCCACGGCTCGTAGCCGTCGAACTGCGAGGACATGATGCCCTCGCCGCGGGTCAGGGTGAGGAAGTCGCCCCGGAAGCCGATGAGCCCGCGGGCGGGCACGCGGAACTGCAGCCGGGTGCGGCCCGAGCCGAGCGGCTGCATGTCCACCATGCGGCCCTTGCGCGAGCCCATGCTCTGGGTGACGCCGCCCACGCCGTCGTCGGGCAGGTCGCAGACGAGCAGCTCCATCGGCTCGTGCACCTCGCCCCCGACCGTCTTGAGGATCGGCTCCGGGTTCGAGACCGTGACCTCGTACCCCTCGCGCCGCATGTTCTCGACGATCACCGCGAGCTGCAGCTCGCCGCGGCCCACCACCTTGAACGCGTCCGGCGTGTCGGTGTCCTCCACGCGGATGGACACGTTGCGGTACGCCTCGCGGTAGAGCCGCTCGCGGATGTTGCGGCTGGTGACGTACTTGCCCTCGCGGCCGGCGAACGGCCCGTCGTTGACCTTGAAGACCATCGACATGGTGGGCTCCTCCACGCTGATGCGCGGGAGCGCCTCCGGGGCGGCCGGGTCGGCGATGGTGTCGCCGATGCCGATCTCCTCCGCGCCGGCGATGCAGACGATCTCGCCCGGGCCGGCGTCCTTCACCTCGACGCGCTTCAGGCCGTCGTAGGCGTACAGCCGCACGATCTTGGCGGGGACGACCTTGCCCTCCTCGCGCAGCACCGAGATGGCCATGCCCTCGCGCGCCACGCCGGAGGCGACCCGGCCGATGGCGAGGCGGCCCACGTAGTCGTCGTAGTCGAGGTTGTCCACCAGCATCTGCAGCGTCTCGCGCTCGCCGGCGGGCGGGGGCGGGACGTGCGTGAGGATCGCGTCGAACAGCGGCTTCAGCGACTCCGCCTCGAACGCGCCCTGCACGGTGTGGGCGGCCTTGCCCTCGCGCGCGATCGCGTAGATCACCGGGAAGTCGATCTGCCGCTCGTTCGCGCCGAGGTCGATGTAGAGCGAGTAGACGAGGTCGAGGACCTCCTTCGCGCGCGCGTCCTGCCGGTCCACCTTGTTGACGACCAGCACCGAGGGCAGGCCCATCGAGAGCGCCTTCGAGAGCACGAAGCGGGTCTGCGGGAGCGGCCCTTCGGCCGCGTCCACCAGCAGCAGCACCCCGTCCACCAGGCGCAGCGCGCGCTCCACCTCGCCGCCGAAGTCGGCGTGGCCGGGCGTGTCCACGATGTTGATCTTCACGCCCTGGTAGGTGACCGCGGTGTTCTTCGCGAGGATGGTGATGCCCTTCTCGCGCTCGAGGTCGTTCGAGTCCATGACCCGCTCGACCACTTGCTCGTTGGCCCGGAACACGCCGGCCTGGCGCAGCATGAAGTCGACGAGGGTGGTCTTGCCGTGGTCGACGTGGGCGACGATCGCCACGTTGCGGATCTGCTCGCGGGGGGTCATGGGGCTCCGGCCTGCAATGGGCCGGAACGGACGCCGGCCTGCAAAGGGCCGGAACTTATAGTCCTTTGATGCGGCGCCGGCAAGGGGAAGCGCGGCGGGCGCCGCGGCGGGCCGCCGGGACCGCTACATGAAGCCGATCCGCCGGGTGGAGGCGAGCACCCGCTCGACCTCGTCGAGCGCGCGCAGCGTGCGGCAGGCGGCCAGGAACGCGCGCGCGTCGCGCTCCGGCAGCTCGGTGAGCCGCAGCAGGTCGTCCACGCTCTTCGTGCCGTCGGCGAGCGCGAGGAGCCGCGCCTCCTCCGGCCGCAGCCGCAGCGCGTACAGCTCGAAGGCGGGATCCGGGACCGGGGCGAGGTGCGCGGCGCCGGGCAGCTCCTCGCGCAGGCGCTCCGGCGTGGCGGTGCGCCGGATGCCCTCCAGGATCACCTCGGCCGGATCGAGCCGCAGCGGCACCCGCCCGGCCGGCGGGCGGCCGTGCTGGAACGCGTACGTGCCGTCGCGCCACTCGAAGGTGGACCAGGCGACGGCGCGCACCAGCCCGGTGAGCAGCTCGACCCGCTGCTCGGGGGTGATGGCGCCCGCCTCGACCAGCAGGTCCGAGGTGCGCGCGCCGGGGGCGGCCGCGCGCCGGAGCGCCTCCAGCCGCTCGGCGGTGACGGCGCCGCGGCGCACCGCGACCGCGCCGAACCGCTCGGCCGCCACGTTCGAGGCCGCGTACACCGGCGCGCCGCGCTCGACCACCACGATGCGGCGCACCGGCCCGCGCGAGAGGGTGAGCGCCCCGGTGGCCTGGCCGACGTGCAGCGCCACCAGGAGGCGCGGCACCCGCGTGGCGGCGAGCTCGCCCGACGACGCCGGCGCCGGCTCCGGCGCGGTGGCGCGGGCGTGCCGCGTCTCGGGGAGCGGGGTGAGGAAGGCGTCGTGCACCGCCGGCGGGGCGGGGCGCGGGGCCGGCGGCGCCGGGTCGAGCGCGGGCGGCGGCGGCGACGCGAGCGGCGCGGCATCGCCCTCGCCGGGCGGGAGCGGCCGGGCGCCGGTGACCTCGTCGGGCGCCTCCTCCGGCGCGGGCGGCGCGCCGAGCGTGCCGAGCCGGCGCGCCACCGCGGCCGCCAGCGCGTCCACGTCGAACGGCTTCTCGAAGACCTCGCGCGCGCCGAGCCGGCGCAGCGCCGCCTCGCCCTGCCTGCCGCGGTACACGCCGGAGACCACCAGCGCCGGCACGCCCGCGCGGCCGAACGCCGCGAGCAGCTCGCCCGCGCCCACGTCGGCGACGGGCAGGTCGAGCACCGCCGCGCGCGCGCCGCCGCGGGCCAGCGCCTGCAGCGCGGCCCGGCCGCTGCCCACCGCCTCGGCGGCCGCGCCCAGCCGCACCGCCGCGCCGGCGACGAGGCCCGCCAGCGCGGCGTCCTCGGAGAGCACCAGCAGTCGCCTGGGGAACGGGGAGGGGCTCACGGCCCGCCGAGGCTACCACGGGTGTGGTGGCGTCCGGCCAGGGCGAGGGGTTACCCTCCGCGCGTGCCGCCCATCCTCCACCACCTCGCCATCCAGTGCGCGGATCTCGCGCGGTGCGAGACGTTCTACCGGGAGGTGCTGGGGCTGGAGGTGCTGAGGCGCTGGCCGCGGGAGGAGGGCACCGGCGACCGGAGCGTGTGGCTCGCGCTGGGGGAGGGGCAGTTCCTGGCGCTGGAGCGCGCCGACGAGGCGCCGGTCCCGCGCCCCTGGCGCGACGGCAAGCCGGGGCTGCACCTCGTGGCGCTGCGCATCGGGCCGGGGGAGCGGCGGGCCTGGGAGGACCGGCTGGAGGAGGCGGGCGTGCAGGTCGTGCACCGGACCCGCTGGACCATCTACGTGCTCGATCCCGAGGGGAACCGCATCGGGCTCAGCCACCACCCGCACGACGCCGGGGGCGGGGAGCGGCCGTGATCTTCGACCGCCGCCGGTACGGGAAGGACAACTACACGTACCTGATCGCCGCCGGCGGCGACGCCGCGCTGGTCGATCCCGGCGACCCGGACGCCGCGCTCGCGCTCGCCGCCGCGCACGGCGTCCGCCCGCGCTGGATCCTGCACACGCACGGCCACGCCGACCACACCGGCGGCACGGCGGCGGCGGCGCGCGCGCTGAGCGCGCAGGTGCTCGGCCACGGCGGCGACGCGGACCGCTTCCGGCCCGACGTGGACCTGGCCGGCCGCGCCGAGCTGGCGCTCGGGGCGCTCGCGCTGCGGGTGCACCCGGTCCCGGGCCACACCCCGGGCTCGGTGCTGCTGGAGTGGGAGGGGCGGCTGCTCACCGGCGACACGCTGTTCTGGGCCGGGTGCGGCAACTGCCGGCACGGCGGCGATCCCGCCCGGCTGGCGGAGAGCTTCCTCGGCCCGATCGCCCGGCTCGACGGCGCGCTGGAGGTCCACCCCGGCCACGACTACGCCGCGCCCAACCTCGCGTTCGCGCTCGCGCTCGAGCCCGGCGGCGCGGCGGCGCGCGCGCGCCTGGCGGAGGTCGAGGCGGCGCACGCCGCCGGCCGCGAGCCGGCGCCGAGCACGCTCGCGGGCGAGCGCGCGGTCAACCCGTTCCTGCGGCTCGACGCGCCCGGCGTGGCCGCCGCGGTGGCGCGCGCCGATCCGGCCGCCGCGGCCGCCGGCCCGGCCCGGCGCTTCGTGGCGCTCCGCGCGCTGCGCGACCGCGCCTGAGGCGTCGTGAGCGTCCCGCCCCCGCGCCCGCTCGAGGACGAGCCCCGCCCGGCCGAGGACGAGGCCTCGCCGGTGAACCTCGCCAACGCGCTCACCGCGCTGCGCATCGCGCTCGCGCCCGCGTTCCTGGTCCTCTACGTGGGCGGCGACCGGCCCCGCGCGCTGGCCGCCTTCGCGGCGGCCGCCGCCACCGACGTGCTGGACGGGCTGGTGGCGCGCGCGCTCCGGCAGCGCACCCGGCTCGGCGCGTTCCTCGATCCCATCGCCGACAAGTTCCTGGCCGCGTGCGCGCTGGTGGCGCTGGCCGCGACCGGCCGGCTGCCGGCCTGGCTCCCGGCGCTGGTGGTGGCCCGCGACCTGGCGCAGCTCGCCGGCGCGGCGTTCCTGCGCACCGTCCACCGGGTCATCCCGGTCGCCCCCACCCGCATCGGCAAGTACGCCACCTTCGCGCTCGCCGCGACCGTGCTCACCGCGCTCGCCGGCGACTACGGCGGCTACCCGCGCCACGCGGTCGAGCCGTACGTGGCCGCCCTGGGCCTGCTCGCGGCGCTGTGCGTGACGGTCTCGTTCGCGCAGTACTTCCTGTTCTTCCTGCGCGCGGCGCGCGCGCCCGGCCGTTGACACCGATTCCCGTTCGGCTATAACCGCGCCTCATCGAAGGGCGCGTGGCTCAGTGGTAGAGCACCTGCTTGACACGCAGGGGGTCGCTGGTTCGATCCCAGCCGTGCCCACATCGCGGGCGTCCCCCGCCACCGAGGGCCAGCCGCCACGGCTGGCCTTTTTTTTCGACCACGGATAGGCATACCGACATGTCCGACCTCGTGAAGGTGACGCTCCCGGATGGCAGCCAGAAGGAGGCGCCGCGGGGCACCCCGGTCATCGACTTCGTGAAGGGGCAGATCGGCCCGGGCCTCGCCAAGGCGGCCTACTTCGCCAAGCTGGACGGCGCGCCGGTGGACCTCTCCCGCGCCCTCGACCGCGACGCGAGGCTGGAGATCGTCACCACGAGGAGCCCGGAGGCGCTCGAGGTCGCGCGCCACGACGCGGCGCACGTGATGGCGAGCGTGGTGCAGAAGCTCTACCCCGGCACCCAGGTCACCATCGGCCCGGCCATCGAGGACGGCTTCTACTACGACTTCGCGCGCGAGACCCCGTTCACGCCCGAGGACCTCGAGAAGATCGAGAAGGCGACCAACGACGCGATCAAGGCCGACCTGCCCTTCGTCCGCTCCGAGATCTCGATGGAGGCCGCGCTCGCGCTCTTCGAGGGCATGGGCGAGCGGTACAAGGTCGAGATCGTGAAGGACATCGCCGCGAAGGGCGCGAAGACCCTCACGCTCTACAGGCACGGCGACTGGGTGGACTTCTGCCTCGGGCCGCACGGCCCGTCCACCGGGCGCATCGGGGTGGTGAAGCTGCTGAACGTGGCCGGCGCGTACTGGCGCGGCGACGCGAAGAACGCGATGCTCCAGCGCATCTACGGCACCGCCTTCTTCGACAAGAAGGAGCTGGACGCGCACCTCGCCAAGCTCGAGGAGGTGAAGAAGCGCGACCACCGCCGCCTCGGCCCGCAGCTCGGGCTGTTCACGTTCCACGAGTACGCGCCCGGCGCGCCGTTCTGGCTGCCCGCCGGCACCGTCCTCTACAACGTGCTCGAGGACGCGATGCGCCGCCTGGTCCTGAAGAACGGGTACCAGGAGGTGAAGACCCCGCTGCTCTTCAACAAGCGGCTGTGGGAGACCTCCGGGCACTGGGGCAAGTACCGGGAGAACATGTTCCTGGTGGTGGACAGCGAGTCGGATCCGGCGCTGGCGCTGGAGGACCGGTGCAGCTTCTCGCTGAAGCCCATGAACTGCCCGTCGCACCACCTCATCTACAAGATGGACAAGCGCTCGTACCGCGAGCTGCCGGTCCGCTACTTCACCACCGACGCGCTCCACCGCAACGAGGCGTCCGGCTCGCTGGGCGGCCTCACCCGCGTGCGCCAGTTCGAGCAGGACGACGCGCACATCTACCTGCGCGAGGAGCAGGTGACCGACGAGGTGCTGCGCATCTTCGAGCTGATGAAGGTCGTGTACGGCGCGTTCGGCCTGGGCTTCGAGGCCACCTTCTCGACGCGGCCCGAGCAGCGCATCGGCGACGACGCGCTGTGGGACCGCGCCGAGGCGCTGCTTCGCACCTCGCTCGACGCCACCGGGCTGAAGTGGACGCTCAACCCGGGCGACGGCGCGTTCTACGGCCCGAAGATCGACATGCTGGTGACCGACTCGCTCGGCCGCCGCTGGCAGACCTGCACCATCCAGCTCGACTACGCGGCCCCCGAGCGCTTCGACCTCACCTACGTGGGCGAGGACAACAAGGAGCACCGGCCGGTGGTGATCCACCGCGCCATCTACGGCTCGTTCGAGCGGTTCATCGCCATCCTCACCGAGCACTACGCCGGCGCGTTCCCGGCCTGGCTCGCGCCGGTGCAGGCGCGGGTGGTGACCGTCTCGGATCGCTTCGACGCGTGGGCGCACGAGGCGGCGGCCGCGCTGCTGGCGCGCGGCTGGCGCGTCGAGGTGGACGCGTCCTCCGACAAGCTCGGCGCGAAGATCCGCAACGCGCAGCTCGCCAAGATCCCGTTCACGCTGGTGGTGGGCGAGAAGGAGGTCGAGGCGAAGGGCGTCTCGCCGCGCCGCCACGGCGGCGAGGACCTGAAGACCATGCCGCTCGAGGCCTTCGCCGACCTGATGACCCGCGAGGCGACGGCGCCCTTTTAAGGTCGCCGGGACGGACTCCACGCCCGCCAGGGTGCGGTAGAACGCCCATTTATGGGTGTTCGATGGGTACACATCGCCGGACGTTTCTGGTACCCTTCGCGGTTCCCGTTTCAGCCGAACCGGTCAGACCGCGTCAAGGTCCCGGAAGGAGAGACGAAACCGTGAGCGACGCAGGCCAGAGGGTCACCATCTTCGACACCACCCTCCGCGACGGGGAGCAGTCGCCGGGGGCGTCGATGAACCTGGGGCAGAAGCTCCAGGTGGCGCGGGCCCTTCGGGAGCTGGGCGTGGACGTGATCGAGGCCGGCTTCGCGGCCGCCTCCCCGGGCGACCTGGAGGCGATCCAGGCGGTCAGCCGGCAGGTCGAGGGGCCGATCATCGCGAGCCTCTCCCGCTGCAACAAGGGCGACATCGAGGCCTCCTGGAAGGCGCTCGCCGACGCGCCGCGGCGCCGCTGCCACGTGTTCCTCGCCACCTCGCCCATCCACCGCGACTTCAAGCTCAAGCTCGCGAAGGACGAGATCATCAAGCGCTCCGTGGACGGCGTGAAGCTCGCCCGCGAGAAGTTCGACGACGTCGAGTTCTCCGCCGAGGACTCCGCCCGCACCGAGCTCGAGTTCCTCGCCGAGGTGGTCGAGCGGGTCATCGAGGCCGGCGCCGGCACCGTGAACATCCCGGACACCGTCGGCTACGCGCTGCCCTCGACCTACGCCGAGACCATCCGCTACCTGCGCAAGCACGTCCGCGGCATCGACAAGGCCATCATCTCGGTGCACTGCCACAACGACCTGGGCCTGGCGGTCGCGAACAGCCTGGCCGGCGTGCTCGAGGGCGCGCGCCAGGTCGAGTGCACCATCAACGGCATCGGCGAGCGCGCCGGGAACGCCTCGCTCGAGGAGATCGTCATGGCGTTCAGGACGCGCCAGGACGTCCTCGGCGTCACCACCGGCGTCCAGACCGAGCGGCTCTTCCCCACCAGCCGCCTGGTGTCGCAGGTGACCGGGCTCCACGTGCAGCGCAACAAGGCCATCGTGGGCCAGAACGCGTTCGCGCACGAGGCCGGCATCCACCAGCACGGGATGCTCACCAACCGCGAGACCTACGAGATCATGCGGCCGGAGGAGGTCGGCTTCGCCCGCAGCCAGCTCGTGCTCGGCAAGCACTCCGGGCGCCACGCGCTCAAGGACCGGCTGCTCGCGCTCGGCTACCAGCTCGACGAGGCGCAGACCGACAAGGTGTTCGCCGACTTCAAGGTGCTGGCCGACAAGAAGAAGGACATCTACGACGCCGACATCGAGGCGCTCGTGGTCCACGGGCAGATCCTGGGGAAGGGGAGCGTGGCCTGGGAGCTGGAGGCGCTCTCCACCACCTCCGGCACCGGCACGCTGCCCTGCGCGTCGGTCGCGCTCCGCTCCGCCGCCGGCGAGCGGATCCAGGAGGTCGCGGCCGGCGACGGCCCGGTGGACGCGGTGTACCGCGCCATCGAGAAGGTCACCGGCATCAGCCTGAAGCTCCGCGACTACCAGATCGCGAGCGTGTCCCGCGGCGAGGACGCGCAAGGCGAGGTCTCCATCGAGGTCGAGCACCCGACCGGCGTGTACCGCGGCCGCGCGCTCTCCACCGACATCATCGAGGGCAGCGCGCGGGCGTTCCTCGACGTGGTCAACCGGATCGCCCTGAAGATGCCACCGCCCACCGAGAGCGAGGCCCGCGCGGAGATGGGGACGCCCTGATGTCGAAGCGCAGCGACGGCAGCCAGCCGAGGACCATCATCGACAAGGTCTGGGACGCGCACGTGGTCCGCGCGGAGACCCCGGACGCGCCCGCGATCCTCTACGTCGACCTGCACCTCGTGCACGAGGTGACGAGCCCGCAGGCGTTCACGGTGCTGCGGGAGCGCGGCCTGAAGCTCCGCCGCCCCGAGCGCACGCTCGCCACCATGGACCACTCCATCCCGACGCTGCCCCGCGGCGCCGACGGCAAGTGGCCGTTCGTGGACGCGCAGGCGGCGGCGCAGGTCTCGCAGATGGAGCGCAACTGCGCCGAGTTCGGCGTCGAGCTGCACGGGCTCGGCGACGAGGCGCAGGGCGTGGTCCACGTGTTCGGCCCGGAGATGGGCGCCACCCAGCCCGGCATGACGGTGGTGTGCGGCGACAGCCACACCGCCACGCACGGCGCGTTCGGCGCGCTCGCGTTCGGGATCGGCACCTCCGAGGTCGGCCACGTGCTCGCCTCGCAGTGCCTGCTGCAGCGCCGCCCCCGCACGCTGGCCGTGCGGGTGGACGGCCAGCTCGGCCCCGGCCTCTCCGCCAAGGACCTGATCCTCGCGATCATCGCGAGGCTCGGGGTGGGCGGCGGCACCGGCCACGTCATCGAGTACCTCGGCCCCGCGGTCCGCGCGCTCTCGATGGAGGGCCGCATGACCCTCTGCAACATGTCGATCGAGGCGGGCGCCCGCGCCGGCCTGGTCGCGCCGGACGACACCACCTTCCAGTGGCTGGCCGGCCGGCCCCGCGCGCCGAAGGGCGCGGCGTGGGACGAGGCGGTGGCCCGCTGGCGCGCGCTGCCCTCGGACGAGGGCGCCACCTACGATCGCGAGCTCCGCCTGGACGCCGCGGCGCTCGAGCCGATGATCACGTTCGGCACGAACCCGGGGCAGGGCATCGCCGTCACCGGCCTGGTGCCGGACCCGGCCGCGGAGCGCGACGCCTCCGCGCGCACCACCCTCGAGGCGGCGCTCCGCTACATGGGGCTCGTCCCCGGCAAGCCCATCGCCGGGCAGAAGGTGGACGTGGTGTTCATCGGCTCCTGCACCAACGGCCGCATCGAGGACATGCGCGAGGCGGCCCGGGTGCTGAAGGGGCGCAAGGTGCGGACCCGCACGCTGGTGGTGCCCGGCTCGCACCGCGTGAAGAAGGACGCCGAGGCCGAGGGCATCGACCGCATCGTGCGCGAGGCCGGCGCCGAGTGGCGCGAGCCCGGCTGCTCGATGTGCATCGCCATGAACGGCGACGACATCAAGGCCGGCCAGTACTGCGTCTCCACGTCGAACCGCAACTTCGAGGGGCGCCAGGGCCCCGGCGGGCGGACGCTCCTCGCCAGCCCGCTCACCGCCGCGGCCGCCGCGGTGACGGGCGCCGTCGCCGATCCCCGCCGCGTGCTGGAGGGCCGGTGATGGAACCGATCCGCGTCATCGAGAGCCGCACCGTCGTCCTCCCCCGCGAGAACGTCGACACCGACCAGATCATCCCGGCCCGCTTCCTCAAGGTCACCGACAAGAAGGGCCTCGGGAAGGCGCTGTTCTCCGACTGGCGCTACGCCGCCGACGGCTCGCCCCGGCCCGACTTCGTCATGAACCGGCCGGAGGCGCAGGGCTGCTCGATCCTGGTGGCGGGCGACAACTTCGGCTGCGGCTCGTCGCGCGAGCACGCGCCCTGGGCGCTGGTGGACGCCGGCGTCCGCGCGGTGATCTCCACCCGCATCGCCGACATCTTCCGCAACAACGCGCTCAAGAACGGGCTGGTCCCGGTGGTGCTCGACCCGGCCAGCCACGCGAAGCTGCTCGCCGCCCCGGGCGCGAGCGTCCGCGTGGACGTCGAGGCGCAGACCGTCACGCTGCCCGACGGCTCGACCGCGAAGTTCCCGATCGACGGGTTCGCGCGCTACTGCCTGCTGAACGGCGTGGACGAGCTCGGCTTCCTGCTCGCGCAGGACGCGGACATCGCCGCGTTCGAAGGGGGCCGCCGGTGAGCGAGGGCGCCAAGCGCCTCGCCGTTCCCGGCGGCGCCGCCGCGTCCGCGCCCTCGCGCGGCTCCGCGGGCCGCGGCATCCGCGCCGTGGCCGTATGACGCGCACGGTCCGCGCCGGCGCCGCCCACGGGGCGGCGACGCCGGGCCGTGCGTCGGCGTTCCGCTTCGCGACAGCGCAGCTCCCTCGAACACTCGTGAATCGAAGGTGACGGCATGGCCAAGGAGAAGATGACGGGCGCGAAGGCGGTCCTGCGCGCCCTGGAGGCGGAGGGGGTCGAGGTCCTCTTCGGCATCCCCGGCGGCGCGATCCTCCCGCTCTACGACGCGCTGTACGGGGCCGAGCGGCCCAGGCACGTGCTGGTCCGGCACGAGCAGGTGGGCGGGCACGCGGCGGAGGGCTACGCCCACGCCACGGGCAAGGTGGGCGTGTGCATGGGCACCTCCGGCCCGGGCGCGACCAACCTCGTGACCGCGATCGCCGACGCGTACATGGACTCGGTGCCCATGGTCGCGATCACCGCGAACGTGTCCTCGAGCCTCATCGGCACCGACGCGTTCCAGGAGGCGGACATCACCGGCATCACCATGCCGATCACCAAGCACAACTGGCTGGTGACCGACGTGCGCGAGCTGCCCCGCATCCTCAAGGAGGCGTTCTACGTGGCCCGCACCGGCCGGCCCGGCCCGGTGCTGGTGGACATCCCGAAGGACGTGCTCAACGCCGAGCTGGACTTCGAGTGGCCGGAGACGGTCGAGATCCCCGGCTACCACCCGCCGGTCCGCGAGGAGCCGCGGCTCAAGGACGCCGCCCAGCTCATGCGCGCGTCCAGCCGGCCGGTCGTGTACCTGGGCGGCGGCGTCCGCACCGCCGACGCGCACAAGGAGGTCTTCGCCTTCGCCGAGTTCCTCGGCGCGCCGGTGGTGACGACGCTCCACGGCAAGGGCGCGTTCCCGGAGACGAGCCCGCTGTGCCTGGGCATGTTCGGCATGCACGGCTCGCGGTACGCGAACTACACCGTGCAGGCGTCGGACCTGATCATCGCGCTCGGCGCCCGCTTCGACGATCGCGTCACCGGCAAGCTCTCCACCTTCGCCCCCGAGGCGAAGGTGATCCACCTCGACGTGGACCCGGCGGAGATCTCGAAGCTGGTGACCGCCACGGTGCCGCTGGTGGGCGACCTGAAGCGCCTGCTCCCGCAGCTGCACGAGGAGGCGCGGCGCGCCTTCGCCGACCACGGCCGCCCGGACCTCGGGCCCTGGTGGAAGCGCGTGAACGAGTGGCGGGAGAAGCACCCGCTGCGCTACCGGCAGGACCCCAAGCAGCCGCTGCTCCCGCAGTACGTCATCGACACGCTCTGGAAGAAGACCGGCGGCAAGGCCATCGTCACCACCGGCGTGGGCGAGCACCAGATGTTCGCGGCGCAGTGGTGGAAGACCGCCGAGCCCCGGACGTTCGTCACCTCCGGCGGCCTCGGGACCATGGGCTTCTGCCTCCCGTCCGCCATCGGCATCCAGCTCGGCCGCCCGGACGCGCTGGTGATCGGCATCGACGGCGACGGCTCGTTCCAGATGACGCTGCAGGACCTCGCCACCGCGTCCGAGCTGAAGCTGCCCATCAAGATCTTCGTCCTGAACAACCTGTTCCTGGGCATGGTCCGCCAGTGGCAGGAGCTGTTCTACGAGGAGAAGTACGCGGAGACGCCGCTCGCCGATCTCCCGGACCTAGTGAAGCTCGCCGACGCGTACGGCTGCCTCGGCCTGCGCGCCCGGACCCCGGAGGAGCTGGACCAGGTCATCGACCGCGCGCTGGCGAACCAGGACGGCCCGACCATCGTGGACGTCCGGATCCGGCGCGAGGAGAAGGTGTACCCGATGGTGCCGGCCGGTGCCCCCCTCAACGACATGATCGACGGTGAGTGACATGGAACGGACCGAGACCCCGCAGCCCAGCGGCTCCACCCACACCATCAGCCTCCTCGTCGAGAACAAGCCGGGCGTGCTGCACCGGATCGCCGGGCTGTTCTCGCGGCGCGGCTACAACATCGCGAGCCTCACCGTCGGCCCCACCGAGCGGGCCGAGTACTCGCGCATGACCATCGTGGTCCGGCTCTCCTCGAGCCCGGTGGACCAGGTGGTCCGGCAGGTCCAGAAGCTGGTCCCGGTGGTGGAGGTGCGCGAGCTCTCGCCCCAGGACCTGATCGAGCGCGAGCTGCTGCTCGCCAAGATCCGCACGCCGGAGCGGAACCACGCCGAGCTCCGGGCGCTGGCCGAGACCTACGAGGCGGTGATCGTGGACGTCTCGCCCGACGCGCTGGTGGTCGAGGCGAGCGGCACCGCCGGCAAGCTCGACGCGCTGGAGGAGCGGCTCCGCCCCTTCGGCATCCAGGAACTCTGCCGCTCCGGGCGCATCGCCCTCGAGCGGGGCTTCAAGACGCTGGCTCCCCCCTCACTGAAGTAGAGGAACGAACATGGCGACCATCTACTACGACAAGGACGCGAACCTCGACCTGCTGAAGAAGCGGAAGGTCGCGATCATCGGCTACGGCTCGCAGGGCCACGCCCACGCGCTCAACCTGCGCGACTCCGGCGTGGACGTGCGGGTGGGCCTGGCGGCCGGCTCGAAGTCCAAGGCCAAGGCCGAGGGCGCCGGGCTGCGCGTCCTCTCGGTCGCGGAGGCCTCGAAGGAGGCCGACGTGATCATGGTCCTCATCCCGGACCAGACGCAGAAGAAGGTCTACGACGAGGAGATCGCGCCCCACCTCTCCAAGGGCAAGGCGCTGCTCTTCGCGCACGGCTTCAACATCCACTTCGTGCAGGTCCGCCCGCCGGCCGACGTGGACGTGCTCCTGGTCGCGCCGAAGGGCCCGGGCCACATGGTCCGGCGCCAGTACCAGGACGGCCGCGGCATCCCCGGCCTCGTCGCGGTCCACCAGGACGCGACCGGCCAGGCCAAGGCCGTCGGCCTCGCCTACGCCCGCGGCATCGGCTGCACCCGCGCCGGCGTGCTCGAGACCACGTTCAAGGAGGAGACCGAGACCGACCTGTTCGGCGAGCAGGCCGTGCTGTGCGGCGGCGCGGCGGCGCTGGTGAAGAACGGGTTCGAGGTGCTGGTCGAGGCCGGCTACCAGCCGGAGAGCGCGTACTTCGAGTGCCTCCACGAGCTGAAGCTCATCGTGGACCTCATGTACGAGGGCGGCCTGGCCTGGATGCGCCACTCCATCTCCGACACCGCGGAGTACGGCGACTACACCCGCGGCCCGCGGGTGGTGGACGGCCGGTCCAAGGACGAGATGCGCAAGATCCTCAAGGAGATCCAGGGCGGCCACTTCGCCAAGGAGTTCATCCTCGAGAACCAGGCGGGCGGTCCCACCATGGCCCGCTACCGCGCCGCCGAGGCCGCTCATCCCATCGAGGAGGTGGGCAAGCGGCTCCGCGACATGATGAGCTGGATCCGCGAGGCGAAGAAGGACTCGTCGGACCCGGGCACCCGCTAGACCCGCCCGCGCCGTCCCCTTCCCCGCGAGAGGGAAGGGGACGCGCGCGCCCGGGCGCACGGCCGCGTTGACATTGCGGCCGAAATCCTTATTCTACAGCGTCTTTTTCCCAGGGCCGGAGGAGCATGGCGATCCAGCACAGAGATCCGCGGGGCGGCGGCGGCAGCCGCGATGCGCGCACCAACCGCCGCATCAAGGCCCGCGAGGTTCGTGTCATCGGGGCCGAGGGCGAGCAGCTCGGCGTGCTCCCGATCGACCAGGCGCTGGCGCGCGCGCAGGAGCTGGGCATGGACCTCGTCGAGGTCAGCCCGATGGCGAAGCCGCCCGTCTGCAAGATCATGGACTACGGCCGCTTCAAGTACCTCGAGAAGAAGAAGCAGAACGAGGCCAAGAAGAAGCAGGTCGTGGTGCAGCTCAAGGAAGTGAAGCTCCGCCCGCGCACGGAGGAGCACGACTACGACACCAAGATCAAGAAGGTGCGCGAGTTCCTCGGCGAGGCGAACAAGGCGCGCATCACCGTGATGTTCCGCGGCCGCGAGATGTCGCACCGCGAGCTGGGCCAGAAGGTGCTGCAGCGGGTCATCGAGGACCTGCGCGACGTGGCGGTCATCGAGTCGGCGCCCCGCATGGAAGGGCGCCAGATGTTCATGATCCTCGCGCCGAACCCGAAGATGCTCCAGTCGCAGCGCGACAAGGCGAAGGCCGCGGCCGCCGCGGCGCCCGCCGCCGCCGCACCCGCCGCCGGCGCGCCCGCGCCGGCCCCGGCCCCCGCCGCCCCGGCGCCCGCGCCGGCCGCCGCGGACCCGGCCGCACAGAGATAGACAGGACCGCCGCGCGCAGGCGCGGCGCACGACGCAGCAGCGAACAGGAAGCGACAGGACCCATGCCCAAGCTGAAGACCAAGAGCGGCGCCAAGAAGCGCTTCGTCCCGAAGAAGAGCGGCAAGGTGAAGTTCCGCCGCGCCGGCGTCCGGCACCTCGCGACGTTCGGCAAGACGAAGAAGCAGAAGCGCCACCTGCGCGGGACCGATCACCTCGCGCCGATGGACGAGAAGAAGATCAAGGAGTGCTTCCCGTACGCCCGCTAGGGCCGGAGAAGCCGTAACGCCCAAGCGGGGTTCCGAAGCGTACCCGGCCCGTCACACTGCGTGACGGGCCGACGTGCCTCCCGCCGGCAAGGAGAAGGAAGATGCGCGTCAAGAAGGGATTCAAGGCCCGCCGCCGTCGCAACCGCGTCCTGAAGCTCGCGAAGGGCTTCCGTGGCCGCCGCAAGAACTGCTACCGCCGCGCGAACCAGGCGGTGGAGCGCGCCCTCAACTACTCGACCCGCGACCGCCGGCTGAAGCGGCGCGAGTTCCGGGCGCTCTGGATCGTCCGCATCAACGCGGCCGCCCGCCAGAACGGCACCACCTACTCGAAGCTGGTCGCGGCGCTCCGCAAGGCCGGCGTCGAGATCGACCGCAAGATCCTCGCCGATCTCGCGCTCGCCCTCCCGGGCGACTTCGCCGCCATCGTCAAGACCGCCCAGGCGTAGGGGAGGGGTCCGATGGCCGACCTGCTCTCGCAGCTCGAGGCGCTCGCACGGAGCGCCCGTGAAGCCATCGCCTCCGCCGCGGACGAGAAGGGGCTCGAGGAGCTCCGCGTCCGCTTCCTCGGCAAGAAGGGCGAGCTGTCCCAGGTCCTCCGGGGCATGGGGCAGCTCCCCGCCGAGGAGCGCCCGCGCGTCGGCGAGGTCGCGAACCGCGTCCGCGACGAGGTCGAGGCGCTGCTCGCCGGCGCCGCGCGCGGGCTCGCCGCGCGCGCGCTGGAGGCCGAGCTGGCCGGCCCGCCCATCGACGTGACGCTGCCCGGCCGCCGGCTCCTGCCGCGCGGGCACCGTCACCCCGTCACGCGCGCCACCGAGGACATCTCCGCCATCTTCGCGCGCCTCGGCTACGAGGTCGCGAGCGGGCCGGAGATCGAGCTCGACTGGTACAACTTCGAGGCGCTCAACATCCCGCCGGACCACCCCGCGCGCGACATGCAGGACACGTTCTACGTGGACGAGTCCACCCTGTCGCCGGGCGGGCGCACCGGCGCGGCGCCGGGCGGGCCCGCGAAGCCTGGCGCGGTGCTGCTCCGCACGCACACCTCGCCGGTGCAGATCCGCGCCATGAAGCGGATCGGCGGGCCGCCCATCCGCATCATCTGCCCGGGCCGCGTCTACCGGTCGGACTACGACCAGACCCACTCGCCCATGTTCCACCAGATCGAGGGGCTGTGCGTGGACGAGGGCATCACCTTCGCCGACCTGAAGGGCACGCTGGCGGCGTTCGCCCGCGCCTACTTCGGCCCGGGCACCCGCACGCGCTTCCGCCCCAGCTACTTCCCGTTCACCGAGCCGAGCGCCGAGGTGGACGTGTCCTGCTCCATCTGCGGCGGCACCGGGCGCAAGGACGGCAAGCGCTGCGGCACGTGCAAGGAGACCGGCTGGCTGGAGGTGCTCGGCGCCGGCATGGTCCACCCGCGCGTGCTCGAGAACGGCGGCGTGGATCCGCGCCGCTTCACCGGCTTCGCCTTCGGCATGGGGGTCGAGCGCATGGCGATGCTCCGCTACGGCATCGACGACCTGCGCCTGTACTTCGAGAACGACCTCCGCTTCCTCGAACAGTTCTGAGAACGCCGTGCGCATCTCGCTCAAGTGGCTGTCGGAGTACGTGGACCTGCCCGCGCCCGAGGAGCTGGCGCGGCGCCTCACCGCCGTGGGCTTCGAGATCGAGGCGGTGGAGCGCACCGGCGCGGAGCTGAAGGGCGTGGTGACGGCGCGCATCGCCGCCTCCGAGCCGCACCCCAACGCCGAGAAGCTCTCCGTCACCCGCGTGGACGCGGGCGGCGCCGAGCCGCTCCAGGTCGTGTGCGGCGCGAAGAACTACCGCGTCGGCGACGTGGTCCCGCTCGCCACCGTGGGCGCCGAGCTGCCCGGCGGCGTGAAGATCACCAAGGCGAAGCTGCGCGGGGTGGAGTCCTTCGGGATGCTCTGCTCGGCGCGCGAGCTCGGGCTCTCCGCCGACGCGAGCGGCCTGCTCATCCTCCCGCCCGGCACGGTCCCGGGCACGCCCATCGGCGAGGCGCTCGGCCTCGACGACGTGCTGTTCGAGGTGAACGTCACGCCGAACCGGCCGGACGCGCTCTCGCACGTGGGCATCGCCCGCGAGGTGGCCGCGCTGCTGGGCCAGAAGGTCAAGCTGCCGAAGCCCGGCCTGGTGGAGGGCGGCGGCGCGGCGGCCGACGCGGTGAAGGTCCGCATCGAGGCGCCGGACAAGTGCGCCCGCTACGCCGCGCGCGTCGTCGAGGGCGTGAAGATCGGCCCGTCCCCGGCCTGGCTGGCCCGGCGGCTGGAGAGCTGCGGCATCCGCTCCATCTCCAACGTGGTGGACGCGACGAACTACGTGCTGCTCGAGCTGGGCCACCCGCTGCACGCGTTCGACCTCGACGAGGTGGCCGGCCACGAGATCGTGGTCCGCACCGCGCGGCCGGGCGAGCGGATCACCACGCTCGATGGCAAGGAGCGGGCGCTCGAGCCGGACGACCTGCTCATCGCCGACCGCGACCGCGGCAGCGCGCTCGCCGGCGTCATGGGCGGCGGCGACTCGGAGATCTCGGCCGGCACCACCCGCGTGCTGCTCGAGTCGGCCTGGTTCGCGCCGAGCGGCGTGCGCCGCACCTCGCGCCGCCACGGCCTGAAGAGCGAGGCGTCCTACCGCTTCGAGCGCGGCGCCGACCCGGGCATGGTGATCCCGGCGCTGGACCGCTGCGCCGCGCTCATCGCCGGGCTGTCCGGCGGGACGGTGCGCGCCGGGGTGGTGGACGCGCAGGCCCGCAAGGTGGCCTCGCCCGAGGTGCGCATGCGCTGGGATCGCCCGGCGCAGGTGCTGGGCATGCCGGTGAGCCGCGAGGACGCCCGCCGCATCCTGCTCTCGCTCGGGTTCGAGGAGCGGGCCAGCGACGGCGACGCGGTGAGCTTCGGCGTGCCGAGCTGGCGCGTGGACGTCGCGATCGAGGAGGACCTGGTCGAGGAGATCGTCCGGACGCTCGGCTACGACGCCATCCCCGAGACGCTCCCCGGGCCCGCGGTGCGCACGCCGGCGGAGTCCGCCGAGGCGCAGGCGGTGGCCCGCGCCCGCGCCGCGCTGGAGGCGGCCGGGTTCAGCGAGGCGGTGAACTTCAGCTTCGTGGCGGCGCGCGACCTGGAGCCGCTCGCCGCCGGCCTCGCCGCCGACGGCATCGCGCTCCGCAACCCCATCAGCGCCGACCTGGCGGTGATGCGCACCAGCCTGGTCCCGTCGCTGCTCCGCAACGCCGCGCACAACCGGCGGCAGCGGGTCGAGGACGTGCGCCTGTACGAGATCGCCCGCGCCTACGGGCCGCGCGCGGCCGGGACCGCCGGCGACGCCCCCAGCCACGAGGCCACCGAGGTGGCCGGCGTGCTGCTCGGGCGGCGCAGCCCGGTGGGCTGGGCGGTGGGCGGCGACGTGGCCGACTTCCACGACGCGAAGGCGGCGGTGCAGGGGCTGCTCGAGGCGCTCGGCGTCGAGGCGTCCTGGTCCGCGCCCGGCCCCGGCTGGCTGCACCCGCGCACCTCGGCGGCGCTCCGCGCGCCGGGCGGCGCGGCGCTGGGCGAGCTCGGCGAGCTGCACCCGCGGGTCGCCGAGGCGTTCGAGCTGCCGCGCGGCGTGCTCGCGTTCCGGCTCTCGCTGGACGCGCTGCTCGCGGCCGCGCGGCTGGTGCCGCAGTACCGGCCCATCCCGCGGCTCCCCGCGGTGCTCCGCGACGTCGCGGTGGTGGTGGAGGACGCGGTGACCGCCGCGGCGGTGGAGGCGCTGGTGCGCGAGGAGCCGCTCGTCGAGGCGGTGATCCTGTTCGACGTGTACAAGGGTGCGCCGCTGCCGCCGGGGCGCAAGAACCTCGCGCTCGCCATCACCTACCGCGCGCCGGACCGCACGCTCACCGACGCCGAGGCGGACGCCGCGCACGGGCGCATCGTGGCGCGGCTGCGCGAGCGCGTCGGGGCGGAGCTCCGGGGATAGCGTGACGCCCGCGGGCCGGCGCGCCTGGGCAGCGGCGGCGTTCGCGCTCGCGGCGGCGTTCGCGTCCTGGAACCCGCTCGCCGCGCCGTTCGGGCTGGTGGTCGGGCTCGTCTCGCTCGTGCTCTGCCTCCGCGCGCTGGTCCAGGGCGGCGCGCGCCGCGTCGCCTCGGCCGGGCTGGTGCTGGCGGCGCTCGCCGTCGCGGTGAGCGGCCTGGTGCTGGCGCTGACGGCCGGCGTGGGCCGCGACCCGGCGGGCGACCCGGTGGTCCCGGGCCCGGGCGCGGACGAGGTGCGGCGCGCGCTGGACGCTGCGGGCGAGCCCACCCGGCCGGCGCGCGAGCGCGCCCGCGAGGAGCTGGACGCGGCCGGCGGCGGCGCGAAGGCGCCGCCGGACGAGCCCGGCGGCAAGCCCGCGAGGCGCTAGCGAAGGTTTGACACGCTGGGGCAAATAGGCTAGTGAATTCAGGACTTAGCCGACGCCGCCCGCGGGGATGGGAGCGACACCGTGACCAAGGCCGACATCATCGAGAGCGTCTACGAGAAGGTGGGCTTCTCCAAGAAGGAGGCCGCCGAGATCGTCGAGATGGTCTTCGACACCATCAAGGAGACGCTGGAGCGCGGCGAGAAGATCAAGATCAGCGGCTTCGGCAACTTCATCGTCCGGGACAAGAAGTCCCGCGTCGGGCGCAACCCGCAGACCGGCGAGGAGATCGAGATCAGCGCGCGCCGCGTGCTGACGTTCCGCCCGAGCCAGGTGCTGAAGAACGCGCTCAACGGCGGCGTCTCCGACGAGACCGAGGGCGCGGACGACGACGACGACGAGGAGGGCGAGGGCGACGAGTAGCGCCCCCGCCGCTCCCGGCCCCCCGCTCAGATGCCGTTGACGCGGCCGGCGGCCACCGCCGGCGCCGCGGCGTCCACGCCGTTCACCGGCGCGGCCGCCTCGGGCTGCCGCGCCGGGACGGCGCCGATGAGCCGGTAGAGCGTCTTGCGGTCGATGCCCAGGATCTCCGCCGCGCGGGTCTTGTTCCCGCCGGTGGCGCGCAGGATCTCGCGCGCGTAGCGGCGCTCGATCTCGGACAGCGTCGGCCGGCGCGCCGGCTGG
Source organism: Anaeromyxobacter sp. Red801 (assembly GCF_049201065.2). Taxonomy (NCBI): domain Bacteria; kingdom Pseudomonadati; phylum Myxococcota; class Myxococcia; order Myxococcales; family Anaeromyxobacteraceae; genus Anaeromyxobacter; species Anaeromyxobacter sp. Red801. The sequence goes on along the minus strand of NZ_CM181236.1, from coordinate 2,496,396 downwards.
CCGTCGGAGGGCGGCGTGGCGCGGGCGGCCTCGAGGAGCGCGGCGGCGAGGTCGGCGGAGACGGTGACGTCGAACCCCGACGCGACGAGCAGCTGCGAGAGCTGCTGGCGGCGCTCCGGGTCGGCCTCGATGACGATCGTGCGGTTGCGTTCCACGTGGCTTCCCTCCCCGCTGACCAAGACGGCCACGCCGGCGGACCGTTACGCGCGCGCCTGTCCTGCTGCGAGGGGACGCGCAGCCCCGGGCGGTGCGTGCGGGTAGGTCCGGCGCGCCCGGCGCGGCCCGGAACGCGGCGAAGGCACGGGCGATTCCCCGGCGGGGCGGGCCCGCGCGCCGTAGATTCCGGCCCGTGAGACACCGCGTGGGACGCCTCCAGGACCTGCCCGACGGCCACGGCTGGCTCGTCGAGATCGAGGGCCAGGAGATCGCGCTGTTCCGCCGCGGCGAGCGCGTGCACGCGCTCGACAACGTCTGTCCCCACCGCGGCGCGGCGCTCGCGTTCGGCGACGTGCGCGGCGAGGTGGTGTACTGCCCGCTCCACGCCTGGCCCTTCCAGCTGGCCACCGGCGCCTGCCCGGAGTTCCCGGAGGCGTCGGTGCGCACGTTCCCCGTGCACGTCGGCGAGGGCGGGGATCTCGAAGTGGAGCTATAACGAGGACACCGATGGCGCCCATCGACTACACCGACCGCCGGCGCATGCGGCTCGACGTCGAGTTCTACTTCGCGGCCGCGCACCGCCTGCCGCGCTACGAGGGCCCGTGCTTCCGCATGCACGGCCACAACTACCGCTTCTTCGTCGCGCTCGAGGGCGAGGTGGACCCCGCCACGGGCATGATCGCCGACTTCGGCGACGTGAAGCGGATCGTGCAGGAGCACGTGCTCGCGCGCGTGGATCACCGCACGCTGAACGACGTCCTCGACAACCCCACCGCCGAGAACATCGCCCGCTGGATGTGGGAGGTGCTCGAGCCGCACCTGGCCGGCCTGTGCGAGATCCGGCTCTACGAGATCCCGGACTCCTGCGTGACGTACCGGGGGCCGGGTGGCCGCTAGGCTCCGCGCCGTGCGGGCGCAGCGCCCGCGCGCCTCGGCGCCGGCGGCCGCCGAGGCGACCGCCCGCCTGCTCGACGCGCTCGGGCTGCCGCCGGAGGTGCGGGCCTCGCCCGAGCTGGCCGGGACGCCGCGGCGGGTGGCGGAGGCGTGGCTCGAGGACCTGGTGGACGGCTACCGCGCCGAGCCGGCCGAGGTGCTGGCCGACGCCATGCCGAGCGCGAGCCGCGCGCTCGTCACGCTCACCGGGATCGACTTCCACTCCGTCTGCCCGCACCACCTGCTGCCCTCGCGCGGCGTGGCGCACGTGGCGTACCTGCCCGGCGGCAGGGTGGTGGGGTTCGGGCAGCTGGTGCGGCTGGTGGACTGCCTCGCGCACCGCCTGGTGCTCGCGGAGGACCTGGCGCAGTCGGTGGCGGACGCGCTGGTGGAGCACCTCGGCGCGCGCGGCGCGGGGTGCGTGCTCGACGCCGAGCACCTGTGCCTGACGGTGCGCGGCGAGCGGCGCGCCCGCGCGCGGGCCCACGCCGAGGGGTTCGCCGGGGCGCTGGCGCGGAGCGGGGTGGCCCGGCGGAGCTTCGCCCAGGCCATCGCGCGGGCGGCGGGACCGCGTCCGGCCGCCGCCGGCCGCGCGGCGCGGCGCGGGCGGGCCCGCGGGGCGGGCGCGAGGGCGCGATGACCGCCGGGCGGACCGCCATCGTCACCGGCGGCGGCCGCGGCATCGGCGCGGCGGTGGCGCGGGCGCTCACCGCGCGCGGCCTGCGGGTCACGGTGTTCGCCCGGACCGAGGCGCAGGTGCGCGCGGTGGTGGCGGAGGGCGGGGCGGCGCGGGCCGTGGCCGGGGACGTGCGCAGCGCGGCCGCGGTGGAGCGGCTGGTGGCGGAGCACGAGGCCGCGCTCGGGCCGCTCGACGTGCTGGTGAACGGCGCCGGGATCCTGGCCCGCGGGCTCGCCGAGCACACCGCGCCGGAGACCTTCCGCGAGGTGCTGGACGTCAACCTGGTCGGGCCGTTCCTGTGCGCGCGCGCGGCCATCCCGGGCATGAAGGCGCGGGGGAGGGGACGGATCGTGAACGTCGCCTCCATCTCCGGCACCGTCGGCACCGCCGAGGCCGCCGCCTACAACGCGTCGAAGTGGGGGCTCATCGGGCTCACCCGCTGCCTGGCGGAGGAGCTGCGCGACCACGGCGTGCAGTGCGTGGCCGTCTCGCCGGGCTCCACCGACACCGAGATGCTGGCGCGCACGCCGTTCCCGCCGCGGATGAGCGCGGACGAGGTCGCGCGGGTGGTGGTGTTCGCGGCGCTGGACGCGCCCGACGCCATCACCGGCGCCAACCTGGAGGTGTACGGATGACCGCCGCCCGCGACGCCGCGCTGCGCGAGCTCGAGGCCGCGTTCCCGCGCGAGCGGCTGGTGCGCGATCCCGAGCGGCTGGGGGCGTACGGCCGGGACGAGTCCGACCTGGGCGCGCGCCCGCCGGACGCGGCGGTGCTGGTGGAGTCGGCCGAGGAGATCCGCGCGATCTTCGCCGTCGCGAGCCGGCACCGCGTGCCGGTGATCCCGGTGGCGGCGCGCAGCGGCAAGTCCGGCGGCGTGCTGGCGCTGCACGGCGGCATCGCGGTCTCGCTCGAGCGCATGAACCGGATCCTGGAGATCTCGCCGGAGGACCTGGTGGCGCGGGTGCAGCCGGCGGTGGTGACCGGGGTGCTCCAGTCCGAGGTGGAGCGGCACGGGCTGTTCTACCCGCCCGACCCGAACTCGCTGGAGATGTGCACCATCGGCGGGAACGTGGCCGAGAACGCCGGCGGCCCGCGCGCGCTGAAGTACGGCGTGACGCGCGAGTACGTGCTGGGCCTCACCGCGGTGCTCCCCACCGGCGAGATCCTGCGGGTGGGCAAGCGCAGCATCAAGGGCGTGGCGGGCTACGACGTCACCGCGCTGCTGGTGGGCAGCGAGGGGACGCTCGGGATCGTGACCGAGGCGACGCTCAAGCTGCTCCCCCGGCCGCGCCACGTGGCCACCGCGCTGGTGGTGTTCGCCTCGGTGGCGGAGGCGGCGCGGGCGGTCAACGAGGTGCTGCAGGGCGGGATCCTGCCCCGCTGCCTGGAGCTGCTCGACGACGTCTCGCTGGCCGCGGCCGCGAAGACCTCGCCCTACCGGTTCCCGCCCGGCGCCGGCGCGGCGCTGCTGGTGGAGACCGACGGCAACGACGAGGAGCAGGTGTTCGCCGAGATCGTGCGGCTGGCCGAGAAGGTCCAGGCCCACGCCCAGGGCGAGGTGATCGTGGCGCAGAACGAGGCGCAGCGGCGCGACGTCTGGGAGACGCGCCGCTACCTCTCGGTGAACCTGAAGGCGCTGCACCCGCTGAAGCTCTCGGAGGACGTGGCCGTCCCGCGCTCGAGGATCCCCGAGATGATCGCGCGCGCCAAGGCGGTCGGGGCGCGGCTCGGGCTCACCGTCGCGACCTACGGCCACGCCGGCGACGGCAACCTGCACTGCAACGTCCTGTTCGACCGGCCCGAGGAGCGCCCGCGCGTGGACGAGGCGGTGGCCGCCATCCTGCGCGACGCCGTGGACCTGGGCGGCACCATCACCGGCGAGCACGGGGTCGGCGTCGCGAAGCGCGACTTCCTCGAGTACGAGCAGGGCGCCGAGGTGGTGGCGCTGGAGCGCCGGCTCAAGGCCGCGTTCGACCCGCTCGGCATCCTGAACCCGGGCAAGATCTTCCCCGAGCGCTGACGCGAACGGGGCACGGCCCTCGCCGCGCGCGGGGCCGGGCTTCGCCCGTCCGGCGCGGCCGGGCAGGGTGGGCGCGGGGGCGCCCGGCCGGGTTGACCCCGCGCAAGTCGCTGAGGTGGCTCGGTTCTTTGCGCCAGATCGCCGCAGCGCGGGTATTGGGGACGGGTCCGGTCCACAATAAACCGAGTCGTTTCGCGGCGTTGGCTCACCACGGCGGCTTGACAAGCCATGCCGCGGTCCGGCATAGCTGTGGCCCCATTTTAGATCCCCGTCAGGAATTGGCGGGGCGCGCCAAGGGTACATTCACCGGCGCGGCGGGTCCGGCAGCCGCACGCGCAGTCACAGCAGGCACCTCACAGGGAGACGAAGGGCGACATGTCCACACAGACGGCCAAGCACAAGGTCGAGCAGGTCGAAACCGTCACGATCCGCTTCGTCGGCGACTCCGGCGACGGCATGCAGCTCACCGGCACCGAGTTCACCAAGGCCAACGCGCTGGCCGGCAACGACCTCGCCACCTTCCCGGATTACCCCGCCGAGATCCGCGCGCCAGCGGGCTCGCTCTTCGGCGTCTCCGGCTTCCAGCTCTCGTTCGGCGCGAACGAGGTCCTCACGCCGGGCGACCAGCCGGACGTGCTCGTCGCGATGAACCCGGCCGCGCTCAAGACGAACCTGGCCGACCTGCGCCACGGCGGCATGCTGATCGTGAACGCGGGCGCCTTCACCGACTCGAACCTCGAGAAGGCGAACTACAAGACGAACCCGCTCGAGGATCCGGCGCTGCAGTCGAACTACCGCGTCGTCCTCGTGGACATGAACAAGCTCACCGAGGCGGCGCTGGAGGGGACGGGCCTGTCCTCGAAGGAGGTCGCGCGCTGCAAGAACTTCTTCGCGCTCGGCCTCATGTACTGGCTCTACAGCCGCCCGGTCGACCCGCAGCTCGCGTCGATCAAGCGGAAGTTCGCCAAGAAGCCCGAGTTCGCCGACGCGAACGCCAAGGTCTTCATGGCGGGCCACGTGTTCGGCGAGACCTCCGAGCTCTTCCACGAGCGGTACCAGGTGCCCGCCTCGAAGCTCGCGCCCGGCACCTACCGCAACGTGACCGGCAACTTCGCCACGGCGCTCGGCTTCGCCACCGTGGCGCAGCTCACCGGGCGCACGGTGTTCCTGGGCAGCTACCCCATCACGCCCGCCACCGAGATCCTCCAGGAGATGGCGAAGTTCAAGGAGTACGGCGTCGTCACCTACCAGGCCGAGGACGAGATCGCCGGCATCGGCTCGGCCATCGGCGCGGCCTTCGGCGGCGCGCTCGCCTGCACCAGCACCTCCGGCCCGGGCCTCGCGCTCAAGTCCGAGATGATGGGCCTCGCGGTGATCACCGAGCTCCCGCTCGTGATCGTGGACGTGCAGCGCGGCGGCCCCTCCACCGGCATGCCCACCAAGACGGAGCAGGCCGACCTGCTCCAGGCGCTCTTCGGGCGCCACGGTGAGTCGCCCATGCCGGTGATCGCGGCGCAGAGCGCGGCCGACTGCTTCTGGGCGGCCATCGAGGCGATGAAGATCGCCACCAAGTGGATGACGCCGGTGCTGCTGCTCACCGACGGCTACCTCGCGAACGGCTCCGAGCCGTTCCGCGTCCCGTCCCCGGACGAGCTGCCCAAGCTCACGGTGAAGTACCAGACCGAGAAGAACTACGCGAACGGCACGCAGTACATGCCGTACCTGCGCGACGCCAAGCTCATCCGGCCCTGGGCCATCCCGGGCACGCCCGGCCTCGAGCACCGCGTGGGCGGCCTGGAGAAGGACGCGCTCTCGGGCATGGTCTCGTACGACGGCAACAACCACGAGAAGATGGTCCTCACCCGCGCCCAGAAGATCCGGAACGTGGTCGAGGACGTGCCGGACGTCGAGGTGTACGGCGAGAAGACCGGGGACCTGCTGCTCGTCTCCTGGGGCGGCACGTTCGGCTCGGTCCGCGGCGCCGCCGAGGCGCTGCAGGCGGCCGGGAAGAAGGTCTCCCACGTCCACCTGCGCTGGCTGAACCCGCTGCCGAAGAACCTGGGCGAGGTGCTGCGGCGCTTCAAGAAGGTGTACGTGCCCGAGGTGAACGGCGGGCAGCTCGCCTTCTACCTGCGCGGCATGTACCCGGGCGTCGATCCGGTCCAGTACAACCGGATCAACGGCAAGCCGATCAAGATCCACGACCTGGTCGCCAAGGTCACCGAGGCCCTCTAGGCCGCCCGGAAAGGAACGAGGAACACATGAGCACGAACGGTCAGACGGTCACCGCGGCGCTGCCGGTCTACACCAAGAAGGACTTCGAGTCCGGCGTCGACCCGCGCTGGTGCCCGGGCTGCGGCGACTACTCCATCATCAACCAGATCCAGAAGACGCTGCCCTCGGTGGGCGTGAAGCGCGAGAACATCGTCTTCGTCTCCGGCATCGGCTGCAGCTCGCGCTTCCCGTACTACATGAACAACTACGGGATGCACACGCTGCACGGCCGCGCGCCGTCCTTCGCCTCCGGGCTGAAGGTCTCCCGGCCCGAGCTGCAGGTGTGGATCATGACCGGCGACGGCGACGCGCTCGCCATCGGCGGCAACCACTTCATCCACGCGATGCGGCGCAACCTGGACATGAAGCTGGTCATGTTCAACAACCGCATCTACGGCCTGACCAAGGGCCAGGTCTCGCCGACCTCCGAGTTGCACAAGAAGACCAAGTCCACGCCGGACGGCTCGCCGGACTACCCGTTCAACCCGCCGCTGCTCGCGCTGGGCGCGGGGGCGACCTTCGTCGCGCGCGCCATCGACGTGGAGGGCGTGCACATGGGCGGCGTGCTCAAGGCCGCGGCCGACCACAAGGGCAGCACGTTCGTCGAGGTGTTCCAGAACTGCCCGGTGTTCAACGACGGCGCCTACACGTTCCTCACCGAGAAGGCGAACAAGGCCGAGGCCCAGGTCCGCATGGAGCAGGGCAAGCCGCTGCTGTTCGGCAAGGACAACAAGAAGGGCCTGCGCATCAACCACCAGCGGGGCGAGCTCGAGGTGGTCGTGCTCGGCGAGAACGGCATCACCGAGAAGGACATCCTGGTCCACGACGCGACCCGCGAGGACCCGACCATCGCGTACATGCTGGCGGGCCTGGCCGACAAGGCCGGCTTCCCGACGCCCATCGGCGTCTTCCGCAACGTGCAGAAGCCGACCTGCGAGGAGATGACCTGGGAGATGATCGACGCCGCCAAGGCGAAGCCGGGCGCGGGGCAGCTCGCCAAGCTGCTCGCCGGCAACGACACCTGGACCATCAAGTAGCGGTCCGCCCTCACGCTCCGTGAGCATCGGAGGCCGGCGCCCGCCCCGGGCGCCGGCCTTCGTGCGTCCGGGGCCCGCGCGCGCGGCGGCGGACGTGGACCGATCCGGTGCACGAAGCCGCGCGGCGAAAAGCGCAGTATCCGCGGCGGCGGAGCGCGCCGCCCGCGCCGCCGCCGTTCACGGTGGGTGCGTCACCCGCAAAATCGATTGAATGGGTGCATTTTGTCCGACATTCGCGGAAATCGTCGGGAATTTGCCAAACATTGATCGCGGTCCAATGACGCCACGCCCCGGTCTGGTACGAGAGCGGCCTCTCTCAAACGCCCGGCCGACCGGGCACCGAGGACCGGAGCATGAGTGCGACTTCGCCTGCCGCGAAGAAGGACAAGAAGTTTCGCGGCGTCGTGGTGATCAACCGCGAGACTTGCAAGGGGTGCGCGTTCTGCGTGGAGTTCTGCCCGCTGGGCGCGCTCGAGCTGGAGAGCGACTACAACGCCAAGGGCTACCACCCGCCGTTCCTGGCGAAGCCGGAGCTGTGCAACGGCTGCGACATGTGCGGGCACTTCTGCCCCGATTTCTCGATCTACGGCTACCGCGAGAAGCTCGAGCAGGTTGCGGCCTAGGAGGCCCGAAGAGACATGTCCAACGCGAATCCTTCCGGCACCCTGACCGGCAGCCACTACCTGGACGGCGACCACGCCTGCAGCGAGGGCGCCATCGCCGCCGGCTGCCGCTTCGCCTCCGGCTACCCCATCACGCCCTCGACCGAGGTGGTCGAGCGCCTCTCCGCGCGCTTCCCCCGCGTCGGCGGCCGCTTCATCCAGCTCGAGGACGAGCTGGGCGCGTCCATCGCGCTGCTCGGCGCGGTCTGGGGCGGCGCCAAGGCCTGCACCGTCACCTCCGGCCCCGGCTTCTCGCTGATGATGGAGCACATCGGCTACGCCGCCATCACCGAGACGCCCTGCGTGTACATCAACGTGCAGCGCGCCGGCCCGTCCACCGGCCTGCCCACGCAGCCGGCCCAGGGCGACATGATGCAGGCGCGCTTCGGCTCGCACGGCGACTACCGCCTCATCGCGCTCTGCCCGAACTCCCCGCAGGAGTGCTTCGACCTGACCGTCGAGGCGTTCAACCTGGCCGAGGAGTTCCGGGTCCCGGTGCTGGTGATGCTCGACGAGGTGGTCGGGCACATGACCGAGAAGGTGGTCATCCCGCCCGCCGAGCAGATCAAGGTGAGCGAGCGCCGCTACACCAAGAAGAAGCCGGGCGAGGGCTTCAAGCTGTTCGAGGCCGCGAACGGCAGCATGGTCCCGGAGATGGTCAAGGCCGGCGACGGCTACCGGATCCACGTGACCGGCCTCACCCACGACGATCGCGGCTACCCGGCCATGAACGTCCCGACGCACGAGAAGATGCAGCTCCGGCTGCAGGACAAGATCGTCGAGAACGCCGACCGCATCGTGCGCTGGGAGGAGAAGGACCTCGACGGCGCCGACGTGGTGGTGGTGAGCTTCGGCATCACCTCCCGCGTGGCCGAGCGCGCCATCAAGGCGGCGCGCGAGCAGGGCGTCAAGGTCGGCTCGTTCCGGCTCATCACCGCCTGGCCGTTCCCCGAGAAGCAGATCGCGGAGCTGTCCACGAAGGTGAAGGCGTTCGTCGTGCCCGAGCTCAACCTCGGCCAGATGGCCCTCGAGGTGGAGCGGGTGGTGGCGGGCCGCACCAAGGTCGTGCCGGTGCCGCACGTCGGCGGCACGGTCCACAACCCCGAGACCATCCTGAACAAGATCCTGGAGTCCGTGCGATGAGCGAGCCCGTCAAGCCCAACCCGACCTCGAAGTACCTCCGGACCGAGCGGCTGCCGTCGATCTGGTGCCCCGGCTGCGGCATCGGCACCACGGTGAACTGCTTCACCCGCGCGCTCGACGGCTCCGGCTTCGACCTCGACAAGGTCGCCATCGTCTCCGGCATCGGCTGCACCGGCCGCGTGGCGGGCTACCTGAACCTCGACTCGTTCCACACCACCCACGGCCGCGCCATCCCGTTCGCGACCGGCCTGCAGATGGCCAACCCGGACCTGAAGGTGGTGGTCTACTCCGGCGACGGCGACCTGTCCGCCATCGGCGGCAACCACCTCATCCACGCGGCCCGGCGCAACGTGGACATGCTGGTGGTGTGCGTGAACAACTTCACGTACGGCATGACCGGCGGCCAGGTCACGCCCACCACGTTCCAGACCGCGGTGGCGTCCACCACCCCGTACGGCGCCTACGAGGAGACGTTCAACCTGCCGCGCCTGGTCGACTCCTGCGGCGGCGTCTACGTGGCGCGCTGGACCTCCTACCACGTGAAGCAGCTCGCCAAGTCGATGGGCGAGGCCCTGAACAAGAAGGGCTTCCGCTTCATCGAGATCCTCTCGCCTTGCCCGACGCTCTACCTGCGCCGCAACAAGCTCGGCGAGGGGCTCGACGAGATGAAGTTCTACAAGGAGAAGAGCGTCATCAAGAACGGCGCGTCCACCACCGAGACCGACCTCGACTACCGCAAGGAGATCGTGGTCGGGACCTTCGTGAACCGTGAGCGCCCCACCAACGTCGAGGCGATGGAGGCCCGCATGAGCGAGGTCCTCGGCGCCAAGTACGTTCCCTACGAGTCCCCCGGCAAGAAGCCGGCGTGGGCGTGATCGGGAGAGACGACATGGGTCCCACGGAGATCAAGATCGGCGGGCTGGGCGGCCAGGGCGTCATCCTCGGCGGCATCATCATCGGCAAGGCCGCCGCGCTGTTCGACGACAAGCACTCCTGCCTGACGCAGGCGTTCGGCCCCGAGGCGCGCGGGTCGGCGTGCAGCGCGCAGGTGGTGGTGGACGCGGAGCCGATCCTCTACCCCTACGTCCACAACCCGCACCTCATGGTGGCGATGTCCCAGGACGCGTTCGCCAAGTTCTCGCCCGAGCTGCGCAAGGACGGGACGCTCATCATCGAGGAGGACCTGGTGAAGCCGACCGGGCTGCCCTCGACGGTGAAGGTGTACGCCATCCCGGCCACGCGCATCGCGGAGGAGCTGGGCAAGAAGATGGTGCTGAACATCGTGATGGTGGGCTTCTTCACCGCCATCACCGGGCTCGTCTCGGAGCAGGCGGCCCGCGAGGCGGTGAAGGACTCGGTCCCGCCCGCCACCATCGACCTCAACATGAAGGCGTTCGACCGCGGCTTCGCGTACGGCAAGCAGCTGCTCGCCGGCCCGAAGAACTAGCGGACGCCACCGCCGCACCGGCGCGCCGGGTCCTCGCGGGCCCGGCGCGCTCCTGCTTCAGCGCGCCGCGCGCCCGGCGCAGGCCGCCGCCCCGCGCAGGCTGGTCCGGCACGCCTCCAGCCGGGGCGCCGCCTCGACGCACCGCTCGCAGGCGGCCACCGCCTCGCCGCAGCGGCCCAGCCGCACCAGCGCGGTGCAGAGCCCGTGCAGCGCCTCGGGGTACGCCGGGGCGAGCTCGGTGGCGCGCCGGTAGCCGCGCTCCGCCGCCGCCCAGCGCGCCTCCAGGTCGTCCACCAGCGCGAGGTCGTGGTGGGCGGAGGCGCGCCCGGGATCGGTCTCCAGCAGGTGCAGCAGCTCGCGGCGCGCGGCGGCCAGCCCGGCGGCGCGATCCGCGCCGGGCGCGAGCGCCCGCCGGAGGAGCGCGCGCGCCAGGTTCTGGCGCGCGTCGGCGAGGTCCGGATCGAGCCGCAGCGCCTCCCGCAGCGCGCCCTCGGCGCCCCGCGCGTCGCCGGCGGCGAGCAGCGCCTCGCCCAGGTTGGCGTGGGCCTCCGGGAAGTCGGAGCGCAGCCGCAGGGCCCGCTCCAGGTGGCGCATCGCCGCCGGCAGGTCGCCGCGGACGCGCGCCACCACCGCCAGCCCGTTCTCCGCCTCGGGGAAGTCCGGGTCGAACGCGAGCGCGTGCTCGAACGCCACCTCGGCGCGCTCCGGGTCGCCGCCGGCGAGGTGGCGGTACCCGCGCTCGACCTCCTCGGCGGCGCGGGGGTGGAGGCGCGGCACGGCGGCGCAGGCGGGGGCGAGCAGCGCGGCCGCGAGGGCGGCGGCCAGCAGGGTGGACGGAGCAGGGCGGGCGCGGCGGGGCGGGGGAGGGGTGGGCATGCCCGCCGCCCCTGCGCGCCCCGTGCCGGCGCCGCACCCTGCGTGAACGGCCCGCGCGCGTCCGGCGCCCGGGGGACGCGGCCGCGCGGCGGCCGGGGCGTCCGCCGCGCGCACCGGGTGGCGCCAATTGACACTATATCGACGGTCACATACGTTCGCGGGGCGTTGGCAGCCGTCCCCGAGGGTTCGCCCCCATGGCGCGAAAGAAGATCTCCACGACGGTCTACATCACCCCTGAGCAGGACGAGCGGCTGAGCTGCTCCACGCCCGCACCAAGGTGCCCGTCGCCGAGTACATCCGGCAGGGCATCGACCTCGTGCTCGACAAGTACCGCGGGGCCCTCCCCGGCCAGCTGACGCTCGAGGACGTGGGCGAGGCGAAGAAATAGATTGCGAGCGGCATGAGCGAACAGCGAGCGGTCATCCTCGGCGCGGCCGGGTTCATCGGCAGCCACCTCAGCGATCGTTTCCTCGCGGAAGGCTGGCGCGTCACCGGCGTCGACAACCTCATCACGGGTACGCTCCGCAACCTGGAGCACCTCGCCCGGGAGCCGCGCTTCGACTTCATCCAGGCCGACGTCTGCGCGCCGCTCGCCATCTCGGGGCGGGTGGACGCGGTGCTGGACTTCGCGTCCCCGGCGTCCCCGGTGGACTACCTCCGGCATCCCTTCGAGACGCTCCACGTCGGCTCGGTCGGGGTCGAGAACGCGCTCGAGCTGGCGCGCCGCAGCGGCGCCCCGTTCCTGCTCTCGTCCACCTCGGAGGTGTACGGCGACCCGCTCGAGCACCCGCAGCGCGAGAGCTACTGGGGGAACGTGAACCCGGTCGGCCCGCGCGCGGTGTACGACGAGGCGAAGCGCTTCGCCGAGGCCATCACCGTCGCGTACCGCCGCTACCGCGAGGTGCCGGTGCGCATCGCGCGCATCTTCAACACCTACGGGCCGCGCATGCGGCTCGACGACGGCCGGGTGGTGCCGACGTTCGTGGCGCAGGCGCTCCGCGGCGAGCCCATCACCGTGTTCGGCGACGGCACGCAGACGCGCAGCTTCTGCTACGTGGACGACAACGTGGAGGCCATCTGGCGGCTGCTCCACAGCGACTGCCAGGAGCCGGTGAACGTGGGCGACGACCACGAGATGACCGTGCTCGAGTTCGCGCAGGCCGTGCAGCGGCTGGTGGGGCGCACCGTGCCCATCGAGCACCGGCCGCTCCCGCAGGACGACCCGCGGGTCCGGCGGCCGGATCTCGCGCGGGCGAGGGAGCGGCTGGGCTGGGCGCCGCGGATCGGGTTCGAGGAAGGGATGCGCCGGACCATCGACTGGTTCCGCGCGCACGTCTGAGGGCGGGGGAACGGCATGGGCAAGCGCATCCTCATCACCGGCGGGGCCGGCTTCATCGGCTCCACCGTCGCGGATCTCTTCGTGGAGGCGGGCTGGGACGTCGCGGTCCTCGACGACCTCTCCAGCGGCAAGCGCGAGAACGTGCCCCGGGGCGCGCGCTTCTACCCGGTGGACGTGCGCAGCGCGGCCGCCGCGGAGGCCGTCCGCAAGGAGCGGCCGCAGGTGATCTGCCACCACGCCGCGCAGATCGACGTGCGGCGCTCCATGGCGGACCCGCGCTTCGACGCCGACGTCAACGTGGGCGGCCTGCTCAACCTCATGCAGGCGGCGGCCGCGGCGGGCTCGGTGGAGCACGTCCTGTTCGCCTCCTCCGGCGGCGCCACCTACGGCGACACCGAGGTCATCCCCACGCCGGAGACCCACCCGCAGGCGCCGGTCTCGCACTACGGCGCGGCGAAGGCCGCGAGCGAGCTGTACCTGGGCGTCTACCGGGCGGCGCTGGGCATCCCGGTGGCGGCGCTGCGCTACGCGAACGTGTACGGGCCGCGCCAGGACCCGCACGGCGAGGCGGGCGTGGTGGCGATCTTCTCCGGGCGGCTGCTGGAGGGGCAGCCCTGCACCGTGTACGGCGACGGCGGGCAGACCCGCGACTACGTGTTCGTGGGCGACGTGGCGCGCGCGAACCTGCTCGCGGCGGAGCAGCGCCACGACGGCCCGCTCAACGTGGGCACCGGCGTCGAGACCGACGTGAACGCGCTCTACGCGCACCTGGCGCGCGCCGCCGGCGTGGACCGCCCGGCGGAGCACGCGCCGGCGCGGCCGGGCGAGCAGCGCCGGTCGTGCATCGACCCGTCGCTCGCCGGCAGGGCGATCGGCTGGAGGCCCGAGGTGCCGCTGGCGGACGGGCTTTCCCGGACGCTGGAGTGATTCCGGGCCCGGCGCGGCTAGCCGAGCCCCGATTCGCCGAGCTCGTGGTTCGACGGGCTCACCACGAGCGAGGTCACTCCTCGACCGTGGCAGCCGGTACGCCCATGGGCACCGGCTCCGCCCGCGGCGCGGCCGCCACCGGCACGTCGTCCACCACGTCGGGCGGCTCCTCGCGGTCGTCGCGGGGCACCGGGCCCGCCAGGATCCGCTCCAGCTCGGCGCTCGCGGACAGGTGCTGCTCGGCCGTGAGCCGGCCGGCCGCGCGCATCCGGTCGAGCAGCCGCCGCGAGCGGCGCTTCAGCCAGGTGGACGGGCTGGAGAGGTCCACGCGGCGCGGCGCCGGGAGCATGCTGGCGAGGACCACCGCCTGCGCCGGCGTGAGCGCCGCGGCGCTGATGCCGAAGCGCGCCCGCGCGCCGGCCTCCACGCCGAACACGCCGTCGCCCAGCTCGACCACGTTCAGGTAGAGCGCGAGGATGCGGCGCTTGGGGAGCTTCCGCTCCAGCTTGACCGCCAGCAGCGCCTCCTTGAGCTTGCGCCACAGGCTCTTCTCGGTGCCGAGCCACAGGTTCTTGGCGAGCTGCTGGGTGATGGTGGACGCGCCGCGGGCGAAGCTGCGCTTCTCGAGATCGTGGGCGGCGGCCTCGCGGGTCGCCTCCCAGTCGATCCCCTCGTGGCCGTAGAAGTTCGCGTCCTCGGAGAGCAGCACCGCCTGGACCATCGGGCGCGAGACGCGGTCGAGCGGCACCCAGGCCTGGCGCGGCCGGAACGCGCGCCGCTTCTCCTTCGCCTCGGCGCGCCGCTGCTCGATGAGCGCGGTGGTGCGCGGGTTGTCGCGCGCGAGCGGGGCGGGGTCGGGGAGGGCGACCCAGAGGAGCGCGAGCCCCGCGACCGAGATCGCGGCCGCGGCGGCGGCGTAGAGGAGGGGGCGCGGGACGCGCCGGCGGCTCCGGGCGGCTGGCATGCGGCGCACCTTAGCACCTGGACGGGAGGCGCGAGAGGGGGCGCCCGGCCCGCGCGCGGCGGCGGTCCGCCCGGCCGGACCGGCGGTCGCACCCGCGCGCCGGCGCGCGGGCGGCGCCGGCGAGTTATCCAATGGTGAACGTCGTCCCGCTCGGGAACCCGTTCGGCGCCTTGACACATACGGGGCGGATTCTTAAGTCCGGGCCACCGCATCTCGAACGGAATTCACTGCCCGGCCCAGGGGCCGACGGAGGCAATCATGGCAGACGTGAAGCGCTACACCCCGCACGACTTCTCCAAGGTGCGCGGCCTCACCGGGATCTCGGACAAGCAGATCGAGGAGCACCTCAAGCTGTACGAGGGCTACGTGAAGCGCACCAACGCGCTCACCGAGAAGCTCCAGGGGCTGTGCAACGAGGGCAAGGCCTCCGGCGCCGACCCGGTCTTCGCCGAGCTCACCCGCCGCCTCGGCTTCGAGTACTCCGGCATGGTGAACCACGAGTACTACTTCGCGAACCTCGCCCGGGCGCGCAGGCCGAGCCGCCCGCCGGTGGCAAGCTCCGCAAGGCGATCGAGGCGTCGTTCGGCAAGTACGAGACCTGGCTCGCCGACTTCCGCGCCATCGCCACCATGCCGGGCATCGGCTGGGCCATGACGTTCCAGGACCCGAACACCGGCTGGCTCTCGAACCACTGGCTCACGCTGCACGAGAACAACGTGCCGGTCGGCTTCCGGCCGGTGCTGGCGCTGGACGGCTGGGAGCACGCGTTCATGCGCGACTACCTCGCCACCGAGCGCGCGAAGTACGTGGACGCGTTCTTCAAGAACGTGAACTGGGAGGCGGTCGAGAAGCGGATCGCGTAGCGGTCGCCGGACGTCCCCGCGGCCCGGATCGCGCGAGCGGTCCGGGCCGTCGTGCGTCCGGGACCCGCGTTTGACCTCGCCGCGCGCGCTCGCCTACGCTCCGCCCGTGCCCGCCCCCGACGCGCCCGCCCGCCTCGCCGCGCTCCGCCGCCGCCTGCTCGAGTGGTGGGACGCCGGCCACCGGCCGCTGCCGTGGCGCCAGCCGCAGCGCGGCGCCGACCCGTACCGCGTCTGGCTGGCCGAGGTGATGCTGCAGCAGACGCAGGTCGCCACCGCCACGCCCTACTGGCTGCGCTTCGTGGAGCGCTGGCCCACGCTCGAGGCGCTCGCCGCCGCGCGCGACGAGGACGTGCTCGCGGCCTGGAGCGGGCTCGGCTACTACGCGCGCTGCCGCAACCTGCTCGCGGCCGCGCGCGAGGCGCTGCGCCGCCACGGCGGCCTGCCGCCCTCCCACGACGCGCTGCGCGCGCTGCCGGGGTTCGGGCCGTACACCGCCGGCGCGGTCGCCTCGATCGCGTTCGCGGCGCCGGTGCCGGCGGTGGACGGCAACGTCACGCGCGTGCTGTCGCGGCTGTTCCTGGTGGAGGGCGATCCCGCCGCGCGCGCCGCCCGCGCGCGCGTGGCCGCGCTCGCCGCCGCGCTGGTGGACCGCGAGCGGCCCGGGGACCTGAACCAGGCGCTCATGGAGCTGGGCGCGACCGTCTGCCGGCCCAGGCCGGACTGCGCGCGCTGCCCGGTGGCGGCGCGGTGCGCGGCGCGGGCCGCCGGGCGCGCCGCGGAGCTCCCGCCGCCACGGCGGCGCCCGGAGAAGGTGCGCCAGGTGCTCGCCTGCGCGGTGGTGGTGCGCGAGGGCAGGGTGGCGCTGGTGCGGCGCCCGGCGGCGGGGCTGTTCGCCGGCCTGGCGGCGTTCCCCGCGGCCGAGGTGGCGCCGGGGACGGCGGCGGGCGCGGCGCTGCAGCGCGAGGCCCGGGCTCGCCACGGGCTCCGGCTGCGCGCGGGCGAGGAGCTGGCGCGGGTGGAGCGGGTGCTCACCCACCGCCTGCTCGAGCTCCGCGCGCTCCGCTGCTCCCTCGCACGGACATCGCCCGACGAGGGGGTCCGCTGGGTCCCCGTGGACGCGCTCGAGGATGCCGGGCTCCCGGCGGCCATGCGCGCGCTCGCCGCGACGGTCCGGGACGCGCTCGGGCAGGCCGCGCCACCGTCCGGGGGAGCCCGCGCGCCGGGGCGGGCGCGGGCCCGCGCGAATTCGCTCGCACCTCCGAGCGATTTCGTGTAGAAGCGCGGCCTTCCGGGCGGCATCCGGGAGGCTGCAGCGCGCGTCGAGGCCCGAGTTCGGGAACCGCTTGACACGTGTGGGCTCCTCCGTATAATTCGCCGCCCTTACGACGGGATTTGTCCTCCGACGCCCCCGTGCCGAACGCCGGGGCGTTTCTGTTGAGAAAAAGAGCTCGCACACGATGCCGACGATCAGCCAGCTGGTGCGCAGGGGCCGCGAGAGGCTCCAGGTGAAGAAGAAGGCCCCGGCCCTCAAGGAGTCGCCGCAGAAGCGCGGCGTCTGCACGCGCGTCTACACGACGACGCCCAAGAAGCCGAACTCCGCGCTCCGCAAGGTCGCCCGCGTGCGCCTCACCAACGGCTTCGAGGTGACGAGCTACATCCCCGGCGTCGGCCACAACCTGCAGGAGCACTCGGTGGTGCTCATCCGCGGGGGCCGCGTGAAGGACCTCCCGGGCGTTCGCTACCACATCATCCGCGGGACCCTCGACGCCGTGGGCGTGCAGGGCCGCAAGCAGGGCCGCTCGAAGTACGGCGCCAAGCGCGCGAGCTAGCCTCGCGGACAAGGAAACGGTTCGATGCCTCGTCGTCGTGAAGTCGAGAAGCGGAAGATCCTCCCCGATCCCAAGTTCCAGGACCGGATCGTGGCGAAGTTCGTCAACAACCTGATGCGCAAGGGCAAGAAGTCCACCGGCGAGCGCATCATCTACGGCGCCTTCGATCAGGTCGAGGCGAAGCTGAAGGACGATCCGCTCAAGGTGTTCAAGAAGGCGCTCGACAACGTGAAGCCGGTCGTCGAGGTGAAGAGCCGCCGCGTCGGCGGCGCGACGTACCAGGTGCCGGTCGAGGTCCGCCAGGACCGCCGCACCGCGCTCGCGATGCGCTGGCTCATCGAGTACTCCCGCGGCCGTGGCGAGAAGACCATGGTGGAGAAGCTCGCGGGCGAGATCATGGATGCGGCCTCGAACCGCGGCAACGCGGTGAAGAAGCGCGAGGACACGCACAAGATGGCCGAGGCCAACAAGGCCTTCGCGCACTACCGCTGGTAAGGAGAGACCCGGAGGAATCGAGGAGAGAGCAGGGGGCCGGCTCGGCCGGCAGGGTTCAGGGAACCCGCTTCGCTCTTTGACAGCTCGGTCGTTGGTCACGGCGCCGCCCAGGGCGGCCCGGTTCTGCGTTCGCACGACGGTTCAGGAAGGTCCAGATGGCCCGCATCACACCACTCGAGCGCTACCGCAACTTCGGCATCATGGCGCACATCGATGCCGGCAAGACGACCACGACCGAGCGGATCCTCTTCTACACCGGCGTCACCCACAAGATCGGGGAGGTCCATGAGGGCACCACCGTCATGGACTGGATGGAGCAGGAGCGCGAGCGCGGCATCACCATCACGTCCGCCGCGACCACCGCGTTCTGGCGCGACCACCGCCTGAACATCATCGACACCCCCGGCCACGTCGACTTCACCATCGAGGTGGAGCGCTCGCTGCGCGTGCTCGACGGCGCGTGCGCGGTGTTCGACGCGGTCCAGGGCGTCCAGCCGCAGTCCGAGACGGTCTGGCGGCAGGCGGACAAGTACGAGGTCCCCCGCATCTGCTTCATCAACAAGATGGACCGCGTCGGCGCGGACTTCTTCCACGCCGTCGACACCATCCGCGAGAAGCTGGGCGCGCGCCCGCTCCCGCTGCACGTGCCCATCGGCGCCGAGGACAAGTTCCGCGGCATGGTCGATCTCCTCAAGATGAAGGGGATCACCTTCGACGACGAGACCATGGGCGCGAAGTACCAGGAGGTCGAGATCCCGGCCGACCTCCTCGAGCAGGCCAAGGAGTACCGCGCCAAGCTCGAGGAGACCGTCGCCGAGATCGACGACGACCTGATGGCGAAGTACCTGGACGGCAAGGCGCTCTCGAACGACGAGCTGATGCGCGGCATCCGCCGGGGCACCCTGGAGATGAAGTTCTTCCCGGTGCTCTGCGGGACGGCGTTCAAGAACAAGGGCGTCCAGCAGATCCTCGACGCGGTGGTGGACTTCCTGCCGAGCCCGCTGGACATCCCCGCCATGAAGGGCGTGGACGCCAAGGGCAACGACGTCGTCCGCAAGACCTCCGACGCGGAGCCGTTCTCGGCGCTGGCGTTCAAGATCATGAACGACCCGTTCGTCGGGAACCTCACGTTCTTCCGCGTGTACTCGGGCAAGCTCGAGGCCGGGTCCTACGTCTACAACTCGACGAAGGACAAGAAGGAGCGCATCGGCCGGCTCCTGCAGATGCACGCGAACAAGCGCGAGGAGATCAAGGAGGTCTACGCCGGCGACATCGCCGCCGCCGTGGGCCTGCGCGCCAGCACCACCGGCGACACGCTCTGCGCCGAGGACGCCCCGGTGATCCTGGAGCGGATGGAGTTCCCGGAGCCGGTGATCCACATCGCCATCGAGCCGAAGACCAAGGGCGACCAGGACAAGATGGGCGTCGCCCTGCAGCGGCTCCAGATGGAGGACCCGTCCTTCCGCGTCCACACCGACGAGGAGACCGGCCAGACCATCATCGGCGGCATGGGCGAGCTCCACCTCGAGATCCTGGTGGACCGCATGTTCCGCGAGTTCAAGGTCGAGGCGAACGTCGGCAAGCCGCAGGTGGCCTACCGCGAGACCATCACCAAGACGGTCGAGGCCGAGGGCCGCTACATCCGGCAGACCGGCGGCCGCGGCCAGTACGGCCACTGCTGGCTGCGCCTCCACCCGCAGGAGCCGGGCAAGGGCTTCGAGTTCGACAACGCGATCGTGGGCGGCGTGATCCCGAAGGAGTTCATCTCGCCGATCCAGAAGGGCATCGAGGAGGCCATGACCTCCGGCGTGCTCGCCGGCTACCCCATGGTCGACCTCAAGGTCGAGGTGTTCGACGGCAGCTACCACGACGTCGACTCCTCCGAGATGGCGTTCAAGATCGCCGGCTCGATGGGCTTCAAGGAGGGCGCCGCCAGGGCCTCGCCCGTCCTGCTCGAGCCGATCATGGCGGTCGAGGTCACCACGCCCGACGACTACATGGGCGACGTCATCGGCGACCTGAACTCGCGTCGCGGCAAGATTCATGCGATGAACCCCCGCGCGGGCGTCCAGATCATCGAGGCGCACGTCCCGCTGGCGGAGATGTTCGGCTACGCGACGGACCTTCGGTCGAAGACCCAGGGCCGCGCCACCTACAGCATGCAGTTCGCGCACTACGCGCAGGTCCCCGCGAGCATCGCGGAGACCATCGTCACCAAGGCGAAGGGCGTCGCCGCCGGCGCGAAGTAGCGCCGCGTACGTCAACGGAAGAGAGGAAGCCATGGCCAAGGAGAAGTTCGAGCGCAGCAAGCCGCACGTGAACGTCGGGACGATCGGGCACGTGGACCACGGCAAGACGACGCTGACGGCGGCGATCACGAAGGTGCTGGCGCAGAAGGGCGGGGCGCAGTTCCTGGCGTACGACCAGATCGACAAGGCGCCGGAGGAGCGGGAGCGCGGGATCACGATCGCGACGGCGCACGTGGAGTACCAGACGGAGAAGCGGCACTACGCGCACGTCGACTGCCCGGGCCACGCGGACTACGTGAAGAACATGATCACCGGGGCGGCGCAGATGGACGGCGCGATCCTGGTGGTGTCGGCGGCGGACGGTCCGATGCCGCAGACGCGCGAGCACATCCTGCTGGCCCGCCAGGTGGGCGTGCCGTACATCGTGGTCTTCCTGAACAAGGTGGACATGGTGGACGACAAGGAGCTGCTGGACCTGGTGGAGCTGGAGGTCCGTGAGCTGCTGAGCGAGTACGACTTCCCGGGCAACGAGATCCCGATCGTGAAGGGGTCTGCGCTGAAGGCGCTCGAGGGCGACAAGGGCGAGCTGGGGGAGCAGGCGATCTTCAAGCTGATGGAGGCGGTGGACGCCTACATCCCGACGCCGCAGCGCGCGACGGACAAGCCGTTCCTGATGCCGGTCGAGGACGTGTTCTCGATCTCGGGCCGCGGGACGGTGGCGACGGGGCGCGTGGAGCGCGGGATCATCAAGGTCGGCGAGGAGGTCGAGGTCGTCGGGCTGAAGGCGACGGCGAAGACGGTGGTGACCGGCGTCGAGATGTTCCGCAAGCTGCTGGACGAGGGGCGGGCGGGCGACAACATCGGGGCGCTGCTGCGCGGCCTGAAGCGCGAGGAGGTCGAGCGCGGGCAGGTGCTGGCGAAGCCGGGGTCGATCACGCCGCACACGAAGTTCAAGGCCGAGGTGTACGTGCTGACGAAGGAGGAGGGTGGCCGTCACACCCCGTTCTTCAACGGCTACCGGCCGCAGTTCTACTTCCGGACGACGGACGTGACGGGGTCGGTGCAGCTGCCGCAGGGAGTCGAGATGGTGATGCCGGGCGACAACATCGGGATGGAGGTGGAGCTGATCACCCCCATCGCGATGGAGAAGGAGCTCCGCTTCGCCATCCGCGAGGGCGGCCGCACGGTCGGCGCGGGCGTGGTGGCCGAGGTCATCCAGTAGCGAAGCACGCCGAGCGAACGGCGGCGGGTGGCCCGCCCTGGTGGACGGGCCCCTCACCGCGCTGCGCCGGACACGCAGACAAAAGGCTTTTCAATGGCGACTCAGAAGATTCGGATCCGGCTCAAGGCCTACGACTACAAGCTGCTCGATCAGTCGGCCGGCGAGATCGTGGAGACCGCGAAGCGGACCGGCGCCAAGGTCGCCGGCCCGATCCCGCTCCCCACCCGGATCAACAAGTTCACCGTCCTCCGCAGCCCGCACGTCGACAAGAAGTCGCGCGAGCAGTTCGAGATCCGCACGCACAAGCGGCTCCTCGACATCCTCGAGCCGACCCCGCAGACGCTCGACGCGCTCATGAAGCTCGACCTCTCGGCCGGCGTGGACGTGGAGATCAAGTAGTCGAGGACATCATGGCCAAGTTCGACGTCTACGACCTGTCGAAGAAGAAGGTGGGCGAGCTCGACCTCGCCGACGCCGTCTTCGCCGGCGAGGTGAACGAGCACCTCTTCTACGAGGTGGTGAAGGCGAAGCTCGCCTCCGATCGCTCGGGCACCCACGCGGTGAAGAACCGGTCCCTCGTCTCCGGCGGCGGCAAGAAGCCCTGGAAGCAGAAGCACACCGGTCGGGCCCGCCAGGGCTCGACGCGCGCGTCCCAGTGGGTGGGCGGCGGCAAGGCCATGGGGCCGAAGCCGCGCGACTACTCCTACGACGTGCCGAAGAAGGTGCGGAAGGCCGCGCTGCGCTCGGCCCTCGCGCTCCGCTCGAAGGACCAGAAGCTGGTCATCGTGCAGGAGTGGAAGCCCGAGGGGCCGAAGACCGCCGCCGCCGCCAAGGTCCTCGCCGCGCTCGGCGCGAAGAAGGCCCTGGTGGTGGACGACGCCGCGAACCTCGCCCTCGCGAAGAGCGTCCGGAACCTCTCCGGCTCCGACTTCCTCGCGGTGGAGGGGCTCAACGTGTACGACATCCTGCGGCACGACGCCCTGGTGCTGACCGCGGACACCGCCAAGAAGCTGGAGGCCAGCCTGTCATGAACCTCGCTGTCCAGGACGTGGTGAAGCGCCCGCTCATCACCGAGAAGGCGGAGCGGGCACGCGAGGCGAGCCGTCAGTACGCCTTCGAGGTCCACCGCGACGCCACCAAGATCCAGGTGAAGCAGGCGGTGGAGAAGCTCTTCAACGTGCACGTGCTCGACGTGCGGACCGCCATCGCGCGCGGGAAGAACAAGCGCGTCGGCCGCAACGTCGGCCGCCGGCCCAACTGGAAGAAGGCCTACGTGACCCTCAAGGAAGGCGACACCATCGCCCTCTTCGAGGGGACATAAGCCGGACGGGAGACGCACATGGCCCTCAAGGAATACAAGCCCACCAGCCCGGCCCGGCGCCACATGACCGTGTCGGACTTCGCCGAGATCACCAAGGCGAAGCCCGAGAAGCGGCTCACCAAGCCGGTCCGCAAGAGCGGCGGCCGCAACGCCCACGGCAAGGTCACCACCCGCCACATCGGCGGCGGCCACAAGCGCCGTTACCGCATCATCGACTGGCGGCGCGAGAAGGACGGCGTGCCGGCCAAGGTCGCGGCCATCGAGTACGACCCGAACCGCACCGCGCGCATCGCGCTGCTCCACTACCTGGACGGCGAGAAGCGCTACATCCTCGCCCCCGTGGGCGTGGCGGTCGGCGACACGCTGCTGTCCGGCGCGGACGTGGACATCCGCCCGGGCAACGCGCTGCCGGTCCGCACCATCCCGCTCGGCACCGTGATCCACAACGTGGAGACGGCCCCGGGCTCCGGCGCGAAGATGATCCGCACCGCGGGCTCCTTCGGGCAGCTCATGGCGAAGGAGGGCGGCTACGCCCAGATCCGCCTGCCGTCCGGCGAGGTCCGCAAGGTCCTGCAGGACTGCAAGGCGACCATCGGCCAGCTCGGCAACGTGGAGAGCTCGTCGGTGCGCGTCGGCAAGGCCGGCAAGAGCCGCTGGCTGGGCATCCGCCCGACCGTCCGCGGCCTCGCCATGAACCCGGTCGACCACCCGCACGGCGGCGGCGAGGGCAAGTCCGGTCAGGGCAACCCGCACCCGGTCAGCCCGTGGGGACAGAAGACCAAGGGCCTCAAGACCCGCAACAACCGCCGCACCGACAAGTTCATCGTCACGCGGCGCCGCCCCGGCGTGCGCAACACGCAGCGCTAGGCGGGAAGGGATAGCCACTCATGGCGCGTTCGATCAAGAAGGGCCCGTTCGCCGACAAGCACCTCACCAAGAAGGTCGAGGACGCGAACAAGGGCAACAAGAAGTCGGTCATCAAGACCTGGTCGCGGCGGAGCACCATCCTGCCGGACTTCGTCGGGCACACGTTCGCCGTCCACAACGGGCGGAAGTTCGTGCCGGTGTTCGTGACCGAGAACATGGTCGGGCACAAGCTGGGCGAGTTCGCGCCCACCCGCACCTTCCACGGCCACTCGGCCGAGAAGAAGGCCGCGGCGGCACCGGCCCCGGCGAAGAAGTAGCGAGGAACTGGACATGGCCGAGACCCAGACCACGACGCCGAAGAAGAAGGCCGAACGCCGCGCTCCGCCGCCGGCGCGCGCCCGCAAGAACCGCCCCGCCGCCCCGGCGCCGGGGCCGCACGCCTCCCTCAGCTACCTGCGCGTCGCGCCGCGCAAGGTGCGCATCGTCGCGGACGAGGTCCGCGGGATGAAGGTCGGCGACGCGCTCGCGATGCTGAAGTACACGCCGCAGTCCGCCGCCAAGCCGCTCGCCAAGCTGCTCCGGTCGGCGGTCGCGAACGCCGAGCAGGGCGGCGGCCGCGTGGACGTGGACGCGCTGTTCGTGAAGACGCTGACCGTGGACCAGGGCCCGAAGATGCGGCGCTTCATGGCGCGCGCGATGGGCCGGGCGTTCCGGGTCGAGAAGAAGACCAGCCACGTGTACGTGGAGCTCGGTACCGCCGCGCGCGGCTAGGAACCCGAGAGGAGAGATCAATGGGACAGAAAGTTCATCCTATCGGGTTCCGCCTCGGAGTGATCCGCTCCTGGGACTCGAAGTGGTACGAAGAGAAGAACTACGCGAAGTGGCTGCACGAGGACATCAAGCTCCGTGAGTTCGTGAAGGAGAAGCTCGGCCAGGCCGGCATCTCCCGGATCGAGATCGAGCGGGCGGCCAACAAGGTCAAGATCAACGTCCACACCGCGCGGCCGGGCATCGTCATCGGCAAGCGCGGCGCCGGGATCGAGACCATCAAGAAGGACCTCCAGGGCCTGACCGCCAACGAGGTCTACCTGAACGTCGTCGAGGTCCGGAAGGCCGAGACCGACGCGCAGCTCGTCGCCGAGAACATCGCGACGCAGCTCGAGCGCCGCATCGCGTTCCGCCGCGCCATGAAGAAGTCGGTGCAGACCGCGCTGAAGTTCGGCGCGAAGGGCATCCGCGTGGCGTGCTCGGGCCGCCTGGGTGGCTCCGAGATGGCCCGGTACGAGTGGTACCGCGAGGGCCGCGTGCCGCTGCACACGCTCCGCGCGGACATCGACTACGGGTTCGCCGAGGCGAAGACCACCTACGGCAAGATCGGGTGCAAGGTCTGGATCATGCGCGGCGAGGTCCTCCCGCAGTCCGCGGGCGCGCGCGCTCCTCGCACCACCGGCGGCGCCCGGCCGTAAGGCCGCGCCCCAGGCACACCTAGGAGAAGGACATGCTTCAGCCGGCGCGAACGAAGTACCGGAAGATGCAGAAGGGCCGCATGCGCGGCAAGGCGTACCGCGGCTCGGACCTCGCCCAGGGCGAGTACGGCCTCCAGGCCACCGAGTGCGGCAGGCTCACGTCCCGCCAGATCGAGGCGGCCCGCGTGGCCATCACCCGCTACGTGGCGGCGGCAAGCTCTGGATCCGCGTCTTCCCGGACAAGCCCATCACCAAGAAGCCCGCCGAGACGCGCATGGGCACCGGCAAGGGCAACGTGGAGTTCTACGTCGCCGTCGTGAAGCCGGGCCGCGTGCTGTACGAGCTGGCCGGCGTGGACGACGCCTCCGCGAAGAAGGCGTTCCACCTCGCCGCCCACAAGCTGCCCGTCGCCACGAAGCTGGTGAAGCGCGGCGAGACGCTGTAAGGAGCGACGACCATGGCGACCGTCAAGGAGCTGCGCGAGCTCTCGGTTCAGGAGCTCGAGGCCCGCGCCGCGGAGCTCAAGCAGACGCTCTTCGACCTGAAGAGCAAGGCGAACACCGGCGTGCTCGACTCGACCGCCGACCTCAGCAAGACGAAGCGCGACATCGCGCGCTGCCTCACCGTGGCCCGCGAGAAGGCCCTCGCCTCGGCCGAGGCCGGGAAGGCGAAGGAGTGACCGACATGGAGCGCGGCAACCGGAAGTCCCGCATCGGCGTGGTGGTCTCGAACAAGATGACGAAGACCGTCGTCGTGAAGGTCGAGCGCCGGGTGGCGGACCCCAAGTACGGCAAGATCGTGACCAAGGCCGAGAAGTACAAGGCGCACGACGAGAACCAGGCGTGCCAGATCGGCGACCGCGTGCGGATCGTCGAGACCCGCCCGATCTCGAAGGACAAGCGCTGGCGCGTGGCCGAGACGATCGAGAAGGCGGAGGCCTAGGCCATGATCCAGCAGCAGACCATGCTCGACGTCGCCGACAACTCCGGCGCGAAGCGGGTGATGTGCATCAAGGTGCTCGGCGGCACCCGGCGGAAGTACGCCTCCATCGGCGACGTGATCGTCGTCTCGATCAAGGAGGCGATCCCGCAGGCCAAGGTGAAGAAGGGCGAGGTCGCCCGCGCCGTCATCGTCCGCACCGCCCGCGAGGTGAAGCGCCCCGACGGCAGCTACATCCGCTTCGACGGCAACTCGGCGGTCCTCATCAACAAGGACCTCGAGCCCATCGGCACCCGCATCTTCGGCCCGGTCGCCCGCGAGCTCCGCGCCCGCAAGTTCATGAAGATCATCAGCCTCGCGCCGGAGGTCCTCTAGGTCATGGCGGAGATTCGGAAGGGCGACACCGTCAAGGTCATCGCCGGCAAGGAGAAGGGCAAGTCGGGCAGGGTGCTCGAGGTGCTGCGCGAGAAGGGCCGCGTGCGCGTCGAGAAGCTCATGACCGTCAAGCGGCACCAGAAGAAGGGCCGCAGCCAGGCCAACCCGGAGGGCGGGATCCTGGAGCTGCCCGGCACCATCGCCATCTCGAGCGTGATGGTGGTGGGCAAGGACGACAAGCCGGTGCGGCGCGAGCAGATCGGCCGCGAGCTGGGCGCCAAGGAGAAGGCCCGGCTGCAGAAGCGCAAGGCCGCCGCGAAGTAGGTCGCGGCGGGATCGCAGCACGACGCATCGCCCGGCACGCGAAGAGGCCGGCCGAAGGCAAGGAGAGACACGATGGCAGCGCGTTTGAAGGAGCGGTACGACAAGCAGCTTCGTGCCGAGCTGATGAAGGAGCTCGGGTTCGCGAACCCGATGCAGGCCCCCCGCCTCGAGAAGATCGTGGTGAACATGGGCCTGGGCGAGGCGATCAACAACGGCAAGATCATCGACGCGTCCGTCGAGCAGCTCGCCGCGATCACCGGCCAGAAGCCGGTCGTGACCCGCGCCCGCAAGTCGATCGCCAACTTCAAGCTGCGCCAGGGCCAGTCCATCGGCGCCATGGTCACGCTGCGCGGCGACCGGATGTACGAGTTCTTCGACCGCCTGGTCTCGATCGCGCTGCCGCGCGTCCGCGACTTCAAGGGCGTGTCGCCGAAGGCCTTCGACGGGAAGGGCAACTACACGCTCGGCGTGCGCGAGCAGATCATCTTCCCGGAGATCAACTACGACAAGGTCGAGAAGATCAAAGGCCTCAACATCACGGTGGTGACCACCGCCCGGAACGACGAAGGGGCCGAGCGCTGCTGCGCCACCTCGGCATGCCGTTCCGTCAGTAGAGGGAGATTCCATGGCGAAGCTTTCCAAGATGGCGCAGGCCACGCGCAAGCTGAAGTTCCCGGTCCGGCAGTACAACCGCTGCCCGCTCTGCGGCCGCCCCCGGGCCTTCCTGCGCAAGTTCCAGATGTGCCGCATCTGCTTCCGCAAGCGCGCGCTGCAGGGCGAGATCACCGGCGTCATCAAGTCGAGCTGGTAGGAGAGATCGATCGATGAGCTTCACCGATCCCATTGGCGACATGCTGACGCGCATCCGCAACGCTTCCTCCGCGCGTCATGAGAAGTGCCTGGTGCCGGCCTCGCGGCTCAAGGTCCGCATCGCCGAGGTCCTCCGCGAGGAGGGCTTCATCAAGGACTTCGTCCTCCACGAGGACGGCGTCCAGGGCGCCATCACCATCGTCCTCAAGTACAGCGCCGACCGCGAGCCGGCCATCAGCGACATCAAGCGCGTCTCGAAGCCCGGGCTCCGCCGCTACGTCGCGACCGACTCCATCCCCCGCGTCCTCAACGGGATGGGGATCGCGATCCTCTCCACGTCCAAGGGCGTGATGGTGGATCGCGAGGCCCGCAAGCAGAAGGTCGGCGGCGAGCTGATCTGCACCGTCTGGTAAGGAAGACCGCCATGTCTCGTGTCGGCAAGATGCCCGTCAAGATCCCGGAGAAGGTCAAGGTCTCCGTGGACGGCAACGTCGTGAAGGTCGAGGGGCCGAAGGGGAAGATGCACTTCCCCACCAACCCCCTCGTCAGCGTCCAGGTGGACAAGGGCGAGGTGAAGGTCGCCCGCCAGGACGAGTCCCACGTGGCGAAGGGCCTGCACGGCCTGACGCGCACGCTGGTGAAGAATGCCCTCGAGGGCGTGGTGAAGGGCTACGAGAAGGGCCTCGAGATCAACGGGGTCGGCTTCAAGGCCGAGGTGAAGGGGAAGGAGATCCACTTCACCCTGGGCTTCTCGCACCCGGTCGTCTTCAAGCTCCCCGAGGGCGTCACCGCCGAGGTGGACGCGAAGCAGACCAAGCTCACCATCCGCTCGGTGGACAAGCACCTGCTCGGCCTCACCGCCGCGAAGGTTCGCGACCTCCGCCCGCCCGAGCCGTACAAGGGCAAGGGCATCAAGTACGCGGACGAGACCATCCGCCGCAAGGAAGGCAAGACCGGCGCGGCGTAGCCCGCCCGTCCCCACAACCACTCATGCGGCGGCCGGGTCGGCGCCGCCGCAAGGAGGAACGTCATGGCGAAGCACGTCACCACGCGCGAGAAGCGCAGGGCCCGCATCCGCCGGAAGATCTCCGGCACCGAGCTGCGGCCGCGGCTCACGATCTACAAGAGCCTCAAGCACATGTACGCCCAGCTGGTCGACGACGTCGCGGGCAAGACGCTCGTGTCCGTCGCGACCACCTCGAAGGCCCTCAAGGGCGAGCTCGGCGACGAGGACAAGACCGGCGCCGCCAAGAAGGTGGGCGAGGCCCTCGCCAAGGCGGCCAAGGCGAAGGGGATCGAGCAGGTCGTGTTCGACCGCAACGGCTTCGACTATCACGGCCGCGTCGAGGCGGTGGCCGCCGCCGCGCGCGAGGCCGGGCTCAAGTTCTAGGCGACGGAAAGGTCTCGAATGGCTACCACCCCCATCAACGCGAACGAGCTCGAGCTCCAGGATCGCGTCGTCCACATCAACCGCGTCGCCAAGGTCGTGAAGGGCGGCCGCCGGTTCAGCTTCTCGGCGCTCGTCGTCGTCGGCGACGGCGCGGGCCACGTCGGGGTCGGCCTCGGCAAGGCGAACGAGGTCCCGGAGGCCATCCGCAAGGGCGGCGACCAGGCCAAGAAGAACCTGTTCAGGGTGCCGCTCGTCGGGACCACCATCCCGCACGAGGTGCTCGGCCACTTCGGCTCCGGGCGCGTGCTGCTGAAGCCCGCGGGCGAGGGCACCGGCGTCATCGCCGGCGGCGCCGTCCGCGCCGTCCTCGAGGCGGCCGGCGTCCGCAACGTGCTCACCAAGAGCCAGGGCTCCCGCAACCCCCACAACGTCCTCAAGGCGACCGTCGCCGGCCTGAAGCGGCTGCGGTCCGTCGAGGACAGCGCCCGGCTCCGCGGCAAGCAGGCCGCCGAGATCACCGGGGCGTAGGAAGGAACCACCATGGCTGCCATCAAGGTCAAGCTCGTCCGCGGGCTCGCGGGCTGCCCCTGGCCGCACCGGGTCATCGTCGAGGGCCTGGGTCTCAAGAAGCGTGAGTCGACGAAGCTCCTCCCCGACACGCCCCAGACGCTGGGGATGATCGCGAAGGTCTCCTACCTCGTGGAGTGGGAGCGGGTGGACGCTGCGCCGCCGCCTGGCCGGAAGGCCAGGAAGGCCGCGGCCCGTTCGTGACAGTCACGCGCCGCGTGCTAAAAGGAGAACCTTCATGTCGCTGAACCAGCTCAAGGCGCCCCGGGGCGCCAACCGCGCCAAGAAGCGCGTCGGCCGTGGCCAGGGCTCCGGCCTCGGCAAGACCGCCGGCCGCGGCGGGAAGGGCCAGAAGGCCCGTTCCGGCAACATGCACTTCGAGGGCTTCGAGGGCGGCCAGATGCCGCTCCAGCGGCGCCTCCCGAAGTTCGGCTTCCACAACATCTTCCGGCGCGAGCTCGAGGAGGTGAAGGTGGGTGACCTCCAGGGCCTCTCCGGCGTCGTCGACCCGGTCGCCCTGAAGTCCGCCGGCCTGGTGCGCGGCAACCGCGACGGGGTGGTGGTCCTGGCGGGCGGCGAGCTCTCGAGCGCGCTGACGGTCAAGGTCCACCGCGTCACCGCCGGCGCGCGCGCCGCCATCGAGAAGGCGGGCGGGAAGGTCGAGCTGATCCCGGCGCCGCAGACCATGCACCAGAAGGCGAAGGCCGCGAAGAAGGCGGCTGCGCAGGCGAAGTAGGGGTCCCGGCGGGCCCGCCGGTCCTCGGCGGGCCGCCCGGACGGTGAGCGGGCGGCGGGCCGCCCGGCAGGCGCAGGGGAAAGGGAACCGCATGGCCGCAGCGAGCGGGCTGTTCAACATCTTCCGGATCGCCGAGCTCCGGAAGCGGCTGTTCTTCACCCTCGGGATGCTGGCCGTCTACCGGCTCGGCATCTTCGTCACCACGCCCGGCGTGGACCGGCGGGCGATGCAGGACGTGGTGGCCCAGCAGGGCAGCCTGCTCGGCCTCCTCAACTTCTTCTCCGGCGGCGCCTTCGAGCAGCTCTCGATCTTCGCGCTCGGCATCATGCCGTACGTGTCGTCGTCCATCATCCTGCAGCTCCTGACGGTGGTGGTCCCGTCGCTCGAGAAGATGCAGAAGGAAGGCGAGCTGGGCCGGCGCAAGATCACGCAGTACACGCGCTACGGCACGGTGGTCCTCTCCGCCATCCAGGGCTACGGCATCGCCACCTACCTCGAGTCGCTCCGCGCCGGGAACGGCGTGGCGGTGGTGGGCGATCCGGGCTGGGGCTTCCGCCTGCTCACCATGGTCTCGCTCGCCGCGGGCACCGCGTTCATCATGTGGATGGGCGAGCAGATCACCGAGCGCGGCGTCGGCAACGGCATCTCCCTCATCATCTTCGCGGGCATCGTGGCCCGCATCCCGGCCGCCATCTACACCACGGTCCGGCAGCTCGGCGCCTCCGGCTCGCAGCTCACCGGCCTGGGCCTGCTCGTGCTCACCGCGCTCATGGTGGTGGTGATCGGCGCGATCGTGTACGTGGAGCGCGGCCAGCGCCGCATCCCGATCCAGTACGCGAAGCGCATGGTGGGCCGGAAGCTCTACGGCGGCCAGTCCACGCACCTGCCGCTGAAGGTGAACACCTCCGGCGTGATCCCGCCCATCTTCGCGTCGTCGCTGCTGCTGCTGCCGGCGACCATGGCGGGCTGGTTCCCGTTCCTGCAGCGGATGTCGAACGCCATCCAGGCGGGCAGCTGGATCTACAACACCATCTACGTCGCCCTGATCGTCTTCTTCGCGTACTTCTACACCGCGGTGACGTTCAACCCGGTGGACGTGGCCGACAACCTCAAGAAGTACGGCGGCTACATCCCGGGCATCCGCCCCGGCAAGAAGACCGCCGACTACATCGACTTCGTGCTGTCGCGCATCACCTTCGGCGGCGCCATCTACCTGGCCGCCATCTGCGTGCTGCCGACCGTCATCACGAACGAGTTCGGGGTGAACTTCTACTTCGGCGGCACCTCGCTGCTCATCGTGGTCGGCGTGGCGCTCGACACCGTCCAGCAGATCGAGGGGCACCTCATCACGCGGCACTACGAGGGCTTCACCGGTCCCCGCGGCCCGCGCATCCGCGGCCGGCGGATGACGACGGGGCAAGCGGTCGGCGCATGAGACGCCGCGGGGGCCTCGCCGCGGCGGGGCCCTTCGCGCATCCGGAGGCGACGCGATGATCCTCATCCTCCTCGGCCCGCCCGGCGCGGGCAAGGGCACCCAGGCCAAGCTCCTCTCCACGGAGCTCGGCATCCCGCACATCTCCACCGGCGACATGTTCCGCGACCACAAGGCGCGCGGGACCGAGATCGGCAAGCAGGTCCAGGCCATCATGGACGCCGGGGGGCTCGTCACCGACGACATCACCAACGCCATGGTGAAGGAGCGGCTGTCCCGCCCCGACGTGGCGCCCGGCTTCATCCTGGACGGCTACCCGCGCACGGTGGTGCAGGCGGAGTACCTCGACGGCCTGCTGCGCTCGCTGGGCCGGTCCATCGACCGCGCCCTCTCGTACGAGGTGGCCGAGGAGCTCGTGGTCGAGCGGATCAGCGGGCGGCGGAGCTGCCCGAGGTGCGGCGCCGTCTACCACGTGTCCGCGAACCCGCCCAAGCGCGCGGGCTACTGCGACCGCGACGACGCCGAGCTCGTGCAGCGCGAGGACGACAAGCCGGAGAACGTCCGCAAGCGCATGCAGGAGTACGGCACCAAGACCGAGCCGCTGAAGCGCTACTACCGCGACCGCGGCGAGCTGGCCGAGGTCGAGGGCGTCGGCACGCCCGAGGGCATCCTCGCGGCGACGAAGAAGGTCCTGGGCCGCTAGGCCCGCGCCGCAGCGCATGTACGGGACGACCCGCGAGCGCGCCGCCACGCGGACCCCCGCCGACGTGGCCGGGATCCGCGCCGCGGGCCGCGTCGTGTGGGAGGTGCTGGAGGCGCTGGCCCGCGCCGCCGCCCCGGGCGTCACCACCGCCGACCTGGATCGCCTCGCCGCCGCGCGCACGCGCGAGCTCGGCGCGGCGCCGGCGTTCCTCGGCTACCACGGCTACCCCGCCACGCTGTGCATCTCGGTGAACGACGAGGTGATCCACGGGATCCCGTCGCCGGACCGCGTGCTCGAGGAGGGCGACCTGGTCGGCCTCGACTTCGGGGCGGTGCTCGACGGCTGGTTCGCCGACTCGGCGCGGACCGTCGCGGTGGGCCGGCCCTCGCCGGAGGGCGAGCGGCTGCTGGCCGTGACGCGGGCCGCGCTGGCGCGGGGCATCGCCGCCGCGAACCCCGGGCGCCACACCGGCGACGTCGGCGCCGCCGTGCAGCGGCACGTCGAGGCGGCGGGCTTCTCGGTGGTGCGCGACTTCGTGGGCCACGGCATCGGCCGCCGGCTGCACGAGCCGCCCCAGGTCCCGAACTTCGGGACCCCCGGGACGGGGGCGCTCCTCCGGGCGGGCATGGTCATCGCCATCGAGCCGATGGTGAACGCGGGCGGCCGCGAGGTGGAGACGCTCGACGACGGGTGGACCGCCGTGACGCGGGACGGGTCGAGATCCGCGCACTTCGAGCACACCGTGGCCATCACGGAAAACGGACCCGAAATCCTCACGTTGCCGGAAGGAGTGCCGCTGGAGGGCGCCTGAGCGCAGGCGAGCGGGGGAGCGGGCGGCGGCGGGCCGTCGCTCGTGCTTGCACCCCAAAATCCTCTGTGTTATAGGGCCCGCTTCGCAAAGCCGCTCGTTCAGGGGCGGCGCCGGGAAACCCCGGAAAATCCGGGCGGCTCTAGAGTAGGGGTCCCAGCGAGACCCCGCCGCCAGCCCCGCCGGTCGTCGCGGCGGGCGTTTTTGTCTTTTGAAGCAGCATCGGAGGCGTCGGTCATGAAGGTCCGCGCGTCGGTCAAGAAGATTTGCGACAAGTGCAAGGTCATCAAGCGCAAGGGCACCGTGCGGATCATCTGCCCGGCGAACCCCCGCCACAAGCAGCGCCAGGGCTAGGCCCCCGCGCGTTTTCGGAGAGACGAATGGCTCGAATCGCCGGCGTCGACCTTCCCCGTGAGAAGCGGATCGAGGTCAGCCTCCAGTACATCTACGGAATCGGGAAGACCTCCGCGAAGCTCATCCTCGAGCGCGCGAACGTCAGCCCGGTGACCCGGACCAAGGACCTCACGGACGACGAGGTCCGCCGCATCCGCGAGACCATCGAGCAGAACGTGAAGGTGGAGGGCGACCTCCGCCGCGAGATCTCGCTCAACGTCAAGCGGCTCATGGACCTCGGCTGCTACCGCGGCCTCCGGCACCGCAAGGGCCTGCCGGTCCGCGGCCAGCGCACGCACACCAACGCCCGCACGCGGAAGGGCCCGAAGAAGGGCCTCGTCCGCAAGGCGGCGGCGCCGGCCCCCAAGGCCTAACGCACTCCTAGAGAACCGGAGAATCCTCAGTGGCTGACGAGAAGCAGACGAAGGCAGAGCAGCCTGCGAAGAAGGAGGAGGCGACCGCCCCCGCGGCGCCCAACCTCGGCGGCATCGAGCCGGTGACCGCGTCGCCCGTGACCCCGAAGAAGGGGAAGAAGCGGGTGAAGAAGAACATCGCGGCGGGCATCGTCCACATCGCCTCGACCTTCAACAACACGCAGATCACCATCACCGACGTGACCGGCAACGTGATCGCCTGGTCCAGCGCCGGCGCGCGCGGCTTCAAGGGCTCGCGCAAGTCGACGCCGTTCGCCGCGCAGGTCGCGGCGGGCGACGCCGCCGCCAAGGCGATGGAGCACGGCCTCAAGACCGTCTCGGTGGTGGTGAAGGGCCCGGGCGCCGGCCGCGAGTCCGCCCTCCGTGCGCTCTCCGCCGCCGGCCTCAAGATCACCCTGATCCGCGACGTGACGCCGATCCCGCACAACGGGTGCCGGCCGCCCAAGCGCCGCCGGGTCTGATCACCTCCAGGAGACACACGTGGCCCGTTACAGCGAAAGCGTCTGCCGGCTCTGCCGCCGGGAAAACCTCAAGATGTATCTCAAGGGCGATCGGTGCTACACCGACAAGTGCGCCATCGAGCGCCGCCCGTATCCTCCCGGCCAGCACGGCCAGGGCCGGACCAAGTTCTCCGAGTACGGCGTCCAGCTCCGCGAGAAGCAGAAGGTGAAGCGGATGTACGGCCTCCTCGAGGCCGGGTTCCGCCACGCCTACCAGAACGCGGCGGCCGCCAAGGGCAAGACCGGCGAGAACCTGCTGCAGACCCTCGAGCTCCGGCTCGACAACGTGGTCTTCCGGCTCGGCTTCGCGGACACCCGCAACGAGGCCCGGCAGCTGGTCCGCCACGGCCACTTCAAGGTGAACGGCCGCAAGGTCAACATCCCCAGCTACCTGTGCCGGCCCGGCGACAAGGTGGAGCTGAAGGACCGCTCGAAGAAGGTGGTCCGGATCACCGAGGCGCTCGAGGCGGTGGACCGCCGCGGCGTGCCTGCGTGGCTCGACCTCGACAAGGGCGGCTTCAAGGGCACCGTGAAGACCTCGCCGGCGCGCGAGGACATCACCATGCCGATCCAGGAGCAGCTCATCGTCGAGCTGTACTCGAAGTAGTCGCGCCCCCCGCGGACCCGGGGCGGCGGCCGCCACGGCGGCCGCGGTACGGGTCCGGCGGGCGGGCCGGGCGCGGGAGCGCCGCGGCCCGCGCCGCACCATCCCAAGCAGTCGCGCGTCCCACGGTGCTCCCGCCGCATGGCTGAGCGGGCCGGGAGAGGGGGCGGCGGCCCAGGAGACAGCCCATGGTCGATCCGATCGTCACGAAGAACTGGCGGGACCTCATCAAGCCCCGCGGCCTGGTCGTGGACCAGGAGAGCCTCTCGAACACCTACGGGAAGTTCGTCGCGGAGCCGCTCGAGCGGGGCTTCGGCATCACCCTCGGCAACTCGCTCCGGCGCGTGCTGCTCTCGAGCCTGCAGGGCGCCGCGATCACCTCGGTGAAGGTCGAGGGCGTCGAGCACGAGTTCATGACCATCCCCGAGGTGGCCGAGGACGTCACCGACATCATCCTCAACCTCAAGGAAGTCCTGCTCCAGATCCACACCAACGACGTGAAGACGATCCGGATCGAGGCGGACGGCCCGAAGGAGATCAAGGCCGGCGACCTCATCACGGACGCGCAGGTCGAGGTGCTGAACCCGGGCCACCACCTGCTCACCATCAGCGAGGGCGGGCGGGTCCGCGCCGAGATGACCGCGCGCCGCGGCCGCGGCTACGTGCCGGCCGAGCGGAACAAGGTCCCCGGCTCGCCCATCGGCACCATCCCCATCGACGCGCTCTTCAGCCCCATCCGCAAGGTGAACTACCAGGTCACCAACGCGCGCGTCGGGCAGCAGACGGACTACGACAAGCTGACGCTCGAGGTCTGGACCGACGGCTCGGTCGCCCCGGCCGACGCGGTCGCCTTCGCCGCGAAGATCGTGAAGGAGCAGCTCTCGATCTTCATCAACTTCGACGAGGCGGAGGAGCCGGCCGAGGAGATCAAGCCGGTCGAGGAGCAGAAGCTGAACGAGAACCTCTTCCGCTCGGTGGACGAGCTGGAGCTCTCGGTCCGTAGCGCGAACTGCCTGCAGAACGCGAACATCAAGACCATCGGCGACCTCGTGCAGAAGACCGAGGCCGAGATGCTCAAGACGAAGAATTTCGGCCGGAAGTCGCTGAAGGAGATCAAGGAGATCCTGGCCGAGATGGGCCTCTCCCTCGGCATGAAGCTCGAGAACTGGCCGCCGAAGGCGGCGCCGCAGGGCGCGCCCAAGGTCTAGCGCGCCCGCACAGGGACAGGAGATCACCAGATGAAGCACCGCGTCGTCGGCCGCCGGCTCGATCGCACCACCGAGCACCGGACCGCAATGTTCAAGAACATGGTGACGAGCCTCTTCCGCCACGAGCGGATCGTCACCACCACCCCGAAGGCGAAGGAGCTGAAGCGCTTCGCCGACAAGGTGATCACGCAGGCGAAGCGCGGGACGCCGCACGCGCGCCGCCTCGCCCACCGGGACGTCCGGGACGTCGAGGTGCTGAACAAGCTCTTCGACACGCTCGCCGAGCGCTTCAAGGCGCGGCCGGGCGGCTACACCCGCATCGTCCGCGTCGGCCGCCGCGCCGGCGACAACGCCGAGATGTCGGTCATCGAGCTGGTGGACCGCACCCCGGCCGCCGCCCCCGAGGCGGAGGAGAAGGGCGAGAAGAAGGCCGCGGGCAAGGCCGAGAAGGCCCCCAAGGCCGCCAAGGCGCCCAAGGCGGAGAAGAAGCCCGCCAAGAAGGCCGCCAAGGCCGAGTAGCGCCGGCCGCGCGGCCGACGCTCCCAGGGGAGGCCGCGTGCGCCGCACGCGGCCTCTCGCGCGTTCGGGGCCCCTCTCGCTTTCCGCTGCGGCGGCCCGCTGGTACAACCATCCCTCCATGCCGCCGTTCCTCGCCCAGGACCCGCTCGACGCCCTCCGGCACGCCGGGCCGCCGGGGTGGGCCGAGGTGGCCTGGGCGGTGGCGGGCGTCGCGAGCGAGCCCTGGGCCCTCGCGCTGCTGGGGCTCGCGCTGTACTCGTGGCTGGAGCGCGAGGTGCCCGGGGTCCTGAAGGCGGTCGCGCCGCTCTGGGCGGCGCTGGCGGTCGCCGGGGCCCTGGCGGTGGGCGCCCAGGGCGTGCTCTCCGCGCCGCGGCCGGCGGACGCGGGCGACCTGCTCGTCACCACGCTCCGGCACCTCGCCTCGGCGCCGGGCCTCCCGCTCGGCGTGTTCGTCGGCTACACGCTCCTCGCCTACGGCCGGCGGGGGAGGGCGGCGCTCCTGGTCGCAGCGGCCGGGGGGGCGGCGCGGGCGTGGTCCGGGCCGCACTGGGGCCCGGATCTGCTGGGCGGCGGCCTGGCCGGCGCCGCGATCGCGTGGGCGGTCTGGGCGGCGGTGCTGCGCGCCTCGCCGCGCGGCCACCTGGCGCGGCTGCGGGCCTCGCGCCGCGCGACCGCGGGCGGCGCGGCGCAGGAAGGTCACCCTGCGCCTTGACACCCGCGCTAAGTTAGCGTAAAGGAACCCACTTTTCGTGGAGGCTCCGCGGACGCACCGCTGGAGAAGCTTCCACGTTCCAGGATCTTAGGCTTCACGGAGGCAGAGCTCATGGCGGTGGTTCTTCGTCTGTCGCGCGCGGGCACGCACAAGGCGCCCTTCTATCACGTGGTGGCGACCGACTCGCGCAACGCGCGGGACGGCAAGTACATCGAGGACGTCGGCATCTACGACCCGACCCTGCGCCCGGAGCGGATCGAGCTCAAGGCCGAGCGGATCGAGCACTGGCTGAAGGCCGGCGCCAAGCCGAGCCAGACGGTCGCGATGCTGCTCAAGCGGGCCGCCAAGGCGGCCCAGCCCGCCGCGCCGAAGGCGTAGAGGGTCGATGCGCGACCTCGTCCAGTGGCTCGCCCGCGAGCTCGTCGAGCAGAAGGACGCCGTGAGGGTGGAGGCGATCGAGCGCGACCGCGCGACCGTCTTCGAGCTCACGGTGGCCCCCGACGACCTCGGGCGCGTCATCGGGCGGGGCGGCAAGACCGCCAAGGCGTTCCGGACCGTGCTCGACTGCGCGGCCCGGCGCCAGGGCCGGCGCGCGGTGCTCGACATCCTCGACTGACCGTGGCGCTCGTCCGGATCGGCAAGGTGGTCCGGGCGCTCGGGCTCAAGGGCCACCTGGGCGTGGCCGGGTCGGAGGGCGCGCTCGGGACGCTCGAGCGCGTCGTGCTCCGGCACGGCGCGGCCGGGCAGGTGGAGCGGAAGGTGCTGGAGGCGCGGCCGCAGGGGCGCCTCTGGGCGGTGCGGCTGGACGGCGTCGCCGATCGCACCGCGGCCGAGGCGCTGGTCGGGGCCGAGGTGCTCGCGCTCCGCGAGGCGCTGGGCGAGGCGGGAGAGGGCAGGCACTACTGGGGCGACCTGGAGGGCCTGCCGGTGGTGACCGTCCAGGGCGAGGCGCTCGGGACGGTGACCGGGCTGATGGAGACCGGCGCGGTGGACGTGCTGGTCGTGCAGGGCGCGCGGGGCGAGCTGCTGGTGCCGCTCGCGCCGTACGTCGAGGTGGATCGCGCGGCGGGTCGCGTGGTGGTGGACCCGCCGGAAGGGCTCCTGGAGCCGTAGGCCGGGGGCGAGGAGGAGGCCGCCGAGGAAGAGGATCGGACGTGGCGAGGCTCGAGGTCGACATCCTGACGCTGTTCCCGCGCATGTGCGCGGGGTACCTGGGGGAGAGCATCCTCGGGAAGGCGCAGGAGGCCGGCCTGCTCGCGGCGACGATCACGGACATCCGCGACCACGCGACGGGCAAGCACCGGGTCTGCGACGACGCGCCGTACGGCGGCGGGGCGGGCATGGTGATGAAGCCGGAGCCGCTCGTCGAGGCCATCGAGGCCGCGCGCGCGCGGCTCCCGGGGGCCTGGGTGGTCCTGACCAGCCCGCGCGGCGCGCGGCTGGACCAGGCGCTGGCGCGGCGGTTCGCGGAGCACGGGCGGCTGATCCTGGCGTGCGGGCGGTACGAGGGAGTGGACGAGCGGGTGATGACGGCGGTGGACATGCAGGTCTCGATCGGAGACTTCGTCCTCACGGGCGGCGAGCTGGCGGCGCTCTGCGTCGTCGACGCCGCCGCGCGCCTCGTCCCCGGCGTGCTGGGCAACGCGGCGTCCGCGGACGCCGAGAGCTTCGCGGGTGCCGAGGGGCTCCTCGAGTACCCGCAGTACACGAGGCCCCCGGAGTTCCGGGGGATGAGGGTTCCGGAGGTCCTGCTGTCCGGGGACCACCGGCGGATCGAGCGGTGGCGCCGGCGCGAGGCGCTCAGGGCCACCCGGGAGCGGAGGCCGGACCTCTTCACGAGGGTCTCGCTTCCCGAGAGCGACCTCCGGCTGATCGACGCCGGGGACGACGAGCTGTAGACGAGCGGTAAAGGAGACGGACGTCATGCTGCGCAAGGCGATTGCCGACATCGAGGCGAAGTACCTGCGGACCGACCTTCCGGAGATGCGCGCGGGCGACAGCGTCCGCGTGCACACGAAGATCAAGGAGGGCGACAAGGAGCGCATCCAGGTCTTCGAGGGCGTGGTGATCGCGTACCGCAAGGGCGCGCCCGGCTCGTCCATGTTCACCGTGCGCAAGGTGAGCTACGGCGTGGGCGTGGAGCGCATGTTCCCCGTGCACAGCCCCCGCATCGACAAGATCGAGGTCGTGGGCCACGGCGGCGTCCGCCGCTCGCGCCTCTACTTCCTGCGCAACCTGCAGGGCAAGGCGGCCCGCCTCCACCAGGAGGAAGGCCCGGGCGCGGCCGACGCCGCCCACGCCGCGCCGACCCCGGCGTAGCCTCCCACCGGCGCGCCGTCCGGCGCCGGCCTCGCACCTCCGCACCTCGCGGCCGCACCCCGGCGTGTGCCGGTGTGCGGCCGTGCCGTGCCTTGGGCGCGGGACGCCGCGCTTCCCGCGTCGGCGCCCGGGAGCTAACATGCCGGCCCGAGCGTGATCCTCCTCGAGTTCGCAGCCCAGGGCGTGCGCGGCGTCGCGCCCGCTGGTGGCCGGGCGACGCTGCGCCCCGGATACAACGTGGTCTCCGCCGACGGCGCCGCCCTGCGCCGCCTGCTCGAGGCGCTCCTGCACCCCGACGCGCGGGACGCGGAGGCGCTGCCCCGCGCGCCCGGCGGCCCGGCCGGCGCGGCGGTGCGCGCCGGGCTCACCCTGGTCGGCGACGACCGCGTCACCTACCGGCTGGTGCGCGACTTCGCGGCCGGCGCGCAGCTCCACCGCTTCGACGCCGAGCGCCGCGCGTTCTCGCTCGTCTCCCAGGACCTCGCCGAGATCGCCGCGGCGCTGCGCGCGCCCGTCGGCGTCCCGCCGCGCGCCCGGCAGGACGCGCTCCTCACCATCTCCGCGGCGGACCTGCCCTCGCGGCGCCCGGCGATGGGCGGCACGGCGGCCGCGGTCCCGCAGCGCGCGCCGCTCTCGCCGGAGCAGGCCCGGCGCCGCCGCGCGCAGCTCGAGGGCGAGCTGGTGCGCGCGCGCGCCTCGGAGAAGGTGCAGCAGGAGCTGGACGCGCTGCAGGCCCGCGTCACCGAGCTGGACGTCGCGCTCCGCGAGGGCGCCCGCCTGCGCGACGCGCTCGCGGCGGCCGGGCGGGCGCGCGACGAGCTGGCGCCGGTGGCGGCGGCGCGCGACGCGCTCGGGGACGCGGACGCGGCGCTGGCCGCGTACGAGAAGGCGTCCGCGCGCCGCGCGGACGCGGTGGCGCGGATGGAGGCCGAGCGCGCGGCGTTCGAGGAGGCCGAGGCCGGCGGGGCGCCGCTGCCGTTCTGGCGGGCGCCGCCGTTCTGGGCCGGCGCCGGCGCGGGCGCGGCGCTGGCGGCCGTGGGCGTGGCGGGCGCTGCGGCGTCCACCGGCATGCGCTACCTGGCGCTGCTCGACATCCCCGCGTTCGGCTGGGCGGCCTGGGTGGCGCTGCGCTGGGTCTCGGCGCAGGAGGCCTGGGAGCGGATCGCCCGGCGGCGCCGGGTGGTGGACGACTGGCAGGCGAAGGTCGAGGCGCAGTTCGAGCGCGACGGCGCCGCGGTGCGCGGCGCGCTGGGCGCGCTCGGCCTGGCCCGGCCGCCGGAGCTGCGCGAGGCGCTCGGCAGGCTCGCCGAGGCGGAGGCGGCGGCCACCGGCGCGCGCGCCCGGCTGGAGGCGTGGGAGGCGACGCCGGAGGCGCGCGGCGCGGCCGCGGAGAAGGCGCGGCTCGACGAGCAGCACGCCGCGCTCGAGGCGCGGCTCGCCGACGAGGCGGGCGGGTTCGTCCGCGACGTGCGCTCCATCGAGGCGGAGCTCCAGCGGATCGAGGCCGAGGCGGCCGCGCCCGCCCCGGCGGCGCCGGCGCCGGCCGTGGCCGCGCCCTCCGCCGCGGAGCCGCTGCGCGAGCTGCTCCGGCGCGCCGCGGCCGAGCTGGGCGGGAGCCCGGCCGCCGCGGGCCGCGGGGTGGCGGAGAAGGCCGGGCAGGCGCTGGCGGGGCTCACCTCGCAGCGGCTGGGCGGCGTGCAGGTGGACGACCGGGGCGGGCTCCACGTGCTCGTCGCCGGGCGGCCGGTGCCGGCCCTGTCGCTCCCGCCGGCGGACCGCGACCTGGTGTTCCTGGCGCTGAAGCTCGCGTTCCTGGAGCAGGGGCTCGCCGGCGGGCGGCGGGTCGGGCTGGTGGACGACGCGTTCCAGGGGCTCTCCGACGGCGCGCGGCGCTTCGCGGCGCGCCTCCTCAAGCAGGCGGCGCGCGCGCGGGCAGGTCGTCCACGCCACCCCGGACCTCGCGTTCCGCGAGGCCGCGGACCACGGGGCGTAGCGCGATGGCCGGCGGCGCGGGCGGGGCGGGGGACGGGCGGCACGCGCTCGGGCGCGAGGGCGAGGCGCTCGCCGCGGCCTGGCTCGCCGAGCGCGGCTTCCGCATCCTCGATCGCAACCACCGCACCCGGCGCGGCGAGGTGGACCTCGTCTGCCGGGACGGCGAGGTGCTCGTGTTCGTGGAGGTGCGCAGCCGTACCTCCGACGCGCTGGGCGGCCCCGAGGAGACGGTGGGCCCGCTCAAGGGGCGGCGGGTGGTGGCCGCGGCCACCGACTGGGCGCTCGGGCACGGCGGGCTGGAGCAGGCCATCCGCTTCGACGTGGTGGCGGTCACCTTCGGCGACGGCGCGCCGCGCATCGAGCACTTCCCGGCCGCGTTCGACGGCGACGGCCGGCCGGGGCACTGGTGATGGCGCGCCCGGCGGCGACGCGGAGGGCGGGGTGAGCGCGCGGCCGCCGCAGGCCGCGGCGCCGGGCACCCTCTACGTGCTCGCGACGCCCATCGGCAACCTGGGCGACCTGTCGCCGCGGGCCGCCGAGCTCCTGCGCACCGTGTCGGCGGTGGCGGCCGAGGACACGCGCCGCACGCACAAGCTGTTCGCGCACCTGGGGGCCGCCGCGCCGCTGCTCCTGTCGCTCCCCGCGTTCGACGAGCGCGGCCGGCTGGAGCCGGTGCTGGAGCGGCTGCGCGCCGGGCAG
Organism: Anaeromyxobacter sp. Red801; assembly: GCF_049201065.2. NCBI lineage: Bacteria > Pseudomonadati > Myxococcota > Myxococcia > Myxococcales > Anaeromyxobacteraceae > Anaeromyxobacter > Anaeromyxobacter sp. Red801. The sequence goes on along the minus strand of NZ_CM181236.1, from coordinate 2,454,163 downwards.
TCGGTAGCGCTCTGCACCGACGCGGGCACGCCCGGCGTGTCGGACCCGGGGGCGGCGCTGGTGGCGGCCGCGTGGGAGGCGGGGGTGCCGGTGGTGCCGGTGCCCGGCCCGAGCGCGGCCGTGACGGCGCTCGCCGCGTCCGGCTTCCCGGCCGACCGGTTCGTGTTCGCCGGCTTCCTGCCGCGCAAGGGCGGCGCCCGCGCGGCGGCGCTGGCCTGGCTGGCGTCGGCGCCGGCCACGCTGGTGCTGTACGAGGCCGGGAACCGGACCGCCGAGACGCTCCGCGACCTCGCCGCCGCGCTGGGCGACCGCCCCGCGCTCGTGGCCCGCGAGCTGACCAAGCTGCACGAGGAGCTGGCGCGCGGCCCGCTCTCCGGGCTGGCGGACCGGTTCGCGGGCGAGGTGAAGGGCGAGGTGACGCTGGTGGTGGCGCCGCCCGCGCCCGGCGCGGCGCCGGCCGCGGCCGCCGAGGCCGAGCCGCTCGAGGACGAGCTGCGCCGCCGGCTCGCCGCCGGCGAGCCCCCGTCCGCGATCGCGCGCGAGGTGGCCCGGGCCCGCGGCCTGGTCCGCTCCGACGTCTACGCCGCCCTGGAGCGGCTGAAGCACGGCGGGTGAGCGGGAGCGCCCCGCTCGCGGTTCGACGGGCTCACCGCGAGCGGCAGCGGGACGGCGCGAGCCTGCTAGCTCCGCTCGTCCTCGAGGTCCACGGCGCCGCGCAGGCCCAGCTCCTTCATCTTCACCTGCAGCGACTTCCGGCTGATCTGGAGCCGCTTGGCGGCGCGGGTGACGTTGCCGCCGGTCTCCTCGAGCGCCCGCGTGATGAGCTCGCGCTCCAGCTCGGCCTGCGCCTGGCGGACGATCTCCTTCATGGACGCGCCGCTCGGCGCGGCGATGGCGCCCAGCGGGCCGACCGCGGCGATGGGGACCGACGCCTGCGCCCCCTTCTCGCGGAGCGCGTCGGGGAGCGCGCTCGCCTGGATGAGCGGCCCGTCGGCGAACAGCACCGAGCGCTCCATGAGGTTCTCCAGCTCGCGGATGTTCCCGGGCCAGGAGTAGTTCACGAGCAGCTCCAGCGCCTCGCCCTCGATCCCCTCGACCTTCTTGCCCAGGCGCTGGTCGTACTTCTCGATGAAGTGGCGGACCAGCAGCGGCACGTCCTCGCGCCGGTCGCGCAGCGGGGGCAGGGCGATGGGGACCACCGCCAGCCGGTAGTACAGATCCTCGCGGAAGCGCCCGTCGGCGATGAGCTGCTTCAGGTCGCGGTTGGTGGCGGCGATGAGGCGCACGTCCACCTGCAGCGTCTTGATGCCGCCGACGCGCTCGAACTCGGACTCCTGGATGGCGCGGAGCAGCTTCACCTGCATCTCGACCGGCACCTCGCCGATCTCGTCCAGGAACAGCGTGCCCCCGTCGGCCAGCTCGAAGCGCCCGGGCTTGGAGCCGACCGCGCCGGTGAACGCCCCGCGCTCGTAGCCGAACAGCTCGCTCTCCACCAGGTCCTTGGGGATGGCGGCGCAGTTCACCTTGATGAGCGGCTTGTCGCGCCGGGAGGAGCCGCGGTGCAGCGCCTTGGCGATGAGCTCCTTGCCGGTGCCGCTCTCGCCGGTGATGAGGACGGTGGACGGCGAGTCCGCCACCCGCGCCACCATCTCGTAGATGGCGCGCATGGGCGGCGACTGCCCGATGAGCGGCGGGCCGTCGCCCTCGTTCAGCATCGCGTGCAGGTTCTGGCGCTCCAGGTCGTGCGCGCGCGCCGCCTTGGCGATGACCTTCTTCAGCTCCTCCTGCTCGAACGGCTTGGTGATGTAGTCGAAGGCGCCGGCCTTGAGCGCCGCCACCGCGCTGTCCACCGAGCCGTGCGCGGTGATGAGGATCACCGGCACGTCGGGGAAGTCCTGCGCGACGCGGCGCAGGAGCTCCATCCCGCCCACCCGCGGCATGACCAGGTCGGTGACCACCACGTGCACCGGCGTGCGGTGCAGCACGCCGAGGGCCTGCTCGCCGTCGGCCGCGGTGGTGACCTCGTAGCCCTCGCGCTTCAGCATGGCCGCGAGGACCCGGCGGATGTTCACCTCGTCGTCTACGATGAGGACGTGGGCCACGGCGCCTCGTATCACGGAAGGGCAGGGGGACGCATCAGGCGTGCTTCTTCCGCCGCTTGCGGCCGCGGAGGCGCGCCTCGGCCCGGGCCCGGCGCCGCTCGCGGGCGCGGGCCTTCTCCTCCTCGTCGAGCGGCGGGCGCGGCGCCTCGGCCGGGCGCTCCTCGTGGATGCCGGGCAGCGAGATGAGGAACTCGGCGCCCTCGCCCGGGGCCGAGCGCACCACGATGGTCCCCTGCTGCGCCTTGACGATGCGCTGGCAGATGGCGAGGCCGAGCCCCGTGCCCTTCTCCTTGGTGGTGTAGAAGGGCACGAAGATCGACTCGCGCGCGTCGTCCGGGATGCCCGGGCCGGTGTCGCGGAACCGGATCTCCACCAGGTCGGCGCGGCGCGCGCCCTCGCGCCAGAACGCCAGCTCGTCGCGGGCGAGCCGGGTGGAGACGGTGAGGCGCCCGCCGCGCGGCATGGCCTGGAACGCGTTCAGCGCCAGGTTCAGGAACACCTGCTTCAGCTGCTCCGCGTCGGCCTGGACCCGCGGCAGCCACTCGGCCAGGTCCAGCTCGAGCCGGACCGACTCCGGGATCTCGGCCTGCAGGAGCTTGAACGTCTTCTCCAGCACCTCGTTCACCTGCGTGGGCGCGAGCGAGGGCTTCAGCGGCCGCGAGTAGTCGAGGAACTGGCTGACGACGCCGTTCAGGCGGTTCACCTCCTCGACCACGATCTCGAAGAACTCGCGGTCGTCCTCGGGGACCTTGCGCGGGTCGAGGTACTGGATGGCGGCCTTGATGGCGGCGAGCGGGTTGCGGATCTCGTGCGCCAGGCCGGCGGACATCTCGCCCAGCGCCGCGAGGCGGTCGCGCTCCTTCATCTGCTGGTAGAGCTTCGAGTTCTCGATCACGAGCGCGCAGCGGTCCGCCACCTCGATGAGCGCGGCGATCTCGTCCGAGGCGAACGCCTCCTGCACGCGCTCGTCCCAGCAGGCCAGGAACCCGACCACCCGGTCGCCGGCCAGCAGCGGCATGGCGATGCCGGCGCGCATGGTGCCCATGACCGCGCGCGCGTCGCCGAGCCGCTTCAGCTCCTCGGCGATGGCGGCCGGCGCGCCGCGGCGGCTCACGTGGTCGCCCGGGCCGGTGGGGAGGAGCGCCCGCAGCTCCGACACGCGCCGGTCGATGTTCTCCGCCAGGATGGCCTTCTGGCCCGAGGACGAGGCGCCCAGCAGCGCCCGCGCGGTGGCCGGCTCGAGGAACGGCGCCGGCGGCGGGCCGCGGTAGTCGAGCAGCCGGTACCCGGGGCGATCGTCGGCGAGCAGCCACAGCGAGCAGTGGGTGACCCGGCGCGTCTCGACCAGCCCGTCCAGCACCACCGCCGCGAGCCCGGCCGGCTCGATCACCTTGCCGGTCCGCTCGCGCAGGTCCTCGAGGCGCCGCACCAGCTCGTAGCGCTCGTGGAACAGCGTCGCGACCACCCACTCCTCGACCTTGTCGCGCATCGGGTCGAACAGCGAGAGGATCACGAACGAGGCTACCACCGTGTTGAAGTAGAAGAGCTCCGGCCGGTCGCCCACCCAGGACACCAGGCCGCCGTAGATCGCCACCAGCACCAGGCCCAGCGCGGTGACCACCACGATCTTCCCGAGGAACTCGTGCAGGTCGAGCAGCCGGTGGCGCTGCAGCGTCTGCGACAGGAAGAACATGAAGACGGTGAGGACGATCGACCCGAGCCCCTCCGGCGGGTAGGGCACGCCGAACAGCGGCAGCATGTCGAGCGTCGAGAGGACCACCGCCACCAGCGCGCCGACGAACAGGTACTGGAGGCGCGCGCGCTCGACGCGGGTCTGCGAGCCGTGCCGCTTGCCCCAGAGGGTGGAGAGGACCGCCGCGAGGCCGCCCAGCACGTAGGCGGCGACCAGGAGCTTGGCGGCCTTCACGTGGACGAGCGGGGTGAGCGCCACCACGATGCCGGTGAGCGATCCGGCCAGCATGGCGTTGCGCGCGCGCCGGGCGGGCCGGCGCGCCACCCCGAGGAACTCGAGGAAGAAGGCGAGCGCCGCCGCCGGGATGAGCGCCCCGGTCCCGACCGCCAGGCGCTCCCACCAGACCATCCCGAACGACTGCTTCCAGCGCAGGAAGAACAGCGCCAGCGAGAACAGGAACAGGTCGGCCGAGAACAGCGCGAACAGCGTGAAGACGCGGGAGCGGTTGTCGCGGAGCAGCGCCGCCGCCGCGAGGGCGAGCGTCACGATCGCGGCGAGCAGGGTGGCCTGGGTGCGGATGTCCACGCGCGTCGATCCTAACCCTTTTCGGCGCTGCGCACCGCACGGGCGCACGCCGGCCGGGGAGGGAATCCGCCCGCGGCCCCGGCCGTTCCTCCCGGTGCGCCCGGGCGGCGCGCCCCCGCCCGCCCCGGCGGGCGAACGGTCCCTTGACCGCGCCTCCCCCGGGTCCCACTCTGTCCCACGGACCGATGCTCACCGCCGCGCTCACCGCCTGCCTCCTCGCCGCCGCACCGACCCCCACGCCCCCGCCGCTCCGCGAGGCCGACCTCGCGCCGCTGTTCCGCAAGGGCCCCGCCGCGGAGGGCAAGGCCGCCTACGACGCCGGGCGCTGGGTCGACGCCGCCGCGCGGCTGGCGAAGGCGCCCGAGCCGGAGGCGGCCTACGTCCGCGCGCTGGCGCTGCTCGAGGTCCCGAGGCCCGAGGATGCGCTGAAGGTCCTCGCCGGCCTGGAGGAGAAGGTGCCCGACCTCGCCGATCGGGTGACCTTCCTGCGCGGCGAGGCGCTCTCCGGCGCGGGGCGCCCGCGCGAGGCGATGGCGGCCTGGGCGCAGGTGCCGGACCGCTCGCTGCTCGCCGCCGAGGCGCGGCTCTCGCGGGCGCGCGCGGCCTGGACGCTCGGCGAGGGCGCGACCGCGCTGGAGGCGCTCGCGCCGCTGCTGCGCGAGGGCGCGCCGAACGACCTCTCCCGGCCCGACCTCGCCGCCTCCGCGCTCCTGCTCGCCGGCCGCATCCGGGCCGCCGCCCGGCCCCCGGATCCCGCCGGCGCGCGGCGCGACCTGATGGCGTGCTGGACGGCGCACCCGCTCGCGCCGGAGTCGGCGGAGTGCCTCGCCGCGGCGACCGCGCTGGCGGCGCCGCACGGCGGCCCGCCCTCGGCCGAGGAGGCGCTGCGCCGCGCCGAAGGGCTGCTCGACGCGAACCGCAACGGGCAGGCGCTGGCGCTGCTCGAGCCCGCGGTGGCCGCGCTCCGGCCCGACGACCTCGGCGCCGCCGCCTGCCGCGCCCGCGCCGCGCTGGGCCGCGCCTACCGCAAGGAGCGCAGCTACCGGCAGGCGATCGACACGCTGCGGCCGGTGGTGGCGGGCTGCGAGGACGAGGGGCTGCGGGTCCGGTCGCTGTACCTGCTCGCCGGCGCCTCCTCGATCTCCGGCGACCGCGACGAGGCGGTGGCGCTCTACCGCCAGCTCGCGCGCGACTTCCCCGGCCACGCCTTCGCCGACGACGCGCTGTTCTTCGCCGCGGACCTGCTGGCGCGCGCCGGCAAGCCGCAGGAGGCGCGCGAGGCCCTGGCGGCGCTGGTCCGCGACCACCCGGGCGGCGACTACCGCGAGGAGGCGCGCTTCCGGCTGGCGTGGCTGCTGAAGCAGGCGGGCGACCTGGACGGCGCGGTGGCGCAGCTCCTCGCGGTCGAGGAGGAGCAGGCCGGCCGCGACGGCTACGAGCACGCGCGGGCGGCGTACTGGCGCGCCCGGCTGCTCGCCGCGCGCGGCGACGACGGGCGGCGCGCCGCCGAGGCGGTGTTCACCGACCTCGCCTCGCGCTACCCCACCGACTACTACGGCCTGCTGGCGCGGGCCCGGCTCGACGGCCACGGCGGCCAGAGCCTCCCCGCGCGCCGCGCGGCGCCGGCCGGCGGGACCGCCGAGGCCGTCTACGACCCGGGCCCGCTGCGCGACGAGCCGCACTTCCGCGCCGGCCTGCTGCTGCTGCGCATGGGGCTTCCGCGCGCCGCGTCCGAGGAGCTGTCGGCGATCCCCGCCGCGCGGCTGCGCGCGCCGGGCGACGCGCCCGAGCCGGTGCTGCTGGTGGCCGACCTGCTCGATCGCGCCGGCGACCACCGCGCCGCGCACAACCTGCTGCGCACCCGCGCCCGCGGCGCGCTCCGCAAGCCGCCCGAGGGCGAGAACCTGCGCGCCTGGCGGATCGCGTACCCGCCGGCCTACCGCGACGACGTGCGCCGCTGGGCGGCGCCCGCGGGCGTGCCCATCGAGCTGGTGCAGGCGCTCATGCGCGAGGAGAGCGCGCTCGACCCGCGCGCCATGTCCGGCGCCGGCGCGGTCGGGCTCACCCAGCTCATGCTCCCGACGGCGCAGTCGGTGGCGAAGAGCCTGAAGCTCTCCCGGCCGACGCGGACCGATCTCATGCGCGCCTCGCTCAACATCCGGCTCGGCTCGCACTACCTGGGCGAGCTGGTGCGCCGGTTCGACGGCTCGCTCCCGCTCGCGCTCGCGGCGTACAACGCCGGCGGCGGCGCGGTCCGGCGCTGGCTGGGCGGGCGCGACGGGCTCGACGTGGACGAGTTCGTGGAGGAGATCCCGGTGGAGGAGACGCGCGGCTACGTGAAGCGCGTGCTCCGGTCCTACCGCGTACCGGCTGCTCTACGGCGCGCCCGAGGAGGCGTCCCTGGGGCTGCTCCGCCGCGCCGGAGGCAAGGGCTGACCCGGAGGAGGGGCGCACCGCGACCCACACGGCCGCGGCGATCCGCGCCCCCGGGCCCGCGTGCGGCCGGAGGGCCCGCCGCGTATGATCTTGCGAACAGCGATGCTCGAAACCGGCGTCCTCGTCCTCAACCGGGTTTACCAGCCGGTACACATCACCTCGGTGCGGCGCGCCTTCACGCTGCTGTACCAGGGGGTGGCGAAGGCGCTCGACGAGCAGTTCCAGCTGTTCGACTTCGAGAGCTGGAGCGCGCTGGCCGCCGCCGCGGGCCACGACTCGGTGGGCACGGTGGGACGGCGCATCCGGGTGCCGCGGGTGATCGTGCTGCTCGCCTACGAGCACCTGCCGCGGGCGCGGGTGCGCTTCTCCCGGTTCAACATCTACGCGCGCGACGAGAACACCTGCCAGTACTGCGGCCGGCGCTTCCGCCGCGCGGAGCTGAACCTGGATCACGTGGTCCCGCGCTCGCGCGGCGGGTCCACGACGTGGGAGAACGTGGTCTGCTCGTGCGTGCGCTGCAACCTGCGGAAGGGCGGGCGGACGCCGGAGGAGGCCGGGATGCGGCTGCTGCGCCAGCCCACCCGGCCGCGCTGGACGCCCACGTTCCGGAGCCAGGCGCGGCGGGCGCTGTACCGCGAGTGGCGGCCTTTCCTGTCCCTGGCCGACGCCGCATACTGGAACGCCGAGCTGTTGGAGTAGTCGTCCTTTCGGATTAGGATGAGGCGATGGGCGACGTGCCGACGCTCAAGCTGGTGAGGACCGTTCCGGAGCCGGAGCCCGCGCACCGGCCGGCCGGGCCGCGCCCGGACGCGATCCGCGCCCGGCGCATCGTCGCGGTCGGCGGCGGCAAGGGCGGCATCGGCAAGAGCCTCATCTCCGCGAACCTCGGCATCGAGCTGGCCCGGCGCCGCCGGCGGGTGGTGCTGGTGGACGCCGACCTGGGCGGCGCGAACCTGCACACGACGCTCGGCCTGGACGTCCCGAAGCGGACGCTGTCCGACTTCATCGAGCGCCGCGTGCCGCGCATCGACGACGTGGTCACGCCCACCGGCATCGAGAACCTGGGGCTGGTCTCCGGCGCGCTCGACCACCTCGACGCCGCGAACCCGCCCTACGCCCAGAAGATGCGGCTGCTGCGCCACATCCAGCAGCTCGACGTGGACTACGCGATCCTCGACCTCGGGGCGGGCACGCACACGAACGTGCTCGACTTCTTCCTGGTGGCCGACCACGGCGTGCTGGTGCTGGTGCCGGAGCCGACCGCGGTCGAGAACGCCTACCGGTTCGTGAAGGCGGCGTTCTGGCGGCGGATGCGGAACGTCGCGCAGGTGTACGGCTACGAGGCGCTGCTCCGGACCGTGATGGCCGGCGGCAACTTCCGCAGCCCGGTGGAGCTGGTGACCACGGTCAGCCAGCGCGATCCGGAGGCCGGCGCGAACCTGGCCCGGCAGCTCGCCGCGTTCCGCCCGCGGCTGGTGGTGAACGAGGCGCGCACGCCGCAGGACGCCGACGTCGGCAAGGCCGTGGTGGCGGCGTGGCGCAAGTACTTCGGGCTCGAGATGGACTATCTCGGGTTCATCCCCTACGACGACGAGATGTGGCGGACGCTGCGCGCGCGCCGCCCGCTGCTCGTCGAGCGGCCCGACGTCCGGGCCGCCAAGGCCTTCGCCGGGATCGCCGACGCGCTGGTGGCGCTCGACCTCGCGGCGCGGCACGAGGCATGAGGTGCTGAAGCGGCTCGCAGATCAGACCCTGTACGAGATCCTGGAGGTCCCGCCCGACGCGTCGTCGCGCGACATCGCCGAGGCGGTGGAGCGCGCCCGCGCGCTCTACGGGCCGGGCTCCATCGCCACCTACACGCTGATGTCGAGCGAGGAGGCGTCGCTGCTCACGCGCCGGATCGAGGAGGCGCAGTCCACGCTCCTCGACCCGGACGCGCGGCGGCGCTACGACGACCTGCTCGGCGACCGCTCCGGCGCCGCGAACGCGGAGACCTCCGAGGCCGACGCCGGGGCGCAGGGGTCGCCGCCCGCGCGCGTGCTCCCGCTCGTGCCGCAGCCGGACCGCGAGGAGGCGCTGCGCGAGGCGGAGGCGAGCGCCGAGGAGTCCTGGCCGCTGCGTCCGGGCCACGTCGCCGGCGCGTCCGCGCCGACCTCGCCGCCGCCCGCGGCCGAGCCGCCGCCGCTCCCGGCGCGGCCGCCGCCCATCCCGCTCCGGCGCGAGGTGAGCGGCCCGTCCATGACCCCGGTGCCGCTGCCCTCCGTCGCGCAGGCGGCCCCCGAGCCCATCCCGCTGGTGGCCGCCGCGGGCCCGGGCGGCGCGCCGGCGCCCGACGCCACCGCGTGGACCGGCGAGGTGCTCCGGCGCCTCCGCGAGGCGCGCGGGATCACGCTCCCGCAGCTCTCCGAGCGCATCAAGGTCACGCGCCACCACATCGAGAACATCGAGGGCGACCGCTTCGGGCTGCTGCCCGCGCCCGTCTACCTGCGTGGCATCCTGCTCAGCATGGCGCGCGAGCTGCGCCTCGACGGCCAGAAGGTGGCGCGCTCGTACCTCGAGCGCGTCGCCGCGGCCACCGCCGGCCCCGGCGCGCCCCGGCCGCGCTGAGCGTCCCTCGACTCCGCGCGGCCCGGAGGGCCGCGCTACGCTCGGGATGAGCGAGCGAGCCGAAGGCTCGCCGGAGTCGAAGGGTCGGGATGAGCGAGCGAGCCGAAGGCTCGGGATGAGCGGACGGAGACCAGGGTTCCACGGTGCGTGCGGGCCGCATCGTTGACCACCCCGGGAAGCCGGCGTACGATCCGCCCCCGTATGCCGCTCATCGACTCACCCGAGGCCGCCACGCGCCTGGCGCGGGCGATCTGCTCCGACGTCTCCCTCTACAACGAGGAGAAGATCGTCCGCGGCATCGAGCAGGACAACTTCTTCGACGCGCTGCGCGAGGAGCTGGAGGAGGGGCGCGAGCTGTACCGGTCGCGCGTCTCGCCGGACCTCTACGGCCGCACCAACTTCTACGACCGCGCCATCGTGGACGTGATCCTGAAGTCCAAGGGGCACGTGAAGTCCCGCATCTGGTGACGCGGCCCCCGCCGCGCGCGGAGCCCGGACCCGCCCCCGCCGAAGGCGGCGCGACGCCCGACCGGCGCACCCTGCACGTCCCCCCGGAGCTGGCCGGCGCGCGCCTCGACGCGGCGCTGGTCCGGCTCGCGCCCGAGCTCTCCCGCGCCCGCGTCCAGCGCCTGGTGGAGGCGGGGCGGGTCCGGGTGGACGGGCGCGCCGCGAAGGCCTCGGCGCGGCTCCGCGGCGGCGAGCGCGTCGAGCTCGAGCTCCCGCCGCCCGAGCCGAGCGGCCTCGTCGCCCAGGACCTGCCGCTCGCGGTGCTGCACGAAGACGCCGACCTCATCGTCCTCGACAAGGCGCCCGGGATGGTGGTGCACCCGGCGCGCGGCACGCCGCACTCGACCGTCGTGAACGCGCTCCTCCACCGGCTCGGGCTGCCGGCGTCGGCCGGGCCGGACGGCGCGCTGCCGCGGCTCGGCCTGGTCCACCGCCTCGACAAGGACACCTCGGGCTGCCTGGTGGTCGCGAAGACCGAGGCCGCGCTGGCGGCGCTGCAGGCGCAGTGGAAGGGCCGCTCGGTCGAGAAGGTGTACCTGGCGCTGTGCCACGGCGCGCTCGCGCCGGCGGGCCGGCTGGACACGCCCTACGGCCGCCACCCGCGCGACCGGCTGCGCTTCACCGGCCGGGTGACCTCGTCGCGCCGGGCCGTGACGGAGTGGCGGGTGCGCGAGGCGTTCGGCGCCGCCGCCTCGCTCGCCGAGGTGACGCTCCACACCGGCCGCACGCACCAGATCCGCGTCCACCTGTCCGAGGCGGGCCACCCGCTGCTCGGCGACGCGGTCTACGGCGGGACCCGCCGCGAGGCCCGGCTCGCGCCCGACGATCCCGCGCGGCGCGCGGCGGAGGCGGTGGGGCGCCAGGCGCTGCACGCGCTGCGGCTCGGCCTCGACCACCCGCGCACCGGGCGGCGCCTGGTGGTGGAGGCGCCGGTCCCGGCCGACCTGCGCGCGGCCCTCGAGATCCTGCGCGCGGCGCCGCCGGGGGCGGTGGCCCCCGGTCCCCGGCGCCGCCGGTAGCTCACGGCCGCGCGGCCGCGGCGGGCTCGAGGCGTCGGGCGAGCTGGCACTGCAGCGCGTAGCGGTCGAGGCCGCGCAGCAGCTCGCGGCGCGCGTCCGCCGGCTCGCGCTCCGGCAGCGCGTCGAGCGCGCGCTGCTGCAGCGGGATGGCCTCGCCACAGCGCCCCAGGTCGGACAGCACCGCCGCGTACCCGGCCAGCACCGGCGCGCTCCAGGGCGCGATCTGCGCGGCGCGGCGCGCGAACGGCAGCCCCTCGCCGGAGCGGCCGCGCGCCAGCAGCTCCTGCGCGAGGTTGTGGAGCGCGGCCGGGTTCGAGGGCGCCAGGTCCGCGGCGCGCCGGAGCGCGGCCTCGCGCGCCCCGGCCTGCTCCTCGCCGTCGAGCGCCGAGGCGAGGAACGTCCACGCCCGCGGGTCCTCAGGGTGGGCGGCCACCGAGCGGCGCGCCAGCCTGGCCGGGTCGAGCTTGTCCATGGCGGCGAGGTACTGGAGCGCGATGGGGTGCGCCGGGTCCTCCACCAGCGCCTCGCGCACCTCGTCCTCGAGCGCGGCCCGGCCCTTGCGCGGCCCGAGCTGCCACAGCGCCAGGCGCAGCGCGTGCACCTCGACCGGCGCGACCGCCCGCTCGAAGTAGCCGACCGCCACCGGCACCTCGGCCTCGCGGCGCCGCGCCTCGAGCGGCCCGCGGGCGTACTCCGCGAGCGTGCGGTCGAGGCGCTCCAGCGCGCCGGGGACGGCCGGATCCAGGTCGGGCAGCGCCGCGGTCCACGCCCGCGCCGGCGCCTCGCCCTCGGCCAGGCGCCGCTCCAGCTCGCCGAACGCCTCGGGCCGGCGGTGCGCCAGCCAGTGCACCAGCAGCCAGCTCGCGGCGTAGTCGTCGAGCGCCGGCCGCGCGCCCGGGCCGCCGTCCCACGCCAGCAGCTCGCGGACCGGGACCGGGGAGGCGCGCGCCCGCGCCAGCCGGTCGGCGGGGGGCGCGCCCACGTGGAGCGCGCGCACGCCCGGGTCGTCGCCGAGCGACTCCATGTAGACCGCCAGCCCCTCGGCGAACCAGCGCGGCTGGCGCCGGAGCGCACCGGCCAGGTAGTGGTGCGTCAGCTCGTGCGCGAGGAGCGCGCGCTGGCGCCGGTCGATCGCGCCCGACAGCACGATGCGCGGCGGGCCGCCGGCGTAGCGCAGGTAGTAGCCCTCCGCGCCGTCCGGCGCGAACGGGCGGTACTCCTGGTCGGTGCGGAAGGCGATCACCTCGACCCGCGCCTCGTCCTCGGGCGCGGGCGTGCCGAGCGACGGCGCGCCGAGCGTGGCCGCGACCCCGGCGCGCAGCCGCTCCAGCCGCGCCACCAGGGCGGCGGCCTCCGGCGCGCCCAGGTCGGTGCGCAGCACGAAGTGGTCGCTGGTGAGCTCGCGCCACGGGGCGCCGCCGTGCTCCGGGCAGCGGAAGGTGCGCGCCGGCGCCGCGCACGCCTGCGCGAGGAGCGCGGCGAGCACGAGCGGAACGGACGCGGCGGCCGGGGGTGACCGCATGACCGGGGATCGTACGCGCGCCGGCGGGCGCCTGCGCAAGCCCCCCCTCCCGACGCGGGAGGCGGCCTAGGGCGTGGCGTGCGGCGGCCGGAGGTGGGGCGGGTCGCGCGGCTCGGGCAGCTCGGCCGGTGGCTCGACCGGCGGCTCGCTGCCCTGGAGCTGCACCTCGAGCCGGAAGGTGATGGCGAACTCGCGGAAGCGCCCGCCGCGCTCGGCCTCCCACGGCCAGGCCACCTCCGGCTCCAGCTCGTAGAAGATCCAGCGCCGGTAGAGGTCGCGCCGGAAGCGGCCGTAGACGCGGTAGCGGTCCACGTCCGTCGGCGCGTCGGTGGCGCCCTCCACCGAGGCGGCCAGCGACACCGCGGTCCGCGGGCCCAGCGCGCGGAGGCCGGCCAGCTCCGAGCCCCACTCGATCCCGCGGCTGCGCTGGGTGAGCCGCGAGGTGCCGGCGAGCCGCACGAGCGCGATGGAGCGGAGCGGGCGCTCGACCGAGGCGTCGAGCGAGGTACCGAGCCGCGTGTCGGTGCGCCAGAACCCCGCCAGCGCCATGCGACCCAGCACCCACCGGCCCAGCGGGACCGACGCCCGGTAGCGCACCCGCCCGAACGCGCCGACCGGGAGCTCGAGCAGGAGGCCCGTGCCGAGGTCCACGTGCGAGTAGAGGCCGTCCCAGGCGCCGTAGCGCAGCTCCGCGTTGGCGGCGCCCTGCTGGTTCGGGCCGAGCGGCGTCGCGCCGGTCAGCTCCGGGTAGAACCCGTTCACCACGTCCTCCGCCTGGCCCACGATCACCAGGCGGAGCCGCTCCAGCCTCCGGTTCAGCCCGGGCAGGCGCAGCACCGCCCGGACGTCGAGCGCGTACGCGGGCGTGCCGTACTGGTGGACGCGGAGCGCGTTGCGCACGCGCAGGAACGAGCGGGCGCGCTCGGCCTCGAGGTCGCGCTCGTCGGAGAAGAACCGGTCGAGCACCAGCACCGGCGCGAACAGCCGCTCCTCGAGGAAGGCGTGGCCGACGTCGAGCCAGGTGTCCTCGGCGTACGGGGGCGGGGAGGTGTCCTTGGGCGCGACGGAGGGATCGGGCGGCGGCGCCGGCGTGGTCTCGGGGCCGGCCTCGGCCGGCGGCGATGGCGTGGGCGCGGCCGGTGCCGTCGCCTCCGGCGCCGGCGGTGCGGGCGTGGACGGCGCGGGCGTGGACGGCGCGGCGGCCGGCGGCGCGTCCGGCTCCGGCGGCTCGGCGGCCGTCGCAGGCGCCGCGACCGCGGCGAGCAGCGCCGCGGCGAGGGCGCGCAGCGGGCGGAGGCGTCGGTCGGGGCGCACGCGACGACGTTACCGGGAGTCGGGCCCGCGCGACAGGGGCGCGCGCGCCTCCAGCCGGCGCAGGTTGCCGCGGGCCTCGCGGCTCGCCGGGACGAGCTCGAAGCCGGCCTCCGCGATGGCCCGCTCGGTGTCGCGGTTCGGGTGGCAGCCGCCGGTCACCCAGGTCCAGGCCGGCTGCAGGAGGTCGTGGATGCGCCCCGCGAGGCCGGCCGGGCGCACGTGCTCCATGGCGCGCAGGTCGCCGCCGGGCCGGAGCACGCGCCGCAGCTCGGCGAGCGCGCGCGGCGGGTCCTCCACGCTGCACAGCACGAGCGCGCAGAGCACCGTGTCGAAGGCCCCGTCGCGGAAGGGCAGCGCTTCGGCCCTCGCCCGGACCATCGGCACGCTCGGGCCGCGGCGGCGGGCGCGGGCCAGGTTCTGCGGGTGGGGATCGAGCGCCAGGATGCGCACCTCGCCCGGCGCGAGCGGCAGGTTGCGCCCGGTCCCGGTGCCGAGGTCGAGGGTCCGGCCGCGGGCGCCGCCGGCGAGCCACCGCCGCCAGCGTCCCACCACCCCGCGCTCGGCGAGCGAGAGGCCGAGGTCGTAGAGCCAGGGGATCTGCTCGAGGCCGCGCATCCGTCAGTCCAGGTAGCCCTGCGCCTGCAGGTGGAAGAGGTGGGCGTACCGGCCGTCCCGCGCGATCAGCTCCTGGTGCGTGCCGAGCTCCTCGAGGCGCCCCCCGTGCAGCACCCCGATGCGGTCGGCGATGCGGACGGTCGAGAAGCGGTGGGAGATCACGATGGCGGAGCGGTGCGCGGCGAGCGCCTGGAAGCGCTGGAACAGCTCGTGCTCGGCCTCCGCGTCGATGGACGCGGTCGGCTCGTCGAGGATGAGCACCTCCGCCTCGCGCATGAACGCCCGCGCGATGGCCAGCTTCTGCCACTGCCCGGCGGAGATCTCGTGCCCGCGCTCGAACCAGCCGCCCAGCACGGTGTCGTAGCGCTGCGGGAGCGCGTCGATGACCGGCTCGGCCCCGCCGCGCCGGGCCGCCTCCTCGATGCGGGGGCGGTCGTCCACGTGGAGCGGGTTGCCGAGGCCGATGTTCTCGGCGGCGGTGAACTGGTACCGCACGAAGTCCTGGAACACCGCGCCGATCCGGCCGCGCAGGTCGGCCGGGTCCATGTCGCGCAGGTCCACCCCGCCGTACAGGATGGCGCCCTCGGTGGGCTCGTACAGCCGGAGCAGCAGCTTCACCAGCGTGCTCTTGCCCGCGCCGTTCTCGCCCACCAGGCCCAGCTTCTCGCCGGGCGCGAGCGTGAGCGTCACGTTCCGGAGCGCCCACTCCTGCTTGCCCGGGTAGCGGAAGGACACGTCGCGCAGCTCGAGCGCCCCGGGGCGGCCGCGCGGCGGCGACAGCGCCGGCCGGACCCGCGGCGCCTCGCCGCCGGTCGGGATGCCCAGGAAGGCGAACAGGTTGGACATGAACAGCGCGTCCTCGTACATGCCGCCCATGGCGGAGAGGATGGCCTGCACCGCCCCCTGGCCCTGCCGGAACACCGCGATGTAGAGCGTGAGGTCGCCGAGGGTGATGGCGCCCTGGGCGGCGCGGCCCGCCATGAGCGCGTACATCCCGTAGAAGGCGGCCAGCGAGACCAGCCCGAACGCCACGCCGGCGCGCATGCGGCGGATGGCGATGCGCCGGTCCTCCTCGAAGAACTTGCGGAACAGCGCCCGGTAGCGCCCCAGCACGAGCGGGCCCAGCCCGAACAGCTTCACCTCCTTCACGTGGCTGTCGCGGGTCAGGATCCACTCGAGGTAGTTGAGCTTGCGCCCCTCGGGTGCGCGCCAGGTGTTCACCCGGAACGACTCGGCCGAGAGGCGGGCCTCGGCCACGAACGCCGGGATGGACGCGGCCACGATGACGAGGACGCTCGCCGGGGAGAGGCGGAGGAGCAGGCCGGACAGCGCCGCGAGCGTGACGGCGTTCTGCCCGATCGCGAACGCCTGCATGGCGAGGGAGAGCGGCCGGGCGGAGGCCTCCCGCCGGGCGTTCTGCATCTTGTCGTAGACCTCGGCGTCCTCGAAGTGCCGGAGCTCGAGCTCGACCGCCTTCTCCAGGATGCGCTCGTTGATGACGTTGCCGACGCCGGCGCGCATCAGCTCGCGCAGCATCCCGAGGAGCCGGGCGAGCGCCAGCTGGAGGCCCATCAGCCCGGCCTCCGCGGCGACGAGCCACAGCACGCGCACCCGGTCGGCGGCGAGGCCGCTGCGGGCGGAGGCCACCACGCCGTCCACGATGAGCTTGCCGACCCAGGCGACCGCCGCGGGCAGCAGGGCCGAGACCAGCGTGAGCGCCGCCACCGCCAGGGCGCTGCGGCGGTCGGTGTCCCACACCAGCCGCAGCGTGCCCGGGACCTGCCGGAACACGGTCCGGGCGCCCGCGATCCGGCCGCGGAGCGAGGCGTCGGCGGTGGGGCGGGGAGGGCGGGCGTGGCGCGGGGTCACCGGGGATCGTTCCTTAGCGGACGGCGCCCGCGAAGTCGACGGGCGCGACGCTTCATTTCTCGGCCGCGGTGTCGTAGATCAGCGGCGACATGAGCATCCCCGAGCAGCGGAGCGACGCGACTACGGCGATGGCGGCCGCGGACTGGTCCATCGAGCGCGCGGCGCAGTACTACAACGTGAGCGGCTGGGGCGCCGGCTTCTTCTCCATCAACGAGAAGGGGCACGTCGCCGTCCACCCCATGGGCCAGCCGGGCCCGACCATCGACCTGATGGACGTGGTCGAGGACATCCGCGAGCGCAACATCGGCTTCCCGTGCGTGGTCCGGTTCCAGGACGTGCTGCGCGCGCGGGTGAAGCAGATCAACGAGGCGTTCGGCAAGGCCGTCGCCGAGATGGGCTACGGCGCGAGCTACTTCGGCGTCTACCCGATCAAGGTGAACCAGATGCGCGAGGTCGTCGACGAGATCGTCGACGCCGGCGCGCCGTACCACTACGGCCTCGAGGCGGGCTCGAAGGGCGAGCTGCTGGTGGTGCTCGGGATGAACGCCGACCCCGAGGCGCTCACCATCTGCAACGGCTACAAGGACGAGGAGTACCTGCGGCTGGCGCTGCTCGGGCGCAAGCTGGGCCGCAAGGTGATCGTGGTGATCGAGAAGCTCTCCGAGCTGCCGCAGCTGCTGCGGCTGGGCGAGGAGATGGGCGTGGACCCGATGGTCGGGCTGCGCTCCAAGCTCACCACCCGCGGCACCGGGAAGTGGGAGGGCTCCTCCGGCGACTTCGCCAAGTTCGGCCTCACCGTCCCGGAGCTGATCCAGGCGGTGCGGATCCTGAAGGAGGCCGGCAAGGAGCACTGCGCGAAGCTCCTCCACTTCCACGTCGGCTCGCAGCTCACCGAGATCCGGGTGGTGAAGGACGCGGTCAACGAGGGCGCCCGCGTCTACGCCAAGCTGCGGAAGATGGGGCTGCCCATCGAGTACTTCGACGTGGGCGGCGGCCTGGGCGTGGACTACGTGGGCACCCGCACCAACGACTTCGCCTCGTCGGTGAACTACTCGATGGACGAGTACGTGGGCGACGTCGTCTACAACGTGCAGCGCGTCTGCATGAACGAGGGCGTGCCCGAGCCGCACCTCGTCTCGGAGTCGGGCCGCGCGGTCACCGCGCACCACTCCTGCATCATCATCCCGGTGTTCGGGCACATCGAGATCGGCTCGGCCGAGGAGATCGCCAAGGCCTCCGAGCCCGAGCCGAACGAGGCCAAGGTGGTCCGCGAGATGCGCGAGATCGTCTCCTCGCTCACCCCGCGCAACCGCGCCGAGACCTACCACGACGCCGCCGCCAAGAAGGAGGAGGCGCTCCAGATGTTCAAGCTCGGCATCCTCGGGCTGGAGGAGCGCGCCGTGGTGGAGAGCCTGTTCTGGAAGCTGGTGCGCGGCATCGCCGACATGAACCGCGGCAAGAAGCGGCCGCCGCGCGAGACCAAGGACCTGGGCGACAAGATCGCCGACCAGTACATGGCGAACTTCTCGCTCTTCCAGAGCGCGCCGGATCACTGGGCCTTCGACCAGCTCTTCCCGATCGTGCCGCTGCACCGGATGGGCGAGGCGCCCACCCGCGACACGACCATCGTGGACATCACCTGCGACTCGGACGGGAAGATCGACCGCTTCATCGAGGGGGAGGGGGTGGACGAGACGCTCTCGCTCCACGCGCTCCGCCCCGGCGAGCCGTACTACCTCGGCATGTTCATGACCGGCGCCTACCAGGACATCATGGGCGACATGCACAACCTGTTCGGCCGGGTGAACGAGATCCACGTGTTCGTGGACGACGAGGACCCGGAGGACTTCTACATCGAGGAGGTCATCCCCGGGGACACCATCGAGAAGGTGCTCTCGCGCGTGCAGTACGAGCCCGCCGACCTGTTCCGCCGCGTGAAGGCCGCGCTCGACCAGAAGGTGAAGGAAGGCGCCATCCGCCCGAAGGAGGGCGTGAGCCTGCAGGACTTCTACGAGGCGGTGATGAAGGGCTACACGTACCTGGGCGGCGTGTAGCGCTTGCGCCCGCGCGCCCGCGGCGCAATGGATCGGGCGTGGCGCGGCGCAGGCAGGGCGAGGGCCACGAGACCTTCGTGGAGCGCCTCATCCGCGAGGCGCAGGAGGAGGGCGCGTTCGAGCGCCTCTCCGGCGCCGGCAAGCCGCTGCCGCTCACCGGCGGCGAGCTGCCCGAGGCCTGGTGGATCAAGGAGAAGCTGAAGCGCGAGGGGCTCTCCTCCCTGCCCGACGCGATCGCGATCCGCCACGAGGCCGAGGCGGTGCTGGCCGGGATCGAGCGGCTCGACGACGAGCGGGTGGTCCGCGAGCGCCTCGAGGCGCTGAACGCGCGCATCCGCCGCATCAACCGGACCGCGGTGGCCGGCCCGCCCACCACGCTCGCGCCGCTCGACGTGGAGGCGGCGCTGGAGCGCTGGCGGGCGCGCCGCGCCGCGGCCACCCCGGCGCCGGGCCTCCGCCCACGGTGAACGGACCCACCAGGGCGTCTGCGGACCTCGCGGCGGCGGCGCATCATGGTGACCGACCGTCAACCAAGCCGGCGCGCGGCCGGGGAGAGGAGCCGAGATGAGCGGCGTCTACAAGAAGATCGAGGTGGTCGGGACGTCCCCGGTGAGCTTCGCGGAGGCGACCCGGGCCGCGATCGAGGAGGCGGGCCGGACGGTGCGGCACATGAGCTGGTTCGAGGTGGCCGAGCAGCGCGGCGCCATCAAGGACGGCAAGGTGGCCGAGTTCCAGGTGACGCTGCGCATCGGCTTCAAGCTGGAGTGAGGCGGGACGCGGCGGCGCTCCCGGGCCGCGGGGCCCGGGAGCGCGCGCGGGCTACTTCGCCTTCGCGGCGGCCTTCCCGGGCTTCACCTCGATGCTCGTGGCGGTCATGCGGTACTCGATCGTCACCTTGTCGCCCTTCTTCACCTCGCCGGTGAGCTTGGTGTCGGCGCTCCGGGCGATCTCCCACTTCTCCTTGCCCTTCTGCACGGTGATGCTCTCGTCGCCGACCTCCACCACCGGGCCGGTGACCTGGTACGTCTTCGTGGCGCCGAGCGCCGGCGCGGCGAGGCCGGCGAGCAGGGCGGCGAGTGCGAGGCGCTTCATGGTCCGTCTCCTGGTTCAGGGGAGCTGCGGGCGCCATTGACGGCCTCGCCCCGCCGGCGGGAAAGCGTCACGTGGGGTGCCCTCGGGCGGGTGGCGCCGCTCGTGGCGCGCCCGTTACATCCCCTCCCATGTTCGCGAAGAAGCCCACGCTCCCGGCGGCCGGCGAGGCGCTCCCCGGCCGCGACGCGCCGATGCCCGTCCCCGAGCACCACTTCGTCAACGGCAACCGGATCGTCCCTCCGTTCCCCGCCAGCCTGGAGCTCGCCGACTTCGGCCTCGGCTGCTTCTGGGGCGCCGAGCGCGTGTTCTGGCGCCTGCCCGGCGTGTACGCGACCGCGGTCGGCTACGCGGGCGGCGAGACGCCCAACCCGACGTACCGGGAGGTCTGCACCGGCCGCACCGGGCACGCCGAGGTCGTGCGCGTGGTGTTCGACCCGGCCACGGTCTCGTACGCCGATCTCCTGAAGGTGTTCTGGGAGTCGCACGACCCGACCCAGGGCATGCGGCAGGGGAACGACGTGGGGACGCAGTACCGCTCCGCCGTGTACACGCACGGTGAGGCGCAGCGGCGGCTGGCGGAGGCGTCGCGCGAGGCGTACCGGGCCGCGCTCGCGGCGCGCGGGGGCGGGGCGATCACCACCGAGCTCCGCGACGCGCCGCCGTTCTACTACGCCGAGGAGTATCACCAGCAGTACCTGGCCAAGAACCCGGAGGGCTACTGCGGCATCGGCGGCACCGGGGTGAGCTGCCCCGCGTTCGCCGCGCGCTGAGCCGCGGGCGCGCCGGCCCGGCGGCGTGCGCTTGATCCAGCGCAGGCGGCGCGAAACCTTTGCGCGGCACGGCCGCGTGCCGCGGTGGCGGGGCTGTCGGAGGGCGCCGCACCTCGGGTATGGTGCGCGCCATGCCCGTGGCGCCGCTCGCAGCGTTCCTGGCGTTGGCGCTCGCCGCGACGCCCCAGCCTCCCCCCGAGAGCGCGCGCGTGGCGTCGGTCCCGGAGGCCGCCGGCGGGGTGGTCATCACGGCGCTCCCGCCGCCGCCCTCGACGGTCGTCCGGACGACCAAGACCTACGGCACGGTCACGCTCGATCACGCCGCGCACCTCGCGCGGAAGATCTCCTGCAAGTCCTGCCACGGGAACGGCGCGGTCACCAAGATCGAGTTCACGCCCAGGCTGGCCCACGACACCTGCCGCAGCTGCCACGTGCAGCTCGCGAAGGGGCCGACCGACTGTCGCGGCTGCCACGTGGTGGCGCCGCCGAAGGAGGCGCCGGTGGTGGCCGAGGCGGCGCCGAAGCCCCCGGCCGGCGCGGTGATCCGGGCCGGCGAGGCGCGCCCGCTCATGTCGGCGGCGCCCTCCGCCGGCGGGGTGACCGGCGGCGTGGCGAGGGGCGCCGCGGCGGTGCCGTCGCTGCCCCACGGCGCCGCCGGCGAGGTGGAGCCGGGGCCGGCGCTGGCGCCGTTCGTGCGCACGCTCGAGGCCGGCCTCTCCGTCCTCGGCGGCTCGGGCCAGGACCTCGTCGCCGGCCCCTCGGTCCGCCTCACCTCGCACTACGACCGCGCGCTCCTCACGCACAGCCTGGACTGGGTGGGCGGGCGCGACCAGGGCCGGGTGCTCTTCATGGTGGGCGGCGGGGCCGAGCTCCCGGTGCACGAGCGCGTCGCGCTCCAGCTCGTCGGCATCGGCGGCGTGGACGCCGCCGGGAGCACGGTCGTGCTCATGCCCGCGCTGGGCGCGCGGGTCGGCCTGGCCTGGCGGCGCGCCGTCCCCTGGCTCGACACGCTCACCTTCTCGTTCGCGGGCGTCTCCGACCTGGTGCGCCGCCGCGACGACCTCGGCGAGCGGGAGGGCGGGGTGATGTTCGCCTTCAGCGTGACCTCCGGCTACCGGCTGGAGCAGTTCGCGCGGTAGAAACTCCCGGACGCGCCGGATCGGGACCGCGCGCCTCCGTCGATCGGGCGCGGTCGGACACGCTCACGGCGGCTCGGCCCGGAAGCGCTCCGCCAGGAACTCCACGAACAGGCGCGTGCGCGCCGGGGGCGTCCGCGAGGCGGGCCACAGCGCGTGCACCGGGACCGGCGGGGGCTCGAAGTCGGTCAGGACCAGCTCCAGCGCGCCACGATCCAGGTGCGCCCGGACCTGCCACAGCGTGGCGGCGCCGATCCCCAGCCCCCGCGCCGCACCTTCGATGGCCGCCGTGAGCGAGGTGGTGCGGAGCCGTCCGCCGACCTGCACGCGCTCGTCCTTTCCCTCGACGCGGAACGGCCACGAGGCGCCGCGCCGGTAGCCGGTCCACACCAGGCAGGCGTGGCGTGCCAGGTCGTCGGGCCGCTCCGGACGCCCGGCGCGGGCGAGGTAGCCCGGGGCGGCGAAGTAGACCTGGCGCAGCGCCGCGATGCGCCGCGCGCGCAGGGTGGAGTCGGAGAGGCTGCCGATCCGGATCGCCACGTCCAGCCCGGCCGCGATGAGGTCCACGAAGCGGTCGTTGATCTGGAGGTCGGCCTCCAGCCGAGGGTGGCGCTCGAGGAACGCCGCCAGCGCCGGCACGACCTGGCCCGGGCCGAACAGCGACGACGCGCCCACCCGCAGGACGCCGGTGGCCTCGGTGTGCCCCTCCGCCGCCTCGCGCCGCGCGTCGTCCAGGTCGGACAGCGCTGCCCGGACGCGCCGGTAGTAGGCGAGCCCCGGCGCGGAGGGGCTGGAGCGGCGCGTCGTCCGGCGCACCAGCTCCACGCCCAGGTCGCGCTCCAGCGCCGCCAGCGACCGGCTCACCGCCTGCAGCGAGCGCCCCATCGCGCGAGCCGCCGCGGTGAGGCTCCCGTGCTCCACCACCGCCACGAACGCCTCGAGGTCCGCCAGCCGTCCGACCGATTCTCCCATGCGGCGAGAGAGTCTATCCCGCGCCGCCCGGGTTCGCCGCGGGGCGCCGCCGCCTAGGTCTCCGGCTCGACCTCCGGAGACTCCGCATGCCGCGCTCGACCGCCGCCCGCACCGCCCCAGCCATCGCCTCGCCGCCGCCGGCCAGCGCCGCGCCAGGACCCACTCGCAGCCTGGTGGCCGCCATGGCCATCGCGGTCGGGGTCCCGGCCGGCAGCCTGTACCTCGCGCAGCCGCTGGTCGGGAGCATCGGGCCGGCGCTCGGGATGTCGCCGGGCTGGGCGGGGGCGGCGGTCACCGCCACGTTCCTGGGCTACGCGCTCGGGCTGGTGCTGCTCGTCCCGCTCGGCGACGTGCTGGAGAACCGCAGCCTGGCGCTGCGGCTGCTCGGGGCGAACGCCGTCGCGGCCGCGGCCGCCGCGGCGGCGCCCGGGCCGGCGGCGTTCCTCGCGGCCGCGCTGCTGCTCGGCGCGAGCTGCAGCGTCATCCAGGTGCTGGTGGCGCTCGCCGCGCACCTCGCGCCCCCGGAGCGGCGGGGGCGGGTGGTCGGCGACGTGATGAGCGGGCTCATGCTGGGGATCCTCCTGGCGCGCCCCATCTCCAGCGTGGTGGCCGGCGCGTGGGGCTGGCGCACCGTGTACGCGGCGTGGGCGGCGCTGGCGCTCGGCGCTGGCCTGCCGCTGTGGCGACGGCTGCCGCGCTGGCGCGGCCCGGCCGGCCCGGGCTACGTCGCGCTGCTCCGCTCGCTCGCGGCGCTGGCTGCCGGCGAGCCGGTGCTGCGCCGGCGCGCGCTCGGCTCGGCCCTCTCCATGGCGGCGTTCGGCGCGTTCTGGGCGACGGTCCCGCTCCTCCTCGCCGCGCCGCCGTTCGGGCTCGGTCCGCGCGGCATCGCGCTGTTCGCGCTCGCCGGGGTCAGCGGCGCCGCCGTCGCGCCGCTGGCCGGGCGCGCCGGCGACCGCGGGTGGAACCGTCCCGCCAGCGCGCTCGCGCTGGCGGCGGTGGCCGGGGCCATGGCGCTCGCCGGCGCGGCGCGCGCCGGCTGGCTCGCGCTCGGGCCGGGCGCGGCGCTGGCGCTCCTGGTCGTCGCGGCGGGCGTGCTCGACGCCGGCGTCATCGCGGATCAGGCGCTCGCGCGGCAGGCGCTGAACGGCGTCCGTCCCGAGGCGCGCGGGCGGCTGAACGGCCTGTACACCGGGACGTTCTTCCTGGGCGCCGCCGCCGGCTCGGCGCTGGCCGTGCCCGCCTACGCGCGGGGAGGGTGGGCGACGGTGGCGGCGCTGGCCGCCGGGTGCGGCGTCGCGGCGCTCGCGGTGGTGGCGCGGCGCCCCACACGCTGAACGCCACGGGGACGGATGGCGGCAGAGCAAGGGAATCGAACCCTCCGACAGCGCCTCTCAGCACCATCCACCGGTTTTGAAGACCGGGCCCGGCACCAGCCTAGGACGCTCTGCCGGGATCGGGTGTACGTGCGCGCGGGGGCCGGGTCAAGCGCGGCGTTGGGCGCGCGGCCGGCCGGGGCGGGTCGGCGCGACGCCCGCCGCTCGCGGTGGATGACCGGAGCCACTCCGCCCGCGAACGGCGCGCCCGCCCGGCGGGCCGGGAGCGTCAGTTCGCCGAGACCTGGACGCTCCGGTCGACTCCGTCGCCGAGGTCGATCCTCACCATCCAGGTCCCGCTCGCGACCTTCAGGTTGAAGACGTACTGCTCGCCGTCGAAGCGGAAGAGGTTGCCGACGGTCGCCCCGTACGTGAAGGGAGCCTCCTCCTCGACGGTCCCGAGCACGGCGTCCGTCATCTGCGACAGGAACAGCCGAGCCTGGAGATCCGTGATCCCGGCGCTCGCGCCCGCGAGCTGGAACTTCACCGGGACGGTCCGGCCCGCCTTGAACACCGAGGAACCCTCGGGTCGCACCGGCGGAAGCACTCCGCTCCACTGGAAGGTCACCGCCACGTCGAACGACGCGAACCCTGCGTTCCCGGCCGGGTCGACGGCGGAGCACGTCACGCGCGTGGTTCCGGGTGGGAAGATCGCGCCGGACGGCGGGGAGCACGTCGGCAGCAACGTCCCCGCGTAGTCGTCGTGGGCGGTCGCAGCGAACGAGACCGTGGCGCCGCCTGCGGAGCTGGCGGTCGCCGCGATCGACGGCGGCACGGTGACGATCGGCGGCATCGAGCCGGTGAAGATCAGGCGGCCCCTGACCTCGTCCACCGTCGGATCCGCCGCGGATGGCGCCGCGTACAGCAGCAGGGCGGTCCCGTTCTCCACGGACGCGAGCGCGGGCTCGACGCTCACCGACGAGAAGAGCGCCTGCGCGGCGACCGCGGGGGAGAAGTCGACCGGGAGCAGGGTCCCGAGGACGTCCGCGGGCTGATACGCGCGCCGCGTCCACCAGATGGTGAGGTACTGCCGACCGTCGAAAGCCCCGACGACCGGGTACCCGCCCGTCGACTCGGCACGGGGCTCGGCCTGGAGCAGCGCGGTGTTGTCGGCCGTGAACTGGACCGGCTGGTCGCCGAGCCAGCCGGCCCGCAACGTGAACTGCGTCAGCGAGGCCACGTCGTCGTGGAACTCGTAGTCATACGAGTTGAAGAGGACGAGCGACGACGGCCCGCCCGACGCGACCTCGATCGGCCACCAGGGGCTCGGCTGATCCCAGTTGATGAAGCGATTGGCTGTGGAATAGGCGAGCACCGTGGTCGGCCAGCGCCTCGGGGGCATTTCGTCCCACCACTGGAGCGCGACGAAGTAGTCCCCGTCGTACAGGCCGGCCCACTCGAGCGGGTAGCCCCAGTCGCACTCCTGGGCGAGCATGGTCGGCGGGGCCAGCACCCCGGCGCTCGAGATCGCGGCGCCCCAGAGCGTGTAGCAGCCGGGCGCGTCGAAGAGGGAGATGTAGCTCACGTAGTAGTTCGCACCGTCCGTGTCCGACTGCGCGCCGATCACCTGCCAGCTCCGGTTGCGCGCGGGCTCGGGATAGAGCGCGATCTGGATGGGCGACGGGTCGAGCAGCTGCATGTCGTGGGAGAGGCGCGCGCCGAAGATGGCGGCGCGGACGTTTCCGAAGGAATCCGTGGATCCGTCCCGCGCCCGCCAGACCACCAGGCAGTTGTCGCTGGCGCAGGAGATCGAGGGGGAATGCCCGTTCTCGCCGACGCGAACCGGGGCGCCCCCGAGCGACTCGCCGTACCTGCCGAGCGCCAGCGCGTAGATCCTGCGGTCGGCGCCGCTCCACGCGACGGCGTAGCCGGCCGGCGTCGGCGCCACCGCGACCCGGCCGCGGTAGCCGTTCGTCGCGTAGCCCGGTGTGAGCGCGTCGCTGTAGGGCGACAGCGCGCTGCCCGCGACCACGAACTCCGGCCCGACGTCGAGCGCGAATGCGCCGGCGGAAGCGAGCAGCACGGCGGCCGCCGCCATCCCCTTCGCGAGACCGAGCATGGGATCCCCCGTTCCAGACTGTCAGTGGAACGCGAGGACACCTATCACCGGCAATCGTGCTCAATCGCGGACATGATGCCGTCACCCCACGAGGGATCGCATCGCGACCGGGAGTGCGCCTCCTTCGGCGGAGCCGGCTTGATGCACGTCACCGCGTTGCGTCCCCGAACGTCGGGACGCGGCCCGGCAGGGCGGCCGCTGCCGACGCGTTGCGGTACGCGAGTGGCGTCGTCAGCGCGACGCCTTCGACGCCTTGGACGGGCGGTCGCCGGCCACCGGCGCGCCGTGCTCGTCGCCCCAGGGCGAGATGCGGGCGGGCGCGGCGCGCTCGTGCGGCATCGCCGCGCGCGGCGAGCGGAAGTACTGCATGGGCGAGTAGAAGACGAAGTTGGACACGCGGCTGGTGTAGAGGCAGGCGTAGTCCTCGATCTGCTCGCCGAAGCGCGAGTTCTCGTTCCCCTCCTTGAACGTGAGCCCCCAGTAGCGGTTGAAGCCGCCCTCCACGCCCTGCTGCAGCTCCTCGATGCGCGCGTTCGCGTCGCGCTGGGCGCGCCGGAGCGCCTCCATCTCCGCCTTGTCCCGGCGGCGCTCCTGCTCCAGCCGCTCGCGCTCCTCGGGGGAGGGCTCGTCGCGCTCGATGCGCCGGTCGAGCACGTTCAGCGCGGCGCGGTGCACCGAGAGCTCGTCCTCCACGCGCACGCGCAGGTCCTCGAGCCGCGACAGCTCCGCGAGCGAGGTCTGGTTCCGCTCCAGCCAGGCCAGCTCGTCCTCCAGCTCCTGCACGATCATGCAGGTGCGCCAGAGCGAGCTCTTCTTCGACCGCAGGATGTCGCCGTAGATGTGGTCGCCGACGTACAGGATCCGGTCCCCGCCGATCCCGAGCAGCCGCTCCAGCGTGGGCAGGTCGCCGCCCTGGTAGAAGCGCCCGCGCTCGAGCGAGGCGGGCTCGGCCCCCAGCTCGCCGCCCGGCCCGACCTCGTACAGCGGCCGCCGCTCCGCGAAGAACGCCGGCTTGGCGGCGCCGGTGATCACCGCGTCGAAGTAGTTCCGCCAGCTCGGGTACTCGGGCAGCACGCCGTCGAGCACGTAGGACATCACCGCGTCGGTGTAGTCCCACAGCGAGTTGGTGAGCACGAACAGCTTCTTGCCGCCCGAGCGCAGCTTGTGGAGCGCGGGCCCGAGCTCGGCGTCCTTCACGAGGTAGCGCGGCAGCTCCTTCTTCACCTCGGCCTTGAGCGTGCCGTCGCGGTGCACCGTGTCGATGGCCTCGCGGATGTCGTCGTAGAGCCGGGCGTAGTCCACCGTCTGCCCGAGCCCCTCGAGCAGCTCGATCACCAGCGCGAACAGGCAGGCCTCGGGCAGCGCGAACAGCGTGTCGATCCAGGCGAAGCGCGGCAGCGAGAGGTGGATCTTCTCCTCGCGGTACAGGCGCTTCAGCTCGTCGAACGGCAGCTCCCGGCGGCCGTGGTAGCAGCGGCCCACGTGGTTGTGCCGGTCCATCTTGAAGATGTTGCCGTGGAGCTTGTCCACGACCAGCCCGCGGATCACGAACTCGGGATCGTAGTGCAGCGCCCCGAGGGCGGGCGGGTACCCCATCACCGCGATCATCCGCGCCAGCGTCATCTGGAACGCGAGGGTCTCGAGCTGGCGCAGGTGGTAGATCGCCAGCGTGTAGTCCATGTCGAAGCCGACCGCCTCGATGCGGTCCATCCGCAGGTTGCGGTTGACGAAGACCTGCCGCGCGCGGGGGACCTCGCGGTGCGAGCCGTGCTGCTCGGCCAGCAGGGCGCGGACGTCGGGGCTCTCGTAGGCACGACCCAGCGGGCCGGCGGCGGGTGCGTCGGTGCGAGGAAGATCCATCCCGCGCCGAGATAACACGCCGGGGAGGGGGCCTCAACGCGTGGTCGGGGCCGCGCGGCCCGGCGCGGGCCATGCCGGCGGGGGCCGGATCCTTGACCGGACGGGGCGGCGTGGCAGGCTCGGCCTGCCGTGGCCGCCCGCAAGCGCCAGACCTCGCCGGACCTGCTCGCGCGCCTCGCGGCGCTGGAGGAGCGCGTCGCCCGCCTGGAGGCCGGCAGGGCTCCGCCGGGGGACGGCCGCGCCGCGGCCGTCGAGCGGTCACCCAAGGTGAAGAGGTGCCCCGGCTGCGGCCTGCCGCTCCGGCGCAGCAAGGGTCGCTGCGCCGCCTGCGGCCGGCCGCTCGATCCGATCTAGCCGGGCCCGCCTCGCGCCGGCCCGGCCTCCCCCTTCGCGCCGCTAGTCCTCCGCGACGATGCGCGTCGCCGGGATGCCGAGCGCCCGCGCGATCGCGACGACCGTGGTGTACGGCGGGTTGCGCCCGCCGCGCTCGATGAGGCTCACGTACGCGACGGAGAGATCGAGCGCCTCCGCGAGCGCCTCCTGCGTCATGCCGCGTCCCCGGCGGTGCTCGCGAACCCGCTCGCCGAGCCGGCGCAGCTCCTCGCGGCGGGGATCCCGCTGCGTCTTCGTCTTGGTCGCCATCGCTTCTGGGATCCTCACGCTTGAACCCGGGTCGTTGGGTTGACGGCCAGTCGCCCGAACGGAACGTGGCAGTGGCCGGATTTTGTAGAACCGAACGGTTTCTCGGGTCCACCGACCTACTGTCGATCGCCCAAGGCAAGTGAACGTCCCCGGACCACGCGACTATTCCGGTGGAG
This sequence comes from Anaeromyxobacter sp. Red801, assembly GCF_049201065.2. Lineage (NCBI taxonomy): Bacteria > Pseudomonadati > Myxococcota > Myxococcia > Myxococcales > Anaeromyxobacteraceae > Anaeromyxobacter > Anaeromyxobacter sp. Red801. The sequence continues at coordinate 2,425,760 of NZ_CM181236.1, read as the reverse complement.
GGCCGTGGCGCGCCGCGGCGGACGGGCGGCGGAGCGGCGGGCCGTCCGCCTGATGGACGGGGCGTCCGGCCGCGGCTATGTTCCGCGCCGGATGGCCAGCCAACCCGAGTCGCCCGCCCTGCTCGACCTCGCGCAGGTCCGCGCGCACACCCTGTCGAACGGACTGCGGGTCCGTGTACTCCCCGAGCGGAGCACCCCCACGGTCAGCTACTACACGTTCTTCCAGGTCGGCTCCCGGAACGAGCGGCTGGGGCTGACCGGCATCAGCCACCTGTTCGAGCACATGATGTTCAACGGCGCGGCGCGCTACGGCCCGAAGGAGTTCGACCGGGTCCTGGAGGCGCGCGGCGGCCACTCGAACGCCTACACCTCCAACGACGTCACCGCCTACTACGAGGACTTCGCCGCCGAGGCGCTCGAGACGGTGGTGGACCTCGAGTCGGACCGGATGCGCTCGCTGCGCCTGACCGAGGACTCGCTGGAGCAGGAGCGCGAGGTGGTGAAGGAGGAGCGCCGCCTCCGCACCGAGAACTCGATCTTCGGCCTGATGGAGGAGCAGCTCGAGTCGCTGGTGTTCCTCGCGCACCCGTACCGCTGGCCGGTGATCGGCTGGATGGAGGACATCCAGCGCATCGCCCGCGAGGACTGCGAGGCGTTCTTCCGGACCTACTACGCGCCCAGCAACGCCGCGGTGTACGTGGTCGGCGACGTGGACCCGGACGCCACGCTGCGGCTGGTGGAGCGCTACTACGCCGACATCCCGGCCGGCCCGCGGCCCGCGCCGGTGCCGCAGGGCGAGCCGCCCCAGCGCGGCGAGCGGCGCGCCACCGTCCGCTACCCGGCGCAGGCGCCGGCGCTGCTGGCGGGGTGGCGCGGCCCGGCGGCACGCAGCCCGGACTCCGCCGCCCTGGACGTGCTGCAGGTGTGCCTCGCGGTGGGCGAGTCGTCGCGCCTGCGCCGGCGGCTGGTGCAGGAGCTGGAGCTGGCGGTGTCGGTCTCGATCAGCTGGGGCTGGCGCATCGACCCGGGCGTCTTCCTGGCCTTCGCCGAGCTCGCGCCGGGGGTGCCGGTGGAGAAGGCGGAGAAGGAGCTGTGGGCCGAGCTCGCCAGGGTGGCCGCGCGCGGCGTGACCGCCGCCGAGGTGCGGCGCGCCAAGGCGCTGCTGCGCAGCTCGGTGCTCCACGAGCTGGCCACCCACCACGGGGTGGCGCACGCGCTCGGGCAGGCGGAGGCGCTCCTGGGCGACTGGCGGGAGGCCGGGCGGGCGCTCGAGCACTACGCCGCGGTGGGGGTGCGCGACGTGCGGCGGGTGGCGGCCGAGTACCTCGACCCGACCCGCCGCTCGGTGGTGGTGCTCGACCCGGAGGTGCGCCGGTGAGCCCCTCCATCGCGCTGCCGCCCATCCGCCGCGAGACGCTGCCCGGCGGCCTGCGGGTGATCGTCGCCGAGCGCAAGGGCATCCCGCTCGCCGCGGTGCGCCTCGTCCTGCGCGGCGGCGCCTCGCTCGATCCGTCCGGGCGCTCCGGCCTCTCGCACCTCGTCGCGCTGGCGGCCCGGCGCGGCACCCGCCGGCACACGGGCGAGGAGATCGACCTCGCCATCGAGTCGATCGGCGCCGAGCTCGGCACCGGCGTGGACGAGGACGCGTCCTACTTCGGCCTGTCGGCGCCGGTGGAGGTCCTGCCGCGCTGCCTCGACGTGCTCGCCGAGATGGCGGGGAACCCGACGTTCCCCGCCCGCGAGGTGGACCGGCTGCGCCGCCGCGAGGTGGCCGCGCTCGCCCACGATCTCGACGAGCCGGGCGTGGTCGCCGACCGGGCCATGCTCGCGGCCGGCTACGGCGCGCACCCGTACGCGCGTTCGCCGGAGGGCACGGTGCGCTCGCTCGGCGCGGTCCGGCGGGCCGACGTGGCCGGCTTCCACCAGCGCTACTACCGGCCCTCCGCCGCGTTCCTGGTGGTGGTGGGCGCGGTCCGCGCCGACGAGGTGCTCGCGCTGGTGCGGCGCCGCTTCGCCGGGTGGCGCACCGCGGAGCGCCCGCTGCCGCCGCTCCCCCCGACCACGGCGCCGCGCACCGCGGTGCTGGTGGTGGACAAGCCGGACGTGACGCAGAGCCAGGTCCGGATCGCGTCCGAGGGGTTCGCGCGCCGCAGCCCGGACTACTACCCGGGCATGGTGGCGAGCGCGGTGCTCGGCGGCGGGTTCACCTCGCGGCTGATGGAGGCGATCCGCGTGAACCGCGGCCTCTCCTACGGCGTGCGGAGCCGCTTCGCCACCAGCGCCGTGGGCGGCCTGTTCTTCGTGTCCACCTTCACCAAGGTCGAGACCACCGCCGAGATCGTGCAGGTCACCCTCGACGAGACGGCGCGCTTCTGCGCCGAGGGCCCGTCGGCGGAGGAGCTGGAGCGGACCCAGAGCTACCTCTGCGGCCTGTACCCGCTCTCGCTCGAGACGCACGACCAGCTCGCCGAGAAGCTCGCCGACCTGGAGCTGTACGGGCTCGACGACAGCGAGGTGGCCGAGTTCCGCGAGCGGGTGCGGGCGGTGACGCCCGAGCAGTGCCGCGAGGTCGGGCGGCGCTACTTCCCGCTCGACCGCCGGGTGGTGGTGGCGGTCGGCCCGGCGCGGGCCATCGCGCGCTCGCTGGAGCGGTTCGGGCCGGTGAAGGTGATCCCCGCCAGGAAGATGGTGTGACCGCGGCGCCCGCCGTCCCGGTGGCGGTGCTCCACGAGGACGCGGACCTCCTCGCGGTGGACAAGCCGGCGGGGCGGCTGGTCATCCCGGGGCGCGCCGGCGGCGAGCCGAGCCTGCGCGAGGAGCTGGAGGCGCGCTTCGGCCGGCTCTGGGTGGTGCACCGGCTCGACCGGAACACGAGCGGCGTGCTGGTGCTCGCGCGCACCGCCGCGGCGCACCGCGCGCTCAACCTGGCGTTCGACCGGGGCGAGCCGCGCAAGCGCTACCTGGCGCTGGTGCGTGGCGCCCCGCCCGCCGAGCAGCGCATCGAGGTGGCCATCGCGCCGGGGCGCAAGGGGCGCATGCGCCCGGCCGCGCCGGACGATCCGCGCGGGAAGCCCTCCGCGACGGTGGTGCGCCGGCTCGAGGCGTACCCGGCGCACCCGCTCGGCGGCGGGCCGCTCGCGCTCGTCGAGGCGCTCCCGGAGACCGGGCGCACCCACCAGATCCGCGTGCACCTCGCCGCGGCGGGCACGCCGCTCGCCGTGGACCCCGCCTACGGCGACGCGGCCCCGCTGCTCGGCCCGGGCGGCGAGCCGGTGCTCGCGCGCACGCCGCTCCACGCGGCGCGGCTGGCGCTGCGCCACCCCTCGGACGGGCGGGAGCTGGTGCTGGAGGCGCCGCTGCCCGCCGACCTGGCCGGGGTGCTGGCGCTGCTGCGGGGGACGCCGGGCGGCGGCTAGCCGCGGGCGTGGACCAGGATCTTCACGTCGGAGCGGAAGGTGATCTCGATCTTGCCGCCGTCGCGGACGGCGGAGACGAAGCCGCGCCCGAACAGCGGGTGATCGACCACCTCGTCCACGCGGAAGGTGGTCTTGGGCGAGTAGGGGCGGGCGCTCGACGCGTCCCTCGCGCCGAGCAGGTCCTCGAACGGCACCGCCGCCGCCTTCTCGCGCGGGGCGCGCGCGGGCCGGGCCCCGGCCGCGCCGGAGGCGGCGCGCGGCGCCGACGCGCCGGCCGGGCCCTTGTACCGGTGTACGCCGTGGCAGGTGTTGCACTCCACCTTCACCGGCTTGCCGGCGACCACCGCGTGAACCGTGTGCGCCAGCATGAGCTGGCACTTCGTGCAGAACGAATCGACCTCGCCGCCGACCTTGACCATGGGGGCGCGGAGTATAGCCGCGACCCCGCCCGGCGCCTCACGAATCGATGCCGCACGCGACCGGGGCCGCGCGAAAGCGGGCGCGCCGCCCGCCGCCGTGCCAGAATGCGCCCGCATGCTCTCCCGCCTACGGGACGCCTTCGAGGACTTCGGCCGGATGATCCTGTTCGCCGGCGAGACCGTCGCCTGGGCGTTCCGGCCCCCGTTCCGGCCAGACCAGGTCCTGGCGCAGATGGCCTTCATCGGCGCCGGCTCCGCCTTCATCGTGGGGGTGACCGGCACGTTCGCCGGGATGGTGTTCGGCCTGCAGATGAACTACGCGCTCCGCCAGTTCGCGGCCGAGGGCTACACCGGCGGCTCGACCGCGTTCGCGCTGGCGCGCGAGCTGTCGCCGGTGTTCACCGCGCTCATGGTGACCGGGCGCGCCGGCAGCGCCATCACCACCGAGCTCGGCACCATGCGCGTCACCGAGCAGATCGACGCGATGGAGACCATGGCGGTCTCGCCCATCCAGTACCTGGTGGTGCCGCGGGTCGTCGCGTCCGTCCTCATGTTCCCGGTGCTCACCATGCTGTTCAACGCGCTCGGGTACGGCGGCGCGTACGTCATGGGCGTGTTCGTCTCCGGCATCCCCGAGGGCCCGTTCATCCAGCACACCCGCGAGTTCCTGGGGCCGGAGGACATCTTCCACGGGCTCGGGAAGGCGGTGCTGTTCGGCTACATCGTGGCGGTGATCACCACCTGGCGCGGCTACGCCGCGAGCGGCGGCGCGCGCGGGGTGGGAGAGGGGACCACCCGCGCCGTGGTGGCCAGCTCGGTGGCGATCCTGGTCGCCGACTACGCCGGCACCGTGCTGAGCGTGGGGACCTGAGCGTGATCGAGGTTCGCGATCTCTGGAAGTCCTTCGGGACGAACCAGGTGCTGAAGGGCATCACGCTCGACGTGCCGAAGGGGAACACCTACGTGGTGCTGGGCGGGTCGGGCTCGGGCAAGACCGTGCTCATGAAGCACGTCATCGGGCTGCTGAAGCCGGACCGCGGCACGGTGCGGGTCGGCGAGCACGAGATCTCCACCCTGACCGGCCGCGAGCTCAACGAGGCCCGCCGGATGTTCGGGATGGTGTTCCAGGGCGCGGCCCTGTTCGACTCGATGAACGTCTTCGACAACGTGGCGTTCCCGCTGCGGGAGAAGCGCCGCGGGACGCGCCTGGCGGCGACCGAGGTGCGCAAGCGCGTGATCGACAAGCTCGCGGTGGTGGACCTGGGCGAGGAGGTCCTGGGGCGCTGGCCGGCCGAGCTCTCCGGCGGCATGCGCAAGCGGGTCGCGCTGGCCCGGGCGCTGGTCTCCGACCCGCAGGTGGTGCTCTACGACGAGCCCACCACCGGCCTCGATCCCATCACCACCAACTACGTGGACGAGATGATCGTGCACGCCAAGGAGCGCCTCGGCATCACCAGCATGGTGATCTCGCACGACATCGCCAGCGCATTCCGGGTGGCCGACCGGCTGGCGGTGCTCTACGATGGACACCTCGCCGCGGAGGGGACGCCCGCGGAGGTCCGCCAGAGCAAGGATCCCTTCGTGCAGCGCTTCCTCTCCACCTGGTTCGAGAAGCAGTGACCTCCGGGAACCGCCCGTGAAGCCCGCCGTCAACAAGGCCCTGGCCGTGGGCGTCCTCGTCGCCGTCGGGCTGGCGGCGTTCCTGTTCGCGTTCACCTTCTTCAAGAAGGGCGGGTACTCCGAGACCGACAGCTACCTCGTGTACGCGCGCTTCAGCGACGCCACCGGCCTCACCTGGAAGAGCAAGGTGCAGATCGCCGGCATCCAGGTGGGCGAGGTCTCGAAGATCACCCTCGACAAGAACAAGGCGCTGCTCCAGATCCGCATCGACCGCTCGGTGCCGCTCCACACCGACGCCTGCCTCTACAAGAGCTTCCCCTCCGCGCTGCTCCCCGACGCGCTGCTCGAGGTCATCGCCGGCTCCGACTCCGCGCCGCTCCTCTCGTCGCTGCCGGAGGCCGAGCGCGAGATCAAGTGCGTGCGCGAGGCCACCAGCGTGCAGCAGCTGCTCGACTCGATGGCGAAGATCGCCAGCGACGTGCAGCTCGTCACCGGCGACCTCGCCAAGACCGTCCAGGGCGACCAGGGCAGCCTGCGCGAGATCGTGGAGAACCTGGCCCGCATTACGCGCCAGGTGGACCAGGTGGTGGCGCAGAACCGGGACAGCCTGACCGAGCTCATCGCGAACACCCGCGACTTCACCGCCGACCTGCGCGAGATCTCGGCCCGCGACAAGGACCGCATCCACAGCATCCTCGCGAACGTGGACGAGCTCACCGCGCGCCTGAAGGTCGCCGCGGGCAGCCTGCAGGGCATCCTCGACGGCGGAGGGGCCGGCGCCCCCGGCGGCGGCCCCGCCGGCCCTCCCGGCCCTCCGGGCGCTCCGGGCGCTCCGGGCGCACCCGGCGCTCCTGGGGCACCCGGCGCCCCCGGCGCGGCGGGCGCGACGCCGGCGGTCGCCAGCCAGCAGGCGCAGGCGAAGGGCGTGCAGCAGGCGGTGGCGCGCCTCAACGACAGCCTCGCCCGGCTCGACCAGCTCCTCGCCAAGGTGCAGGAGGGCAAGAGCGTCGCCGGCCGGCTGCTCACCGACGAGAAGATGGGCCGGCAGCTCGGGACCGCCGTGGAAGGCGTCTCGGACTACGTGGACCGGCTGCAGAAGATGCAGATCGAGGTCCAGCTCCGCTCGGAGTGGCTGCTCAACCAGAGCGTGGAGGACGGGCGCCCCGGCGCCAAGGTCTACTTCGGCGCGAAGCTGCTCCCGCGGCCGGACAAGTACTACCTGCTCGAGGTCGTGAGCGATCCGCGCGGCGTGGACACGGTCACCACCGACACGATCACCACCCGCACGCCGGGCTCGGTCGGCGACTCCACCACCGTCACCACCCGGACCCGCCACGAGGACAAGGTCACGTTCTCCCTCCAGATGGCGAAGCGCTACGGACCGGTCACGTTCCGCGGCGGCGTCATCGAGAGCTCGGGCGGCCTGGGCGCCGACCTGCACCTGATGAAGGACCGGCTGCAGATCTCGACGTCGCTCTACCAGTTCTCGCGGCCGTACCAGGACGTGTTCCCGCGCGCGAAGGTCTGGGCGAACTACAACTTCCTCCAGCACTTCTACGTCACCACCGGCGTGGACGACTTCCTGAACCGGTGGCGCAGCGCCGCCTCGCCGGACGGGCGCAGCTTCAACATCGGCACCGACGTGTTCTTCGGGGCGGGCCTCTACTTCACTGACGACGACCTGAAGACGCTGCTCGTGTCGGGCGCCGGCAGCGCCGCGAGCGGCGCCAGCAAGTAGGCCCCGATTCCGCTCACGGTGAGCCCGGTTCCGCTCGCCGTGAGCCCGATTCCGCTCACGGTGAGCCCGTCGAACCGTGAGCGGGGAGCCCCCGCGGAGGCGACCCCGTGGGCGGGGTGGGGCGCGAACCGCCCCGGCGGCCCGTGGCTCCCATGAAGCGGGCCCTCACCCGCGTTAGGAGTCCTCCGCCCATGAACGGTCGCCTCAAGCTCGTCCTCGTCGCGCTCCTCGCCGTGGTGGCGTTCCAGGTGTTCTTCCGCGGCCGCGGCGAGCCCCGCTCGCAGGGCGGCGGCCACCCCGCGCCCCCGCTCGCGCTGCCCGACCTGGCCGGGCGCACCGTCGACCTGGGGTCGCTCCGCGGCAAGGTGGTGGCGGTGAACTTCTGGGCGAGCTGGTGCGGCCCGTGCCGCGCCGAGATCCCGGACCTCGCCGAGGTGTGGAGGGCGCAGCAGGGCAAGTGCTTCGAGCTGCTGGGGGTGGCGGAGGAGTCCGGGCGCGAGGACGTGCTCGCCATGGCCCGCGACATCCCGTACCCGATCCTCTTCGACGCCCGCGCCACCGCGCTCGAGCCGTGGGGCGTGCCCGCCTACCCGCGCACCTACCTGGTGGACGCGCAGGGCACGGTCCAGCACGTGTTCGCCGGGTCGCTGGACCGGGAGACGCTCACCGCCGCGCTGGAGCCGCTGCTCCCGGCGTCCTGCCCGAAGGGCTGACGAACGGGTTGGCGTGGCCCGCGCGGGCGCGGTAGATCCGCGGCGTGGCCACCCCGAAGTGCCCGATCTGCGGCCGCGCCGTCGCGCCGCGCCCCGCCAATCGCGCGTTCCCGTTCTGCTCGGACCGCTGCAAGCTCATCGACCTCGGCAAGTGGCTGGGCGAGGAGTACCGGATCCCCGGCCCGCGCGCCGGCGACGGGGCCGAGGCGCCGGAGCGGCCGGAGGACCGCGAGGAGGACGAACCGTGAAGCCCGTGCTGGTCCTGGCGCGGCCGCTGCCGCACGCCGACGTCGGCGCGCTCGCCGGCCGATTCGAGCTCCGCGGCGGCGACGCCGCGCTGCCCCGCGCCGAGCTCGCGGCGGCGGTGCGCGACGCGGACGTGCTGGTGGTCACCTACCTCGACCGCGTGGACGCGCCGCTCCTCGAGGGCGCGCCGGCTCCGCCACCTCGCCTCCTACGGCATCGGCGTGAACCACCTCGACCTCGGCGCCTGCCGCGCGCGCGGGCTGTGCGTGACCAACACGCCGGACGTGGTGACCGCCGCCACCGCCGACCACGCCTGGGCGCTCCTGCTCGCGGCCGCGCGCCGCGTCGCCGAGGGCGACCGGGTGATCCGCGCCGGCGGGTGGACCAGCGTGGACCCTGCGTGGATGCTCGGCACCGAGGTGAGCGGGAAGACGCTCGGCCTGGTGGGGTTCGGGCGCATCGGCCAGGCGGTGGCGCAGCGGGCCGCCGGGTTCGGGATGCGGCTCCTCTACGCGGCGCCGCGCGACGCCGGCTTCCCGGGCGCGCGCCGGGTGGAGCTCGACGAGCTGCTCGCCGCCTCCGACTTCGTCAGCCTGCACGTGCCGCTCACGCCCGCGACCGAGGGCCTCGTGGACCGGGCGCGCCTGGCGCGCATGAAGCCCGGCGCCATCCTGGTGAACACGGCGCGCGGGCAGGTGGTGGACGACGCGGCGCTGGTCGAGGCGCTCGCCTCCGGCCGCCTCGCCGCCGCGGGCCTCGACGTCTTCCGCGACGAGCCGAGGGTCCCGGAGGCGTTCCTGGGCCTCCCGAACGTGGTGCTCACGCCGCACCTCGGCTCGGGCACGCGCGAGACCCGCGCCGCCATGACGCGGATGGTGCTCGACGAGGTGCTCCGGGTGGCGTCCGGCGAGGCGCCCCGCCACCCCGTGCCGTAGCGCGCGAGCCTCGCGCCCGCCGGCCGTCGCCGTGGTATGACGGGCGGCCATGTCCGAGCCCGCACCCAGCCCACCGCGTGCCAGGACGCACCGCTGGGCGCAGGTGATCGCCGGCCTGGCGATCTCGGCCGTCGCGCTCTGGCTCACGCTGCGGGGCAAGGACCTCGGCGGCATCGGCCAGGCGCTCCGCGACGCCGACTACCGCTACCTCTGGCTGTACCTGCCGTTCCTGGCGGCCATCCACCTGCTGCGCACGGTGAGGTGGGGCCTGCTGCTCGAGCCGGTCGCGAAGGTGCCCTTCGGGCGCCTCAACGCCGTCTCCGCCGTCGGCATCATGGCGCTCTCGCTGCTGCCGTTCCGGCTGGGCGAGTTCGCGCGGCCGTACCTCGTCGCCGACCGGCCCCGGCTGCGCGTCTCGAGCGCGCTGTCGTCGGTGGTGGTGGAGCGGGTGGCCGACGGGATCTTCACCGGGCTGCTGCTCATGGTGTCGCTCCTGTCGGTGCCGGAGGGCACGCCCGGGCTCCGCGTCATCCGCACCGCCGGCGTGGTGGTGTCGCTCGCGTTCGTGGCGCTGCTCGCGTTCCTGGTGGGCGCGTACCGGAACCGGGCGCTGGCGGTGTCGCTCGCCACCCGCCTCGCCACGCCCATCTCGCCGCGGCTCGCCGCGCGCGGGGCGGGGATGCTGGACGCGTTCATCCACGGCCTGCGGCTGGTGCCGTCGGGGCGGAAGGTGGCGCTGTTCTTCGCGCTGACCGCGATCTACTGGGGCGTGAACGTCTGGGGCATGCAGGTGCTGGCGCGCGGCTTCGGGTTCGACCTGGGCGCCGCGGCGGCCTGCACCGTGCTCGGGGTGCTGGTGGTGGGGGTGATGATCCCCGCCGGTCCCGGCATGGTGGGGACGTTCCAGGGCGCGGTGGTGCTCGGCCTGAGCCTGGTCGCGCCGCGCGCGGCGGTCGCCACGCACGGCGTCGCCTACGCGAACGTGCTCTGGGCGGCGCAGATCGGCGCGCAGGTCGCGGTGGGCCTGCCGTTCCTGTTCTCCCGGCACATCGAGCTGGGGCGCCTGTTCACCGCGCCGCGCGAGGTGGAGGCGGGCCTCGAGGACGAGGAGACGGAGTACCGCGCCGGCCAGGGCCGCTGAGGCCGGCGCGTCGCGATCAGGGCAGCGCCGGGGCGGGATCGCGCAGGACGGCCCGGGCGGCGCGGTCGAGGACCTCCTCGAGCTCGCCCAGGAACCCGGCGTCCACCGCGCGATCGATCTCGGCCAGGAACGGGTCCAGCTCCGAGGCGGCGGCGTCCTCGAAGGGCAGGAACAGCGTGCGGGGGCGGGGCGCCATCACAGCTCCTCCTCGAGCCAGCGCAGCAGCGCGTCCTTGATCCGGTCCGCGGGGCGGTTGCGGGGGAGCGGCGCCGGCGGCGGCGCCTCCGGGGCGCGGAGCGGCAGCTCGGGCGGGGGAGCCTGCTCGGTGCGCGTGGCCAGCAGCTGCGCGGTCTTCCGCATCCGGTATCCTCCGATATCGAACCTTCGTACCACGCTTCGGTGACACGTCAAGGAACCGTCCGCCCGTGTTCCGGCCCGGGGTGGGAGAATGATCGGCCTGGCCGGAAGGAGCCGCCCATGTCCGCTCCGCGCACCCTCGTCCTCTCGCTCGCCGCCGCCCTCGCCGCGTCCGTCGCCTGCCGGGGCGGCGATGGCGGCGGCCGCCGCGTGCCCGCGCTGCCGCCGCCCGCCGCGGTGGACCGGTCGCCCAGCCTCGTCCCCGCCGCGAGCTGCGAGGCGCTCGAGACGGCCATCGAGGACGCCGTGGTGCTGCAGATGCGGAGCGAGCTCGAGCAGCTCCGGCTGAGCTGGGGCGGCTGGGGGGGCGTGCCGGTCGGCGGGGCCCCGGGGGACGCCGGGTCGCCCGCGCCGTCCGGCTACACGACCACCAACGCGCAGGTGGCCGGCGTGGACGAGGCGGACTTCGTCCAGAACGACGGCACGCGCATCGCCGCGCTCGCCGACGGCCGGCTGCACCTGCTGGCCAGCTGGCCGGCGGACGCGCTGGCGGAGCGGGCCTCGGTGGCGATCGAGGGCTGGCCGCGGGACCTGTTCCTGGCCGGCGACCGCGTGGTGGTGTTCAGCACGCTCTACGTGCCGCGCGCCCTGGAGGGCGACGCGCCGATCTGCGGCGGGCCGGGCATGGGCGCGCCCGGCGTGGCGAGCGACGCGTTCTGGTGCGGCCACGACGCGAGCAACGTGACCAAGGTGACCACGCTCGACGTGACCGACCTCGCCGCGCCGAGGGTGGCCGCCGAGATCTACCTGCCGGGCAGCTACCTCGCCGCGCGGCGCATCGGCGCGCGCGTGCGCCTCGTGACCACCGACGAGCTCCCGTACCCCGAGGGCGTCGCGTACTGGCCGCCGCTGGCGCCGGGCGCGAGCGCCGACGAGCGCGACCGGGCCTTCGCGGCGCTGGAGGACGCGAACGAGGCGCTCATCCGCGCCCGCCCGCTGGAGGACTGGCTCCGCCGCGGGGAGGTGAAGCGGGCCGACGGCACGAGCGCGCCGATCGCTTACGCGTGCACCGACTTCGCGCTGGGCGCCGCGCCGGTCCGCCCCGGCATCCTGACCGTCGCCACGCTCGATCTCGACCGGCAGGCGCTCGCCTCCAGCACCTCCGTACTGGCCCGGGCCGGCGTGGTGTACGCGTCGCGCGACACGCTCTACGCCGCCGCGAGCCACTGGTGGTGGTGGCCCATGCCCGGCCAGGCCGACGCGACCTACCTGCACGCGTTCGACCTCCGCGATCCCGACCGCGCCCCGTACCTCGGCTCCGGCGTGGTGGACGGGACGCTCGACGACCCGTACCAGCTCGACGAGCACGAGGGCGCGCTGCGGGTGGCGAGCACGCTCGCGACGCGGGTGGCCGGGAGCGACCCGTGGGGCGCCGTGGAGCGCGCCAGCCAGCTGACCGTGCTCGGCCTCGCCGACGGCGCGCTGCGCACGCTCGGGAAGACCGCGCCGTTCGGCCGCGACGAGACGCTCTTCGCGACCCGCTTCCTCGGCCCGCGCGGCTTCGCGGTCACCGCACGCCAGATCGACCCGTTCTTCACCTTCGACCTGTCCGATCCGGCCAGCCCGCGGCTCGTCGGCGAGCTCGAGCTCCCCGGCTTCATCGGTTACCTGCACCCGCTCGACGCGACGCACCTGCTCGGCGTCGGCCGCGAGCCCGGCCCCGGCGGCAGCATGCAGGTGAAGGTGCAGCTCCTCGACGTCACCGACCTCGCCGCCCCCGTCGCGGTGGCGACCGCGCTGGTCGGGGAGGGGTGGAGCTGGTCGGACGCGCTCTGGGACCCGCACGCGTTCACCTGGTTCCCCGGCGCCGCGGGCGGCGGCCTGCTCGCGATCCCGTTCGTGGACTACGGCACGAGCGGGCTCGTCTCCGACCTGCGGCTGTTCCGGGTGGATCCCGCCACCGGTATCACGCCCGCCGGCGCGCTCTCGATGGCCGACGTGTACGCGAGCGCCTCGGGCCCGGGCTGGAGCTTCGCCTGGTCGCCGTACGTGCGCCGCAGCGTGCTCGCCGACGACCCGGTCTCCGGGACGTTCGTGTACGCCGTGAGCGACGCCGGCGTCCGCTCGGCGCGCGTCGCCGACCTGCCGGCGTGGCTGCGGACGGTGACGTTCACGCCGCTCGCGGCGCCCTGATCCCGGCCGTCGCCGGGCCTACCGCTCCTTCCAGGTGGGCGCGCGCTTCCCCAGGAACGCGCGCACGCCCTCCACCGCGTCCTCGGTGGCGGCGAGCGTGGCGAAGAGGTCGTCGGCGAGGTCGATGCGCTCGAGCGCGGGCAGGTCGGGGAGCCGGTTCAGGCCCTCCTTCCCGATGCGCAGCGCGAGCGGGCTCTTCGCGGCGACCTTCTGCGCGAGCTTCAGCGCCTCGTCCGCGAGCGACGCCTCCGGCACCACCCGGTTCACGAGCCCCAGCGCCATCGCGTCGGCCGCGCTCACCAGCTCGCCGGTCAGCAAGAGCTCCGCCGCCTTCTTCCGCCCGATGAGCCGCGCCATCGCCGCCGCCGGGCCGAGGCAGATGAGCCCCACGTTGATGGCGGTGGTGCCGAACCGCGCCGTGTCCGCCGCGACGGTGAGGTCGCAGGCGAACGCGAGCCCCGCGCCGTTCGCCACCGCGTAGCCCTGCACCGCCGCGATGGTCACGGTCCGCATGCGCGCCAGCGTCCGGTAGAACGCGTCGATGCGCTGCAGGAGCTCGCGGTACTCGCGCTGCGTCCGCGGCGTGAACTGCTCGAGCGCGATGCCGGTGCAGAAGTTCTTCCCCGCGCCCTCCACGATGACGACCGTCACCTCCGGATCGTCCTCCATCGTCCGCAGCGCCTGGTCGAGCTGGTCGGCGAAGGGGAGGGTGAAGGTGTTCATCGCCTCCGGCCGGTGGAGCGTGATCCAGCCGATGCGGCCTTCCTTCCTGGTCCTGACGAGCACGTCGTTCATGGGATCCCCTGGGCGGTGGAGCGGGTGGGGGCGGCGAGACTCGCCCCCGAGCTTTTCACGATCGGCGCACCGGGCGCGCGCCCGAAGTTCGGGCCGCGCGACGTGCGGGCACGAAAAAGGCGCCGCGGACCGGGGTCCAGGGCGCCGAATTCGTTCAAGGTTGCGCGGGCTTGGAAGAGTGGTGAGGGGGAGAATCGAACTCCCGACCTAGGGATTATGAGACCCTCGCTCTAGCCGACTGAGCTACCTCACCGGTCCTGCGGAACGCGGGTTCATATCCCTCTCGCCGGGAACGCGTCAAGCGCGGCGCGCGCCCGGCCGCCTGGCCGCCGGGAGGGCGCCGGCCGGCGACGGCGCGGCGCGGCGAGGAGCGGTCCCGCACCGCCGGTCCCGGCGGCCCCGCGAGGCGACCTGACCTGCCGCGCTCGCTCGGGTTAGATCTGGGCGAGGCAACCAGCGCTCACAGCGAGGGGAATCCATGGGCTCGAAGCCGGCGAAGGACCAGACGCGGCGGGTGGAGAAGCGGGGCGACACGCCGAAGGCGCCGGACCGCGCCGAGCGGCCGCTGTACGGGCGCGACGAGATCGCGCGGGTGCTGGAGGCCCGGGACCGCTGGACGCAGGACGAGCTGGCCGAGGCGCTGGCGCGGCTGCCGCGCCGCAAGGCCGCCTTCCAGACCGACTCCGGCATCCCCATCCCCGACGTGATCGACCCGGCCCACCTGCCGGAGCACGACTTCCTGCGCGACGTGGGCTACCCGGGCGCGTACCCGTTCACCCGGGGTCCGCAGCCGACCATGTACCGGGGCCGGCTCTGGACCATGCGCCAGTTCGCCGGCTTCGGCACGCCCGCCGACACGAACAAGCGCTTCAAGTACCTGCTCGCCCACGGCGTGAACGGGCTCTCCACCGCCTTCGACATGCCGGCGCTCATGGGCTACGACGCCGACCACCCGATGAGCCGCGGCGAGGTGGGCAAGGAGGGCGTCGCCATCTCCACGCTGGAGGACTTCGAGGTCCTGTTCGACGGGATCCCGCTCGGCGACGTCACCACCTCCATGACCATCAACGCGACCGCGGTGATCGCGCTCGCCATGTACGTGGCGGTGGCGGAGAAGCAGGGCGTGCCGCGCGCGAAGCTGGGCGGCACGCTCCAGGCCGACATGCTGAAGGAGTACATCGCGCAGAAGGAGTGGATGATCCCGCCCACGCCGGCGGTCCGGATCGTCTGCGACATGATCGAGTTCTGCGCGAAGGAGATGCCGCGCTGGAACCCGGTCTCGATCAGCGGCTACCACATCCGCGAGGCGGGGGCGACCGCGCTGCAGGAGCTGGCGTTCACGCTCGCCGACGGCATCGAGTACGTGCAGGAGTGCGTGGACCGCGGCATGGACGTGGACGCGTTCGCGCCGCGCCTCTCGTTCTTCTGGGACGTGCACAACGACCTCTTCGAGGAGGTCGCGAAGTTCCGCGCCGCGCGCCGGATCTGGGCGCGCACCATGAAGGAGCGCTTCGGCGCGAAGAAGCGCGAGTCGCTGCTGCTCCGCACCCACGCGCAGACCGCCGGCGTGTCGCTCACGGCCCAGCAGCCCTACAACAACGTGGTCCGCGTGGCGCTCCAGGCGTTCGCGGCGGTGCTGGGCGGCACCCAGTCGCTGCACACCAACTCGCTCGACGAGACCTACGCGCTCCCCACCGAGGAGGCGGTCACGGTCGCGCTGCGCACGCAGCAGATCATCGCGCACGAGTCCGGCGCCGACCGCGTGGTGGACCCGCTCGCCGGCAGCTACTACGTCGAGTACCTCACCGGCGAGATGGAGCGCCGCGCCATCGAGTACCTCCGGCGCATCGACGACATGGGCGGCATGCTCCGCGCGGTGGAGGAGGGCTACCCGCAGCGCGAGATCGCCGAGAGCGCCTACCGCTGGCAGCGCGACGTGGAGAGCAACGAGCGGCTGGTGGTGGGCGTGAACGCGTTCCAGGCGCGCGAGGAGCAGCAGATCCCGCTCCTCCGGATCGACGAGACCGTCGCGCGCGAGCAGGTGGAGCGCCTGAAGGCGGTGAAGGCCCGGCGCAGCGCCGCGCGGGTGGCCGAGACGCTCGCCGGCGTGGAGCGGGCGGCGCGCGAGGGGACGAACGTGGTCCCGCCGGTCATCGAGGCGGTGAAGGCCTACGCGACGCTGGGCGAGATCGCCGACACCTTCCGCAAGGTGCACGGGACCTACCGCGAGGACGGCCGGTTCTAGCCCGGGCGCGTTCCGGTACACTGGGCGGGTGGACGGCTCCCCCGCGCCGCACTGGTCCGACGGCTACTACGGCGCGCTCTACCTCGAGCCGATCGCCGACCTGCTCACCCCGCGCCTGACGGCGCTGGAGGCCGAGGTCGTCGCGGGCCTGCTCCGGCTCGGCCCGCGCGACCTCGTGCTCGACCTCGCCTGCGGGCACGGGCGCCACGCGCGGGCGCTGGCGGGCCGGGTCCGCGCGGTGGTGGGGCTCGAGCGCAGCGCCGCGTACCTGGCGCGCGCCCGGGCCGCTACCCCGGCGCCCGTCGGCGGGCCGGGCCCGGCCTGGCTCCGCGCGGACCTCCGCGCGCTGCCGCTGCGGCCGGGCGCCTTCGACGCCGCGTTCTCCTGGTACGCCTCGCTGTTCATGTTCGACGACGCCGCGAACGCCGCGTGCCTCGCGGCGCTCGCGGCCGCTATCCGGCCGGGCGGGCGGCTCCTCGTGCACCACGCGAACCCGCTCCGCCTCGCGCGCCAGCCGCGCGACGCGTCGCGTCGCACCCTGCCGGACGGCTCGGTGGTGGAGGAGACCTCCGAGTTCGACCCGGCCACCGGAGTGGACCGCTGCCACCGGCGCCTGGTCCGCCCCTCCGGCGCGGTGTTGGCGGGCACGGCGGAGTTGCGGTACTACAGGCCTTCCGAGTGGAGGTCCCTGGCCGCTGGCGCCGGCCTCCGCATCCTGGAGCTGACGAGCACGACCGGCGCGGGGGAGCACCCGCGCCGCGAGCTGGATCCCGAAGCGCCGGATCTCATCGCCCTCTTGGAGAAGCCGATCACATGAGCCCCGCCACCGAGCGCCCCCTCCGCATCCTCGTCGCCAAGCCCGGCCTCGACGGCCACGATCGCGGCGCCAAGATCATCGCCCGCGCCCTGCGCGACGGCGGCTTCGAGGTCATCTACACCGGCCTGCACCAGACGCCGGAGATGATCGTGGCCGCCGCCGTCCAGGAGGACGTGGACGCGATCGGCCTGTCCATCATGTCCGGCGCGCACATGACGCTGTTCCCGGCGGTGATCGAGCTGCTGGGGGAGAAGGGCGCCTCGGACATCGTGGTGTTCGGCGGCGGGATCATCCCGCAGGACGACGTGCCGCGCCTGAAGGAGAAGGGCACCGCCGAGGTGTTCCTGCCCGGCTCCTCCACCCAGGCGATCATCGAGTGGATCCGCGCGAACATCCGTCCGCGCGCGGCGGCCGCCTAGCCGCGCCGGCGACCGCCGGGCGCCCGCCCGCTCGCCCGCCGGCGCGCGAGGTCGCACGCGTTCGGCAGTGACCCCAGCGGTGCCCCCGGGAGCGCCCTCCGCCGGCCTAGTGTCTCCTGCGGGAGGCGCTCATGGCTGCACGCGTGGAGGAGCGGATCGTCGCGGGCGGCGACGGCGGCGCGCTCGTCGTCCACCACCTGGTGCTGCGCGGCTCGAACCGCGCCATCGGGCGCCACCTCGGGGAGATCGCCCGGACCCGCTACGGCGTGGAGGCGACCGCCGCGCGCGACCCGCTGCGCGTCCGCGTGCAGGCCGAGTGGCTCCGGCGGAACGCGCCGGTGCTCCACGAGCGCGTGCGCGGCGCCGCAGATGCGTTCGGGGTGGACGCGGGCGACGACGCCTACGACGTCTCGCGGCTGGGGGCGCCGCCGCCGGTGGCGGGCTGCTCCGCCGCGTTCGTGCCGCCGCGCGACGCCGCCGGCGGCCACCCGCTCGTCTCGCGCGCGTTCGACCACGCGATGCCGTGCGGGAACCGGCCGCGGGGCTGCGGGCCGGGCGCCGACCGGCCCTACCTGCTCGAGCTGCACCCGAGCGACGGGCACGCCACGCTCGCGATGGTGGCGTTCGACCTGCTGGGCGGCGCGCTCGACGGGATCAACGCGGAGGGGCTGGCGGTCGTGGCCGCGTCCGACGTGGAGGCGGCCGAGGCGCGTCCGCTCGAGCCGGAGGCGGAGACGGTCGGCCTCGACGAGCTGCAGCTCGGGCGGCACCTGCTCGAGACCTGTGCGAACGCGATCCAGGCGCGCGAGGCGCTGCTCGCGGCCAAGCACCACTACGCCGCGTACCCGGTGCACTGGCTCGTGGCGGACCGCCACGGCGACGCGTTCGCGTTCGAGGTGGGCCTGGGCCGCAACCGCGTGCACCTGCTGGACGCGGCCGGCCTCCCGCTCGTCCTCACCAACCACGCGCTGCACCGCCACCCGGAGGACGAGCCGCTGCCGGCCGGGCCCGGCCCCTCGGGCACCTACGCGCGCTGGCGGGCGCTGCGCGGCGCGCTGGCGGAGGCGGCCGACCCGTGGACGCCTTCGGCGCTCGCCGCGGCGGCGGCGCGCGCGTTCGTGGAGCCGCCGGACGGCCCCGGCGAGCTGCCCGACGATCGGACGCTGTGGCACGGGATCTACGACCTGCGGGAGCGCGCGCTGGAGGTGACGTTCCTCGAGCGCGAGGAGCCGGATCCGCTCCGGCCCGGCGGCCTCCGCTCGGTGCGCACCCCGCCGCTCCGCTTCGAGCTGCGGGACTGACGCTAGCCGCCGGTCCCGATCATCGGCAGCAGCCCGTCGCCGCCGCGCTCCATGTCGTGGCGCTCGCCCTTGCCGAGCAGCGCCGCGCGGATGGCCGCGGCGATCTCCGCGTCGCCCGCGCCGCCGCGCAGCAGCTCCTTCAGCCCGAGCCGCTCGCGGCCGCCCAGGCAGGCGCGCAGCGAGCCGTCGGCGCCGACGCGGACACGGTTGCAGCCGTCGCAGAAGTTCTCGGTCATGGCGCCGATGAAGCCGACCAGGCCGGTGACGGTCCGGCCCTCGTGCTCGGAGGTGCCGCGCATGTGGTAGGCGGGGCCCCAGCCGCGCGTGGCGTCGGGCTCGAGCCGGACGCCCTGCGCCTCGAGCAGCCGCTTCACCTCGGCGGTGGGCACCGGCTTCCCGGGCCCGAACGGCATCAGCTCGATGAAGCGGGCGGTGGCGCCGAAGCCCCAGGCGAAGCGGGCCAGCGCGCCCAGCTCGTCGTCGTTCTGGCCGCGCACCACCACCACGTTCAGCTTCACCGAGGCGAAGCCGGCGCGGTAGGCGGCCTCGATCCCGGCCACGATCCGCTCCAGCGTGGCGGCGCGGCCGGCGATGCGGTGCAGCTTCTCCGGGTCGAGCGTGTCGAGCGAGACGTTGAGCCGGGTGACGCCGGCCTCGCGGAGCGGGCCGGCGAGGGCCTGCAGCAGGTGGCCGTTGGTGGTGAGCGCCACCTCCTCGATGCCGGGCGCGCGCGCCACCTCGCGGATCACGTCCAGCACGTCGCGGCGCAGCGTGGGCTCGCCGCCGGTCAGGCGCACGCGCCGGATGCCGAGGCCGCCGAAGATGCGGACCAGCCGCGCGACCTCGTCGCGGGCGAGCGGGTCCTCGTGCGTCTCCGGCGCGGCCGGCGAGCAGTAGCTGCACCGGAAGTTGCAGCGATCGGTGAGCGAGAGGCGGAGGTAGACGATCCGGCGACCCTGGCCGTCCACGAGCGGCGCGGCGGCCGGGGAGGGGTGTTCCTGGAGCACGGCGCCTCATACCACCACGGCGGGGGGAGGAGAAAGCCACCGCGAGACCTGCGCGGCCGCGCACAGCCGCGCCCTCAGGCGGTCGAAGGGTCGCCCCTCGACGGGCTCGGGGCGAGCGAAGTCCGGAAATCCGCTCGGGGTGAGCCCGTCGAACCCCGAGCGGCCGGGCCCGGGATCAGATGGGCCGCTCGTCCGACGGCCGCGACAGCTCCAGCAGCTCGTCCTCGCTCAGCGACAGGAACGCGTCGGCGGCCCGCGGGTCGAACTGCGTCCCGGCGCAGCGCAGGATCTCCTTGCGCGCGTTCTCGGTGGAGGTGCGCTTGCGGTAGGGCCGGTCGCTCGTCATCGCGTCGAAGCAGTCGGCGATGGCGAAGATGCGGGCCGAGAGCGGGATGGCCTCGCCGGACAGGCCGCGCGGGTAGCCGCCGCCGTCGAAGCGCTCCTGGTGGCAGAGCACCATCTCGGCGGGCACCTGGAGGAAGTCGACGCTCTTCAGGATGTTGAAGCCGATCTGCGGGTGCTTCCGCATCTCGGTCCACTCCTCCGGCGTCAGCTTCCCCGGCTTCAGCAGGATCGCGTCGGGCACGCCGATCTTGCCGATGTCGTGCAGCAGCGCGCCGCGGCCGACGTCCGGGAGCGCGGCCTCGGGGAGCCCGACGCGGCGGGCGATGGCGAGCGTGTAGCGCACCACCCGCTGCGAGTGGTCGCTGGTCTCGTGCTCGCGCGCGTCGAGCGCGGCTACCAGCGTCCACAGCGTCTGCGAGTAGGTGCTCTCGAGGTCGTGCAGGGTGCGGGAGAGCTCGGCGGTCTTCTCCTTGACCCGGTTCTCGAGGCTGCGGCGGTAGCGCCCGCGCGCCAGCTCCAGGCGCCGGCGGCCGAGCGCCCGCTCGATGGCGCGGATGAGCTCGGTGACCTTGGGCGGCTTCAGCAGGTAGTCGGCCGCGCCGTTGCGCAGGCACTCGACCGCCGCCTCGGTGTCGCCGTACGCGGTCAGCATGATGACCGCCGTGTCGGGCGAGGCCTCGCGCATCTGCTCGAGGAGCCAGAAGCCGTCGCGCGCCGGCATGCGCACGTCGCTGATGACGAGCGGGTAGTCGGTCTTGCGGGCCTCGTCCAGCGCCGCCTCGGCGCTCGCCACCGTGGTGCAGACGTATCCTTCCTCGCGGAGGAGCACGGTGATGACGTCCCGGACCGCGGCGTCATCGTCGACGATCAGGATCCGGGTGGCTTCGGGGGCGATCTCCGTCATTCGGAACCGGGGCGGACTGGGCGAACCCAAGAGGGGAGAAGCGCGCGGAGTATAGCATGCAGGTACGCTCCCCAATGTGTAGGGTAGCTGGGGGCGGGCGGGCAAAGGAGCGGCGCGTCTTGACCCGGCTCGAACCCATCGCTACATCGGCGGCGCAATGAGCGTACCCCGCAGCAGCCTGCCGGTCCTCGGCACCGAGGCGCCCACCTCGCGGCGCGACATCGCGACCGCGATGCGCGAGCACGGCATCCCGATGGGCGCCAAGAAGCCGAGCTGGCTCCGGGTGAACGTGCCGGGGGGCGAGCGGTACCAGAAGGTCCGCGAGACGCTGAAGGGGCTCCAGCTCCACACCGTCTGCGCCGAGGCGCACTGCCCGAACGTGGCCGAGTGCTGGGGCGGCGGCACCGCGACCGTCATGCTGATGGGCGACGTGTGCACCCGCGGCTGCCGCTTCTGCAACGTGAAGACGGCCGCCCACCCGCCGGCGCTCGATCCCGACGAGCCGCGCCACCTGGCCGAGGCCATCGCCGAGCTGGGGCTCGACTACATCGTCGTGACCAGCGTGGACCGCGACGACCTGCCCGACGGCGGCGCCGCGCACTTCGCCGACGCGATCCGGCGGCTGAAGGAGATCCCCGGGCTGCTCGTCGAGGTGCTCACGCCGGACTTCCGCGGCGACCCCGCGGCGGTGCGCACCGTCGGCCGCGCCGCCCCGGACGTCTTCGCGAACAACCTCGAGACCGTGCGCCGGCTCACGCCGGCGGTCCGCGACGCGAAGGCCACCTACGACCAGACGCTCGGCGTGCTCGCGCAGATGAAGCGCGAGTTCCCGCAGGTGGTCACGAAGTCGTCGATCATGGTCGGCCTGGGCGAGCAGGAGGCCGAGGTGGTCGAGGCGATGCGGGACCTCCGCGCGAACGGCGTGGAGATCCTCACGCTCGGCCAGTACCTGCGCCCGAGCGCCTGGCACCTTCCGGTGGTGGAGTACGTGTCGCCCGAGCGCTTCGCGGCGTACCGGGACCAGGGGCTCGCCCTCGGGTTCCGGTACGTGGCGAGCGGCCCGCTGGTCCGGTCGTCGTACCGCGCCGCGGAGCTGTTCCTGCGCGGCGAGATCGAGTCGAGGACGAAGCCCCGCTGACAACAGGAGCGAGCATGCGCCGAGAGCACGTGGTGGGTCCGCCGACGAGGCATCACCCGCGCGAGGCACGGGACTACGAGCCCGGCCGGTTCCTGAAGGAGTTCCCGCTCCACACGGTCATCCGCGAGGACGGCTCCGCCGATCCGGACGAGGTGGTCCTGCCGGACGCCGAGGCGCTGCGGCTGTACCGGTGGATGGTGCTGAACCGGGCGCTCGACGAGCGGATGATCACGCTGCAGCGCCAGGGGCGGATCGGCTTCTACATCGGGTCGATCGGCGAGGAGGCCACGGTGCTCGGCACGGCGGCGGCCATGGACGAGCGCGACTGGATCTTCCCGTGCTACCGCGAGCACGGGGCCGCGCTGCTGCGCGGCATGCCGCTCGTCACCTTCGTCTGCGACCTGTTCGGCAACGGCGGCGACGCCATGAAGGGCCGGCAGATGCCCTGCCACGAGGCGTGGCGGCCGGGCCGCTTCACCTCGATCAGCTCGCCCATCGCCACCCAGGTCTCGCAGGCCATGGGCGGCGCCTGGGCGGCGAAGCTGAAGGGCGAGGAGATGGTCGCCATCACCTACTTCGGCGAGGGCGCCACCAGCGCGCACGACTTCCACACCGGCCTGAACTTCGCGGCGGTGCGGAAGATCCCGGTGGTGTTCGTGTGCCGCAACAACGGCTGGGCCATCAGCGTGCCGCGCGAGCGGCAGACCGCCTCCGAGACCATCGCGCAGAAGGCCATCGCCTACGGCATGCGCGGCGAGCGCGTGGACGGGAACGACCTGCTCGCGGTGTACGCGGCCACCCGCCGGGCGCGGGCGCGCGCCGCCGCCGGCGAGGGCCCGACGCTGCTCGAGTGCGTGACCTACCGCATCGAGGGGCACTCCACCTCCGACGACCCGCGCGCGTACCGGCCGGCCGAGCTGGTCGAGCCCTGGAAGCGCAAGGACCCGATCCTGCGCATGCGCCGCTACCTCTCGCGGCGCGGCGCGCTCGACGAGGCGCAGGACGCCGCGCTCCGCGACGAGGTGCGCGAGCAGATCCAGGTGGCGCTGAAGGAGGCCGAGGCGTTCCCGGCCAAGCCGCCCATCGAGACGCTCTTCGCCGACGTGTACGAGGAGCCGCTCTGGCAGCAGCGCGAGCAGCTCGCCGAGATCGAGGCGGCGGTGGCCGCGGACCCGCGCGCGGCGAACCCGCGCCACTCCGACGCGTGATACAGGGGGCCGCATGCCCACCATGAACATCATCCAGGCGGTCAACGACGCGCTCCGGATCGAGATGCGCAAGGATCCGGACGTGGTGGTGCTGGGCGAGGACGTCGGCAAGTTCGGCGGCGTGTTCCGCGCCACGCAGGGGCTCTACGACGAGTTCGGCGCCGACCGCGTCATCGACACCCCGCTCGCCGAGGGCGGCATCATCGGCACCGCGGTGGGCATGGCGCTCTACGGCCTGAAGCCCGTGCCGGAGATCCAGTTCGCCGACTTCATCTTCCCGGCGTTCGACCAGATCGTGAACGAGGTGGCGAAGTACCGCTACCGCTCCGGCGGCCAGTACGCCTGCCCCATGGTCATCCGCACGCCGTACGGCGGCGGCATCAAGGGCGGCCACTACCACTCGCAGTCGCCGGAGGCGATGTTCATCCACACCGCCGGCCTGAAGGTGGTCGTGCCGTCCAACCCCTACGACGCCAAGGGGCTCCTCATCAGCGCCATCCGCGACCCGGACCCGGTGCTGTTCTTCGAGCCGAAGCGCGTCTACCGCGCCGCCAAGGGCGACGTCCCCGAGGGCGAGTACGCCGAGCCGCTCGGCAAGGCGAAGATCACGCGCGCCGGGAACCAGGTGACGGTGATGGCCTGGGGCTCGATGTGGCACGAGGTGGACCAGGCCGCGCGCGAGGCGGCGGCCGAGGGCTACGACTGCGAGGTCCTCGACCTGCGCTCGCTCCAGCCGCTCGACCTCGAGACCATCGTGGCCTCGGTGTCGAAGACCGGCCGCGCCATCGTGGTGCACGAGGCGCCGCGCACGTGCGGGTTCGGCGCGGAGATCGCCGCGCTCGTGCAGGAGCGCTGCTTCCTGCACCTGGAGGCGCCGGTGGCGCGCGTCACCGGCTTCGACACGCCGTTCCCGTACACGCTCGAGAACGAGTACCTGCCGCGCGCGCCGCGCATCCTGAAGGCCATCCGCGAGGTGGTCGCCTACTGAGGGGGAGTCGTCCATGGCCTACAAGCTCGAGCTCCCCGACATCGGCGAGGGGGTCGTCGAGGCGGAGGTCCAGCAGTGGTTCGTCGCCCCCGGCGACGCGATCACCGAGGACCAGCCGCTCGTCGAGGTGATGACCGACAAGGCGACGGTGGTGATCCCGTCGCCGAAGCGCGGCAAGGTGGTGAAGCTGTTCTGGAACGTGGGCGACGTCGCCAAGGTGCACTCGCCGCTCGTCGAGATCGAGCTCGACGACGCGCCGCCGCGCCCGGCGCCGGAGGCCCCGGTCCGCGCCGCCACCGCGGCGGCGACGGCGCAGGCGGCCGCGGCGGCGAGCGTCGCCGTGGGCCGGCCCGCCCAGGCCGAGGCGGCCGCTGCCCCCGCGCCCGCGCCCGCCGGCGCGAAGGCGCTCGCCACCCCCGCCGTGCGCGCCATGGCGCGGGAGCTCGGGATCGACGTCAACGCGGTGCCGGGCACCGGCCCCGGCGGCCGCGTCACCAAGGACGACCTGTCGCGCGCGCGCGGCAAGGTGAACGGGCACGGCGGCGAGACCGAGGTGCCGGCCGCGGCGCCCGCGCCCGCGACGGCCCGCGCGCCGGTCCCCGCGCCGGCGCCGTCCGGGCCGGCCGAGGCGGACGAGCGGATCCCGCTCCGCGGCATGCGGCGGAAGATCGCCGAGAACATGGCGCGCTCGAAGCGGACCGCCGCGCACTTCACGTTCGTGGAGCAGGCGGACGTCACCGAGCTGGTGCGGGTGAAGGACCGGATCGCCGCCGCCGCGAAGGAGGAGGGCGTGAGGGTCACGTTCCTGCCCTTCGTGGTGAAGGCGGTGGTGGCCGCGCTGCGCAAGTTCCCGAAGCTGAACGCGTCGCTCGACGACGAGCGCGGCGAGATCGTGGTGAAGCACCGCTACGACGTCGGCGTGGCCTCGGCCACCGACGCGGGCCTGGTGGTCCCGGTGATCCGCGCCGCCGACCGCCGCTCGCTCCTCGACCTCGCCCGCGAGATCGAGCGGCTCTCCCAGGACACCAAGGCCGGCCGCATCCGGCCCGAGGACCTGGGCAGCTCGACGTTCACCATCACCAGCCTGGGCGCGCTGGGCGGGCTGTTCGCCACCCCGGTGCTCAACCACCCCGAGGTCGGCATCCTGGGCATCCACCGCATCCGGCCCACGCCGGTGGTGCGCGACGGGCAGATCGTCGCGCGCGACGTGATGCACGTGTCGCTGACGAGCGACCACCGCGTGGTGGACGGGCACGAGGCGGCCGCGTTCACCTACCAGGTGATCAAGTACCTCGAGGATCCCAACCTGCTGTTCATGCAGCTGGTGTGATCGACTCGCACTGCCACCTCGACGGGCGCGCGTTCGACGCGGACCGGGCCGAGGCGCTGGCCCGGGCGCGCGCCGCCGGGGTCACCGACGTGGTCGTGCCGGCGGTGGGGCCGGACGGCTGGGCGGCGCTCGCGGCGTGGTCCGCCGCGACGCCGGGCGTCCACCACGGGCTCGGCATCCACCCGCAGCTCCTGCCCGAGCTCGACGCGCGCGGCGACGACCGCCGGCTCGCCGACCTCGAGGCCGCGCTCGCCCGCGGCGGCGCGGTGGCGGTGGGGGAGTGCGGGCTGGACGGGCCCAGCGTCGAGGCGGGCGCCCCCATGGATCGCCAGGTGGCGGTGCTGCGCGAGCACCTGGCGCTGGCGCGGCGCTTCCGGCTGCCGGTGATCCTGCACTGCCTGCGCGCGCACGAGCCGCTCCTGGCGCTGCTCGCCGAGGCGCCGCTCCCGGCGGGCGGCGTGCTGCACAGCTTCTCCGGCAGCGCCGACCAGGTCCGCGCCTACCTGCCCTCGGGCCTGCACTTCTCCTTCGCCGGCCCGCTCACGTACGAGCGCGCCCGCAAGCCGCTCGACGCCGCGCGGGCGGTGCCGCGGGAGCGACTGCTCGTCGAGACCGACGCGCCCGACCAGACCCCGCGCCCGCACCGCGGCCGCAACGAGCCCGCCTACCTCCCCGGCATCCTCGCCGCGCTGGCGGGCGCGCTCGGCGTCGGGGCGGAGGAGGCGGACGCGCTCACCACCGCGAACGCCCGAGCGCTGTTCCGGCTGGCTTGAGCGCCGCCCGCGGCCGCGCTACACCGGGCCCGCATGGCCGGCGACCGCCCCGTCTCCCCCCGCCTCGATCGCACCGCCCGGCTGCTCGGGCTCGAGGCCATGGACCGGCTGGCGCGGGCGCACGTGGTGGTGCTGGGGATCGGCGGCGTCGGGACGGTCGCCGCCGAGGCGCTCTGCCGCGCCGGGGTCGGCCGGCTCACGCTGGTGGACGGCGAGCGGATCGAGGAGACGAACGCGAACCGCCAGCTCCACGCGCTCGACGGCGCCTTCGGCGAGCCCAAGGCCGAGGCGCTGGCGGAGCGGCTCCGCCGCGTGGGCCCGGGGGCGCGGGTGGACGCGGTGGTGGAGCGCTACGACGAGGGCAGCGCGGCGCGGCTCGTGCCGGAGGGCGCGTCCTTCGTGGTGGACGCGATGGACACCGTGGTGGCGAAGCTGCACGTCATCGCCCGCTGCCTGGAGCACCGCATCCCCATCGTCACCTCGCTCGGCGCGGCGCGGCGGCTCGACCCCACCGCCATCCAGGTCACGGACCTCTGCGAGACGCACACCGACCAGCTCGCCAAGGACGTGCGCAAGTACCTGCGCCGCCGCTTCGGGATCTCGGCCACCGCGCCCACCGGCGTCACCGCGGTCTGGTCGGTGGAGGCGCCGCGGCCGACGCTGGCGCTGCCCGGGGACGAGGCCGGCATCCCCGGCACGCGCCCGCGGCTGCCCGGCGAGCGGCGCCGCGAGCCGAAGTGCTACGGGAGCGCCATGTTCGTCACCGGGGCGTTCGGCCTCGCCGCGGCCGCGGCCGTCGTCCACGCGCTCGGCGGCGTGGCCCCGGTCGCGCCGCGCACGCTCTCCGAGGCGGAGGCGAAGCGCCGGCGCAAGCCGCGCAGCCGCTGACGCGGTGCAGGGCGGGACCGCGCCGCCGGGCCGGGCCGCGCGGCCGCGCGCACCGGGCGGCCGCTGCCCGGACGGCCGGGCGCAGTGCCCTGTCCGGGAAGGCATTTTGCGTTTACCCGGCCTCATCCCGCCGTTAAAGTCCGCGCGTGCGCGGGGATGCCCGCGCGTCGATCTTCCAGCGCCTTCATCGAGGGAACGCCATGCCCACCCAGACCTACGACGCCATCGTGATCGGCGCCGGCACCGGCGGCTACCCGGCCGCCATCCGCCTCGCGCAGCTCGGCAAGAAGGTCGCCCTCGTCGAGAAGGACGCCACGCTGGGCGGGGTCTGCCTGAACTGGGGGTGCATCCCGTCGAAGGCGCTCATCGCGGCCGCCAACCTGGTGGACGAGATGCGCGGCGCCGCCGACCGCGGCATCATCGCCGAGCCGCCGCGCGTGGACGTCCCGAAGCTGCGCGAGTTCAAGGACGGCGTGGTGAAGAAGCTCACCGGCGGCGTGGCGCTGCTCGAGAAGGGCAACGGCGTCGAGGTGGTGCGGGGGACCGCGACCGTGGTCGGGCCGACGGCCGTCGAGGTGGCCGGCAAGGACGGGCAGAAGACCCGCCTCGAGGCCGGCGCGATCCTCGTCGCCACCGGTGCGCGGCCCATCGAGATCCCCGGGTTCGCGTTCGACGGGAAGGACGTCTGGAGCGCGCGGGAGGCGGTGGATCTCCCCGAGGTGCCGAAGCGCCTGGTCTGCATCGGCGGCGGCATCATCGGCATGGAGCTCGGGACCGTCTACGCGAAGCTCGGCGCGGAGGTGACGTTCCTCGAGGCGCTGCCGCAGGTGCTCACCGGCGTCGATCCGGACGCGGTGCGCCTGGTGCAGAAGGGGCTCCGGCAGCGCGGCGTGGCCGTGCACGTGAACGCGAAGGCCAAGGGCTACGAGCGCCGCGGGAAGGAGCTCGTCGTCAAGGTGGAGATCGACGGCAAGGAGCAGGAGCTCGCCTGCGACAAGATCCTCGTCGCGGTCGGCTTCAGGCCCAGCTCGGCCGGCTTCGGCCTGGAGCAGGTGGGCGTGAAGATCGGGCCGAAGGGCTTCATCGAGGTCGATCAGCAGTACCGCACCAGCGTGCCCACCATCTTCGCCGCCGGCGACGTGACCGGCCCGCCGCTGCTCGCGCACAAGGCGTCGAAGGAGGGCGAGATCGCGGCCGAGGTCATCGCCGGCCACAAGACCGTGCGCGACTGGGTGGCGATGCCCACCGCCATCTTCACCGACCCCGAGGTCGCCGCGGTGGGGCTCTCGGAGGAGGAGGCGCGCAAGCAGGGCTACGACCCCATCGTCGGCAAGTTCGCGTTCGGCGCGCTGGGCCGCGCCATCGCCATCCACCACACCGAGGGCTTCGTGAAGGTGGTGGGCGATCGCAAGACGAAGCTGCTGCTCGGCGCCAGCATCTGCGGGCCCGAGGCGGGCGACCTCATCGCCGAGGCCGCGCTGGCGCTGGAGATGGGCGCGTACCTCGAGGACGTGGCGCTCACCATCCACGCCCACCCGACGCTGCCCGAGGCCTTCAACGAGGCCTGCCGCGCCGCGCTCGGCGAGGCCATCCACATGCTGAACCGCCCGGAGCGCCCGAAGAAGGGCGAGGCCGCCGCGGGCGCCCGGGCCTGACGCGCGCGCTCCGCCGGGCGCGCGGCGCCGCCCCCGGGCGGCGCGCGGGACCGGCGGGGAGGGGACCGATGCCGCGCGTCCTGCGCACCTACCGCCTCGGCCGCGTCGAGTACGAGGACGGGCTCGCGCTCATGCGGCTCGCCGGCGACGCCGTCCGCGCCGGCACGCCCGCCGGGACCGACTTCCTGTTCCTGCTCGAGCACCCGCCGGTGCTGACGCTCGGGCGGAGCGCCGGGCGCGAGCACATCGTCGCGGCGCCGGCCTGGCTCGAGAAGCAGGGCTTCGAGATCCACGAGACCGACCGCGGCGGCGACGTCACCTACCACGGCCCCGGCCAGATCGTCGGCTACCCGGTGCTCGACCTGAACGGCCGCAGGGACGTGCGGCGGTACGTGGGCGCGCTGGAGGAGGCGATGATCCGCACCTGCGCCGACTTCGGCGTCGAGGCGGGCCGCCACCCCGAGCACCGCGGCTGCTGGGTGGGGCGCCGGAAGATCGGCGCCATCGGCGTGCACCTGTCGCGCTGGATCACCTCGCACGGCTTCGCGTTCAACGCCCGCACCGACCTCGCGCACTTCCAGGTGATCGTCCCGTGCGGCATCGCCGACCCGCGCCTGGGCGTGACCAGCCTCGAGGCCGAGCTGGCGTCGCGCAGCCGGGCCACGCCGGAGCAGGCCGAGATCGAGAACCGGCTGGCCGCGCACCTCGCCGACGTGCTGGAGCTGGCCCGCACCGACGCCGGGCCCGACCTGCGCACCATCTCGGTGGTGCCGGTGCGCGCGGACGGGCGCGTGCTCCTGCTCCGCCGCAGCGCCGAGCGCGGCGGCTTCTGGCAGCAGGTGACCGGGCGCATCGAGCCGGGCGAGTCGCCGGAGCAGGCCGCGCGGCGGGAGCTGCGGGAGGAGACCGGCGCCGACCTGCCGGTGGCCTCGCTCGGCTACCGGCACGCGTTCGGCCTCGACCCCAGCATCAACCGCGTCCGGCCGGGCGCGCTGGTGGTGGTGGAGGAGGTGGCGTTCGCGGCCCGGGTGCCGGACGGCTTCGAGCCGCGCCTGTCCGGCGAGCACACCGAGCACGCCTGGGTCACCGGCGAGGAGGCGGCCGCGCAGCTGCGCTTCCCCGGGCTGCGCCGGGCGGTGCGGCTCGCGCTCAGCGCCCGGCGCTGAGCCCCTCGAGCGCCTGCGCCGTCGCGACGAAGCCGCCGGGCGCGTCCCGGACCCACTCCGCGATCCGGTACACCGCGCCGCCCGCGCCGCTCGCCCGGGCCGAGCCGGATCTCGCCCGCGTGCAGGCACACCTCGACCCGGCAGCGCGCCCCCGCCGCGCGGGCCAGCGACTCGCTCAGCCCGGCCCCGAGCTCGGCGGCCTCGGCGCGCGCCGCGCGCGCCGCCTCGGGCACCGCCGGCAGGACGCGCGTGGCGAGCAGCGTCCCGCTGGCGCGGACGTCGATCTCCCACCCGGCCGCGGCCAGCCGGCCCGCGGCGGCGTCCTCCAGCTCGAACAGCGCCAGGACGTCGCCGGGCTCGAGCCCGCGCGCCGGCGCCAGCGACACGTGCAGGACGGCCGCGCGGGCCGCGTGCTCCTCGGCCTGGCCGGCCAGGCCCGCCGCCGACCGGAGCGCCTCCAGGAACGCGGGCGCCGAGCCGAAGCGCTCGTCGGGGCGCTTGGCCAGCGCGCGCTCCACCACCGCGTCCACCGCGGTCGGCACCGGCGCGAGCCGCCCGGGCCGCGGGGGCGGCGCGCTGAGGTGGAGCCGCTCCAGCTCGAACTGGTCCTCCGACCAGAACGGCAGCTCGCCGGTGAGGAGCTGGTAGAGCAGGACGCCCAGCGCGTAGACGTCGGCGCGCGCGTCCACCGCCTCGCCGCGGATCAGCTCCGGCGCCATGGCGTGCGCCGAGCCCAGCCGCTCGCCGGTGACGGTGATGCTCGGGTCGTCCGGGCCGGCGGCGTGGGCCACGCCGAAGTCGAGCAGCTTCACGCGGGGCGGGTCGCCGGTCTCCACGAACACGTTCGACGCCTTCACGTCGCGGTGCACCACGCCCGCCTGGTGCGCGGCGTCGAGCGCGGCGCACACCGGCGCGAGCAGCTCGACCGCCTCGGGCAGCGACAGGCGCCCGCGCGCGAACACCAGCTCGAGGAGGCTCCGCCCCTCCAGCAGCTCCATGGCCACGAAGGGCCGGCCGTCGGCGAGCGCTCCCAGCTCCAGGATCTCGACGACGTTCGGGTGGCTGAGGCGGGAGAGGATGCGCGCCTCGCGCACGAACCGGCTCGCCATCTCCGGCGACGCCGCGTAGACGTGCGACAGGACCTTCACCGCCGCGCGGCGCCCGGTGGCGCGGTGGGCCGCGAGGTAGACCACCCCGTGCCCGCCCGCCGCGAGCGAGCGGACCAGCTGCCAGTCCCCGGCGAAGGCGCCCGTCGAGAGCGTCTCCGGCGCCGGGGCGCGACCTCCAACCGGGGGCGTGATGCCGGGGAGGGGAAGGGTGGCCTTTTCTTCGGGCATCCTCGATCCCCGGTTTAGCATGGGCGCGTGAGCCTCACTCCCCGCGCCGTGCTGGCCGGCTCCGTGTTCGGCCTGCTCCTGGCGGCGGGCAACGTCTACATGGGGCTCCGGACGGGGTTCTGGGAGATCGGGATCGTCACCGCGACGGTGCTCGCCGCCGCGCTCTACCCGGCGCTCCGCCGCCGGGTGGATCCGGTGGAGGTCACGGTCATCCAGTCGATCGCCACGGCCACGGGGGCCGGTCCGGCGGCGGCGGGCCTGCTCGGCGCGGTCCCGGCCCTGGCCCTCCTGGGCGCGCCGGCGCCGGCGTGGGCGGTGATCGGGTTCGGGATCGGCGCCGGGGCGCTGGGGGTGCTGCTGGCGCACGGGCTCCGCCGGCGCCTGCTCGAGGACGAGAACCTCCCGTTCCCGAGCGGGATCGCCGCCGCCGAGGTGCTGCGCACCGCGGGGAGCACCGGCGCGCGCCCGCTCGGCCTCGCCGCCGCACTCTCGGCCGCGTTCACCGGTCTCCGCGACGGGCCGGGGTGGATCCCCGCCACGCTGCTGGCGGGCGGCCGGCTCGGCACGCTCGGCCTGGGCATGGCGCTCTCCCCCATGCTGGTCGGCGCGGGGGCGCTCGTCGGGGTGGCCAACGCCAGCGCGCTGGCGCTGGGCTCGGCGCTCGCCTGGTTCGTGATCACGCCCGCGCTGCTGCGGGCCGGCGTCCTCCCGGAGCTCTCCTACGTGACCGCCGCGAGCTGGCTGCTCTGGCCCGGCGTCGGGCTGGTGATCGGCGGCGCCGTGGTCTCGCTCGTCGCCGACCTGCGCGCGTTCGCGGCCGGGATGGCGGACGTGGGGGCGCTCGCGCGCGGCGCGTCGCGCTCGGCCGGCACCGTCGCGCTCACCGCCGGCGCCGTGATCCTGATGATCGGCGCGGCCCACGCCGGGCTGGGGCTCGACCTGGGCGCGGCCGTGCTGGTGGCGCTGCCCACGGTCATCGGCACGGTGGCCTGCGCCCGCGTCGCCGGCCGGACCGACGTCTCGCCCATCGGCGACGTCGGCCAGGTGCTGCAGGGCAGCGCCGGCGCGCTCGGGGCGGGCGCGGTGGGGGCGACCGGGGCCGGCGCGCTCGCCGCCTCCATCGCGAGCCAGACCACCATCTCGCTGTGGTCGCTGCGGGCCGGCGCGCGCCTCCGGGTCGCGCCGGCGCTCCAGCTCCGCGCCCAGATCCTGGGAGTGGTGCTCGGGTCCGTGGCGGCGGTTCCGCTCTACACCGCGTTCGTGCGCGCGCACGGGCTCGGGTCCGCGGAGCTGCCGGCCCCCACGGCCCTGCGGTGGCAGGCGCTGGCGGAGGCGGTCGGGGAGGGCGGACACCTGCCGCACGGCGCGCTGGCGCTGCTCGGGGCGAGCGCGATCCTGGGCATGCTGCTCGAGCTCGCCGGGCGTCGCCGGGCGCAGGGGAGGCTGCCGAGCCCCGGCGTGGTCGGGCTCGGCTTCCTGGTCCCGGCGCACTACGTCGGCGCGATGGTGGTGGGCGCGCTCCTCGGCGCGTGGGCGGCGCGGCGGGGCCGGGGCCGGTACGTGGAGCCGGTCGCGGCCGGTGCCATCGTGGGCGAGTCGGTGGTCGCGCTGACGGTCGCCGCGCTCATGAGCGCCGCCGGCCCCAGGTGATCCGGCGCGCCGTCGCGGGATCGCGTCAGCGGGGGACGGGCGAGGTCCCCGGCTCGCCCTCGATGCGGGCCAGCGACAGCCGGAGCCGCCGCTGCATCACGTTGGGGATCCGCGCCGCGAGCTCGAGCGCCTCGCGCATCGCCCTGCGCGCCTCGTCGTGCCGGCCGGCGCGGAGCGCCGCCAGCGCCCGCAGCTCCTGCACCTCGATCGGCTCCTGCTCGACCGACTCCGCGCGGGAGCGCTCGCAGAGCCGGTCCCACTCGGCGGGCCCGGCCCGGTCCAGCGTCAGCTCGACGGCCGCCTCGAGCACGGCGTCGGACGGGGCGAGCCGGGCCGCCGTCCGCGAGCGCTCGGCCTGGCGCACCTCCTCGAGCCAGCTCCGGGCCGCGTCGGTGTCGCCCACCCAGGCGTGCAGGCGCACCATGAGCAGGCGCGCCAGCGGCCGGGTCGCCACCTCGAGGTGCCGCCGCTCGATCTCGACGGCGCGGTGGACGTGCGGCAGGGCGGCCTCGGGAGCGCCGGACCAGTAGTGGAGCTCGGCGGCGTTGAACTGGCCGATGTACTCGATCCCGACCATCCCGAGATCGCGGCATCCGGACGAACGCGGCCTGGTCCTCCAGCGCGTGCCCGAGCTCGCCGCGCGCGATCCAGACGCTGCGGCGGTTGTTGAGGGCGGACGCGAGGTGGAGCGCGTCGCCGCGGGCGCTCGCGATCGCGAGGGCCCGCCCCAGCCCGCGCTCCGCGTCGGCGATCCGCCCGAGGACGGGGAGGGCGGCGCCCCCGAGCACCAGCGCCACGACCAGCGTCTCGTAGCCCTCGTCGCCGAGCGGCTCGGCCAGCACCGCCGCCGCCTCCACCGCCGCGGCGCCCTCCTGCCAGCGGCCCGCCCGCAGCATGGCCCGGCCGCGCGCCACCATGAGCCGGGCGGCGAGCAGCGGGCTCGGGCTGGTCCCGGCCAGCGCCTCGGCGGCCCGCAGCCGCTCCGAGGACGCGCCGTAGTCGTTCATCCAGTCGAGCGCGGTCGCCTCGTCGAGCAGGCACTCGATCTCGCCGCTGCGGTCGCGGAGCGCGCGGGCGGCGGCCGAGGCGGCGCCCAGGTCGGAGATGGCGTCGCGGTACCGGCCGAGCCGGTACCGGACCAGCCCGCGCCCCCGCAGCGCGGAGAAGCGGCCCCGCTCGTCGTCCTCGGCGAGGAGCGTGAGCACGCGGGTGTAGTGGGTCTCGGCCTCCACGTACGCGTGGCGCCCGCGCAGCGCCTCCGCGATCCGGAGCCACAGCGACGCCGCCTCCGGCCGCAGCCCGCAGGCCTCGGCGTGCACCGCGAGGCGGGGCAGCCGCTCGCCCTCCGGGATGTCGGCCGCGAGCAGGTAGTACCGGAACGCGGCGCGGTGGACCGCGCGCCGCTCCGGGTCCGACGCAGAGGCCGCCACCGCGTCGCGGAGCATGGGGTGCCGGAACGCGACGCGGTCCGCCCGCTCGGTGAGCACCCGCAGCTCGACCAGGCGCCGGGTGGCGACGTCCGGATCCAGGCTCACCAGCGGGCCGCCGCCCTCGCGATCGAGCTCCGCCACGATCCCGGCGACCTCCGCGCCCGTGACCTCGTCGGCGAGCAGCGCCACCAGGCGCGCGTGCGCGCCCAGCGCCTCCGGGAGCAGCGCCAGCTCCTGCTGGGCCAGCCAGTCCACCAGCGGAAGATCCGGCACGCGGTCCAGCTCGTCGGTGGCGACGTACCAGTTGCCGTCGGCCGCCTGCTGCCGCACCAGGCCCTGCGCGCGGAGCCCGCGCACCAGCTCGACCAGCAGCACCGGCACGCCGCGCGCGCGCTCGATCAGCCGGGCGATGGCGCGCGCCGGCACGTTCTCCGCCGGGAGCAGGAGGCGCCGGCACAGCTCCGCCGACTCGTCCGCGCCGAGGGGGCCGAGGGAGAGGTGGATCGCGCGCGCGGCGCGATCGCCGAGGGTGGGGCGCGCCGTGGCCAGCGCGGGGCGGCCCAGCGCGCACACGAACAGCGGGACGTCCGCCTCGGCGAGCGCCGCGTACTCGAGCGCGTCCAGCGCGGCGGTGTCGGCGAAGTGCGCGTCGTCGAGCAGGACGCAGAGCGGGCGCGCCCGCGCGCGCCGGCGCAGCGCCTCGCCGGTGGCGCGCATCGCGGCGGTCCGGAGCGCGCCCGGCGCGGCGCGCCACTGCCGGAGCGCCGGCTCGTCCGACCGGACCCAGCCCAGCGCGAGCGCGACCGGGGCCCACGCCTCGCGCCCGGCGTCCGGGACCAGGGCGCCGAGCAGGGCGCGGCCGCGGTCGGCGGGCGCCGGCGGCCTCGGCGGCAGCCCCAGCGCCCAGGCCAGCAGCGCGCGCAGCGTGTCGTCCTGGCCGACCATGCCGTCGCGGGCGCGGATCTCGAGCACCTCCGGCGCGCAGGGCAGGGCTCGCAGGCGCGCGGCCAGCTCCGCGCCGACCGACGTCTTGCCGATGCCGCCCTCGCCGGTGACCGCGGCGATCGCCGGGGCGTTGCGGAGGAGCGCGGCGTTCGCCGTGGTGACGAGGTGCTCCAGCACCGGCGCCCGCCCCACCAGGTGGGGCCGCGGCGCCTGGGACTCGCCGCCCGCGACGACGCGCAGCAGGCCGCCTCGCGCCGGGACGGTGCGCACGGTCGGGACGGCGGCGGCGGCGCGCGGGGTGAGGAGGACCTCGGCGTCCGCCGGGGCGCCCTCCGCCGCGTCGGCGGGCGCGAGCAGGTACCGCGAGCCGGCCGCGGCGTCGTGGACCATGACGCTGGCGAGGTCCACCACCGCGTGGCGGACGATCGCGTCGCGGAGGAGCGCGTGGGCGCCGTCGAGCGCCAGGCGGACCGCGTTCTCGCGCGCGCCCGGCTCGAACACGACCGAGGCGGCGCGGGTCCCGAGCGCGCCGAGGCGCCCGCCCACCGACTGCGCGGCGCGCTGCAGGTGCAGCACGTCCGTGTCGTAGGCGACGCGCAGCAGGCCGACGGTCCGGGGGCGCAGGGCGGGCGCGCGCGGCGCGTCGGCGGCGGCGCGGGGCTCGGCGACCGCGGCGAACGCCTCGCGGAGCGCGACCCGCAGCGCGCTCCCGTCGGCGTAGCGCGCCTCCGGGAGCTTGGCCAGGCAACGGAGGATGACCTCCTCGAGCGCCGGCGGCACGCCGGCGTGCTCGGACGGACGCCCGGGCCGGCGCGCCAGGTGCGCCTGCCGCTGCTCGCCCGGCGAGCCCTCGAACGGCGGCGCCCCGGTCACGAGCTCGAAGAGGATCGCGCCCGCCGCGTAGACGTCGGCGCGGGCGTCCGCCGCGTCGCCGCGGACCTGCTCCGGGGCCATGTACGCCGCCGTCCCGGCCGAAGCGCCCGCCGGCGCGTCCTCCGTCGCGACCGGCTCCGGGCCGTGCGCCAGCCCGAAGTCCACCAGCCGCGCGCCGCCGGGCTCCACGAACACGTGGCGCGGCTTGAGGTCGAGGTGGCGCCAGCCGCGGCCGTGGAGGGCCGCGAGCGCGTCCGCGAGCGCGAGCACCGCGTCGCGCAGGGTCTCGAGATCGAGCGGCCCGTCGACCGCGCGGACGCGGTCGGCGAGGGACGGCGCGGTGAGCCGCTCGAGCGCGACCCAGGCGCGGCCGTCCTCGAGCATGCCGCTCGCGAGCACCGCCGGCGCGAGCTCGGGGCCAATCTCGCGCAGCGCGGCGGCCTCGCGGAGGAGCTGGTCGCGCGCGCGCGGCGTGGAGCCCTGGGAGATCTTCACGGCGGCGGCGGTCCCGTCGCGGGTGCGTCGCGCCGACAGGATCTCGCCGAACCCGCCCCGTCCGATCACACCCTCGATCTCGAACCCCGGGATCGGCGGAAGTGCCGGCGGGCGGTGTCCGGGGGTGTTCACGGAACGCATCATACGATGCGCCGAAGGGTGGGTCCCGAGAAACCCGTGGCCGGCTGCCCGATATCCGCTTGGAGTAAAGCCGTGTGATCCTTAGGGACGCCGATCTGTCCCATTCACCCACAGCTTACCCCTGTCGAGTGTCACATGAACACGGGATATCGTACCCGTTTGAAGGGACAAAAAGTGGTGCGGAGCCGTGCCCAAAGGTGTGCGCCGGGGAGTGGCGGTGGGGCCCTATGCGCACACAGGCGACGGTGGGAGGAAACCGATGCACAACCAGGCTCGTTCGTTCGTGATTGCGGCGCTTCTCGTCGTCTCCAGCTCCGTTCGCGCGGCACCGGCCGAGAACGGCCTCCTCGAGAACGGCCTGCTGGGCAACGGCGTCTTCACCAACGGTCTCGTGGAGAACGGCGTCTTCACGAACGGCGTGTTCACCAACGGGGTCTTCACGAACGGCCTCGCGGAGAACGGCGTCTTCACGAACGGCGTGTTCACCAACGGGGTCTTCACGAACGGCCTTGCGGAGAACGGCGTCTTCACGAACGGCGTGTTCACCAACGGGGTCTTCACGAACGGCCTCGCGGAGAACGGCGTCTTCACGAACGGCGTGTTCACCAACGGGGTCTTCACGAACGGCCTCGCGGAGAACGGCGTGTTCACGAACGGCGTGTTCACGAACGGGGTCTTCACCAACGGCCTCGCGGAGAACGGCGTCTTCACGAACGGCGTGTTCACCAACGGGGTCTTCACGAACGGCCTCGCGGAGAACGGCGTCTTCACGAACGGCGTCTTCACGAACGGCGTCTTCACGAACGGCGTCTTCACGAACGGCGTGTTCACGAACGGGGTCTTCACCAACGGCGTGTTCACCAACGGCGTCTTCACGAACGGCATCCTGGAGAACGGCGTCTTTACGAACGGCGTGTTCACGAACGGGGTCTTCACGAACGGCGTGTTCACGAATGGCGTCTTCACCAATGGCATCCTGGGGAACGGCGTCTTCACCAACGGCGTGTTCACGAACGGCGTCTTCACGAACGGCGCCCGCCTCAACAACGGCCTGGCGTTCGGCGCCGGCACCTCCGGGCTCGCCGCGAGCGGCCTGACGGGCAGCGCCCTCGCGCAGCCTGCGTTCGCCGCCTGGTTCGACCGCGACGCCGGGTACTCGTCGATGGTGATGAAGTACCTCGCGCAGTGTGCGCTGCCGGCCGGCCAGGAGCTGTCGTACGCCCGCGGGGGCGAGACCTACACGTGGCGCGGCGGCCTGGGCCTCGCGCCACAGTGGGCCAAGGGCGGCACCATCCCCGCCGCCGAGCAGGAGCTCGTGAGCGCCTGCTTCGCCGCGCACACCAACGCGTTCGGCAAGCACGTCCAGATCTCGGTCCGCGGCTACGGCCCGTCCGGCGAGGCCATCCCCGTCACCGCCGAGGAGGTCGCCGGCTGGCGGTTCAGCGAGGCGACGTACTTCGGCAACATGTTCGACGGCTCCGGCGTGTACGTGGCGCTCTCGACGGACTCGCTCGACCCTCGCGTGTCCACGCCCCGCGGCTGCGCCGCCGAGCGCGGCATCCCGGGCTCCTGCGGGCCCATGGTCCAGGCCGGCCTCGCCGCCGACCGCTGCACGGCGGGCGCCGACGGCGTCACGCACGCGTCGTGCTCGGTGAACGGGCGGTCGTTCCGGCCCGTGCAGGTCTTCCTGAACGCGGCCGACGTGTCCATCTCGGAGTGACCGAGGAGCCTCCCATGCTCGCCACCTTCGACCTGGCAGGACCCGCCGCCGCGCCGTCGCTCGTCTGCAGCTTCGCGAGCCACCTCGACGCGTTCGGGCGCGTGCTGCGGTTGAGCGACGGCCTGACCATCGGCCGCGCCGACCAGGCCGACCTGCCCGTGGACGACCGCGGCGCGTCGCGGCTGCACGCGCGCATCGCCCGCCGGCAGGACGGCGCCTGGACGATCACCGACCTCGGCTCGACGAACGGCACGTTCGTGAACGGCGTGCGCGTCCGGTCCGCCGTCCTCCGGGACGGCGACGAGATCCGCGTCGGCGCGGTGACCGCGTTCCGGTTCTCGGCGCGCGGCGACCTCCGCCGCACCGCGCTCGCCGCCTAGCCGGCCACCGGCCGGCCGCGGGCCCCGGCGCCCGGATCCTCGACGCGCGAGGGTCCGGGCGTCTCGCGTTCCGGGCCGGGACGCCGCCGCCGTCCGGCTCGGCGGCCACGCCGTTCGCGGCCCGGGCGGGTGGCATGTGGCGCACGTTTGGGTATCATCGCGGTCCGTCCATCCCAGGCCCCGAGCCCCGAACCGCCACCCAGTCCCCGGAACCCTTCGCATGATCAGCGTCGAGAAGATCGGCGGCACCTCGATGTCCCGCTTCGACGAGGTGCTGCGCAACATCATGCTGCGCGACCCGAGCCGCGTGTACGGCCGGGTGTACGTCGTCTCCGCCTACGCCGGCGTCACCAACCAGCTCCTCGAGCACAAGAAGACCGGCGAGCCCGGCGTGTACGCCCGCTTCGCGAACGGCGGCGACTTCACCAGCGCCATCGAGGCGCTCACCGGCAAGCTGAAGGCCATCAACGCCGGCCTCGCGCCGCTCGGGCTCGATCTGGCCCGCGCCGACGGGTTCATCGAGAAGCGCATGAAGGAGCTGCGGGCGCTGCTCGACTCGATGCGCCACGTGCTCGCGAGCGGCTACGTGCGCCGCGACAGCGTGCTGCTCGCGGCGCGCGAGATGCTCGCGGCGGTGGGCGAGGCGCACAGCGCGTTCAACAGCGTGGAGATCCTCCGGGCGAAGGGCGTCGAGGCCTCGCTGATGGACCTCTCCGGCTTCGACGACGACGACCCGCTCACCATCGACGAGCGCATCCACAAGTGCTTCACCGGCGTGGACGTCACCCGCCAGGTGGTGGTGGTCACCGGGTACACGAAGGGCGTCGAGGGCATCATGCGGGAGTTCGACCGCGGGTACTCCGAGGTCACCTTCAGCAAGGTCGCGGTCGAGCTGCGGGCCGACGAGGCGGTCATCCACAAGGAGTACCACCTGTCCTCGGCCGACCCGGAGCTGGTCGGGGCGCAGAACACGGTGGTGGTCGGGATGACCAACTACGACGTGGCCGACCAGCTGGCCGACGTCGGGATGGAGGCGATCCACCCGAAGGCCGCGAAGCCCATGGAGCTCGCCGGCATCGCCATCCGCCTGAAGAATACGTTCGAGCCGGAGCACCCCGGCACGCTCATCACCAAGGACTACGTGGGCAGCCAGGCGCGCATCGAGGTGATCGCCGGGTCACCCAAGGTGAGCGCGGTGGAGATCCACGATCCGTCGATGGTCGGGACGGTGGGCTTCGACCTCGGGGTGATGGAGATCTTCCAGCGCCACGGGATCTCGTACATCCTGAAGGCCACCAACGCGAACTCGATCACGCACGTGGTCTGGGAGAAGTCGGTCTCCTCGGCCTTCGTGGAGGAGCTCGAGAACCAGTACCAGAAGGTGACGGTGGTCCCGTCCGCCATCGTGTGCGTCATCGGGAGCAACATCGCCTTCCCCGGCGTGCTGGCCCGCGCCACCCAGGCGCTCGCCGAGAACGGCATCAACGTGAACGCGTTCTCGCAGTCGCTGCGGCAGACGAACATGCAGTTCGTGATCGACCGCAAGGACTACAAGCAGGCGGTGATCGCGCTCAACCGGGCGCTCTGCCTGAACCCGCCCACGCAGGCGGTGGCGTAGCGCGGCTGCCGGCGCCGCCGCCCGCCCGGGCGGCGGCGGCCGGGACCAGGCTCACAGCTCCAGCGCGCCCTCGTCCACCAGCCGCGACACCGCCTCGATGTCGCGGTGCAGCGCCCGGTCCTCCGACAGGTGCGGGACGCGCTCGCGCAGGCGGGCGTGCGCCTCGGCCACGCGCTGGGCGGGGCGGAGCGGGGCGCGGAGGTCCAGCGCCTGCGCCGCGACCAGCAGCTCGATGGCGAGGCAGGTCCGGACGTTCTCCACCACCTGGCGCGCCTTCAGCGCGGCGGTCATGCCCATCGACACGTGGTCCTCGCGGCCCGCGGACGACGGGATCGAGTCCACCGAGGCCGGGTGGCAGAGCACCTTGTTCTCGGAGACCAGGGCCGCGCTCGTCACCTGCGCGATCATGAACCCGGAGTTGAGCCCGTGCTGCGGCGCCAGGAACGGCGGCAGCCCGGAGAGCGACGGGTTCACGAGCTGCTCCACGCGCCGCTCCGAGATGGCGGCGAGGTGCGAGGCGGCCACCGCGAGCACGTCCAGCGCGAGCGCCACCGGCTGCCCGTGGAAGTTGCCGCCGGACACGATCTCGCCGGTGTCCGGGAAGACGAGCGGGTTGTCGGTGGCGGCGTTCACCTCGCGCGCCAGCACGCCCCGGCAGAAGCCGATGCCGTCGCGCGCGGCGCCGTGCACCTGGGGCATGCAGCGGAGCGAGTAGGGGTCCTGCACCTTGTGGCAGCCGGGGCCCTGGTGCGACGCGTTCAGCTCGGAGCCGGCCAGCAGCGCGCGCAGGTGCGCGGCGGCGGCGATCTGGCCGGGCTGGCCGCGCGCCGCCTGGATCTCCGGCGCGAACGGCCGGTGCGAGCCGAGCAGCCCCTCCAGCGTCATGGCGCCGGCCAGGTCCGCGAGCGCCGCCAGCCGCTCGGCGCGGAGCAGCGCCAGCGTGCCCACCGCCGCCATGGCCTGCGTCCCGTTCACCAGCGCGAGGCCCTCCTTCGGCTGCAGCACCACCGGCTCGAGCCCCGCGCGCCGCAGCGCCTCGCCCCCCGGGAGCCGCTCCGGTGCGCCCGCCGCGCCCGGCGGCGCGAGGAACGCCTCGCCGTCGCCGATCAGCACCAGCGCCAGGTGCGCGAGCGGCGCGAGGTCGCCCGACGCGCCCACCGACCCGCGCTCCGGCACCACCGGCACCACGCCGCGCTCCAGCATGGCGAGCAGCAGGTCCAGCGTGCGCTCGCGGATGCCCGAGACCCCCTTCGCGAGCACGTTGGCGCGCAGCAGCACCAGCGCGCGCGCCTCCGCGAGCGGCAGCGGCGCGCCCACGCCCGCCGCGTGCGAGAGCACCAGGTTGCGCTGCAGCCGCTCGAGGTCGGCCCGCGGGATGCGCACCTCGGCGAGCGTCCCGAAGCCGGTGTTGATCCCGTAGTGCGCCTCGCCGTCCTCCAGCCGGGCGTCCACCAGCGCGCGGGAGCGCCGCACGCGCTCGCGCGCCGCGGGGGCGAGCGCCGCGCGGGCGGCCCCGGTCGCGACCGCGCGGACCTGCTCCAGCGTGAGGGTCTCGCCGTCGAGGAGGAGGGTTTCCATGGGCGCTCCGTGCAGGGATGGACCGGCGGCGCCTTCCTACACCGTCCGCGCGGCGGCCGCCGTCGCTTCCCGCCGGGGCACCCGCCGTGGTGTGTGCCCCGTGGCCCGGCCGGCTCCCCGGTTGCAGCGGGCGGGCCGCATGCCACGCCGCGTCGCGCTCGCCCTGGTGCTCGCCGCCGTCCTGCTGCCCGCGCGCTTCCGCGTCCAGGTGGAGTCCCCGCCCGCGCCGCCCGCCTGCGCGCCCGCCGGCCGCGGCGTGCCGCCGCGCCACTGGCTCGGCTGCGCCGCGGACCCCGGGGACCGCCGCCCGCTCGCGGCGGACGAGCGCCTGGTGCTGGGGCTACCCATCGACCCGAACACCGCCGGCGCGCGCGAGCTGGCCCACGTCCCCGGGCTCTCCCGGCGGCTCGCCGAGGCGGTGGTGCGCAGCCGGGAGCAGGACGGGCCGTTCCGCACGGCGGACGACCTCCGCCGCGTGCGCGGTATCGGCCCCCGCCGCCTGGAGCAGGCGCGCGGCGCGCTCCGGATCGAGGCAGCGCCGTAGCGACCCGACCGGCCCTGGGGTAGGCTCCTCCACCCGGGGGCGGAGGAACGTTTTGCTCATCCGATGTGAACGCTGCTCGACGCTCTACGAGCTCGACGAGGCGCTGCTCGCGCCCGAGGGCTCCGCGGTCCAGTGCACGCGCTGCCAGCACGTGTTCACCGCGCGTCCACCGGAGGCCGCCCGCCCGGCCGCCAGCCCCGCCCCGCCTCCCGAGCCGCCGGCCATGACGCCGCCGCCGGCGCCGCCCGCGCCGGAGCCCGAGGCGGAGCCGGAGCCGCCGCGCGCCGCGCCCCGCGCGTACGCGCCCGAGCCCCCCCGCGCGGTGCGGTCCGGGCCCACGGTGTACAAGCCGCAGCCCACGCAGGCGGCGGTGACGCGGGCGCCGGTCCTGCGCAAGGACACCGTCGGCACCTTCGAGGCCCGGCTGCGGTGGAGCGCCCGGCGCAAGTGGCTCATCCCGCTGGTCGTCGCGGCCGTGGCGGTCGTGGTCGCGGCGGGCTGGCTGCTGCTGTCGCGCCGCCACGCGCCGGAGGCCGGCCGGCTCCGCGCCGAGGGGCTCGCGCTCATGGCGCTGGACGACGCCACCAGCCTGGACCAGGCGCGCGCCCGCTTCGAGGAGGCGCTGCGCCTCGCGCCGCGCGATCGCGTGCCCGAGGCGGACCTCGCCGCGGCGGAGATCCTGCGCGCCGCCGAGCTCGGCGAGGGCGCCTCCGCGCTGCAGCTGCGCGCGGCCGCCCGCGCCGCCGAGCGGGATCGCCTCCGGACCGAGCAGCAGCCCGGCTGGGAGACCGCCGAGCAGGCAGCCGGCGCCGAGGCGGACGGCCTCGCCGCCGACGCCCGCGCGCAGGCCGAGCGGGCGCGCACGCTCGCCGCCGGGGCGGCGGAGACGCTCGGGCGGCTGCAGGCCGCGCACGCGGCGCCGGCGGAGGTGGCCCGGTCCCAGGCGCTGCTCGCGGCCTGGTCCGGCGATCGCGCCGCGCTCGAGCGCGCCGCGGCCGAGGCGCGGAAGCGGCTCCCCGGCGATCCCTGGGTCGCGCTGGCGGAGGCGGCGCTCGACGCCAGGGCGCACGATCGCGGCGCGCAGGAGCGGGCGGCGGCCGCGCTCTCGGCGCTGCTCGCGCGCAACCCGGAGATCCTGCGGGCCCGGCTCCTGCTCGCGCGCACGCAGGGCGCGCTCGGGCGTCGCCAGGAGGCGATCGGCACGCTCGACGGCCTGCTCGCCGCGAACCCACGCCACGAGGGCGCGCTCACGCTCCGCGCGAAGCTCGCCGCCGCGGCCGTGCCCGAGCCGGCCACCCCGTCCGGCTTCCTCCCGCTGCCTGCGCCCGGGCGGGCCGGCGCGGCGGGCGGGCAGGGGGCGCCCGCGGCTGGGAACGGCGGGCCCGCGCCGCGGAACGGCGTTGCCCAGCGCCCGGCCGGCTCCGCGCCCGCGCCGGCGGCCGCGCCGTCCGCGCCCGCCGCCCCCAGGCCCTCGGCGGCGCCCGCGCCGGCCCCGTCCGCGCCGGCTCCCGCGGGCGCGGCGCCCTCCACGAGCCCCGCCGGCGCCCCGTCCGCGCCGCCGGCGGGTGCTCCGCCCCGCCCGCGCCCCCGGCCGGCGCCGGCGCCCGAGCCGGTGGAGTTCGGCGGGGGGCACTAGCCCCGAGCGGCATCGGAGCGCTGGCGCGCGGGTTGCTCGCCCGCTGCCGCCATGGAAGCGATCTTCTGGCTCGCGCTCGCCCTCGTCGCGTTCACCTACGCCGCGTACCCGCTCATGCTCGCCGTCTGGGACGGGGTGCGCGAGGCCCTCGCCGCCGTCCGGTTCGTCTCCGGCGGCGACGATCGCCGCGGCCGGGCCGCGGAGGCGTGGCCCACGGTGACGCTGCTGTTCTCGGCCTTCGACGAGGAGGCCTGGATCCGCCGCAAGATCGAGAACTGCCTCGCCCTCGACTACCCGCCGGACCGGCTCGAGATCGTGGTGGGCTGCGACGGGTGCACCGACCGCACCGCCCAGATCGCCCGCGAGGTGGGCGGCTCGCGGGTGAAGGTGCACGCGCTCGCGCCGCGCGGTGGCAAGGCGAGCGTCCTCTCGCGGCTGGTGCCGCAGGCCCGCGGAGACCTGGTGGTGCTCACCGACGCGAACGTGATGCTGGAGCGGGGCGCGCTCCGCGCGCTGGCGCGGCGCTTCCGCGAGCCTGGCGTGGGGGCGGTGGTGGGGCGGCTGCGGCTGTTCAAC
Organism: Anaeromyxobacter sp. Red801; assembly: GCF_049201065.2. Taxonomy (NCBI): domain Bacteria; kingdom Pseudomonadati; phylum Myxococcota; class Myxococcia; order Myxococcales; family Anaeromyxobacteraceae; genus Anaeromyxobacter; species Anaeromyxobacter sp. Red801. The sequence goes on along the minus strand of NZ_CM181236.1, from coordinate 2,381,080 downwards.
CCGACCCGCCGCGAGTTCGAGGAGAGCCTGTACTGGAAGTACGAGACCGCCATCAAGTACTACGAGGGCAAGCACGGCTGCGTGCTGGGCGCGAACGGCGGCCTCTACGCCATCCGCCGCATCCTGTTCTCGCCGCTCCCGCCCGACACCATCGTGGACGACTTCGTCATCCCGGTGCGGATCGCGGCCCGGGGGTGGGAGGTGCCGTTCGAGCCGGACGCGGTCGCGTTCGAGGAGACCACCGAGGACGCCGGGCACGAGTTCGGGCGGCGCGCGCGCATCGGCGCGGGCAACTGGCAGGCGCTGGCGCGGGTGCCGGAGCTGCTCGACCCGCGCACCGGGTTCCTGTGCTTCGCGTTCGTCTCGCACAAGCTGCTGCGGTGGTCGGCGCCGTTCCTGCTCGCCGCCGCGGCGGTCGCGAACGGGCTGCTCGCCGCCGCGCCCGGCGCGTGGGGCTACCGGGCGCTGCTGCTCGCGCAGGCCGCGTTCTACGGCCTGGCGCTGGCGGGCCGGCACGGCGCGGCCGGGCTGCGGGGCCCGGTGCGCCGGCTCGCCTCGCTGGCGCACTACTTCGTGGCCATGAACGCCGCGCTGGCGGTGGGGCTGTGGCGGTTCCTGCGCCGCAGCCAGCGCGCCGCCTGGCAGCGCACCGAGCGCGCCGGCCCGAGCGTGCCGGCCGCGTGATGCGCGTGCCCGCTCGCGCCTGACCTCCGGGACCCCGCTCGCCGCGAGCTCGTCCCGCGCATCGGCGCGCGGGCGGGGGTGACAGGCGGTGCAGGCGGCGCTACACACCGCCCTGCGCCGCCGCGCGGCGGCCGCCGGGGGCTCCATGGACGATCTGCTGGTGGTCGGCACGCTGCACACGCTCGACCCGGCGCGCCCGCGCGCCGGGGCCGCGCTGATCCGCGACGGCCGCTTCCTGTGCGTGGGCGAGCCGGCGGAGTGCGCCGCCCGCGCGGCCCCGGGGGCGCGCCGGCTCGACCTGGGCCGCGGGAGCGCCGTGCCCGGCCTGGTGGACGCGCACGGGCACGTGCTCGGCCTCGCCCGCGCGCGCCGCGAGGTCCGCTGCGAGGGGGCCGGGAGCGCCGAGGCCTGCGCGGCGCGGGTGGCCGAGCGCGCCCTCGCCACGCCGCCGGGGCGCTGGATCCGCGGCCGCGGCTGGGACCAGAACCGCTGGCCCGGGGGCGCGTTCCCGGAGGCCGGTCCGCTCTCGCGCGCGGCGCCCGGACACCCGGTGGTGCTGTTCCGCGTGGACGGGCACGCCTGCTGGGTGAACGCCGCGGCGCTCGCCGCGGCGGGCATCGGCCCGAGCACCGCGGATCCGCCGGGGGGACGGATCGTCCGCGACGCGGCCGGCCTGCCCACCGGCGTGCTGGTGGACGCGGCGATGGACCTCGTCACCGCGCGCCTGCCGCGGCCCGGCCCGGAGGAGCTGGAGGAGCTGCTGCTCGCCGGGCTCGACGAACTGGCCGCCCTCGGGCTCACCGGCGTGCACGACGCCGGCGTCGAGCCGGACGTCCTCGACGCGTACCGCCGCCTCGCCGGGGCGGGCCGGCTGCCGCTGCGCGTGTACGCCATGATCGACGGCCTGGCGCCGCGCCCGGTGCTCGAGGCCGAGCTGGAGCGCTGGCGGGGGACGCCGGAGCTGGGCGGCCGGCTCGAGGTGCGGGCGGTGAAGCTGTTCGCCGACGGCGCCCTGGGCAGCCGCGGCGCGGCGCTGCTCGAGGACTACGCCGACGACCCGGGGAACCGCGGGCTCCTGCTCACCGCGCCGGACGAGCTCCGGGCGCGGCTCGAGGCGGTGGTCCGGGCCGGGATGCAGCCGGCCGTCCACGCCATCGGCGACCGGGCCGTGCGCGAGGTGCTCCGGGCGTTCCGGGACGCCGGCCCCGCGCTGCGCCCGCTCCGCCCGCGCGTCGAGCACCTCCAGATCCTCCAGCCCGCGGACCTGCCGCTCCTCGCCGAGACCGGCGCGGTCGCCTCGATGCAGCCGGTCCACGCCACGAGCGACGCCGCCTGGGTGCCCGCGCGGCTGGGGGAGGGGACCGAGCGGCTGCGCGGCGCCTACGCCTGGCGCAGCGCCGCCGCGGCCGGGGCGGTGCTGGCGTTCGGCTCGGACTTCCCCATCGAGTCGCCCGACCCGCGCGCCGGGCTGTGCGCGGCGGAGGCGCGACGGGGGCCGGACGGCGCGCCGTTCCAGCCCCAGGAGGCGGTCTCGCGCGAGGCGGCGCTCCGGGCATTCACCACCGGTGCGGCCTGGGCCGCGTTTGCGGAAGGGCGCCACGGGATGATCCGCGAGGGGATGGACGCGGACCTCACCGCGTTCGCCGACGACGTGCTCGGCGTGCCGGTGGAGGCGCTCCCGGGGATCCGCCTCGCCGCCACGGTGGTCGGCGGACGGGTGGTCGCCGGTCAGAGCAGCCTGGCGTAGCCCACCAGCAGCCGTCCGGCGGGGAGGCGGCCGCCGCCGACCACCAGCAGGTCGTTCACGGTGCGGCCGTCGTCGCCCTTGAGCTTCCAGGCCTTGCCGAGGTTCACGCGGATCCGGGCCACGCCGTGCTCGGTGAGGTGGAGCACCACGGCGGTGCCGTCCTTGCCCGCCGACTCGACCAGGCCCACGTGCTCGACCGGCCCGCCGGGCCGATCGGCCAGGAACGCCAGGTCGCCGGCGGCGGGGGCCCAGCGCCTCGCGACGCCGTGGTCGCGGGCCAGCGCGTGGAGGGCCCGCGGGTCGGCGTCCGGCGGGAGCGGGGCGCCGGCCCGGTCGTAGGCGGCGCGGACCAGCGCGGCGCAGCCGTCGCCGAACCGGGCCCCGTCGACGACGATCTCGCGGGCGCCCACCAGCCGCGCCGCGGTCGCGACCGCGCGCTCCACCGCGAGGGCGCGCGGCAGCGGGCGGGGCACGGCGCGCGCGCGGACGGGGGCGACACCTCGAGCCGGGCCGGCATCCGGTTCGCGGATGCCGGCCCGGCCCTGGGCGGGCGGGGGCAGGGGGTTGTCGCGGGCGGCGCGCATCGGGCCCGCGCAGGCGGCCAGCAGGCCGGCCAGCGCGACGGGCAGCGTGCGCAGCGGCGACATCGGGGTGGGATGCTAAGCGGCGAGGTGCGCCCCTCCAACTTTTCGGCCACAATTCACGTATCGTGAAGCACCGCCGCCGCCGGGGCCGCCGGTTTGACCCGGCCGATATCGCCTGCTAGCTTGGCTGCCCTGAACGCATGTCCCGGCATTACCAGCTCAAGGCGGCCTCCCCGCCCGCCCGCGCGCTCAACTACCAGGGGCTCCTGAACGACCAGCAGATCGCCGTCGTCGAGGCGGGCGACGGGCCGATCCTGGTGATCGCCGGCGCGGGCTCCGGCAAGACGCGCACGCTCACCTGGCGCGTGGCGCGGCTGGTCGCGGACGGCGTCGCGCCGGAGGGCATCCTCCTCCTCACCTTCACCAACAAGGCGGCCCGCGAGATGCTCCGCCGCGTGGAGGAGGTCTGCCGGGTGGACACGCGCCGCATCGCCGGCGGCACGTTCCACCACGTCGCGCACGAGGTGCTGCGCGAGCACGCCGCGGAGCTGGGCTACCAGCGCGGCTACTCCATCCTCGACCGCGAGGACTCGCGCGACGTGATGACCGCGGCCATCGCCGAGTGCGGGCTGGCGGTGGGCGCGCGCCGCTTCCCGAAGGCCGACGTCCTCATCGACCTCGTCTCGATGGCGGTGAACACGCAGACCCCGCTCGCCGACGTGCTCGCCGACCGCCGCCCGCAGTTCGTCCCGCTCACCGACGACGTGCTGCGGGTGGCCCGCCGCTACGCGGAGCGCAAGCACGCGCTCAACGCGATGGACTTCGACGACCTGCTGCTCAACTGGAAGATCCTGCTCGCCGAGCGCGAGCACGTCCGCCGCGCGCTGGCCGCGCGCTACCGGTACGTGCTGGTGGACGAGTACCAGGACACGAACCGCCTGCAGGGCGACGTGGTGGACCTCATCGCCGCCGAGCACCGGAACCTGTGCGTGGTGGGCGACGACGCGCAGAGCATCTACTCGTTCCGCGGGGCCCACTTCGCGAACATCCTCGAGTTCGAGAAGCGCTACCCGGACGCGCGGCGCTTCGACCTGACGGTCAACTACCGCTCCACCCCGCAGATCCTCTCGCTCGCGAACGCGTCGATCGCCGCGAACGTCCGGCAGTTCGAGAAGGAGCTGTCGAGCGTCCGGCGCGACGGGACCCTGCCGGCGGTGGTGCCCTGCCGCGACGTGCAGCAGCAGGCGGCGTTCGTGGCGCAGCGGGTGCTCGAGCTGCGCGACGAGGGCATCCCGCTCCCGGAGATCGCGGTGCTGTACCGCGCGCACCACCACTCGATGGAGATCCAGTTCGAGCTGGCGCGGCGCGGGATCCCGTTCGTCGTCCGCAGCGGCGTCCGCTTCTTCGAGGCCGCGCACGTGAAGGACGTGCTCGCGCACCTGCGCTTCGCGCGAAACCCGGGCGACGAGCTGGCGCTGAAGCGCTGCCTCAAGATCACCCCCGGCGTCGGTACCGCCACCGCCGACGCGGTGTGGAGCGCGTTCGCGCTGCGGCGCAGCCGCGGGCGCGGCACCGTGGACGAGCTGCTCGCGCCGGACGTCGCCTCGCACGTGCCGGCCAAGGGGCGCGCCGGCTACACCCGGCTCGCCCAGCTCCTGCGCGCGCTGGCGCGGCCGCCCACCTCCGACCTGCCCGGCGAGGCCATCGAGAAGGTGCTGGACGGCGGCTACGAGGAGTACCTGCGGGCCGAGTTCCTGAACGCCGACCAGCGCGTCGAGGACGTGCAGCAGCTCGCGCAGTACGCGCGCGGCTACGAGGACACCGAGGCGTTCCTCTCCGAGATCGCGCTGCTCACCGAGATCTCGGCCGAGACCGTCTCGGAGGGCGGCGAGCCGGACGAGAAGATGATCCTCTCGTCGGTGCACCAGGCGAAGGGCCTCGAGTGGCGGGCGGTGTTCGTGGTGTGGCTCGCCGACGGCCGCTTCCCCTCGGCGCAGGCGCTGAAGGACCTCGACGGCGAGGAGGAGGAGCGGCGGCTGTTCTACGTCGCGAGCACCCGCGCCAAGGACGAGCTGTACCTGACCTACCCGGTGGTCGCCGCGCCGCGGGACCGCGAGCGCGTGGTGATGAAGGCGTCGCGCTTCCTCGAGGAGCTGCCCGCCGAGCCGGAGCTGTTCGAGCGGTGGCAGCTCGACGATCCCGGCCTCCCGGCGGCCCTGGGCGCGGCGCCCCCGCCCGCGACCGGGCTCCCGCCGCGCGATCCGAGCGTCGTCCCGGCGCTGTTCGGCGAGCCGGCGCCGCGGCGCGGGCCCGTCCCGGCCGACGCGGCGGTGGAGCCGGGCGGCGGGGACCCGGACGGCGGCGACGACGTTCCGTTCTAGCGGCGCCGGCGCCCCGCGCCCCGGGTTCGGGTGCCGCCGGTTCCTGTGCTAGGTTTCGGGGCCATGGCAGGCGCGCGGGAAAAGCCCATCATCGGCATCGACCTCGGCACGACCAACGCGTGCGTCGCGTACGTGCGGAACCGCATCCCCAAGGTCGTCCCGACCGACCGCGGCAACCTGATCCTGCCGACGGTGGTGGCGCTGAGCGACAAGGGCGACGTGCTGGTGGGCGGGGTGGCGAAGGACCAGCTCGTCACCAACCCCAAGAACACCATCTACGGCGCGAAGCGGCTCATCGGCCGCAAGTGGAACTCCAAGGTCGTGCAGGAGCTGCGCAACTACTACTCGTACGACATCGTAGAGGGGCCGAGCGGCGAGGCGGCGGTGCTGCTCGGCGGGCAGGTCCACACGCTCCCGCAGATCAGCGCGCTCGTGCTCGCGCACATCCGCACCATCGCGGAGGCGTTCCTGCAGAAGGAGCTGGCCGGGGCCATCATCTCGGTGCCGGCCTACTACTCCGACGCGCAGCGCCAGGCGGTGCGCGAGGCGGGGCGCATCGCCGGGTTCGAGGTGAAGCGCATCGTCAACGAGCCCACCGCGGCCGCGCTCGCGTACGGCTTCTCGCGCGGGCTCGACCAGAAGGTGCTGGTCTACGACCTGGGCGGCGGCACGTTCGACGTCTCGGTGCTCCAGCTCTCCGGCAACGTGTTCGAGGTGCTGGCCACCGGCGGCGACACGTTCCTGGGCGGCGTGGACTTCGACAACCGGATCATCGACTACGTGCTCGAGGACTTCTGGCGCCAGCACAAGATCGACCTGGCGCAGTCGCCCATCGCCATGCAGCGGGTGAAGAAGGGCGCGGAGTCCGCCAAGATCGACCTGTCCCTCATCCCCAACGTCGTCATCGACCTGCCGTTCATCGAGGAGCGCAAGGGGCGGCCGCTCGACGTGCGCATGCCGCTCTCGCGCCAGCAGCTCAACGAGCTGACGCTCGACCTGGTCGAGCGCACCTTCGAGATCTGCGACCAGGTGATGGAGGAGAAGGGCCTGCGCCCGCAGGACATCGACGAGATCATCCTGGTGGGCGGCCAGAGCCGCATGCCGCTCGTGCAGCAGAAGATCCAGGAGCACTTCGGCAAGCCGCCGCGCAAGGGCGTCCACCCCGACGAGTGCGTGGCGCTCGGCGCGGCGCTGCTCGGCGACTCGATCGACCAGATCGATTCGGTGACGCTGGTGGACGTGCTCTCGATGCCGATCGGCATCGCCACCCCCACCGGCCACTTCCGCAAGGTGCTGGAGAAGAACACGCCCATCCCGGCGAGCAAGAGCTTCCGCCTCCCGCCGCCGCGCGAGCCCGGGCAGCCCATCGAGATCGACATCTACCAGGGCGACTCCGACTTCCTGGTGGACCAGGAGTTCCTGGGCTCCATCCGCCTCCCGGCCGCGGCCACCGGCCGGCGCATCGACTTCAAGCTCGACGAGGAGTGCCTGCTCAAGGTGAGCTTCGACGATCCGGTGAAGGGCATGACCGAGATCGGCCTCGCGACGCGCGACACCCCCGAGGCCATGAAGCGCGCGCTGGCCGAGGAGGCGCGGCGGCGCCAGGCGGCCGGCGAGCAGGCCGCGGCGGCGGCGGGCGAGGAGCGGCGCGGCGGGCTGTTCGGCTGGCTCAAGCGAGGCTAGGGGATGCGGTTCGGCTCGCGCGACTGGATCGACGCGCTGGTGGCGGCGCTCAACGCGCAGCCCGGGCTCGCCCCGGCCCTGCGCGGCCTGGGCGAGACCGCCGCGCTGGTGGTGGAGGCCGACCCGCCCGCCTGGCCGCGGACGGTGGCCGCCTGGGCGGAGCAGCGCGGCGGGCGCATCGCGCGCTGGCGGCTGCTCGCCGACGAGGACGAGATCCTCGAGCTCGAGCCGGATTACGTGATCCGCGCGACGTACGGGACCGTGAAGGCGATCCTGCGCGGCGCGGACGCGGTGCAGGCGGCGCTGTCCGGCCGGGTGAAGGTCGAGGGGGACCTCGAGGCGCTCATCCGCCGCGCGCAGCACCGCGGCGTGGTGGACGCGGCGCTGGCGGCGGTGGAGACCGAGCTACCGTAGGGGAGGGCGCATGGGACGCGAAGGGAAGGGCATCGCCGGCTCGCTCCTCGACGCCGGGACGAAGCTGGTGGCGCGGGCGGCGGAGACGGTCATCAAGGACCCGCGCGGCCAGGAGGCGGTGGCGCGCGCGGTGGGCCTCGCCCAGCGCGGCCGCAAGCAGGTCGAGGCGCTCCAGGAGCGCGTCATGGCCGCCGCGGGGATCCCCGGCCGCCAGGACTACCAGGACCTGGCGAAGCAGCTCGCCCGCATCAAGCGCAAGGCCCGCGAGCTCTCCGAGAAGCTCCAGGAGACCGGCCGCGGCGGCGGCGGCGAGCCCCCCGATCCCCCCGGCGGCGGCTCGCGCTGAACCCGTTGACACACCCGGGGACCGACGGCATACTTCGCCGCCTCGTTGCACCAGGGCGCTTGGCTCAGCGGTAGAGCACTGCCTTCACACGGCAGGGGTCGCAGGTTCGAACCCTGCAGCGCCCACTCCGAAACGGGCCGGAACTCCGGGAGAAATCCCCCGAGGTCCGGCCCGTTTCCCTTTGGTGCGCCGCGGCGTCGCCCGTTCCTCCCGAGCGTGTTGTGCATCACTGTGAGCGAAAGCCCGCGCGCCGGGCCGGTCGTCGTCGCCCCGAAGGTCGGCGAGCGCGTCGTGCAGCGGCTCCAGCGCGAGGGCATCCAGCTGTAGCCGTCCGGCGCCGCCCGCTCACGTCCCCGGCGCGCGCGGGCCGCGGCGCCGGCCGCGGACCCCGGCCGTGCTAACCTCCCCGCGTGCCCTCCGCCCGGAAGATCCTGCTCGCCGCCATGCTCTTCGCCCTCGGGTACCTGACCATGCAGGCCACGCGCTGCGACTCGAGGCCGTCGGGCACGCCCACGGCGCCCGCCGCGCGCTAGCCTTTCCCGGCGCCGCCCGGTTCGCGCTACGCTTCGCCCCGGGGGTGGGCCATGACGCGCTCCGGGGCGCGTGCGGCCGGGGCGGCGGCGCTGCTCGCGCTGCTCCTGCCCGCGTGCGACGACGACGAGGCGGTGAGCGGCGGCTGCCGCGGCGGCACCTGCGGCTTCGTCGATCACCTCTACTTCTCCACCTACGTCTGCGGCGGCTGGGGCGTCGGCTACTCGTGGCGTAGCCTCGACCACTGCGTGCGCCAGTGCGAGGTCGCCGCGGCCTGGGGGTGCGCCGCCGGAGCCTGTGCCGGCGAGTGCCCGGTGGACCACGGCACCGGGGCGTGGCTGACCTGCACCCCGGACAACCGCGAGGCGCGCGTCGTGGGCTCCGGCTGCTTCCTGCCCACCAGCGGGATGGACGGCGAGACCGTCCCCTGCGACTGCCGGTGACGGCCAGGGGAACGTTGGCGCACACCGGCGTAGCTTCGCCGACCTCGGCGCCGCCCCGCGCGCGGGCTCGGCCCCGCGGGGAAGCACGCTACACTGTCGGGATGAACCGGACCCTCGCCGCCGCCGCCGTGCTCGCCCTCGCTGCCTGCGGTCGTCTCGACCAGGTGGACATCACCCGCTCCGCGTCGGTGAACGTGCCGGGGGTCCCCGGCGCGCCCGCCGGCTCGATCCCGTCGATCCAGGCGCTCGACATCGGCGGCGGCGATCAGCTCCGCGCCGAGGGCATCGACCCGGGCGACGTGGACTCGGCCAAGCTCCGCCGGCTCAGCCTCGAGGTGACGGCCGGCGACAGCCTGGAGACCTGGGTGGACTCGGTCTCCCTCTACGTCGAGACGGCCGGCCAGCCGCGGATCCTGCTCGCCTCGAAGTCCGGGATCTCGGCGCTGCCCGCGGGCACCACCCACGTGGACCTCGACGTGAACGCGGGCGTGGACCTGAAGCCGTACCTGACCGCGGCGTCCTCGCCGGTCACGGTCGAGGCGACCGGCAGCGCGCCGGACGTGAACACCACGGTGAAGGTCACGGCGACCATCCGGGTGGACGTCAACGTGAGCGGGCTCCTGAACTGAGAGCACGTGAACCAATCCCCTCCCGTCGCCGCGGCGGCCGATCCGCGTCGCATCGCGTCGTTGCTCCTCCCTCACATGCCTCGGGGCATGCTCGGTCGTCGCGCCTCGCGCTGCTCGCGTCTCGACCGCCTGGCTCGGTCCGGGGATTGATTCACGCGCTCTGAGCGCAGCGACCGAGTCTCGCGCGGGGCAGGCCGCCCCATCCCGCGACGGCTTCTCGCGCGCCTCCCCGGACTCGTGCGAAGATGCCGCCTCATGACCGGATCACCCGCGACCGTTCCACCGGCGACACCGGCCCCGGCGCGCCAGCAGGAGGCGCTCCGGTGAAGCTGGGGTGGCTCGGCGCGCTCCCGCTCCTGGCGCTCGCGGTCCACGTGGCCGTGGTCGCGGCGCTCGGGCCGACGGACGAGGTCTGGTGGTCCCTGCAGGTGGCGTGGCAGGTGCTCGGCGCCGCGGGTTGCCTGGCGGCGGCCCGCGCGTTCCGCCCCGGCGACCTGCTCTGGAAAGCCTGGGCGTGCACCGGCGGGTCGCTGGCGCTCCCCACGCTGGTGCGGCTGCTGAACGGCCCGGCGCGGAGCTGGGATCTCCTGCCGGCGCTGTCGGATCCGTGGGTCCGCCTCGGAACCCTGGTCGCCATCAACGCGTTCTCGGTGACCGGCGCGATCCTGTTCCTGGCCGCCTTCCGGCGCACCGCGACGGGGCTCGGCCTGACCGACCGCCGCAGCGTCCGCACCACCGCCGCGACGGTGATCGGCGCCCTGGTGATCGGGGTCCCGGTGCTCGCGCTCGACCTGCGCGACGCGCTGGGCGGCGGCCTCTCCTCGGACGCCCTGGCGGCCGCGGTGTCGGTGACCGGCGACATGATCTGCTTCTCCGCGGTGGGGCCGCTCGCGCTGGTGGCGCGCGGCCTCGTCGGCGGGGCGCTGCAGCGCACCTGGACGCTGCTCGCGGTCTACAACCTCGGGTGGCTCTTCTACGACCTCACCACCACCAGCGCGCGCGTCACCGGCCACGTGGACGGCGGGACGCTCGTGGCGGAGGCGGTGCTGTGCGTCGCCTGCGTGGTGGTCGGCTCGGCCGGCTTCGCGCAGCGGGTCGCGCTGCGCGACGTGTCCCGCCGGGCCGCGGAGCGCGCCTCCTCCCTCGCCGCCTGAGGGAGGTCCCTCAGGCCGGCGCGCCGCCGTCCGGCGGCCTCCGGGGCAGCCGCACCGTGAACGTGGTGCCGTCCTCCTCGTCGGAGCGCACCTCCACGCGGCCGCCGTGCGCGTCGGCGATGCGGTCCACGATGAACAGCCCGAGGCCGACGCTCCGACCGGTCGGATCCGGCGCCGCCCGCCCGCCCGGCTCGAAGAGCGTCGGGATGATCTCGGCGGGGATGGGGACGCCGAGGTTGTGCACCGACAGCCACACCTCGCCGTCCTCGGCCGCGACGCGGACCGTGACCGGCGTGCCGCGCGCGCCGTACTTGAGCGCGTTCGTCACCAGGTTCCCGATCACCTGCGCGATGCGGTCGGGATCCCAGTGACCGTGCGTGTCGCCCGAGGCCTCCACCGAGATCGGGCGATCGGGGTACGACGGCTCGAGCTCGTCCACCACCTGCTGCGCGACCTGGCGGAGCTGCGTCGGGCGGGGCTGGATCGGGATCCCGGCGCCGAGCCGCGCGCGGGTCAGGTCGAGCAGGTCGCGGATGAGCCGGGCGGCGCGCTCCGCCGCGGAGCGGATGCGCGCGATGGAGGCGACGTTCCGGTCGGAGAGGTCCTCGCGCGCGAGCAGGGAGGACGTGCCCAGCAGGATCGCGTTCAGCGGGTTGCGCAGGTCGTGCGAGACGATCCCGATGAGCTGCTGCTCGAAGTCCCGGGCCTGGCGGAGCCGCTGCTCGTCGCGCATGCGGCGGGTGGCGTCGCGGAAGAACACGGCCACGCCGCCGTCGGTCACCGGGTAGGCCGCGACCGCGTTCCACATGTCGAGCGGCTCGAAGTACGCCTCGAACTCGCGCGGCTCGCGCTCGTTCATGACCCGGTGGTACTCGATCCAGTAGGGCGAGTCGGGCCGCGCCAGCTCCGGCCAGACCTCCCAGAGCACCCGTCCCAGCGTGGTCTCGCGGCTCCGCCGCGAGAGCCGCTCCTGGTTCCGGTTCACCCGGACGATCCGCCAGGCGCGGTCCAGCTCCAGGAAGGCGTCGCCCAGCTCGAGCAGCTCGTCGGCGTGGCGCAGGCGCTCCAGCGCGCTCTGCGCGTCGGTGACGTCGAGCCCGATGGAGACGATGGCGGGGTCCTCGGGCGCGAGCGCGCCGGCGAGCGCGAACGTCACGGTGTGGAACGTCCGCAGGCCGCGCGGGGTGTCGAGCGTCTCGCGCAGCTCGACGGTCGTGCCGCGCTCCGCGCGCGCGTCGGCGCCCGTCAGGCGGCGGGCCACGGCCGGCGGGAGGACGTCCTCGAACCGCCGGCCCAGCAGCTCGCCCTGGGGCACCCCGAGCACCTCGGCCGCGAAGCGGTTCACGAACAGGAAGCGGCCGTCCCGGCCGCGCAGCACCAGCGCGGCGGGCGCGTGGTCGGCGACCGCCCGCAGCCGGGCGTCGGCGCGCCGGGAGGCGACCTCGCGCGCCTGGACGAACCGGCGCACCCCCTCGGCGATGGCCGCGTTGATCGCGGTCTCGAGCACGCGCAGGTCGGGAGTCGACGGCCTGAGACGCTGCTCCTCGGCCAGCTCCAGGATCAGATCGCCGAGGATGCCGTACTCCCAGACGAGCTGGACGACGTCCACCGGCATGCCCGCGCGCTGCTCGCCGTGCACCGTCGCCACCGCCGCCACCCGCGGCGGCTCGGCCGGCGCACGCGGCGCCGGTCCGTTGCGCAGCGCGTCCACCAGGGCGTCCAGCAGCGCGGGGAAGGAGTCGAGCAGCTGCGGGTCGGGCATGCGCGACTCGCGCAGCTCCCTGCGCGCGCGCTCCACGAACCGGCGCGAGAGCTCCTCGCGGCGCGCTTCGATCAGGTCGGCCAGCGTCGAGGGTGTGGGCGGCACGGTCCGCTGGAGGATGCGGCAGCCGGGGACGCGCGGCAGCGCCGCCGCCTCAGGCGGGCACCCCGGCCCCCTCCGGAGAGCGCAGCCCGAGCGGGAAGCCGTCGAGCTCGCCGGTCGCGCCGTCGCCGACCGGCTCCACGGCCGCGTGCTCGCCCGCGTCGAGGTCCAGGCCGAACGCCGCGAGCAGCCGCGCCTGCTCGCGCGTGGCCGCCCGGAAGCGCACCTGCTTCTCGCGCCGGTGCTCGCGCACCCAGCCCGCGAGGACGCAGGCCGCGAACTCGCACGCCTCCTCGGCGTGGGCGAGGTCGATCACGAACGCGTCCGCGGCGGACTCGTCCATCTGGACCCGGAGCGCCCACGCGGAGGCGCCGTCGAACGCGCCGTACACCGTGAGCACCTCCGCCGCCCCGTCCGATCGCCGTACGATCGCCGCTCCCGTCATCGCGCACCCGTCATCTCGCACGAAGCTAGGCACGATCGTCGCGAAGGGGCGGGATTTTTCATTATGATGGCGGACGTGCCAGAACACCGCCGGATGGCGATCCTGTTCGATCTGGACGGGACGCTGGTAGACACCGTTCCGTTCATCCTCGCCTCCGTGCGCCATGCCTTCGACGGGTACGGGTGCTGCCCGACCGACGCCGAGTGGATCGCCGGGATCGGGACGCCGCTCCGCGCCCAGCTCGCCTCGTTCGCCCGCAGCCCCGCCGACGTCGAGCCCTTGCTCGCGCGCTACCGGACGTTCTGGATCGCGGAGCACGATCGCTGGACCCGTTGCTTCCCCTCGGCGCGCGAGACGGTGCTGACGCTCGCCGCGCGCGGCCATCCCCTCGGCGTGGTGACGGCGAAGACCGAGGAGGGCGCCTACCGCACGCTCCGCCACGTGGGGCTGCTCGAGCGGATGGGGGCGGTGATCGGGGCCGACAGCTGCGCCCGCTCGAAGCCCGATCCGGAGCCGGTGCGGCTGGCGCTGTCGCGGCTCGGGGCGGAAGCGGGCGCCGCCGTGATGGTGGGCGACTCGCCGCACGACCTCGCGGCCGGCCGCGCGGCGGGGGTGCGGACGATCGCCGCGCTGTGGGGCGCCTGCACCCCCGAGGTGCTCCGCGCCGCCTCCCCGGATCACCTCCTCGAGGACATCGCGGCCCTCCCGGCGCTGCTCGAGGCCATCACCCAGGGTTCATGACGCGGCGCGCCCGCGCCGTCCCGTGATAGGAGTCGCGAGCATGCGCGTCGGATACCTCGGTCCCCCGGGCACCTTCAGCGAGGAGGCCGTCGCGCGCTGCGAGGCGGTCCGCGGCGCGGAGGCGGTGCCGTTCCCCACCTTCGCCGACGCCCACGAGGCGCTGCTGCGCGGCGAGCTCGACGCGGCCCTGCTGCCCATCGAGAACTCCATCGAGGGCGCGGTGAGCGCGGTGCTCGACCTGCTCGTGCACCGGCCCGGCGCGCGCATCCGGGCCGAGCTGCTCCTGCAGGTCCGCCAGCACCTGCTGGCCCGGCCCGGCACGCGGCTGGAGCAGGTGCGGCGCGTGCTCTCGCACCCGCAGCCGCTCGGGCAGTGCGCCCGGTTCCTGCGCACGCGGCTGCCCGCGGCGTCGCTCGAGCCCGCGCTCTCGACCGCGGAGGCCGCGCGCAAGGTGGCCGCCGGCGAGCCGGACGCGGCGGCGCTCGGCCCGCGGCGCGCCGCCGAGCGCTACGGCCTCGAGGTGCTGGCGGAGAACGTCCAGGACTCCGACGAGAACGTGACCCGGTTCGTGCTGCTGGCGCGCGAGGACGCCCCGCCCACCGGCGCCGACCGGACCAGCATCGCCTTCACGCTCGACCGCGACCGGCCGGGCGGCCTGTACGAGGTGATGGGCGAGTTCGCCCGCCGCGGCATCAACCTCTCCAAGATCGAGAGCCGGCCCACCAAGCAGGCCATGGGCCACTACGTGTTCTACCTGGACTTCGAGGGGCACCGCGCCGACCCCGCCGGCGCGAGCGCGCTCGAGGGCGTGCGCGCGCAGGTGCACGAGCTGCACCTCCTGGGCTCGTATCCGCGGACCGGCGCGCCGGTCTAGCCGGCCCGGGCGCGCGCCTGCAGCCGCCCCAGCGCGGCCAGGTGCCCGGGGCCGGCGCCGCAGCAGCCGCCGGCGACGGTGAGGCCCGCCTCGACCGCGGGCCGCAGCGCCTCCGCGAACGCGTCGGGCCCGAGCACCGCGCCGGGCAGCCCGGGGCTGGGCTTCGCCACGAACCGCACCGGCAGCCGCCGCGCGGCCCACCCCGCGAGCGCGGCGAGCGCCGCCCCCGCCGGCACGCAGTTCACCCCCGCCGCCGCGGCGCCGGCCTCCACGACCGCCTCGAGGAGCGCCTCGGCCGGCGTGCCGTCCGGCGCCGCGAGCCGGCCCGCCTCTTCACGGAGCGAGAACGTCACCACGGCCGGGAGCCCGGCGGCGCGCGCGGCGTCGAGGGCGAGGCGCGCCTCGGCGAGGTCCCACTGCGACTCGACCCAGAGCAGGTCGGCCCCGGCGGCGGCGAGCGCGTCCGCCGCCCGCGCGTAGCGGGCGCGCACCAGGCCGGCGTCCGGGGCCGGGCGACCGGGGCCGTAGAGCGCGGTCGGGCCGAGGTCGCCGGCCACGCGCGCGGCGGGGGCGGCCCCGCGCGCGAGGCGCACCGCGGCCGCGCAGAGCGCGCCGACCCGCTCCGGCGGGACGAGCGCGTCGAGGCGCGGGCCGGCCGCGTTGAACGTGCAGGTGAGCACCACCTCGGCGCCCGCCGCGGCGTGGGCGGCGTGGACGGCCGCGATCGCCTCGGGCCGCTCCAGCACCCAGGCCTCGGGCAGCGCGCCGGCGGGGAGGCCGGCGGCGAGGAGCGCCGTGCCCATGGCCCCGTCGAGCAGGGTGGGGCGCTCGAGCGGGCGCGGTGCCGTGGGGGTCATGCGGTGCGCGCCCCGGCGGCGGCGGGCTCGGCGAAGAAGGCGAGCAGGGCCTCGCGGCTCCGGCGCGCGTCGGCGTGGCCGAGCGCCATGAGCTCGTCGGCGAACTCGCCGTCGAACAGGAGGAAGCTGGCCAGGTCGGCGGCGCCGTCGGCCGCGGCCTCCACGTCGGCGGCGGCCCGGCGCAGCAGGCGCGCCGCCAGCGTGCCGGGGCGGAGGTGGCGGACCCGGCGGGCGGCGTGCTCGTGCGCGAGGACGCCGATGTCGCGGGACGGCCGGATCACGAGCTCGCGCACCCGGCGGAACGGCGCGCCCAGCTCGCGGGCGGAGAGCGCGGCGAGCTGCTCGGCGAACGCCGGGCCGAACACCTGCTCGGCGCGATCCATCATCGCGTTCACGTGCCGGAGGCGGTCGATGTCGTAGTCGGCGTGGTCGAGCAGCAGGGCGTTCAGCAGCCGGCCGAGCTGCGCGGCGGTGGTGGGGACCTCCTCCGGGTGGAGGCGGGGCGCCCGCTCCTCCTCGCGCCCCTCCGCGCGGAGCGCGATCACCAGCACCCGGTCGGCGCCGAGGCGGAGCGCGGGCGCGAGCGGCGTGTTCTGGCGGACGCTGCCGTCCACGAACCAGGAGTCCTCGATGCGGACCGGGCGGAAGAGCAGCGGGATCGCGCCCGAGGCGAGCGCGTGGGCGGGCCCGATGGCGCAGGCGCGGGCCTCGACGAGCGGGTCGCGGCTCCACGCGGGCAGCTCGCGCAGGCTCTCCACGAAGACCACCGCGCGGCCGGTGCCGAGGTCGGTGGCGCTGACCGTGAGCGCACCCACGTGGCCGTCGCGCACGTTGCGGTGCAGGCGCGGCCAGTCGATCCGCTCGTGGACGAGCTTGGCCAGCGCCTCCGGGAACACGAAGTCGGAGAGGCGCCAGCTCAGGTGGCGCATCCGCGTGGCGCGGAGCTGGCGGACGACGTAGCCGGGCAGCGCGGCCAGGTTGAGCGCGCTCCAGTGGAAGACCTTCTCCAGCCGCAGGCTGCGCCAGGCGGCGGCGAGCGCGACGCCCTGCTTCTCGGGAACGTCCGCGGTCGAGGCCATCACGCAGGCGTTCACCGCGCCGATGCTGGTGCCGGACAGGACGTCGAAGCGCGGCTGGTGCCCGAGCTCGGGCGCGAGCTCCTCGCGCAGGTAGCGGACGACGCCGGCCTCGTACGCGCCCCGCGCCCCGCCGCCGGACAGGACCAGCGCGGTGCGCCCGCGGTCCGCGCCGGTCACAGCCGGACCTCCTCGAGGTGCGAGGGCACGAGCGCGGCCCAGCCCAGCTCGTCCATGCGCGCCTTCGCCGCCGCCAGCGCGGTGGGCTCGCCGTGCACCAGGAACGTGCGGCGCGGCTGCGCCGGGAGCGTCGCCAGCCAGCGCCGGATCTCCGCCTCGTCGGCGTGGGCCGAGAACCCGCCGAGCGTCGCCACCCGCGCCTTCACCGGCACGTCCTCGCCGTGGATGCGCAGCGTCGCGGCGCCGTTCTGCAGGCGCCAGCCGCGGGTGCCGCCGGCCTGGAAGCCCACCAGCAGGACGGTGTTGCGCGCGTCGGGGAGGCGGCGCGCCAGGTGGTGGAGCACCCGGCCGCCGGTGGCCATGCCCGAGGCCGACAGGATGACGCAGGGGCCGCGCACGTCGTTGATGGCCTTCGACTGGTCCGGGCTGCGGCAGAACGTCAGCTTGGCGGGCCGGAGCGGCTCCTCGCCGGCGGCGATGCGCCGGATGGTCTCGTCGTCGTGGTCCTCGCGGTGCGCCAGGTAGATCGGGGTCGCGTCCACGGCCATGGGCGAGTCCACGAACACCGGGATGGACGGGATCTCGCCCCGGTCCTCCAGCTCACGCAGCGTGAACAGGACCTCCTGCGTGCGCCCCACCGCGAACGCCGGCACGACCAGCGCGCCGCCGGAGCGGACGACGGCGTGGACCTCGGCGGCGAGCGCGCTGGCGGGCGAGCCGGCCTCGTGGCGCCGGCCGGCGTAGGTGCTCTCGAGCACCAGGGCGTCGGCGGCGGGCCCGGGCTCGGGGTCGGGGAGGATGGGGGCGCCGTAGCGGCCCAGGTCGCCGCTGAACAGGAGCCGGGTCCCGCGGGCGCCCCCCACGCTCAGCTCCACCAGCGCGCTCCCCAGGATGTGGCCGGCGCGGTGGAAGCGGAGGGTCACGCCGGGCGCGATCCGGCGGGGCTCGGCGTACTGCAGCGGCGCGAGCCGGGGCAGCACCTCGAGCGCGTCCTGCTCGGTGTAGAGGGGGAGGGCGGGCGCGTGCTTCGAGTAGCCCTTCCGGTTCGCGTAGCGCGCCTCCTCTTCCTGGAGCCTCCCGGAGTCCGGGAGGAGCAGGCCCGCCAGGTCGCGGGTGGCCGGGGTGCAGTGGACCGGCCCGCTGAAGCCCTGGCGCCCCAGCAGCGGCAGCGCCCCGCTGTGGTCCACGTGCGCATGCGTCAGGACCACCGCCGTCAGGGATCGGGGGGAGACCGGCAAGGGGGCGCGGTTGCGGAGGCGCAGCTCCTTGTGGCCCTGGAACAGCCCCGCGTCCACCAGCACCCGGACCGAGCCGGTCTCGACCAGGAACCGTGAGCCCGTCACCGTGCCGGCCGCGCCGAGGAAGCGGATGGACGTCATCGTGGGCGAATTCTACAATCCCTTCACGCGCGCGGCGCGGCCCTCCTGCGCGCGGTGGGCACCACGGGACCGCAGACGGAGCGTTCACGACATGCGCCGGAAGATCCGCGTGGTGGGAGCGATGATCGAGCAGGACGGGCGCTACCTCATCACCCAGCGCCCGCCCACCGCCTCGCTGCCGCTGCTCTGGGAGTTCCCCGGCGGGCGCGTCGAGGCGGGCGAGACCGACCCGGCCGCGCTGGCGCGCGAGCTCGCCGAGGAGATGGGCATCGGCGTCGACGTCGGCGGTCGCGTGATCCACGTCGAGCACGCGTACGAGGCCTACGACATCGACTTCTGCGTGTACCGCTGCCGCCTGGTCCGCGGGCCCATCCAGCACATCCGCGTGCACGACCACCGCTGGGTCCGGCCGGACGAGCTCGATCAGTACGAGTTCCCGCCGGCCGACGAGAAGAGCATCGCGAAGCTGCTCGGCCTGTAGCCCGGCTCGCCCCCGCCGTCCGCGCCGCGCCGCCCGCATGGGCCGGCGCCGGCTCCCGCCACGCGTGACCCGTCCGCAGGCCCCCGACGGCGAGCAGCCTGCCGGGGCCCTCCGCGCTTACCCGGATTGCCCGATCCCCGGACGTGCGCAGATTGGCTGCGAAGGGGGCGGGAGGCCTCGGTGTCGGCAGACGAGAAGAAGGGCCACGGGCAGCGCAGCGAGCGGGGGCGCGGGCCCGGCGGGCCTGGCCCCCAGTCCCGGATCCCGCTGGCGTCGCCGGCGGCGTGGCTGGTCCTGATCGCGCTCGCCATCTTCCTGTTCCGCGCGTTCCAAGACGTGGGCGTGCGGCGCATCCCGTACTCGCAGTTCAAGGAGATGGTCCGCCAGGGCGCGTTCGAGCGCGTCGTGATCGGGCCGGACTGGGTCCGCGGGGTGCCGAAGCCGGTGGAGGCCGGCGCGGCCCAGGGCGGCGGCGCGCAGCCGCAGCCGGCGCAGGGCGAGGGCGAGCGCAACGGGCAGGCGCTGCCGTACGTCGCCACGCGCATCCCGGGCGGCGGCGACGACCTGGTGCAGGCCGTGGAGAAGGCCGGCGTGCCCTACGACGCGGTGGCCGGAGGCGGCATGGGCGACCTGTTCTGGGTCTGGATCGCGCCGATCGCGATCGGGCTGCTGTTCTGGGCCTGGGTGATGCGGCGCATGTCCGGGCAGCTCGGGCAGGGCCCACCGGGGGTGATGGCGTTCGGGAAGTCGCGGGCCCGCATCCACATGGAGCCGGACACCGGCGTGACGTTCCAGGACGCGGCCGGCATCGACGAGGCCGTGGAGGAGCTGCAGGAGATCGTCGAGTTCCTGAAGACGCCGGAGAAGTACCGGCGGCTGGGCGGCCGGATCCCGAAGGGCGTGCTGCTGGTCGGGCCGCCCGGCACCGGCAAGACGCTGCTGGCGCGCGCCACCGCGGGCGAGGCGGGCGTGCCGTTCTTCTCGCTCTCCGGCTCGGAGTTCGTGGAGATGTTCGTGGGCGTGGGCGCCGCCCGCGTGCGCG
Organism: Anaeromyxobacter sp. Red801; assembly: GCF_049201065.2. NCBI lineage: Bacteria > Pseudomonadati > Myxococcota > Myxococcia > Myxococcales > Anaeromyxobacteraceae > Anaeromyxobacter > Anaeromyxobacter sp. Red801. The sequence continues at coordinate 2,361,545 of NZ_CM181236.1, read as the reverse complement.
ACCTGTTCGCGCAGGCCACGCAGAAGGCGCCCTGCATCGTGTTCATCGACGAGCTGGACGCGCTCGGCAAGTCGCGCAACGCCGGCATCGTGGGCGGGCACGACGAGCGCGAGCAGACGCTGAACCAGCTCCTCGCCGAGATGGACGGCTTCGACGCCCGCGCCGGGCTCATCATCATGGGCGCCACCAACCGGCCCGAGATCCTGGATCCGGCGCTGCTGCGGCCGGGCCGCTTCGACCGCCAGGTGCTGGTGGACCGGCCCGACAAGCGGGGCCGCGAGCAGATCCTCCGGATCCACGCGCGCAACGTGAAGCTCGGGCCGGACGTGGACCTGCGCTCGGTGGCCGCGCGCACCCCCGGGTTCGCCGGCGCCGACCTCGCCAACGTGGTGAACGAGGCGGCGCTGCTGGCCGCCCGCCGCAACAAGAACCACGTGACCCGCGCCGAGTTCGAGGAGGCCATCGAGCGGGTGGTGGCCGGGCTCGAGAAGAAGAGCCGCCGCATCAACGAGCGCGAGAAGGAGATCGTCGCCTTCCACGAGGCGGGGCACGCGCTCGTGTCGTGGATGCTGCCGTTCGCCGATCGGGTCTCGAAGGTCTCGATCATCCCGCGCGGCCTGGGCGCGCTGGGCTACACGCTCCAGCTCCCGCTGGAGGACCGCTACCTGCTCACCCGCAGCGAGCTGCGGGACCGCATGGCCGGCCTGATGGGCGGGCGCGTCGCCGAGGAGGAGGTGTTCGGCGAGCCGTCCACCGGCGCCTCCAACGATCTGCAGCACGCCACCGCCGTGGCGCGGATGATGGTGCGCGATTACGGGATGAGCCGGGCGCTCGGGCCGGTGTCGCTCGGCGACCAGGGCGGGCCGACGTTCCTCGGCGTGAAGGGGTTCGAGACCCGGTCGTACTCCGACCACACCGCGCTGGCGGTGGACCGCGAGGTGCAGGCGCTGGTGGAGGAGGCGCAGGAGCGCGCGCGGACGGTGGTGCGCGAGCACCGGGAGCGGCTCGACGCGCTCGCGGCGCGGCTGCTCACCGTCGAGGTCGTCGAGGAGGACGAGATCACGCGGCTGTGGGGGCCGAAGGTGGTGCGGCCCGGGACCATCGAGGGGCGCGGCCACGAGGAGTCGCCGCCGGAGGCGCCGAACCGTCCCGTGGCCGCCTCGGCGGACGCGAGCGCGGGCTTCGGGCGGTCCGCCCCGCAGGCGCCGCAGGCGGTCGCCGGGCACCCGGGCGGCGACCGGGATCGCGAGCCGTGAGGAGGCGGCGCGACGGTGAGGCACGGCAGCGAGAGCCACGAGGCGCGCAAGGCGCTCTTCCAGATCGGGATCCGGCGCGGCACGCTGACCGTCGCCGAGATCGACCGCGCGCTGCCGCCTGGGAGCCTCTCGCCGGCGGAGCGGTGGCTGCTGTTCTACAGCCTGCGCGCGGCCGGGGTGGAGATCCGCGACGCGCAGGGCGAGCAGGTGGACGCGCTCCCCGGCGAGCCCCCGCCGCCCTGATCCCCATCGGCGTTTGACACGACCTTTCCGCTGGTTAGCTTGCCTGCCGGAGGTCGTGACATGGCAGACGAACGCCGCGACGCCTCCGCGCCGGGCGCGGAGGGTCAGGTGAAGGTGGTGGATCGACGCCGGTTCCGGCAGGACGGGGAGCCCATCGCCCCGCCCGGCGCCGGCGCACCGCAGGACGAGGAGGGCGGGCCGGCCCTGGGCGCGGCCGCCGAGGCGCGCCTGGCCGAGCAGGCCGCGCGCATCGACGAGCTGACCCGCGCGTACGCCGCGCTGGTCGAGGACAACAAGGCCTTCCGGCAGCGCCTGGAGCGCGAGCGGACCCGGGTCGTGGACGCCGAGCGGGCCGGCGTGGCGCAGACGCTGCTCGAGGCGACGGACGACCTGGAGCGCGCCCTCGCGGCCGCGTCCGCGCCGGGGGAGCCCACCGACGAGCGGCTGGGCCACCTGATCGAGGGCGTGCGTCTTTCACTCAGCGTGCTGCACCAGCGCATCGGCGCGCTCGGGGCCGAGCGGATCGCCACCCTCGGCCAGCCGTTCGACCCGCACGTGGCAGAGGCGGTGGACACCGTCGCGGTCGGAGATCCGTCGCAGGACGGCGTGGTGGTGCAGGAGATCCGCGCCGGATACCGCGTCGGCGACCGCGTGCTCCGCCCCGCCAGGGTCCGCGTGGGGAAGGTGGCGCGCGCGTGATGCCGCGCCCCACGCCGCGCCGGCCGGCCCGCGGCGCGGGGAATAGAATCCGGGCCCGAGCGTCCTTGGAACGTGACTGAACGTCTCTACATGACCAACCCCAGGAGAGGGGCCATGCGCCTCATCACCCGAATCGTCACCGTCTCTCTCGCAGCCGCCGCGATCTTCGCGTGCACGCGGGACGGCAGCGCGGCGACCGCGTCCGCCGCGCCCGCGGCGGCGCCGTCCCAGCAGCTGTTCCGCGACGCCGCGGCCGCCGCGCCCGGCCCCGAGGCCGCGGTCCCGGTGCAGACCTCGCTCGCGCCGCTCATCGACAAGCTCCGCCCGGCGGTGGTGAACATCTCCACCACCACCGTCACCAAGCACCCGCGCGTGCAGCGCGGCCCGCGCGCCCAGAACCCGCACGGCGGCACGCCGGACGAGGGCTTCGAGGACTTCTTCGAGCGCTACTTCGGCCGGCCCGCGCCGGAGATGCCCGAGGAGTTCAAGGGCTCGTCGCTCGGCTCCGGGTTCCTGCTCAACACCGAGGGCTTCATCCTCACCAACAACCACGTGGTGAAGGACGCCACCGACATCCGCGTGCGGCTCTCGGACGACCGCGAGTTCGGCGCGAAGATCGTCGGCCGCGATCCCCTCACCGACGTGGCGCTCATCCAGCTGGTGAACCCCCCGAAGAACCTGCCGACGGTGGTGCTGGGCGACTCCGACGCGCTCCGCCAGGGCGACTTCGTGCTCGCGCTGGGCAGCCCGTTCGGCCTGCGCGACACCGCCACGCTCGGCATCGTGTCGGCGAAGCACCGCCCCGGCATCAACCCCGGCGGCACCTACGACGACTTCATCCAGACCGACGCCGCCATCAACCCCGGCAACTCGGGCGGCCCGCTGTTCAACCTCCGCGGCGAGGTGGTCGGCATCAACACCGCCATCGTGTCGCCGCAGATCGGCCAGGGCATCGGCTTCGCGGTGCCCATCAACATGGCGAAGGCGCTGCTGCCGCAGCTCAAGGAGAAGGGCAAGGTCACGCGCGGCTTCCTGGGCGTGTCGGTGTCCGACCTGTCGCCGGATCTGATCCAGGGCTTCGGCCTGCAGCCCGGCACCAAGGGCGCGCTGGTCCAGAACGTGGTCCCGCGCTCGCCGGCCGACAAGGCGGGGCTGCAGCCCGGCGACGTGGTGGTGGCGCTGAACGACAAGACGGTCGAGACGGCCGGCGCGCTCACCCGCGGCGTCGCCCTGGTCTCGCCCGGCCAGACCGCGAACCTGACCGTGCTGCGCGGCGGCCAGAAGAAGCAGTTCGCGGTGAAGGTGGTGCAGCGCCCGGAGGACGGCGAGGCGGTCGGCCGCGGCGAGCAGGGCGGCGGCGAGGAGGGCGGCGGGCAGGGCGCCCGCGATCAGTCGCCGAAGCTCGGCGTCTCCATCGCCCCCATCACCCCGGACCTCGCGCGCCAGTTCGGCGTCGAGCCGGGCGAGGGCGTGGTGGTGGTGGACGTCACCGAGGGCGGCCCGGCCGACCGGGCCGGCATCCGCCGCGGCGACGTGATCCTCGAGGCCAACCGCCAGAAGGTGGCGAAGCCGGAGGACATGAGGTCCGCGGTGGCGAAGCTGAAGGAGGGCGACATGGCGCTCCTCCGCGTCCGCCGCGGCGACGCCGCCGTGTTCATCGCGGTGCCGGTGGGCGGCGGCAAGTAGCCCGCCTCGCCGCGACCGCTCCCGCGCCGCCCTCCGCACCCGGGGGGCGGCGCGGCCGTCTCCGGCTCAGAACACCTTGGAGGCGATGGGCGCGCCGGTGCGGGCGTCCAGCACGCGCACGGCGAGGAAGCGCGCGGCGACGCCCTCGTAGCTGCCGGCCTCGCCCTTCCGCTTCAGCTTCCAGGGCTTCTCGGGCCGGAAGACGATCTCGAGCTCGATCGCGCCGGTGCGGAACGGGCTCTCGAACTCCATCTCCATCGTCCCGTCCGGCAGCGTGCCCTGGATCGGCAGGAGCCCGACGAGCGGGTGGCCCTGCGCGTCCTGGCGCAGCGGCGCGCCGTGCGTGAGCGCGACGCCGCCGCCGTCCACGAACGGCGTGAGCAGCAAGAGGAACCGGCCGTCGCCGCGCACCTCGGGCTTCACCAGCGGCGCGGCGTCCTGCACCCGCACCGCGAAAGTCTTCCCGTCCGCGCTGCGGCGGGTCGCGGCGACGTTCGCCTCGCAGGTGCGCCGCTCGTAGACGTCCACGCAGTGGCCCACGTAGCGGACCAGGAACGGCTCGAGCGCGTCGAGCCGCTCGGCGCCGCGGGCGACCGCGTCGAAGTCCGCGGCGCGGGCAGGGGCAGGCGCGAGCGCGGCGGCCGCGATGGCGAGGGTGACGGAGCTCAGGAGTGCACGCATGTCGATGGTCTCGGTGGAGGAGAGGGGGCGGGCCCGGCGGCTCGCCGCGGGGCCGCGAGTGTACCGTGGCGCGGGTACCCCGAAGGATCCCCGGTGATCCCGCGCAGGTGGGACCCGAGGCGGGGCAGGTGAGCGAGGGTGATCTTTTTGACTACATCGCCCCACCATCGTAGGCTCTGGTCCGTTCCGAGGAGGACGGGATGCTCTGGAGCCGGCGAGAGGCGCGGAAGGTGGTGGCGGCGGCGGGACCGGATCGGCGCGCGGCGCCTCGGCTCGACAAGGTCTTCCGCGTGTACCTGGAGGGCGACACCGGCTGCGGCCTGGGGATCGCCCGGAACATCTCCGAGGGCGGCATGTTCGTGGAGACCCGCTCGCCCCAGCCCATCGGCTCGCAGGTGCGGATCACGTTCCCGTCCGAGAACGGCGACATGATCGCGGTGGCCGAGGTGCGGTACGTCTGCCACCTGCTCGGGCGCGGCGCGACCGCGGGGGGCCCGCTCACCATGCGCGGCATGGGCATGCGGTTCCTGTACTTCGAGCTGGACGAGGCCGTGCCGTCCCTCCTGCAGTGAGGTCCCCGGGGTGCGCGTCCGCGCGCCCCTCCGGTTCACCGTCCGTCGCCGGCGGCGCCTTGCCGCCCCCCGGTCGCCGTGTTACCCGGACCGGGATGCTCGCCATCGAGACGCACGGGCTCACCCGGCTGTTCGACGGGAAGCCTGCGGTCCAGGATCTCTCGCTCGCCGTCCCGGCCGGCGCCTTCTACGGCTTCCTCGGGCCGAACGGCGCGGGGAAGAGCACCACCATCAAGATGCTGACCGGCCTGCTCGCGCCCACCTCCGGGCGGGCCGCCGTGCTGGGGACGGACCTCGCGCGGGACCCGCTCGCGGTGAAGCGGCAGGTGGGGGTGGTGCCGGACGGGCTCGGGCTGTTCGAGCGGCTCACCGGCGCCGAGCAGCTCCGCATCCACGGGCAGCTCTACGGCCTGCCGCGGGCCGAGGCGGCGCGGCGCGCCGACGAGCTGCTCGGGGCGCTGGAGCTCGCGGATCAGGCCGGGAAGCTGGTGGGCGAGTACAGCCACGGCATGAAGAAGAAGCTCGCGCTGGGCTGCGCGCTCATCCACGGCCCGCGCCTGCTGTTCCTGGACGAGCCGTTCGAGGGCATCGACGCGGTGGCGGTCTCGGGGATCCGTGGGCTTCTGCAGGACCTGGTGGCGCGCGGCGCCATGACGATCTTCCTCACCAGCCACGTGCTCGAGGTGGTGGAGCGGCTGGTCACGCACGTCGGGATCGTGCGCGAGGGGCGGCTCGCGGCGCAGGGGACGCTGGAGGAGGTGCGCGGCGCGGCGGAGACGCTCGAGCAGGTCTTCATCCGCACCGTCGGCGAGGAGCGGCCGCGCCCCGGGCTCTCCTGGCTGGGCGAGGGCGGCGCCGCGTGAGCGCGGGCGGACCGCTGCGCGCGCTGGCCGAGCTCCGGCTGCGGGTGCTCTGGCGGCGGCTGCGCGGCGGCTCGGGCGTGCCGGAGCTGGTGGCGCGCATTGCCACCTTCGCGTTCGCGATCCCGGCCGGCCTGGTCTTCGCCGGCCTCACCGGCGCGGGCGCGTACCAGGCGGCGCGCGCGGGCCCGGGCCTGCGCTCGTCGATCCCGGTGGCGGCGCTCTACTTCGGCGTGTGGCAGACCTGGATGGCGGTGTCGCTCTCGGTCTCGGACCGCTCCCAGCTCGACCTGCGCCGGTTCCTCGTCTACCCGCTGCCGCCGGCCCGGGTCTACGGCTACGGCCTGGCCGCGTCGGTGCTGGGCGACCCGTTCACCTGGTTCTGGTGCCTGCTGCTGCTGGGCGCCTTCGCGGGCGCCGCGCTGGCGCGGCCGGGCGCGTGGCTGGCGCTGCTCGCGCTGGTGAGCCTCGGCTTCGTGGCGGCCACCGCCGCCATGGCGGCGCTGGTGCAGGAGCTCCTGGGGCGGCTGCTGCGCGGGCGGCGGGTGCGCGAGCTCGGCATCGCGGCCATCTACCTCGGCCTGGCGTTCCTGCTCCTCTCCTCGGGCGGCGGCCCGCGGCCGGGGTGTTCCAGGCGATCCGGACGCTGGCCCGGTTCCGCTGGCTGGCCTACCCGGCGGCGCTGGCGAGCGAGGCGGGGGCGGCGCTGTTCACCGGCCGCAGCGCGGCGGCGCTCCCCTGGATCGCGGCGCTGCTCGCCGCCGGCGCGCTCTCGGGCTGGGCGGCCTACCGGCTCGCGCTCGCCGACGCGCGGTCGGGCGGGGAGGGCGCCGGCGGCGCGGCGCGCGCGGCCGGCGGCGGGTGGCGGCTGCGGGGCCGGCTCGCGCCGCTCCTCGAGAAGGAGCTGAAGTACCTGGCGCGCCACCCGCTCGTCACCGTCCTCGCGCTCATCGTCCCGGCGCTGTCGGCGTTCTTCGGCTGGAAGGTGGCGCCGCACCTGCCGGCGGAGGCGGGGGAGGTGGTGAGGCTCCTGCCGCTGGTGGGGCTCGCGATGTACACGCACCTCGCGACCGAGGTGTTCTGGCTGAACGCCTTCGGCGGCGACCGCGGCGGCGCGCGGGCGTGGTTCCTCGCCCCGGTGCGCCTCGAGGACGCGCTCGCCGCCAAGAACGGCGCCGTCTACGCGCTGGCGCTCGCGCTCTTCGCCGCGAGCGCGGCGGCCCTGACCGCCGCCGCGGGGGCGCCCCCGGCCTGGGCGGTCGCCGCGGCGGTGGCGCTCCACGCCGGGGCCGCGCCCTGGTTCCTCGCCGCCGGCAACGTGGTCTCGGTGCTGGTGCCGCGGGCGGCCTCGACCTCGATCCAGCGCGGCGGCCGCCTGTCGCCGCTCACCGCGCTCGCCGGCATGGCGCTGGTCTCGGCGGTGAGCGCGGTGTTCGCGCTCCCGGTGCTGGCGGCGCTGCGCCTGGAGTGGCCCTGGCTGGTGGCGGCGTCCTGGGCCGCGCTGGGCGCGCTGGGCCTCTGGCTGTACCGCCTGGCGCTGCCGCGCACCGCGCGCCTGCTCTCGGCGCGGCGCGAGGCGCTGCTCGCGGCGGTGGCGGGCGACGAGGAGTGAGGGAGGGGCCGCCGGACGCGCCGGAGGTCCGCTCGTGGTGAGCCCGTCGAACCACGAGCGGATGAGGCGCCGGAGGTCCGCTCGTGGTGAGCCCGTCGAACCACGAGCGGACGGGCGGATCGCCTACTGCGAGAACCCTTCCAGCAGGTAGTGCGCCTCGATGCGCTTCAGCGCGAGCACCATGGCGGCGGTGCGCACGTCCACCTGCTGGCCGACGCAGTACGGCCGCGAGTCGTAGAGCGGCGTGCGCTGCGGGCGGTTCAGCGAGATGTCGCGGATGATGGCGTAGTTCTTCTTGATGGCCTGCTCGAGGCGGGCGTTCACCTCGGCCTCGGACCAGTGCTCGAGGCGCTGGTTCTGCAGCCACTCGTAGTACGAGACCGTCACGCCGCCGGCGTTGCAGATGATGTCCGGGATGACCTCGATCTTGCGCGCGGCGAGCACGCGGTCGCCCTCGCGCGTGGTCGGGCCGTTCGCGGCCTCGGCCACCAGGCGCACCTTGAGCCGCTCCGCCACCGGGCCGTCGATCTCCTCGCCGAGCGCGGCCGGGATGCAGATGTCGGCCTCCACGCCCCAGAAGTCGTCCTTGGAGATGGCGGTGCCGCCGGTGAACCCGGCCACCGTCTTCTTCAGGTTCTTCGGGTTCTGGTGGACGTGCTGCGCGAGCGCGTGGACGTCGAGGCCGGCGTCGGCGTGGATGGTGCCGAACGCGTCGTTCACCGCGACGATCTTGGCGCCCATGGCGGCGAGGATCTCGGCCGCGTTCGAGCCCACGTTGCCGAAGCCCTGCACGAGGACGCGCGCGCCCTTCAGGTCGAACTTGTGCTCGCGCGCCCACTCCTCGATGCAGTAGACGACGCCCTGGCCGGTGGCGCGGACGCGCCCCTCCGAGCCGCCGATGCGCACGTCCTTGCCGGTGACCACGCCGCGCAGGCGGTGGTGCTCGCGCTCACCGTCGGTGAACTGGCGCATCATCATCGCCATGATCTCCCCGTTGGTGTTCACGTCCGGCGCGGGGATGTCGATGTACGGGCCGATGAGCCCCTTCATCTTGTAGATGAAGCGCAGCGTGAGGTGCTCGATCTCCTCCTTCGAGTAGTTGAAGGGGTCGATCTTGATGCCGCCCTTGGCGCCGCCGAACGGGATCTCGGCGATGGCCGTCTTCCAGGTCATGTCGGCGGCGAGCGTCTTGAACAGGTCGAGCGAGACGTCCTTGTGGTAGCGGATGCCGCCCTTGTACGGCCCGCGCACCTGGTTGTGCTGGATCCGGTACGCCTTGAACTTCTTCGGCCCGCCCTTCTCGATCCGGAAGAAGCCCTTGCCCGGGATGTTCATCACGCCCGAGCGCATGGTGATGTCCGCCTTGAGCAGCGCGCGGCGGTGCAGGACGTAGTTGCCGTTCGCGAGCGGCTCGAACGCGTCGGCGGCCTTCACGTCGGAGGCGGGCAGGTCGCGGAACTTCGCCTGCTCGTCGGGGGACAGCGGCACCAGCCGGTCCCTCGTCTCGACGGTGACGTAGAAGATGTGCTCGAAGTCCGGCTCCTCCAGCTCCATGCGGACGCGCGGGTCCATCTTGATGAGGTCCGCGGCCCGGTGAAACGTCTCCATCGCCTCGTCGTAGAAGCTCGTCTTCCCGTTGCGACCGGCCATGTCGGTGATTGCCTCGCGTAATGAGGGAGTTCCGAAGGCGGGCGAATGGTAGCCTTCGATCCCTCGTTAATCAATGTTCCGTCTTGTCCGAAAACGCCAGTCCTTACGGTAGGATGTCGTCAAGCGTCGGCCCCCCTGCCAGCTCTGCTCACCCCCGGCGGAGGGTATTTCGGCGGGCGGAATCTAGCAGCCGGCCGCGCCGGTTCCTGCGCCCCAAGTGAAGGGCGCCCATGCCGCAGCGCGGCGCAATCCTCGGCACCCGGTGCGGAGGCGCGCGTGCCCGGCGCCGGACGCGCCGCGGCACCTGGGATGGCGCCATGGCCGTGCCGACGCTGGAGACGCCGCGGGGGGAGGCGTGGCACTGGACCATCCGGCGGAAGGAAGCGCCCGGCCGGCTGGTCGGCGCCAGAACGCGCCGTCCCGGCGGATCTCGGCGCGCTCCGGGATGCGGCGCATCGGCGTGGAGGAGCGCGCGTTCGTGGCGGGCCGGCTGCCGGCCGAGCTCTGGGAGCTGACCGCGACGGAGTGGCGCCGGCACCGCGGGCGGCCTCACGCGGCGGGGTCGCGCGCCCGCGGCGGCAGGTGATAGCCGCGCTCGCCCCACGGGCGGAGCCGCTCGATCCACGCCGCCTCGAGCCGCCGCAGGGCGTCCCGGCGCCAGACGAGCCCGTCCTCGTCCTCCTCGAGGACCTGCAGCACCTCGAGGACGAACGCGTCGGGCCCGAGCGCCGCCACGTCGGCGCGCAGCCGCGCGTTCGGGTGCGTGCCGCTCGCCAGCGTCAGCCGCCGCCCGTTCAGCGTCCGCAGGTTGAGCGTGCTCTCGACGAGGATGCGCCCGTCGCGCACGTTGCGGATCTGGTAGACGGCCGCGACCGGCCTCTCCTCGCGCGCCTGCCGCTTCAGCTCCTTGCGGTCCATGCCCCGTCCTCTCCCTGCGCCGGTCGCTCCAGGCGCTCGGCCTCCTCCGCCAGCGCGAGCAGGTGCGCCCGCACGTCCCGCGGCCACGCCCGCACCAGCGTCCGGAGGCGCTGGCCGTCGCGCGCGTACAGCGCGCGCGAGGCCTCCTCGGCGCCGGGCAGGTCGCCCGCGATCGCCCACATGAACCGGTCGGCGGCCTCGCGGACCCGGCGCGCGCGGGCCCGGTCCGGCTCGCGCCGGCGCGCCTCGTCCACGAGCCGCCGCAGCGCCGCCGAGATCCCGCCCGGCTGCCGCTCGAGCCACTCCCAGTGGCGCGGCAGGAGCGAGATCTCGCGGCTCACCACGCCCAGCCTGGGCCGGCCCGGGCCCGCGCGGCGCGGCGGCTCGGCGCGGGCCAGCACCTCGGCCACGGTGCCGCGCAGGTCGAAGTCCACCTGCTTGCCGCTCGCATCGTGGAACACGAGCGCCGGCGCCCCGCTGGCGTCGTGGTGCGCCTTCAGCGCGGGCAGCACCTCGCGCAGCGCGCCGGACGCGATCCGCCGCGCGCCCGCGAACGCCGTGTAGCGATCCTCGTCCGCCATCGCCTCGCTCCGCCTGCCGGGAATTCCACCCGGGTGAAATCCGGCGCAGGCTTACCGCGGGGAGGGCGGGGCGGTCAATAACGCCCGGGTGAAATCATCGCGCCACCGAAGGAGCGGTCCGGGGTACCCAAATAGCGGTGCCGCTCATGGGGCGGATCGCGCAAGTGCGCGATTCCACGTGGCGTGCACCCTGGCAGGCGCCTTGCTCTCGTGGCGGGCGCCGCGCGGCCCCCGCCGCGCGCCAACCTCGAACGCGCCTCCGAGAGGATCCATGCACCCACGTCGCCTCGCGCTCCTCGCCGCCCTCTGCCTCGCGCCGGCCGCCCTCGCGGCCGCGACGGCCTCCGCCAAGCCCGGCGGCAAGCCCGCCGCGATGCCCGGCGCCGCTCCCCCGGCCGCGGCCGCCGCGCTCTCCACCCGCTCGCAGGCCTGCCTCGACTGCCACGCCGACGCGAACGCCGGCATCGTCGAGCAGTGGCACGAGAGCGCCCACGCGAAGAAGGGCGTCGGGTGCCTCGAGTGCCACCAGGCCTCGAAGGGCGACGCCGACGCGTTCGAGCACAACGGCGAGCTGGTCGCGACCATCGTCACGCCGCGCGACTGCGCCCGCTGCCACGCCACCGAGAGCGCCGAGTTCGGCAAGAGCCACCACGCCAAGGCCGGCAACATCCTCGCCTCGCTCGACAACCAGATCGCCGAGACCATCGAGGGCGCGCGCGAGCCGTTCGCGCCGTTCGCGCCGTCCGCCGCCGGGAAGGCCGGCGGGCCCGCCGGCCCGGTGAACGGGCTCGCCAGCGCGCAGGCGGGCTGCCAGCAGTGCCACGGCAACAAGACCGCGCTGAAGGCGAGGACCGGCGCGCCCATCACGGTGGACGACCTGAAGCCCGGGCCCGACGGCAAGCCCACCCGGCCCGAGGTGCTGGCGCGGGTCCTGCGCGACGCGGAGGGCAAGCCGGTGTTCGTGGAGGGCACCTGGCCCAACACCGGCATCGGCCGGCTCAACCTGGACGGCTCGCTCGGCTCCTGCGCCGCCTGCCACAGCCGCCACGACTTCTCCGCGCGGCGCGCGCGCCAGCCGGAGGCCTGCGGCACCTGCCACCTCGGCCCCGACCACCCGCAGAAGGAGATCTACGAGTCGTCCAAGCACGGCGTCGCCTACCGCGACGCGCGCGAGCGCATGAACCTGGACGGCAAGAGCTGGGTGCTCGGCAAGGACTACGCGGCCGCGCCGACCTGCGCCACCTGCCACATGTCCGCGAACGTGAACGGCGGCAAGGTCACGCACGATCCCGGTGAGCGCATCTCCTGGACGAACCGCCCGCCGGTCTCGCTCCCCATGGACACCGACGCGGACCACCGGGTGGTCACCGCGTCCGACCCGGCCCGCCGGAAGGCGGCGGTGGTGGACACCGCCGCGCAGAAGCGCGACCGCATGAAGACCGCGTGCAACGTGTGCCACGCGACCTCCACGGTGGACGCGGCCTACCGGCAGTACGACGACCTCGTCGCGCTCTACAACGAGAAGTTCGCGAAGCCCGGCCAGGCGCTCATGGACGCGCTGTACGCGCAGGGGATCCTGACCCGCACGCCGTTCGACGAGAAGATCGAGTGGGAGTGGTTCGAGCTGCACCACCACGAGGGCCGCCGCGCCCGCCACGGCGCCGCGATGATGTCCCCGGACTACGCGCACTGGCACGGCATGTACGAGGTCGCGAAGCGCTTCTACGAGGGCGTGGTGCCGGAGGCGCGCGAGGCCATCGCGCACGCCGAGGCGGCCGGCCGCAAGACGCAGGCGCGGGCCGCCACCGCGGTGCTCGACGGGATCCTCGCCCGCCCCGAGCACGCCTGGTACCTGCAGGAGAAGGCGTCGCGGGTGCAGGCTGCCCCGTAGGCGCGACCGCGCCCCGTCCTGGCTGCCGGGGGCGCCCGCACGGGCGCCTCCGGCGCGCTAGGGTGATCGCTGCGTGCGCAGGCTCCTCACCGTCCTCGGGACGCTCCGCGGCAGGCTGGTGCTGCTGGTCTGCTTCGCGACGCTGCCCGCGATGCTGTTCACGTTCTACGCGGCGAGCGCGGAGCGGACCGCGGTGGTGCGGCGCATCGAGCAGGAGGCGCTGCTGCTCGCGCAGCTCGCCTCGCGCGAGCACGGCCACCAGCTCGAGGGCGCGCGCACGCTGCTGCGCCGCCTGGCCGGGCTGCTCCGGGCCGCGCCGGAGGCCGGCGACGCGGCCCGCTGCCCGGAGCTGCTCCCGGCGCTCCTCGCCGGGTACCCGCAGTTCACCACCATCGGGATCCTCTCGCCGGACGGCCGGCTCCGCTGCAGCGCCCGGCCCGCGCCGCCCGGGGTGAGCTTCGCCGGGAACGCGGCGCTCGAGCGCGCGCTCGGGTCCTCCGACGTCGAGGTGGGCGAGTACGCGGTCGGCCCGGTGGTGGGGCGCCCGGTGCTCCACCTCGCCTACGCGGTGCGCGGCGCCGGCGGCGCGCCCGCCGAGGTGCTGTTCGTCGGGCTCGATCTCCAGTGGCTCGACCAGCTCGCGCGCCAGGCCGAGCTGCCGGCCGGCTACGCGCTCGTGCTCGCCGACCGGAACGGCACCGCGCTCGGCCGCTCCGGCGACGACGCCTGGCCGGCCCGGGCGGCGCGCGATCCCGCGCTGGCCCGGGCGGTGGACGCGCCGGGCCAGGGCACCGTGGCGGAGGCGTCCGGCACCGACCGGCGCTTCCTGGTGGCCGCCCCGGTCGCGGCGGTGCCGGGCGTCTCGGTGGTGGCGAGCCTGCCGTACACGCGGGTCGCGGCGCAGGCGAACCGCGCCTTCTACCGGACGGTGGCGGGGCTGGCGCTGCTCACGCTGTTCACCATCGGCTGCGTGCTGCTCGCGGCCGAGGTGTCGGTGCTGCGCGTGCTCCGGCACCTCGCGCGCACCGCGCGGCGCTTCGGGGAGGGCGACCTCGCGGCGCGCGCCGAGACGCCGTCGGCGCACGGCGAGCTCGCGGAGCTGACGCGGGCGTTCAACGCCATGGCGGACGCGCTCGCGGCGCGCCAGCGCGAGGCGGCCGAGGTCCAGGGCCGGCTCCGCGCCATGTCGCACCGGCTGGCGGCGGCGCGGGAGGCGGAGGCGGCGGCCATCGCGCGGGACCTGCACGACGAGCTGGGGCAGGTGCTCACCAGCGTGAAGGTGGACCTCGCCGCGCTGCAGCGGGCGGGCGCCGGGGGCGAGGACCCGGAGGCGCGGCGCGCGCGCTTCGCCGAGCTCGCGCAGCGGCTCGACGAGGCGGTGGCGTTCGTGCGGCGGGTCTCCTCCGACCTCCGGCCGCCGGTCCTCGACCGGCTCGGCCTCCCCGCCGCGCTCGAGGGGCTGGTGCGGGACCTCGAGCAGCGGACCCGGCTGGCGGTGATGCTGGACGTGGACCCGTCGGTCGAGCCGGTCGAGTGGCTCCCGGCGGTCACGCTGTTCCGGATCGTGCGCGAGGCGCTCACCAACGTGGTGCGCCACGCCGGCGCGACCGAGGTCTCGATCGACCTGCGCGGCACCCCGGCCGCCCTGGTCCTCACCGTGCGCGACGACGGCAAGGGCATCGGCCCCTGGGCGGCGGACGACCGGCGCTCGCTGGGCATCCAGGGCATGCAGGAGCGCGCGCTGCTGGTGGACGGCACCTTCGAGATCGCCGGGACGCCGGGCGGCGGCACGACCATCGTGGTAACGATCCCTCGGACGAGGACGGGCGGGCCCGATGCTGCGCATCCTGCTGGCTGACGATCACGCGATGTTCCGGTCCGGGCTGCGGCGCATCCTCGAGGCCGAGTTCCCGGGCGCGTCGGTGGGCGAGGCGGCCACCATCGCCGAGCTGCAGGAGCGGCTCGGGGCGCAGGCGTGGGACGTGCTGCTGCTCGACATCTCCATGGCCGGGCAGAACAGCCTGAACGCGCTCCCGCCGCTGAAGGAGCGGCACCCGCGCCTGCCGGTGGTGGTGCTGAGCATGTACGGCGACCGCCAGTTCGTGATCCAGGCGCTCCGCGCCGGCGCGTCCGCATACCTGACCAAGGAGCGCGCGCCCGAGGAGCTGATCCGGGCCATCCGCAGCGTGCTGGCCGGCCGGCGCTACGTCGGCGACGAGCTGGCCGAGCAGCTCGCCGACCACCTGGCCGGCGGCGGCACCGGGAGCCCGCACGAGCGGCTCTCGCCGCGCGAGCTGGAGATCTTCCTGCAGCTCGCCGCGGCGCGGTCGGTGTCGGAGATCGCCGAGCGGCTCGAGCTCAGCGTGAAGACCGTCAGCACCTACCGCAGCCGCATCCTCGAGAAGATGGCCCTGCGCTCGAACGCCGAGCTGATGCAGTACGCCGTGCGCCACGGGCTGGTCGGGTAGGGCGGCGCGGCCCGCCCGGGCGTCGGACGGACGCCGACACCCGGGGCGACCGACGTCCTACGCGCGCGTCGGACGCCGGCCGATGCACGCGGCGCCGCGCCGTCGGCATGCTGTGGGGCATGGAGACGGCCGTCCGCCCCGAGCCCGCGCTGCACCCGCTGCGGGAGCACCTCGCCGCCGGGCTGAAGGGGCTTCACCCCGCGTACTTCGCGCTGGTGATGGCCACCGGCATCGTGTCGATCGTCTCCGACCTCCTCGGCCTGCGCGAGGCGGCGACGTTCCTGTTCTGGCTGAACGTGCCGGCGTACGGGGTGCTCTGGGCGCTCTTCGCGGCGCGCGCGCTCGTGTTCCCGCGCGCCCTGGCCGCGGACCTCGCCAGCCACCAGCGCGGCCCCGGCTTCTTCACCGCGGTCGCGGCCACCTGCGTGCTCGGGCTGCAGCTCCTGCTGCTGCGCGGCGACGCGGCGGCGGCGCTCGCGCTGTGGTGGGTGGGGATGCTGCTCTGGTGCGCCTGCACCTACGCGGTGTTCGTGGTGCTCGCGGTGCGGGATCCCAAGCCGACGCTGGGCGAGGGCATCAACGGCGGCTGGCTCGTCGCGGTGGTGGCGACGCAGTCGGTGGTGGTGCTCGGGACCCGGACGCTCGTCCCGCGCTTCCCCGGCAGCGAGGCGGTGCTGTTCTTCCTCGCGTCGCTCTGGCTGTGCGGCGGGATGCTCTACGTCTGGATGATCTCGCTCATCTTCTACCGCTACATGTTCTTCCGCTTCTCGCCGTCCGACCTGATGCCGCCCTACTGGATCAACATGGGCGCGGTCGCGATCTCGGTGGTGGCGGGGACCTCGCTCGCCGCGGCGGCGCCCGGGTCCGCGTTCCTGGGCGCGCTCCTCCCGTTCGTGAAGGGGCTGACGCTCATGTTCTGGGCGACCGCCACCTGGTGGATCCCGATGCTGGTCCTGCTCGGGATCTGGCGCCACGGCGGCCCGTCCCGTATCCGGATCGCGTACGACCCGCTGTACTGGGGCCTGGTGTTCCCGCTGGGCATGTACGCGCTGTGCACCTACCGGCTGGGGGAGCTGTTCGCGATGCCGGTCCTGCCCTGGGTGGCGCGCGCCTTCGCGACGGTGGCGCTGGCCGCGTGGCTGCTCACGGCGCTCGGCCTGACCGGCCGCATCCTCCAGCTCGTCGTCCTGGCCGTGCGATCGCTCCACGCGGAGCGGGGCGCGGCCGGCCCGCAACCCGGCAGTCTCGAGCGAATGGCGAGGAGATCATGAACCGACCCGGCGTCCTCACGTCCCCTGGCAGCATCCCGCTCCGGCCGCGGCGGCGCGATCCGTCCGGCGCCGCGGCCGCCCGCGCGCGCGTCGAGGCGCGCCAGCGGCTCGGGAAGGTCCTGGTGGTGGCGGGCTGGATCGTCGCGCTCGCCGGCGTCGCCGTCTACTGCGTGAGCAGCTTCGCCGCCGGCGCCGACGCCGACCTCGCCGCGATCCTGATCGACGGCGCCATCCCCGCCGCGCGGGCCGGCCTGGCGGTGGTGGGCGTCGGCACACTCACCTGGGTGGTCGGCTCGATCCTCCACCTGAACGCCTCCCTCGACGCCGCGGATGCGGAGCGGGACGGGCCGCTCGAGGGCTGAGCGGGGCCGCGGCGTTGCGCCGCGCCGTTCCGGCTGGCGGCACGTCGGCGGCCGGATCATGTAGAAGGACGCCGCGCCCGGCCGCCGTCCCGACCGCGGGGCGCCACTGCATGCTCCACGCCGACGCCGACCCCCCTGGGCGCCGCGCCTCGACCGGCCAGCACCTGCTCCGCGCCTCGGTGGCGCTCGGCTGCGCGCTCGCGCTCGCCGCGCCGGCGGTGGCCGCCGACGGCGCCCCCTCCGGCCGCGCGCCGGCCCGCGAGCGCGTGATCGTCGGCGGCGACCAGAGCTACCCGCCCTACGAGTTCCTCGACCAGCAGGGCCGGCCGGCGGGCTTCAACGTGGATCTCACCCGGGCCGTGGCCCGCACGGTGGGGCTGGAGGTCGAGTTCCGGCTCGGCCGCTGGGCCGACATGCGGCGCGCCCTCGAGTCCGGCGAGATCGACGCGCTGCAGGGCATGTCGTTCTCCGAGGAGCGCGCCAGGGAGGTGGACTTCACCCCGCCCAGCCTGATCGTCCACCACGCCATCTTCGCGCGGAAGGGCGACCGGCCGGTCCGCTCGCTCGCGGACCTCGCCGGCAAGGAGGTGCTGGTCCTGCGCAGCGGCATCATGCACGACACCCTCCGGCGCGAGCACCCGGAGGTGAAGGTCGTCCCCGCCGACACCCACGCCGACGTCCTGCGCCAGCTCGCGGCGGGCAGGCACGACTACGCCGTGATGGCGAAGCTGCCGGGGCTGTACCTCATCCGCGAGATGGGCCTCTCCAACCTGACGGCGATGGACCAGCCGGCGGCGGTCGAGCGCTACGGCTTCGCGGTGCGCCGCGGGAACGAGGCGCTCGCCGCCCGGCTCGCCGAGGGGCTGGCGATCGTGCGCAACACCGGCGAGTACCAGGCCATGTCCGAGGCCTGGCTGGGCGTGCTCGAGCCGCGCGGGCCCAGCGTGCAGCAGATGCTGCGCTGGGGCGCGTTCGTGGTGATCCCGCTGGTGCTCCTGCTCGCGACCATGGCGGCCTGGTCCCGCACGCTGCACCGCCAGGTCGCCGTCCGGACCGCGGACCTCACCCGCGAGATCGCGGAGCGCAAGCAGAAGGAGGAGGAGCTGCGCGCGAACCAGCAGCAGCTCCTCCAGGCCGACAAGATGGCGGCGCTCGGCGTGCTGGTGTCGGGCGTGGCCCACGAGATCAACAACCCGAACGGCCTGATCCTGCTCGACCTCCAGGTGCTCGACGACGTGCTGCGCGACGCCACGCCCATCCTCGACGCGCACGCCCGCGAGCAGGGGGACTACACGCTGGGCAGCCTGCGCTGGTCGCGGCTGCGCGAGGCCCTGCCCGGGATGGTCTCGGATGCGCTCGGCGCGTCACGAAGGGTGAAACGAATCGTGGAGGACCTGAAGGACTTCGCCCGGCAGGGGCCGCCGGAGCTCCGCGACGGCGTGTCGATCGACGAGGTGGTGGGGGCCACGGCGCGGCTCGTGGAGGCGCTCGTCAAGAAGAGCACCGACCGCTTCGAGGTGCAGCTCGCGCCCGGGCTGCCCGCGATCCGGGGGAGCCCGCAGCGCCTGGAGCAGGTGCTGGTGAACCTCCTCGTCAACGCCTGCCAGGCGCTCCCGGACCGGTCGCGCGGCATCCGCCTGCGCACGTACGTGGACGCCGCGAAGGGCGCGGTCTGCGTCGAGGTGCGGGACGAGGGCGTCGGGATCGAGCCGGAGCACCTGGCCCGGCTCACCGACCCGTTCTTCACCACCAAGCGCGACACCGGCGGCACCGGGCTCGGGCTGGCCGTCTCCGCGGGCATCGTGAAGGAGCACGGCGGCACGCTCGAGTTCGAGTCGGTGCCGGGGCAGGGCACCACCGTGCGCATGCTGCTGCCCGTCGTCCGGAGGGAGGCCGCGTGACCGGGCTCGCGTATCCGCCGTTCGCCGTGCTGCTCGTGGACGACGAGCCGGGCTGGCTCCGGACCATGTCGCTCAGCCTGGAGCGCTCGCTCGGCGTCACGAACCTGCTCACCTGCGAGGATCCGCGCGAGGTGATGGGCGTGCTGGAGCGGCACGAGGTGGGGCTGGTGCTGCTCGACCTCACCATGCCGCACCTGCCCGGCGAGGAGCTCCTCCGCCGGATCGTGGAGGCGCACCCGGACGTCTCGGTGATCGTGGTGAGCGGGCTGAACCAGCTCGAGACGGCCGTGCGCTGCATGCAGGCGGGCGCCTTCGACTACTTCGTGAAGACCAGCGAGGAGGACCGGATCGTCAAGGGGGTCGGGCGGGCCATCCGCATGCAGGAGCTGCAGCGCGAGAACCGCGAGATCCGCCGGCGCTTCCTCGACGACGCGCTCGAGCACCCCGAGGCGTTCGACCGGATCGTCACCGCCGACGCGCGGATGCACGCGGTCTTCCGCTACGTGGAGGCGGTGAGTCGGAGCCGCCAGCCGGTGCTGGTCACCGGCGAGAGCGGCACCGGCAAGGAGCTGATCGCGCGCGCGGTGCACCAGGTGTCCGGCCGCGCCGGCGAGCTCGTGCCGGTGAACGTGGCCGGGCTGGACGACACCGTGTTCGCGGACACGCTGTTCGGCCACGTGCGCGGCGCGTTCACCGGCGCCGCCGAGGCGCGGGCCGGCATGGTGGAGCGCGCCGGGGAGGGCACGCTGTTCCTCGACGAGATCGGCGACCTGAGCCCGGCGTCGCAGGTGAAGCTGCTCCGGCTGCTGCAGGAGGGGGAGTACTACCCGCTCGGCTCGGACCGGCCGCGCTGGATGCGGGCCCGGGTGGTGGTGGCGACGCACCACGACCTGGCGGCGCGGCAGGCCGCGGGCACGTTCCGCGCCGACCTGTACTACCGGCTCCGCGCCCACCACGTGCACCTGCCGCCGCTCCGGGAGCGGCGGGGCGACATCCCGCTGCTGCTCGAGCACTTCCTCGCCGAGGCGGCGCGCGAGCTCGGCAAGAAGAAGCCCACCCCGCCGAAGCAGCTCGCGGCGCTGCTCGCGAGCTACGCGTTCCCCGGCAACGTGCGCGAGCTGCGCGCCATGGCGTTCGACGCGGTGGGCGCGCACCAGGGCCGGGTGCTGTCGATGGAGGCGTTCCGCCGCGCCATCGGCGAGGCCGAGGTGGCGCACGAGGGCGACCGGCGCGGCGAGGCGCCCGCCAGCCCGTTCGCGGCGCTGGAGCGCATCCCCACGCTGGACGAGGCCGACGAGCTCCTGGTGCAGGAGGCGCTCCGGCGCGCCGACGGCAACCAGTCGCTCGCCGCGCGCTTGCTCGGGATCACGCCGTCGGCGCTCTCGAAGCGCCTGAAGGCGCGGCGCGAGGCCGAGGGCCAGCGCGAAGGGTAGGGAGCTTCCTCAACTCGTTGAGTTTGGTCACGGCGGGTCAAGCCCGCCGGATTCCTGGGCTTGCGCGCGCGCCGGCGTCCGGCGCGTTTCCTTTGCTCAACCCCCTTCGCCGTGCGCGCCCCTGCCGCACCGTGAGTCCAACCGGGCGCGGCGGCTCGCGATCCGCGGCGCCGCCGGCGCTGGCACCGCGGTTGCCATCCAGACGCTCCGAGAGCCGCCCGGAGGCGGCGAGGAGACGGCATGACGACGAGGACGAGGCTGGAGCACGACTTCCTGGGCGAGCGCGAGATCCCGGACGATCGCTACTACGGGGTCCAGACGCTGCGCGCGCTCGAGAACTTCCCCATCACCGGCGTGGCCATCTCCAGCGTGCCGGAGCTGGTGCGCGCGCTGGCGCAGGTGAAGAAGGCGGCCGCGCAGGCGAACGGCGAGCTGGGCGTCGTCCCGGCCGAGGTGGCGCGGGCGATCTGCGCGGCCTGCGACGAGATCGTCGCGGGCGAGCTGCACGACCAGTTCCCGGTGGACGTGATCCAGGGCGGCGCCGGCACCTCCACCAACATGAACGCGAACGAGGTGATCGCGAACCGCGCGCTCGAGCTCCTCGGCAAGCGCAAGGGCGAGTACCAGTTCGTCCACCCGAACAACCACGTCAACTGCTCGCAGTCCACCAACGACGCCTACCCGACGGCGTTCCGCATCGCGCTCCACGCCAAGCTCGGCCAGCTCGTCGCCGAGCTGCGGCGGCTGCAGCAGGCGTTCGCCGCCAAGGGCCGCGAGTTCGCCGACGTGCTGAAGATGGGCCGCACGCAGCTCCAGGACGCGGTCCCCATGTCGCTGGGCCAGGAGTTCGAGGCCTACGCGACCACGCTCGGCGAGGACGTGCAGCGGCTGGAGGAGGCGCGGGCCCTGGTGCTCGAGGTCAACATGGGCGCCACCGCCATCGGCACCGGCATCAACGCGCCCGCGGGCTACACCGAGCTCGTCACGCGCCGCCTCCGCGAGATCGTGGGCACCCCGCTCGTCTCGTCGGAGAACCTCATCGAGGCCACCTGGGACACCGGCGCCTACGTGCAGATCGCCGGCGTGCTGAAGCGGGTCGCGGTGAAGACCTCCAAGATCTGCAACGACCTCCGCCTGCTCTCCTCCGGTCCCCGCACCGGCCTGGGCGAGATCAACCTGCCGCCGCTCCAGCCCGGCTCCTCGATCATGCCGGGCAAGGTGAACCCGGTGATGCCGGAGGTGGTGAACCAGATCTGCTACTACGCCATCGGCGCGGACCTCACCGTCACGCTCGCGGCCGAGAACGGGCAGCTCGAGCTGAACGTGATGGAGCCGGTCATCGGCTACGGCCTGTTCACCGCGATCTCGTACATGGTGAACGGCTTCCGCGTCCTGCGCGAGAAGTGCGTGGACGGGATCACCGCGAACCGCGAGCGCTGCCGCGAGCTGGTGGTGAACAGCATCGGGATCGTCACCGCGCTCAACCCCATCATCGGCTACGAGGCCTCGGCCGCGGTCGCCCGCGAGGCGCTGGTCACCGGCCGCTCGGTGGCCGAGCTGGTGCTGGAGAAGCAGCTCGTGTCGAAGGAGCTGCTCGACGAGGTGCTCTCCACCGAGAACCTGCTCCGCCCGCGCTACATCAACCCGCACCTGCCCGCGGCCGCGTCGCGCCGGCAGCAGGTCGCGTAGGCGGAGGCCGCCATGATCTGGCTTCAGCTGGTGGTGGTCCTCGCCGCGATCTTCGTCGGCGCCCGGCTGGGCGGCATCGGCCTGGGCGTGATGGGCGGCCTGGGCCTGGGCGTCCTCACCTTCGTATTCCACCTGCAGCCCACCTCGCCGCCGATCGACGTGCTGCTCATGATCGCGGCGGTGGTCACCGCCGCCGGCGTGCTGCAGGCGGCGGGCGGGCTCGACTACCTGGTCTCGGTGGCGGAGCGCATCCTCCGCAGCAACCCGGACCGGATCACGTTCCTCGGGCCGCTCGTCACCTACGTCTTCACGCTGTTCGCCGGCACCGGCCACGTCGCCTACTCGGTGCTCCCGGTGATCTCCGAGGTGGCGCGCGAGACCGGCGTCCGGCCGGAGCGCCCCATGTCCATCTCGGTGATCGCCTCGCAGCAGGCCATCACCGCCAGCCCCATCTCCGCCGCCACCGTGGCGCTGCTGGGCATGCTCTCCACCGGCGCGGCCGGCGCCGCCTTCCACATCGAGCTCATCGACATCCTGAAGGTGTGCATCCCGTCCACGCTGCTCGGGGTGCTGGCGGCGGCCTTCGTCGCGAACCGCATGGGCAAGGACCTGGACCGGGATCCCGAGTACCAGGACCGCGTGGCGCGCGGGCTCGCCGCGCCCACCGGGCGCCAGGCGCTCGCGGGGGCCGACGGCGGCGCGCCGGTGCGCGTCGAGGCGCCGGTCACCGCGAAGATCGCGGTGGGGATCTTCCTCGCGGCGGCCCTCGCCGTGGTGCTGTTCGGCTCGTTCCCCGGGATGCGCCCGCAGTGGACCACCGCGAGCGGCGTCGCCAAGCTCGGCATGCCGCACACCATCGAGATGGTGATGCTCTCGGCGGCGGCGCTGATGCTGATGATCTGCCGGGTGGACGTCTCGAAGGTCGCGTCCGGCAGCGTGTTCGGGGCCGGCGTGCAGGCGGTGATCGCCATCTTCGGCATCGCGTGGATGGGCGACACCTTCTTCGCCGGCAACATGGAGGTGCTCGGCGGCAGCATCAAGGGCATGGTCACCGCCGCGCCCTGGCTGTTCGCGGCCGCGCTGTTCGCGCTCTCCGTGCTGCTCTACAGCCAGGCCGCCACCGTGCGCGCGCTCATGCCGCTCGGCATCGGCCTGGGGATCCCCGCGCCGGCGCTCATGGCGATGTTCCCCGCGGTGAACGGGTACTTCTTCATCCCCAACTACCCGACCATCGTCGCGGCGATCAACTTCGACCGCACCGGGACGACGCGCATCGGCAGGTGGGTGCTGAACCACAGCTTCATGGTCCCGGGCCTGATCTCGACCGTGGTCGCGATCGCCACCGGGCTCGTCATCGTCCGCTTCATGTACTGACCCGCACCCCGCACCGACATCAGAGAGAGAGGAAGCCATGAGACCGCTCGTCTCGGCAGCGCTCTTCGCCTGCCTCGTCGCCGCCCGCCCCGCCGTCGCGGAGCCGCCCGCCATCACCATCTACGGCAAGATGGACGTCGGCTACGCCCACGTGCAGGGCGCGAACGGCGCCGTCCCGCACCAGACCCCCACCGACCTGGTCGAGTCCGGCCAGCTCTCGGGCAGCCGGCTCGGCTTCAAGGCCACCGAGGACCTGGGCAACGGCGTCACCGCCCTGTTCCTGGTGGAGACCGGCGTCAGCCTCGACACCGGCACGTCCACCAGCGCGCAGTTCTGGGGCCGCCAGGCCTACGCCGGCCTGTCCGGCGCCTGGGGCAAGGTCACCGTGGGCCGCCACCAGACCCCCGGCTACTACGTGCAGTGCGACGTCGATCCGTTCGAGATCGGCACCGTCGGCAACATCGAGAACCTGCTCAAGCGGCAGTCGCGCACCGACAACTCCGTCCAGTACGTCACGCCCACCTTCGCCGGCCTGGAGCTGACCGCGCTGTGGGCCCAGAACCGCGCCGGCCCGGAGAGCGAGGGGAACGGCGACGACACCCCCGGCTTCTCCGCCGGACTGCGCTGGCGCCACGGCCCGGTGTTCGCCGCGGCCGCGTACTACCAGGACAAGAGCAAGGTCACCGACGTCATCACCCGCATCGGCAACGCCGGCGCGACCTGGGATCTCGGGGTGGTGAAGCTGCACGCCTCCGGCGGCTTCTACCGGCTGAGCGACGACACGGTGCAGCAGACCAGCGCGCTCGCCGGCCTGACGGTGCCCGTGCCGGTGCTCGGCGGCAGCGTCCGCGCGTCCTACTCGCAGATGTGGGAGGACGCCGCCGACGACGCCGGCGCCTCGAAGTACGCGCTCGGCTACATCCGTCCGCTGGCGAAGAAGACCGACGTGTACCTCGTGTTCGCGCACATCGAGAACGAGCGGAACGGCACCAAGACGTTCGACATCACCGACGCCATCGCGAAGGCGGGCGGGGTGGACGGCGTCTCGGCCGGCCTGCGGTACGCGTTCTAGCGGCGCGAGCGGTCGTCCCCGGTCCGGCAGCACCGCCTGTTCCGCCGAGAGGTGGGGCCTCGGAGCGGGGGAGGGCGCCTGGAATGGTCCAGGCGCCCTCTTTTCGTCTCGACGCTCAGATCCGCAGCACCTCGCCCTTCAGCGAGTACAGGATCGCCACCACCTCGTT
The DNA here is from genome assembly GCF_049201065.2 of Anaeromyxobacter sp. Red801. Lineage (NCBI taxonomy): Bacteria > Pseudomonadati > Myxococcota > Myxococcia > Myxococcales > Anaeromyxobacteraceae > Anaeromyxobacter > Anaeromyxobacter sp. Red801. The sequence goes on along the minus strand of NZ_CM181236.1, from coordinate 2,337,157 downwards.
GCGCTCGGGAGCGCCGATCCCGTTCCGCTCCAGGGCGAGCACGATGTCGTCGATCGCGGCGACGAGCTCCTGCTCGTTCACGTTCATGCCGGTGTGCGCCTCGCGCAGGTTCCGGCCGGTGTACGTCTGGGGACCGCCGCTCCCGGACGCGAAGAACTCCACCGTCACGCGCTTCAGGCGCGCCGCGGCCGCCGCCTCGTCGCCGCCGGACGCCTGGGCCCCGCGCGCGAGCGCGAGCCGGAAGCGCGTGCCGATGATGGGGTTCTTCAGGTGGAGGTCGAACACCTCGTTCACGATCTGCGCGATCTTCTCCTCGCCGCCGAGCCGCTCGTACAGGGACGTCGCCATGGCCATGCTCCTTTGCCGGCCTCGCCGGCCGAGGAGTCGTTTACGGGCGCGTGCAACCCGGAACCTTGCGCGCGCGTCCGCCATACTTGACCGCGGCGCCGCGGCCGCGCCGCGGCGGGCGCTCACGCGCCGGGGTCGGAGAGCTCCATGTAGCTCTCGGGGTCGCTCAGGGGAGTGAACCCGGACTTGAGATAGAGCCGCGGGTCGTGGGTCACGAGCAGCACGCGGTGCAGGCCCTGCAACGTCGGGTGCGCGAGGATGCAGCGCATCATCCAGGAGCCCAGGCCCTGGCCACGGTGCGCCGGCAGGATGAAGTCGTCGGTGACGAACGCGAACGTCGCGCCGTCGGTGACCACGCGCGCGAACCCGACCTGCCGGTCGCCGTCGTACACGCCGAAGCAGAGCGAGCGTTCCACGGCGCGCTCCAGCACCTCGCGCCGCATGCCGAGCGTGTCCCAGAACTCGGTGGAGAGGAACCGGTGGACGAGGTCCAGGTCGAGGCGGTCCCGGCGCGTGCTGAGCTCGTAGGCGCCGCGGCGCAGCTCGGGGCCGCCGGTCGTCGCCTCGTTCGAAGGGAGCATGGCGTCGCCTCCTCGACCGATTCGTCACGGCAGCCCGGCGCCCGGGCAAGCGCCATCCGGGGCGCTCGCTTCCCCATGTTTCCGCCTACGCGTTCCGTGAACCGGGTCCATGCATACACGAGCCGGTCCTCGCCCTGGGAGGAAGCCATGAGGGGTTCGCTCGCGTTGGCGCTCGTCGTGATGCTCGGGTGCGGGGGAGGCGATCCGTCGCCCGCGCCCGAGCCCCAGCCTCAGCCGCAGCCCGATCCGCAGCCCCCGGCGCCGCAGCCGGACCCGCAGCCGGCGCCGCCACCGCAACCGGCGCCGGTGCCGCAGCCTCAGCCCGATCCGCAGCCGCCGGCTCCGCCGGAGCCTCAGCCCCAGCCGCAGCCGACCGCGTGCTTCCTCGAGGAGGGAGGGCACGGCGAGTGGCTCTACCACTTCACCCGGTTCGAGGGGGACTGCGGCCCGGGCACGGACTTTTCGAGCAACATGGCGCCCGGCACCTCGTTCTGGCCGTCGGGGCCGATCGACACCTCGCCCTACACGGAATGTCAGACGCTCTCGAACGTGGTCTCGTCCGACCGCTGCCAGAAGAACATCAGCCGGCGGTGCCTCACCGGCGGCGGCGACGTCACGCTCCACCTGGTCGAGGAGTTCCACCAGGAGTCCGCCACGCGCATCACCTTCGCGATCGACTTCCGGCGCGACCCCATGGGCGAGCGCGTGGTCGGGTGCTCCGGCCAGTACTACGGGACGATCACGAAGGAGTGAGGCGGGGAAGCTGGCGGCGGCCGCTGGCGCCTGCACGGGCGCTCGGGGTCTCGTCCCAGGGCGGGCGGCGCTCGGGTCGCGGGCGTGATAGATGTCAGGGCGGTACGAGTCTCCGGCGCTCCGACCCGCAGCAGTGGCGCAGCGGCTGCTCGGTCCCCGTCCGCAACGAACGAACGCGCGCGTCCACCGGCGGTGGGCGCTCGCGGTCATCCCGCCTCTGCGCGGGGTGACGACCTCGCACGCACAGGAGTCGAGACGATGGGCAAGGGACGCTGGATGGACGTGCTCCGGGAGCGGCTTTCTCTGCTCGTGCCGGAGTGGCGCGGGTGGGGGCGGCTCGTCTGGTGCATCCGTCAGCAGCGCGCCCTGGTCGGCTCGGGCGGAAGGGTCGTCTGGGTTCGGGGGGCGGAGCTGGCGTGGGCGACGTGGGGCGCCCGTCACGGGCTCTTCGCGATTGTAGAGCGACAGGATAACTGACCCCCTCGCGACACTAATTCTGACCCCCTCCGCCCCTCGACCGAGGAGGCGGAGATGGGCAGCGAAGTGGCGGCTGTGGCACCCCCGATCGCGGAGGTGCCGATGGTCGAAGCGGAGGCGGTGCGGGAGATGCGCGAGCTCGCGGCGCGAGGCTGGGGAGCGAAGCGGATCGCCCGCGAGCTGGGGCTGGCGCGCAACACGGTGCGCCGCTACCTGCGCGGTGGGCCGGCGGCGGAGGTCCAGGAGCGGCCCACGGCTCGACGCCTCGATGGCACGTCGCGGCTCGAGGCTGTCGCGTTGTTCGACGGCGTCGCGGAGGGCAACGCGGTCGTCGTCGCCGAGATGCTCGCGCAGCGTGGGATCGAGGCGAGCGTCAGGACCGTGCAGCGGGCCGTCGCCGAGCGCCGACGCGAGCAGGTCACCGCCGCGCTCGCAACGGTGCGGTTCGAGACGGCGCCTGGCCGGCAGATGCAGATCGACTTCGGCGAGCGCCGAGTCTGGATCGCCGGCGAGCAGGTGACGGTGCACTTCCTCGCCGCGCTGCTGAGCTACTCGCGGCGGATCTTCGTGAAGGCGTTCCTCCACGAGCGCCAGTGCGAGTGGCTCGACGGGATCGCCTCCGCCTTCCGCCACTTCGGCGGCGTGCCGGCCGAGGTGCTCGGGGACAATTCGCGGTGCCTCGTCATCGGGCGCAACCGCGAGGCGCAGACCGTCACGTTCCGCCCGGCGTACCTCGCGTTCTGCCGTGACTGGGAGGTTCAGCCGCGCGCGTGCCAGCCGTACCGGGCGCGCACCAAGGGCAAGACCGAGTCCGGCGTGAAGTACGTGAAGCGCAACGGCATCGCGGGCCGGCGGTTCGAGTCCTTCGGGCACCTCGAGGCGCACCTCGCGGAGTGGCAACTGGGCGCGGATCAGCGCGTCCACGGCACGACGCATGAGCGCCCTGCAGAGCGCTTTGAGCGTGAGGAGCGCGCCGCGCTGCGGCCACTCCCCGCGAGACCGCTCCCGACTCACGGCCGCCGGCTGCAGCGGCGCGTCGCGAACGACGCGCTCGTGGACATCGACACGGTCCGCTACAGCGTTCCGCACCGGCTCGTTCGCGACCACGTCGAGGCGCTCGTCACGCCGACGGAGGTGCGGATCTTCCACGGCCAGGATCTCGTCGCCGTGCACGCGCGCTCGTTCGAGCCGCACGCGCACGTGATCGACCCGGCTCACTTCGAGGGTCTGTGGAAGCGGACGCCGGTCGAGAACGTCGTCCCGATGGCCCAGCCGCTCGCCGCGCTGGGGCGCAGCCTCGATGATTACGCGGCCGTGATCGGCGGTGCCGCGTGAGCGTGGAGATCGTGCGCGCCCGCGTGCTCGAACACCTCGGTCGCCTGCGGCTCGGCCGCATCGCCGAGCAGCTCGACGCGCTCCTCTCGGCGGCTGCCCGCGGTGAACCGACCTACCTCGACTTCCTCGACACGATCCTGCGCGAGGAGGTTGGGGCGAAGCAGCGCAAGCGGGTGGCGATGGGGATCCAGATCGCCCACTTCCCCACCGTGAAGACGCTCGACGACTTCGACTTCAAGTTCCAGCCGAGCGTCGATCAGAAGCTCGTCCGCGAGCTCGCGGTCGGGCGCTACATCGCCCAAGCGGAGAACGTCCTCGTCTTCGGCCCGCCGGGCGTGGGCAAGACCCACCTCGCCATCGCGCTCGGCCGCGCCGCCGTCGAGGCCGGCTACAGCGTGCTGTTCACGAGCGCCACCGCGCTCCTCGGCGCGCTTTCGAAGGCCGAGACCGAGGGACAGCTCGGCGAAAGGCTCGCGTTCTACAGCAAGCCGAAGCTCCTCATCGTGGACGAGCTCGGCTACCTGCCGTTCGAGAAGCGGAGCGCGCACCTGTTCTTCCAGCTCGTGGCGCGGCGGTACGAGAAGGGCTCTATGCTGATCACCACGAACCAGGTGGTGACACAGTGGGGGACCGTCTTCGGGGACGAGGTCCTCGCCGCGGCGATCCTCGACCGGCTCCTCCACCACAGCTTCACGCTGATGATCCAGGGCGAGAGCTACCGACTGAAGCAGAAGCGCAAGACGGGCCTGCTGGGCAGGTCCGAGAAGCAGGCGAACTGACCGGGACGGAGGGGGTCAGTTTTAGTGACGTATGGGGGTCAGTTCTTCCTGTCGTTTGACAGCGATCGAGCAGATGGACGGGCTCCCGTACCTGCAGCCTGCCGCTCCGGCGAACGACGCCGGGCCGGCGCGCTAGCCGTCGCGGAGCACGATGACGCGGGGCGCGATGTCAGTCCTCGGACTCGTCCGCGCGCGGGTTGCCCGCGTGCGCGGCACGTCGCGTGTCGTCCGCGAGCAGCCGCAGGCAGGAGGTGCACGTGACGCGCAGCGGCCGGTCGGGCGGCGCGACGACGGCGTCCGCGCCGCAGAGCGGCCGGCCGCCGGGGGTCGAGAGCTCGTGGATGACGGGCGAGGCGCGCTCCGCCACGGCCGGGCGTCGCGGCTCCGTGTCGCGTGACCGGCCGTCGGGTTCGTGCATGAACGTTCCTCCATCGATGTGAGGCGCTCGCCGTCGGCCGCGGACGCAGCGGTCCGTGCCTGCCCGGCGACGCAGGGCGGAGGCAGGACCTAACCGCGGCGACGACCGCGCGCCGCGCCGGCATCGAGCCGGTGTGGGTGCGGCGCGGGAGTCGAGCGGTTGCCGGCCCCTACCGGACGAGCCTGGGATCGAACGAGAACGGCTCGGGCGCGCCGTAGGCGACCCGCGCCGCGTCGCGGTGGGCGGGGTTGAGCAGCACGTTCCGCTCGGAGGGGATCACCGCCGAGCGCACCAGCAGGATCGCCGTGCGCCGCTCCGCGATCCAGCGGTCGCCGAACGTCGCGAGCGCCGCCGGCGCCGGGCTGTGGCGCCAGCCGCGGACGTAGACCGAGGGCGGGGCGGTCTCGACCGCGAGGTCGTCCGGCCAGGTCGCCCGGCAGGCGGCGAGCGGCGCGCCGGCGAGGAGGCGCTGGTCGGCGTGGGTGAGCAGCTCGAGCGCGGCGAGGGAGAGCGTCGCGCTCGCGTACGACACGGCCACGCCCTTCGAGTTCCAGCGGCCGCCGTACAGGCGCGCGCCCTCGCCGGAGAAGGCGCGCCGGCCGTCCGGCGCGTGGCGCGCGAAGGTGATGCGCCAGGCGTCCACGTCAGGAGAGGACGCCGTGCTCGAGGCGGCCCAGCTCGTCCATCACCGCGGTGAAGCCGTCGGCGGTGTCGAGCAGGGTGATGGGGATCTCGCCGCCGAGGGCGCGGCAGGGCGCGCGCACCCAGCCGCGGCCGTGCACCTCGCCGAGCAGGTCCTCCGCCTTCGCGAGCACCCGCGCCGCCCGGACCGCGCGCTCGCTCTCCTCGGGCGTGAGCGGCTCGCCCTTCTCGAGGCGCCGGTGCACCGTCCGCACCGGGAGGCGCAGGCTCACGGCGAGGTCCTTCACCGACATGTCGAGCGACGACGCGAGCGTCTGGGTCGAGCGGGCCGGCAGGCCGGCGCGGATGAGGCCGGTCCAGCGGAGGTCGCCGGGCGCGAGCCGCGCCTTCGCCGCGCCCTTCGCGGCCGGGCGGGAGCCCTTCGCGGGCGCGGTGGAGCGCGCCGCGCCCGCCTTCCGCGCCGTCGGCGCACGCCCTCGCAGGAGCGCCCGGCCGCCCAGGATCTCGATCGCCTTCGCCTCGCCCTCTGCCATGTGGCAGATATATCGCGCCAGATGGCGCCGCGCCAGGCGGGCTCCGGCGCAGCGCCCGGGCGCCCGGGCGGCGCGCTCGCGGCCGCCTCGACCTCGGGGCGCCGCGCGCACCGCTCCGGCGCTGGCGCGTCAGGCGGCACGCGCCCTGCGGCGGCGGGAGGGCCTGCGCGCCCGCACCAGGACCGCGGTCGCGAGGCGGGCGATCTCCTGTCGCGGCGCGGCGCCGGCGGCGACGCGCTCGGTGACCGCGAGCGTGGCGATCGGCGCCCGGCCCGCGACCGAGGCCATCTGCGCGAAGGCGCGGTCCGCCCCGTGGCCGCCCATCGTGGCCGCGAACGCCACCGGCGGGAGCCGCTCGCGCTCGAGCCAGAGGTATGTCCGCACCGGCGAGCTCACCGAGTAGGCCCAGACCGGCGTCGCGACCACCACCGCGTCGTAGGTCGCCGGGTCGTGGCGCGGATGCTGGAGCGGCACGAGCACGCCCGAGAGCGCCTCCGCGCCGCTGCGGAGGAACCCGAGCACGCCGGCCCGGTCGGTCGGATCGTGCAGCGGCTCGAGGTCCGCCTCCAGCGCGGCCGCGATCGCGCGCGCGATCCGCCGGGTGTGCCCCGAGCGCGAGTAGTAGGCGACGAGCACCTTCGGGCGATCCATGGTGGTCCCCTCCCGCGCCAGTCTCGCGCCGCGGGGCCGGCACGGTGGGGTCGCGAGCGGGCAGGGGGCCCGGTCGTGCGGGGTGGCCCGAAGGCCGGCGGCGGGATGACGCCGCGTCGAACCGCCGATGACCGCCATGTGCCGCGAGGAGCACGGATCGACAGGCCGTGAACCAGGCGCCGCCCCGGCGGCGGGGCAGGCAGCGCAACTCACCCCGTGTCCAGACTGAAGCGAGGCGCGGGCAGCGGCCGCGTCGGGGCGACTGCTGCAGGGTTCGCGGGGGAGCGTGGATGAAGGGGAGCTATGGCAGGTTCGCCGCCATGATCGCCACCTCGACGGTGGTCATGCTGGCGCTCATGTACCTGAACACGTACGAGCCGGACCACGTCTACTTCAGCGAGACCCGCACCTACATGGCGCTGATCATGGGCGCGGCGATGGCGGTCGTGATGCTCGCGTTCATGAGGGGCATGTACGGGAAGACGGCGTGGAACGCGGCGATCGTGGCGTTCGCCGTCGCCGTGTTCGGCCTCGCGCTCTATCTCGTCCGCTCCCAGGCGACCGTCGAGGACGTCTCCTGGATGAAGGCCATGATCCCGCACCACTCGATCGCGATCCTGACGAGCGAGCGCGCGCGGATCACCGACCCGCGCGTCCGGAAGCTCGCGGATGAGATCATCGAGTCGCAGCGGCGCGAGATCGGCGAGATGAAGGCGCTCGTCGAGGAGCTGGAGCGGAAGGGACGCTGAGCCGGACGCGGCCCCGCCCCTGGACACCGCGGGCGAGCTTGACGCGGGCGTCCCGACCCAACACCCTCGGTGCGGGAGGCCGCATGCGCCGGACAGCTGGGGTCGTGCTCGCGATTGCGTTCGGGGTCGGGTTGCTGGGCATGGTCGAGCACCGGCTCGGCGGCGACCGGGCTCACGCCGCCACCGCGAGGGGCTCGAATGCGGCGCGGCCGCCGCCCAGGTCGCTGGACGACATCTTCCGGCTTCGGGGTGAAGACTTCCTCGCCGCGCTGACGGAGCGAACGTCCCTGCGCGCGGACCGCGTCGGATTCGACGAGCTGAGCCCGAGCGAGGCAGCGCTCCTCGACGTCTGGGCGCTCGAGGCCGAGGTGAACAACGGTGGCTTCGATCAGTACTTCTTCAACTCGTCGGGCGACCGGGCCCGCGGTGCGCTGGCGGGCCTGGAGCTGATCGGCGCCGGCAAGACGGCCGCCATCGTGCGGCGGGCGCTGGCGGTCTTCGGTCGTCAGGGCCCCGCGCCGTCGCGAGCGGCGCGCTGGGAGCAGATGGACAGGTGGGAGCCCGAGGTCGAAGCGACGCTGGACGCGCTCGATACCGAGTTCTACGCGTACCCCGAGCCGCTCGCCGAGCTCATGGAACGACACTGCCGTGCGCACCGGGAGGCGTTCGCGCGGTGAGGGCGGCGGAGCCGGTCGAGGGGGGCCGGGCGTACGACCGTACCTCGAGGACGTACTGAGGCGGTCGCGGCCGGCCATGACAGGCCGGGGCCCGCACGCGGCCATCACGGCTCGCGGTCGGTCCGATCGACGACGCGGCCATCCTCGAGCACGAATGCGCGAACCCGTCTGTCCGTCGGCGACGGAGCTCGGACGTGCGGCCGATTCTCGAGCTCGGCGACCCCGATCCGAAGGAAGTTGAGGCGGGCTGCCGTCAGGCTGACCCGGTTCGGCCCGCCGCGCTCGTCATCGGCGTCGTCGTCGTCCTGCCCGTCGTCTTCCCAGAAGCAGATCGGACAGATCTCGTCGCTCCCACGGCTGGAGAGCGTCGCGTATCCGCAGCAAGGGCACGGGAGCAGCGGCTCGGCGTCGTCGGATGCCATCGCGGGGAAGGCTACTGCGGGATCCGGCCGGGGCCTCGCTCGAAGAGGAAGCGGGCGCCCGGGTTAGTCCCAAGCGCCCGCAACAATTTCGGTTTCTGAGAGCCGACACCCAGACTTGAACTGGGGACCTGCTGATTACGAATCAGCTGCTCTACCAGCTGAGCTATGTCGGCGGCCCTGCTGAAGCGCGCGTTTTCTAGCATCGCCCACGGCGGGCCGCAAGGGCTCGCAGGCCTGGGCCGCGGGCGGTCGCGCGGGGGCGGGGGCGCGCCTAGCTTCCGTCCATGGCGGTGAAGAATCGGCCGGGGGCGGCGAAGCAGGCGCTGGCGCAGCAGCGCGCGGAGGTGCGGCGTTCCGCACCGGGCAAGCGCTTCGTGGGCGACGCGGCGGCCCAGTCGCGGGAGGCCCGGGAGGCGGAGCGGGATCGGGTCGAGCAGCTGGCGGCCGAGGACGCGATCGAGCGGGCCGAGACGGCCGAGCGGGAGCGCCTGGAGGAGATCCACGAGGAGGCGCTCTCCGACATCCTCTCCGACCTGGTCCGCGACACCTGGCAGCTCGCCCGCACACTCGTCTCGGCGCCGTTCCGCATCGTCCGGGCCATCCGGACGCCGCGCACGGCCTGACCCATCCGCGACCTCCGCGCCTTCGCTCCGAGTGTCAGAGGCGCGTGGTACGCCTCGTGGCGTGGACGCGATCGTTCTCCAGCAAATCCAGCCGCTTGACGGCTCGGCCGGGCTGGAGGCGCTCGCGGCGCGGGCGTGGGAGCTGGAGGTGCCGACGCCGTCCACCCGGCGGTTCGTCCTGCGTCCGGAGGCGGCGGAGCTGATCGACGGGCTGCTGGCCCGGGTGGCCCGGGGCGCGGGGGCGCTGGACGTCGCCCTGGGCCGGGGGCTGCGCGCGTTCGAGAGGGGCGGCGGTCCGCTTCGCCTGGGCTACTCGAGCCTGGGCGACTACGCGCGCGAGCGGCTGGGTCTCCCGGAGTCCACCTCCCGCCGGCTGGCGCGGCTCTCGGCGGGCCTGGACGAGCGCCCGCAGCTCGACGCGGCGGTGCGCGCGGGCGAGGTGACGCTGCGCAAGGCGCAGGTCGTGCTGGGCGTCGCCCGGGGGCCGGACGAGGCGCGCTGGGTGGCGCGGGCGCGGGTCGAGACGGTCCGGGCGCTCGCGGCGGCGGTGCGGGAGGAGTCGGGCCGCGACGGCGTGACGGCGGGCGCGGAAGCGCCGACCGAGCCGCTGGTGCCGGTCGAGCTCGAGATCTCCGACCCGGACCGCGCCGCGCTGCGCGAGGCGCTCTCGCTGGCGGGCGCGGCGCTGGGCGCGACGGCGCCGCCGTGGCAGCGCCTCGAGGCGCTCTGCCAGGAGTACCTCTCCACGCACCCGGAGCCGGAGCGGCTCCGGCTCGAGGACCTCGACCCGGACGCGGCGGCGGCAGCGCTGGAGGGCGCGCCGTGGGGCCGGGGCAGCGAGTGGTGGGACGCGGCCCGGCTCGCCCTCGAACAGGAGACGGAGCGCTGGAGCTACCTCGAGCGGCTCGACCCGCTCCCGGCCCCGGATCCGGTGCGCGGGCTCGCGCCGGGCGACGTGCACGCCCTCGACGCGCGGCTGTGCGAGCTCGCGGCGATGCGCACGCGCTGGGACGCGCTGGTGGGCCACCTGGGCCTGCTCATGCGCTCGCTGGGGCTCTGGCGCGAGGCGGGCTTCGCCTCCTTCGGCCACTACTGCGCCGAGCGCCTGGGCATGTCGCTCCGCGCCATCGAGCAGCGCATCGCGCTCGAGCGCCGCCTCTACTCGCTGCCGCCGCTCCGCGCGGCGCTGGCGGAGGGGCGGGTCTCCTACGGCAAGGCGGTCGTGGTGGCGGCGGCCGCCGACGAGGACACGGTCGAGGCGTGGATCGCGCGGGCGGAGACGACGCCCTGCGCGGCGCTCCGGCGCGAGGCGGAGGCGGCGGAGGACGCGCAGATGTGTTCACGCCGCGCGTGGAAGGCCCGGCTGCCCGCGGGGGTGGTGCAGCTGCTCGACGCGGCGCTGGGCGCCGCCCGCCTCGCCGCGGGGAGGCGGGTCCGGGACGGCGAGTGCCTGGGGATCATCGCGCGGCACTTCATCGACACCTGGAAACCGTTGCTGCGCGGCCGGCGGACGCTGGCCCGGCGGGTCCTGGAACGCGACGGCGGGCGCTGCCTGGTCCCGGGGTGCACCCGCGCGGCGGACCACGCGCACCACGTCTGGCAGCGCGCGCGGGGCGGACCGGACGAACCCTGGAACCTCGCCTCGCTCTGCCTGCCGCACCACCTCGTCGCGATCCACGGCGGCTTCCTGCGCGTGCGCGGGAGGGCGCCGCACGGGCTGGTGTGGACGGGGGATCCGGGCCCGCCTAGAACGACTCGCCCACCGTCACGTACGCGGTGACGGGGTCCACGCCGGGCTCGCTCCACTGACCGTCGAGCACGCGGCCGAACCCGCGGGCGAGGCCGAGGCGCAGGTCGGTCCGCAGCCAGTACCCGAGCACCAGCTCGGCGCGGAGCTCGGCGCCGGCGGCGAACCGCAGCTCCCTCCACGAGAACGTGTGGCCGGCGAAGGGCAGCTCGCCGGGGAGGTCGAACGCGTCGCCGGCGTCCACGAACACGGTGCCGTGCACCCGCCGCAGGAACACGGGCCAGGTGGAGTACCCGCGCACGGGCGCGAGCAGGGGGAAGCGCAGCTCGAGGTTCCCGAGCGCGAACGCGCTGCCGGCGAGCCAGCCGTAGGGGTAGCCGCGGAGCTGGTCGGGGGCGACGCCGGCGGTCTGCATCACCACGGCCACGGGATCCACGGTCGCGGTGCCGCCGAGCTCGTACGGCGCCCGCCCGCCGATGGACCCCTCGGCGACGCCGCCGGCGAGCCGGAGCGCGAGCACGGTGTGCCGGGTCCCGGGGACGCGCAGGTACTGCGAGACGCCGAGCCGCGCCCGGGTGAGGCCGAAGTCGCTGCCGATGGTGGGGTCGGCGGCGCGCACCGACAGCGCCACGGTCCGGCCCTCCTCGGGCGAGATGGAGCGCACGTACCGGCGCGCGTCGCTGTACACGGCGCGGAACGACGCCTCGGAGAGGTACCCGTCTCGCCACTCGAGCCAGTCCGAGGTGGGCGCGCGGCGCGTCTCGCCGAGCACGTCGTACGACGTCCCGGCCCAGCCGAGCCGGAAGCTGAGCGTCTCGCCGAGCCCGGGGAACGAGAAGCCGAGCCCGGCGGCGACGGGCGTCCACACCGACTCGACGCCTCGCCCGCCGGGCGCGGAGTCGAAGTACCGCACCGAGGACAGGTCGAGCGTGGGCCACGACCAGCCGCCCTGGTACGAGAACGCGTACCCGGGCTCGCGCCCGCCCTCGCTCCACCACGCCTGCAGCGCCCACGCGTGCCGCGCGAGCACGTCGGTGCCGCCGGTCATGGCGCCGTAGATGCTCCCGGCGCCGTCGCTGCCCCACAGCGGCAGCCACCACCGCGGCCCTACCGTCTCGAGCGCGCGGTAGGGCCGCGAGGGCAGGGGCTCGGGCGCGGCCTGGGACGCGGCCTGGGCCTCGGCCTGGGCCCCGGTGGTGAGCGCGGGCGCGGGGGGCGCGGGCGTCGGCTCGAGCCAGGTGGCGGGGTCGAACGGGACGGTCGCGACGTCGTAGCCGTCGCGGCCGAACGTGACGAACGCGACGGTCCGCCCGTCGGGCGACACGGCGGGCTGGAACGCGCCGGTCTCGACGTTGGTCACCTGCCGGACCTGGCCGGTGGCGGCCTCCCACGCGTACAGGTCGTAGACGCCGCCGCGGTCGGACGCGAAGAGCAGGTACCGGCCGTCGGGCGTCCAGGTGGGCCCGGTGTCGAGCGCGTCGTCGTCGGTGACGCGCCGGACGGCGCCGTCCTCCCACAGCGCGAGGTCGCGCCGGCCGCTCTCCTGCAGCTCGAACGCGATCCGGCGGCCGTCGGGCGACGGCGCGGGCGCGTACACCTGGGCGCCGGGGCGGGCGAACAGCACCTCGACCTGCGCGGGCGGCGGGGTCTCCAGCTCGGCGCGGAGTTCACGCAGCGTCATATCGGCCGGGACCATGGGCGCGGGCGGCAGCGTCCGGCGCACCAGCGCCATCCGCCCGCCGGCCTCGTGCCGCACGTAGACCACCGCCCCGCCGCCGGGCACGACGGCGGGATCGCCGGCGCGCTCGCCGTCGGTGAGCCGGCGCCGTGCGCCGCGCGCGAGGTCCACCGCCCACAGATCGTCGTAGGTCCGGTGCAGCCGCCACACCTCGCCGATCGCCACCACCGCCTCCCGCGGCGAGGCGAGCGAGAGCGCGCCGTTCGCGTCCACGGTGATCGCGCGGCCGAGGTCGGCGCCGCCGGGGGTCACGAGGTAGGTGCCGGGCCGGCGGTCGAGGTCGCGCTTTTGGTACGCGAGGAAGCTCCCGTCGGGCGACCAGCGCGGCGTCTCCACCCGGCCGCCGGCGCGCGTGAGCCGCGTGGGCGCGGTCACGGGCCGCTCGTGGACCCGGGCGCGCACCGCCTCGGCGTGGCGCCGCTCCTCCGCGGCGTACTCGGCCCACAGCGACGGGAAGTCCCGCCCGCCGAACGCGCGCGCGCCGGCCCAGCTCGGCGCGTAGGGCCACACCTGCGAGCCCTGGTCGGCGACGAACGCGGCGATGGCGGCGTCGCCGTACCGGGCCCGCAGGAACGCCATGAAGCGCCCGCCGAGCAGGTACGGCGCGGTGCCGAGCGGCCACTCGAGCATGGGGTTCGAGATCTGGTCGAGCCGCGGGAACGGGCCGTCGAGCGCGAGCGTCCGCGCGTACATGTCGTGGATGGCGCTGGCGTTGCGTCCGGCGCCGGGCACGGCCTCGCCGTCGGCCTCGTGCAGCACCGCGAGCCCCTCGGCCATCCAGCCCGGCGTGAGGCCGTTCGGGACGAACAGCTTGCCGAACACGGCGTTCGCGAGCGCGGGGAGCCCGCCCACGTGGTCGAGGTGCAGGATGTGGACGTACTCGTGGAACACCAGGCTGGAGACCCAGTCCCGGTAGTCGTTCAGCTCGGAGAGCCCGGGCGGCGGGACGGCGTAGAGCCGGATGGTGTCGTACGGCAGCGGCGTGGCGAGGCCGTTCGCGTCGTCGGTGTCGTCGGAGAGGACGAGCTCGGTGCGCTCGCGCGGCGCGAAGCCGAGCACGGGCGAGAGGATCGCGTGCGCGCGCTCGGCGGCGCGGGCCACCTCCTGCGCGAGCTCCTCCTCGCCCTGGTGGTGGTGGACGCGGAAGTGCGGGGTCTCGATCGTCCGCCAGCGGAAGGCCGGATCGTAGAGCTGGGCGCGCGCGGCGGCGGGCACGAGCGCGAGCGCGGCGGCGCAGGCCAGGGCGAGCCGAGCGGCCGTGGAGCGCGCGACGCGGAGGCCGAGCGCGGCGCGGGGCGCGCGGCGCCGGGGAGCGCGGCCCGCCGGGCGGGCGTCGCGGGGCGCGGGGGCGGTCACTCGGGGCGCCGGCCGGCGGGACGGCGGCGCCTGGCGGCGGGGCGGCCGGGCTTCGCGGCGGGCGGGCGGCGCTTGCGGGCGCGGGGCCGCGGCACGCGCGCCTCGAGGAAGCCGAGCACGCGCTCCGCCACCAGGTCGGGCGCCTCCAGCGGCGCGACGTGCGTGCCGCCGGGCACGATGAGCAGCTCGCTGCCGGGGATCTCCGCGTGCATGCGCTCGGAGAGGCGGAGCGGCGTGAACGAGTCGCGCTCGCCGGCGACGACGAGCGTCGGAACGTCCACCTCGTGGAGGTGGGGGAGGCAGTCGTGCTCGGCGGCGGAGGCGAGCATGCGCACGAACAGCGTGGGCTCCACGCGCGAGAGGTCGTCGAAGTAGCGCGTGAGGTCGGCGCGCTCGACGCGCGTGCGGTCCACCTCGAACTGCAGCGCGTACTGCATGGCGAGCTCGCTCGGGAGGAGCACCCGGAACCCGGTCCGCACCGCCTCGGGGAACCGCTCCACCAGCGCCCGCGCGAACGGGAACGCGATCCGGAGCACGGGCGAGTCGTGGAACGTGTCGATGGGCCGGCCGGGCGCGCCGCACACGAGCACCAGCGCCCGGACGCGCCCGGGCGCGCGCCGGTGCAGCTCGAGCGCCACCTGCACGCCCATGGAGTGGCCGGCGATCACGGCGGAGCGCTCGCCGGCGGCGTCGAGCACCGCCAGCAGGTCGTCCACGCAGTCCTCGAGGCCGACCCGGGCCGGGTCGGCGGGCGCGGCGCTCCGGCCGTGGCCGCGGTAGTTCCAGTGGATGGTCCGGTGGCGGGCGGCGAGCGCGGGCTCGAGCGCCCGCCACACGTACCCGGCGCAGCCGATGCCGTCGGTCAGCACCACCGCGGGCTCGCCGGCGCCGTGGTTGGTCCAGTGGAGGCGGGTCCCGTCCCGGGCGACGGCCTCCTGTGCATCGGTGCGTTCCATCGGCTCCCCGTGCGTGGCCTCGGCGGCGGGCGCGTCCGCGCGCGATGCGGCGGGGCCTTGCCACGCCGCCCGCGCGTGCGCGTCCATGGAGCATGGCGTAGACTGCACGGCCCGGAGGTTCAAGCGGAATGTCGCACGGCCACCCGCACGTCCACGGAGCGCACGAGCCCTCGGCCACGACCGGGCCGGGAGGGGCCCGGGAGTGGCCGGGCGAGCAGCACGGCGCGTGCGGCCTCCACCACGCCGACCACGAGCGGGCGCACCAGCACGGCGCGCACGGGGCGGGGACGAGCCTGCGGCGCCTCGGCATCTCGCTCGGGCTCACCGCCGCGATCATGGTCGCCGAGGCGGTGGGCGGCTGGATGTCCGGCTCCCTGGCGCTCGTCTCCGACGCCGGGCACATGCTCACCGACGCGGGCGCGCTCGGCCTCGCGCTCGTCGCCGCCTGGCTCTCCACCCGGCCCGCCGACGACAAGCGCACCTTCGGCTACCGCCGCGCCGAGGTGCTCGGGGCGCAGCTCAACGTGGGCGCGCTGGTGGTGCTCTCGGTCTGGATCGCCTGGGAGGCGGTCCAGCGGCTGCGCGACCCGGGCCCGCCCATCCGGCTCGAGCTCATGGCGTTCGTGGCCGGCGTCGGCCTGGCTGCGAACCTCGCCATCCTCTGGTTCCTGCACGGCGAGCACTCGCTCAACGCGCGCTCTGCGTTCCTGCACGTCCTCTCCGACACCATCTCCTCGGTGGCGATCCTGGCCGGCGCGGTGGTGATGGGCATCCGCCCGGACCTCCGCTGGATCGACCCGGTGCTCTCGCTCGCCATCGCGCTCCTCATCCTCTGGGGCGCGGTGCGGCTGATCCTCGAGATCACCGACATCCTGATGGAGAGCGTGCCCGCGCACCTCGACGCGGGGGCGATCGGCGCGCAGATGGAGTGCTGCCCGGGCGTGGTCGCCGTGCACGACCTGCACATCTGGACCATCTCGAGCGGCATGCTCTCGCTCTCCGCCCACCTGGTGGTGGAGGCGGGGAGCATGGGCCGCAACGACGAGATCCTCACCGCGGTGAAGAGCGACCTGCGCCGCCGCTACGGGATCGTCCACACCACGCTGCAGATCGAGTCGGCCGAGTACGCGCACGTGGACGACGTGCACCGGCACTGATCCGCGTCCCCCGCGCCGCCTTCCTTTCGCGCTCCGCGGCCCTGCGCCGCGCGAACGGACGTATGTCCGCTTGACCGGATGATGCCCGCTCCCTAGGATGAACATCCGTTAAAACGGACGCGACGCCATCGCGTCGCCAGGGAGGAAGGGCCATGTCTCATCGTGTGAAGCAGCCGGGCCGGCTCGTCGCCGCGCTCGCCATCGCCGCGCTGGTCGCGGCCGCCGCGCCGGTGCGCGCGGCGGAGGTGAAGCTCCTCAACGTCTCTTACGACCCGACCCGCGAGCTGTACGAGGCGGTGAACCGGGCGTTCGCGGCGCAGTGGAAGGCGCAGACCGGCCAGGACCTGGAGGTGAAGCAGTCCCACGGCGGCTCCGGCAAGCAGGCGCGCGCCGTCATCGACGGGCTCGAGGCGGACGTGGTGACGCTGGCGCTCGCCTACGACGTGGACGCGGTGGCCAAGGCCGGGCTGGTCGCGCCGGGCTGGCAGCAGCGCCTGCCGCAGAACGCCTCGCCGTACACGTCCACCATCGTGTTCCTCGTCCGCAAGGGGAACCCGAAGCACCTCGCCGACTGGGACGACCTGGTGAAGCCGGGCGTCCAGGTGATCACACCCAACCCGAAGACCTCGGGCGGCGCGCGCTGGAACTACCTCGCGGCCTGGGCGCACGCGCTCCGCAAGCCGGGCGGGAGCGAGGCGAGCGCGAAGGCGTTCGTGAAGGCGCTGTTCCGCAACGTACCGGTGCTCGACTCGGGCGCGCGCGGCTCGACCACCACGTTCGTCGAGCGCGGCATCGGCGACGTGCTGCTCGCCTGGGAGAACGAGGCCTTCCTGGCGGTCGAGCAGCTCGGCAAGGGCCAGTTCGAGATCGTGGTCCCACGCACCAGCATCCTGGCCGAGCCGCCCATCGCGTTGGTGGACCGCTACGTCGATCGCCACGGCACGCGCGCGGTGGCGGATGCGTACCTCCGGTTCCTCTACACGCCGGAGGGCCAGGAGATCGCGGCGAGCAACTTCTACCGGCCGCGCGATCCGGATGTGGCCGCGCGCCACGCCGCCCGTTTCCCCAAGGTGAAGCTCGTGACCGTGGACGAGGTGTTTGGCGGCTGGCAGAGGGCCCAGGCGACGCACTTCGCCGACGGCGGCACCTTCGACCAGATCTACGTCCCCGGGACCTGAGCGTCCGCCCCCGACCACGCACGTACACCGTAGAAGGAACGCCATGAACGCACGCATCCTGATCCCCGCCCTCGCCCTCGCCGCCGCCGTCGCGGCGCCGGCGGCGGCCCAGCAGCAGGCTCCCGAGCAGCCCGCGGCCTCGTCCGCGCCCGCGGCGGAGGCCCCCAAGCCGTCCGCCGAGGCCCCGAAGCCGGCCGCGAAGCCGGCGTCCGGCCCCACGTTCTGGGGCTTCCTGAACATCCAGTACTCCCGCACCGACGCGCCGTCCCCGGCGAAGGACACGTCCAGCTTCGAGCTGCGCCGCGCCCGCATCGGCGCCCGCGGTGACCTGCTCCCGCAGGTCGGTTACGCCGTGCTGTGGGACGGCGCCGACAGCTCGCTCAAGGACGCCTACGGCGCGCTGAAGAAGCTCGCCTGGCTGCCCGGCCTCGAGCTCCGCTTCGGCCAGTGGAAGACCCCGTTCGGCTACGAACAGCCGGAGAGCGACACGAAGCTCCTCTGGGTGAACAGCTCCTACGCCGTGGCCAGCCTGGCGCGCGGGCCGGACTCGCGCGACCTCGGCGTCGGCGTCAACGGCAAGTGGGCGGTAGGGGGCGGCGTGGGGGTCGAGGTGGCGGCGTCGCTCGTGAACGGCGCCGGCCCGAACAAGAAGGACGACCTCGACGAGAAGAACGTTTGGGCGCGCGGCGGCGCGAGCGCGAAGCTCGGGCCGGCGGCGCTGCGGGTGGGCGGCTCGTACGGCTACGGGCACCAGGTCTCCTCCACCGGGACGAACGGGCGGTTCGACGGGGCCGGGGCGGTGAACGGCGGCGCGGTCACCACCACCAACGACGACACCTACTTCTGGTTCCAGACCTACGGCGCCGACGCCACGCTCGACTCGCCCTGGCTGTTCGTCGCGGCGGAGCTGATCCAGTCCGAGCGCGACCTGCAGGTCCACGCCGGCACCCAGGACTTCACCCGCCGCGACGTGACGGCCCGCGGCTGGTACGCCGGGCTGTACGGCAAGAGCCCCTGGAACGTCGGCCCCATCTTCCGCGCCGAGCGCTACGACCGCGATCGCGGCACCGGCAACAACCTGAACGAGCGGTACACCGTCGGCGCCTACGCCGACGTCGTCCCGGTGAACGCGCGGCTCATCTTCAACTACGAGATCGACCAGTCGGACCGGCCGGTGCGCACCGGCAACCGGGCCACCGCGTTCGCGCAGGTCATCTTCTAGCCGGCGGCGGGGAGGCGAAGGGGGGAGCCCCCGGCGTCCCTGGCGCCGGGGGCTTCTTGCGTCCGCCGGGCGTCGGCGCGCGGGGGCGGGAGGGCCCGCCTGCGCCGGTCGCGGTCGCCGGCGGGCGCCTACAGCGCGCTCGCGGTGAGGCTGTCCGCCTCGCCGTCCGGCGCCGCGAAGACGCGCGCGCGCCGGGGCGACAGGTGCACCGCTTCGCCGGGCTGCAGGCCGAGCGCCTCGCCCTTGCGGACGTCCAGCTCGACCTCCACCGCCTTGCCGAAGCCGGGCGCGCTCAGCTCCACGCGGACCGCGGCGCCGAGCGGGACCAGCCGGACCACCCGCGCCTCGAAGCTGCCGGGCACCGCCGCGCGGTGGACCTCCAGCTCGTGGGGCGGACGTAGACGTGCGCGCTCTTGCGGACGGCGCCGGCGCCGCCGGAGGTGCCGGGCGCCGCGAACTCGAGGTCGTTCACCCAGGTGCGGTTGCCGTCCACCCGGCCCTGGAACACGTTCACCGCGCCCAGGAAGCGCATGACGAACGGGCTGGCCGGCTCCTCGAACACCTGCGCCGGGGTGCCCACCTGCTCGACGCGCCCCGCGTTCATGAGCACCACCCGGTCCGAGACCTCGAAGGCCTCCTCCTGGTCGTGGGTGACGAAGACGCTGGTCACGTGCAGCTCGTCGTGGAGCCGGCGCAGCCAGCGGCGCAGCTCCTGCCGCACGCGCGCGTCGAGCGCGCCGAACGGCTCGTCGAGGAGCAGGATCCGCGGGGCGGTGGCGAGCGCGCGAGCCAGCGCCACGCGCTGCCGCTGGCCGCCGGAGAGCTGGTGCGGGTAGCGCTCGCGGAGCCCGTCGAGCTGGACCAGCGCGAGCAGCTCGTCCACCCGCGTCGTCACCTCGGCCCGCGGCCGCTTGCGAACGCGCAGCGCGAAGCCGACGTTCTCGGCGACGGTCATGTGGCGGAACAAGGCGTAGTGCTGGAACACGAGCCCCACGTTGCGCTCGCGGGCCGAGCGCGCGCCGACGTCCTCGCCGGCGTGGCGCACCTCGCCGGCATCCGGCGACTCGAGGCCGGCCAGGATGCGCAGCAGCGTGGTCTTGCCGCAGCCGGACGGGCCGAGCAGCGCGACCAGCTCGCCCTCGGGGATCTCCAGGTTCACGTCGCGGAGGACGGGGTTCGCGTCGAACGACTTCGAGAGGCCGGTGATCTGGATGCTCATGCGTGGCTCCGGCGGGCCGTGGCCCGCGCAGACCGCTGCTTCCACTCGAGCGCCTTCTTGGCGACGAGCGTGACCAGCGCGACGAGGAACAGGAGCGACGCGACCGCGAAGGAGGCGCGGAAGGCGTACTCGTTGTAGAGGATCTCGACGTGGAGCGGGATGGTGTTGGTCACCCCGCGGACGTGGCCGGAGACCACCGAGACGGCGCCGAACTCGCCCATCGCGCGGGCGTTGCACAGGATCACCCCGTAGAGCAGGCTCCACTTCACGTTCGGCAGCGTGACGCGCGTGAGGATCTGCCAGCCGCTCGCGCCGAGCACGAGCGCCGCCTCCTCCTCCTCGACGCCTTGCGACTCCATGAACGGGATGAGCTCGCGGGCGACGAACGGGAACGTCACGAACACCGTGGCGAGGACGATCCCCGGGACCGCGAACACGACCTTCAGGCCGTGCGCGTCGAGCCACGGGCCGAGCCAGCCCTGGGCGCCGAACAGCAGCACCGTGACCATCCCCGAGATGACCGGCGAGACGCCGAAGGGCAGGTCCACCAGCGAGACGAGGAGGCTCTTGCCCCGGAAGCGGAACCGCGTGAGCGACCAGGCCGCGGCGACGCCGAACGCGGTGTTGAGCGGCACCGCGACGGCCGCCACGAGCAGCGTCAGGCGGATGGCGGCGCGGGCGTCGGGGTCGGCCACCGCGCGCCACCAGAGCTCGGCGCCGCCGCGCACCGCCTCCCAGAGCACGGCCGCGGCGGGGACCAGCACGAGCGCGGCCACGAACGCGAGCGCGAGCCCGACGAGCGCCCACCGCACCCAGGCCGGATCCTCGGTGGCGGTGCGCGCGCTCATTCCTTCCCCGTGCGCGCCCGCGTCCAGGCCTGCAGGCGGTTGATGCCGAGGAGCAGCGCGAACGAGGCGGCCAGCAGCACGCAGGCGATGGCCGCAGCGCCCGCGTAATCGTACTGCTCGAGGCGGGTCATGATGAGCAGCGGCGCGATCTCCGTCCGCAGCGGCATGTTCCCCGAGATGAACACCACCGAGCCGTACTCGCCGAGGCCGCGCGCGAACGCGAGCGCGAAGCCGGTGACGGCGGCGGGCACCAGCGCGGGGAGGATCACCCGGCGGAACGTGGCCCAGCGGCCCGCGCCCAGCGTGGCGGCCGCCTCCTCCAGCTCGGGATCGAGGTCCTCCAGCACCGGCTGGACGGTGCGGATCACGAACGGCAGGCCGATGAAGGTGAGCGCCAGCGTGACGCCCAGCGGCGAGAACGTGGCCTTCACGCCGAGCGGCTCCAGGACCGCCCCCAGCCAGCCGTTCCGGGCGTAGACCGCCGTGAGCGCGATGCCGCTCACGGCGGTGGGCAGCGCGAACGGCAGGTCCACCACCGCGTCCACCAGCGAGCGGCCGGGGAAGCGGTACCGCGCCAGCACCCACGCCACCAGCACGCCGAAGACCACGTTGACCGCGGCGCCCGCGAGCGAGGCGCCGAAGCTCAGCCGGTACGAGGCGAGCGCGCGCGGCGAGGCGACCACCGCCCAGGCCTGCGCCCAGGAGAGCGTGGACGCGCGCAGCGCCAGGGTGGAGAGCGGGACCAGCACCACCGCCGAGAGCCAGGCGACGGTGAGGCCGGTGGAGAGCCCGAACCCGGGCAGCACCCGGCGCGCGCGGCCCGCCACCGCCGTCGCGGCCGAGGCGCTCATCGGCGCTCCCCGCCGGGCGCGAGGCGGTGCAGCCCGCACTCGATCTTCTCGCGCCCGCGCCAGCGGCCGGCGCGCGGGTCCTCGCCGGGCCGGACCGGGCTGGTGCAGGGGGCGCAGCCGATCGACGGGTAGCCCTGCTCGTGCAGCGGGTTGGTGGGGACGCCCAGCCGGCGGAGGCGGCGCCACACGTCCTCCGAGGTCCAGGCGACGAGCGGGTTCACCTTGGCGAGGCCGAAGCGCGGGTCCCACTCGAACACGCGCGCGCCGGCACGGTCGGGGGTCTGGTCGCGGCGGATGCCGGTGACCCAGGCGCCGGAGGGGCCGAGCGCGGCCAGCGCCGCCCGCAGCGGGCGAACCTTGCGAGCGTCGCAGCAGGCGTCCGGATCCCGCTCCCACGGCGGCGGCTCGCCGGGCCGGACCACGGCGGGCGCCTGGCCCTGCACCGCGCGGATCCGCACCCCGTGGCGCTCCTCGAGCCGGCTCCACAGCGCGTACGTCTCCGCGAACAGGAACCCGGTGTCGAGGGTGAAGATCCCGACGGGCAGCCGCGCGCGCCCGACCGCGTCCACCAGCAGGCAGTCCTCGGCGCCGAAGCTGCACGCGAGCGCGACGCGCCCGGGGAACCGCTCGGCCGCAGCGGCCAGGATCTCCTCCGGCTCGCCGCCCTCGTGGCGCGCCGCAAGCGCCGCCAGCTCCTCCGCGATCGCCCCGCTCACTGGATCATCCCCGCGCCCACGGTGTCGTTGGTCGCCTCGTCGATCACCACGAACGCGCCGGTGGGGCGGGCGTCGGCGTACCGGTCCGCGGCCAGCGGCTGCGCGAGGCGGAGCGTCACCCGGCCGATGTCGTTCATGGCGAGCCCGTCCGCCGGCACCCGCTCCAGCGCGGCGAGATCGAGCCGCCAGGCGATCTCGCTCGCCTGCGCCCGCGTCTCGCGGGTGGTGTGGCGGACCAGGTAGCGCCGCGCCGGGGAAGCGGCCGCTCGGACAGCCAGCACACCAGCGCGTCCACGGTGCGCGTGGGCGGCGGCCCTTCGCCGGGGTGGACCAGCAGGTCGCCGCGCGACACGTCCACCTCGTCCTCGAGCGTGAGCATCACGGACTGCTCGGCGCCCGCCGAGGCCAGGCGCTCCTCGCCGAGCCGGATCTCCTTCACGCGGGTGGTGCGGCCGGAGGGGAGCACCTGCACCGCGTCTCCCACCGCCACCGCGCCGGACTCGACCCGGCCCGCGAAGCCGCGGAAGTCGTGGTGCTCGCGCGTGTGCGGCCGGCAGACCCACTGCACCGGGAAGCGGAACCGCTCGCCGGGCGCGGAGTGCGCCGCGGGCGCCCGCTCCAGCAGCTCGAGCAGCGTCGGGCCGCGGTACCAGCCGAGGCTCGCGCCGCGCTCCACCACCATGTCGCCGTGCAGCGCCGAGATGGGCACGAAGCGGACGTCGGGGATGCCGAGCCGGGCGGCGAAGTCGCGGGCGTCCGCCTCGATGCGCGCGAACGCCTCCTCGGACCAGCCGACCAGGTCGAGCTTGTTCACCACGAACACGAGGTGCGGGATGCCCACCAGGTGCGCGATGACCGCGTGGCGGCGCGTCTGCGTGACCACGCCCTTGCGCGCGTCCACCAGGACCAGCGCGAGGTGGGCGGTGGACGCCGCGGTCACCATGTTGCGCGTGTACTGCTCGTGGCCGGGCGCGTCGGCGATGATGTACTTGCGCGACCCCGTCGAGAAGTAGCGGTACGCGACGTCGATGGTGATGCCCTGCTCGCGCTCCGCCTGCAGGCCGTCGGTGAGCAGCGACAGGTCCACCGCCTCGAGGCCACGGCGGCGCGAGGTGCGCTCGATGGCGTGGAGCGCGTCCGCCAGGATCGAGCGCGTGTCGTGCAGCAGGCGGCCGATGAGCGTGCTCTTGCCGTCGTCCACGCTCCCGCAGGTCAGGAAGCGCAGCAGCCCGTCCTCGCGGCACGCGGCCGGGGCTGGGGCGGGGTCGCTCGCGGTGACGGCCGCGATGGTGGTGGCGGTGGACACTAGAAGTAGCCCTCCTTCTTGCGCTGCTCCATCGAGGCGTCCGAGGTCTGGTCGTCGAGGCGCGTCGCTCCGCGCTCGGTCACGGTGGCGGTGGCGGTCTCGGCCACGATCTCCTCCACCGTCGCGGCGGTGGACTCGACCGGCGCGGTGCAGGTGATGTCGCCGACGGTGCGGAAGCGGACCGAGATCACCTCGACGCGCTCGCCGGGCCGCGGCGGGGTGAGGTCGGTCACCGGGACGAGCGCGCCGCCCCGGCGCACGACCGGGCGGCGGTGCGCGAAGTAGATGGACGGCAGCTCCAGCCGCTCGCGCGCGATGTACTGCCACACGTCGAGCTCGGTCCAGTTGGAGATGGGGAAGGCGCGGATGTGCTCGCCCTCGCGGATCCGCGCGTTGTAGAGGCTCCACAGCTCCGGCCGCTGGTGCTTGGGATCCCACTGGCCGAGGTCGTCGCGGAAGGAGAACACCCGCTCCTTGGCCCGGGCCTTCTCCTCGTCCCGGCGCGCGCCGCCGATGCAGGCGTCGAACCCGTGCTCGGCGATCGCGTCGAGCAGCGTGACCGACTGGTGCCGGTTGCGCGGCTCGTCGGGCCGCGCCAGCACCACCTTGCCCTCGCGGATCGAGTCCTCCACCGAGCGCACCACCAGCCGCTCCCCGAGCTCGGCGGCCCGGCGATCCCGGAACGCGATCACCTCGGGGTAGTTGTGGCCGGTGTCGACATGCAGCAGCGGGAAGGGGAAGCGCGCCGGGCGGAACGCCTTCTCGGCCAGCCGCAGCAGGCAGATGGAGTCCTTGCCGCCGGAGAACAGCAGCGCGGGGTTCGCGCACTGCCCCGCGACCTCGCGCAGCACGTGGATCGCCTCGGCCTCGAGCCAGTCGAGGTGGGCGAGGGGGCGGCGCACCGTGATTGGATGGATGTCCGTCATAACGGAAACGGCATCCTAGTTAACGGAGGAACGTCCCGTCAAGCGGACGTGCCGTCCGCGGCCCGCCGGCCGGTCGCTCGCGTGCTATGAACCCTGCGTGCTCACGCGGATCCTCGCGTTCCGTCCGCCCGGCGTGCTCGGCCGGCTGCCGCCCCACAGCGGCGCCTGCCCGCTGTCGCTCCGCGAGCTGATGGGCCCGGCGGTGGAGCTGGGGACGGCGCTCCCGCTCGTGGCCGCGCCGTCCGCGGCGGTGGCGCGCGCCGCCCTGGTGGCGGCGAAGGAGCTGGGGAGCGCGCTGGGCCTGGCGCTCCCGTCGGGCGTCGCGCCGGAGCCCTGGTTCGCGACCGTGGCCGCGGCCGCCGACGAGGTCGCGGCCGGCCTGCCCATCTTCCTCTCCGCCGAGGTGCAGGTGGAGGGCGAGGCCGCCATGCAGGTGGACCGCGCCTGCCAGGAGGCGTGGCGCCTGGTGGACGCGGGGCTCACGCACCTGGCCCTCGACGCGTCCGGGGTCGCCGCGGAGGAGCGCGCCCGCGTGCTCGCCGAGGTGGCCGCGGGGGCGCTGGAGCGCGGGGTGTGCGTGGACTGCGTGGTGCCGATCGACCCGGGCGTCCCCGCGGCGCGGCAGGCGGCGGTGCTGTTCGAGGCGCTCGCGGCGCGCGGCGCCCCGCCCGACGTCGCGAGCGTGCGCTGTCCGGCGCCGGCGGGCCCGGAGGACGCGCGCGCCCAGGTGGCCGCGCTGGCGCGGCTCTCGGCGGCGCTCGCCGGCGTGCCCATCGTGCGCCGGGGGCCGGTGTCCCGCCCGCTGCTCGGGCTGCTCGCCGGTTCGCCGGTGAAGGCCTGCGAGGACGGGGGCGCGGCCGCGGCGCGCGCGCGGGCGCCGCTCGGCGGCGGGGCCGACGAGGCCGACCGGCGCGAGGCCCGCGTCTACGTCGAGGTGATGGACTTCCTCGAGCGGCTGGGGGCGGCAGGCAGCGCGCGGGGGCTGGCGCGGGCGCTGGAGGCGCGGCTCGCCGAGGACCGCGCGTGACGCGCATCATCGCCGGGACCGCGCGCGGCCGGCGGCTGGCCGTGCCGAAGGGGCAGGGGACGCGGCCCACCAGCGACAAGGTCCGGGGCGCGGTCTTCAACCTGCTCGGCCAGTTCTTCGACGGCGGCGACGTGCTCGACCTCTACGCGGGCACCGGCGCCCTGGCGCTCGAGGCGCTCTCGCGCGGCTGCGCGCGCGCCGTGTGCGTCGAGGCGGATCGCCCCACCGCGGAGCTGCTGCGACGCAACGCGGAGACCTGCGGCTGGGCCGACCGCGTCGAGGTGGTGCGCGGGCGGGTGCCGGAGGCGCTGGCGCGGCTCGCGCCGGGGCGGTTCGCGCTGGCGTTCGTCGATCCGCCCTACGCGGAGGGGCCGGACGCGGCGCTGGCGGCGCTGGGGGCGCTGCTCGCGCCGGGCGGACGGGCGGTCGCCGAGCACGACGCCCGCCGCCCGCCCGTGGACCGGATCGGTCCACTCTCGCTGGCGGATCGGCGCACGTACGGGGGCACGGGAATCTCGATCTACCAGCGCGACTGAGCGATACTGCGCACCCCTCATGAACCGCGCCGCCATCTACCCTGGCTCGTTCGACCCGCTCACCAACGGTCACCTCGCGATCATCCAGCGCGGGCTGAACCTGTTCGACCGGCTCGTCGTCGCGGTCGCGAACAACCCGCAGAAGTCGCCGATGTTCACGGTGGACGAGCGCAAGGCGCTCATCCGCGAGGCGGTGGGCAACGATCCGCGCGTCGAGGTGGACTCCTTCGACGGCCTGATGGTGGACTACGCGCGGACGCGCGGCATCCCGAAGGTGCTGCGCGGGCTGCGGGCGGTCTCGGACTTCGAGTACGAGTTCCAGCTCGCGAACATGAACAAGAAGCTGCTGCCGGAGTTCGAGTCGGTCTTCGTGATGACCGGCGAGGACTACTTCTTCGTCTCGGCGCGGCTGGTCCGAGAGGTGGCGCAGTTCGGCGGCAACGTCGAGGGGCTGGTGCCGCCGAACGTGCTCGAGGCGCTCCAGCGCAAGCTGGGCCGCCCGCCGCGCAGCTGATCCGCGGCGCCCGCCGCCCCCGGGGGAAGGCCGCCGGCCGCGCAGGACGCCCCTGGCGGTGAGCACCCGTTCTGGTATTCTCGTTTCCCTTTTTTTCACGCCGCGGACGCTCGGCGGCGGTCACCTTCTCTCCGAGGGAACGGAACCATGAAGCTCGCGAAGCGGCTGGACGTGGTCAAGCCGTCGCCCACCCTGGCCATCACCGCGAAGGCGCGGGAGATGAAGTCGAAGGGCATCGACGTGGTCGGGTTCGGCGCCGGCGAGCCGGACTTCGACACGCCGTCGATGATCAAGGACGCGGCGAAGAAGGCGATCGACGCCGGCTTCACGAAGTACACGCCCACGAACGGCATCCCGGAGCTGCGCGAGGCCATCTCGGCGCGCATCCGCGAGGAGCACAAGCTCGGCTACAAGGCGAGCGAGGTGCTGGTCTCGTGCGGCGGCAAGCACGCGCTCTACAACCTGTTCCAGGCGCTGCTGAACGACGGCGACGAGGTCGTCATCTTCACGCCGTACTGGGTCTCCTACGCCGACATGGTCCGGGTGGCGGGCGGCGTGCCCGTGCTGGTCGAGACCACCATGGACACCGGGTTCGACCCGGCGCCGGAGCAGATCCGCAAGGCGATCGGCCCGAAGACGCGCGCCGTGATCGTGAACAGCCCGTCGAACCCGACCGGCGCGATGCTCTCCCGCCGCACGCTCGAGACGGTGATCTCCTGCGTGAAGGGCACCGACATCCTGGTCGTCTCCGACGACATCTACGACAAGCTCGTCTACCGCGGGAAGTTCGAGAACGTCCTCGACCTCGACCCGTCGCTGCAGGGCCAGGTGGCGCTCGTGAACGGCGCCTCCAAGACCTTCTCCATGACCGGGTGGCGCATCGGCTGGACGGCCGGCCCGCAGGCGCTCATCTCGGCCATGCAGAAGCTGCAGGACAACTCCACCTCCAACCCGACCTCGATCGCGCAGAAGGCCGCGCTCGCCGCGCTCACGCAGCCGGGCGTGGACGACGAGGTGGAGAAGATGCGCAAGACGTTCGACGAGCGGCGCAAGCACATCGTGGCGCGCCTGAACGCCATCGACGGCGTCCGCTGCTTCGATCCGGGCGGCGCGTTCTACGCGTTCCCGTACGTCGGCGAGCTGCTGAAGCGGACCGCCCCCGGCGCGAGCGCGCCGCTCGGCACCGACGACAAGCTCATCGACCTGCTCCTCGAGAAGCACCTCGTCGCCGCGGTCCCGGGCTCCGCCTTCGGCGCGCCCGGCTACATGCGCCTGTCGTTCGCCACCTCGATGGAGCAGATCGACAAGGGCTGCGACCGCATCGCGGAGATGGCGAAGAGCCTGAAGTAGCGCCCGGGCAGCCCGCCCCGGGCAGCCCGCCGGATGGCGCCCCGCCGGCCCACCGGGCCGCGCGGGGCGTCGTGCTTTCGGGGGTCACGGCGCCGGAATCTCCACCCGCCGAACGAGGGAGCGTGTGCTAGCCTGCCGGCCATGGACGCGCCTCGGGAGGTGTGGGGAGACCTCGCGACCACCGCCTTCGTCGAGTCGAGCCTGCTGTTCCGGTCGCTCGACCCGGA
The DNA here is from genome assembly GCF_049201065.2 of Anaeromyxobacter sp. Red801. Taxonomy (NCBI): domain Bacteria; kingdom Pseudomonadati; phylum Myxococcota; class Myxococcia; order Myxococcales; family Anaeromyxobacteraceae; genus Anaeromyxobacter; species Anaeromyxobacter sp. Red801. The sequence continues at coordinate 2,309,295 of NZ_CM181236.1, read as the reverse complement.
CGCGCTCCGCGATCTCGTCCAGCTCGCCCGCGCGGTGGACGCCGCGGCCGGCGAGACCGTCTCGGCCGAGGACGACGACGGCTTCTACCTGCTGATGGACGGGCGGGCCGAGGTGCTCGCCGGCGGCGAGGCGCTGGGCCAGCTCGAGCGCGGCGCCTGCTTCGGCGAGGGGCGGGTGCTCGGCGGCGGTCGCCCGGCCGCCCTGGTGGCGCGCACCGCGGTCACGGCGGTCGCCTTCCCGGCGCCGATGGTCGCGGCGATGGCCGAGCGCTTCCCGCGCCTGCGCAAGCTGCTGGAGGCGGCGCGGGCCGCCCGGGAGAAGGCCGTCCACGGCGCCTGACAGGCGGTCGGGAGGCGGGCCCGAACGCGGCCGCTCACCCCGAGCGTAGCCCCGCCGCGAGGCGGGGCGGAGTCGAGGGGGCGGGCGGCCGGACGGGTGCGCGGGAGCGCGCGGCGGGGTCCCATCGGCGGGGCGGTGTGTGCTAGGTTCCGCGCCCATGCCGCGCCGCACGGACATCAAGAAGATCATGATCGTGGGCTCCGGGCCGATCGTCATCGGCCAGGCCTGCGAGTTCGACTACTCGGGCACCCAGGCGTGCAAGGCCTTGAAGGAGGAGGGGTACGAGGTCGTGCTCCTCAACTCCAACCCGGCCACCATCATGACCGACCCGGGGTTCGCCGACCGGACCTACGTCGAGCCCATCACCCCGGAGACCGCCGAGCTGATCCTGGCGCGCGAGAAGCCGGACGTGCTGCTCCCGACGCTGGGCGGCCAGACGGCGCTCAACCTGGCGGTGGCGCTCGCCCGGAACGGCGCGCTGGCGCGCCACGGCGTGGAGCTGATCGGCGCGTCGCTCGAGGCCATCGAGAAGGCCGAGGACCGGCTCCTGTTCAAGGAGGCGATGGAGCGCGTCGGGGTGGAGCTGCCCAAGAGCGGCTACGCCACCAGCTGGGAGGAGGCGCGGGCCATCGCCCGCGACATCGGCTTCCCCATCATCATCCGCCCGAGCTTCACCATGGGCGGCGAGGGCGGCGGCGTCGCCTACAACCTCGAGGAGTTCGAGCCGCTGGCGCGGCGCGCGCTCACGCTCTCCCCGACGCACACGATCCTCTGCGAGGAGTCGATCATCGGGTGGAAGGAGTACGAGCTCGAGGTGATGCGCGACCGGAAGGACAACGTCGTCATCATCTGCTCGATCGAGAACTTCGACCCGATGGGCGTGCACACGGGCGACTCGATCACGGTCGCGCCGGCCCAGACGCTCACCGACAAGGAGTACCAGCGGATGCGCGAGGCGGGCCTGCGCATCATCCGCGAGATCGGCGTCGAGACCGGCGGGTCCAACATCCAGTTCGGCGTGCACCCGAAGACCGGGCGCATGGTGGTCATCGAGATGAACCCGCGCGTGTCGCGGTCGTCCGCGCTCGCGTCCAAGGCCACCGGCTTCCCCATCGCCAAGATCGCCGCGAAGCTCGCGGTGGGCTACACGCTCGACGAGATCAAGAACGACATCACCCGCTACACGCCGGCCTCCTTCGAGCCGACCATCGACTACGTGGTAACGAAGGTGCCGCGCTTCGCCTTCGAGAAGTTCCGCGGCGCCGACGACACGCTCACCACGCAGATGAAGTCGGTGGGCGAGGTGATGGCCATCGGCCGGACCTTCCAGGAGTCGCTCCAGAAGGCCATCCGCGGCCTGGAGATCGACCGCTGCGGCCTGGAGTCGCCGCTCGGCAAGCGCCCGGGCGACGCCTACGCGCCGGACGAGGTGGAGCGGGTCCGCGCCGAGGCGCGCGTGCCGCGCGCGCACCGGCTGTTCTGGCTGGCGGAGTGCTTCCGCGCCGGCCTCGGCGTGGACGACGTGCACGGGATCACCCACGTGGACCCGTGGTTCCTGCGCGAGGTGGAGGAGCTCGTCGCCACCGAGCGGACGCTGGCCCGCGGCGTCCCCGCCACCGCCGAGGCGTTCCGCGCGGTGAAGCGGATGGGCTTCTCCGACAAGCGCATCGCGCAGCTCGCCGGCCGCAAGGAGGCCGAGGTCCGCGAGGCGCGCCACGCGCTCGGCGTCCGCCCGGTGTTCAAGCGCGTGGACACCTGCGCGGCCGAGTTCGAGGCCTACACGCCCTACCTCTACTCGACCTACGAGGAGGAGTGCGAGGCGGCCCCGACCGACCGGCCCAAGGTGATGATCCTGGGCGGCGGCCCGAACCGCATCGGGCAGGGCATCGAGTTCGACTACTGCTGCGTGCACGCGTCGTTCGCGCTGTCCAAGGCCGGGTTCGAGACCATCATGGTCAACTGCAACCCGGAGACGGTCTCGACCGACTACGACACCTCCGATCGCCTCTACTTCGAGCCGCTCACGCTCGAGGACGTGCTCGAGATCGTGCACGTCGAGAAGCCGAAGGGGCTCATCGTCCAGTACGGCGGCCAGACGCCGCTCAAGCTGGCGGTGCCGCTCCACGCGCTCGGCGTGCCCATCTTCGGCACCGCCCCGGACGCCATCGACCGCGCCGAGGACCGCGAGCGCTTCGCCGCGCTCATCGAGAAGCTCGGGCTCCGGCAGCCGCGGAACGGCGTCGCGCGCAGCGCCGACGAGGCGTTCGCGGTGGCGCACCGCATCGGCTACCCGGCCATGGTCCGCCCGTCCTACGTGCTGGGCGGCCGCGCCATGGAGGTCGTCTACGACGACCGCGACCTCGAGACCTACCTGCGCGAGGCGGTGCAGGCCTCCAACGAGCGCCCGGTGCTCATCGACCGCTTCCTCAAGGACGCGGCCGAGGTGGACGTGGACGTGGTCTCGGACGGCCGCGACGTCACCGTGGGCGGCGTGATGGAGCACATCGAGGAGGCCGGCATCCACTCCGGCGACTCCGCCTGCGCGCTCCCGCCGTACAGCCTGCGCCCCGAGCACGTGGCCGAGATCGAGCGCCAGTCGGTGGCGATGGCGCGCGAGCTGGGCGTGGTCGGCCTGATGAACGTGCAGTTCGCCATCCAGGGCGACGACATCTACGTCCTCGAGGTGAACCCGCGCGCGAGCCGCACCGTGCCGTTCGTGGGCAAGGCCACCGGCCTGCCGCTCGCGAAGGCGGGCGCGCTCTGCATGGTGGGCAAGACGCTGGCCGAGGCCGGCGTGTCCTCGGCGCGGCGGCCGCGGCACACCTCGGTGAAGGAGGCGGTGTTCCCGTTCGCGCGCTTCCGCGGGGTGGACACCGTCCTCGGCCCGGAGATGAAGTCCACCGGCGAGGTGATGGGCGTCTCCGACGACTTCTACCGCGCGTTCTTCAAGGCGCAGGCGGCCGCGGGCAACGCGCTGCCGGCGACCGGCGAGGGGCGGCGCGCGTTCGTCTCGGTGCGCGACGCCGACAAGCCCGCGGTGGTGGACATCGCCCGGCGGCTCGCGAAGCTCGGGTTCGAGGTGCTCGCGACCACCGGCACCGCCGCGTTCCTGGCCGGGCACGGCCTCGAGACCACCCGCGTGCGCAAGGTGAACGAGGGCCGGCCGTCGATCGTGGACCGCATCATCGACGGCGACGTGCACTTCGTGGTGAACACCACCGCCGGCAAGCAGGAGATCGCCGACAGCTACTCCATCCGGCGCGAGACGCTGATGAAGGGGCTGCCGTACTTCACGACGCTCACCGGCGCGCGCGCGGCGGTCGGCGCCATGGAGGCCGCGCGGGGCGGCGCGCCCTCGGTGCGCACCATCCAGGAGTACCACGGGGGCTGACGGCGGGGCCGGGGGCGGCCGCTGGATCGTTGACACGGCCTCCGCGGCGCTCTAGTGAAGGAGAGGAACGCGGCCGCTCCGGGCATCTCCGGGGTCGGCCGTCCTCGTTTTTCGGGAAGGTGAAACGATGCAGCGCGTCCCCATGACCAAGGGCGGCCTCGTCCGGCTGAAGGATGAGCTGAGGCGGCTCAAGAGCGTCGAGCGTCCCAAGATCGTGAAGGAGATCGCGGAGGCGCGCGCGCACGGGGATCTCTCCGAGAACGCCGAGTACCACGCGGCCAAGGAGAAGCAGAGCCACATCGAGGGCCGCATCGCGCAGGTGGAGCACTGGATCGCCAGCGCCGAGGTCATCGACGTCACCAAGCACGCCGGCGACCGCGTGGTGTTCGGCGCGACCGTCTCGCTCGAGGACACCGAGTCGGGCGACCAGGTGACGTACCGCATCGTGGGCGAGCTGGAGGCCGACCTGAAGCAGGGCAAGATCTCGGTCACCAGCCCGATCGCGCGCGCGCTCATCGGGCGCAGCGAGGGCGACACGGTGGTGGTCCGCTCGCCCGGCGGCGAGAAGGAGTACGAGATCCAGTCGATCGCGTTCGTGGAGGAGGAGCTGCCGACGGAGTCCGAGTAGTCGGACCCGGCTGGTAGCCTCGCCGCCGTGGAGCGCAAGCAGGGCGGCCCGGCGGATCCGCGCCAGGAGGGAGACCTCCCGGGCGCCGCGGCGGCCCGTGCGCTCGAGGCGCTCCTGCCGCCGCTCCGGTTCGCGGTGAAGGACGGCTTCGCCGGCGCGTCCCGGCTCGCCGGCTTCGGCGAGACGGTGCACGGCGCGGTCGCGCGCGCCCGCGCGGCCGGGGCCGGCGACTCCCCGGCGCTGCGCCGGCTGGAGCTGGAGGCGGAGGGCTTCGACGCGCTCCCGCTCGCCGCCCGCCGCAAGGCGCTGGCGCGCATCGCCGCCGACCTCGCCGCGCTCATCCCGGTCCCCGAGGAGCTGCGCGCGCTCGCGCGCGCCGCGCGCGTGGAGGCCGAGGCCCGGCCCGGGGGCGCCCCGCCGCCGCCCGCCGCAAAGGCCCCGCCGCTGGCCGCAAAGGCCCCGCCGCTGGCCGCAAAGGCCCCGCCGCCGGTCGCGGAAGCCGCCCCGCGCCCGCCGCTCGCGCCCGATCCGCCCTGGCATCCGCTCCCCGACGCGCGCACGCCGGAGGAGCGCGCCGCCCGCCGCCGGCGCCTCGCCACGCGCCTCGCCGACCTGCCGCGGGTCCACCCGGCGCCGCGCGCGCTGCTGGAGGAGCGCGGGCGCGAGACGGTCGAGGCGGCCCTGGAGCTGTGGCCGCGCGCCTACCAGGACCGCACCGCGCTGCGCCGCATCTCCGAGCTGCGGGTGGGGGACGAGGCGACGGTGCTCGGGACCGTGGCCCACGTGCGCGTCCAGCGGATGCGGAACGGCCGGCCGCTGCTCAAGGTGGGCGTGCAGGAGGGCGGCTCGGCGCTGGAGCTCGTCTTCTTCAACCCGCCGCCCTGGCGGCTGAAGCAGTTCGCGGCGGGCGAGTCGCTGCTCTGCTCCGGCAAGGTCACCGAGGGCTTCGGCGCGCGGCGGCAGATGAGCCAGCCGGAGGTGGAGAAGGTCCAGGCCGGCGACTCCGCGAACTTCGGCCGGATCGTGCCGGTGTACCCGGGCCCCGCCGACTACCAGCACCCCGCGCTCCGCAAGCTGATGAAGCGGCTGGTGGACGAGCTCGCGCCGGCGGCGGTGGACGACGTGCCGGCGGAGATCCGCGCCCGCCGGGCGCTCGCCGGCCGCGCCGAGGCGCTGCGCGACGCGCACTTCCCGCCGCCCGGCACCGACCCGCTCCGCGCGGCCGAGCGGGTCACCCCCGCGTTCCGGCGGCTCGTGTTCGAGGAGCTGTTCTTCCTGCAGCTCGCGCTCGCCATGCGGCGGCGCGGCGTCCGCGCCGAGGCCGGGATCGCGTTCGACGCCTCGCCGGCGGCGCTGGCCCGCGCGGTCGAGCCGCTGCCGTTCCGGCTGACCGGCGCCCAGGAGCGCGCGCTCGCGGAGATCGCCCGGGACATGGCGGAGCCCGAGCCCATGAACCGCCTGCTGCAGGGCGACGTGGGCAGCGGCAAGACCGCGGTCGCGTTCGCCGCGATGATGCTGGCGGTGCGGTCGGGCTGGCAGGCGGCGCTGATGGTGCCGACCGAGATCCTGGCCGAGCAGCACGCGCGCACGCTGTCGCGCTGGCTGGAGGGGCGCGGGGTCGAGGTGGCGCTGGTGGGCGCGAGCGCGCGCGGCAAGGCGCAGCGCGAGGCGCGCGCGGCGGTGGCGGAGGGCAGGGCGCGCATCGCGGTGGGGACGCACGCGCTGCTGGAGCAGGCGGTGGGGTTCGAGCGGCTCGGCCTGGTGGTGGTGGACGAGCAGCACCGCTTCGGCGTGATGCAGCGGGCCTCGCTCATCTCCAAGGGGCGCCGGCCCGACGTGCTGGTCATGACCGCCACGCCCATCCCCCGCACGCTGGCCCTCGCGTTCTACGGCGACCTCGACCAGTCCAAGATCTCCGAGCTGCCGCCGGGCCGCACCCCGGTGACCACGCGGCTGTTCGGCGACTCGCAGCGGAAGGCGGCCTACGCGCTCGCGCGCGGCGAGCTGGAGGCGGGCCGCCAGGTGTACGTGGTCTACCCGCTGGTGGAGGAGTCGGAGAAGACCGACCTCGCCGACGCGACCACCGGCGCGACCGAGCTGGCGAAGGTGTTCCCGGGCCACGAGATCGGGCTGCTGCACGGGCGGATGAAGCCGGAGGAGAAGCAGCGGGTCATGGACCGCTTCCGCGCGGGCGAGCTCCAGGTGCTGGTGGCGACCACCGTCATCGAGGTGGGCGTGGACGTGCCGAACGCGAGCGTCATGATCGTCGAGCACGCCGAGCGCTTCGGCCTGTCGCAGCTCCACCAGCTCCGGGGGAGGGTGGGGCGCGGCGCGGCGAAGAGCTTCTGCCTGCTGCTCGCGCACTTCCGGCGCGCCGGCGACGAGGCGCGCGAGCGGCTGCGGGCCATGGAGGAGACGCAGGACGGCTTCGAGATCGCGCGGGTGGACCTGCGCATCCGCGGCCCCGGCGAGCTGCTCGGCACCCGGCAGTCCGGGCAGAAGCTGCTCGACGTCGCCGACCTGTACCGCGACGAGGCCATCCTGGAGGAGGCGCGCGAGGAGGCGTTCGGCCTGGTGGAGCGCGACCCGGACCTCGCCCGCCCGGAGCACGCGGCCGCGCGCGAGGCGCTGGCCGGCCGCTGGGCGGGGCGGCTCTCGCTGGCGCAGGTGGGCTAGCGCGGGCGGCCGACCCCGGCGGGCTCGCCCAGGCGGACGGCGGCGGCGCGCCACCTCGCGGGCGCGGCGCGGGAGTGCCTAGCATCGGGCGTGAGCAGGGAGCTCGCCGCCTGGCTCGGCCACATGGGCATCCGCGACCGGCGCGTCCTCGACGCGATCGCGGAGCTCGACCGCGCGCGCTTCGTGCCGCCCTACCTCTCGGCCGAGGCCTACGCCGACCGGCCGCTGCCCATCGGCTTCGGCCAGACCATCTCGCAGCCGTTCGTGGTCGCGTTCATGACCGAGGCGCTCGAGCTCGACGGCGGCGAGCGGGTCCTCGAGGTCGGGACCGGCTCCGGCTACCAGACCGCGCTGCTGGCGCGGCTCGCCGGCGAGGTCTGGTCGGTGGAGATCGTCCCCGAGCTGGCGGCGCGCGCGCGGGCGCTGCTGCTCGAGGACCTCGGCCTCGGGAACGTCCACCTGCGCGAGGGCGACGGCGCGCTGGGCTGGCCGGAGGCCGCGCCGTTCGACCGCATCCTGGTCACCGCCGCGGCGCCGCGGGTGCCGCCGCCGCTCCGGGCGCAGCTCGCGCCGGGCGGACGGATGGTGCTGCCGGTGGGTGAGGCGGAGTCGGAGCAGGTGCTCCGCGTGCTGGAGCGCGCCGCGGACGGGATCGAGGAGATCGAGGACGTCCTCCCCGTCCGCTTCGTCCCGCTCACGCACCTCCCGCCTGCGGTATGATCCCGCCCGCATGATCGTCTGCCCCGTGTGCGACCACCCGCAGGCCCTCGGCTCCGAGTGCGAGGTGTGCGGCAAGCGCCTCGCCGTCCACGGCGTGGCGGGCGACGAGGTGCCGCCGCTCGACGGCCTCGAGCCGACGCTGTTCCCGGCGGTCCAGGCGCAGGACGACAGCGTGCCCGGGCTGGAGCCGACGCGGGTGGGGGAGGCGACGCTCCCGCCGGCGCCGCCGGACGGGCTGGCGGAGGCCCTCGAGCCGACGCGCACGGCGCCGGTGGAGGTGGAGGTCGCCCCGACGCCGGACGTCGAGCGGACCGGGGCGGAGCTCCCCGAGGCGGAGCGCACGCAGCTGCCCGTGTTCGTGACGTGCCGCTACTGCCGGACGCCGGCGATGCCCGGCGAGCGGCTCTGCGGTCGCTGCGGGATGCGCCTGCCGGTCGCCGGCGCCGCGCCCGCCGAGGCCGGTCCGGCCGGCCGGCGCTGCGGCTGCGGCGCCTGGGTGACCTCGGGGCCATGCCCCGCTTGCGGGGCACGCGCCCCCGTCACGGCCGGGTAGCTCGGCGCTTGCCATTCGGCGCAGGTCCCGGCAAATTGGCGGGTCCCGCCATGAAGACCTTCAACGACCCCGAGGCCTTTGCGCGCGTCAAGCGCCTGCCGCCGTACGTCTTCACCGTCACCGACCGCCTGCGCGACGAGGCCATCGCACGCGGCGTGGACGTGGTGGACTTCTCCATGGGCAATCCGGACGGCGCCACGCCGGACCGGATCGTGGAGCGGCTGCGCAGCGCCGTCGGCGACTCGAAGCTGCACCGGTACCTGAACCCGCGCGGCCTGCCCGAGCTGCGGGCGTCGGTGTCGCGCTGGTGGAAGCGGCGCCACGGCGTCGAGGTCGATCCGGAGCGCGAGGTGCTCGTCACCATCGGCTCGAAGGAGGGCATCGGGCACGCCCTCATCGCCATGCTCTCCGAGGGCGACACGGTCCTCGCGCCCGCGCCGACCTATCCCATCCACGCGTTCGGCGCGGTGCTGGCCGGCGCCGAGTCGCTGCCGGTGGCGGTGGGCCCGGGCGTGGACTTCTTCGAGTCGCTGGTGGCCGCGGCGGAGCGGGCCGAGAAGCGGCCGAAGGGCCTGGTGGTGAACTTCCCCGCGAACCCGACCGCGGCGGTGGCCACCCAGGAGCTGTTCGAGAAGATCGTCCGGTTCGCCGAGGCGCGGGACATGTTCATCGTGTCCGACCTGGCCTACTGCGACATCGTCTTCGACGGCCCGAAGGCGCCGTCGATGCTGGCGGTGCCGGGCGCGCGCGACCGCACGCTCGAGTTCATGTCGCTGTCGAAGAGCTACAACATGCCGGGCTGGCGCGTCGGCTTCTGCGCCGGCAACCCGGCGCTGGTGGCCGCGGCGGCGCGGGTGAAGAGCTACCTCGACTACGGCCTGTTCGGCGCGGTGCAGGCGGCCGCCATGACCGCGCTCGACGAGTGCGACGACGAGGTGGTGAAGATCCGCGAGAAGTACCGGGTCCGCCGCGACGCGCTGGTCCGCCACTTCGGCGCGGCCGGCTGGCAGGTGCCGGCGCCGGCCGCCTCGATGTTCGCCTGGGCGCCCATCCCCGAGCCGTTCCGCCCGCTCGGCTCGCTCGAGTTCTGCAAGCGCCTCATCGACGAGGCCGGCGTGGCCGTCGCCCCGGGCATCGGCTTCGGCCCGGCCGGCGAGGGCAGCGTCCGCATCGCGCTCATCGTGGACGAGCCGCGCGTGCAGCTCGCCGCCGAGCGGATCGAGAAGTTCCTCAAGAAGGGCCCGGGCGGGCGGTAGCGATGGCCGCGCCCGCGTTCTCGTCCTGGTTCCGCTGCGCGGACGGCTGCGACTTCCGCGCCGAGCTCACCGAGGTGGTGTACGAGTGCCCGCGCTGCGGCGGGCTGCTCGAGGTCGAGCACGACCGCGCCGCGCTCGCGACGCGGAGCGCCGCCGAGTGGAAGGCGCTGTTCGACGGGCGCTTCAAGCTGGGCGCCTGGCCCTACGGCTCCGGCGTGTGGGGCAAGAAGGAGTGGGTCTACCCGGGGATCGCCGACGGGAACGTGGTCTCGATGTTCGAGGGCGGCAGCCCGCTGCTCCGCATCGACCGCTACGCCCGCGAGCTGGGCCTCGACGACGTGTGGCTGAAGGAGTGCGGGGTCACGCACACCGGGTCGTTCAAGGACCTGGGCATGACGGTGCTCGTCTCCGCGGTGAAGGAGATGCGGGCGCGCGGCGCCGCGGTCCGCGCGGTCGCCTGCGCCTCGACCGGCGACACCTCGGCCGCGCTCTCCGCCTACTGCGCGGCGGCCGGCATCCCCAGCGTGGTGCTGCTGCCGCGCGGCAAGATCTCCACCGCGCAGCTCGTCCAGCCCATCTCCAACGGCGCGCTGGTGCTCGAGCTCGACACCGACTTCGACGGCTGCATGCAGGTGGTGAAGCAGCTCAGCCGCACGAAGGACATCTACCTCGCGAACTCGATGAACTCGCTGCGCATCGAGGGGCAGAAGACCGCCTCCGTCGAGATCGCGCAGCAGCTCGGCTGGACCTCGCCGGACTGGATCGTGATCCCGGGCGGCAACCTGGGCAACGCGAGCGCGGTGGGGAAGGGCTTCCTGCTCATGAAGGAGCTGGGGCTGGTGGACCGGCTCCCGCGCCTGGTGGTCGCGCAGGCGGAGCACGCGAATCCGCTCTGGCGGGCCACCACCGGCGCCGGGGTGAAGCCCACCGCCGGGGTGACGGTCGAGCCGCTCGCCGCGCGGAAGACGCTCGCGTCCGCCATCCAGATCGGCGCCCCGGTGTCGGCGCGCCGCGCGCTGCGGGCCCTGGAGGCGCTCGACGGCGTGGTGGAGCAGGCGAGCGAGCAGGAGCTCGCCGACGCGGCCGCGCGCGCGGACCGGGCCGGCATGTTCACCTGCCCGCACACCGGCGTGGCGCTCGCGGCGCTCGAGAAGCTCGCCGCCCGCGGGGTGGTGAGGAAGGGCGAGCGGGTGGTGGTGATCTCCACCGCGCACGGCCTCAAGTTCTCCGACTTCAAGGTCGGCTACCACGACCAGACCTTGCCCGGCATCCGCGCCGGGCTGCCCAACCCGGCCGTCCAGCTCCCCGCCACGCTCGGCGCGGTCCAGGACGCGATTGCCGGCCGCTTCGGGCGAGGGTAGAACGCCGGGCCATGAGCACCGCCACGCCCACCCACCCCGGCCCGGAGACCGGCGCGCTGCGCGCCGAGCACGACGCGCTCGCGAAGCAGCTGGAGGTGCGCCGGTCCATCGACGTGGCCCGGCGCGGCGCCTACGAGATCTTCGCCGGCCTCATCGCCGTGGGCGCGTCCATCGCGCTCGCCTGGGACCGCTGGGGCAAGCTCAAGCCCGGCATGGTCCGCAAGGTGGCGAAGGGCCCGCCGGTGTTCCTGTACCTGGCCATGGCGGCGGCGCTGGTGCTGCTCGCGCTCGCCATCCGCTCCTTCCTGCGCGCCCGCCGGCTGATGCGCGAGGAGGACGCGCTGTACGTGCGCTTCCGCGCGCTGCGCGAGACGCTGAGGCTGGACCCGTGAGCGCGGCGGGCGGCGGGCGGGGACGTCCGGCCGCTCGCGGCCGCTTCGTCGTCGTCGAGGGGCTCGACGGCGCCGGCACCACCACGCAGGCGCGGCTGCTCGGCGAGCGGCTCCGCGCCGACGGCCGCACCGCCCACGTCACCGCCGAGCCGTCCGGCGGGCCGGTGGGCGCGCTCGTGCGCCAGGTGCTGACGCGGCGCGTGGCCGGCGGCGGGGGCGCGGACTTCGACCCGCACGCGCTGGCGCTGCTGTTCGCGGCGGATCGCCGGGACCACCGGGCGGTCGAGATCGACCCGAAGCTCGCCGCCGGCATCGACGTCGTCTCCGACCGCTACACGCTCTCCTCGCTCGCCTACCAGGGCGCGGCGCTGGGCGAGATGGAGTGGGTCCGCCAGGTGAACGCGGCGGCGGGCCCGCCGGACGCGACGCTGTTCCTCCGGGTGCGGCCCGAGGTCGCGCTCCGGCGCCGGCGCGCCGCCTCGCTCGACCGCGAGATCTACGAGGTCGGCGCGTTCCAGCGGAAGGTGGCCGCCGAGTACGACCGCGCCATCGCGCTGCTGCGCCAGGCCGGGGAGACCGTCATCGAGATCGACGGCGAGCGCCCGGTGGAGGCGGTGGCAGCCGCGGTGTGGGCGGCCGCCTCGACCCTGTAGCCGGCTGGCGTCCGCGCGCGGGACGGGTTACGGGAGGGGGCGATGCCCCGCACGCCCACCGCCGCCCTCGTCGTCGTCGGCAACGAGGTCCTCTCCGCCAAGGTCCAGGACGAGAACGGACCGTTCACCGCGCGCCGGCTGCGCGAGCTGGGCGTGGAGCTGGTCACCATCCGGACCGTGCGCGACCGGGTGGACGAGGTCTCCGCCGCGGTGGCGGCGCTCCACCCCGAGGTGGACTGGGTGTTCACCTCGGGCGGGGTGGGGCCGACGCACGACGACATCACCGTGCGCGCGGTGGCGGAGGCGCTCGGCAGGCCCATGCACCGCTCGCCGGCGCTGGTCGAGACCATCCGCGCGCTGCACCGCCGCGCCCACCCGGGCGCCGAGCCGCCCGAGGCGGCGCTGCGCATGGCCGACGTGCCCGAGGGGACGAAGCTGCTCGGGGACGAGGGCTACCCGACGCTCGCGCTCGAGAACGTGGTGATGCTCCCGGGCGTGCCGCAGTTCTACCGGCACCAGTTCGAGCGCATCGCGCACCTGCTCCAGGCGCCGCCGTTCCGGCTCGCGTGCGTGTACCTGTCGGCGGGCGAGGGCGAGATCGCGCCCGCGCTCGACGCGGTGGCGGCGGCGCACCCGGCGGTCGAGATCGGCAGCTACCCGCGCTTCGACGCCGGGGCCGACCACCGTGTGAAGGTGACGCTGGAGGCGAAGGACGCGGCCCGGGTGGAGGCGGCCCTGCGCGCGCTGCTGGCGGCGCTGCCGGCCGGCTCGATCCTGCGGACCGAGGGGCCGTGACGGCCCCGGCCTACAGCTCGTACTTGTCGATCTTGCCGGCGCCCTGGAGGATCTCCAGCGCGCCCTTGGTGGCCTTCTCCTTGTCCGTCCCCTGGAGCTTCACCACCAGTGGGGCGGCCGGGCCGGCCTGCGTGGGGGGCGGGTAGACCGTCACCGCCCACGAGTCGCCGAGATCCTTGTCCACGTGTACCCGGCATTCCGTGCTTCCGATGAACGCGCGTGCCATGCTGAGTTCGCTCCGAGAGGTCGTCGGGAGCCGGGAACATAGCCCAAACGAGCCCCATGAGAAAGCCGACCGTTCTGCTCCTCGTCCTGGCCGCATGCTCGTCCGGACCCCGCCTCCCGCACGTCACGCCCAGTGAGACCGAGGTCGAGGTGCGCGGCGCGGTGAAGGGCGGCCCGTACCCGCTCGGCCGGGCCGAGCTGGCCGCGCTGCCGCAGCGGTCGGTGCGCGGCCTCGACCCGGAGTCGGGCCGGGCGGCGACCTGGGAAGGCACCGCGCTCGCCGCGCTGGTGAGCGATCGCGTGGAGCGGACCCGGGGCGCGGACGTGGTGATCGTGCGGACCCGCGACCGCCGCGCCGTCCCCGTCCCGCTGACCCTGGTCCGGCAGCTCCAGCCGGTGCTGGCGGATCGCGCCGACGGCCAGCCGCTCCCGGAGCGCGTCATCGCCTGGCCCACCTTCGACCAGCGCGGCCTCGAGACCGATCCGCGCGCGCGGCTCTGGTGGGCGCGCGGCGTGGTGGCGCTCGAGCTCGCGAACTCGTTCACCACCTACGGCCGCGCCCTGGCGGTCCCGGACGGCGCCGCCGACGGCGCGCGCCTCGGCGCGGATCGCTTCGGCGCGCGCTGCATCGGCTGCCACCGCGTGCGCAAGGCGGGCGGCGAGGCCGGGCCGAACCTCTCGCGCCTCACCGACCGGATGACCGCGGACGCGCTCTACGCGCGGATGCGGGCGGGCCACCCGGGCTGGTCGGACGGGCCGGAGGATCCGGGCCCGGCGGCGGCGCGCCAGGTGTGGAGCTTCCTGCGCGCGGTGGCCGCGTTCGAGGGGACGGGCGCCGCCGAGGAGCCCGGGCCGCCGGAGAAGGATCCCGTCGAGGAGGAGCGGCGCCGGGAGCGGCCGCCCCGTCCCTAGACCGCCCAGATGTAGCCGATGCGCACGCCGACCAGCTCGGCGATCTGCTTCGCGACCTGGCGCCCGTCGCGCCCCGCCACCCACCGCGGTAGCACCACGTGGAACTCGCCGCCGGCGAGCTCGGCGGCGGAGGAGAAGAGCTGCCAGCGGCTCGCCACCTCCTCGAGCGCCACCGGGCCGGGCGAGAGCACGTCGAGGAACACCGGCTTCGGCGCCTCGCAGAACAGGCTGGGGCGGTGGTCGCGCATGGCGCCGTGGATCACGTCGGGCGTGTCCCAGCCCGGCAGATCGGCGCGCACGCCGGCGTAGCCCGCGAGCGGGAGCGTCTCCGCCATCAGCCGGATGAAGGCCTCCTTCTGAACGTCGACCTCGGGCTCGACGGTCTGCTCCAGCATGGCGGCTCCCCCGTCCGGACGGCCGGCCGCCGGCGACGCGCGCCGACCGCCCGGATCACACTCTGGGGCCGCGCGTCGCGGGGGGCATCCCCCGCCGCCGGGCGAGCGCACGGATCGCGGTGACGCACCGGTGACAGCGGCCCGCCAAGCTCCGGGGCTCATGTCGCGCGACCCCGACCGCATCGACTGGCTGCCGTCGCTCCCGTTCTTCGCCGCGCACCTCGTGGCGCTGGCCACGCCGTGGCTCGCGCCGTTCGAGTGGCGCTGGGGCGCGCTCGCCGCCGCGCTGTACGCGGTGCGCATGTTCGCGGTGACCGCCGGGTACCACCGCTACTTCTCGCACCGCAGCTACCGCACCTCGCGCGCGTTCCAGCTCGTGCTCGCGGTGCTCGGCGCGAGCGCGGCGCAGAAGGGCCCGCTCTGGTGGGCCGCCCACCACCGCGACCACCACCGCCACTCCGACGGGCCGGAGGACGTCCACTCGCCGCTGGAGCGGGGCTTCTGGTGGAGCCACGTCGGCTGGATCCTCTCGCGCCGCCACCACGAGACGAAGCTCGACCGCGTGCGCGACCTCGCGCGCTACCCGGAGCTGCGCTGGATCGACCGCCACCACCTCGTCCCCCCGGCGGCGCTCGCCACCGGGCTGTTCCTGGCGGGCGGCCTGCCGGCGCTCCTGTGGGGCTTCTTCGTCTCCACCGTGGCGCTCTGGCACGGCACGTTCGTCATCAACTCGCTCGCGCACGTGTTCGGGCGCCGCCGCTACGCCACCGACGACGGCTCGCGCAACAGCCTGGTGCTGGCGCTCGTGACGCTCGGCGAGGGCTGGCACAACAACCACCACTTCTACGCGGCGAGCGCGCGGCAGGGCTTCTTCTGGTGGGAGCTCGATCTCTCCTGGTACGCGCTGCGCGCGCTCGCCGCGCTGCGCGTGGTCCGCGACCTGAAGGTCCCGCCGCCGCAGGTCCGCCTCGCGCACCTCCGCACGGCCGCGCCGCCGCCCGCGGTGCGCGCCGAGGCGCTGTGACCTCGCCCGCGCGCTACAGGAACACCGAGCCGCGCGCGGCCACGTCCTCGTCCAGCATCGCCTGGAGCGTGGCGCGCACCGTCTCCGCCAGCTCGCCCACCCGCGCCGCGTCCTCCGCGTCCGCCGGCGAGCGGCCGGCGAGCGCGATGGGCGGGCCGAAGCGGAGCGACCAGCGCGAGGGCAAAGGCAGCATCGCCGCCGGCGCCAGCCGGAGGAGCGGGCTCGCGGTGAGCAGCGGCAGCCCGAGCCGGTCCGCCAGCCAGCCCGTGCGCGAGATGCCCGGCGCCGCCTCCTCGCTGCCCACGATGGCGCAGGGGACGAGGGTCGCGCCGGCGCGCAGCGCCACCTTCACGAAGCCGCCGCGGCCGAACCGCTGCAGCCGGTAGCGCTCGCTCCACGGCTTCCGGGCGCCGGCGCTCCCCTCCGGGAACACGCCCAGCGCGCCGCCGTCCTGCAGGATGCGCCCCGCCGCCTCGGGCGTGGCGCGCACGGCGCCCAGCCGCACCGCCAGGCCGCCCAGCACCGGCAGGTCGCACTCGCGGTCGTCGAGGAGCGGGCGGAGGTCCCGGCGCGCCGGGTGATCGCGGCGCAGCGCGTGGCGCAGCACCAGCGCGTCCCAGGGGACCACCCCGGCGTGGTTCGCGACCACCATCACCGGGCCGCTCGCCGGCACGTGCTCCGCGTCGCGCACCGCGGTGCGCCACCAGGTGGCGTACAGCAGCTCGACGAGCGGCTCGGCGCGCTCCGCCAGCCGCGGGTCCATCCCGTGGCGGTCGAGCCGCTCGGGCGGCTCGAGCAGCCTCGCCAGGTCGAGCGCGGCGCCCAGCCTCGCCGCCACCGCGGGGGCGAGCCGGGCCGCGGCCTCGGTCACCTCGCGGCGCGCCCCGGCCAGCCCGGCGCGCGCGGCGAGGTCGCCCAGCCGCGCCTCCAGGCCGTCGAGCGCCGAGTCCAGCCGCCGCTCCACGTCGGCGAGCCGCGCCTGCGCGCCGGTGCGGTCGGCCGGGAGCCTCCGGGTGCGCTCCGGGGCGCGGGCCGGCGTCTCCGGCGGCGCGGGCGAGGGTGCGGGTGCGGGTGCGGGTACGGGTACGGCGGCGGGCGGGGCGGCGGCGGCCGGCGTCGGCGCGGGTGCCGGCTCCGGGGGCGCCGGCGCGAGCGCAGGCGCCGGGAGCGGAGCGGGTGGAGGGGGCGGTGGCCCGGCGGAGGCGGCGGGGGAGGGCGACGCGGCGGGCGCGCGCGGCGCCGCACCCCGGGTGAACGGGTCGTTGCCGAGCACCGGCCGGGGGGCCGCCGGCGCGGCGCCGGCCGGGCGCGCGGGCGCGCGGCGACCCGTGGCCTTCCTCTTGCCGGTCCCTCCCGCCATCGCGTCCACATAGACGCACGCGGCCGCGGGCGTCAAACGTTCGCTGGGGGGAGCCGCCGCGTCGGATCGCCGTGGTACGAACGGGCGCCATGCCGCGCATCCACGTCCTGCCGCCCGGGCTCGTCAACCAGATCGCCGCGGGCGAGGTGGTCGAGCGGCCGGCCTCCATCGTCAAGGAGCTGGTCGAGAACGCGCTCGACGCCGGCGCGACCGCCATCGGCGTGGACGTGGAGGAGGGCGGGCTCGCGCTGGTGCGGGTGGCGGACGACGGCTCGGGCATGGACCGGGACGACGCGCTGCTCGCGCTGGAGCGACACGCCACCAGCAAGCTGCGCGACGCCCAGGGGCTCGCCGCCATCGGGACCATGGGGTTCCGGGGCGAGGCGGTGCCGGCCATCGCGTCGGTCTCGCGCTTCCGCCTCGACACCTCGCCCGGCGACGACGGCGCCGGGACGCGCGTCGAGCTCGAGGGCGGCGTGCTGGGCGAGGTGGCGCCGGTGGCCCGCCCGCGCGGCACCACCGTCGAGGTCCGCGACCTGTTCTTCAACACGCCGGCGCGGCGCAAGTTCATGCGCGCGGCGTCCACCGAGGCCGGGCACGTCTCCGAGGCGGTGATCCGGCTGGCGCTGGCGCGCCCGGACGTCGGGTTCACGCTCCGCTCCGGCGGCCGGCTGGTGCTCGGCGCGCGCGCAGGCGGTGGGCTGGCGGACCGCGCCGGCCAGGCGCTGGGGCGGGAGGCGCACCGGCACCTGCTCCCGGTGGACGCCCGCCGCGGCGACGTGCGCGTGCACGGCCTCGTCTGCTCGCCCGATCACTCCGAGGCGACCGGCCGGGCGCTCTACCTGTTCGTGAACGGGCGCTACGTGCGCGATCGGTCCGCCGCGCACGCGGTGCTCCGCGCGTTCGCCGGGACGCTGCCGCCCGGGCGCCACCCCGCCGGCGTCCTGTTCGTGGAGCTGCCGCTGGACCGGGTGGACGTGAACGTGCACCCGCAGAAGCTGGAGGTGCGGTTCGCCGAGGGGCGCGAGGTGTTCGACGCCCTGTTCCACACCGTCGCCGGCGCGCTCCGGACCGCGCCGTGGCTGCGCGCGCGCCCGCAGGCCGCGCCCGCGGGCGACGGCGTTCCGGGGGGGGCCGGCGGCGAGGCGGCCCCGGTGCCGGTTCCGGTGGCCGGCGAGGAGGCCGCCGAGGTGCTGGCCTGGGCGCGCGCGGCCCGGCCGCCGGAGGGCAGCGGGGCGACGCTCGTCCAGCCTGCCCCGGGCGCCTGGGCGACGGGCCGGCTGGCCTTCCCGATCGCGCCCGCACCGGACGCCGGGCCGGACGCGGCGCCGCGGCCGGAGGGGTACTTCGCCGGGCTGCGCTACGTGGGGCAGCACGCGCGGACGTA
This sequence comes from Anaeromyxobacter sp. Red801, assembly GCF_049201065.2. Lineage (NCBI taxonomy): Bacteria > Pseudomonadati > Myxococcota > Myxococcia > Myxococcales > Anaeromyxobacteraceae > Anaeromyxobacter > Anaeromyxobacter sp. Red801. The sequence continues at coordinate 2,291,227 of NZ_CM181236.1, read as the reverse complement.
CCTGCTCTGCGAGGCGCCCGGCGGGACGCTGGTCGTCATCGATCAGCACGCCAGCCACGAGCGGATGCTGTTCCACCGCCTCCGGGAGGCGTTCCGGGCGCGCCGCATCCCGGTGCAGCCGTTCCTGCTCCCGCAGGTCGTGACGCTCCCGCCCGCCGCGGCGCGCGCGCTCGAGTCCGGGCTCGCGGAGCTGGGGCGGCTCGGCTTCGACGCGGAGCCGTTCGGCGGCGAGGCGTTCGCGGTGAAGGGCGCGCCGGCGGCGCTGGCCGGGGTGGATCTGACCGCGCTGCTCACCGATCTCGGCAGCCAGCTCGCGGAGGTGGAGCGCGGCAGCGCGGTGGACGACGCGTTCCACGACCTGCTCGCCACCATGGCCTGCCACGCGGCGGTGCGCGCGAACCAGGACGTCTCGCCGGAGGAGGCGCGCGCGCTGCTCGACGGGCTCGACGCCATCGACTTCAAGGCGCGCTGCCCGCACGGCCGGCCGGTGGTGTTCGAGCTCTCGCTCGCCGACCTGGAGCGCCGCGTCGGCCGCCGCTAGGGCGCCGCAGGGTTCAGGGGTCGGGGGAAAGGGGCAGCTCTCGGCGCGGCTGGAGTCGAATCCGAGGTGTGCGAGCGTACCGCGCCGAGAGCGTCCCAGCGGTGAAGCGCGCGATCGGAGCCTGGAAAGGGGGGGGAATCCAGGGACCGCCGCAGCGTTACCGCACGCCCCATAAGCAATCGCCGTGCCCCGGAACGGGGGCCAAGAAGTCGAGGAATTCAGGCGACTTTACCGGGCCGGCGCCGCCCCTGCGGGCGGCCTGGCCTTTCAATTCTGCAGCGCCCATTGCAGAGGTGAAATCCTGGGACGCCGGAACGGGTGCGGCAGCATCCCTTGCGCCGGAGGGCTGAAGAAAGCTCCGTCTCGCGCGAGGTGTGCGCGGACGCGCACGCGGGAGCGCCCGGAACGGCAGGAAAATCCGTCTGCGCGCGATCGGCACCGCGGATGCAAACACCCGCGGGCGTGCAGGGCACGATCACAGGCAAGGACGTGATCCGTCACTCGTTCACGATCCTCCGGCTCTGGGGGCCGACGGTGTACCTGCGCTGCCTCCGCGCGATGGTGAGCGGGCGGCGCTGCACGTTCCTGGGCGTGGTCGCCGGCGAGCCGCCGCACGCGCCGCGGGCCGGCTAGCGGGCGCGCGCGCCGGGCCGCCCGGCCGCCGGCGGGAAGAAGCGGGTGGACGCCCCCCCGCCCCTTTGGCAGAGTCCGGCGCGTGCCGCCCCCGCGTGACCCGCGCTACCGCCCGTTCCGGCTGGCCCTCTGGGCGCTCTACTTCACCGTCATCGCGATCGCGCTCGCGGTGGTGCTCACCAGCATCGTGCGGAACCTGCGCGGGCCGCACCGCCCCGCCGCCACCGGCGCGCTCCCCACCCGCGCCGCGCTGCGCGTGTGCGTGACCGAGCTCGAGGCGCTGCACGCCGAGCAGAACCACCGGGCCTGGCGCCTGGCGGACGAGGTGGGCGAGGGCGACGCCATCGCGCGCTGGGAGATCTGGGCGCGCGAGTGGGAGCAGCGGGTGGACGACCTCGCCGACCGCTGCCGGCTGGACGCCCGCGATCCGGACCCGCAGGGCTTCGGCGGGCGCGAGGAGCTGGCGCGCGCCCGCGAGGCCGTCCTCCAGGTGCACCGGGCCTACCGGGCCCAGGTGAACCGGTTCGCCCAGGAGGAGGCGGACCTGGCCCGGCGCGCCGCGCAGGCGCTGCGCCAGGCGCAGGAGGCGGTCTCGAGGCCGCCGGAGCGCGGCTAGGGGCAGCCGTCCGTCCCCGGCACCAGCAGGAACGTCCAGCGGTACACCTGCGTCTCGAACCCCGGGGCGGCGCTCCGGTTCGGCAGCGCGGCCTCGTCGGCCGGCGCGTAGAAGTTGTTCGACACCACCAGCTCCACCACGTGGACCGTCCCGGCGGTCCGCGGCGCGTGCTGGTAGGGCAGGAACGTGAACGGCGAGGGATCGCGGGTGAGGACGGTCTGATCGGCGCTCGCCGGCACCGACTCCTGCCGCACCCACGAGGCGCCGCCCTGGGTCGGCTGGTAGTCCACGAACCAGCGGACCTCGACCTGCTCGAGCGTGTTCGTGTCGAGGAGCTGCGCCAGGAGCTCGTACCGCGGCTCGGCGCCGGCGCAGTCGGCCGGCACGGTCACGAGCGGCACGCCCGCCGCGGGCACGCCGTTCACGGTGATGCCGTCGGCCAGGATGCGCGGGGGCGTGATGGTGCCGCCCTTGGGATAGTCGGGGAGCGGCTGCGGGAGCGGGCAGCCGGCCAGCGCCAGCGCGAGCGCGCCCAGGGCCGCGGCCAAGCGGGGACGGTTCACGCCTCGGTCTCCTCGTCGTCCGGCGGCAGGACCTGGCCGCGCCGCTCGGCCTCGAGCTTCTCGAGGTGGCGGAACACGGTGCGCGGGTCCACGCCCAGGTCCTTCGCGGTCTTGGTGCGGTTCCCGGCGTTCCGCTCCAGCACCTCGTTGATGTACCGCTTCTGGAACTCCTCCTTGGCCTGGGCCAGCGGGAGGATGGGCTCGAGGATCTCCGGGCGCAGGTCGAGGTCCTCGGCCGACACCAGCGCGCGGTCGGCCAGCACCACCGCCTTCTTCACGCGGTTCTCGAGCTCGCGGATGTTGCCCGGCCAGGCGTACTTCCGCATGGCCACGAGCGCGCCGGGCGTGAACCCGCGCACCCGCGCGGCGAACTCCTTCGCGTACTTCTGCAGGAAGTACTTGCCGATCACCACCACGTCCTCGCCGCGATCGCGGAGCGGGGGCAGGTGGATGGCGACCACGTTGAGCCGGTAGTAGAGGTCCTCGCGGAACGTGCCCTTGCGGATCTCCTCCTCGAGCACGCGGTTGGTGGCGGCCACCACCCGCAGGTCCACCGCCTCCGGGCGGTTGTCGCCCACCTTGGTGACGGCGCGATCCTGCAGCGCCCGCAGGATCTTCACCTGCAGCGCCAGCGGCATGTCGCCGATCTCGTCGAGGAACAGCGTGCCGCCGTGGGCCGCCTGGAACTTGCCCATGCGCGTGGCCACCGCGCCGGTGAACGCGCCCTTCACGTGGCCGAACAGCTCGGACTCGAGCAGCGCCTCGGGGATCGCGCCGCAGTTCACCGCCACGAACGGCCCGCTCGCGCGCGTGGAGCGGCGGTGGATCTCCCGGGCCACCACCTCCTTGCCGGTGCCGGTCTCGCCGGACACCAGCACCGAGATGTCGGTCCCGGCCACCTTGTCGATGCGCCGGTAGACCTCGCGCATGGACGCGCCGGCGCCGATGAGGTCGCCGTACTGCCGCGAGGCCACCGCCTCCTTGAGGGAGAGGTTCTCGCGGCGCAGCGAGTCGAGCAGCATGGCGTTCTGCACCAGCAGCGACGCCTGCGCGGCGAACGGGGCGAGCAGCTCGAGGGCGCGCTCGTCGAACAGCGAGACCACGTTGTCGTTGCCGAGGTAGATGACGCCGAACACCTCGCCCTTCTGCATGAGCGGGGCGCACATCACCGAGCACAGCTTCAGGTTCACCACCGAGGTCGAGCCCGACCACTCCGAGTCGTGCAGCGCGTCGGCCACCACCAGCGCGCGGCGGGTCTCGACCACGCGCCGGATGATCGAGTCGGAGACCCGCTCCACCGCGCCCTCGATGGTCTCGCGCGCCACGTTGCGCGCGGCGCGGACGCTCATCTCCCCGTCCTCGAGCAGGATCAGGAAGCCCTTGTCCGCGTGCGTGACCTCGAGCAGCGCGTCCATCAGCTCGTCCAGCAGCCGGTTCAGGTCGGTCGCCCCGAGGAGCCGCTCGGAGAAGCGCACCAGCGTCTCCAGCGCCTGGAGCCGCTGGCCGGCGATGGGCCGGGCCGAGGGCAGGGGCGTGCGCGCCACCGCCTCGAAGGTGAGCTCGGTGCCGGCCACCCGGATCCGGTCGCCGGGCCCCAGGCGCCAGGCGCCCCGCCGCTTGCCGTTCACGGTCATGTCGGAGCGGTCGTGGGCGGCGGCGTTGTAGTCCTTCCCGTCGAAGTGGATGTGCAGCGCGGTGGCGGGCAGGGCCGGGTCCTCCACCGCCACGTCGTTCTCCGGATCGCGGCCCACGCTGGTGATGCGCTTCACCAGCGCCACCTCGCGCTCGGAGCCGTCCGGTCCTCTCACGATGAGCGTGGCCACGGGTCCCTAGTACCTCCACTCGAGCTTGAGCGACGCGCCGGCCGGCTCGCCGCCGGGCGCCATCTCGGTCTCGACGATGGGGACGAAGTGCCGGTGGGCGTCCCAGACCCCGTAGCCGTACAGCGCCCAGAACATCGCGGCCGACACGTACTTCACCACCTCGACGTTCCGGAGCACGCGGCGGTCCGAGTCGCTGTAGGGCGGGTTCGAGCAGCCGGGCTGGCCGGAGGTGCAGGTGCGGGTGCGGTCGTCGGCGAGCTGGTTGTGGATGACGATGGCCGCGATGTTCACCGCGCCGAGCGCGATCTGGCCGGCCGCGATGGCGGTGCCCTTGGCCCGGTCGCCGTTCTGGAACTGCCCGGCGCCGAACGGCATCCAGTTGAACAGGTACAGGCGCTCCTGCACCCGCACCACCTTGGTGGGCGGCCCGGTGCGCAGCTGCTCCTCGCTCAGCAGCCGCCGCTTGGCCTCGTCGGCCAGCCGCTGCTGCTCGCGGAGCGCCCGGCGCCGCTCGCGCAGGGGCGCCAGCGCCGGCTCGTGCTCCTTCTTCACCCGGTCGAAGAACTCCACGATGGCGGGCGGCACCAGGAACGGGTCGAGCGCGTAGTCGGGGTCGTGCGAGAGCAGGTTCACGAACGCGGCGCGCGCCGCGGGGAGGTCGCCCAGGTTGAACTCGGAGATGCCGAGCATCCGGTACGCCTCGACCGCCTCGTCGTCGGTGAGCGCCGGATCCCCGGCGAGCATCTGGCGCAGCGCCCCGGCGGCGTCGCCGTACGCGCCGAACTCGAAGCGGTCCTTGGCCCGCTTCAGCTCGGGGGGCGCGAGCAGCGAGAGCGCCAGCAGCAGGGGGATCGCGTTCACGGGGACTCCTGGGCCTGCGTCGCCGCCACGGTCACCTCTCCGCCGGCGCGGAGCTTCACGTCGAGCGTGCGGGCGGGCGCGCCCGCCAGGTCGAGCAGGATGCGCGCCGGCGCCTCGTAGGGGCTCTCGCCGCCGGCCGGGACGGCGACCAGGAACGGCGCCCGCTGCGACTCGCCGGCGGTGCCCACCAGCCGGCCGTCCAGGTAGACGCGGGTGGCGGGATCGCCCTCGACGCGCAGCCGGGCCGGGCGGGGCTCGAGCGGCACGCGCAGCTCGCCCTGGCGCGCGGCCTCCTCGGCGGAGATGCGCCGCACGAACGGCGAGCAGCAGGCGTGCTCGACCTGGATGACGTGCGGGCCCGGCGCGAGCTCGAAGCGGACGAGCTGCTGGTCGTGCGCGACCTCGACGCCGTCGAGGAGCGCGCGCTGCGCGTAGGGGCGGACGTGGACCGTGAACGGGACGGCCGCGGCCGCCGCGTGCGGCGCGGCGGCCGGGGTCGCGCCGCCGGCCGCGGGGGCGCCCTGGGCGCCGGCGGGCGCGCGCGCGGGGGGCGCAGCGGGCCCGGTCGCGGTCGCCGGCGCCGGGGCGGGCGCGGGCTCCGGCGCGGCGCGGGCCACGGCGGGCGGCGGTCGCGCGGGCGCGGGCGCGAGGGCGGCCCGCAGCCGCGGCCCGACCGTCAGCGCGAGCGCGCCGCCCACTGCCAGCGCCGCGAGCGCGCCGCCGGCGACGGCGGCGGCCCGGCGCAGGCGCCGGCGGCGCGCCAGGCGCGCCAGCTTGGCCGGGACCTCGGCGTTGCCGGGGTCGATGGCGAGCACGCGGTCGTAGTACGCGAGCGCGCGCGCGGCGGCGCCCTCCTCGGCGGCCGCGTCGCCGAGGGCGACGAGCGCGGCGCCGGCGCGGGCCGGGAACGCGGCCTTCACCGCGGCCGGGTCGCGCAGGAGCGCGAGGAGCGCCTCGCCGGGCCGGTCGATCCCGACCTCCGCCAGGATCCGGTCCAGCGCGTCGCGCACCTCGACCATGCTGGCCGGGCGCTTCGCCGGATCGACCTGCAGGCAGCGCCGGATCAGCGCAGCGAGCGCGCCGGGCACGCGCGGGTCGGCCTGGCGCGGGTCCTCGAAGTCGCCCTCCAGCACGCGGCGCAGGATGGCGGTGGGGTTCGAGGCGGCGAACGGCAGCTTGCCGGTGGCGAGCCAGTACAGGATGGTGCCGAGCGAGAACACGTCGCTGCGCGCGTCGGCGTCGTGGCCCTCGACGATCTCCGGCGCCATGTGGTGCGGCGAGCCCACCAGCGCGCCCGTCATGGTCATGCGCTCGTCGGAGGCGAGGATCCGGGCGATGCCGAAGTCGGCGAGCTTCACCGAGGGCGGCTCGTCCTCGTGGACCAGCACGTTCTCCGGCTTGAGGTCGCGGTGGATGACGCCGGCCGCGTGCGCGTGCGCGAGCGCGTCGGCGAGCGTCCGCCCCACCAGCATGCCGAGCTCGGGGTAGCCGAAGCCGACCGCGGCCGCCCAGGCCCGCAGCGTGCGGCCGCGCACGAACTCGGTGACGAGGTAGCTCTCCACCGCCGCGTCGCCGGCGTAGTCGTAGATCTCGACGATGGAGGGGTGGGACAGGCGCGCCACCGCGCGCGCCTCGCGCGAGAAGCGGGCGCGCGAGTCGGGCGCGGAGGCGAGGTGCGGGTGGAGCAGCTTCACCGCCACCTCGCGGTCGAGCGCGGTGTCGCGGCCGCGGTACACCACCGCCATGCCGCCGCTCCCCACCTGCTCGAGGAGCTCGTACCGGCCCAGCATCCGGATCACCGCGGCGTCCCCCCGACGGCGGGGGTGCGCCGGTCCGGACGGAACGGGAGCGCGTTGCCTGCGACCACGTGCATCTGAGAGGGTTCCTGGGCGCCCGCCGCCGGCGCCGGATCACGACATCCGTGGCGGGGTGAGGGGCGCCACTATGACACGGCCGCCCGGGGCCGGCCACAAGTCGTCCACCGCGGTCAGGGGCGGGTTGGACGCGCCCCCTACCAGGCGGGCAGGGCGCCCGCCCCCGAGCCGGGGAGCAGGTGATCCGACACCAGGGCGCGCACCGTGTCCGGCATGGCCGCGGTCGAGATCGGGTGGCGCGGGCGCCAGCCGAGGGCCGCCAGCCGCGAGGTGTCGTAGTAGTGGTCCGCGCTCATCCAGTGGAGCGCCTCGCGCTCGATGCGCGGCACCAGCGCCGGGCCCACGCCGGTGCGCGACGAGAGCCGCCCCCAGCCGCGCGCGAGCCGCCCGTTGACGCGGGCGAGCAGCGCGCGATCCGGCACGTGGCGCACCAGCCAGAGCAGCGCCGAGGTGAGGCGCGGCGCGGTGGGGAGGATGCGGCCGGGCTCGTAGCCGAGCGCGGTCAGCGCGGCGGCGAGGTGCTCGGCGAGCGGGAGCGGCGCGTCGTCGGCCACGTTGAAGGCGCGGCCGCGCACCGCGCCGGCGTCGGGGTGCTCGAGGACGTGGACCACCGCGCGGGCGAGGTCGTCGAGGTGGAGCAGGTGCGCAACCGGGCCGCGCCGGATGATGGGCACGCGCCGCCGCCGCTGGTTGAAGAGCGCCACCAGCGCGAGCACGCGGAGCGGGCCGCCGCGCAGCGACGGACCGTAGAGGACCGTGGGGCGGAGCACCGTGAGCGGCGCCCCCTTGCGGAAGGCGGCCCAGCTCGCCTGCTCGGCCGCCCAGCGGACCCGCTCGTGCGCGGTGCGCGGCGCCTTCAGCTCGCCCTCGCGGCAGGGCAGGTTGCGGGGGCGGCCGTACACGCCGGCGGTGGAGACGTGGACCAGCCGCGCGGCGCCGGCCCGGCGCGCCAGCTCGGCGGCCGCGCGCGCCGCGCCGGCCTCCACCGCGATGCGGGCCGGCTCCGGGAGATCGCGTGGGGTCCGCACGCCGAGGTGCACGACCGCGCGGGCCGGCACGTCGCCCGCGCCGCGGAACCCCTCGGCGGACAGCGCCACCGGGCGCGGGCTCCAGCCGGCGCGCGCGAGCTCGGCCGCGACCGCGTCGGCCACGGCGCCGCCGGAGCCCGTGATGAGCGCCACCCCCGCCATGCCGCGAGTGTAACAGGGGCCCGGGGGGACCGCGCCGCCCCGGGCCCCATGGCCCCGTCGAAGGATCCGTCCGCGGGCTAGACCCGGATCTCGTCCGGCTTCTTGGCGGGCGGCGTGGGCGTCGCGCCCGGCTTCTTCTCGCCCTCGGGCTCCGGCGCCGCCGGCGGCTTGCGGCCGACCGGGTTCTCCTCCAGCGCCGCCGCCAGCACCTCGTCCATGTGCGCCGCGAAGACGAACTCGACCTCCTTGCGCGCCTGCTCGGGCACGTCCAGCAGGTCCTTCTCGTTGCGGGCCGGGATGATGATCCGCTTGATGCCGGCCCGGTGCGCGGCGAGCACCTTCTCCTTGATGCCGCCCACCGGGAGCACCAGCCCGCGCAGCGTGACCTCGCCGGTCATGGCGACGTCGGAGCGCACCCGGATGCCGGTGAGCAGCGACACGAGCGCGGTGAGGATGGTGACGCCGGCGCTGGGGCCGTCCTTCGGGATCGCGCCCGCGGGGAAGTGGATGTGCAGGTCGGTCCGCTCGAGGAAGTTGGGCGGGATGCCCAGCCCGTCGGACTTCGAGCGCAGGTACGAGAGCGCCGCCTGCGCCGACTCCTTCATCACGTCGCCGAGCTGGCCGGTGAGGGTCAGCGCCCCCTTGCCCGGCATCTTGGTGGCCTCGATGAAGAGGATGTCGCCGCCGGCCGCCGTCCAGGCCAGCCCGGTCGCGACGCCGGCGATCTCCGTCCGCTCGGCGGTCTCGTTGTAGAACTTCTCCGGCCCGAGGATCTCGAGGACGTCGGACTCCTCGATGGCGCGCTTGGCGGCCGCGCCGATCTTGCCGCTCGCCACCTCCACCGCGATGGCGCGGCAGACGTCGGCGATGCGCCGCTCGAGGTTGCGGACGCCGGCCTCGCGCGTGTACGCCATGATGATCTTGATGAGCGCCTTCTCGGTGATTGCGATGGCGTCGGCGCTGAGCCCGTGCTCCCGGAGCTGCTTCGGGATGAGGTGGTTCTGCGCGATGTGCACCTTCTCCTCGAAGGTGTAGCCGGGCAGCTCCAGGATCTCCATGCGGTCCTTGAGCGGGCCGGGGATGGGATCGAGCAGGTTCGCGGTGCCGATGAACATCACCTTCGACAGGTCGTAGGACAGGTCGAGGTAGTGGTCGGAGAACGCGTGGTTCTGCTCGGGGTCGAGCACCTCGAGCAGGGCCGCCGAGGGATCGCCGCGGAAGTCCGCCCCGAGCTTGTCGATCTCGTCGAGCATCATCACCGGGTTCACCGTCCCGGCCTTCTTCATCGACTGGATGATGCGGCCGGGGAGGGCGCCCACGTAGGTGCGCCGGTGCCCGCGGATCTCGGCCTCGTCGCGCACGCCGCCCAGCGACAGCCGCACGAACTTGCGGCCGGTGGCGCGCGCGATGGACTGGCCGAGCGAGGTCTTCCCGACGCCCGGCGGGCCCACGAAGCACAGGATGGGCCCGCGCATGTCGTTCTTCAGCTTGCGGACGGCCAGGTACTCGAGGATGCGCTTCTTGATCTTCTCCAGGCCGTAGTGGTCGGTGTCGAGGATCTGCCGCGCGTTCTCGATGTCGAGGTTGTCGTCGGTCCGCTTGGTCCAGGGCAGGTCGGCGATCCAGTCGAGGTACGTCCGCGCCACCGTGTACTCGGAGCTCGCGGTCGGGATCGACTTCAGCCGGTTCAGCTCCTTCTGCGCGACCTTCTCCACCTCGGGCGGGAGCCCGGCCTTCTTCAGCCGCTCCTGCAGCTCGTCGAGCTCCTCCTCCTCCTCGCCGAGCTCGCCGAGCTCCTCCTTGATGGCCTTGAGCTGCTGGCGCAGGTAGTACTCGCGCTGCGTCTTCGACATCTCGCCCTTCACGGCGGAGTCGATCTTGTTCGAGAGCTTCAGGATCTCGCGCTTGCGGTTGAGCAGCTCGAGCACGAGCTTCATCCGCGCCTTGAGCTCCACCGTCTCGAGGACCTGCTGCTTCTCCTCGATGGGCACGTCCACGTTCGCCGCGATGAGGTCGGCGAGGTGGCCCGGGTGCGTGATCGACTCGACCAGCTCGGTCGCGGCGGCCGGGAGCTCGGGCATGAGCTCGATGACCTCGCGCGCCAGCTTCTTCAGGTTGATGGCGAGCGCCTCGACCTCGACGTCGTCCACCACCGAGCGGTCCTCGACCGCCTCGATGCGCGCCTTGAGGTACGGGCTCTCCTGCACCAGCTCGAGCACCTTGAACCGGGCGAGCCCCTGCACGACGAGCGAGTAGTTGTCCTCCCCCATCTTCAGGAGCTTCACCACCCGCGCCACGGTCCCGACCGTGTAGAGGTCGGCCGCGCCCGGGTCCTCCTCCTCGGCCCGGCGCTGGGTGACCACGCCGATGACCTGCTCGTCGCGGACCGCGTCCTTGATGAGCGCGATGGTCTTCTGGCGGCCCACCGCCAGGGGCAGGACGCCCCCGGGGAAGAACACCGAGTTCCGCAGCGGGAGGATCGGCAGCACCGCCGGGATGTCCTCCTTGTTGATGAGGACCGGAGGTCCCATGGCCGGGGCCACCTGCGCCCCCGCCCCCGCGCCCTTCTTTTCCTTCTCGGACATCGCCGTCTCCTTCCGCTCGCGCACCGATCAGGGATACCCGTCGCCTGCGCCGTTATCAACAAGAAGCAAGTGGTCTTCCGAGCGCTTGCGCCCGTTTTCCGCGCGCGCGATCCGCCGCGCGCGGCGACACGTCCAGCCGCAGGGGCCGCGCGCCCGTCAGCGCTCGTTCAGGGCCGTCCGTCCGGGGCGAGAGATGGTCTTCCCGTCCGGCTCGCCGCCGGGGCCCCCGGGATCCCGGCGAACCGGGCCCTCGCTGGGCGCCCACAGGCCGGTGCGGCGCTCGTCGTCGCCGGAGCCCGACACGTACCGGCTCCGGGCGGGCAGCTGCTCGGGTGCCACCCCGGGCCCATCGGCGGGCGACCACGCGCGCTTGGCAGTCATGCCCTCTGGATAAGACCGACTTCCCGAAGGGCAAGCGCGTGGGCAATTTCGCACCCGTGCAGCCGGGTCAGACCGCGCTCGCGATCGGCGCGGGAACGCTCGCCGTCCTGGCGGTGACCTTGCTCGCCCTGCTGCTGCGCACCCGCCGGCCGGGGGTGCCTGCCGAGGCGCGGGCGCTCCTCGCGCAGGTGCCGGGGGCGCTCGGCGACGCGGCGCTGCTGCTCGACCCCGAGGGCTTCGTGGTGGCCGGGAACGCGGAGGCGGCGGCGCTGGCCGGGCTCGCCCCGGACCGGCTGCGCGGGGCCAAGGCGTCGGTGATCCTGGGGGAGGACCTGGCGGTGCTGCAGCGGGGCGCGGCGCGCGGCCCGAGCGCCGCGCGCGTGCAGCTGCGCACCCGGGGCGGCGCGGCGGCGGCCCGCGCGGTGGTGGTGCGGGTGTCCTCGCGGCCCCCGCGCGATCTCGCCGTGCTGCGACCCGAGCCGGCGCTCCCGCGGCCCACCCCGCCGCCCCTGCCGCCGGCGCGGCCCGGCGCGGGGGCGTGCTCCGCGGATCTCGGCGCGATCGCCGCCGCGCTCCGCGAGCCGCTGGCGCGGGCCTCCACCGCGGCCTCCATGCTGCGGCTCCTCGCGCCCCGCCTGGCGCTCGGCGCCGGGGAGCTGGCGCGGCTCGAGGGCGCCCTCGGCGATCTGGAGCGGCGCCTCGGCGCGCTCGGGGCGAGCTCGGGCGGGAGCGCCGCCCGGCCGGTCGATCTCGCCGCCGCGCTCGGCGAGCTCGCGGCCCAGCTCCCGCCCGGCGTGCGGGTCCGGGCGACGCTCGAGCCGGCGCCGGTGCTGGCCGACGAGGCGCGGCTCCGCGCGATGTTGCGCGAGCTGCTGCGCGCCATGTGCGAGGCGCTGCCGGCGGGCGGCGAGCTCACCGCCACCGTGGCGGTGCGCCGGGGCGCGGCGGTGCTGGAGCTCGGGCGCGCCGGCGGACGGGGCGCCGGCGAGGCGGGCGCGGCGGCGCTGGCACGTGCGGCGCTCGGCCCCGAGGGTGCGCGGGTGGAGGAGGAGACCGCACCCGGGCGCGGACGCGTGCTTCGCCTCGTGCTTCCGCTCGCAGCGCCGCCGGCGGCCCCCGCGCACGCTCCCACCGCGGGTGCGACCGGCCCGAGCTTCGTTTGACGCACGCTGGAGGGGTCGATAGCATCCACCGCGCGTTCCGTCCGGTTCCGCGCACCCCCTCCCAGGAGCCCGCATCCTCCGCCTCGGTCACATCAGCGACCTGCACGTGGCCGACCGCGGCCGGTACCCGCGGAACGGCTTCACGGCCCGCGACTGCGAGCGCCACTCGGCGCGCCTGGCCAAGGGGCTGCTCGACGCGCTGCGGGAGATCGGGGTGGACCACCTGGTGGTCACCGGCGACCTCACGTTCTCGGGCGAGCCGCGCGAGTTCGAGCGCGCCGCCGAGCTGCTCCGGCCGTTCGCCGAGGCGGGCAAGCTCACGGTGGTGCCGGGCAACCACGACGTCTGGACCGAGGAGGCGGTGGAGACGGGCCGCTTCCTGCGCGCGCTCGGCCCGGACGGCAAGGGCATGAAGAAGGCCGCGCCGTCCTATCCGCACGTGGTCCCGCTCGGCGACGAGGCGGTGCTGATCGCGCTCGACAGCGCGCGCTACGGCGACGACCCCTGGACCACCCCCGGCCGGCTGGGCGGCGAGCAGCTCCGCGCCGCGCGCGAGCTGGCGCGCGAGCACGCGCGGCTGGGCCGGGCGGTGCTGCTCGCGTTCCACCACCACGTGGTGCTCCCGCCCGAGCGCGTGCCGTCCGACGCGCACGTCTGCCGCATGCCGCTCGCCGACGCGGACCAGGTGGTCCGGCTGGTGGCGGAGGTCCCCGTCGCGGCGGTGCTGCACGGGCACCGCCACACCGCGTTCCGGGTGGACCTGCCCGGCGCGGCCGGGCCGACGCCGGTGCTCTGCGCGGGCTCGGCGTCGCGGACCGCCGACGAGCCGGTCCGGAGGGCCCGCGCCTACCTGTACGAGGTCGATCGCACCGGGGTCCGCAGCGTCGAGGCCCTGGTCGCCGGCACGGAGTGAACCCATGAAGAAGCTGCTCATCGTCGTGCTGCCGCTCGGGCTCGCGATCCTCGGGGGCGCCTCGGTCCTGTCCGGCCAGCGCACCGCGCAGGCCACCGCCGAGTCGCGCCTGGAGCGCGCGCGCCTCAAGCGCGAGTTCGCCGAGCGCGCCGCGCTGGCGCGCGCCCTGCCGCCGGAGCGCGCGGTGCAGTGGTCCGACGAGGCCACCTCGCTGCTGGGCTGGTACTCCGAGGGCCTGAAGGAGATCCGGGCCCGCTTCCCCGGCGTGGAGGCCGCGCCGACGGCGCTCGCCGCCGCCGAGGCGGAGCGCAAGGGCAAGCTGGCGGACAAGGACCGCGCCGCCATCGAGGACTTCCAGAAGTACGCCGACGGGCGCGCCGCGCTCCTGAAGGCCCGCTGGGCGCCGGTGCAGTCGGTGCAGGCGAACGGCCTGCGCCTCGATCTCGTCGCCATCGAGCCGGGCGCGTCGCCCGGCGGCGGCCCGGGGCTGCGCATCGACTTCGCGCTGTGGGGCGCGCCGCGGCTGGTGGACCGGGAGAAGACCGGCGACCGCACCGTCACCCGGGTCATCTCGCCGGTGTCCTTCGACAAGATCGGCTTCCGCTTCCTCGACGCGGCCGGCAAGCCCTACGGCGAGATGAGCGGCCCCGGCGAGCCGTACCAGAAGCTGGTGGACGCCGAGCGCTTCGTGGAGGACTTCCCGCCGGGCGTGATGTTCGGCACCTGGTGGGTGGAGCTGCTGCCGCGCGAGGCGGCCACGGTGGAGCTCGACCTCGGCGTGAACGTGCGCGGCGCGGGCGGCTCGTCGGTCCCGGCCGCCTTCCACGTCTCCATGCCGGTCGCCGAGCCCTGGAAGATCCCGCCCGGCGCGGTGTACCAGGCCGAGGTCCGCGAGGCGGCGCAGTAGCCCGTGGCCTCCCCGAAGGCGAAGCCGGCGAGGCCGGCGAAGCCCGCCGCGGCCGAGGCCGCGAAGCCGAGGAAGCCCGGGAAGGCGAAGCCGACGGCCGCCGCGGCCGGAGAGGGCGCCGCGAAGGCGAAGGCGCCGCGGCGCGCCGCGCGCCCGCGCCCGGCTGCGCCGCCCCCGCCGCCGCCGCTCCCGGATCCGTCCGGCGACGCGCCGCTGCACGAGCTGTCGCGCGACGGCCTGTCGGTCCTGCTCTACGTGGCGCTCCTCCCCGACGAGACGCGCGCGCTCGTGAAGGAGCTCGGGCTGAGCGTGCCCGGGTTCCGCACCGACGCGCTCTCCGACGTCGAGCGCTGCGACGTGCTCGCGGACGAGATCCGCGCCGCGCCCGCCACCCGGGCGCGCGTGCTCGACGTGCTCCGGAAGGAGTTCGGCGGGATGCCGCTGCCGGTGACGCCGCTCGAGCCGCGCGACGCGGACGACCTGCTCGCGGTGGGCAGCTCGGACCACGGCCTCCCGCTCGCGCTCTGGCGCGTGCTGGCCGACCCGGCGCCGGCGGTGCGCGAGCGCGCGCTCCCGGTGCTGGAGCAGCTCGCGAAGGAGTACTACGGGCCGGCGCCGGAGGGCGCGGCGCCGCGGGGCACGGAGGCGAAGGCGCCCTCGCCGGAGCAGGAGGCCGCCGCGGCCGCCGCGCGCGTGCAGGCCCTGGAGAAGTCGCTCGAGCGCGCCGAGCAGCAGGTGGAGTCGGTGCGGCGCAAGGGCGAGGAGCAGCGCGAGAAGCTCCAGGAGTGGCTGAAGGAGGCGCGCGCCCGGGCCGCGCAGGCGGTGGACGACGCCGCGCGCGCGCGGGAGGCGGCGGAGGCGGCCGGCCGGGCGCGGGAGCGGGCCGAGGCGGCGCTCGCGGCGGCGCAGGCCACCGACGCGGCCGCGGAGGCGTCGAGGCATCGCGCCGCGGCGCGCGAGCTGGAGGGCAGGGTGGCCGCGCTCGACGCGAAGGTGGCGCGGCAGGCCGCGCGCGAGGCGGAGCTGGAGGCGGCGCTGCGCGAGGCGCGCGCCGCGGCGCAGGCGGCGCCGGCCGGCGCGCCGGCGGCCGCGGGCGTCGAGGCGGACGAGCCGGAGGACGCGCCGGCGTCGTGGCTCATGCCCGTGTACACCCGCGAGTTCTACGACTCGCTCGCCGGCTGGGATCGCCGGATCCAGCGCGCCGCGTTCAAGCAGGCGGCCCTGCTGGCGCAGGACCACCGGCACCCGAGCCTGCGCGCGCTGCCGCTCGAGGGGCTGCCCGGCTACTACCGCGTGCGGGTCGCGACCGACGTGCGGCTGCTGTACCGGCGCGGCGAGCGCCAGAACGAGATCGAGATCCTCTCGCTCATCGACCGGGAGGACCTCGACCGCTACGTCCGCCAGGCGAAGACGCGGCAGTGACCGCGGCACCGGCAGGACGCGCCGGTGACCGGACGTGCGACCCCCTCGACCGCACGTCCGGCCAGCGGCGCTGCCGCTAGTCCATCCCCTCGAGGTGATCGGCGGCCTCGGTGCCGCCCTCGCTGGCGCGCGGCTCCGGCCTGCGCCCGCGCCTGCTGCGGGACCGCGGGTCCTCCGCCGCCGACAGCTCCTTCCCGGCCGCGAGCAGCCGGGCCCACGCTTCGGGCGTGGGTTGCGCGCGTGCGGCCTCCAGCGCCTCCCGGTACGCCTTGCGCGCGGCGTCCAGCCTGCCACTCGACCTCGCCATGCCGCCTCCCCTCCGCAGGGTCCGTAGGACCTGTGCGCAAGATAGGCGTGCAGGAAGGGCAAGGTAAGCCGAGGGCGGGCTCGCCCTGGTGGGCAGGACCCGTCGCAGGCGGCGGCCGTACGAGCATCGCCCGGCGGCCCGGCCGCCGCGCGGTCAGGTGAGCTTGCGGTACACGCCGACCACCACGCCGAGGATCATCGTGCTGCGGAAGTCGGAGTGGCGGACGTAGATGGGCGCCATGCGCGGGTTCGACGGCTGGAAGCGCACGCGGTCGCCCTCGAAGTAGACGCGCTTCACCGTGGCCTCGTCGTCGATCATCGCGACCACGATCTCGCCGTCGTCGGCGTTGAGCTGCTTCTTCACGAAGACGTAGTCGCCGGGCAGGATGCCGTCGCCGATCATCGAGTCGCCCTGGACGCGCAGCCCGTACACCTTCTTGTTCGTGCCGAGCAGGAACGCGTCCACCTGCACCGTGTCCTCGACGCGCTCCTGCGCGAGGATCGGCATGCCGGCGGCGACGCGGCCGACGATGGGGATCTCGATCATGCGGCTGCCGGGGCGGGCCGGGCCGCGCACCAGCGGGACGACGTTCGAGCCGGTCTCGGCGCCGCCGCCGAGCGCCTCGCGCGCCGCGGACGTCGGGATGAGCGCGCGCGACTTCACCGGATCGCGCGTGAGGTAGCCCTTGCGCTCGAGCGCCTTGAGGTGGTCGTTGACGCCGTTCGTGGAGCGGATGTCCAGCGCCTCGCCGATCTCGCGGATCGTGGGCGGGTAACCGTGGTCCTCGATCTGCGAGGCGATGAAGCGGAGCACCTCGAGCTGGCGGTCGGTCAACCCTTCCATGGAGCCACCTCCTGAACATCGGTATACTGGCTCGGCGTTCAGAAGACAAGCAAACGCCCGGCCGGCGGCCCGGTTGCCCGGGGCGCGGGGCGGGGATACGGTCCGGCCGTGCCGCCCACCCTCGGATCCGCCCTCTCGCTCGGCGTGCGCGCGCTGGCCCGCGAGGCCTGGCTCGTCGCCCCCGGCCTCGCCGTCGCCGGCCTGCGGCGCGCGCTCGGCTGGCCCGCGCTCGCATTCGCCTGGGGGATCCTCGCCGAGGCCGCGTTCCAGGCCGCCCGCGCCGCGCCGCTCGACCCGGTCGCGCCGGTGCGGGGCATGGCGGCGGTCGCCTGGGCGCCGCGCGCGCTCGCGATCGCGGGCGGGCTGTGGCTGGCCGGACGGGTGGCGGGCGCGCTGCTGCGGGTGGCCTGGCTCGCGGGCGCGCTGCCCGCGCTCGGCGCCGCCATGCGCGGCGAGCGCGGCGGCCCGGATCGCTTCGCGGCGGGGGTGGCGTACCGGCTGCCGCGGGTGCTCGCGACCGCGCTCCTGGGCCTGGTGGCGGAGGTGTCGGGCGGCCTGTTCGCGGCGGCGCTCGCGCTCGGGACGGCGCGGCTGGCCGGCGCCGGCGGCGGGCCCGGCGCGGTGCCGCTCGCGGCCGCGGCGGCGCTCGCGCTCACGCTGGCGGTGGCGGTGCCCGTCGCGCTCTCGGTGGCGGTGGACGCCGCGGTGGCGCGCGCCGCGCTCCTCGACGAGCCGGCCGGCGCGGCCTTCGCCGCGGCGGCGCGGCGGCTGCTCGCGCGCCCCGGCACGTTCGTGCTCGCCGCGATCGCGTTCGGGATCGCCGGCGCGCTCGCGCCCGCGATGGTCGAGGGGTTCGGGGGCGCGCTGCCCGGGGCCGCCGCCGCGGGCCCGGGCCTGGCGGTGGCCGGCGCGACGCTGATGCTGGCCGTGGCGGCGACCGGCGTCTCGGCGGCGGTGGACCTCGCCTGGCTGGGGACGGTCGCCGCGCTCGCGTGCGCGGAGGAGCGCGGCTGAGCGGGGCCGGCCGGCTCAGCGCTTCAGCCAGCGGCGCAGCGAGATCTTGCGCATGCGCAGCGTGGCGAGGTGGTACGCCGCCGCGAACGCGCACAGCAGCGCCGCCGCGCCCAGTGCGAGCCCGCCCAGCAGGCCCTCGCCGCCCGCCAGCACCACCAGCCCGCCCACGGTGAGGCCGGCCGCGAGCAGGCCGAGGAACACGAGCACCCCGAGCGCCCGCACGTGGCCGCCGATGCGGTCGATGGCGTCGGAGGCGACGTTCACGCGGAACTTGCCGCCCTCGAGGTCCACCAGGATCTGCGAGAGCTGGGTCGGCACGTCCTCGGCCAGCCCCTGCAGCTTCAGCAGCGAGCGCATCAGCAGGCCGGAGGCGTCGGACGGGTTGAAGCGCGAGAGCAGCAGCTCCTTCGCGTAGGGCAGCCCGACCTCGAGGATGTCGAGCTTCGGGTAGAGCCGGCGGATGATGCCCTCGATGGTGATCGAGGCCTTCGCCAGCACCGCGTACTCCTTGGGGATGCGGATGCGGTGGCGGATGGCGAGGTCGAGGAGGTCGCGCAGCAGCGTGGCGCTGCGGATCTCGTCCAGCCGCAGCCCGAGGTAGCGGTCGAGGATGGCGCGGATGTCCTCGCGGAACTCGGTGATGGGCGCGCGCGCGTCCGGCACGCCGATCCGGGTTCAGCACCCGCGCCACGGTCTCCGGGTCGCGCAGCGCCACCGCCACGATGAGCGTGACGAGCGCCTCCTGCTGCACGCGCGACAGCCGGCCCACCAGGCCGAAGTCGAGCAGGGCGATGCGGTCGCCCGGCAGCACCAGGATGTTCCCCGGGTGCGGGTCGCCGTGGAAGAGGCCGTCCTCGAACAGCTGCCGGAACGACGCCTCGATGACGTTGCGCGCCACCCGCTCGAGGTCGAAGCCGGCCTCGGCGGTGACGTCGGAGACCTTCACGCCGTCCACGTAGTCGAGCGTGATCACCGTGTCGCAGGACAGCGCCCGGTGCACGCGCGGGATCACGAGGAAGTCGCGGCCGGCGGACGCCTCGTACATGGCGGTGGCGTTGCGGGCCTCGTTCGAGAAGTCCAGCTCCTCGTGGATGGTCCGGTCGAACTCCTCCATCACGCCGGTGGGCGTGTAGATGCCGGTCTCCTCGATCACCGCCTCGAGCAGGCCGGCGAGGTCGTGGAGCAGCGCCAGGTCCGACTCGATCTGCTCGCGGATGCGGGGGCGCTGCACCTTCACCACCACCCGCACGCCCTCGTGCGTGGTGGCGCGGTGCACCTGCGCGATCGACGCGCTGGCGAGCGGCGCCGGGTCGAGCTCCGCGAACAGCGTCTCCACCGGCCGGCCCAGGCCGCGCTCGATCTCCTCGCGGATCTCGGCGACGCCCACCGGCGGGCAGGCGTCCTGCAGCTTCTCCAGCTCGTCCACCCAGTGCGACGGCAGCACGTCGGGGCGGGAGGAGAGGAGCTGCCCGAGCTTGATGAACGTGGGCCCGAGCTCGCCCAGCATGGTGCGGAAGCGGGCGGCGGTGGTGCGATCCGGGGCGGGGAGCGGCTCGCCCGGCGGCGGCGCGTCGCGCCCCAGCACGTCGCGCAGGCGCATCCGCTCGAGGTAGGCGCCGAAGCCGTGGCGGGCCATGGCGGCCGAGATCTGGCGCAGCCGGTTGAGATCCTGGAACGCCCGCCCGAGCATGGCCCGCGACTGTAACACCGGGGTCGGGGGGTGGCCACGGCCCGTGCACGGCGGCCCCGGCATGCGGTAGAACCCATCGCCCATGCCGGAGATCGCCCAGGCGCACACGCCGATGATGCGGCAGTACCTCGAGACCAAGGCGAGGTACCCCGACGCCATCCTGTTCTTCCGCCTCGGCGACTTCTACGAGATGTTCTTCGAAGACGCGCTCACCGCGTCCGAGGCGCTGCAGATCACGCTGACCGCGCGCTCCAAGGGCGACGACAAGGTCCCGATGTGCGGCGTGCCGTACCACGCGGCGCGGGGCTACGTGGCGCGCCTGCTGGAGAAGGGGTTCAAGGTCGCGATCTGCGACCAGGTGGAGGAGCCGGGCAAGTCGCAACTGGTGAAGCGCGAGGTCACCCGCGTGGTCACGCCGGGCATGGTCCTCGACGACCAGGTGCTCGATCCGCGCGAGGCGAGCTGGCTGGGGGCGGTGGCGCTGGAGGGCGGGCGCGCCGGGCTGGCGCTGCTGGACGCGTCCACCGGGCAGCTGCAGTGCGGCGAGGTGGACGGCGACGAGCGGCTGGTGGACGAGCTGCGGCGCGCCGGCGTGCGCGAGCTGGTGTTCTCGGACGCGGCCGACGGCGCGCGCACGGAGGCGATCGCGCGCGCGGTGGGCGCGCCGGCGGCCCGCCGCGGCGCGGCCGAGTTCGAGCGCGCCGAGGAGCGGCTGCGCAGGCACCTGGGCGTGCCCAGCCTGGACGGCTTCGGCGTCTCCGGGCTGCCGCTGGGCCTCTCCGCGGCCGCGGCCGCGCTCGCCTACCTCGCCGACACGCAGCGCGCGGCGCCGCGCCACGTGGACCGGATCTCGCGGCTCTCCACCGACGACGTCCTCCTGCTCGACGAGGCCACCCGCACCAACCTCGAGCTGGAGCGGACGCTCTCCGGCGGCCGCAAGAAGGGGACGCTGCTCGCGCTCCTCGATCGCACCGTGACCGCGCCCGGCGGCCGGCGCCTGGCGGAGTGGCTCCGCTACCCGCTCACCGATCTCGCGCGGATCGGCGCGCGGCTCGACGCGGTGGAGGAGCTCTCCGGCGCCTCGGTGGCGCGCGAGGAGCTGGCCGGGGCGCTCCGGCCGGTCGCCGACCTCGAGCGGCTGCTCTCGCGGCTCGTGCTGGGGCAGGGGAACGCGCGGGACCTGCGGGCGCTGGCCGGCGCGCTCCTGGCGCTGCCGGCGCTGGCGGACGTGCTCGAGGCGCGCGGCGCCGCGCTGCTGCGCGAGGCGGGCGGGCGGCTGCGCGGCCTGGAGGCGCTCGCGGCGCACCTCGACGCGGCGGTCGCGGAGGAGCCGCCGGCCACGCTGCGCGAGGGCGGGATCATCCGCCGCGGCCACTCCGCCGAGCTGGACGAGATCGTCGCCATCGCCGAGGACGGCAAGGGGTGGATCGCCGGCCTGGAGGCGAAGGAGCGCGAGCGCACCGGGATCGGCTCGCTCAAGGTCCGCTTCAACAAGGTCTTCGGCTACTACCTCGAGGTCACCAAGCCCAACCTGCACCTCGTCCCGAAGGACTGGGAGCGGCGGCAGACCACGGTCGGCGGCGAGCGCTTCGTCACCCCCGAGCTGAAGGGCTTCGAGGAGAAGGTCCTCACCGCCGAGGAGCGGCGGGCGGCGCTGGAGGAGCGGCTGTTCGAGGCGCTGCGCCAGGCGGTCGCCGCCGAGGCGCCCCGGGTGCGCACCGCCGCGGACGCGGTGGCCACCGCCGACGCGCTGCTCTCGCTGGCGCGCGTCGCGGCGGAGCGCGGCTACGTCCGGCCGGAGGTGGACGCGTCCGAGGCGCTCGAGATCGTGGATGGGCGCCACCCGGTGGTCGAGGCGGTGCTCCCGGACGGTCCGGCCGCGTACGTCCCGAACGACGTGCTGGTGGCGTCGCGCGGCGCGCCGGAGTGCGCCGAGCACGGCGCGCTGCTGGTCATCACCGGGCCGAACATGGCCGGCAAGAGCACGGTGATGCGCCAGGCGGCGCTGGTGGTGCTGCTCGCGCAGATGGGCGCGTTCGTGCCGGCCCGGCGCGCGCGCATCGGGCTGGTGGACCGGATCTTCACGCGGGTGGGCGCCTCCGACGACCTGGCGCGCGGCCGCTCCACCTTCATGGTGGAGATGACCGAGACCGCGGCCATCCTCCACAACGCCACCCGCCGCTCGCTGGTGGTGCTCGACGAGATCGGCCGCGGCACCTCCACCTTCGACGGCGTGTCCATCGCCTGGGCGGTCGCGGAGCACCTCCACGACGAGACCGGCTGCCGCACGCTGTTCGCCACGCACTACCACGAGCTGCAGGACCTCGCGCGCGAGCGCCCGGCGGTGCGCAACCTCACCGTCGCGGTGCGCGAGGTGGGCGACCGGGTGGTGTTCCTGCGCAAGCTGGTGCAGGGCGGGGCGTCGCGCAGCTACGGCATCGAGGTCGCGAAGCTGGCGGGCCTGCCGGCCGAGGTGCTGGCGCGGGCCCGGGAGATCCTGAAGAACCTGGAGGCGATGGAGGTGGACGAGGGCGGCCACCCCGCGCTGGCCCGCGGCCGTCGGCGCCGCGCCGGGCCGCCCGTCGCGCAGCTCGGCCTGTTCGGCGGCGGGGCCCCGGCGGATCCCGCGGCGGACGAGGTCGCGAAGGCGATCCGCGCCCTCGACCTCGACGCGCTCCGCCCGCTCGACGCGCTCAACCTGCTGGCGGGCTGGAAGAAGTCGCTGGAGTGAAAGGAAGGGGGCCGGTCGCCCGGCCCCCTCGCGCTGCGGTCGCGGCCGGGCTCGGCCGGCCGACGGAGTCGCTACGCCTTCTTGTGGCACTCGGCGCACTTCGCCGGGCCCTTCGCTTCCTTCTTGTGGCACTCGATGCAGGTCGCGTGCGCCTTCTCCTTGCCGAACCCCTCGATCTTGCCGCCGGCGGCGGTCGCGTGGCAGGCCTCGCACTTCACCGCCGCGTGGGTCTTGTGGTTGAAGGTCACGTCGCCGTTCTTCGCCTTGAGCACGGTCGGCGCGGCGGGCGCGGCCGCCATGGCGGAGCCGGTGAGCAGGAAGGCGGCCACGATCGAAGCGAGGAGCTTCATTGGGATGTACCCCTGGTGAGAGCGGACGGGTCCATTCCCGTCGCGAATTGGACGGGCACTCTAGCCCGCGCATTCTCCCGGGCACCTGCGGCAAGTGCGCGCATGCGCGCGCGGGCGCAGGCGCGGATTGAACACACCGGCCCGCACCATTGGTCAAAGCGGCGCAAATGAAGAGGGGCCGCGCGCGGCGGCCCCTCGGTGCGGCGGCGAAGCGGTGCGGCTACGCCTTCTTGTGGCACTCCGCGCACTTCGTCGGGCCCTTGGCCTCCTTCTTGTGGCACTCGATGCAGAGGCCGTGCGCCTTGTCCTTGCCGAAGCCCTCGATCTTCCCGCCGGCCGCGGTGGCGTGGCAGGTCTCGCACTTGCCGAGCTTGTCGGCGTGCGCCTTGTGCGGGAACGTCACGTTGCCCGGCTTGGCCTGGAGGGTGAGGGTGGCGGGCGGCTCGGCGGCGACGGCGACGACGGCGACGGTCAGTGCGGCGAACAGCGCAGCGAGGTACTTGGTCACGTGGGGCTCCTCGGAATCGGGGCGGACCAGCCCGCCCGGCTATCGGACGCGCGACATTACTCGATATTCAGGGGGGGTCGGAAGAATTGTCGCACGGGGGCCCTGACCGGCGTCCCCGGTTGACGTGCATCAATTCAGGGCCTTTCCTCCCGCCGGCAGGGGACCGTCAGGCCATCTCCAGCACCGCCGAGACCAGCTTGTCGATCCCGGTCGCGACCGGCGCGATCCAGGGGCCGAGCATGTAGGCGGGCGTGCTCGCGACCTTCAGCCGCTCGTCCACCACCGCGTCCTCCACCTTGCAGTCCACGTGGCGCGCGCCCCAGGACTCGATCGCGGCGGCGGTGTCGCGGTCGTTCCCGATGGTGAGCTTGACCCCCTCGGGTCCGAGGATCCGCGCCGCGATCACCGGGGCGATGCAGATGAACCCCATCGGCCGGCCGGCGCCGCGCACCTCGCGCACGATCCGCTCGACCTCGGGCAGGACGCGCATGGCCCGGCCCTCGACCGCGAAGGTGCAGAGGTTCTTGGCCGCGCCGAAGCCGCCCGGGAACACCAGCGCGTCGAGGTCGCGCCCGGAGACGGCGGAGAGCGGCGTGATCTGCCCGCGCACGATGCGGGCCGCCTCCGCCAGGACGCGGCGCCGCTCGCCCTCGGCCGGCGCCCCCTTCACGTGATCGACGACCTGCAGCTGCTCGACGTCGGGCGCGGTCGCGATCAGCTTCGCGCCGCGGCGGTCGAGCGAGAGCAGGGTGCACACCGCCTCGTGGATCTCGGCGCCGTCCAGGAACCCGCAGCCGGACAGGACGACGCCCACGCGCTTCTGGCTCGCCATCGGAGGCCTCCCCGGAATGTCGACGCGCCAGGATACCGCCGCCGCGCGCGCCCGGGCAGCGTCCCGGGCCGGGCGGGGGAAGCCCCGGGGGCACGGGACCCCGGCGCCGCGGACGGAAATTGGACGGAGATATCGAGCGGGGGGACATTCGCCCTCCCATGCGCCGCGCCGCCGTCCTGCTCGCCGTGCTGATGCTCGCTGCCCCGGTGGAGGCAGCACCGGCCGCGCGAAGCCGCGGCCGGACGCCCGCCGCCGCGAAGCACGACGCGCCGCGGCGCGCGGCGGCCCGGGCCCGGCCGGCCACCGCCGCGCCGAAGAAGCCCGCCGTCCGGGCGAAGGCGAGGCGGCTCGAGGACGCCAAGGCGGCGATGTCCGCGCTGATGCGCGACCGGAACCGGCGCCGCTACCGGCACCACTGGGAGAAGGCCATCCGCGGGCTCCAGCAGGCGGCGCGCGGCAAGGACGCGCCGGCCGCGCTGCTCGAGGCCTCTCGCGCGCGCTACGCGCTGTACCGCTGGTCCGCGGTGGAGTCGGACCGCGACGAGGCGCTCCGGCTCGCCGCGCGCGCCACGCGCCTCGGCTCGCGCGACGCGCCCGCGCTCGCCGCCGCGATCCGGCGCGAGGCCGGCGACGACCGGCCCGCCCGCGCCGCCGCGCCGCCCCGGGCCGCGCCGAAGCGCGCGCCGGCGCCCGCGCCCGCCGCCCCGGCGGCGCCCGAGCCGGAGCCGGCCGACGCCGACGAGGAGCCGGCCCCGGAGCCCGCGCTCGACGCGGCGCTGGCCGACCTCCGCGGCGAGCCCGCCCGGCCCATGCCGCTGGGCGAGTCCGGCGGCGAGGGCACCGCCACCGTCTCCGAGGTCCGCACCTGGTCGAGCGGCGACTACACCCGCGTCGCCATCTACCTGTCGCACTGGGTGGGCTGGCACAAGCTGGAGCTCGCGCCCGAGGGCGACCGGCCGCGCCGGCTCGCGCTCGACCTGCGCCCGGCGCAGCTGGACGGCAAGGCGGTCGAGCGCGCCGTGGCGGGCGACCAGGTGGACCGGGTGCGCGCGGCGCAGAACGGCCCGAACACCGTGCGCGTGGTGCTCGACCTGCCCGGCGACGACAAGGTGCAGCTCTTCACGCTGGACGACCCGCCGCGCCTGATCGTGGACGTGGGGACGCACGCCGCCATCCACCAGGCGATCGCCGGGGCGACCCGCGCGGCGGAGCCGGCGCCGGCGCCCGGCCCGGGCCCGGCCGCGCCGGCGGGGAAGGCCGGCCCGTCCGCCGGCGAGGGCGAGCTCGGGCCCATCCGCCGCATCGTGGTGGACGCCGGCCACGGCGGCCACGACCCCGGGGCCATCGGCCCGACCCGCGTGCGCGAGAAGGACGTGACGCTCGCGATCGCGCGGCGGCTGGCGCGCAAGCTGGAGGCGGAGGGCTTCCAGGTGGTGCTGACGCGGCGCGACGACCGGTTCCTGGCGCTCGAGGAGCGCACCGCGCTCGCGAACACGGCGCGCGGCGATCTGTTCGTCTCGGTGCACGCGAACGCCCACCCGCGCCGGGTCCGGGCCGGCGTGGAGACCTACTTCCTGAACGTGGCCGACGACCGCTACGCGGCCCGCCTCGCCGCCCGCGAGAACGGGCTCGACGCCGAGGACGGGCCGTCCGAGGTGGCGCGCATCCTGAGCGACCTCGACGCGAAGGCCAGCGCCGACAGCTCGCGGCGGCTGGCGCAGCTCGTCCAGCGCGAGGTGTGCGCGGGCGTGCGCTCGCGGGTGGGCGACGTGAAGGACCTCGGCGTGAAGAGCGCGCTCTTCTACGTGCTGCTCGGCGCCCGCATGCCCGCGGTGCTGGTCGAGACCGGGTTCATCTCCAACCGCGCCGAGGAGCGGCGGCTCGGCTCGGTGCGGTACCAGGACGAGGTGGCGTCCGGGATCACCCGCGCCGTGACGCAGTTCGCCCGGGGCGACGCGCGGGTCGCGGCGGCGCGCTGACCCGGCGTGGACCGACGGCCCCCGCGCGGTGCATGGGCCCGGAAGCCCTCGACACGGCGGCCGCTCTCCGCTATGCGTGAAGGCTCTCGCCGGGAGCGTGCATGCTGGGAGCCGCAGTCGCCGTGGGCCTCGCTGCGCTGAGCGCGGCGCCGCCGATCGATCTCGAGGTGGACCTCCGGGACGCGCCCTCGGGCGTGGTCCACGCCCGGCTGGTGATCCCGGCGCGGCCGGGTCCGCTGACGCTGGTCGCGCCGAAGTGGCTCCCCGGCGATCACCGCCCCAGCAACGCGGTGGCGGAGCTGGCCTCGCTGGCGGTGACCGCGGGCGGGCGGCCGCTCGCGTGGACGCGCGACCCGGTGGACCCGTACGCCTTCCACCTCCAGGTGCCGCGCGGCGCGGACCGGGTCGAGGTGGCCCTCGATCAGCTCGCGCCGCCGGCGGGGCAGGGGAGCTCCGCCGCCGGGTCCTCCTTCACCTCGCAGCTCGGCGTCCTGGGCTGGGGGACGGCGGTCCTGGTGCCCGCCGGCGTCCCCGCCGCCGAGCAGCCGGTCCGGGCGCGCCTGACGCTGCCGCGCGGCTGGAAGGCGAGCACCGCCCTGCCGATCGCCGCGCGCGAGGGCGAGGCGATGCGCTTCGCGCCCGCCAGCCTGGAGCTGCTGGTGGACTCGCCGGTGCTCGCCGGGCGCCACCTGGTGGAGCTGCCGGTGCACGCGCCCGGCGCGCCGCCGCACCTGCTGGTGGTGGCGGCGGAGTCGGAGGAGGCGCTGGCGATCCCGGCCGAGCTGCGCGGCGACGTGGAGCGGCTGGTGGCCGAGGCCGGCGCGCTGTTCGGCGCGTACCCGTTCGCCAGCTACCGCTTCCTCGTCACGCTCTCCGACGAGATCGTCTTCTCCGGCCTGGAGCACCACCAGTGCGCCGACATGCGCATGCCGGAGCGGGCCCTGCTCGACCCGGTCGCGCGGCGGACGCGGGCGGGCCTGCTGTCGCACGAGTACGTCCACGCGTGGAACGGCAAGTCGCGGCGGCCGCAGGGGATGGCGACCGCGGACTTCCAGGCGCCGCCCGACGCGCGGCTGCTCTGGGTGTACGAGGGCCTGACGCACTACCTGGGCTGGGTCCTGGCCGCGCGGAGCGGCCTCGGCGGCGCGCGCCTGCCGGACTCGATCGCGGTGGCGGCGCAGGGCATGGCGAGCACCACCGGCCGCGCCTGGCGCTCGCTCGAGGACACCGCCGCGGCGGCGCAGGTGGGCTACGGCGCGCGCAGCGAGGGCGCGTACGCGCGGCGCAGCGTGGACTTCTACTGGGAGGGCGCGCTGGTCTGGCTGGAGGCCGACGCGCGCATCCGCCGGGAGTCCCGCGGCGCCCGCTCGCTCGACGACTTCGTCCGGGCGTTCCTGGGCGGGCGGTCCGGCGGGCCCGCCGTGTCGGCCTACCGGGTCGAGGACGTGATCGCCGCGCTCGGCAAGGTGGCGCCGCTCGACTGGGCCGGCTTCCTCGAGGCGCGCGTGGTCCGTGCGCGCCCGGAGGCGCCCACCGCCGGGATCGAGGCGGCCGGGTGGCGCCTCTCCATGAGCGAGACGCCCAGCTCGCTGCAGGCGGCGCAGGAGCGGGTGCTCGGGTCCTTCAACCTGGAGGCGTCGGTCGGCCTCTACCTCTCCGACGACCGGGTGGTGGACGTGGTCCCCGGCTCCCCGGCGGCGCGGGCGGGGATCCCGCCGGGCGCGAAGCTCGTGGCGGTGAACGGCCGCAAGCACACGCGGCAGCGACTGGAGGACGCGCTGCGCGCCACCGAGCGCGGCGGGGCGCTGGAGCTGCTGGTCGAGTCGGGTGAGCGCTTCCGCACGCACGCGATCGCCTGGCGCGGCGGGCTGCGCTACCCGGTGCTCGTCCGGGAGGCAGGGGTGCCCGATCTGCTGGCAGCCGTCGCCGCGCCGAGGACGGTCGCCGCCGTCCACGCGCCGGCGCCGTGATCGGCGGCGGGAGCGCGGGGCCGGCCGACGCTATACTCCGGCGCGATGACCCCCCCCGCGCTCGACGCCCTGATCAACCTCCCCGTGGCCGCGCCGTTCGAGTTCGAGGCGAAGCTCGCCGAGCTGCCGCAGGTGACCGGCGATCCCAGGGCCGCGTTCGCCGAGCTGCGCCGCTACGTCGAGGACGTCCACCGGGCCGGGGCGAGCGGGCACACGGTGGTCCGGCTCCAGAGCGCGGCCATGGACCGGGTGGTGGGCGCGCTCTGGGACCGCGCGGTCGCCGAGGCGGGCCAGGCGCACGCGCCCTCGCCGGTCTCGCTGGTGGCGCTGGGCGGCTACGGCCGGCGCGAGCTGGCGCCGTTCAGCGACGTGGACCTGCTCGTGCTCCACGCGCCGGGGAAGCCGGACGCGTTCGTGAAGACCGCGGCGGAGCGCCTGGTCTACGCGCTCTGGGACCTGCGGCTCGAGGTCGGCTACGCGGTCCGCGACCTGAAGACCTGCGACCAGCTCGCCTCCGAGGACCACACCGCGCGCACCGCGCTGCTCGACCTCCGCTGGCTGGGCGGCGACCGCGACCTGTACCGCGAGCTCGAGCGCGAGGAGCTGCACGGGCTCTCCACCGCCAAGGTGGAGAAGTTCCTGCAGGACAAGCTCGACGAGATGCGCGGCCGCCGCGAGCGCTTCGGCGACTCGCTCTACCTGCTCGAGCCGAACGTGAAGGAGTCGGAGGGCGGGCTGCGGGACCTCCAGTCGGCGCTGTGGCTGGCGCGGGTGCGGTTCAAGGTCGCGGGCATCACCGAGCTGCTCTCCCGGGCGCTGCTGCCGGAGCGCGACATCCGGGAGATGCGCCGCGCCCGCGACTTCCTGTGGCGGGTGCGCAACGAGATGCACTACCTCGCCGGCCGCAAGTGGGACCAGCTCACCTTCGACGTGCAGCCGCAGGTGGCGCTGGCGATGGGCTACCGCGACCGCGAGGGCGCGAGCGGGGTCGAGGAGTTCATGCGCCACTACTACCTGGCCGCGAAGGCGGTGCTGGTGGCGTGCGACGCGATCGTGGACCGGTGCCTGGAGACGCAGACCGCCACCGGCTGGCGCATGGTGCCGCCGCCCGCCGCCACCATCGGCGCGGAGCGGCCGGTGCCGGTGCTGCAGGGCCAGCCGACGCGCGCCGCGGACCGCTTCCTGCCCGGCGGCGAGCTGAAGGTGTTCCGCGGCCGGCTCACCGTCTCGGACAAGGACGTGCTGCGCCGCTCGCCCGCCGCGCTGGTGCGGCTGTTCGCGGCGGCGGACCGGGAGCAGCTCGACCTGTACCCGTACGCGCGGGACCTGGCGGCGCAGGTCGCCGAGGAGCTGCCGCTCGAGGCGGCCGCCGACCCGGAGCTGAACCAGGAGCTGCTGGCGTGCTTCACGCGGCCCGGGACCCGCGGCCGGTTCCTCACGCAGATGCACGAGCTGGGCGTGCTGCCCAAGGTGCTGCCGGAGTTCGCGCGGATCACCGCCCGCCGCCAGATCGACGTCTACCACGTGTACACGGTGGACGTTCACTCGCTGTTCGCGGTGCGCCGGCTGTTCGCGCTCCGCTGCGGCGACGTGAAGGAGCCGGTGCTGGGCGAGCTCATGCGGGCCCAGGCGCGCCCGCTGGCGCTCTACCTCGGCACCCTGTTCCACGACATCGGCAAGGGCGCCGGGAAGGACCACTCGGTGCGCGGCGCCGAGATCGCCGCCGAGGCCTGCGTGCGGATGGGCGTGGACCCGGACGACGCCGCCGACATCGAGTGGCTGGTGCTGAAGCACCTGCGGATGTCCGCCATCGCGCAGCGGCGCGATCTCTCGGACCCCGATCTCATCCACGCGTTCGCGGAGGAGGTCGGCACGCTCGACCGGCTGGAGAAGCTGTACCTGCTCACCTACGCGGACATGGCCACGGTGGGCCCGCGCACCTGGACCGAGTGGAAGGCGCGGCTGCTGCTCGAGCTCTTCGGGAAGACGCGCGAGGTGCTGCAGCGCGGGGAGCGCCGCCCCGAGCCCGGGACGGCGGAGGCGGCCGGGCGGACGCGGGTGGCCGGCGCGCTCGCCGCCAGCCCCCGCCACGCGTCGGAGGACGACCGGCGGCGCTTCGTCGCCGCCATGCCGGCGCGGTACTTCCTGACGGCGGGGCCCGACGAGGCGCCGCACCACCTGCGCCTGCTCCAGCTCGGGCGCGACCGGGTGCTCGCCGGGGCGCTCCGCCACCGGCGCGACCTGGGGGTGACCGAGCTGGCGCTCACCGCCCGCGATCGCCCCGGCCTGCTCGCCACGGTGGCGGGCGTGCTGGCGGCGCACCGCATCGACATCCAGCACGCCGAGGTGTTCTCCAGCTCGCCCGATCCCGCGGCGGCCGGCTGGCTGGCCGGCCGGGCGCTCGACGTGTTCGAGCTGCGCGGGCCAGACGACGGGCCGGTCGAGCCGGCGCGGTGGCGCGCCGCGCGCCGGGACCTGGCGCGCGTGCTCGCGGGCGAGGAGCCGCTCGGCGCCCTGATGACCCGGCGCCTGCGCGCCTCCACGGTCGCCGCGAAGCCGCTCCCCCGCGTGCCCACCAAGATCGTGATCGACAACCACAGCGCCCGCGCCCAGCGTGGTGGACGTCTTCACCGCGGACCGGGTCGGCCTGCTGCACACCGTCGCGCGCACGTTCTTCGAGCTGGGCGTGTCGGTGGACCTGGCGCGCATCGCCACCGAGGGGCACCGGGCGGCCGACGCGTTCTACGTCCGCACGGCCGACGGCCGGCCGCTGGAGGGCGAGCAGGCCGAGCGCGTGGTGGCCGCGCTCGAGGCGGCGCTCGCCCGCGCCGACTGACCGGCGCATTTCACGGTCCGTTCCTCCGCACCCCGCCGCCGAGGGCACGCCGGCGGGCACGCCGCGCACCGGCGACGCACGCCCGGCGGCCTCACGGGCCGCGCCACGGGCCGGACCCGGCGGGACCTCCGAGAAAGGTTCGGGATGGCGCGCCCTTGTCCTGCCAGCCGGGCATGGACACCATGTTGCGCGGCGGTCGGGGTGGGGGAAGGGAAGCAAGCCTCGCATGGAACGCTTCGTCCGGATCGGGGTCGTGACCGCCTGGCCGGAGGAGGACTGGCACAGCAAGCGCTTGCTCGCTGCGTGTGCCCGGCGGGGCGAGGCGGTGGTGATCGATCCGTCGGCGATGGCGGCCGGCGTGGGGGCGGAGGGCGTGGGGGTCTCGCTCGGCACCATGCGGATGGAGGAGGTGGACGCGTTCGTGCTCGCGCGCGGCCTCGGGCGGGCCGGCGATCCGGACGCGCAGTTCGAGATCTACCGCGCGATGGAGGGAGCCGGCGCGGTGGTGGTGAACCGGATCGAGGCGCTGCTCGCGGCCCAGGACAAGTTCCGCAGCTCGTGGCTGCTGGTCCGCGCCGGGGTGCCGACGCCGCCGGCGGCGGTGGCCCAGGCGCCGGCGGGCGCCGAGCGCGCGCTGGAGCGGCTCGGCGAGTCGGTGGCGAAGCCGCTCGCGGGCTCGCTCGGCGAGGGCGTGGAGCGGGTCCGCCCGGATCGGGCGGGGCGGGACCGCGTCCGGGATCGGGCGGGGCGGGACGGCGCCGTCTATCTCCAGGCGTACGTCCCGCACCCGGGGCGCGACCTGCGCGTGTTCGTGGTCGGGGGCACGACGCGGGCCGCGATGGTGCGGCACGCGCCGCCGGGCGAGTGGCGCACCAACGTGGGCGGCGGCGGGCGGGTGGAGGCGGTGGACTGCCCCGTGGCGGTGCGCGCGGTGGCGGAGGCGGCGGCGGGCGCGCTGGAGCTGGACTACGCCGGCGTGGACCTCGTCATGGGCGACGAGGGCGCGACGGTCATCGAGGTGAACGGGAACCCGAGCTGGCAGGGGATCCTCGAGGCCACCGGCCTGGACATGGCGGAGGCCATCGCCGAGCACGTGCTCGCCCGGGCCCTGCGCCGGCGGAAGACCAGCGACCACATTGTGCGTGAACGGACGGGGGCGACACATGGCTGAAGAGAAGAAGGGCGGCAGCAAGGGGGCGATGACGGTCTCTGAGGCCGGTCGCAAGGGCGGGGTGCGGGTCCGGGAGACGCGCGGCCGGAAGTTCTACGAGGAGATCGGCAAGAAGGGCGGCGAGACGGTGAAGGCCGAGCGCGGCCGGAAGTTCTACGAGGAGATCGGCAAGAAGGGCGGCGACACCGTGAAGGCCGAGCGCGGGCCGCGCTTCTACGAGGAGATCGGCAAGAAGGGCGGCGAGACCATCAAGGCCGAGCGCGGGACGCCCTTCTACGAGGAGATCGGCCGGAAGGGCGGGCACAAGGTCCGCGAGCTGATCGAGAAGGGGAAGGCCGGCGCCGAGGAGGAGGCCGGGAAGGGCGAGGGCATGGGGGACGATCGCTAGCACGCGGACGGGAGGGGGACGGGAATGGCGGATCACGAGGAGAAGGTCGGGCGGGGCGAGCCGGACGAGGGCCGGCGCGGGATGACGGTCTCGGAGGCGGGCCGCAAGGGCGGCATCGCCGTGCGCGACGAGCGCGGGCACGCCTTCTACGAGGAGATCGGGAAGAAGGGCGGCCAGAAGGTCCGCGAGCTGATCGAGCGCGGGAAGAGCCGCAGCTGACGAGGGTCCGTTCGCGCCGCGGACGCCCGCCCGCCGTACCGGGCGGGCGCCCGCGGTGCGCGCCTCCGCCGCGGTGCTTGGGGAGCCGGCGGAAAGCTGCTAGATCGCGGGCCCATGCCGGCCGCGCCCATCGTCGAGATCGACCCCCACCACCCGCAGCCGCGCGTGATCGAGCGCGCCGTCTCGGCGCTCTCGTCGGGGGGCGTCATCGCGTACCCCACCGACACGTTCTACGGCATCGGCTGCGACCTGTTCGACAAGCGCGCCATCGAGCGCATCTACCAGCTGAAGCAGCTCCCGCGCACCCACGAGCTGGCCTTCATCTGCCAGGACCTGGCGGAGATCTCGCGCTACGCCATCGTGGACAACGCCGCCTACCGCGTGCTGCGCCGCAAGGTGCCCGGGCCGTTCACGTTCATCCTCCCCGCCACCCGGCTCGTCCCCGAGCTGGTGCTGCGCCGCCAGAAGACCGTCGGCATCCGCATCCCCGACAGCCCCATCGCGCTCGAGCTGGTGCGCCGGCTCGGCCACCCGCTCATCTCCACCTCGGCCGCCCGGCCCGACGGCGACGTCCTCATCGACGCGCACGACATCAAGGAGGAGCTGGGCCACGGGCTCGACCTCATCCTGGACGCCGGGTTCCGTCCGGCCGAGCCGTCGTCGGTGATCGACCTCTCCGGCCCGGAGCCGGTGGTGGTCCGGGTCGGCAAGGGCGACGTCTCCGACCTGATGGAGTGACGCCGGCCGCCTCCGCGAACTGGACGCGCGGCGGCGCGGCGCTATCGTCGGCGCGATGTCCGCGCTGGAGCCCGCCCTCGACCTGTTCCTCGCCCACGTGCGCGTGGAGAAGGGGCTCGCCGAGAACAGCGTCGAGGCCTACGGCCGCGACCTGCGCCGCTACCTCGAGCACCTCGGCGAGCTGGGCGTGGACGCCTGGGAGCGGGTGGGCCGCGCCGAGATCCAGGCCCACCTCGCCGAGCTGGTCCGCCGCGGCCTGTCGCCGCGCTCGCAGGCCCGGGCGCTCTCCGCCATCCGCTCGCTGCACAAGCTCCTCGCCGCCGAGCGCGTCACCCCCGCCGATCCGTCCGACGAGATCGAGTCGCCGCGGCCCGGACGCCGCCTGCCCGGGCTGCTCTCGCACGACGAGGTGGACCGCCTGCTGGCCGCGCCGGACGTGCGCAGCGCCGCCGGGATCCGCGACCGCGCCATGCTGGAGCTGCTCTACGCCACCGGGCTGCGCGTCTCCGAGCTCGTCTCGCTCCAGCTCAACGACGTGAACCTCGAGACCCGGGTGCTCGTCGCCCGCGGCAAGGGGAACAAGGAGCGGATCGTGCCGGTGGGCGCGCCCGCCGCCGAGGCGGTGAAGGCCTACCTGGCGGTCGCGCGGGAGCGGCTGCTCCACGGGCGCCGCTCGAAGGACCTGTTCGTCACGCCGCGCGGCGGCCGGATGACGCGGCAGGGGTTCGCGAAGATCCTGGACCGCTGCGCCCGCCGCGCCGGCATCCGGCGGCGCATCTCGCCGCACAAGCTGCGGCACTCGTTCGCCACCCACCTGCTGGAGGGGGGCGCCGACCTGCGCGCGGTCCAGGCGATGCTGGGCCACGCCGACGTCTCCACCACGCAGATCTACACCCACGTGGACCGCACCCACGTGAAGCGGCTGTACGACCGCTTCCACCCCCGCGCCTGAGCCGCGCCACGGTCCCGGGCGGAATCGGCGCGCCCCCGCTGTTTCGGGGGGAGCGGGCCGCGGCCCCGGCGCGTCCGGCGGCCGCCGAGCGCGTTGACCGCCCGGCGCCACGCTGCTAAAGAACCGCTTTTCCCGACGAGGCTTTAGGCAATGGGGTTCGACCTCCAACGCGGGCTGATGATGCTCATCCCGCTCGTGCTCTCGCTTTCCGTGCACGAGTTCGCGCACGCGTGGAGCGCCTGGAAGCTGGGCGACGACACCGCGTCCCGGATGGGGCGGCTCACGCTCAACCCCATCGCCCACGTGGACCCCATCGGAACCGTCCTGCTGCCGCTGCTCGGCATCCCGTTCGGCTGGGCGCGCCCGGTGCCGGTGAACCCGGCGCGGTTCCGGCAAAACGTGAACATGAGCACGGGGATGGCGCTCACCGCGGCGGCCGGCCCCATCTCCAACATCCTGCTCGCGGTGCTCTCGACCGTGGCGCTCGCGCTGTGCTGGCGCTGGGCTCCGACCGCCATCGCGCCGGGGCAGGGCGTGGGCGAGCTCCTGCAGATCATGGTCCTGCTGAACGTGAACCTGGCGCTGTTCAACCTCATCCCGGTCCCGCCGCTCGACGGCAGCCGGGTGGTGGACGGGTTCATGCCGGCGCGGCTGCGGCCGCAGTGGGAGCGCGTCACCGCGCTGTCGCCGTTCCTGCTCCTCGCGGTCTTCATCTTCGCCGGCCGCATCATCTCGGGCCCGTCGAGCTTCGTGGTCGGCCTGCTCGCCCAGCTCGCCGGCGCCATCAGCGCCTGACCCGCACCCGGAGATCCATGTCCTCGAAGCGCCCCATCATCGTCAGCGGCATGCGGCCCACCGGCCGCCTCCACCTTGGCCACCTGCACGGCGCGCTCGCGAACTGGGTCCAGCTCCAGGACGAGAACGAGTGCTTCTTCTTCAGCGCGGACTGGCACGCGCTCACCACGAACTACCACGACACCTCGGTCATCAAGCAGGCCGAGCGCGAGATGTTCGTGGACTTCATCGCCGCGGGCATCGACCCCGCCAAGGCGACGCTGTTCATCCAGAGCCGGGTGAAGCAGCACGCCGAGCTGAACCTGCTGCTCGGGATGATCACGCCGCTCGGCTGGCTGGAGCGCTCGCCGACGTACAAGGAGCAGCGGGAGAACATCACCGACCGCGACCTCGCCCTGTACGGCTTCCTCGGCTACCCGGTGCTGATGACCGCGGACATCATCCTGTACAAGGCCACCCGCGTGCCGGTGGGCGTGGACCAGGTGCCGCACCTGGAGCTGTCGCGCGAGATCGTCCGGAAGTTCAACTTCCACTACGGCGAGGTGTTCCCCGAGCCGCAGCCGCTGCTCACCGCGGCGCCCAAGATCCTGGGCACCGACGGCCGGAAGATGTCGAAGAGCTACGGCAACACCATCGACCTGGGCGAGAGCGCCGAGTCCACGCAGAAGAAGATCATGGGCATGGTCACCGACCCGGCCCGCAAGCGGCGGCAGGACCCGGGCAACCCGGACGTCTGCGGCGTGTTCTACCTGCACAAGGTGACGAGCGACGCCGAGACGGTCGCCTGGGTGGACCAGAACTGCCGCACCGCCGGGATCGGCTGCGTGGACTGCAAGAAGAAGCTGCTCGAGCGGCTGCTGCCGCAGCAGGAGCAGATGCGGACGCGGCGCGAGGCCCTGCTCGCGAAGCCGAAGGACCTCGACGATCTCGTGCAGCTCGGGACGGAGAAGGCGCGCGCCGCGGCCGAGGCGAACATGGTGCAGGTCCGCGCCGCGATGAAGCTCGAGTAGGACCCACCACGGGGGGCGGTCCGCCGGGATGGCCAGGAACACCGACACGGACGCCGGGCTCGGCGCGGACTCGCCGCGGGCCGGCGACGCCGACGCGCGCGCCGCGGCGGACGCGTTCCGGGTCACGCTGCCCCCGCTCCGCGAGGGCCAGCCGCCGTTCGAGGGGCCGCTCGACCTCATCCTGCACCTCGTGAAGGAGCACGAGGTCGACCTCTTCGACATCCCCATCGCGCGCATCACCGAGAGCTACCTCGCCACGCTGGAGGCGATGCGCGAGCTCGACATCGACATCGCCGGCGAGTTCCTGCACATGGCGGCGCAGCTCCTGCTCATGAAGAGCAAGCTGCTGCTGCCGCGCACCGAGGTGGCCGAGGACGCGGCCGGCCCCGAGGACGCCGGGGTGGACCCGCGCGCCGAGCTGGTGCGGCGGCTGCTCGAGTACCAGAAGTACAAGGCCGCCGGCGAGGAGCTGGGCGGGCGCGACATCCTCGACCGCACGGTTTCACCCGGCGCGTCCGCGCCGAGCGCCCCGCGGCGCCGGAGGGGCCGGAGGGGCTCGCCGACGTCTCGGTGTTCAAGCTCATCGAGGCGCTCGATCGCGCCATCGCGCACGCGCGCCCGGAGCACTCGCACGAGGTGATCACCGACCGGCTCACCATCAGCGACGCCATCTCGCGCATCGCCGACGTGCTCCGCCTGCGGCGCCGCGCCACCTTCGAGGAGCTGCTCGCCGGCCCCGCCGAGAGCCGGAACACCAAGGCGAACGTGATCTCCACGTTCCTCGCCATCCTCGAGATGGCGAAGCTGAAGCTCATCCGCATCTACCAGGCCGCGCTGGAAGAGGCCGGCCCCGGGGCGGAGATCCTCGTCGAGGCGAAGGACACCCTCGGCGACGACGTGACCCTCGGAGAGGAGGACTACCGATGACCGAGCCCACCGACCGGCCGACCGCCGCGGAGGACGTGCCCGCGCAGGACGGCGCGGGGCCGGAGGGCTCCGCCGCGGTGCCCGAGGCCGGGGCGGCCGCGCCCGTGCCGGAGCAGGCCGCGCCGGAGGCGGCGGAGCTCGCGGGGGCCGCGGCGCCGGCCGGCGCACCCGAGGCCGCGCCCGCGCCGTCGGTCTCCGCGGCCGAGCTGGACGCGCTCCAGGCCGCCGAGGAGGCGAAGCAGGGCGACCCGGCGCTGGACGAGGTGGAGTCGGCCGACATCGACGTCGCCGACGACAAGGAGCTGCCGTTCGAGAAGCTGGCCGCGGCGGCGCGGCGGCTCAGCGCCGACCGGGTCCGCACCGTGGTGGAGACGCTCCTGTTCCTGGCCGAGCGCCCGCTGACGGTGGAGGAGATGCGCGCCGCGAGCGGCGTGGACGTGGAGCGGCTGGAGAAGGCGCTCGACAAGCTCTCCGGCCACTACCGCGAGGGCCCCTGCGGCATCGTGCTGCACGAGGTGGCCGGCGGCTGGCAGCTCCGCACCTCGCCGGACAACTCCGACTTCGCGCGCCGCTTCCTGAAGGTGAAGCCGCAGCGGCTGACCCGGGCCGCGCTCGAGACGCTCGCCATCATCGCCTACCGGCAGCCGGTGACCCGCCCCGAGATCGAGGACATCCGCGGCGTGGACTGCGGCGCGGTGGTGAAGGCGCTGCTCGAGCGCAAGCTGGTCAAGATCCTCGGCAAGAAGGAGGAGCCGGGCCGGCCCATCCTGTACGGCACCACCCGCGAGTTCCTCGAGTTCTTCGCGCTGAAGGACCTCGCCTCGCTGCCCACGCTGCGCGAGTTCCACGAGCTGTCCGAGGAGCACCGCGACATCGTGGAGAAGGAGACCCCGGCCGAGCAGGCGCCCGGGATCGAGGGCATCGTGGCGGAGCTCTCGGACGAGAAGCTCCGCGCCGAGCTGGAGGCGAAGCGCGCCGAGAGCGACGCGGCGCTCGACGAGCTGGAGCAGGCGATGGCCGCGGCGGACGAGAAGGCCCGCGCGGCCGAGGCCGCGCTCGCCGAGAAGAAGCGGGTCGACGAGGCCGAGGCCCGGGCCGACGCCGAGCCCGGCCCCGCACCCGGCGGACCGCCCGCGGCGGGGAGCTAGTCCATGGCCGAGGAGCGGCTGCAGAAGTTCCTGGCGGGGGCGGGCATCGCCTCGCGGCGCAAGGCGGAGGCGCTCATCAGCGCCGGCCGGGTGCGCGTCAACCAGCGCACCGTGACCGAGCTGGGCACGAAGGTGGACCCGGGGCGCGACCTCGTCACGGTGGACGGCGCGCTCGTCTCGCAGCCGGAGCAGCGCAGCTACTACCTGCTCTACAAGCCGTCCGGCTGCGTCACCACGGCGTCGGATCCGCAGGGCCGCCCCACCGCCATGGAGTACCTGCGCGGCGTGCCGGGGCGGCCGTTCCCGGTGGGCCGGCTCGACTACGACGCGGAGGGCGCGCTGCTGCTCACCGACGACGGCGAGCTGGCGAACCGCCTGGCGCATCCGCGCTACGGCCACCAGCGCGTGTACCTGGTCAAGGTGAAGGGCGATCCGCCGGCGGAGGCGCTCGAGCGGATGAAGGCCGGCGTCCGGCTGGAGGACGGCCCCGCGAAGGCGATCGAGGTGGCCGTCCACGAGCACGCCGACCGCAACGTGTGGATCCGCGTGGTGGTGGGCGAGGGGCGCTTCCACCTGGTGAAGCGGCTCTGCGAGGCGGTGGGGCTGCAGGTGCAGCGCCTGTTCCGGCCGGAGTTCGGCGGCATCGGGGTCGGCGGGCTGCGGCCCGGCAAGTTCCGCCGGCTCGAGCCCGAGGAGGTGCGCGCG
Source organism: Anaeromyxobacter sp. Red801 (assembly GCF_049201065.2). NCBI lineage: Bacteria > Pseudomonadati > Myxococcota > Myxococcia > Myxococcales > Anaeromyxobacteraceae > Anaeromyxobacter > Anaeromyxobacter sp. Red801. Next base: position 2,252,642 of record NZ_CM181236.1, on the reverse strand, counting down.
CTGCGGCAGCGGGTCGGGCTCGAGTCCGGCACGCCGGCCCGGGGACCGTCGGTGCGCGAGCTCCCGAAGGCGGCCCGCCGCCACGGCCACGGTCCGCCGGCGGCGCCCGGCGCGGCCCCTGCGCCCGCCGAGCCGGCCGCCGCGGACGAGGTCGAGCCGCGCGGACGCGGCGCGCCGCGCGCCGGCCCGAGGGCTTCGGCCCCGCGCCCGGGCGGCCGCGCGTCCCGGCCCTCGCGGCCCGGCGGCGCCGGCCGGCGCCGCTGAGCGGCCGGGGCGTCCTCGGCGCCGCCGCGCCCGCCCGCGCTTGCGCGCGGCGGGGTTCGCGGCGAGCATGGCGCCCCGTGCCCCGCGCCCCCGCAGCCGCCACGCTCGTCGCAGCCATCGCCGCCCTGGCGGCCGGGGGCCTCGCCTGCCGCGGCGGCGGCGATCTCGCCTCGCCCGATCCGGCGCGCCGCGCCGCGGCGGTGCGCGCGGCGGGCGCGCGCGGCGGCGCCGACGGGCTCGCCGCCCTGATGGTCGCGCAGCGCGACGGCAGCGCCGAGGTGCGGCGGGCGGCGGCCGAGGCGTTCGCCGCCCGCGGCGGGGCCGAGGCGGCCGAGGCGCTCGGGGCGCTCCTGGCGGATCCGGACGCGACGGTGGCGGCCGAGGCCGCGCGCGGGCTCGCCGGCATGCCGGACCAGCCGCGGGCGCGCGCCGCGCTGCGCGCGGCCTACGCCGACGCCTCGCCCGCCGGGCGGGCGGCCATCGCCGACGCGCTCGACGCGGTGGGCGTCTCGCTGCGCGAGGCGGTCGAGCAGGAGGCGCGCACGCTGTGGGAGCGCAACCTGGCGGTCCTGGGCGGCCGCGGGCCCGCCCGCGCGGGCGCGGCCGAGGAGATCGGCGCGAGCGGCCGGGCCGAGGTGGTGGCGCGGCTCGCGCCGCTGCTCGACCCGGAGCGCAACCCGGATCGCGCGCTGGCGGCGGGCGCGGCGCGCGGGCTGGGCGAGGCCGGGGACTGGGCGGCGCGGCCGGCGCTCGAGGGGCTCCTGCGCTCGCCGGATCCGGAGCTGAGCGAGGCCGGCGCGGGCGCGCTGGGCCGGCTCGGGGATCCCGGCGCGACCGCCGCGCTCGAGGCGGTGGCGCTCGCCTCGTCCGGCCGGATCGCGGCGGCGGCCGCGGACGCGCTCGCCGCGCTGCCGGAGGCGCTCGAGGTCGGGACGGCGCTCTGCGAGGTGGCGGTGCGGAGCGCGGATCCGGCGGTGGCGGCGCGGGCGGCGCGCGAGGTCCGGCTGCGCGAGACCGAGTGCCCGGCGCGCCCGTTCCTGGCGCGGCTGGGCCGGCCGGGGGCCGAGGCGGCCCTGGCCGCGCTGGGGGAGCTGGGGGTCACCGGCGCCGCGGCGGACGCGGCCGCCGCGCGCCTGCTCCCGCTGCTCGACCCGGCCCGCGGCGACCCCGGCCTGCGCGCGGCCGCCGCGCGCGCGCTGGCCCGGCTCGGCGCCCCGGCGTCGGCCGGCCCGGTCCGCGACCGCGCCGCGGCGCTTGCCGCGCGCCGGGCGGCCGCCCTGGGACGGCCGCCCGCGGCGTCGCTGCCCGCCGGCGCGACCGCCGCGACCGCCGCGACGGCCGTGACCGCCGCGACCGCCGCGCCGCGCGCCGGGGCGCGCCCGCCCACCGGCGACGCCGACGCGCGCGAGCTGGGGTCGCTGCTCGCCGCCGCCGGTGGCCTGCGCGCGCCCGGGGCGGAGCCGCTCCTGCTCGAGGCGCTGCGCGATCCGCACGCGGCGGTGCGCACCGGCGCCATCGCCGGCCTGGCGGGGCTGGGGACCGACGCGGCGCTGCGGGCGGTCGCCGCCGCGCTGGACGACGGCGCGCCGGAGGTGCGCTTCGCGGCCGCCGCGGCGCTGGGCCGGGCCGGGCCGAGATCCGTGCCGGCGCTGGCGCGCGCGGCGGCGCAGGCGGCGCCCGACGACGGCGCCTGGCGGTCCGCGCTGGCCGCGGCGCTGGGCGACGCGGGCGGGGCGAACGCGGTGGCGCCGCTCACCGGGCTCCTCGGCGGCGCGGCCGCCCCGGCGGCGGCGTTCGCGCTCGGCAAGACCGGCGCGCCGGCCGCGGTGAAGCCGCTGGTGGACTGGCTGGGGCGCCCGGGCTCGCTCGCGGACGCCGAGGCCATCGAGGCGCTCGCGCAGCTCGCCGCCCGCGACGCCGGGCCGGCCATCGCCGCGCAGCTCACGGCCGATCGCGCCGAGGTGCGGGCGGTGGCGGCGCGCGCCATCGGGCGGCTCCGCCACGAGCCGGCCGCGCCGCGGCTGGAGGCGCTGCGGAGCGACTACCACGGCCGGGTCCGGCGCGCCGCGGTGGAGGCGCTGTCCCGGCTCCCGGCCGGCGCGCCGCGGGTGCGGCGCTAGAGGGCGGCGGGGGGCGCCGGCGTGGTGGGCAGCACCGGCGGCGACTGCTGGCCGAACCGCGAGCGGAGCACCGCGCCGAAGGTGACGAGCCAGGTCGCGATCCAGACCAGCGCCCCGACGAACGGGATGTGCGCGAGCACCACGAAGATGGCCGTGCCGAGCGCGAGCTGCAGCACCACGGTGCGGCGCTTCTCCGGCACCGGCAGCGCGCGCCCCACGTGGAAGGTGAGGGCGGTGACGCCGAGGACGCCGGCCGCGATCATGCCCAGGATCTGCACCGGGATGAGCAGGATGCCCACCACCGTGACGGCGAGCAGCACGAGCAGCACCGGCATGGCCACCGTGCCGAGCGTCCCGGCGAGCAGCGACTTGCCCGGGCTCGCGACCATGTAGCTCGCCACCGCCTCCAGCCGCCGCGGGAACAGCGCCAGCACCAGCAGCCCGAGCACGAACAGCACCGCGAAGGAGATGAGCGCCTCGAGCACGGTCAGGATGGGCGACGCCTCGCGGAAGACGCTCGAGGCGGTGTGCCCGACCACGCCGGGGAGGCTGGGGAACGGGATGGACTTGGTGTCGCCGCCCACGGTGGCGCTCGGGTCCACGATCACCCGGCCGCCGATGCTCGTCACGTCCTGCTCCACCGCGGCGCCGGGCCCGATCTCGACGTCCCCGCCCACCGCCACCACGTTACGCGTGACGGCGCCGCCGGCCAGCTTCGCGCCCCCGAACACGGAGGAGACGTCGCGGGCCGCGGCCCCGCGGTCGAGCTGCACCGAGCCGAACACCGCGGACACGTCGCGGGCCGCGGCGCCGCCCTGCACCTGCACGTTGCCCCGCACCACGCTCACGTCGCGCACCGCCTCGCCGGACCGGACCACCACATCCTGCCCGGTGGACTGCCGATCGCGCCCGCCGCTCTCGTCCACCTCGCGCCCGGCGCGGCGCAGCTCGCGCTCGGCCTGGCGCAGCGCCTCCTCGGCGGAGCGGCGCGCGTCCTCGGCGAAGCCCGGGGGGAGCCGCAGGTCGAAGCGGTCGGCCTGCGCGAAGCGGTCCACGCGCACGGTGATGAGCGAGCCGGTCCGCTCCGCGGCGAGCCCGGCCTGCACCAGCACCGCCTGCAGCGCCTCCTCCACCGGGATGTCCACGAAGTGGCCGCTCACGGTCCCGGCCGCCTCGTCGGGGATGACCACCGAGAGCCCGGCCGACTTGCAGAGGGTCCGGAGCGCGTCGGCCACCGGGGTGTGGTCGAAGTCGCCGGTGAAGCGCTTGCCGGTGGGCTTCTCGAACCCGGTGAGCGCCCCGGCGGCGGCGCGGGGCCGCTCGAGGCGGGGCGCGACCACCACCATGTCGCCGGAGCGCGTGGCGACCAGCTCGGTCCCGGCCAGCGCCGCCTTCAGCGCGTCCTCCACCGGCACGTTCCGGAGCTTCAGGACCAGCAGCTTGTTGCCGGTGCGCCCGGTGTTGAGCACCACGTTCCAGCCGGCAGCGTCGGCGATCTCCTCGAGCGCGTCGTCCAGCGCGGTGGTGTCCTCGAGGGTGACGCGCTTGCCGGAGGGCGCCGGCCACTCGCCCTGCAGCACGGACGGCGGGGCCGGGTGCTGGGCCGGGGCGGGCGGGGCGGGCGGCGCCGGGACCTCCGGCCGGGCGCGCGGCGCCGGCTTCTGCGGCGGCCGCGGGGCCGGGGCGGTCGCCTGCGCGCGCGTGACCGGCGGCGGCGGTTCGGGGCTCTCGAAGGTGAGCGCGGCGAGGAGGAGGGCGAAGAGCATTCTGGCTCCGGTCAGACGAGCTCTGCGCGCGCCGAGGGGATGAGGCGCGAGAGCGCGAACAGCAGCGGGACGGCGAGGACGGCGCAGGCGAGCGCGAGCTGCAGGCGGAGCGCCGAGAGCAGGGTGCCGGCCAGGCCGGCGCCGAGCCGCAGGACCTCGCCCGCCGAGCCGAGGCCGCCCGCGAGGCGGCTGGCGGCGGGCGCCCACGTTCCGGCCCCGGCGACCACCACGGTGACGCCGATGGCGACCAGCACCGCGGCGAGGATGGCCGTGGCGAAGCGCCGCTCGCGCCGGACCGCGCGCTCGCGGGCGTCGATGCGGGAGAGCACGCCGGCGGTGAAGTCGCGCGGCAGCTCCGGGACCTCCAGCGCGCCGAGCGCCTCGCCCAGCGCGTCGCCGAGCACGCGGTAGGACTCGGCCAGCGCCTGGCACTCCGCGCAGTCCCCGGCGTGCGCCAGGACCTCGTCCGCCTCGGCCTCGAGCAGCGTCCCGTCCACCAGGCGCTGCGCCTGGGCGTCGGTGAGGTGTCCGGTGAAGGTCGTCATGGCGTCATCTCCGGGGCGCTCGCGTCGAGCGTCGCCTTGAGCCGCGCGCGGGCGCGGTGCAGCCAGGTCATCACGGTGCCGATGGGGACGTCCATGGCGGCGGCGATCTCCTTGTAGGAGAGGTGCTCGACGTGGAAGAGGTGCACGACCTCGCGGTAGTTGGCCGGCAGGGCCGCCACCGCGGCCTCGAGCGTGCGCGCCAGCTCGCGCCGCTCCAGCGCGTCGTCGCCGCGGGGTGCGTCGGGGTCGGCGAGGTCGCGGGGCGCGCCGTCCTCCGGGTCCGCGTCCAGCTCGACCCGCTGCGCCTGCGGCAGCCGCCGGCGGAGCACGTCCAGGCAGTGGTTCCGCGCGATGCGGAGCAGCCACGGCGCGAACGGCTGCGCCGGGTCGAACGCGGCCAGGCTCGCGTACGCGCGGGCGAACGCCTCCTGCGCGGCGTCCTGCGCCTCGTCCTGGTCCCGCAGCAGCCGGACGCACAGCGCGAACACGGTGCGCTTGTGCAGGTCCACCAGCCGGGAGAAGGCCTGCCGGTCGCCTCGTGCGGCCGACCGCGTCCACGCGGCCTCGCCGGACAGTGAGGGACCCAACGAGCGCTCCTTCGCGGGACAGGTGAGCGCGAAAGCTAGATCGGGGAGTGCGGCCACCGCAACCATGCAGAACCTACGGGGAACGGCGGGGTGTATTTCGGCGGAGCGGTCGATCTCACGCTCCGTCCACCCCCGTCCGGGGTGCGTCCCCGGAGGTGTGAAAAGCTTCTGTCTTCCCAGGCGGTTGACGCCTACCCGATCAGCCCCAGCCGGTGCTCCAGGAGCAGGATCCCGAGCCCGGCCGCGACCGTCGCCGCCGTGACCACCGCGCCGACGCGGAAGAACCGCCAGAAGCCGATGCGGCCGCGCGAGCCGGCCAGCTCCAGCACGATGACGTTCGCGACCGAGCCGACGATGGTCAGGTTGCCCGCCAGCGTGGCGCACAGCGCGGTCGCCAGCCAGAGCAGGGTGGGGTCGGTGAGGCGGGGGATCCACTCGCCGGCGAGGATCACGAACGGGACGTTCGAGACCACCTGCGACGCCGCGATCGAGAACAGCCCGAACACCGCCGACTGCCGCGCCGGGTCCGCCCCGAGGAGCGGGGCCACCGCCTGGTACATCCGCTCGGTCACGCCGGCGCGCCCGATGCCCGCCACCACCACGAACAGCCCCGCGAAGAACACGAGCAGCGGCCAGTCCACCCGCTGGAGCGCCTCGCGCGGCGCGCGCCCGGCGATGGCCATGCAGAGCGCCGCCGCGAACAGCGCGGTCCAGGCGAGCTCGAGGCCGAGCAGGAAGCCGGCCACCGCCAGCGCCAGCGCGCCGAGCGCCTTCGCGAGCAGCGCCCGGTCCACCTCGGGCGCCGCGGGGCGGCCGCCGGCGAGCGGGCCGCGGGGCAGCGCGCGGCGGAACAGCGCGTGGAGCAGCGCCGCGACCAGCAGGAGCGAGGCGAGCGCCGGCAGCGCCAGCGCGGCGGTGAAGTGCGCGTAGGAGATCCCGGACAGCGTCCCGACGATCATGTTCTGCGGGTTGCCGGTGAGCGTGGCCGCCGAGCCCGCGTTCGACCCGAACGCGACCGCCAGCAGGTACGGCAGCGGCGGCAGGTCCGCGTCGTCCACCATCCGGAGCACGAGCGGGGTCATCATCAGGCACACGGTGTCGTTCACCAGCAGCGCCGACAGCGCACCCGCGGTGAACACCACGCCCCAGAGGAGCGTCCGCGGCGTCCCGGCCGCGCGCAGCACCCTCCAGCTCGCCCAGCGGAAGAAGCCCGCCTCGCCCAGGTAGGCGGTCAGGACCATCATCCCGAGGAGCAGGCCGAGCGTCTCGCCGTTCACCGCCGCGCCGCCCTCCGCCGGCGTGAGCACGCCGAGGGCGACCATCAGCACCGCGCCGAGCAGGGCGGCCGCGGGGCGATCGAGCGACAGGTACGGGAAGCGGCCGGCGGCGACGGCCACGTAGGTGAGGGCGAAGACGGCGACGGCGGCGATCACCCGCGCCTTGTAGCACGCCCCGGGGAGGGGGCGCCCTGGGGGCCAACGCGCGCTTAACGCGGCCGCCCCGCCGGACTACATTGCGCCGATGCCGGCGGATCTTCCCATCGTGCTGGACGGCAGCGCCGGCGAGGGCGGGGGCCAGATCCTGCGCACCGCGCTCGCGCTGTCGGCGGTCACCGGGCGGCCGTTCACCATCGAGCGCATCCGCCAGCACCGGATCAAGCCGGGCCTGCGCCCGCAGCACCGCGAGGCGGCGCGCGCCACCGCGCGCATCGTGGAGGCGGAGCTCGCCGGGGACGAGGTCGGCTCGAGCGCGCTCGAGTTCCGGCCGCGCCACGCGCCGCGCGCGGGCGACTGGGCGTTCGACATCGGCACGGCCGGCTCGACGCCGCTCCTGTTCCAGACCGTGTGCTGGCCGCTCGCGCTGGCGGGCGCGCCGTCCACGCTCACGCTGCGCGGCGGCACGCACCAGGACCACGCGCCCACGTTCCACTACCTGGCGCTGGTGTGGGCGCCGGCGGTGGCGCGGCTCGGCTTCCGCTTCGGCCTGGAGCTGCAGGCGGCCGGGTTCTACCCGGAGGGCGGGGGCGAGATGACGGCCCGCATCGAGCCGGCGCACCCCATGCCACCGCTCGACCTGCGCCACCGCGGCACGCTGCAGGACGTCGAGGTGGTGTCGATGGTGGGCGGGCTCGGCTTCGAGGTCGCGGAGCGGCAGGCGGCGCGCGCGCTGCGCGGCCTGCGCGACGCGGGGATCTCCGCGGAGGCCGAGCGGGTGCCGGTGCCCTCGCGCGCCTCGCGCGGCGGGCACGTGCTGCTGGTTTCCACGTTCGAGCGGACCCGCGCCGGCCACGGCGCGGTCAGCGCGCGCGAGCGGACGCCGGAGGAGGTCGCGGACCTCGCGGTGGAGGGGCTCCGGGATCACCTCCGCGGCGGCGCCGCGGTGGACCTGCACCTCGGCGACCAGCTGCTCCTGCCGGCCGCGCTGGCGGCGGCCGGGATCCTGCCCGCCGCCCCCGGCGTCGTGCCGGTGACCCGCTACACCGTCGCCGCGGTCACGCGGCACCTCACCACCAACGCCGAGGTGGTCCGCAGGTTCCTCGACGTCGAGATCGCGGTGGAGGGGCGCGAGGACCAGGAGGGCGAGGTGCGGGTCCAGCCGCCCGGCGCCCGCGGCGAGGTCGTGCCCATCGGTCGGTGAGAAGGGCTACAGCCAGCGCTTGCGCCGGAACACCGCGTACATCGCGACCGGCATCGCCACCATCGACAGCAGCACCAGCGGCACCGCCACCCGCGGCGGCAGGATGTCGAGGTTCATGCCGAAGAACGTGCCGATGAAGTTGAGGGGCAGGAAGATGGTCGAGATGAGCGTGAGGCGCGTCATCACCGAGGAGAGCCGGTTGTTGGTGGACGAGAGGTAGGCGTCCATCGCCGAGGCGAGCAGGTCGCGCCCGGTGTCGATCTCCTCGGTGAGCCGCACCGCGTGGTCCACCACGTCGCGGAAGTAGATGGCGGTCTGGTCGCGCACCAGCGCCTGGCCCGGCCGCGCCAGCGTGGCGAACACCTCGCGCTGCGGGGCGAAGCGCTTGCGGAGCAGCACGTGCTGCCGCCGCGCGGTCAGGATCCGGTCGAGCAGCTCCTCGTCGCTCTCGCCGCGCCGCTCCGCGAGCACCGCCTCGGCCAGCTCCTCCACGTCCGCGGTGAGCGCGTCCACCAGCGTGAAGTGCGCGTCGGTGATGGCGTCGTGGACGAGGTACAGCGCGAAGTCCACGCCGCGCCCGAGCAGCTCCGGCTCGGAGGCGCACCGCTCGAACACCCGGTCCACCTCGGCGATGCGCGCGGAGTGCACCGTGACCAGCGCCTCGGCGGTGAGGAAGGCGTCCACCTCGTAGGTGACGAGCTCGGAGTCGTCCGGCGCGGGCGAGATGCGGTGGACCACCGTGAACAGGTTGTCCGAGTACTGCTCCAGCTTGACCCGCTGGTCCTCGTGGGCCGCGTCCTCGAGCGCGAGCGGGTGGAACCGGAACCGCGCCGCCAGGAACGCCATGTTCTCCGGGGTGGGGGCGAGGTCGATCCACACCGGCGCGCCGGGCCCGGCCAGCTCCTCGCCGCCGGACCGCACCTGCCCGCCCTCGAACCGGAGCACCCGCATCCCCGGAGCGTATCACCGGGGGCCGCCCCGGCGTGGCGCCGTGGCGCGACGCAGGCCGGGGTGGTATCGGTCGGCGGTGCGCCGCCGCCGGATCGCCCCGCTGTGCCTCTGCGCCGCGCTCGCCTGCGCCGGGCCGGGGGCCCGCGCCCCGGCGCCGCCCCCGGCCGGCCTCGACGAGGCGGCCGCCCGCGAGGTGCTGCGGCGCTTCTCCGACGCGCTCGGCGAGCGGCGCTGGCCGGACGCGCTCGCGCTCCTGTCGGCGCGCTGGCAGGGGGCCTACACCCCGGCGCGCCTCGCCACCGACGCCGCCGGCGCCGGGCCGGCCGGGAAGGAGGCGGCCGAGCGCGTGCGCGCGCTGCTCGGCCAGGGGGCGTCGCTGCGAGACGTGGGGGGCGCCCGCGTGCTGGACGTGGGCGGGGGACGGCGCGCGGTGCTGGTCGCCGAGGGCGGGCGGTGGCGGGTGGACGCGCTGGAGTGAGCGGCGCCCCGTGGAGATTGAGAAGGCGGGGGCGCCCCGCTATAAAGGCCGACCATGCCGCTCGACAACGCCGCCGCGCTCGAAGCCCTGAAGAAGGTCATGGACCCGGAGCTGCACCGGGACCTCGTCTCCCTCGGGATGGTCAAGGATCTCGTGGTCGAGGGCGACGCCGTGCGCCTCAAGGTGGAGCTCACCACCCCGGCCTGCCCGCTCAAGGACACCATCGGCCGCGACGTGGAGGGCGCGCTGCGGCGCGCCGGCTTCGCGCGCGTCGAGATCCACTGGGGCGCGCAGGTCCGCTCCGCGCCGGGCGTGGCGCAGTCGTCGCTCACCCCGGGCGTGAAGAACATCGTGCTGGTCGGCGCGGGCAAGGGCGGCGTGGGCAAGAGCACCGTCGCCATCAACCTCGCGGTGGGCCTCGCCCGCCAGGGCGCCAAGGTCGGCATCCTCGACGCGGACATCTACGGACCGTCGGTGCCCATCCTCACCGGCCTCGACCAGAAGCCCACCTCGCGCGACGGGCAGAAGCTCGATCCGCTCGAGGCGCACGGCATCAAGGTCATGTCGATCGGCTTCCTGATCGACCCCGAGCAGGCGCTGATCTGGCGCGGGCCGATGGTCACCGGCGCGCTGGTGCAGCTGCTGCGGGACGTGAACTGGGGCGAGCTGGACTACCTCGTGCTCGACCTGCCGCCGGGCACCGGCGACGTCCCGCTCACGCTCGCCCAGAACGTGCGCGCGGCCGGCGTGGTGCTGGTCTCGACGCCGCAGGACGTGGCGCTCGCCGACGTCATCCGCGCGAAGCTCATGTTCGACAAGGTCTCCATCCCGGTGCTCGGCCTGGTGGAGAACATGTCCGCGTTCGTGTGCCCGCACTGCCGGCACGAGACGGCCATCTTCGACAAGGGCGGCGCGCAGGCCGCGGCGGAGAAGATGGGCGTGCGCTTCCTGGGCGCGGTGCCGATCGACCTCGCCATCCGCGAGGGCGGCGACAAGGGCGTCCCGGTGGTCGCGGGCGCGCCCGACAGCCCGCAGGCCGAGGCGTTCCTGAGCGTGGCACGCAACGTGGCCGGCGCGGTCAGCACGCAGGTGCTGAAGGCGCCGCGCCTGCCGGTCATCGGCGCGCAGCCGCGCGCCTGACGCGAGGAGGGCGCCGTGGAGGGGCGGCCGCCGTTCGACGACGACGAGGTGCCGGCGGGCGAGCCGGACGACGCGCTCGAGGACGCCGGGCTGGAGCCGGACGTCGCGGCCGGCCCGGGCGTGCGGGGGCTCATCCCCGACACCGTCAAGAAGGCGCTGCTCGCCGGCGTGGGCGCGCTCTTCATGACCGAGGAGGGCGCCCGGCGCCTGGCGCGCGACTGGAAGCTGCCGAAGGACGTCATCGCGTTCATCGGGCAGCAGGCGCAGGGCGCCAAGGGCGAGGTCCTGCGGGTGTTCTCCGACGAGGTCCGCCGCTTCCTCGAGTCGGAGGCGGTCCGGCGCGAGTTCCTGAAGGCGCTCTCCTCCATGGCCATCGAGGTGAAGGCGGAGATCCGCCTGAAGCCCGCGGCCGACGGCGGGACGCCGCGGCCGGAGGTGAAGGCCGAGGTGAAGGCGCGGCGCCCCGGGCCGGCGCGCGGACGCCGGCCGAGGAAGGACCGGGCGTGACGCGGAGGCCGCTCCTGCGGCTGCTCCTCCTCGCCGGCGCGATCGGCGTCGGCGCGCTCCTGTTCCGGGCGGCGCCGCGCGACGTGGAGCTGGTCTACGACGTGCGCGGCATCCCGGGCGCGACCGGCCTCGAGGTCGAGGTGCGGCGCGGCGCCGAGCTCATGCGCCGGGCGGAGCTGCGGGTGCCGGCCGGGCAGGCGCTGGTGCACCACCCGGTCCGGCTCCCCGACGGCGCCTACCGGCTCGACATCCGCGTCGAGTCCCCCGAGGGCGCGGTGGCGATCGAGCGGCCGCTCGAGGTCCGCGAGGCCGGGACGGTGGTCCTGCCGCTCGGCCGCTGAGCGCGCGCGCCGGCGGGCGCCGGCCGCTGCCGGGGCTCGCGCCCGTGCCGCGGCGCGCCGGCGGGTGCAACGTTCCGGGGTGATCGACCTTCACTTCGTCGCGCCCGGCCTGGCGGTGGGGGCCTGCTTCCCGGCGGAGGCCGCGCTGCGGCTCGCCCGCGAGCACGGGATCCAGCGGGTGCTGGACGTCCGCGGCGAGGCCTGCGACGACGCCGAGGCGCTGGGCGCGTGCGGGATCCGGCTGCTGCACCTGCCCACCCGCGACACGTGCGCGGTGCCGCAGGAGCGGCTGCGCGAGGGCGTGGCCTTCGCGTGCGAGGGGCTGGCGCGGGGCGAGCGCGTGCTCGTGCACTGCCAGTACGGCATCGGCCGCAGCGCGCTGGTGGCGCTGTGCGTGCTGGTGGCCCGGGGCGTCCCGCCGCTCGAGGCGCTGGCGCAGGCGAAGGACGCCCGGCCGGTGATCTCGCCCAGCCCCGAGCAGCTGGAGGCGTTCGTGGCGTTCGCCGCGCACGTGCGCGGCGAGGCCGGGGCGGCCTGGCCGGTGCCGACGCTGGAGGCGCTCGGGGCCATCGCCTGGCGCCACCTCCACGACGGGCGCGGGGCGGGGCCGACGGCGGAGGCGGCGCGGCAGGCGTCGACGCAGGCCTGAGCGTGCGCTGGTTCGGCGACCGGGAGCGCGAGGCGGAGCCCGGCGCGGCGCTCGCCGCGCTCCGGACGCGCCTGGACGGCGCGGCGGCCGCGGCGCCCGGGGCGGAGCGCCACGGCCTGCTCGCGGGCGCGCTGGTGGAGGCCTCCGCGCTCGCGCAGGGGCTGGCGGACGTCGAGCGCGAGGCGGCGGGCGCCGACGACGGTGGCCCGGTCGATCGCGCCGCGCTGGGCGTGCTGGCGGCGCTGGCGCGCGCGCTGTGGGCCTCCTGGCGCGCCGGCGGGCGCGCCGCGCCGCCCGGGCCGGAGTTGCTCGCGCCGCTGGAGCGGCTGCGGCTCCCCGACGCCGTCCGCCTGCGCAGGGCGGAGGGGCACGCGCTCTACGCGGTGTACCCGGAGTGCCATGCCGCCGCCGCGCGGCCGCTGGCGGGCTCCGACGCGGTGGTCCTCGGGATCCGCTCGATCGGGCCCGGCCTCGCCGCGGCGGTGGCCGCGGGCGCGGGCCTGGCCACGCCGCTCGCCACGGTGCGCCCCGTCGGCCCGCCGTTCCGGCGCGAGGTGCGCCTCGGCCCCGCGCTCGCGGCCCGCCTCGCGGCCGCGCGGCGCGGCGTGTTCGCGATCGCGGACGAGGGGCCGGGGCGGTCGGGGAGCAGCCTCGCCGCCGCGGTCGCCGCGCTGGAGGCGCTCGGCGTCCCCGCGGAGCGGGTGCACCTGTTCCCCAGCCACGCCGGCGGGCCGGGCCCGGAGGCCGGGGCGGAGATCCTCGACCGCTGGGCGCGCGCGCCGCGCCACCACGTGCCGTTCGAGGCGCTCCTGCTCGCGGACCACCCGCTGGCCCTTCACCGCGCGGCCGAGGACGCGGTCGGGCCGGCCGACGCGCCGCCGGCCGACCTCTCCGCGGGCGCGTGGCGGCGCCACGCGTTCGCGCCGGGGGAGCGGGGCGGGTGGCCGCCGTCGCAGGGGTGGCGGGAGCGGCGGAAGTACCTGCTGCGCGCGGGCGGGCGCGCCTGGCTGGCGCGGTTCGCGGGGCTGGGCGAGGCCGGGGAGGCGGCCCTCGCGCGCGCCCGGGCGCTGGCGGGCGCGGGGCTGGGGCCCGCGCCGGCGGCCCTGCGCCACGGCTTCCTGTTCCTGCCCTGGCTGGAGGACGCGGTGCCGCTGCCGGCGGCGCGCCCGCCGCCGCCGCGACCGGTGCTCCTCGACGCGGTGGGGCGGCACCTCGCGTTCGTGGCGCGGGCGTTCCCCGCCGCGCCGGAGGACGGCGCCGGGCCGGGGGCGCTGCTCGAGGCGGCCCGCGCGAACGCGCTCGAGGCGCTCGGGGGCGAGGCGCGGCGCGGGCTGGAGGCGGCGGCGGCGCGGCTGCCGGAGGTGGCGCGGGCGGCGCGGCCGGTCGCGGTGGACGGGACCGCCGACGCCTGGGACTGGCTGGTGTGCCGCGAGGGCGCGCTGGTGAAGGCGGACGCGCTCGACCACCACGCGGACCACGGCCTGGCCGGCTGCCAGGACGCGCTCTGGGACGTCGCCGGCGCCGAGCTCGCGCTCGGCCTCGCGCCGTCCGAGGGCCAGGCGCTGGCGGAGCGGGTGCGGGCCGCTGCGCCGGGCGCGCCGCCGGGGCTGCTGCCGTTCTACCGGGTGTGCCGCGCGGCGCTGGAGCTGGCGCGCTGGTCGCTCGCCGCGGACGACGGCGCGCTCGACGCGGAGGAGCGGGTGCGGCGGAACGGCGCGCGCGCCGGCGCCGAGGCCGCGCTCCGGCGCGCGCTCGCCGGCGCCTGATCGCGCGCGCGGAGCCGGCCTGTTCAGCGCGCCGACAGGGCGCTGTCCGTCCCCCGACGCGTCGGGCGGCTCTGGCGCCGGAGATCGCGGCATTCCGCGCGGATCCGGCTCGGCGCGACGGATGCAATGTGGGAGGACGCGCCGGCGCGGCCCGCCCACGGAGGGCCCGGCCCGGCCAGCGTCTCTCAAGGAAGGAAGATCACCATGAAGAAGCTGCTCATCGTCGTCGCCGCCCTCGTCGGCATCGCAGGCACCGCGCAGGCGCAGGAGCCCACGCGCCGGTTCGAGATCTCGCCGTACGCCGGCGCCTACCTGGGCCTGGGCGACCAGCGCGACACGCTCAAGGACGCGTTCCTGCTCGGCCTCAAGCTCAAGTACGACGTCCACCCGTACGTCGCCGTGGTCGGCTCGTTCGCGTGGTCGCCCACCGAGGCGAAGCAGTACGGCGACGCCAAGCTCGACCTGTTCCAGTACGACGTCGGCCTGCAGGGCCAGTACCCCATCGCGATCACGGCCGACTGGACGCTGAAGCCGTTCGTCGGCGTCGGCCTCGGCGCCCGCACCTACGAGTTCCGCGATCTGAACGTGGACTCCGAGACCGACTTCGTCTGGTACAGCGAGCTCGGCGCGAACGTGGAGCGCGGCCCGATCGTCGTCGGCGTCACCGCCCGCGACACCATGAGCGCGTACGACGGCCTCGCCGGCGAGCGCGACTCGACCACCCGGATCGACCTCCAGCTGGCCGGTCACGTCGGCGTGCGCTTCTAGCCACGGCTCAGGCGGCGGCGCATTCCCCCCCGCGCCGCAGCCCGGCGCCCGCGCGTTCCAGGGAGCGCGCGGGCGCCGTCTTTTCTCCCTGGCCCCTGGGGCTCACGGGGCGTCGAGCTCGCGCCCGCCGGGCGCGGCCGCGGCGGCGGGGAGGGTGACGCGGAAGCGCGTGCCCCAGCCGACGCGCGACCGGACCCGGATCTCCCCGCCGTGCGCCTCCACGATCCCCTTCGCGATGGCGAGCCCGATCCCGAGCGCGCCGCCCTCGCGGCGCGGGGCGCGGTCGTCGCGGACCTGGTACAGGCGCTCGAAGATGAGCGCCTGGTGCTCCTCCGGGATGCCGGGCCCGCGGTCGGTGACCGAGACGGCCACCCGGTCCCCGACCGCCGCGGCCGCGAGGTGGATGGCCGAGCCCTCCGGCGCGTAGCGCTCGGCGTTCCCGAGCAGGTTGACGAGCACCTGCAGCACGCGCTCGCGCTGGCCCAGCGCGGCGGGCGTCCCCCGCGCCACCCGCGCCCGGACCCGCAGCCCGCGCTCTGCGAAGCGCGGCGCGAGCGCCACCACCGCCTGCGTGATCACGTCCACGAGCGGGAAGGGCGCGAACGGCTCGGCCGGCCGCGCCAGCTCGTGGCGGGACAGCTCCAGCAGCTCCTCGATGAAGGCGCGCAGCCGCCGGCCGCTGCTCGCCACCACCTGCAGCGCCGTCCGCTGGCGCGGCGCGAGCGGGCCCAGCTTGTCGGCCAGCAGCAGGTCGGCGTACCCGAGCACGGTGACGAGCGGCGTGCGCAGCTCGTGCGAGACGTTGGCGAGGAAGTTGTCCTTCCGCCGGTCCGCCGCCTCCAGCGCCGCGACCGCCCGGCGCAGCTCGGCGGTGCGGCGCTCCACCTCGCTCTCCAGCCGGGCGCGCTCGTCGCGGAGCGCGCCCACCAGGCGCGCCTTGTCGAGCGCGATGGAGGCCTGGAGCGCGAACGCGTCGATGGCCTCGGGGTCGCTGCGCCGGACCCGCGGCGCCGCCACCACCAGCGCCGCCGCGGCGCGCCCCTCGCGCAGGAGCGGCGCCAGGATCACCCGCCGGATGGCGACGAGCCGCGCCAGCCGCCGGACGTGGAGCGGCGTCGCGGCGCCGAGCAGCCCGGCGGCGGCGCGGCGCGGGCGATCGGTGTGCACGGTCCGGCGCTCCGCCAGGCAGCGCCGGAGCAGCGGCGCCTCCATCGGATCCACCCGGACCTCCGCGAGCGGCGTCCCGAGCGCGTGGTCCAGCGCGCGCCGGAGCGGCAGCGGGAAGGACAGGAACCGCCACGCGAGCGCGGGCGGGCCGTCCGGCGCGGGCGCGAGCACGCCGCAGTGGAAGCCGAGCCGCGCGAGCTCGCGCGCCAGCACGCCGTACACCGCCTCCTCGTCGGTCTCGACGCTGAGGTGCGCGCCGGCGAGGTGCAGCGCCGCGAGCAGCTCGCGCGCCTCCCGCTGCTCGGCCAGCGCGCGCCGCTCCCGGCTCACGTCGCGGGCGATGAGGTGGAGCACCGGGCGCCCGTCCAGCTCGATGCGCGCGCTGGTGAGCGCCACCGGCACCGGCTCGCCGCGGCGGCGCCGCAGCCGGGCGTCGTCCACCGAGGCCGTGGCGGCCGCCGACAGCGTCTCCAGCAGCGCGCCCGCGTCGAGCGCCGGGTGCTCGAGGAGCCGCCCGAGCGTGAGGCGGCGCAGCTCCTGGCGGCCCCAGCCGGTGAGCTGGGACAGCCGCTGGTTCGCCTCCAGCAGCCGCCCGGTCTCCGCGTCGAGGACCAGGATCGGCTCGCCCGCGGCCTCCTGGTAGACGCGGTACGCGGCGCGCCGCCCGGCCGCCTCGCGGCGGTAGCTCTCGCCCGCCAGCCGGCCCGCCGCCAGCCGCGCCACCGCGTCGAGCGCGCGCAGCTCGCCCGCGTCGAGCCGGCCGGCCGCGACCAGGCGCAGGAGGACCGCCTCGCCGGGCCCGGCCTGGAGGCGGAAGAACACCGACGTCGCGGCCGGCGGCTGGCCGTGGTCCGGCCAGAGCGCGCGCGCCAGCGCCGCCTCGCAGGGCGCGGTCAGCCGGAACGCCCGGGGCGCGGCGAGGAGCGGCGCCGCCGCCAGGTGCCCCGGCGCGGCGGCGAGGAGGGCGGCGATCCGACCCCGAAGGGTTCGGGAGGAGAGGGCAGGTCCCTCGACCGCCAGCGTGACCGCCTCGGCGTCCTTCCCAGCCGCCACGGCCACGAGCTGGGCCAGGGGAACCCCGGCGGCCCGAGCCGCGTCCCGCGCGATCTCCCGGTGGATCCTGAGCATGAAAGCGGCGCGCACCCCGGTTGGGATCTCGCGCTCGGCGCCGGATCGTCACACGCTCGAACGTTCGCTGACAAGCCCGGCATGGTCGCGCCGCGACGGCGCAGGACCGCCGGACCACACCCGAGCGACGGAGGGAGCATGGGCAGCGGGATCGAGCGGCTGGCGGTGGTGGGCGCGGGGCAGATGGGCTCGGGCATCGCGCAGGTGGCGGCCCAGGCCGGGCTCTCGGTGCAGGTGGCGGACGCCACGCCCGAGCTGGCCCGGCGCGCGGTGGAGCGGCTCGGCGCGGCGCTGGCGAAGCTGGTGGAGAAGGGGAAGCTCCAGGCGGCCGAGCGCGAGGCGGTGCTGGGCCGGATCCGCGCGGTGGACCGGATCGAGGACTGCGCCGGCGCCGACCTCGCCATCGAGGCGGTGGTGGAGCAGGAGGCGGTGAAGGCCGACCTCTTCCGCCGGCTCGACGCGGTGCTGGCGCCGGGGGCCATCCTCGCGTCCAACACCAGCTCGATCTCGATCACCAAGCTCGCCGCCGGGACGCGCCGCCCGGATCGGTTCGTGGGGATGCACTTCATGAACCCGCCGCCGGTCATGCAGCTCATCGAGGTCATCCGCGGCCTGCAGACCTCGGACGAGACCTACCAGGCGGTGATGGCGCTCGCGAAGCGCTTCGGGAAGACCACCGTCACGTCCAAGGACTCGCCCGGCTTCATCGTGAACCGGATCCTGATCCCGCTCCTCAACGAGGCCTGCTTCGCGCTGCAGGAGGGGCTCGCCTCGCCAGAGGACATCGACACCGCGGTGAAGCTCGGCCTGAACCACCCCATGGGCCCGCTCACCCTGGCCGACTTCATCGGCCTCGACACCTGCCTGTTCATCGCCGAGGTGCTCCACCGCGAGCTGGGCGACGACAAGTACCGGCCCGCGCCGCTGCTGCGGAACTACGTGGCGGCGGGCTGGAACGGCCGCAAGAGCGGGCGCGGCTTCTACACCTACGGCTAGCGCGAGGACGCCATGGCCTACGAGAACGTGCTCTGGGAGGTGGCCGACGGGATCGGCACCCTCACCGTGAACCGCCCGAAGCAGCTCAACGCGCTCGACCAGCGCACGCTGCAGGAGCTGGGCGCGGCGCTGGACGAGGCCGCCCGGGATCCGGCGGTGCGCGCGGTGGTGGTGACCGGCGCCGGCGAGAAGGCGTTCGTGGCCGGCGCCGACATCGCCGCCATGGCGGTGATGGGGCCGTCGGAGGCGCGGGAGTTCGCGGCGCTCGGCCACCGGGTGTTCGCGCAGCTCGAGGCGCTGCCGGTGGTGACGATCGCGGCGGTGAACGGGTTCGCGCTGGGCGGCGGCTGCGAGCTGACGCTGGCGTGCGACCTCGTCTACGCGAGCGAGCGGGCGAAGTTCGGCCAGCCCGAGGTGAACCTCGGGCTCATCCCGGGGTTCGGCGGCACCCAGCGGCTCACGCGGCGGGTGGGGCTGATGCGCGCGAAGGAGCTCGTGCTCACCGGCGAGAGCGTGGACGCCGCCGCCGCCAGGGCCATCGGCCTGGCGCTCGACGTCGTGGCGCCGGCGGCGCTGCTCGAGCACGCGCGGGCCAGGGCGCGGGCGGTGGCCTCGCGCGGCCCCGCGGCCGTGGCCCAGGCGAAGAAGGTGATGCAGCAGGGCGCCGACCTGGCGCTCTCCGAGGCGAACGCGCTCGAGCGGCAGGGGTTCGCGGCGCTGTTCGGCGGCGAGGACGCGAAGGAGGGCATGCGCGCGTTCCTGGAGAAGCGGCCGGCGCAGTGGAGCGGGCGTTGACCGACCGTTGACGCGGGGCGCCGTGGCCTGAGACGCTGCGCGCCGAGGCTGCACCTTCCAGAAAGGACGTTCCATGGACATCCAGCTCACCGAGGAGCAGCGCCAGGTCCGTGATCTCTGCCGGGAGTTCGCCGATCGCGAGCTCAGGCCCAACGCGCGGCGCTGGGACCGCGACCACGAGTTCCCCGCCGCCGCCGTGAAGCAGCTCGGCGAGATGGGGCTCATGGGCGTGGCCGTGCCGGCGGAGTGGGGCGGGGCCGGGATGGACAACGTGTCCTACGCGCTGGCGATGGAGGAGATCTCCCGCGGCTGCGCCGGCACCGGCGTCATCATGAGCGTGTCGAACTCGCTCTACTGCGACCCGGTGCTGAAGTACGGCACCGACGCGCAGCGGAAGGAGTTCCTGGAGCCGTTCGCGCGCGGCGAGAAGCTCGGCTGCTTCGCGCTCACCGAGCCCATGAGCGGCTCGGACGCGGCCGAGATGCGCACCGTGGCGGTCCGGCGCGGCGACGAGTACGTGCTCGACGGGACCAAGAACTTCATCACCAACGGGCCGCAGGCGGACGTGGCGCTCGTGTTCGCCATGACCGACAAGGCGAAGCGGCACAAGGGCATCAGCGCGTTCCTGGTGCCGACCGACGCGCGCGGGTTCAGCCGCGGCAAGCCGGACGAGAAGGTGGGCATCCGCGCCTCCGGCTCCTGCTCGCTGTTCTTCGAGGGCTGCGCCATCCCGGCGCGCTGCCGGCTCGGCGAGGAGGGCGACGGCTTCAAGATCGCCATGGGCACGCTCGACGGCGGCCGGATCGGCATCGCCGGCCAGGCGCTCGGTATCGCGGTGGCGGCGTTCGAGGAGGCGGTCGCCTACGCGAAGGAGCGCAAGGCGTTCGGCCAGCCCATCACCCAGTTCCAGGCCATCCAGTTCATGCTCGCCGACATGGCCACCGAGATCGACGCTGCCCGGCTGCTCGTGCTCCGCGCCGCCGCCGCCAAGGACCGCGGCGTGCGCCACAGCGCCGAGAGCGCCATGGCGAAGCTCTTCGCCTCCGAGATGAGCGAGCGCGTCACCTCCAAGGCGATCCAGATCCACGGCGGCTATGGGTACGTGAAGGAGTTCGACGTGGAGCGCCACTGGCGCGACAGCCGCATCACCGAGATCTACGAGGGCACCAGCGAGATCCAGCGGCTCGTGATCTCCGCCTCGGTGCTGAAGGGCTAGCCGCCCGCACCCCGACCGAGCGCGCCGCCGGCAGCCCGCCCGCCGCGGGCGCGCCGGGCGGAGCCACATCCGGACCCTGCATGGACTTCGAGCTCGACGACACCCAGCGTGCGATCCAGGACACGGCGCGCGCGTTCGCCCGCGAGCGGGTCGCGCCGGCCGCGGCCGAGAACGACCGGCTGCGGCGCTTCCCGGCGGACCTGATCCGCGGGCTGGGCGAGCTGGGGCTGCTCGCGGTGAACGTCCCCGCCGCCTACGGCGGCTCGGAGGCCGGCGCGGTGGCGTACGCGCTCGCGATCATGGAGATCGCCGCGGCCGACTGCGCCACCGCCGTGACCATGGCGGTCACGAACATGGTGGGCGAGCTCGTCGCGCGCTTCGGCACCGAGGAGCAGAAGCGGCGGCACCTGCCGCGGCTCGCCGCCGCCGAGGTGCTGGCCGGCGCGTTCGCGCTCTCCGAGCCGCAGGCCGGCAGCGACGCGGCGGCCATGCGCACGCGGGCGGTCCGCCGCGGGGACCGCTGGGTGATCGACGGCGCCAAGCAGTGGATCACGAGCGGCGACGTGGCCGGGGTCCTGGTGGTCTGGGCGCGCACCGGGCCGGCCGACGGCGGCGGGGGCGGGGTGACGGCGTTCCTGGTCGAGCAGGGCACCCCCGGGATGCAGGTGGGCCGGCACGAGGACAAGCTCGGGATCCGGGCCAGCTCCACCGTGGCGCTCTCGTTCGACGGGTGCGAGGTCCCGGACTCGGCGCGGCTCGGCGAGGTGGGCCAGGGGCTGCGGGTGGCGTTCGCGGCCCTGGACGGCGGGCGCATCGGCATCGCCTCGCAGGCGACCGGCACCATCCGCGCCGCGCTCGACGCGAGCGTGCGCTACGCGCGCGACCGGCAGGCGTTCGGGGTCCCGATCGCCGAGCACCAGGCGGTCGCGTTCATGCTCGCGGACATGGCGGTGGAGCACGACACGGCGCGGCTGCTGGCGCTCCGCGCGGCGGCGCTCAAGGAGGCCGGGCGGCCGTTCACGCGCGAGGCGTCGATGGCGAAGCTGTGGGCCTCGGAGGCCGCGCAGCGCGCGGTGGGCCGCGCGGTGCAGATCCACGGCGGGGTCGGCTACACCGAGGACTTCCCGGTGGCGCGCTACTTCCGCGACGCGCGGGTGCAGACGATCTACGAGGGCACGAGCGAGATCCAGCGGCTGGTGATCGCGCGCGAGCTCCTGAAGGACGGGACGTCGCGCGGCTAGCTCGCCGCGCCGCCGGGCGGGAGATCAGGCGGTGCGCGCGGCGCCGTCGTCGTCGGTCTGGATGAGGTGCCCGGTCCGCTCGCGCTTCACCCGCAGGTACTCCACGTTGAACGGGTTGGCCGGGGAGGGCAGCTGGATCCGGCCGCGCACCGGGACGCCGGCCTCGGCCAGCCCGGAGAGCTTCTGCGGGTTG
Organism: Anaeromyxobacter sp. Red801; assembly: GCF_049201065.2. NCBI lineage: Bacteria > Pseudomonadati > Myxococcota > Myxococcia > Myxococcales > Anaeromyxobacteraceae > Anaeromyxobacter > Anaeromyxobacter sp. Red801. The sequence goes on along the minus strand of NZ_CM181236.1, from coordinate 2,231,387 downwards.
TTGGTGATGAGCTCCACCGAGCGGACGCCCAGCAGCCGGAGCATCTCGGCGGCGACGTCGTACCGGCGCAGGTCGTCGGGGAACCCGAGCAGCCGGTTCGCCTCGTAGGTGTCGTGCCCCTGGGCCTGGAGGGCGTAGGCGCGGATCTTGTTGCCGAGCCCGATGCCGCGGCCTTCCTGGCGCAGGTACAGGAGCGCGCCGCGGCCGCGCGCCGCGATGAGGTCGAGCGCGCGGTCGAGCTGGGCGCGGCAGTCGCACTTCAGCGAGCCGAGCACCTCGCTCGTGAGGCACTCCGAGTGGACGCGCACCGCGACCGCCTCGCCGGCCACGTCGCCCATCACCATCGCGACGTGCTCGACGCCGCTGCGGCGCTCGCGGAACACCACCGCGCGGAACAGGCCCCGCGCCGTGGGCAGCGGGGCGTCCGCGTACAGCTCGACGGTCGTGGAAGTCGCCTCGTGGGCCCCGCGCGCCTTGCGGCCGGCGACCGCCACCAGGTTGCTCATCTCGGATGCTCCTCAGGGTCGCGCCGAAACGGTGCGCCAGCGGGGGTGCACTTAATGGCCGGCGGCGACCCCGGTCAAGGCGAACGCGCTCCCGAAATCGGGGTGCGGCAGGTGCGCGGGTGAGCGCATTGACATCGTCGATTCGCGCGGTTAGGTGACTCGCGCCATGAGTGCCGACCTCTCGTCAGGGGACCTCGCCCGAGCGACGGGGAACACCGTCCGGACCATCCGCTTCTACGAGGAAGAGGGCCTGCTGCGCCCGGCGGAGATCAGCGACGGGGGGCACCGGCGGTACACCGAGGACGAGCTGGAGCGGCTGCGGCTCATCACCGACCTGAGGGAGCTGGGCCTGGCGCTGGGCGAGATCCGCACGCTGCTGGAGCTGCGCAGCGGCTGCGTCACCGCGGCCGAGTTCGCCATCCGGTTCCAGCAGGTGCTCGCCGGCCACCTGGAGCAGGCGCAGCGCCGGCTCGAGCGGATGCGGCGGGTGAAGAAGGAGCTGCTCGACGCGCTGGCGAGCATCCAGGAGCGGCTGTCGTCGGAGGGCGCCGAGCAGTGCCCGTGCGCCGTGGCCGAGGCCGCGCGGGCGCCGCGCATCGTGAAGGTCCTCGCGCGGCAGGAGGGGTGCTGCAAGCACCCCGAGCACCACCACGCGCACGACGCCGCCGTGGACGGGACCGCGCGGCCGCTCGGCGCCGGGGACGCCCGCGACGCCCGCGACGCCCGCGACGCCCGCGACGCCCGCGACGCCCATGTCCCGCTGCCCGGGCTGGCCGTCGCGGCGCACCCTCAGCACGACGATCCCGCCGCCGATCCGCTGCTCCGTCCCGCCGCCAAGCGCGGCGCCGATCTCTGACGGCTCCGCGCTCCGGTCCCGTTCGATGCCCGGCGCTTCCGCGCCGGGCAGGGGCGCGATGATCCTCATGGCTTCCAAGCTCCACGGCGTCGCGCCCACCGGGTGTGAGGCGACGCCGCGGCCGCCGACCCGGTCCCGCGTCTAGTTACCATAATCCATATTATCGGACGTCCTGCGGGGATCGCGGGATTCGCTGGATCCGCTGGGCTGCAGGCGCTTCGCTGATGCTGCGGGTTCCTGGCCAGGATATCGGGCAAGTCCGCAATCCCGATCGACTTCGCGTGCGTCCGTGCGAACCACCGCCTAGGATCGGGAGTTCCATGTCATCCCCCGCCGACACGAGCGAGCCCACCGACAGCCCGCGCCCGTTCGTGGTCCTGCATCAGTGTCCGGCCTGCAACGGACAGGGACAGACGGCGGCGGCGCAGGCCTGCGGCGCATGCCGCGCCACGGGAGTTGCCACGTTTCTCCACGGCACGAAGGCCGACTTGAAGCCCGGCGACCTCATCGAGCCAGGTCGCGCGGCCAACTTTGGTGACGTCGGCCGCACGGCGAACCACGTGTACTTCGCGGGCACGCTCGATGCGGCGACCTGGGGCGCAGAGTTGGCGCGCGGCGACGGTCGTGGCCGGATCTTCGTCGTCGAGCCCACGGGGCCTTTCGAGGACGATCCGAACCTGACCAACAAGAAGTTCCCCGGGAATCCCACACGCTCGTATCGGTCGAGAGCCCCCCTCCGCATCGTTGGTGAGCTCGCGACCTGGCGCGGGCACTCACCCGAGCAGATCGAGGCGATGAAGGACGGTCTCGTGGCGCTGAACCGGGGCGGCGCCGCGATCATCGACGATTGAGCCGCACCCGTCCGCCGGCCGTCCCGATCGGCTCAGTCTCGGCCGTCCTGCGGGGATCGGACTCGCGCGGACTCCGGCGTGTTTCCATGTGGCCGTGTGGCGCCCTGGTCGCCGGACGAAGATGCGATCGTCTTCGGCTGCCCATTCGATTTCCAGCCTGGGCCGATCCCCAGCCAGCGCCGGACGTCCGCCGGGGGACGGTCGCTTCGCGCGGTTGCCACCCCGCGCCCGCCGCCTCACCTTCGAGCCGACCCCGACCGGAGGACGACCGCCATGGCGAAGCTCTCGAGGACCTCGTGGATCCCGCCGCTCGAGCGGCCGCGCCGGCAGCTGGCGCTCGCCCGCATCGGCACCGCGCTCGCGGCCACCAGCGTCGGCGCGCTGGCGCTCGGCGCTGTCGCGGTCGGCGCGCTGGTGATCCGGCGGCTCGCGGTGAAGCGCGCGCGGATCCACCGGCTGGAGATCGACGAGCTGATCGTGAACGGCCGGCCCTTCCAGCCGCAGGCCTGATCACGTCCGCGGCACCTTCAGTCCACCGACGCCGATGCGGCCGGCTCGATCCGCACCGGCCCGGGCTGCCCGTCCGACCCCCAGGGCCCGTCGGGCCCGGCCGCGCCGTTCGGGCCGCTCGGGCCGTCGGACCCGCCGGACAGGCGGTAGTTCCGGTTGCGCTCCGAGCACATCGAGGCGGGGCGCCCGCCCGCGCCCCCGTCGCCACCCCGCCCGCCCGCGCCGCCCCGGCCGCCGCGTCCCCCGCGGCCGCCCTCGCTCACCGCGATCTGGCCCGCGAGCGCGAGCGTGTCGGCGAGGAGCGCGCGCGGCGCGCGGACGGCGACGTGCACCGCGCCGCCGCGGCCGCCGGGCTGGCCGGCGCCGCCCGCGTCCCCGTCCTCGCCCGGCCCGCCGGGACCGCCGGAGGTCCCGGCGGAGTCGCCCAGGCACGAGGCGTCCTGGCCGCGCGTGCCGGGGGTGCCGTCCTGGCCCGGGCTGCCGGCGCGGCCCGCCCACCCGGAGGCCCCGCGGGTCACCACGCGGAACGCCGCCGCGTCGGCGCGCTCGAGCACCGCCAGGCGTCGCCCGCCGGGGAACGTCGCGGCGATCACCAGCCGGTCGGCGTCCACGCGCTCGAGCTCCACGGCCACGTCCGGACCGGGCGCCCCGGGTTTCGGGCCCTCCAGCACCCACGCGCCGGGCCGCTCGAACCGCACCGGCCAGCTCACGGTCCCGGCGAGCGCGCCGCCGGCCCGGACCGGCACCTCGAGCCGGGAGCCGCTCCGGGCGAGCGCGGCCAGCGCCGGGAGCCCCGGGCGCTCGAGCACCACCAGGTCGGCGCCGCGCAGCGCCGCGTACGGTGAGTCCACCGCGAGCGCGGCGGGATCGAGGCACGGCGTGGGATCCAGGGGGCGCCCGGGGGCGCACGGGCGGATGGGGCGCGAGAGGCCCGCGACCTCGACCGTGAGCGCAGCGGCGAGGTGCACCGGCGGGAGCACCCCGGGCCTGCCGCCGTCGTCCAGGGCGAGCAGCGTCGCGGCGCCGTCCGCGGGCGACTGCCGCGCCAGGATCGTCGCCGCCGGGATCCGGTCCGCCTGGAGCGCCGCGCGGAGCGGCCGGTGGTCCTGCGGCGAGATCCGGTACGCGCCGTCGCGGAGCACGGCCGCCTCGACCTCGGCCGCCCGGGCCTTCACCTCGGGGAACGGCGACGCGGCGATCCGTACCTGCACCAGGGCGCGCTCCGCCCCGGCGCGCGCGCCCGGATCCCGCAGCCGGCGCGCGAGGAGCCGCAGCGCGGCCTCGTCCTGCGACCCGGCCAGCGCCGCGAGCCGGGCCGGGTCCACGGGCCGGCCCTGCCACTCGCCCTCCTCGGCCTCGAGCGCCGCCGCGAGGGCCTCGGCCCGCGGGCGCGCCACCGGGCCGAGCCGATCGCCCGCCAGCAGCGGCCGCAGCTCGGTCCGCACGGACGCGCGGACCTGCCGCGAGCCGGCCAGGTCCGGCGCGCGCTCGAGGGCGATCCGGTGCAGCGCCTCCAGCTGCGCCTGGAGCGCCGCGTCCCGCTCGACCTCGGGCGACTCGACGAGGTCCGCCTCGGCGCCCAGGATCCGGTCCACCAGGTCGGAGGCGCGGTCGCCGGGCATGGCCGGCAGCAGCGCCTCCACGCAGTCGGCCCACCGCGGCGCGGGCACCGTGCCGGCGCGGAGCGCGGCCACGAGCGCGCCGGGCGTCCGCCGGGACCTGCGCACGTCCTCCGGGACCGCGCCGCCGCGGGCGCACACCCGTCCGTCGGCGCCGGGCTGGCCGAGGTACGCGACGAGCGCCTCCGGGGATCCGGTCTCGGCGAGGCCGGCGGCGGTCATGGGGAGCTTCGATCCGGCGCACGCCGCCAGCAGCAAGGCGAGCGGCGCCGCGCGCACGGCGGACGCGGCGGACGGCCTCATGGTGAACCCTCCTCCCCCTGAGTACCCTGCCCGGCCCCCGGAAGTTAACCTGGAGTGCGGTACGGCCCCGCGAGGGAGCACGGGGGCAGCCCCGCGGCCGAGCGACGCAGGCGCGCTCCCGGCGGCGCCTCCCGCCCCTGCCCGGCGCTAGAGTGGCGCGCGCGCAGCGGATTCCGCGCGGCGCAGGAGCGCCTCATGCCCTCGTCCCATCGCGGCACCGACTGGCTGCGTCACCCGGTGAGCCTCGCCGGCGCCGGGCTGGCCACGGTCTCGGGCGTCCTCGTGGTGGTGCTGTTCGCCGCCAGCCTGCTCGGTCTGGAGGGTGGCCCGTACCTGGGCATCCTGGCGTACCTGCTGCTGCCGGGGCTCCTGGTGCTGGGGCTGCTCCTCGTGCCGGTGGGCGCGGCCCTGGAGCGCCGCCGGCTGGTGCGCCTCGCGGCCCGGGGCGCGCCGGAGCCGCCGCTGCCGGTGATGGACCTGAACCAGCCGCGCACCCGCCGGCGGCTGCTGGTGTTCCTGGGGCTCACCACCGTGAACCTCCTCGTGCTCGGCATCGCCTCGTACAAGGGGCTCGAGGTGATGGACTCGCCGGCGTTCTGCGGGTCGTGCCACAGCGTGATGGACCCGGAGGCCTCCGCGCACCGGCGCTCGGCGCACGCGCGGGTCGCCTGCGTCGAGTGCCACATCGGGCCGGGCGCGAGCTGGTTCGTGAAGTCCAAGCTCTCCGGCGCCTGGCAGGTGGTGTCGGTCGCGCTCGACCTCTACCCGCGGCCCATCCCCACGCCGGTCCAGAACCTGCGCCCGGCGCGCGACACGTGCGAGCAGTGCCACTGGCCCACCAAGCTGGTCGGCGACCGGCTGAAGGTGATCACGCGGCACGCGGGCGACGCCGCCAGCACGCCGCTCCGGACCGTGCTGGTGGTGCACGTGGGCGGGGCGCAGGGGCTCGGGGCGCGGACCCGCGGCATCCACTGGCACGTGGATCCCGGGGTGCGCATCCGCTACCTCGCCGACGAGAAGCGCGACGCGATCGGCACCGTCGAGCTGACCGGCCCGGACGGCGCGCGCGCCACCTTCCGCTCGAAGGCGTCCGCCGGCGAGGCAGGCTGGCGGGAGATGGACTGCGTGGACTGCCACAACCGGCCCACCCACGTGTACCGGTCGCCGGAGGACGAGGTGGACGCCGCGCTGGCGGCGGGGCGCATCGACGCGGCGGCGCTCCCGTTCGCGCGGCGCGAGGCGCTGAAGGCGCTGCGCGCCGAGTACCCGTCCCACGAGGCGGCGCGGGCGGGGATCGCCGCGGCGCTCGGCGCGTTCTACGCCGGGCCCGAGGGCGGCGGCGCGCCGCGCGAGGCGGTGGAGCGCGCGGCCCAGGAGCTCGGCGACGCCTGGGCGCGCAACGTCTGGCCCTCGATGCGGATCGGCTGGGGGACCTACCCGTCGCTCCTCGGCCACGAGGCCGCGCCCGGGTGCTTCCGCTGCCACGACGGCGACCACGAGACCGAGGACGGCCGCGCCATCCGCGCGGACTGCGACCTGTGCCACGAGCTCCTGGCGCAGGAGGAGAAGGACCCGCCCATCCTGAAGCTGCTCGCCCCGTGAGAACGTTGGAGGCCAAAGCGTCCTCGCCGGCGCGCGCTTCCGCTCCCGCCCCGGCGGCACGCGTGATAGCGTTGGCCGCCATGCCGATGCCCCGAGCCGTGCTCGCCACCGCGCTCGCCGCCCTGCTGTCCGCAGGGTGCGAGCGCTCACCGCAGCCCGCCGCCGGCGCGCCGGCGGAGCCCACGCCGCCCGCCGCGGCGCCCGCGCCACCCCCGGCGGCCGCGCCGGCCGCTTCCCCCGACGCGCCCGGCGCCCCGGCGCCCGCCGCCGCGGACGCGCCCTCCCCCGCGCAGCCGGCCGCCCCAGCGGCCGCGCCGGGCCCCGCCGGCGCCTTCACCGTGCTCCGCGACCCGGTCGCGCTCGAGCCGGGCGGCGCCACGCTGCCGCTCGCGCTCCAGGCCGAGACGGTGGTGGACCCCGGCGCGCACTTCCGCCTCGACCTCACCGTCGCCAGCGCCGACGCGCGGCTGGTCCTGCTCGACGCGAACGACGCGGCGGTGGCGGCGGCCGGCACGCACGACGTGGGCACCACCACGCGGCTGACCCTGTCGCCCTCCGAGCCGCTGCGGCCGGGCAGCCGCTACACCCTGCGGCTCGACGGCGCCAGCACGCGCGAGTTCCACGACGCGGCCGGCAAGGCCTACGCGCCGGCCGGTCTCGCCGTGCTCGTCGCGGGGACCCCGCCGCCGCCCGAGCCGAAGCCGCAGCCCGCGAAGCGCAAGCGCCGGGCGCGGTGACGCCGGATCAGCTCCGCGAGAGGCGCTCGAGCTCGCCCAGGACGGCGCGGTCCGCCTCGAGGAAGTCGTAGGCGGCCAGCGTGCCGGCGGGCGCCCAGGCGATCTCGGCCACGCCGATGGCGCGGGGCGTCGCCCCCGGCGCGAGCGCGCCGGCGTAGAACGCCAGCTCGACCTCGAGCGTGGGGTACCGGTGCTCGTGCCGGAGCAGGAGCGCGCCCACCTCGAGCTCGCAGCCCAGCTCCTCGCGGATCTCGCGCCGGAGCGCGTCGGGCTCGGACTCGCCCGCCTCGACCTTGCCGCCGGGGAACTCCCACTGGCCTCGCTCGCCGTCGCGGTCGGGCCGGCGGGTGACGAGGATGGCGTCGCCCCGGCGGACGACGGCCGCGACCACGCGGATCCGCTTCACCGCAGGTCGAGCGCGAGCAGGTCGCCGCCGTTGGAGAGCACGTAGACGCGCTCGCCGCCGACGCCCGGGGTGGAGGAGATGCCGGTCCCGGGGTCGAGCACGCGCAGCGTGCGCCCGCTCGAGGCCTCCAGGAAACGGAGCCCGCCCTGCCCGGCGGGCACGAGCACCCAGGGCCCGGCGATCACCGGCGCGCCGCCGCCGGGCGCGCCCCCCAGCGGCGCCGTCCAGAGGACGCTGCCGGCCGCCGGATCGAGCGCGTGGACCGAGCTGGAGGTGACCGCGAACAGCGCCCCGCGCCCGAGCACCAGCCGCGCCGCGCCGGGGGCGCGAAAGGCCCAGATCGGATCGCCGGTGGCGGCGTCCATCGCCAGCACCGCGCCGGAGAACGCGGTCGCGTACAGCTGCCTGCCGTCGAGCTGGATCGCGTCCACGTCGAGGTAGTCGCCGGCCGGGGCCACCGTGCGCTCCCAGCGCGCCGCGCCGTTCGCCACGTCGAGCGCCGCCACCCATCCGTCGGAGTAGCCGGCCCACACCGTGTCGCCGCGGACGACCGGCCAGGCGGCGCCGCGGACCGTGAACCCGGCGCGCGCCTCGCGCCGGTGGTGCCACTTCCAGGCGCCGGTCTTCGCGTCCACCGCGAAGAGCGTGTCCTGCAGGCTCATCACGAAGACGGTGCCGCCCGCGACGGCCGGGCGCGTGCCCAGCTCCTCCTTCGCGTCGTACCGCCACAGCTCCTTGCCGGTGGCCATCGCCAGCGCGTAGAGCCGCCCGTCGGTGCAGCCGACGTAGGCGACGCCGTGGTCGATGGCGGGCGGCGCCCAGAAGCTCCCGGCGGTGCGCAGCTCCCAGGCGACCGTGCCGTCCGGGCGGAGCGCGTGGACCCAGCCGTCGCGCGTGCCGAACACCGCGTACCCGGTCTCCGGGTCCACCGCGACGCCGCCCGGCTCGAGCGGGCGCGACTCCATCGCCTGCGGCCCGACCACCGGGCGCATCCAGGCGATGCGGTAGAGATCCAGCGGGCCGGCCGGCAGGCGCGACGACACGCCCGGCCCCGCCGCCAGGGCGAGCGCCAGCGCGAGCGCCGTCACTCCTTGCCACCCAGCCGCGCGAGCCGCTCGGACGCCTCGGGCGTGAGCAGCGAGTCCTTGTGCTTCTCCGCGAAGCCGGCCAGCAGCGCCCTGGCCTCCGACGCCTTGCCCGCGGCCGCGAGCACGCGGGCGCGCTCCAGGTCGGCGCGATCGGCCATCTTCGGCGCCTCCGCGGCCAGCCGCTCGTAGGCCTGCGCCGCGCCGGCGAGGTCGCCCTTCGCCTCCCGGACCAGCCCGACGCCCTCGAGCGCGCCGAAGCGGAACGAGTCGTCGGCGGGGGCGTCCTTCAGGTAGCGCTCGTAGGACGCGAGCGCGGCGTCCCACTCGCCCAGCTTGTACTGCGCGTCGCCGCGGGCCAGCTCGGCCATGAGCGCGGGGCCGGTGCCGGCGTGCGCCGCGATCACCTTCTCGGCCTCGGCGATGATCGCGCGCTGCTTGGCCTCCTGCGTCGGGAAGAACGGCCCGGGCACGCCGGGGAGCGGCACGCTCGACACCTCGCCGCCGATGGCCGCGAGCAGCGCCGAGGCGGCCGCGCCGGCGGCCTGCTCGCGCTGCGCGCGCAGCGCCGAGACGGCCGCGACGATCACCAGCACCGCCACCACCGCGCCACCCGCGATGACGAGGTGCTTCTTCCGGGAGGCGGCCCAGCTCGCGGCCTGCGTCGCGGCGACCTGGAACTTGTCCGGCTCCTTCATGTCCTTCCGGGTGATCACGGTGTCCTTCGACATGGCGCCTCTCGGGTGCGTGCTCGGCGAAAATGTGAGGAAAACCGGGCCAATCTAGGCGGGTACCCGGGGGGCGTCAAGCGAAAGCCCGCCCCGCCGGGCCGGCCCCACCGCCCTACTCGCGCGGCCGGCGCGGCCGCGAGCGGTGCTGGCGCTCCTTGAACACGAGGCGCATCGGAACCTCCAGCCCGAACGCGTCCCGGAAGCGGTTCTCGATGTAGCGGCGGTAGTGGTCGGTCAGGCCGTCCGGGTGGTTGGCCTGGATCACGAACGTGGGCGGGGCGTAGGCCACCTGGGCGACGTAGTAGAGCTTCACGCGGCGCCCGCGGGCGACGGGGGCCGGGTGCTCGTCCTGGAGCGCCTCGAGGAGCTCGTTGAGCTGCGGGGTCGGGAAGCGCGCCCGGTACTGCTCCACCAGCCGCGCCGCCTTCTCCAGCACGCGGTGGACCCCGCGCCGCTCCTTCGCCGACACGAACAGCATCGGCGCGAAGGCCACGAACGGCAGCCGCTTGGTGAGCTCCTTGCGGTACCAGTCCTGCGTGGCGCCCTCGCGCTCGGCGATGTCCCACTTGTTCACCACGACGACGAGCGCCTTGCCCTTCTCGGCCACCAGGCCGAGGAGCCGCGCGTCCTGCTCCACGCCGGCCTCGGTCGCGTCGAGGAGGCACGCCACCACCTCGGCCTGGTCCATCGCCTTCATGGCGCGGACCACCGAGAACGACTCGACCTTCTGCGCGATGGAGCGCTTGCGCCGGATGCCGGCCGTGTCGGTGACCACGAAGCGCCGCCCCTTGTGCTCGACCAGCGAGTCGATCGCGTCGCGGGTGGTGCCGGGCACGTCGGAGACCACGAAGCGCTCCTCGCCGAGCAGCGCGTTCACGAAGGTGCTCTTGCCCACGTTGGGCCGGCCCACGATGGCGAGCCGGATGTCGCCCACCGGCCGCGCCTCCTCGGAGACCTCCTGCGGCTCGTCGGCCTCCTCGGGCGGCGGCGGGAGCGGCGGGAGCGCGAGCTTCTCGACGATCGCGTCCACCAGCCCGGACACGCCGCGCCCGTGCTCGGCGGAGACGGCGTGCACCTCGCCGAAGCCGAGCCCGTAGAACTCGGCGAGCGGCACGTCCTCCTCGGTGCGGGCGGTGTCCACCTTGTTCACCGCCACGAACAGCGGCTTGCCGGCGCGCCGGAGCAGGTCCGCCACGGCGCGGTCGAGCGCGGTGAGGCCGTCGCGGCCGTCCACCACCAGCACGACCACCGAGGCCTCGTCCACCGCGAGCTGGGCCTGCTCGCGCACCTGCGACATGAGCCGGTCGCGCGACTCGGGCTCGAAGCCGCCGGTGTCCACCACCGAGACCGCGCGGCCCTCCCAGATCACGTCGGCGTAGTTGCGGTCGCGGGTGACGCCGGGCACGTCCTCCACGATGGCGACGCGCCGGCCGGCCAGCCGGTTGAACAGGGTGGACTTGCCGACGTTGGGGCGGCCCACCAGCGCCACCACGGGACGGGGCGGGCTCACAGGCCGAACCTCTTCAGCGCGCCCTCGCGCTCGCTCCAGCGCTCGTCCACCTTCACCGTGAGCGACAGGAACACCTTGCACCCGAGCAGCCGCTCCAGCCCCTCGCGCGCCCGCGTGCCGATCTTCTTCAGCATCGCGCCCTGCTTGCCGATCACGATGGCCTTCTGCGAGTCGCGCTCGACCACCACCAGCGCCGAGATGCGGACCAGCCCGCCGCGCTCGCGCCGGTCGGACTCGTCGAACTCCTCCACCTCGACGGCGGCCGAGTACGGGATCTCCTGCCGCGTCTGCAGCATCACCTGCTCGCGCACGTACTCCGCCGCCAGCGCGCGCTCGGCCTGGTCGGTGAGCACGTCGGGCGGGAACAGCGGGGCGTCGGACTCGGGCAGCAGCCGGACGAGCGCCTGCACCAGCGTGTCCACGTTCTCGCCGGTGAGCGCCGAGAACGGGACCACGTCGGCCCAGTCGTGCAGCCCGCGGTAGGCGTCGATGACGGGCAGCAGCGTGGCGCGGGGCGCGCGGTCCATCTTGTTGACGCCCAGCACCGCCGGCTTCCGGGCGCGCCGGACCTCCTCGATGGCCCAGCGGGTGGACTCGCCCACCTCGACGCGGCCCTCCGGGCCGGTGCCGGCCTCGATGAGCATGAGCACCGCGTCCACCTCCGAGAGCGTGGAGAGCGCGGTCTCGACCATGCGCCGGTTGAGCGCGCCCTTGGCCTTGTGCAGGCCGGGGGTGTCGAAGAACGCCACCTGCGCGCCCGGGACGTTGTGGACGCCCAGGATGCGGGTGCGGGTGGTCTGCGGGCGGGGGCTGACGATGGCCACGTGCTCGCCGAGCACGCGGTTGAGGAGCGTGGACTTCCCCACGTTCGGCCGGCCGACGATGGCGACGAAGCCGGCGCGGAACGGGGTCTTCTTCTTGCTGGCCATGGAGGTGATCGCGCCCGCGGCCCGTCCGCCGAGGCGGAGGGACGCGGGCGCCCGGGTTCCTTCGGTGTGGCGCCGCCCTAGGGCTGCGCGCCGCGGGTGATGGTGACCTTCTCGAGCTTGACCTTGGCGTTGCCGGCGCGGGTGATCTTCGGGACGAGGTCCCCGCCCTTGACCACCTCGCCGAAGATGGTGTGCCCCTTGTTCAGCCAGGGCGTCTCCACCTCGGTGATGAAGAACTGCGAGCCGTTCGTGTTCGGGCCGGCGTTCGCCATGGCGAGCAGGCCGGGCTTCGAGAACACGTTGTCCGGGCCGATCTCGTCCTCGAACCGGTACCCCGGGCCGCCGGTGCCGGTGCCGAGCGGATCGCCGCCCTGGATCATGAAGTCCGGGATGACGCGGTGGAACACGGTGCCGTCGTAGAGCGGCTTCGTCACCTTCTGGCCGGTGCGCGGGTCGGTCCACTCGCGCGTGCCCTCCGCCAGCTCGACGAAGTTCTTCACGGTCTTGGGCGCCTTCTCCGGCAGCAGCTTGACCACGAGGTCGCCCATCGACGTCTGGAACGTCGCGTAGATCTGCTCGGCCATGCTTCACCTCTCCCGGCGCGCCGCCGGGTGGCGGGCCCGCGCGCGGGCCCGGGTTGTCCCTACTTGCAGGTGGGGCGCTCGGCGGTGATGGTGACCTTCACCAGCCGCGTCTGAGAGTTGCCGGCGCGGGCGATCCCGCCCACCAGGTCGCAGCCGCACACGCCCTGCCCGAACCGCGTGTAGCCGCACACGCCGGACTTCGAGTCGCAGGCCCGCGGCTCGAGCTGCGGCACGCGGTCCCCGGCGCCCTCGGTGATGAAGAACTGCGAGCCGTTCGTGTTCGGGCCCGCGTTCGCCATGGCGAGGACGCACGGCTTCTCGAACAGCTTCGTCCCGGGCGCCGGCAGCTCGTCGTCGAACTTGTAGCCCGGCCCGGAGACGCCGAACGGGAGGTCCTTCTGCGCGGAGCTCCCGAGGGGCGCGCCGCGCGTGGCGGGGTCGCCGCCCTGGATCATGAAGCCCGGGATCACCCGGTGGAACAGCAGGCCGTCGTAGTACGGCGCCTTGCGCTGCTGGCCGGTGAGCGGGTCGGTGAAGGGCTTCTTGCCCTCGGCGAGCTGGACGAAGTTCTCGACCGTCTTCGGCGCCTCGGCCGGCAGGAGCTTCACGCCGATCTTGCCGCGCGAGGTCTCGAACACGGCGTACAGGTCCTTGCCCTTGGCCGGGGCGGCCGCGGGGGCCTGCGCGCGGGCGGACGGCGGGAGGGCCAGCGACACGAACAGTGAAATCACCAGAAGGGAGGAGCGCGTCATGCGGCGGGATGCTAGTCGCGGGTGGGGGCCCCGGCAAATGGAAAGACGGCGCCCCTCAGCGCCGGGGGCGCGCCCCCTTGCGGGCTCCCTTGGCGGTGACCTTGGCGCCCTTCCCTGCCGCGGTGGCCTTCCGCGTCGCGGCGGCCTTGCGAGGGCGGGCCGGGGCGGCGGCCTTCCGCCCGCCGGCCGGGGCGGCGCGGCGGCGCCGGGGGGCCGCGGCGTGCGGCGGGTGCTCGGGCGCGGGCGCCTCCACGCCGGCCGGGTCGCGCTCGGTCCGAGGGCCTTCCGGCTCCGGCGCGGGCGCGACCGCCTCCGGCGGCGGCGCGGGCCGCGCGGGCTCCGCCTCCGCCTCGGCGGCCGCTGCCGGGACGGCGGGCGCCTCCGGGACCTCGGCCGGCGCCGCCGCGGCGGACGGGGACGCGGCGGGCTCCGCCCCGGCCTGGCCGGCCTCCAGCGCCAGGCGGCGGCCGAGCGCGTCGAGCGCGAGCCGCGCCGCCGCCTGCTCCGCGTCCTTCTTCGATCGCCCGGCGCCGCGCCCCAGCACCTCGCCGCGCAGGTCGGTCTCGACCTCGAACGTCTTCGAGTGGTCCGGGCCGTGCTCGGCGACCACGCGGTAGCGCGGGGTGGCGCGCAGCCGGCTCTGCGAGAGCTCCTGGAGCTGCGTCTTGAAGTCGCGGTCCAGCGTGCCGGCCGCGGCGCGCGCGAACGCCTCGCCCAGGAAGCGGTCCACGAAGGAGAGCACCGCCGGGAGCCCCTGCCCGTGGTAGATGGCCGCGATCACGGCCTCCATGGCGTCGGCGAGCAGCGACGACTTCTGCCGGCCGCCGGTCAGCTCCTCGCCGCGCCCGAGGCGAAGCAGCGGGCCGAGGTCGAGCGTGCGGGCCAGCTCGGCCAGCCCCTGCTCGTCCACCACCGCCGCGCGCATCTTCGAGAGGTCGCCCTCGCGCGCCGACGGGAAGCGCTCCATGAGCCGGTGCGACACGGCCAGGTCGATCACCGCGTCGCCCAGGAACTCCAGCCGCTCGTTGTCCTGCAGCCCGTCCTCGCGGTGCTCGTTCACGTAGGACTTGTGCGTGAGCGCGGCCAGCGCGGCCTGGCGGTCGGTGACCGCGATGCCGAGCCGCGCCTCCAGCGCGCCCACCGGGTCGAGCGCCGGGTCCGGCTCCGGCGGCGCGCCCGCGGGCTCCTGCGCTGGTCCTCGATCCTCGCCCATCGTCGGCTCTCCCGCTCAGGCCCGCAGCAGCGCGGCCAGCTCGTCCGCGAGCTGGTACGGATCGGCGCTCCGGGCCGCGATCCGCTCGGCCACGGCGTCGAGCCGCCCCTTCTCCGCCTCGAGGCGCGCCAGCGCCCCGGCCAGCAGCCGCTCCCGCAGCACCGCCACGAACGCGGCGCGGGCCCGGGCCACCTCGCGCGCGCGGCGCCCGCCGGTGGCCTCCAGGTGGGCGCGGTGCGCGTCCACCGCCGCGATCAGCTCCGCCACGCCCTCGTCGCGCACCGCCACGGTGCGGACGATGGGCGGCTCCCAGGCCGCCTGCGCCGGCCCGGAGGGCGGCACGGGGCCGCCGGTGAAGCGGTGCGCCGCGTCGTGGTCGGCCGGCGCGGGCCCGAGGCCCATGACCGTGCGGCGCAGCTCCAGCATGGTCTGCAGGTCGCGCACGGTCCGGTCGGCGCCCTCCCGGTCGGCCTTGTTCACCGCGAACACGTCGGCGATCTCGAGCACGCCCGCCTTGATGGCCTGGACGTCGTCGCCCAGCCCCGGCACCGCCACCACCACCACGGTGTGCGCCAGCGTGGCGACCTCGATCTCGTCCTGCCCGACGCCGACCGTCTCCACCAGGATGACGTCCTTGCCCATGGCGTCCATCACCTGGACGAGGTCGGAGGTGGAGCGCGAGAGGCCGCCCAGGTGGCCGCGGGTGCCGAGCGAGCGGATGAACACGCCCTCGTCGAGCGCGTGATCCTGCATCCGGATCCGGTCGCCCAGGATGGCGCCGCCGGAGAACGGGCTGGTCGGGTCCACGGCGATCACGCCGACGGTCTTGCCCAGCCGGCGGTAGTGGCCGATGAGGCGGTCGGTGAGCGAGGACTTGCCCGCGCCGGGCGCGCCGGTGAGGCCCACCACGTAGGCCCGGCCGGTCCGCGGGAACAGCGCCCGCAGCGTCGCCTCGGCCTCCGGGAGCCGGTCGTCGAGGTCGCGCATCAGGCGGGCGGCGGCGCGGACCTCGCCCGCGAGCACGCGCTCTGCGATGGATGGGGATGACATCAGTAGGCCGCCGCCTCGGGGACGAAGTTCGCGACGAGGATCGCGCTGGACATCTTGCGCGGCGCGCCCATGGGCTGCCGCTGGCGATCGAGCTGCCGGTAGATCACGCTGCCGTCCTGCACCTGGTCGATCTGGATGAGCAGGCGCCAGCCGCCGCGGTCCTGGGCGAACACCGCCTCGAAGTCCGAGCGCTTCAGGACGCGCGCGGCGCCGTAGGGCCGGCCGTCGATGTCGGTGCCGACGTAGCGGACCTCGTCCGGCCCGGCCTCCTCCACCACCACGCTCATCACCCAGATCTCGCCGGGGTGCGGCATGAGGTGGCTCGGCACCTCGGAGGGCGCGGCCGGGGCCGGCGCGGGCGGCGGCCCCGGGTCCGCGCCGGGATCCGCCGCGCCCAGCGCGAGCGCCACCACCTTGGCCGTCCCCGGGAAGCTGGCCAGGTCGAAGCGGTCCGACCAGACGTCGCCGTTCGGGCCGATCACCCGCCCCTTGAACCGGGTGCCCATCTCGCGGCTGGCCACGAAGCGGTAGCGGGTGTTGCCGTAGGCGAACTCCTTCACCAGCTCGACCATGGCGTTGGGCGCGAGCATCGCGTCGTCGCCGAAGACCTGCGCCAGCGCCGCCAGCGTGAGCGCGTTGCGCGGCGCGGGCGTGGCCGCGAGCGTGGGCGCCGCGGTCGGGGCCGGGGTGAGCGCGGGCGCGGCGGCGGCGGGGCGCATCCGCGACACCGAGGCGACCAGGTAGATCTCGAGGTCGGTGGGGCTGGCGAAGTCGGAGAGGTCGAGCGTGGGGAAGTCCGGCGCGACCTCGAACGGCCGCCCGCCCACCGGCGCCACGCGCGAGACCCGCACCGACTCCGGCCCGCCCAGCACCTCGAACGCGTGGGTGGCGGTCTTCACCAGGGCGCGGACCGCCAGGCGCTCCGGGTCGAGCGCCGTCTCGAGCCGCAGCGAGCGCATCCGGGCGGCGAGGTCCTGGAGCGCCGCGGTGCGGCGCCCGAGCGCCTGCGCGACCGAGACCTCCAGGCCGGTGGCCCGCTCGTGCTCGTAGAAGTTCACCTCGCCGAGCGCGGAGAGCGGCGCGTCCAGGAACCGGAGGTGGTCGTGGCCGGTGACGACGAAGCGGCCGCGGGGGATCGTCTGGCCGGTGACGGGGTGCTGGACCCGCCCGGCGAACGCGAGCTCGCCCTCGAGCGTCTCGCGGTCGGCGCCGAGGCGGACGGGGATCCCGAGCGCGGACAGCTTGCGCGAGGCGATCTGGTTCAGGCGCTCGCGCGGGATCTTTCCGATGATGGTGTGTTCGCCTTCGCCCATGTGTCCCACGCGCGCGGGGCGCGGGCGCTCCCGCCCGTCCGGCTCGCTCCCCTTCCGCGCGAGAGACTACCTCAGAATCTCCCGCGAGATGACCATCCGCTGCACCTCGCTCGTCCCCTCGCCGATCTCGGTCAGCTTGGCGTCGCGGAAGTGGCGCTCCACCGGGAAGTCGCGGGTGTAGCCGTAGCCGCCGTGGATCTGGATGGCGCGGGAGGTGGCGCGCATGGCCGCCTCGCTGGCGTAGAGCTTCGCCATGGAGGCCGGCGCGCCGAACGGCTGGCCCGCGTCGCACATCGCGGCCGCCCGCCGGACCAGCAGCCGCGCCGCGTCGAGCTCGGTGGCCATGTCGGCGAGCATGAAGCCGATCGCCTGGAACTCGGCGATGGGCCTCCCGAACGCCTGGCGCTCCTTCGCGTACGCCCGGGACTCCTCCAGCGCGCCGCGGCCGAGCCCCACCGCCAGCGCGCCGATGGTGATCCGGCCGCGGTCGAGGATCTGCAGCGTGTCGATGAAGCCGTGGTCCACCTCGCCGAGCCGCTGCGCGTCCGGGACCTCGACCTCGTCGAGGAACAGCTGCGCGGTGTCGGAGCTGCGCATCCCGAGCTTGCCGTGGATGGCGCGCTGGCTGAACCCCTTCATGCCCGGCTCGAGGATGAACGCGGTGATCCCGTGGTGGCGCCGCCCCGGGTCGGTGCGGGCGAGGACCACGAAGCTGCCGCCCACCGTGCCCTGGGTGATGAACGTCTTCGAGCCGGAGAGCACCCAGCCGTCGCCGCGGCGCGCCGCGGTGGTGCGCATCGCCGACGCGTCCGAGCCGCTCCCCGGCTCGGTGAGCGCCCAGGCGGCCAGCCGCTCGCCCGTCGCGAGCGCCGGCAGGTAGCGCTCCTTCTGCGCCTCGGTGCCGAAGCGCGCGATGTGGCCCGTGCCGAGCCCGTTGTGGCTCGCCACGGTGAGCGCGAGCGAGCCGTCGTGGCGCGCCAGCTCCTCCACCACCACGGCCACCGCGAGCGCCCCCATCCCGGCCCCGCCGTACCGCTCCGGGACGGTGATGCCGAGCAGCCCCATGGCGCCGAGCTTCGCCACCACCTCGCGCGGGAAGGTCTCGCTCGCGTCCCACGCGGCCGCGTGCGGCCTCACCTCCGCCTCGCAGAACGCGCGGACGGTCCGCTGGATCTCGACCAGCTCCTCGGGGAGTTCGAAGTCCATGTGGGCTCCTAGACCGGGAGGACGCCGCGCTTGCGCTCGCGGGGCGGCTCGTGGCCGGCGGCGTAGATCCGGAACCGGCGGGAGAGCTCCTCGCGCAGCCGCTCGCCGGGCACCACCGCGTCCACCACCAGCTCGCTCGCCAGCTTCAACAGGTCGATGTCGGCGCGGTACTCCTCGCGCAGGGCCTCCACGTAGGCGGCCCGCTCGGCCTCCGGCTTCTCCTGGATCTTGTTGAAGAAGACCGCGTTCACCGCGGCCTCCGGCCCCATCACGGCGATCATGGCCTCGGGCAGCGCCAGCGTGGCGGACGGGCCGAACGCCGGGCCGTCCATGGCGTAGAGCCCGGCGCCGTAGGCCTTGCGCACCACCACGCAGATGCGCGGGACGGTCGCCTCCGACACCGCGCTGATCATCTTCGCCCCGGCCCGGATGATGCCGGCCCGCTCGACCTTCGTGCCGATCATGAACCCGGGCACGTCGGCGAGGTACAGCAGCGGCACGTTGAACGCGTCGCACAGCCAGATGAAGCGGGTGGCCTTGTCGGCGGAGTCCACGAACAGCACCCCGCCCTTCACCTTCGGCTGGTTCGCGACGATCCCGACCACCTGGCCGTCGATGCGCGCGAGCCCGGTGACGAGCTCGCCGGCCCAGAGCCGCTTCACCTCCAGGAACGAGCCCTCGTCCACGATCGCCCCGACCAGCTCGAGCATGTCGAACGGCTTGTTCTGGTCGCGCGGCACGATGTCGGCGGGCGCGCGGGCGCCGGGGCGCGGCGGCCGGGCCGGCGCCTCGGGCGGCAGCGCGCGGTGGCTGGAGGGCAGGTACGAGAGCCAGCGGCGCGCCAGCGCGATGGCCTCCTCCTCGGTCTTGACCAGGAAGTCGCCGCAGCCGGACACCGAGCAGTGCATGCGCGCGCCGCCCAGCTCCTCCAGCGAGACCTTCTCGCCGATGACCATCTCGGCCATCCGCGGCGAGCCCAGGTACATGGACGCGTTCCCCTCGACCATGATGACCACGTCGCAGAACGCCGGGATGTACGCGCCGCCGGCGGCCGACGGGCCGAACAGCAGGCACACCTGGGGCACCACGCCGGAGAGGTGCACCTCGTTGTGGAAGATGCGCCCGGCGCCGCGCCGGCCCGGGAACATCTCCACCTGGTCGGTGATCCGCGCGCCGGCCGAGTCCACCAGGTAGAAGAGCGGCAGCCGCTGCGCCGCCGCGACCTCCTGGATGCGCAGGATCTTCTCGACCGTCCGCGCGCCCCAGCTCCCCGCCTTCACGGTGGAGTCGTTCGCCATCACGCACACCGGCCGGCCGTCCATCCGGCCCATGCCGGTGACGACGCCGTCCGCGGGCAGCTCCGGGTCGAGCGCGTTCGCGAGCGCGCCGTCCTCCACGAAGCTCCCCGGGTCGAGCAGGAGCGCGATCCGCTCCCGCGCGAAGCGCTTGCCCTGCTCGGCGTTCTTGGCGTGGTACTTCGCCGCGCCGCCCTGCTCCACCCGCCGCAGCTCCCGCGCGATGCGCGCGTCCGGCGACTCGTCTCGGGCCACTGCGCCACCTCCGGGCGTTCCGTCCGCGTCCATGATGCCTTCCCCCGTCGTGTCCTCGCGGTGCGCTGCGCGCCCCGGCTCGCTCACTCGCCGGTGAACACCGGCGCGCGCTTCTCGGCGAACGCGGCCAGCGCCTCGCGCCGGTCGCGGGTGCCGAGGCAGTCCTGGTACATCCGGTGCTCGAGCGCGAGCGCCTCCTCGAGCGGCAGGTGGAACCCGCCGTCGATGGCGCGCTTCGCCTGGCGCAGCGAGACCGGCGCGTTCCGCGCGATGCGCCCGGCGAGCGCGAGCGCCTCGTCCAGGAGCCGGCCGGGCGGCGCGATCTGCGTGACGAGCCCCATGGCGAGCGCCTCGGCGGCGCCGATCCGCCGGGCCGTCAGCACGAGGTCCTTCGCCCGCGCCACGCCCACCAGCCGCGCCAGCCGCTGCGTGCCGCCGCCGCCGGGGATGATGCCGAGCGCCACCTCCGGCAGCCCGAGCTGGGCCGAGTCGGCGGCGATGCGCAGGTCGCAGGCGAGCGCCAGCTCCAGGCCGCCGCCCAGCGCCGCGCCGTTCAGCGCGGCCACGAACGGCTGCGGCGCCTGCTCGATGCCGCGGAGCGCGTCGCGCAGCCCCTCGTGGAAGCGGTGCACGTCGTCGGCGGACATCCCGGCGCGCTCCTTGAGATCGGCGCCGGCGCAGAACGCCTTGTCGCCGTCGCCGGTGATCACCACGCACCGCAGCGCCCGGTCGGCCCCGGCGCGCGCGAGCTGCTCGCGCAGCGCGCGCAGCAGCCCCGTGGTGATCGAGTTCCGGCGCGAGGCGCCGTCGATGGTCCACACCTCGACCGCGTCCCTGCGCTCGACCCGGAGATCCATGTCAGCCTCCCGCCCGCGCCAGCTCCGCCTGCAGCGCCTTGCCCGGCAAGGTCCGCCCCACCAGCCGCTGCGCCAGCGCGCCGGCGGCCACCAGCTTCCGGAAGTCCACCCCGGTCTCGAGCCCCATCCCGTCGAGCATGTAGACGAGGTCCTCGGTGGCGAGGTTGCCGGAGGCGCCCGGCGCGTACGGGCAGCCGCCCAGGCCGCCGATCGACGCGTCGAAGGTGGTGACGCCCTCCTCCAGCCCTGCCAGCACGTTCGCGAGCGCGGTGCCGCGCGTGTCGTGCATGTGCAGCGCGATCTGCTCCGGCCGGGCGCGGGCGCGCAGCAGCGCCAGGATGCGGCGGGTCTGGTTGGGCGTGCCCACGCCGATGGTGTCGCCGAGCGACACCTGGTGGCAGCCGAGCGCCAGCAGCCGCTCGACGATGTCGGCGGCGCGCCCGGGATCGACCGGGCCCTCGTACGGACAGCCCCACACCGTGGAGACGTACCCGCGCACGCGGAGCCCGCGGGCGAGCGCCGCCGGGACGAGCGCCTCCAGCTCGCCGAGCGTCTCGGCCACGGTGCGGTTCAGGTTCTTGCGGTTGTGCGTCTCGGACGCGGAGAGGAACACGGCGGCCTCCACCGGCGGGTGCCCCTCGCCCGCGCGGGACAGCGCGACCGCGAGGCGGTCCAGCCCCTTCGCGTTCGGCACCAGCACCACGTACGAGGTCCCGTCCGCCGCGGGGAGCGCCGCCGTCACCTCCGCCGCGTCGGCGAGCTGCGGGATCCAGCGCGGCGAGACGAAGCTCGACGCCTCGATGCGCCGCAGCCCCGCGGCCGCGAGCGCCCCGATGAGCGCCAGCTTGTCCGCGGTCGGGACGGTGCGCGCCTCGTTCTGGAGCCCGTCCCGCGGGCCGACCTCGTACACCGTCACCCGGTGGGCCATGTGGCGGATATTAAGGCCCAGGTCCGAGCCGGACCGGTGATCCCGCGTGGGTCCGCGCGGGGCGATGCCGCCGCCGGTGCCCCCGGTTAGCTCACCTCCCCGGACCCCGAGAACCCCACGAGAGGTGAACATGAACCGGATCCTGCGTCTCACCGTGCTCGCCGCGGCGGCCCTCGCCGCCGGCGCCGGCACCGCGCGCGCCGAGGGCGCGCCGTACCGCGAGGCCACGGTGGACGAGGTGGCGAGGCTCCTCGCCACGCCCGGCGCCCGCGCCTTCGACGCGAACGGCCCGGAGACCTACGCGAAGGCCCACCTGCCCGGCGCCACGCTCGTCGCGTACCGCACCTACGAGGCGCGGGAGCTGCCGGCGGACAAGGACGCGCCGCTGGTCTTCTACTGCAAGAACACGCGTTGAAGCGCGAGCCACGAGGCCGCCCGGCGGGCGGCCAGCTTCGGGCACCGCAACGTGTACGTGATGCCGGCCGGCATCGACGGCTGGGTGGCCGCCGGCAGGCCGGTGGAGAAGGGGCCGCCCCAGGGGCGGTGAGGTGAGGTCCGCGTGAGGCTCGCGCCTCCAGGCCCGCCTACGGGAGGACCTGGAGGCCGCCGGCCGGCTTCTCGGCCGCGCCGTTCGCCGCGCCGTTCGCCGCCGCGTCCTGGGCGGCGGCGGCCTCGGCGAGGTGGCCGTGGATCTTCATCGAGCAGAACTTCGGCCCGCACATCGAGCAGAACTCGGCCGACTTGAACGCCTCGTGCGGCAGCGTCTCGTCGTGCTTGGCGCGCGCGGTGTCCGGGTCGAGCGACAGCTCGAACTGCTTGTTCCAGTCGAACGCGTAGCGCGCGCGGGAGAGCGCGTCGTCGCGGTCGCGGGCGCCCGGCCGGTGGCGCGCCACGTCGGCCGCGTGGGCCGCGATCTTGTAGGCGACGATGCCCTCGCGGACGTCGTCGATGTCCGGCAGGCCGAGGTGCTCGGCCGGCGTGACGTAGCAGAGCATGGCCGCGCCGTGCTGCGCCGCCACCGCCGCGCCGATGGCGCTGGTGATGTGGTCGTAGCCGGGCGCGATGTCGGTGACGAGCGGCCCGAGCACGTAGAACGGGGCCTCGCTGCAGAGCTCCCGCTCCTTCTCCATGTTCATGGGGATCTGGTCGAGCGGGACGTGGCCCGGGCCCTCGACCATCACCTGCACCCCGTGCTCCCACGCCTTGCGCGTCAGGTCGCCGAGCGCCTTCAGCTCCGCGAACTGCGCCGCGTCGGACGCGTCGGCGAGGCAGCCCGGGCGCAGCCCGTCGCCCAGCGAGAACGTCACGTCGTAGCGCTTGAAGATCTCGCAGATCTGCTCGAAGTGCGTGAAGAACGGGTTCTCCGCCTTGTTCGCGAGCATCCACTGCGCCATGAGGGCGCCGCCGCGCGAGACGATGCCGGTGATCCGGTGCGCCGCGAGCGGGATGAAGTCCCGCAGGACGCCGGCGTGGATGGTCATGTAGTCCACGCCCTGCGCCGCCTGCGCCTCGATGATCTCGAGCATCAGCTCGGGCGTGAGGTCGGCCACGTCCTTCACGTGGGCCAGGCACTCGTAGATGGGCACCGTGCCCACCGGGATCGGGCTGGCGCGCAGGATGGCCTCGCGGATCTGCGGGATGTCGCCGCCGGTGGAGAGGTCCATCACCGTGTCGGCGCCGTACTTCAGGCACACCCGCAGCTTGGCCAGCTCCTCGTCGATGTTCGAGGTGACCGCGCTGTTGCCGATGTTCGCGTTGATCTTGCAGCAGGCCGAGATGCCGATGGCGAGCGGCTCGAGCTCGGGGTGGCGGACGTTCGCCGGGATCACCATCCGGCCGCGGGCCACCTCGGCGCGGACCAGCTCGGCCTCGAGGCGCTCGCGCGCCGCCACGAACGCCATCTCCTCGGTGACCACGCCGTTCCGGGCGTAGTGCATCTGGCTGACGTTGGCCTGCCCACGACGCTTCGCGATCCAGTCGGCGCGCATGCTCTTCACCTGTGACGGGAGGGTCGATGCAAGGGACGTGAAGCTAGCGAGCGGCCGCGGGCGTGTCAATGCGCCGCGCCCGGAAATCCGTGTGGCCGGGCGCGGGGTTGCGCCCGCACCCGGGGCGCGTGTGGCGGGTCGCTCGGGCGCGGCGTGGCGGGCCCCGGCGCGAGGTCCGGGGCCCGCTCGCCGGGAGGCTCAGCGGAGGGCCTTGAACGCGCCGCGGCCGGCGTACCGGCCGGACGTGCCCAGCTCCTCCTCGATGCGGAGGAGCTGGTTGTACTTCGCGATGCGGTCGGTGCGGGACGCCGAGCCGGTCTTGATCTGCCCGCAGTCGCAGGCGACCGCCAGGTCGGCGATGGTGGTGTCCTCGGTCTCGCCCGAGCGGTGGCTCATCACGCTGGTGTAGCCCGCGCGGTGCGCCATGCGGACCGCCTCGAGCGTCTCGGTGAGCGAGCCGATCTGGTTCACCTTCACCAGGATCGAGTTCGCCACGCCCTGCTCGATGCCGCGGGACAGGCGGGTCACGTTGGTGACGAACAGGTCGTCGCCGACGAGCTGCAGCTTCCCGCCCAGGCGCTCGGTCAGGAGCTTCCAGGTCGCCCAGTCGTCCTCGTCGCAGCCGTCCTCGATCGAGACGATGGGGTACTTGGCGGCGAGCTGGGCGTAGTACTCGACCAGCCCCTTGCCGTCGAAGCTCTTCCCCTCGCCCTCCAGCTCGTACTTGCCGGCCTTCTTGTCGTAGAACTCGCTGGCCGCGCAGTCGAGCGCGAGCGCCACCTGCTTGCCGGGCTCGTAGCCGGCCTGGCCGATGGCCTCCATGATCACCGCGAGCGCCTCCTCGTTCGAGGCGAGGCTCGGCGCGTAGCCGCCCTCGTCGCCCACGCCGGTCGCCGCGCCCTTGCCCTTCAGCACCTTCTTCAGCGCGTGGAAGATCTCGGCGCCGCAGCGGAGCGCCTCGGCGAACGTGGGCAGGCCGAGCGGCACGACCATGAACTCCTGGATGTCCACGTTGGAGTCGGCGTGCGCGCCGCCGTTCAGGATGTTCATGAGCGGCACCGGCAGCGTCCGCGCCCCCGCCCCGCCCACGTACCGGTACAGCGGCAGGCCGTGCGCGGTGGCGGCGGCCTTGGCCGCGGCCAGCGACACGCCCAGGACGGCGTTCGCGCCCAGCTTCGACTTGGTGGGCGTGCCGTCGAGCGCGAGCATCCGCGCGTCGAGGGTGGCCTGGTCGGACGCGTCGAGGCCGACGACCGCGGGCGCGATCTCGTCGATCACGTTCGCGACGGCCTTGCGGACGCCCTTGCCCAGGTAGCGACCCGTGTCGCCGTCGCGCAGCTCGAGCGCCTCGTGCTCGCCGGTGGACGCGCCGGAGGGCACCGCCGCCCGGCCCACGTCGCCGGTCCCGACCGCCACCTCGACCTCGACCGTGGGGTTGCCGCGGGAATCGAGGATCTCCCGCGCGGTCACGTTGATGATCTCGGTCATCCGCTGGTCTCCCCGAGCGCCCGGCGCGGTCGCCGCGCCCAGGGATCCGCTCGCAGGCCCGCGAATGTGCCCGCGCGCAGCCGATGGGTCAATCGGTTTTCCCGGCGAGGGAACGCGCGCGCGCCCGGGAAAACGACGGGCGCGAGACCGGCCGGTCCGCGCCCTCTCGATCGAGCGCTTCGCCGCTGGCGAGCGCCCGCTCGTCCCGGATCATCTCACCCGGAGTAGTCGATGATCACGACGCCGCGATCGCGGTCGCCGGGCTCGCGGTCGTCGTGACCGCGCGGCCCCTCGTCCGGATAGGAGGGCAACGGCAGCTCGACCGACGGACGGTCCTCGCGGCGCTGCTCGCGCTCACGCCGCTTGATCTCCTCGATGACGTAGGCGTCCAGCATGGCGGGTCTCCGGGCCATCGTCCTCGCTGCAGCTGCAAGTCGCGTTCCTCGCGACCTCGTTCCCCTCCTCCGTGGCGCGGTTCGCACTTCTTTAATGACGCACGGCCCCCTCGCGCCAATTCACTTCGCCCCCGCAGGGCCCCGTTCAGTAAAGCACCCGTCCCATACGGGGGTCAACTGCGCGCGGCAGGATGTGCGCGCCGGCGCGCAGGCCGCGCCTCCCGGTGCAAACGTTGCCGCGGCGACACCGCCTGCCGGATCTCAGCGCAGCGACTCCGCCCGCGCCTTGAAGGCCTGCAGGTTGCGGGGGAGGTTCACCTTGGTGAGCTCCTCGCTGATCTTGTCGATGACGGCCTGCGGGACGAGCGGCGGCTTGGAGATCAGGATCTCGACGGAGTAGTGCGCGCGGGTGCGGTCGCCCTCGGCGTGGAGCTCCCAGGAGCCGTTCGAGACCTTCATGAGCTCGCCAGACTGGAGCGACCAGGTCACCTTCCGCGGGCGCTCCTCCTCGTGCCGCAGCACGTACTTGAACCGCTTGATGCCGAGGTCGAGCTCGTACTCCACCCGCCTGCCCGGCCCGCCGGCGAGCACGCGGCAGCCCCTGATGCCCGGCACGAACTCCGGGTAGCGCGCGTAGTCCACGATCACGTCGTAGACGCGGTCGATGGGCGCGTCGATGAAGACCTCCTGCGTGACGACCGACATCGGGGCCTCCTGAGGGCTACCAGCCGTAGTCCGGGCTGCGGGTGAAGTGGTGCTCGGTCTCGATGTAGCGGATCGTCCCGGTCCGCGACCGCATCACGACGGAGTGCGTCCGGGCGCCGTCGCCGGTGAAGCGCACGCCCTTGAGGAAGTCGCCGTGGGTGACGCCGGTGGCGGCGAACATGACGTTGCCGCCGGCCAGCTCCTCCGCGCCCATGACCCGGTCCAGGTCCTTCAGCCCGTACCCGCGGGCGCGCTCGCGCTCGGCGTCGTTGCGGAACACCAGCCGGCCCTGCAGGTCGCCGCCCACGCAGCGGAGCGCCGCGGCGGCGATCACGCCCTCGGGCGCGCCGCCGATGCCCATCAGCACGTCCACGCCGGTGTCCGGGAAGCAGGTGTTGAGCGCGCCGGCCACGTCGCCGTCGCCGATGAGCTTGATGCGGGCGCCGGCCTCGCGGACCTCGCGGACCAGCTTCGCGTGGCGCGGCCGGTCGAGGATCACCACGGTGAGGTCCTCGACGTACTTGCCGAGCGCGTCCGCGACCCGGCGCAGGTTCTCGGTGGGCGTGCGGCGCAGGTCCACCGCCCCGCGGGCGCGCGGCCCGACCGCGATCTTCTCCATGTACGTGTCGGGCGCGCGCAGCAGCCGGCCCTTCTCGCCCATGGCGATGACGCTGAGCGCGTTGGGCGCCCCGGTGGCGCACAGGTTCGTGCCCTCCAGCGGATCCACCGCGATCTCCATCTCGGCGTCGCCGTCGCGGCAGCGCCCCACCTTCTCGCCGATGTAGAGCATCGGCGCCTCGTCGCGCTCGCCCTCCCCGATCACCACCTCCCCGCGGATGGCGATGTCGTTGAACGCCTTGCGCATGGCCTCGACCGCGGCCTGGTCGGCGCCGTTGCGATCGCCGCGGCCCATCAGGCGGGCGGAGGCCAGCGCGGCGGCCTCGGTGACGCGGACCACCTCGAGCGCGAGGTTCCGATCCATGGCTCAGCCTCCCTTCCCCGGGCCGCCGGGCGCCTCGCCCACCGAGAGCCGCGCCAGCAGCTCCGGGGGCATGCGCCGCACGCGCCCGTCGAGGTCCACGCAGGCGTGGACCGTGGAGCCGGTGGCGAGCAGCTCGCCGTCCCGGACGATGCGGTACTCGAAGCGGGCCGAGGCGCGGCGCACCTCGGCGAGCGAGGTCTCCACCGCGACGAGGTCGTCGTAGCGGGCCGGGCTGCGGTAGCTCACCTGCGCGTCCACCACCGGCAGCCGGAGCAGGTAGGCCTCCTCGAAGTCGCGGTAGCGGAGCCCCTTGGCGCGGATGAACTCGTTCCGGCCCGCCTCGAAGAAGCGCAGGTAGTTGCCGTAGTAGACGACGCCCATCTGGTCGGTGTCGCCGTAGATCACCCGGAGCTCCGTCCTCACCATGCGTTCACCTCGGGCGCGCCGCGGCGGCCGGCGCGGGGCCGGACGCGGCGGCCGCGCGGCGCGGGGTCAGACGTTCTCGATGCGGATGAGGCGCGTCGGCGCGAGCGTGGTCGGGTCGCGGTCGATGTCGGCGATGGCGGCGCGCAGGTCCGCCTCCCGGGCCACGTGCGTCACGATCACCAGCGGGACCGGCTGGCCCTGGTCGTTCTGCTCGCGCTGCTGCACCGCCGCGATGGAGATGTGGCGCGCGGCGAGCTGCGAGGCGATGCGCGCGAGCACGCCGGGCGCGTCCTGCACCGAGAAGTTCAGGTAGTAGGCGCAGCGCACCTCGGCGTGCGGCCGCACCGAGACCAGCGGCTCGGCGGGCGGCAGGGGCACGCGCCCGGGGCTGCCGGCCAGGATGTTGCGGGTGAGGTCGATGATGTCCGAGACCACCGCGCTGCCGGTGGGCATCGCGCCGGCGCCCTGCCCGTACAGCATGGAGGCGCCCAGCGCCTCGGAGTGCAGCACCACCGCGTTCATGGCGCCGCGGACGCCGGCGAGCAGCGAGCCGGCCGGGATGAAGGCGGGGTGCACGCGGGCCTCGAGCTGGTCCTGCGCGCCGGGCGCGGCGCCCTCGGCCGGGCCGCAGCGCCGGGCCACCGCCAGCAGCTTCAGCGCGTAGCCGAACTCGCGCGCCCACCGGAAGTCCTCCGGCTTCAGCGCCATGATGCCCTCGGTGAGCACGTCCTCGGGCCGGAGCGCCGCCCCGAACGCGAGCTGGGCGAGCACGCACAGCTTCTGCGCCGCGTCGCCGCCGGACACGTCGAGCGTGGGGTCGGCCTCGGCGTAGCCCAGCCGCTGCGCCTCGGCCAGCGCCCGCTCGATGGGCTCGCCCTTCTCGGCCATGGCGGTGAGGATGAAGTTGGTGGTGCCGTTGACGATGCCGTGCAGCGCGGTGATCCGGTCGGAGGCGAGCGCCTCGCGCAGCGTGCGGATGATGGGCACGCCGCCGCAGACCGCGGCCTCGTAGTAGACGTCCACGCCGCGCGCGCGGGCGAGGCGGAAGATCTCGTCGCCGCGCGCCGCCAGCAGCGCCTTGTTGGCGGTGACCACGTGCTTGCCGCGCTCCAGCGCCCCGCAGACCAGCTCGAACGCCTGGTCCACGCCGCCGATCAGCTCGACCACCACCTGGATGGCCGGGTCGTCGAGCAGGTCCTCGAGCCGCGTGGTGAGCAGCGCGGGATCGACGTCGATGGAGCGCTCCTTGTCCAGGTCGCGCAGCGCCACGCGCCGGACCACGATCCGCCCGCCCAGCCGCGCCTCGATGTCCTCCGCGTGCTGGCGCAGGATGGACAGCACCCCGCCGCCCACCACGCCGAACCCGGCGATCCCGATCCCGACCTCGCGCATCACTTGCCTCCGACCCGGTACGAGCCGAGCACCGCCCGCACCTGGGGCGCCACGTTCCCCTCCACCACCGCCCACGTCTCGATCCGCACCGGCCCGACGCCCGGCGCGTAGGTGATCTCGAGCACGTTGTCGGTGGTCGGTCCGGCCCGGTTGTGCGCGCGGACGCGCACGCAGCCCTCGAACCGGCCCGCCGGCGTCTCCGCCGTCTCGCCCACCGCGGCGATCTCGTACCGCTCGGTGGAGCTGGCCGAGACCACCGACGACCACTGCTGGCCCTGGGCGAGCGGCGCGCAGAGCAGCCGGCGCAGCCGGTCGTGCACGCAGGCGCCGTCCACGCGCAGCTCGCCGCGATCGCTGTCGCGGAAGTAGCCGTCGGCGGTCCGCTCCAGGATCCGCACGGTGCGGGTGGCGCCGCGCCGCTCCGGCGGCAGCGCCGGCGACTCGTCCACGTACGTCCAGGCGTTCCCGACCGCGAGCGGGAAGAACTCGGCCGGCGAGGCCGCGGCCGCGCGGGGCGCGGCGGGCGCCGGGGCGCGCGCGCAGGCGAGCGCGAGCGCGAGGATCGGGACCAGGGTGCGGGGCGTCATGAGGGTCGCATCTTAGCGGAAAGCCGGCGCGAGGTGGCCTCCGCCGCCGCGCGGCTACTTGCCCGCCACGCGGCCGGCCTCGGCCTCGCGGGCCCGCAGCTCGGCGAGCGCGTCGCGGGCCGCGGCGCGCACCCGCGGCTCCGGGTGGCCGGCCTCGAGCGTGAGCAGGTAGCCCTCCGCCTCGGGCCCGCCGATGTCGCCGATGATGCGCACCAGCGCCAGCGCCATGCCGCCGTCGCCGCGCTGCGAGAGGTCGATGAGCGGGCCCACCGCCCGCGGGTCGCGGAGCTGGCCGAGCGCGCCCACCGCGAGGTGCGCCACCTCGGGCTCCGGATCGCGCAGGCGCTCGACGAGCGCCGGCACCGCCTCGCGCGCGCGGCGCTCGGCCGCCACCCGCACCGCGTGCCGCCGCACCCGCGCGTCGTCGGAGCCGAGGTCGCGCACCACCGCGGCCGTGGACTTCGCGTCCTCGGCCGACGCCAGCGCGAGCGCGTCGGCGGCGCCGCGCGCGGCGATGGCCAGCGCGGCCCGCCACGCGCCGGCGGGCCCGGCCGCGAGCGTGGCGGCGCCGGTCGCGGTCTCGCGCACGGCGGTGCCCTCGGTCCCGTCCGCGGGGACCAGCTCGAGCTGCACCGCGGTCTCGACGCGCGCCACGCCGCCGGGCGGGCCGGGCACGAAGCGGATGCCCACCACGTCCACGCGGGCCTGGTGCGGGCGCTTCCCCTCGCCCAGCCGGAAGCCGGCGCCGGCGAGGGCGTCGCGCGCGGCCGACTCGAGCGCGGCGGCATCCAGGCCGGCCTCCACCAGCGGGCCGGCCAGCGCGCCCGGCTCGGCGCGGATCGACACCACGTGCACCGGGGGCGTCCCCGGCCGGCAGGCCGAGGCGACGAGGAGCGCGCCCGCCGCGATCCCCACCGCCATCCGCCGTCGCGCCGGTCCGGGCATCGTCCCGCCGTGCGTCAGGCCTCGGGGTCGCCGCGGCCGGGCTCGGGCGGCGGCTCCGCGGTGCGCTCGCGCTCGGGCTCGGGCTCGGCGGCCGGGGCCGCGGCCACCGGCGCGGCGGCCGGGGCTGGCTGCTCGGCGGCGGGCTGCGGCTCGGAAGGCAGGGGGGGCGGCGTGGCCCGCGGCGCGGACTCCGGCACCGCGCGGGGCCAGGCCGGCTCGTCCGCGGCGGCGGCGGGTCCGGCGGCGGGCGCAGCGCCCTCCCCCGGCGCGCCCGCGGCCTGCGGGCCGGCGCCCTCGCGGTTGCGCCCGCGGCCGCCCCGGCGGCGGCGGCGGCGACGACGGCGACGGCGCTCGCCGGCGCCGGGCTCGCCCGCGGCGCCGTTCGCGGCGACCTCCGCCGGCTCCTCCTCGCCCTCGGGCCCCTCGGCGCCCTCCGGCCCCTCGTCCTCGCCTCCCTCGTCCTCGTCCTCGATCGGTCCGGCGCCGGGCGGGAGCGCTGCGGGGAGCTCCTCCGCCGCCAGCTCGGCCGGGACCTCGACCACGCGCGCGCCGGCCGCGACCGCGGGCTCGACCGCCTCGGGCACCTGGGCCGAGGACGCCTCGAGGGCGAGACCCTCCGCCGCGGGGCGCGGGCGCTCGTCGCGCCGCGGCTCGCGCCGCTCGTCCCGGCGCCGGTCGCGCTCGCCGCGCTCGCCGCGCTCCTCGCGGCGGTCGCGCTCCTCGCGCCGCGCCAGGCGGGCCGACTCCTCGGCCGCCGCGGCCTCGGCGGCGGCCTGGAAGAACGCGTCGTCCACCTCCGGGACCACCACCGGCACGCAGCCCAGGCCGGCCTCGGTCATCGCCTCGGCGAAGCCCTCGCCGCAGAGCAGGATCACCGGGAGCTGGCCGGCGGCGGACGCCTCGCCGCGCGCGTCGCGCGCCGCGTCGCCCGCGGTGACCACGACGCCGAGCTGCGCGCCGTAGTGGACCAGGTCGCGGCGCAGCTCGGTCACGTCGCGGCGCGACGCCTCGGCGCCGGTGCGCACGATGCGGACCGCGTGCCGCAGGTCGGCGAGGCCCATGCGCCTGCGCGCGGTGCAGACCACGTGCTCGCGGCCGCGCTTGGCGACCTTCACCTCGCGGTAGCCCAGCTTCTCGAGCATCCGGATGGCGACGTGCTCGACGGTGGGCGGCTCGCACTCGCGCAGCCGGCGCCGGAGGGCGGCCAGGGCGGCGCGGCGCAGGTCGCCGGGCGCGGCGGCCGCCGGGCGCGGCGCCGGGGCGGCGGGACGCTCGCCGGGCTCCGGCTGGGCGATGAGGGTGACGGCCTCGCCCTCCACCTGGAACAGCGGGCGGCGGCCGGACGCCTCGCGCCGGCGGTTGTCCTCGGCGAGCGCGGCGGACAGCGACGCCGTGTCGCGGACGAACGCGTCGGGCATGAGCATCCGCTCGGTGCCCTGGAGGGCGATCTCGGCCAGCGTGAGCGCGCGGCCGGCGCCGGCCAGGATCTCGTAGGCGACCTCGGCGGGCGGCGGGAAGCGGCGCGCGCGGCGCTCCTCCTCCTCGCGGCGGCGGCCGCGGCCCGCCTCGCCGCGCCCGGTGGCCCGCGCCATCTCGCGCGAGGGCGCCGGGTGCCGCTCCCGGCCGCGGTACGGCAGCTCGTTCTCGGGCGGCGGCTCGATCAGGTTCTCGAGGCCGTGGGGATCCTCGTCCAGGCCCCACTCCGAGAGGGCGAACGTGCCGGGTTGCACCGGCAGCATGCGGCGATCGGAGTGGGGGAGCCGGCAGTGCGCGGCGAGCTGATCGGCCAGGGTTTCCTCCGGGATCTTGCCGACGTGGTCGAGCAGGTTCTCCCGGATGGCGATCTCGGCGATCTTCCTGAAGTGGAGAGGCTTCCCCTCGCGCCGCAGCACCTCGATGGCGGCTTCGGTGAAGGTCATGTACGTCCTTGGACGGAGGTCTCGAGCTGTCGGGGCCGCCAGCAGGCGGGCGGCCGCATCGGAACCTTCATCTTCGTGCCGTGGACCGGGCCTGTCAACGTTGAAAGTGCCTGATTCCGCGATGATTCTTCCGGTTCCATGATCCGGATCCGCACGGGTACCAGCTGGCGCCTCGACCCCGACCTGACGGCCGCGCTCCGGCGCGCCGCGGGGCCGGCGCGCACGGCCGCCACCCGCGCCATCGTGGACGCCCTGGCCATCGAGGTGGACGGCATCGACATCGCCGGGGGCCGGGCCGAGGGCCCGCTCCTCCCCTCGCTCGAGGCGCTGCTGCGCGCGGTGGCGCGGGTGGTGGGGGGCGCCCCGCACGCGGCGGTGGCGTTCCACGAGGGGGCCCTGGAGCTGGTGCTCCGGCGCCGGGGCGGCTGCGCGCTCCTCACCCTCGTGTCGCTGGCCCGGCCCTCGCGCGTCCTCGCCCGGGACGTGGAGGTGGACCTCGAGGCGCTGGCCGCGGCGGCCCTGGAGGCGGCCGCCGAGCTGTGCCGGGAGCTGGCCGAGGCCGCCCCGGCGGCCGCCCGCGACGCGGGCCGCCTGCGCGCCGCCGCGCGGGACCTGCGCCGGACGGAGGCGGCGCCCGCCCCCGGGCCGCGCCCGCCGGTGCGGGCCCGCCGGCCCGGCCCGCCCCCGCGCCCCGGCCGCGTCGCCTGCACGGTGGACCTCGCGGACGACGAGGGCGTCCTCCTCGCCTACCCGGGCGGCCGGCCGGATCTCGGCTCGCTGCTCGCGCCGGGGGCGGTGCGGCTGGTGGCCGAGGACGGCGCCGAGCTGCTGGCGCTGCAGGGGTTCCCGTTCCTGGCGCTGCGAGACCTGGTCGCGGCCGCGGGCGCGATCGTGGGGGCCGTCCGGCGGCGCGAGCCGGCGCTGGAGGTCCCGCTCTCGCGGGCGGGCCGTGCGCCGGCGCGCACGCTGGAGCTGGACCTCGCGGCCGGGCAGGTGCGCGCGGGCGGCGTGGCGCGGCCGGCGCCGCCGCTGGCGGTGGCGCGGGCGGTCGCCGAGGCCGCGCTCGACCTCTGCCGGCTCGCCCGCGCGCGCAACCCGCGGCAGTCGGAGAACGCGTACCTGGCCGAGCTGGAGGCGGCCGCGGCGGAGCGGCTGGCGCAGGTCGAGGAGCTGGCCGGCGGCGATCTCTCCGCCGGCGCCTCCGCCGGGCAGGCGCGGGCGCGCGGCACCGCGACGGCCGCCGGCGCCCCGCTCGGCCCCGGGCAGCTGCGGCGCCTCTCGTTCCGCCGCGCCTGGTCGGTGGACGTGGGCGCGCCGGCCGGCCCGGGCCTGTGGAACGCCGGGGCGCTCACCCTCGCCGCCGGCGCCGAGGCGGTGGTGGCGGTGGACCGCGCGCGCGGCGAGGTGGCCTGGCGCGCCGCCGGCGGCCTCCGCGCGGCGCCGCTCCCCGGCGCGGTGCTCGTGATCGGGCCCGGGCGCCTGGAGGCGCTCGCGCTCCGCACCGGGCGGGCGCGCTGGGCCCGCACGCCGCCCGGCGCGGAGCCGGACGGCGCGGTCGCGCTGGCCGGCGGGCCGCTCGTGCTGGTGGAGCCGGGGGCGCTCACCGGGCTCGAGGCCGCGACCGGCCGCACGCTGTGGCGCCTCGAGCTGCCGGGCCGGCCGCGCCTGCGGGCCGCCGCGTTCGGCGGCGTGGCGGTGGCCGCGTCCGACACCGGCTTCGTCTACGCGGTGGACGCGGCGGGGCGGCTGGCCTGGCGCGTCCGCGCGCCCGGCGCGCCCTGCTGCGCGCCCTCCTCCGGCGGCGGCGCCTGCCTGGTGCTGGCCGAGGCCGGCGCCGGGACGGCGCTCCTCGCGCTCGACCCGTCCACCGGCGCGCGCCGCTGGGAGGCGCCGCTCGACCTCGTCCCGGCGGGCCCGCCCATCGCGTGGGGCCCGCGCCTCGCCGTGGTCGGGACCGTGGGCGGCGACCCGGCGGTCACCGCGCTGCGCGGCGACGGCAGCGCGGACTGGACCGACGCCCCGCCGCTCACCGGCGCGCCCGCGGCCGCCGCCGCCGGCCCGCTGCTCGTGCTCCGCGACGCCGCCGGCGCGCTGGTGGCGCTCGGGCGCGACGGCGCCGTGCGCTGGAGCCGCGCGGCGCCGCCGGGCCACCTGCCGCCGGGCGCGGCCGCGCCCGCGGTGGCGCGCGGGACGCTGCTCGTGCCGGGCGAGGGGATCGCCTGCCTGGCGCTGCGCACCGGGGAGCCGGTGGGCGCCATCCCGGCGGTCGCCCCGGCCCGGCTGGCGCTCGACGGCGCGCTGCGCGTCGCCGCCATGGACCTCGACGGCCTGACCACCGGGTTCCGGCTCGCCACCCACCTCAGCGTGGTGTGAGCGGCGGGCGGATCCGTGGGATCAGACGCCCAGGAACAGCCGCTTGCCGAAGTTCAGGGCGAGGTCGGCGTCGAAGATCTTCTGCGCCGCGGTCTCGATGTCGTAGGGCACGCGGTGAAACTCCACCACGCGCTCCTCGGTGTCGTACGTGACGAAGCAGGCGCGGTTGTCGCAGTCGCGCGGCTGCCCCACCGAGCCCACCGAGATCACGTACTTGTAGCCGCGGCGCAGGCCGAACCGCGTCGCCACCACCTCGTTCACGTCGCCGGAGGGGTGGATCGCGAACGACTTGCACAGGTGGGAGTGGCCCACGAAGTTCACGTCCTCGAGCCCGTCGAGGTGCGGGACGAGGTCCTTCGCCTGCTCCTTCGCGAACACGTACTCGTACGCCTGCGGCGCGGCCGGGTTGCCGTGGCTGAGCCCCACGCCGGGGAGCCGGTGCGTGTACGGCAGCGCCCGCAGCCACTCGAGGTGGTCCGGGTCGATGCGCGCCGCGGTCCAGTCCAGCGCGTGGCGGGCGGCGTCGTAGTAGAAGCTGTAGTCCATCCGCCCGGCCACCGCGGCGTCGTGGTTGCCGAGCAGCGTCACCTCGGCCACCTTGCGCACCAGCGCGCAGCACTCGTTCACGCTCGCGCCGTAGCCGACCACGTCGCCCAGGCAGTAGATGCGATCCGGGCGCAGGCGCTCCAGCGCGGCCAGCGACTCGCTCAAGGCCTCGAGGTTCGAGTGGATGTCGGAGATGATCCCGATGCGCATGCTCGACCCGTGCCGGGCGGCGCATGGTAGCCGCCGCGCGGATCGGAGGTCAACCCGGGGTTCCGACGCCGTTGAAGAGATCGTTTTCCAGGTCGTCGAAGTGCGCCAGGCCGCGCGCCTCGGCGTAGCGGGCGCGGATCTCCTCGGGGCGCAGCGTGCGGAGCCGGTCGAGCGAGAACTGCTCCACCGCGAAGCTCGCCAGCACGCTCCCGAGCACGATGGCCCGCCGCATGGTGGGGGCGTCGGCGCGCCCGCGGTGCGCGAGGTAGCCCATGAACCCGCCCGCGAAGCTGTCGCCCGCGCCGGTGGGGTCGAACACCTCGGGCAGCGGGAAGGCCGAGGCGGCGAACACCTCGTCGCCGGAGAAGAACAGCGCCCCGTACTCGCCGCGCTTCACCACCAGCGCCTTCGGCCCGAGCGAGAGGATGGCGCGCGCCGCCTTCACCACGTTGTGCTCGCCGGCGAGCTGGCGCGCCTCCGCGTCGTTGACGAACAGCATGTCCACGCGCTTCAGCGTCTCGAGCAGGCTCGCGCGCTTCGAGGTGATCCAGTAGTTCATGGTGTCGCAGCCCACGAAGCGGGGCCGCTCCACCTGGTCGAGGACCGCGCGCTGCAGGTCCGGGTCGATGTTGCCGAGGAACACGAACTCCGAGCCGCGGAAGGTCGGCGGGAGCACGGGCCGGAACCCGGCGAACACGTTGAGCTGCGTGTCGAGCGTGTGCGCGGTGTTGAGGTCGAACTCGTAGCGCCCCTTCCAGCGGAAGGTCCTGCCCGGCTCGCGCGAGAGGCCGGCCAGGTCCACGCCGCGCCCGGCCAGGAAGCGCACGTGCTCCTCCGGGAAGTCCTCCCCCACCACGGCCACCAGCCGCGTCGGGCCGAAGAAGCTCGAGCAGGCCGAGAAGTAGGACGCGGAGCCGCCCAGCACGTCCTCGCGCCGGCCGAAGGGGGTCTCGAGCGAGTCGAGCGCGACGGAGCCGACGACGAGCAGGGCCATCCGGGATCGTGCCTTTCCGCCCGCCGGGAGCCGCGGGCGCCCCGTACCTAGCCCGCCGCGGGCGTCCCGGTCAACGGCGCGGCGGCGCGCCGGCGCGGATCGCCGGGGCCGCCCTCCGCGGCGAGCTGGCCGCAGGCGGCGGCGATGTCGGTGCCGCGGTTCCTGCGGACCACCGCGGTCACGTTGCGCGCGACGAGCAGGTCGCGGAACCGGTCCACCGCGCCGGGCGCCGGGGCGGCGAACCCGAGGCCCGGGTTCTCGTTGTACGGGATGAGGTTCACCTTGGCCGGGATGCCGCGCAGCAGGCGCGCCAGCCGCTCGGCGTCCTCCGGCGCGTCGTTCACGCCGCCCAGCATCACGTACTCGAACGTGATCCGCCGCCCCTGCTTCATGGGGAACTCGCGGCAGGCGCGGAGCAGCTCGGCCAGCGGGTAGCGCCGGTTGATGGGCATGATCGCGTCGCGCTGCGCGTCGGTGGTGGCGTTCAGCGACACCGCCAGCTTCACCTGCGTCTCCTCGCCGAGCCGCCGCATCACCGGCACGAGCCCGGAGGTCGAGACGGTCACGTGGCGGTGCGAGAAGTTGGGGCCGTCCTCGGACAGGAGCAGGTCGAGCGCGATCTTCAGGCTGCGGTAGTTCGCGAGCGGCTCGCCCATGCCCATGAACACGAGGTTGGTGAGCGGCCGCGGCCCCTCCCCCTCCCCCAGCTCGATCAGCCGGCGGTTGGCGCGGTGCACCTGGTCCACGATCTCGCCCGGCGTGAGGTTGCGGGCGAGGCCCATGGTGCCGGTCATGCAGAACGTGCAGCCCACCGCGCAGCCCACCTGCGTGGAGACGCACAGCGTCTTGCGGTCGGTCTCCGGCATGTAGACCGACTCCACCAGCTTCCCGTCGCGCGTGCGCCAGGTCCACTTGATGGTGCCGTCGGCGGAGCGCTGCTCGGTGGCGCGCTCGAGGGTGGTGAGGCGGGTGCCCTCCGCCAGCCGCTCGCGCAGCGCGCGGGGGACGTCGGTCATCTCGTCGAGCGAGGCGGCGCCGCGAAGGTGCAGCCACCGGTAGACCTGGCGGGCGCGGAAGGGCTTCTCGCCCAGGCCGGCGATCAGGGCGGCGAGCCGCTCCTGCGGGAGCGAGCGGAGGTCGGGGGTGTCGTCGTGCAGGACGTCCATGCGGGCGTCTTCCTAAGACCGGGCGGCGGCCGGCGCGACCTCGGGCGCGGGGGCGTCGCCCCGCCGCGCGATCTCGACGCGGGTGACCCGCCGCTCGTCGCCGGCGCGCACCGTGAACGTGAGGCCGTCCCAGGCCAGCATGGCCCCCACCGGCGGCACCCGGCCGGCGGTGGCGGTGACGAACCCGCCCAGCGTCTCGTAGTCGCCCTGCTCCGGGAAGCGGACCTCCGGCGGCGGCTCGCCCTCCTCGGGCTCGGGGGCGTCCTCGCCGGCGGGGCGCGGGGCGGGCTCGTCCCGCTGCTCGTTCAGGAACGCCTGCAGGTCGTGGAGCGGGATGGCGGCGTCCGCCAGCCACACGCCCGGCGCGACCGCCTTCACCGGCGCGGCCTCCACGTCCGCCTCGTCCTGGATCTCGCCGACGATCTCCTCGATGACGTCCTCCATGGTGACGAGGCCGCTCGTGCCGCCGAACTCGTCCACCACCACCGCGAGGTGCGTCCGCCGCCGCTGCATCTCCTTCAGCAGCCGCGAGATCTTCATCTGCTCCGGGACGAAGAACGCCGGCTTCAGGTAGCGGTCCAGCGCGATGCGCCGCAGCGGCCCGTGCCGGAGCTCCTGGATGATGTCGCGCACCAGCAGGATGCCCACCACGTTGTCGATCGAGCCCTCGTACACCGGCATGCGGCTGTACGGGTTCTCGGTGACGATCCGCACCAGCTCGTCCGGCTCCACCGCGCGGTCCACCGCGACCATGCGCGTGCGGGGGATCATGACCTCCTTCGCGACGCGGTCGGCGAACTCGAGCACGCTGTTGAGCAGCTCCTCCTTCACCTCGTCGAGCACGCCCTCGCGCGTGCCCATCTCGATGAGGTACTCGATCTCCTCGCTCGTGACCGCCGGCGTGGGCGCCCTGCCGCCGCCGAGCAGCCCGACCACCGAGCCGGTGAGCCGGGTCACCGCCGCCGACAGCGGCCACATGGCCAGGCACAGCGCCTGGACCATGGGCATGGCCCAGAGCGCGACCGGCGCCGGGTGGCGCTTGGCGAGCGTCTTCGGGACGATCTCGCCCGCGAACAGGATCACCACCGTGGTCACCCCGGTGGCGATCGCGACCAGCGTCCCGTGGGCCCAGCCGCCGCCGGCGGCGAGGTCCGCGCCCACCGAGCCGGCCAGCGCGCCCGCGCCCACGTTCACCAGCGTGTTGCCGATGAGCAGGGTCGAGAGCACGCGCTCCGGGTGCTCGATCCACAGCCCCAGCAGGCGGGCCCGCCGGCCGCCGGTCTCGCGGAGCTGCCGGGCCCGGGGCTCGCCCAGCGCGGTCAGCGCCGTCTCGGTCCCTGAGCAGAAGGCGGAGGCGGCGAGGAACGCCACCCCCAGCAACCATTTCCATGTCGGTACTGCGTCCAAACTGCGGCTCTCCTGTTCCCCTGAAACGACGAAACCCGTCCCTGGGGCGGGACGGGTCCGTGCATTCTAGCCCGAACCGGGCGCGGCGCGCCCGGCCGAGCGGGGGAACGCCCCCAGGAGTGCAGGAAGATCCGCCGGTTAGCCGAGCTTCTTCCACTCGTAGGCGTGGACCTGCACCTCGGGGAAGAAGTACGAGACCTCGATCTTCGCGTTCTCGGCGCTGTCCGACCCGTGGACCGTGTTCTTCTCGATGTCGGTGGCGAAGTCCTTGCGGATCGTGCCGGCGTCGGCCTTCTTGGGGTCGGTGGCGCCCATGATCTCGCGGTTCCGCGCGACCGCGTTCTCGCCCTCGAGCACCATCAGGACCACCGGGCCGCTGGTCATGAACTTCACGAGGTCGGCGAAGAACGGCCGGGCCTTGTGCACCGCGTAGAAGCCCTCGGCCTCGGCCTTCGACAGCTGGGTCAGCCGGATCGCCACCGGCTTCAGGCCCTTCTCCTCGAAGCGGCCGATGATCTTCCCGATGATGCCCTTCTCGACGCCGTCGGGCTTGATGATGGACAGCGTGCGCTCGATCGCCATGTGATGCTCTCCGTTCGTTCCGTGTTCCGGGTTGCGGGAAAGCCGCGCCCCCGGCTCACCGTGAGCACGGGGGCGCGAGCGTCCCTGGATCCTCGGGGGCGCGCTAGTCGCGCTCCCCCTTGGCAGCCTTCTTGAGCGCCTTGCCGCCGCGCTGCGACGGCGCGGCGCTGCGCGCGCCGGCGCCCTTCTTGCCGGGCGCGGGGGCGGCCGGCCGCTTGCCGGCGGGCGGCGCCTTGACGGGCTTGGGACGGGCGCGCCGCGACAGCGCGTCCTTCATGGCCCGGCCGAGCAGGTGCGGCCCGTCCACCACCACGATGCCGGCCTCGCGCATGGCCGCCATCTTCGCGTCGGCGGTGCCGGCGCCGCCCGAGATCACCGCGCCGGCGTGGCCCATGCGCTTGCCCGGCGGCGCGGTGCGGCCGGCGATGAAGCCGACCACCGGCTTCGTCATGTGCTCGCGCACGAACGCGGCGCCCTTCTCCTCCTCGCCGCCGCCGATCTCGCCGATCATGATGACCGCGTCGGTCTCGGGATCGTCCTCGAACAGCTGCAGCGCCTGCACGAAGTCGGTGCCGTGGACCGGGTCGCCGCCGATGCCCACCGAGGTGGACTGGCCGAGGCCGAGGTCGCTGAGCTGCTTCACCGCCTCGTAGTTGAGCGTGCCGGAGCGCGAGACCACGCCGATGCGGCCGGGCCGGTGCACGTGGCCGGGCATGATGCCGATCTTGCACTGGCCGGGCGTGATCACGCCGGGGCAGTTCGGCCCCACGAGCCGGGTCCTCGGGCGGCTCTCGACGTAGCGGCGCACCCGGACCATGTCGAGCACCGGGATGCCCTCGGTGATCGCCACGATGAGCTCGATGTCCGACTCGGCCGCCTCGATGATGGCGTCGGCGGCGAACGGGGGCGGCACGAAGATGGCCGCCGCGTTCGCGCCGGTCTCCTTCACCGCCGCCGCGACCGTGTGGAAGATCGGGACCGTCCCCTGGAACCGGGTGCCGCCGCGGTTGGGCGTCACGCCCGCCACGACGTTCGTGCCGTAGGCGAGCATCTGCTCGGTGTGGAAGCTGCCGGCCGAGCCGGTGATGCCCTGGACGAGGACCCGGGTGTTGCGATCTACGAGGATGCTCAAGGCGTGTGCCTCCCGCCGCTCGCGCGACGAATGGACCTGGATCTAGGCGGCCCGCGCGGCCTGGACGGCCTTCCGGGCTGCTTCGCCGAGATCGTCGGCGGGGATGATCTTCAGCTCGCTGTGGGCGAGGATCTCCTTGCCCAGCTCGACGTTGGTGCCCTCGAGCCGGACCACCAGCGGGATCGAGAGCCCCACCTGCTTGGCGGCGGCGACGATGCCGTTCGCGATCACGTCGCACTTCATGATGCCGCCGAAGATGTTGACCAGCACCGCCTTCACGTGCGGGTCGGAGAGGATGATCTTGAAGGCCGCGGTGACCTTGTCCTCGTCGGCGCCGCCGCCCACGTCGAGGAAGTTGGCCGGCTGGCCGCCGGACAGCTTGATGACGTCCATGGTGGCCATGGCCAGGCCGGCGCCGTTCACCATGCAGCCGATGTCGCCGTCCAGCGCGATGTACGAGAGGTCGTACTCCTTGGCCTGCGTCTCCTTCGGATCCTCCTCGTCCGGATCGCGCATGGCCGCGATGTCCGGGTGCCGGTAGAGCGCGTTGTCGTCGAAGTTCATCTTCGCGTCGAGCGCGAGCACCTCGCCGCCCACCGTGATGACGAGCGGGTTGATCTCGGCGAGCGAGGCGTCGGTGGCCACGTAGGCGTTGTACAGGCCGGTGGCGAAGCGCACGAACGCGGTGACCGAGTCGCCGGTGAGGCCGAGGCCGAACGCGAGCCGGCGGGCCTGGAACGGCATGAGGCCGGTCAGCGGCGAGATCCACTCCCGCAGGATCTTGTCGGGGTGCTTCGCCGCCACCTCCTCGATGTCCACGCCGCCCTCGACCGAGGCCATCACCGCCAGGCGCCCGATCTCGCGGTCCAGCGTCATCCCGAGGTACAGCTCGCGGGCGATCCGGCAGCCCTCCTCGACGTAGACCTTGCGGACCTCCTGCCCCTCCGGCCCGGTCTGCGGGGTCTTCAGCATCATGCCGAGCATGGCCTCGGCGTGCTGGCGGGCCTCGTCCGGCGAGCGGGCCAGCTTCACGCCGCCGCCCTTGCCGCGGCCGCCCGCGTGGATCTGCGCCTTCACCGCGCTGATGCCGCCGCCGAGCTGGCGCGCCGCGCCCTCCGCCTCGAGCGGCGTGACCGCGAGGTAGCCGCGGGGCACCGCCACGCCGAACTTCCGCAGGATTTCCTTCGCCTGGTACTCGTGGATCTTCAAGCCGAGCTCGCTCTCTCGTGGTGACGACGAAGGCCGGTCGTCCCCGGATGGGGCGAACGACCGGCCCGAGAAACCTACTACAGCTTGGTCTCGGCGACGGACTTCTTCACGCTGTCCACCGACCGCTGGAGCATGGCGCGCTCGTCGTCGTTCAGCTCGAGCTCGAGCACCCGCTCCACGCCGCCGGCGCCGATCACCACCGGGACGCCGACGAACAGGCCCTTCACCCCGTACTGGCCCTCCAGCAGCGCCGAGCAGGGCAGCACCCGCTTCTTGTCGCGCAGGTACGACTCCGCCATGGCGATCGCCGAGGCGGCCGGCGCGTAGAAGGCCGAGCCGGTGCCGAGCAGCGCGACGATCTCTCCCCCGCCCTTGCGCGTGCGCTCCACGATCGCGTCGAGCTTGGCCTTGTCGAGCAGCCGGGTGAGCGGCACGCCGGCCACCGACGAGTAGCGGAGCAGCGGGACCATGTCGTCGCCGTGGCCGCCGAGCACCATCGCCTGGACGTCCTGCGGCGAGACCCCGGCCGCGTCGCCCACGAAGTACTGGAAGCGCGCGGTGTCGAGCACGCCGGCCATGCCGACCACCCGGTTCTTGGGGAAGCCGGTGACCTTGTACATGGCGTAGACCATCGAATCGAGCGGGTTCGTGATGACGATGACGAACGCGTTCGGCGCGTACTGCTTGATGCCGTGCGCGACCTTGGTGATCGCGTCGAGGTTCACCTTCAGGAGATCCTCGCGGCTCATGCCCGGCTTGCGCGGCACGCCGGCGGTCACGATGCAGACGTCGGCGTCGCGGATGACCGAGTAGTCGGTGGTGCCGCCCCCGGTCACGTCCACGTCCCACTTGCCGACGCCGCGCGTCTCCTGCAGGTCGAGCGCCTTGCCCTTGGCGACGCCCTCCATGATGTCCACCAGGACGACGTCGCCGAGCTCCTTCTGCCCGGCCAGGAGCGCGAGCGTGCCGCCGATCTGTCCCGCGCCGATGAGCGCGATCTTCTTCCGCTGGGCCATGTGGTCTCTCCGGGGTTGGGAAGCCGCTACGCTACATGTGCTTGATGATCTCGTCGCCGAACTCGGAGCACTTCACCTCGACCGCGTCCGCGACGCCCTCGGCCTTCATCAGGCGCGCGAAGTCGTAGGTGACGCGGTGGCCGGCGATGGCGCCGTCCATGCCCTTGACGATGAGGTCGGCCGCCTCGTTCCAGCCGAGGTGCCGGAACATCATCTCGCCGGAGAGGATCACCGAGCCCGGGTTCACCTTGTCGAGGTCCGCGTACTTCGGCGCGGTGCCGTGGGTGGCCTCGAAGATGGCGTGGCCGGTGACGTAGTTGGCGTTGCCGCCCGGCGCGATGCCGATGCCGCCCACCTGCGCGGCGAGCGCGTCGGAGAGGTAGTCGCCGTTCAGGTTGAGCGTGGCGACCACGTCGAAGTCCTCGGGCCGGGTCAGCACCTGCTGCAGCGTGATGTCGGCGATGGCGTCCTTGACCAGGATGCGCCCCTCGGCGACGGCGGCCTTCTGCTCGGCGGCGGCGGCCTCCTCGCCGCGCGAGGCCTTGGTGCGCTCCCACTGCTCCCAGGTGTACACGCGGTCGGCGAACTCCCGCTCGGCGAGCGCGTAGCCCCAGTTCCGGAACGCACCCTCCGTGAACTTCATGATGTTGCCCTTGTGCACGAAGGTGACGCTCCGGCGCTTCTCGCGGACGGCGTACTCGAGCGCCGCGCGGACCAGCCGCTCCGTCCCCTCGCGCGAGACCGGCTTCACGCCCACCCCGGACGTCGCCGGGAATCGGATCTTCCGGTACTCCTTCGGGAACTCCTGCTCGAGGAACGCGAGCAGCTTCTTCGCCTGCTCCGAGCCCGCCTCCCACTCGATCCCGGCGTAGATGTCCTCCGTGTTCTCCCGGAAGATCACCATGTTGACCTTCTCCGGGCGCTTCACCGGCGAGGGCACGCCCCGGAACCAGCGCACCGGGCGGAGGCAGACGTAGAGATCGAGGAGCTGGCGCAGCGCGACGTTGAGCGAGCGGATGCCGCCGCCGATGGGCGTGGTGAGCGGCCCCTTGATGCCGATGAGGTACTCGCGGAACGCCTGGATCGTCTCGTCGGGCAGCCAGTTGTTGAACTTGGTGAACGCCTTCTCGCCCGCGTAGACCTCGGTCCAGGCGATCTTC
Organism: Anaeromyxobacter sp. Red801; assembly: GCF_049201065.2. Lineage (NCBI taxonomy): Bacteria > Pseudomonadati > Myxococcota > Myxococcia > Myxococcales > Anaeromyxobacteraceae > Anaeromyxobacter > Anaeromyxobacter sp. Red801. Next base: position 2,187,667 of record NZ_CM181236.1, on the reverse strand, counting down.
CGGCGGCCGCGGTAGGCCTTCTCCACCGCCGCGTCGAGCACCCGGACGCTGGCGCGCCAGATGTCGCGGCCGGTGCCGTCACCCTCGATGAACGGCAGGATGGGCCGGTCGGGAACGCTCAGCTTCCCGTCGACGAGCGAGATCTTCGCCCCATCCTTCGGGACCACCGGCTTCGCATCCGCCATGACGAGCTTCCTCGCGTGTGGGGAGAGGTGGAGCCGGGGTCTTAGCATCGCGCCGCGTGGGGTGTAAAGGCGCTGACCGCTCCAACATTCGGAATTCGCGGCACTTTACAACGACCATGGCGGTCGATGTTGGACCGCCCACGGGTCACCCCTGAGAAGGGCGTCCGACGGCTGACCAGCCGCAGAGACGGAGGTTTCGCGCAGCGACGCGCGCGCGTGCGCGGGGGCTGCAGAGCGCCGCGAGCTCGATCTCGCGCTCGGCCCCGAACGAGGTCCGGGCGTGGCTCGGGGTGTGGCCCGGGTGCGCCATCAGCTCGGTCACGCCCTCCCCCACCTCGTCGAGCGCCGCGAGGAGCGCGTCCTCGGTCCAGGCCGGGCGCCGTGCCGCGTCGCCGAGGAACGCGTCGGCGGTCGCCACCCCCGCCGCGCGGAGCGCCGCGCGCATGGGCGCGTCGAGCGACCGCAGCGGCAGCCCACGCTCCGCCGCCACCGCGCAGAACGCCTCCCGCACCGCCGGCGCGGCGTGCGCGTGCTTGTGGCTGTCGAGGTGCGTGGGCGCGCCGCCGCGCAGCGCCTCGAAGCGCTCGAGCTGCCGCCGCAGCGCCGCCTCCGCCTCGGCCCGCCCGGCGCCCGGGTCGACGACGGCGTGCAGGCCGATCCCGAGCGAGCGCGGCGCGCGGGCCAGCGCCGCGGCCGCGAACGGCGTCTCGACCATGGCGGTGGCGCTGGTGACCAGCCCGCGCGCGTGCGCCTCGAGGATGCCCCGGTCGATCTCCGGGTCGTAGCCGAGGTCGTCGGCGTTCACGATCAGCCATCGCATGGCGGCGCCCGCGACCGTCGCGCGCCGGGTCCGCCGAGTCAAGCGCGGGCGCGCGCCGGAGCGCTAGTGGAGCTGGCCGGGCTCCGGCTCCTCCGCGCCGGCGTCGGGCCGGGCCTCGGGGCCGCGCGCCGGCGGCTGGCGCGGCAGGTCCACCGTGAACGTCGCCCCGGCGCCGGGCGCGCTCGTCACCGCGATGGTGCCGCCGTGCGCCTCCACGATCTGCCGCGCGATGTAGAGCCCCAGCCCGAGCCCGCCGAAGTTCTGGGCCGGCACCGCGCGCGCGAAGCGGTCGAACACCCGCGCTTGCTGCTCCGGCGCGATGCCGATGCCCTGGTCGCTGACGCGCACGCGGGCGGTGCCGTCGTCGCCGGCGACGTGCAGCGCGATGGGCCGCCCCTGCCCGAACTTGGCGGCGTTCACCAGCAGGTTCGAGATCACCTGCTCGAGCCGGGTCCGGTCCCAGGCGCCGGTCACCGGCTGCAGGTCGAGCGCGAGCCTCGACCCGGAGCGCGCCAGGTCGCCCTCGGCGTGGCCGGCCGCGTCGCGCGCCACCTCGGCGAGGTCGAGCGGCTCGCGCCGGAGCTCGATCTTGCCGAGGCGCATGCGCGAGACGTCGAGCAGCTCGCCCACCAGCGGCCGCTCGAGCGTCTCCAGCCGCTCCACCACCGGCGCCGGCAGGCCCTCGCCCGAGCGCAGCGCGGCCCGGTGGAGCAGCTGCAGCTGCAGCTGGAGCGCGGTGACCGGCGTGCGCAGCTCGTGCGAGGCCACCGACAGGAACTCGTCGCGCTCGCGCACCTCCTCCTGCGCCTTCCGCCAGAGCCGGGCGCGCTCCTCGATCTTCCGCCGCTCGGTGGCGTCGCGCACCGCCGCCATCACGCAGCTCCGCCCGTCCACCTGGATCGGCGACAGGCTGATCTCGGCCGGGAACTCGGCCCCGTCGTGACGCAGCCCGGACAGGTCGAGGCCCAGCCCCATGGGCCGCGTGCGCGGCGCGGCCTGGTACGCGGAGCGGTGGACCTGGTGCATGGTCCGGTAGCGCGCCGGGAGCAGCACCTCCACCGGCCTGCCCACCAGCTCCTCGCTCCGGTAGCCGAAGAGGCGCTCGGCGTGGGCGTTCACGAAGACGATCGCGCCGGCGTCGTCGGCGATCACCATGGCGTCGGGCGCCGAGTCGAGCAGCGAGAAGTCCACGCCGCCCTCTGAGATGCGGCCTCCGGCGCGCTCCGTGAAGTCCCGCGCCCTCCCGGTGCCAGCCCGCTCCCTCGCCTGCCCCGGTGCCCGCGCGGACCGCCGGAGCCCACCTTCAAGGTGGTCCCGCGGCGGACCGGGAGCGTCCATGCGAGTCAGCGCCTCTCTCTCCATCCCGTGGCTCGTGCTCATGACGGGCCTGGCCGGGATCTCCGCCCACGCGGCGGCGCCGCCCTCGGCGCGCGTCGAGCTGGAGGTGGCGGGCGTGCTGCCGATGCCGGAGGGCGCCGCCTCGATCCTGGTGCTGCGCGAGAAGGGGGCGAAGAACCTGCTGCCGCTGGTGGTGCCGGGCGCGCAGGACCAGGATCTCGGCCGGCGCCTGCGCGCCGACGCGGCCCCGGGCCTGCTCGCCGAGACGATCCGGGCGCTGGGCGGGCGGGTGCGCGAGGTGGAGATCGCGTCGGCGGACGAGGGCCCGGGCGGCGCGCGGGTTCGGCTGACGCAGGGCGCCCGCCGCCTCGAGCTCCCCGGCGCGGCCTCGGAGTCGGTGGCGCTGGCGGTCTCGGCCGGCGCGCCCATCTTCACCAGCCGCCGGGTGATGGACGAGTCCGGCCTGTCGCCGGACGAGGTGGACCGGGCGCGCCAGCGGGCGGCCGCGCGCGAGGGCGGGGAGCCGCAGCGGATGTAGCGGCCGCGCTACTGGGCGCTCGGCTCGCCGGGCGGGCGCGCCGGGCGCGGCGTGGGCAGGCGCGACTCCGCGGCGAAGTCGTAGATCGACTCGAGCCGGACGTTCCGGTAGCGCTCCAGCTTGAACGCCATGCGCGAGAGCGTCGCCAGGAACTCCTTCACGTCCACCGTGCCGCCCTTGCCGGCCGCCTTGCGCAGGCGCTTCACCTCGGCGTGGATCGCCTTGTGCGCCTCGCGCGGGTGGTACAGGAACGCGCCGGAGAAGTAGAGCGCGCCCTGGAACGGGAGCAGCCGCGCCTCCAGCACGTCGCCCTTGTCCAGCCCGGCCACGTGGCGCCGCTCGGTGACGTCGTAGTCACCTGCGGTGAACACGTCCCGGAGCCGCAGCAGGCCGTCGCGGATCTTGCGGACCTCGAACAGCCCGTGGACGTTGCGCGCCAGGTCCTGGTAGGCGGCCAGCTCCTCGGGCGAGAGCGAGGGGCCCTCGGCCTCGATGAACCGCTCGATGGTGGTGCCGGTGCCGCCCGCGGGCCGGTGGTCGTAGAGGTAGTAGTCGAGCATCCCGTTCAGCCGGGGCTCGTAGGTGCGATCCTCCTCGTGCGGCTCGCCGTACCGGTCGAAGTGGAACCGGCGCGCGGCGAGGAGCTCCTCCTTGCGCGCCCCGTCGGTGGCCCAGGCGAGCAGGCGCTCGTGCAGCAGCTGCAGCGTCATCGAGACCGCTCCATCATCGCCACGAAGCGCGCGAACAGCGGGCGCGCGTCGTGCGGCCCGGGCGACGACTCCGGGTGGTACTGGACGCTGAAGGCGGGCGCGTCGAGCACCTCGATGCCCTCCACCGTCCCGTCGTTCAGGTTCACGTGGGTGACGCGGGCGCGCTTGCCCAGGCTGGCGTCGTCCACGGCGAAGCCGTGGTTCTGGGCGGTGATGTCCACCTTGCCCGTGTCGAGCTCCTTCACCGGCTGGTTCGCGCCGCGGTGGCCGAACTTGAGCTTGTAGGTGCGCGCCCCGATGGCGAGCGCCAGGATCTGGTGGCCGAGGCAGATGCCGAACACCGGCACCTTGCCGAGCAGCGCCGCCACCGTCTCGCGCGCGCCGGTCACGGCGGCCGGGTCGCCCGGGCCGTTGGTGAGGAACACGCCGTCCGGGCGGAGCGCCAGCGCCTCGGCCGCGCTGGTGCGCGACGGCACCACCGTGACGCGGCAGCCGGCCTGGGCGAGCAGCCGGAGCATGGCCCGCTTCAGGCCCCAGTCGTACGCGACCACGTGGAAGCGCGCCTTCTCGAGCGGCGCGCGCTCGGCGTCGGTCCAGCAGTCGGCGCCCTGCTCGGTCCACTCGTACGGCGCCGCGGTGGAGATGCGGGTGGCGAGGTCCTGCCCCTCCATCCCGGGCAGCGCGCGCGCCCGCTCCACCAGCGCCCGGGCGCTCCCCTCGGTGGCGATGACGCCCATCTGCGCGCCGGCGGTGCGGATGTGCCGCGTGAGCCGCCGGGTGTCGATGCCGGTGATCCCGACGATGCCGTGCGCCGCGAGGTAGCCGTGCAGGCTCTGCTCCGCGCGGAAGCTCGACGGCTCCTCGGCGGCGTGGCGGACGATGAAGCCGGTGGCGTGCGGGCGCGCGGACTCCTCGTCGGCGCGGTTCACGCCGTAGTTCCCCTGCTCCGGATACGTCATGCAGATCATCTGATCGACGTACGACGGGTCGGTCAGGATCTCCTGGTATCCGGTCATGGAGGTGTTGAAGACGACCTCCCCCGTGGCCTCGCCGGTCGCGCCGAGCGAGAACCCCTCGAAGGTGGTGCCGTCCGCCAGCGCCAGGATCGCCTGCTTCATCGGTCTGCCTTGCCCTCCTCGTGGACGATCCGGCCACCCACGATCGTGTGCGTGCAACGCCCGGCGAGCCGCCTTCCCTTCCACGGCGTGTTGCGGCCCTTCGACTGCAGCCGCGCCGGGTCCAGCGTCCACTCGGCGGCGGGGTCGAGCACCGCCACGTCCGCGGCGGCGCCGCGCGCCAGCGTGCCACCGGGCAGCCCGAAGACCCTGGCCGGCCCCGCGGTGAGCGCCTCGACGAGCCGGCGCTCGGTCAGCGCGCCCTCCCGCACCAGGCCCAGGCACACCGAGAACGCGGTCTCGAGCCCGACGATGCCGTTCGCGGCGGCGTCGAACTCCACGTCCTTCTCCACGGCCGAGTGCGGCGCGTGATCGGTGGCGATGGCGTCGAGCGTGCCGTCGGCGAGCCCCTCGCGGCAGGCGCGGACGTCCTCCGCCGCGCGGAGCGGCGGGTTCATCTTGAAGTCGGTCGAGTAGCCGGACGCGGCCACGTCCTCGTCGCTGAGCGCGAGGTGGTGCGGGGTGACCTCGCCGGTCACCGGCAGCCCGCGGCGCTTCGCCTCGCGGATGGCGCGGACCGCGCCGGCGGTGCTGACGTGGGCGACGTGCAGCCGCCCGCCGGTGAGCTCCACCAGCGCGATGTCGCGGAGCACCATCACGTCCTCGGCCTGGGACGGGATGCCCTTCAGGCCGAGCCGCGTCGCGGCGGCGCCCTCGTGCATCACGCCCTTGCCGACGAGGTGCAGGTCCTCCTCGTGCACGGTGAGCGGCAGGCCGAAGGCGCGCGCGTACTCGAGCGCGCGGCGCATGAGCGCCGACGACATCACCGGCCGCCCGTCGTCCGAGAGCGCCACGCAGCCCGAGGCCTTCAGCTCGCCGTACTCGGCCAGCTCCTCGCCGTTCGAGCCCTTGGAGATGGCGCCCACCGGGTAGACGCGCGCCAGCCCGGCCGCCGCGGCGCGCGCGAGCACGAGCTCGGTCACCGCGGCGCAGTCGTTCACCGGCTTCGTGTTCGGCATGGCGCAGACGGCCGTGAAGCCGCCCGCCACCGCCGCCCGCGCGCCGGTCGCGACGGTCTCCTTGTACTCCTGCCCCGGCTCGCGCAGGTGGACGTGCAGGTCCACGAAGCCCGGGGTGACCCACCGGTTCCGCGCGTCGACGGCGCGGGCGTCGCGCGGGCGCTCCACCCGCTCCGCCACCTCGGCCACCTTGCCGTCGCGGATCACCACGGTGCGGACGCCGTCCACGCCGCTCGCCGGGTCGATGACCCGCCCGCCCTCGATGAAGAGCACGTCAGACATCGCGCCTGCCTCCCGTCCCGAGCCGCGCCGTCACGCCCTGGCCTCCTCGCCCGCGCCGCCCGCGAGCAGGTACAGGATCGCCATCCGGACCGCCACCCCGTTCTGCACCTGGTCCAGGATCACCGAGCGGGGCCCGTCCGCCACCTCGGGGGAGAGCTCCACCCCGCGGTTGATGGGGCCGGGGTGCAGGATCACGCAGGAGGGCTTCAGCCAGTCGGCCGCCTTCTTCGCGTTCAGGCCCCAGACCTTCGAGTACTCGCGCGTCCCCGGGATGAGCGGGTCGCCGATGCGCTCGTGCTGGATGCGCAGCATGATGACCGCGTCCGCGCCGTCCACCGCCTCCTTCAGGTCGGTGTGGACGGTGGCGCCCAGCCGCTCGACGCCGGCCGGCATCATGGTGGGCGGCCCGCACAGCCGGACCTTCGCGCCCAGCTTCGGGAACGCGTGCAGGTCGGAGCGGGCCACGCGCGAGTGGCTGACGTCGCCCACGATGGCGACGGTCTTGCCCTCCAGCGTGCCGAGCTTCTCCCGCAGCGTGAAGCAGTCGAGGAGCCCCTGGCTCGGGTGCTCGTGCGCGCCGTCGCCGGCGGAGACCACCGAGCAGCCGACGTGCTCGGCCACGAGCCTGGGCGCGCCGCCGGCCGAGTGCCGGATCACCAGCACGTCGGGGCGCATCGCCTCGAGGTTCTTCGCCGTGTCCACCAGCGTCTCGCCCTTGGTGACCGAGGAGGACGACGAGGTCCAGTTGAGCGCGTCGGCGGACAGGATCTTGGCGGCCGTCTCGAAGGAGCTGCGGGTCCGGGTGGACGCCTCGAAGAACAGGTTCACCACCATCTTGCCGCGCAGGCTCGGGACCTTCTTGATGGGCCGCTGCAGGACCTCCTTCATGGAGACGGCGAGGTCGATGACCTCGAGGATCTCCTCGCGGGAGAAGTCCTCCAGCGCGATGCAGTGCTTGTGTCGACCGATCACGGCGCCCTCCTCGGCTTGACCACCACCGCGTCCTCGGGCGCGCCCGACTCCACCAGGCGCACCTGCACGTCGTCCTGATCCGAGACCTCCAGCCGCGCGCCGGCGAAGTCGGCCGAGATGGGCAGCTCGCGGCCGCCGCGGTCCACCAGCACCGCCAGCCAGACGCGGCGCGGGCGGCCGAAGTCGACGATCTCGTCGAGCGCCGCGCGCACCGTGCGGCCGGTGTAGAGCACGTCGTCCACCAGCACCAGGGTCTTGCCCTGCACCGGGAAGCGCACGTCGGTCGGGCCGATCACCGGGGCCGCGCCCTTCTCGGCGAGGTCGTCGCGGTAGAGCGCGATGTCCAGCGTCCCGAGCGGCGGCTCGGCGCCGAGCTCCCGCGCCAGCTCGCGGCGGAGCCGCTGGGCGAGGTGCACCCCGCCCCGCCGGATGCCCACGATGGCGACGTCGCCGGCCGCCCCCGCCGCGCGGGCGCGCTCCGCGATGTCGCGGCCCAGGCGTCGTACCGCTCGTTCGATCTCCGCAGCGTTCATGCGCCCCCCTACCGCGATGGTCCCCAGTCCGGGATGGAGATGTCCTGCGTGAAGTCCACCGTGAACGTCTTCTCCACGGTGCGATCCAGGTACGGCAGCTCCACCAGGCGCACGTACTCGAACGCCACGTGCAGCGTGGGCGCCGCGCCGCTGGTGTCGCGCTCCCAGACCAGGTCGGCGGGCGCGACCGTCACCGCCGGCACCGTGGCCGGCTCGCCGCGCTCGTCCACGATCTGGTCGGTGGCGAGCATCTCCAGGCGCCGGATCATGTCGGCGCGCAGCCGGTCGTCGTTCCGGTCCTTGACGGCGCGGTTCATGAAGTCGCGCACCACCTGGCGCGCCTGGAAGTCCACGATGTAGACGGGCACCCAGACCCACGCCAGGTAGCCGCCGCCGAGCAGCGCGGCGAGGATCGCGGCCGTGACCCACGTGATCTGCCCGCGCGCGGAGCGCGGCAGGGAGGACGGGGAGAGGCTGGGCATCAGGGGGTGTTTCTAGCGCTAGTCGATGGGTTTGAAAAGCCGGTCGAGCCGGAGCCCGCCTGCGCCCCGCGGCCACAGGCCCCCGTCCCCCCAGCTCCAGAAGACCAGCGCGGCGCGGCCGCGGATGTGGCCGACCGGGACCTGCCACCCGCCCATCCCCCGGCTGTCGGCCGAGAGATCGCGGTTGTCGCCCATCACGAACACGTGCCCGGGCCGGACCACCTCGAACGGCCCCTCGCGCGAGGCGAGCCGCGCCCGCCGGCACTGGAGGACGTCGTAGCTCGCCACGCCGTCGGCGGCGGCCGCCTGCCAGCTCGTCTCGGCGTCGCCGGGGAGATCGCCCCGGGGCGGGAGGATGGGCCCCTTGGCGAGCGCCTCGCGGTAGCGCCGGCAGCTCTCGGCGAGCGGCTCGCCGGTGGACGGGCTCCGCTCGGCGTAGGCGTACTCGCCGGCCGCCGCGCGCGGCTGCGGCACGCCGTTCACGAACAGGACCTGCTCCCGGATCTCGATGACGTCGCCCGGGACGCCCACCACCCGCTTCACGTAGTCGCTGGTCGGGTCGCGCGGGTTCTCGAAGACGATGACGTCCCCGCGCCGCGGCGCGCCGGTCTCGACCAGGCGCAGGTGCGTGAACGGGAGCCGCACCGCGTAGGCGACCTTGGAGACGAAGATGTAGTCGCCGACCACCAGCGTCGGGACCATCGAGCCGGACGGGATCCGGAACGCGTCGAGGACGAACGCGCGGACCAGGAGCGCCAGGACCACCGCGAGCGCGATGGACTCCGCGTACTCGCGCCACCAGGGCTTCACCCGGGCGGCCAGGTGCTCCTCCCAGAGCGCGTCCAGCCTGCGGAGCGCGGCGGAGAGCGCCTCCGGCTCGCCGCCTCGCGCGGCGGCGGTCACCTCGCCGGCGGCCGCGTCCACGGCGCCGCGCGCGTCGCCCAGGACGCGGCGGTGCCGGGCGGCCAGCCGGCGGGCGTCGCGCGCGAAGCGGAGCGCGTCGCGGCGCGCGCGCGCGAGGCGGGCGGCGTCCGCCACGGCGGCCCTACTCCTCCACCTTCAGGACCGCGAGGAACGCCTCCTGCGGGATCTCCACGGAGCCCACCTGCTTCATGCGCTTCTTGCCCTCCTTCTGCTTCTCGAGGAGCTTGCGCTTGCGCGAGATGTCGCCACCGTAGCACTTCGCGAGGACGTTCTTGCGGAAGGCCTTCACCGTCTCACGGGCGATCACCTTGGCGCCGATGGCCGCCTGTATGGCCACCTCGTACATCTGCTTCGGGATCACCTCGCGCAGCCGCTGGCAGAGGTCGCGCCCGCGCTGGTACGCGCGCTCGCGGTGGACGATGACCGAGAGCGCGTCCACCGGCTCGCCGTTGATGAGGATGTCGAGCTTGACGAGGTCCGCCTCCTCGTAGCCCTTCAGCTCGTAGTCGAGCGAGGCGTAGCCGCGCGAGACGCTCTTCAGCTTGTCGAAGAAGTCGAACACCACCTCGGCGAGCGGGATGTCGTAGGTGATCTGGACGCGCTTGGTGCCGAGGTACTTCAGGTCGCGCTGCACGCCCCGCCGCTCCTGGCACAGCTTCAGGATGGCGCCCACGTCCTCGGTGCGGGCGTGGATGTGGCAGGTGAGGTGCGGCTCCTCCAGCTTCGCGATCTTCTGCACCGGCGGCAGCTTGGCGGGGTTGTCGATCTCCTCCACCGCGCCGGTGGTGTCGGTCACCCGGTACACCACCGACGGCGCGGTGGTGATGAGCGAGCTGGTACTCGCGCTCGAGCCGCTCCTGCACGATCTCCATGTGCAGCAGCCCGAGGTAGCCGCAGCGGAACCCGAAGCCGAGCGCCTGCGAGGTCTCCGGCTCGTAGGTGAAGGCCGAGTCGTTGAGCGAGAGCTTCTCCAGCGCGTCGCGGAGCTGCTCGTAGTCGGCCGCCTCGATGGGGAAGACGCCGGAGAACACCATCGGCTTCACGACCTTGAAGCCGGGGAACGGCTCCTCCGTCGGCCGGGCCGCGTCGGTGATGGTGTCGCCCACCTTGGCGTCGTGGACGTCCTTCACGTTCGCGACCACCACGCCCACCTCGCCGGCCTGCAGCTCGCCGACGGCCTTCGCGAACGGCGCGAAGACGCCCAGCTCCTGGACCTCGAACTCCTTGCGGTTCGACCAGAGCCGGATCTTCTGCTTGGGGCGGACGGTGCCCTCGAACACCCGTACCAGCATGACCACGCCGCGGTAGGAGTCGTACCAGGAGTCGAACACGATCGCCTTCAGCGGCGCCTCGGGGTCGCCCTCCGGCGGCGGCACCCGGTGCACGATCTGCTCGAGGATCTCGCCGATGCCGACGCCCTCCTTGGCCGAGGCGGGCACCGCGTCCTTCGCGTCGAGGCCGATGACCTCCTCGATCTCGTGGCGGACGCCCTCCACGTCGGCGGACGGGAGGTCGATCTTGTTGATGACCGGGACGATCTCCAGGTCGTGGTCGAGCGCCTGGTAGACGTTCGCGAGCGTCTGCGCCTCCACGCCCTGCGTCGCGTCCACCACCAGGATGGCGCCCTCGCAGGCGGCCATCGAGCGCGAGACCTCGTACGCGAAGTCCACGTGGCCGGGGGTGTCGATCAGGTTCAGCTCGTAGTCGCGGCCGTCGTTCGCCCGGTACTTCATGCGGACGGTCTGGGCCTTGATCGTGATCCCGCGCTCCCGCTCCAGCTCCATGTTGTCGAGGAACTGGGCCTGGGCCTCGCGCTTGGTGACGGTCCCGGTGTGCTCGAGCAGGCGATCGGCGAGCGTGGACTTCCCGTGATCGATGTGGGCGATGATGGAGAAGTTGCGGATGTGTGAGTTCTTTTCGGCCATCGGGGCGGCAGGCTTTTAACACGGCGGCGCCGGGGGGACCACGGCGGCGGTCCCCGCGCCGGCACCTCCCGCTTCCGGGCGATATCGGCCCGGGCCTTCACCAACCGTTGGACACCCTCCTGGGACTTCGGCTCAGAAATATCCGTATCTTGTGTTGATATACATGTACCCCACCATATGTTGTGGTCAGGCGTTGACACTCGGCCGGCGCTTGCTAGCATGTCTTCTCGTTCCGCGGGGGCGCGGAGCGGGAAGGACGGGCGGGATGGTGGCGGGGTGGGTGCGAAGAACAAGCAATCCTTCTGCCGGCTTGGGGGCGAAGCCGGCGTTCATGTCAGACCATCGCGATTAGGTAGACCTCCGGTTCACTGACGCGGGCCGGCCGGAGGAAAGGTCATGAGCGGGCGCCGATATCGGCACCCGTATGGGGAAGGCGTTTGCCTCGGACCGGGGGACGGTCTCGAGCGGGAGGTGGAAAGCGATGATGGAGCGCGAAGTCACGGGTCACAGGCCGCGGGCGTCCAAGTCCGCCAAGAAGCTCGCGAAGAAGGGCCTCTCGGTCGAGCGGTACTTCACCACCCCCGGCGTCGATCCGGCCGAGGAGCTCGCCTGGGAGACGCGGACCGCCGCGATCACCGGCGAGGGCGGCGCGACCATCTTCGAGCAGAAGGACGTCGAGGTCCCGAAGAGCTGGTCCCTCCTCGCGACGAACGTCGTCGCCTCCAAGTACTTCCGCGGCCAGCTCGGCACCCCGGCGCGCGAGCGCTCGGTCCGCCAGCTGGTCTCCCGGGTGGTCCAGACCATCGGCGCCTGGGGCCGCAAGGACGGCTACTTCGCGACCGAGGGCGACGCCGTGGCGTTCGAGGCCGAGCTCGCGCACCTCATCTACCGGCAGAAGATGAGCTTCAACTCGCCGGTGTGGTTCAACGTCGGCGTGGAGGAGCACCCGCAGTGCTCCGCGTGCTTCATCAACGCGGTCGGCGACTCGATGGACTCGATCCTGAAGCTCGCCCACACCGAGGGCATGCTCTTCAAGTACGGGTCCGGCACCGGCTCCAACCTCTCCAAGATCCGCTCCTCCAAGGAGCGGCTGTCCGGCGGCGGCGAGGCGTCCGGCCCGGTCTCGTTCATGCGCGGCTTCGACGCCTTCGCCGGCGTCATCAAGTCGGGGGGCAAGACCCGCCGCGCCGCCAAGATGGTGATCCTCGACGTGGATCACCCGGACGTGGTCGAGTTCGTGAACTGCAAGGCCGACGAGGAGAAGAAGGCCTGGGCGCTCATCGAGGCCGGCTACGACGGCGGCTTCAACGTGCGCGGCGGCGCCTACGACTCGGTCTTCTTCCAGAACGCCAACCACTCGGTCCGCGTCACCGACGCGTTCATGCGCGCGGTGCTCGAGGACCGCGAGTGGAAGCTCACCGCCCGCACCGACGGCGAGGCGCTCGAGACGATCCGCGCCCGCGACCTGATGCGCCAGATCACCGAGGCCGCCTGGCTCTGCGGCGACCCGGGCATGCAGTTCGACACCACCATCAACGCCTGGCACCCCTGCCCGAACACGGACCGCATCAACGCGTCCAACCCGTGCTCGGAGTACATGTTCCTCGACGACTCGGCCTGCAACCTGGCGTCGCTGAACCTGATGCACTTCCGCTCGATCGAGGGCGGCTTCGACGTCGAGTCGTTCAAGCGGGCGGTGGACCTCACCATCCTGGCGCAGGAGATCCTGGTCTCGAACGCCAAGTACCCCACCCCGGCCATCGGCAAGAACAGCGAGGAGTACCGGCCGCTCGGGCTCGGCTACGCGAACCTCGGCGCCCTCCTCATGGCGAGCGGCCTGCCCTACGACTCCGACGGGGGCCGGGCCTGCGCCGCGGCCATCACCGCGCTCATGACCGGCGAGGCGTACGCGATGAGCGCCCGCATCGCCGACCGGATGGGCCCGTTCGCCGGGTACGAGAAGAACCGCGACCCGTTCCTCGGCGTGATCCGAAAGCACGCGCAGCACGTCGACCTCGTCGACCCGACGCTGGTCGAGCCCGGCCTGCTCGCGGCCGCGCGCGACGCCTGGGGCGACGCGCTCCGCCAGGGCATGGAGAGCGGCTACCGCAACGGCCAGGTCACCGTGCTCGCGCCCACCGGCACCATCGGCTTCATGATGGACTGCGACACCACCGGCATCGAGCCCGACATCGCGCTCGTGAAGTACAAGAAGCTGGTGGGCGGCGGGATGCTCAAGATCGTGAACAACACGGTCCCGCTCGCGCTGCAGAAGCTCGGCTACTCCTCCGAGGAGATCACCTCCGTCCTGCAGTTCATCGACGAGGTGGAGACGATCGAGGGCGCCCCCGGGCTCCGCCCCGAGCACGCCGCGGTGTTCGACTGCGCCTTCAAGGCGCGGAACGGCACCCGCTCGATCCACTACATGGGCCACATCCGCATGATGGGCGCGGTCCAGCCGTTCCTGTCCGGGGCGATCTCGAAGACGGTCAACATGCCGACCTCCGCGACGCCGCAGGACATCGAGAACGCCTACCTCGAGTCCTGGAAGCTCGGCCTGAAGGCGGTCGCCATCTACCGCGACGGCTGCAAGCGGAGCCAGCCGCTCAACACCGGCAAGGAGGAGGAGGAGAAGAAGGACGCGACGGAGCCGCGCCTCGCCCGCCGCCGCCTGCCGGACGAGCGCCGCTCGATCACGCACAAGTTCTCGATCGGCGGCCACGAGGGCTACATGACCGTCGGCATGTACGACGACGGGGCGCCCGGCGAGGTGTTCATCACCATGGCGAAGGAGGGCTCGGTGGTCTCGGGCCTGATGGACAGCTTCGCCACCGGCATCTCGATGGCGCTGCAGTACGGCGTGCCGCTGAAGGTGCTCTGCGACAAGTTCAGCCACACGCGCTACGAGCCGTCCGGCTTCACCGGCAACCCGGACATCCCCATCGCGAAGTCGGTCACCGACTACATCTTCCGCTGGCTGGCGCTGAAGTTCCTGCCCAGCGAGGAGGGCTCGGTGGTGTCGCCGCCGCCGCTCATGACGCCCGGCCAGGCGCCGGCGCGCCACGGCTCGTCGGAGCAGACCGTGGTGGTGAGGTCGCTGCCCGCGACGAACGGCGCGATGAACGGGTCGAACGGCGTCAACGGCGCGCACGTCACCGACACCGACGCCCCGCCCTGCCCGACCTGCGGGTCGATCACGGTGCGGAACGGCGCCTGCTACAAGTGCGTGAACTGCGGCTCGACCACGGGCTGCAGCTAGGTCCCTCGACCCCGATCCGCTCATCCGGTCCCTTCGACTCGTCCGCTCATCCCGTTCCTTCGACTCCGTCCGCTCATCCCGAGCGTAGCGCCGCGCAGCGGCGCGGAGTCGAGGGACGGCCGCGCGGAGTCGAGGGACAGGTGAGCGGATCATCGCATCCGCCCGCTCATCCCGACCCTTCGACTCCGTCCGCTCATCCCGACCCTTCGACTCCGTCCGCTCATCCCGAGCGTAGCGCCGCGCAGCGGCGCGGAGTCGAGGGACGGCCGCGCGGAGTCGAGGGACGGGATCGCGAGGAGGCCCGGGGCGCAGCAACGGTGGGCGCCTCAGTGGAAGTCCCGCGCGCGCGCGTCCATGGAGGGCGCGAGCGCGAGCGGGGCCACCGAGTCCACCCGCACGTTCACCACCTTCCCGCTCCGCTCCACCCGGCCGCGCGCCAGCAGGAACGGCGCGCCGCGGACCACCGGCCGGAAGCGCTCGTACACGTCGGGCATCACCACCAGGTTCGCGATCCCGGTCTCGTCCTCCAGGCTCACGAAGACGATGCCGCGGGCGGTCTCCGGCCGCTGCCGGACGATGACCAGCCCCGCCACCTCGACCGGCGCGCGATCCGGGAGGCGCCCCAGCTCGCGGGCGGTGCGGATCCGGTCGCCGCCCAGCCCGGGCCGCACCAGCGCCATGGGGTGGCCGCGCACCGACAGGCCGGTGGTGGTGAAGTCGGCCGAGACCTCGTCGGCGGCGGAGGCCGCGGGGAGCGCCGCCTCGGGCTCCGGCGGCGCCAGCCCCGCGAACAGGTCGCCGCCGTCCGCCTCCACCGCCAGGCTGCGCCAGACCGCGCCGCGGCGGTCGGGCGCGAGCGCGCCGAGCGCGCCCGCCTCGGCCAGCCGCACCAGCCAGGCGCGGGAGAGCCGGGCGCGGCGGACCAGCTCCGCCACCGAGCCGAATGGGCCGGCCGCCCGCGCCTCGAGGATGGCCTCCCCCACCGCGCGCGGGAGGCCGCGGATGGCGTGCAGCCCCACGCGCAGCACCGCCGCCTCGCCCGGCGCGGCCGGCCGCCCGGGCACGGCGCCCTCCAGGCTGCTCTCCCAGCCGCTGCAGCCGACGTCCACCCCGCGCACCTCCACGCCGTGCCGCTTCGCGTCCTCCACCAGCGTGTGCGGCGCGTAGAACCCCATGGGCTGGCTGTTCAGGAGCGCGCAGGCGAACGCGGCCGGGTGGTAGCGCTTCAGCCAGGCCGAGGCGTAGACCAGCAGCGCGAACGAGGCCGCGTGCGACTCCGGGAAGCCGTACCCGGCGAACCCGAGCAGCTGCTTGAAGATCTCCTCCGCGTCCGCGCCGGAGATGCCCCGCTCCGCCATGCCCGCCACCAGCCGCGCCTTCATGGCGGCGAGCTTCTCGTGCGAGCGGCGGTGCGTCATCACCCGGCGCAGCTCGTCCGCCTCGCCCGGCGTGAACCCGGCCGCCACCACCGCGAGGCGCATGGCCTGCTCCTGGAACAGCGGGACGCCCAGCGTGCGGGCCAGCACCGGCTCGAGCGGCGCGTACGGGTAGCGGACCTGCTCCTTGCCGTCGCGGCGGCGCAGGTAGGGGTGGATCATGCCGCCCTGGATCGGCCCGGGCCGGATGATCGCGACCGAGATGACGAGGTCGTAGAAGTTGCGCGGGCGCAGCCGCGGGGCGAGCGACATCTGCGCGCGCGACTCCACCTGGAACACGCCGATGGAGTCGGCGCGCCCGAGCATCTCGTAGACCTCCGGATCCTCGGCCGGGATGGTGGCGAGCGCGTCGGGGTGCGGCACCGGGGTGGGCGAGGCCGGCGCGGGCCGGTGGCGCGCGAGCAGCGCCAGCGCCCGGGAGAGCGCGGTGAGCATGCCCAGGCCGAGCAGGTCCACCTTGAGCAGGTCCAGCTCGGCGAGATCGTCCTTGTCCCACTGGACGATGGTGCGGCCGGGCATGGCGGCGGGCTCGATGGGCACCGTCTCGCAGAGCGGCCGCCGCGTGATGACGAAGCCGCCCACGTGGATGGAGAGGTGGCGCGGGAAGCCCTGCAGCTCGCGCGCGAGCGCGAGCGTCATCCGCACCCGCTCCGAGTCCGCCGCGTCGAGACCGGCCTGCGCGAGGAGCGCCGGCCCCACCTGCCCCAGGTCCTCGTAGCTGCCCACCAGCTTCGCGAGCCGGTCCACCTGGCCGAGCGAGAGCCCGAGCGCCTTCCCCACGTCGCGGAGCGCCGACTTGCCCCGGTAGGTGATCACCTCGCAGACCATCCCGGCGCGGTCGCGGCCGTAGCGCTGGTAGACGTACTGGAGCACCTCCTCGCGGCGCTCGTGCTCGAAGTCCACGTCGATGTCGGGCGGCTCGCCGCGCTCGGCGGAGATGAACCGCTCGAACAGGAGCCCCATGCGCACGGGGTCGATGGAGGTGATGCCGAGCACGTAGCAGACGGCGGAGTTGGCCGCGCTGCCGCGCCCCTGGCAGAGGATCCCGCGCGAGCGCGCGAACCGGACCACGTCCCAGACCGTGAGGAAGTAGCTCGCGTACCCGAGCGACTCGACGAGGTCGAGCTCCCGGGCGAGCTGCCGGGCCACGTCCTCCGGCGGCTCGCCGCCGTAGCGCCAGCGCGCGCCCTCGCGCACCAGCTCGCGCAGCAGCGCCATCCCCGCGAGCGCCCCGTCCCGATCCGCGCCGGCGTCCCCGGCGGCGACCGCGGCGGCGGGCAGGCCGGGGACGGCGGGGACGGCGGGAGCTCCGGGCTCGGCCGCGGGCTCGGGCCCGGCCGGGCGGTCCGCCGGGAGCGAGGCCCGGAGCGCGAGGCTCGGGGTGGCGGTCCGCGCGCCGTCCCGCGCCGCCTGCGCCGGGCTGGAGGTGGCGACCTCGACGCCGCCGGCGAGCGCGCCGCGCTCCACCACCACCGGCGGCAGCGGGTGCTCGCCGCGGATCTCCTCCATGCGGAAGCGGCACTGGTCGGCGATGTCGGCGGCGGCCGCGAGCCCCTCGGGGAAGTCGCTCCACAGCCGCGCCAGCTCCTCGGGGCCCTTCAGCGTCCGCTCGGCGTTCGGGAACAGGCGCCGCCCGGCCCGATCGACGGTGGTGCCGTGGCGCACGCAGGTGAGCACGTCCTGCAGCACCTGCCGGGCGCGCGCGTGCGTGTGGACGTCGTTCGTCACCGCCACCGGCACCCCGAGCCGCCGCCCCGCGGAGCGGGCGGCGAGCACGCGCGCCTCCTCGCCGGCCACCCGGTGGCGCGCCACCGCGAGCGCCGCCCGCCGGCCGAACGCGTCCTTCAGCCGCGCGACCGCGTCGCCGTCGGCGCCGGGGTACAGCGCGAACAGCCCCCGCGCGCCGGCCGCCACCGCCTCGAACGGCACCGCGACCGCGTCCCGCTCGCGGCGCGGCGGCGCGCCGGTCCAGCCCTCGCCGCAGTGCGCCCGCGTCACCAGCCGGCACAGCCCCGCGTACCCCTCGCGATCCTGGGCGAGCAGCACCAGCCGCGCCGGGCGCCCCGGCGCGAGCCCGGCCACCACCAGCTCCGCGCCCACGATGAGCGGGAAGCCCTGGCGCTTCGCCTCGGCGTGCGCCCGGACGATGCCGTACAGCCCGTTCACGTCGGCGAGCGCGAGCCCGGAGAGCCCGAGCTCGGCCGCGCGCCCCACCAGCTCCTCGGGGTGGCTCGCGCCCTCCAGGAAGGAGAAGCAGGACTTGCAGCGGAGCTCGGCGTAGCGGGGAGCGTGGGACATGGCGCGCCTCGGCGATCAGTCGAAGAACCCGTGCAGCCACAGCCGGCCGTCGGCGCCGTCGCGGTACACCCAGCAGTCGCCGAGGTCCTCGAGCCGGACGCGGTAGTAGTCGCGGTCGAACCCGCCGGACCACCACTCGCCGCGCAGCCGCTCCGGGCCCTCCAGCGCGAGCACCGCGCGGTCGCGCCCGCCCACCCGCAGCGCGGTGAGCCGGCCGCCCTCGCCCTCGGCGACCACCAGCTCCGGCGCGGCGAGCAGCCGGGTGGGCCGGAACGCGCCCTCCTGGTCGTGCCCGCTCGCGCCGGTCCCCGGCTCGGGGTTCGACGGGCTCACCCCGAGCGGATCGGAGGCCCCGCGCTCCCCGAGCCCGTCGAGGGATCGCCCCGCGCCCGTCGAAGGGCGAGCGGGCGCGCGCGCCCCTCGCCCCGGACCGCTCGACGCGCGCGGCCGGAACGGCACCGGCCGGTATGCGCCCTCCGGGCGGTAGCGCGCCACCGGCTCCGCCGCGAACAGCGCGCCGTCCCCGAGCCGCACCGCGAGGCGCGCCAGCACGCCCTCCAGCGCGGCGACCGCCTCGGGCCGGTCTCCGAACGCGAGCTGCTCGGCGGCCACCGGCGCCACCTCGGCGGCCACGAGCCGCAGCGCCGTGACCGCGCCGGGCAGCCGGAGCGTGAAGAGGTGCTCCTTCACCGGGACGAGCCAGCGCGCCGCCGAGGCGCTGGGCTGCGAGAGCGGCACCTGGATCCGCTCCTCGCCGCGCGGGTCGAGCGCGAGCACGAGGCGCAGGCGCGTCGCCCCGAGGCCCCGCCCGGCCAGCCGCGCCGCCACGCGATCCGCGAGCCGCTTCAGCCCGAACAGCAGCGGCTCGGCGCCCTCCGCCGGCGCCTCCAGCTCCAGCGACTCCTGGGGGAGCGTCTCCGGCACGTGCGGCACGAGCGGCGACGCGTCCTCGCCGCGGGCCAGCCGCGCGGCGCGCACGCCCTCCGGCCCGAGCCGGTGCGCGAGCGTCCCCTCCGGCAGCCGCGCGAGCGCGCCCGCGTCCGCCACCCCCACCGCGGCCAGCCGGCCTGCGACCGCCGGCGCGAGGCCGAGCGCCGCGAGCGGGAGGCCCGCCAGCGCGGCCGCCGCCGCGGCGCCCCCGGGCGCGACGCCATGGACGGCGCCGTCGAAGCGCCCGTGCCGCGCCAGGGCCGCCGCCGGCCCGCGCCCGGTCGCCACCACCGCGCGCGCGGCGTAGCCCATGTCCGCGGCGGCCTGCACCGCCCGGCGCGCCAGCCGCTCCTCGCCCGGCCCGAACGCCCCGCCGGGCGCCGGCGCGCCGGCGCCGGCCGCGAGCAGGCGCGCGGCGCCGGCGTCCAGCAGCAGCACGTCCGGCGCCGCCACCTCGACGGCGGGCGCGATCCCGAGCAGGACCTCCGCGAGCGCCCGCAGCGCGGCCAGGTCGGCGGCGGCGTCCCGCACCACCGCCTCCAGCCGGCCGCAGGCGGCGAGCGCCTCGGCCGCGGACTGGCCTGGCCGCACGCCCGCGGCGCGCGCCGCCGGCGTGCAGCACACCACCCGCCCGTCGTCGAGAACTGCGAGGGCGGCGAGGGGCGCCGCGGGCCCGCCGCCGGCGGAGCGCTCGCGCCCGCGCAGGACCCGCTGGAGCGGGAGGTCGGGCAGCTGCAGCGCCACCACGCGCGGCGCGGCCGGCTCACGCGGCATGGCCCGCCCTCCCCGCCACCGCGCCGCCCACCGCCCGGCGGGCCACCACGCGGCCGCCCTCGGACGAGAGCTCGAGCCGGAGCGCGGCCGGCACCCGCAGGGCGGCGCGGCGGGGCGCGAGCCAGAGGCCCACGGCCCCGCCCTTCTCCGCCGCGGCCTGGAGCCGCCGCGCCATCGCGTCCGCGCCGTGCGCCAGCCGCGCCGCCGGCACGTCCACCACCACCGCCGCGAACGCGCCCGAGGCGAGCAGCGCCTCGGCCGCCCACAGCGCCGTGACCGCCGGCGCGCGCGCGGCGTCGCCGTCCCGGGCCGGCCCGGCCCCCGCGCCCGACGCCGTGCTCGACCCCGCGGGCAACCCGGGCCGCACCACGAGCAGGCGCGCGAGGTCCACCCCGCGCGCCGCTGCGGCGGGCGGGTAGAGATCCCCCCGGACGTCCACCCACGCGGACAGCGCCTCCGGGCCGAGGCCGGCGAGCAGCGACAGGGCGACCGCCGTCTTGCCGCTGGCGGGCCCGCCCGCGAGCTCGCACAGCGCGCCGCGCGGGAACCCGCCGCCCGGCAGCGCCGCGTCCACCTCCGCCAGGCCGCTCGGGACGCAGCCCTCCCGCCGCGCCGGGCGGCGCTCGATGCGGCGGATCTCGTCGCGCAGGTGCGCGAGGACGAGGTGGCGTTCCCTGGGCTGCGACATGGCCGGCGGCTCCTGCCCGCAACTTAGCTGCTCGCGTGTTCAGGTAGCAAGGCGGTCTGACACGGGGGCCGGCGGGCGGCGCGCGGTGCGGGGGGCGAGGGCCTGGGCCCTGCGCAACTGCCCGTGCGCACGGCACTTCCTGCGCCTTCAACCGGGGGCGCAACCCTTCCGCACAGGTGCCCCGGCACTACCGTATCGGAAGCCAACACGAGAGCCACGGCGACCGCCGGGCTCCGAACCAGAGCAGAGAGGGAGATCCAATGAGGTATTTCGGATGGGGTACGGTGGCCGGCCTCGGCATGGCCGGGCTGCTCGTCGCGGCGCAGCCGGCGAGCGCGCAGGGAGCCACGGGCGGCTCGACGACGTCGGGCTCGACCAGCGATCGCGATCGCACCGGCGCTTCGACCGGCAGCGGCAGCATGGGGACGGGCAGCTCCGGCACGACCGGCAGCGGCTCGAGCGACAGCGCCACCTCGGGCAGCACGGGCTCCGGCAGCTCGAGCTACGGCACCGGGTCTCGAGCGACACCTCGTCGTCGGGCACCGGCTCGTCGGCGTCCACCATGGGCAGCGCGAAGCGCACGCACCAGCTCACCGGGACGGTCCAGAAGTTCGACAAGGACACGAAGGAGCTGACGCTCGCGAACTCCGACAGGAAGCTCCGGATCAGCGACGAGACCAAGGTCACGAAGGACGGCCAGATGGCCACGCTGACCGACATCCAGGAGGGCGATCAGGTCCGCGCCAGCTTCTCGGGAGCGGGCGACACGGTCACCGTGAAGACGCTCGAGGTGATGAGCGCCGGGTCATCGGGCAGCAGCGGCTCCTCGAGCTACGGCTCCGGCAGCACCAGCGGGTCCGGCAGCTCCACCGGCTCCGGCACCACGGGCTCCGGCTCGAGCACGGACATGGGCTCGGGCAGCTCGACCGGCTCCGGCAGCTCGACCGGCTCGGGCTCCTCGACCGACACCTCCGGCACCGGCGCGGCCGGCTCCGGCGGCGGGACCTCGGGCAGCAGCACCCCGAGCACCGGCGGGACGAAGTAGCCCCGCGGGGCCCGGAGGCTCGAAGGGCGGGTGGCCTCGCGGCCATCCGCCCTTCTCTTTGCGCGGGCGCCGGGGAAGGCGCTCAGGCCGACGCGGTGCGCTTCGCCGCCTCCGCCTCCTGCGCGGCGACGTCGGCGCGGACCTTGTCCATGTCGAGCGCGCGCACCTGGCGGATGAGGTCCTCCAGCGCGGCCTCGGGCAGCGCGCCGGCCTGCGAGAACAGCAGGACCTTGTCGCGCAGGATCATCAGCGTGGGGATCGACCGGATGTCGAACGCCGCCGCGAGCTCCTGCTGCTCCTCGGTGTTCACCTTCCCGAAGGTGAGGTCCGGGTGCTTGCCCGCGACCTTCTCGTACGTCGGGGCGAACGACCGGCACGGGCCGCACCAGGGCGCCCACCAGTCGACGAGGACGATGCCGTCCTTCTCGACCACGTCCTTGAAGTTCTGCGAGGTGATCTCGACCGTCGCGTGCGCCATGTCTCCGTGCCTCTCCGCCCCCCGCCGTCCATCGGCCTCCGGGGCGCCTGACACGGAGTTCGACCCCGCCGAGGGGAAAAGGGTTCGCCGCGCGCCCCCGCCCTGACGGGAGGGCGCGCGGTGGGCCGGCCTCGGCGGGCGAGGCGGCTACCTCGCCGGCGGGTACTTGTGCAGCTTCCGCTGGAGCGAGCGGCGGTGGATGCCGAGCCGCCGCGCCGCCTCGGAGATGTTGCCGCCGCAGTCGGTGAGCACGCGCTGGATGTGCTCCCACTCCGCCCGGGCGAGCGAGGGCGTCTCGATGCCCTTCTCCTTGGCGGTGTTGGTGCCGTTCAGCGCGGCCAGGATCTCGTCCGCGTCGGCGGGCTTGGGCAGGTAGCCCACCGCGCCTTCGCGCACCGCCTCGACCGCCGTCGCGATGCTCCCGTAGCCGGTGAGCATGAGCACGCGGGTGGACGGGTCCTGGCGGCGCAGCTCGCGCAGGATCTCCAGGCCCGAGCCGCCGGGCATGCGCAGGTCGAGCACCGCCATCTCCGGCGAGTCGCGGGTCGCCTCGCGCATCGCCTCCTCGGCGGAGCCTGCGGTCCGGACCTCGTACCCGCGGGCGCGGATGGCGGTGGCGAGCCGCTCGCGCAGCACCTCGTCGTCGTCCACCAGCAGGATGCTCGGCAAGGACTCGCGGGTCACTTCGGGCGTCATCGTGTTCATGGGCTGCTCCTCTCGCCGGCCGTCGACACCGGCAGCTCGATACGCGCCTCCGTCCCGTCCCCCGGGGTGGAGGTGATGTTGAACTCGCCGCCGAGCTGCTCGGCGAGCGCCCGGGTGAGGAAGAGGCCCAGCCCCATCCCCTCCCCGGGGACCTTCGTGGTGAAGAACGGCTCGCCCACGCGCGACAGCACGTCGGGCGTCATGCCGCGGCCCCGGTCGCGCACCGTGACCTGGATGCGGCCGGGCGGCGCGGTGACGAGGAGCGTGACGCTAGCGTCGGGCGGCGACGCCTGGACCGCGTTCTTGAGCAGGCCGCGCAGCGCCTCGGCGAGCCCGCGCTGAGGGCCCACCAGCGAGGCGGCCTCGGCGCTCGGGTCGATCCGCACGTCCACGCGCTGCGGCCAGCGGAACCCGTCCAGCGCGGCGTCCACCCAGTCGCGCGCGCGCATCTGCGCGAACGGCTCCCCCACGTTCTCGCCCGCGTGCGCCGCCATCCGGTCGAGGATCTCGCGGCACCGCGCCACCTGGTCGCGCACGAGCTGCAGGTCGTCGTGGAGCTCGCTCGAGGCGTCGGCCGGGATGGCGCGCTGCAGCTCCTTCGCGACCACCGCGATGGTGGAGAGCGGGGTGGAGAGCTCGTGCGCCGCACCCGCGGCGAGCGTGGCCAGCGAGGCGAGCTTCTCGCGCCGCTGCGCCTGGAAGCGCGCGGCCTGGAGCTCACCCTCCCGCGCGGCGAGCGCGCGCGTGACCCGCTGGACGAAGAACACCACGAACACCGCGGCCAGCGCGAACGCGACCCACATGCCGCGCAGGTGCGCGGCCATGGTCTGCGCGTGGTCCATGTGGGTGCGGATGTGGTGGCTCACGCCGGCGAAGTGCTCGTGCACGAACAGCGACGCGAAGCCCGCCAGGCTCGCCGCCATGAGCAGCCAGGACCAGGCGGCCGGCAGCAGCACCGCGGCGAGCGCCACGTTGACGAGGTAGAGCGTCGAGAACGGGTTGGACGCGCCCCCGGTCAGGTCGAGCAGGACGGTCAGGACCGCCGCGTCGATCAGCATCACCAGCGCGATGTCGCGGTCGGTCACCTGCGCGCGGCGCGCCCAGGCGCCCAGCACGATGTTCGCGATGACCTCCAGGACCATCACCGCCACCAGCGTGCCCATGGGCAGGCCGATGTGGGTCCAGGACTGCGCGCCCACCACGATGGTGGCCTGGCCGAGGATCGCCCACCAGTGAAGCTGGACGAGCCACGACAGGTTCAGTCGGCCGCGCTCGTCGCCGGCGGCGCTGCGCGCAGGGGCCCGGTTCGGGTGCGGCGCCGTCCCGGCCGCCGCCCCCAGGTCCCCCGCTGCCATCTCTCCTTGCGCCACGGCAATCCCCCGAGAACGACGAGAGGTTAGCACAGGGGGTCCCCGCCGGAGCACGGCGCGGCCCGGTGTCGCACCACGGCTTGACGGCGCCCAAGCATCCCCCTAACGTCGCCGCCATGCGTGGCCGCCGCCGCACCGTCGCCGCCGCCCTGGCGGAAGCCCTCGCGCGGCGCCCGGAGGCGCAGTCCGCCGCGCTCGCCGCGGCCTTCGCCGAGGCCTGCGGGCCCCGGCTCTCCCGCGAGGTCTCGATGCGCGGACGTCTCCGCGACGGCCGCCTCCTGGTGCTGGTAAGTTCCCCCGAATGGGCGACCCAGGTCAACGAGCTGGCAGCGGCGCTGTGCGAGCGCGTGAACGCGCGCATGGGCCGGGCGGTGGCGCTCGGCCTCGAGATCCGGATCGGGCCGGAGCGCTGAGCCGGATGCGGCGAGCCCGCCCCGCCCGCCCGCCCCTCGCGCGCGCCGCGCTCGCCGCCGCGCTGGCGGCCGCGCTGGGCGCCTGCGCGGGGCCGGCGCGCGCGCCCACGCCCGGCGCGGTGCCGCCGCCCGCGCCTCCGTCCGCACCGCGCGCCGCTGCCCCGTCGCCCGCGCCCCCGGTCGCCGAGGCGCCCGGCACCGCCTACGGCCGCGAGCCCGCCGTGCAGGCCACCCGGGTCGAGGCCGACGCGCTCCGCGCCGCCGGGGAGCGCCTCTCCGCGCGCGGCGCGCCGCGCACCTCGGCGGCCCTCTCGCTCGCCGCGCGCGACCTCGCCGCGCTCGCCGCCTCCGGCGCGGAGGAGCCGCTCGCCCGCGAGCACCTCCGGGCCGCGCTGGCGCGCGCCGGCGCCTACGACCCCGCCCCGGCGGCCTACCTGGTGCGCGCCGCGCCCGACCGCGCGGCCGCGGCCCTCGCCGACGTCATCCCGCGCGGCGCCGCCACGCACGTGGGCGCGGGCGCGGCGCAAGCGGACGGGTCGGTGTTCGTCGCGGTCCTGGCGTCGGACCGCAAGGCCCACCTCGAGCCGGTGCCCCGCCGCGTGGCCGAGGGCGCCTCGACGGTGATCGCCGGAGAGCTGCTGGGCGGGCTGTCGCGCCCGCGCGTCTTCGTCACCTCGCCCGCCGGCGCCGTCCACGAGGAGGCGGTCTCCGGGGGCCCGGACGGCTTCCGGGCGCGCGTCGCGTTCGCCGCCGCCGGGCGCCACGTGGTCGAGGTGCTCGGGCACGGCCGCGGCGGGCCGGAGGTCGCGGCGCTGCTCGAGGTCCAGGCCGGCGCCGCCGCGGTCCCGGCCGCGCAGCCGGTGCCCGCGCGCCGGCCCGCGCCCGAGCCCGGCGACGCCGCCGCCGCCGAGGCGGGCGTGGTGCGCGCCATCAACGCGCTCCGCGCCGCCCGCGGCCTGCAGCCCGTGACCGCCGCGCCGCAGCTCACCGAGGCGGCCCGCGCGCACAGCGCGAACATGCTCGCGCAGGGCAAGGTGGCGCACGTGCTCCCGGGCACCGGTGAGCTGGTCCAGCGCCTCTCCCGCGCGCGCATCGCCTACCGGCGCGCGTACGAGAACGTGGCCCGCGCCTCGACCGCGCTGGAGGCGCACGAGGCCGCGGAGGAGAGCCCCGCGCACCTCGGGAACCTGCTCCAGCCGGGCGTCTCGCGGGTGGGCGTCGGGATCGCGCGCGGCCGCCTGTCGTCCGGCGACCCGACCGTCTACCTCACCGAGATCCTGGTCGAGCCGCCCGACGACGGCGCCGGCTCGCGGCTCACGCCGGACGCGCGGGTGCGGGAGGCGATCTGGGCCGAGCGCGCGCGCCTGGGGCGGACGCCGCTCACCGCCGACCTGCGCCTCGACGCGCTCGCGCGCGAGGCCGCGGTCGGCATGCGCGCCCGCGACGAGACCGATCCGGGCGACGTCGAGGTGCGCGCGCTGCGGCTCGGGCGCCGCATCGCCGCGGTGGACGTGTTCGTGGTGAGCGGTCCGGGCGAGGCGGCCCGGTCCGCGAACGTGGGCGACGCGCGCTTCGCCCGCGTGGGCGTCGGCGCGGTCCAGGGCGACAGCCGCCGCTTCGGGCCGGGGCGGCTGTTCGTCGCGGTGATCTACACGGACTGAGGGATCAGACGAGGCGGCGCTGGGTGGCGTAGCTCTCGATGCCGCCCTCGACCTCCGGCTCGACGGCGTGGAGCTGGCAGCGCGTGCAGGTCCAGCTGTTCCAGCCGCGCTTCACCGCCTCGTCGAGGCAGCTGTCGTAGAAGTTGCAGAACAGGTTCCGGTGGCCTTCGACGCCGCGATCGGGGTTGATGGGTGCGGTGAGCTCGGTGGGACAAGGCTTGGCGAGCACGTGGACTCCTCTGACCGGCCCCGCGGCCGGCCCCCGGCGACGCGACGGGGCGCCGAGACCGCCACCCGTCCAGCGCCAGGGCCCCTCCCCGAGGCATGGCGCGCCGCCTTCCGAAGTTGAAAGACTCGAAGCTCTCGCCCGGCCGACAGGCGGCCAGGCTGCGCGCGCTATATCGCGCTCCCCGATGCAGCCCGTCAAGGCCCCCACATCCCCCCTAGGGGTCCCTCTTCCCACCTCCCCGGAAAGCATCCGTAGGCCCTGGGCTTACCCGGCCGGCGGGCGCGGTGGACGGGCGCTCCTGGCCTGCGCCCTGCTGCTGGCGGCCGGGCCCGCCTGCGCGGCCCGGACCGTCCCCGAGCCCCTCACCGACTGGCTCGCCGGGATCGGCGACGCGGCCCAGGCGCTCGCCGGCGGGCAGGCCGACGCGTCCGCCGCGGCGGCGCGCCGGGCGTTCTCGGCGCGGCCCCGCGGCGCGGCCGGCGCGCGCGCGCAGGCGGCGCTCGGCCTCGCGCTCGCCGACGGCGGCCAGCCCTCGGAGGCGGCCGAGGCGCTGGAGGTGGCGCTCGCCCCGGCGATCGCGCCGGCGCGGCCGCACCTCGCGTTCCTCCGCGGCCAGGCGCTGCTCGCCTCCGGGGAGCCGCACGCGGCGGCGCGCCTGCTCGAGGAGGCCGGCGCCGACCCGCGCCTCGCGGTGGCGCGGCGCGCCCGCTTCCTCGCCGGCGAGGCGCTGGTCGAGGCGGGGCTCGCCGCCGAGGCGGTGGCCACGCTCGACGCGGCGCTGCGCGCCTGGCCCTCGGATCCCGCCGCCCCGGCCGCGCGGCTCGCGCTCGGCCGCGCGCTGCGCGCCGCGGACGACGAGGCGCGCGCGGTGGAGAGCTGGCGCGCGCTCTGGCTCGAGGCAGACCTGCCGCAGGCTCGGAGCGCGGGCGAGCTGCTCGCGGCCTGGCGCGCCGCGGGCGGCCCGGTGCCGCTCGCCTCCGCGGACGACCACCTGGCGCGCGCCGAGCGGCTGGTGGCGACCGCCCGGCCCGAGGACGCGCTCCAGGAGCTCGCCGCGGCGCGGGAGGCGGACCCGGAGGTGCCGGCGGGCCGCGTCGAGGTGCTGCGCGCGGCGGCGCTCGTCGGCCTCGGGCGGCACGCCGAGGCCGCGCGGGTGGCGGCGCCGTTCGCGGACGATCCCGACCCGCGGGTGCAGCGCTCGGCGCGCCTGGCGCTGGCGCGGGCCGCGGCGCGCGCCGGCCGCGTGGACGAGGCCAGCCGGCGCTACCGCGAGGTGGCCGCATCCGACGCGCCCATCGCCGGCCTGCCCGACTGGCGCCAGCGGGACCTGGGCGACGAGGCCGCCTACCTGGCGGCCTGGCTCCACTACGACGCGGGCGACTACCGCCGCGCGGCTTCGGAGCTGGACGCGTTCGCGCGCGCCTACCGCCGGACCTCGCGGCGCGTGGACGAGGCGCTCTGGTTCGCGGCCTGGTCGCGCTACCGGCTCGGCCGCCCCGCCGACGCCGCGCGCGCCCTCGCCCGCCTGTCGCGCGGGCCGTTCGCCGACGCGGCCGCCTACTGGCAGGGCCGCCTGGCGAAGGACCCGCGCCGCCGCGCCCGCCTGCTGCGCGCGGCGGCGGCAGGCGCCGACCCCTGGTACGCGCTGCTCGCGCGGGCCCGGCTCGAGGCGGACGGGATCGCGTCACCGCCGCCGCCCGCCGCGCCGCCGCGGCCGCTGCCCGACGCCGCGCCCGCCGCCGCCGCGGGGCAGCTCGCCGTCGCGGCCGAGCTGATGGGGCTCGGGCTCGAGGACGCGGGGCTCGACGAGCTCCGGCAGCTCGCCCGGGGCGGCGCCGCCCGCGCGGCCGCGCCGCTCGTGGCGCAGCTCGCGGCCCACGCGGGCGACGCGGAGCTGCCGTTCCGCATGGCCCGCGACTTCCTCGGCCAGAGCGCGCGCACGCTGCGCTGGTCGCACCCCGAGCCGTACCCGGAGCTGCTCCCCGCCCGCGCCCGGGCGTTCGGCGTGGATCCGGCGCTCGTGCTGGCGGTGATGCGGCGCGAGTCGAGCTTCCGCCGCGCGGTGCGGAGCGGCGCCGGGGCCGAGGGGCTGCTGCAGCTCCGGCCCGTTACCGCCGAGCGGCTGGCGGCGCTGCTGGGCGTGCCCGGCGGCGTCGGCGACCGGCTCGACCGGCCCGAGGTGAACGTGGCGCTCGGGGCGCACTACCTCGGCCTGCTCGGCGCCCGCTTCACGGACCCGGCGGTGGTGCTCGCGGCCTACAACGCCGGCCCGGGGCCGGCGTCGGAGTGGGCCCGGGCGCGCGCCGGCATGCCGCTCGACGCGTGGGTCGAGTGCATTCCGTACCGCGAGACGCGCCAGTACGTGAAGGTCGTGCTGTCCGACTGGGACGTGTACCGCCGGCTCTCCGGCGGCGCCCCCGCGCCCATCGACCCGGCGCGGGCGGTGGCGGCGCCGGCGCAGGGCGTCGGGTTCTAGCGGGCTCGCCTAGCCGGCCGCCTTCAGCGCGGCGGCGATGGTCTCGCCCATGCGCCCGAGCACCGACGGCGTGACGCCCGGGATGGCCGCGAGCGCCTCGCGCGTGGCCGGGCGCCGCCGGGCGATCTCCAGCATCGCGGGCTCGCCGAGCACCTTGAACGGCGGCCGGTCCGAGGCGCGGGCGCGGTCCTCGCGGGCGATCCAGAGCGCGCGCAGCACCGCCTTGCCGGGCGCGTCGAGCTCGCGGGCCCCCTTGATGCGCCGCCAGCCCTCCGGGTCGAACACGCGCTCGCGCGCCACGACCGAGGCGATGCGCTGCGACTCCTTCCACGCCTCCTCGAGCGCGCCGCGCGCGGCCAGCTCGCCGGTGAGCAGGTCGAACAGCGGCAGCAGGAAGTGCGTGTCCAGCGCGGCGTAGGCGAGCTGGTCCGGGGTGAGCGGCCGCCGGCCCCAGTCGGACCGCTGGAACGCCTTCGAGAGCCGCACGCCGAAGTGCGACTCCACCAGCGCCGACAGGCCGAGGCCGGGCCGTCCCAGCCGCCGCGCCGCCACCATGGTGTCGAACAGCCGGGGGATGCGCCAGCCGTACTCGCGGTGCAGGCAGCGGACGTCGTAGTCGGCGCCGTGCAGCACCACCTCGCGCCCGTCGCACAGGATCTCCCCGAGCGGGCGGACGTCCACCGAGATGGGGTCCACCACGAAGTCCTGCGCCCGGGTGGAGAGCTGCAGCAGGCACACCCGCTCGCGGTAGACGTGGAAGCTGTTGGACTCGGTGTCGAGCGCGAGCACCCGCTCGCCCGCCAGCGCGTCGAGCAGCCGGGAGAGCGCGTCGGGATCGGAGACGAAGACGGGGCTGGGGCGTGGGGCGGCGGACATCGGACGCGGCATTCTAGAGGAGCGCGGCCTGCGCGGCTCGCGATTCGCCCCGAAATCCTCAGCCGGCGGCGGCCGCCAGCGCCACGGCCACCTCCCCGGCGACGGCGGCGTTCCGCTCCAGGAGCGCCAGGTTGGCGGCGCGCGCGCGGCCGCGGGTGGCCCGGGAGACCGCCTCCAGCAGGAACGGGGTCACCGCCTTGCCGCGGATCCCCCGCGCGCGCGCGTCCTCGAGCGCCGCGGCGATGGCCGCCTCCACCACCTCGCGCGCCACCGCCTCGGGCGGCGGGACCGCGAGCAGCACGCCCTCGCGCCGGCGCAGCGCGTCCCAGTGCAGCCGCAGCACCCGCGCCGCCGCGGCGGCGTCCTCCACGCGGTGCTCGAGCGCGATGCCGCTCCCGTCCGAGTAGAACGCCGGCAGCTCCGAGGTGCGCCAGCCCAGCACCGGCACGCCCAGCGTCTCGAGCGCCTCGGCGGTGGCGGCCAGGTCGAGGATGGCCTTCGGCCCGGCGGAGACCACGCACACCGGCGCCCGCGCCAGCTCGGCGAGATCGGCCGAGACGTCCGCCGCGCCGGCGGCGGGCTCCCCGGGCGCGAGCCGGTGCACCCCGCCGATGCCGCCGGTCGCGAAGACGCGGATGCCCGCGAGCGCGGCCACCGCGACGGTCGCGGCCACGGTGGTGCCCGCGTCCCGCCCGGCGGCGCAGAGCGCGGCGAGGTCGCGCGGCGACGCCTTGGCCGGCCGCCGCGCCGGATCCGCGAGGCGCTCCAGCGCGGCGTCGTCGGCGCCGACCACGACCTCGCCCGCGACCACCGCGACGGCGGCCGGCACCGCGCCCGCGGCCCGCACCGCGGCGGCGCAGCGGCGGGCCGCCTCCAGGTTGTGCGGGGGCGGGAGGCCCTGGGCCACCACGCTCGTCTCCAGCGCCACCACCGGACCGCCGGCGGCGAGCGCCGCGCGGACCTCCTCGGCCAGCCTCAGGGGAGGGTTCACCGCCACAGTCTAGCGCCGCGGAAGGGGGCCGGGCGCGTGCTATATACCCCCCGCCCCGCCCCGCCCGGCCGGGCCCCGGTCTCGAGAGGCACCCATGCTGGCGCGCGCCCGCGGCTTCGTCGTCCTCGTCTACTGCGCCATCTCGATGGCGTTCTTCTTCTTCGTCAGCCTGCCGGTGATGCTCCTCACCGGCTCGGGGGACCTGCCCATCTGGTTCGCGCGGTTCGCCTGGTCGCCCTCGTGCCTGTGGCTCACCGGCTCCCGCGTGCACCTGAGCCGCTCCCGCCGCTGCCCGACGGGCCGCTCATCTTCGCGTCCAACCACGAGAGCGCGCTCGACATCTGGGTGCTGTTCAAGGTCCTCCCGCGCAGCGTGCGGTTCATCGCCAAGGCCGAGCTGTTCCGCCTCCCGGTGTTCGGCGCGTACATGCGGCTCGGCGGCCACGTGCCGGTGGACCGCCGCAACCACGGGCAGGCGGTGCAGTCGCTCCGCCAGGCCGGCGAGGTGGTGCGCGCCGGGACCTCGCTCATCGTCTTCCCCGAGGGTACGCGCTCGCTGGACTGCCGCGTCCACCCGTTCAAGAAGGGGCCGTTCGTGGTCGCGATGGAGGCCGGCGTGCCGGTGGTGCCGGTGGCCATCTCCGGCAGCGGCAAGGTGACGCCGAAGCGCATCATCGCCATCTGGCCCGGGCCGATCCGCGTCGCGGTGGGCGAGCCGGTCAGCCCGGCCGACTTCCCCGACCGGACCGCGCTGCTCACCGAGGTGCGCCGGCGCGTGATCGCGCTGCACCGGCGGATCGGCGGCGCCGGCGGCGACGAGGCCACGGCGGTCGCCACGGTGGGGATGGAGGGCGTGTGAGACACGGCGGACGCGGGCCTACCCGCTTGTCGGGCCGCGGCGGCGGGCGGTAGGCTCGCCCGCCATGAAGGAGACGCTCCGCCCCGACCCGGTCGCCGCCGCGCAGCGCGTGACGCACCTCGCGCGCGACCTGGCCCAGGACGTCGCCGACGGCTACCGCAAGTCCACCCGCGGCTTCCGGCTGCGCGCCGCGGTGGTCGCCTCGTGGGCGCTCCTCTCGCTCGGCACGGTGTGGGTGGCGTGCCCGTCCTCCGGCCCGCGCAACGCGCTCGGCGCCGAGGTGCGGATGAGCGACGAGGTCATCGGCACGCAGATCATGGTGTGGAACGCGTCGGACCGGATCTGGACCGACGTGGTGCTCACGCTGGAGGGCGGCTGGAGCTACCGCACGCCCACCGTGCGCGACGGGCAGAAGCTGGTCGTCGCCACCAGCCGCTTCGAGAAGGACGGCGCGCCCGCCCCGACGCACCTGAAGCCGCGCTCGCTCCGGGTGGAGTGCAGCGAGGGCAAGCTGGACGCGCCGCTGGCGCAGAGGTGACGCGCGTGCCCACGCCCCGCGTCCTGCTCGTCGACGACGACGCCGCCATCTGCGAGTTCCTCGCCACGTTGCTCGAGCTGGAGGGGCTCCTGCCCCGCATCGCGCCGGGCGCGCAGGAGGCGCTCGGCGCGCTGGCGGACGCGGACGCGGTGCTCCTCGACGTGGCCATGCCGGGCGTGGACGGGCTCGAGCTGTGCCGGCGCATGCGCGCGGCCGGGTTCGGCGGGCCGATCCTGGTCGTCTCGGCGCGGCCCGGCCCGGACCTGCCGCGCAAGGCGGTCGAGGCGGGCGCGAGCGGCTTCGTCCGCAAGCCGTTCGACAACGCCGAGCTGATCGACTGCCTGCGCGGCCTGCTCGCCGCCGCCTGAGCCGTCCGGACCGCCGGTCACGCCTCGCCGCCGGGCCGCCCGGCGGGGCCGCGGTCGTCCTGCTCCGCCTCCGCCGCCCGGTCCGCCCGCCGCCGCCGGTCGGCCTCCCAGGCGGCGCGCCGCCGCTCCAGCACCTCGCGGGCGCGCGACGCGGCCGCGAGCGCGGCCAGGGCGTCCTCGAGCGCCCCTGCCCGCGCGGCCACCTCCGCCTCCGCGCCCCGGTGCGCGGCCGCGAGCGCCTCGGCCTCGTCGCGCAGCCGCGCCGCGTGGCGGGCGCCCGCGGCGAGCGCCGCCGCGGAGCCCGGGGCCGGCACCGCCCGCCCCGTCGCCGCGGCCGCGCCGCGCGCGAGCTCGAGCGCCGCCGCGCGGCGCGCCCGCCCGGACTCCGCGGCCTCGAGCGCTGCCCGGGCGGCGGCGACCGCCGCCCGCGCCGCGTCCTCCTCGCGCCGCCGGAGCGCCTCCAGCGCGGCGAGCGGGAAGGCCTCGCCGCTCACCCGGCCAGCGCCTCCAGCCGCCGGAGCGTCTCCTCGAACGGCGCCGGCTCGCCGAGCGGCTGCCGGAGGAACGCCTCGATCGCCGGCAGCCGCGCCAGGGCCAGGTCCGCCTCGGGATCCGCGCCGGCGCGGTAGGCGCCGAGCGCCACCAGGTCGCGCACCCGCGCGTGCGCCGCGAGCAGCGCCCGCACCCGGCCGGCCGCCGCCAGGTGCCCCGGGCCCGCCACCGCGGGCATGACGCGGGAGAGGCTCTGGAGCGGGTCCACCGCCGGGAAGCGGCCGCCGGCCGCCACGGCGCGGTCGAGCACCACGTGGCCGTCGAGGATGCCCCGGACCTCGTCGGCGACGGGCTCCTCGAGGTCGCCGCCCGCCACCAGCACCGTGTACACCGCGGTGATGCCGCCGCGGGCGCGGTTGCCGGCCCGCTCCAGCAGCCGCGGCAGCGCCGCGAACACCGACGGCGGGTAGCCCTGCCGCGCCGGCGGCTCACCCGCGGCCAGCCCCACCTCGCGGAGCGCGCGGGCGTAGCGCGTCACCGAGTCCACCAGCAGGAGCACCCGGTCGCCCCGCTCCGCGAACCACTCCGCAACCGCGGTGGCCACGTGCGCGGCCTTGAGGCGGACCAGCGCCGGCGCGTCGCTGGTGGCCGCCACCACCACGCTGCGCGCCAGCCCCTCCGCGCCCAGCGGGCCCTCCAGGAACTCGCGCACCTCGCGCCCGCGCTCGCCGACGAGGCACACCACGCACAGGTCGGCGCGCGCCCCGCGGGCGAGCTGGCCGAGCAGCGTGGACTTGCCCACGCCCGAGCCGGCGAACAGCCCGATCCGCTGCCCCTCCCCGGCGGTGAGGAGGCCGTCGAGCACCCGCACGCCGAGCGGGAGCGGCGCCGCCACCGGGCGACGCGCGAGCGGGTTCGGCGCGGGCCGGTCCACCGCCCACTCCTCCAGCCCGGCCGGGAGCGGCGCGCCGTCGAGCGGCCGGCCCAGGCCGTCCAGCACCCGCCCCAGCAGCCCAGGCCCGGCGCGGATGGCGTGGGGCCGGCCGGTGGGGACGACCTCCGCGTCGAGCCCGACGCCGGCGAGCTCGCCGAACGGCACCAGCACCGCGCGGTCGTCGCGGAGCCCGACCACCTCCGCCAGCAGCGGCTCGCGCCCGGGCGCGCGGATCTCCACCGCCTCGCCCTGCCGGACGCCGCCCACCGCCGCCTCGAGCACCAGGCCGGTGAGCCGCGTCACCCGCCCGCGCAGCGGGAGCGGCGCGGCCTCCCCGAGCGCGGCGCGCACCCGCCCCAGGTCCACCGTCACGGCGCCTCCTCCAGCGCGCGCTCCAGCGCGGCGAGCTGGGCCTCCACGCGCGCGTCGATGCGCCCGGCCTCGGTCTCCACCACCACCGCGCCCGGCGGGAGGGCCGGGTCCTCGCGCAGCGCCGGCCCCTCGGGCCGCGCGAGCAGCGCGGCCAGTCGCGAGCGGGCCGGCTCGGCGCGCAGCAGCGCCGCGTCCGCCGGGCTCGCCCGGAGCACCAGCTCGCGGCAGTCCTTCGCCCGCGCCAGCGCGCGGGCGGCGAGGTCGGCCACCGCCTCCGGCGCCGCCGCCAGCTCGCGCCCGAGCAGCTGGCGGGCCACGTCGAGCGCCAGGCGCGCCACCTCGCGCTCCAGCCCGGCGAGGCGGGCCGCGCGGGCCTCCCCGGCGGTCGCCAGCGCCGCCGCGGCGCGGGCCATCCCCTCCTCGCGGCCCTCGCGCACCGCCTCGGCGCGGATCGCCTCCCGCTCCGCCGCGGCCGCCTCGACGAGCCGCGCGGCCTCGGCGCGCGCGTCGTCCACGAGCGCGCGTGCCCGGGCGCCCGCCTCGTAGATCGCCCCCTCGATGCGCCGGCCGCCCGGCCCGTCCTTGAGCACCCTCGACATGCGCCCTCCGCGCCGGGGGCGATTCTACTACGCGTGAGGCCCGGACCCGCACCGTGCGCGAAGGGGCGCCGTCGCGCCGCCGGGCGCGCCGCGGGCCCCGGACGCGACGAGGCCCGCCTCCGGAGCGGGGGCGGGCCTCTGGTGCGCCGGGGACGCGGCGCGGAAGGTTCGCGCGGCGCTAGGCGGCGTCGCGCTCGACCGGCTGGAGGTACCGGTGCAGGAACTGCTTCGTCTTCAGCTCGACCTGGCGGACGCGCTCGCGCGACACGCCCCAGCGCTTGCCGATCTCCTCGAGCGTGCGCGGCTGGTCCTGCTCGAGCCGGTTGTGCACGATGTCCCAGCCCAGCTCGCCGATCCGCTTGCGGACCTTGCCGAGCGCGTCGCGGACCTCGCGGTCGCCCTCGCCGGAGAGGTAGGTGTCCTCCGGCCCGGGGCCGTCGTCCTCGATGCGCTCGAGGTGGGTGGCGTCCCCCTCCTCGTCGATGGCGCTGTCGAGCGACAGGTCCGGCTGCGCGACGGTGCCGCTCTGCGGCCGCACCGTGGAGCGCGCCTCCTTGAGGTACTTCCCGATGTAGGCGCGGATCCACCACACCGCGTACGTCGAGAAGCGCGTCCCGGCGTGCGGGTCGAACTTCTCGACGGCGCGCATCAGGCCGACGTTGCCTTCCTGGATCAGGTCGTCCAGCCGCACCGTGCCGCGGCGCTGCTTGCGCGCGATCGCGACCACGAACGCGAGGTTGTGGCGGACCAGCTTCTGCTTCGCGGACACCTCGCCCTTGCGCGCGCGGATGGCGAGCGCGTGCTCATCCTCGCGGGTGAGCGGCGGGAAGTCGCGGACCGCCTTGAGGTAGGGGGCCAGCTCATCGAACTCCTTGCTGCCTCTCTGCGTGCTCGCCGTCCTCATTCCGTTGCCTCTCTACCTGTCCTGTCCTGCGTCAATCCATCTCGGGGAGGTTACGTAACGTCAGGTTAGATTAATGGACCGAATCAGTCAAGTAGCCCGGAACCGACCGACAGGACGGGGTTCTTCGCCGTCCCCTCCTCTGCCGCTGCGCCGCCGCCTCCGGATTCCGCCAATATGAACATGAGCCGGAATTCCGCATTCCGGTCCCATGCGAGCGCCCGCCTGTCCCACGTCAAACCACTGGGCTTGCGGCAGATCAAGTCGAAACCGAACTCCGATCGGGGCGGCCGAGGCGCGGCAGCCAACCACAGCCGTTAAGCGGGTGCTTACTGCCCGGACAACTTCATGCGCCGGATCAAAAAGGAAAGGGCCCGGCCCCTTCTGGGACCGGACCCTTGGTCGCGGCGAGGCGTTCGCCGGGCGGCTCGCTACTCCTCCGCCCCGACGGCCAGGGCCTCCTCCGCCTCCTCGACCGCGTCCACCGGGGTCTCCACCTCGATGTCGAGGTGCTTGTAGGCCCCGAGGCCGGTGCCGGCGGGCACCAGGCGGCCCATGATGACGTTCTCCTTCAGGCCGCGCAGGTAGTCGACCTTGCCGCTGATGGCGGCCTCGGTCAGCACCTTCGTGGTCTCCTGGAACGACGAGGCCGAGATGAAGGACTCGGTCGAGAGCGACGCCTTGGTGATGCCGAGCAGCAGCGGCTCGCCCTGGGCGGCGCGGCCGCCGGCCTTCAGCACGCGCTCGTTCTCCTCCTCGAACGCGAACTTCTCGACCTGCTCGTCCGCCAGGAACTCGGTGTCGCCCACGTCCACGATCCGCACGCGGCGCAGCATCTGCCGCACGATCGTCTCGATGTGCTTGTCGTTGATCTTCACGCCCTGGAGCCGGTAGACCTCCTGCACCTCGTCCACCAGCCAGCGCGCGAGCTCCTTCTCCCCGAGCACCCGCAGGATGTCGTGCGGGTTCGCGGCGCCGTCCATGAGCGCCTCGCCCGCGCGGACGCGGTCGCCGGTGTGGACGGAGATGTGCTTGCCCTTGCCGATCAGGTACTCCTTCGCGAGATCGGGCCGGAGCTTGCCGTCCACCTCGGGCGTGATGACCACCTTGCGCTTGCCCTTGGTGTCCTTGCCGAACGCCACCACGCCGTCGATCTCGGAGATGACCGCGTGCTCCTTGGGCTTGCGGGCCTCGAAGAGCTCGGCGACGCGCGGGAGACCGCCGGTGATGTCCTTGGTCTTGGTGGTCTCGCGGGGCATCTTGGCGATGACGTCGCCGGCGTCCACCTCGTCGCCGTCGTTCACCACCAGGTTCGCGCCCTCCGGCAGCATGTAGCGGGCGTCGGCGTCGGAGTTGGCGAGCTTCTTGGTCTTGCCCTCCTCGTCCTTGATCGAGATGCGCGGCCGGGCGTCCGGGTCCTTGGAGGCGATGACCGCCTTGCGGGCCAGGCCGGTGATCTCGTCCACCTGCTCGCTGATGGTGACGCCGTCGACGAGGTCGCCGTACTTCACGCGGCCGGCCACCTCGGTGATGATCGGCATCGAGTAGGGATCCCACTCGGCCAGCAGCTGGTTCGCCTCGACCTTCTGGCCCTCGCGGACCAGCAGCTTGGCGCCGTACACCACGCCGTAGCGCTCGCGCTCGCGGCCCTGGTCGTCGGTGACGACGATCTCGCCGTTCCGGTTCATCACGATGAGCGTGCCGTCGTGCTTCTTGGCCACGCTCACGTTGTGGAACTTGATGAGGCCGGCGTTGCGGTTCTCGATGGTGGACTGCTCGGCCCGCCGCGACGCCGCGCCGCCGATGTGGAACGTCCGCATCGTCAGCTGGGTGCCCGGCTCGCCGATCGACTGGGCGGCGATGACGCCGACCGCCTCGCCGATGTTCACCTTGCGGCCGCGGGCGAGATCGCGCCCGTAGCACTCGACGCAGATGCCGCGCCGCGCCTGGCAGGTGAGCACCGAGCGGATCTTCACCTTGTCGATGCCCGAGTTCTCGATGAGCTTGACCTTGCCCTCGTCGATCTCCTCGTTCGCCTTCACCAGCACGTTGCCGGAGAACGCGTCGAGGATGTCGTCGAGCGCGACGCGGCCGAGGATGCGCTCGCCCATCGGCTCGATGATCTCGCCGCCCTCGACCAGCGCGCCGAGGGTGATGCCGTCCATCGCGCCGCAGTCGTACTCGGTGATGATCGCGTCCTGGGCCACGTCCACCAGGCGGCGGGTCAGGTAGCCGGAGTTCGCGGTCTTGAGCGCCGTGTCGGCGAGGCCCTTGCGGGCGCCGTGCGTCGAGATGAAGTACTGGAGGACGTTGAGGCCCTCGCGGAAGTTCGCCGTGATCGGGGTCTCGATGATCTCGCCCGAGGGCTTGGCCATCAGGCCGCGCATGCCGGCGAGCTGCCGGATCTGCTGGGCGGAGCCGCGGGCGCCCGAGTCGGCCATGATGTAGATCGGGTTGAACGACGGCTGCCGGCGCTCCTCGCGCTTGCCGTCCTTGCCCGTCCCCACCGCGGTCTCGGTCCCGATCTCGCCCATCATCTCCTGCGCCACCTCCTCGGTGACCTGGGCCCAGATGTCGATGACCTTGTTGTACCGCTCGCCGATGGTGATGAGGCCCTCGGTGTACTGGGCCTGGATGTCGTCCACCTCGCGCGTGGCGCGCTCGAGCAGGTCGACCTTCTTCCGCGGGATCACCATGTTGTCGAGCGCGATCGAGATGCCGGCCCGGGTGGCGTTCCCGTAGCCCATCGACCGGACGCGGTCGGCGAGGAGGACGGTCTCCTTCTCGCCGCAGAGGCGGTAGGTCAGGTCGATGAGGCCCTGCAGCTGCTTCTTGTCCATCACCTTGTTGATGGAGTCGAAGGACAGCCGGCGCGGGACGATGTCGTAGAGCAGCACGCGGCCGACGGTGGTCTCGACCCGCTTGCCGTCCATGCGGACCCAGACCTTCGCCTGCAGGTCCACCTCGCCCTGGTCGTACGCGGCGCGGACCTCCTCCGGGCTCGCGAACACCTTGCCCTCGCCGCGCGCGAACGCGCGCTCGCGGGTCATGTAGTAGATGCCGAGCACGATGTCCTGCGACGGCACGATGATCGGCTTGCCGTGCGCCGGGGACAGGATGTTGTTCGTGCTCATCATGAGCACGCGGGCCTCCATCTGCGCCTCGATGGAGAGCGGCACGTGCACGGCCATCTGGTCGCCGTCGAAGTCGGCGTTGAAGGCGGTGCAGACCAGCGGGTGGAGCTGGATGGCCTTGCCCTCGATCAGCACCGGCTCGAACGCCTGGATGCCGAGGCGGTGGAGCGTGGGGGCGCGGTTGAGGAGCACCGGGTGCTCGCGGATCACCTCGTCGAGGATGTCCCAGACCTCGGGGCGCTCCTTCTCCACCATCTTCTTCGCGCTCTTGATGGTGGTGACGTACCCCTTCTCCTCGAGCTTGTTGTAGATGAACGGCTTGAACAGCTCGAGCGCCATGATCTTGGGCAGGCCGCACTGGTGGAGCTTGAGCTCCGGGCCGACCACGATCACCGAGCGGCCGGAGTAGTCCACGCGCTTGCCGAGCAGGTTCTGGCGGAACCGGCCCTGCTTGCCCTTCAGCATGTCGGAGAGCGACTTCAGCGGCCGCTTGTTCGGGCCGGTGATGGTCTTGCCGCGCCGGCCGTTGTCGAACAGCGCGTCCACCGCCTCCTGCAGCATCCGCTTCTCGTTGCGGATGATGATGTCGGGGGCGTTCAGCTCCTGGAGCCGCTTCAGGCGGTTGTTGCGGTTGATGACGCGCCGGTACAGGTCGTTCAGGTCGGAGGTCGCGAAGCGGCCGCCGTCGAGCGGGACCAGCGGGCGGAGGTCCGGCGGGATCACCGGGATGACCTCCAGCATCATCCACTCCGGCTTGTTGCCGGAGGCGACGAACGCCTCCACCACCTTCAGGCGCTTGGCGATCTTCTTCCGCTTCGCGTCGCTGGTGGCCTCCTTCATCTCCGCGCGCAGCTCGTTGCCGAGGCCGGGGATGCCCTCGCCGTGCTCCTTGCTCACCGGGCCGACGCCGCGGAGCAGGCCGAGCACCGCCTCGCCGCCCATGCCGGCGGAGAACGCGTCGTCGCCGAACTCGTCGAGCGCCTTCTGGTAGCGGTCCTCGGAGAGGAGCTCGCCGCGCTGGAAGGTGGTCTCCTTCGGGTCGATGACGATGTACGACTCGCAGTAGAGGACCTTCTCCAGGTCCTTCAGCGTGATGTCGAGCAGGTTGCCGATGCGGCTGGGCAGCGACTTGAGGAACCAGATGTGCGCGACCGGCGTGGCCAGCGTGATGTGGCCGAGCCGCTCACGGCGCACCTTGGACTGGATCACCTCGACGCCGCACTTCTCGCAGACCACGCCCCGGTGCTTCATGCGCTTGTACTTGCCGCAGTTGCACTCGTAGTCCTTCACCGGGCCGAAGATCTTCGCGCAGAAGAGGCCGTCCCGCTCCGGCTTGAACGTCCGGTAGTTGATGGTCTCCGGCTTCTTCACCTCGCCGTGCGACCACTGCCGGATCTTGTCCGGGCTCGCGAGCGAGATCCGGATGGCCGAGAACGAGAGCGGGTCCTTCGGCTTCTCGAAGAAATTGAAGATGTCCTTCACGTCGACTCCCTGGAAAGCTGGGAAACCTGATCAGCACCCTCGCGCCGGCCCCCTCCCCGCCCGTGCGGGGAGAGGGAGGGCGCGGCCCCGGACGCGCGCGCTACGCGCTGCTCTTCTCCCCCGACGCGACCGCGCCGCGCGGCGCGCCCAGCGGGCCGCCGCCGAGGTCGCGCTCGGCGGCCTCGCGCGCCGCCTGCGCCTCCGGCGTCTCGAGCAGCTCCACGTCGAGCGCGAGGCTCTGGAGCTCCTTGATGAGCACGTTGAACGACTCGGGCAGCCCGGACTCGAGCGTGTTCTCGCCCTTGACGATGGCCTCGTACATGCGGGTGCGGCCGACCACGTCGTCGGACTTCACCGTGAGGAACTCCTGGAGCGAGTAGGCCGCGCCGTAGGCCTCCATCGCCCAGACCTCCATCTCGCCCAGGCGCTGGCCGCCGAACTGGGCCTTGCCGCCCAGCGGCTGCTGCGTGACGAGCGAGTACGGCCCGATGCTCCGGGCGTGGATCTTCTCGTCCACGAGGTGGTGCAGCTTCAGCATGTACATGACGCCCACCGTCACGTCCTGGTCGAAGGGCTCGCCGGTGCGGCCGTCGAACAGGATGGACTGCAGCGTCGCGGAGCCCTCCTCCATGAGGGCCTTCATCTCGTCCTCGCGGGCGCCGTCGAACACCGGGGTGGCGACGTGCATGCCGCGGCGGAGCTTCTGCGCGAGCTTCGGCAGCTCCTTCTCGGGCACGTCGTCGATGAGCGCGGCGAGCCGCTCGCTGGCGGGGCCGCCCTCGGTGCCGGCGAACGCGGCGCGGAGCTTCTTGCGCAGCTGCTCGGGACCGTACTGCTTCTCGATCATCTCCTGCAGCCGGAGGCCGACGTTGCGCGCGGCCCAGCCCAGGTGCGTCTCGAGGATCTGCCCGACGTTCATGCGCGACGGCACGCCGAGCGGGTTGAGCACGATGTCGACCGGGGTGCCGTCCTCGAGGTACGGCAGGTCCTCCTCGGGCAGCACGCGCGAGACCACGCCCTTGTTGCCGTGGCGGCCGGCCATCTTGTCGCCGACGGCCAGCTTGCGCTTGATGGCGACGTACACCTTCACCATCTTGATGACGCCCGGCGGCAGCTCGTCGCCCTTCTTCAGGCGGCCGATCTTCTCGCCGAAGA
This sequence comes from Anaeromyxobacter sp. Red801, assembly GCF_049201065.2. Classification (NCBI taxonomy): domain Bacteria; kingdom Pseudomonadati; phylum Myxococcota; class Myxococcia; order Myxococcales; family Anaeromyxobacteraceae; genus Anaeromyxobacter; species Anaeromyxobacter sp. Red801. The sequence continues at coordinate 2,146,362 of NZ_CM181236.1, read as the reverse complement.
GCAGCTTCACGAGCTCCTTCTGCTCCTCGAAGTTCTCGATGATCTTCCGCGCCAGGTCCTGCACGTCGCCGGCGACGGCGATCTCGCCCCAGTAGCGCTGCGGGACGGTGTCGAGCAGCGCGTCGTCGAGGACGTCGCCCTTCTTCAGGAGCTGCTCGCCCTTGTCGTCCACCAGGCGGGCCGTGACCTCCTTGCCGAGGAGCAGGCGGCGGATCTTCTGGAACGCCGAGTCCTGGATGATGCGGATCTCGTCGTTCTGGTCCTTGAGGAGCTTCGCCTCCTCCATCTCCTCGATGGCCTTGGCGCGCTCGTCCTTCTCGACGCCCTTGCGGCTGAACACCTTGGCGTTGATCACCGTGCCGGAGACGCCCGGCGGCACGCGCAGCGAGCTGTCGCGGACGTCGCCGGCCTTCTCGCCGAAGATGGCGCGGAGGAGCTTCCTCCGGCGAGAGCTGGGTCTCGCCCTTCGGCGTGATCTTGCCGACCAGGATGTCACCGGGCTTCACCTCCGCGCCGATGCGGATGATGCCGGACTCGTCGAGGTCCTTGAGGGCCTCCTCGCCGACGTTCGGGATGTCCCGGGTGATCTCCTCCTTGCCGAGCTTGGTGTCGCGCGCGACGCACTCGAACTCCTCGATGTGCACCGACGTGAACACGTCCTCCTTGATGAGGCGCTCGGAGAGGAGGATGGAGTCCTCGAAGTTGTAGCCCTGCCACGGCATGAACGCGACCACCACGTTCTGGCCGAGCGCGAGCTCGCCCATCTCGGTGGCCGGGCCGTCGGCGATGACGTCGCCCTTCCTCACCCGCTCGCCCGGCTTCACGATGGGCTTCTGGTTGATGCAGGTGTTCTGGTTGGAGCGCTGGTACTTGATGAGGTTGTAGATGTCGACCTCGTTGGCGACGTCGGTCGCCGAGGTCGGCACGTCGGCCTTCACCACGATGCGCGAGGCGTCCACCGACTGCACCACGCCGTCGCGCTTCGCGACCGTGGTCACGCCGGAGTCGCGGGCCACGATGGCCTCGATGCCGGTGCCCACCAGCGGCGCCTGGGTGCGGAGCAGCGGCACCGCCTGGCGCTGCATGTTCGAGCCCATCAGCGCGCGGTTCGCGTCGTCGTTCTCGAGGAACGGCACCAGCGAGGCGGCCACGGACACGAGCTGGTTCGGGCTCACGTCCATCAGGTCCACCTCGTCCGGGCGGACGTAGATGTACTCGCCCTCCTTGCGGCACCAGACCTTCGCCTCGGTGAAGTTGCCCTTCTTGTCCACCGGCGCGTTCGCCTGGGCGATGATGTGCTTCTCCTCCTCGAGCGCGGAGTAGAAGGTCACCTCGTCGGTCACCCGGCCCTTCTCGACCTTCCGGTACGGCGTCTCGACGAAGCCGTACTCGTTCACGCGGGCGTAGGTGGACAGCGACGCGATGAGGCCGATGTTCGGGCCTTCCGGCGTCTCGATGGGGCAGATGCGGCCGTAGTGCGTGGAGTGGACGTCGCGCACCTCGAAGCCGGCGCGCTCGCGGGTCAGGCCGCCCGGCCCGAGGGCCGAGAGGCGCCGCTTGTGCGTGACCTCGGAGAGCGGGTTCGTCTGGTCCATGAACTGCGAGAGCTGGCTCGACCCGAAGAACTCCTTGATCACCGCGGTCACCGGCTTCGCGTTGATCAGGTCGTGCGGCATGAGCGTCTCGATCTCCTGGAGGCTCATGCGCTCCTTGATCGCCCGCTCCATGCGCACCAGGCCGATGCGGTACTGGTTCTCGAGCAGCTCGCCCACCGCGCGGACGCGGCGGTTGCCGAGGTGGTCGATGTCGTCGACGTCCTTGTTCGGCTTGCCGTTCTTGAGGTCGATGAGGAAGCGGACGACCTCGAGGATGTCGCGCTTGGTGAGGACGGTGTTCTCGAGCGGCTCCTCGATGCCGAACTTGTAGTTCAGCTTGAGGCGGCCGACCTTCGACAGGTCGTAGCGCTCGGCGTTGAAGAACAGGTTGACGAAGAGGTTCGTCGCGGTCTCCGGCGTCGGCGGGTCGCCGGGGCGGAGGCGGCGGTAGATCTCCATGATCGCCTCCTCGGGCGTGGAGATCTTGTCCTGCATGAGCGTGTCGCGGAGCGCGGGCAGGATGTTCAGGTTGTCGATGAAGAGGACCTTGAACTCGCCGATGTTCCGCTTGCGCAGCTCCTCGACCTTGGCCTCGGTGACCTCCTCGTTCACCTCGAGGAGCACCTCGCCCGTGGTCTCGTCCACCACGTCCTCGGCGGAGATCTTGGTGTAGACCTCCTCCGGCTCCACCGGGAGCGACTTCATCTTGGCCGCGACCAGCTTCTTGATCGCGCTCTCGGTGTACTTGCGGTTCTTCTTGACGATCACCTCGTTCGTCTTCGGATCGCGGATGTCGCGCGTGGCGCGCTGGCCCTTGAGCAGGTCGGGCACGAGGTCCTTCTCGTACTTGCCCTTGCCCTCGATCCGGATGGTCTCGGTGTCGTAGTAGTACTTGAGGATCTCCTCGGCCGACCCGTGGAACTCCACCGGGTCCTTCTTGGCCGTGTCCGGCGTCGCGCCGAGCGCGCGCAGCAGCACCGTGGCCGGCAGCTTGCGGCGCCGGTCGATGCGGACGTAGAGGATGTCCTTGTGGTCGAACTCGAAGTCGATCCACGAGCCGCGGTACGGGATGATCCGGGCGTTGTAGAGCAGCTTGCCGGACGAGTGGCTCTTGCCCTTGTCGTGGTCGAAGAACGCGCCCGGGGAGCGGTGGAGCTGGCTGACGACGACGCGCTCGGTCCCGTTGATGATGAAGGTCCCGTTCTCCGTCATGAGCGGGATCTCGCCGAAGTAGACCTCCTGCTCCTTGACGTCGCGGATGGACTGCGCGCCCGTCTCCTCGTCCTTGTCCCAGACGACCAGGCGGACGACCACCTTGATCGGCGCGGAGTAGGTCATCCCGCGCTGGTGGCACTCGTCCACGTCGTACTTGGGCTTCTCGAGGTGGTAGCTCACGAACTCGAGCGAGCTGGTCTCGTTGAAGTCCTTGATGGGGAAGACGGACTTGAAGACCCCCTGGAGGCCGGTATCGTCCCGCTTCTCCGGCGGGACGTCGGCCTGCAAGAACTTGTCGTAGGAGAATTTCTGGATGGCGATGAGGTTGGGGATCTCGGCGATCTTGTTGATCTTCCCGAAGTTCCGCCGGATCCGGAAGTTGTTCTGAATCGTCGTCGCCATCGATTTCGGTCCTCTTTCCCCAACGAGACCCGCCACAAAAGGGTCTAGCCGGCCGCCGGGCCGGCTATCCTGCGTCGCCCGGCCGAGCGGCCGGAAATCCAGGAATCGTTGATGGGATGGGGGTTTGTAACGGCTCGACCCTCGCCCGTCAAAGATTCCAACGTGGGTCACGGCGGGGCGGCTTGCAACCCCGCCCCGCCGTGCCCAGCAACGGCGAACGGTCCTACTTGACCTCGACCTTGGCGCCAGCGGCCTCGAGCTTCTTCTTGAGCTCCTCGGCCTCCGCCTTGGCGACGCCGGCCTTGACCTCCTTCGGCGCGCCCTCGACCAGGTCCTTGGCCTCCTTGAGGCCGAGGCCCGTGATCGCGCGGACCTCCTTGATCACGTTGATCTTGTTCGCGCCGGCGTCGGCGAGGACCACCGTGAACTCGGTCTTCTCCTCGACCGGCGCGGCGGCGGCGGCGGGGCCACCGGCCATCATCACCGGCGCGGCGGCGGCGGACACGCCCCACTTCTCCTCGAGCTGCTTCACCAGCTCCGCGGCCTCCAGGATGGTGAGGCCCGAGAGCTGCTCAACGATCGCATTCAGATCGGCCATGTGCTTCTTCCTCTTCTCTCCGCTGGACCGTCCCTGACGGCCCGATGCGTCTCTTTGGCCCGCGCACCGCGCGCGGGCGGTTCACGTACCGTTTAACCCTGCTTCTCGAGCTGCTCGCGGCGCGCGCCGACCACCCGGGCCAGCTGCTGGCCAGGGGTGCCGACGAGGCGCGCGAGCTTGGTCGCGGGCTGCGCGATCATGGCGGCGATCTGGCCGCGGAGCTCCTTCAGCCCCGGCAGCTTCGCGAGGGCCTGAACGCCCTTCGCGTCGATGATCTTGCCATCGACGATCGCGGTCCTGATGACGAAGTTCTCGCGGTCCTTCATGAAGTCCGCGAGGAGCTTCGCCGGGGTGACGACGTCGTCGTACGACATGACGAGGGCCGTCGGCCCCACGAACCGATCCGCCACCGGCTCCACCGGCGTGCCCTTGGCGGCGCGCGCGGCGAGGGTGTTCTTCACGATGCGGTAGTCGATCTTCGCGTCGCGGAGCTTCTTGCGAAGATCCGTGACCACCGCGACGTTCAGCCCCTTCGGCTCCGCGACGATGGCCGCCTTCGCCTTCGCCATCTTCTCGTGGAGCTCACCGATGACCTGCTCTTTTTCCGTCCGGTTCAAGTTGACTCACCACCTCTCCGGCCGGCCGGCGCGTCGCGCCGGGCTCGGCGTCGTTCGGGTCTCGGACCGGACGTCCGGTACGAAAACCCCCTGGCCAAGCAGGGGACGCTGCGGTGAATCGCAGTTCCCGTCTCGGCGGGTCGGATCCGCGAGGATCCGCTTGGCCGCTGTCCGCTCCGAACTGCGCTCGCACCGGAGCGGTGGCAGCGGGCCCGCTGTCTTGGACCAGAACCCCGGCGGCGAGATTGCCGCCGGGAACTCCTGAAGCGCTTACGCGTGCTGCGCGGCGAGCTCCGCCAGGTCCAGCTTGATGCCGGGGCCCATGGTGGTGCTCAGCGTGACGTTCTTGACGTACACGCCCTTCGCCGTCTGCGGCTTCGCCTTGTAGATGACCTCCATGATCGCGCTGAAGTTCGCCTTCAGCTTGTCCGGATCGAAGGAGGCCTTCCCGAACGGCACGTGCACGATGCCCGCCTTCTCGACGCGGAACTCGACCTTGCCGGCCTTCTGCTCCTTCACGGCGCGGGCGAGGTCCATCGTGACGGTGCCGACCTTCGGGTTCGGCATCAGGCCGCGGGGCCCGAGGATCTTACCGAGGCGGCCGACCACGCCCATCATGTCCGGGGTGGCGATGAGCTTGTCGAAGTCCATGAAGCCGCCCTGGATCTTCTCGGCCAGGTCCTCGGCGCCGACGATGTCCGCGCCGGCCTCCTGGGCCTCCTTGGCCTTGTCGCCCTTCGCGAACACCGCCAGGCGGACGGTCTTGCCCATGCCGTGCGGCAGCACGACGGCGCCGCGGACCACCTGGTCGGCGTGCTTCGGGTCCACGCCCAGGTTGATGGACGCGTCCACCGTCTCGTCGAACTTCTTGGTGGCGGTCTGCTTCACGAGGCTCATCGCCTCGTCGAGCTTGTAGCGCTTGGTGCGATCCACCTTCTCGGCGGCCGCCTTGTACTTCTTCGCAACGTGAGCCATGTGCGTGTCCTCCCGGCTAGCCGACGATCTCGATGCCCATGGACAGGGCGGTCCCCTCGACGGTCCGCATCGCGGCCTCCAGGGTGCCCGCCGTCATGTCCTGCATCTTGGTCTTCGCGATCTGCTCCACCTGCTTGCGCGTCACCTGCCCGACCTTCTCCTTGCCGGGCTTGTGCGCGCCGGAGCCCTTCTTCTTCTCCGTGTGGAGGCCGGCCGCCTTCTTGAGGAGGATCGCGGCGGGCGGGGTCTTCAGCTGGAAGGTGAAGGACCGGTCCTGGTACACCGTGATGATGACCGGGATGATGAGGGCTTCCTTCGCCTGAGCCTGCGTCGCCGCGTTGAACTGCTTGCAGAACTCCATGATGTTGACGCCGTGCTGGCCGAGCGCCGGGCCCACGGGCGGGGCCGGGTTCGCCTTTCCGGCGGGGAGCTGCAGCTTGATCTGTCCCGTGACCTTCTTCATCGTTGCTCCTCGCGTGGTGCAAGCGAGCTCATCGCTCTCCCACGCCGTCGTTCCCCCCGCGGCGGACGCCGCGGGCCCTGCAAAGGCTAGGTCTTCTCCACCTGCATGAAGTCGAGCTCGACCGGCGTGGCGCGGCCGAAGATCGAGACCAGCACCCGGAGCTTGCCCTTGTCCGGCTTGACCTCCTCGACGGTGCCGTTGAAGTTCGAGAACGGGCCGTCGGTCACGCGGACCGAGTCGCCCTCCTCGAACTGCACCTTGGGCTTCGGCTTGAGCGAGCCCTCGGAGATCTGCGTGGTGAGGCGCTGCACCTCGAGGTCCGACACCGCCGGGACCTGGTCCGGCGTCTTGGCGTTGCCCACGAACCCGGTGACCTTCGGCGTCCCCTTCACGAGGTGCCAGGTCTGCAGGTTCATCTCCATGTTCACCAGGATGTAGCCGGGGAAGAACTTCCGCTTGGAGGTCTTCTTCTCCCCCTTCACCATCTCCTGGACCACCTCCATCGGGATGAGCACCTCGCCGAACGACTCCTGCAGCGCGTGCTGCCGGATGCGCTCGTCGAGCGACTTCTTCACCTTGTTCTCGAACCCCGAGTAGGTGTGGACGACGTACCACTTCTTCGCCATGACCGCTCCGTTCCGTCGCCCGCGCGTCGATTCCAGAAAACGCCGATGGAGCCGTGCTGGCGGCCCCCAACCGCCGCGGCTCCGTCCCGGCCGCGAAGAACGCGGGGACCTCAGTAGATCTTCGAGCTCAGCCAGCTCCAGACGAGGTCGAAGAGACCGAGGATGACCGCCGCCACGGTGGACGCGACGATCACCGCCACGGTGGCGGCGCGCGTCTCGCGCATGGTCGGCCAGGTGACCCGCCGGAGCTCGAGCGCCACCTCCAGCGACACCTGCTGCGTCTTCGGGATCCGCCAGACCACCACCGCGGTCGCGATGGCGAGCGCGAAGCCCACCACCGTGGACAGCGTCCAGTCGCTGAACACCGCGAAGTCGTTGACGCCCGCGTACCCGAGCGCCAGCTCGAGGACCTTCTCCAGGAAGATCCCCAGCGCGATGGCCGCGAGCACGTAGAAGATCGCTACGACGCGCTTCGGCTGATCGACCCCGCCGACGTTGTCCATGACCCTCGACCTTCGGCTTCTGGAGGGCGGGGCCGCCCGCAGACGGCCCCGCCCCGTTCTGTCTGGCAGGCCAGGAGGGATTCGAACCCCCAACCCGCGGTTTTGGAGACCGCTGCTCTACCGTTCGAGCTACTGGCCTAGGTACCGCTCGCGGCTACTTCGTCTCCTTGTGCTCCACGTGCTTGCGGCAGCGCGGGCAGTACTTGGAGAGCGTGAGCTTGTCCTGCGTCTTCTTCTTGTTCTTGGTGGTCGTGTAGTTCCGCTCTTTGCAGGTCTTGCACTCGAGCGTGATGATGCTGCGATTGCCGGCCATGACGTCCTTCTTTCCTTACTGGATGACCTCGGCGACCACGCCCGCGCCGACCGTGCGGCCGCCCTCGCGGATGGCGAAGCGGAGCTCCTTCTCCATCGCGATGGGGGTGATCAGCTCCACCTCCATCCCGATGTTGTCGCCCGGCATCACCATCTCGACTCCCTGCGGCAGCTGCACCGACCCCGTCACGTCCGTCGTCCGGAAGTAGAACTGCGGCCGGTAGCCGTTGAAGAACGGGGTGTGACGGCCACCCTCCTCCTTCGTCAGCACGTACACCTCGGCCTTGAACTTCGTGTGCGGCGTGATCGACCCCGGCTTCGCCAGCACCTGCCCGCGCTCGACCTCCTCGCGCTTCAGGCCGCGCAGCAGCGCCCCGATGTTGTCGCCCGCACGCCCCTCGTCCAGCAGCTTGCGGAACATCTCGACGCCGGTCACCACCGTCTTCGCCGTCGCCTTCAGCCCGACGACCTCGACCTCCTCGCCGACCTTGATGATCCCGCGCTCCACGCGCCCCGTCGCCACCGTCCCGCGGCCCGAGATCGAGAACACGTCCTCGACCGGCATCAGGAACGGCTTGTCCGTCGCGCGCTGCGGCGTCGGGATGTAGGCGTCCACCGCCTCCATCAGCTTGAAGATCGCCTGCTCTCCCAGCTCGCCCTTGTCGCCCTCGAGCGCCTTCAGCGCAGACCCCTTCACGATCGGGATCTCGTTGCCCGGGAAGTCGTACTCGCTCAGCAGCTCCCGGACCTCCAGCTCCACCAGGTCCAGCAGCTCCTTGTCGTCCACCATGTCCACCTTGTTCAGGAAGACCACGATGTACGGCACGCCCACCTGGCGGGCCAGCAGGATGTGCTCGCGCGTCTGCGGCATCGGACCGTCCGCCGCCGACACCACCAGGATCGCGCCGTCCATCTGCGCCGCCCCGGTGATCATGTTCTTCACGTAGTCCGCGTGGCCCGGGCAGTCGACGTGCGCGTAGTGCCGCTTCTCCGTCTGGTACTCCACGTGCGCCGTCGCGATCGTGATCCCGCGCTCCCGCTCCTCCGGCGCCTTGTCGATCTGGTCGTACGCCAGGAACTGCGCCCCGCCCTTCTGCGCCAGCACCTTCGTGATCGCCGCCGTCAGCGTCGTCTTGCCGTGGTCCACGTGCCCGATCGTCCCGACGTTCACGTGCGGCTTGCTGCGCTCGAACTTCTCCTTGGCCATTGGGTACGCTCCCTGCTGTTGGCGCGTGCGCCGGATGACTCGGCTACCGCGACGGAGTGACTGAGAGCCCTCGTCCAGGATTGAACTGGAGACCTCGTCCTTACCAAGGACGCGCTCTACCGACTGAGCTACGAGGGCAATTCCTTTGATCCGACCTCACTGGAGCGGGAAACGGGATTCGAACCCGCGACATTCAGCTTGGAAGGCTGACGCTCTACCAACTGAGCTATTCCCGCAAGTTTTCCCGAACCTCTTCTTCGCTTCTCGCCCAGCGGGCCGCTGCTACCGGTGCTGCTCAGTGGAGGGGGGTGGATTCGAACCACCGAAGGCGTAAGCCGGCAGATTTACAGTCTGCTCCCTTTGGCCGCTCGGGAACCCCTCCTGATGTCTTCACCTCGATGACGCTGCGTGAACCCCACGGCGCGCTGAGCTGGCGGTGGGATTCGAACCCGCGACCTGCTGCTTACAAGGCAGCTGCTCTACCAGCTGAGCTACGCCAGCAAAATCCTTCCCGAATCCACGACCGCCATCCCTCGGGCACGGCTCGGGCGAACCACCGCCGTCCGTTGTGGAGCGCGGTCTTTAAAATGAGTGGCCCCATCTTGTCAAGGACGCATTTCGACCGCTGATTTCGACGGCGCGCCCGCGCGCTGCCGCGCGGCCTCGTACAGGGCGACCGCGGCCGACGCGGACACCGACAAGCTGTCGAGATCACCCGACATGGGGATCCGCGCGGAGAGGTCGCAGGTGCGGCGCACCAGCGGCCGCAGCCCCTCCCCCTCGCTGCCCAGGACGAGCGCGGTCGGCCCCTTCAGATCGACCTCGCCGAGGGGGCGCTCGCCGTCCGCCGCGAACGCCACCGACCAGATGCCCGCCTCCTTCAGGCGCTCGAGCGTCTTCGCCACGTTGGTGACGCGCGCCACCGGGCAGCGCTCCACCGCGCCGGCCGAGGCCTTGGCCACCGCCGGCGTGACGCCCACCGCGCGGTCGCGCGGGATGACGACGCCGTGCGCGCCGAGCGCGTGGGCCGAACGGATGATGGCCCCGAGGTTGTGCGGGTCCTCGACGCCGTCGAGCACCACCAGGAGCGGCGGGCGCCCGCCGGCCTGCGCGCGCGCGAGCAGCTCCTCGAGCTCCGCGTAGCGGAAGTCGGCCACTACCGCGACGATGCCCTGGTGCCGGTCGGTGCCGGCCAGCCGGTCGAGCTTGGCGCGGGGCGCCGCGCGCACCTTGGCGCCCGCCCCTCGCCCGAGCCGCTCCAGCTCCGCGAACGCCGCGCCGCGCGTGCCGCCCTCGGCCAGCCACAGCTCGGCGACGTCGCCGCCCCCGGCGCGGAGCAGCTCGCGCACCGGGTTCACGCCGTAGACGACGCGCATCGCGCCTACTCGACCTTGACCGGGACCGACACGTCGCGCGCCTGCTTCACGCACCACTGGTCGGAGCAGATGAAGAAGTCCACCCTCGCCCGCGCCTCCTGGGCGCCGGCCTGGGCGGCGGTGAACGGCACCTCGAAGCGCGGCCCCTCGGCCTTCGGGTCCACCGCGTCCTTGTGGCCGAGCTTGTCCTTCGACAGCGTCAGCCCCGGCGTCGCCGAGAGGGTGATCTTGAGCGGCGCCTGCGGGTGCACGTGCGTGCCCGCCACCGGGACGATCGAGATCACCAGCTTGCCGGCCGCGCCGGCCTTCATCGAGCGCGTGGTGCCCTCGGTGTCGATCCGGTAGCTCTTCGCGGCGGCGTCGGCGGCCGCGTCGGCGCGCGACGCCAGGGGGGCGAGCAGGAGCGCGAGGGCGAGTGCGAGGGTGCGCATGGTCGGGCTCTATACCAGGGACGGCCGGGGCCGGCCACGCATTCAGGGCCGCGCCGCCGCGGCCGCGCCGTCGCGGCGGCGCCGCCCCGCGCCCGCCGGGGCGCGCCCCCGGCGCACCAGCGCCATGGCGCGCTCCACGATCCGCCCCGCGGCGTCCACGCCGCACGCGCTCTCCGCCTCGCGGATGGACGGCGAGGAGTTCACCTCGAACACCCGCGGCGTGCCCTTCACGTCGAGCATGTCCACCGCGCAGACCTCGAGCTGGAGCACCCGGGCGGCCTGCGCGGCGGCCCGCGCGTACGCGGGCGGCAGGCTCACCTGCTCGAACTGCGCGCCGCGCCGCAGGTTGCGCGAGAAGCGCCCGACCGGCGGCCGGCGGCGCATCGCCGCGACGACCTCGCCGCCCACCACCAGCGCGCGCAGGTCCCGCCCCTTCGCGCCCTTCAGGTACTGCTGCACCACGATGTTCTGCCCGAGGCCCAGGATCGCCTCCAGGGCCGCCTCCAGCGACTGGAGCGTCTCGCAGATCATCACGCCCGACTTCTCGCTGGTGGAGAGCAGCTTCACGAGCACCGGGACGCCGCCCACCAGCCGCGCCATGTCCTTCAGCCCGGAGGGGTCGCTCGCCATGACGGTGCGCGGCACCGGCACGCCGGCGGCCGAGAGCATCTGCAGGCTGCGCATCTTGTTGCGGCTGGCGGCGATGCCGTAGGCGCCGTTCAGCGCGGGGATGCCGAGCAGCTCGAGCTGGTTCACCACCGAGAGGCCGTACTGGTGGATGGACAGGCCGATCCGCGGCACGACCACGTCGGTGCGGGGGAAGCGCTTGCCGCGCCAGTAGGCCTGCGGCGCCTCGTCGAACAGCCCCATCTCCACCTCGAGCGGATCGACGACGCGCGCGCGGACCCCGCGGGCGCCCGCCGCCTCGACCAGGCGGCGCGTGGTGTAGATCTCGCTCGAGCGCGACAGGACCGTGAGGTGCACGGGCGCGAGATTAAGGCGGGGGCGCCCGAAAAGCGAGGCGCGCCGGGGCGCGGACGCCGGACGCACGACGGGCCGCCCGGCTGCGCCAGGCGGCCCGTCTCCGCGGGGCGGTGGCCCCCGCTAGACCTGCTTGAACTCCGCGTCCACCACGTTGTCCTTCGGCTTCTCCTCGGCCCCGGGGCCGCCCGGGGGCGGCGCGCCCTCGGCCGGACCGCCCGGCGCGGCGGTCTTGTAGAGCTCCTCGGCCGCCTTGTGGCTGGCCTTCTCCAGGCGCTCCATGGCCGCCTTCACCTCGGCCGCGGTGCCCTTCTCGCGGACCTTGTGGACCTCCTGCACCGCCTCCTCGATCTCCTTCACGGTGGCGGCCGCGAGCTTCTCCTTGTTCTCCTTGAGCAGCTTCTCCATCTGGTAGGCGAGGTTCTCCGCCCGGTTCCGCTGCTCCACCTCCTCGCGGCGCGCCTTGTCCTCGGCCTCGTGCGACTGGGCGTCGGCCACCATCTTCTCCACCTCGTCCTTCGCCAGGCCGGACGAGTGGCTGATGGTGATCTTCTGCTCCTTGCCGGTCCCCTTGTCCTTCGCGGACACGTTCAGGATGCCGTTCGCGTCGATGTCGAACGTGACCTCGATCTGCGGCATGCCGCGCGGCGCCGGCGGGATGCCCTCCAGGTGGAAGCGGCCCAGCGTGCGGTTGTCGCGCGCCATCTCGCGCTCGCCCTGCAGCACGTGGATCTCCACCGAGGTCTGGCTGTCGGACGCGGTGGAGAACGTCTCCGACCGCTTCGCCGGGATGGTGGTGTTCCGCTCGATGAGCCGGGTCATCACGCCGCCCAGCGTCTCGACGCCCAGCGAGAGCGGCGTCACGTCGAGCAGCAGGATGTCCTTCACCTCGCCGGAGAGCACGCCGGCCTGCACCGCCGCGCCCACCGCCACCACCTCGTCCGGGTTGACGGTCCGGTTCGGCTCCTTGCCGAAGAACCGCTTCACCGTCTCGACGATCTTCGGCATGCGGGTCTGGCCGCCGACCAGCACCACCTCGTCGATCTGCGACGGCTGGAGCTTGGCGTCGGCCAGGCAGCGCCGGGTCGGCTCGATCGACCGCTCGATCAGGGCCTCGACGAGCTGCTCGAGCTTGGCGCGCGAGAGCTTCACCGACAGGTGCTTCGGGCCGGTCTGGTCGGCGGTGAGGAACGGCAGGTTGATCTCGGTCTCCATCATCGAGGAGAGCTCGATCTTCGCCTTCTCCGCCGCCTCCTTCAGGCGCTGCAGCACCATCTTGTCCTTCGACACGTCGATGCCGGTGTCCTTCTTGAACTCGGCGATCAGCCAGTCGATGACCTGCTGGTCGATGTTGTCGCCGCCGAGGTGCGTGTCGCCGTTGGTGGCGAGCACCTCGACCACGTTCTCGCCCACCTCGAGGATCGAGATGTCGAACGTGCCGCCGCCGAAGTCGTAGACGGCGATCTTCTCGTTCTTCTTCTTGTCGAGGCCGTACGCGAGCGCGGCCGCGGTCGGCTCGTTGACGATGCGCCGGACGTTCAGGCCGGCGATCTCGCCCGCGTCCTTGGTCGCCTGGCGCTGCGAGTCGTTGAAGTAGGCCGGCACGGTGATGACCGCGTCGGTGACCTTCTCGCCGAGGTAGTTCTCGGCGGCGCGCTTCAGCTTGAGCAGCACCTGCGCGCTGATCTCCGGCGGCGAGTACTGCTTGCCGTCGATCTCGATGCGCGCGTCGCCGTTCGGGCCCTCGGCGACGTGGTACGGGACGCGCTTCATCTCGTCCTGCACCTCGCCGAAGCGCCGGCCCATGAAGCGCTTGATCGAGTAGACGGTCTTCTCGGGATTGGTGATGGCCTGGCGCTTGGCCACCTGCCCGACGAGCCGCTCCCCTTCCTTCGTATAGGCGACCACGCTCGGGGTGAGCCGGGAGCCCTCCTCGTTGGTGATGACGACGGGGTCCTTCCCCTCCATCACCGCAACCACGCTGTTCGTGGTGCCGAGGTCGATGCCGATGATCTTGGCCATGGTTCGAAAGTCCTCCTGGACGGGGGGCAACGTAAGTCCGCGGCGAACCCTGTCAAACGGCGCGCTCGCCCTCCCGGCCCCCCGGCCGGTGGGCGACGGCGCGCTGCGTAGCGCGCGACGCACTGCCACCCGGGCGACGCGTCCCCTGCTCCCCGCACAGGGCGCCGTGCAGGCGAATAAGTTGCCGTGACGCCACGGTTTTGCCCTGGTGACGCGCCGTGGCACCCTGCTTGCTCAGGAAACCCGGACATCCGCGTCACAGCCTCGCAAGGGAACTCCATGCTTCGAATGGTCGCCACCGCCGAGCGGTCCCACGGGTTCGAACAGCCGTTCGCCCCGCCGGGCGCCGACGTGGCCGTCCTCCTCAACGCGAACGCGAAGCAGGTGACGCCCGGCGTCCGCCGCGCGCTCTCCTCGGTGCTGCCGGACGAGCACCTCTTCGTGTCGCGCTGCGCCGACGAGGCCGCGGCCATCGCCGACGAGGTGGTGACCCGGCGCTACCGCACGGTGTTCACCGGCGGCGGCGACGGGACGTTCGTGTCCTGGGTGAACCGGATCCTGGAGAGCGCGGAGCGGCGCGCGGCCCGGCCTCCCTGCTTCGGCGTGCTCGCCCTCGGGACCGGCAACGCGGTGGCCGGCGTGGTGGGCGCGACCCCGCGGCGGCACGTCCAGGACCTGCTCCGCTTCGTGCGCGGCGAGGTCGGCCGCGTCCGCCGGCTCGACCTCGTCTCCTGCGGCGACCGCCTCACCCCGTTCGCCGGCGTCGGCATCGACGCCGCCGTGCTGAACGACTACATCTGGCTGAAGTCGCAGCTCGCCGGCACGCCGCTCCGGCGCCTGGGCCTGGGCGCGAGCGGCTACGGCCTCGCCATCGCGCTGCGCTCCGCGCCGCGCTGCCTGGTCGAGCGCCGCCCCACCTACTGCGAGATCGTGAACGTGGGCCGCCCGGCCTGGCGCCTCGACGGGCGCGGCAACCGCGTCGGCCGCCCCATCGCGCACGGCGAGCTGCTCTACGCCGGCCCCTGCATGATGGCCGCCGCGAGCACCGTGCCGTACTACGGCCTGGGCCTGCGCGCCTTCCCGTTCGCCGAGCAGGCCCCGGGCATGATGCAGGTCCGGGTGGCCACGAGCATCCCCATCCGCACGCTGCTCACCAGCGTGCCGAGCATCTGGGCGGGCCGCTTCGCGCACCGCGGGCTGCTCGACTTCCACGCCGACCGCGTGGCCATGCGCTTCGAGAAGCCGATGCCGCTGCAGATCGGCGGCGACGCCGAGGGCTGGCGCGACGAGCTGACGTTCGGGATGGCGCCGCGGCCGGTGGACCTGGTGGACTTCGGCACCCCCTGCGCCGCCGCCTGAGCGGCGGTCAGAGGTAGTAGACGACGCGCTCGTCCTGCCAGAGCAGCTGGTACACCGCGCGCCGCTGCGCCTCCGACTCCAGCCGCACCGCCACGCTCACCGAGTGGTACTTCCCGCCCGACGAGGCGCGGACGGTCACGTCGATCGCGGGGGCCTCGCCCACGCCGCGGGCCACCAGCCGCCGCGCGTGCTCGGCGAAGTCGTCGCCCGCGAGCCCCATCACCTTGAAGGTGTAGCGGAGCGGGTACTCGAGCGCCGGCGCGGCCGGCGGCGTGGGATCGGCCCGGTTCGTCATATCGCCCGAGGGATCTAGCGGCTGAGGCCGCGCGGCGCAGTCCCGCTACAGCAGGTTCGCAGCCAGCTCGGCCAGCGGGCTCCGCTCGCCCTTCTCCAGCGTGATGTGCCCGGCCAGCCGCTCGTGCATGAAGCGGTTCACCACGTGGATGAGGCCGTTGTTGGTCTGGTCCACGTAGGGATTGTCGATCTGGTACGGGTCGCCGGTGAGGACGATCTTGGTCCCGTCGCCGACGCGCGTGATGATGGTCTTCACCTCGTGCGGCGTCAGGTTCTGCGCCTCGTCCACGATGATGAACTGGTTGGGGATGGAGCGGCCGCGGATGTACGTGAGCGGCTCGATCTCGAGGATGCCCAGGTCGAGCAGCTCGTGGTAGCCGCGCCCGGCCTTCTTCTCCGAGCGCGACAGGTTCATGAGGTACTCGACGTTGTCGAAGATCGGCTGCATCCAGGGGTTCAGCTTCTCCTCCACCGAGCCCGGCAGGTAGCCGAGGTCGCGGCCCAGCGGGAAGATGGGCCGGGAGACCAGCATCTTCTGGTAGACGCCGTCCTCCATGGTCTTCTGCAGGCCGGCGGCGATGGCGAGCAGCGTCTTGCCGGTGCCGGCCTTCCCGACGATCGTGACCAGCCGCACCTCGTCGTTGAGGAGCAGGTCGAGCGCGAACGACTGCTCCTTGTTGCGCGGCCGGATCCCCCAGACGCCCTCCTTCGGCGTCTTGATGAGCGGCACGTAGGCCTGCTTCGCGGCGCTGTACTTCCCCACCGCCGAGTGCTGCGGGTTGGTGCGATCGCGCAGCACCACGAACGCGTTCGGCGGCGGCGGCTCGCGCCCCTCGTCGGCCGCCAGCGCGCCGCCCGCGTAGAACGCGTTCACGTCCTCCGGCGAGACGTCCAGCTCCGAGCTGCCGCTCCACAGCTCGTCCAGCACCACGCCCTCGACGTCGTAGTCCTCGGCGTGCAGCCCGAGCGCGTCGGCGCGGATGCGGAGGTTGGTGTCCTTGGTGACGAAGACGGTGGGGGTGCCCTGCTCGCGCTGCGCGAGCTCCAGGGCCACCGCCAGGATCTGGTCGTCGATGGTGTGCCCGTTCCCGACGCCGTGCGGGAGCTTGTGCTCCGCCACCAGCACCCGCAGGTGCCCGTGGGCGTCGCCGATGGGCACGCCCTCGCGCAGCTTGCCCCGGGAGCGGAACTCGTCGAGCGAGCGCGAGACCTGGCGCGCGTTGCGGCCGAGCGTCGAGAGGTCGCGCTTGAAGTTGTCGACCTCCTCGATGACGTAGATGGGGATGACGACGTCGTTGTCTCCGAAGCCGAAGATGCTGCGCGGGTCGTGGAGCAGGACGTTGGTGTCGAGGACGAAGTTCTTTTTCAAGCCTGGGCGGCTCCGGGCGAGGCCGCCCGGGGGACGGGCGGCGCGGACCGAAGTCTAGCAGGGCGCGGCGGGCGCCGGCCACCGCCGCGGAGGCCCCGCCGTCACACCGCCGCGCGGCGAGGGGCGCGCAGGCTGGCCGCCGAGACGCTCTGGTTCCGGCCGTGCCGCTTGGCGTGGTAGAGGCAGGCATCGGCGCGCTCGATCAGCGCCGGCTTCTGGGTGCCGTCGTCGGGGAAGGTCGCGACCCCCAGCGACAGCGTGACCTTGAGGGGACCCTGCTCGGTCTCGAAGACGAGCTGGCCGACCTTCTCGCGGATGCGCTCGGCGATGACCATCGCGCCCCCGGTGTCGGTCTCCGGCATGACGATGGCGAACTCCTCGCCGCCGTAGCGGGCCACCACGTCGGTGCCGCGCGCGGCCCGCGCCAGCGTCCTCGCCACCCCGCGCAGCACCTGGTCCCCCACCGGGTGGCCGTACGTGTCGTTCACCGACTTGAAATGGTCGATGTCGCAGAGCAGCAGCGAGGTCCGCTTGCCGTAGCGCTGCGCCTGGCCCAGGTGCGCGTCCAGCCGCTCCTGGAAGGTGCGGTGGTTGGTGAGGCCGGTGAGGCCGTCGGTGGTGGCGAGCCGCTCGGTCTGGTCGAACAGGCGCGCGCGGTCGATGGACTGCGCCGCGTGCATGGAGATCACGAGCAGCTGCTGGACCGCGTCGCGGCCGTACGCGCCGGCGCGCTTCGCGCCCAGCACCAGCGCGCCGATGGAGCGCTCGCCCACCTTGAGCGGGAAGATCTTGAGCGAGGCGAGGCCGCGCAGGCACACCGAGCCGAACACGCGGGTCTTGGCCGGGTCGAGCGCGTTCACCGGGAGCACGTCGTCGATCTTGATGGCGGAGGAGACGAGGCACCCGTCGCCCATCGCGAACTCGAGGTCGTCGAGGCCGGCCGCGCCGGTGCGCTCCCCCTCCCCGCCCGCCACGCGGACCACGCGCACCTTGGACGGATCCACCTCGTCGCGCAGCGCGACCGCGGCGAAGTCCACCGTGACCATCTCCGACGCCACGCCCACCAGCGCGTCGTAGACCTCCGAGAGCTTGCGGGTGCGGTTCAGCCGCTCGATGGACCGGTAGAACCGGTCCACCTCGGCGCGCGTCTGGCGGACGTCCTTCATCAGCCGCTCGGCGCCCACCGCGCGCAGGATCTCGGCGGCCAGCGTGACGAGGAGCTTCTCCTCGGCCTCGCTGAACGGCGTCGGCTCCATCCGGTCCACCAGCACCACGCCGCGCACGTGGCCGCCGCGCGGGTCCACCAGCGGCGCGGCGAGCAGCGCCTTCGGCCGCGTGCCGTCGGCGTAGTAGCTGACGGCCTTCACCTCGCCGTGCAGCCGCACCGGGGAGCGCCGCCGCACCGCGCCGCCGAGCGGGCCCTCCCCGGCCGGCAGCGGCTCGCGGCCCACCGCCTCGCTGGGCGAGCGGCAGTCGAGCAGCGTGAGCGTCTTCTCGTCCTCGCTCAGCCAGAACAGCGCGCAGGTGTGGCAGCGCAGGGCGGCCACCGCGACCTCCAGCGCCCCGCCCACCGCCGCCTCGATCTCGATGACCGCGCCCTCGCTCCAGCGGCGCTCGCGCTCGGCCGGATCCTGCGCGTCGTCCGGCGCCGCCACGCTCAGGCGGAACGCGCGCGCCAGGTGGTCGATCTCCTTCATGCGCCGCTCGATGGCGAGCCGCTCGTCGCGCCGGCTGGCCGCGACCTGCCCGGCCAGCACCGCGTAGTAGAGCACCGCGAACACGGTGACGAAGCCGGCGTGCACGACCGCCTCGGGCAGGTCCACCACCCGCGCGCCGCGCCCGGCCCACAGCAGCGCCTCGAGCGTCACCGCCAGCGCCACCAGCCCGGCGCCGACCCCCGGGGCGAGGAACGCCACCAGGAACGCCATCACCAGGTAGACCACCGGCTGGAACGCGGACTCGGCGTGCCCGAAGCTCGCGCTCTGCGCCACCGCGTACGCCGCCACCACGAACAGCGAGCCCAGCTCGAGCTGCTCGCGGTAGCCGGCCTGCTCCCCGGCGGCCGCGCGCGCCACCCGGCGCCACACCAGCGCGCCGAGCGCCACCGCCAGCACCGCCATCGCGGCCACCTGCCCCCAGCCCGCGGCGGACTCGAAGCCGCGCAGCGCCACCAGCGCGCCCACCGCCACCGTGACCAGCGCCGGCAGGCTCCGCACCGCGAAGCGCGCCGCCCGGCGGCGGGCGATGGGGCCGGCCAGCCCCGCCTCGCCGAGCAGGAGCGCGTACGCGCGGATGAGCAGGGGCCGCGAGCGCTGCAGCGCCAGCCGGCGGCGCACCGTGGGCGTGGCGCCCACCGGCGCGCGCACCGGCGGCAGCGCGGGGAGCGGCTCGCTCACGGGGCCCCTCCGCGCTCGGCGCCCAGCCAGTAGACCCGCTCGCCGGGGCGGATGTAGCGGAGCTCCTCCCGCACGGCGCGCTCGAGCGCGGCCGGCTCGGAGCGGAGCGCCCGGACCTCGCGCGCGAGGCGGGCGTTCTCGGACGCCAGGCGCTCGTTCTCGGCGCGCATCTGGTCGACCTCGCCGGCGAGGCGCAGGTGCTTGCGGAGGCCGGACGGATCGGCGGCGGAGAGGGCCGCCAGCAAGGCGACGACCCCCACGTACACGCCCCACCTGCGTCCGCGCGTCACGGCCATTCGGCTGCCTCGCCGCGACCGTAGCAGCCGGAGGGGACCCGTCCAGAAATCGGCCGATGTCTGGACGGCCCGCGGGTGGGCGGGTGTGGGGGCCGGCGGGGCGAGGGCGCAGCCCTCGTCCTACTTCGTGTGCACCGTCACGAAGGCCGAGAGGCCCGCGCGCAGCGGCAGGTCCGCCGGCACTGCGTCCCAGGCGATCCGCACCGGGACGCGCTCGACCACCTTGACGAAGTTCCCGGAGGCGTTGTCCGGCGGCAGCAGGGCGAACCGCGCGCCGGTGCCGCCGGAGATGCTCTCGACCTTGCCGTGGAGCGTGCGCCCGCCGTACGCGTCGATCTCGACGTCCACCGGCTGGCCGGGGCGGATGCCGCCGGTCTGCGTCTCCTTGAAGTTCGCGACCACGTAGGTGCGGGCGGGCACGAGCTGCCCGAGGCTCTGGGCCGGCTGCACGATCTGCCCCACCCGCGCGGCGAGGCGCGAGACGCGGCCGGAGGCGGGCGCGCGCACCTCCGTGTAGGAGAGCTGCAGGCGGGCCAGGTCCACCGCGGCCTGCGCCGCCTCGACCCGGGCCTTCGCCAGCTCGCCGCTGGCGAGCGCGGCGGCGTACTGCGCCCGGTTGGCGCCGGCGCCGGCGCGCGCGGTGGCGCCGGCGATGCGGGTCGCGTCGTAGCGCTCGGTGGCGATGGCGTCGCCGGCCTTCAGCTCCTCGGCCCGGCGCAGGTCGAGGGCGGCCTTCTCGGACTCCGCCTCGGCGCGGGTCACCCCGGCGCGCGCGACCGCCACCTGCGCCTCCGCGGCGGCCGCCTGGGCCTGGGCCGTCGCCAGCTCGGCCTCGGCCTGGCGGACGCGCACCTGGTAGTCGGCCGGGTCGATGCGGACGATCGGCTGCCCCTGCCGCACCTGGGCGTTGTCCGCCACCAGGACCTCGGCGACCGGGCCGCCCACCCGCGGCGCGATCGCGACGACGTCGGCCTCGACCTGCGCGTCGTCGGTGCTCTCCTCGCCGCGGGTGAGGAGCGCGTGCGCGCCGAGCGCCAGCGCGGCGACCCCCGCGACCAGGCCGGCGCCCACCAGCACGCGGCGCCGGCCGCCCGGGCGCGCCGGGGCGTCCGCCGGCGCGGGCGGCGCGCGCACCTCGTGGAGCTTCGGATCGGCGGGAGGGGTCATGGTCACAGCTCCATCTCGGCGTGGACCTTCTCGCCAGGCCCGTGCCGGTTCACCTTGAGGAAGAACAGCAGCGGCAGCACGCACAGGAACAGGACGCCGGTGACGAACAGCACGTGCTCGAAGGCGATCACCATCGACTGCTTGCGGACGATCCCGTCGAGGGCGCGGAGCGCGGCCTCCCGCGCCGACACCGGGTCGAAGCCCTTCTGCGTGAAGAAGGCGCCGAGCTGCGCGAGCCGCTCCTGCACCTCGGGCCGGTCCGGGGTGAGGTGGCTCGCGACCGCCGCGCGCGCGGTCACGCCCGAGCGGTCGAGGATGGTCGCGAACACCGCCAGCCCCATGGACGCGCCGACCTGGCGCAGCAGCGAGTTGAGGCCGGTCGCGTCGGCAAGCCGCTCGCGCGGGATGTTCGAGAGGGCGGCGGTGGTGAGGGGGACGAACAGGAAGCTGAAGCCGACGCCCTGGATCAGGATGGCGTGGACGATGCCGGAGGAGGTGCTCGCCAGCGTGATGCGGGAGACGTCGAAGGAGCCGAGCGACACCAGCACCACGCCGATGGCCACCAGCAGGCGCGGCGAGACACGCGAGTAGAGCCGGCCGACGACGGGCGTGACCAGCATCATCACCAGCACGCGCGGCATGAGCGCGAGGCCGGACTGCATCGCGGTGAAGCCGAGCAGCTCCTGCATGAAGAGCGGCAGCAGGAACATGCTCGCCATCAGGATCGCGAACATGACCGCGCCGATCACCGTGCCCGAGGTGAACACGGTGTCGCGGAACAGCCGCAGGTTCACCGCCGGCACCTTCGCGACCAGCTCGCGCCACACGAACAGCGCGAGCGCCACGGCCGCGACCGCGGCCGCCGCGGTGATGGTGCGCGACTCGAACCAGTCGTCCCGCTGGCCCTCCTCCAGGAAGTACTGGAGCATGGCCAGCCCGACCGCCAGCAGCGCGATGCCGAGCCAGTCCATGTTCCGGCGCTGCTCGGCCGCCGCGGCCGCGTTCGCGGCCCGGATGTCCTCCGGCTCGTGCACGAAGCGCCAGACCATGAACAGGCCGAGCGCGCCGACCGGCAGGTTGATGAAGAAGATCCAGGACCAGTGGAAGTCGTCGACGATGTAGCCGCCCAGCGTCGGGCCGACGGCGGGCCCGACCATCACGGCCATCGCGAACAGCGCCATGGCCATGCCCTGCTCCCTGGGCGGGAAGGTCTGGCGCAGGATGGCCTGCTCGGTGGGCTGCAGGGCCCCCGCGCCGAGCCCCTGGATGGCCCGGAACGCGACCACCTGGCCGAGGCTGGAGGCCATCCCGCACAGCGCCGAGCCCGCCACGAACACGAACAGGCTGGCCATGTACACGCGCTTCTGGCCGAACAGCCGGCCCAGGAACGCGGTGAGCGGCATCACGATCACCGTCGCGATGGCGAAGCCGGTGGTGATCCAGGTGATCTCCTGCACGGTGGCGCCGACCGCGCCCCGGATCTGCGGCAGCGCCACGTTCACGATCGACGCGTCGATGGCGCCCATGAGCGTGCCGAAGGTGACCGACACGGTCACCAGCCACTTGTTGACGGGGGGCCGCGCGGCGCTCACCGCCCCGCCCCGCGCAGGAACGCGTCGAGCACCGCGTCCACGAAGCCGTCCCAGCTCCCCTGCCGCTCGAGCGTGCGCACCACCAGCGCCCGGGTGATCCCCAGGAACGCGACCGCGTGGACGCCGTGCGCGTCCGGCCGGAGCTCGCCCGCGCGCACGCCGCGCCGGACGATCGCCTCCACCCGCCGCGTCAGCTCGGCCTCGAGCGTCACCGGCGGCCGCGCCCGCGCCGGCCCCTCGCCGGCCTGCGCCAGCACCGCCAGGAACGGGCCGCGCGCGATCGCGTGCTCGCGCACGCCCTCCAGGAAGCCGCGGAGCTGCTCGCGCGCTGGGCGGCCCTGGGCGGCGGCCAGCGCGGCGTCCACGCGCGCGAGGAGCGCCTCGCGCCCGGTCCGGCACAGCGCCTCCACCAGCGCCTCGCGGTCGGCGAAGTGGTTGTAGAGCGTGCCCACTGCGACGCCCGCGGCGGCCGCGATCCGCTCCATCCGCGCCGCGTGCAGCCCGTCCTCCCCGAAGACGCGCTCGGCCGCGGCGAGGATGGAGCGCGCCGTCTCCTCGCGGAGCCGCTCCCGCAGCCGGGGGACCTCCTGGGAACGCGTGCTCATCGGGCTGAATCCAGATTCATCTGGTGAACCCGCGATCTAGACATCTCGCCGCACGCGGTCAAGTGCCACGGGGGCCGGGCCCGGGGGACCGCCGGCGCGCGGCGAGGCCGGTGGCGGGCCGGCGGAGCCCCGGATATCCCTAACGTTCCGTGCCCGCCCTCCCCGCCCTGCTCGCCCTGCTGTCGCTCGCCCCTCCCCTGGAGGGCGAGCTCCGGGAGTCGCGCCCCGGGATGGGAACCCTGCTCACGGTCGCGGTGGTGGCGCCGCCGGAGCGCGCCCGCGCCGGGATCGACGCCGCGTTCGCGGTGTTCGACCGCGTGGACCGGGTGATGAACGAGTGGCGCCCCGACTCGCCGCTCTCCCGGCTCAACGCCCGCGCCGGCCGCGGCTGGGTAACCCTGCCCGCCGACCTGTGCGAGGTGCTCCGGATCGCCCGGCGCGGCGCCCGCGAGACCGGCGGCCTGTTCGATCCGACCTGGGCGGCGGTCTCGGAGCTCTGGCGGTTCGACGGCACCGAGCAGGCGCCGCCGCCCGACGAGGCGGTGCGCGCGCGCTGCGCGCTCGTCGGCTGGCGCGGCCTCGAGCTGCGCGCGCGCCGCGGCGGCCCGGGGTGCGAGGCGCGCCTGCTGCGCGCCGGCATGAAGGTCGGCCTCGGCGGGCTGGCGAAGGGCTGGGCGGTGGACCGGGCCGCCCGCCGCCTCCGCGCGCTCGGGCTGCGGGACTTCCTGCTCCAGGCGGGCGGGGACCTGTACGCGGCGGGCCGGCGCGGCGGCGCGCAGTGGCACGTCGCGATCCGGGACCCGCGCGGCGGCCCGCTCGACGCGATGGCCGCGCTCGACGTCTCCGACCGCGCCTTCTCGACGAGCGGCGACTACGAGCACGCCTTCGAGGCGGGCGGCCGGCGCTACCACCACCTCATCGACCCGCGCACCTGCCGCCCCTCCCCGGCGAGCCGGGCGGTGACGGTGCTGGCCCGGACCGCGGTGGAGGCCGAGATCCTGGGCAAGGCGGCGTTCCTGGAAGGCGGCGAGGCCGGGCTGGCCCGCGTCGAGGCGGCCGGGGCGGCGGCGATCCTGGTGGCCGGGGACGGCGCGGTGCGGGTCTCGCCGGCGCTCGCCGGCCGGCTGGTGCGGGCGCCGGAGTGACCGGCGGTCAGTCGCGGCGCGGCGCCCCGGGCACGCGCTGCGGGCTCGCGCCGTCGGCGGCGGCGTCGCGGCGCGCGTGCGCCTCGGCCCGCTCCGGCAGGAACAGGCCGACGAGCAGCGCGGCCCAGGCGAGCAGCGCCGCCTCCAGCCCCACGAACGCGCCGATCTTCACCCAGGCGAGCCACGGCGCCACGAACCGGACGCCCAGCCCCGCCAGCGCGCCGGCCAGCGCGCAGCCGAAGGAGAGGCGCACCAGCGCCGCGTACGGCCGCGGGCGGAGCGCGCGGGTGAACGCGACGAGGTGCGCCACCGCGAACAGCACCAGCGGGACGGCGACGAGGTGCGGGATCGCGACCTCCAGGATGCCGCCGAGCGTCCGCGGGGCCGCGAAGCGCGCCTCCGAGCCCAGGTAGAACTCCTTCACCCGGGCCGCGGTCGTGCCGAGCTTCAGCACGAACAGCACCGCGCCGCTCGCCGCCGAGACGAGCAGGAGCGCCGCGAACGCGAGGGCGGGCGCCCGGAACGGCGCGAGGCGCGGGTCACGCACCGGCGCGCCTCCCCGGCCGCCCGTAGGTGGCCGCCACCACGGCGAGGAGCGCCCCCAGCGACCCGAGCGCCGCGATCGACGTCGCGACGCGGAGCCCGCCGGCGCCCCCGAGGCGGATCACCGCGAACGGCGCGAACAGGTCCGCGAGCGCGGCGGCGAAGGCGAGCCCGACCAGGGCCGAGCGCAGCCGCGCCGGCACGGGGCACACCGCCAGGAGCGAGCCGGCCATGAGGAGCACGAAGCCGTACAGGAACGCGCCGACGTGCACCTCCTCCCAGAGCGCCGCCGCGGGGAGCGGGTCGCCGCCGGCCAGGTACTGGTCCAGCACGCCCGCGGCGGTGAAGCCCCCCGCGGCCGCGCGCTGGACCGCGACGCCGGCCAGCGCCAGCGCCGCGAACACGAGGAAGGCGCGCACCGGCGGACGGGCCCGCGCCAGCGCGTCGGGGGTGGGCTGGACGAGGAACCTCACGGCCGCGCCCCCGCGGTCTCGCGCAGCGCCTGGAGCAGCCACCGCGACTCCTCGGCGATGCCGCGCGCCGAGAGCGTGGCGCCCGTGATGGGCGCGAGGTCGTCGCCCACCGCCAGCCGGTC
This sequence comes from Anaeromyxobacter sp. Red801, assembly GCF_049201065.2. Classification (NCBI taxonomy): domain Bacteria; kingdom Pseudomonadati; phylum Myxococcota; class Myxococcia; order Myxococcales; family Anaeromyxobacteraceae; genus Anaeromyxobacter; species Anaeromyxobacter sp. Red801. The sequence goes on along the minus strand of NZ_CM181236.1, from coordinate 2,121,678 downwards.
CGCGGGCCCCTTCCCCTCGAGCTGCCGCAGCCACCGCTCCGGCGGCCGGTACTCCTGCGGCTCGAGGAAGGCGAGCACCGTGACCTTGCGGATGCGCCCGTCCGGCTCGAACGCGAGGAGCAGCGTCTCGCGCTTGGTCCGGACCACGTGGCTGTGGATCACCGCGTACCCGAGCACCTCGCCGCCCCGCCGCGCCGTGTAGAACGTCACCAGCCGCTCCTTCACCCGGGCCCGCGCCAGGCGCTCGATGCGCTCGACCATCGGGTCGGTGAGCAGCACGTCGCGGACCTCCACCCGCTCCGTCCCCGGGAACGCGGACCGCACCACCGCCTCGTCCTTCGCCGGGGCCGGGCCCGCCTCGGCGGCGGCGGCCCCGCCGGCGGCGAGCGCCGCGGCGGTGGCCAGCCCCATGAGCAGCGCGCGCGCCATGGCCGCCCCCTAGAACACGAAGCCCGCGCCGACGTTCACCTGGTCGGTGGCCGATCCGGCCTTCGGATCGCGGCGCTGCCAGTCCGCCTTCAGCACCACCGTGGGGATGGGCTTGAAGGTGAGCCCCGCGGTCACCGCGGTGCGGTCGAGCCCGGCGTTCCGGACGCCGCCCGCCGGCACGCGGTCGTGCAGGTCGTAGCGCTCCACCCGGACGAACGGCGAGAGCGAGGCGGCGCCGCCGGGGGCGGCGAGCGTCAGGACGTCGTAGGCGACCTCGGCGTAGCCGCCCTTCACGCCCGAGCCCAGGACCTCGTCGCCCGAGAGGCCGAGCTGCTCGGAGACCTTCGCGGCGTCGCCGAGCCGCCCGACCACGCCCAGCACCCGGGCGCTCGCGCCGCGCCAGGCCGCCTGCGCGTGCAGCTCGGCCAGGGTCACGTCGGCGCGGATGGCCTCGCCGGCGGCGGTGCGCTCGCGCTGGTCGGCGCGGCCGCGGTAGACGGAGCCGCCCACCGTGGCGGGGCCGGCGGCGTACTCGAGCGAGAGGACGCCGGCGCCGGTGGCCGCGCGCGACTCGCCGCCGCCGCTGCGGGCCTGGCGGACCCACGAGTCCGCCTCCGGCGTCTCCTCGCCGCCGCGGAACAGGTCGAGCCCGGTGAGCAGGTACGCCTTGTAGCGGAGCCCGGCCACCTCGCCGTGCACGCCCACGCCGTTCTCGTTCCAGGTGGTCGGGATGATCAGCCGCTCGACGTCGGGGCGGAACACGCCGTTGAAGAAGGCGGGCTCGTGCATCTCGTTCACGAAGCCCATGGGGACGAGCACGTTGCCGACGCGGAGCCCCAGCGCGTCGGTGAGCAGGAAGTCGAGGTAGGCGAACTCGACGCCCACCTCGTGGCCGGCGTGCTCGAACTCGATCTCCGAGTTGAAGACGATCCGGTCGGTGAAGCGGTAGCCCACGTACAGCACCGCGCGGAGCAGGTCACTCTGGTCGCCGGTGGGACCGTCGGCCATGTTCCGGTAGGTGAGCTCGCCGTAGCCGCCGATGGAGAGCCCCTTGGGCGCGAAGTAGACCTTGGACGCGGCCGGGCCCATGCCGCCGTACGACTGGTACTCGACGTCGCGCAGCCCCAGCTCGAGCTTCAGGCGGCGCACCTCCTCGGCCAGCGTGCGGACCTGCTCCTGCGTGGCGGGGGCGTCGTCCTTCTTCGCGGCGGCGTCGCCCTGCGTGCCGCCGGCGGCGGGCTGCGGGGCCGCGGCGGGCTCCGCCGCGCGCGCGGCGGGGGCGGAAAGGCACAGGGCGAGGAGCAGGGTGCGGGTCGTGATGTTGATTGTCATTCTCATCTTGGGCTCGCGCGGGAGCCCGCCTCCGGTGTCGCTTCCGGGTGGACTGCGATGGCCGGGGCGCTAGCGCGCCTCGACCGGCTTCACGTAGATCTCGCCCGCGATCTCCGGATCGAGGGCGATGGTGGTCTCGCCGACCTCGATGACGTACGAGGGCGAGCGCTGGTGCAGGCGGACCGTCGAGCCGGGGATCACCCCCAGCGCGGCGAGCCGGTCCATGCGGTCGTGGAACTTGGGCGCGATGAAGACGATGCGGCCGGTCGCCCCCAGGTCGAAGGTGGCGAGGCCGGTCACGAGCGGGCGCACCGTGCGCTGGAACGTGCCGCAGCACGGGCCCGGCGGGATGGGCTTGCCGTGCGGGCAGGTCGGCGGGTGGCCCAGCAGCGTGCAGACCGAGTCGGTGGCCTCGGGCGAGAGGATGTGCTCGAACTCGCAGGCCTGCTTCTCGGTGGCCCCCTCCCCCAGGTCGAGCAGGTCCCGGAACAGCCGCTCGGTGAGGCGGTGCCGGCGGACCACGTCGCGCGCCTGGCGCTCGCCCTCCTCGGTGAGCGCCACCCGCGTCCCGTCGAGGCGCAGCATCCCCTCCGCCGCGAGCGCCTCGAGGTCGGAGGCGTCGGCGCCGGGCGCGTGATCGGGCGCCGCCTGCGCCAGGATGCCCGCGGCGGCGTCGCGGCCCGCCTCGCGCTCGGTGAAGACCGCCTCCAGGATCTCCTCGTTGCGGTGCGTGGTGCGGTGATTCACGGTGCGTGTCCCCTCTTCTCCTTCAGCCGGTCGAACAGCTTGCGCAGCCCGCCGGCCACGCCGGCCTCCTGCGGGAACGAGTAGCCGCAGGACGGGCAGCAGATCACCCGGCAGCCCCTGGCCATCGGGCAGCTCGGGCGGCAACCCTGCCCCTCCGCGTCGAACTCGGTCCCGCAGAGCGGGCACCTCTCGTTCCTGGCGACCACGGCGGGCACGGGCGGCTCCTAGTGCACGAGGCGCATGAGCTGGTTGACGGCGGCGCCGACGCCGAACGCGAACGGGATGATGAAGCCCATGATGGCGAGGCCGGTCTTCCAGCCGCGCTCCTTCAGGATCATGAAGAAGTTCGCGATGCACGGGACGAACAGCGTGATCGTCACCAGCGCCACCACCACCTGGATCTCCATGCTCCAGGTCATGGTGCCGGCCTGCATGTAGGGCTGGAAGTGGCGGAACAGGCCGGCGGCGGCGTAGTCGCGCCGCAGGAAGCCCAGGATGAACGCGGTGGCGGCCTCGGGCGGCAGGTCGAGCATGCCCACCACCACCGGCGCGGCGGCCCGCTCCAGCACCGCCAGCCCGTGGAAGCGGTCCAGCACCCACAGGATGAGCGTCCCGAGCACGAACAGCGGCAGCGCCTCGCGCAGGTACCACTCGATGCGGGCCGAGGTCTTCACCGCGATGTTGGAGGCCTGCGGGAGGCGGAGCGGCGGCAGCTCCAGGATGAAGTCCGAGCCGCGCCCCGGCAGCACCTTGGCCGCGAGCCAGCCCACCAGGAAGATGACGAGCAGCAGCGTCCCGACGAACCAGGCGGTGGCCCCCATCGACAGGCCGGCGGTCATGGCCAGGATCACCGCCATCTGCGCGGAGCAGGGCACCGCCAGCGCCAGCAGCAGCGTGACGATCACCCGCTCCTTCCGCGTCTCCATGATGCGGGCGGTCATGGTGGCCATGGTGTCGCAGCCGAGCCCCAGCACCATGGGCAGCACGGCCTTGCCGTTCAGGCCCATCCGCTTGAAGACCTTGTTCACCATCACCGCGAGCCGCGGCAGGTAGCCGGAGTCCTCGAGGATGCTGAACGCGATGAAGAACGTGGTGACGATGGGCAGCACGATCGCCACGCCGTAGGAGAGCCCCATCGAAACGACGCCGTACTTGCCGATCAGGAACCCGCCGTGCTCCAGCGGCGGCACCCCCGGCGGCCCGACCAGGAACGTCTGCACCGCGCCGGCCGGGACGATCCAGCGCACCAGGTGGTCGGTCCAGGGGATCAGGTACTCGTGGAAGACGGTGTTCTCGAGGAAGTCCACCGCGGTGCCGGCGCCGAAGTCGCCCACGAACAGGTAGGCGACGGCGAGCACCACCGCGAGGATGGGCAGCCCCCAGAGCGGATGGGTGGACCAGGCGCCGAGCCGGCGGGCGAACCCGCTCGCCGCCGAAGCGTCGCCCTTCGTGAGCACCGCGTCGTGCAGCCGGTCCACCGCCGCCAGCCGCTGGCGGGCGATCACGAAGCGCAGCGACTCCGGGTAGCGCGAGGCCAGCGCCCGGCGCACCTCGTCGATGCGCGCCAGCTCGACGGCCGAGAGCTTGCCGGAGACGTGCGCGCGGAGCGAGTCGTCCCCCACCAGCGCCATCACCGCCAGCGCGCGCGGGCCGATGCCGCCGCGGGGCATGAGCGGCTCGACGCGCGCGATGGCGTCCTCGATGGCCTCGTCGTAGCGCGGCCGCCACGGCGACGGCCGGGCGGAGGCGAGCCGGGCCTGGAGCGTGGCGAGCCCCTTGCGCTGCACCGCCACCGTCCGGACCACGTCCACCTGCAGCGCCTTCGTGAGCGCCGCCTCGTCGATGCGGATGCCGCGCCCCTCGGCCTCGTCCGCCATGTTGAGCGCGAGCGCGAACGGGATGCCCGCCTCGGCGAGCTGGGCCGACAGCAGCAGCCCGCGGCGCAGGTTCTTCGCGTCGCAGACCTGCAGGCAGACGTAGTCGCGCTCCACCAGCAGGATGTCGCGCGTCACCTGCTCGTCCTCGGACATCGGGAGCAGGTTGTTCGTCCCCGGCGTGTCCATCACGTGCCAGGGCCGGCCCTCGATGGTGGCCGAGCCGCGGGTCACCTCGACGGTGGTGCCGGGGTAGTTCGAGACGGTGACGTACTTGCCGGTGAGCGCGCCGAACAGCACGCTCTTGCCGACGTTGGGGTTGCCGACCAGGATCACGGACCGCGCGGCCGCCACCACCTGCTTGCGATCGAGGTCGGCCTCGTGGCGCGCGGCGGCCTCCGGGGGAGGAGGCGTCACGGGCGCGCCTCCTGGCGGGCGCGGCCCGGCGGGCGGCACCGGGCGCAGCGGCCGTAGAGCTCGAGGCGGTGGCTCTCGACCTCGAAGCCGTGCCGGCGCGCCACCATCTCCTGCAGGCTCTCGATCCGCTCGTTCGCGAACTCGATGATCTCGCCGCAGGCGGTGCAGATCAGGTGGTCGTGGTGGTCGCGCCCGGCCGATGCCTCGTAGCGCGTCTGCCCGTCGCCGAACTGCCGCGCCACCGCCAGGCCGCACTCGGCCAGCAGCTTCATGGTGCGGTACACGGTGGCGACGCTGACCCGCGGGTCGTCCCGGCGCACGCGCGCGACCAGCTGCTCCACCGTGACGTGGCCGCCCATGGCGAAGAACGACTGGGCGATGCGCTCGCGCTGCCGGGACTGCTTGAGGCCGCGCTCCTGGATGTACGCGGCGAGCGTGGCGGTGGGACCGGACACCTGCGCCGACCCGCCGCCCTCCCGCGGCCTGCTCGAGCCCTTCATCCTGTCCCGTTCGGTATTCATGTTGATAATGGTTCTCAATATCAGACCGCGCGACCAGGCACAAGCCCCAGACCGCATGCCCGCCCCGGACCGCGCGCCTAGCGCGGGATCAGGCCCCTCGCGCGCCAGAACGCGCGCCAGCGCTCCGGCGCGTCCGGGCCGTCCCCGCCGGCGTCCTCGCCCGCCAGCGCCGCGAGGGTGGCGCGCGCCTGCCGCCGCACCTCCGGCGCCGGGTCCGCCGCCAGATCCACCAGCGCCGGCACCAGGCGCTCGGAGACCTCGCGCGGGCGGTGCCGCGCCAGCTCCGCCGCCATGGCCCGGGCGTCCGGGTCGGCCGAGGCGAGCGCGCGGCCCAGGTCCACCGGCGCGTCCGGCGCCCCCTGCCCGCGCTCCAGCGCGATCCCGCCGATCACCGCCACCATCAGGACCATCAGGCCCAGCTGCACCAGCGCCTTGCCGGCCGGGTAGCGGCCGGCGCGGACCAGCGCGAAGCGGTAGGTGGCGTAGCCGGCGATGAACACCGCCACGAGCGCGGGCGGGATGGCGAGGGCGGCGCGCGGCCAGTGCCCGGCCGCCACCGCGCGCTGCAGCTCGGGGAGGCCCGCCAGCGTGAGCGCGGCGGCGACGAGCAGCAGCGCGTAGAGGATCCACCGGAGGGCGCGCACGAACGCCGGGACGCGCGCGCCGTTCGGCGCAGCAGGTGACATGCGCGGGAGTGAACCACGCGGGCGTGCCCCCGGCAACGTGATCCTTGACTCCGGAGGCCCCGTCGGCAACGTTCCGCGTCGCGATGGCCGACCTCGACGACGAGCTGCTGGAGCGGGTGGCGCGCTGGTGCGCGGAGGCCGGGCGGCAGGCCGGCACGGCGGAGATCCGCCGCGCGCTCGGCGCGCTGGGCTGGGACGAGCTGCTCATGGTGAAGGCGCTGCTCGCGGATCCGCCGCCCGCGCGGCCGCTGGGGCCGCAGGCCCTCGCGGATCTGGCGCGCGGGACCCCCGCGGAGATCGCCGCCGAGCGCGAGCGCGGCGGCATGTACCGGCGCGACGAGGAGCCGCAGGCCGCGGCGCCCGGCGCCGCCGCGCCCGCCCGCGCCCCCGCGGCGCCCCCGCGGCGCAAGGGCGCCGCGCGGAAGGCGAAGCTGGTGGTGCGGCGCGCGCGCGACCGCGCCGCCGCGCCGGAGCCCGCCCCGGCCCCTTCCCTGCCGCTCCTCGACGAGCTGCAGCTCCCCGCCGGCCGCGCCGAGCTGGAGCGGCTGGTGCGCCGGCTCGGCGCGCGCCGCCCCGCCATCCTCGCGGCCCTCGCCGCCGGCTGGCGGCGGGCCGACGGCGCGCCGGCGTCCGACGCCGACCTCGGCGCCCTGCTCGAGCTCCACGGCCTGGCCCACGCGTTCGCGCGGCGCGAGCGCGACGAGCTGCTGCACGCGGTCCGGGCCGCCGGCGGCGTGCTCTCCCGCGCCGCCGAGGGCCTCGGCCTCGACGCCGCGGGGCTGCGCGCCGCCCTGGCGCGCGCGGGCGCGGAGCGCGAGGCGGAGCGCGTGCGCGACGAGCGCCGCGCCGAGCTGCGCGCCCGGGCCACGCTGACCGAGCGCGTGCGCCTGCTGCTCGCCGACGAGCCGCGCCTCGCCGACCTCGGCCTGTTGCCGGAGTTCGAGGCCGACCTGCGCGCCCGGCTCCCGGAGCACCTGCGCGCCCTGCGCGCCTCGGGGGGGCCGCTCCGGCCCGCGCTCGGCGCGAGCCTCTCGCTGGATCGCGCCGGGGTGGACGCCCTGGGGGCGCGGCTCGGCCTCGAGCTCGGCCCGGCCGCGGGATCGTCCCCGGCGGAGTGGCCGGCTCCGGCGCGCCGCCCCGCCCGGCCCGAGCGCGGCGGTCGCGGGCCTCGCCCCGCCGGCGGGGAGCGGACCCCGCGCCGGCGCACGCCCGGCGCCGGCCGGCCGCCGGATCGCGGCGGCCGGCCGCCCCGAACCGGCGATCGCCCCGCTCGCACCGGCGCTGGAGGGCCGGATGCCCCGGCCTGGCGGCCCCGGACCGCGGAGCGCCGCGGTGCGCGCGGCGGCGGGCGCCCGCCGACCTCGGGCGGGAGCCCCCGCCCGCCCCGCTCCGGCCCCGGCGGGCCCGGTGGGTTCGGCCGGTCCGGCGGCCCCGGCAAGCCCGGCGGCTTTGGCCGGTCCGGCGGCCCCGGCAGGCCCGGTGGCTCCGGCAGGCCCGGTGGCCCCGGCAGGCCCGGTGCCTCCCGCAAGCCCGGCGGCTTCAGCCGGCCTGGGGGCTCCGGCAAGCCCGCGGGAACCGGCAGGCCCGGACCGCGCCGGCCCGGGGCGGGCCCGTCCCGGCCCCCTCGCGGCCCGCGCCCCGGCGGCGGGTCGCGCGGCCGCTGACGCTTTGACCGCCGGCGCGCCGCGCCGCTAGGATCCCGGCGTGCCCATCTACGAGTTCGTCTGCGAGGCCTGCGGCCGCATCACCGAGGTGATGCAGAAGGTGTCGGATCCGGCGCCCGCCGCGTGCCCGGAGTGCGGCGGCGGCAAGCTGGCGCGGCTGGTCTCGCGCACCACGTTCCAGCTCAAGGGCGGCGGCTGGTACTCCGACCTCTACGCCTCGGCGAAGTCGAAGCCGGCGCCCGCCGGCCAGGCACCCGCCGGCGCCGGCGCGGCCCCCGCTGCCCCGGCCAAGGCGGAGCCCGCCGCGGCCCCGGCCGCGCCTGCCGCGCCGGGCGGCGGCAAGGGCGGCGCCTAGGCCTCCTCCTCCAGCGGCGGCGGCGGCGCGATCGCCGGGAACGAGAGCGTGAAGGTGGTCCCCGCGCCCTCGGCGCTCGCCACCTCCACCGCCCCGCCCAGCCCCTCCACGATCCGCCTCACGTTGGCGAGCCCGAGCCCGAGGTGGCCGGCGCCGCGCTTGGTCGAGCCGAGGTCGAACAGCGAGGCGAGCCGCTCCGGGGGCATGCCGGCGCCGCGATCCGTCACCGACAGGAGCCCGCGCCCGCCCTCGACCGCCGCCCGGAGCCGCACCTCGGCGCCGGCCGGGGAGGCCTCGCAGGCGTTCCAGACGAGGTTGAGCGCGGCGCGCTCGAGCAGGTGGCGATCGGCCCGGATCCAGGCCTGCGCGCCGGCCTCGAGCCCGAGCGTCACGCCCTCGCGGCCGGCGTGGGGGCCGGCGGTGCGGACCAGGCTCGCCGCGAACGCGCCGAGCTCCAGCGGGACGCGCTCCGCCGCGCGCACGTCGCGCGAGAGATCGGAGAAGTCGGCCACGAAGGCGCGGAGCGCCGCCACCTCGGCGCGCAGCCCGTCCCGCAGCCGCGGCAGCGCCTCGGCGCGCCCCTCCTCCGCGAGGCGGGCGAGCTGCTGCAGGATGGCGACCCGGTGCCCGAGGTCGTGGGTCACGCCCGCCGCGATGCGGCCGGCGGTGCGCCAGCGCTCCTCGCGCTCGAGCTCGGCGAGCACCCGCTTCGACTGCGCCAGCCCCACCGCGAGCGACAGCGCCAGCGCCGCCAGCACCACCGCGGCGAGCGCCCACTGCGCCGTCCGCGCGGCGCGCGCCGCGTCTCCGGCGGGCCGCGCCACCGCGACGGCCCAGCCCGAGCGCGGCAGCCGGGCCCAGCCGCCCAGCAGCTCCTCCCCGTCCAGCCCCACCCAGTGCGTCGGGGCCGTGCCCTCGCCGCGGGCCACCCGGACCGCCACCTCCGCCTCCGGCACCCGCTCGCCGGTGAGCACCGCCGCGCGCAGCGCGCCGGCGCCGGAGGCGACCAGCCGGCCCGACTCGTCGAACGCGAGCACGGTGCCGGCGCCCCCGCCGTGCACGCGCCCCACGAAGCGCCACAGCTCGAGCAGGTCCAGGCTGGCGCAGACCGCGACGTACGGCTGGCTCGGCGCCGGCACGCAGAGGTCCTGGGCCGGGGTGAGATCTCGCGCGAGGTAGAAGGCGGACCGCACCGGCGTCCCGGCGCGCGCGCGGGCGGCCAGCGCCGGCGTGATCCGCTCGGGGAGCGCCGACGGCGGCGTCTCCGGCCCCACCCGGACGACCCGGCCCAGCCCGGGCGCCTCCAGCACCAGCTCCTCGAGCCGCTGGCCCGAGTGCGCGTCTGCGACGGACGCGGCGGCGCCGACCCGCAGGGCCTCCTCCTGCGCCGCGAGGTACGCGTCGATGCGCTCGGCGGCCTGGCGCGCCAGCTCCTGCATCGTCGCGACGGTGGACGCCTCGGCGTGCCGGCGCATCGCCTCGATGCCGACCGCCCCGAGCGCCACGATGGGCGCGACGCCGGTGAGCGCCAGCATGACGCTCAGGCGCGCCGCCACCTTGGCGCGGGTCACGGCGCGACCTCCCAGTCCGGCAGCGTGTCGAGCGCGCCCCAGCCGAACGCCGCCCCGCGGATCCGCGCGTCCACCGCGCCGGCGCGCGTGGTCCGGCAGAGGCGCACCGCCGGGCCGTCCTCGCGGAGGCGGCGGACGGCGGCGTCGGCGTCGCCGCGCGCGATGGCGGCCTCGAGCTCGGCGTCGCGGTACCCGGCCGCCGCGAACGGCGAGCCCGCGGCCCACACCTGCGCCACCACGATGGGCGGCCACACCACCTGGCGCGTCAGGACCAGGTCCGCCCCGGCGATCTGCTCCTCCACGCCGCGGCCCGCGTCGAACGGGACGATCTCGCCCCCGCGGCGGCCGAGGGCCCGCCGCAGCGCCAGGGCCCCTCGCCGCTCGCCCACCCCGTCGCCGACCACCAGGATGCGGAGCGGCTCGCCCGGCGGGATCTCGCGCGCCGGCCGCTCGGCGCCCGCGGGCGCGCCGGCCGCCTCCGCGCCGCACACCGCCGAGGCCAGCTCCGCCACCGGCAGCGCCGCCTGCAGCCGCCGGCGCTGCGCGCCGCCCAGCCGGCGCTCGTTGAGGATCACCGTCCACGCGTGCGGCCCGGGCGAGCGCATCGGCCGCAGCCCCGGGACGTCCTCGAGCAGGTCCATGGAGCGCTGGTCCAGCCCGATCATCGCGTTCACGTCGCCCCGGAGCAGGCGCGCGAGCGCGTCGCGCTCGCTGGGGAACCCGATGACCTCGACGCGCGCGATGCGGCGAGGGGCGGGCCGCACGCGCTCGAGCACCATCCGGTCGGCGGACTGCTCCACCATCCGGTACGGGCCGGTGCCCAGGGCACCCCTCGGGCCGGGGCGGAACACCGCGGTGAAGAGCAGCGCGCCCTCCACCGGCCGCCCCTCCGACGAGACCGTCACGCTACCGTCCGGCGAGGTCTCGGCCGCGAGCCCGACCGCGCGCGCCGAGCGGGCCAGGTCCTCCGGCGTCACCGCCGCGCCGTCGGAGAACGCCGCGGCCGGCTCGAGGCGGAGCCGGCAGCGCCGCGGACCGCGCCGCTCCACCACGCGCGCCACGCCGGGCCGCGGCGTGCCGTCCGCCCCGGGCGCGAGCGCGCCCTGGAACACCAGGTCGTGGGCCAGCATGGCGTGGCCTTCGCTCCCGAGCGGATCGAGCGGCGAGAAGCGCCCGACCACCGCGAGCCGCAGCACGAACGGGCGCTCCGCCGGCGGCCGCGCGCAGGCCGCCGCGAGCGCGGCCGCGAGGACGGCGAGCGCCGGGCGCACCGCGCGCCGGGGAGGCGCCGCGGCGCTACCGGGGCTTCGGCGCGGGCTTGCCCTTCTCGAACACCACCCCATCGCCGTACTTCTGCACGATCTGCTTCTTCGTCTTCAAGCCGGTCAGCTCGATGACGAAGTTGGGCACGCGGCGCGCGCGGCGGTCCGCGGCCCACCGCGAGATGTCGCCGCGGGGGCGCGTGGTGCGGGCTGCGATCGCGGCGCGCGGGCGCCGGCGGCCGGCCCGCGCGACGCCGGCCTCGAGCTGCTCCGAGAGCTGCGCGGCCGCGAGGTCGGCCACCGCGCGCGCGATGGCGACCGACGCGCGGCGGACCACGCCGTCCATCGCCTCGCGGACGATGGAGTCGATCGAATCCTGGGCTGGACGGCGGGCCATGTTGCGTCTCCTTGTGGCGATCGATTGCTCGGGTTTGCCGCCGAGCTCAATCTGGGGGGTGCATCCAGTATAGCTGCCATGTCATGCGCCAATTCCAGTTTTCTGATAGCTTGCCCCCAGTTCGCGGCCCTCTGGCGGAATGGTAGACGCGCTCGACTCAAAATCGAGCGGGGCGACCCCCCGTCCCGGTTCGAGTCCGGGGAGGGCCAAACCGTCGCGCCGCTCCCCGCCGCCGGCCCGTTTTCGCTTGCGGCGGGGGGCCGCGCGCGTGTATCGGGTAGCGGCACCCAATCCCCAGGGATCTCCGCAATGTGGAACCTCGTCATCAGCCTGGCGCTCGGCGTCGCCGTCGCCGCGGCGATCCGCTTCGGCACCGAGTTCGGCTGGGCCGCCGCCATCCTGCCCGGCATGGTGGTCGCGACCGCCGCCTACCTCGTGCTCGCCCGCCGGACCTGGAAGCGGCTCGAGGCGCTCTTCGACGCCATGCAGCGCGAGGTGCAGGCCCAGAAGTTCGACCGGGCCATCCAGACGCTGGAGTCCGGGTTCGCGCTGGCGCCCTGGCAGTTCCTGGTCGCCTCGCAGCTGCACTCGAACATCGGCATCCTCCACTACCTCCGCCGCGACTTCGACGCCGCCCTGCCGCACCTGCAGAAGAGCTTCTCGCGCAACTGGATCGCGCGCGGCATGCTGGCGGTCGCGCTCTACCGCAAGCGCGACCTGGACGGCATGAAGAAGGTGTTCCAGGACGCGACCAAGGTGAGCAAGAAGGAGGGCGTCCTCTGGTCGGCGTGGGCCTGGATCCTCGAGAAGGAGGGCGACCACGCGCAGGCCATCGCGGTGCTGGGGCGAGCGGTGGCGGCGAACGCGTCGGACGAGAAGCTGAAGTCCTCGCTGCAGGCGCTGCAGAACGGGAAGAAGCTCAAGCTCGGCAAGCTCTACGAGGAGCAGTGGTTCCAGTTCCACCTGGAGGCGCCGCCCCCGCAGTTCGCCGGCCCGGGCTTCCGCGGCGGGCGCCGCGCCATCTACGGACGGTGAACCGCGCCGGCGGCCCGCCCGTCCGCCCCTGCGCCGCGCCGGGCTCCCGACCGGGAGCCGTCACACGCCTCAGCTCCCGCCGAAGCCGCTGCTCACCCGCCCCCGCTCGACGATGAGCGGGACCCGGCGGTCGCCGCCGGAGAGCTCGAGGAAGCGGGCCATCGCGGCGCGATCCCGCTTCACGTCGAAGTACCGCACCTCGAGCCCGCGCGCCGCGTACTCCCGGCGCGCCGCCGCCGTGTAGGGGCACGCGTCCTTGCCGTAGATCTCGACCGCCTCCGCCATCGTCGCGCCTCCTTCCGCGGAGGATAGCCCTCCACCCGGCGCCGGGGGCGGCGCCGCGCGAGCGGTGCGCGTGGCCGCGCAGCCCCTCCGGGGGACGCGCGTGGATCGACGCGCGCCGCGCGCAGTAGGCTGAGCGCCGGGGGAACGTCGCGCGGCAGGGCGGGCACCGGACGGCTCGCGCGGGGCGGGTGCACGGGCGAGCGCCCGAAGGCTGCCCGGAAGGCCGACTGCTGGGCGGCGCCGGCCCCCCTAGATTCAAGCTGATCCCCTGTTGCGCATGAGCTCCGTGAACGGACAGCCCGAGGGCCCTCCCTCCACCGTCCCCGCCTCCGACGCGCTGGCGCGCCTGGTGGACGCGCTCGCGGCCGCGGGGGGCGGCGCGCCGGGCGAGATCGCGCGCGTGCTCCGCACCGCGCTCCCCGCCGCGGTGGCCGAGCTCGCCGACGCGCAGCGCCACCTGGCCGAGTCGGCGGCGCGGCGCGACGCGCTCGTGGCCACCGCCGCGGACGAGCTCCGGGCCGCCGCCCGGCTCCTCGAGCCCGGCGGCGGGCCGGCCCGCGCCGAGCAGGCGCGGCGGCTGCTCGAGCTCGCCGACGAGCTGGATCGCGCCCGCTCGCCCGAGGGCACGGCGGCCCACGTGACGCCGCGGCGCCGCGGCGAGCGCCCGCTCCTGCTGGTCGCCGACGACGAGCGCGACGCCCGGGAGGTCCTGTCGCAGGTGCTCGAGCCCGAGTACGAGGTCGCCTCCGCCGCGGACGGCCAGGAGGCGCTGGACCTCGCCCGCGCCGAGCATCCGGACGTCGTGCTGCTCGACATCGCCATGCCGCGGCTGGACGGCTTCGAGGTGCTGGAGCGGCTCCGCCACGACCCGGCCACCGCCGACATCCCGGTGATCTTCGTGTCGGGGCGCGGCGACGACGCCGTGAAGGTGCGCAGCCTGGACCTCGGCGCGGTGGACTACCTGCAGAAGCCCTTCTCCGAGCGCGAGCTGCGCGCCCGGGTGGAGCGGACGCTGCGCCTGGTGCGCTCGCAGAGCGCGCTCCGGGAGCTCGCCCAGACCGACGCGCTCACCGGCCTCGCGAACCTGCGCGCGTTCCGCGCCCGCGTGGACGAGGAGGTGAAGCGGGCCCGCCGGTACCGCACGCCGCTCACCTGCGTCATGGCCGACATGGACAACCTGAAGCCCATCAACGACGCGCTGGGGCACGCCGCCGGCGACCGCGCCATCGCCGCGGTGGCGGCGGTGATCCGCGAGGAGCTGCGCGAGACCGACTTCGGGGCGCGCTACGGCGGCGACGAGTTCGTGATCCTGCTCCCGCACACCACCGGCGAGGAGGGGCACGTGTTCGCCGAGCGCGTCTGCACCCGCCTGCACGAGACCGTGCTGGAGGTGTCCGGGGAGCGGGTCCCGCTGGGCGCGTCGTTCGGCGTCGCCTGCCTGCCCGAGGAGGACGGCGACGACGGGGGCGCCGACGCGCTGGTGCGCGCGGCCGACGCGGCGCTGTACGTGGCGAAGCGGGCCGGGCGCGGGCGGGTGGCGCTGGCGGCGGCGGAGCCGCGCGCGTCCGCGAGCGCCGGCTGAGCCGCGGGCCGGCCCGCGCCGCTCGTGCCCCTACGCCTTGGCGGCCGCCGCGGGATCGCCCTCGGACGCCTCGCCGCGCGACCGGGCCTCGGCCGCGTAGCGGTTCAGCTTGTTGTAGAGCGTCTTCTCGCTGATCCCGAGGATCTCGGCGGTGCGCGCCTTGTTGCCGCCGTTCCGCTGCAGCGAGGCGAGGATGTACTCCTTCTCGACCTTGTCGACGGGCAGCCCCAGGGGCACGCGCAGCGTGGCCGCCTCCGGGCGGCTGGCCTGCATGTCGGGCGGGAGCTGCTCCTCGCCGATCACCTCGCCGTCCACCAGGATCATCGCCCGCTCCACGGTGTTGCGGAGCTCGCGGATGTTGCCCGGCCAGGCGTAGCCCTGCAGGACGGCCATGGCCGCGGGCGAGACGCCCTGCACGTGCTTGCCGGTCTCGGCGTTGAACTTCTCGATGAAGTGGTGGACGAGCAGCGGGACGTCCTCGCGCCGCTCCTTCAGCGTGGGGAGCAGGATGCTGAACACGTGCAGCCGGAAGTAGAGGTCCTCGCGGAAGCGGCCGCGGCGGATCTCCTCCTTCAGGTCGCGGTTGGTGGCGCAGATCACCCGCACGTCCACCTCGACCTCGGAGCGCCCGCCCAGCCGGCGGATCTTCCGCTCCTCCAGCACGCGCAGGAACTTGGCCTGCAGCTCGAGCGGCAGCTCGCCGATCTCGTCCAGGAACAGCGTGCCGTTGTGCGCCAGCTCGAAGTTCCCGAGCCGCCGCTGGTCGGCGCCGGTGAACGCGCCGCGCTCGTAGCCGAACAGCTCGGACTCGATGAGCGTGGCCGGGATGGCCGAGCAGTTCAGCGCCACGAACGGCTTGTCCTTGCGGGGCGACAGGTTGTGGATGGCGCGCGCCACCACCTCCTTGCCGGTGCCGCTCTCCCCGGCGATCACCACGCTGGCGTTCGAGGGGGCCACCTTCTTCACCAGCTCGAAGACCCGCTGCATGGCCGGGCCGGAGCCGATCATGTCGGTGCCCGGGGCGAGGGCGGCGATGCGGCGCCGGAGCAGCTGCACCTCGCGCATCGTCTCCTTCTTCTCCAGCGCCCGCTCCAGCACCAGGCGCAGGCGCGGCACCTCCAGCGGCTTCTCGATGAAGTCGAACGCGCCCTCGCGGATGGCCTGCACCGCGGTCTGGATGGTGCCGCGGCCGGTGAGCAGCACCACCGGGCAGTCCGGCAGCTCGGCGCGCAGCGCGCGCAGCAGCCACAGGCCGTCCATGTTCGGCATCACCAGGTCGGTGAGGATGACGTCGGGGTGGCCCTCGATCGCGCGCCGGAGCGCCTCGGTGCCGTCGCTGGCGGTCTGGACGTCGTAGCCCCAGCGCTGGGTGAGCTCCGCCAGCGCCTCCCGGCTGTCGGTCTCGTCGTCCACGATGAGGACGCGGTATCTCATGAGCGATCGTTCCTCGGCAGGCGCAGCACCGAGCGCTGCTCGCCGCCCTCGCGGATGACCTCCAGGCTGCCGCCCAGCGCCTCCGCCGCCGCGGCGGCCACCCCGCTGTAATACCCGCTCTCCGGCCCGGGATCACCCGGGCTCTGGTCCAGGCGCACCACCGCCCACTCCCCCTCCGTGGCGGCCCGGACGGCCAGGCGGCCGCCCTCCGGCGTGGTCGCGACCGCGCGGGCAAAGGCGCCGAGGAGCAGCCGCCCGAGGCGCGCGGCGTCGGCCACGCTGCGCACGGCGCCGGCGTGGGCGTCCACGGTGAGCGCGATGCGCCGCCGGCGGGCGTCGTGGCCGAGCAGGCAGGCCGCGTCGGCGAGCAGCGAGCCCACGTCGGTGTAGCCGAGCGGCGCCGACGGATCGGCGACGTCCACGAGGCGCCGCAGCACCTCGTTCACCCGGCCCACCTGGTCGCGCAGCGCGCCGAGGTGCGAGGCCGCGGCCCCGCTGGCCTCCGGCGATCCCGAGAGCTTCTCCGCGAGCAGCGCGAGCTGCAGCGACATGGCGTTGAGCGGGTTCTTGATGTCGTGCGCCACGCCGGCCGCGATCCGGGTGAGCCCCTCCGAGCGCGCCGCGTGCTCGAGCCACTCCTGGCCCTCCGCCGGCCGGACCAGCAGGAGCGCCCCCGCGCTCGCCGGGATGCGCTCCAGCTCCACGGCGTCCCCCCCGTCCGGCCCCTCCAGCCGCGCGATCGGCGGCCCTTCCCCCGCGAGGAGCGCGCGCAGCGCCGGGCTTCCCTCCGCCCTGGCGCGCAGCGCGCCGGTGGGGTCGCCACCCTCGAGGCCCAGGCCGGCCAGGAACCCGGGATCGGCCGCGATCACGGTTCCGGCGGGGTCGACGAAGGCTGCGCCTGCTGAAAGGTAGGTGTGCATACGCTCGCTTGCCGCGGCCCGGGGTGGGCGTGAGATGCGTACGGACTCCGCTTTTTTCAAGCCTGCTGGGAGGATAGCCTGCTAACGGAGGTTGCGTGACCCCGACTGTCGGCCTCCGGCGCGCCGCGCCGGTCGTAACCCTGTGTTTACTCGCGGGATGTGCCTCGGTGACGCGGACGCCGGCGATCGGCCCGTCCGCGCCCGCGGCGCCCGCGACGTCCGCCCCGGCCGGCTCCCCCGTCGCGGGCGCGCTGCCCTCCATCCCCCGCGCGGTGGCCGCCGCGCCGAAGGTGGATGCCCCGGTCCGGAGCGAGGCGCGCGTCACGCTCGCGGCGGTGGGCGACGTGCTCATGCACGACGCGGTGAAGCGCGCCGCCGAGGCGCGCCGGGCCGACGCGCCCGACGGCGGCTACGCCTGGCTGTTCGCGCCGATCTCCGACCTGCTCGGCGCCGCCGACCTCACCTTCGCGAACCTGGAGACGCCCATCGCGCCCCAGGCGTCGCAGGGCTCGCGCGCGTTCGTGTTCAACGCGCCGCCCGCGGTGATCGCGGCGCTGCAACGCGCCGGCGTGGACCTCGTCTCGGTCGCGAACAACCACGCCATGGACCAGGGGCGCCGCGGCTTCGAGGAGACGCTGCGCTGGCTGCGGTCCGCCGGCCTCCCCTACGTGGGCGCCGGACCGGCGCCCCGCGCGGCGGGCCCGGTGCGGCTCGAGCGCAACGGCCTCTCGCTCGCATTCCTCGGCTACACGTACGGGCTGAACCAGGGTGGCAACGCCTGCCCGCCCGCGGCCGCCGCCTGCGAGCAGGTCGCCGAGCTGGACCGCGCCCGCATGGTGGAGGACGTGCGCGCCGCCGCGGCCGCGGCGGACGCCGTGGTGGTCTCGGTGCACTGGGGCGTCGAGTACCAGCAGGCGCCGCGCGCCGACGAGGTGGAGCTGGCGCACCGGCTGGCCGACGCGGGCGCGCTGGTGGTGCTCGGCCACCACCCGCACGTGCTCCAGCCGATCGAGCTGTACCGGCGCCCCGACGGCCGCACCGCGGTGATCGCCTACTCGCTCGGCAACTTCGTCTCCAACCAGTCGCGCAACTACGTCGCCGGGGTGACGCCGGACGCCGTGGCCGCCACCCGCGACGGCGCGCTGCTGCGCGTCACGCTCGCGCGTCGCGACTACGGCCGCGGCGTCGAGGAGGTGGAGGTCGCCGGGGCGGACTTCCTGCCGCTCTGGACCGAGAACGACACGGTGGAGATCGACCGGCGCAAGGAGCCCGCCCGCCGGCCGGCCATCCGCGTGGTGGCCGTGGACCGCGCGCTGGCCTCGGTGCGCGCCGAGCTGGCCGCCCTCCCCGACCCGCTGCCCGAGGCGGACCGCGCCCGGTACGTGGCGCTCCGGCGCCGGGAGGAGCTGTACCTGGCCCGCCGCGCCGCGGTCGCCGGGGTGATGGGCGAGGACCTGCTCCGCACGCTCGGCCCGGCCGAGCTGGCCGGCCCCGAGGCGCCCGCGCCCGCTGCGCCGGCGGCCGCGCCGCCCCCGGCCCGGGCGGCGCCCGCGGCGGCTACTCCGTCCGCCGCGCCGTGACCGGGTGCGGGACGCCGGTGTCCGGCGGCTGCACGTCGGGCCGCGCCGGCACCTTCAGCTCGACGAGCTCGATCCCGAGCCGCTGCGCGAACTCGAAGATGCGCGCGTCCCGGTAGAACTCGCCGAAGACGATGCGGCGGCACCCCGCGTTCGCGATGAGCTTGAAGCAGGGCCAGCAGGGCGAGGCGGTGGTGTAGATGCTGGCGCCCTCGATGGCGACGCCGTTCTTGGCCGCCTGGATGATGGCGTTCGCCTCCGCGTGGACGGTCGCCACGCAGTGGCCGTCCTCCATCATGTGGCCGGCCTCGCTGCAGTGGGGCAGCCCGCGGATGGAGCCGTTGTAGCCGGTGGAGAGGATGGTCTTGTCGCGCACCAGCACCGCGCCCACGTGCTTGCGATCGCAGGTGGCGCGGGTGGCGACGACCCGCGCCACGTTCATGAAGTACTCGTCCCAGCTCACGCGGTTGTCCATCCGTCCTCCCTGGTGCGGCCGGCCATCCTACCCCACGGGGCCGACGCCCGGCGGCCGCCGCGGCATACCATGTCGCATGGTCCGCCCTGCCCTGGCGCTGCTCGCCGCCTCCCTCCTCGTTCCGTCCGAGGCCCTCCCGCAGGACGGGGCACCCGCGGCCGCGCCCGCCGCCCCGCCGGCCTCCGAGCCCGTCGGCCAGCTCCCGCCCCCCCGCGCCATCCCCGATCCCGCGCCCGCGGCCGGCGACAAGTCCGGCGGGAAGGCGAAGGAGGGCAAGGACGCGAAGCCGGCCAGGCCGCTGCCGCGCGCCTCGGTCCTCGAGGAGGTGGTCGGGACGGTGAAGGAGGTGGATCGCGCGCACCACCGGCTGACGATCGACGCCGCGGCCGGGCCCATCACCCTCACCGTGGACCGCAACACGCTCGTGTACGGGCCGGCCGGCCTCACCACGGTGCTCGACGTCGTCCCCGGCGCGTCGGTCCGGGCCGGGCGGAACGCCGACGACCTGGCCTACTGGGTCACGGTGCGCGGGCCGCAGCGGGCGACGTCCACCCCGGCGCAGGGCACCGGACCCGGCGGCGGCGGCACGCCTCCCGCCGGCGAGGGCACCGGGCCCGGTCCGGCCACCGCGCCGCCCGCCGGCCCGGCCCCGGGCAGCACCTCGCCCGGCCCGCCTGCGCCGCCGGCCGGGGGTCCCGGCCGCTGACGCGGCGCGCGCCCGGCTAGAACTGCTTGGCCGCCGGCGTCGCGACGGGCCCCTGGGCGCCGGCCACGGCCTCCGGCGGCGCGAGCCGGCCGAGCCCCTTCTCGACCAGGAAGCGGCGGATCTTCGCGGCGGGCGCGACGAACGTCTCGCCCGGCATGGGCACGTCGAACGCGTACTGCTCCTCGTCCTTGCCGAACGCCACGCGCGCGGTGCGGTAGCCCTCGACCAGCCCGATGAGTTGGCCGCCGGGGACGTCGAAGACGCCGCCGCCGGAGCTGCCGTAGCCGATGGCCGCGTCGGTCTTGAGCGCGCGGGCGCGCCGCGGGGCCGCGGCGTTCTCGGCCAGCTCGTACTCGACCTGCGAGACGATGCCCGCCGCCACCGAGAGCCCCTTCCCGAACGGCGCGCCGATCACCACGAGGTCGTCGCCGAGCTCGAGCAGGTCGTCGCCGGCGAGCGGCGTCACCGGCAGCTTCGCCGCCACCTCGAGGACGGCCAGGTCCGCCTCGGGCACGCGCCCGCGCGCGACCACCCTGGCGGCCACGCCGGCGGAGCCGTCGGAGGGGAGCACGCGCAGCTCCGCGCCCTCCGGCCACTCGCGGGCCGGCTCGACCACGTGCGCGTTGGTGAGCACGTAGGTGCGGCCGCCGTCGTGGGCGAACGCGATGCCGGAGGCGCTCCGGACCACGTTCCCGCCCGCGACGATCTGGAGCCGGACCGCCGAGGGGAAGACCTTGTGCACGGTCTCCGCGCGCGGGTTGCCCGCGCGCGGAGACGAGAGCCCCAGCAGCGGGGAGGCGAGGAGGAAGAGGCCGGCGACCAGGGCCGCGCCGCCAAGGCTGGACAGGAGTCGATAGCGGGGCACGAAATCCGAAACGGCGGACCCGAAGAGGCAATTCCCTCCGCGTGCGGCGCGACCGCCGCGCGCGCGGCGTGCGCCCGAGCGCCCGTCAGGCCGCGCCCTCGTAGCGCCGGCGCGTCAGGAACAGGATCGCGTCGCGCGCGCACTCCTCGCAGTAGCCGTAGCGCTCGCGCAGGGTGGCGAGCGTGCGCTCGACCTGCCGCCGCGCCTTCTCGTCGAGCGAGGCCCGCTCGTCGGAGAGGTAGCGGAGCAGGCTCTCGGTCGCCCGCCCCAGCTCCCGCCGGCGCTCCTCGTACGTGTGCTCGCGCAGGCGCCG
This sequence comes from Anaeromyxobacter sp. Red801, assembly GCF_049201065.2. Lineage (NCBI taxonomy): Bacteria > Pseudomonadati > Myxococcota > Myxococcia > Myxococcales > Anaeromyxobacteraceae > Anaeromyxobacter > Anaeromyxobacter sp. Red801. Next base: position 2,101,231 of record NZ_CM181236.1, on the reverse strand, counting down.
GAACAGGTCCGGGAAGATGGCCACGTAGTCGATCTCGGCGGCGTCGGGGTGGTCGAGCCGGTAGGCGCCCACCGCCGCGATCAGGCCGCGCCTGAACGCGGTGCGGTTCTCGCCCTCGGGCATGACGACCTTCTCCAGCTCGATCATGCGACCCTCGTCGGCCGGCGCGTACTCGCCGGTCACGGGGTTGCGGATCTTCTCGTCGCGCACCCAGTGCGAGACGAGCGCCACGTAGCGCCCGAACAGCTCGCGGTACTGGCCCTCGGAGACGAGGCCCATCGAGTCGCGAATCTCCTCGTCGACGGCGTCGAGGACCTCCGCCTCGACCACGCGCACGAACGCCTCGTGGTCGTGGTACCCGTCCACCACCTCCTGCTGCAGGAAGTCGTGCACGGTGCGGTCCCGGCAGATCGCCCGCAGCTCGTCCAGCACCGCCCGCGGGGTGAGGCAGCGGGTGGCCTGCGACTGGGCCGCGTTCAGGAGCGCGGTCTTGAGCTCGCGCGCCGAGGCGCCCATGCGCCCCTCGTAGTTCGGGTAGGCCTCGGACTCGCGGTAGAGGTCGGGGGCGTGCTTGCGCAGCACCTTGCCCTGCGCGAGCGACAGCCGGTCCGGCGCCGCGCCGGCGTCGTACAGGCGCAGCTTCTCCAGCGGCGCGAGGTCCTCGACCAGCCCGCGCAGCTCGCCCTCGTAGCGCTCCGGGAGCGGCCGCTTCAGGCGCGTCAGCACCGCCCAGCGCGCCGCCACCTCGGTGGCGTGCGGCGCGACGTGGCGCCCGACCGCGGCCGAGGTGATCTGCTGGTCGTACACTCGCGCTCCACCGAGGCGCGGCGCAGGTACGGCACGCGCACCAGCTCGAGCCGGCCCTTGTACGAGGCGAAGTCGGGCGACTCCTTGAACGCGGAGAGCTGCTTCTCGTTCGCGCTCGCGATGAGCACCGCGTCGAGCTGGAGCAGCACCTGGTCGAGCGCGACCCGGCCCGTCTCCGCCATGCCGAGCAGGTACTTGAACGCCTCCGGCGGGCGCTTCAGCAGGTCGGAGTACTCCACCAGGCCGCGGTTGCCGGCCACCAGCGGGCCGGCCGGCTCGAGCAGCGTCAGCGCGTGCAGCGCGGGCGGCAGCGCGGCGGCGCTCCGGTCCACCGTGACCTGCCGGTAGCCGGCGTCCACCGAGAGCTGCGGCTCGAGCGTGACCGCCGCCTGCTGGTAGCGCGCCGAGACGTAGAGGCGCTCCACCTGCACGTGCCGGAGGACCTTGAGCCAGTCGCCGCGGTACGCGGCCAGCAGCGCGTCGTGCACCTGCCGGCAGTACTGGCAGACCTCGCCCTCGAGCAGGTAGTCGGAGAGCACGAAGTCCCGCTCCCCCGCCCCCTCGCGCGCGCTCGGCCGGCAGCGCTCCTCGAGCAGCGCCCGCCGCTCGGCGCGCGGCACGAGCAGCAGCGGGTGGTCCTTCATCGGGCAGGAGAGCCGCGCGTCCAGCGCGTCGCCCTCCAGGTGCGCGAAGCTCGGCAGCTCCGGCTCGTCGCCGCGCCCGCCGCCGAACCCGAGGCCCCCGCCGCGGACCGCGCGGCCGCTCGGGAACACCCAGTGGAACCGGTACAGCGTCCCCTCCGGCGTGCGCGAGTACGCCTCCATCCCGCGGATCAGCGCCGAGACGATCGACGACTTCGCCGAGCCGTTCGGCCCGTGCAGCAGCACCAGCTTGTTCACGCGGCCGCTGCGCACGAACGCGCCGAGCGCGCGGTAGATGGCGGCCTGGACCTCCTCCTGCCCGGCCACGCGGTGCTGCCGGCCGTCCGCATCGAACGGCAGGTCGAACAGCCGGAAGCGGCGCACCCGCCCGACGGGCGTGTCGCGCTCCTCGGACCCGAAGTGGTCGAGGACGTCGCGCAGGTACTGGGCGGCGGAGCGCGCGTGGGCCCGCGGCGACTCGAGGAAGGCCTGCAGGTACTCGGGGTACGAGAGGATCGAGCGGTTCGCCACGAACGCGCCCTTCACGCCCGATCCGACGTTCGCCAGCCAGCGCTGCGCCTCCATGGGTGGCCTCCCAGCGGTTCCTAACCGTGGCACGGAGCGACCGCCGCGCCAACGGCCGGCCATGCGGGCGCGTGTGTGCAAGCCCGGACGGCGGGCCACTCCACGCTGGGTCCCCTCCGTAGTACCCTCCGGCACCCATGGAGCGGCTGCCCAACGACGTCATCATCGGGATCGACCTCGGCACCACGAACTCGTGCGCCGCGCTGGCCGTCGGCGACGGCCAGGTGAAGCTCATCCCGTACAAGGGCGGCGAGTACACCATCCCGTCGATCTTCGCGATCGACGACAAGGGCCACGAGCTCATCGGCCACGAGGCCAAGCGCCAGTGGCAGCTCAACCCGCGCAACACCCTGTACGCCACCAAGCGCCTCATCGGGCGCGCGCCCAAGGACGACGTGGTCGAGTCGGTGCAGCGCTCGGTGCAGTACCGGGTGCACGCCGGCGACCTCAACGACGTGGCGCTCGACTGCCACGGCCGCAGCTACCACGTGCCCGAGGTGAGCGCGAAGATCCTCGGCAAGATCCGCGACGTCGCCTCCGACCACCTGGGCATCCCGGTGAAGCGCGCGGTGGTGACCGTGCCCGCGTACTTCACCGACCGCCAGCGGCAGGCCGTGAAGGAGGCGGGCACGCTGGTGGACCTGGAGGTGGTGCGGATCATCAACGAGCCGACCGCCGCCGCGCTCGCCTACGGCATCGGGAAGCGGCTCGACCAGCGGGTGCTGGTGTACGACCTCGGCGGCGGCACCTTCGACGTCTCCATCATCGAGATCCGCGACCGCGTCTTCGAGGTGAAGGCCACCGGCGGCGACATCTTCCTGGGCGGCCTCGACTTCGACAACGCCGTGATCGGGCACGTGCTCGACGACTTCCGGCGCAAGCACGGCATCGACCTGTCGTCGGACCCGGTCGCGATGCAGCGGATCAAGGACCTGGCCGAGCGGACCAAGATCGACCTCTCGGCCCGGGCCGAGGCGCCGTTCTCGATCCCGTTCATCACCATGACCGCGCAGGGCCAGCCGCTCAACATGGACCTGCGCTTCGACCGCACGCTGCTCGAGGCGCTCACGCACCACCTGGTGGACCGGTCGATCGAGATCATGGCCGGGGTGATGGTGGACGCGGGCGTGGGCGCCGCCGACATCGACGAGGTGATGCTGGTGGGCGGGCAGACCCGCATGCCCATCATCCAGGACCGGCTCACCCGCTACTTCGGCCGCCCGCCGTCCAAGGGCGTCCACCCCGACGAGGCGGTCGCGATCGGCGCGGCGCTACGGGTGGTCGCTGCGCGAGACCTCCGACCTGCGCATCCAGCTGCTCGACGTGATCCCGATGGCCATCGGGATCGAGCAGGCGGGCGGGACGATGCACGTGGTCTTCCCGCGCAACGCCTCGATCCCGAACGCGAGGACCGTGGCCGCGACGAACGCGGTGGACGGCCAGCGCGAGCTGGTGGTGCGGATCTTCCAGGGGGACCACGGGCTCACCGCGCAGAACGAGCTGCTGGGCGAGTTCACCTTCAGCGGGGTCCGGCCCTGCCGCGCCGGCGAGGTGCGGCTGGAGATCGTGTTCGAGGTGAACGTCGAGGGGATCCTCTCCATGAGCGCCCGCGACCTCGACACCGGCCGGCAGATGCGCACCACGGTGCGCGTCACCTCCAGCTGACGGCCGCGCCCCCCGGAGACGGCGCGGCCCCCGGGCGCGGGGGCGCCGGGGGCCGCGAGGACGCGAGGTCGCCGCCGGCTACCGCCGGTCGCCGCCCCTGCCGCCGCCGTGCGGGGCCGGGGCCGCGCGCCCGCCGCCGCCGTGCGACGCCGCGGGCGGGGCCGCGCGCACCGGCGCGGAGTGGGCGGGCGCGGAGTAGGAGGGCGTGCTCCGGGCCGGCGGCGCCGAGTACGACGGCGCGCTGCGCGCCGGCGGCGCGGCGTACGACGGGGCGCTGCGGGCCGGGGCGCCATAGGAGCCGTACGAGCCGCCCGAGCTCCAGGGGTCGCCGCCGCGGTCCTGGCGCGCGTAGCCGGGCGCAGCGCGCGGGACGTCGCCGCGCGGGCCGGCATCGGGCGCGCGACCGCCGCGCGCGGGAGGCGCCGCGGACGGGCCGCGGGACGGCGGCGTCGCGGACGGACCGCCGCCGCGGGACGGCGGCGCGTAGCCCGGGGCGCCGCGGGTGGGCGCGTTGCCGGGCGCATTGCCGGGCGCGGCGCGGTTCCCGCCGGCGGGCGGCGGAGCGTAGCCGGGGGCGCCGCGGGTCTCGCCGCGCGAGGGCGCGAGGCCCGGCGCGCCGCGGCCGTCGCCGCGGGTGGGCGCGCTGCCGGGGGCGCCGCGGCCGCCGTCGGGCCGCGCGCCGGGCGCGGACCGCGCACCGGGCCGGTAGATGGAGACCTCGCCAGGCCGCGCGCGGGCCGGACCGGGCGCGGGCGCCGCGACCACGCGCACCGGCGTGATGGGCCGGCCGAGCCGCTGCTCGATCACGCCCGGCGCCGGGCCGCCCCAGGCCGGCCGGCCGGGGGCCGGGCGCGCGCCGCCGGGCCGCCCGGGGACCGCGCGCCCGCCGCCCATCGGCGGTGCCGGCGCGGTGGCGTAAAAGTACTGGCGCGTGTAGCGCGGCGCGTAGGCCACCCGGTACACCGGATACGAGACGAAGCTGCCGCAGGGCACGAACGTCCACCAGGCGTCCACGAACGGATAGCTCGACACGTAGATCGAGACGCCGGGCCCGAGCGGCGCCCAGCCGACCACGTCGCCCGAGTAGCGCCAGGCGACCCACGCCGGCGCCCACTGGTAGCCCGGGATCCAGACCCAGCCGTAGCTCGGGTCCCAGGTCCAGCGGCCGTAGTGGTACGCGGCCCAGCCGAACGGCTCGTCGGAGACCCACAGCCAGCCCTCGCTGGTCCACTCCCAGCGGCCGTAGTAGTACGGGCGCCAGCCGGCGGCGACGTACGGCCTCCACACGCGGCCGTACCCGCCCACCACGACCCACTCGCCGTACGGCGAGAGCGCGCCCTGGAACGTGTCGAAGTTCACGGCGCCCGAGTCGTTCATGTCGACCGAGACGTCGTAGTCGGCGGGGCGCTCGTCCGACCACCGGTCGGTGTAGTCCTCCTCCCACTCCCGGTCGTCGGCGCGCGGCAGGGCCGGCGCGGCGAGGGCCGCGAGGGCGACGAGGGTGAGCGTGCGGCGGAGCATGGCAGCCTCCTGGCGATGCGATGGCTTCTGCTGGCTGGTCGGGCGATCGCCCTGAGCCTTCACCCGTCCTATAAGCAAGCGCGGTCCGCGCAATTCCGCCGTGCTGACGCGGAGTTGCCGCTGGCCCGCGGGGTCCGCGGGGGCACAGTGTGCGCCGCCTTCACCGTGCCGGCCCGGCCCGCCCCGCCTCGAGGGGCCCGCGCGCGGGGCCGAGCGCCCTGCCGCAGGCGCCGGGGCCCGGACATGCGAGCGGCCGCCCGGGGGCGGACATGCGAGCGGCCGCCCGGGGGCGGCCGCTGGGGGGTACCGGCGAGGCGGACGCGCTCAGGCGGTCCGCTTCTCCTTCTCGAAGCTCAGGAGCGGCGGCTCGCGGTTCACGATCACACCCTCCGTGATCTTGCACTCCTTCACGCCTTCCCGGTACGGCACGTCGTACATGATGTCGAGCATGGCCTGCTCGAGGATGGCGCGCAGGCCGCGGGCGCCCGACTTGCGCCGCATCGCCTCGCGGGCGGTGGCCCGCAGCGACTCCTTGGTGAAGGAGAGCTTCACCTTCTCCAGGTCGAAGAGCTTGATGTACTGCTTCGTGAGCGCGTTCTTCGGCTGGGTGAGGATGGTGACGAGGTCGTCCTCGCCGAGGTCGGACAGCGTCGCCACGATGGGCAGGCGGCCGACGAACTCGGGGATCATCCCGAAGCGCACCAGGTCGCCCGGCTCCACCCGCGCGAGCAGCTCGCCCAGGCTGGCCTCCTCCTTGCGCTCGATCTTGGCCCCGAAGCCGAGCCCCTTCACGCCGACCCGCCGGCGGATCACCTGCTCCAGCCCGCAGAACGCGCCGCCCACGATGAACAGGACGTTCGAGGTGTCGACCTGGATGTACTCCTGCTGGTTGTACTTCTTGCCGCCGCGCGGGGTGACGTTGGCGCGCGTGCCCTCGATGATCTTGAGCAGCGCCTGCTGGACGCCCTCCCCGCCCACGTCGCGGGTCGGCGAAGGCGTGTCGCCCTTGCGCGCGATCTTGTCGATCTCGTCGATGTAGACGATGCCGCGCGACGCCTTCTCCACGTCGTAGTCGGCGTTGTGCAGCAGGTTCTGGATGATGTTCTCGACGTCCTCGCCCACGTAGCCCGCCTCGGTGAGGCTGGTGGCGTCGGCGATGGTGAACGGGACGTTGAGGAAGCGCGCCAGCGACTGCGCCAGCAGCGTCTTGCCCGAGCCGGTGGGCCCGACGAGCAGGATGTTCGACTTCTGCAGCTCGACGTCGTCCTGCGCCGCGCGGGCCTGCCCCGGGCGCTGCGGCCGGGCCGGCTTGCGCGAGTAGACGCGCTTGTAGTGGTTGTAGACCGCGACCGAGAGGACCTTCTTCGCGCGGTCCTGGCCGACCACGTAGTCGTCGAGGAAGCTCTTGATCTCGGCCGGGGTGGGCAGCGAGACGGCCGGACGGCCCTCGTCCCGCTCGGCCTCCTCGGCGATGATGTCGTTGCAGAGCCGGATGCACTCGTCGCAGATGTAGACGGTGGGCCCGGCGATGAGCTTGCGGACCTCCCGCTGGCCCTTGCCGCAGAACGAGCAGGACAGGTTTCCGTGGTGATGCTCTTTCCGGCTCACGCGTTTCCCTCGACGGCTCGGATGTTACCACCAAACTGGGAGCCCCCGGAATTCGGAGCCCGGCTTCGAATATAGCCAGGGTGCCGCGGGGCCGCTCCCCCAAACCCGGACGGCTAGCGGTCGAGGAGGGCCTCGATCTCCCCGGCGAGGGCATCGGCCTTTTGCGCCACGGACCGGGGGACCGCGTCCTCGTCGCGGCAGGCCGAGGCGAGGCGCCGCGCCGCGGCGGCGAGCCGCTCCACCCGCTCCGACCTGGGCGGCGCCGGCGGCGCCGGAGGTGGACCGAAGCGCTCCGCGATCTTGCGGTTCATCGCCGCCGGCGTGGGCGGCCGCTCGATCACCTCGTCCCGCAGCTCGCGCCAGCCGGAGTCGGAGAGCCGGCCGGTCGCCTCGGCGCGGGAGAGCACCTCGATCACCTCGAAGGGCGGAGCGCGCGTCTCGCCGCGCGCCTTCGCCAGCTCCGGCTCGTGCCGCTCGAGGAACCCGTAGCTGGCGGTGAGCTTGTCGGCGGTCGCGCCGCGGATGAACAGCTCCTTCGTGCAGTACCGCTCGAAGCTCGGGTAGCCCCACCCGCGCCACAGCTCCTTGCGCCGCACCTCGGAGAGGAGCCGTCCGAGCTCCACCCAGGCCGACTTGAAGCGCTGGGCCCCCTCGAGCACCTTCCGGCGCATCGAGCCCTCCGGGAGGTCCTCGGCGCGGGCGGCCAGCTTGTCGGCGGTGGCGGTCATGGCGGGCTCACTGGCCGATGCGGAACGCGAGCGACACGGTCGGCCGCTGCCCCGGGAACGGGTCGAAGCGCCAGCCCTGCAGCGCCTGCATGAGGCAGTCGCGCAGCGCGCCCTGCTTGAAGCGCGGGTCGTCCACCCACAGCGTGGCCACGCGGCCCTCGTTCCCGATGGCGAACTCGATGGGCACGTCGCCGCGGAACTCGGGCGAGCGGGCCGCCTCGGCGCGGAAGCACGGGACGAGGCTGCGCTGCTCGCGCGCCACCACCGCCTGGATCTTGCGCTCGTCGAACTGCGCCGCGACCAGCTCTCCGCCGCTCACGTCGCCGCTCGCCGCGCGCCCGCTCGCGCCGCCGCGCCCGGCCAGGCCCGGCTCGCGCCGGAGCGCGCCCCGCGCCCCCCCACCGGCGGAGCCCGCGCCCGGGCTGCCCTCGCCCGGCCCGTCGAGCGGCACCTCGATCTCGTCGTCCGGCGCCGCGCGGCTGGACACGCCGACCCGCGCCACCGAGGCGATGCGGATGCCCGCGCCGAAGTCCTCGAGGAGCGGGTTGGTGTCGGCGCTCCGCCGGGCCATGAGGAACGCGCCGCCGATCGCGCCGGCGACGAGCAGGAGCGCGGCCGCCGCGACCGCCAGGGCCTTGCGCCGGCCGCGCCGCTGCCGGAGCAGCCGCGCCCCGGTGACCTCGCGCTCGACGCGGAGGGCGGCCTGCGCCTTCTTGGCGTGGACCACGAACGGCGGGAGCTCGCCGACCGGCGTCCAGTGGCCGTCGCCGGAGGACACCGGCGTGGCCGGCTCGAGCTCGCCCCGGTACAGCATCGCGGCGAGCGTGCGGGAATCCACCGGCCCGAACACCTCGCCGGCGCGGCGGAACAGCCACTCGCCGCCCTCGAGGGCCGGGTCGTCGTTGATGGGGTTCGGTTCTGTGCCTGGCGCCATGCGGTGCGGGGACGTGGGGTGAGGTCGGAGGCGCGCACGGCCGGCTCGCGCCGGCGCGGCGGGCGTGGGAACTTAGCACGTCGGCATGGAACGGCGCTCCTACGCACTGCGGCTCGCCTACGACGGCGGCCGCTTCCGGGGTTTCCAGCGGCAGCCCGGGCTGCCGACCGTGCAGCAGGCGCTGGAGGAGGCGCTGGAGCGGCTCGGCGTCCGGGCCCAGCTGCACGTGGCGGCCCGCACCGACGCCGGCGTCCACGCGCTCGCGCAGGTCGTCAGCTTCTCCGCGCGCGCCGCGCTCGACCCGGCGGCGCTGCGGCGCGGGCTGAACGAGGCCCTGCCCGAGGGGATCCTGGTGCTGGACGCGGCACGGGTCGGCCCGTCCTTCCACGCGCGCGGCTCGGCGGCGTCGCGCACCTACGTCTACCTGGTGGGCGCCCCGCCGCCGGACGGGCTGCGGCCGTACGCGTGGACGCTGCCCGACGCGCGCGCCTTCCCGGAGCTCGCCGAGGTCCCGCCCCTCGACGCCGCGGCCATGCGCGAGGCGCTCGCGGACGCGGTCGGCGAGCACGACTTCGTCGGCTTCGCCCGCCCCGGCGAGCAGCGCGGCACGGTGCGGACCCTGCTCCGCGCCGAGGTGATCGAGGCGGGGTGGGCGCCGCTCGTGGCGGTGGTGCTGGAGGGCAAGGGGTTCCTGCGCGCGATGGTGCGGAACCTGGTGGGCACCGCGGTCGCGGTCGGCCTCGGCCGCGCCCCGCGCGACGTGATCCGCACCCTGCTCGCGACGCGCGGCCGCTACCGCGGCGTCCGCGCGCCGGGCTGGGGGCTCACGCTCGCAGCGGTGCGCTATCCGGACGGTGCGTGGCCGTCACCGGCGGCGCCGCCGGACCCGTCAGCGCCTCGATGACCCCGTCGGCGCGGCGCACCACCGCGACGCGAACGAGGCGCAGGCGGCCCAGGGTGCGGGCCGGCAGCGGCGGCGGGCGGACCGCCTCGGCGCGCTCGCGCGCGATCACATCGCGCTCCGCTGATCCGGCAGGTGGCCGTACTTCGCGAGCAGGTCGGCGACCGCCTCGCGGAGGTAGTCCGACTGGCGCACGCGGGTCTTCCGCGCCAGGTTGCGCAGCTCGGCGGCGAGCGCCGGCGGCAGGCGGACCAGCATGGGCTCGAGCCGGTTCGGGTTGCCTTCGACGGCGCTGCTCTCGAGCGAATCGGGTGCGATATCGGCGGGGTGCATGTGCGCTCCTTGCGACATGGGCTGACTTGCACCTACACGCTACCACCCGGTATCCGGCCATCAAGAAAACCGCCAACCGGCCGGAAACTTGACAGAACCCACGGGAATCGGGCCGGCGCGCCACGGATGGGCCGGGAGCCCTCCGGGTGCGATCTCGGCCCTGAGCGGGCGCGGGGCGCTCAGCCCTCGACGACGGGCAGCGCGATGCCGGCGAGCGCGTTCAGCCGGCCGGAGCGGAACGGCTCCAGGTCGAGCACCGCGAGCCGGAACCCGGCCGCCTTCACCGCCTCGACCAGGGCGGCGCGCCGCGCGAACGCGGCCTCCAGCTCGCCCTCCCCCACCTCGACGCGCCCGATGTCCCCGTGGTGCCGCACCCGGAAGTCGCGCAGCCCGAGCGCGCGCAGCCCGGCCTCGGCCCGCTCGACCTGCGCCAGGCGCTCCGGCGTGACCGGCGTGCCGTAGGGGATCCGGGAGGCGAGGCAGGCCATCTGCGGCTTGTCCCAGGTCGGCAGCCCGTAGGCCGCGCTCCAGGCCCGCACCTCGTCCTTGCCGAGGCCGGCCTCCGCGAGCGGCGAGCGGTCCGGCGCTCCAGCGCGGCCTGGTGGCCGGGCCGGTGATCGCGGCGGTCGTCGGCGTTGAAGCCGTCGAGGATCGCGGCGAGCCCCGCGTCGCGCGCCGCCTGCTCGCACAGCCGGTACAGCTCGGACTTGCAGAAGTAGCAGCGGTCGGCGCCGTTCGCGAGGTAGCGAGGGTCGTCCTGCTCGTGGCTCTCCACCTCGAGGTGGCGCGCCCCGAGCCGGGCCGCGAGCGCGCGCGCCTCGGCGCGCTCCGCCTGCGGGACCGACGGCGAGTGCGCGGTGAGGGCCACCGCGCCCGCGCCCAGCACCTCCCGCGCGACCGCGAGCACGAAGGTGGAGTCCACGCCGGCCGAGAACGCGACCAGGGCGCTGCCGCAGGCGGCGACGTCCGCCTTCAGGCGGGCGAGCTTGGGCTCGGAGGCCCGGCGGATCGCGTCGAGGTCGTCGGGGCGCATGGCGCCGGTCTTATACCCGGCGCGCGCCCGGGGCCGCTACCGCCGGCGCTTGGCGCCCTTGGCCGGGGTGGGCGCGGCCTTCCGCTGGGGCCGCCGCGCGGCCTGGCGCGCGTCGAGCCGCCGGCGCGCGCCACCGGCGGACCCGCCCTTGGCGGCCGCCTTGGCCCTCGCCTTCGCAGCAGGCTTCGCGGCAGGCTTCGCGGCGGGCTCGGGGCGCGCGCGGCGCGGGCGCTGGCCGCCGGTGAGGCGGCCGAACTCGGCCGGGCCGATCACCTTCGCGTCCACCATCGCCTGGAGCACGCGCAGGACGCACTCCTCCACCGAGAGCTGGTCGGTGTGGACCACCACCTCCGGGCGCGCGGGCGGCTCGTACGGCACGTCCACCCCGGGCACGCCCTTCAGCTCGCCGGCGAGCGCCTTCGCGTAGATCCCCTGGGGATCGCGCTCCCGCAGCTTCTCCATGGAGCAGTCCACGAAGACCTCGACGAACCGGCGCGCCTCGCGGCGGAGCTGCTCGCGCGCATCGCGGTACGGCGAGAGCGCCGCGCAGACGGCGATCCCCCCCGAGCGCATCACCGCCTTGGCGACGAAGCCGAGGCGGGTGACGACGCGGGTGCGGTCCTCCTTGAGCGTGCCGAGCCCCTCCAGCAGCAGCGCCGCCTCGCCGTCCTCGTCGAGCAGCGTCGCGGGGCGGCCCGCGGCCGCGAGCCGCGCGACCAGATGGGAGGCCAGGGTGCTCTTGCCCGCCCGGTTCATCCCGGTGAGCCAGACCACGAACCCGGCGCCGTGTTGCGTCTCCATGCCGTCCTCCGGACGCGCCGCGGCGGTGTCACCGGCGGCGAACGAGCGGTTTGGTCGGTGGAGTATACCCTCTCGCACCTCCGTTCTCAAAATCGGACCGCATCGCGCCAAATCCACGTTCGCCCTGTTTTTCCAGGCGGTTGCGCAATCCGATATCGGTGGACCCGTTCTCCGTGGGTCAATCTCGCGCCGGCCGCGGGCCGGACGTTCACGGCGGGAGAACGCCGCCGCGGGCGGCGACCGCCGCGCGCCGCCGGGCGCGCGCACCGGCCCGCGGGCTCCCCCGGGCGCGGGGTCGCTGGGGTTTCGTCAGGCCTCGGCGGGCTGGGCGCCGGCGCAGGCGCAGCCGGCGAGCCGCGCGGTGGGGCGGGCGGTGGCCACGCCGCGCACCAGCTCGACGCGCCGACCCGTCACGCTGCCCGGCTGGGCCATCAGGTGGATCAGCTCCGCCGCGCCGAGCGCGGCCAGCGCCGCGACGCCCGGCTCGGGCGGGCGGCCCGCGCCGGCGGTGGAGCGGGCGCAGGAGTAGCACGGGGCCCCCGGCGGCACCGAGACCACCGCGCCGCCGTCGCCGTCCGGCTCGACCACCACGTGCGGGATGCCGGCCCGGCGCGCCGCCTCCGCCGACGTGACCGCCTGCACCACCGACGGCGCGCAGACGAGCGCCGCGGTCGGCACGCCGCCGGTCGGATAGCGGTCCACCTGGACGAACGCGGACAGCGGCGCGAGGGCGCTCCGGGCCGCGTCCACCCGCGACGTGCCCACCGCCGAGGGCGGGAAGAGCCAGCCGGCCAGGTCCGCGGGCGACACGTCCTCGGGGTCGTCGAGCCAGAGCCGGCCGACGCCGGCCTGGACGAGGTACACGAGCGCCGCGGACGCGACCGCGTCGATCCCGACCACCCGCACGCGGGCGCCGAGCAGCCGCTCCTGGGCCTCCTCCCCGAAGCCGGGCACCAGCAGCTGCCGGGCCCAGCGCGCGATGCGATCGTCGCTCAGCGACATGGTTCCTCCGGCCGGGCGTGGCTCACGGGAGCACCGGCGCGTCGCCGGGGCGGCGCTTCTCGAGCAGCAGGCGGTACGCGCCGTCGCCCTCGGCCGGCAGCGGCTCCACCGCGAGCACGCGGTGCCCGTCCTCCTCGGCGCTGCGCGGGACGCTCTCCAGCGGCTCGCCGGCGCGCAGCCACACCTCGAGCGTCTCGCCCTCCGCGAGCCGCTCCAGCGCGATCCGCGTCTTCACCCAGGTCATGGGGCAGGCGAAGGCGCGGATGTCGATCCGGCTCGCCGCGCGCTCGGGGGCGGTCACGCCGCGCCCCCCGCCGGCGCCGCGGGCGCGTCGCAGGCCGCGGGCGCGCTGCTCCCCAGCACCTGGCGCCCGGCGCAGGCCAGGCACCCGGGGCGCTTGCGGACCAGCACCAGGCGCGACCGCCCGCTGCGCAGCTCGTAGGTGAACAGCCGCCCCTCGTACGTCCCGCGCTCGCCGGCGAGCAGGCGCAGCGCCTCGGCGGCGAGGAGCGCCCCGGCGAACCCGGCCACCGGCCCCAGGATCCCTGCCTGCGAGCAGGACGCGACCGAGCCCGGCGGCGGCGGCGCCTCGAACAGGCAACGCAGGCAGCCGCCCAGGCCGGAGGGCGCCACGGTGAGGAGCTGGACGGTGGTGCGGAGCACGCCCGCGTGCACCAGCGGGCGCCTCACCCGCGTGGCGGCGTCGTTGGCGAGGAACTTGGTCTCGAAGTTGTCCGAGCCGTCCACGACGACGTCGGCGGCGCCGGCCAGCGCCTCCGCGTTCGCGGCGTCGAACCGCTCGTCGCGGGCGTCCACCTCGACCGACGGGAAGATCGCCCGCAGCCGCGCGGCCGCGGCGGCGGCCTTGCGCCGGCCGACGTCGGCCTCCTGGAACAGCGGCTGGCGGTTCAGGTTCGACGTCTCGACGGCGTCGTCCTCGACGAGGACGAGCCGGCCCACCCCGGCCGCCGCCAGCGTGAGGAGGGCCGGGCCGCCGAGGCCGCCGGCGCCGATGACGAGGACGCGCTTGCCGGAGAGGCTGGTCATGGGACGCGTTCGCCTATATCCCGCCCCCGCCTCCCCGGCAACCGCGCCGGGGCGCGGGCCGCGTCAGAAGGTGAGCGCCCTGCCCGCGCGCGCGGCGCGCCAGAGCGAGGGCAGCGTGTCGATGGCGTCGAGCCGCCCGAGGACGTGATCCGGGTCGAGCCCGGCGAGCCGCACCGCGGTGTCGCACGCCACCACGCGCAGCCCCAGCTCGCGCCGGGCCTCCTCCAGCGCCTCCGCGAGCGGCGTCACGCGCGCCTCGGCCGCCGCCGGCGGCGCCCCCTCGTCGAAGCGCCCCGCCACCCAGAGCCGGAGCGGCTCGAAGAACAGCGCCACCGTGACCTGCTCGCCGAAGGCGGCCGCGGTCACGGCCAGCGTGGCCGCCTGGTAGCGGTCCTCCCAGCCGCCGCGGTGCAGGAAGACGACCAGCGGGCCGGCCATGTCACTTCCTCGGGCCGAACATGCGGCCGAACAGCCCCTGCCTCGGCGCCGCGGACGGCGGCGGGACGGGCGGGCGCGGGGCGCGCTCCAGCGGGCGGGCGCCGCGCGGCGCGGTCTGCGGCTCGGGCAGCTGGAGCTTCTGGCGGAGCGACTCGGGCGTGTCGAGCGTGGCGAGCTGCATGGCGGTGACCTGGCCGGTGGCGAGATCGCGCGCGGTGACGGTGAGGATGCCCTCGGCCCCGAGCGCGAACTCCACCGCCACCCGCACCTCGCCGCGCGGCCGCGCCGGCAGCCCCTCCACCCGCACCGTGCCGAGGTACTCGCACTCGGAGGCCTTGTCCGAGTCGCCCTGGAACACCTGCAGCTCGAGCTCGGTCTGGCCGTCGCGGGTGGTGGCGTGCTCGTGCGCCTTCCTCGCGGGGAGGCGCGTGTTGCGGGGGAACACCGGCGCCATCCGGCCGCCGGGCAGCCCGACGCCGATGCCCATGGCCAGCGCGTCGATCAGCACCACCGAGTCGATGCGGTGCGCCGAGTCGGCGAGCAGCGCCGCGCCGAGCGCGACCGCCTCGTCGGGGTGGACGCTGCGGTTCGGCTCGCGCCCGAGCGCCTCCTGGATCTTGCGCCAGACGAGCGGCATCCGGCTCTGGCCGCCCACGAGCAGGACCTCGTCCACGTCGCCCGGCCCGAGCCCCTTCGCGGCGAGCACCTCGCGGCACACCTCGATGGTCCGGTCCACCAGCCGCTCGGTGAGCGCCTCCAGCTCCTCCCGGGTGACCTTCACCTCGAGGCCCACGTCCTTGCCGTCCCGGTCCTTGCACAGGTACGGCACCTGGGCGACCGCCACCTCGCGGGTGGAGAGCGCGACCTTCGTCTCCTCGGCGGCGTCGCGGATGCGCTGCCACACCACCCGGTCCTCGGGCGGCGCGAAGCCGTGCTCCTCCATGAAGCGCCAGACCAGGTGGTCGAGCAGCTGCGCGTCGAAGTCCACGCCGCCGAGAAAGGTGTCGCCGCCGGTGGAGATCACCTCGTACACCTCGCCCTGGATCTCCAGCACCGAGGCGTCGAACGTGCCGCCGCCCAGGTCGTACACCAGCACCCGCTTGTCGAGCCCCTTGCCGAAGCCGAAGGCGAGCGCCGCGGCGGTGGGCTCGTTCACGATCCGGTCCACGGCGAGGCCGGCCAGGCGGCCCGCCTCGCGGACCGCGTTGCGCTGGTGGTCGTTGTAGTAGGCGGGCACCGTGATCACCGCGTGCTCCACCGGCGCCCCCAGCGCCTGCGCCGCGGTCTCGCGCATCTCCTTCAGGATCAGCGCCGCGATCTGCTGCAGCGAGAAGTCGCGGCCGGCGAAGCGCACCGCCGCGGCGCCGTCCGGGCCCGGGACGATCTCGTAGTGGAAGCGATCGCGGCACGCCTGCACCGTGGGCGAGGCGAACGGCCGCCCCACCAGCCGCTTCGAGCCGTAGACGGTGTTGCGCGGGTTCACCACCATCTGCGCCTTGGCGGCGTGCGCGACCAGCAGCCGCCCCTGCGCGTCGTAGGCGACCACCGACGGCAGCGTGCGGTAGCCCTGGCGCGAGGCGAGCACCTCCGGCTTTCCGCCCCGCACCACCGCCACGCAGGAGTTGGTGGTGCCGAGGTCGATGCCGATGACCGCGCCGCGCGCCTTCGCCGGCGGCGGGGGCGCCGGGGGAGCGGGCGTCGCCGGCGTGGGCCGGGCCGGCGACGCGGCCGGCGCGCTGGGCACGGCGGGCGCGGCCGGGCGTGGGGCGGGCGCGGCGGCGCCGGGCGGACGGCCCGGGGCCGGCGCGGCGGCGCGCGTCGCCGGCGCGGGCACGCCCGGGGGGCGTCCCGGGGGCGGCGCGGCGGCGGGCGGGCGGGCCGGCGGGGCCGCGGGGCGCGGCGGCTCGTCGCTCTGCGCCTCCGCGCCGCGGCCCGCCACCAGCCGGTCCACCAGCGCCCGGCTCTCGGGCGAGAGGTCCACGAACTTGATCCCCATGCCCGGGACGCGGGCCGGCTCGCCGGGCGCCGACGGGGGCGTGCTCCAGCGCACCACCCCGCTGCCGTGGATCACCTGGTCGCCGGACTCGAGCACCACGTCCAGGCGCAGCGGCGTCCCGGGCGGCTGCGGCTCGAGCGTCCGCACGAACAGGCCGCCGCGCGAGACGTTCAGCGCGAAGCGATCGACGAATTCGTCCACCGATCCGTAGGCCAGCCGGATGCGGAGCAAGACGGGGACACGGGGGTCGCGGCGTTCCTGCGGCATTTCGACGGATTGTACCCCTGACGGGCCGCCCCGCCAGCCCGAGCCCAATGGCGGCCCTTTCGCGACGGCCGGTGGCCTACGCTTCCGGTGAGCGGTCGCCCGCCCGGCCACGCGTCAGGCCTTGCGGCGGCGGCCACGGCCCGAAACCTTGTCGGGAGCGGTCGCGCACCGCCGGGAGGAAGCCAACGTGAGGAAGCCACGCTCGATCGCGCCGGCGAAGGGCCGGCTGGCCGTGCTCGTGCCGGGACTGGGCGCCGTCGCCACCACCTTGATCGCGGGGGTCGAGGCGGTGAAGCGCGGGATGGGCAAGCCGATCGGCTCGCTCACGCAGATGGGCACGGTGCGGCTCGGCAAGCGCACCGAGAAGCGGGCGCCGCTGGTCCGCGAGCTGGTGCCCATCGCCGCGCTGGAGGACGTGCGCTTCGGCGCGTGGGACCCGTTCCCGGACGACGCCTACGCGTCCGCGACCCACGCCTCGGTGCTCGACCACGCGCTGCTCGAGCAGCTGCGCGTCCCGCTGTCCGCGGTCCGGCCCATGCCGGCGGTGTTCTCGCCCGAGTACGTGCGCCGGCTCGACGGGCCGAACGTGAAGAAGGCGCCGAGCAAGCTGGAGCTGGGCGAGGCGCTGCGCGAGGACATCCGCCGCTTCCTGCGCGAGAACGACTGCGCCCGCGCGGTGATGCTGTGGTGCGCGTCCACCGAGGTGTACCTGGAGCCGTCGGCGGTCCACGCGGAGCTGGGGCGGTTCGAGAAGGCCATGGCGGCGAGCGACCCGGCCATCGCCCCCTCGATGATCTACGCGTGGGCGGCGCTGAAGGAGGGCGTGCCGTTCGGGAACGGCGCGCCGAACCTCACCGTGGACGTCCCGGCGCTGCAGCAGCTCGCCCGGAAGCAGGGCGTGCCCATCGCCGGCAAGGACTTCAAGACCGGCCAGACCATGATGAAGACGGTGCTCGCGCCGATGCTCAAGGCGCGGCTGCTCGCGCTGAACGGCTGGTTCTCCACCAACATCCTGGGCAACCGCGACGGCGAGGTGCTCGACGATCCCGGCAGCTTCAAGACCAAGGAGGTCTCGAAGCTCTCCGCGCTCCAGTACATCCTGCAGCCGGAGCTGTACCCCGACCTCTACGGCCACTTCGACCACCAGGTTCACATCGAGTACTACAAGCCGCGCGGCGACAACAAGGAGGGGTGGGACAACGTCGACATCGAGGGCTGGCTCGGCTACCCGATGCAGATCAAGGTGAACTTCCTCTGCCGGGACTCGATCCTGGCGGCCCCGGTCGCGCTCGACGTGGCGCTGTTCCTCGACCTGGCGCAGCGCGCCGGGATGTCCGGGATCCAGGAGTGGCTCTCGTTCTACTTCAAGAGCCCCATGGTCGCCGAGGGGCTCTACCCCGAGCACGACCTGTTCATCCAGCTCACCAAGCTGAAGAACACGCTCCGCCACCTGGCGGGCGAGGAGCTCATCACCCACCTCGGGCTCGACTATTACGAGCCGTAGATTAGGAACCCGTCCCCTCCTGGAGGACGCGCCATGGCCTACGTCGTCGCCGAGCCCTGCATCAAGTGCAAGTACACCGACTGCGTCGAGGTCTGTCCGGTGGACTGCTTCTACGAGGGGCCGAACTTCCTCGTCATCCATCCCGACGAGTGCATCGACTGCGGCGCCTGCGAGCCCGCCTGCCCGACCAAGGCCATCTTCCCGGAGGAGAGCCTGCCGGCGAAGTGGAACGAGTACGTCCAGCTCAACTCCGAGCTGAGCAAGGCCTGGCCGAACATCACCGAGAAGAAGGACCCGCTGCCCGAGGCCGAGGAGTGGAAGGACGTGGAGGAGAAGCGGGACAAGCTGGAGCGGTGACCGGCGCGGAATCCTCCGCCTTCCTGACCCGTTCGCGTTTTCCGCTGTTGCGCCCGGAACGGGCCTTTGCTAGAAACCGTCCGCTCCGAACGCCCAGGTGGTGGAACTGGTAGACACACCATCTTGAGGGGGTGGCGCCGTAAGGCGTGCGAGTTCGAATCTCGCCCTGGGCACACCGAACAGCAGAAAGGGGATCCGGCGAACCCGGATCCCCTTTTCTTTTGCCCTTCGCTGGAGTCCCCGGGGACGGGCGCCCGCGCGACGCGAGCGCCCTGCCCTCCTCGCTACTTCGCGGGCGCGGGCTGCGCCGGGGCCGCCGGCTGCTGGGCCGGGGCGGGCTGCGCGGGCGCCGGGAGCTGCGCGCCGGGCGCGAACGGCGCCGGGGCGGGCGCGGCCTCGCGCTCGACCACCGAGCTGGTGCGCGACGCGTGGTAGGCGAGCGTCAGCGAGGTGAGCATGAAGATGCCCGCCGACACGCTGGTGACCTTGCCGAGGAACGTCTGGGAGCCGCGGCCGCCGAACACCGTCTGCGAGCCGCCGCCGCCCAGGCCGGCGCCCATGCCCCCGCCCTTACCGGCCTGGAGCAGGATCACGAGGATGAGGAAGACGCAGACGAGGACGTGGAGGACGGTGACGAGCGTGATCAACGGAGTGCACCTTTCACGATGGCGAGGAAGTCCTTCGCCTTGAGGCTGGCCCCGCCGACGAGCGCGCCGTCGACGTCGGGCTGGGACATCAGTTCCTGGGCGTTCTCGGGCTTGACCGAGCCGCCGTATTGAATCCGGATCGCGTCCGCCACGGAACCCCCCATCTCGCGGAGGATCTTCCGGATGGCCGCGTGGACCTCCTGCGCCTGGGCGGAGGTGGCGGTCTTGCCGGTGCCGATGGCCCACACCGGCTCGTAGGCGACGGTCACCCGGCCCAGCGCCCCGGCGTCCAGCCCGGCGAGCCCCTGGCGCACCTGCCGATCCACCACCTCGAGCGTGCGGCCCGCCTCGCGCTCGGCGAGCGTCTCGCCGACGCAGACGATGGGCGCGAGGCCGGCGGCGAGCAGCGCGCCCACCTTCTTGCGCACGGCCTCGTCGGTCTCGCCGAACAGCTGGCGCCGCTCGCTGTGGCCCACGATGCCGTGCCGGCAGCCCGCCTCCGCCAGCATCGCGGCGGACACCTCGCCGGTGAACGCGCCCTGGGCCTCCCAGTGCACGTCCTGCCCGGCGACCTCGATCGCCGAGCCGGCCGCCGCCTGCGCGGCCGCGTGGACGGCCGTGAACGGCGGCGCCACCGCCACCTGCACCTTCCCGGCGACGTCGCCGAGCCCGGCGGCCAGCTCCTTCACGAGCTGGACCGCCTCGGCCACGGTCTTGTGCATCTTCCAGTTGCCGCAGACGAACTTGGTGCGGGGCACGCTCACTCCTCGCACGCCTTCACGCCGGGGAGCTCCCGCCCCTCGATGAACTCGAGGCTGGCGCCGCCGCCGGTGGAGACGTGCTTCATCTTGTCCACGAGGCCGGCCTGCTCGACCGCCGCGGCGCTGTCGCCGCCGCCGACGACCGTGACGGCCGGGCTCGCCGCCATCGCCCTGGCGACGCCGAACGTCCCCTCCGACCACGGCTTCTGCTCGAACAGGCCCATGGGGCCGTTCCAGAAGACGGTCTTCGCGCCGGCGATGCGCTGCCGGTAGCGGTCGAGCGTCTTCGGGCCGATGTCGAGCCCCATGAGGCCGTCGGGGATGGCGCGATCGTTCACCACCACGCGCTCCGCCGTCTCCTTGGGCTCCGCGCCGCAGACGTGGTCCACCGGGAGCAGCAGGTCCACCTTGCGGGCCTCGGCGCGCTCCAGGATCTGGCGGGCCAGCTCGAGCTTGTCCTCCTCGACCAGGCTCCGCCCCACCGGCACGCCCTGCGCCTTCAGGAACGTGTAGGCCATGGCGCCGCCCACGCAGACGGCGTCGGCCTTGGCGATGAGGTTCTCGAGCACCTTGATCTTGTCGGACACCTTGGCGCCGCCGACGATGGCCACGAACGGCCGCGCCGGGCTGCCGAGCGCCTTGCCCAGGTACTCGACCTCCTTCTGCACCAGGAAGCCGGCGGCCTTCTCCTTCACGAACCTGGCCATGCCGGCGGTGGAGGCGTGGGCGCGGTGGGCGGTGCCGAACGCGTCGTTCACCCACACGTCGGCCAGGCTGGCCAGCTCGCGGGCGAACGCCTCGTCGTTCTTCTCCTCCTCCGGGTGGAAGCGGAGGTTCTCGAGCAGCAGCACGTGCCCGTCCTTCAGGTCCCGCACCAGCTTCTTGACCCCGTCCCCGACGCAGTCGTCCGCCAGGATCACGTCCTGGGAGAGCAGCTCGGAGAGCCGCACCGCGGCGGGCTCGAGGGTGAGCTTGGTGCGGTCCTCCGGCTTGCCCTTCGGGCGGCCCAGGTGCGAGGCGAGGATCACCTTCGCCTTGGCCTGGATGGCGTGGCGGATGGTCGGCAGCGCGGCGCGGATGCGCGCGTCGTCGGTCACCCTGCCCTGCGGGTCGAGCGGGACGTTGAAGTCCACGCGGATGAAGACCCGCTTGCCCGCGAGCTCGAGGGCGTCGATGGTCTTGAGCGCCATGGCGGCCTACTTCGTGACGAGCTTCGCCACGTCCACCATGCGGTTCGAGAAGCCCCACTCGTTGTCGTACCAGGCGAACACCTTCGCGAAGTTCCCGTCGATGACGAAGGTGTTGGTGGCGTCGAAGATCGACGAGTGCGGGTTGTGGTTGTAGTCCACCGAGACGGTCGGCGCCTCGGAGTACTCGAGCACGCCCTTCAGCGCGCCCTCCGCCGCCTTCTTGAACTCCGCGTTGATCTCCTCGGCGGTGGCGCTCTTCTCCAGCTCCACCGTGAGGTCCACCAGCGAGACGTTCGGCGTGGGGACGCGCACCGCGGTGCCGTGCAGCTTGCCCTTGAGCGCCGGGATCACCTCGGCGACGGCCTTGGCGGCGCCGGTGGTGGACGGGATCATCGACAGCGCGGCGGCGCGGGCGCGGCGCAGGTCCTTGTGCGGCAGGTCGAGCAGGTTCTGGTCGTTCGTGTACGAGTGGATCGTCGTCATCAGGCCGCGCTTGATGCCGAACGACTCGAGCAGGACCTTCGCCACCGGCGTGAGGCAGTTGGTGGTGCAGGACGCGTTCGAGATGATCTTGTGCTTCGAGAGATCGAGCTGCTGGTGGTTGATGCCGTAGGCGACGGTGATGTCCGGGCCCTTCGCCGGGGCCGAGATCAGCACCCGCGGCGCGCCGGCCTGGAGGTGGCCCTCCGCCTTGGCGCGCTCGGTGAACAGGCCGGTGCACTCCAGCACCAGGTCCACCTTGTTCGCGGCGTGGGGCAGGTCGGCCGGCGACTTGATGGCCGTGACCTGGATCTCCTTGCCGTTCACCACGATGCCCTTGTCCGTCGCCTTCACCTCGGCGTTCAGGACGCCGTGCACCGAGTCGTACTTCAGCAGGTGCGCCAGGGTCTTCGTGTCGGTGAGGTCGTTGATGGAGACGAACTCGAGATCCTTCTCCCCGCGCTCGATGGCAGCGCGAACGATGCAGCGACCGATGCGACCGAACCCGTTGATTGCGATACGCGCCATGCGCCGCCCTCCTCCTGGGGGTTGAAAAGGTGGCCTAAGCTACTTTCCGCGACATGGGGAGTCAACGGAAACGAGGTGGGACGGGGGCCGGAAAAAAGCAAGGACGGCGCCGGGTTCTCCCGGCACCGTCCGCGCGCTCCGAAGTCGTCGGTGCGGTCGCGCTAGAGCGCGGCCCGCCAGCCTTCCTTCGCGTCCTCGCCGAGGAGCTGGGGCGGCGTGGCCCGGAGGGCCTCGGCCTCGTGCTCGCCCTTGAGATCCTGGGTGACGAGATCGATGAGCTCGGTCGAGAGGCTCAGGATCTGGTTGGGCGAGTAGCCGTTGCCACGCAGCTCCTTGAAGAGCGACTTCGCGAGGATCTGGGTTCCCTTGACGTCGAGCATGCCTGGCACCATTGAGTTTCTCCCGCGCGGAGCGGACCGGGCCGCGCCGCAAACGACCGTGGCCCCCGGAAGCAGCAAGGGGCGGGCCAAACCCGTTCGAAGGTGACGCCACCAATCTTTTCATGTAGTTGTGCCCTTCCAGGCCCTTTCCGGAGCCGAGGGCTGGTGCGTAGGCCGGTTCGCATCCCCTGCCCGCGTGACAGGCCGGCGCGTAACCCGCTTCGCGGTCTGAGAGGAGTCGCTTGCGGTACAGGGTCTCGAACATCCCGCTCTGGCTCGACGAGGACGAGGCGCTGCTGACGCGCCGCGCGGCCGAGCGCCTGGGCGTCTCGGCCGCGCACCTCCGCGACGCGCTGGTGATCCGGCGCTCGCTCGACGCGCGGAAGAAGGGCCACGCGCGCTGGCTGGTGAACCTCGAGGTGACGGTCGAGGGCGAGGTCCGCGGCGCGGGCGCCGACGTGACGCCCGCCCCCGCCCCCGAGCCGCCGGCGCCCCGCGTGCGCGCCCCGGCCGCCCGGCCGATCATCCTCGGGGCGGGCCCCGCCGGCCTGTTCTGCGCCTGGGAGCTGCTCGAGCGCGGCGTGCCGTCGGTGGTGGTCGATCGCGGCAAGCCGGTCGGGCCGCGCCGGCGCGACGTCGCCGAGCTGATGCGGTCCGGCGCGCTCGATCCCGAGTCGAACATGAACTTCGGCGAGGGCGGCGCGGGCGCGTACACCGACGGCAAGCTCGGGACGCGCATCCACCACCCCGCGGTGCGCAAGGTCGTGGAGCTGTTCGCCCGCTTCGGGGGCGTGTCGCGGATCCTGGCCGAGGGCAAGCCGCACGTCGGCTCCGACCTCCTGCCCGGCGCCATCTCCGCCATGCGCGAGGAGCTGGAGCGCGGCGGCTGCACGTTCCTGTGGGGCGCCCGCGCCGTGGACCTGGAGCTCGCCGGCGGACGCTTCCGCGGCCTGACGCTCGCCGACGGCCGGACGCTCGACTCGGACCGGCTGGTGCTCGCGCCCGGCAACAGCGCGCGGGAGCTGTTCGAGCTGTTCGCCCGCCGGGGCTGGCCCGTCGAGGCGAAGCCGTTCGCCGTCGGGTTCCGCGCGGAGCACCCGCAGCCGCTCATCGACCGCATCCAGTACGGCACCGAGCGGCGCCACCCCAGGCTCCCCCCGGCGGACTACAAGCTGGCCGACAACCCGCGGGTCGCGGGCGAGGCGCGCGGCGTCTTCTCGTTCTGCATGTGCCCCGGCGGCGTGGTGGTCCCCACCCCGACCGAGCCCGAGATGCAGTGCACGAACGGCATGTCCAACTCGCACCGCAGCTCGCCGCTCGCGAACGCGGGCATGGTCGTGGCGGTCTCGCCCGCCGACTTCGCCGCCGAGGGCTTCGAGGGACCGCTCGCCGGGCTGGAGTGGCAGCGCAAGTGGGAGCGGGCGGCCTTCCGGCTCGGCGGCGGCGGCTACCACGCGCCGGCGCAGCGGCTGTCGGCATACCTCGCCGGCCGCCCCGGTGCGCCGCCCGGCCGCACCTCGTACCGCCCCGGCGTGGTGCCCGCCGACCTGTCGCAGCTCTTCCCGGCGGCGGTGCGCGACGCGCTCCGCGCCGGGCTGCGCAGCTTCGAGAAGCGCATGCACGGGTTCGTCACCGACGAGGCGCTGCTCATCGGCGTCGAGACCCGCACCAGCGCGCCCTGCCGCCTGGTGCGCGGCGACGACCTGCAGAGCCCGGCGCTCCGCGGCGTCTATCCCGCCGGCGAGGGCGCCGGGTACGCGGGCGGCATCGTCTCGTCGGCGGTGGACGGCCTGCGCGTCGCCGAGGCCATCGCCGCGGAGCTGGGGCCGGCATGAGGCGCGCGCCCATGCGCTACCACGTGCGGGACGCGAGCGGCCGGGAGCTGGTGGTCCCGTCGCTCGCCGACCTGCACGCGCTCTACGCGCACGGCTTCCTCGGCGACGACGACCTGGTCCGCGCGGAGACCTCCGACCGCTGGACGCGCGCCGGGGCCATGCACGCGCTGCAGGGCGTGCGCGAGACGCGCGCCGAGAGCCCGCGGAAGGTGGCGCTGCTCGTCGCGGCGCTGGTCGTCATCGCGACCGCGATCGGGATCCTGCTCTCGCGCTGACGAGACGCGCTCCCGCCGCCGCGCGCCCTGCCGCGCCCCGCCGCCGGCGCGCGGGTGCGTTCGCGCCCCGGAGCGCGTGCGAAGCGGCCGGCGCGCCTGCGCGAGGCAACCCCGGCGTCGCCCGCGGCCCGGCTCAGCGCCCGTAGTCGTCCTGGACGCGCACCACGTCCTCGACCTCGGGCGTGGACACCTCCAGCACGTCGCAGTCGGTGATCGCGCGCATGCGGTGCACCGTGCCCGGCCGCACGTGGTAGCTGTCGCCCGGGCGCATGGGGTGATCGACCAGGCGGCCGTCCTCCTGGAGGACGAGCACCATCTCGCCGCTCCAGAGGTGGATCGTCTCGTCCTTCTTCACGTGGTACTGCAGCGAGAGCTGCGTCCCCGCCTTCACGTGCAGGAGCTTGCCGACGTAGCGCTCGGTGTGGGCCCACCACAGCTCGTGGCCCCAGGGCTTCTCGACGCGCTTCGGGTTCTCGAACGTGCTCGTCATGTGTCTGCGGCTCCCGACGTGAAGCTAGGCTCACCGGCTCGCGGTCACGAATCCCTTCGCCCCGGATTCCCGCTCGGCGTCGCGCAGGTAGCGCTCCGCCTCCGCGCGGGTGGCGAAGCTGCCCGCCCGCACCCGGAAGAAGCGGCCCTTGCCCGGGACGTCCGCGGCCTCGATGCGCGGCGAGAGCGCCCGGTACTTCGCGGCGATCCGCTCGGCCTCGGTCCGGCTCTGGGTGGCGGCGAGCTGGACCACGAACGCGCCGGCCGCGGCGGGCTTCGGCGCCGCGGCCACCGGCGCCGCCGGCGCGGCGGCCGGCTTCGGCGACGCCGCGGGCGCGGGGGCGGCCGCGGGCTTCGCCGGCGCGGTGGCCGCGACGGCGGGCGCCGGGGCGGGCGCGGCGGCGGGGGCCGGCGCCGCCGCGGCGGGCGCGGGCGCCGGGGCGGTCGCGGGGCGCGCCTCGACGGGCGGCGGCGCGGACGGCTTCCCCTTGGGAAGCTGGTCGTAGAAGGTCAGGTCGTTCCGGGCCGGGGCGGCCGGCGCGGCCACCGGGACGCGGTCGAGCGCGTCCAGATCGCCGGCGCCGCGGACCGCCTCCGCCTGGCGGGCGGCCATCTGCCGGCCCACGTTCAGCCCCAGGACGAAGATGACGCCCAGGATCACCAGCGCGCCGACCACGATCGACGCGATCTGGCGGCCGTCCAGGGACAGCTCGAACTTCTCACGGCTCCGGGCGTTCTCTTCGCGCATGGACGTCACCCCGCCGCGGCGACGGGCGCGCGCCGCGAGGACCGGGCGCGCGAACCGCGGCAGCCAGGATTCTAGACGTCGTCCGCGATATCGCGAGTTTCCGGACTCTCCATCCGATCCGGCGCGGAGACGCCCAGCACGGCCAGCCCGTTCGCGAGCACCTGCTTCAGGGCGCGGCACAGGAACAGGCGCGCCGCGGTCTTGACCGGGTCGGGCCCGACGACCTTCTCGCCGCTCTTCTTCCCCTGCGTGTACCAGGAGTGGAACGCGGCGATGGTCTCCTGGAGGTAGAACGCCACCCGGTGCGGCTCGTAGGCGAGCGCCGCGGCGGCGAGCATGTCCGGGAACGCGGCGATCCGCCGGATCAGGTCCTGCTCCTCCGGCGAGCCGAGCGTCCGCGCGGCCTCGAGGTCGAACTCCGGGATCGCGTGCCCGGCCTCGCGCGCCTTCTGGAAGATGGCCGCCAGGCGCGCGTGCCCGTACTGCACGTAGAAGACCGGGTTGTCGAGCGTCTGCTTCTTGGCGAGCTCGACGTCGAAGTCGAGCGGGGCGTCGGAGCGCCGGGTGAGGAAGATGAAGCGGGTCGCGTCGCGCCCCACCTCGTCCACCACCTCGCGCAGCGAGACCAGCGTGCCGGCGCGCTTCGACATCTTCACCGACTCGCCACCGCGCATGAGGCTGACCATCTGGATCAGCACGACGTGCAGGTCCGTGCGCGAGGCGCCCAGCGCCTCCATCGCCGCCTCGAGCCGCGGCACGTAGCCGCCGTGGTCGGCGCCGAGCACGTCCACCAGCGCGTCGGCGCGCTGCCGCTTGTCCCAGTGGTAGGCGATGTCCGCGCAGAAGTAGGTGGGCGTCCCGTCCGCCTTCTTCACCGGCCGGTCCACCTCGTCGCCGTACGCCGACGAGCGGAACAGCGTGAGGTCCTCGGCGGCGGTCACGCCCTCCTCGTCCGGCTGCGGCTGCGGCGGCGGCTGCCCCTTCTTCGACTTCGGCGGCGGCAGCTTGCCGACGTAGACGAGGTCCTTCTCCTCCAGGAACCGGAGGAACCGGTCCACCGTGCCCGACTCGTAGAGCGCCTTCTCCGACGACCAGCGGTCGAACGAGATGTTCACCGCGGCGAGGTCCTCGCGGATCATCCCGAGCACGTGCTGGACCGCGTGGTCGCGGAACAGCGTCAGCCACTCGGCCTCGGGCGCGTCCAGGAACTTCGCGCCGTACTCGGCCTTCAGGCCGGCGGCGATGTCCTTCACGTACTCGCCCGGATAGCTCTTGGGCGGCATGGTCACCGTCCGCCCGTGCAGCTCCTGGTAGCGGAGGTGGACCGAGCGCGCCAGCGTCTGGACCTGCGCGCCGTAGTCGTTGACGTAGTACTCGCGGGACACGTCGAAGCCGGCCCAGCGCAGCAGGCCCTGGACGCCGTCGCCCACCACCGCGTTGCGCCCGTGGCCGACGTGCATGGGGCCGGTCGGGTTGGCCGAGACGTACTCGACGATGACCTTCTTCCCCTGCCCCACCGCGGTCCGGCCGTAGGCCGGGCCCTCGGCGACCGCGCGCGCGAGCGTGCGCAGCCACAGGTCCGGGGAGAGCCGCACGTTGATGAACCCGGGGCCGGCGATCTCCAGGCCGGCCAGGTCGCCGGCCGCGTCAACCGCGCGCACCGCCTCCACGATGGCCTGCGCCAGCTCGCGCGGCGGCCTGCCCGCCTGCCTGGCCAGCACCATGGCGGCGTTCACCGCGAAGTCGCCGTGCTTCGGGTCGCGCGGCGCCTCCACCGAGAAGCCGGCGCTCGCCGCCGGCCAGCGCCCGTCGTCGGCGCCCTGGGCGAGCGCCTTGCGGAAGAGTTCGATGACGCGATCACGGACCATAGGAAGGGGTCTCTCTACCGGGGGCGCGCGCGGGAAGCAAGCGCCGGGCCGCGCGGGGCGCGGGCGTCCTCAGGGATAGGCGTCGAACGCGCCGCAGCGGCGGCACCGCCAGGCGCGCGACGGGGCGTCGGAGCCGCAGCGCTCGCAGCGCGGGGCCTTGCCGCGGCGGAGCAGCGCCGCGACCAGCAGGTCGTGGCGCACGGCGAGGTCGTCCGGGCCCGGCGCGCCGGCCTGGTGCAGCAGCTCGCGCATCGCCAGCGACACCTCGCCCACCCGGTCGCGCTCCAGCGCCAGCCGGAGCGCCGCCACCGCCTCCGGGTTCCGGCCGCAGCGGTGCAGCGCGCGCCCACGCAGCAGGTGCAGCGCAGGGTCGTCCGGGTGCGCGTCGGCGCGGGCCGCCGCGAACGCCTCGGCCGCCGCGGCGTCCGGGACCGCGGCCAGCGCCGGCCACGCCAGCAGCGCGGCGCGCGGGTCCTCGTCGAGCGAGCGGCCCGCGGCCTCCAGGGCCGCGGCGGTCGCGCCGGCGGCGGCCTCGGCCTCGGCGAGCGCCATCCAGGCGTCCGCGCTGCGCGCGTGCGCGGCGAGCCCCTCGCGCGCGAGCGCCGCCGCCCGGGCCGGGGCGCCGGGGAGCGCCTCGCGCGCCTGCGCCGCGAGCAGGTGCGCCAGCACCGGATCCCCGTCCTGCGGGCCGATGCGCCGCTGCAGCGCCACCGCGCCGGCGAGGTCGCCCTGCTCGACCTTCACGTCGCGCAGCCCCTCGGCCGCGGCGCGATCCCCGTCGCGCTCCGCCAGCCGCGCGTACAGCTCGGCGGCCTCGGCGAGCATGCCGCTCCGCCGGTAGTCCTCGGCCAGCTCGCGCTCCACCTCGGCCCGCCGGGCCGGGTCGAGCCCGCGGCCGATGAGCATGTTCCGGTGCAGGCGCACCGCCCGCGCGAGGTCGCCCTCGCGCCGGAACAGCGCGCCCAGCGCCAGGTAGGTGTCCACCGCCTCGGGCGTGCCCAGGCGCGCGGCGTCGGAGAGCGCCTCGATGGCGGCGTCCGGGTCGCCCTGCACGATGGAGCGGACGCCCTTCAGGTAGGCCTGCGCCTCGTCGCGGCGCCGGCGCAGCCGCTCCGCGAGCAGGATCGCCACGATCGCGGCGAGCGAGCCGGCGGCGAGGGCGAGCCAGAGCTGCGTCACGTGCCCAGCGCGGCGAACCCGGCGTGCAGCCGCTGCCAGGCCTCGTCGAGCGCCTCCACGACCACGCGGTTGTCGGCCAGCACCGGCATGAAGTTGTTGTCGCCGAGCCAGCGCGGCACGACGTGCCAGTGCAGGTGGTCCGCGATCCCGGCGCCGCCGGCGCGGCCCAGGTTCATGCCGACGTTCATCCCGTCCGGCCGGTAGACCGCCTTCACCACCGCGGCCGCGCGGCGCAGCTCCTCCTGCAGGTCGGCCCACTCCGCCGGCCCGAGCGCGCCGAGGTCGGCGAGGTGCGCGCGCGGGATCACCATCACGTGCCCGGAGTTGTACGGGAACCGGTTCAGGCAGGTGAACGCGCGGGCCGAGCGGTGCACCACCAGGTTGCCGCGGTCGGCCGACTCCGGCGCCGCGGGGAAGTCGCAGAAGATGCACCCGGTCGGCTTCTCCGACCGGATGAACTCCATCCGCCACGGGGCCCAGAGCGGCTGCTGCACGGTGAGGTCTCCTTGCGGCGCGCGCCGCTACCGCGCGAGGAAGTACACGCCGGGCTGCCGCGCGTCGGCGGCCCCCTGCGCCACCCGGGTGGCGACCGCGTCGGCGACGGCGCCGGCGGCGCCGCCCATGAGCTGCTCCAGGAAGCGGCCGCGCTCGTCGGGCGGGTAGACCAGCACCGGCTCGCCGCTCAGCTTCGCCTCCTGCTTCGCCAGCTCCACCGCGTCGTAGAAGTTGCCGAGCTGGTCCACCAGGCCGGCCTCCTTCGCCTGGGCGCCGGTGAGCACGCGGCCGTCCGCGATGGCGCGCACCTTCGCCTCGTCCAGCTTGCGCCCCTCGGCCACCGCCTTCACGAACTGGCCCAGCGTGTTCTCGACCAGCCCCTGCCAGTAGGCGCGGTCCTCCGGCGTCATGTCGCGGAACGGGTTGCCGGCGTCCTTCAGCTTGCCGGTCTTCACCGTCTCGACCTTCACCCCGAGCTTCTCGGCGAGGTCCTTCACGTTCGGGAACTGGCTGATGACGCCGATCGAGCCGGTGAGCGTGCCGGGGTTGGCGACGATCTTCGGGCAGGCCACCGACACGTACAGGCCGCCCGAGGCGGCCAGGTTGCCCATCGAGCAGACCACGACTTTCTTCTGCGCGAGGCGCTTCACCTCGTCGTGGATCTCCTGGCTGGCGCCCACCGAGCCGCCGGGCGAGTCCACCCGGATCACCACCGCCTTGAGGTCGCCGTCCTCGGCGAAGCGGCGGATGCGCTTCAGGATGTCCTCGGTCTCGTCGCGGTCCGCGCCGCCGCCGATGGTGCCCTTCACGTCGATGACGCCGACGCGCGGGCCGGAGCCGAGGCGCGGGGACTCTCCGCGCACGGCGCCGAACGCGAGCAGCAGGAACCCGAAGAACACCAGGAACAGGCCGCCGAAGATGAACGCCACGATCGCGAGCGCCAGCCGGTCGCGGCGCGGCGGCGGCTGCGGCGGCACGCCGGGCGGCGGCGCACCCCAGCCCGAGGACGGCGGCGGGCCGGGCGGCGGGCCCCAGCTCGGCGGCGGCGGGGGCGGCGCCCCCCAGCGCGGCGGCTCGGGCCGCGCCGGCGATCCCGGCCCGGTCGCCCCGGGCTGCGGCTCCTGGGGGCCGACCGGCGTCGTGGGGAGGGGCTCGTTGGGATCGCTGGGGTTCATGGTCGGGTCAGGTAAGCACGCGGCCGGGGGGGTCGCAACCGGCAAAAAGGAAGCGGGCGGCCCGCTCGCGCAGGCCGCCCGCAGGTGCTCCGGTCCGCCGGGAGGCTACTTCCGGCGGTTGAACTTCTCCATCAGGTCGCCGAGGCGGGCGCGCCCGTCGCCCTGGCGGCGCAGGTACTCGCGGTAGTCGTCCTCGCCGCCGTCGCGGTTGAGCGCCTTCATCGAGAGCGCGACCTTGCGGTCCTGGAGGTCCATGTCGATGACCTTGACCTCGACCTCCTGGCCCTCCTGCACCACGTCGCGCGGGTTCTCCACGCGCTCGTCCTTCATCTCGGACACGTGCACCAGGCCCTCGATGCCCGGCTCGATCTCGACGAACGCGCCGAAGTCGGTGACCTTGGTGACGCGGCCCTTCACGCGGGCGCCCACCGGGTGACGCTCGGAGAGCGTGGTCCACGGGTCGACGTGCGCCTGCTTGATGCCGAGGCTGAAGCGCTCGTTCTCGACGTCGATGTTGAGCACCACCGCCTCGACCACGTCACCCTTCTTGAACTTCTCGCCCGGGTGCTTGATGCGCTCGGTCCAGGAGATGTCGGACACGTGCACGAGGCCGTCGATGCCCTCCTCGACGCCGACGAAGATGCCGAAGTCGGTGACGTTGCGGACCTCGCCGCGGATCGTCGTGCCGATCGGATACTTGTCCTCGAGCAGCGTCCAGGGGTTCGCCTCGATCTGCTTCATGCCGAGGCTGATCCGCTTGGCCTTCGGGTCGATGTCGAGCACCACCGCCTCGACCTGATCGCCCACGTTGACCAGCTTCGAGGGGTGCTTCACGCGCTTCGTCCAGCTCATCTCGGAGACGTGGACGAGGCCCTCGACGCCCTGCTCCAGCTCGATGAACGCGCCGTAGTCGGTGAGCGAGACCACCTTGCCCTTGACGCGCGTGCCGACCGGATACTTCTCGTCGGCGCGGTGCCACGGGTCCTCCTGGATCTGCTTGAGGCCCAGGCTGACGCGCTCGGAGGTCGGGTCGAACTTCAGGACGACGACGCGGACCTCCTGGCCGACCTCGAACATCTCCGACGGGTGGCCGATGCGGCCCCAGCTCATGTCGGTGACGTGCAGCAGGCCGTCGATGCCGCCCAGGTCGATGAAGGCGCCGTAGTCGGTGAGGTTCTTGACCACGCCCTTGAGGATCGCGCCCTCCTTCAGGTTCTTCAGGGTCTCCTTCTTCAGCTCCTCGCGCTCCTTCTCGAGGAGGACCCGGCGCGACAGCACGATGTTCCCGCGCTTCTTGTTGAACTTGATGACCTTGAACTTGAACTTCTCGCCGATCAGCTTGTCCAGGTTCCGGACCGGCCGGATGTCCACCTGGGAGCCGGGGAGGAACGCCTTCACGCCGATGTCGACGGAGAGGCCGCCCTTCACGCGCCCGACGATGACGCCCTCGACGAGCTCGTCGCGCTCGCACGCGGCGGAGATCTCGTCCCAGATGCGCATCTTGTCGGCCTTCTCCTTGGAGAGGACGACCATCCCGGTGTCGTTCTCCCGGGACTCGACGAGCACCTCGACCTTGTCGCCCACCTTCACCGCGGGCTCGCCGCCGGGGGCGGTCGAGAACTCGGAGATGGGCACCTGGCCTTCGGACTTGTAGCCGATGTCGATGACGGCGTAGTCCTTGGTCAGCTGGATGACGGTGCCGTTGACGACCTTGCCCTCCTCGATCGGACCGGCGCTGGCCTCGCTCTGCGCGAACAGCGTGGCGAAGTCCTCGGTCTCGACCTCGGGCGTGCGGGGAGTCTGATTCTCCATTCGGTTAGGCCAACCTTTTGTCGGGAAGCGCCGGCGCCCGTCGGATCTCGGGGCTGGATCGTGCCGGCGTTGCCACTGCGTTGCCCCCTGGGTCTGGTGCTTCGCGCCGCGCCCCCGGGGATCGAGAGGCCGTCGCGCGCCGGGCGTACCCCGGCCCACATTCATTACGGAGTGCGCACGCTACACGTCCGAAATTGCAGCGTCAAGGCGGGCCCGGGCTAGCGGAGCGCCCGCAGCCAGGACGCCACCCCCTCGACCACCCAGTCCGGCGTCGAGGCCCCCGCCGAAAGGCCGACCACCCGGCAGCCGTCGAACCACGCCGGCTCGAGCTCGGCCTCGGTCTCGACGTGCCAGGTGCGCGGCTGGATGGCGCGGCAGATCTCGGCCAGGTGGCGCGTGTTGGCGCTGTTCTTCCCGCCCACGACCACCACCGCGTCCACCTCGCTGGCGAGCGCCCGGGCGTCCGCCTGGCGCTCCTCGGTGTCGTTGCAGATGGTGTTCACGGCCCGGACCTCCTTGTGCCGGAGGGCCAGGACGCCCACCACCCGCTCGAACTCGGCGCCGATGCAGGTGGTCTGGGCGATGACCGCGACCTTCTTCGCCTTGATCTCCGGCACCGGGCCGCCCGGCTTCACCACCGTGCACGGCTGCTCGGAGTACGAGATCACGCCCTTGATCTCGGCGTGGTTCGCGTCGCCGACGATGACGATGTGGTAGCCCTCGCGCGAGAGCCGCTGCGCCATGGCCTGCGGGTACTTCACGTAGGGGCAGGTCCCGTCCACCACCTCGAGCCCGCGCGCCTCGGCGCGCTCCAGCTCCTCGCGCACCGCGCCGTGGGTCCGGACCACCACCGTGGTCCCGTCGGCCACCTCGCCGATGCCCATCACGGTCCCGACGCCCTTCTCGCTGAAGCGGGCGACCGCCTGCGGGTTGTGGATGATGGGCCCGAGCGTGACGACGGGCGCCCGGTGCTGGTCGGCGACCTCCATCACCTTGTCGACGGTGCGGCGCACACCCCAGCAGAACCCGGCGGTCTTCGCGATCTTGACGTCCACGGCGCCTCTATATAACGGCGCACCCCTCGGCGGCCAGCAACCCGCCCCCTCCATCCGTGGCGCACCGCAGGGGTTGTCCCCTCGACTCCGAGTCACGAAGTTCGCAGGGCGGGCCTCTCGCCCCTGGACCGCCCTGGAGGAAGGCGATGCGAACCCTCGGAGCCGTGGCCACGCTGGCGGCGCTCACCCTCTCCGGCGGCGCCGCGGCGCAGGCGGAGCCCTCGCCCGCCCCCGCCCCGGCCGGCGACGCGCCGGCCGCCGGGGCGCCCGCGCCGGCCGAGCCGTCCGGCGCGTTCCGGATCCGCTCGGCGGTGCTCGGCGAGGAGCGGAGCTTCGTGGTGCTCGCGCCGCCCGGCTACGCCACCTCCGGCCGCCGCTACCCGGTGGTCTACTTCACCGACGGGAGCCCCAGCCTGGCGGTGCTCGCCACCGTCACGCGCTTCCTGGCGCAGAACGGGCGCATGCCCGAGGTGCTGCTGGTCGGGATCGACCACGCGGACCGCATGCGCGACCTCACCCCGTCGCCGGGCCAGTTCGAGGGGGCGCCGCCCGCCGTGTTCAAGACGTCCGGCGGCGGCGAGCGGTTCCTGTCGTTCGTGCAGGACGAGCTCGTCCCGCACGTCGAGCGGACCTACCGCACCGAGCCGTTCCGCATGCTGGTGGGGCACTCGCTGGGCGGGCTGCTCGCGGTGCACGCGCAGCTGGCGCGGCCCGGCCTGTTCCAGGCGACGCTGGCGCTCGCGCCGACGCTCACCTGGAACGGCGACGAGCCGGTGCGGCGCGCCCGCGAGGCGCTGGCCGGCAGCGGCCGGCCGCGCGGGGTGCTGGTGATCGTCTCCCCCGAGGACGGCCCGGAGGCGGCGAAGCAGGCGAAGGCGCTGGTGGGCGCCGCGGGCGCCGCGGGCGGCGGCCTGCAGGTCACGGCGCTGGACCTGCCGGGCGAGGATCACTGGTCGGTGGTGCTGGAGGGCGCGTCCCGCGGCTTCAAGGAGGTGTTCGCCGGGTGGACGATGCCCGCCGCGGTGGGCGCCATCGGGCCGCGCGGCGGGCTCCCCGCGGTCGAGCGCCACTACGCGAAGCTGTCGGAGCGGCTCGGGTGGACGGTCCATCCGCCCGAGCCGGTGGTGGAGGCCGCCGGCCGCCAGGCGATCCGCGACGGGAAGCTCGACGACGGCATCCGCGCCCTGCGGCAGAACGCGGCGTGGTACCCGGCCAGCGCGGAGGCGCACGACGTGCTCGGGATGGCGCTGGCCCGCGCGGACCGGCTCGACGAGGCGAAGCGCTCGTTCCGGACCGCGCTCGATCTGGCCGAGCGGGCCAAGGATCCGGGCGCCGCCGCCTACCGCGCGCACCTCGAGGCCGCGACCGCGCGCTCCCCGATCCGCGAGTTCAACCCCACCTGGCCGGGCCTGCCGAATTCGTGCGGCAAGGCCGGGGACCGGAGCTGGGAGGATCACCACCACCACGGCAACTGAGGTTCGCCGGAGCACCCGCCGCACGAGGAGCGTCCCATGGCCCATCCGTCGCTCGCCGCCGCGCTGATCCTCCTGTCCTCCCTGGCCGGGCGCACCGCCGCGGCGGCGCCGGACCGGGTGGTGGAGCTCCCGTCGCAGGCCGGACCCGCGCTGCGGCTCACGGTGCGCGTGCCCGACGCCGCGCCCGGCGCGCGCCTCCCGGTGATCTACCTGGCGGACGGCGCGCGGGATCTCGCCGCCGTCGACGCGGCCGCTCGAGGGCTGGCGCGCCGCGGCGAGATGCCGGAGGCGATCGTGGTCGCGGTCGAGCGCGCCGAGGCCGGCGCGACGCCCGCGGCCGCCGCCGGCTCCGCGGCGGCCTCCGCCCCGCCGGCCGTCGAGGCCGCGCTGGCGCGCGAGGTGGCGCCCTGGGTCGAGGGCAACCACCCGGCGGCGGCGCTGCGGATCGTGGCCGGGCGGGGACCGGCCGGCGCCGCGCCCGAGGGCTGGCGCGCGCTGCCGCTCGCCGGGGCCGCCGCGCCCGAGGTGACCGCCGCCGCGGTGGCCGGGCTCCGCGGCATCTTCGAGGGCTGGGGCATGCCGGTGGCGCGCGGCGACGTCGGCCCGCACGGCGGGGCGGCCGCGGTCGAGGCGCACTACCGCGCGCTGTCGGCGCGGTTCGGGTGGGAGGTGCCGCCCCCGGAGCCGGCGCTGCGCCTCGCCGGGCTCCAGCAGGCCAGGGACGGCGACGCGGCCGGCGCGCTCCGGACGCTGGAGCGGAACGCCTCGCTCCACGCGGCCGTGCCGGCGGCGCACGGGGTCCTGGGGCAGGCGTACGAGGCGGGCGGGCGCCCCGGCGACGCGCGGCGCGAGTACCAGTCCGCGTGGGAGCTGGCGCGCAAGGCGAAGGACCCGCGCGCGGCCGACTACGAGAAGGCCTACCAGCGCGCGGTGGCCGAGGCCGAGCGCGCCTTCTCCGGCACCTGCTCCAGCCCGCCGTCCCGCCTGACCACCCCCGGGCGGTGAAGGCGGGGCCGGTCAGGCCTTCTCGCCGACGAAGCGGTCCTTCTCGTCCCTGAACAGGACATTGAACGTCGTGAGCGAGCCGTAGCAGCGGGTCACGTACTGCTGCAGCTCCACCTTCTCGGCGTCGCTCAGCTTGTCGGTCGCGTTGACCTTCTGCTCCAGCACCCGCAGCCGGTCGCGGATCATCACGATCTTGTGGAACAGGCTGTCGAGCGGGATCTCCTTGGGCGCGGTGCCGGGATCGCCGGGCTTCAGCACCACCGTGCCGCCCTCCCACTTGGGCGCGAGCGGGACGGGCACGTCCTCGCGCAGCGCCTCGCGGATGGCCTGGGCGAACTCCTCTCGCGTCATGTCGGTCAGCTCCTCGGGCAGGGGGACGGAGATCGCGGGCGCCGGCGCCGCCGCAGCGTGGCCCGGGGCGCGGTGCACGACCACGGTCGGTCCGGCCGCGCGCGCGCGGCGGCGCGCCGGCTCGGGCGGCGGCGCGGCGGGGATGGCGGCCTCGCGAGAAAGGTAGCGCTCGCAGACGGGCGCGGTGCCGGGGAAGTCGCCGGTGCGCACGCCGAGGCGGCACGGGCCGATGGGGCCGCGCGCGTCCTCCAGGATGGGCCTCCACAGCCGGCAGCTGCCGCACTCCTTCGGCCCGTAGGTGCGCTCGCCGTCGCTCACGGCCGGCCCCCGGCCCGCCCGCGCCGCCGCTGGCGCGCGCGCACCTCGCGGGCGAGCGCGTCCACCACCGCCTCGAGCGGCGTGCCGCTCGTGTCCACCACCACGGCGTCGTCCGCCGGGCGCAGGGGCGCGATCTCGCGCTCGGAGTCCTGCCGGTCGCGCTTCAGCTGATCGGCGAGCACCTCCTCGAACGTGGACGGATCGCCCTTCGCCAGCAGCTCGGCGTGGCGCCGTCGCGCCCGCTCCTCGGGCGTGGCGACCAGGAAGAACTTGGCGTCGGCGTCCGGGAACACCACGGTGCCGATGTCGCGCCCCTCCAGCACCGCCCCGCGGTTCTCGGCGGCGAGCGCCAGCCGGCGCTGCAGCTCCAGCAGCCCGGCCCGGACCACCGGCCGGGCCGACACCTTGCTCGCCCCGAGCGACATGGGCGGGGTGCGGATCTCCACCGAGACGTCCTCCTCCCCGAGGAGGACCCGCTGGCCGCCGCCCGGCTGCCCGGAGGGCGCGAAGCGGATGGCGAGCTCCGGGAGGAGCCGGCCCAGGCCGGCGTCGTCGTCGAGCGCGATCCCGCGGAGCGTCGCGGCGAGCGCCACGGTCCGGTAGATGGCGCCGGTGTCCACCATGGCGAAGCCGAGCCGGGCTGCGAGCTGCCGGGAGGCGGTGGACTTGCCCGCGCCGGCCGGGCCGTCGATCGCGACGATGAACGGGCGGTGCGCGGAGGCGGGGCTGGAGCCCTGGGGGGCGGGCATGGGCGAACCCTTATACCCCTCTCCGCCGGGAGGCGCGACCGCGCCGAGGTCCCCCTTCGCGGACTGGCGTCGCCGGGCCCCGGCGCCACGATCGCGGGGTGCACGCCGCCGCCGCCGGCCTCGCCGCCCTGCTGCTCGCCGCCCCCGCCGTGGCCACGGCGCCGGAGCAGCCGGTGACGGTCCACCTCCGGCTGGACGAGCGGCCGCACGGCTCGCGGGCCGAGCGCGCGCGGGTCCGCGACCTCGAGTACGCGCTGATGGAGCGGCTCGCGGGCGGCGCCGGCCGGCTGGTCCGGGACGAGTGGCGCGACGGCTTCTGCGTGCTCCACCTGGCCGGCCCCGACGCGCGGGCGCTCTGGGCCGCGGTGGAGCCCGCGGTGCGCGCCGCGGGGCCGCGGCCCGGCTCCTACGCGGTGCTGCGGGCGGGCCCGGAGGGCGCGCCGGAGGAGCGGATCCCGCTCGGCGCCGGCGCCGTCACTCCTCCGAGGTGAACACGCCCATCGCCCGGAACTTGCGGTACCGGTCGGTGACGAGCTGCTCGGGGGTCAGCTTGCGGAGCTCGGCGAGGTGGCGCCGGAGCGCGTCGCCCACGTTCTTGGCGGTGAGCACCGGGTCGCGGTGCGCGCCGCCGGGCGCCTCCGCGATGAGCTCGTCGGTGATGCCGAAGCCGGCCAGGTCGCGGGCCGTCAGCTTCAGCGCGTCGGCCGACTTCTGCGCCTTGGTCGGGTCGCGGTAGAGGATGGCGCTGCAGCTCTCGGGCGAGATGACCGAGTAGATCGAGTACTGCAGCATGAGCACGCGGTTCGCGACGCCGAGCGCGAGCGCGCCGCCGGAGCCGCCCTCGCCGATGACCACGGCGATGACCGGCACCTCCAGCGACGACATCACCTCGAGGTTCACCGCGATGGCTTCGGCCTGGCCGCGCTCCTCGGCGCCGATGCCCGGGTAGGCGCCCGGCGTGTCGATGAACGTGATGACCGGCTTGCGGAAGCGGTTGGCGAGGTCGAACAGCCGGCGCGCCTTGCGGTAGCCCTCCGGCCGCGGCATGCCGAAGTTCCGGAGCATGTTCTCCTTGGTGCTCCGGCCCTTCTGGTGGCCGATGACCACCACCGGCTCGCCGTCGAAGCGGGCGAACCCGGACACGATCGAGTGGTCGGCGGCGAAGCGCCGGTCGCCCTCGATGTCGAAGAAGTCGGTGAACAGCTCCTTCAGGTAGTCGAGGGTGTACGGCCGCTGCGGGTGCCGGGCGAGCTGGACCGTCTGCCACCGGTCGAGATCGCTGAAGATCTCGGCCTGGAGCTTCCGGGCCTTCTTCTCCAGCTTCTGGATCTCCTCGCTGAAGTCGACCTTGGCGCCGCCGGAGAGCTCCTTCAGCTCGGCGATCTTGGACTCGAGGGCGAGGAGCGGGCGCTCGAAGTCGAGGGCGTAGGCTGGCTTGGACACGGACGGCTTATAGCACGGCCCCGCCGGAACGCACGCGCGCAGCCCACCGGCTTCTCAGCGCTTTTCGACGCGGCGCGCCAACGCCCGGCGACCTCGCACCAGCCCCGGAACGACACCGCGCACGCCCCGTCTCCGGAGCGTGCGCGGCTCGGGTTCGGCGGCGTCGCTGCCCTACTCGCAGCTGCAGTACGTGACGTGCGAGATGCCCTTGCCGTTCGGCGTCTGCAGCTCGTCGCCGGCGCTGACGCCCACGTACACCTTGTAGCAGAGGCCGGCCTTCACGAGCGCCAGGTCCGCGTCCATCGACGCCTCGTGCGTCAGGCCGCTGAGCCCGTCGTCCTTGCCGGCGGGCACGAGGCCGAAGTAGGCGCACTCGTTCCGCGGGTTGCCGAGGTTGCCGCAGAACGTCGAGCCGTTCTCCACGCCGCTCAGCTCTTCGCACACGGGCGGCGGCGGCGTGCCGCCGCACGCGGGGATGATGCCCGCGGGGATCTTGATGGTCGGCACGTACGACAGCGGCGAGGTCTCCACGATGGTGACCTGACCCGCATCGTAGTTCGACGGACCGCCCTGCGCGGTCAGGTCGATGCTGACGCTCCAGAGGCCGAAGTCGCCGGGCCACAGCATGAACCCGTACCAGCCTTGAGCAGTCGTCGGCTCGTAGGACGTCGACACGACGCTGCCCTGCGTGAACGTCAACACGGCCCCCGAGACCGCGATGGACTCATCCGACTCGCAGACGAGATAGCCCCACGCCTCGCGAGCGGACGCGGTGCGGGCGCCCAGGAGAATCATCAGAACTGCCGCCATGAACCCGAGCTTCATTCGACGCATGTTTCGCCCCCGTGGAACGTGAGACAACGTGCGCATCGTAGTCGACGGTGCGTCGCAGTGGGGAAGATCAGGCGGGTGTGGCGAAACCGACTCCTGCGTGCGCCGCGATCGCGGGTCACCCGGTCGCGGGACGTCCGTCCGCGATGCGCCGAGCCAGCGCGTCGACGTCGTACGGCGGGGCGATCCAGACGACGCCGCGCTCCTTGCGCAGCCAGATCACCTGGCGGCGCGCGTAGCGGCGGTGCGCGACCTGGACGCGCCGGATCGCCTCCTCGAGGTCGAGCTCGCCGCGCAGGTGCGCCGCCGCCTCCGCGTAGCCGATGGGCAGGCGGGCCGGCAGCGCGCCGCCGGAGCGCGCGGCGAGCGCGCGCGCCTCGTCCAGCAGGCCGCCCGCGAACATGGCCCGCACCCGGGCGTCGATGCGCGCGTGCAGCTCCGGGCGCGGCGGGTCGAGCGCGAGCAGCGCCGCCTCGTAGCGGTCCTCGCGGAAGGCGTGCGCCTGGTACAGCTCGGAGGGCGTCCGGCCGCCGGCCGCGATCTCCAGCGCGCGCACCACCCGCACCAGATCGTTGGGGCGGATGCGCGCCGCCGCGGCGGGGTCCACCGCCGCGAGCCGGGCGTGGAGCGCCGGCCGGCCGTCGCGCGCCGCCTCGGCCTCGAGGGCCCGGCGCAGCTCGGGGTCGCGCCCGGGCGCCTCCACCACGCCGTGCAGCAGCGCACGCACGTACAGCCCGGTGCCGCCCGCCACGATGGGCACGCGCCCGCGCGCCGCGATCCCGGCGATGGCCGCGTCGGCGAGGGCGGCGAAGCGGGCCGCGTCCATCCCCTCCCCCGGCTCGACGAGGTCGAGCAGGTGGTGCGGGGCGGCGGCGCGCTCCTCCGCGGTGGGCTTGGCGGTGCCGACGTCGAGCCCGCGGTAGACCTGCTGCGAGTCGGCGTTGACGATCTCGCCGCCGAGCCGCCGCGCCAGCGCGACGGCGAGCGCGGTCTTGCCGGACGCGGTCGGCCCGGCGACCACCACCAGCCGCATCAGCGCGCCCCGGCGCCCCGCGCCTCGAACAGCCCCGGCACGAGCGACGCCGCGCGCGCGAGCAGCGGCTCGAGGTCCTCCGGCAGCGGCGCGGCCGCGGAGGCGACCGGCACGCCCGCCGCGCCGAGCAGCCGGACCGTCAGGCGGAGCCCGCCCGACGCGTCGCGCTCCAGGCGCGCCAGCACGCGGCGATCCGCCTCGAGCGCCTCGGCCACCGTGCGCGGGCAGTCCTCGCCCTGGCAGGCGCCGAGCGCGTCGGCGCGCTGGACCACCTCCAGCTCGGGGGCGCCGTCCGGGCAGATCGCGTCGGCGTGGGCCGCCTCGGCGACCGCCGCGCAGAGCCGCTCGGTGACCGCCCCGACGAGCGCGGCCGCGACACCGCGGTCCGCGGTGACCTCCAGCACCACCGGGCGGGCGCCGGCCGCCGCCGGGGCCTGGGCCGGAGCCTGGGCGGGCGCGGGCGCTGGCGCCGGGGTGGGAGCCGCCGCGGGCGCGGCGGCGACGGCGACGGCGAGGGCGAGCGCGGCGAGCGGCGCGAGCGGCATGGCGGCTACCCCGCGACCCGCGCGGCGAGCTCGGAGAGCGCGACCGGCGTCTCCTCGCGCGTCTGCAGGTCCTTCAGCTTCGCCTGGCCGGTCGCGACCTCGTTGCCGCCGAGCACCACCGCCCAGCGCGCGCCGACCCGCTCCGCCTGCTTGAACTGCGCCTTCATCTTGCCGCCGCGCGGATCGAGCTCGCAGGCGATCCCGGCCCGGCGCAGCGCCGCGGCGAGCCGCAGGCCCTCGAGCGCGCCGGTCGCGTCCGCGCTGACGAAGAAGACCGCCGGCCGCCGCTCCGGCGCGGCGCGACCGACCTTCTCCAGGATCATGGAGAGGCGCTCCTCGCCCAGCGCGAAGCCGATGCCCGGCGTCGGCGGCCCGCCCAGCGTCTCGACCAGCCGGTCGTACCGGCCGCCGCCCGCGACCGCGGACTGGGAGCCCAGCGCGTCGGACGTGAACTCGTAGGCGGTGCGCACGTAGTAGTCGAGCCCGCGCACCAGCCTCGGCTCGATGCGGTAGGCGACGCCGAGCGCGTCGAGCCCGGCCTTCACCTGGTCGAAGTGCGTCCGGCACGGCTCGCAGAGCCGCTCCAGCAGCCGCGGCGCCTTCTCCAGCACCGGCTGGCAGGACTCGACCTTGCAGTCGAGCACGCGGAGCGGGTTGCGCTCGATGCGGTCCTTGCAGTCGGCGCAGAGCGCGCCCTGG
The DNA here is from genome assembly GCF_049201065.2 of Anaeromyxobacter sp. Red801. Classification (NCBI taxonomy): domain Bacteria; kingdom Pseudomonadati; phylum Myxococcota; class Myxococcia; order Myxococcales; family Anaeromyxobacteraceae; genus Anaeromyxobacter; species Anaeromyxobacter sp. Red801. The sequence continues at coordinate 2,059,697 of NZ_CM181236.1, read as the reverse complement.
TTCGCGACCAGGTACGCCTTCAGGTCGGCGAGGTAGGCGGGGCGGCACTGCGCGTCGCCCACCGAGTTGAGCTTCAGCTCCGCGGTGACGCCCAGGCGCGCGAAGTAGTCCGCGAGCAGCGCGATCTGCTCCGCGTCGAGGTACGGCTCGGCGACGCCGAACGCCTCGCAGCCGATCTGGTGGAACTGGCGGTAGCGGCCCTTCTGCGGCCGCTCGCGCCGGAACATCGGGCCCATGTAGAACCACTTCTGCGGGCCCTCCACGAACGCGCCGTGCTCGATGAACGCGCGCACCGTGCCGGCGGTGCCCTCGGGACGCAGCGCGAGCAGCTCCTCCCCCTTGTCCTCGAAGACGTACATCTCCTTGTTGACGATGTCGGTGGCCTCGCCGACGCCGCGGGCGAACAGCGCCGCGTGCTCCACGGCCGGGGTCCGCACCTCGCGGTAGCCGTACAGCGCGAACACCTCGCGCGCGACCGACTCCATCTCGTGCCAGCGGGCGACGTCCGCGGGGAGGACGTCGTTCATGCCCTTCACGCCGTTGATCTTCACGCCGGCGTAGATACCAGAGCGCCGCCCGTGATGCACGGGGGTGTGGGAGCCCGGCCCGCCGCGCCCGGGCTACGCAGGGCCGCCGAGCGGCTCGCCCACCCGGACCCGTGCCCCGGGCGCGAGCCGCGGGTCGAGCCGCACCTTTCCCGGCTCGAAGAGCAGGATCACCGTGGAGCCCATCTCGAAGGCCCCCAGCTCCTGCCCCTTCTCCACCGGGATGGGCGTGTCGTAATCGTGCCGGCGCGGCGCCGCGCCCGGCAGGTTGGTGAACGGGATGGACGGGTCGTAGTAGGCGCACACCCGGCCCACCACCGTCGCCCCCACCGCCACCACCGCGCAGGCGCCGAGCGGCGTCTCCAGGACGGTCACCAGCCGCTCGTTCAGCGCGAAGAGGCCCGGGACCGTCCGGACCGAGGCCGGGTTCACCGGCCAGAGCTTCCCCGGCACGTACCGCCAGCCGGTCACCCGCCCGCCCAGCGGGAAGTGGATGCGGTGGTAGTCCCGGGGCGAGAGGTACAGCGTCGCGTAGGCGCCGCCCGCCAGCCGCGCGGCGAGCGCGTCGTCGCCCAGCAGCGCGGCGGCCGGGTAGTCGATGCCCTTCGCCTGGACCAGCCGGCCGGCCTCGGCCAGGCCGGTCTCGGACACGACCGCGTCCACCGGCGACACCAGCACCCGCTCCCCGGGCGCGACGGGCCGCAGCCCCGGCCGCAGCGGGCGCGCGAAGAACTCGCCGAAGGTCCGGTACACGTCGAGGTCCGGGCACTCCGACAGGTCGATCCCGTAGCGCCGCGCGAACGCCCGCATGGCCGCGAGGCGCACCGGGACCGGCGCGCGCCAGCGGGTGAGGGCGCCGACGGCGCGCGAGAGGGCGTTCTTGGGCAGGAGCCGCAGGGCGGAGATGAACAGGCGGTCGTTCATGGAGCGCGCGGAGTCTAGCAGCGGCCGGCCGCGACGGGCCCCGTTTTTCGCGGTGCGGCCGGCCGGCCTCCGCGCCACCCTCTCGCGCCGGAGGTTGCTCCCATGGATCCGATCCGCGCGCCGCGAGGCGGCGCCCTCTCCTGCCGAGGCTGGGTGCAGGAGGCGGCGCTCCGCATGCTGATGAACAACCTCGATCCCGACGTGGCCGAGCGGCCCGAGGACCTCGTGGTCTACGGCGGCACCGGCAAGGCCGCCCGCGACTGGGAGAGCTACCGGCGCATCGTGGCCGCGCTGAAGGCGCTCGGCGACGACGAGACGCTGCTCGTCCAGAGCGGCAAGCCGGTGGGCGTGCTCGGCACCCACCCCGACGCGCCGCGCGTGCTCATCGCGAACTCGAACCTGGTCCCGCGCTTCGCCACCTGGGAGCACTTCTGGGACCTCGAGGCGCGCGGGCTCATGATGTACGGGCAGATGACCGCGGGCTCCTGGATCTACATCGGCAGCCAGGGGATCCTGCAGGGCACCTACGAGACGTTCGCGCAGGCCGGCCGCACGCACTTCGGCACCGACGACCTCGCCGGCCGCCTGGTGCTGTCCGGTGGCCTCGGCGGCATGGGCGGCGCGCAGCCGCTCGCGGCCACGCTGCTCGGCGCCGCGTTCCTGGGCGTGGACGTGGACCCGGCCCGCATCGAGAAGCGGATCGCGACCGGCTACCTCGACGCGCGCGCCGCCGACCTCGACGACGCGCTCGCCCGGCTCGAGGAGGCGCGCCGCGCCCGGCGGCCGCTCTCGGTGGGCCTGGTCGGCAACGCCGCCACGGTCTACGCCGAGCTGGCCCGGCGCGGCGTCGCCCCCGACCTCGTCACCGACCAGACCTCCGCCCACGACCCGCTGAACGGCTACGTCCCCGCCGACGTGCCGCTCGCCGACCTCCCCGCGCTCCGCGCCCGCGACCCGGAGGGCGTGGTGCGGCGCGCGAAGGAGTCCATGGCCCGGCAGGTCGAGGCGATGCTGGCCATGCGGCGCATGGGCAGCCACGTGTTCGACTACGGCAACAACCTGCGCGCCGGCGCGCGCGAGGCGGGCCTCGCCGACGCGTTCGCCTACCCCGGCTTCGTCCCGGCCTACATCCGGCCCATGTTCTGCGAGGGCAAGGGCCCGTTCCGCTGGGTGGCGCTGTCCGGGGACCCGGCCGACATCGCGCGCACCGACCGCGCCGTGGCGGAGCTGTTCCCGGAGAACGCCGGCCTGCGCCGCTGGCTCGACCTCGCCGCCCGCAAGGTCCAGTTCCAGGGGCTGCCCGCGCGGATCTGCTGGCTCGGCTACGGCGAGCGCGACCGCGCCGGGCTGGCGTTCAACGAGCTGGTGCGGCGGGGCGAGGTGAAGGCGCCCATCGTCATCGGCCGCGACCACCTCGACTGCGGGTCGGTCGCCTCCCCCAACCGCGAGACGGAGGCCATGAAGGACGGGTCCGACGCGGTGGCCGACTGGCCCATCCTGAACGCGCTCGTGAACGCGGTGAACGGCGCGTCCTGGGTCAGCTTCCACCACGGCGGCGGCGTCGGGATCGGCTGGAGCCTCCACGCAGGCCAGGTGATCGTGGCGGACGGGACGGATGCGGCGGCGCGCCGCGTCGCCCGGGTGCTGCGCAGCGACCCGGCCATGGGGGTGCTCCGTCACGCGGACGCGGGCTATCCGGAGGCCGAGCGCGTCGCGCGGGAACGGGGTATCAAGCTGCCGTGAGCCGCCCCGCCGCCACCCTCGTCCTCCGCAACGCCGTGGTCGCCACCTGCGACCGCGGCCCCTCCGACGCCGGCCTGCTCCCCGGGGCCGCGGTGGCCGTGGACGGCCGCCGCATCGCCTGGGTCGGCCGCGATCGCGACCTCGAGGCGGAGGTGAACGCGGCCGGCGCGAAGGTGATCGACGCCCGCGGCGGCCTGGTCACCCCGGGGCTGGTGGACTCGCACACGCACCTCGTCTTCGCGGGCGAGCGCGCGGGCGAGTTCGCGCTCCGCTGCGCGGGGCGGACCTACCTCCAGGTGGCGCTGTCCGGCGGCGGGATCGCGGTCACCACCCGCGAGACCCGGGCCGCGCCGGACGAGCAGCTGCTCGCGGCCGCCGCCGCGCGCGCGCGCCGCCTCATCGCCCAGGGCGTCACCACGCTCGAGGTGAAGAGCGGCTACGGCCTGGACGCCCCCGAGGAGCTGCGGCTCCTGCGCATCGTCCACCAGCTCGGGGCCGCGCTCGGCGGCGACGCCACCATCCTGCCCACGCTCCTGTTCCACGCGGTGCCGCCGGAGCACGTGGGCGACCGGGCCGGGTTCGTGCGCGAGGCGTGCGCGTCGCTCATCCCGCAGGTCGCCCGCGAGCGGCTGGCGCAGTTCTGCGACGTGTTCGTGGAGGACGGGGCCTTCGCGCCCGACGAGGCCCGGCGGCTGCTCCAGGCGGCGAAGGACCGCGGGCTCGTGCCGCGCGTCCACGCCGAGCAGCTCACCGCCGGCGGCGGCGCGCGGCTCGCCGCCGAGCTCGGCTGCTCCAGCGCGGATCACCTCGAGGAGCTGGACGACGCCGGGATCGCCGCGCTCGCCGCGGCGCGCGTGGTGGCCGGGCTGCTGCCGCTCTCGACGCTGTTCCTCGGATCGGAGCGGTACGCGCCGGCGCGGCGGCTGCTCGAGGCGGGCGTGCCGGTCTCGCTCGCCACCAACATGAACCCGGGCAGCGCCATGAGCGAGAACGTCGGGCTCACCCTCTCGCTCGCCTGCCTGAAGCTGCGGCTGACGCCCGCCGAGGCGCTGGTCGCTTCACGGCCGGCGGCGCGCGGGCGCTGCGGCAGCCGGACATGGGCCGCGTCGCGCGCGGCGCCGACGCCGACCTGGTGCTGTGGGGCTGCGGCTCGCCCGAGCACCTCGCCTGGCACATGGCCGTCAACCACGCGCTCGTGGTGGTGAAGCACGGGCGGGTGGTGCACGAGGCGGCGCCCGCCGCGATGGTGGACTGCCGCTGAGGGCGCCGTGCGGGTCGGGCTGCTCTCGGACACGCACGGCCTGCTCGACCCCGCCCTGCCGGCGCTGTTCCGCGGCTGCGCCCTGCTGGTCCACGCCGGCGACGTGGTCCGCCCGGAGATCCTGGACGCGCTCGCGGTCGTCGCGCCGGTCGCCGCCGTCCGCGGGAACAACGACCGGGATCCCGCGTTCGACGCGCTGCCGGAGACCGCCCGGCTCGCGCTCGGCGCGCTCCGGGCGCTGGTGGTCCACGACCTCGGGCCGCGCGACCGACCCCGCCGCCCGGCGCGCCCGCTGCTCGCGCGCGATCCGCCCGAGCTGGTCATCCACGGCCACTCCCACCGGCCCGGCGCGGCCCGCCTCGGCCCCACGCTCTACGTGAACCCGGGCAGCGCCGGCCCGCGCCGCTTCCGCCTGCCGCGCACCGCCGCGATCCTCACCGTGCGCGGGCGGCACGCGCAGGTGGCGTTCTACGAGCTGGGCGCCGGCGCCCCCCGGCCGTTCGGGCCGCCCGTGGACACGAGGCTCTGAGGCACCCCGCCCGCCCGCCCGCCGCCGCGGGTGCGCCCCCGCCCGGATTGGATCGGCGGCCGGCGCCCTGCTAGATTCCTGGCGTCCGCGATGTGCCGCCTCTTCGGTCAGCACGCCCACCCCGGCCGCGACGCCTGCGAGCCGCTCTGCAGCGCAGAGAACGCCCTCCGGTTCCAGTCCCACCGGCACCCGCACGGCTGGGGCATCGGGTGGTACGTGGAGGGCTCACCCCTCGTGCGCCGGGGCATCCTCCCCGCCCACGCCGACGCCGCCTTCGTCGAGGCGGGGCGCGAGATCCGCTCGGCCGTGGTGGTCGCGCACGTGCGCGAGGCGAGCGTCGGGCCGGTGCTCCGCGAGAACACCCACCCGTTCGTGCACGACCGGTGGATCTTCGCCCACAACGGGACCGTGGCCCGCTTCAAGGACGACCCGGCGGTGCGCGAGCGGATCCTCGCCGAGATCGACCCCGACCTGCGCGGGCGCATCCGCGGCGACACCGACAGCGAGCGCTGCTTCCACCTGTTCCTCACCCGGCTGCGCGCGCGCGGCGGCCTCGAGGATCCCGGCGTCGAGGCGGTGCGCGCGGCGCTCGCGGCCACCACCGACACCGTGCTGCGCATCGCGGACGCGGAGCCCTCGCCGAAGCCGAGCTCGCTCACCTTCCTCGTGTCCGACGGCCGCCTGCTCGCCGCCTGCCGCCGCGGCCGCACGCTTCACGCTGCGAGCGATGCCGGACCGCGCCACGCGTTCGTGGTGGCGAGCGAGCGGATCGGCCGGGCCCCTTGGCGCGAGGTGCCCGAGGGCGGCTTCGTCGCCACCGAGGACGGGATCCGCGTGGTTGACGCGCCGCTGCACGCGGCCTGAGTCCCTCCCCCCGGGGACCACCCCGGCGCTTCCCTTGCCGCCACCGTCGCAGGCCCGGCGGCGCGACCCGCCCGCGCGACCCCCGCGGTGAGGCCGACGCGGGTGATGGCCCCCGGTACGCTCGTGGCGAGGTTGCGATCGCTTCGACGCTGCGCGGAGGGGCCATGCGTCCGACGATCCTCGCCGTGCTGTCTGCGCTGGCGGCCCTCGCCCCGGCGCCCATCGCGGGCCAGACCGTCCCCGGCCGCTGGGACGAGATCCACGGGAGCCTGCTCGGCGCCCCCGTGTCCACGTGCGTGGAGTGCCACGAGGAGGCGGCCCGCATGCACCAGGCACATCCGGTGGACGTCCCCTACGGCCCCGACGCGTCCGGCATGCTCCGCCCCCGCGCCGAGGTGGAGCGGCGCGGCGTGGCCCTGCCGGACGGCAGGGTCCACTGCTGGAGCTGCCACTCGGCCACCTCGCGGTGGCGCTTCCACCTGTTCCTGCCGCAGGGCACGGCGGCCCGCCGGCGCGTGATCCCGGGGGTGGAGGGCACCTACGAGGATCGGCAGGGCGAAGCGCTCCCCGACGGCTCGGACGTCAGCCCGAAGCCGCTCTGCCTGGCCTGCCACGCGTTCGACTAGCGGGGGCCGGACCGGGGCGGGCGACGGCGCGGCGCCGCGGCGCGCCCGGCGGGACGCCGCGCGCGCGCGGCCGGGGCCGCCAGCGCCCGCGCCAGCGCCGCGTGGCGCGCTCCCACGCCGTCCAGCTCCAGGTGGCGGACGTCCGGCCGCGTCGCGTCGTGCGAGAGGCGCAGCGTGAGCCGCTCCGCGGGGAGCGCCCCCGGGATCCGGTCGGCCCACTCCACCAGCAGCGCGCCCTCGCCGCCCACCAGGTCGCCGAAGCCGGTGCCGTACAGCTCGTCCTCGTCGCCGATCCGGTACAGGTCGGCGTGGTGCACCGGGATGCGCCCGCCGTACGTCGCGACGATGGCGAACGTGGGGCTGGAGACCTCGCCGGGCGGGACCGCGGCGCCCTCGCAGGCGCCGCGGACGAGCTGCGTCTTGCCGGCCCCGAGGTCGCCCTCCAGCGCCACCACGTCGCCGGGCCGGAGCAGCGCGCCGAGCCTCGCGCCGAGCCGGCGCGTGGCCGCCGCCGACCGCGTGGTCCGGCGCGCGGTGAAGCGCTCCCCGCTCATCTCCGCCATTCCGCCCACACCTCCCCGATGGCCGCCCCGAGGTCGCCCGCGAGCAGCCCGCGCTGCCCCAGCCGCCGCGCGGCCAGGTCGCCCGCCCGCCCGTGGATCCACGCGCCCGCCCGCCCCGCGGCCCCGGGCGCGAGCCCCCCCGCGAGCAGCGCCCCGCACAGCCCGGCCAGCACGTCGCCGGTGCCGCCCGTGGCCAGGCCGGGGTTGCCGGTGATCACCGCCGGCGGCCCCGCCGGATCCGCCACCACGGTCCGCGCGCCCTTCAGCACCACCGTGGCGTCCCAGGCCCGCGCCTGGCGGGCCGCGAGGCCGAGCCGGTCGCGCTGCACCTCGGCGGTGGAGCAGCCGCACAGGCGGGCCATCTCGCCGGGGTGCGGGGTGAGCAGCAGCGGCACGCCCGTCGCGGCGAGCCGCTCCGCCTGGCCGGCGACGGCGTTGAGCGCGTCGGCGTCGAGCACCGCCGGCACGCCGGCGCGCGCCAGCAGCTCGAGGAGGAGCGCGCCGGTGCCGTCGCCGCGCGGGATCCCCGGCCCGATCACGAGCGCATCGGCGGCCGAGGCCGCCTCCAGCAGCGGCCCCAGGTCGGCCGCGTCGAGCGGCCCCGCGCCCGGCAAGGCCGCGCTCATCGCCTCCGGCCGCCCCGCCAGCGCCATGGGCAGCACCTCCGCCCGCGCCGCCAGCGTCACCAGCCCGGCGCCGCCGCGCAGCGCGCCGGTGAGCGCGAGGTGGGCCGCGCCGGTCTTCCCGGGCGAGCCCGCGATGACCAGCACCCGGCCCGCGTCGCCCTTGTGCGCCTCCGGGTCGCGCGGGGGGACCAGCGCGCGGGCCTCGTCCTCGAGGAGCAGCTCGGCCTCGGCCGGCACGTGCGACGCCGCCTCCGGCGGGATGCCGATGTCGGCCACCGACACCTCGCCGGCGTAGGCGGGGCCCGGGTGGAGCACCAGGCCGCGCTTCTGGAACGCGAAGGTGACGGTGCGGTCGGCGCGGACGCAGGCCTCGCCCAGCGGCCGGCCGGTGTCGGCGGACAGGCCCGAGGGCACGTCCACCGCCAGCACCCGCGCGCCGGCCCGCCGCGCCTCGTCGATGCGCGCGATGGCCCCGGCGAACGCGCCCTCGGGGGCGCGCGACAGGCCGGTGCCGAAGATCGCGTCCACCACCACGTCGCCGGGGCCCGCCTCGAGCGGCGCGTCGCCGGGCTCGGCCACCACCCCGGCCGCCTCGGCCCGCGCGCGCTCGGCCCGCGCGTCCGGCGTGAGCCGCGCCGCGTCCACCAGCGACACCACGCGCACCGCCCGCCCGGAGCCGACCAGCAGCCGCGCCACCACCCAGCCGTCCCCGCCGTTGTTGCCGCCGCCGCAGACCACCGCGAACCGGCCGCCCGGCCCGGCCAGCGCGCGCGCCGCGTCGGCCGCGGCCCGCCCGGCCCGCTCCATCAGCTCGAGCGAGGGGATCCCCAGCCCGTCGATGGCGGCCCGGTCGATCGCGCGCATCTCCGCCGCGCCCACCAGCCTCATGGCCCGGCTCCCTCCAGGATCACCGCCGCGACCGCCACGCCGCCGTCGTGAGTGAGCGTGAGGTGCACGCGCGCGACGCCCATGCGCCGCGCCGCCTCGGCCGCGACGCCGTCCAGCGCCAGCGCCGGCGCGCCGGTCCCGCGCTCGACCACCAGGTCCAGCCAGCGCACGCCCTCCGGCGTGCCGAGCGCCTTCACCGCCGCCTCCTTCGCGGCGAAGCGCGCGGCGTAGCGGGTGGCGCGGTCCTGCCGCGCGTCGCAGTAGGCGCGCTCCGCCGGCGCGAACACCCGCGCCAGGAACCGCTCCGCGCGCGCCGGCGGGCCGGCCAGGATCCGCTGGATCCGGGCCACCTCCACCACGTCCAGGCCGAGCCCCAGGATCACGCCCGCTCCTCCCTCGCCGGGCGGCGCCCCGCGCTACGGGCGCGCCTCGCGCAGCAGCTCGCGCATCTCGCGCACCGCGCGCTCGAACCCCACCAGCACCGCCCGCGCCACGATCGAGTGGCCGATGTTCAGCTCCTCGATCTCCGGGATGGCGGCCACCGGCAGCACGTTCTGGTAGTTCAGCCCGTGGCCCGCCGCCACCCGCAGCCCCAGCTTCGCGGCCGCCTTGCAGGCGTCGATGACGCGCGAGAGCTCGCGCCGGCGGTCGGAGGCGAGCCGCGCGTCGCAGTAGCGGCCGGTGTGCAGCTCCACCACCTCCGCCTCGGCGCGGTGGGCCGCCTTCACCTGGTCGACGTCCGGGTCGATGAACAGCGAGACCTCGATCTCGGCGTCGCGCAGCGTCTTCACGACCTTGCGCACGTGCTCGCGGCCGCCCACCACGTCCAGGCCGCCCTCGGTGGTGAGCTCCTCGCGGCGCTCCGGCACCAGCGTGGCGATGTCCGGCTTCACCCCGTAGGCGATCTTCACCATGTCCTGCGTGGCGGCCATCTCGAGGTTGAGCCGGCTCGAGACGGTCTTCCGCAGCACCTGGAGATCGCGCTCCTGGATGTGCCGGCGGTCCTCGCGCAGGTGGATGGTGATCTGGTCGGCGCCGCCCATCTCGGCGAGCACCGCCGCGGCGACCGGGTCCGGGTACTGGGTGCGGCGCGACTGGCGCAGCGTCGCGACGTGATCGACGTTGACTCCGAGGCGTGCGGGCATGGCGGCCGGAGTCTACCGCGGAACCCGCCCCGCCGCCGGACGTTCGTGGGCCGCCCCGGCGGCGGGTCCGCCGCGCCTAGCCGATGGCCTGGCGCAGCTCGGCGGCGATGCCGTCGGCGAGCGCCCGGGCGCGCTTCCCGTCCGGCCCCTCCACCAGCACGCGCACCTTGTTCTCCGTGCCGGAGGCCCGGACCAGCACCCGCCCCTCGGCCCCGAGCGCCTTCTCCGCGGCGGCGATGGCCTTCGCCACCCCGGGCAGCTCGGCGACGGGCCGCTTCTCGCGCACCTCCACGTTGACGAGCGCCTGCGGGAACGGCTCGAAGCAGCGGGCCAGCTCGGAGAGCGGCTTGCCCTCGCGCACCATCACCGCGAGCACGTTCAGCCCCGCCGCGACGCCGTCGCCGGTGGTGACGTGGTCGAGGAACACCAGGTGCCCGGACTGCTCGCCGCCGAACGAGTAGCCGCTCCGGCGCATCTCCTCCACCACGTAGCGGTCGCCCACCGCGGTCCGCACCACCTTGCCGCCGAGCGGCGCGAGCGCCCGCTCCAGGCCCAGGTTGGACATGACGGTGGCCACCACGGTCTTCTTGGCGAGCGCCTTGCGGGCGAGCAGGTCGCGCCCCACCAGCGCCATGATGGCGTCGCCGTCCACCACGTTGCCGTGCTCGTCGGCCAGGATCACGCGGTCGGCGTCGCCGTCGAGCGCCAGCCCGAGGTCCGCGCCGTGGCGCTTCACCGCCCTCGCCATCGACTCCGGGTGCACGGCGCCGCAGGCGTCGTTGATGTTCTTGCCGTCCGGCTTCACGTTGAGCGGGATGACCTTCGCGCCCAGCTCCTCGAACACCGCCGGCGCGACGTGGTAGGCGGCGCCGTGGGCGCAGTCCACCACCACCGTCAGCCCATCCAGCGTCAGCTCCTTCGGGAAGATGGTCTTCAGGAACTGCGCGTAGCGGCCGATGGCGTCGTCGATGCGCTTCGCCTTGCCGATCCGCGTGGCGGTGGGGCGGAGCGCGCGGAACTCCTCGGCGCCGGCGTCGTCCTCGCCCGCGTCCAGCACGAGGCGCTCGATCTGCAGCTCCAGCTCGTCCGGGAGCTTGAACCCGTCCCGCGAGAAGAACTTGATGCCGTTGTCCTGGTACGGGTTGTGGCTGGCGCTGATCACCACGCCCGCGTCGGCGCGCATCGAGTGGGTCACGAAGGCGATGCCGGGCGTGGGCAGCGGGCCGCACAGCATCACGTCCACGCCCATCGAGCAGATGCCCGAGGCGATGGCCTGCTCGAGCATGTAGCCGGAGAGCCGGGTGTCCTTGCCGATCACGATCCGGTGCCGGTGCGGCCCGCTCCGCACGATGTAGGCGAGCGCGCGCCCGAGCTGGAGCGCCATCTCGGCGGTCATGGGGTGCACGTTCGCGACCCCGCGCACCCCGTCGGTGCCGAACAGCCGGCGCGCCACCGGCGCGGGCCGGGCGGCGGGCGGCGCGTGGACGCCGTTGCGGGCGCCGGCGGGGCGGGGCGCGCGGGGTGGGGCGCCGTCGGTGGCGGGGCGGGTGCGGGTCGCGGGGGTGGTCATCGCGTCAACCTATGGGTGGGTGGGAGCGCCTTCAACCGGCGCGCGGTGGAGCTCGACGGAGCCTTGCGCAGGGTGGATCGCGTCCACGCGGAGCCCGCGCGGAAGGTGGAGCGCCTCGGAGCGGAGGTACCAGGTGGCCACCCCGGGACCGGTGCGCGACAGCTCGGCGCGGAGCGCGAGCGCGGACGGGTCGAGGGTGCGCAGGCGGGCCCACGGGCCCGAGATGGCCACGCTCACCTCGGACGGGAGCGCCGGCTCCGGGGCCAGGTCCTTCGGCAGCGTGGCCACGACCGGGACCGCGTAGGTCGCGGTGACCCGGCGCTCCCCGCGGACCACGAGGAACAGGGCGACCGCCGCCGCCACCGCGAGCAGCGCGAGCGCGAGGTCAGATCGCCGCACGGGGCGCTCCCTGCCCGGCCGGGTGGGGGCCGCTCGCGGGCGCGGGGCGCCCGGCGGGGCCGCCGGTGCCGCGCCCCTTGGTGACGAACAGTGAATAGAGCAGCGTCCGGAGCGCCTTCTCGTCGAGCGCGCGGTGCAGCGTGCCCTCGAGCGCGACCGAGACCTCGCCGCGCTCCTCCGAGACGACCACCACCGCCGCGTCCACCTCCTCGGCGAGGCCCAGCGCCGCGCGGTGGCGCGTGCCCAGCTCCTGCGGCGCCTCGGCGGCGGAGAGCGGCAGCAGGCAGCCGGCGGCGGCGAGGCGCGCGCCCTGGATCACCGCGGCGCCGTCGTGGATGGGCCCGGCCGGCAGGAAGATGGACAGGAGCAGCTCGGAGGTGACCGCCGCGTCCACGCGCAGCCCGGAGTCGATGACGTCGGAGAGGTCGGCCGAGCGCTCCAGCACGATGAGCGCGCCGTGCCGGCGCCGGGCCAGCTCCCCGGCGGCCTTCACCACCGCGTCCACGGCGCCGCGCTGGGTGGCGAGGTCGTCGCGCGAGAGCGCGGCGAGCAGGCGCGAGGAGCGGCCCAGCTCGGCCAGCGCGCGGCGGATGTCCGACTGGAACAGGACGATCACGCCGAAGATGAAGGAGTAGCTGAGGAAGTGGCCGAGCACCCAGCTCAGCGTCTCCAGGCCGGCGGCCTGCGCGCCGAGGTACCCGACGCCGAGCAGGAAGAGCCCGAACAGCACGGCCACCGCGCGCGTGCCGCGGATGACGCGGAGCACGCGGTAGACGAGGTACGCGACGAGGCCGATGTCCACCAGCGCGAGCGCGAGGTCGCCGAGGGTGACGTCGGGGCCGATGAGGTAGACGAGGATCCGCTGCAACGGGCTTCTCCGGCGCGGCAGTCTACAGCGGACCGGCCGCGCGCGCCGCTCCGCGGATCGCGGCGGCGACGTCGGCCGCCTGCCGGGCGGCCGCGACGTCGTGGACGCGCACCAGCTCGACGCCGGCCAGCACGCACGCGGTCACCGCCGCGAGCGTGCCGGGCAGGCGCTCCGCCGCGGGCGCCCCGGTGATCTTCCCGATGAAGCTCTTGCGGGAGGGCCCCACCAGCAGCGGGCACCCGAGCGTCCGGAGCTCGCCGATCCGCGCCAGCAGCTCCAGGCTGTGCCGGGCGTCCTTCGCGAAGCCGATGCCGGGGTCGAGCACCACGCGGTCGCGCGGGATCCCGGCCGCCTCGGCCCGGGCCAGCGCGGCGCGCAGCTCGGCGCCGACCTCCGCGACCACGTCGCCGTACGCCGCGCGCGAGGCCATGTCGGCGAAGGTGCCGCGCATGTGCTGCAGCACCACCGGCACGCCCGCCGCCGCGACCACGCCGCCCATGTCCGGGTCGGCGAGGCCGGTCACGTCGTTCACCAGGTCCGCGCCGGCCGCGAGCGCCTCCCGCGCCACCCGGGCCTTCCAGGTGTCCACCGAGATCGGGAGCGTGAACCCTCGGGCGCGCAGCGCGGCGATCACCGGCACCACCCGCCGCAGCTCCTCCTCGGCCGCCACCGGCGGCGCGCCGGGGCGGGTGGACTCGCCGCCCACGTCCACCATGTCGGCCCCCTCGTCCGCGAGCCGCAGCGCGTGCGCCACCGCCGCGTCGCGCTCGAGGAAGCGGCCGCCGTCCGAGAACGAGTCCGGGGTCGCGTTCACGACCCCCATGACGAAGGGGCCAGGCCCGTCGAAGAGCCTGGCCCCGATCCGCATCCGCATCGCGAGGTCGTCTCCGGCCGGCGCCCGCCGGGGCGGGCGCCGCGCCGCTCAGGCCTTGCCCGCCGCGGGCATGCCGCCCACCGCGTCCAGCAGCCCGCCGCGCTTGCCGCCCTTCTCGGCGGCCGTCGGCACCATGGGCTTCGCCGGCGGGGGCCGGCTGATGGTGCCGCCGCCCATGAGCACGTCGATGTCGGCGGCGTCGAGCGTCTCGTACTCGATGAGCGCGTCGGCGATGGCGTTCAGCAGCGGCTGGTTCTCGAGCAGCACCTTCTTCGCCCGCTCGTACTGCTCGGTGACGATCCGGTGCACCTCGGCGTCGATGTCGCGCGCGGTCTGCTCGGAGTAGTTGTGCGCGGTCGCCATCTCGCGGCCGAGGAAGACCTCGCCCTCCTTCTTGCCGAAGGCGAGCGGGCCCATCTTCTCGCTCATGCCCCACTCGCACACCATGGAGCGGGCCAGGTTGGTCGCGACCTCGATGTCGTTGCCGGCGCCGGTGGTCTTCTGGCCGAAGGTGATCTCCTCGGCGAGCCGGCCGCCCATCAGGATCGCCACCTGGTTGAGCGCGAACTCCTGGTTGAGGTTGAGCCGGTCCTCCTGCGGGAGCTGCTGCGTCAGGCCCAGCGCGCGGCCGCGGGGGATGATGGTCACCTTGTGCACCGGGTCGGTGCCCGGGAGGATCTTCGCGACCAGCGCGTGCCCCGCCTCGTGGATGGCGGTGGTGCGCTTCTCCTTCTCGGAGATGATCATCGAGCGCCGCTCGGTGCCCATGATCACCTTGTCCTTCGCGAACTCGAAGTCCTCGATGGCCAGCTTCTCCTTGTTGCGCCGCGCGGCGTAGAGCGCCGCCTCGTTGACGAGGTTCTCGATGTCGGCGCCGGAGAAGCCCGGGGTCCCGCGCGCGATCTGGGTGAGGTCCACCTGCGCGTCGAGCGGGGTCTTCTTGGTGTGCACCTTGAGGATGCCGAGCCGGCCGTTGAGGTCGGGGCGCGGCACCACGATGCGGCGGTCGAAGCGGCCCGGGCGCAGCAGCGCCGGGTCGAGCACGTCGGGTCGGTTGGTGGCGGCGATGAGGATGACGCCCTCGTTCGACTCGAAGCCGTCCATCTCCACGAGCAGCTGGTTCAGCGTCTGCTCGCGCTCGTCGTGGCCGCCGCCCAGGCCGGCGCCGCGGTGGCGGCCGACGGCGTCGATCTCGTCGATGAAGATGATGCAGGGGGCGTTCTTCTTGCCCTGCTCGAACAGGTCGCGCACGCGGCTCGCGCCGACGCCCACGAACATCTCCACGAAGTCCGAGCCGGAGATGGAGAAGAACGGGACGCCCGCCTCGCCGGCCACGGCGCGGGCCAGCAGCGTCTTGCCGGTGCCCGGCGGGCCCATGAGCAGCACGCCCTTCGGGATGCGGCCGCCGAGGCGCGTGAACTTCTTCGGGTCCTTCAGGAAGGAGATGATCTCCTCGAGCTCGTCGCGCGACTCGTCGATGCCGGCCACGTCCGCGAACGTGATCTTGTTGTGGTGCTCGGTCATCAGCTTCGCGCGCGACTTCCCGAAGCTCATCGCCTTCCCGCCGCCGGACTGCAGCTGGCGCATGAAGAAGAAGATGAGCAGGAACACGAAGACGAGCGGCAGGTACTGCAGCACCACCGTCACCCAGAGCGAGTTCTGCTCGGGCTTCTGGTAGGTGAGGTTGACGCCCTTCTCGCGGAGCTTCTCCGCGATGGTCGCGGAGGCGTCGATGGGCCCGGTGGTCACGAAGTCGGAGCCGTCGCGCAGGTGGCCGAAGTAGTCGAGGTCCTTGACGGTGACCTCCTTCACCTCGCCCGCCTCGACCTTCGACATGAACTGCGACCAGTTGTAGGACTTCGCTTCGCGCCCCCGCTGCTCGAACAGCTTCCAGAGCGCGATGAACATCACGATCAGGAAGACCCAGAGCAGGGCGGTCTTGTAGGACTGTCGCAAGGCTCGATTTCCCCTTCGGTGGAGCGTCGATCGACCGGAACCGACGGCGAGGTCCGACTCTTCCGCACCGCGCCCCGCGCCGCCAGGCGCCCGGCCAGGCGACGCCCGGGCCAGGTGCCCGTTATAACAGGCCCTCACCCCCTTTGCAGTACGAGCCGTCCGTCCCCGGCGCGGCCGAAATGCGCACGCGCAGCCCGGCGCCCGAAGGGCCCAGCCCTTCCGCGACGGCGCCCAGCTCCGGAACCGCCAGGACGGCGTCCCCGGGTGCGGCGAGGAGCACCAGCCGGTCGCGCGCCTCGCGCGGCACCTTCCGGTCGATGAGCCAGCGCTTCAGCTTCGTCCCGCCCGGCCCGCCGTCCGGCCGGAAGCGATCCCCGGGCGGCGGGTGCGGAGCGTGAGCGGCCAGGGCACCGCGTCCGGCCGCGCCGCGCCGACCTCCACGACGACGCGCAGCGCCGGGAGCGCGTACCGCCCCGGCCCCGGGACCTCCACCGGCGCGACCTCCGGGGCCGGCGCCGCCGGGCCCGCGAGCAGCTCCAGCCGCCCGTAGCGGCACCGCGCGCGCCGCCCGCCCGGCAGCGCGATCTCGCCGGGCCCCCGGCGCCGGAGCAGCGCCAGCACCGCCGCCACGTGGTGCGCCTCGAGCGCCCGGCCGCTGCCGGTCGCCGCGCGCCAGAGCCGCCGCACCGCCCTGCGGCGCACCGCGAGCGGCTCGCCGCGGAGCGCCGCCACGTCCACGGCGGTGCCGTCGCCGGCGACGGCGCGCGCCCTCCGGTCGAGCGCGCGCTCGTCCTCGCGGGCCAGGTCGGCGGCGCGGGCCAGGGCGCGGTCCGCCGCGGGCGCCACCGCCCGCAGGAGCGGCCAGAGCTCGAGCCGCAGCCGATTCCGCGCGTAGCGGGGGGCGGCGTTGGTGGGATCGTCGGCCCAGCCCAGCCCGAGCGCCCGCAGGTAGGCGTCCCCCTCCTCGCGCGTGCGGTCGATGAGCGGCCGGATCACCACCCCGCGCCGCGGCGGGATGGCCCCGAGCCCGCGCGCGCCGGCGCCGCGGAGCAGGCGCAGCAGCACGGTCTCGGCCTGATCGCCGAGCGTGTGGCCGGTGGCGATCCGCGTCGAGCCGGCGCGGGCCGCCGCCTCGCGGAGCGCGGCGTAACGGACCCGCCGCGCCTCCGCCTGCACGTTGCCGGCGCCGACCGCGAGGCGCCGCTCCTCGAGCGGCACGCCGAGCCGCGCGCACGCGGCGCGGGCCGAGGCCGCCTCGGGCTCGCTGCCCGCCCGCAGGCCGTGGTCCAGGTAGAGCGCCCGCACCTCGGCGAGCGCCCCCGCGTCGCGCAGCGCGGCCAGCGCGGCGAGCAGCGCGGTCGAGTCGGCGCCGCCGGAGAGCGCGACGAGCACGCGGTCCGCCGGGCCGAACAGGCGCCGGCGCCGGGCGGTCTCGAGGACCGCGGCGGGGTACGGGTGGAGGTCAGCGGATCGCATGCAGGAGAGGCTCCTCGGCCCCGGCGCGGAGGCGCGCGGGTCGGGCGCGCACCGGGCCCCGGACCGGGCCGGGAATGCGATCGCCGGCCGACGGGTTCGAGTGGCTGGAGCGCGCAGCCTGCCGCCTTCCCCGTTGCAGCGGCAAGTTGTGGGATCCGTTGTGGAATGCGATGTTGGGTCGCCGGTGTTGACGACCGCGCAGGATGGGACAAGTTTGTGGCGCTGGGCCTAGGGGTCCCCCCCCTCCCCCTCTGGGCCCACGGAGAGCCGGCAGCGATGCCGGCTCTCTTCTTTCGTGCCGCCCGATCCGGCCCATCACCACGCCTCCGTTCCCAGCATCCGCGCGGGGATTTCCTGCGCTCGCGCCCGCCGCGCCGCGCATCGGGTGAGCGAGACCGCGTCGCGCCAGCCTCACGGTGGGTGCGCCCCGTCGGGTGGATGAAAGCTTGACCGACGGAGCGATCCCAGCGTACAACGCCGTCGTTTGCCCCACAGCATGGAGCAGTGATGGCCGGCACCGACAAGCGCAAGCAGTCCCTGTACTTCCCCGAGGACATGCTGAACGAGATCCAGGCGGAAGCGAACCGGCAGGATCGGTCGCTCTCGTGGATCGTCCAGCAGGCCTGGCGCATCGCCCGCGGCGAGATCATGCGCTTCCCGTCCGTCAACGACGTGCTGTCCGGCGTCGCGCGGGAGGACGAGCGCGAGGAGAAGGGCATCTAGCAGCCGCGGCCCTCGCAGCCGACGTCTCGAGAGCTTTCGCGAGCCCGCACCGGTCCATCCGGTGCGGGCTCGCCTTTTTTGCGTCGGTCTTTTGACCCGGGGCATGGGCGGGCAGTACCCTCGCCGTGCCCCCGCCCCCGACCTGCCGATGCGAAAGCCCCCCCTGCCCGACCCTGCCGCGGCGCCGTCCGAGGACGGCTTCGTGGAGCTCGACGACGACTCCTACGCCCCGCCCGCCGACCTCGACGGCGACGGCCCGGCGCGCCCGCGCGCCCCCTCCCCCGGCGCCTCGCGGCCGCCCCGCCGCTCCCGGGTGACGCTCATCGCCGGCGCCGGCGTGGTCCTGCTGCTCGGGGCCGCGCTGCTCGCCTACCGCGCGCACCACCGCCGGCAGGCGCTCCAGGCCGGGATGCAGCGCGCCGAGGAGCTGATCCGCCTCGACACCGCGGCGGGATACCGCGAGGCGGCGGACCTGCTGGAGCCGCTCGCCGCGCTCGACCCGCTGGACGCCGGCAGCCTCCGCGCGTACGCGCTCGCGGCGCTGCACGTGGACTACCGCGACGAGGCCGCCGGCGCGCAGGCCGAGGCGCTCCTGGTCGAGCCCGGCCGCGCCGCCGAGGTGCCGCGCTGGGCCAGCCTGGCGAGCGGGACGCTCGCGCTGTCGCGGCGCAGCCTCGGCGACGCCACCGCCGCGGCCGCCGCGGCGCAGGGCTCGCGCTTCGCCGACGCGCTGCAGGCGCGCATCGCGCTCGCGGCCGGCTCGCTCGCGGCCGCGGCCGACGCCGCCCAGGCCGCCGCCGCCGATCGCACGCTGCCGGCCGGCCTCGCCCTGCACGGCGACGTGGCGCGCCGGGCCCGAGGGGACGCGGCCACCGCCCGCGCCGCGTACGCGGCCGCGCTGACCGCCTCGCCCACCCACCCGCGCGCCGCCTACGGCCTCGCCAAGCTGGCCCTGGCCGGCGAGGCGCCGGCGGCCGACGCGGTGAAGGCGCTGGAGCGCCTCGTGGCGGACACCGCCGGCACGCCCGCGCCCGAGCGCGCCCGCGCGGCGCTGCACCTGGCGGCGCTGCGGATCCGCGCCGGCGACCGCCCCGCGGCCACGGCAGCGCTCGACGGCGCCGGGCTCGCCCCGGGCGCCCGCGACTGGGCCGGCCGCGCCGCCGAGGTGGAGGCGCGCGCCCGCGGTCCCTACCGCGCGGTGGCCGGCGCGCCGCCCGCGGTGTCGAGCGCCTCCGACGACGATCCCGCCGTGGTCCCGGCCGTGCTCCCGCCGGAGCCGAGGCCCGAGCCGCCGCCGGCGCGGAAGCCGGCGGCCAAGCCCGCGCCGGTCCGCAAGGCGACCGCGGCGAAGGCCACCGCCAAGGTGGGGACCCGCAAGGCGGCGACGCCCGCGAAGAAGCCCGCCTCCCGCACGGCGGCGAAGCGCACCTCGCGCACTGCCCGCTGATCGGGCAGCCGGAGCGCGCCGCCGGCAGCGATCTGCCCGCCGGTGGGGCAGCCCGCTGCCGCCGAGCCGGGCAATGCACCGCGAACGGGCGCGGGAACGCCCGGGATCCGGGCGCGCGGCGCCGGCACGGGCGCTGCAGTGGGCGAGCGGGACCGCGCCCCGCGCGCCTGCCCCGGAGGATCCGTGAAGAAGCTCCTCGTCCCGCTGCTGGTCGCCCTGCCCGCGCTCGCCTCCGCCGCCGACCGCATCGACACCGGCGACACCGCCCTCGTCCTCGTCAGCGCCGGCCTGGTGATGCTCATGACCCCCGGCCTCGCGTTCTTCTACGGCGGCCTGGTCCGCGCCAAGAACGTCGTCCACACCATGAACCTCTCGATCGTCTGCATGGCGATCGTGGGCGTGCTCTGGGCGACGGTCGGCTACTCGCTCGCGTTCGCCCCCGGGCCCGGCGCGCTCGACCGCTTGGTGGGCGGCCTGCGCTGGGCCGGGCTCGCCGGCGTGGGCGACGCGCCCGAGCCGTCCCTCGCGGCCACGGTGCCGCACTCGGCGTTCATGCTGTTCCAGGCGATGTTCGCGGTGATCACGCCGGCGCTCATCTCCGGCGCGGTGGTCGAGCGCATGCGCATCAAGGCGTACGTGCTGTTCGTCGCGCTGTGGAGCCTGGTGGTCTACACGCCGGTGGCGCACTGGGTCTGGGCGCCGGGCGGCTGGCTCCGCAACCTCGGCGTGCTCGACTTCGCCGGCGGCACGGTGGTGCACGTGAACGCCGCCGCGGCGGCGCTGGTCGGCGCGGTGGTGCTGGGCCGGCGCCGCGGCCTGCGCGCCCCCACGGTGCTCCCGCACAGCGTCCCGTTCGCGATCCTCGGCGCGGGCCTGCTCTGGTTCGGCTGGCTCGGCTTCAACGGCGGGAGCGCGCTCGCCGCGAACGGGCTCGCCAGCACCGCGTTCGCGAACACCTTCTTCGCGCCCGCGGCGGCGGCCGCCGCCTGGGGCCTCGCCGAGCTGCTGATGCACGGGAAGGTCTCCGGCGTCGGGCTCGCCTCGGGCGCGGTGGCCGGCATGGTGGCCATCACGCCCGCCGCCGGCTTCATCCGGCCCGGCGCGAGCCTGGTGCTGGGCGCCGTCGCGGCGCTCGCCTCCTTCGGCGCCATCCGCCTGCGCCCGCGGCTCGGGCTGGACGACGCGCTCGACGTGTTCGCGGTCCACGGCGTGGCGGCCACGCTCGGCGCGGTGCTCACCGGCGCGCTCGCCACCACCTCGGTGAACGCCGCCGGCGCGGACGCGAGCCTGGCGCTGGTGGGCAAGCAGGCCCTGGGCGTGGCCGTGACGCTGGTGTTCTCCGGCGGGCTGTCCTACGGGCTGTACCGGCTGGTGGCGCTCGTCACCCCGCTGCGCGCCGACGAGCAGGACGAGTGGACCGGCCTCGACCAGGCCGAGGCCGGCGAGCGGGCCTACCTCTCCACCGACCTCGAGACGGCCGGCGCCGCGCCCGGCGCCGCCGCGCACGCCCCGCTGCCGGTGGCGCACCCGAGCCCCGGCTCCAGCGCCGCCTGATCGAAGCCGCCGCCTCGGCGACCCGCGCCCGCCCCCGGCCTCCGGGGGCGGGCGTTGACGTTCCGTGACCTCTCGGTCGGTGAACCCTGGGCGCGTGCCCGCGGCGCGCGCACGCCGCTGCCCCGGCAGCGCTCATCCGCGCCGCCGGCCGCGGAAAACCCGCCAGTTCACGCGGCATCGACCGCGGCACGCGCGCTGCAAACCCGTCCGGGCGAGCGGTCACCCGGCCGCGACGACCACCACGGAGGATCTCACCCGATGAACAGTGCTCTGAAGGCGCTCGCGGTCTCGGCGCTCCTCGCCGTCGCGCAGGGTGCGCGGGCCACGCCGTCCACCACGTTCTGGACGCCGGCGACCACGTACACGCAGCCGGCGCTCGTCCCGCACCTCACCTACGACACCTACTTCGCCGAGCAGGGCGCGCTGCAGATCGACACCGGCCTGGAGCTGGGCCTGTTCAGCCTGCCCTACCTGCAGGCCGAGGCAGGCGTGGACTTCTTCTACCCGGGCGACACCAAGAAGTACGTGCAGCTCAACGCGAAGCTGACGCTGCCCGAGGGCGCGCTGGCGAGCTGGGCCCCGGGCCTGTCCGCCGGCATCGCCAACGCCGGGTTCGAGAAGGACGTGTCCGACTACCACCTCCTCCACGCGACGCTCGGGAAGACCACGCCCCTCGGCATCCTGGGGGTGGGCGGCTACTACGGCGCCGGCTCGAAGGCGCTGTGGACCGGCTCCGACGGCGACGTGAACCGCGCCGGCTTCATGGCGAGCTGGGTGTCGCCGGACGTGACCGTGAACCTGCCCGGCCTGCAGAAGATCATCTTCCTCGCCGACGTGGCGACCGGGAAGAACTGGATGGGCGCGGCGGGCGGCGGCATCGGCCTGTACTTCACGCCGGCCATCGACGTCCTCACCGGCCCGGTCTTCTTCCTCGACCAGGACTACTACAAGGGCGCGACCGGCACCGACTGGATGTGGACGGTGCAGCTCGACGTGGACGTGGAGCTGCTCGCGAAGAAGTAGTGCGGGAGGCGCGCGTGGGTGCGCGTCGGGCGGGGCGCTCCGGGGAACCGGGGCGCCTCGCCGCTTTCCGGCGCCGGCTCAGGCGGTCAGCTGCTCGAGGACGGTGTCGAACACCATCAGCTCGAGGCGCTCGCGCTCGGCCGCCGTGAGGCCGACGAGCTGGAACGAAGCGCGCACGTTGCCCTGCAGCGGCTTCACGTCGGTGACCCGCGCGCGGCAGGCGAGCGTCTCGCCGCCGGGGAGCCGCATCGAGACCTTCACCTCTTCGCCCGCCGGCGGCGCCTTCGCGAGCAGGCAGGCGAACCCGCCGCTCGAGACGTCCACGGTCAGCGCGCGCGCGGCCGAGGTGAACATGTCCAGGTCCACCTGGAGCGCGCGGGCCACGCGCAGCGCCTGCCGCGGCTGCTCGCCCGGCTTCAGCGTGAGCCGCTGGGCCGCGAGCAGCGCGCGGGCCAGCTCGTCGCGGCCGGCGCGGTAGACGTCGGCCTCGCGGCCGGCGAGCGCGCCGGCGCGCGCCTTCGCGTGGAGCGCGCGGAAGTCCTTCAGCCAGTCGGTGAGGCTGCTCATGCGTGGCTCGCGGCTACAGCGCCTTCTTCAGCTCGGGTGCGGGCTTGAACCCGACCGTCTTGGTGGGGGCGATCTGGATCTCGGCGCCGGTCTGCGGGTTGCGGCCCACGCGGCCGGCCCGGCGCTTCACCACGAACGTGCCGAACCCCGGCATCGTGAAGCGCTTGTCCTTGCGGATGCCCTTGGCCAGGTGCTCGAACACCGAGTCCACCAGGAGCGCCACCTGCCGCTTGGAGAGGTCGTCGTGGAGCGCCTGAACCTTCTCGATGAGGTCTGCCTTGGTCATGGAGCGCGCGTCCCCCGCGTGAAACCGCGCGAAGGTAGCTTCCCCTTCCGGGAGCGTCAAGCCAGCGAAGGGATGGACACGCGCACGGACGCGCAGCGCGGCTCACGTGATCCCGAGCAATGCGCGCGCCTCGGCCGGCGTGGCGGGCTCGCGCCCGGCGCGCCCCACCCGCTCCACCGCGAGCGACACCAGCTCGTCCGAGCCCTTCGCCAGCACGCCCTTGGCCGCGTAGAGGTTGTCCTCCAGGCCCACGCGCACATGGCCCCCCATCGGCGCCGCCAGCTCGACCATGGGGAGCTGGAAGCGCCCCACGCCCGCGACCGACCAGTGGACCGCCTCCGGCAGGCCCTCCACCAGGAAGCGCAGGTTCCGCTCGCTCGCGGCCATGCCGCCGGGGACGCCCAGCACGAACTGCACGTGGTACGGCTGCGCCAGGTGGCCCTTCTCCAGGAGCCACCGCAGCGTGTCCAGCATGCCGGCGTCGTAGACCTCGCACTCCGGCACGAGCCGCCGCTCGCGGAGACGCCCCGCCACCTTCACCAGGTCGGGCCGGGTGTTCACGAACACCTCGTCGCCGAAGTTCATGGTGCCCATGTTGAGCGTGCCCATCTCGGCGCCGTCCACCAGCGAGCCGAGCCGCTCGTCGAGCGACATGCCCACCGCGCCGCCGGTCGAGCACTGGATCACCACCTCGCTCCCGGCCGAGCGGACGCGGTCGATGATCTCGCGGAAGTGCTCCGGCGCCTGCGACGGGCGGCCGTCGGGCCAGCGCGCGTGCAGGTGGACCACCGCGGCGCCGGCCCGCCCCGCGTCCACCGCGGCGCGGGCGATCTCCTGCGGCGTGTAGGGGACGGCCGGGTTCTGGGCGCGGGTCACCTCCGCGCCGACCACCGCCGCGGTCACGATCGTCTTCTCGGCCATGAGGGCCTCCCGGCCGCGCCCGGCGCGGCCGAACGGGTGGACCGGCTCAGCGCGCGAGGCGCTGCTTGTCCTTGGGGACGACGCAGGTGCCGGTGGCGCGGCAGACCACCACCGGCTCGGCGAGCACCTCGGCGGCGGAGTCGGAGAGCTCCGGGCGAGGCGAGATCACCTTGCGCGCCTCGAAGCGCATGGCGCGCGAGGTGCTGCCCACCTTCACGATCTCACCCTCCGCCTCGACGTAGTCGCCGGCGTGGACCGGGGCGAGGAACTCCACCGAGTCGTAGGCGCGGAACAGGCCCTCGTCGCCGTCGTGCCGGATGAGCAGCTCGGTGGCGAGGTCGCCGAACAGCGCCAGCATGCGCGCGCCGTCCACCAGGTTGCCGCCGTAGTGCGCGTCGGCCTGCGACATGCGCAGCCGGAGCGCCGCCTTCACCGGGGCCATCAGTGCATCTCCTTGCCCATGCGCTTCAGGACCGACCCGACCACGAAGTTCGCCACGTCGGAGGGCTTGGTGCCCGGCCCGAAGCCGGCGTCGTAGCCCAGCTCCAGCGCCAGCCGGTGGTCGATGCGCGGGCCGCCCAGGATGGCGGTGACGCGCCCGCGGATCCCGAGCCGCTCCAGCGCGTCGAGCAGCTGCCGCGCGTTCTCCTTGTGCACGTCGCGCTGGGTCACCACCTGCGAGACCAGCACCGCGTCGGCGTGGCGGTCGCGGCACAGCTCGGCGAGGCGCTGGTTCTCGACCTGGGCGCCCAGGTTGGTGGCGTCGAAGCAGGCGTAGCGCTCGAGGCCGTAGTCGCCGGAGTAGCCCTTCATGTTCATGATGGCGTCGATGCCGACCGCGTGCGCGTCGGAGCCGGTGCAGGCGCCCAGCACCACGATGCGCCGCCCCACCTCGCGCAGCGCGTAGGCGTTCAGCTCGTCGAAGCCCTTCTTGCGGACCACCACCTCGGGCACCTGGATGCGCCCGTAGTCCACCGCCACGGTGCTGCGCCCGTACACCACGAAGAACGTGTACCGATCGGCCGCCGGCTCCATGGCCGCCACGTGCACCTGCTCCAGCCCCATCTTGCGCGCCACCTCGGCCGCGGCCTCCCGGGCGCGCTCGCCGGGCGGGACCGGCAGCACGAACGAGAGCTGCACCACGCCGTCGTCGCGCCGGTCGCCGTACGGGCGGACCACCTGCCCCGGCTCCCACTCGTGCAGCGTCATGCCTGCCCCCCGATGCGCGCGCTGCTGGACAGCGTCCGCCAGGCGTCGATCGCCTCCGCGCCGGCGGGCGTGCGCGCGGTGAAGAACACCTGGTACTGGCTGCCGCCGTCGCAGGCCGCCCAGGCCCACACGTGCCAGCCGCCGGAGTCGCCCTCGAACGAGAACGCGCGGGCGCCGGCGAAGCGCGTGGGGTGGCGGCGGGCCCGCTCCATCGCCTCGCCGCGCTTCAGCACCGCCTCGGCGTCCGCCAGGCACGCCTGCTCGCCCTCGAACGGCTGCTCCGGCGTGGACACGTCGAGCCGGGCGTTCCCGTCCGGCGCCTCCAGCCGCAGCTTGCGCGCCGATCCCGAGGCGCGCCACGCCTCGGGCGCCTCGAAGCGCAGCCCGCCCACCGTGTACACCAGCCAGCCGGGCCGGCCCGAGGGGACGCCCTCCGGCGCCGGCGAGAGCGCCTCGCGGAGGCCGGCGCAGCCGCCCAGGAGCAGCGGCCCGAGCGCCAGGCAGAGCGCCAGCGCCGCGCGGCCGGCGGATCGCGTGCGGATCATCGCGCGCCCTCCAGGATCTCGAGGAACGGGTTGAAGTAGGCCGGATCGCGGGCCACCACGCCGGACAGCCCCTTGCCGCCGTCCTCGGCGCGCGCCACGTCGCCGAAGCGCGCCCGGGCGATGGACGCGGGCAGGCCGTCGCGGGCCACCTCCTCCAGGAGCGCCAGCGCCTTGCCCAGCGTCTCCCGCGCGCGCGACTCCACCATCCCGCCCGGCCGGAACGTGATCTCCGCGCCCATCGAGCGCCAGGCCCGGTAGACGTAGTCGGCGCCCTTCAGCGCCACGTAGCGGTCCATCAGGAAGGGGTTGTGCATGGCCTCGGTCATCATGCCGAGGAGCTGGATGCCCTGCCCGGTGACCCAGCCCACCACGTCGGACATCATGTCGTAGGCGTGGCTGAAGAAGATGTCGCCCTGCTTGTGCTTGGTGGGCGGCATGTACTTGATGGGCGCCTCGGGGAAGAGCGTCCGCACCAGCAGCGCCTGCGCCAGCTCGCGCGCGATGGTGTCCTCGCGCTCCGGGTCGATCTCGAAGCTGTGGCCGAGCCCGATCAGCCGGTCGGGCAGGCCGGCGCGGTGCGCGAAGCTCTCGTTCACGAACTGCGAGGCGATGACCGTGTGGGCCGCCTCGTCCGCGTCGGCGGTGGTGATGTAGTTGTCCTCGCCGGTGTTGATGAGGATGCCGGCCAGCGCGCAGATGCGGCGGGAGAAGTGCTGGTCGCACAGCGTCCGCTTCATGTTGATGTCGCGGAACAGGATCCCGTACATCGCGTCGTTGAGCAGCATGTCGAGCCGCTCCCACGCCGCCGAGAACGCGATCTCCGGCATGCACAGGCCGGAGGAGTAGTTGGTGAGGTGGACGTAGCGGCGGAGCCTGCGCGACTCGTCGTCGAGCGCCTCGCGCATGATCCGGAAGTTCTCCTGCGTCGCGTAGGTCCCGCCGTAGCCCTCGGTGGTCGCGCCGTGGGGGACGTAGTCGAGCAGCGACTGCGCGGTGGAGCGGATCACCGCGATGACGTCGGCGCCGGCCTGCGCCGCGGCGCGGGCCTGCTCCACGTCGTCGTGGATGTTGCCGGTCGCGACGATGAGGTACTTGTGCGGGCGCGGCCCCACCCCCAGCTCCCCGCGGAGCGCGTCGCGCGCCTTCACCCGCGACAGCAGCTCGTCCACCCCGGCCCGCGCCTCGGCCCGCATCTCCGCCAGCAGCGCCTGCTCCTCGGCGGGCGGCAGCGGCTCGGGGTCGGCGGGGAGCGCGGCCATCCGCTCGACCACGGCGAGCGGATCGGAGGCGCCCCGGCGCATGACGTAGCCCATCCAGTAGGCGGCGCCGCGGTGCAGCAGCTTCTTCTCGTGCAGCGCGTCCACCGCCATGTTCACGAGCGGTACGCCGCGCGGCCCCGCGTCGTGCAGGCCGAACAGGCGCAGGACGGTGCGCTCGATCGAGACGGTGGTGTGCCGCCCGACGAACTCGAGGACCGGGGCGGTGATGCGGTCGGCGAGCGCGCGGCAGCGCTCGACCTGCGCGCGATCGAGGTGGAGATCCGGGACGTGGCGGCCGTCGCTGAGCTGCATGGCGGCTCATGGATTAGGCCGTCGTGCCCTGATGGGCAAGCTTCCAGCCGGGCCCTGCCGGGTGGTGCAGCACGCCCGGCGCGGCGCGGCGCGCGCCTCAGGCGATGCGCCCGCCGCCCACCACCTCGTCCCCGTCGTAGAAGACCGCCGCCTGCCCCGGCGCCACGCCGCGCACCGGCCGCGCCAGGCGGACCTCGGCGCCCGCGCCGCCCGCCGATGCGCGCACCGTGCCGCGCTCGCCCTCGTGCCGGTGGCGCACCTTCACCGTCAGCGCGACCGCGCCCGCCGGCGGCGCCCCGGACACCCAGGTGGCCTCGCGCACCTCGAAGCGATCGCGCGAGGCCTCCTCGGCGCTCCCCACCACCACCCGCGCGGCCGCGGCGTCCAGCCGGACCACGTAGCGCGGCGCCGGACCCGCGATCCCGAGCCCGCGCCGCTGCCCCACGGTGAACCGGTGCACGCCGTCGTGCCTGCCGAGCACCTCGCCCGCGGTGGAGACGATCTCGCCCGGCCGGACCCGCGCCGGGGCGCGCAGCGCGACGAAGTCCCCCGCGTCGCCGCGGGTGACGAAGCAGATCTCCTGCGAGTCGGGCTTCTCCGCCACCGCCAGGCCGGCGCGCGCCGCCTCGGCCCGCACCGCGGGCTTCGCCAGCGCGCCCACCGGGAACAGCACGTCGCGCAGCGCGTCCTGGCCCAGGCCGTAGAGGAAGTAGCTCTGGTCCTTCGCCGGGTCGGCGGCGGTGAGCAGACGGCGGCGCCCTCCCCGCTCCTCGACGCGGGCGTAGTGCCCGGTGGCGAGCTTCGCGCCGAGGGCCCGCGCCCGGGCCAGCAGCCAGTCGAACTTCACCTCGGTGTTGCAGGCGACGCACGGGTTGGGCGTCCGGCCCTCGACGTAGTCGTCCACGAACCGGTCGATGACGCGCTCGCGGAAGCGGGCCTCCACGTTCGCGACGTAGAACGGGATGCCGAGGCGCCGCGCCGCCGCGCGGGCGTCCTCGACGTCGTCCGGGGCGCAGCAGGACCGGCCGCGGGCCGCGTCGGAGTAGTCGGCCACGCGCATGGTGACGCCGATCACCTCGTGCCCCTCGCCGGCGAGGAGGGCGGCGGCGGTCGAGCTGTCGACCCCGCCCGACATGGCGACCAGGATGCGCATGAGGAGTCCGGACGCGGGGGTGTACCGCCGGCCGCGGCCCGGATCAACCGAGCGAGGCGCTGGGCGGCGCCGCCGGATCGGCGGGGGGCTGGTCGGCCGGGCGGACCGGGATCTCCAGCACGAACTTGCAGCCGTTGAACTGGCGGGCCGCGCTCGCCGGCTGGGTGCGCGGCGGGCTCTCGACCCACACGCGCCCGCCGTGCGCCTCGGCGATGCGCCGCGCCACCGGCAGCCCCAGGCCGGAGCCCGGCAGCCGGGCCTCCTCCCCCGCCCGCGCCGCCGCGTGATGCAGCGGCTCGAACACCCGCTCCAGCTCGGCCGGGCCGATGCCCGGCCCCTGGTCGTAGACCGTGAACCGCAGCCGCCCCGGCTCGCGCCCGACCTCGACCAGCACCTCGGCGCCGTGCGGCGAGAACTTCACCGCGTTCGACACGAGGTTGGAGAGCGCCTGCCGGAGCTTCCGCGCGTCGGCGAGCACCGCCCCGCCGCCCGCGTGCGACACCGCCACGTGCAGCCGCGCGTCGCGGATGGCCGGCCGGTGCTCGGCCACCACGTCGTCGGCGAGCTGGTCCGGCACCACCGGCGCCTCGACGATGGGCGCGCGCCCGGCCTGCAGGCTGGCGAAGTCGGACAGGTTGTCCACGATGCGGCTCAGCCGCGCCACCGAGCCGAGCATCGCGTCCACGATCCGGCGCTGCTGCGGCTGGAGCGGCCCGAGCTTGTCCGACTGGAGGATGCGCAGGTAGCCGGCGAGCGGCGTGAGCGGCGTGGACAGCTCGTGCGCGAGGTTGTGCATGAACGCGCTCTTCAGCCGGTCCACCTCGAGCAGCCGCTCGGTGGCGCGGCGCTCGCCCGCGACGGCCGACTCGAGCTGCGCCGCCAGCGTGCCCGAGAACGCCCGCAGCCCGGCCCGCTCGCCGGCCTCGCTGAGCCGCTCGCGCTTGCCGGCGAGGAACGCGCGCACCTCCTCGCCCAGGCGCGCGTCCGGCTCGCGCGAGGCGAAGCCGTCGGCGCCGGCCGCGAGCGCGAGGTCGTGATCCTCCTGCGTCTCGCCGAGCGCCACGAACGGCACCGCCTGCAGCGACCGCTCGCGCTTCAGCCGCGCCGCGAGCGCGTGCCCCTCGAGATCGGGGAGGCGCAGGTCGGCGACGATCACGTCCGGCGGGAGCGAGAGCGCGCGGGCGATCGCGTCGAGGCCCGAGCCGCTCGCGTCCACCGCGAAGCCCTCGGCCTCGAGCAGGGCTCGCGCCCGGTCGCGGCGCGGCCCGTCCTCCTCGATGAGCAGCACCCGCGGCGCCATCGCGAAACCCCGCCTGAATTATAAGGCCCCGCCCCGGCCGGCCCACCACCGGAGCAGCTCGGCCTCGAGCGCCTCGCGCGTGTTCCGGGCGGGATCCTCCAGCACCCGGTCGAGCAGGTGGTGGAGCGCCTCGCCGACGTGGGGTCCCGGTCCCTGGCCGAGGAGCGACATCACCGCGCGCCCGTCCAGGGCGAGGTCGCCGGCCGCGAGCGGCGGCGCCGCCGCGAGCTGCGCGTCGATGGCCGCGCGCGCCCGCCGGACCTCCTGCGCGGCCGCGGCGTGGCGCGCGGGCGGGAGCGTGCGGAGCTCCGCCGCCACCAGCTCGAACACCGACGGCACGCGCCGCGGGCCCGTGCGCGCGAGCCAGCGCCGGATGTCCGCCGGCGCGTCCGGCAGCGCGGCCGGGTGGCGTGCCGCCGGGCAGGCGTACGCCCGGAGCAGCGTCCCGACCTCCTCGGAGAGGCGGCGGGGAAGTCGCAGGCCGAACACGATCCTGGACGCCTCCTCGGGGCCAACCCCGTGCAGCAGGGCCGCGAAGCGCAGGGCCGGCTCGGCGGGGGCGTGGCGGACCACCGCGACCGCGTGGCGGTACGCGGCGAGCGGGAGCGCCGCCAGCGCGGGCAGCACCACCCCGAGCAGCCCGGTGCGGCGGAGCAGCAGCAGCGCGGGCCCGGCGTGCGAGGCGAGCACGAGGCGCGACAGCTCCTCGGCGACCCGCTCGACGCTCACCTTGCGGACCACCTCGAGCGCCCCCGGGATGGCGGCGCGGGTGGCGGGGTCGAGCCGGTAGCCGAGCTGCGCGGCGAAGCGGACCGCGCGCATGGCGCGGAGCCCGTCCTCGCCGAAGCGCGCGGCCGGATCGCCCACCGCCCGGATGCGCCGGCGGCTCATGTCCACGCGGCCGTCGAACGGGTCGCGGAAGTCCGCCTGGAGCGGGTCGTACGCCATCGCGTTCATGGTGAAGTCGCGCCGGGCCAGGTCGGCCTCGAGCTCGGCCAGGAACGTGACCGTGGCCGGGCGGCGGCCGTCCACGTAGTCGCCCTCCCCGCGGAAGGTGGTGACCTCGACCTTCTCGTCGCCCACCAGCACCGTGACGGTGCCGTGGTCGATGCCGGTGGGGATGACGCGCCGGAACAGCGCCATGACCTGCTGCGGCGTGGCCGGCGTGGCGACGTCGAAGTCGGTGGCGGCGCGCGGCCGGTGCAGGAGCAGGTCGCGCACGGCCCCGCCCACCAGCCACGAGCGGTGCCCCGCGGCGGCGAGCCGGCGGAGCACGTCCAGGATCGCCTCGGGGAAGCGCGCCTGCTCGAGGGCGGCGGGGGGCCGCATCAGTGCATCCGGCGCAGCTCCTCGCCGGCGCGATCGAGGAGGCGGAAGTAGAGACGGATGAGCGCGAGGCGCGTGCCCTCGTCGAGCGTGCCGACCGCGCCGCGGGCCACCGGGAGCGGGTCGCGGCAGATGGTGAGCAGCGCCTCGCCGAGCGCGTCGGCCTCCTCGCGCGTCACCGGCTCGTCCGGCACCGCGTACGCGGCGCGGATCTGGTCGGGCTCGAAGAGCACGTGGTGCCCCCGCAGGCCCTCCTCGATGATGACCGCCAGGCGCCCGGGCGCGAGCGACGCGAGCTTCTCCTCCATCCTCACAGGCCTCCACGGTGTCCGACGAGCGAGCGGGCGCAACGTAACCCGAAACGCGCCGGGCGGGGCGAGGATCCGCGAACGGAGGAGCGCGCGCGCCGGCCGGGCGGCCGGGCGCGCGATTCCGGACGATGTCGAGCGGCGGCTCCGCGCGATCAGAGGCGCGACGGGTAGATGCCCTGCGTGCAGATGACGTAGGTGAGGCCGTTCGGGGCGGCCTGGCTGAGGTCGGGCAGCGCGAACGTCGTCCGGCCATCGCCGCCGAACTGCACCCCGATGAGCGAGAACAGCGCCGTGTTCGAGGTGATCGGCACGACCTGCCCGCGCGCCGGCGTCGCGCCCGCGACGGAGCCCGCCACCAGCCACACCTCACCGATGGTGCACTCGCGGCCGCGCCCGTCCACCGCGTAGCCGGGCTCGCCGAAGCGCGCGTCCGGCCCCGGCGGCCCCTCGGGTCCCTGCGGTCCGACAGGGCCCGCGGGGCCCTGCATCCCGGTGAGCCCCATGGGCCCCTGGGCGCCGGCGGGTCCGATCGGGCCCGCAGGCCCGACCGGCCCCACGTCGCCTTGCGGCCCCGGCGCTCCCTGCGGCCCCGGTGGCCCCTGCGGCCCCTCCGGACCCTGCAGCCCCGCCTGCCCCGCCGACCCGGCGTCGCCCGTCGAACCCTTGCAGCCTGCGAGCGCCAGCAGCGCCGCGAGCACCCACGTCCTTCTCACGATCACGCGAACCCACCTCCTGTGGAGCCGGAGGCATACGGTGGGTCCGCGCGCTCGCTCCAGCGGGCATGCGGGATGGGTGTCCGCGCGCGCCACGTCGGCGCGGGACAGGGCCGCTGCCGATCAACGTCGGCGCCCGCTAGAAGAGCCCCTTCAGCGCGCTCCCCAGCTTCTCCTGGAGCGACCCCGCGTCCGGCAGCTTGCCGTCCGGCGTGAGCCGGTCCACCAGGCCCGGCAGCAGCGACGAGAGCTGGCTGGTGAGCGCGCCCGCGTCGAGACCGGTCTGCTGGGCGAGGCCGCGGAGCCGGTCCGCCCCGAGCGCCTCGCCGAGCTGGCCCGGGGAGATGGGCTGGTTCGGGCCGGTGGAGACCCAGGAGCCGATCACGTCGCCCAGGCCCTTCTGCTGGAACGACGCGACCAGCTGCTGGAGCCCGCCGCCCGAGAGCAGCCCCATGACCGCCTGGATCAGCGAGCCCTGCCCTCCCGCCGCGGGCGCCGCGCCGGGCGCGCCGGCGCCGAGTCCCTTCGTCAGCTCGTCGAGGATGCCCATGGTCGACCTCCGTCGTCGTGACGGCGGGAGCGTAGACCTTGGCCACGCACCGCGCGCGGCGCACGCGGGGTGACACGAACGCCGGGAGATCGACGCGCGGCAGCGCCGCGCACCTACCCCCCGTACATCCCCGCCGCGCGCAGGAGACGGAGCGCGGCGAGGTCCGCCGCAAGCCCCTCGTTCACCGCGCCGAGCTCGGCGGTCGCGAGCGCCACGTTCGCGTCGGTGGCCTCCAGCGAGGTGGCCTGCCCGGCGCGGAACGCGACCTCCACGAGCCGCTGGTTCTCGCGCGCCAGCGTCACCTGCTCCTCCGCCTTGGCCCGGTTGGCGCGGGCCGAGGCGAGGTCGAGGCGCGCCCGGCGCACCTCGTCTCGCGCCTGGAGCGCCAGCGAGGCGCGGGTGGCCTCCGCCTCGGCGAGCCGCGCGCCCGCCTCGCGCCGGCCCGCCTCGCGCGCGCCGCCGTCGAACAGCTCCCACTCGAGCGACAGGCCCGCCGCCCAGCTCTCCTCCTTGCCGGAGAAGCCGGCGACGCTGGACCAGCGCGCCTGCCCGAACGCGCCGAGCGTGGGCAGGTACCGCGCGGTGGCCGCCCGCCGCGACGCCCCGGCGGCCTCCACGGACGCGCCCGCGGCGCGCAGCTCCGGGCGCAGCCGCACCGCCTCGTCCTCCAGCGGCGCGAGGTCGGCGGGCAGCTCCGGCGCGGGCGGCGGCACGAGCTCGAAGTCCGTCGCCTCGCCGCGGCCGAGCAGCGCGGCCAGCGTGCTCCTCGCGGCGGCGAGCCCGTTGCGCGCCCGGACCAGGTCCTCCTCGGCGCGGGCGCGATCGATCTGCGCGCGCAGCAGCGCGATGCGCGCGGCGGTGCCGGCCTGCACCTGCACCTGGGCGTCGCGCTCGTGCAGGCTCGCCACCGAGAGCTGCCGCTCCTGGACCTCCACCGCCTTCACGGCCGCGGCGGCGCCGTAGAACGCCTGCGCCACCCCGAAGCGCAGCTCGCGCCGCGCCGCCTCCGCCTGCTCGGCCGAGGCGCGCGCGCTGGCGCCTGCGGCGTCGATCGCGAACCAGAGCTGCGGCGCCAGGACGGCCTGGGTGAGCTCGAGCTGCGCCCCGAGCTGGTCGCGGGCCTGGATGGTCGAGCCGGCCACCTGCGACGGGACGGCCGCGTAGGGGGTCGGGGCGCCGGGCAGGCCGGCGCCGGAGGTGGGCGCGCCCGTGTCACGGATGGTGTAGCCGACCGGCAGCTCCAGCTTCGCCTCGTCGGAGTTGCGGGTGTACGTCGCGCCGACCTTCACCTGCGGGAGGTACCCGGCGCGGACGCGGTCCGACGCGGCGCGCGCCTGGTCGAGCCGCGCGCGGGCGGCGGCGAGGTCCGGGCTGGCGCGCTGGGCCTCCTCCAGCGCCGCGGCGAGCGTGAGCGGCGCCTCGGCGCGGACGGCGAGCGGGATCGCGGCCAGGGCCGCGAGGATGGCGATGCAGATCATGTGCGATCTCCTGTGAACGGATCCGGGGCGGGCGCGGGATCAGGTCCCGGTGGGCCGCTCCACCTCGGGCGGCGCCTCGAGCAGCTCGACGCGCGGGCCGCGCTTCAGCCGGTCGAGCAGCCGGTAGAACACCGGCACCACCACCAGGGTGAGGAGGGTCGAGGTGACGAGGCCGCCGATGATGGCGATGGCCATGGGGACGCGCATCTCGGCGCCGTCGCCGCGCGCCAGGGCCACCGGCACCATGCCCGCGATCATCGCGATGGTGGTCATGAGGATGGGGCGGAGGCGGATCGGGCCGGCCTCGAGGAGCGCGTCGCGGGCGGACCGGCCGCGGGCCCGGAGCTGGTTCGCGAACTCGACCAGCAGGATGCCGTTCTTCGTCACCAGGCCCATCAGCATGATGACGCCGATGAGCGCGAAGATGGACATGAACTGGCCGGTGGCGAGCAGCGCGCCCAGCGCGCCGATCACCGCGAACGGCAGCGAGAGCATGATGGTGAACGGGTCCACCAGGCTGCCGAACTGCGCCGCCAGGATCATGTAGACGAGCACGATGCCCAGGGCGAGCGCCTGCAGGAAGGCGCCGGCGGTCTTGCCCAGCTCCTTCCCCTGCCCCTCGAAGTCGGTGATGACCGTCTGCGGCAGCTCCTGCGCGGCGAACGCCGCGAGGTCCTGCATCGCCGCGCCGAGGCTCGCGCCGCGCGGGAGGTCGGCGAGCAGCGTGATCTGCCGGAGCTGCTCCTGCCGGTCGATCTGCGAGAGCGTCGGCTCGTCCACCAGGGTGGCGACGTTCCGCAGCTCCACCAGCTGGCCCGGCGCCGAGCGCACGGTGAGCTCGCCGATCCGGTCGGCGCCGCGCGCGTCCTGCGGGAGCTTCAGGCGGATGTCGTAGCTGTCGGTGCCCTGGCGGAACTTCGCGAAGTCGTCGCCGCCGAGGTAGGCGCGGAGCGAGGTGCCGATCGTCGCCACGGGGATGCCCAGCGAGGCCGCGCGGTCGCGGTCGATCCGGACGGTCACCTGCGGCTTGCCCGGCCGGTAGGTGGAGTCCACGTCGGAGAAGCGCGGGCTCGCCGCCATGTGCGCGCGGACCTTCTCCGCCGCGGCGACCACCTCGGCCCAGTCGTGGCCGCGGACGTTGAACTGCACCGGCTGGGGGCGCGAGCCGCCGCCGGCGACCGCGGCGAAGTCCTGGACCGAGACCGTGGCGTCGGCCGGCCGGCGCAGCCCGGTGCGCAGCCACGCCTTCAGCTCCTCCTGCGAGAAGGCGCGCTCCCGGATCGGCACCATGCCGACGATCAGCTCGCCCTTGTGCACCTCCTCCTGCACCCCGCCGCCGGCGGTCGCGAACACGTGCGTCACGCCGGGCACCGCCTGGAGCTGCGTGCGCAGCGCCTCCAGCTCGCGCGCGGTCCGCTCGAGCGGCGTGCCGGCGGGGAGCTCGAGCGCCACCTTCAGCTCGCTCGTGTCCTGCGCCGGCATGAAGGTGAACTGCAGGAAGCGGCCCAGGGCCACCGTCGCGAGCAGCAGCGCGACCGCGATGGCGAGCGTGGCCGGGACGTGGTCGAGCGCCCAGCCGAGGACGCGGCGGTAGAAGCGCTCCACCGCCGAGAGCGCCCGCTCCACGGCGCGGGAGATGCGGCCCGGCTCGCCGTGCGCGCGGAGCACGTAGGCCGAGGCCATGGGGGTGAGCGTCATCGAGACGAGGTAGGAGATGGCGACCGCCACGGCGACGGTCATGCCGAACGCCGAGAAGAACCGGCCGACGATGCCCTCCATGAACGCGACCGGCACGAACATGGCGAGGACGGCGAGCGTCACGGCCAGCACCGCGAGCGCGATCTCCTTCGTGCCCGCGTGCGCCGCCTTCGCGGGCGGCGCGCCGTGCTCGGCGTGGCGGCTGATGTTCTCGATGACCACGATGGCGTCGTCGATGAGCAGGCCGATCGACAGCGTCAGCGCGAGCATGGTGATGACGTTGAACGTGTAGCCGAGCCCGTGCATGACGGCGAACGTGCCGATGACCGAGGTCGGCAGCGCCAGCGCGGACACGATGGTCGTGCGCCAGCTCCGCAGGAACACGAGCACGATCGCCACGGCGAGCAGGCCGCCCAGGATCAGGTCCTCCTGGACGCCGCGGATGGAGGCGCGGATGAACTTGGAGTTGTCGCGCACCACCCGGAGCTGCGCGCCCTCGGGGAGCAGCTTCTCCAGGCTCGACAGCGCCCCGGTGACGCGCTCGGCGACCTGCACGGTGTTCGCGCCCGACTGCTTCTTCACCACCAGCGCCACGGCGGGCCGGCCGCCGTCCGCCGCGGACGACCGCGCCTCGGCGGGCCCGTCCACCACGTCGGCGACGTCGCGGAGCCGCACCGGCGCGCCGCCCGGCGTGGCCACCACCAGGTCGCGGAGCTCGTCCACGGAGCGCGCCTCGCCGCTCACCTTCACCACCGCCTCGGCGCGCGGGTCCTCGGCGCGGCCGGCGGGGACGTCCACGCTCTGGCCGCGGACCGCCTGCGCGACCTCGGAGGCCGCCACGCCGAAGGTGCGCAGCCGGGCCGGGTCCACCACGATCCGGATCTCGCGCTTGCGCCCGCCCACCACCTCCACCGAGCCCACCCCGCCCTGCCGCTGCAGCGCCGGCTTGAGCTCGTCCTCGGCGAGCCGCGTCAGCTCCTCGGGAGGGACCGGCCCGGAGAGCGCCAGCGTCAGGATGGGCGCGGCGCCCACGCCAGCTTCTCCACCACCGGGAGGTCCGCGTCGGCCGGGAGCTTCGACAGCGTGGCCTGGACGCGATCGCGGACGTCCTGCGCGGCGACGTCCACCTTCGTCTCGAGCGAGAACTGGAGGATCACCTGCGACACCGACTCCACGTTCACCGAGCGCATGCTCTCCAGCCCGGCGAGGCCGTTCAGCGCCTCCTCCAGCGGATCGCTGACGTCGCGCTCGATCGACTCCGGGTCGGCGCCGGCGAGGACGGTGGTGACCGTGACGACCGGCACGTCCACGTCGGGGAGCTGGTCCACGCCGATCTTCGGATAGGCGTTCAGGCCGAAGACCACCACCGCGAGGACGAGCATCGCGGTGAAGACGGGCCGGGTGATGAAGGTCTTGATCGCGTCCATGGCTCGCTCCCGTTACTTCGCGACCGCGACGCGGGCGCCGTCGCTCAGCCCCGCCACGCCCTCGACCACCACCGCGTCGCCCGAGCCCACCCCGGCGCGCACGCGCGTCCACTGCGGCGTGACCGCCTCGGCCTGCACCTCGCGGCGGCGCGCCACGCCGCCCTCCGCGACCCACACGAACCGGCGCGCGCCCTCCCGCACCACCGCCTGCGCCGGCACGAACGGCCCCTGCGCCGCCGACGAGCCGCCCAGGTCCACCTCGGCGAGCCCGCCCGAGCGCAGGGCGCCGGCGCCCGCCCCGGCGCGCACGTCCGCGAGCACCTCGACCGACCGGGTCTGCGGATCCACCGTCGCGCCCACGCTCGTCACCCTGGCCTCGAACGGCGCGCCGCCCGGGATGCTCCGGCCGCGCAGCACGGCGCCCGCCTTCAGCGGATCCACCAGCCCCTCGGGCACGGCGAGCCGCACCTCCAGCGCGTCCGACGCGACGACGGTCGCGATCGGCGTGGGCGGCATCATCGACACGTAGTCGCCGACGTTCCTCGCGCGCGCCGTCACGACGCCGTCGAACGGCGCCCGGACCACCAGGTCGCGCAGCGTCTGCTCCAGCAGGCGCACCTGCGCGTCCGCCTGCTCCAGCGAGGCCTCCGCCTGCTGCGCGCCCGCGCGGGCCTTGTCGAGGAGCGCCGGCGCGGCCGCCTCGGCCTGGGCGAGCTGCTCGGTCCGGCCGAGATCGGTCCGGGCGTCGTCGCGGACGGCGAGCGCCATCTTCCGCGCGGCGCGGGCCTGATCGAGCTGGATGGCGACCGTGGCCGCGTCGAGCTCGACGATCGGATCGCCCTTGCGGACCCGGTCGCCCACCTGCGCGCGCACGCGCACGATCGTGCCCGCCGCCTTGGCGGAGACGGTCGCCTGCAGCTTGGCGCGCAGCTCGCCGGTGGCGCGCGCCGTCTCGCCCTCCAGGCGGTCGATCGGGCGCTCGGCGCGCACGGCCAGGGCGGGCGGCTCCGCCTTCGCGGTGGGCAGCGCCGCGGCGTCGCCGCGGGAGCAGCCGAGCAGCGTGGCCGCGGCGAGGGTGGGGGCGAACAGGAGGAATCGGCGGGACTGGGTCATCGGGGGCCTCGGGGCGGGCGCGGTGCGCGTCCGGCGTTAACGCAACTCAGCGGTGGCGTTAAGATGCACGGACTCGTACTTAAACGCAACTATGAAGTTGCGTTATGCTGTATATGTCGATTTTTTCAGGTGTTTATCGAACGCAGCTCTCAGCGTTCAGTTGCGTTTGGTTGCTTCACTAACGCACCCAGGTTACGATCCGGGGCGCCATGGAACGTGCCCGCCCCTCCCCCCCTTCCAGCGAGCCGCGCCGCAGGACCGGCGGCCGGAGCGCGCGCGTCGTGAACGACGTCCTGGACGCCGCGCTCGACGTCCTCGCCCGCGCCGGCTACGCCGCCATGACGTTCGACGCCGTCGCCGCGCGCGCCGGCGTCTCGAAGACGACCGTCTACCGGCGCTGGCCCACCAAGCCGGACCTGGTCCGCGCCGCGCTCCTGCGGCTGGTGGACGTGTTCCCGAAGGCCCGGGACACCGGCACGCTCCGCGGCGACCTGATCGAGCTCGCGCGCGTGCGGCTCCTCGACGACTCACGGGAGCGCGAGCGCGCCATCGGGCTCATGCGCGCGAACCTGGGCGACCTCGACGACCAGGAGCTCCGGGCCCTGGGGCGCCTCGTCACCGAGCGCGCGCACCAGCCCATCGTCGCCGCGGTGGAGCGCGGCGTCGCCCGCGGCGAGCTTCCGCCCGGGACCGACCCGGCCCTGGTGCTCGAGCCGATCTTCGCGACGCTCCAGTTCCGCGTGTTCGTCATGAACGAGGAGCCGGACCTCCGCTCCGCCGAGCAGCTCGTCGACCTCGTGCTCGCCGGTGCGCGCGCGGGCGCGGCGGTCCGGGCCGGCGCCGCGGACGCGCGGTAGCCGCCCCCGGCGCTCAGCCGGTCGTCACCTCGCAGCCGTCGCGCGTCACGACGACCGTGTGCTCGAACTGCGCCGAGGGGCTCCCGTCCGCGGTGACCACGGTCCACCCGTCGGCGAGCAGCCTCACCTCCGGCCGGCCCAGGTTCACCATCGGCTCGATGGTGATGGCCATGCCTGCCGCCAGCCTCACGCCCTGCCCCCTCGGACCGACGTGCATCACCGTGGGCGGGCCGTGCATCGCCTTGCCGATGCCGTGCCCGCCGTAGTCGCGCACCACGCTGCAGCCCTCCGCGCGCGCGAGCTCCTCGATGGCTGCGCCGACGTCCCCGAGCCGCACGCCGTGCCGCACCACCGCCACCCCCGCGTCCCGGCAGCGGCGGGCGACCTCCACGACGTGCCGCGCGTCCGGGGAGACCTCGCCGATGCAGAAGGTGGCCGAGGTGTCCCCGTGGAAGCCGTCGAGGAGCGTGGTCACGTCCACGTTCACGATGTCCCCGGGCTGCAGGCGCTCGTCGCTGCGCGGGATGCCGTGGCACACGACGTCGTTCCGGCTCGTGCAGACCGCCGCGGGGAAGCCGTGGAACCCGAGCTGGCTGGGCCTGCCGCCCCGGCGCGCCGTGTCCTCGCGGACCCAGCGGTCGATGTCCGCGGTGGTGATCCCCGCGGTGAGGCGCCCGGCCACGTGCGCCAGCGTCGCCGCGGCCGCCGCGCCGGCGCGCCGCATGCGCTCGATGCCGAGCGCTCCCAGGAGCGGAATCCCCATGCCGGGCAAGGTGCCAGCGCCCGCGCAGGCGATCCAATGCCGTCTCGGTATCGAGGACCCCGCGCGCGGGCCCGCCTTCCTGCCGGAGGCCGGCCCGCCGCGGGGCCCTGACGCGCGAGCCGCCCTTCGGGTACGTTCGCCCTCGTGAGCCTCACGTACATCCAGTCCTTCGTCGCGGTCGCCGAGGAGGGCCACGTCGGCCGCGCCGCCCGGAAGCTTCACCTCACGCAGCCGCCGCTGTCCCGCCACATCCTCGCGCTAGAGGACGAGCTCGGGACCCGTCTCTTCGAGCGGACGCCGCGCGGGATGAGGCTCCTACCGGCCGGCGAGGTCTTCCTGTCCCACGCCCGGCGCATCCTCGCCGAGGTGGACACCGCCATCGAGCGCACGAAGGGCGCGGGCACGAGCGAGCGCTGAGGCCGGAGCGCGCATCTGCGCCAGGCGGGTCGAGACGGTGAAGTACGCGTCGCGAGGATGAGCGGCCCTGCGCCTACGGCGCCCGCGCGAGCGCGACCGTGCTCGGCGAGTAGGTGACGCAGCTCGCGCAGCCGCAGGCATCGATCTCGCCCCCCGCGGGCGTGAGCACGACCGCCTTCGAGGCGTAGCCGGGCGCGGCGACCTCGAGCGACACGGGCTCGACGGGAAGCTGCTCGGCGGTGGTGCACCGGGTCACGCCGCCGCTGTCGGCGCAGGTCCAGGTCACGCTGGCGCCGACGACCGTCGCCCCCGGCACCGGGCCCGAGCTCACCGCGTCCTCGACGGTGAGTGCGCCCCAGTGCGGGCAAGGCGAGCAGACGGGGCACTCGTCCTCCCCGCAGCCTGCCGCGTTCACGCCGAGGAGCAGGAGAACCGCAACCAGTCGGGCTCGCATGCGGGCATGCTATCACCCTCGGTGAACGCGTCAAGGCGGATGGACGCGTCGCCACCGGCACGCGCCGGCTTGCTGTGGCCTTCCCTACCTCGCTGGACCGTTGCGGCCCCGTTGGCCCTGGGATGGTGGAGGTTACAGGACGGGTCCCACGGTCGTGAACGTTCTGGACAAGTTACTCGGCCCCTTCGCCGCCCGCAGTAACCAGGGTGATCCTCCTCTTCGAATCCTCCACGCCGACGCCAGCACGCCGCCCGATCTTGAGGCGCGCGGTCCGCTGCGGGGGCTTGAGCCACTCGCGGTTGGTCGGCAACTCGGGAAGCAACCTCAAGCGGAGATGCGGATGAGCCCTCGCCTCGGTCCACCCTGCCGAATCGAACACCTGAGACACGCAAGCGCTCGAGCGGACTGCACATTGTCCATTTACACGCTTAGCGCCACATGCTGATATACGCAGAGTGCACCATCCGCTCCGCGTCCCGCCCAGCCCATGAGCGACCGCAAGGCAGCACGAGCAAGCACCGCCGCTGCGCCGAAGGGGAACGAAGATGCCCTCTGCCTATGACCTGACGAACCTCGACCCACGCTCATTCGAGCACCTTTCGAACGCGATAGCGATGCGCATCCTCGGGGCCGGCCACACAGGCTTTGCGCCTGGACCCGACGGCGGACGCGACGGATACTTCCACGGGCCTGCGCCGTATCCGAGCAACGTCAATCGATGGGACGGGACTTGGTACATTCAGGCCAAATTTCATGCTCCGCACCTGTCGCACGATCCCCAGAAATGGCTGCTCGATCGCATTCGTGAGGAGCTAAAAGCCTTTCGCAACCCGCAGAACTCGCGGGAGTGGCCCGACAACTGGATTATTGTAACAAACGTTGATCCCACCCCGACCCCCAAAACCGGCTCTTTCGACCGAGCGCGGACGCTCGTACGAAATGCTAGACGCAAACTGGTCGACCATTTTGATATCTGGGGCGGCACAAAGCTTGTCGAGTTCCTCAGTCAGTTCCCCGACATCGCCGCAAAGTATGGGCACTTCCTCTCGCCTGGGCATGTAATCTCGAAGCTTTACAGCGAACTGGGGGATGCTAGAGCGAGCGGTGAAGCGATCGTACGACACCTTATTGTGTCAGGACTCGAAGACCACAAGCACACAAAGCTCGAGCAGGCGGGCTCCGAAGCGGACAAGCGCCCAGGCATTCACAATCTGTTTGTCGACCTGCCATTCCGCTGCGCCGAGCACGAACTGACTGGTCTCGCAACGCAGTTCCTCGCAACCGCGGCGTCGCAGGTTCAGCGGCTAGACCCGAATCCGCCCACAGCAGACACATGGCTTCAATGGAGGCGCCATCCGTCGCGCGCTCCCGTTTGGTTCATCAAGGGAGGCCCGGGTCAGGGCAAGTCGACGATCGGGCAGTAC
Source organism: Anaeromyxobacter sp. Red801 (assembly GCF_049201065.2). Taxonomy (NCBI): domain Bacteria; kingdom Pseudomonadati; phylum Myxococcota; class Myxococcia; order Myxococcales; family Anaeromyxobacteraceae; genus Anaeromyxobacter; species Anaeromyxobacter sp. Red801. The sequence goes on along the minus strand of NZ_CM181236.1, from coordinate 2,018,010 downwards.
TTCTGCCAGATCCAGCGGGCAGCACTCGTCCTCCAGGGCGACGGCCTAAACGTGCATCCCGAGGTTCGCCAACTCGCACAGGAGATCCGAACCTCTCCCAATGCCCCCGCCGTTTGGCCCACGGTTCCGCGAATCCCGATTCAACTTGAGTTGAAGGAATACGCAAAGTGGTACGCAGAAAGGCGAGGCCCCGATCCACGCGGAGTCCTGACGTACGTTTCCGCCCTACTTTCCGCACAAATCGAGCAACCCGTCGCAGTGGGTACGCTGCGGCGCCTGCTGGCGGCTCGTTCTTGGGTTGTGGTCTTCGACGGACTGGATGAGGTTCCAGCAGCAGTAAAGGACGCCATTGCGAAGGAGGTCCACGCGTTCCTCCGCGACATCTCGGCTGACGCCGACGTTCTGACCATCTGCACATCACGGCCGCAAGGCTACTCCGGCCAGTTCGACTCTCTATACGGGGTCGCTTCCGCGGAACTCGCGAAACTACCGGAGTCCACCGCGTTTAAATGCGGAGCGCTCCTTATAAAGCAAACGCTCCCGCGAGCAGAGTCCGAGAGATCCGTCGAGGTACTCAAGGCCGCGCTGCGTTCGCCGGCCGTCCAGGAACTGATGACGACTCCGCTTCAATCCCACATCATGGCTATCATTGTGCGTGGTGGCCAACGCCCCCCGGAGAAGAAGTGGGAGCTCTACAATAGATTCTATGATGTCATTCGGACACGCGAGGCAAACCGCGAACTCCCGGACCAAGCACTGCGGGCTCTCCTTCGCGAGGATCACGCGCTACTCAAAGCGGTTCACAATCGACTCGGGTTCCTACTCCACTCCGAGGCTGAACGAGCACAAGGGGCGCAAGCCAAACTCAGCAGAGCAGATTTCCGAACAATGGTCGAAACGGTCGTGCGCGAGCAGAAAGATCATTACATCGACGCCATCACAGAGACGGTCCTCAGCGCCACGACCGAGCGACTTGTGCTGATTAGCACGCCCGATGATGGCGCTCACGTCCGATTTGATGTTCGCCAACTACAAGAATACTTCGCTGCCGAGTACCTGTACTACGGCGCAACCCCGGATGCGCTCGGAAGGCGCCTCGAAAACATTGTTGGTGACGCTCATTGGCGCGAAGTCGTGCATTTTCTATTGAGCGCCCTTGCCTTGGGGTCACGCAAAGCCGAACTTGCAGTCGCTTATCAGGCGTTGCGCTCCACGGACGATGGCGAGAGCGAGGGTCTCGATAGCGCGTTTGCCGGAGCGCTAGCGCGTGGCGGTCTCGTTGCCGCTCGACTCCTTCAGGACGGAGTTCTCGAACCAGACAAAGGCGTCCGCAACATCTTCAAGGACATGATGCCTCGCGTTGCCTCGATCCGAGATCCCAATGCGCTCGCCCCACTCTTGTCTGTGCGCGGACCTGCGTCCGAGGCCTGGATCACGGACCAAATGGCTCGGTACTTGCGGGAACTCGACACAAAATCCTCGCTCGGAGCAGCCCTCTACTTGGTTCTGACGATTCGCGACGATCACGCGTTTCTTCCTGCCCTCCTCTCGACCATAAGTGCGGCGCCGGGATGGTATCGCCGCGCACTGCTGGAATCCTTGGTCGCGGCGCCCACTACAGATTCGGCACGCCGACGCTGGGTCGTCGACCTGCTCGCGGACGCCAGCTCCCAGTGGCCCGTCCCGGATTTCGCCGGAGCCCGACTCTTTGCTCGAGCATTCGAGTCACATGACTTGGCGAAAGCCGTGTCTGATAAGCTCGGAGAACGCTTTGGCCCCAGGATCGCAGGCATCTTTAACCTGTACCGCCGCGAGCGCCATTTGCGCCAGGATAACATGGTGCGCGAGGACTACGGCTGGCTCACACTCGCCGTCGCGCCTTCCGGCCCCTTTGACGATCCACAGATCCGCAACTGGGCAAGCCATGCGCATCCAGAAGAGATGACCGGGTTTGTCGGATTCACGGTCGCAGCAACTCACTTTGCTTGTTTTCAAGATAAGCCAAGTTACCTTAGCGTCCTCAGCGCATTAGGAAGCGATTGGTCGGGGCTATACGAACTTCCGTCCGACATTTACATGCGCTTCCCGCGCGTCACAGAGACTACGCCTTCCAAGTTAGCTGATGCCGTAGCAAGTTTGACCGAAGAGCAATTTGCTCATTCTCTTAGTGCTCGGGCATTCGGACATCTTAGATTTGAGGACAACCGCATCTGGGAAATCGGGTCTGGCGAGCGGGACCTGCTGTCGAACGCGAAGATCTCTGCTCTTTTCGCGAAGTATCCTAGGTGGGCCGTAATGTGGTGGGTTCGCCAAGTAGGCGTTGGTGAGGCCCTTGCGCTTTCAGGCGACGTGACCAATGAAGCCGTCACCGTGGCTCTTCAGACCGCCGCGGCTCGACGCGAACTTGCCGCACCGGTTTGGGGATTGGCCTTCGGCGCGTCTCGGGGTGGCGCAGCGCTCCGAGAGAAGGTTGTCGCGGACGGATTCAACCCTGAACTGGGATATGGTCCTTGGTGGATTGACGACGAGATTCAGTTTCGCCCCGTTGTTCTCGACTTGCCGAAAGAGGTGCGCCTGCTTCCAAGACTGGCCAGCGACGTAATTTCAGCTCACAACTCATTCGGTACGGATATAGCGTTCCGGCGTGGGCGGTTGACGGGGCGGGATGAACGTCTGCAAGCCTGCTGCTCGCTAGTCCAGGCCTACGTACCCCGCGCCCGAGATCTCGACGACGTCCTCGTCGACAGTGCGCATCCCGCAGAGGTCCGGGCCGCCGCAGCGTTGCTGCTCATGCTCCATCCACTCGGCGATCGCTCAGCGCCTTCTCGCTACCCGGAACTATTCACTGAAAGCGCCGCTGTCGGTCACAGCGCGGGCGGGGCGCTTGCGCTAGCGGTCGACCTTCTTCACATCGAACGCGAGCCGACCATTGCTCCTATTTTGGGCGCGGTCGTCGAGGCCATGCCAGGTGATAGCATAGACTGGAGGCGGTGGAATCTGTTGCTTGCTCGGTGGCGCGAGAGATCGAATGCGCCCGTCACCTCCAAGGGAGTCGCGCATTTCCTTGCAGAGTAGAGGACGCCCTCGCAATCAGTCGACCTCGCGACGGGAGCGAAGGACAACCGTCGGGTGGGCCTCTGCTCGATCAAGCCACCCCGGGGGACCAGCCGCCGGCCGACGCGGCGGTGGCAGCGCGCGAAAGGACGAACTGGGCCGTGCTCTCGTTCACTGCGAGCGCCTCGGTGGCCTTCCGCTGCGACAACCCCCGGCGACAAGGCCGCGGAGTTTCTCGACCTCGACCGGCATAGGCGCGCGTGGACGCCCGAGCAGTTTCCCCTTGCGGCGAGCGCGCGAGGCCCGCCTTGGCCTGGCGATCAGGTTCCCGCGCTCCATCGTCGGCCATCCAGCCGAAGATGCCGACGAGGAGTCCGCGCGTCTGCCCGTCTGCCCGGCATCCTCGACCGACGACTCGCGCACGGAGAAGCACGCGGCGCCGTAACCGCCGAACTTCGCGAGTCGGTTGATGCACTTGCACATGCCGCGGTCGAGGCGGTCGAGGTTGACCATGGCCACCGCCCGCACGCGGCCCGTGCGCGTCTTCCATGGGGCGGCCGAGGACCGGGAGCGCCTTCCGCGCGGAGCCCTGCTCCCCGTAGAACACGGGCGCAAAGCCCTACGCCACCACGAGCCGAGACGACCACGCGGTACATGCACGTAAACGCTGGGGCGCCGACGGAGAGGCCATCGGGGCACTCGACGCAGCGCGGGGAGACGTGGGGGAGACGGGCAGTGCCGCCCAGGAAATCGGGAGGCAGATCGCGCAGTAGAGTAGTGGCCCCGGCGGGACTCGAACCCACGGCCTACGGTTTAGGAAACCGCCGCTCTATCCAGCTGAGCTACGGGGCCGGCCTTGCGAAGGCCTGGGCTTACCACAACCCCGGCGCCAGCGGGAGCAGGACGCCGGGCCCGCGGCGAGGCTCCGGGGCGGGCGGCGGTCCTCCCCGGCTACTGCCCCTCCCCGCCCACCACCACGGTCCACGGGCGGACGCGCCAGGACGTGACCAGGCCGTTCCGCACGTACGGGTCGGCGCGCGCGAACGCCTCGACCTCCTCGGCGCCGTCGGCCTTGAAGACGAGGAGCGCGCCGTCGGGTGGATCGAAGGCGCCGGCCAGGAGGAGGCGCCCCTCCTCCCGGGCCTTCCGGGCCGCCGCGAGGTGCTCGTCGCGGAACGCCGCCCGGCGCTGGACGTAGTCGGGGACCGTCTCGTACAGGAGCGCGAAGTACATGGCCTTCGTATACCCGCGGTCCGCCGCCCCGGCACGAAGCAACGGGCCGGGCGAGGCGGGCCGCGAAGGGGGGCGAGCGCCGGCGGGCGGATGTCGGATGGCGCCGCCCTTTCGAGCGCGGGAGGCGGTCGCTACACTGCCCCTCCCCCGCCCTCGCCGTCACCACCCTCACGGCCCTCGGCACCGGCTGCGCCGTGCAGCTCCCCGTGCAGCGCCGCTCCGTCCAGTCGGTCCAGCCCGCGGCCGCCTCGAAGAAGTGCCCGCCGGGCCACCAGTGGAGCGACGGCACCTGCCACGACACGGGCAAGGGCCGCGATCGCGGTCGGCGCTGAGCGTACGCCCGGCGTCCGCCGCGCCGTGCGGACGCCGTCGCGCCTCGGCGCCGGACGTCGCGGCTGCCTCCCAGGCGAGCGGCGGCGCCGCCGCGGTCGGGCGGCCTACCGCACGGATCGTGCGGCGGGTGGGCCGCGCCCCCGGGTGGCGGGCCCGGGTCGGCCCGCCGCGGCGGAAAACCGCCTCCCCTCCGCCGTCCTTCTGCGAGAAACCTGCGCCCCCTCGACGCACGCGCGGCGGTCCTCGCCGCGCCGCAGGAGCCGCCCGCCATGGTCCGCAACTGGAAGATCTCCTCGCGGCTCGCCGCCGCCTTCGCCGGGCTCATCGCGATGATGGTCGCGGTGGGCGCGCTGGGCGTCTCCCGGATGCGGCTCCAGTCGCAGGCGCTGGAGCGCGTCGTGAGCCAGCGCTACGCGCTGGTCGAGAAGGCGGGCGTCTGCGTCCAGACCACCGAGTCGAGCACGCGCGCGAGCTGGCAGCAGTTCCTGTTCGCCGGGATCTACACGCAGGCGCAGCTGGACGCGCTCGGCGCCGTGCTGGCCCGGAACAAGCGCGACTGCTCCGCCGCGATCGCGTGGCTCGACGGCGCGCTCTCCACGCCGGAGGAGCAGGCGCTGTACCGGCGGGTCGGCGAGCTGCGCGGCCCGTACCAGGCGACGCGCGACGAGGTCGCGAAGGCGTTCGCCGCGGGCCGGCGCGAGGAGGCCGCGGCGCTGTTCCAGCGCGAGCTGATGCCGCGGCTCGAGGCCTACCGCCAGGGCTGGATGGACCTCGTGGCGCTGGAGAAGCGCTACATGGTCGAGACGGTGGAGCAGGAGGCGGAGCGGACGCGGGTCGCGCTCCTCGCGATCGGCGGCCTCACCGCCGCGACGCTCCTCCTCGCGGTGGGCGTGGCGGTCGCGATCACCCGCAGCATCGTGCGCCCGCTCGCCGGCGCGGTGGGCGTGGCGACGCGGATCGCCGAGGGCGACCTCACCGCGCGCATCGCGCCGCACGGCCGCGACGAGGTCGCCGCGCTCGAGGGCGCCATGCGCGGCATGGCCGAGCGCCTGGCGGGCGTGCTCGGCGAGGTGCGGGGCGGCGCCGACGCGCTCGCCTCCGCCGCGGGGCAGGTGTCCGCCACCTCGCAGGCGCTCTCGCAGGGCACCGGCGAGCAGTCGGCCTCGGTGGAGGAGACCACCGCGAGCCTGCAGGAGATGAGCGCCTCGATCGAGCACAACTCGCGCAACGGCCAGGAGGCGGACCGCATCGCGACCGCCGGCGCGGCCGACGCCGAGGCGTGCGGCCGCGCCGCGGCGGAGACGGTGGACGCGATGCGGGCCATCGTCGAGCGGATCGGGATCGTGGAGGAGATCGCCTACCAGACCAACCTGCTCGCGCTGAACGCCGCCATCGAGGCGGCGCGCGCCGGCGCCCAGGGGCGCGGCTTCGCGGTGGTGGCGGCGGAGGTCCGGAAGCTGGCGGTGCGCAGCCAGACCGCGTCGGCCGAGATCGGCGGCCTCGCCGCGCGCTCGATGGACAGCGCCGCCCGGAGCGGCGAGCTGCTGAAGGCGCTCGTCCCCACGATCCAGCGCACCGCCGCGCTGGTCCAGACCGTCGCCGCGGCGGGCCGGGAGCAGGCGGCCGGCGTCGCCCAGATCAACGGCGCCATGCGGCGGGTGGACGACGTGGCGCAGCGCAACGCGTCGGCGTCGGAGGAGCTCGCCTCGACCGCCGAGGAGCTGAGCACCCAGGCCGAGGCCCTGCAGGCCCTGGTGGCGGTGTTCCGGCTCGACGCCGCGGCCCGCCCCGGCAGCGCGGCGCGCCCGCCGGCGCACGCCGCACCGGCGCGGCCGCTCCTCGCGGCGACGCCGCGGTAGCGGCTATCCCTCGGCCTGCGCCTGGACCGTGCCCGCCTCCGCGGCCGCGCCCCTCGAGGCGGCCCGCGCGGCATTCCGCAGGTGCCCCTCCAGCACCGCCATCCCGCCCAGGCGCGCGAGGCCCGGCACGGCGAGCGCGACCCAGTCGGCGAGGCAGAGACCGTCGGCGGCGGCGCGGCGCAGCGGGCCCGCCGACTCGTAGGCGCCGCCGGGCAGCAGGAAGCGGTTCAGCCGTCCGGCGAACGAGAACGGCCGCACCCGCAGATCGGGCACCCAGCGGCGGATCCGCCGCAGCTCCGCCTCGCGGAGCGGCCGCTCGTCGGGCGTGCCGTCCGGCGGCACCGGCAACAGCAGGCGCAGCCTCCGAAGCCCGGGGACGCGATCGACCGGCTCGGAGAACAGGAAGCGCGCGTCCCGCCGCGCCGCCCGGGCCAGGCACCGCAGCACGCCGTCGAGGTCGTGCAGCACGTGGTGCAGGACGCCGTCGCCCCAGATGACGTCGAACGCCGCCTCGGGGAGGTCAACCTGCTCCAGCGGCGCGCACACGAACTCGGGCGGCTCGGCCAGGCCGGCCCGCGCCGCCCGCCGCCGCGCCAGCTCGACGGACCGGGGCGAGAGGTCCACCGCGGTGACGCGCGCCCCGTGCGATGCGAGCAGGATGGCGTTGTCCCCGAGCCCGCACCCCACGTCGAGGATGCGCAGCCCGCGCACCTCGCCGAGGCGCCGGAACCGGTACTCCTTGTTGAACCAGAAGCGGGCGGGCCGGCGGTACCGAGCCACCACCGCCGGGTCGAGCCGCCACCCGGCGCGCTCGAGCGTCGCCGCCTGTGCGTCGAAGTACGCTGCCTCGGAGCGGTGGATCTCCTCCGGGTGACGCGCCTGATCCGCCATGGCCCCTCCGCCGTCCGCGACGATCCCAGGCTCATACGCTCAGTGTCATCCGGCAACGCCGCGGTCCGGGCCGCCCGCACGTGGGGCCTCCCCGCTAGGCCCCCTTTCCCTCCAGCGCGGCGTCGACCGGGAAGGTCATGGCGCTGCGCGTGCCCACGAACGTCTTGCGCAGGCCGAGCTCGGGCATGTCCACGATCTCGAGCGTCTCGCGCGACCAGGCGTCGCCGCCCTGCAGGTACACCAGCTCGGCGTCGGCCGCGGCGCGGACGTTGTGCGGCTCGCCGCCGGGCGGGAAGCCCAGGAAGTCGCCGGGGCCGATGGGCTCCTCGCGATCGCCGAGGAGCGCGACGCCGCGGCCGGAGAGCACGTACATCCACTCCTCGTCGTGGCGGTGCACGTGCCGGACGAACGAGTCCCGCCCGGCCGGCACGGCGGCGATCCCGGCCGAGATGCGCTTCAGCGCGGGGCGCGAGAGCCACTGGAGGCGGACCTCGGACCGCGGGTTCTGGGGGTGCGAGTACGGCCGCGCCGCGGCCCGCTCGCCGGCGCGGACGAGCAGCCGGGGCGGCGCGCCGGGCGGCGGCAGCCCGAACAGCTCCCCCGGCGGCTCGACGCCGGGGGGCAGGAACGGCACCTCGGCGTCGAGCGGGTAGACCGCATGGCGCGTCCCGGTGCGGACCAGGCGCCGCCCGAGCTTCGGGAAGTCGGCCACCTCCACGTCCGGGATCACCTCGCCGCCCTCGAGCAGCCACAGGCGCGCGCCGGCGGAGCCGTTGCGGACCTGGTGCGCCACGCCGGGCGGGAACGCGACGAAGTCGCCCGCGGCGATCGGGTGGTCGGTCCCGTCCAGCTCGACCACGCCCTGCCCCTCGAGCACGTACGCCCACTCCTCCTCGCGGTGGTGCAGGTGGTAGACGGCGCTCTCCTTGCCGGGCTCGAGGAAGGCGAGGTTCACCGCCACGCGCCCCAGCCCGGCGGCGCGCGAGAGCATCCAGCCGTGCACCTCGGCGCGCGGGTTGTACGGGTGACCGGCGGTGTGGGCGGGGCCGCGCTCGCTGGCGCGGATGAGGACGCGGGGCACGGTGGCGTCGGGCATGCGGATCCGATACCTCGACCCGTGCCGCGCGCGCCACCGGCGAGGCGGGGGCCCGCCCCGCGGCTCAGAGCTTGTAGCCGAAGCGACGCAGCAGCGCCTTCCGCTCGGCGACGTCGGCCTCGCCCTCCACGCCGAGCGGCGCGCCGCCGTCCACCACCCCCACGATCCCGCGCCCGGTCGCGGTCTGCGCCACCAGCACCTCGACGTCGTTCGCGGTCGCGCAGAAGACGGTGCACACCTCCGGCACCGCCTTCAGCGCGTTGAGGACGCTCACCGGGAACCCCTCGCGCAGCAGCACCACGAACGCGTGGCCGGCGCCGATCGCCTGCGCGTTCCGGACGGCGAGGTCCACCAGGTCCGGCGCGTTCCCGGACCGCCGCACCAGCCGCGGCCCGGACGCCTCGCAGAACGCGATCCCGAAGCGCAGCGCGGGCGCGCTCTGCGCCAGCACCTCGTGCAGGTCCTCGACGGTCTTGATGAAGTGGGCCTGGCCCACCACCACGTTCACGTCCTCCGGCTTCTCGAGCCGGACCGCGGCGAGCTCCATGGCGTCCTCCTTCCGGCGCCCCCCAGCATGCCCACGGGGCGGCCCGGGCCGCGGCGGCCGCGCCGCGCGCACTTGGGTTGCGACGCCGCGCGCACGCGGACGGGGGAGCGGGCGCACGCCCGGCCGGCCGCGTGCGCGCCGCCCGCGATCGGCTCCCCGAAGGACCCCGACGCGCGCCGGGGGGCGCGCGTACGATCGCGATGGAGGTGACCATGGAGACCCCGCTCCAGCTGGCGTGGATTCACGTGGAGCCCTCCGAGCCGCTGGCCGAGCGCGTGCGCGAGGCGGTGCGGCGGCTCGAGCGATTCCACGGGCGCATCACCGGGTGCACGGTCGCGCTGGAGGCGCCGAGCCGGCACCACCGGAACGCCGGCGCCCAGTACCGGGTCCGCATCGAGCTGAGGTTCCCGGGCGGGCGCGCCGTGGTCGGCCGCGCGCCGCCGAAGAGCCGCGACCGCGCCGACCTGTACGCGGCGCTGAACGCGGCGTTCCGGGACGTGCGGCGCCAGCTCGAGGACCGGCAGCGGCGCATGGACGGCCGCGTGAAGGCGCACGAGGCGCCGCCGCACGGGGTGGTCGCGCGGATCTTCCACGGCGAGGGCTTCGGGTTCCTGCGGACGCCGGACGACCGCGAGATCTACTTCGACGCGCGCAGCGTGCTGCGCGGCGGCTTCGAGCGGCTGGAGATCGGCAGCCCGGTGCGCTTCGTGGAGGAGCCGGGCGACGAGGGGCCGCAGGCGAGCACGGTCGCGCCGCTCCGGCGGCGGGCCGCGGCGCCCGCGGCGCCGGCGCAGCGCTGACCGGCGCGCGATCGCGAACGCCGAAAGGCACCGGGCCGGCCCGCGCGTGGCGAGCTGGCCCGGCGACGGCGATCGTGCAGCGAGGAGCTACTTCGACGCCGTCTTCGGCTGATCCTTCACGACCTCGAGGTCGAGCGTGATGGTGACCTGGTCGCCGACGGCGGGGCCCGCCTCGACCATCTTGTTCCACACCAGCCCGAAGTCCTTGCGGTCCACCTTGGTGGTGGCGGCGTAGCCGCGGCGCGTCTCGCCGCCCATGCCCTTCACCTCGGGCGACGCGGTCACGTCGAGCGTCACCGGGCGGGTCACGCCGTGCATGGTGAGGTCGCCGGTGACCTTCAGGCCGTCCTTGCCGGCCTTCGCGACCTTGGTGGACCTGAAGGTGATGGTCGGGTACTTCGCGACGTCGAAGAAGTCGGGCGACTTGAGGTGCGTGTCGCGATCCGGGACCTGCGTGTCGATGCTGTTCACGTCGATGGTGGCCTCGACCGTGGACTTCGCCAGGTTGGCCTCGTCCAGCACCACCTTGCCGGAGAGCGTGGTGAACGAGCCGCGCACGGTGGAGATGACGAGGTGCTTCACCGCGAAGCCGGCGTTCGAGTGGGAGGCGTCGAGGGTCCAGGTGCTGGGCGCCGCCAGGGCGAGCGCGGGGGCCAGGGCGAGGGCGAGGCCGGCGGACAGGAGCTTCTTCATGGGGGGCGATTCCTTTCGGTCGTTGGTGGGCGGGGGCGTCGCCGCCCGTCCGGACGCCCCGTGATCTGGCATCGTTCCTTGCGACGCGCAGCAAGCCGTTCCGCACCTCTCTGTTGCGAAGGTGGAACGATGCCCCCGGCGTCGCCCGCCGCGCGCGCCGCTTGAAATCGCGCGCGGGGGCGGCAAGAACGCGGGCATGCCCCTCCCGCCGAGCGCCGCCCCCGACCCCATCGCCCGCTTCCTCGACGCGCTCGCCCGCGCCGCGGCCGCCTCCCCGCACGACGCCACCGCCGCCGCGCTCGCCACCGCCGACGCGCGCGGCGCGCCCTCGGTGCGGATGGTGCTGGTGAAGTCCGCCGACGCGCGCGGCTTCCCGTTCTTCACCAACCGCGAGAGCCGCAAGGCGCGCGACCTCGCCGCGAACCCGCGCGCCGCGCTCTGCTTCCACTGGCCGGCGCTGGAGGAGCAGGTGCGCGTCGAGGGCGCGGTCACGCCGCTCCCCGACGCCGAGGCCGACGCGTACTTTCGCGGCCGGCCGCGGGAGAGCCGCGTGGGCGCCTGGGCGTCGAGGCAGAGCGCGCCGCTCGGCGACCGCGCCGAGCTGGAGGCGGCGGTCCGCGAGGTGGAGGCGCGCTTCCCGGGCGAGGAGATCCCGCGCCCGCCGTTCTGGGGCGGCTACCTCGTCGCGCCCGAGCGGATCGAGTTCTGGCGCTCGGGGCCGGGCCGGCTGCACCACCGCACCGTCTACGTGCGGCGGGGCGACGGCTGGGAGGTGGGCGCGCTGCAGCCCTAGCGCGCCATCCGCCCGCCCCTCGACAGGCTCGGGGCGATCCTTCGACGGGCTCAGGGTGAGCGGGTCGACGTGAAGGGCGCCCTACCCGCCGCCGGCGCAGGCGCAGCTGCCGCGCGAGGCGCCGGGCTCGACGTGGCAGGCCCAGTCCGCCTCCTTGCCGCCCAGCGCCTGCGCGCACTCGCCGGCGCTGGCGCAGCCGCCCGCGGGCACGGTGCCGAGGTACTCGGCCGCGTAGGTCTCGCCGGGGTTCGCCACGCACGCCGCCGACGGGTCGATGGAGATGCACTGCGAGGTGCCGGCCGCGAGGCAGGCCGGGGTGGTGCTCGGGTCGTCGCAGGCGACGAAGCACCAGTCGGTGCCGTAGGCGCAGGTCCGGCGCGTCGTCCCCGAGGCGTCGGCGATGCGGAGGTTCGTCACCGCGCGGGCCGCGGGCAGCGTGGGGAGGCGCAGGCCGTCGAGCGGGCGCGCCAGGTCCGCGATGGCCGAGAGCACCGGGCCGAACGTGCTCGGCGGGTAGGCGTCGCACACCGTGCCCTCGACCACGCCGATGCCGCGCGCGCGGAGCTGGTCGCCGAGCTGCAGGAAGCGCTCGCCGGCGGCGAACGCGCCGCCGCAGGCGGGCGCGGCGGGGTGGCAGGTGAGCGGCGGCGCCACCGGGCACGAGGCGGTGCCGCTGCACGAGTCGGCCGCCGCGTAGATCCGTCGGCGCAGCGCACGCTCGACACGATGAACGCCGCGCCCAGGTCGGCGGGGCCGTCGGCCCGCACCAGCGAGGCGAAGAACGACGCGTAGTCGGAGACCGGGAACTCGCGCTGCGCGCCGGCCGGCTGGTGCTTGTCGAGGACGCACGCGTCCGCGCCCGGCGTGGAGGTCGCCATGGGCACCGGCGCGGCGGCGGGGCTGGAGCAGTCGTCCTCGTCGCCCACCCACACCACCACCAGCTTCGCCCCTGCCCGCGGGAACGTGCCGGGCGCGACGCCGGGGAGCTGGCCGGCGAGCGCCTTCTGCAGCGCGAGCCGCCCCGCCTCGAGCCCCTGCTCCTGGCCCGAGCCGCAGCTCCCGACCTTGATGTTCTGCGCGAACTGCTGGACGAGCTGCGTCAGCCGCGCGTCCTGTGCCGCGGTGCCCCAGGAGGCCCAGTCGAGCTCCTTCGCGAACTCGAGGATGCGCGGGTTGCCGGGAGCGGACACGAGCGCGCCGCCGGGGTACGGGGCGCCGGCGACCGCGTAGCCGGGCGTGCAGAAGGACGACGACGGGAACGGGTTCGAGTAGGCGGTCTGCAGCGTGGTGCAGGCGTCGCCGGGCGCGCAGCCGGCCCCGGCGGCGGTGCAGTCGCTGGGCGCGCAGCACTGCTGCTTCGAGCCGGTCACGCGGAGCCCGTCCGCGTCGAGCACCGGGGTGGTCACGCACACCTGCCCGCCGCCGCAGCCCGCGGCGGTGCCCGGCGTGCACGAGGCCACGTCGGTGCAGGCCGAGGTGCGGCAGCACTGGTTGCCGCCGCTCCCCGCCACGCACGACCGGCCGTTCGGCCCGGCCCAGAACACCGACGTGGTGGTCACCGCGATCCGGAAGTCCACCGGGTCGAGGCCGCGGGCGGCGCGCGCCGTGTTGGCCTGGACCATCCGCGTGATGAAGTCCTTGAAGCTGGCGGCGAGGCCGTCCTGCTTCGGGTCCATCGACGGGGAGTCGTCCACCACGAACAGGATGTCGGCGCTCGAGACCTTCGAGAGCTGCACCCGCACGCTGCCGGGCTGCAGCAGGCAGTGGCCGACCGGGCTGAAGTTGTAGTCGTTGCACCCCGCGGCGGCGGAGGCGAGCAGCGCGAGCAGGATCCCGCGGCGAACCATGCCCGACGAGATGAAGCTCGCCCGCCCGTGCGGCAACGGCCCGGAAGCCCGCCCTGTGCGAGGGATGCCGCGCGCCGAGCGCGCGCACGCGCGCCGCCCGGGCGCTCGCCCGCCGGGCCCCTACAGCCGGACGCGTGCACCCGCCGTGAAGCTGAACACGTCCGCGGGCCCGATGGTCCGCGGGTTGGCGGCCCACACCCGGAGCATGTGCCCGAGCGCCACGCCCTCCACGTAGATCGACACCGGCACGTCCAGGTAGCGCTTCGGGACGGCGAGGCTGGTCCCGAGCGTCAACCCGGGGTGCAGCGCCGTCGGGACCGGGTAATAGCCGTTCGGGTACCGGCTGGGCTGGACGATGAAGTAGTCGCCGCCGAGCAGGTAGGTCACCTGGAGCCCGACCGTGAACGGGCGCGCCTTCCAGCCCTGCCCGAGGCGGACGATCCAGGGCGACCAGGTCACCTTGGCCGAGAGCTGGTAGATGTCGGTGCCGCCCACCGACTCCGGCACCCACCCGAACAGGAGATCCCCGAGCACGTGGTCGTCGCGCCAAGCGTGGCCGCCGCCCACCGCGAGGAGGCCCACGTTCCCCGCGAACTGCGCGGTGAGGTGGTCCGGGAGCAGCCAGTGGCGATCGCCGCCCTCGTCGCGCTCGTAGGCGCGGTCGAGCGAGGCGTGCTCGGCCTCGGCCCGCGCGGGCGCGGGGGGCGCGACGGCGGCGGCGAGCGCCGTGAGGAGCGCCAGGGCGCGGGCGGGCCTCACCACGACACCTGCTCCACCAGCGGCTCGCCCGCGGCCGGCAGCGTGAGGAGCAGGATCGACCGCCCGGTGAGCGCGTCGGCGGTCCAGAGCCGCACGCCGGACTCCTCGCGCACCCCGTACCGGTGGACGTGCGCGTAGAACGAGTCGGTCACGCCGCGCGCGGCCAGCAGGTCGAGGTACGGCTGGCGCAGCGCCGCGTTGAAGTCCTCGTGCCAGGGCGGCACGTGCGCCACCACCACCGCGCGGTCGTGCGCGCCGTCCGGCGCGAGCTGCGCGTCGAGCCACTCGAGGTCCGGCACGTCCTCCGGGAAGCCGTACTCGCGCGCGTTCGTGTCGAGCAGCACGAAGCGGGTGCGACCCCAGGTGAACACCAGGTTCCGCGCGCCGAACATCCGGTCGTAGATCGCGTCGCCGCCGCCGAGCATGTCGTGGTTGCCGAGCACCACCAGCCACGGCACCCGCAGCCGGGCGAAGACGTCGTGCATCAGCTCGTACTCGCGGAGCAGGCCCAGGTCGGTGAAGTCGCCGAGCTGGATCGCGAACGACACGCCGTCCAGGCCGTTGACGAGCCCGACCGCGTCCTCGGCCTCGTCGAACGCGAGCTGCGTGTCGCCGAGGAGGGCCACGCGGAGCGGCTCCGCCGGCGGCGTGGCGAGGAGCGCCCCCACCGCCTTCCGGTTCAGGCCCTTGTTCTCGGGGAGCGCGTACGGGCTGTACTCGAGGCACCCCGACGCCAGCACCGCCAGCGCCGCGACCGCGCCGAGCGGGCTCCGGACGGACGCGAGGAGGTGGGGCCACAGGGACATGCCCCTCCACACCGCAAGGACCGTGCCCCGCCGCGCTGCGGCATCGAACGCGCGCCCCGCAGGCGAATGGGCTCGTTCCACGGCCGCCGCCGTGTCGGGTCCGTGGACAGGAGCCGCCCCGATTGTCGGCCCGACGTACAGGCGGGGTGGCCGGCGGGCCCGGACCCGCAGATAATCGGGGCATGGAGATGCCGATCGCCCAGGGCCCGGATCTTGCGAAGGATCGGGGCATGGGCAGCCATGCGCAGCACGAGCACCTGCGACGCTCGAACCTGGCCGCGGCGGACGAGCGCTGGCGCCGGAGCCGGCCCGCGCTGGTGGTCGCCCTCTACGCTGCCTGGATCGCCTTCGTCGTGCTGCTCTGGTTCCAGGGCTACCCGCGCTGGCGGGTGCTCGCCCTCCTGGGCCTCCTCGGCCTCGCGCTGGCGCTGCACGCGGCGCGCGCCTGCGTCCGCGCGAACGGCCCGTTCTGCACCGCCGTGAACGCCGCCGACCTCCGCCTCCCGCTCGCCATGGCGCTCGCGTCCGTGGCGCTGACCGGCGGCCTGCGCAGCCCGCTGCTCGTCGCCCTCCCCCCACCGTCTCGGTGCTGGTGGTCCGCTGCGGCTGGCGGCGGGAGACCGCGGGAGCGCTCTGGGCCCTGGCCGCCGCCGGCCTGGTCATGCTGCTCGCGCCCGGCTGGATGGGGCCCCCGGTCCCGGAGGGCACGTTCGCGCTGGTCGCGCTGGTGGCGCTCGTCGGGACGGTGGCGGTGCACGCCGACTACGTCGTGATCCTGGGCGAGACGGTCGCCGACTCGGTCCGCGGGATGCTGCGGGCCCGCGACGAGGTGGCGAGCCAGGCGCTCACCCGCGCGCGCGAGCTCGAGCTGATGAGCTCGCAGATCTCGCACGAGCTGAAGAACCCGCTCGGCGCCATCAAGGCGCTGGTGCAGATCTCGGCCCGCGGCGCCTCGGACGGCGACACCTGCGAGCGGCTCAAGGTGGTCTCGTCGGAGGTCGAGCGCATGCGCGAGATCCTCGACGGCTACCTGTCGTTCTCGCGGCCGCTCGAGTGCCTGCAGCGCGAGGACCTCTCGCTGGGCGAGCTCGCCGACGAGGTGCTCTCGGTGCTGCAGGGCCGCGCCGCCGCCGCCGGCGTCGGCCTCCACCGGCGCGGCGACGCGCGCATCGACGCCGACCCGCGCCGCCTGAAGGAGGCGCTCCTGAACCTGATCGCGAACGCGGTGGAGGCGAGCCGCCGGGGCGACCGGGTCGAGGTGCTCGTCTCCGACCGCGGCGGCGCGGTCGAGGTGGCGGTCCGGGACACGGGCCGCGGCATGCCGCCGGCGGTCGTCGCGCGGCTCGGCACCCCCTTCTTCACCACCCGCGAGCAGGGCACCGGGCTGGGCGTCCTGCTCGCCCGGCGCGCGTTCGTCCAGCACGGCGGCACGCTCGAGTACGCGAGCGCCCCCGACGCGGGCACCACCGCAACCGGCACCCTGCCCCGGGTGCACCAGGAGGCCACCGAGAATGTCCCGGCTGCTGCTGGTCGATGACGAGCCCGCCGTGCTCTACGCGCTGAAGGAGCTGGCGCGCTCGAACGGCCACGAGCCGGTCACCGCGCGCTCCGGCGCCGAGGCGCTGGAGCGCCTCGAGGGCGTGGACGCCGTGGTCACGGACTACGCCATGCCGGAGATGGACGGCCTGCAGCTGCTGCAGGCCATCCACGAGCGCGACGCCACGCTCCCGGTGGTGGTCCTCACCGCGCAGGGGTCGGAGCGCGTGGCGGTGCGCGCCATGAAGGCCGGCGCCTACGAGTACGTCACCAAGCCCTTCGACATCGACGAGATGACGCTGGTGCTGGACCGGGCGCTCGAGACCCGCGCGCTGCGCGTCCAGAACCGCCGCCTGGCCGTCGAGAAGGCGCTCGGTCGCAGCATCGTCGGCGACGCCCCGGCCATGCAGCGGCTCCTCGACGCGGTGGCGCGCGTGGCGCCGAAGGACGTCACGGTGCTGGTGCGCGGCGAGACCGGCACCGGCAAGGAGCTGATCGCGTCCCTGCTCCACGCGCAGAGCCGCCGCGCCTCCGGCCCGCTCGTCCGCTTCAACTGCGCGGCCATCCCGGCGGAGCTGGCCGAGGCGGAGCTGTTCGGCCACGCGCGCGGCGCGTTCACCGGGGCGGTGCAGGCGCGCGAGGGGTTCTTCGCGCAGGCCGACGGCGGGACGCTGGTGCTGGACGAGGTGGGCGAGCTGCCGCTGCCGCTCCAGGCCAAGCTGCTCCGCGCGCTGCAGGAGGGCGAGATCCAGCCGGTGGGCGCCGGCCGCGTCGAGCGCGTGGACGTGCGCGTCGTGGCGGCCACGCACCGCGACCTCGCCGAGGAGGCGCGCGCCGGCCGGTTCCGCGAGGATCTGTACTACCGGCTCGCGGTGGTGGAGCTGGTGGTCCCGCCGCTCCGCGAGCACCGCGAGGACATCCCGGCGCTGGCGAAGGAGTTCGCCCGGCGCTTCGCCGCGCGCTTCGGCGTGGACGACGTCCGGCTCTCGCCGCCGCTGCTGGAGCGGCTGGCGGCGGCGGAGTGGCCCGGCAACGTGCGCCAGCTCGAGAACCAGGTGGCGCGGTTGGTGGCGCTGAGCAACGGGGGCGAGCTCGGCCCCGAGGCGCTCGAGGCGGGGGCCGCGCCCGCGGCGCGGGAGCCGGGCGTGGAGCCGCCGCCGGAGGGCGCGCTCACGCTGCACGAGCACCTCGACGCGGTCGAGCGGAACATCATCGCCAGGACGCTGGCCGCCACCGGCGGCAACCAGTCCGAGACGGCGCGCCGCCTCGGGGTGAGCCGCGGCGCGCTCATCGACCGGCTGAAGAAGTACGGCTTCGCCTAGCCCGCCGGCGCGGACCGGCGGGCCCGTCCGCGGGCGCGCGCGCTCAGTGCGGCACGAGGCCGCCGCCCGGCGGCTCCGCCGGGACGGGGCGCCGGCCCGGCTCGCGGCTCTGCTCGATCACCTCGGCCGCGAGCGCCCGGCTCACCATGGCGAGGTCGTCCACGCTGAGCAGCCCGACCAGCCGCTGCCGCGCGTCGAGCACCACCAGGCGGCGCACCGCGTGCTGCTCCATCTCGTGGGCGGCGTCGTCCAGCTCCGCGTCCGCGTAGCAGTGGATCACCTGCGGCGTCATCGCGTCGCGCACCTTCACGACGCGCGGGTCGCCGCCCTCCGCCGTGCTCCGCATCACCACGTCGCGGTCGGTGATCACGCCGAGGACCCGGTCGTGCTCCGAGACCGGCAGGATCCCGATGCCCAGCGAGCGCATCATGCGCGCCGCCTCCTGCAGCGTCGCGTCCGGGCCGATGGTCTCGGCGCGGATGGTCATCGCGTCCTTCACCCTCATGTCGGCCTCCTCGCGCGCTCGCCTAGGGGAGCTCGGCCCACGCCGGGTCCGCGACGGTCCGCGCGGTCGCGCACGTCTCCTTGGTCCGCACCACCACCACCGTGCAGGGCGCCTGGCGCACCACCCGCTCCGCCACCGAGCCGAGGACGAGGTGCTTCAGCCCGGTGCGTCCGTGCGTGCCCACCACCAGCAGGTCCACGCACTCGTCCCGCGCGTGCCGCAGGATCTCCACCGCCGGGGTGCCGGCGAGCACCTTGGTGTGCACCGGCCGGCCCAGCCTGCGCTCCGCGTCGCCCCGCCACGCCGCGATGTCGCGCTCGAGGTCCACCGCCACCAGCTCGAACAGCGCCCGCGGCGGCACCAGCATGTCGGCCGCGGCGGCCACCGGCAGCTCGTGCACGTGCACCAGCTCCAGCTCCGCCTCGAAGCGCCGCGCCAGGTCCGTCGCCTCCACCATCGCGAAGCGGGAGGCCTCCGAGAAGTCGACCGCGCAGCAGATCTTCATCCGTTCCACCATCCTTCCCACCTCCCGCCGTCGAGCGTACGCCCTTCGCGCGGGCGCGCCCGCTGCCACCCGGGGGACTCCGGCGCGGCCTGCGGCCGCGGGTCGCCGCCCCCCGTCGCGGGCGAGGCACCCGGCCGCACCCGCACGCCGCCGCTCCGGCGGGCGCGTACACTGGCAGGACGGAACGGGGGGTGTCGCATGGCGATCGCGCCGCTGTCGGCCGGGGCGCTGCGGGACCGGGGGCTCGCCCCTGAGGTCGCGTTCCAGACGACCGAGGACCTCGAGGATCTCGACGAGCCGCTGGGGCAGGCGCGCGCGGTGGAGGCGCTGGCGCTCGCGGTGGCGATCCACGGCGAGGGCGGGAACGTGTTCGTCACCGGCCCCCCGGGCGCGGGGAAGCGCGCGCTGGTGCGCCGCCGCCTGGAGCGGGCCGCGCTGGACGCGCCCACCCCGTCGGACTGGTGCTACCTGAACGGCTTCGGGGATCCCCGCCGGCCGAGGGCGGTGGAGCTGCCGCCCGGGCGCGCGGTCGCGCTGCGCGCCGACCTGGACCGGCTCATCGATGAGCTCCGGCTCGCCCTCCCCGCGGCGTTCGAGAGCCCGCACCACCGGGCGCGCCTCCAGGCGCTGGAGAAGGAGCTGGAGGAGGCGCGCGAGCGCGCCATCGAGGAGGTGCGCCGCCACGCCGAGGCGTGCAGCGTGGCCCTGGCCCGGACGCCGGTGGGCTACGGCTTCGCGCCGGTGCACGACGGCGCGGTGGTGGAGCCGGACGCGTTCCGCCAGCTCCCGGACGACGTGCAGGAGCGCTTCAAGCGCGACATCGAGCGGCTCCAGGACGAGCTGCAGGCGGTGCTGCGCGGGATGCCCGCGCTGGAGCGGCGCCACCGCGAGCGGGTGAAGGCCGCCAACCGCGAGGCGGCGCTGGCCGCGGCCGGCGGGCTGCTGGAGGACGTGCGCCGCCGGTGGGCCGACCTCCCGGAGGTGCTCGACCACCTCGCCGCGGTCGAGCGCGACGTGGTGGACAACGTGCAGGAGTTCCTGTCCGGCGCCGAGGGCGACGGCGACGTGCCCTCGCAGGTGCGCAAGCTCCTCTCCGAGACCCCGGCGCTGCGCCGGTACGGCGTGAACGTGATGGTGGATCGCTCCGACCAGGCCGGCGCGCCGGTGGTGTTCGAGGACCTGCCCAACGTCGCGAACCTGGCCGGCCGCGTCGAGCACCACGCGCACTTCGGCACCCTGGTCACCGACTTCACCCTGATCCGGTCCGGGGCGCTCCACCGGGCCAACGGCGGCTGGCTGATCCTCGACGCGCGGCGGCTGCTGGCGCAGCCGTTCGCCTGGGACGAGCTGAAGCGGGCGCTCCGCTCCCGCGAGATCCGCATCGAGCCGCCCGAGCGGCTCCTCGGCC
Source organism: Anaeromyxobacter sp. Red801 (assembly GCF_049201065.2). Classification (NCBI taxonomy): domain Bacteria; kingdom Pseudomonadati; phylum Myxococcota; class Myxococcia; order Myxococcales; family Anaeromyxobacteraceae; genus Anaeromyxobacter; species Anaeromyxobacter sp. Red801. The sequence goes on along the minus strand of NZ_CM181236.1, from coordinate 1,998,023 downwards.
TGGGCGGCACCTCCACCCTCGAGCCCCAGCCCATCCCGCTGGAGGTGAAGGTGGTGCTCATCGGCGACCGGCTCCTGCACCACCTGCTCTGCCTGTACGACCCGGAGTTCTCGCAGCTGTTCCGGATCCAGGCGGACTTCGAGGACGAGATCGCGCGGTCGGCCGACGCCGACCTCGGCTTCGCCCGGCTGGTGGCGACCATCGCGCGCCGGGGCGGGCTGCGGCCGCTGGACCGCCCCGCGGTGGAGCGCGTGCTGCGGGAGTCCTGCCGCCGCGCCGGCGACGCGACCCGCATCAGCGCCGACGTGTCCTCGCTGGAGGACCTGCTGCGCGAGGCGGACCACCGCGCCGCGGCCGACGGGCGGCCGGCGGTGGCGCCGGCGGACGTGGAGCGCGCCGCCCGCGCCCACGAGCGGCGCTCCGGGCGGATCCGCGAGCGGCTGCTGGAGGAGGTGCTGCGGGGGACGCTGCGGGTCGAGACCGCGGGCGCGCGCGTCGGCCAGGTGAACGGGCTCTCGGTGGCGTCCTCCGGCGGCGTGGCGTTCGGGCGCCCCACCCGCATCAGCGCCCGGGTCCGGCTCGGGCGCGGCGAGGTGGTGGACATCGAGCGCGAGGTCGAGCTGGGCGGGCCGCTGCACTCGAAGGGCGTGCTGATCCTGGCCGGCTACCTCGGCGGCCGGTACTGCCGCGGCCGACCGCTCACGCTCGCGGCCACGCTGGTGATGGAGCAGTCCTACGGCGGCGTGGAGGGCGACAGCGCCTCGTCGGCCGAGCTGTACGCGCTCTTGTCGGCGATCGCCGAGACGCCCCTCCGCCAGTCGCTCGCGGTGACCGGCTCGGTGGACCAGCTCGGGCGCGTGCAGGCGGTGGGCGGCGTCACCGAGAAGGTGGAGGGCTTCTTCGAGGTCTGCCGGGCGCGCGGGCTCACCGGCGAGCAGGGCGTGCTGGTGCCGGCCGCGAACGTGCCGCACCTCGTGCTCCGCGACGAGGTGCTCGCCGCGGTGGCCGAGGAGCGGTTCCGGATCTTCCCGGTCGAGACGGTGGAGGAAGGCATGGAGCTGCTGACGGGGCTGCCGCCCGGCGCGCCCGACGCGGAGGGCCGGTTCCCGGTGGGCACGCTCGACGCGCGCGTGGCCGCCAGCCTGGACGCGCTGGCCGCGAGGGCGCGGGCGTTCGCGGCGTCCTCCCGCGGGGAGGAGCCGCGCCCCTGACCTCCGCGCTCCCGGGGCCGCCGGCCGCCTCAGAGGGCGGCGGCCGCCTCGACGGCGTGCGCGGGCTGGTGCGCGACCAGCACCTGGCACGGCGCCTCGCGCACCACGCGCGCCGCCACCGCGCCGCCCACGGTGCGCCCGAGGCGCCGGTGCGGGTGCGCGCCGATCACCACCAGATCGTACCCGCCCTCGCCCAGCTCCCGCAGGATCTCGCCCGCCGCGCCGCCGCTCGCGAGCAGCGCCCGCACCGGCCTGCCCACCATGCCCTGCGCGACGCCGCGCCAGCGCTGCAGCTCCGCGCCGAGCCGCTGCGCCTGCGCCTCCAGCCGCGCGGGATCGCGGGCCGCCGCGCGCGCCTCCGCCCTCGCGAGCGGCTCGTGGACGTGCACCAGCGCCAGCTCGGCGCCGGTGCGATGGGCCAGGTCCGCGGCCGTCGTGACCGTGGCGCGCGACGCCTCGCTGAGATCGACCGCGCAGAGGATCCGGTGCCAGGACCGCATGGCGCCTCCCCGGGCGCGCCGGTGCGCGCCCTTCCCGGCCTCCCGCCCGCGCCGGCGCGGCGGGGCAGGCCGGGGTCAGTGGTACTGCGCGGCCTCGGCCGCGACGTCCTCGTGCGCCGCCTCGGCGCCGCTCCGCACCACCAGCACCGGGCACGGCGCCCGGCGGGCCACCGCCTCCGCCACCGAGCCCAGCACCAGCCGGCGGAGGCCGCTCCGGCCGTGGGTGGCGATCACCAGGAGATCCGTCCCGTGCTCCGCGGCGAAGCGGGGGATCTCGTCCTCCGGCTGGCCCGGGGCGACGTGCGTGGACACCGGCGCGCCGAGGAGCCGCTCCGCCTCGCCGCGCCAGGCCGTGACGGTCCCCTCGACCTCCTCGGCGATGATCGGCCCGAGGTCGCGGGCGGCGACCAGCATGTCCGTCGCCATCGCCGGCGGCGAGACGTAGACGTGCAGCAGCGTCAGCTCCGCACCCATGAGGCGGGCGAGCTCCGCCGCCTCGTGCATCGCGCGGCGCGACGGCTCCGAGAAATCGACCGCGCAGCAGATCTTCTTCCAGCCGGCCATGGCGCACCTCCGGATCCCCCGGCGCTCGGCCCCGGTCCGCGGCGGGCGCCGGCTGGACCAGTCCGATTGTACGCCCGCCCACCGGGCGGAGCGCACGTCTGTGGGGGGGACCCGGAGGCGGGGCGAGGGCGCCGCCGCGCAGCGCGCGCACGCGCGTGCGCCGGCGCGCCGGTCCGCTCGCCCGCGCCGGCTCAGCGGGCCGCGATGAGCGTCGGCGCGCTCGCGGCGGCCGGGTCCTGCGGCTGCGCGGGGGCGACCGGGCGCGGCTCGATCCGCTCGCCGGCGGCGAGCATGCGGAGCGAGAGCGCCAGCAGCTCGGAGATCAGCTCGCCGGAGCCGGGGACGTCCAGCTTGCGGTAGATGCGCTTGCGGCGGGCCCGGATGGTCTCGGGGGAGACGTTGGCGGCGGCCGCGGAGTCCTTGCACGCGAAACCCTGGGCCAGCCGGAGCACCTCCGCGCGCTCGGCGGGCGTCAGGCTGCGGCCCTCCAGGTACTTGGCGGTGAACGGCGTGAGGATCTCGACGTCGATGTGAGGCATGGGCTCTGCTTCCTTCCCCGGAACGTGTCCGGCCGTCTCGGCGCCGCCCGGGTCCCCGATCCACCCCTGGACCCCACCCCGGGCGGCCGCCCTGGTGAACGCCACGTTAGGCACCATCCAGCCGGGCGCCACGCCCCATATGGTACACCCACATGAAAGTTCGCGGGGTTGAACGCCGCGCTCGCCCCCCGAGCGGCCGCGAATAGAATGCCCGGACCCATGCCGGACCCAGCGCGGGAGGACCGAAGGCCGCTCACCGCCCGCGCCCTGCGCGCCGGCCTGGCGTGGATGACGCCGCTCGGCGGCCCCCTCGACCTCCGGCTCCTGGGCCGCACCCTGCTGCACGCGGCGGTGCTGGGCTGCGTGGCGGGCCTGGTGGGCGCGGGCTTCTTCGCCGCGCTCGAGCTCGGGCAGCGCCTGCTGCTCGGCGGGCTCGCCGGGTACCTGCCGCTCCGCGCCGCCGGCGAGCTCGTCTTCGGGAGGGAGCCGGCCGGACCCCTGCGCCCCTGGGTGCTGGTCCTGCTGCCCGCGCTCGGCGGGCTGGCGAGCGGGCTCGTCACCGCGAAGCTCGCGCCCGAGTGCGGGGGCGGCGGCGGCGACGCCACCATCGACGCCTACCACCTCCACGGCGCGCGCATGCGCGCGCGGGTGGCGCCGGTGAAGGCGCTCGCGTCGGTCCTGACGCTCGCCACCGGCGGCGCGGGCGGCCGCGAGGGGCCGACCATGCAGATCGGCGGCGCGCTCGGCGCGCTCACCGGCCGGCTGCTGCCCACCAGCCCGCGCGAGCGGCGCATCCTGATGGTCGCGGGGGTGGCGGCCGGCATCTCGGCGGTCTTCCGGACGCCGCTCGGGGCCGCCCTGCTCGCGGTCGAGATGCTCTACCGCGACGACTTCGAGTCCGACGCCCTGGTGCCCGCCATCCTGGCGAGCGTGGTCGCGTACTCGCTGGTCGCGTCCATCTACGGCGAGGCCACGCTGTTCGGCCGCCTCCCGGCGTTCCCGTTCGTGCCGCGCCACCTCCCGCTGTACGCGCTGCTCGCGCTCCTCGTCTCGCTCGGCGCGGTGGCGTTCGCGGTGAGCCTGCGCACGGTGGCGCGGGTGTTCCGGCGGCTGCCCGGGCCGGCCTGGCTGCGGCCGGCCGTGGGCGGGCTGCTCATGGGCGGGTTCGCCACCGCGATCATCCTGCTCGTCGGTCACCTGTACGGCGCCGAGGACCGCGGCATCGGGCTGCTCGGCGGCGGCTACGGCGCGGTGCAGGCCGCCATCGCCGGCTCCCCGGGCATGCAGCCCGGGTGGTCGCTGGTCGTCCTCCTGCTCGGCCTCGCCGCCGCGAAGGTGGTGGCGGCCTCGCTCACCATCGGCTCGGGCGGCTCCGCCGGCGACTTCGCCCCGGCGCTCACCATCGGCGGCCTGCTGGGCGCGGCGTTCGGCCACGGGGCCGCGCTCCTCACCGGCGATCCCACGCTCCAGCCGGCCGCGTTCGTGCTGGTGGGGATGGGCACGCTGTACGGCGGGCTGGCGCACGTGCCGCTCTCGGCGCTGGTGCTGGTGTCGGAGCTGGCCGGCAGCTACGACCTGCTCGTCCCCATGATGCTCTCCATCGGCGTGGCATACGTGGCGCTGCGGCGCTGGACGCTCTACCCCGCGCAGCCGCGCAACCAGCGCGAGTCGCCGGCGCACCCGGAGCTGCGCGCCCGCGACCTGCTCGCCCGCGTCACCGTCCGCGACGTGGCGGTGCCCGCCGAGGCCGGGCCGGCCGAGGCGGGCGCGCGGCTCGCCGAGGGGCTGGCGGCGGCCGGCCACACCTCCCGCCAGCGCGTGCTGCCGCTGCTCGGCCCCGCCGGCGCGTGGGCGGGGATCGCCGACGTGGACGCGATCCGCGCGGCCGCCGCCGACCCGCACCTCGGCTGGGCGGTGCTCGCCGACGTGGCGGCGCGGTGGACCGCGGTGGCGCCCGAGACCACGCTCGCCCGCGTGGGCGAGCTGCTGGTGGACAGCGGGCTGCGCCAGCTGCCGGTGCTCGAGGGTGGCCGGGTGACCGGCTACGTCGGCGAGGCGGAGATCGCGCGGGTGTTCCTGCAGGCGATCGCCGATCCGCCTGCTCGCCACCCTGCCGGCGCCTGACGAGCGCCCTCCTGCTGCGCCCCATCTCCCGCGCGCACCGGCGCGCGGCCGGGCGCATCCATTGGGATGGGGCGACGGGCGGAGGGTCCCGGGCCGCGCGGCATGCCGCCGCCGGCCGGGCCGGACCGCCGCGGAGGTGCCGGGTGGCGCAGCGGCTGGAAGAGTACGCGATGGTCGGCGACGCGCAGAGCGCGGCGCTCGTCGGGCGGGACGGCTCGGTGGACTGGCTGTGCTGGCCCCGCTTCGACTCCGACGCCTGCTTCGCCGCGCTCCTCGGCGCGCCGGAGCACGGCCGCTTCTCCCTCCGCCCGGCGGGCGAGGTGCGCGCGGTGCGCCGCGCCTACCGGCCGGGCACGCTGGTGCTCGACACCGAGCTGTCCACCGCCGAGGGCGCGGTGCGGATCGTGGACTTCATGCCGCCGCGCGGCGCCGCGCCCGACCTGGTGCGCCTGGTCCAGGGGCTCCGCGGGCGGGTGGAGCTCGACCTGGAGCTCTCGCCGCGCTTCGGGTACGGGGCGCGCCGCCCGTGGATCCGCGGCCGGGGGCGCCACCTCTCCGCGAGCGCCGGCCCGGACACGCTGCACCTCATCGGCGAGGTCCCGCTCCGCGCCGAGCACGGCACCATCCGCGCCCGGTTCGCGGTGGCCGCCGGCGAGTCGGCGCCGTTCGTGCTCACCTGGCACCCGTCGCACGAGCCCGCGCCCACGCCGCCGGAGCCCGGCGCGGCGCTGGAGGCGACCGAGGCGTGGTGGCGCCGCTGGTCGGGGCGCTGCACCGCGGGCGGCCGCTGGCACGCGCTGCTGGTGCAGTCGCTGGTGGTGCTGAAGGCGCTCACCTACGCGCGCACCGGCGGGATCGTGGCCGCGCCCAGCACCTCGCTCCCGGAGGCGCCCGGGGGCGTGCGCAACTGGGACTACCGGTTCTGCTGGCTGCGCGACGCCACCTTCACGCTCCTCGCGCTCATGGGCGCCGGCTACGTGGACGAGGCGCGCGCCTGGCGCGACTGGCTGCTGCGCGCGGTCGCGGGCCAGCCGGAGGACCTGCAGATCATGTACGGCATCGCGGGCGAGCGGCGGCTCACCGAGCTCGAGCTGCCGTGGCTCCCGGGCTACGAGGGCGCGCGCCCGGTGCGGATCGGCAACGCCGCCTCCTCGCAGCTCCAGCTCGACGTGTTCGGCGAGGTGCTGGACTGCCTGCACCAGGCGCACCTGTCCGGCCTCCCCTTCAGCGCCGATGCCTGGACCGTGCAGCGCGCGCTGCTCGACTGGCTCGAGTCGCACTGGGACGATCCCGACGAGGGCATCTGGGAGATCCGCGGGCCGCGCCGGGACTTCACGCACTCGAAGGTCATGGCCTGGGTGGCGGTGGACCGCGCGCTGCGCTCGGCGCGCGCCGGGCGGCTCGACGGCCCGCTCGATCGCTGGCGGGCGCTGCGGGCGCGCATCCACGCGGAGGTGTGCGCCCGCGGCTACGACGCGGAGCGCGGCGCGTTCACGCAGGCGTTCGGGTCGAAGGCGCTCGACGCCAGCCTGCTCCTGGTGCCGCAGGTGGGGTTCCTGCCGATCACCGATCCGCGCGTGGGCGGGACGATCGCCGCGATCGAGCGCGAGCTGACCGAGGGCGGCCTGGTGCACCGGTACGACAGCCGCACCGGCGTGGACGGCCTCCCGCCCGGCGAGGGGGTGTTCCTGGCGTGCACGCTCTGGCTCTCGGACGCGCTCCGCATGCAGGGGCGGCACGCCGAGGCGGCCCGCTACTTCGAGCGCGTGGTGGGGCTCGCGAACGACGTCGGGCTGCTCGCCGAGCAGTGGGACCCGGTCCAGCGCCGGCTGGTGGGCAACTTCCCGCAGGCGTTCTCGCACGTGGCGCTGGTCAACGCCGCGCTGGGCCTGAGCGGCCCGGCGCCGCACCGCTCCGGGCGCTGCCCGGAGGGCGACTGCGACTGAGCCCCGGCCCCGCGCTCAGCGCCGCCCGCCGGCCTCGCCCGGCACGGTCCGGAACGGCACCGTGATGCGCCCGGAGACGCGGTCGCGCTTGCGCAGCCGGCCCGCGTCCACCAGCATGCGCCCGGCCCAGCGGTACACGTTGAACTCGGACACGAAGGTGCGCAGCGCCCGCATGCGCTCGCGCTGCTCCTCGCGCGGCATGGCCAGCGCCGCGGCCAGCGCCGAGCTGGCCTCCTCGAGATCGTACGGGTTCACCAGCAGCGCCTCGCCCAGCTCGCGCGACGCGCCGGTGAAGCGGGAGAGCACGAGCACCCCCGCCTCGTCGTCGCGGGCGGCCACGAACTCCTTCGCGACCAGGTTCATGCCGTCGTGCAGCGAGGAGACGTAGCAGAGGTCCGCGGCGCGGTAGTAGCGGAACACCGTGGGCGGCTCGTGGTGCTCCCGGAGCAGCACGATGGGCCGGTAGGAGCCCTCGCCGAACCGCTCGTTCACCCGCTGCGCCACCTCCTCCACGCTCCGGTTCAGCTCCTGGTAGCGCGGGATGCGCGTGCGGCTGGGCGCGGCGAGCTGCGCGAACGTGAACCGGCCCCGGAACTGCGGGAAGCGCTCCAGCAGCCGCTCCACCGCCAGCAGCCGCTCCTCGATGCCCTTCGTGTAGTCGAGCCGGTCGATGCCGACGCCCAGCAGCGCGTCGGGCGCGAGGCCGAGGTCGGCGAAGACGCGCTCGCGGCAGATGGGCGCGGCGGGCGCGTCCGCCGCCCAGCGGGTGGGCCAGTCGATCGAGATCGGGTAGGCGCGGACCAGCGTCTCCTGGCCGCCCAGCACCACGCTCTGGCGCTCGCGGTCGAGCCGCGCCTCCAGGTAGCGGTCCACCGAGTCGAGGAAGTTGTTGCAGTGCGCCTGGACGTGGAACCCGAGGATGCTCGAGCCGAGCATGCCCTCCAGGATCTCGGGGCCCCACGGGCAGATCCCGAAGCGCTCGGAGTTGGGCCACGGGATGTGCCAGAACGTGATGATGGTCGCGCGCGGCAGCCGCTCGCGGATCATCCGGGGCAGCAGCGCGAAGTGGTAGTCCTGCACCAGCACCACCGGATCCGGGCCGGTCGCCTCCTCGCACACCGCGTCGGCGAACTTGCGGTTCGCGTCGCGGTAGGCGGCGAAGTCGGCGCCGCGGAACGTCGGCCGGGTGTGCGCCACGTGGCACAGCGGCCACAGCCCCTCGTTCGAGAAGCCGTAGTAGTAGCCCTCCTCCTCCGCCGCGGTGAGCCACACGCGCCGCAGCGTGTAGGCGGGGTCGTCGGGCGGCACGCGCACGCGGGCGTGCCGGTCCACCACCTCCCGGTCGGCCGAGCCGCTGCCGTGCGCGATCCAGGTGCCGCCGGTGGCGTGGACCACCGGCTCCAGCGCGGTGACGAGGCCGCTGGCCGGGTGCTGCACCCGGAGCGTCCCGTCGCGCCGCTCGTGGATGTAGGGCTCGCGGTTGGCGACCACGATCACCTCGCTGCCGGGGAGGTGCCGGGCGAGCGCGTCGCGCAGCCGCGCCGGCGACCAGAGCCCCGCCCTGCCCTCCGACTGCTCCGCCGCGAGCTCCGAGACCAGGGCGCGCACGTCGGACAGCAGCGGCTGGAACTCGCGCCGGGTGCGCGGCGGGGCCGACGGCCCCGGCATCAGCCAGGTCGCCCGGAGCACGCGCTGCAGCTCCGCGCTCCACCCGCGCCACGAGAAGCGCGCCGCGAGCGTGGTCGCGACCGCCGCGGCCAGCGCCACGATCGCGAACGCGACCGCCAGGAACCCGCGCGTCTGCTCCTCGCGCGTCGCCACCCAGCTCATGTCGTGCACCAGCGCCACGAACCCGAGCGGCCCGTCCGCGTCCGCCAGCGGCACCGCGGTGAGGTGCACGCGGCTGTCGCCGTAGGGCGCCTCGAACGCCCATGTGGTGGGCGAGGCCGCGCCCGCGGAGGCGTGCGCCCGGATCCGGCCGCAGTCGAACGGCGCCGGATACTCGGACGTGCTCGCGACGAGCGCGCCCTCGGGATCGCAGGCCGCCGCGCCGAGCACCCGCTCGTCCCGGGCCACCTCGCCGAGGATGCGGCGCACCCGCGCACGCTCCCCCTTGCGGAGCGCCCGCTCCAGCCCGTCCCGGGCCCCGGAGACCGCCAGCTCCGCCCGCATGCGCGTGTCGCGGTCGAACCAGCGCCGGGCCGTGTGCTCCACGAGGACCGACGCCCCCCAGGCGATGGCGCCCAGGAGGAGCATCAGCGGGACGAGGACCTTCAAGACCGCGCGCATCGGACCATCCTATGTCCGGTCGGTTGGCCCTCCAACCGCCTGCGGGGGACCCTGCGCCAGGAGGACGCACCGGCCGCGGGGTCCCTCCGACGCCGCCTCGGCGGGCGAGCGGCCGGGCCCCGGCGCGGCGCGACCCCGCCCGGGCGCCCGCCGCTACGCCAGGGACGCCTCGTCCGCGAGCACGAGCAGCGCGCCGTCGAGCGGGCGCACCCGCGCCGCCGGGATCGCGGGCGGCCCGGCGGCCAGGAGCCGCCCGAGCGCGGCGCGCTTGCCGGCACCCGACACGAGGAACGCGATCGCGCGGGCCCGCTCCAGCACCGGCAGCGTGAGCGTGACGCGGTGAGCGCCCACCGCGGGCACGAACGGCGCCGCCACCCAGCGCGCCCGCTCGTCCAGCGCCGGGCTGCCCGGGAACAGCGACGCGGTGTGGCCGTCGGCCCCGAGCCCGAGCAGCACGAGGTCGAGGCGCGGCGGGGCTCCGTCGGGCTCGGCGGCCCGCCGCAGCGCCGCCTCGTACCGCGCGGCCGCCTCCGCGGGCGGCCGCTCGCCCTCGATGCGGTGGACCGCGGCGGGCGCGACGCGGTCGAGCAGGGCCTCGCGCGCCATGCGGTAGTTCGAGTCGGGGTGGTCCGGCGGGACGCAGCGCTCGTCGCCGAACCACACCTCCGTGCGCGCCCACGGCACCCGGCCGCGCCAGGGCGCCGCCGGATCCGCGAGGACCTCGTACAGCGCCCGCGGCGTGCTCCCGCCCGCGAGCGCGACCGCGAAGCGCCCCCGCGCGGCCACGGCCTCGCCGGCGCGCCGCGCCACCTCCTCGGCGGCGGCGCGCGCCAGCCCCGCCGGGTCGGCGGCGCGCACCAGCGTGGGCCCTGGCGGAGGCGCCACGGCGCTCACTCCCGGTCCGCCCAGCGCCGCCCGTCGCGCGCGAGCAGCTCGCTCGCCGTCGCGGGTCCCCAGCTCCCGGCGGCGTAGTTGGGGAAGTCGCGCGCCGGCAGCGTGGACCAGACGTCGAGCACCGGGGTGGCGATGCGCCAGCTCGCCTCCACCATGTCGGCGCGGTGGAACAGCGTCGCGTCGCCGATCATGGCGTCGTGGAGCAGCCGCTCGTACCCGGTGGCGGGCGGCAGGCCGCCGAAGTCGGCGTAGCTGAAGTCGAGCCGCACCGGCTGGAGCTGGATCGACGGCCCGGGCCGCTTCGCCTTCATGGAGATGCAGATGGCCTCCTCCGGCTGGATGAGGATGTCGAGCCGGTTCGGCTCGATGCCCTCCACGCCCGCCTCCTGGAACAGGAGCAGCGGCGGCCGCCGGAACTGGATGGAGATCTGCGTGTCGCGCCGCGCGAGCCGCTTGCCGGCGCGCACGTAGAACGGCACCCCGGCCCAGCGCCAGTTCTCCACCTGGAGCTTCAGCGCGGCGTAGGTCTCGGTCTGCGAGGCCGGCGACACGCTCGGCTCGGCCCGGTACCCGGGCACCTTCTGGCCGCCCAGGTAGCCCTCGCCGTACTGGCCGCGCACCGTGTTCCGCAGCACGTCCTCCGGCGACATGGGCCGGATCGACTCCAGCACCTTGGTCTTCTCGTTGCGCACTGCCTCGGCGCCGAGCGTGGAGGGCGGCTCCATCGCCACGAGCGTGAGCAGCTGCAGGATGTGGTTCTGGACGATGTCGCGGAGCGCGCCGGCCTGCTCGTAGTAGTCGCCCCGCCCCTCCACCCCCAGCTCCTCGGCCACCGTGACCTGCACGTGGTCCACGTAGCGGCGGTTCCAGATCGGCTCGAAGATGCCGTTCGCGAACCGGAACACCATCAGGTTCTGGACCGTCTCCTTCCCGAGGTAGTGATCGATCCGGTAGATCTGCTCCTCGCGCACCACCGTGGCGAGCTCGCGGTTCAGCGCCGCCGCCGAGTCGAGGTCGCGGCCGAACGGCTTCTCGATCACCACCCGCCGCCACCCCGCGCTCTCCCCGAGCAGCCCCGCCGCGCCCAGCCCGCGCACGATGTGGCAGAACTCGGTGGGCGGCGTGGCCAGGTAGAACAGCGCGTTGCCCGCGGTCCCGTGCTTCTGCGCCGCGTGCGCGAGCGCGCCGCCGATCCGCTCGTAGGTGGCGGGGTCCTCGAAGTCCCCCTGCACGTGGTGGACGCGCTCGGCGTACTCCGACCAGATCGCGTCGTCCACCGGCCGCGTCGCGAAGGTGCGGAGCGCGCCGGTGACCGCGTCGCGGTAGGCGGCGTCGTCGAGCGCCCGGCGCGAGACGCCCACGATGGCGAAGTCGCGCGGCAGCAGCCCGTTCAGGCGCAGGTTGTAGAGCGACGGCAGGAGCTTGCGCCGGGCGAGGTCGCCCATCGCGCCGAAGATCACGAACGCGCAGGGGTCGCCGGGGCGGTCGCTGGCAGGGGGCGCGGTCACCGCGAGCCTCCCTTCACCGCCTCGTGGTGCCCGCCGAACCCGCGGCGCATCGCGCTCAGCAGCTTCTCGCCGAAGGTGTTCGCCCGGCGCGAGCGGAAGCGCGCGAACAGCGCCGCGGAGAGCGCCGGGGCCGGCACGCCCTCCTCCACCGCCGCCTGGATGGTCCAGCGCCCCTCGCCGGAGTCGGCCACCGCGCCCTCGAACGCGTCCAGCCCGGGGTCGCGCGCCAGCGCCGCGGCGGACAGGTCGAGCAGCCAGGAGGTCACCACGCTCCCGCGCCGCCACAGCTCGGCCACCTCGGCGAGGTCGAGCCGGTAGCGGATCGCCTCCGGCAGCCCCTCGCCGGCAGCGCCCCGCAGCAGGTCGAAGCCCTCCGCGTACGCCTGCATGAGGCCGTACTCCACGCCGTTGTGGATCATCTTCACGAAGTGGCCGGCGCCGGCCGGGCCGCAGTACAGGTAGCCCTCCTCGGCGGTCCCGCCCGCGGTGCGCCCGGGCGTGGGCGGCGCCGAGGCGCGGCCGGGCGCGAGCGTCCGGAGCACCGGCTCCAGCCGGTCGAACGCCTCGCGGTCGCCGCCCACCATCAGGCAGTAGCCGCGCTCCAGCCCGGCCACCCCGCCGCTCGTCCCGGCGTCGAGGAACCGCACGCCGCGCGCCCGCAGCAGCTCGGCCCGGCGCACGTCGTCCTTGAACCAGGAGTTCCCCCCGTCCACCACCACGTCGCCGGGCCCGAGCCGCTCCGCCAGCGCCGCGATCGCCTGCTCGGTGGGCGCGCCCGCCGGCACCATCAGCCAGACCGCGCGCGGCGGGGCGAGCGCCGCCACCAGGGCGTCCAGCGAGGCGGCCCCGGCCCCGCCGTCGGCCGCCAGGTCCGCCACCGCGCGCGCGTCCGGGTCGAACCCGACCACCCGGTGCCCTCCGCGGAGCAGCCTGCGGGCCATCCGGCCGCCCATCCGTCCCAGGCCCACCATCCCGATGTCCATGCCGCCTCCCGTCGTTGACGTGGGGCAAGCGTAAGCGGACGGAACGCCGCCCGCCCGGACGGATTCCAGCACCCGTGGGGTCGCGCGGAGGGGCGCGACCCGCGTGCGCGGCGCGGCGCGCATCACCCGCGGTGCGGCCTCCGGCGCGCGTCGACATGGCCGCACATCCGTGGTTTGTTGGGAGGGCATGTTCCAGGTCAAGCAGGAGTCCCCGTTCCCAGGGCTGGCCGACCGCTGGTCGGCCGCGGACGGCCCCGACGCCGAGACGCTGGAGCTGACGCGCGAGGCGCTCGCCGCCGTCCGGCCCGGCGACCGGGCGGAGGTCGCGCCGCTCGTCCGGATCCTGCTGGGCCGGCTGGACGGCCCCCGCCGCGCCCAGGCGCGCCGCGCGCTGCTCGCGCTCCTCGACGGCGCCCGCCGCCGGCTGTTCACCAGCCAGCTCCGGCCCGACGACGTGGACCCGTGGCTGGAGCTGCTCTTCCCGGTCATCGCCCGGGCCGACTGCACGCTCGGCGAGGTGCTCCGCTCGCGCGAGGAGACCGACCCGAAGACGGTGGCGATCCGGGTGCTCGGGCAGGACGCCTGCGAGCTGACGGTCGCGGACGTGGCCCGGCGGACGCGGGCCATCGCGCGCGGCGTCCTGGCGCTGGTGGACGACCACCCCGACGCGCGGGTGGCGATCCTCTCCGAGAACTGCCTCGAGGCGGCGCTGTGCGATCTCGCCTGCCTCACCAACGGCATCGTGGACTACCCGCTCCCCGCGAACGCGGTGGCCGAGCAGGTGGTGTTCATGCTGAAGCACTCCGGGGCGCGGGTGCTGCTCGCCTCCGACGAGGAGCAGGTCGCGAAGGTGCTCCCCTCGCTGCCGGCCCTGCCCGAGCTGCGCGAGATCGTGGTGTTCTCGCGCGCGGCGGCGGAGCGCAACGGCCTGCTCTCGCTCGAGCAGATGATCGGCCAGGGGGCGGACTTCGACGACGACGCGCGCGCGGCGCGCGCCGGCCGCGTCCGGTCCGGCGACGTCGCCACCGTGATGTACACCTCGGGCACCACCGGGAAGCCCAAGGGCATCGTCTTCACGCACCAGAACCTGGTGACGAAGCGGCTGGCGCGCGGGTACGCGCTGCGCGAGGTCGGCGAGGGGGACGTCTTCCTCTGCTACCTGCCGCTGTACCACACGTTCGGCCGCTGGCTGGAGCTGAGCGGCACGCTGTGGTGGGGCGCGACGTACGTGTTCGCCCGCTCCACCGCGCAGGCGTCGCTGCTCGAGGACTTCAAGCGGGTGAAGCCGACCGTCTTCATCTCGGTCCCGAAGAAGTGGATGGAGCTGCACGAGGCGGCGGTCTGGGAGGCCGCCTCCGACGACCCGGACGACGTGGCGGCGCACCTGCGCGTCATCACCGGCGGCCGGCTCCGCTACGGCCTGTCGGCGGCCGGCTACCTCGACCCGGTCGTGTTCCGCGCGTTCCACCGCGCGGGCACCGAGCTCTGCTCCGGCTACGGCATGACCGAGGCCACCGGCGGCGTGACCATGACGCCGGTGGGCGAGTACGTGGACGGCTCCATCGGCAAGCCGCTCCCCGGCATCGAGTGCCGCCGCGCCGACGACGGCGAGCTGCTCATCCGCGGCCCGTACGTCTCGCCCGGCTACTACCACCCCGGCCCGAACGACCACGGCGCCGACGCGGAGGGCTGGTTCGGCACCGGCGACCTGGTCTCCATCGACCCGGCCGGCCACTTCCACATCACCGGCCGCAAGAAGGAGATCTACAAGAACCGCCAGGGGCAGACCATCGCGCCGCAGCGCGTGGAGAACCTGTTCCGCGACTTCGAGGCCATCTCGCAGGCGTTCCTGGTCGGCGACCACCGCGAGTACAACACGCTGCTGGTCTGGCCGAACCAGCAGTCGGCCGCCGTCGGGGGCCGCTCGCCCGACGAGCAGCGCGAGCTGCTCGGGTCGCTCGTCGCGAGCGCGAACCGCTTCCTGGCGCCGTTCGAGCGCGTGGTGGCGTTCCAGGTGCTGCCGCGCGCCCTCGACGACGCGCACGGCGAGCTGACGCACAAGCTCACCTTCAAGCGCGAGGCGGTCGAGAAGAACTGGAAGGACCTCATCGACCGGATGTACGAGCAGAAGCACCTCGCGCTCGCGCTCGACGGCTTCTTCCTCCGCATCCCGAACTGGGTGCTGCGCGAGATGGGCGTGCTCCAGCACGAGGTGGCGCTCGACGCCGGCGTGCTCCGCGCCGGCGAGCGCAGCCTGCGCATCGGCCCCGATCCCGCGGCGCCCGGCGCGCTCCGCATCGGCGACCTCGGCTACGCGGCCGACGGCACCGTCATCGACCTGGGCGCGCTGCTCGCCCGCCCCTCGCTCTGGCTCGGGAACGAGGCCCTGCGCGCGTTCCTGGGCGAGGAGGCGTTCCTCTCGCTCGTGTCCCGCCGCCGGAAGGGCACCACCGACCTGCGCCTCGACGCCCGCCTCTGGCCCGCGCCGGCGCCGGAGCGGCTGCGCGACATGCTGGACGTGGTGGACGCCGGCGAGGTGACCTTCCACTCCATCCACGTGGCCGGCGAGCTGCTGCGCGCCGAGCGCCCCGAGGCGCGCCGCGCCATCAGCCACCTCCACATCGGCCTCGCCGCCGCGCAGAGCGAGCACGCCTCGCTGTGCCGCGCGCTGCTGCGCCGGGCCGCCGAGGCGCCCGACGAGGACGTGCGGCGCCGCGCGTTCCGGGTGCTGCTGCCCAACGAGGACGCGGCCGAGACGCTCGCCACGGTGCGCCTGTTCCTCGACCGGATGGGCGCGATGGCGCTGCGCGACGAGGACCTGGCCGACCTGGGCGAGCGCGGGCTCTCCGACGCGCAGGTCCAGGTGCTGCTCGCCCACCTCGCCTCCGACCGCGCCAACGCCGCCCCGGCGGATCCCTCCGACCGGCGGCTGCTGGTGGGCGCGATGCGCCTGCTCACCGCCTGCGCCATCGCGCACCCGGTCTACTTCGGCCGCGTGCGCGTGCCGCTCGCCCGCCTCACGCTGCACGAGGATCCCGAGGTGGCCGCCCGCGCCGGCGAGGAGCTGGACCGCCTGCGCCGCGGCTTCTCCAACTTCGTCGGCCCCAACCTGCGGCTCGCGATCGACCCGCAGACCGGCGTCGAGTACGGCTGGCACCACGTGCTGGTGTTCGACGACAGCGTGCCGGTGCAGGTGCGCCCGTCGCTGCTCTCGGCCTTCGAGGACGCCACCATCGTGCGCGCCTCGGTGTTCGAGCTGGGGCGCGGCGTGCTGCTCTCGCTCGCCGACATCCCGCCGGGCGGCCTGGCGGTCTCGCTGCTCGGCCGCCAGCACGGCAAGAGCGTCTACCGCGTCTCCATCCACACCCGCGCGCGCGAGGTGTTCGACTTCGCCATGAACGTGGCGGAGGACATGACCTTCGCCGAGCTGCGCCAGGAGGTGAACTGGCTGCTCGCCGCCGGGGCGCCGCCGCCGCTGGTGGAGAAGTTCGGCGGCTACTTCGCCGAGTGGGGCATCTTCACCGAGGAGTTCATCCCGGGGTCCGACGTGGAGCGGCAGGTGGCGCGGCTGGTGCGCCAGGGCGAGACGCGGCGCCTCCAGCTCCTCTGGCCGTTCCTGGTGTGGACCGCGGTGGAGGGGCACGTCCGGTTCTGGGACCGCACCGGGCGGCGGCTCGCGCTGCGCGAGCCCTCGCCGGCCGCGTTCATCGTGCCCTCGCACGACTACCACTCCGGCGCGCGGCTGGTGTCCATCTCCGACCGCTCCCCCTGCACCGGGTTCGACGAGCTGCTCGACCGGTTCGAGGAGACGTTCATCCAGCGCATCGAGCGGTCCCGCCCCGAGCTGAAGGGCGGCGCCGACGACGCCATCGTGCTCTCCGCGGTGGTGGAGGCGCTCGGGCTGGAGCGCGGCACCGCGCTGCTCGAGGAGGTGTCGCAGACCTCGCGGCGCGCCGTCGCCATCGAGACGTTCCTGGAGCGGCTGCGCGAGGACGGCTTCACCCCGCAGCGCGTCCACTTCGCGGCCCGGCGCTACCGGCGCTGGCTGGAGGTCAACCCCCAGGCGACGTTCGAGGCCCAGGGGAAGATGCTCGGCGAGCTGTGGGGCACCTACCGGCTCTCCGAGGTCGAGACCGCCTGGCCCGACACCCGGGTGCGCTTCTTCCGCCACACCGTGTTCGCGAACGTGCGCCCGGAGCTGGGCGCCGCGCTCGACCGGATCATGAACCGGGCCCGGGTGCTCCCCGCCGGCGGGCTGGACCTCGAGGAGCAGGTGGCGGCGGTGCGCAGCGCGGCCCGGCCCACCTCCGAGGAGGACTACTTCCTGGCGCGGATGACGTACCGGTACCTGGCGCCCACCGACGAGGTGGCGCTCATCTCCATGCCGTCGGGCGGCCACTACGTGACCGAGGTGGTGGTGGCGCTCACCGACGAGGCGGGGGAGCGCTTCACGGTGCGCGGCCCGGTGTCGCCGCGCGAGGTGGCGCGGCTGCTCCACATGTTCCACGAGTCGAACCTGCAGGTGACCTTCACCACCGAGCACGAGTTCCTGCTCTGCCTCGACCCGAAGGACACCGTGATCGGAGGGCTCTTCTACCGGCAGGTGGCGCCGGACCGCGTGCACATGGAGAAGCTGGTGGTGGGGCGGCGCCTCCGCGGGCGCGGCGTGGCCGACGGCCTGATGCGCGAGTTTGCGCGGCGGCTCAAGGCGCGCGGCGTGCGCCGGATGGAGACCGGCTACTTCCAGCCCGAGTACCTGCGCCGCTTCGGCTTCCGCACCGATCCCACCTCGGGCGGCCTGGTCCGCGAGATCGAGCCCGACGACTTCCCGCTCTAGCGCCATGACCAAGTCCACCTGGAAGCTCATCGACTCCACGCTCCGCGAGGGCGAGCAGTTCGCCCACGGGACGTTCCGCACCGAGGACAAGCTCGAGATCGCGCGCGCGCTCGACACCTTCGGCGTGGAGTACGTCGAGGTGACCAGCCCGGCCGCCTCGCCGCAGTCGCAGCGCGACGCGGCGCAGCATCGTGAAGCTGGGGCTGGGCGCGCGGGTCATCACCCACTCGCGCTGCGTCCTCGACGACGTGCGCGCCGCCATCGACACCGGCGTCCGCGGCATCGGCCTGCTGTTCGCGACCAGCCGCATCCTGCGCGAGTCGTCCCACGGCAAGTCGATCCAGCAGATCATCGACGCCATGGGACCGCCCATCGAGCTGGCGCTGAAGGCCGGGCTCGAGACGCGCTTCTCCGCCGAGGACGCGTTCCGCAGCGAGGTGACCGACCTGGTGGCGGTCTACCAGGCCGCCGAGCGGCTCGGCGTCCACCGCGTCGGCATCGCCGACACGGTAGGGATCGCCACCCCGCGCCAGGTCTTCGCGCTGGTGCGCGAGATCCGCCGCGCGGTCCGCTGCGACATCGGCTTCCACGGCCACAACGACACCGGCTGCGCCATCGCCAACGCCTACGAGGCGCTGGCCGCCGGCGCCACCCACGTGGACGTGGCGGTGCTGGGGATCGGCGAGCGCGTCGGGATCACCCCGCTCGGCGGCATCATCGCGCGCATGTTCTCGATCGAGCCGCAGACGGTGGCGGAGCGCTACCGCCTCGGCCAGCTCCGCGAGCTGGAGCGGCTGGTGGCGCGGGTCACCGGCATCGAGGTGCCGTTCAACAACTACGTGACCGGCGAGACCGCCTACTCGCACAAGGCCGGGATGCACCTGAAGGCCATGATGGCGAACCCGGGCTCCTACGAGATCATCCCCCCGGAGGCGTTCGGCCTCACCCGGCGGCTGATCCTGGGCAGCCGCCTCACCGGCCGCCACGCCATCGCCTACCGGGCGCGCGAGATGGGCATCACGTTCGGCGAGACCGAGCTGAAGGCGCTCACCAAGCGCATCAAGGAGCTGGCGGACGCCGGCGAGCTCTCCGAGGAGCAGATCGACCGGGTCCTGCGCGACTGGGTGACGGCCTGATCGGCGCGGGCGCCGCCCTCTGCTAGACTGCGCCGCCCCATGCTGCGCAGCCGCCTCCTGCTCCTCGCCGCCGCCGGCCTCTGGTCCACGGCCGGCGCCGCCATGAAGCTGTGCGACCTCTCCGGCTGGCAGATCGCCGGCGGCCGGTCGCTGGTGGCGGGCCTGTTCCTGCTGACCGCGGTGCCCCAGGCCCGCCGCCGCCCCTCGCGCGGCGTGCTGCTCGTGTCGGTGGCCTACGCGGCGACCGTCGTCCTGTTCGCGCTCGCGAACAAGCTCACCACCTCGGCCAACGCGATCTTCATCCAGGACACCGCGCCGCTGTGGGTGCTGCTGCTCTCGCCGGCGCTGCTCGGCGAGCGCCCCGCCCGCAGCGAGCTGCTCGCGGTGCCGGTCTTCGGCGCCGGGCTGGCGCTGTTCTTCCTCGACGAGCTGACGCCGGGACAGCTCACCGGGAACGTGGTGGCGCTCGGGTCGGGCGTGGCGTTCGCGCTCTGCATCCTCGGCCTGCGCCGGCTGAACGCCTCCGGCCCGCCGGCGCTGGTGTGGGGCAACCTGCTCGCGGCCGCGGTGGCGCTGCCGCTCTGGCCCACCGGCCCGGCGCCGCGGGCGCTCGACCTGGCGCTGGTCGCGTACCTGGGCGTGTTCCAGCTCGGCCTCGCGTACCTGTGCTTCGCCCGCGGGCTCGAGAAGGTCCCGGCGCTGGAGGCGTCGCTGCTGGTGCTGCTCGAGCCGGTGCTCAACCCGATCTGGACGTTCCTGCTGGCCGGCGAGCGTCCCGGCCCGTGGGCGCTGGCCGGCGGCGCGGTGGTGCTGGCCGCCACCGCCTGGCGCACGCTGGCGCCGGCGCTGCTCGCGCCCCGGCTGCGGGCCGGCTCACCGCGCGCGTAGGCCGCCCGCGGCGCGGCCGTTCCGCTCGCGCCGCTCCCCGGGCGACAGGAACTCCACGACCTCGGCCCGGCGCGCCATGGTGTCCGCGTAGCCGAGGTCCATGACCCGGTGCACGTACACCGGCTCGAAGGCCAGGTAGCTGAGCAGGTCCTCGCCCGCGTGGCCGGTCGCCCCGATGCCCTTCAGCAGGTAGCGGAGCATGCGCGGGAAGCGGCCGTACTCGTCGGCGGCGAGCTTCCCGAGGTCGAGCGACGGGCGGAGCACCAGCGCCGGCACCTCGCGCAGCTCCAGCTCGCCGCGCCCGAGCCGCTCGCGCGGGATGAGCGCCAGCGTCCGGTTGATGCGCTGGAGCCGCTCCACGTCGGAGTCGAGCGAGTCGAGGAACACCGCGTTCAGCAGCACGCCCGCGATCTCCGAGAGCGGCAGCGCGTCGTCCGCGCCGCGCACCTCGTCCCGCGCCGTCTCCGCGGCGCTGCGCAGGTGGCGCACGCTGATGGCAACGATCCGCTCCGCCCCGAGGTGGATGGCCGGGCTGAGCGGGCAGATCATGCGGACGCAGCCGTCCCCGTAGAACGTCCGCTCGATCCGCACCGGCGGGAAGAAGATGGGGATGGCGGCCGACGCCATCACGTGGTCGAGCGTGAGCCGCGCCCGCACGCCCACGCGCGTCGAGCGGATCCACGGCTCGATGTCCGGCGCGCCCTCGAAGAACGTCACGCCCGCGCCGGTGTGGTAGTTCGTGGCCGAGAGCGCCACCGCCCGCAGCCGGCCGGTGCGCAGGTGGCGCCGCAGCCGGCCCATCGGCAGCGCGCCGGCGAGCAGCGCGCGCAGCGGCGCCGGGTCGAGCAGGTAGTTGATCCCGGTCTTGCCGACGAGCCCGCCCGCGGACAGGTCGCGCAGCCACCGGCTCCCCACCCCGGCCAGCGCCAGCGCGCCGGTGCGGAACACGCGATCCGGCGTGAGCGAGGCCCAGGTGGCCTGGAGCCGCTCGGCGGCCGTCGCGAAGTCGCCCGCGCCGCAGCCCAGCACCGCGCCGTTGATCGCGCCGGCGCTGATCCCGGCCAGCACGCCGAACGGGATCGGCCCCGGCCCGGCGATCTCCGCCAGCGCGCGGAGCGCGCCGACCTGGTACGCCGCCCGGGCGCCGCCGCCCGTCAGGACGAGACCGGTGTGGCCCACGTCTCGAACCTAGCGCCGACGCCGCACCGCGGCACCGGCCGCGGCCTCACCGGAGCGCCCGCAGCGCGGCCGCGACATCGGCCACCGCGAGGTAGAGGTTCACCTGCTTCGCGCTGCCGGCGGTCCCGACGTAGGCGTACTGGACGTTGATGCCCTTCGCGCCCAGCCGGTCCGCGACCTCGCCCAGCGCGCCGGGCCGGTCCGGCAGCGTCACCTCGACGACCTCGTCCTCGGTGATCTCCCAGCCGTGCGCCGTCAGCGCCCGCCGCGCGGCGGCCGGCTTGTCCACCACCATCCGGAGGAAGCCGCGCCCGTCCAGCACGCTCGCCATGAAGGCGCGGATGCTCACGCCCTTCTGGCCCAGCGCGTCGGCGACCTCGCCCATCACCCCCGGGCGATCCGCCACCCACGCGGAGATCTGCTTGACCCTCGGCATCGCACGCCCCCTTCCGCGTCGCGGAACCACGGCGAGTGACCGGCCTCCCGGCTGCATACCGCCGGGGGGCCGTCCGCGCCATCCCCGCCCCGCGGGACCGAGGCCAGGGGTGCGCCGTCAGCCGGCCAGCGCGCTCGCGAACGGGAACAGGCCGAACGCGCCGCCGGTGTGGAAGAACACGACGCGCGGCGAGGGCAGGCCGCCCGGCTCGCGCGCCCGCGCGGCCAGGCCCAGCATCGCCTTTCCGGTGTAGACCGGATCGAGGAGCACGCCGTCCTCGCGCGCCGCGCGGCGGATGATCTCCAGCCCCTCCGGCGTGGCCTGGGCGTAGCCCGGGCCGATGAACCCGTCGTCGATCCGCAGCTCGTCCGCCGGCACCTCCGGCAGCGCCGGCCACCGGCGGCGCGCGTCCGCGCAGAGCGCCGCGGTGGTGGCGCGGAAGTACGCGGCGTCGTTGCAGACCGCGAAGCCCACCGGCCGCGCGTCCTTCCACCCCAGCGCGCGCACCCCGAGCTCGAGGCCGGCGCCGGTGCCGCCCGAGCCCGCCGCGTAGGCGAGCGTCAGCGGCCCGCTCCGCCACGCCTCCGGGAGCTGCCGCCGCAGCTCCGCGACGGCGAGCAGGTAGCCCAGGCTCCCCAGCGGCGACGAGCCGCCCTCCGGGATCACGTAGGCGCGCCGCCCGGCCGCGCGCAGCTCCGAGGCCACCGCGTCCATGAGCTCGGCGCGGCGCCGGTACTCCTCGTGCGAGACCCAGCGCAGCTCCGCGCCGGCCAGGAGGTCGAGCAGCACGTTCGCCTCGGGCGCGGGCGGCCGCGCCGGGTCCGGCACGCGCAGCAGGAGCACCGCGCGCAGCCCGCGCTTCGCGGCCGCGAACGCCGTGGCGCGGCAGTGGTTGGACTGCACGCCGCCGCAGGTCACGAGCGTGTCCGCCCCCGCCGCCTCGGCCTCCGCGAGCAGGTACTCGAGCTTCCGCGCCTTGTTGCCGGACAGCTCCAGGCCGGTGAGGTCGTCGCGCTTGTAGAGCAGGTCGAGCCCGAGCGCGGCCCCGAGCCGCGGCGAGGGCTCGATGGGCGTGGGCAGCCGGGCGAGCGGCACGCGCGGGGGCAGGTTCAGGGCGGCGGGTTCGCGGGTGGCCGGCATGGCGGGCTCCTCGTCCGGTCAGCGTAGCCCAGCCGGGCCGCCGGCAGGAACCGGGCCCGCGGGGGCCCATGGCCGGGCGGCCGACCGCTCCCGCGCGCGAGCGCCGGGCGGCCGGCGCTGCGCGGCCCGTTCACCTGTCGTGGAACGCGCCTTCCACCGATCGCCCACCGCCACCCACCTGCCGCCGCCATTCCGCCGCGGCGGCGCGCGCCGGGCGCTGGCCCGCCGCTCGCACAGCGGGCCGCCGTTCCTGCACGGCGCGCGGGCCGCGCATTCGACGACGGAGGGGAGATGCTCGGAAGAGGCGGCGCGTGGGTGGCGCTGGC
Organism: Anaeromyxobacter sp. Red801; assembly: GCF_049201065.2. Classification (NCBI taxonomy): domain Bacteria; kingdom Pseudomonadati; phylum Myxococcota; class Myxococcia; order Myxococcales; family Anaeromyxobacteraceae; genus Anaeromyxobacter; species Anaeromyxobacter sp. Red801. The sequence continues at coordinate 1,975,523 of NZ_CM181236.1, read as the reverse complement.
GGTGGTGGTCGCGGTCGCGGTCGCGGGTTGCGGTTCCGGCGGGAGCACTCCCGCCCCGGTCACGCCGCCCGCTGGGGGCGGAGGAGGAGGCGGCGGCGGCGGCGGTGGGGGCGGCGGTGGGGGTGGAGGCGGCGGGGGCGGAGGGACCACCCCGCCGCGCTTCCAGTTCGGGACCCAGGGGCCCTGGGCGGTGGAGAACGCCACCTACGACGCGAGCGCCGGCATCCAGGAGACGCCGGTGGTCGGCCTCAGCACCGACGAGAACCAGAACCGGTGGCTGGCGACCCCCTCGGCGCTCTACCTCCTGCGGCCCGGCGAGACCCAGTTCCGCCGCTTCGACGAGCGCGACGGGCTGCACATGGGCGCGAACCGGATGCGCTACTGCCGCGACCGCCCGGTGCGCCCCGAGACGCCCTGCGCCGACGCCGACGTGAGCTGGGGTGTGGCGGCGCCCGAGGGCATCCGCTCCATCGTGGGCGGCGGACCCGACGAGGTGTTCGTCGGCTACCACGGCGTCCACGCGAGCGGCTGGGACTGCGCCGCGAACGGCGACGGCGAGGACTGGTGCGATCCCGACCGCCACAGCGGCAAGATCGACCGCGTCCGGCTGAACGCGGACGGGACGCTGTCGGTGGAGCGCTTCGACCTGCTGGCCGGCAACCACGGCGCGAAGTACTGGCACGACCGCTCCATCTACCGGATGGTCTACGACCACTTCGCCCACCCGCACACGCTCTACGCCGGCACCGAGCACGGCGTGGACCTGCTGTTCCCGGACAGGTTCCGGTGGCCGGATCCGCCCATGGAGTGGCTCGACTCGTTCAACGACGACTACATGGGCGACCACCTGCACGCCAGCGTCTGCAAGGACGCGCCCTGCGACGGCACCGGCGCGAACCAGCGGCTGGGCGACTGGGCGGGCCTCGCCATCGACGCGAACGGCGACCTCTGGCACGCCGGCAGGTGGGCCGCCGGCCTCATCACCTGGGACCCGGATCCGTTCCACTGGTTCGCCCGCAACGGCGCCGCGTTCAAGGTCGCGTTCGGCGATCCGTACTATCCCGACGGCACCGGCAACATGCCGGTGTTCCCGGTCGCGAACGAGGGGCACGACGTCCTGCTGACCGGGGTGGCGGTCTGCCCGGACGGCACGGTCTGGTTCTCCAGCGCCGGCCCGGCGGACGGGGTGATGGAGACGGTCGCCTCGTGGGACGGCCACCGCTTCACGCACTACCTGTCGAGCGCGCTCGGCCTGGGCGAGCGGCCGGTGCGCGACATCGCCTGCCTGCCCGACGGGCGCGTGGTGGTGGCCGGCTACACGACCGGGATCTCGATCTGGGATCCGGCCACCCGGACCTCCCGCTCGATGCGCGCGGGGAGCGGCCTGCCGAGCGACCGGGTGACCGCGATCGAGGTGGACCGGATGCCGGCGCCGCCGACGCTGCACGTCTCGACCGCCGGCGGCGCGGCGGCGATCCGCGTGCTGCCGTAGCCCGGCGCCGCGGCCCGGCCCGCTACGCGCGGGGCCGGGCCCCGGCGCGCCGGGCCGCGTCGGCGAGCACGTCGTACGGGCGGCAGCCGACCACCCGCAGCGCGGGGCCGAAGTCGAAGGTGGGGATGCCGGTGACGCCGGCCCGGGCCGCCTCGGCGCGGGCCGCGTCCACCGCGGCGAGCCGCGCCGGGTCCGAGCCCGCCGCCACCGCGGCGACCGGGTCGAGCCCGGCCTCGCGCGCCAGCCAGCGCAGGTCCTCGTCGGTCTCGATGCCCCAGCCGCGCCGCCAGTGCGCGTCGAACGCCACGGCCCGGTACGGCTCGAGGCGGCCCTGCTCCCGCGCGAGCTGCGCCACCGCCAGCGCCCGGCGCGTGTTGGGGATGCGGTCCGGCGGGCGCAGGTCGTCGATGCCGAAGCCCGCGGCGAACGAGCGCAGGTAGCCGGACATGGCCTCCGCGTTCGGGAAGCGCTCCGCCACCGCGACGCCGCCGGGCGGCGTGTCGGGGTGGAGTTCGTATCCCACCCACTCCAGCTCCAGCTCGTACTCGTCCAGCAGCCTGACCAGGCTGCTCCGCTCCGCGACGAAGCAGAACGGTCAGACGAAGTCGGTGAAGAGTCTCAGGCGCGCAGGCATGCGGGAGAGTTAACGGGAGGACGGCCCCGCTTCCACCCCACCGCGCGCGGCGCGGCCGCCCGTGGTAGATCGGCGTCGCCGTGCCCCCCGCCCCCGACCGCTGCCCGCGCTGCGCCTTCCCGATCGCGCTCTGCCTGTGCGCCGAGGTGCCGCGGCTCCGCGCCCCGGTGCGCTTCCTGATCGTGCGCCACGCCAGCGAGCGGGAGCGGATGACCAACACCGCGCGCTGGGCCGCCCTGGCGCTCCCCGGCACCGAGATCCTGGAGCACGGCCTGCCGGGCGAGCCCCTCGCGCTGCCCGACCTCGCCGCCGCCGGCGCGGTGGCGCTGTTCCCCTCCCCGGTCCCGACCCCGCCGCCCGCCGCGCCGCCGCGGCTGGTGGTGGTGCCGGACGGCACCTGGAGCCAGGCGCGCCGGATGATGCAGCGGATCCCCGCGCTCCAGCGGCTCCCGCGCCTGACGCTGGGCGGGCCGCCCGGCGGCCTGCGCCTGCGCCGGCCCCCGCGGGCCGACGGCATGTCCACGCTGGAGGCGATGGCCGGCGCGCTCTCCGCGCTGGGCGCCCCGGACGCGGCGGAGCGGCTCCTCGGGCTGCACGCCGTGGCGGTGGAGCGCGTCCTCAGGCTGCGCGGCACCTGGGAGGCCGGCTGCGCCGAGGCCGCGCACGGCCACCTCCCCCGCGCATAGGATCCGCGATGCCCTTCCGCTTCCACCCCGGCCCGAAGGACGCCGAGACCCGCGCCCGGCGCGGCACGCTCGAGACGCCGCACGGGCGCGTCGAGACGCCCGCGTTCATGCCGGTGGGCACCCGCGCCAGCGTCACCGGGCTCACCCCGGCCGACGTGCGCGAGGCGGGCGCCGAGATCATCCTCGGCAACACCTACCACCTGCTGCTCCGCCCCGGCCCCGAGGCGTTCCGCACGCTGGGCGGCATCCACCGCTTCATGCGCTGGGACGGCCCGGTCCTCACCGACTCCGGCGGCTTCCAGATCTTCTCGCTCTCCCACGACCGCGTCATCACCGAGGCCGGTGCGCGCTTCCGCAGCTACGTGGACGGCCGACCGCAGCTCCTCACCCCCGAGTCGTCGATCGCGATGCAGACGGCGATCGGCTCGGACGTGATGATGGTCCTCGACGTCTGCCTGCCGTCCACCGCCGAGGCGCCGGAGATCCGCGCCGCCATGGAGCGCACGCACCGGTGGGCCCTGCGCAGCCTGGCCGCGCGCACCAACCCCGAGCAGGCGCTGTTCGCCATCGTCCAGGGCGGCCTCGACCCGGCGCTGCGCGCCGCCTCGGCCGGCTTCCTCACCCAGCACCCGTTCGACGGGTTCGCCATCGGCGGGCTCGCCGTCGGCGACACCCGCGACGAGCGCGGCGACGTGGTGGCGCGCGCGGCCGAGCTGCTCCCGCCGGACCGCCCGCGCTACCTCATGGGCGTGGGCACGCCGCCCGACCTCCTCGAGGCCATCGGGCACGGCGTGGACATGTTCGACTGCATCCTGCCCACCACGCTCGCCTGGCAGGGCACCGCCTTCACCTCCACCGGCCGCGTGCGCCTCACCCGCACCGAGCACCGGCTCTCGGAGCTCCCGCTCGACGCAGCCTGCGCCTGCGAGACCTGCCGCGGCTGGAGCCGCGCCTACCTGCACCACCTGTTCAAGTGCCGCGAGCCGCTCGGGCCACGCCTCGTCTCCGTCCACAACCTGCGCCACTACCTCGACCTCATGCGCGGCGCGCGCGCCGCCATCGAGGCCGGCCGCTACGGCGCCTACCAGCGCGAGCGGCTCGAGGCGCTCGACCGCCACGAGCACGACCGGAGCGCGCGCCCGCCGGGCCGCCGCCGCCTGCCCGAGGCGCCCGCGTCGCCCGGCGCGCCGGCCGTGGCCGCGCCGCCGGAGGGCGCCCGCTTCCACCTCGTCGTGACCTCCCTGGGCGCGCCCGCGGTGCGCGACGCGGAGTCCGGCGAGGTCATGCACCCGGTGATCGGCCCGGCGGTCGAGGCGGAGCGGCTCTACGTGGCGCAGTCGCGCCTGCGCGAGCGGCTGGCCGAGCCGGGGCCGCCGCTGGTGCTGCTCGACGTGGGGCTGGGCGCCGGGGCGAACGCGCTCGCCGCGCTCCGCGCCGCCGCGGCGGCGCCGCCCGGCGGCCGCGCGCTGGAGCTCGTCAGCTTCGAGCGCGACCTCGGGGCGCTGGCGCTCGCCGCGTCCGACGACGGCGCGGCGCGGCTGGGCCTCGCGCCGGAGGACGTCGCCGCGGCGCGCGCGCTGCTGCGCGACGGCGCCTGGGGCTCGGGGCGGGCGCGCTGGCGGCTGGTCCTGGGCGACCTGCTGGAGACGCTGCCGCGGCAGGACCTCCGCGCCGACGTGATCTTCTGGGATCCGTTCAGCCCGCGCGCGAACCCCGGGCTGTGGACGCTGGCCGCGTTCGGCGCCGCCTGGGCGCGCTCCGGCCCGCGCTGCGCGCTGTACACGTACAGCACCGCCACCGCGACGCGCTCGGCCCTGCTGCTCGCCGGCTTCCGCGTGGGCGTGGGCGACCCGAGCGGCCCGAAGGAGCAGACCACCGCGGCCGCGACGCACCCGGCGCTCCTGGCGCGCCCGCTCGACGCGCGCTGGCTGGCGCGGCTCGAGCGCTCCTCGGCGCCGTTCCCGCCGGACGCGCCGCCCGACGCGCTCGCCCGCGTGCGCGCGCACCCGCAGTTCGCGGCGCGCCGCGAGGAGGAGGTCGCGTGACCGCCTACCGCCCGAGCCGCTGGCTCCCGGGCGCCCACGCCATGACGGTGTTCGCGAGCGTGGCGCGCCCGCTGCCGCGCCCGCCCGCCGTCCGCGAGCGCTGGGAGCTCCCCGACGGCGACTTCCTCGACGTGGACCGCTTCGCCGGGCCGGCCGCCGGCGCGCCGGTGCTGGTGGTCTGCCATGGCCTGGAGGGCTCGTCGCGCGCCCCGTACGTCCGCGGCCTGGTGGCGCTGGCGCTCGCGCACGGCATGGCCGCGCTGGCCATGAACTTCCGCGGCTGCTCCGGCGCGCCGAACCGGCTGCCGCGCTTCTACCACTCGGGCGAGACCGGCGACCTCGGCGAGGTGGTCCGGCGGCTGGCGACGGAGCGCCCGGGGCGCCCGCTGGTGCTCTCCGGGTTCTCGCTCGGCGGCAACGTGGTGGCGAAGTACCTGGGCGAGCGCGGCGACGACCTCCCACCCGAGGTGCGGGGCGCCGCGGTGGTGTCGGTGCCGTTCGACCTCGCCCGCTCCGCGCGCGCCATCGACGGCCCGGGCTTCTGGAACTGGGTGTACCGCGAGCGCTTCCTGCGGCGGCTGCGCGCCAAGGCGCTCGAGAAGGCGGCCCGCTTCCCCGACCGGCTCGACGCGGCGGCCATCCGCGCGGTCACCACCTTCGCCGGCTTCGACGGCGCGGTGACGGCCCCGCTCCACGGCTTCGCCTCGGCCGAGGACTACTGGACCCGCTGCTCGGCGGGGCGGTTCGTGGCGGGCGTCCGCCGGCCGCTGCTGGCGCTCGCCGCGCTCGACGATCCGATGGTCCCGGCCGACGCGCTGCCGATGGAGGCGGCCCGCGCCAACCCGTGCGTCGAGCTGGTGGCCACGACCGCCGGCGGGCACGTGGGCTTCGTCTCGGGGGCGCCGTTCCGGCCCAGCTTCTGGGCGGAGCTGCGGGCCGCGGCGTTCGCGGCGGAGCTGGCCCGCGCCGCGCCGGGCGCCGCGCAGGCCGGCTGAGGCTCAGGGATCGAGGGCGACCCGGTCCAGCGCCGCGCGCACCCGGCGCAGCCCGGCCGCGCCCGCGCCGCGGGCGTGCTTGAACGCGAGGTGGAGCCCGAAGCTCGCCGCGAGCACGATCGCCGCGACCAGCACCGCGTTCCACGCCGAGAGCGACGGGCCGATCCGCAGCGCGAGCCCGTGCCAGGTGGACCAGCCCCAGACGATGGGGATGTGGATGGCGTAGACGCCGAGCGACGCCTTGCCGACCGGCGCGAGGCGCGCGGCCGCCGCCGCGGGCACCGCCGAGAGCGCCGCCAGCAGCAGCAGCACCGCGCCGATCCGGTAGGCCACGAGGCCGGGGTGCGCGGGCGGCAGGTCCTCGAGCCCGGTCCAGAGCGTGACCGCGAACATGGCCGCGCCGGCCAGCGTGAGCGCCACGGTGCGGCGGCGCGCGTCGGCGGGGGCGGTGAGGCCGACCACCGCGCCGGCGAAGAAGTAGATGCACCACGGGAGCAGCGGGAACGGCGAGGTGCCGCCCAGCGCCTGCGCCACGGCCATGCCGAGCCGGGGGGACGGCAGCTCCGCCGGCGCGGGCAGCACCGGCGCGGGCGGCCGCATGGCGAGCGCCATCGCGAGCACGCCGAGCAGCGCGAACACGCCCACCTTCTCCCGCGACGTCCAGGGCAGCGCCAGGACCAGCGCCGCCAGGAACAGCGACACGCCGATCACGTGGAGCGCGTCGAACGCGAGCAGGTGACTCCACACCGCCGGGTCGCCGGCGCGGAGCTGGTCGATCCCCCACCCCGGCCAGCGCAGCCCGTAGCCGATCGCGAGCAGGAGCAGCACGCGGCCGAGCCGGCCGCGCGGGATGTCGAGGCCGCTGGCCCGGCCCCGACGGATCGCGACCGTCACCGCCCAGCCGGAGACCAGCATGAACAGCGGCGCGGTGAAGCCGCGCGCCTTCCAGTACAGGACCATCCCCGGCGCGGCCCGCGCCTCCGCCGAGAGCAGCGCGTCGAGCGTGTGGCCGAACACCATGGCCACCACGCCCACCGCGCGGGCGGCGTCCAGCGTCGGGATGCGGGGGGCCTTCGGGGGGATCGTGAGGCTGCCGTCGGACAAGGCGCTGCGCGCTATAGCACGGAACGGGCCACCGTGCAGGCGAAGCGGCGCCCGCGAGGGACGGGACCGTCCCCCGGGGGCGCCGCGGTGCTGCGGGGACCGGGAAGACCTACTTCAGGCCGCCCTTGACGTACTTCGCGACCGACTTCACCTGCTCGTCGCTGAGCTTGCCCTTGAAGCCGGTCATCTTGCCCTTGCCGTTCTCGACCACCTTCACGATCTCGGCCTCGGACAGCTTCACGGTGGTGAGGTCCTTCGCGCCGAGCGCCTTGCCGGCGGGCGCGCCCTTCCCGTCCTTGCCGTGGCACACGGCGCACTTCTGGGCGAACACGGCGGCGCCGTCGTCGGCGCGGGCGGCGGCGGCGAAGGCGGCGAAGGCGAGGACGGCGACGAGACGCTTCATGGTGACCTCCAGGTGTGGGTGCGGCGTGTGGACGCTTCTAGGGAACCGGGTACCCTGCCGCCGGCGCATGGCCGTGCGCGCGCTCGGGCGCCCTGAACGTACCGACGAGGATGGGCACCGCGATCTTCACCAGGATCGTGAAGGTCAGGAAGCCGATGCCGAACACCCCGCCCGCGACGCCCCACTCCATCCTGGTGGGCGTGTACTCGTAGATCTGGCCGAGCGTCGAGGGGGTGAACCCGGGGATGATCAGCCCCATCCCCTTCTCGATGTAGACGCCGGCCCAGATGAGCACGCACCCGATGTTCAGGGTGAGGAAGTTCTTGCGGGTCCGCGGCACGAGGAACAGCAGGAACGCGATCACGCTGCACGCGAGCGACAGCCAGGCGTACTTCACCAGCACCGTGTGCTCGCCGATCCCGCCCCACAGGTACTGCGTGTAGAGCAGGTGCTCGGTGGCCGAGTAGTACTCCTTGAACAGCTCGGCGCCGAGCAGGAAGAGGTTCAGGAACATCGCGTACGACATGAGCTCGGCGATCTTCCAGATCGCCTCGTCCTTGATGTCGAACTTGAACGCCTTCCGGAGCAGCTGGAACAGGATGATCATCACCGCCGGGCCGGAGCAGAACGCCGAGGCGATGAAGCGCGGCGCGAGGATCGACGCGTTCCAGTACGGGCGCGCCGCCATGCCGTTGTAGAGGAACGCGGTCACGGTGTGCGTCGAGATGGACACCGGGATCGAGAGCAGCACCAGCGGCAGGAAGATGCGCTTGTCGTAGTGCTCCCCGCGGTAGGTCTTGAACAGCAGGTACAGCACCAGCACCAGGTTGAGCCCCAGGTACGTGTTCAGCACCAGCGCGTCCCAGGTCAGCATCGACGCGGGCCAGTTGGGCGTCCCGATCAGCGGCGCGATGTGCAGGAAGCGGTCGGGGCGGCCCATGTCCACCAGGATGAACAGCAGCGCCATGACCAGGGCGCTGATGGCGAGCAGCTCGCCGAGGACCACCACCTCCTTGATGGGCTTCCACTGGTAGACGTAGGCGGGCACCACCAGCAGCACCGCCGCCGCGGCCACGCCCACCAGGAACGTGAAGTTCCCGATGTAGAACGCCCAGGACACGTCGTCGCGCATGTTGCTGGCGATGAGGCCGGTGGTGGCCTGGTGCGCGTAGGACACCACGCCCACCGCGATCATGGCGAGGAGGAACGCCATCCACGCCTTGTAGGCGCGGCCGCCCGAGAGCACCTGGCGGACGCAGCCCTTCACGAACTCGAGGATTCCGGACATCGTCGGGCCCTCTCCGCTAGGTCGCGTAGAAGTAGTAGAACTGCGGGTGCGTGGCGAGCTCCTCCTTGAAGACGAAGACGCGCTTCGTCTCCATCACCTTGCGGATCTCGCTCTCCGGGTCGAGCAGGTTCCCGAACTTCCGGGCGCCCACCGGGCACACCTCGACGCAGGCCGTGTAGCGGCCCTCGCGCACGCGCTGGATGCAGAAGGTGCACTTCTCCACCACGCCCTTCGGGCGCGGGCGGTTGCCCAGGTAGTGCTGGTCCGGGTTCAGCTCCTCGGGCGGCAGGTTCGGCGTGGCCCAGTTGAAGTGGCGCGCGCCGTACGGGCAGGCCGACATGCAGCAGCGGCAGCCGATGCACCAGTCGTAGTCGATGACCACGATGCCGTCCTGCTCCTTCCACGTCGCCTGCGTCGGGCAGGCCTTCACGCAGGGCGGGTTGCGGCACTGCTGGCACTGCACCGGGAAGTAGAACTTGCCCGGGCGCGGCACCGCGTCGGCCTCGTAGTAGAGGTCGGCGTGGGCCAGGTCCACGCCGTGCTCCTTGTCCATCTCCAGCACCTGGATCCAGTGGATCTGCGGCGCGGTGCGGGACTGGTTGTTCTCCTTCACGCAGGCGTAGACGCAGCGGCGGCAGCCCACGCAGCGCGAGATGTCGAGCCCGTAGCCGTACTCGACACCGGGCTGCGGCCCCTTCGCCGAGACGGTCGTCCTCTTGCCGAAGCGCTCCTGGTTCCGCTTCTCCACCTTGGCGAGCACCTTCTTCAGCTCGTCCGGCGAGAGCTCCTTGAAGTGCTTGCGGAGGAAGTCCTCCATGTCCACGCCGCTGCTGCACGACGCGAGCGCCGCGACCGCGGTGCCGGCCGCGGCGGTGCGGAGGAACGCGCGGCGCGCCGGGTCGAGCGGGCCGTCGCCGATGGGATCGACGCCGTCGCGCGGCGACGGGGGCGGCGCGGCCGCGTCCGAGAGGACCGGGAGGCTCTTGTTCGGGGTCATCGGCGCTGCTCCTCCGGGCGCTTCGGCCGCGGCTCGGGCTTGAGGTAGGTCAGGGTCGGGGCCACGGTCTTCTTCCCGCCGGAGACGATCTCCTGGACGCCCTTGAACCGCGGCGAGTGCGGGTTGTGGCAGTTCACGCACAGGAAATAGGTCTTCTCGCCGTTCCAGTGCCCCACGCGCTTGCCGTGCACGCCCACGCGCCAGTCGCGGTACTTGTCGCCGTGGCACTGGCCGCACAGCCGGTAGGACTCGGTGAACGGCACCGGCGCGCCGTTGGCGAGCCGGAGCACGTCGCGGTCCTGCAGGTCGTGGCAGTCGAGGCACCAGCGCTGGTCCGCGCCGTGGTCGAAGATCGCCTGCTGCTCGTCGTGGAACACCAGCTCGCGCCGCGTTCCGTTCTTGGGCATCCCGGCGTGGCACGCCGAGCACGGGTAGATCCCCTCCGAGAACGGCGGCGCCTCCGCCTGCACCAGCAGCGGCGGCTTCGGCTCGGGCCGGGTCGCCTTCGCCGCCGGCGCCTTCGGGGTCGTTCCCGGTGCCGCCTCCGCGGCGCCCGCCCACCCGGGGACGACGGCCAGCGCCGCCACCACCGCGAGCGCCCCGATCCTCGGTCGTACGTAGCCCATTCGCACCTCCCTGTGCGGCGGGGAGGCTACCCCCGTCTTGACCGCCGTCAGTTGACGCGGATCAATCAACGGCCGGTCCGGATGGGGCGTTCCAGCGGGCGTGCGGCAAGGCGCTCCGCGCGGTTACGCCGCCGTGCGGCGGGCACGCCCGTCTCCGGGTCCCGCCTGACCCGGCGCGATCCCGGCCCTCCGACTGGGGTCAGAAGGTCCCGCGGGCGATGAGGTCCCGCATGGCGACCACGCCCACCAGCCGGCGCTGCCCGTCCACCACCGGGAGCCGCTCCAGGTCGCCCTCCCCGAACCGCGCCGCGACCTCCGCGAGCGTCATGGCGGTGGTGATCGGCTCGACGTCCCGGTCCACCACGTCGGCGGCCACGATCATCCCGAGGTCCGCCTGGTCGGAGATGGTGCCCTTCAGCGCGTCCAGCCGGAGCACGCCGAGCAGCACGCCCTCGCCGTCGGTCACGTACAGATCGTGGCCGGGCGGCAGCGCGAGCAGCTTCTTCACCAGCGCGTCGAACGGGAGCGTGGGCGGGACGCGCTCGGCGTCGCGCTCCACCAGCGCCGCCACCGGCGTGGTGCGCAGCCACTCGGGGCGCGGCAGCTCCGGCAGCGCCACCCCGCTGCGCCGCAGCGGCGCGGTGTAGAGCGAGTCCGGCTCGATGGCGCGGCTGGTGGCGGCGGCGATGGCCGCCGAGAGCATGAGCGGGAGGATCACCCCGTAATCGCCGGTCAGCTCGAACACGATCAGCACCGAGGACACCGCCGCGTGCGTGGTGCCGGCGAGCACCCCGGCCATCCCCACCAGCGCCAGCGCGCCGGAGGGCGGCGCGCCCGGCAGCACCCGCGCCAGCAGCTCCCCGGCCGCGCCGCCGATGGCCGCGCCGAAGAACAGCGAGGGCGTGAACAGGCCGCCGGGGACCCCGGTGCCGGCGCACACCGCGCTCGCGGCGAGCTTCAGGAGCGGCAGCACCAGCAGCAGCCGCAGCGGCAGCTCGCCGAGCAGCGTCTGGTGGACCGTGTCGAACCCGTTGCCGAGCACCGCCGGGAAGCGGATCGCGAGCAGCCCGACCGCGCCCATGCCCAGCACCGGCAGCATCGGCCGCAGCCGGGCCGGCACCCGGTCGAAGCGGACCTCCACCCAGCCCATCACGCGCACGTAGATGGCGGACGCGAGCCCGAGCACCGGCGCGAGCGCGAGCCCGAGGAGCAGCTCGGCCGGGTGGAGGAGCGCGTACTCGGGGATCTCGTAGGCGGCGTGCGGGACCGGCAGCGTGCGCGCGACCGCGGTGGCGACCACGCACGACACCGCGATGGGCCCGAGCAGCTCGAGCGCGAAGCTCCCCAGCAGCACCTCCAGGCCGAAGAGCGCGCCGCCGATGGGCACGTCGTAGGCGGCCGCGATCCCCGAGGCGGCGCCGCACGCCACCAGCACCCTGGCCTGGCGCTCGCTCACCCCGAGCCGGCTCGCCAGCCAGGACCCGCTCGCCGCGCCCGCCTGGACCAGCGCGCCCTCGCGGCCGAGCGACGCGCCCATGCCGACGCAGGTGATCGACAGCAGCCCGCGCAGCAGCGTCCGCCCCAGCGACAGCTCGCGGCCGCGGTGCCAGATGGCCTCGAGGATGCGCGCCGTCCCGTGCCCGCCGAGCGGCCGCCGCCAGAGCAGGGCCGCCAGGCCGACGAGCAGCCCGGCCAGCGCCGGGACGAGCACCCGCCGCCCGGGCGACGAGACGTCCACCGCGTCCACGAAGCGCGGCGCCTGTGGCCAGGCGAGCTCCTGCACGCCCGAGAGCGCCAGGAGCAGCGCGCCGGAGCCCAGCCCGGAGAGCGCGCCGGTCGCGATGACCAGGACCCAGAAGCGCTGGGCGGCGCCGGGCAGGACGCGCAGGAAGTCGCGGAGGGAGCGGAAGAAGATCGGCGGCGCCGCGGTGGGCAGGGCCTTCGCGTCCTGTGACGCCATCCGCTCCACGTTGTGGACGGCGGCGGCGGGCGACAGGTCCCGCACCGGCGCCGAGGGCGATCCCGGTCAGGAGGGCCGCGCCGCGGGCGCGGGGCGACGGGTCACCAGCAGCATGGCGAGCAGCACCGCGATCCCGCCGAGCGTGAGCGCCGCGTCGGTGAGGAGCACGCCGCGCGCCTCGGCGATCCCGAGCGTCCGGTGCAGCCAGGCGCCGCCCAGGCCGTCGGCGGCGGTGACGTAGCTGATGGCGAGGTTGGCGGAGGCGTTGAACAGCGCGTACTTCGTGGCGGTGGCGGCCGAGAGCCCCACCATCTCGAGCACCATGCCGGCCCAGGTGGCGAAGGCGATGCCGCCGGCGAACAGGTACGTGAACGTGCCCCAGGCGTAGGTCCACTCGGTCATGGGCGCGGCGGCCATCGCGACGGCGCAGAGCGCGGTCAGCCCGCCGGAGGCGGCGTACGCGACGCGCCGGCTCATCCGGTCGGCGAGGACGCCGCCCAGCAGCGCCCCCACGGCGCTGGCGATGCCGCCGCCCACGCCGTTCGCCATCCCGACCAGCCGCGCGCTCGCGCCGTACTGCTCGGAGATGCCGGTGAACAGGTTGGACATCGCCTGGCAGCCGACCGGGGCGAGGCAGATGACGAGGCCGGTGAAGCCCTCGCGGCTGCGCACGGTGGACCAGAGGTCGCGCAGCATCGCGGCGAGGTGCCGGGCGGTGGCGCGGGCCAGGCCGTGCGCCGCCCGGACCGCCGGATCCACCAGGCGCGGCTCGACGATGCGCAGCGCGAACGCGGCGCCGACGAGCACGAGCGCGGCCAGCGTCAGGCCCGCCGCCCGCGGGGAGATCGCGTCCGAGACCAGGATCGCCACCGCGCCGAGCAGCCCGGTGCTGCCGACGTTCGAGGCCATGGCGAACCCGCCCACCTTGCCCTTGTCGGCGAAGCGGGTGGTCGTGGCCATGAGCGCGTTGTTGGCGGCGTGGCCGGTGGTGGCCGCCGCCTGGAGCGCGGTGAGCAGCGCCGCGAACAGCGGCAGGTTCGCGAGCGGGTCCGGGAGCGCCGAGATCACCGCGAGCAGCGCGGCGGTGGTGGCGGCCATGGCGAGGTACCAGATCTTCCGGTACGCGCCGAGGTCGAGCACCGGGATCCACAGCAGCTTGAACGCGTGCGCCAGGTTCGCGCCGGCCGCCACCGCGGCGATGGCCTCGATGGAGAAGCCGCGCCGCTCCATCCAGAACGGCACGCCCAGCGAGAGGTAGCCGACCGCCGCGCCGAACGGGAAGTCGAGGAACAGGAAGATCCAGGGCGGGGTCGGCTTCGCGGGATCGGCCGGGGCGGGGCCGGCGGGCGGGGTGGTCACGGCGGCGGATTGTAGCGGCTCGCGGCCGGCGCGCTACCGTCCGCCCCGCGCCAGCCATGCGCCGACCTGGGCGGTGGTCCGCTCGCGCAGCTCCACGTCCTGGCGCAGCCGCTCCAGCGTCTGCGCGATGGCCTGGCGCGCCTCCTCCACCGGGTTGGCGGCCAGGAACGCCTCGGCCTCCTCCAGCTCCCGCCGCTCCACCAGCGCCCCCAGCCCCTCCACCACGCGGCGCAGCAGCATGGGCGCGCCGTGCACGCGCGCGAGCAGCGCGCCCCACTCGCCCCGCAGCCGGGCCCAGTAGGGTCCGCGCGCGGTCCGGTTCGCGAGCAGCGCGGCCGAGTACGAGGCGACGTCCTGCAGCGGCACGTCCTCGCCGCCGAGCAGCACCTCGATCCCGCGGGCGGCCAGCACCGGATCCTCGAACGCGGCCTGCGCGAGCAGGTAGCGGCGGCGGAAGGCGGGGTCGGCCTCCTTGCGGAACAGCTTCTGGAAGGCCTCGAAGCGCGCCGCGTCACCGTCGCGCGCCACCATGGCCACGAGCGCGTCGTGCAGGTTCGGCTCCACCGCGGCGCGGTCGCCGGCGAGCCAGCGATCGAGCCGCGCGCGGGCCTCCTGCGCCGGCCCGGGCGCGCGGCCCACCAGCCCGAGCGCGCGCACCGCGGCGGCGCGGCGGAGCCGCACCGTGTCCGGCTCGCCGTGCGCCGCGTCCCAGCCGGTGGCGGCGAGCTGCGGCGCGAACAGGCGCGCCACGAAGCCCTGCAGCGCCGGACGGTCCGCGTCCGCCACCAGCCGGTGCTCCACCGTGGCGAGCCGCGCCACCAGCTCGTCGAGGACCGCGTGGTCCTCCTCGCCGGCGAACCCGGCGCACAGGTCGAGGAACGCCCCGATCTCGCGCGCGCCGGACCGCACCAGCGCCCACTCGTCGGAGAGGAGCTGGATCCGCTCCGCGGGCGCGAGCGCCGCCAGGTTGCGGCCCAGCGCCGCGAGGCCGGCGGCGTCGTACTTCACGCGGAAGAAGCCGGTGGCCCCCGCGTTCGCGCACAGCCAGTCCGGCTCGCCCTCGCCGGCGAGCGCCACCTCGGCGGTCCGGCCGCGCAGCAGCACCCGCTGCTCGGTCACCTTCCCGCCCTGCCCCACCCGCAGCACCAGCGGCACCGGCCACCCGGCGGCCGGCTCCTCCCCGGCCCGCGCCGGATCCGACCAGAAGCGCTGCTGCTCGAGGCGCAGCGTGCGGCCGGCGCGCGAGACCGTGACGAGCGGGAAGCCGGGCTGGCGGATCCAGGCGTTGGCGAGCTCGACCACCGGCTCGCGCGACGCCTCGGCGAGCGCGCCCCAGAGGTCGTCCGCCACCGCGTTCGCGCGGGCGTGGCGGCGCATGTACAGCCGGATGCCGTCGCGGAAGCGCTCCTCGCCGAGGTAGCCCTCGATCATGCGGAGCACCGCCCCGCCCTTCTCGTAGGTGATGAGGTCGAACGCCTCGCCGGCCTCGGCGACGTTGTTCACGTCGGCGCGGATCGGGTGGGTGGAGCGGAGCGCGTCGAGGTGCATCGCCGCCGCCTTGCCTTGGTCGAACTCCAGCCACACCCGCCAGCCCGGGTTCCAGGCGTCCACGATCTTGAAGGCCATCCAGGTGGCGAACGCCTCGTTGAGCCAGAGGTCGTCCCACCACGTCATGGTCACCCAGTTGCCGAACCACTGGTGGGCGAGCTCGTGCGTCACCACCTCCGCCACCCGCTTCTTCTGCGCCAGCGAGGCGGTGGCCGGGTCGAGCAGCAGCGCCACCTCGCGGTAGGTGACGAGGCCCGCGTTCTCCATCGCGCCCGCCTCGAACTCGGGCAGGCCGGCCTGGTCGAGCTTGCCGAACGCGTACGGCACGCCGAAGTAGTCCTCGAGCCGCGGCAGCACCTCCACCGCCACGTCCTGGCCGAAGCCGGTGAGCCCCAGCTTCTCCGGCGAGGCCCAGGTGCGCACCGGGATCCCGCGCACCGAGACCTCCGGCAGCGCCTCCAGCCGGCCCACCACCAGCGCCACGAGGTAGGTGGGGAGCGGCGGGGTCTCGGCGAAGCGCACCCGCCGGACGGCGCGGCGCTCGACCTCGAGCTCCTCGACCTGCTCCGGCCGCCCGTTGGACAGCACCACCGCGTCGCGCGGCGCCTCGACGGTGAGCCGCCACGGCGCCTTGAAGCCCGGCTCGTCCAGGCACGGGAACACCCGGCGCGCGTCGGCGGCCTCGAACTGCGTCGCGGCGAGCCCCGGGCCGGCCAGGTACAGGCCGCGCAGGCCGTTGACGATGGCGCCCGCGAACTCCAGCTCGAGCACGGCCGGGCCCGCGGGAACCGGCGCGTCGAAGGACAGCACCGCCGTCTCGCTCGCCGTGGCCAGCCGCACCGCCGCCTCGCGCCGGCCCCCGCCGGCCGTCACCGCGGCGCGGGGGATCTCGAGGGCGGCCGCGTGCAGCACCAGCTCGGACGTCGGGGCGGCGAGCGCGAGCCCGATCCGGATCCGGCCGGTGAAGCGCCTGCCGTCCAGGTCCACCGCCAGGCTCGCCTCGTAGGCGGTCGGGCGGACGGTGGTGGGCAGGCGGAAGTTGCGGTCGTCGGTCGGGTGCGCCATCTCGTCTCCGGTGCGTGAATCCCGGCCGGCAGCATGCGGCCCGGGGCGGGGCCGGGGCAACGAGAAGATGCGGCTCCCCCCGGCGTGGCTGACCGGTGCGGCCGGGACCCGGGGTCGGGTCGCACGGTCCGTCCGGCGCCGCCCCGCGGCCGAGGGCCCCCGCCCCGCCGCCTTGACCGGCTCCCCCGCACGGTGTTCCGTCGAGCGCATGCGCGCGATGGTCCTCGTACGCCCCGGTACCCCGCTCGCCGCGGCGGAGCTCCCCGATCCCGTGCCCGGCCCCGGCGAGCTGCGGCTGCGCGTCGGCGCCTGCGGCGTGTGCCGGACCGACCTGCACGTCGCCGACGGCGAGCTGCCGGACCCGAAGCTGCCGCTCGTGCTCGGCCACGAGATCGTGGGGCGCGTGGATCGGGTCGGGCCCGGCGTCACCCGGTTCCGGCCCGGCGATCGGGTGGGCGTGCCGTGGCTGGGCTGGACGTGCGGCCGGTGCGCGGCCTGCCGGAGCGGCCGCGAGAACCTGTGCAGCGCGGCGCGGTTCACCGGCTACCACCGCGACGGCGGCTACGCCGAGCTGGCGGTGGCGGACGCGCGCTACGCGTTCGGCATCCCGGGCGACTACGAGGACGCGGACGCGGCGCCGCTGCTCTGCGCCGGCCTCATCGGGCACCGCGCCTGGGCGCCGGTCCGCGGCGCGCAGCGGCTCGGCCTCTACGGCTTCGGGGCCGCGGCGCACCTGGTGGTGCAGCTCGCGCGGCACGCCGGGCAGCGCGTGTTCGCGTTCACCCGCGCCGGGGACGCGGAGGCGCAGGCGTTCGCGCTCCAGCTCGGGGCCGAGTGGGCCGGCGCCTCGGGCGACGTGCCGCCCGAGCCGCTCGACGCGGCCATCCTGTTCGCGCCGGTGGGCGCGCTCGTCCCGATCGCGCTCCGCGACGTGGTGCCGGGCGGCACCGTGGTCTGCGCCGGCATCCACATGAGCGACATCCCCTCGTTCCCGTACGCGCTGCTCTGGGGCGAGCGGACGCTCCGCTCGGTCGCGAACCTCACCCGCGCCGACGGCGACGCGCTGCTCGCGCTCGCGCCCGAGGTCCCGCTCCGCACCGAGGTCGTCCCGTATCCGCTGGAGCGGGCCAACGACGCGCTCGCCGACCTGCGCGCCGGCCGGCTGCGCGGGGCGGCGGTGCTGGTGCCGTGAGCGGCCGGGGCCGCGTTCACGGTCCGTGACGGGTGCTCGCGCGACCGGCGCTCCTGGTTCGACGGGGCTCACCATGAGCGGATTCCGCAGCGCCCTCTCCTCCCTCACGCGCGCGCCCGCCCGGCCGCCCCATCGCCGCTCCGCTGGAACCTCGAAGGGGGCTGGCCGGCCCCGTTGTGCGGCCGGCGCAGCGCGTTAGCTTGATTACAGAATCGACAGGCCGCCGCACCCCCGAGGGCGGCAGGCCGAGCGAGCGAGGACGCCATGACCGAGTCCGTTCACGCCGGCGACGAGATCCGCCGTTCCCGCGAGGTGGCCGAGGCCTCGCGCGAGGCCGAGTGGCGGGGGGCCGGGTTCCTGCGCGACCTGTTCCTCGGACGCTTCCGCATCGGGCTCATCCACCCCTACCCGCTGGGCGGGGAGGAGCGCCCGGAGTTCGCCCGCTGGTACGGCGCGTTCGAGTCGTTCCTGCGCGAGCAGGTGGACCCGGTCGCGATCGACGAGACCGGCGAGTACCCGCCGCACGTGATGGAGGGCCTGCGCAAGCTCGGCGCCTTCGGGATGAAGATCCCGGTGGAGTACGGCGGCCTCGGCTTCGACCAGGTCGAGTACGGCAAGGTGATGGCGCTGCTGGGGAGCTGGGACGCGAACCTGACCGCGCTGCTCTCGGCCCACCAGTCGATCGGCGTCCCGCAGCCGCTGAAGCTGTTCGGCTCGGACGCCCTGAAGCACAAGTACCTCCCGCGCATCGCGAAGGGCGCCGTGAGCGCGTTCGCGCTCACCGAGGCCAACGTCGGCTCCGACCCGGCCCGCCTCGCCACCACCGCCGAGCGGTCGGCGGACGGCACGCACTACGTGCTGAACGGCTCGAAGCTCTGGTGCACCAACGGCACCCTCGCCGAGCTGCTGGTGGTGATGGCGCGCGACCCGAAGACCGACGCCATCAGCGCGTTCGTGGTGGAGACCTCCTGGCCCGGCGTGGAGGTGACGCACCGCTGCCGCTTCATGGGCCTGCGCGCCATCGCGAACGCCGCGCTCCGCTTCACCGACGTGAAGGTCCCGGCCGAGAACCTCATCGGCAAGGAGGGACGCGGCCTCAAGATCGCGCTCACCACGCTCAACACCGGGCGGCTCTCGCTGCCCGCGGCGGTGGCCGGCGGCGTGAAGAACGCGCTGGCGCTCTCGCGCACCTGGGCCGCCGCGCGCGTCCAGTGGGGCCAGGAGATCGGCAAGCACGAGGCCATCACGCACAAGCTCGCCGACATGGCCTCGACGGCGTACGCGATGGAGTCGGTGTCGGACCTGGCGCAGTCGCTCGCCGATCACGAGGGCTACGACATCCGGCTCGAGGCCGCGGCGGCAAAGGAGTGGAACACCGTCCAGGCCTGGCGGCTCGTCGACGAGACCATGCAGATCCGCGGCGGCCGCGGGTACGAGACGGAGCGGTCGCTGGCCGCCCGCGGCGAGACGCCGGTCGGCGTGGAGCGCTGGATGCGCGACGCGCGGATCAACCTCATCTTCGAGGGCTCCTCGGAGATCATGCACCTGTTCATGGCCCGGGAGGCCGTGGACAAGCACCTGCAGATCGCCGGCGCGCTCATCGACCCGAAGGTGCCGGTCGGGAAGAAGCTCGCCACGCTGCCGAAGGTGGGCGCGTTCTACGCCACCTGGTACCTCGGCCTGTGGCTGCGCGGCCTCGTCGCCCCGCGCTACGGCGGCTTCGGCCGGCTGGCGCGCCACCTCCGCTTCGTGGAGCGCTCGAGCCGCAAGCTCGCGCGCGAGATCTTCCACTCGATGGTGGTGTTCCGGGCCGCCGCCGAGCGCAAGCAGGCGTTCCTGTTCCGGCTGGTGGACATCGCGAACGAGCTGTTCGCCATGTCCGCGAGCGTCGCCCGCGCCGACGCGCTCCGGCGCGACGGGCGCCCCGAGGCCGCGGCCGCGGCGCGGCTCGCCGACCAGTTCTGCCTGCGCAGCCGCCGCAAGGTCCGCGCGCTGTTCGGCGCGCTCTGGCACAACGACGACGACGCCGCCTACGCCGTCGGCCGCGAGGTGCTGGCCGGCGATCACGCCTGGATCGAGCACGGCGCCATGAGCCTCGACCTCACCGTCGAGGCGCTGCGGCCCAAGGCCCCGCCCTCCCGCGCCGCGCCCGCGCCCGCCGCCGGGCCCGCGAGACCGGCGGTGCCGGCGGAGGCCGACCCGGTGTGAGCCGCCGCGGCCGCCGGGGTCGGCGCCGTCATCCGGCGTCGATCCCGACGAGCCGCTCGCTCAGCGCCCAGAGCCGCTCCGCCGCCTCCGGGTCGATCGCGTGCCGTGCGACGCCGGTCAGCCGCGTCGCGTCCGCCATCGTGGTCGGGCCGACCTGCGCCGGCATGACCCGGGCGACCTCGCAGCTCTCGCAGTAGACGCCGCCCCGGCCCTCCAGGCGAGGGCTGGTGGCGCACCAGACGATGGTCGCGGCGCCCTGCTCGACGGTCTTGAGCTGCCGCGACGGGTCCCGGATCGGCCGCCCCTGCGCGTCGAGGACGCCGGCCGCCCGCAGCTCCTGGGCGGAGAGGTGCTTGCCGAGGCCCGTGTCCACGATGGCGCCGGGGTGGAGCGAGAAGGCCCGGAGGCCCTCCCGCTCGCCGCGCGCGTCCAGCGCCACCGCGAACAGCACGTTGGCGGTCTTCGACTGACCGTACGCAGCCCAGGGGTGGTAGGGCCGCCGCTGGAAGTTCGGATCGTCGAACACGACGGCCGAGTAGCGGTGCCCGAGGGACGAGACCGAGACCACGCGCGCGCCCTCCGCCCGCCGCAGCGCCGGCCGGAGCCGCGCCGTGAGCTGGAAGTGGCCGAGGTGGTTGGTGGCGAGCTGCGACTCGTAGCCCCGCGCGTCGCGCGCCAGCGGACACGCCATGATGGCGGCGCAGTTGACGAGCACGTGCAGCGGGCGCCGGCTGCCGAGGAAGCGCGCCGCGAACGCGTCGATGGAGGCCGGGTCGAGCAGGTCCATCGGCTCGACCTCCACCCCGCACAGGCCCGCCAGCGCGGTCGCGGCGCGCCCCGGATCCCGCGCCGGGACGATCACCCGGGCGCCCGCGGCGGCGAGCGCCCGCGCCGTCTCGCGGCCCAGGCCGGACGCGCCACCGGTGACGACCGCGACCTTCCCGGAGAGGTCGATGCCTTCGAGGACGTCGTGGGTGGTGGAGGCGGCGCCGAAGCCGGAGCCGATGGGCCATTGCAGGTCGGTCATGGTTCGCAGCTCCGCGTCCAGGGTTCGAGGCGGTGTCGTCAGCGCGCCCCGATCGCGCGCTCGGACAGCGTCCAGAGGCGCTCGGCGGCCGCCCGGTCCAGCGCCCACGCGGCCACGCCGTCCACCGTGCTCGTGCCGTCGTGGGGCAGCGCCTCGTTGCAGTCCTCGAAGTATCGACCGCCCACCCCCTCCAGCAGCGGCGCGGTGGCGAGCAGGACCGAGGTCGCCGCCCCCTGCTCCGGCGTCTTCAGGGACCTCCCGGCCTTGCGGAAGCGCTCGGCCGCCTGCGCCATGTACGTCGCCCCGCCCAAGTGCCGCTGCAGGTTCGTCGCGATCCCGCCCGGCATGAGGGCATTGGAGGTGATGCCGTCGTCGCGCCAGCGCGCCGTGGCCTCGACCGCGAACAGCACGTTCGCGGTCTTCGACTGGCCGTAGGCGGACCACGGCTCGTAGGGGCGGCGCTCGAAGTGGAGGTCGTCGAACACCACCGGCGAGCGGACGTGCGCGCAGGAGCTCACCGAGACCACCCGGGCGCCGCCCGCGGCGGAGAGCGCCGGGCGCAGCCCGGCCGCCAGCGCGAAGTGGCCGAGGTGGTTGGTGGCGAGCTGCAGCTCCCAGCCGTCGCGCGTGTGCTGTTCCGGGCAGGCCATCACCCCGGCGTTGTTGACGAGCACGTGGAGCGGGCCGGTCCACGCGGCGACGAACGCGCGCACCGACGCCAGGTCGGCGAGATCGAGCGGCCGCGCCGTCACCCGGCCGTTTCCGGTGGTCCGGGTGATGTCCGCGGCGACGCGTGCCCCGGCGGCGGCGTCGCGCACCGCGAGGACGACCTCGGCCCCTGCGCCGGCCAGGGCCCGCGCGGTCTCGACGCCGATGCCCGAGGCCCCGCCGGTCACGACGATCCGCTTGCCGGAGAGGTCGAGGCCGCGCACGACGTCCGCGGCGGTGGAGGTGGCGTCGAAGGGGGTGGTGATCCGCATGGAAGAACCTCGGTGAAGGACGGGGTCAGCTGCTATGATCGAACCGGAGGACCCTCCGGTTCGGTGAACCTCTTAACCGGAGGCCCCTCCGGTTTGCAAGCCGTGCGCGCAGTCCCGCGAGAGGAGGTCGCTTTTCCGTGAGGAGCCCAGAGCCCACCCGGCGCAAGGACGCCCGGCGCAACCGCGAGCGGCTGCTCGCCGAGGCCGTGGCAGCCTTCACGCAGGATCCCGAGGCCTCGCTCGACGGGATCGCGCGCGCCGCGGGGGTCGGCATCGGCACGCTGTACCGCCACTTCCCCACCCGCGAGGCGCTCGTGGAGGCGGCGTACCGGGCCGAGCTGGCGAAGCTGTGCGCGTCCGCGGAGGAGCTGCGGCGGGCGCACCCGCCCGACGTGGCGCTCCGGCGCTGGATGGACCGCTTCCTCGACTACGCCATCGCCAAGCAGGGCATGGCCGGCGCGCTCCGCGCCGTGGTCGCGGCCGGCGGCAACCCGTTCTCCGAGAGCCGCGCGCACATGACCGCGGCGCTCACGTCGCTGCTGCGCGCGGGGGTCGAGGCCGGCGTCCTGCGCGACGACGTCGAGGCCGAGGACGTGCTCACCGGCCTCGGCGGGATGATGTTCGCGCTGCGCGCCGAGGACAAGCGCGCACAGGCGGGCCGGCTGGCCGACCTGCTCCTCGACGCGCTTCGCTTCGGCGCCCACGCCGGCGCGGCCTCCCGCCCAGGGTCGCGCCCGGCTTCCCGCCCGGCACCGGCGCGGACGCCGAAGCCCGCCGCGCCGCGGCGGCCGCGGAGATAGCCCGCCGTCCGCGGTCCAGGAGCCCTGCCCAGCGTCTCGTGGAGCGAGAGCTCCGGCGCGGGCAGCTCCGGGAGCTCCCCGCCCCGCCAACTGGAAGCCTCGCGACCGACTCCGTTCGCGCGCTCGACCCACGCCGAACAACGCATGCCACCCACCGCGGCGGATACGCCGACGCGAGCGTCCTCGCCGAGTTCGCGTTTCGACGTCGACCCATGGCGCGCACCGTGCGCGCCGGCTGCACTGCGGCCCACGCACGTTCCGCAGGACACGCTACGTGACGGATCGTCCAAAGCCAAGCAGCGCCCCCGGCGCCCGGACCGCGCGCCCGGCCGTGACCGAGCCGTCGTGAGCGCGCGCCCGCTCGCCCTTCGACGGGCTCAGGGCGAGCGGAACCTCATGCGCCGGGCGGTCCCGTTCTTCCTCCGCTCGTGGTGAGCCCGTCGAACCACGAGCGGAGAGGGCAGCCGTCACCGGCACCGAGCGAAGCGATCTGCCCCGCCCCTACCCCGCCCGCCGGTACAGCCGCATCGAGAACCAGGCGCGGTCGTCGGCCCAGGCGCGCTCGAGCTGCCAGCCGGCGATGGCGGCGAGCGTGTCGAACGCGCGCGGCTCCCACTTGTACGCGCTCTCGGTGTGGATGGTCTCGCCCTCGCGGAACGTGAACGGGGCGCCGGCCACGTGGACGACCTGCGCCTGCAGGCTCTCGAGGTGCATCTCGACGCGCGACAGGCGCGGGTCCCACAGCGAGCGGTGCCGGAACTGCGAGAGGCGGAAGTCGCCCTCCAGCTCGCGGTCGATCCGGGCGAGCAGGTTCAGGTCGAACGCGGCGGTGATCCCGCGGGCGTCGTCGTAGGCGCGCTCCAGCGTGCCGGCGTCCTTGGGCAGGTCGAGGCCGAGCAGCAGCCCGCCGCCGGGGCCGGCGTCGCGCGCCATGCGGCGCAGGAGGGCCACCGCCTCGGGCGGATCGAAGTTGCCGATGGTGGACCCGGGGAAGAACGCCAGGCGGCGCGCGCACGGCAGGTCGAGGCCGGGCAGCGCCATCGGCTCGGTGAAGTCCGCCACGACGGGCCGCACCGGCAGGCCGGGGAAGCGCGCCTCGAGCTGCCGCGCCGCCTCGGCGAGCGCCTCGCCGGCGATGTCCACCGGCACGAACGCGGCCGGCCGGTCCAGCGCGGCGAGCAGGAGCTGCGTCTTCCGCCCCGAGCCGACGCCGTACTCGAACACCAGCGCGTCCGGGCCGATCGCCTCGCCGACCTCCGGCGCGTGGCGCTCCAGGATCCGCAGCTCGGTGCGCGCCGGGTAGTACTCCGGCTGCTCGCAGATGAGCTCGTACAGCGCCGAGCCGCGCGCGTCGTACAGCCACTTCGGCGGGATGCCCTTCCGCGGCGCCGCCAGGCCGCGCAGCACGTCGTCCAGGAACCGGTCCGCCTCCGTCCGCTGCGCGATCCCGCTCTCCGCCTCTCCCAGTCCGATCACAGATCCCTCGCGAGCCGGACGCCGGTGAACTGCCACCGGGCGTCCGGGTGGAAGAAGTTGCGGTAGCTCGCGCGCAGGTGGCGCCGCGGCGACGCGCAGGACCCTCCGCGCAGCACCTGCTGCCCCACCATGAACTTCCCGTTGTACTCGCCCAGCGCGCCCGCGGCCGGGCGGTACCCCGGGTACGGACCGTACGCGCTCGCGGTCCACTCCCAGACGTCGCCGAGCAGCTGGCGCGCCCCGCGACCCGGCGTGGCGGCCGCGGGGTGGAGCCGGCCGTCCTCGGCGAAGGTGCCGTCGCCGCCCTCGCACGCCTGGGCGTGCGCCTCCCACTCCGCCTCGGTGGGGAGGCGCGCGCCGGCGAAGCGCGCGTACGCGTCGGCCTCGTACCAGGAGACGTGCGCGACCGCCTCGGCCGGATCGAGCGGCCGTGCTCCACCCAGCGTGAACTGGAGCCAGCCGTCGCCGTCCGGGATCCAGTGCAGCGGCGCGGTCCACCCGTGCCGGTGCACCGCGTCCCAGCCCTCCGACATCCACAGGTCGGGCCGGCGGTAGCCGTCGGCGTCGATGAACTCCAGCCACTCGCCGCAGGTCACCGGGCGCGTGGCGAGCGCGTGCGGCGGCACCAGCGCGGCGTGGCGCGGCCGCTCGTGGTCGAACGCGAAGCCCTCGGCGCCGGCGCCCAGCTCCACGCGGCCGCCGGGGTGCCCCAGCCAGCCGAGGCGCGGCGCCGGCCCGGACGCGGGCGGCGGCGGGGCGGGCGCGTAGGCGGGCCGGAGCGGGCTCGCCGAGAACGCGTGCTTCAGGTCGGTGAGCAGGAGCTCCTGGTGCTGCTCCTCGTGCGCGATCCCCAGCTCCACCACGTCCAGCAGCGCCGGGTCGCGGGCGCGCGCGAGCGCCGCGTCGAGCCGCGCGTCGATCTCGGCGCGGTACCGGTGCACCTCCTCGAGCGGCGGCCGCGAGAGCAGGCCGCGCTCCGGCCGCGGCTGCCGCGGGCCCAGGGCCTCGTAGTAGGAGTTGAACAGGTAGCCGTACGCAGGGTCGAACGGGCGATGCGCCCGCTCGGCGCGCGCCAGCACGAACGTCTCGAAGAACCAGGTGGTGTGGCCGAGGTGCCACTTGGCCGGGCTCGCGTCCGGCATCGACTGCAGCATCGCGTCCTCGGGGCTGAGCCGCGCGGCCAGCGCGCCCGTGGCCCGGCGCACCTCGGCCGCGCGTGCGCGCAAGCCGGCGGCGCGGGCGTCCACCGCGCGCTCGCCCTCCCCCGGGGCGGTCCGGCGGGCTTGCGGTCCGGGCACGCCAGGAAACCTCTCCACGCGGACGGGGCGCCGCAACGGAATCGACGCTGCGGTCGCCTCCCGCCGGAGGGAGGCGACCAGCCACCGCCGCGAATGCGCAGGTGCCGTCTCGCAGGGGTGCAGCCGGACGCGCCGGACCAGGGCAGCCGATCGCACGACACGGACGGGGAGGTCCGGGGTACCTTCGCCCCGACATGAACGACCCGTCCGTACTCCTCCGCTCGCGCCTCGCCGAGCGCGCCGCCCGCGTGGCCCGGCTCGACCGCGCCGACGCCTGGGTCGCGCACGCGCGCCTCGCGGTCGCGATCGCCGCGATCGCGACGGCGGTGCTGGTGTTCGGCACCCACGCGCTCACGGCGGGCTGGCTCGCCCTCCCCGCGGCGGCGTTCGTCGCGCTGGTCGTCGTCCACGATCGCGTGTTCCACGCCCGCGCCCGGGCGCGCCGAGCGGTCGCCTTCCACGAGGCCGCGCTCGAGCGCATCGCGGGGCGCTTCGCCGGCCACGGGACCGCCGGGGAGCGCTTCGCCGATCCGGCCCACCCGTACGCCGAGGACCTCGACCTCTTCGGCGCCGGGTCGCTGTTCGAGCTCCTCTGCGCCGCCCGGACGCGCGCCGGCGAGGACCGGCTCGCCGCGTGGCTGCGCGCCCCCGCCGACGCCGCCGAGGTGCGGGCCCGCCAGGCCGCGGTCCAGGAGCTGGCGCCGCGCCTCGACCTTCGCGAGGACCTCGCCGTCCTGGGCGAGGCCGTGCGCGCCGCGGTGGAGCCGGCCCGGCTGGCCGCGTGGGGCGAGGCGCCGCGGCTGCTCCCGGCCTTCGTGGTGCCCGCGGCGCTCGCGCTGGCCGCCGCGGCGGTGGCGACCGCCTGGGCCTGGGGCGCGGGCTACGGGCCGGTGCCGTTCCTCGCGGCGCTGCTGGCGGGCTGGGCGTTCGGCCGCGCGCTGCGCGGGACCATCGCGGGCGTGCTGGGCGGCGTGGGGCGGCCGGCGGCGGAGCTGCGGGTGCTGGCGCTGCTGCTGGCGCGGCTCGAGCGCGAGCCGTTCACCGGCCCGAGGCTCCTGCGGCTCCAGGAGATGCTCGGGGCCGGATCGAAGGACGGCGGCCGTGCCTCGGCGCGCATCGCCCGCCTCGAGCGGCTGGCCTCGCGGGTGGAGTGGGCGCACAACCAGGCCTTCGCGCCGGTGGCGTTCGCGCTGCAGTGGACGCCGCTCCACGCGGCGCTGGTCGAGCGCTGGCGCGCGGCGCACGGCGGCGCGGTGCGCGGCTGGCTGGAGGCGGTGGCCGACCTCGAGGCGCTCTCCTCGCTGGCGGGCTACGCGTTCGAGCACCCGGCGGACGCGTTCCCGGAGGTGCTCGACCCGGACGCCTCGCCCCGCGCGCGGCTCGACGGCGACGGGCTCCGCCACCCGCTGCTCGCGGCCGCGGTCGCGAACGACGTGCGCCTGGGCGGCGACGCGCCGGCGGTGCTGCTCGTCTCCGGCTCGAACATGTCCGGGAAGAGCACGTACCTCCGCACGGTCGGCGTGAACGTGGTGCTGGCGCTCGCCGGCGCGCCGGTGCGGGCGGCGCGGCTGCGCCTCACGCCGGTGCAGCTCGGCGCCACGCTGCGCATCCAGGACTCGCTCCAGGCCGGCAAGTCGCGCTTCTACGCGGAGATCACCCGCCTGAAGCAGCTCATGGACCTCGCCGGCGGGCGCTTCCCGCTGCTGTTCCTGCTCGACGAGATCCTGCACGGCACGAACAGCCACGACCGGCGCATCGGCGCCGAGGCGGTGGTGCGCGGGCTGGTGGCGCGCGGCGCGCTCGGGCTCGTGACCACGCACGACCTCGCGCTCACCGAGCTCGCCGGCCAGGACGGCGCGCTCGGCAACGCGCACTTCGAGGACCAGGTGCAGGGCGGCGAGATCGCGTTCGACTACCGGCTGCGGCCGGGCGTGGTCGGCCACTCCAACGCCCTCGCGCTCATGCGCGCGGTCGGCCTGAAGGTGTGAGCGAACCGCTCACTCCTCGACGGTGAGCACCTCGACGCCGTCCTCGGTCACCGCCACGGTGTGCTCGAACTGCGCCGAGCGCTTCCCGTCCGCGGTCACGGCGGTCCAGCCGTCGTCCCAGAGCAGGTCCTCCCAGGTGCCCTCGGTGATCATGGGCTCGATGGTGAAGGTGAGCCCGGGCTCCATCACCCGCTTCAGCGACGGGTCGTAGTGGTGCGCGATCTGGAGCGAGGTGTGGAAGCTCTCGCCGATGCCGTGGCCGCAGTACGAGCGCACCACCCCGTAGCCCAGCCGCGAGGCGTGGGCCTCGATGGCCTTGCCGATGTCGGAGATGGGCCGGCCCGGCTTCACCACCGCGATGCCCTTGGCCAGGCAGTCCTGCGCCGCCTGGACCAGCCGCCGCCCCTCCGCGTCCACGTTCCCGACCAGGAAGGTGGCCGAGCAGTCCGCGTGCATGCCCTCGCGGAACACGGTGATGTCGAGGTTGACGATGTCGCCGTCCTCGAGCGGCCGGCTGTCGGGGATGCCGTGGCAGATGACCTCGTTCACCGAGGTGCAGATGGCCTTGGGGAAGCCGCGGTAGTTGAGCGGGCTCGGGTAGGCGCCGAGCCGGAGCGTCTCCTCGTGGGCGATCTCGTCCAGCGCGTCGGTGGTGATGCCCGGCCGCACCGCCTCGCCGGCGACGCGCAGCACGCGCGCGGCCGCCCGGCAGGCGCGGCGCAGGCGCGCCAGCTCGTCCGGCGTCTTCACGTCCTTGCCCTGGGCCCGCGGCCGGCCGCTGACGGCGTAGTCCGGGCGGGCGATGGTCGCGGGCACGGCGCGGCGGGGCGAGACCACGCCGGGCGCGAGCGGACGCCGGCCGTTCCGCGCGGGCGACCCCTGCAGCGCGCCGCGCGAGTCCGCGTCGAGGTGGCACTTCTTGTACTTCTGCCCGCTGCCGCACCAGCAGGGGTCGTTCCGCCCCGGCCTCGCGTGCGCCGCCAGCTCCGATCCGCTCACCGCACGACCTCCGTCCGGCCCAGGGCTCGAACGGCCCAGGTCGTCGGGTGTTTGTAAGGGAATCACCCGTCCCGGGCAACAGCGCGCCCGCGCCGTGCGGGGCGCGCGAGGCCCGCCGCGGCGCGGGCGGCGCGCGACGCGGCGGGCGGCCCGACGCAGCGCCGCGCTAGATGGGCGCCGGCTCGTCGGTCTGGTCGGGGATGGCCGCGGACGGCTGCCCCTCCTCCTCCAGCTCCTCCACCAGCTTCTGCATGCGGCTGCCCATCTCGTCGAGCTGCTCCGCCGAGCAGGCCTTCTTCACCTTCGGGAACAGCTGCTTCTCCTCCTCCTCGACGTGGTGCTCGACCTGCTCCTTCAGCACCGACATCCGCGCGTCGAGCTGCGGATCGTCCAGGCTCGACGCGAGGATCTCCGCCAGCAGGCGCTTCACCGACAGGTGCTCCTCCACCGACTCGCGCAGCAGATCCTCCGCGTCCTCGGCCGCCTCCTTGGCCTCCGGGTAGAAGATCCGCTCCTCGATCGTCGCGTGCACCGCGAGCGCGTCGGCGATCTCGCGGCAGGTCCGCTCCCGGGTCTTCCTCGCGCCCTCCCCGGCGGCCTCGAACTCCTCGAACAGCTCGTCCACCTCACGGTGCTGCTGCTTCAGCATCTCGATGGCGTTCACGGCGCCTCCTTTCCCGGAGACTCTGGTCACCGCGGACGCGAACGGCCGGGGGCGGGCCGGAAGGATCCGGTCCCACCCCCGGCCGTCCCGGGGAGGAGCACTCGACGGCCCGGAGGCCGCCCGCCGCCTACGCGGCCTTGCGCACGGTGGCCGCCTCGCCGCCGGCGGGGTCGGCGCGGCGCAGCTTCACGTCGAGCACGATGGCGCGGACCACGAAGCCGAGGAGCGCCAGCGCGCCGCCCACGAAGACCAGGTCGGGCAGCACGCGGGCCCAGGTGACCGCGTGGATGAAGGCGCTGCCGGTGACCTCGGGGCTGCGCGCGTACCAGAGGCCCTCGCGCACCGCGATGACGAGCTGGTAGATGCCGGCGGGCAGCAGCGAGAGGACGATCATGCCCGCCAGGCCGGCGTTGAGGCCCCAGAACGCGACCTTGAGGAGCCGGTCGCTCCAGGCCGCGGTCCGCACGATGTTGCGCATCGAGAAGAGCATGAGCGCGATGGCGAGGAAGCCGTACACGCCGAACAGCGCGCCGTGCGAGTGGATGGGCGTCGTGTTCAGGCCCTGCGCGTAGTAGAGGACGATGGGCGGGTTGATGAGGAAGCCCAGCACGCCCGCGCCCACCGCGTTCCAGAACGCCACCGCCACGAAGAAGTAGAGCGGCCACTTCCACGGGGTGGCGTTGCCGCCGCTGCGGGCGAGCTTCAGGTTCTCGTACACCTCGAAGCCGAGCAGCGTGAGCGGGACGATCTCGAGCGCGGAGAACGTGGCGCCGAGCGCGGTGATGAACAGCGGCGAGCCGGTGAAGTACAGGTGGTGGAAGGTGCCGATGATGCCGGCGCCCAGGTACAGCAGGATGGAGAAGTGCGTGGCGCGCGTCGCCGACCGCTCACCCACCGCGCCGATCTTCGAGAGGATGAAGGCGAGCGCGACGGTGGCGAACACCTCGAAGAAGTTCTCCACCCACAGGTGCACCACCCACCAGCGCCAGTAGTCGGCGACGGCGATGTGCGTGCCCGGCGTGTAGAACAGGCCCACCGAGTAGAACAGCGGGATGGAGACCGACGCGTAGAGCAGCAGGTGGGTGAGGCCGCCGCGGTCCTGCTCGGCCTTCAGCGCCGGCTTGATGGCGCGGTACACCAGGAACAGCCACAGCAGCATGCCGGCGATGAGCGCCACCTGCCACACGCGGCCGAGCTCGATGTACTCGTAGCCCTGGTTGCCGACGAGCCAGCCGTTCGGGCCGGAGAGCTTGCCGCGCACGCCCAGGTAGGTCCCGGCGAGCGCGCC
This sequence comes from Anaeromyxobacter sp. Red801, assembly GCF_049201065.2. Classification (NCBI taxonomy): domain Bacteria; kingdom Pseudomonadati; phylum Myxococcota; class Myxococcia; order Myxococcales; family Anaeromyxobacteraceae; genus Anaeromyxobacter; species Anaeromyxobacter sp. Red801. The sequence continues at coordinate 1,945,401 of NZ_CM181236.1, read as the reverse complement.
GACCACGACCACCACCAGCGCGCCGAGCAGCGTCCAGACGAGCGCCTTCTGCCCCTTCGGCTCGTGCCCGCCGGCGACGGCCGGGCCGATGAACAGGCCGGTGGCGAGCCAGCAGGTGGCGATCCAGAACACCGCGAGCTGCAGGTGCCAGCCGCGGGTGGCGGCGTACGGGAGCAGCATGCCGAGGTCGATGCCGAACAGCTTGTTGCCCTCGACGGCGAAGTGGCCGGTGAGCGAGCCGAGCGCGGCCTGCAGGATGAAGAGGACGATGGCGACGGCGAAGTACGGCAGCGCGGCGCGCTGGCTGGGCGTGGGCTTCGGCTCCTGCAGCGGCGCGATCTTGACGTGGTGCTCGGGGTCCTTCGCGCGCATCCGCAGGTAGTAGAAGATCGCGAGGGCGGTGCCGAGGATGAGCAGCACCATCGAGACGATCGACCAGACCAGCGACGAGGGCAGCGGGCCGTTGCCGACCAGCGGGTCGAACGGGAAGTTCGCGGTGTAGGTGAACGTCTCGCCGGGCCGGTTGGTGCCGGCGGCCCAGGCGGTCCAGAAGAAGAACGCGGTGATGGCCTTCGCGTCGGCCGCGTCCGGCACGAAGCCCGCGGGGATCGACATGGGGTCGTTCCCGTCGCGGAACAGCTGCGTGTAGTACGCCACCAGCGCGGGGTACGCCGCGACCTGGCCGGGCGACAGCGTCAGCGTGTCGGTGGCGGGGTCGTAGCGGTTCTCGCGCAGCTCCGCGGCCACCTCGGCCTCGACGCGGCCGCGCTCACCGGCGGGCAGCGCCGTGAGGTCCGCCTGCGTGAACCGCGCGGCGTCGGCGGGCGCGAGGCCGTGCTTCAGGCCGGCGGTGACGAGGCCGGTGCGGTGGAGCGCGTCGGCCGACCAGTCGGGCGCGAGGTACGCGCCGTGGCCCCACACGGAGCCGGTCTGCTGGCCGCCGCGGGACAGGTACTGGCGCTGGCCGAGCGCGACGTCCTCGGCGGTGAACACCACCTCGCCCGACGGCGCGACCGCGCGGGCGGGGATGGGCGGCTTGTGCTTCGAGATCTGCGCACCGCCGAAGATGAGGACGGTGAAGCAGGCGACGATGACGAACAGCGAGACTGCGCGGGCCTTCGGGCTCATGTCGGACGTCTCTCCTGTTGCGTGGAAGGGGGGTTAGCCGGCGCAGCCGAAGCGCGGCGGGGACGGCTGGACGCCGGGGTGGATGGAGCCGGCGTGGCGGCGGATCAGCTCCTCGGCCAGCGCGTGGTAGCGCTCGTGCGCGCCGGCGCCGGTGCGCGCCGCCTCGAAGCGCTCGCAGGCCTCGCCCACCTCCGCCATCACCTCGGGCGGCAGGTGCTGCTCGGCCATCGGGTAGAGGATCGCGTCCTCCTTGTGGATGTGCGCGTGGAGCAGGCCGGAGTAGCCGTGCGCGGCCGCCTCGACCTCCTGGAGGTCGGCGGCGCTCCAGGGCGCGTCCTGCGCGGCCTTCTCGGCCATGGCGCGGATGAGCGCGCGGCCCTGGTCGTGCTCGTGGAGCATGACCGCGATGGGCCCGCCGTTCGACGGGAACCCGTGCTCGGTCATGGTGCGGAAGAGGATGTCCTCCTCCTTGCCGTGGTGGCAGCCGTCGGCGAACTCGCGGAGGAACGTGACGAAGCGCCCCAGCTCCTCCTTCTCCGTCGCCCCCTTCCGGCGGAGCTCCTCGGCGAAGCCCACCAGGGCGTCGCACACCTGCTCGATCACCCGGTGCTCGCCCATCAACGTCTCGATCGCATCCATCGTTCGGCCTCTCTTCCGGCGGCACCGCCGGTGCTTTGCTCCCGCGCGTGACACTCAGCAAGATGCCTGCCGAACTCGATATTGCGGAAATCACGGGCGTTTCCTGGCCAGCGCCCCCTGAGGCACCGATCGACCGTTGCCTTCTCCACCGATATTTCGGTAGACACCGTTCCATGGTTGGAACCGGGCTCCCCGTGGTCGGACAGGACGACGTGCACCGCCGGATCGTCGAGGAGGCGATCGAGCTGGTGCTCTCCACCGTCGATCTCCAGGCCGTGCTCGAGCGCACGGGACGGCTCCTGCGCCGCCACTTCGGCGAGACGCGCGTGGCCATCAACCGGCTCTCGTCGGAGGACCCGACGCGCGCCGAGGTGGTGCTGGTCTCGGACCCCCGCCAGCCCTCGCCCGAGGTGGGCACCTCGTTCCCGCTGGCCGGCTCCGCCGCGGGCGAGGCGCTCGCGAAGCGGCTGCCGTGCGTGGTGGACCCGCTGCGCCCGCGCGAGCCGCGCTGGCGCGAGGAGCCGCTGCTCGCCGCGTACGGCTACGGCTCGCTCGTCTCGTTCCCGCTCGTCTTCGAGAACGAGCTGCTCGGGACGCTCGACATCGCGCACCCGCCGGCGGAGGGGCTGCTCGACTGCTGCTTCGAGGTGGCGCGGCAGGTGGCGCACCTGGTGGCCATCGCGCTCCACAACAGCCTCATGGTCGAGGAGGTGCAGCGCCTGAACCGGCTGCTCGGCCGCGAGAACGCCCTCCTCAAGGAGGAGATCCGCCAGATCAAGCGCGACTCGCGCTACGTGGCCGAGAGCGAGGGGATGCGCGCGGTGGTGGAGCGGGTGCGCCTGGTGGCGCCGTCCACCACCACCGTGCTGGTGCGCGGCGAGACCGGCACCGGCAAGGAGGGCCTGGCGCGGATGGTCCACGAGTTCAGCCCGCGCTTCAACGCGCCGTTCGTGGCCGCGAACCTCGGCGCCATCCCCGAGGGGCTCATCGAGAGCGAGCTGTTCGGGCACGAGAAGGGCGCGTTCACCGGCGCCACCCGCCGCCGCGCCGGCCGCTTCGAGCAGGCCGACGGCGGCACGCTGTTCCTCGACGAGGTCGGCGACGCGCCGCCCAGCGTGCAGGTGCGGCTGCTGCGCGTCCTGCAGGAGCGCGTGGTGGAGCGGGTCGGCGGCACCGAGCCGGTGAAGGTGGACGTGCGCGTCATCGCCGCGACCAACCGCAACCTGGAGGAGATGGTCGCGCGCGGCACGTTCCGCGCCGACCTCTACTACCGGCTGGCGGTGTTCCCGATCGAGCTGCCGCCGCTCCGCGAGCGGCGCGAGGACGTCCGGCCGCTCGGGACGTACTTCCTCGCGAAGCAGGCGGCGCTCATGCACCGCCGCCCGCCGCGCGTGGGCGAGGACGTGTGGCGCGCGCTCGAGGCCTACGGCTGGCCGGGCAACGTGCGCGAGCTGGAGAACTTCCTGCAGCGCGCGCTGATCCTCTCGCCCGGCCAGGACCTCTCGCTGCCGGCGCTGCCCACCGCCGCGGCGCTGGCCTCCCCGGCCGCCGCGGCCGCCGCGGAGCCGGCCGCGCCCGGCCGCTTCGACGACGAGGTCCGCGAGCTGATCGAGCGCGCGCTGGCGCACGCCGGCGGGCGCGTCTACGGCCCGGGCGGCGCCGCCGCGCTGCTCGGCCTGCGCCCGACCACGCTGCAGGGGAAGATGAAGAAGTACGGCGTGGGCGCCCCGGGCCGGCCGACCGGCACGTAGCCCGCGCCGCGCGCCGGCGCCGCGCGGCTACCGCGCCCCGCGCCCGCTCGTGATCCGGAAGATCTCGGCGATCACGCCGCCGGCGGTGTTCGCGCCGCCCACCCCCGCGCCCTGCACCACCAGCGGCCGCTCGGCGTGGCGGGCGGTGGTGAACGCGACGTGGGCCTCGACGCCCACCAGCCGCGCCAGCGGGTGATCGAGCGCCACCGCCTCCGGCCCGACCCGCGCCTCGACCCGGCCGCCCTCCCCGACCGCCACGCGCGCCACGTAGCGCAGGACCTTGCCCTCGCGGCGCAGCCGCTCGACCTGCGCGGCCATCGCCTCGTCGTGCCCGCGCAGTGCCGCGATGAGCGCGTCGGGCGTGCCGGGCGCGAGCAGCGCCGGCGGCACGAACGGCTCGACCTCGACGTCCTCCAGCGCCAGCGTCGCGCCCAGCTCGCGCGCCAGGATGAGCGCCTTGCGGGCGGAGTCCACGCCGGACAGGTCGTCGCGCGGGTCGGCCTCGCAGTAGCCGAGCCCCATGGCCCAGCGCGCCGCCAGCGACAGCGGCGTCCCGCGCGCGAGCTCGGTGCAGAGGTAGCCCAGCGTGCCCGACAGCGAGCCCTCGACGCGCTGCACCCGGTCGCCGGTCCGGACCAGGCGCCGCAGCGTCCCGATCACCGGCAGGCTCGCGCCCACCGCGGTGTCGTAGTGCCAGTGGCGGTGGTGCTGGCGGCGCGCGGCCCGCAGCGCCTCCAGCCGCCGGGGCGCGACCGCCAGGGGCCGCTTGTTGGAGGCGATGACGTCGATGCCGCGCCGGAACGCCTGCTCGTAGACGTCCTCCATGCCGTCGGCCGCGGTGAGGTCCACCAGCACCGGCCGCGGGAGCGCCGCGAGCCGGTCGAGCAGGGCCGGCGCCGAGTGCGGGTCCACCGGGCCGGTGGCCGGGGCGGCGGAGAGCGCCTCCTCCCAGCGCGCCAGGTCCAGGCCGCGCGGGTCGAGCACGGTGGCCCGCGTGTCCGCCACGCCCACCACCCGCAGCAGCACGTCGTAGTCGCGCTCCAGCTCGGTGCGCTGCACCCGGATCTGCTCGAGCAGCTCGCGCCCGACCTTGCCCTTCCCGAGCACGAGCAGCGACAGGCCGCGCTCGGCGAAGGCCTGCTCGCCCGGCGCGGCGGGCGCCGCCGCGGCGGCGGCGACGGGGCGGCCCCGGAAGTCGGCCACCATCTCGTTCAGCCGGTCCACGTCGATGAGGAACGCGTCGTGCCCGTGCGGCGAGTCCATCACCGCCAGCCGCGCGCCCGGGACCAGCATGGCCACCTCGCGCTGCTCCCAGGGCCAGTAGAGGACGTCCGAGTCGATCGACACCACCAGCGTCGGCTGCCGGACGCCGCGCAGGACCTCCTCGAAGTCGCCGCGGCCGCGGGACACGTCGTGCGTGTCCATGGCGCGGGTGAGCGTGACGTAGGTGGCCGGGTCGAAGCGGTCCACCAGCTGCTTGCCCTGGTAGCGGAGGTAGCTCTCGACCGCGAACAGGTCCTCGGTCTGCGGCCGGCGCCCGAAGCGCTCCTCGAAGGACGGCTGGCTCCGGTAGGACAGCATCGCCATCATCCGCGCAGCGCCCAGGCCGGCCACCGGCGGGTGGTCGGCGTCGTAGCGCCCGTCCTTCCAGCGCGGGTCGGCGTAGATGGCCTGCCGCTGCGCCTCGGAGAGCCCGATGCACCAGGCCGAGTGGCGCGCGGTCGAGGCCACGAACACCACCGACTCGACCAGCTCGGGGTAGAGCAGCGCCCACTCCAGCACCTGCATGCCGCCCAGCGAGCCGCCGACCGCCATGCGGACGCGGCGCACGCCGAGCCCGTCGATCAGGGCGCGCTGCACGCGCACCATGTCGCGGATGGTGATGGCCGGGAACGCGCCGTGCCACGGCGCGCCGGTGGCCGGGTCGATCGAGGTCGGCCCGGTGGTGCCGTAGCAGCTCCCCAGGATGTTGGAGCAGACGATGAAGTCGCGCCCGGGGTCGAGCGCGCGGCCCGGGCCGAACATCTGCGTCCACCACAGGTCGGCGTCGGCCGAGCCGGTCAGCGCGTGGCAGACCACCACCGCGTTGCCGCCGTCGGCGTCGAGCGTCCCCCAGGTGCGGTACCCGACCGTCACGCCCGGCAGCGCGCCGCCCAGCTCCAGCGGGAACGGGCCGGGGATCTGGAACGAGCGGGTCTCCGGGGAGACGAAGGCGGCGCGCCCGGCGGCCGCGGTCGCGCCGGCGCTGCCGTTGCGGTGGGTCATGGAGCGCGGAGGGTATCGGCGGCCGATCGGGGGTGTCAAGGCGGCGGCGGCCCGCCGCCGCGCACGCGGCGACGGCCGGGGACGGTCGGCGCGCGCGGCGCGCTCGAGCGGCCGCCGCCGCCTGCACCGCGAGTCGATGACACGCGCCCGGCGGACTCGGCGCGGCCCCGCCGCCGCGACCCCCCGGGTGGCCGGCGCTGCGCCGATTTCATGGTGGAGGGTGGCCACCGCACGCCGGGTGAAGCATCACCCCCCGAAGGGCGCGCCGCGCCCGGCGCGATCGCGCGGGAAACGCCTGACGCCCGGGACCTGACGCGTTGGCCCCGACCTTGCTCTGGCGCCAGCCGAGCGACGCGCCTCCCAGCGTCGCACGGGAGGAAGCCATCGCCATGACGACGAACGCCAGCCACGGGCCGGACGCAGCGCCGCAGGATCACCACCACGGCCTGGTGTTCGGGCCCGGCAGCCCGCTCGGCGCGCTGGTGCGGACCTGCGAGCGCATCGCGCGCAGCGAGGCGACGGTGCTGCTCACGGGCGAGACCGGCACGGGCAAGGAGGTGTTCGCCCGCGCCATCCACGCGAGCAGCCCGCGCGCGAGCCGGCCCCTCGTCCCGGTGAACTGCGGCGCCATCCCCGAGGCGCTGCTCGAGAGCGAGCTGTTCGGCCACGTGCGCGGCGCGTTCACCGGCGCGATGGCGTCGCGGCGCGGGCGCGTGGCGGCCGCCGAGGGCGGCACGCTGTTCCTGGACGAGGTCGGCGAGCTCCCGCTGGCGCTCCAGGTGAAGCTGCTGCGCGTGCTGCAGGAGCGCACCTACGAGCCGGTGGGCTCCACCGAGGCGGTCCCCGCCGACTTCCGCCTGGTCGCCGCGACGAACCGCGATCTCTCCGCCGAGGTGACCGCCGGCCGCTTCCGCCGCGACCTCTACTACCGCCTGCTGGTCTGCCCGCTGGAGATCCCACCGCTCCGCGCCCGGAAGGGCGACGCGCTGCGCCTGTTCCAGCACTTCTGGGCCGCGCGCGGCGAGCGTCGTCCCATCGAGCCCGCGGTGGCGGAGGCGCTCACCGCGTACGACTGGCCGGGCAACGTCCGCGAGCTGGAGAACCTGGTCGAGCGGCTCTCGGTCTGCGCCGAGGGCTCCGTCATCCGCGCGGCCGACCTCCCCATCGCGCTGCGCTGCCGGCGCGCCAACGACGCGACGCGCGCGCTCGCCGTCCCCGGCGCCTCTGCCCCGGAGGCCGCGGCCGTCCCGGCGGTCCCGGCCGCCGTCACCCTCCCGGCGCCGGCCCCGGAGCCGGTCCCGTCCGGCGACGCGCCCAGCACCGCCGCCGAGGTCGCGCCCCTCACCGCCGGCGCACCCTTCGCGTTCGGCGAGGGGATCGACCCGGCGCTGCTGCGCGCGCTCACCACCGAGGACGCGCCCCCGCCTGCCGAGCCGAGCTTCGCCGCGGGCCGGCCGGTGGACCTCCCGGGCCTGCTGCGCCGGCTGGAGGACGCGTACATCACGGCCGCGCTGGCCCGCACCGGCGGCAACAAGAAGGCGGCGGCCGACCTGCTCGGCCTGCAGCGCACCACGCTCGTCGAGAAGCTGCGCCGCCGCAGCCGCGAGGCGGGCAGCACGCCGCTCGCCCACGCCGCCCAGGCCTGAGGGCGCGTGACGGCCCCCGCCGCGCTCCTGGCGCTCGCCCTCGCGGCGCCGCCCCCGCTCGCGCTCACCGTCTCGGCCGAGCGCATCGCGCTCCCGGCCGCGGCCGCCCCGGTGCGACTCGAGGCCCGCCCGCTGGAGCACAGGGTGTCGCTGCGCGTGCCGGCCGCCGCGACGGCGGCGCTGGCCCGCCGCCTGCGCGGCGCGTCGCGGCTCTGCCCGGCGGTGGACGCCGGGCCGGGCGAGGTGGTGCTGCGCTGCACCGCGCGCTGGGTCCGCGCCGCCGTGGTCGAGGGCGTCCCCGGCCCGTCGCTGGAGCTGTTCGAGCTGTCGGTCCCGCCCTGGCGCCCGGAGGAGGAGGGGCCGCCGCTGGTCCCGTTCGACGGGGCGGCGCTGGGACTCGGCCCCTGCCCCGGCGAGCGGCCCGCCGCGCGCGGCGAGTGCGCGCTCGCCGCCGGCGACCTCGCGGCGGCGCGCGCCGCGTTCGAGGAGGCGCTCGCCGCCGGGGCATCGGCGCACGCCCAGCTCCGCCTCGGCGACCTCGACCTGCGCGACGACCGCCCCGCCGCGGCGGTGGAGCGCTGGCGCCGCGCGCGCGCCGAGGCGCCGTGGGGCCGGCTCGCGGCGGAGCGGCTGTGCGAGCTCGAGCCGGGGTGCCTCGCCGCGGGCGGGCGGGCCGCCGTGTTCGACGCGCTCGCGGTGGAGCGGCCGCTGCGGGCCGACCTCGTCCTGCGGCGCATCCGGCTCCGCGCGCTCGCGGGCGATCTGGGCGGCGCGGCCCGCGCGGTCGCCGACGACTCGCGCCCCGGCGGCGCGTGCGCCGCGGCGGCGGCCTGGTGCCGGCACGTGCTCCTCGTGGCCCTCCGCCAGCCCGGCGCGGACGGGGCGGCCGCGCTCGCCGCCTACCTGGACGTGCCGGGGCGCGCCGACGGGCCGCTGGCGCTGGAGCTGGCGCGCGCCGCCGCCGATCGCGCGCTGCAGGCGGGCGCGCCGCGCTTCGCCGCCGCGCTGCTGGCGGGCCAGACCGGCCGCGTGCCGAAGGACGAGCTCGCCGATCACCTGCGGCGCGTGGTGGAGCTGTACGCCGCCGCCGGCGACGCGGTGCGCGGCCGGGAGGTGGCGCGGTTCGCGCGCACCCGCCTCCCCGCCGCCGAGCTGGCGCGCCCGGCCTGGCGGGCCGCGCTCGCCGCGCTGCGCCCGGCGCCGCCCGCGGCCCCGGCGCCGGCGCCGGCCGCGCCCCCGCCCGCCGACGACCCGGACCTCCGCGCCGCGCGCGCCGCGGTGGAGGCGGCCCGGCTCGGCGCCGCCCCGGCGACGCGCCCCTGACGCGACGCCGGGCACGGCGCTCGCAAAGGGAGCCGGCATGAGGATCTTCGACGCCACGCTCTCGACGCTGGAACGCGCGCTCGACGTCCGGCTGGCCCGGCAGACCGTGCTCGGCGGCGACCTCGCCAACGCCAACACGCCCGGCTTCACGCCGCTCGACCTCGACTTCCGCGCCGCCATGGCCGCCGCGCCCGCGCCCGGCCCGGCCGCGCCCGCGGCCCCTCCGCCGGCCGTGGCGGCGCGCCCGGGCGACATCCCCCTGACGCTCGCCGCGGTGATGACGACGGACGCCGTCGCGCCGCCGCCCGGCCCCGCGGCGCCGGAGCGCTTCGTGGCGGAGGTGCCGGGCGCCGCGCCGGGGCTCGACGGCAACGCGGTGGACCTCGACCGCACCACCGCCGCGATCGCCGAGAACGCCATCCAGTACGGCGCCGCCGCCCGGGCCGCCGCCAAGAAGCTCGCCATCCTCCGCTACGTCGCCTCCGACGGCGCGGCCTAGCGCCGGGAGCCGCCATGGACTTCCTCTCCGCCCTGAACGTCAGCGCCTCCGGCCTCGCCGCCGAGCGCGTCCGCGTCAACCTCGCCGCCTCCAACCTGGCGAACGCCGAGACCACCCGCGGCCCGGACGGCCGGCCGTACCGCCGGCTCGACCCGGTGCTCGAGGCGGTGCCGTTCGACGCCGCGCTGGGCGCGGCCGGCCCGTCGCCGTCGGGCGTGCGGGTCGCCGCCATCGCAGAGGGCGACGGCCCCGGGCGCCGCGTGTTCAGCCCGGCCCACCCGGACGCGGACGCCGACGGCTTCGTGACGCTCCCGGACGTCAACCCGGTGCACGAGATCGTGAACCTCATGTCGGCGCAGAAGGCCTACGAGGCGAACGCCACCGCGGTGGACACGCTCAAGACGATGGCGCAGCGCGCCCTCGAGATCGCGAGGTAGGCCATGGACGGCATCCGCGGCATCGGCCCGGCCCTCTTCCAGCCCGCGGCGGCGCCGGCGGCGCGGCCGGAGGGCGGCGCCTTCGGACGCGCGCTCGGCGAGGCGCTGGCGCAGGCCGAGGCGCTGCAGGGCGCGGCCGACGCGCAGGCCGCGCGCTCCGCGCTCGGCGAGGGCAACCTGCACGAGACCGCGCTCGCGCTGGAGAAGGCCGACGTGGCGATGCGGGTCGCGACCCGCGTCCGCAACAAGCTCGTCGAGGCCTACCAGGAAGTCATGCGGATGAGCGTGTAGCGCCGCGCCCCGGACCCGTCCATGGAGCCCCTCCTCAAGCAGCTCCGCGAGCTCCCGCGCCTCCTCGGCGCCCTCCCCGGCGGCCTGAAGGTGGTGCTGGTGGCGGGCGCGATCGCGGCCATCGGCGTCGCCGCGCTGACCGCGGTTCGCTCCTCCGAGGCGTACCAGTACGCCTTCACCAACCTCACGCCGGAGGACTCGACGGAGGCGGCCGCCGCGCTCGGCGCGGCCGGCGTGCCCTACCGGCTGGAGGCGGGCGGCTCGGCGCTGGCGGTGCCCGCGTCGCGCGTGTACGACGCGCGCCTGCTGCTGGCCGGCGCCGGCCTGCCGCGCGGCGGCGGCGTGGGGTTCGAGATCTTCGACCGCGGCGACCTGGGCGTCTCCGAGTTCACGCAGAAGGTGAACCTGCGCCGCGCCACCGAGGGCGAGCTGGCGCGCACCATCTCGCGCCTCGCGCAGGTCCGCTCCGCGCGCGTGCACCTCACCCTGCCGGAGAAGGGGCTCTACCGCGACCAGGACCGCCCCGCGGCGGCGGCGGTGGTGGTGAACCTGCAGCCGGGCCGCGCGCTCGACCAGCGCGAGATCTCCGGCATCCGGCACCTCGTGTCCTCCGCGGTGCCCGGACTGGCCCCGGCGGGCGTGTCGGTGGTGGACGGCCGCGGCGAGGTCCTCTCCGACGAGGGCCCGCTGGGCGAGGCCATGGGCTACCAGCGCCGGATGGAGCGCGACCTGGAGCGGCGCATCGTGGACCTGCTCGGCCAGGCGGTGGGTGCGGGCGCGGTGGTGGCGCGCGTGACCGCCTCGCTGGACCAGACCGAGGTCCAGAGCAGCGCCCAGGTCCTCGATCCCGACTCGGCCACGCTGCGGAGCGAGCGCAAGCTCACCCAGCAGTCGTCGAGCGACGGCACGGGGCCGGCCGGCGTGGCCGGCGCCGCCGCCAACCAGCCGCTCGCGCCGCCGGCCCCGGCGACCGGCGGCCGCGGGCGCAGCAGCGCCTCCACCGAGGACCAGACCCGCAACTACGACGTCTCCACCACCACCACCACCTCGGTGGCGCGCGTGCCGCGCCTGGAGCGGCTCTCGGTGGCGGTGCTGGTGGACGGCGCCGGCGGGCAGCCCCGCCCCGACGCCGAGATCGCGCGGCTGGGCGAGCTGGCCAAGCGCGCGGTGGGCTTCGACGCCGACCGCGGCGACACCTTCGAGATCTCCTCGTCGCCGTTCGTGCGCGCCGAGGAGCCCGCCCCGCCCCCGGCGCCGCCGCCCACGCTGCTGGAGCGGCCTGCGATCCGGTGGGGCGCGCTCGGCGCAGGCGCGCTGCTCGCGCTCGCGGTCCTCGCGCTGGCGCTGCGCCGCCGCGCGCCCGCCGCGCCCGAGGCGCTGCCCTTCCGCCCCGGCGCCCGCGTCGCCGAGATCGAGGCGGCGCTGGCCCGCGACGCCGCGCTGCCCGGGGCGCCGGCGCCCCGGCCCGCCGCCCTGGCCGACCCCTCCGCCACGCTGCGCGACCGCGCCCGCGACCTCGCCGGCCAGGATCCCACCCGCACCGCCCACCTCCTGAAGGCCTGGATCGCCCAGGAGCCGGGCCAGCCCGTCCAGCCCGAGCGGAGCAACGCCGATGCCTGACCTCGCCCCCGCCCCACCCTCCCCGCCGCCCGCGCCCGCCCCGGAGCGCCCCGGCCCCGGCGCGCAGCGCGCCGCCGCGGTGCTGCTGGGCGTCGGCCCGGAGGTCGCCGGCGCGGTGTTCAAGCTGCTCGGCGAGGCCGAGCTGCGCCGCATCGCGCTCGGCGCCAAGGCGCTCCGCGCCCGCGGCCCGAAGGCCATCACCGAGGCGCTGGAGCAGTTCGTCACCAGCATGGAGACGGTGGGCGGCGACGCGGCCGCCGGCGACGACCTGCTGCGCGAGGTGGCGGAGCGCGCGCTCGGCGCCGACGCGGCCCGGCGCGCCTTCGACGGCGTGGTCCCGCCGCCCCCGCCGGACGAGGTGCTCGGCCCGGTCTCGCAGGCCGATCCGGAGGCGCTCGCCATGGTGCTGCAGCGCGAGCAGCCGCAGACCGTGGCGCTGGTGCTCTCGTCGCTCGATGGGCCCCGCGCCGTGGGGGTGATGGAGCGGCTGCCGGAGAAGCTCCGGCCGGACGTGCTCCGCCGCATGGCCACCATCGAGTCGGTGGCGCCGGAGGTGCTCCGCGAGGTGGGCCAGGCGCTCTCCTCCGAGCTGAGGGCGGTGGTGGCGGGCGGGATGCGCAAGGTGGACGGCAAGGCCACCGCGCTCGAGATCCTGCGCCGCTCGCCGCCGCAGGAGCAGGCGCAGGTGCTCGGCGAGATCGAGCGCGACGACGCGCAGCTCGCCGGCGAGCTCCGGGGCCGGCTGTTCACCTTCGGCGACCTGGTCGGCCTGGCCGATCGCGACCTGCAGCTCCTGCTGCGCGAGATCGACGGGCAGCGGCTCACCGTCGCGCTGAAGGGCGCCACCGCCGAGCTGCGCGACCGCTTCCTGCAGAACCTCTCGGCCCGCGCGGCCGAGATGCTCGCCGACGACCTCGCGGCCATGGGCCCGGTGAAGCTCGCCTCGGTGGAGGCGGCGCAGCAGGAGATCGCCAAGGCGGCCCAGGAGCTCGCGCAGGAGGGCCGCATCACCATCGTCAACCCCGCCGAGAAGATGCTCTAGCCAGGTCCTTCGCCATGACCGGCACGCCCAGACCTCCCGCCTTCCTCGCCGCGCGCCCCGCTGCCCCCGCGGTGCGGACCGCGCCGTTCGCGGTGGCCGCCGCCCCGCCGGCCGAGCCGCCCGCGCCGCGCCCGGCCGAGCCGCGGGCCGCGCCGGAGCCGCCGCCCGCGGCCGAGGCGCCCGCGCTGGAGGCGCTGCGCGCCGAGGCGCTCGAGCGCGTGGCCCACGCGGTCGAGGTGCTCCGGCTGCAGGCCGCCCGCCTCGCCGAGCAGGCGCGCACCGACGCGCTGGAGGTCGGCTTCCAGGTGGCGCGGCGCATCCTGGAGGCGGAGGTGGCCACCTCGCCCGACGCGCTGTTCGCGCTGGTGCGCTCGGCCCTGCGCAAGGCGGGAGGGTCGCGCCGGGTGACGGTGCGGCTGCACCCCGACGACGTGCCGCGGGTCGCCCCGGCCGCCGCCGCCGAGGCCGCCGGGCTCTCGGCCGCGGCCATCGAGCTCGTCGGCGACGCGTCGCTCGAGCGCGGCGACTGCCTGGTGGACACCGACTTCGGCCGGGTGGACGGGCGCCTCCGCACGCGGCTCGAGGAGCTGCACCGCGCCGCCGTGGCGGCCGCCGAGGAGGAGGTCGCGTGACGCTCGTGGATCGCGACGCCCTCGCCCGCGCGCTCGCCGCCGCGGATCCCACCCCGCTCACCGGGACCGTGGTGCGCGCGGCCGGGCTGCTCGTGGAGGCGCTGCTCCCGCAGGTGCCGGTGGGGACGGCCTGCGAGATCCACGCGCAGGACGGCGCGGTGGTGCTCGCGGAGGTGATCGGGTTCCAGGGCGGCACGGCGCGCCTCATGCCGCTGTCCGGGATCCAGGGCGTGGCGGAGGGCTGCGCGGTGGTGCCGCGCGCCAGCGCCGATCGGATCCCGGTGGGCGAGGCGCTGCTCGGGCGCGTGGTGGACGCGTCGCTCCGCCCGGTGGACGGCGGTCCGGTGCCCATGCTGCGGCAGCGCACCGCCCTGCACGCGTCGCCGCCGCCCGCGCTCACGCGGCGGCGGGTGGAGCGGCCCGTGCCGCTCGGCATCCGCGCGGTGGACGCGTGCCTCACCGTCGGCGAGGGCCAGCGCCTGGCGGTGATGGCCGGGCCGGGCGTGGGCAAGAGCGTGCTCCTCGGCATGCTGGCGCGCTCCGCCACCGCCGACGTCGTGGTGGTCGGCCTCATCGGCGAGCGGGGCCGCGAGGTGCGCGAGTTCGTGGAGCGCGACCTCGGGCCGGGCCTGGCGCGCGCGGTGGTGGTGGTGGCCACCAGCGACGCCTCGCCGCTCGAGCGGCTCCGCGCCGCCATGGCGGCGACGGCCGCCGCCGAGTGGTTCCGCGGGCGCGGCCTCCGGGTCCTCCTGCTGGTGGACTCGCTCTCGCGCGTGGCGCAGGCGCAGCGCGAGATCGGCCTCGCCGCGGGCGAGCCGCCCACCACCCGCGGCTACCCCCCGTCGGCGTTCGCCATCCTGCCGCGGCTGGTCGAGCGCGCCGGCAACGACGCCGGCCCGGGCAGCATCACCGCGTTCTACACCGTGCTGGCCGAGGGCGACGACCACGCCGGCGATCCCATCGCCGACGCCGCGCGCGCCACGCTGGACGGCCACCTGGTGCTCTCGCGCCGCCTGGCGGAGTCGGGCCACTTCCCGGCCATCGACGTGCTCGCGTCGGTGTCGCGCGTGATGAACGACGTCGTCCCGCCCGAGCACCGGGCGCTGGCCCGCGAGGCGCGCGAGGTGCTCGCGGCGCACCGCGAGGCCGCCGACCTCGTGGAGGTGGGCGCCTACGCCGCCGGCTCAAACCCGCGCGTCGACCGCGCGCTCCGCTGCATCGAGGCGCTCCGGACGTTCCTCCGGCAGGACCCGGCGGAGCGGACGCCGATGCCCGAGGCGCTGGAGCGCCTGGCGCGCCTGCTCTCCCCGCCCGCGCCCGCGCCGGCCGCGAGGAAGGAGGCCGCACATGGCTAGCCTCGCCGTCCTCTGCCTCGCCGCGGCGCTGCTCGCCGCGGACGCGCCCGCTCCCCCCGCAGCTCCGCCTGCGCCGGCCGCGGCCGCACCCGCGACGCCCTCCGCCACGGCGCCGGTGCCGCCCGCGCTCTCCGGGCGCGCGCTCGGCGAGGAGCTGCAGCGCGCCGCGCGCGACCGGCGCGTCGAGCAGGCGGCGCTGGCGCAGGAGCGGCAGCGCCTCGAGGCGCTCGCCGCCGACATCGAGCGCGCCCGCGCGGCGCTCCGCGAGGAGACCGCCCGCCTGCAGGCGCTGGCCGCGGCCGCCTCCAAGGCCCCGGCGCCGCCGGAGGCACCGCGCGCGCCCGCCGCGCGCCCCACCGGCCTCCGCCCCGGCGCGAAGCCACCGCCCACGCCCGCGGCGCTCGCGGCGCGCACCGTCCGCAACCTGCGCCCGGAGCAGGCCGCCGCGATGCTCGCCCACCTGGACCGCGGCGCGGCCGCCGCCATCCTGCGGGAGATGCGCCCGGCCGACGCCGCCGCCGTGGTGGACCGGATGGCGCCCGACGCCGGCGCCGAGCTGCTCACCCTGCTCGCCCGGAGCCCCGCGCCATGATCGCCGCACCGGTCCACCCCGGCACATCGACCGCCGCCGCCGAGCCGCGCCCGGCGCAGACCGACGCCGCGGGGTCGCCGTTCGAGGACGCGCTCCGCGCCGCCCACCCCGCGGCCGAGCGCGCCGCCCGCGCCGCCGGCGGCACCGTCGCGGGCGGCCCGGGGCACGCGGCGCCCGCGACCGGCCGCCGGCGCGTGGACGACGCCGCCCCGGGGTCCGACGGCGGCGCGCTCGCGCCCGCGGCGCTGGCGGCGCAGGCCGCGCTGGCGGCCGCCGCGCACGCCGGCGCGCCCCGCCCGTCCCCTGCGCCCCGCGCTCCGTCCCAGGCGAGCGCCCGAGGCGACCGCGCCGGCGCGGTGCCCGGCATGGGCGGCCCGGCAACCACCTCGAGCCCGGAGGCGGGCGCACCGCGCCGCGCCGCGTCCCGGACGCCCGGCGGCGCGCAGGCCGAACGGGGACACGCGTCCGCCACCGGATTGCGCCCCGCGCCCCCGCGCCCGCACCCCGCGGGCCGTCGCGCGCCCGGCGCAGGCCCGTCCGCCGCGGGCGCGGCGGGCACGCCCGGCGGCAGCCCCGTGCACGCCGCGGTCGTCGCGCGGCTCGCCGACGCCGAGACCGGGATCCCGGCTGCCCGCGACGCCCGCGGCGGCCGCCCCCGCGGCCCGGGCGCGCCCGCCGAGCCCGAGCCGGCGCACCGGCGCGCCCCCGCACCCGCGGACGCCGGCGCGGGCGCCGGCCCGGTGGGCGGCCAGGGCGCCACCCCGCGCGCCCCGGATGCCGGGGCCGCGGCCCGCGCCGAGGCCCCGCGCGCGCCCCTTCCCCCGCTCCCGCCCGAGCCCGCCGAGCCCGCGGTGGCGGGCGCGCTGCTCCCGTCCGCCGCCCACCTGCGGGTCCGCTCCGACGCGCTCGGCGACCTGGCGCTGCACCTGCGGATCGCCGATGGGGCGGCGCACGTGCGCGTGGAGACCGCCGCCGCGGCCGCGCTCGAGGCGCGCGCCCCCGAGCTCGCGCGCGCGCTCGCCGCGGAGGGGCTCGGCCTCGCCCGGCTCGAGGTGGAGCCGCGCGGCGCCGCGCCCGCGCCGGCCGCGGGTCCCGTCGAGCAGCGCTCCGGCCAGGCCGCGACCGGCGGCGGCTCCGGCGGCGGCTCCGGAGGCCGCGAGCCCGGGCGCGAGCCGGCCGCGCCCCTCCCCCCTTCCCTGCCGCCCCCGCGCGCGCCGCCCGCGCGCGCCGGGGCGCCCACGACGTCACCGCCTAGGAGCCCGCGTGTCCACCTCCCCCGTCACCAGCGCCCTCGGCGCGCTCCCGCAGCCCGGCCAGGCGCCCGCGCCCGCCTCGAGCGCGCTCGGCAAGGACGCGTTCCTGAAGCTCCTCACCACGCAGCTCCAGCACCAGGATCCGCTGTCGCCCATGGACAGCCAGGCGTTCGTGGCGCAGCTCGCGCAGTTCTCGTCGGTCGAGCAGCTCGGCGCGCTCGGCGACAAGCTCGACACGCTCGCGGTGGCGCAGGCCTCGTCGAACCAGCTCGGCACCGCGGCGCTGGTGGGCAAGGAGGTGCTCTTCCGCGCCGACCGCGTGCGCCTCGACCCCGGCGCGCCCGCCCGCTTCGAGGTCACGCTCCCGGCCGACGCCGGCGAGGCGGTGGCGATCCTCGCCGACGCGAGCGGCCGGGTGGTGCGCACGCTCCCGCTCGGCGCGCGCGAGGCCGGGACGTTCCCGGTGAGCTGGGACGGCCGGGACGCGTCGGGCGAGCCGCTCCCGGCCGGCGACTACCTGCTCACCGTCTCCGCCACGCGCGCCGACGGCACCGAGCTCGACGCGGCCACCAGCCTGCGCGGCACGGTCACCGGCGTCACCTTCGAGAACCAGGCGCCCGAGCTGCTGGTGGGCGGGCGCCACGTGAAGCTCTCCGACGTCCTCCAGCTCGCCGCCCCCGCGGCCTGATCCCCAGCCCCGCCGCACGAAAGGAAGCCCCATGTCCCTCCTCACCGCGCTCTCCTCCGGCACCACCGGCCTCCAGGCCTCCTCGCTCGAGCTCTCGGTGGTCGGCGACAACATCGCCAACGCCAACACCGTCGGCTTCAAGTCCGGCCGCGCCGCCTTCGAGGACGCCCTCTCGCAGACCGTCATCGGCGGCAACGGCCAGATCGGCCTCGGCGCGCGCCTCGGCGGCGTCCAGAAGATCCTGACCCAGGGCGCCCTCGCCTCCACCGGCCTCGCCACCGACCTGGCGCTGCAGGGCAACGGCTTCTTCGTGGTGCGCGGCGCGCACGCCGGCCAGACCGGCACGTTCTACACGCGCGACGGCCAGTTCACGGTGGACGACGACGGCTACCTGGTGAACCTGGAGGGCCTGCGCGTGCAGGGGTTCCCCGCCGATCCCGCCGGCGCGCTGGCCGGCCTGCCCGCCGACCTGCTCGTCGGCACCGCCTCCGCCCAGCCGCGCGCCACCACCCGGCTCACGCTCAAGGCGAACCTCCAGGCCGACGCGGCGGTGCCGGCCGCCGCGTGGGATCCGGCCAGCCCGGGCGCGACCTCGAACTTCTCCACCACCATGACGGTGTACGACGCGCTCGGCGGCAGCCACGCGGTGCAGGTCTACTTCCGCAAGACCGGCGACGGCGCCTGGGACTGGCACGCCCTCACCGACGGCGCCGGCGTGGCCGGCGGCACCGCCGGCCAGCTCACCGAGATCGCCGGCGGCACGCTCGCGTTCGGCGACGCGGGCGAGCTCACCGCGATGACGCAGTCCTCGAGCTTCACCCCGGCCGGCCAGGCCGCCCCCCAGCCCCTCGACTTCTCCTTCGGCGATCCCACCGCCGCCGGCGGGACCGGCCTCGCCGGCGTGACCCAGTTCGCGGCCGCCTCCGCCAGCACGTTCATCGGCCAGGACGGCTACGGCTCGGGGCAGCTCGCCTCCGTCCGCGTGGGGCCGGAGGGCGTCATCTCCGGCGTGTTCACCAACGGCCAGACCCGCGTGCTCGGCCAGGTGGCGGTGGCGGGCTTCGCCGCGCCCGACCAGCTCGATCGCGCCGGCGGCAACCTGCTGCAGCAGACGCCGGGCTCGGGCCAGCCGGTGGTGGGCGCGGCCGGCTCGGGCGGGCGCGCGTCCATCGTGGCCGGCTCGCTGGAGCAGTCCAACGTGGACCTGGCAGAGCAGTTCGTGCGGCTCATCGCGGCGCAGCGGGCCTTCCAGGCCAACTCCAAGACCATCACCACCGCCGATCAGCTCCTCTCCGAGCTCATCGCCATGAAGCGCTAAAGGCCGCCGCCCGGCGTGCCGATGGACGATCGGGAGCCGCTCATGATCGTCCTCACGCGCCTCGACGGCAGGCCGCTCGTCGTCAACGCCGACCGGATCCTCACCGCCGAGGCCACCCCCGACACCGTGCTGCTGCTCGACGGCGGCCTGCACCTCATGGTGCGCGAGCCGCCGGACGAGGTGGTCGAGCGGGTGATCGCGTTCCGCCGCCGGATCGCCGCGGGCCCGGCGCGGCCCGGCGCGCTCGTCGCGCTCCCCCGCCCCGCACCCGAGGAGTGAGCCATGGACGTCACCACCATCGCCGGGATCGTCGTCGCCGTGGGCCTCATCCTGCTGGGCCAGGCGCTGGAGGGTGGGCACGTCGGCTCGCTCCTCCAGGCCACCGCGGCGCTGATCGTGTTCGGCGGGACCTTCGGCGCGGTGCTGGTGGCGTTCCCGCGCCGCGACGTGGGCAGGGCGCTCTCGCAGCTCAAGCTCGTATTCACCGAGCGCAAGGTGGACCTGGGCGCGCTCTCGCGCGAACTGGTGGACTACGCCGGCGTGGCGCGCCGCGACGGCGTGCTCGCGCTCGAGGGGAAGCTCCCCGGGATCCCGGACCCGTTCCTGCGCCGCGCGCTCCAGCTCGTGGTGGACGGCGTGGACGCCTCGGTGACCCGCTCCACCCTGGAGGCCGCGGTGGACGCGGACTTCGAGGAGCGCGCGGTCGGGGCGAAGGTCTGGGAGGCGGCCGGCGGGTTCGCCCCCACCGTCGGGATCCTCGGCGCCGTGCTCGGCCTCATCCACGTGATGGAGAACCTGTCGGATCCGTCCAAGCTCGGCGGCGGCATCGCCGTCGCCTTCGTGGCGACCGTCTACGGCGTGGGGAGCGCGAACGTCCTGTTCCTCCCGTTCGCGAACAAGATGAAGCGCAAGCTGGCCGCGGAGCGCGACCGCAAGACGCTCGTCACCGAGGGCGTGCTCGCCATCCAGGAGGGCATCAACCCGCGCGTCCTGGAGGAGAAGCTGCGCGCCTACAGCGGGGAGCCGCCGGCCGCGCGCGAGGCGGAGCCCCGCCGCAAGGCCGCCTAGGCGGCGCGAGGACCCATGGCCCGCCGACGCCGCGAGGAGGAGCACGAGAACCACGAGCGCTGGCTCGTGTCCTACGCCGACTTCATGACCCTGCTGTTCGCGTTCTTCGTGGTCATGTACGCGGTGTCGCGCGTGGACAACAAGCGCGTGGTCCAGGCGGCGGAGTCCATCCGCTGGGCCATGCACTTCTCCGGCACCGGCGGGACCGGGGCGCTGCCGCTGTTCGACGGGCCGCCCAGCGAGGGCGGCGGGCCGGCCCTCGAGGCCGGCACCAGCATGCGCCAGGAGCACCGCGGCATCGAGCTGCTGCGCAAGCGGATCGAGCGGCGCGTGCGGCCGTTCGTGATGGAGCGCCGGCCGGTGCCGGTGGTCTCGGTGCTGGTGGAGGGGCGCCGGCTCACCGTCCGGCTCGCCGCCACCGAGTTCTTCGACCCGGGCCAGGCCGCGCTCCGGCCGCAGGCGCTGGCCCTGCTCGACGCGATCGCGGAGGAGCTGGTGCCGCTCGGCCGCCCGCTGCGGGTGGAGGGCCACACCGACGAGACGCCGGTGGGCGGCGGCGGGCGGTGGATCAGCAACTGGGAGCTCTCCGCGGCGCGCGCCGCCACGGTGGTCGGCTACCTGGAGCAGGCGCACGCGGCCCGGCCGGCCGCGCTCTCCGCGGTGGGCCTCGGCTCGGCGCACCCGCTCTCCGGCGACGCGACGCCCGAGGCGCACGAGCGGAACCGGCGCGTCGAGCTGGTGCTGGAGCTGGAGCCGAAGGACGAGCTGCTCGGGGCCGCGGCGCAGGAGGAGTAGCCGCGGCGCGCGGCTCAGCGGCACAGCCGCAAGAGCTCCGGCGGGATGGCCGGCAGCGGGAGCACGCGGTCCGCCGCGCCCAGCCGGATGGCCTCGCGCGGCATGCCGAACACGACCGAGGTGGCCTCGTCCTGCGCGATCGTGTCGGCGCCCATGCGCTTCAGCTCGGCCAGGCCGCGCGCCCCGTCGTCGCCCATCCCGGTCATGATGACGCCCACCGCGTTCCGGCCCGCGTAGCGCGCCGCGGATCGGAACAGCACGTCCACCGAGGGGCGGTGGCGGGACACCAGCGGGCCGTCCCGCACCTCCACGTGGTAGCGGGCGCCGCTGCGCCGGAGCAGCGTGTGCCGGTTCCCGGGCGCGATCAGCGCCCGCCCCGGCACCACCGCGTCCCCGTCGGCGGCCTCCTTCACCGCGATCGCGCAGAGCCCGTCGAGGCGGCGCGCGAAGGCGGCGGTGAAGACCTCCGGCATGTGCTGCACGATCACCAGCCCGGGCGCGTCCCCCGGGAGCGCGGCGAGCAGCTCGCGCAGCGCCTCGGTCCCGCCGGTGGAGGCGCCCACCACCACCACCCGCTCGGTCGTCTGCAGCACCGCGTCCGGGCACGGGCGGGCCAGCACGGCGTCGGCGGTGAGCTTCGGCTGCACCAGCGGCGCGCCGGCCCGCGGCCGGCCGAGCCGGGACCGCGCGGCCGCCTTGACCGCGTCGCAGAGGCGCACCCGCGACTCCTCCAGGAACCGCCGCGTGCCGACGCGCGGCTTCGCCACCACGTCCACCGCCCCGCACTCCAGCGCGCGCAGGGCCGGCTCGGCGCCGGCCGTCGCCAGGCTGGAGCAGATCACCACCGGGATCGGGTGCTGCGCCATCAGCCTGCGCAGGAAGGTCAGCCCGTCCATGCGCGGCATCTCGAGGTCGAGCGTGATGACGTCGGGCGCCTGCCGGCGCATCCGCTCCACCGCGGCGTACGGGTCGCCGGCGGCGCCGATCACCTCGATCCCGGCGTCGGAGGCGAGCACCGCCGTGAGCGTCTCGCGCACCAGCGCCGAGTCGTCCACCACCAGCACGCGCACGCGCCGCGCGGGGCGCTCCGGCCCGGGCGGCATGCGCTAGCCGCCCTCCCGCCGGCGGTAGACGGTCGGCGCCACCGCATCGAACGGCACCTCCAGCCCGGCGATGCTCTCCGCGTGTCCCAGGAAGAGGAAGCCGCCCGGGGAGAGGACGCGCGCGAACTGGAGGAGGACGCGCTCCTGCACCGAGCGCTCGAAGTAGATGAACACGTTGCGGCAGAAGATCACGTCCATCCGGTCGCGGAGCCGGTAGTCGGGGTCCAGCAGGTTGAGCTGCTCGAGCGCGACGAGCTCGCGCACCCGCTGGCACACCCGGACGACCTGCGGATCGCGGACGCTGCGCAGCAGGTATCGCCGCCGCAGCGCGAGCGGCACGGGCCTGACCTGCGCCTCGGTGTACTCGGCGCCGCGCGCGCGCTCGAGCACGCGGGTGGAGAGATCGGTGGCGAGGATCCCGAAGCGCAGCCCGGCCGCCTGCCGCCCGGCCTCGAGCAGCACCATCGCCAGCGTGTACGGCTCCTCGCCGGTGGAACAGCCGGCGCTCCACAGCCGGAGCGGCCGCCGCGTCCCCGCGCCGCGCTCCGCGGCGAGCGCCGGCAGCACGTCGCGGGCCAGGAGCTCGAAGTGGTGCGGCTCGCGGAAGAAGTCCGTCTTGTTGGTGGTCACGTGATCCACCATCCGGACCACCTCGTCGCCTGCCGCGCCGCCCAGCACGTGCTCGCAGTACTCGCCGAAGCCGGCGAGCCCCAGCTCGCGGACGCGGCGCCCCAGCCGCGACTCCAGCAGCGTCCGCTTCGAGGGGGGCATGCGGATGCCGCAGCGCCCCTCGATGAACGCGCTCAGGCGCGCGAAGTCGCGCGGCGAGAGCGCGGGCGGCCCGCCGAGCCAGCTCGCCGCCGGACCGGTCGGGCCGCCGTCCGCCGCGTGCCGATCAGCCCGCGAGCCCTGCATCGCCCACCCGCTCCGCCCCGGCGCCGTCCGGCGCCGCGCCCGGAGGGACGCCCGCACCCAGCGGCTCCGTCAGGGCGCGCAGCCCGTCCTCCGCGAGCACCCGCTCGATGTCGAGGATCACGAGGAACTGGTCCTCGCGCCGGCCCATGCCGCGGATGAAGGCGGTGTCCACCCGCGCGCCCATCCGCGGCGGCGGCGCGATGGCGGCCGGATCGAGCTCGATCACCTCCTGGACCGAGTCGGCCAGGGCGCCGAGCACGAGGGGCTCGCCGTCGGCCGTGACCTCGGTGATGACGACGCAGGTGTCGATGGTCCGCTCCGTGGGGGAGAGGCCGAGCTTCAGGCGCAGGTCCACCACCGGGACGATGTCGCCCCGGAGGTTGATCATGCCGCGCAGGAAGTCGGGGGTGCGCGGCACCTTGTTCACCCCGGTGAACTCGAGCACCTCGCGCACCCGCTCGATCTCGACGGCGTAGTGCTCGCCGTCGAGCGTGAAGGTCAGGTACTGCTGGCTTCGGGTCGAGGCCGACGCGTCCATGGCGTTCTCCGGTCGCGCGGGGCGCTCAGTAGGCCTGGTAGCCCGGCTCCGGCTCCGGGGCCTCGGCGAGCTCGATGCGGACGCCGGCCTCGGACGGCGCGGCGGCGGGCCGGGCCGGCTTCGGCACCGGCTTCGGCACCGGCGGCGTCGCCCCCGGCGCGGGCCGCGCCGGGGCGTTCGGAACCTTCGAGGCCTTCGGGGCGCGCAGGGCCGGCGGGGCGGCCGGTCGCGCCGGCGCCACCGCGCGCACCGCGCCACGCCCGGCGCCGTCCGCAAGGCGGAAGAACGCGATCAGCTCCTGCAGCTTCACCGCCTGGGCGGTCAGCTCCTCCGCGGTGGAGCTCATCTCCTCGGCGCCGGCCGCGTTCTGCTGGATCACCTGGTCGAGCTGCTGGATGGCCTTGGAGATCTGGGCGGCGCCGGTGTCCTGCTCGCGGCTCGCGGCGCTGATCTCCTGCACCAGCTCGGAGGTCTTCTGCGCCTCGGGCCGGATGCGCCCGAGCAGCTCCCCCGCCTTCTCCGCCACCGACACGCTGCTCGCGGAGAGCTCGCTGATCTCCCCGGCCGCCTTCTGGCTGCGTTCGGCGAGCTTGCGCACCTCGGAGGCGACCACCGCGAAGCCCTTGCCGTGCTCCCCCGCGCGCGCCGCCTCGATGGCGGCGTTCAGCGCGAGCAGGTTCGTCTGCCGGGCGATCTCGCCGATGATCGAGACCTTGCCCGCGATCTGCTTCATGGCCTCCACCGTGCGGGCCACCGCCTCGCCGCCCTCGGCCGCGACGCCGGCCGCCTTCGTCGCGAGCTGCTCGGTCTGCGAGGCGTTGTCCGCGTTCTGCCGGATGTTCGAGCCCATCTCCTCCATCGACGCGGAGATCTCCTCGATGGACGAGGCCTGCTCGGTGGCGCCCTGGCTGGTCTGCTCGGACGCGGCGCTGAGCTGCTCCGAGCCGGCTGCCACGCCGTCCGCGGCCACCTTCACGCCCTGCACGACCTCGGTGAGCCGGTGGACCATCTCGGAGAGCGCGCGGAGCAGCTCGTCCTTGTCCGAGCGCGCCTCGAGCCGGACCTGCAGGTTGCCGCCCGCGACCTCCTGCGCCGCCCGGGTGATGCCGCCGAGCGCGTGGTTCATCGCCGCGAACGCGCGGGCGAGGACGCCCACCTCGTCCTTGCGGTCCTCGCGGAGCTGGACGTCCAGATCGCCGATCGCCATCCGCTCCGCCGCGGTGACCATCGCCCCGATGGGCCGGCTGATGGTGCGCGCGACGAGGATCCCGAGGCCCACCGCGAGCAGCATGGCCGCCAGGGCGATCACCAGCATCAGCCGGTTGGCCCGCTCGGCCAGCGCGTCGTTCGCCTCGCTGGTCTGGCGCGCGACCTCGTCGTTCGAGTCCAGCATCGCCTGGAGCGCCGCGCGCTCGGCCTCGAACGCGGTCGCCAGCTCCCCGCGCAGCACCTCCTGCGCGCGCTGGTCCTCGCCCGCCCGGATGTGCGCCGCCACCCGGTCGCGGGCGGCCGAGTACGCGCGGTGCAGCCCCTCCAGCTCCGCGAACGCCTTGCGGTCCGCGTCGGTGGAGAACGTCTCCGGGTAGCGCTTCATGCGGTCCTGGAAGCGCGCCTCGTACGCCTCGAGCTTCGCGAGCGGCGCCTCGCGCGCCGAGCGGTTGCTCTCGCCCAGCGCGTCCTGGAGCTCGGACTTCTGGCCGCGGTAGCTCGCGACCATCTCCGCGAGGTACTTCAGGGACAGGGTGCACTTGTGGTAAAGGAAGCTGTCGGCCGCGTTCAGGGTGTTGAGCTGCCTGTACCCCACCCCGCCCACCACCCCCGCCATCAGCGCGACCAGGGTGAACCCGACGAGCAGCTTCGCGGTGATCCCGAGGTTCTCGTACCAGCGCATACGGTCTCCGTTGCGTCGCGCGCGAGGGCGAGCGGCGCGTCTGCGCCGGCCCCGCCGAGGGGCCGGCGTCCTGCGGTCGACTTCGCCTCACGCAGCGCGGGCCGCGTGCTCCTTCAACAGCGCCGCGACGTCCAGGATGGGCGCGACGCTCCCGTCGCCGAGGATGGTGGCGCCGGAGAGCCCCTTCACGCTGCGGAACATCTGCCCCATCGACTTGATGACGGCCTGGAGCTGGCCGGCCACCTGGTCCACCGCCAGGCCGCAGCGCCCGGCCTCGGTCCGCACGATCGCGATCTGCTCGTGCTCCGGCCGCGCGCCGCGCACCTCGAACACCTCCCGGAGGCGCAGGTACGGGACGAGCTCGCCCCGCACCGGCGCGAGGTGCGCCCCGCGCGCGGCCTCCACCTCCGCGGCGGTGAGCCCGACGCACTCCTCCACCGCCGCGAGCGGCAGCACGTAGCTGCCCCCGCCCACCTCCACCAGCAGCCCCTCGATGATCGCGAGCGTGAGCGGCAGCTCGATGCGCAGCGCCGTGCCGGCCCCCGGCGCGCTCTCCAGGGCCACGGTCCCGCGCAGCGCCTCGACCGACCGCTTCACCACGTCCATGCCGACGCCGCGCCCGGAGACGCTGGTGATCGTCCGCGCGGTGGAGAACCCGGGCTGGAACACGAGGTTGAGCAGGTCCGCCTCGCCGACGCGCGCGCCGGGCTGCAGCAGGCCCCGGGCCTCGGCCCGGGCGCGCACCGCCGCCGGGTCGATGCCGGCGCCGTCGTCGCGGACCTCGACGACCACGCTGCCGCCCGCCTGGCGGGCCGAGAGCGAGATGGTCCCGCGCGGCGGCTTGCCGGCGGCGCGCCGGGCCTCGGGAGTCTCGATGCCGTGATCGCAGGCGTTCCGGATCACGTGCACGAGCGGGTCCCCGAGCCGCTCGATGACGGTCTTGTCGAGCTCCGTCTCGGCGCCCTCCGTCACCAGCTCGATCTCCTTCCCGAGGTCGGCCGCGAGGTCGCGCGCCACCCGCCGCAGGCGCCCGAACGCCGTACCGATGGGCACCATGCGGAGGTCGAGCGCGGTGTCGCGCAGGTCGGCGGTGAGCCGCTCCAGCCCCTCGGACACCGCGGCCAGCTCCGCGTCCTCCGCCTGCGCGGCGAGCCGCGCCAGCCGGGACTGCGCGGTCACCAGCTCGCCCACCAGGTCCACCAGGTGGTCGAGCTTGGCCGCTGCGACCCGCACGCTGGAGGCCGCCTCGGGCGACCGGGCCGGGCCGCCGGTGGAGCGCGCGACCTCCCCGGCCCCGGCCGCCAGGGCCGGGCTGGGGGCGGCAGGGGCGGCAGGCGCGGCCTCCGCGTCGGGGAGCGCCTGGACGCGCAGCGTGCAGCGGTCCTCGACGAAGGCGAACACGTCGCGGATGGCGTCCTCGCCGCGGTCCGTGGTGAGGGTCACCTCCCAGGCCAGGTGGCACCGCTCCGGCGCGAGCTCCTCGAGGGGCGGGATCCCGTCGGTCCGCGCCACCACCACGCATGGGCCGAGCGTCGACAGCTCGTCCAGCAGCCCCAGCGGATTGGTGCCGTTCTCGAACAGGTCCGGGCTGGGCTCGAAGGCGATGCGCCAGGTGCGCGGCCCGAGGGCCGCTGCCGCGTCCCCGCCCGCGCCGCATCCGGCGTCCGCCAGCTCGCCGACGGCCGGCGCCCGCGCCCCGCCCTGCGCGTCCGGCGCGAGGGCCCGGTAGGCCGCCACGAGCCGATCGCGCTCGCGCCCGTCCGCGCCGCCTTCGCCGTCCAGCATGCCGCGGACCAGGTCCTTGCCGGCGAGCGCGAGCCCGATCAGCTCGCGGGTGACGGCGAGCCGTCCGCCGCGGACGTGCTCGAACACGGTCTCCAGCTCGTGGGTGAACGCCGCCACCTCGTCGAAGCCGAACATCGCGCCCGAGCCCTTGATCGTGTGCAGCGCGCGGAAGGCGCGCGACACGAGCTCGGCGTCGTCCGGCGCCTGCTCCAGCTCGAGCAGGGTGGCCTCCAGCTCCGCCACCCGCTCGCCCGCCTCCTCGCGGTAGCTCGCCGCCAGCTGCTCCAGGGAGCGCATCGTGTCCTCCTCAGGCGCCCAGCAGGCGCGCGGCCACGGCGAGGAGCTGCTCGGGGGTGAACGGCTTCACGATCCAGCCGGTGGCGCCGGCGGCCTTCCCCTCCAGCTTGCGCGCCTGCTCCGACTCGGTGGTCACCATCACCACCGGCGTGAGCCGGTGCGCGGGGTCGGTGCGCACCGCGCGGATGAGCCCGACGCCGTCGAGGTTGGGCATGTTGAGGTCCGTGAGCACGAGCTGCACCGGGCGCGCCGCCAGCTTCGCGAGCGCGTCCTGCCCGTCGACCGCCTCCAGCACCTCGTACCCCGCCCCGGTGAGCACGACCCGCTCGGCGAGCCGGACGCTCGCGGAGTCGTCCACGACGAGCACGCACCTAGCCATCTCGATCCTCCACGTCCAGCCAGCTTCCCTCGAGCGCGCGACCGAGCCCGGACCGCGCCACCGCGGCCGCGAGCGCCTCGCTGCGCGCGTCGAGCCCAAACCGCACGCCGCGCGCGGCGGCGCTGCGCGCGGCGGCGCACAGCACCTGCAGCCCCGCCGCATCGGCCGACGCGACCACCCCGGCGCCCAGCGCGAGATCCTCCCCGCGCTCGAGCGCCTCGAGCAGCAGCGCCCGGAGCGCCTCCGCCCGCGCGATCGTCAGGTCCTCCGGCAGCTCGATCCGCATCCCGCTCCTCCCGCTCCTCAGAACAGCTCGACGTTCGCGCCCAGGTCGTGGGCCGCCGCCGGCGCCGCGACGCCCGCCGCGGCCGGCGTCGCCGCCTCGCCCGTCACGCGCGCGTGGACGTCGCGCTCCGACGACATGGTGTAGCGCTCCAGCGCGGCCCGCCCGCCCGCCCGCGCCGCCGGCGCGGCCGCGCCGGCCCCCTCCGCCGCGCGCGCGCCGGCGCTCGCGAGCTCCCGCTCGAGCGCGTCCAGCCCGCGCGAGATCTCGAGCTGCCGCTCCAGCCGCGCCGCGATCTCGTCCACCTCTCGCCGCAGCGCCGCGCTGTCCTCGCGCAGGCGCCGGGTGCCCTCGGCGAGCGCGAGGTGCTGCGCGCCCAGCCGCGCGACGAGCGCGCCCATCGCCTCCGTCAGCGCCTCGCCCTCGGACGCGGCCGCGGCCGCGCGGTCCACCTCGAGCGCCGCCGCGGCCGAGGTGATCGCGTCGAGTGACGCGGACACCTCGTCGGTGCGCCGCACCACCTCTGCCGCGACCACCTGGATCTCGCGCGCGAGCACGGCCAGCACGCGCCCGCCGACGCCCGCCCGCTCCGTCTCCACCAGCGCGTTCAGAGCGATGATCTTCACCGCGTGCCCGATGGCCCGGGTCGCGCGGACCTGCTCGGCGATCCCGCCCACCGCCTCGGCGACCCGCCGCGCCGAGTCGGCCCCGGCGCGCGTCTGCGCCAGGTGCTCGCCGAGCGTGCGGGTCGCCGCGCCCACCCCGCGCTCCACGCGCGCGATGGGAGCGCCCTCCGCCCCGTCGCCCGCCACCTGACCGAGCTCGCGCCCGAGCGCGTCGGCGCGCGATGCCATGGCGCGCAGGCTCTCGCGGATGCCCTCCAGCGCCTCCAGCAGCCGCGCCCGCGCCCCGCCCACCTGCGCACCGGTCAGCCGGCACACCCCCGCCGCCTCGGCGAGCCACGCCGCCGGCTCGGGGGACCTGCCCGCCGTCTCGCCGGCGTCCGAGTCGAATTCGCGCAGGACCTCGGCCACGTGCTCGAGGATCTGTCGGGTGGCGTCGTGCCCCTGGAGGCCGACCACCACGCTGGCCGCGCTCCCAGCGATCCCGACCGACGCGTCCGCCGCCCCGGCCACCACGCGAGCCTGCGCGGCGGCGAGCGCCCGCAGCGCCGTGAGCGCCTGGTGCGTGTCGCCCAGCATCCGGTCGGACCAGGCCCGCTCGCGCCCCGCGAACGCCTCGGCGGCGGCGCGGGCCGCCCCGACCGCCTGGGCGAGCTCGCCCGCGCGGGCGACCATGGCCGCGAAGCGCGCCTCGACCTCGTCGGCCAGGCGGCGCACGTCGGAAGCGACCGTCTCCACCCCCGCGTTCGGGACCGCCGCCCGGCAGTTCTCGATCCGCGTGTTCACCCCGAGCGCCCGCAGCGTGCGCGGCACGTCCGCGAGGGCGCCGCCGGCCGCGGCGAGCACGTCCGCGCGCGCCCCCACCCCCTGCAGCGCCTCCCGCTGGCGCGTGGCGCCGGCCCGGCTCTCGCCCAGGTACGAGGCGAGCCGCTCGAGCGCCGGGGCCAGCTCAGCCGCGGGGTCGGCGTCGCTCCCGGCCCCGCCCGACCCCGCGGCCCGGCGCGCCGCGTCCACCATACCGCGGGCCCGCCCCTCCAGCGCGCCGAGGCGGTGGCCCGCCTCGAGGAACACGTCCTCCGAACCGTCGAGGAGCGCAGAGAGGCGCTCGGCCACGCCGCGCAGCTGCGCGCGGGTCGCCTCGAGCAGTGCCGCCGGGGCCTCCGGCGCCGGTCCGGACGGAACGGCTTCCATGCGCTCGCTCATCCTCCACGCGCCGAGACCGCCGCGTCGCGCCGCCCCGGCACCGGCCGGGGGGGCCGAGCGCCCCGCTCAGCACCGCCCGTGCCACCGCCCGCGCGCGCGCCGGAATCGCGCCGCGTCGCACGCGCCAGCGTCGCCGGCGCATGGCGGCGCCGACTTCACCCGGGGTTCATGGGCGCGGTGCGCGGCGACCCGCCCGCCCCGGCCACGGCGCCGGCGCGAGAGTGGCCCCCAGCGCGAGGATCCGGCGGGCACCCCGCGCGCGCAGTGAAACGCACCCCGGAGTGGAGGCGGCCCCAGCCGCGGGCGCGCGCCGCCCGGGGCGAGCCGCGGGACTCAGGTGCGTCGCCACCCGCGCCGCACGCGCCCGCAGGCGCCGCGCGCGTCGCGTTCCTGACGCCGCCGCGGCCCCGGCGCGCGCGTCCCGGCGCGGCTCCGGGCGGGCGCGCCGGTCCCGTGGCGCGCGCCGGCGGCTCGCGCCCGGCTGGCACGCCGGGTGCTCCATCGCGGCGCGGAGCTCGCGGCGCCAGGACCGCGGCGCGGCCGCGACGCCGCGAGACGAGACGGGAGGATCGCACGTGACGACGGAGCTGGCGAAGGCCGACGGAGCGGCGGGCACGGCCACCGAGCTGGGCCGCCGCCTCGCCGGGAAGTACATGACGTTCCAGCTCGCGCGCGAGGAGTACGGGATCGAGATCCTCACCGTGCGCGAGATCATCGGGCTGCTGGAGATGACCCGCGTGCCGCGCACGCGCGACTTCATCCGCGGGGTCATCAACCTGCGCGGCAAGGTCATCCCGGTCATCGACCTGCGCCTCAAGTTCGGCATGGAGCGGTGCGAGCCCTCCGATCAGACCGTCATCATCGTGGTGCACTGCGCGGTCGACGGGAGGCCGCTCACCATGGGCCTGCTGGTGGATCAGGTGCTCGAGGTCCTCTCCATCGGCCCGGCGATGATCGAGCCGACGCCCGCGCTCGGGCAGGCCGCGCCGGAGGAGGACTTCATCCTCGGCGTCGGCAAGCACGACCGGCGCATCGTGTTCCTGCTCGACATCGCCCGGATCCTCTCCTCGGACGACGCCCGCGAGCTGGGCCGCGCGTCCGGCGCCGGCGCGCCCGCCGGCGTCACCCCTGGCCCCGAGACGACGGGAGACGTGCCATGAAGACCCGCAACACCAACAACGGGAAGCTCATCTTCGCGGGGTTCCTCGCCGCGAACATCCTGGCGGTCGCCATCGGCGCCACCTCCTTCTTCACGGTGCGGCGCCTGTCCGGCTCGCTCACGGCCGTCACCAACCAGGAGCTGCCCGCAGCGCTGGCGCTGGCGCGGGTTCGCGCGGCGGTCAACGGCGTGATGCGCGCCGCGAACGGGATGATGAGCCCGCGGATCTCCGGCGACGCCGAGACCCGCGAGGCCGTGTTCACGCTGGCGGAGGGCTCGCTGCGGGACCTCGCCCAGGCCCGGAAGGTGCTCGACGGGCTCACGCACGCGGCCGCGGAGCGCGACGTGTGGGGGCGCGTGAGCGGGTCCCTGGATGCCTGGAACGGCCTGGTCGCGGCCTACGTGGACGCGGTCCGCCGGCGCGAGACGCAGCTCACCCCCGAGGCCGACGAGCGCTGCTGGACCCTGTACCAGCGGCTCCGCGCCAAGCAGGTCGAGTTCGCGCCGCTGCTCGACGGGATGATCGAGGCGTCGGCGAAGGACGCGCAGGCGCTCGAGGCGGAGTCCGCCGTGGCGGCAGGCCGCAGCCAGCTCACGGTCGCGGTCCTGGTGATCGCGGGCTCGATCGCGATGCTGGCCATCGCGTGGCTCCTCGCCCGGCGCGTGTCGCGGGCCATCGGTGCCATGGTGACCGAGACCGGCCGCCTCTCGGCGGCGGTGGAGGCGGGGCGGCTGGACGTGCGAGGGGACCTCGCGCGCGTCGACCCCGACTTCCGCCCGGTGGTGCAGGGGATCAACGCCACCATGGACGCCTACGCGCGCCCGATCCGGATGGCCGCGGACTGCGTCACCCGCATCGCACTGGGCGACATCCCCGAGCCCATCACCGACCGGTACGAGGGAGACTTCGACCGCATCAAGGAGGCGCTCAACGGCTGCATCGCGAGCCTGTCCGGCGTCCTCGGCGCCATGGAGGCCACCGGCCGGGCCCAGGACGAGGGGGACATCGAGGCATTCGTCGAGGAGGAGCGGTTCCAGGGCGCCTACCGCCGCGTCGCGGCGAGCATGAACGCCGGGCTCCGCACCCACGTCTCCGCGATCCTCGAGATGCTCACCACGTTCGGCGCGTACGGCGAGGGCGACTTCGAGCCGAAGCTGGCGCCGCGCAAGGGCAAGCAGGCGGTCGCGAACGAGACCTGCGACCGGATCCGCGACAACCTGCGCGCGGTCGCCGCCGAGGTCCAGGCGCTCACCGCCGCGGCCGCGGAGGGGCGGCTGTCGACCCGCGCCGACGCCGCCCGCTTCCAGGGCGACTGGCGCACGCTGGTCGAGGGCGTCAACGGCACGCTCGACGCGATCGTCGGCCCGCTCAAGGTGGCGTCGAACGTGGTGGACGAGATCTCGCGCGGCGCGATCCCGCCGCCGGTGGCCGAGGCCTGGTCCGGCGACTTCGTCCGGCTGAAGGATCACCTGAACGGCTGCATCGCCGCGGTGAACGCGCTCGTGGCCGACGCGAACCGGCTGGCCGACGCCGCGGTCGCCGGCAGCCTCGACGCGCGCGCCGACGCCGCGCGCCACCAGGGCGACTTCCGGCGCATCGTGGAGGGGGTGAACCGGACGCTGGACGCCGTCCTCGCGCCGGTGGAGGAGGCCGCCGGCGTGCTGGAGAGGCTGGCGCACCGCGACCTGCGGGCGCGCGTCCAGGGCACCTACCAGGGCGGCCACGCCCGCATCGCCGACTCGGTGAACGGCACGGCGACGGCGCTCCACGACGCGCTCGCCCAGGTGAACGAGGCGGTGGAGCAGGTGTCCAGCGCCGCGGCGCAGATCGCCGCCTCGTCGCAGGCGGTGGCGTCCGGCGCCTCGCAGCAGGCCTCCTCGCTGGAGCAGACCTCCAGCTCGATCGAGGAGGTCTCGGGCATGACCAAGCAATCCTCGGACAACGCGCAGCAGGCGAACCAGCTCGCCGTGACCGCGCGCGGCGCCGCGACCGAGGGCGCGACCGCGGTCGAGCAGATGCAGGGCGCCATGGCGCGCATCAAGGCGTCGGCCGAGGGCACCGCGCAGATCATCAAGGACATCAACGAGATCGCGTTCCAGACCAACCTGCTCGCGCTCAACGCGGCGGTGGAGGCGGCGCGCGCCGGCGAGGCCGGCCGCGGCTTCGCGGTGGTCGCCGAGGAGGTGCGCTCGCTCGCGCTCCGCTCCAAGGAGGCGGCCAACAAGACCGAGGCCCTCATCCGCGACTCGGTGAAGCAGGCCGGCGAGGGCGAGGTCACCGCGCGGCACGTGGCCGCCAAGCTCGGCGAGATCGTGCAGGGCATCGGCAAGGTCACCGACATCGTCTCGGAGATCGCGGCCGCGGCCCGGGAGCAGTC
The DNA here is from genome assembly GCF_049201065.2 of Anaeromyxobacter sp. Red801. Classification (NCBI taxonomy): domain Bacteria; kingdom Pseudomonadati; phylum Myxococcota; class Myxococcia; order Myxococcales; family Anaeromyxobacteraceae; genus Anaeromyxobacter; species Anaeromyxobacter sp. Red801. The sequence continues at coordinate 1,912,505 of NZ_CM181236.1, read as the reverse complement.
CACCGGCATCGAGCAGGTGAACAAGGCCATCGCCGAGATGGACAAGGTCACCCAGCAGAACGCCGCCTCGGCGGAGGAGTCGTCGTCCGCCGCCTCGGAGCTGTCCGGGCAGTCGGAGGAGCTCGCGGCGATGGTGGGCGCGTTCCAGCTCGACCGCTCGCAGCGGCAGGCGGCGCCGCGCCGTCCCGCCGCCGCGCCGGTCCGCTCGCCCCCTGCGGCGCCGCCCGGCGCCCGCCCGCGCCCCGGCACGAACGGCGCGGGCGCGCTCGCGAGCTCCCGCGCGCTCGCGGAGCAGGCGTTCCCCATGGACGACGACGCCGAGATCCGGGACTTCTAGTGGACGCCGGCGCGCCAGCGAGCGGCCCCCGGCGCATCCGGGTGCTGGTGGTGGACGACTCCGCCGTGGTGCGGAACGTCTTCCAGCAGGAGCTCTCGGCCGACCCGGAGATCGAGGTGGTGGGGACGGCGCCGGATCCGTTCGCGGCGCGCGACCTCATCCTGGAGCGCTCGCCCGACGTGATCACGCTGGACGTGGAGATGCCGCGCATGGACGGCCTCACGTTCCTCCACAAGATCATGCGCTACCGGCCCACGCCGGTGATCGTGGTGTCTTCGCTCACGCCCGCCGGCGGCGCGCTCGCGCTGGAGGCGCTCGCCGCCGGCGCCTGCGACGTGATGTGCAAGCCCGGGGCGGCGTACTCGGTGGGCGAGATGACCGCCGACCTGGTGGAGAAGGTGAAGGAGGCGGCCGCCGCCGGCGTGCGCGCGCCCGCGCCGCTGCCGCCGCCGGCGCGCGCCGCGACGTCGTGCGCCCTGTCCCGGACCACGCACCAGGTGGTCGCCATCGGCGCCTCCACCGGCGGCACGGTCGCCATCGAGCGGATCCTGGTGGCGCTCCCGCCCAGCGCGCCCGGCATCGTGATCACCCAGCACATGCCCGAGCTGTTCACCCGCTTCTTCGCGAAGCGCCTGCGCGACCAGTCCGGCCTCGACGCCCGCGAGGCGCAGGGCGGCGAGTCGGTGGTGCCGGGGACGGTGCTGGTCGCGCCGGGCAACCGGCACATGCTCCTCCGGCGGTCTGGCGCCCGCTACGTGGTCGAGGTCAAGGATGGGCCCCGGGTGAACCGGCACCGGCCCTCGGTGGACGTGATGTTCCGCTCGGTGGCCCGCACCGCCGGGCGCAACGCGGTGGGGGTGATCCTGACCGGCATGGGCGGCGACGGCGCCCAGGGCCTGCTCTCGATGCGCGAGGCGGGCGCGCGCACGGTCGCGCAGGACGAGGGATCCTGCGTGGTGTACGGGATGCCGAAGGTCGCGGTGGAGGCCGGGGCGGTGGAGCGCACGCTCCCGCTCGACCGCATCGCCCCGGAGCTCCTGCGGCTCACGGACGGCGCGCTCCCCTGAGCGGGGTCACGCGGTCACAGCGGCGCGATCTCCTCGCCCGACTGCACCGTCACCCGGCCCGAGTCCAGGAACAGGCGCACCGTCCGCGAGCGCGCGCCGCCCACGTCCTCCGCCGCCACCGCCACCCGCGCGCGGCGCAGGATGCGCCGCATGGCGGCGTGGTTGCGCCGGCCGATGTCGAAGCCGCCGTACAGGTCGTTGAAGCTCCCGCCCCCCGCCGCCTTGACCACCAGGTCCTCCTTGCGACAGCCGCGGGCGTACAGCCGCTCGAAGAGCAGCGGGATGCCGGTGTCGGCGAACGTGCCCGGCGCGCCGCGCGCCCGCTCCGGGGAGAGCGCGGAGGTGGGGAGCTGGAAGTGCAGCATGCCGCCGACGTGGCGGCCGGGATCCCAGGCGACGAGCGCGATGCACGAGCCCAGCCCGTGCGTCACGATCACGCCGCCCGGCTCACCCGTAACCACCAGGTCGCCGATGCCCACGGTGACGAGGCTCACGTGGCCTCCGGCATCCGGTACACCGAGGGGCGCTCGCTGCGCAGCCGCGTGGGGATCCCCGCCAGCGTCTCCGAGTGGCCCACGAACAGCGGGGCTCCCGGGCGCAGCAGGCGCTCGAGCTCCTCGACCAGCCGCGCGCGCATGGGCCGGTCGAAGTAGATCATCACGTTCCGGCAGAAGATCGCGTCGAGCGGCCCGCGCATCGGGTACGGGTGCTCGGCCAGGTTGAGGCGGCGGAGCACCACCCGCTCCCGCAGCCGCGGGACCACCTCGTGCAGCGTCGATCCGCCGGGCCCGGGTCGCGCCGCGAGGAACCGCGCCCGCAGCGCCGCCGGGATGGCGGCCACCTCCTCGTCCGCGTAGGTGGCCTCCGCCGCGCGCGCCAGCACGCGGGTGGAGAGATCGGTCGCGAGGATCCGCCAGTCGCAGCCGTCGAGCTCGGGCTCGAGCACCATCGCGGCGGTGTAGGGCTCCTCGCCCGAGGAGCAGCCGGCGCACCACACCCGGAAGCGCCGCTGTCCCACCCGGCGTGCGACCCGCACCGACTGGACCAGCGCCTCGAAGTGATCGGCCTCGCGGAAGAAGTGGGTGAAGTTGGTGGAGATGGCGTCCAGGAACCGCACCAGCTCGTCGCCGCCCTCCGCCTGCAGGTGCTCCAGGTACTCGCGCTCGGTGGAGAGGGCCAGCTCCCGGAGGCGCCGCGCGAGCCGCGCCTCCACCAGGGCCGCCTTGCCCGGGCGCAGGAAGATCCCGGCCCGCTCATGGGCGATGCGCTGGAAGCCCTGGTACGTCTCCGCGTCCACCCTAGGCCCCCGCCGCCAGCCGGGCGCCGCGGTCGGCCGCCGCGTCGCGCGACGCGAGCCCTGCCAGCCGGTCCACGTTCAGGATCAGCCCCACCCGGCCGTCGGAGAGGATCGCCGCGCCGGAGAGAAAGTCCGTGTCGCCGAGGCCGCTCCCCAGGGGCTTGATCACCACTTGCTGCTGGGTGACCACCTCGTCCACCACCAGCCCCACCTTGCGACCCAGCCCCTCGACCACCACCACGCGCAGATCGTCGGTGCCCGCCGCACGCTCGCGCGCGCCGAGCAGGCGGTGCAGGCGCAGGAGCGGCAGGATCTCGCCGCGGACGTCGATCACCTCGCCGCGTCCCGCGGCGCGTCGGATCGTGTCATCGGCCGGCCGCAGCGACTCGACGATCGAGAGGCTGGGCAGGATGTAGGTCTCGCCTCCGCAGGAGACGAGCATGCCGTCGATGATGGCGAGCGTGAGCGGGAGCACCAGCCGGAACGTGGTCCCGCCGCCCGCGCGCGAGGCCACGGTGACGCGGCCGCGCATCCCCTCGACGTTGCGCTTCACCACGTCCATGCCCACGCCGCGCCCGGAGATCTCGGTGACCTTCGCCGCGGTGGAGAAGCCGGGCAGGAACACCAGCCCGTGGACCTCTGCGTCGGACAGCTCCTGCCCGTCGCCCACCAGCCCGCGCTCGCGCGCCTTGCGCAGGATCCGGTCGCGCTGCAGCCCCCGGCCGTCGTCGGTCAGCTCCACCACGATCGACCCGCCCTCGTGGTAGGCGGCCAGGCGCAGGACGGACCGCGCGGCCTTGCCCGCGGCGAGGCGCTCCGCCTCCGGCTCGATACCGTGGTCGAGCGCGTTCCGCACCAGGTGCACGAGCGGATCCTCGATGCGCTCGACCATGCTGCGGTCCATCTCGGTGTCCTCGCCGGAGGTCTCGAGGATCACGTCCTTGCCGGTCCTGCGCGAGAGATCCCGGACCAGGCGCGCCATCTTCTGGAACGCGCCGCGCACCGGGACCATGCGCATCCGCATGGCCACGTTCTGCAGGTCGCGGCTGATCTTGGTCATCTGGTTGAGCGAGTTGCGCAGGCGCAGGGAGGCGACCGCCGCCAGCTCCGGCGCGTGCACCACCATCGACTCGACGATGATGAGCTCGCCGATCATCTCCACCATCGAGTCCACCCGCTCGAGATCCACCTTCACCGTCTCGCGGAGCTGACCACCGCCGTGCGGCGGCGGCGTGGGCGCGGCCGACGCCTCCGGCTCCGCGGCAGGCGCAGGCGCAGGCGCGGGCGTCGGCGGCGCGGGCGCGGGCCGAGGCGGCGGGTTCGCCGCGGCCGGAGCCGCGACGGCGACGGGGCCCGCGGCCAGGTCCGCGGCCGCCGCGATGGCCGGCGTCGTCCCCTCGCCCGCCGCCTCCGACGCCGCCTCGGCGGCCGCGCTCACCGCCGCGATCCGCGCCACCAGCCCGGGCACGCGCGCGTCCGGCAGGAGGTCAGCGCGCGCGTCCACCGCCTCGCGCAGGCGCTCCAGCAGGCTCCGGAGCGCGGCGGTCGCCTCGAACGTCACGTCGAAGGTCTCGCCGGCCAGCGCCGCGCGGCCGCTGCGCACGTGGTCGAGCAGCGTCTCGGCCGTGTGCGCGAGCGAGACGATCTCGCCGAGCTCCAGGAACCCGGCCACGCCCTTGATGGTGTGGAAGACGCGAAACAGCGCGTTGGTGCGATCCGGGTGCGGCCCGTCTCGCTCCACCGCGAGCAGCGTCTCGTCCGCGCGGGCCAGGCCGTCGAGCCCCTCCTCCAGGAAGTCGCCGATGAGCTCGAGCGTGTCCGCGTCGCGGCTGGCCCGCGCCGCCGGCGGCAGCGCCTCCGCCTCGACGGGCCGCTCCAGCTCGCCGCCGCCGAGCAGCGCCGAGAGGCGGGCCAGCGCCGCCGCGGCCCCGCCGACGTCGTCGCCGTCGCTCCCGTCCAGCGCGCGGCCCAGCGCGCCCGCCTCCGCCGCGAGCGCGCCGTCGAGCGCACCCGCGGCGGTGGCCGCGGCCAGCGCGCGCGAGACCTCGCGGAGCGACGCCGGGTCGGCCGCATCCGCCGCCACCACCGCGGCCGCCACCGCCTCGCGCGCGTCGTCCCCTGGTCCTCCGGACATGCCGTCCTCCGATCGCTCCCGGCGCCGCGTCCTGGCCGTGCCGGTCGAGCCGCACGCCGTTGCAGCGCGCGTGCCCGGATCCCGGGACCCGCGCCCGGGCGGCCGCGGCGCGTCGCGCGTGCGCAGTCCGGCGTCTCCCGCCACGGGTCGCCGCCGCGGCGTCCCCGGGGCCCGGGCGGACCCGTGTCCGCCGCGACACGCCGCCGGCGCGCGTCATGCGCCTGGCGTCAGGATCGGCCGCCCGCCGCGTCGATCCACGAAGCCGCTGGGGCGCAGCGCGAAGCTGCGCGAGGCCCGGCGCCGGGCCGCCCGGCGCGCTGCGCGCGAGGCGAGCCCCGCGTCCCGGCGGCGGCCGCCGCGTCGAGGCAAGGCGCTTGCAGAGTGCCACCGCGGGGTCCGCGCCCGATCGCGGCGCCGGGACGCTCCCGGCACAGCCCCGGTGCCCGCTCATGACGACCTTGCCGCCCCCAGAACAGATGGCCTCCGTGGTGTCGGGAGTGACCCAGACGATGCTGGGACTCACCTTCGTCCCCGATGCCGCCCGGACGCCGTGGCGCGATCTGGTGTGGCGCGGCGCCGTGCTCGCCATCGACGGCGCTCGCCCGCTCACGGTGGGCCTGTCCTCGGATCGCGAGGGCTGCACGGCGCTGACCGCGGCGCTGTTCCAGATCGGCGCGGACGAGGTCTCGGACGAGATGCTGTCCGACTCGCTCTGCGAGCTGGTCAACATGACCGCCGGGCTGCTCAAGGCGCACCTGCGCCTCGAGCAGGCGCTGGGGCTGCCGCGGGTGGTCCCCGCCGGCCAGCCGCCGGTGCCGCCGCCCCCGGAGAGCGCGAACAGCGTGGTGCTGCGCGCGGAGCACCTCGGCCTGGTGCTGTGGGTGTTCGAGGGGCTGGCCTGACCCATTGACGATTTCGCGCCGGCGCGAGGCCCGTGACGGGCCGGGCGCCGGGGCCGGAGGCAAGAGATGCCCGCCATCCTGACCGTGGACGACAGCCGCGCGGTGCGCACCATCGTCGGCAAGCAGGTGAAGGAGCTGGGGTTCGACGTGCTGGAGGCCGAGGACGGCATCCAGGGGCTGGAGCAGCTCGCGCAGGCCCAGGTGGACCTGGTGCTGCTCGACGTGACGATGCCGAACATGGACGGCCCCGCCATGCTGCAGAGCATGCGCGACGGCGGCAACCAGACGCCGGTCATCATGCTCACCTCGGAGTCCAAGCGGAGCATCGTGGCCGGTGCCATGAAGCTCGGCATCTCCGACTACATCCTGAAGCCCTTCAAGCCCGAGGAGCTGCGCTCCAAGGTGCTTTCGGTCCTCCAGGGCGAGGGCGGCGGGGTGGGCGGCCTCGGCGCGGAGCCGGCGGTGGAGGTCGCGCCGGCCGAGGCGGCCGCGGCGGCCCCGGCGCCGGCCGGCGGCCGGTTCGTGGACGTGCTGGTGGTGGACGACATGGAGAACGTCCAGAAGAAGCTGCGCTCGATGGTGCCGCAGCACGTGAGCCTGAACGGCTACACCAGCGCCGCCTCGGCGCTGGCCGCCTGCCGCGAGCGCGTCTACCGCGTGGTGCTGGTGGACACCGAGATCCCCGACGTGAACAGCGCCGTGCTGGCGCAGCAGATCCGCGTGCTGCAGCCGCACGCCGCGCTGGTGGCGCTCGCGCTGCGCACCGCCAACGACGTCACCAAGGAGGTCCGGGAGCAGGGCTTCGACGACGTGCTCTTCAAGCCGTTCCGCCCCGAGACCATCGACGACTTCCTGCTCCAGTACTTCGACAACCAGGACTTCCTGCAGATCGAGGACAACGTGCTGCGCCTGGCGCCGTTCGCGGGCCGGGCCGACAAGGTGGACCGCTTCTACAACCGGGTCCACGCGGTGTTCGCCGACGCGCTCGAGAAGGTCGCGGCGGCCTGCTACGACGAGGTGGTGCTCGACGTGGGGACGCCGCCGCTCGAGGGCGACCGGCTGCCGAAGCTGGTGAACGCGGTGGCGGAGAAGGCGCGGGACTTCGGCATGTCGCTCGCGCTGGTCGGCGCGCCCGAGGTCCGCAAGGCGCTCGGCGGCTACACCGAGACGAAGGACCTCCGGCTGTTCGCCACCGTCCAGGAGGCGCGCGCGGGCGGCGCCGCCTAGCGCGACGCGCATGAGCGTCGACAAGCTCTCCGCCGAGCTGGAGGCGATCCTCGTCCGGCGGATCGAGGCCGACCAGCTCGTCCTGCCCACCCTGCCCGCGGTGGCCGCGCGCGTGCTGGACGTGCTGCGCGACCCGGACGCCGGCATGAAGGAGGCGGCGCAGATCCTGGAGAAGGACCCGGTGCTGGCGGCCCGCGCGCTGCGCATGGCCACCAGCGCCGCCTTCGCCGCCGGCACGCGCAAGATCACGCTGCAGGAGGCGCTGGCGCGGCTCGGCACCCGCGCGCTGAAGGCGCTGCTGGTGGAGGCGTCGGCGCAGAAGCTGTTCGTCTCGCGCGACGCGCAGATCAACGCCGCCCTGAAGGCGCTCTGGGAGCACTCGGTGGCGGTGGGCATCCTCGCCCGCGACGTGCTCGCGCTCACAGGGACCGGCGACTCCGAGTCGGCCTACCTGGCCGGTCTGCTGCACGACGTGGGCAAGCCGGTGGTGGCGAGCGTGCTGCTCGAGGTCGAGCGGCAGCTCACCGAGGTGTACCAGCGCGGCTGGATCGACTCCGGCGAGTGGCTGATGGTGGTGGGCCGGGTGCACCGGCGGGTCGGGGTGGCGCTGGCGGAGCGGTGGCAGCTCCCCGCGCCCATCGTCGCGTGCGTCCGGGAGGCGACGGAGTACGACAAGGGCGATCGCGCCTCGCTCGCGAACGCGGTGTGCTTCGCGAACGCGCTCGCCAAGAGGTCCGGGATCTTCGCCGGCGCCGTGGACGCCGAGGACGTGGACGCGCTGGTGATGATCGGGCGCTCCGTCATCGGCATCTCCGACGACGTGCTGCGCACGCTGACGCGCGGCCTGCGCGAGCGCGTCCGCGGTCTGTACGACTAGCACCTCCCCGGCGCCGTCACCGCGGTGACGGCGCCAGCCGCCTGACGTCCTCCCAACCCCGCGGCATCAGGCCCCTCCTGCGTGGCGCGCGGCTTGCTCCCGGGGTCGCGCGGGAGACGACATGGCAGACGCGAACGAAGGCCCCACCCCGCCCCCCGCGCCGGCGCCCGGCGGCTCGAAGCTGGTTCCGGCGCTCCTCGCGCTCAACCTCCTCGCGGTCGCCGGGCTGCTGGCGGCGTTCCTGCTGCGCGGCGGCGCGGCGGGCGCCCCGCCCGCCCCGGCGGCGGGCCCGGCGCACGGCGACGAGCGCGCGGCCGCGCCGCCCGGGCCCACCATCAAGCTCGCCGACTTCATCGTCCACCTGCGCGACACCGACGCCGACCGCTACGCGCGCGTCACCTTCGACGTCGAGGTCGCCACCGAGGAGGACCGGACCCGCCTCACGCCGCTCGTCCCGCGGGTCCGCGACGCGTTCATCGCCTACCTCTCCGACCGGACGGTGGAGGAGCTGCGGGGCAGCGACGCCATCGCCCGCACCAAGGCGGCGCTCTCGGAGCGGCTCGGGGCGCTGGCCGCCGGCGTCGACGTCCGCGCGCTCTACGTCACCGACCTCGTCATCCAGTGAGCCCGCCCGTGCCCGCCATCCTCACCTCCGACGAGATCAAGGCGCTCATGAGCGCCATCCAGGACGGCCGCCTCGCCGCCGAGGGCGCGCCCTCCAGCCGGGCCCAGGTCGCGCCGTACGACCTCACCAGCCAGGACCGGATCATCCGCGGCCAGATGCCCACGCTCGACGCCATCAACGAGCAGGTGGCGTCGATGCTGGGGATCGGGCTGGCCGGCCGGACGCGGCTGGCGCTCCGGATCGCCTCCGCGCCGGCCACGCTGCTGAAGTTCGCCGACCTCGCGCCGCTGCTCGCGCCGCCCGCCTCGGTGTGCATCCTGGGCCTGGGCGCGTCGTACGGCTTCGCGCTGGCGGTGCTGGAGGCCGGGCTGGCCGAGGCGCTGCTCGCGGCGGCGCTCGGCGACCGGCGCGTCCGCCAGCCGGAGGAGGGCGGCGACACGCGCCGCGAGCTCACCTCGGTGGAGCAGCTCGTGCTGCGCCGCCTCCTGCGCCTGCTCGCCGACGCGATGGCGCAGGCCTGGGCGCCGGTGCTGCCCTTCGAGCCGGAGGTGCTCCGCCTCGAGCCCGATCCGCGCATGGCCAGCATCGCCCCGCCCACCGACGTCGGCATCGTCTCCGGGTTCGAGCTGAAGGGCGGCCTCGAGGGGCGGCTGCACCTCGTCATCCCCTACGCCGCGGTGGAGTCCGCCAAGCAGAAGCTCTCCTCGCCGCGCCGCCTCTCGCAGCGCGCCGACGAGCGGTTCGCCGACGCGCTGGCGCGCGAGGTGGAGCAGGTGCCGGTGGAGCTCCGCGGCCTCTACGGCCGCGCCCGCATCCCGTTCGCGCGCCTGCTCGAGCTCGCCGAGGGCGAGGTGCTGCTGCTCGACACCGACGAGGGCAGGCCCGTGCCGGTGGTGGTGCAGGGGCGCGAGAAGCTCCTCGGGACGCCCACCGTCTCGGGCGGCAGCCTGGCGGTGGTGCTGGACCAGCCGCTCCGCCCGCCCGCGCTGACCCCCGCCACCCTCCTCCGCTGAGGATCCCGATGGAAGCCCAGACCCCTCGCAACGGCGACTCGACCCGGCGCCTCGACCTGCTGCTCGACGTGCCCCTCGAGATCGACGTCGAGCTCGGCCGCACCCGCATGACCATCCAGGACCTGCTCCAGCTCGCGCCCGGCTCGGTGATCGAGCTGGACAAGGTCGCCGGCGAGCCGCTCGACATCCTGGTCAACGGACGGCTCGTGGCGCGCGGCGAGGCGGTGGTGGTGAACGACAAGTTCGGCGTGCGCATCACCGACATCGTCTCGCCGCAGGAGCGCATCCAGCGCCTGCGCTAGGAGCCGAGCCCATGCCCACCGCGCTCCTCGCCGCGCTGCTGCTGTCCGCCGTCCCGCTCCCCGCGCCCGCTGCGGCGGATGCCGCCACGTCGCCCTCGCCCGCGCCCTCCGGGCCGGCGCAGGCGCCGCCGGCCGCCCGCGCCCTCGACCTCGCGGGCACGCCGGCGCTCGGGCGATCGCTCGCCGCGCCCGGGCTGCTGCTCGCCGCCCTCGCCGCCGCGGCGCTGCTCCTCGCCCGCCGGCGCCGCGCCGCGCCGCGCCACGTGGAGGTGCTCGAGACCACCAGCCTCGGCCCCCGCCGCGCGCTGGTGCTCGCGCGCGTCGGCGACGAGGTGCTGCTGCTCGGCTCGAGCGAGGCCGGCCTCGCGCTCCTGCGCGCCCTCCCCGCCGCCCCGCCCCTCCCGGCGGCCGCGCCCGCGCCGGCCTCGCCCCCGCCGCTCCCCGCCCGCGCCGCGCCGCCCGACCTGCTCGCGCGGCTGCGCGGCCTCGGCCGGTCCGCTGCGCCGGCCCCGGCGCCCGGCTTCGAGGCGCTGCTCGCGGAGAGCGCCGAGGACCAGGCGCTGCGCCGCAAGCTGGCCGGCGGCCAGGCCGGGAGGGTCCGGTGAGCCCGCTCGGCCTGCCGATCGCGGCGCTGTCGGTGGCGAGTCCCGCCGCCGAGGGCGCGCTCCAGCTCTCGGTGAACGGCGGCGGCTCCGCGCCGGTGAAGCTGTTCCTGGTGCTCACCGCGCTGAGCTTCGCGACCGCGCTGCTCGTCTCGGTCACCTCGTTCACGCGGATCGTGATCGTGCTCTCCTTCCTGCGCCAGGCGCTCGGGACGCCGCAGGTCCCGCCGAACCAGGTGCTGGTCGGGCTCGCGCTGGTCCTCTCGTCCTTCGTCATGTCGCCCACCGCCACCCGCGTGTACGCCGACGCGCTGGGCCCGTACTTCGACGACCGCATCGGCCAGGCGGAGGCGCTGGAGCGCGCGAGCGGCCCGGTGCGCGAGTTCATGCTGCGCCAGACGCGCGACCAGGACCTGGCGCTGTTCTACGAGATCTCCGCCACGCCCCGGCCCGCCAGCGGCGACGCGATCCCGATGTCCATCGCCGTCCCCGCCTTCATGATCTCCGAGCTGACCACCGCCTTCCGCATGGGCCTGTTCCTCTATGTGCCGCTGCTGCTGGTGGACCTGCTCGTCTCGGCGATCCTCATGTCGATGGGCATGATGATGGTCCCGCCCACGCTCGTCGCGCTGCCGGTGAAGATCGGCCTGTTCGTGATGGCCGACGGCTGGCGGCTGGTGGTCGGCGCGCTGGCCCGGAGCTTCGCGTGACCCCGGAGCTGCCCGGCGCGCTGCTGCGCGAGGCGCTGCTGCTGCTCGCCGCGGTCGGCGGGCCGGTGCTGGGCGCGCTGCTCCTCGTCGGCCTGGTGGTGGGCGTGCTGCAGGCGGCCACGCAGGTGAACGACGCCGCGGTGGGCTTCCTCCCGCGCGCCGCGGCGGCCGGCGCGGTGATCTGGCTGCTGGGCGGCTGGATGATGGACCGGCTCTCCGGGTTCCTGGCGCAGTGCATCCTCCGGATGGCGGGGCGCTGAGTGGAGCTGCCGCTCGCCACCGCCTGGGGCTTCGGCCTGCTGCTGCTCCGCACCGCGGGCCTGTGCGCGGTCGCGCCGGTGCTCGGCGCGCGGGTGGTGCCGGCCCGGGTCCGGCTCGGCCTGGCCCTGGCGCTCACCTGGGCGGTGCACGCCGGCGCCGGCTCCCCCGCAGTGCCGCCGCCCGCCGGCCTGGCCGGGCTGGCCGGCGCCGCGCTCGCCGAGACCGCCACCGGGCTCCTCGCCGGCCTCGCGGCGCGCTGGACGCTCGACGCCGCGCTCGCCGCCGGCCATCTCGCCGGGCTCTCCGCGGGCCTGGGGTACTCCGCCCTCGTCGATCCCATCACCGGCGCCGAGTCGAGCGCGGTCTCGCAGACGGTGTTCGTGGTGGCGCAGGCGGTGGCGGTGGCGCTCGGCGTGCACCGCGAGGCGGTGGTCTGGCTCACCCGCGCCGCCCTGGCCTGGCCCCCCGGCGCCGCGCCGGACCTGGCCGGCCTCGCCTCGCGCGCCGCCGGCCAGGCGACGCTCTCGGTGGCGCTGGCGGTCCGGCTCGCCTTCCCGGTGATGGCGGCGGCCCTGCTCGGCCACCTGCTCCTGGGGGTGATGGGCCGGATGGCCCCGCAGCTCTCGCTCTCCAACGTGGGGTTCTCGGCCTCCACGCTCGCCGCCGGCCTGGCCCTGTACCTGGCCGCGCCCGCCGCCGCCGAGCTGGCCGCGCGGGCCGCAGTGGCGGCGCTCGCCGGGCCGGGAGGGTGACGCGTGGCGGACGCCGAGGACCAGGAGAACCGCACCGAGCCGGCCAGCGCGCAGCGGCTGGCGCGCGCCCGCGAGGAGGGCCAGGTCCCGCTCGGCCACGACGCCGCGCTGGCGGCCGGCCTGGCCGGCGCGGCGCTCGCGCTCGTGGCGCAGGCGCCCGGGCTGGGCAGCGGGCTGGCGGAGCTGCTGCGCCACGCCGCCGCCTCGGTGGACCGGGCGCCCTTCGCCACCCTGCCCGCGCTGGCGGTCCGGCCGGCGGCGGCGGCGCTGGGCGTCTGCGCGGCCGCGGCGCTCGGCGGCGCGGCGGCCACGCTCGCGCAGACGCGCGGCGGCTTCTGGCCCCGGCTGGCCGCCCCGGATCCCTCGCGCCTGCTCCAGCCCGGCCGCCTGCTGCGCCCGCTCTCCCGCGACTTCCTCCTCGACCTCGCGCTGGCGCTCGCCAAGGTCGCGGCGCTCGCCGCGGCCGCCGGGGCGCCGCGCGCGACGGGGTGGCGCGGCTGCCGGCGCTGCTCGGCGCCGCGCCGGGGGAGCAGCTCGCCGCCCTGTTCGCGCTCCTCGCGCGGGTGGCGCTCCCGGTGCTCCTCGCCGCCGCCGCGCTCGCCCTGGCGGAGCTGGGGCTCGCCCGGTGGCGCTTCGCGCGCAAGCACCGGATGACGAAGGAGGAGGCGAAGCGCGAGGTGAGGGAGGACGAGGGCGATCCGCTCGTCCGCGGCCAGCGGCGGCGGCGCCACCGCGAGCTGCTCCGCAACCAGGCGCGCCTGGAGGTGCCGCGCGCCGACGCGCTGGTGGTGAACCCGACCCACGTGGCCGTCGCCCTCCGCTACCGGCGCGACGAGGGGCGCGCGCCGCGGGTCACCGCCAAGGGCAAGGGCGAGCTGGCCCGCCAGATGCGGGCGCTCGCGCGCGAGCACGGCGTCCCGGTGGTGCAGGACGTGCCGCTCGCGCGGCTGCTGTACCGGAAGGTGAAGGTGGGCCGGGAGATCCCCGCCCAGACCTACAAGGCCGTGGCCGCCGTGCTCGCGTTCGTCTACCGCGCCGCCGGCCGCCGCGACGGAGGGGCGCGCGCGTGAGCACGACCACGACCCCCGGGGCGCCCGCGGGCGGCCGGGCCGAGCTGGCGGTGGCGGTGGGGGTGCTCGGCATCCTCGCCATCCTGATCGTCCCGCTCCCGGCGGCGGCGCTGGACGTGTTCCTCGCCCTGTCCATCGGGCTCTCGGTGCTCATGCTGCTCGTCGCGCTCGGCCTCACCCGCGCGGTCGAGTTCTCGGTGTTCCCCTCGCTCCTGCTGCTCGTCACGCTGTTCCGGCTGGCGCTCAACGTCGCCACCACCCGGCTCATCCTCACCGACGGCGGCAAGGGCGCCGGCGCGGCCGGCCACCTGATCGAGACGTTCGGGCGCTTCGCGGTGGGGGGCAGCCTGGTGGTCGGGCTGGTGGTGTTCCTCATCCTGCTCATCGTGAACTTCACGGTGATCACGAAGGGCTCGAACCGCGTGTCGGAGGTGGCGGCGCGCTTCACCCTCGACGCGCTCCCCGGCAAGCAGATGGCCATCGACGCCGACCTCGCCGCCGGCCTGGTGGACGACCGCGAGGCGCGCGCCCGCCGGCAGGCGCTGGAGCGGGAGACCGAGTTCTTCGGCGCCATGGACGGCGCCTCCAAGTTCGTGCGCGGCGACGCGGTGGCCGGCCTCGCCATCACCGGGGTGAACATCGCGGGCGGGCTGCTGGCCGGCCTGCTGCGCGACCACCTCTCGCTCTCCGCCGCCGCCGAGACCTACACTCTGCTCACGGTGGGTGACGGGCTGGTCTCGCAGATGCCGGCCCTGCTCGTCTCCACCGCCTCCGGCCTGGTGGTGACCCGCGCCGCCGGCAGCGACCTCGGCACGCAGGTCGCGAGCCAGATGCTGGGCCGGCCCGCCGTGCTCCGCACCGCCGCGGGCGTCCTCGTGGCGCTCGGGCTGCTCCCGGGCATGCCGCTGGTCGCGTTCGGCGGGGTGGCCGGGGCGCTGCTCCTCGCGGCGCGGCGGGCCGCCGCCCGGCGGGAGGCCGCCGCCCGCGCGCCGCGCCCCGCCGCCGAGGAGAAGGGCCCGGAGCGGATCCAGGACCTGCTCGCGCTCGACGCGCTCGAGCTGGGCGTGGGCTACGGGCTGGTGCCGCTCATCGACCTGGACAGGGGCGGCGAGCTGCCCGGGCGCGTCACCGCGCTCCGGCGCCAGCTCGCCACCGAGCTCGGCATCGTGCTCCCGCCGGTGCACCTGCGCGACGACCTCCACCTCGAGCCCGGCCAGTACCGCGTGCTGCTCCGCGGGGTCGAGCTCGGCCGCGGCCTCGCCCACCCCGAGCGGCTCATGGCGCTCGACCCGAACGGCGGCGACCCCGCGGTGGAGGGCGTGCCGGGCGTGGACCCGGCGTTCGGCCTGCGCGCGGTGTGGATCACCCCGGCCGATCGCCCGCGCGCCGAGGCGCTCGGGCTCACGCTGGTGGACGCCGCGTCGGTGATCACCACGCACCTCTCCGAGCTGCTCCGCCGCAACGCGCACGAGATCGTGGGCCGCCAGGAGGTGCAGGAGCTGCTCGGGGTCCTGGGCCGCGACGCGCCCAAGCTGGTCGAGGACGTGGTCCCCGGCGCGATCTCGCTGGGCGAGCTGGTCCGGGTGGTCCGCGGGCTGCTCCGCGAGGGCGTGTCGGTGCGCGACCTGCGCACGGTGCTGGAGGCCGTCGCCGACGCGGCGCCGCGCTCGAAGGAGCCGGCCTGGCTGGTGGAGGCCGCGCGGCGGCGGCTGTCGCGGCAGCTCACCGCCCGCGCCGCGAACGCCGACGGCGTGGTGCGCGCGCTCACGCTCGACCGCGGCACCGAGGAGACGCTCCGGGCCACCCTGGGCGCGTCCGACGGCGAGGCGGCGCTCGCCCCCGACGTCGAGACCGCGCGGCGGCTGGTGGCGTCGCTCGAGTCGGGCGCCACGCGCCTGACCGGCGCGGGGCACCCCGTCGTCGTCCTGGCGCCACCGGACCTGCGCCGGCCGCTGTTCGACTTCGCCAGCCGCTTCGTGCCCGACGTCCAGGTGCTGGCGGCGCGCGAGCTGGTGCCCGGGACCACCGTGGAGCCGGCCGGGACGGTGCAGGCGCAGCCGCAGCTCGCGGCCTGACGGTTGCACTACCGGGCGCCAGGAGCCACGCCGATGACGCCCACCGTCCGCACCTTCCGCGCCCCCGACTCCGCCGCCGCGCTCGCCGCGGTGAAGGCCGCGCTCGGCCCCGAGGCGGTCATCCTCGCCACCCGCACCGTGGACGGCGGGCTGTTCCGCCGCGCCGAGGTGGAGATCACCGCCGCGCTGGAGCCGGCCGGCCCCGGCCCGGCGCTCGCGGGGCCGCCGCGCCGCCCCGCGGCGGCGGCGCCGCGCCCGCCGCCGCTGCCCGCCGCGGCGCCCGCGCCGGCGCGCCCGCCCGACGACCCGCTGCAGGACGAGCTGCGCCTCCTGCGCCGCTCGGTGGAGGAGACGCGCCGCGCGCTCGCCGCCGTGACGCTGGAGGCGCGCGCCGGGCGCGAGCTGCAGCTCCCGCCGGCCGGCGCCGACGCCTACGCCCGGCTGGTGGGGCGCGGGGTGGAGCCGGCCCTGGCGGAGGGGCTGGTCCGCTCCGCGCTGGAGCTGGGCGGCGCGGACCCTGCCCGCGCCTGGCGCGCGGTGAAGGACCTGCTGGGCGAGCGGCTGGTGCCGTGCCGCGCCCCGTGGCTCCACGACGCGCGCCGCGTGCTCGCCGTGGTGGGCCCCACCGGCGTGGGCAAGACCACCACGCTCGCCAAGGTGGCGGCGCGCGCGCTGCTGGAGACGCGCAAGCGCGTCGCCTTCGTGACGGTGGACACCTACCGGCTCGGCGGCGCCGAGCAGCTCGCGCGCTACGCCGGGATCATGGAGGTGCCGGTGCTCGTGGCGCGCGACCGCGGCGAGCTCGGGCGCGCGCTGGATCGGCTCTCCGACGTGGACCTCGTGCTGGTGGACACCGCCGGCCACGCCTCGGTGGAGGACGTGGAGCGCCAGGCGGCGCTGGTCCGCTCCGTCCCGCGGGTCCAGCTCCACCTGGCCGTGTCGGCGGCGGCGGGCGCGCTGGAGCTGGCCGCGGTGGCGGATCGCTACCGCGCGCTCGCGCCGGATCGCCTGGTGCTGACGAAGCTCGACGAGGCGGCCGGGCCGGGCAGCGTGCTCTCCGCCGCGGTGCGGGTGTGCCGCCCCATCGCCTGCGTGACCGACGGCCAGCGCGTGCCCGAGGACGTGCACGCGCTCGCCGGCCCGGCGCTGGTGGACCTCGTCGCCGGAAAGGACGCCCCGTGACCGCCTCCCCCGAGCGCGCCCGTGCCGACCAGGCCCAGGGCCTGCGCGACCGCGTCGCCCCGCGCGACCCCGCCCCGCCGCTGCGCGTGATCGCCGTGACGAGCGGCAAGGGCGGCGTGGGCAAGACGCACATCTCCGCCAACCTGGCGGTGCTCGCCGCCCGCGCCGGGCGCCGCGTGCTCCTGGTGGACGCGGACCTGGGCCTCGCCAACGCCGACATCGTCCTGGGGATCTGCCCCACCCACCACCTCGGCCACCTGCTCGAGGGCGCGGCCACCGCCGAGCAGGTGCTCACCCAGGGCCCGCGCGGCGTGCGCGTGCTCGGCGCGTCGAGCGGCATCCAGTCGCTCACCCGGCTCACCGACGCGCAGAAGCTCACGCTCGTGTCCGCGTTCGAGGCGCTCGACCGGCGCTTCGACCTCGTGCTGGTGGACTGCGGCGCGGGCATCGGGGACAACGTGCTCTTCTTCGCCGGCGCGGCGCAGGAGGCGCTGCTGGTGGTCTCGCCCGAGCCCACCTCGCTCTCCGACGCCTACGCCACGGTGAAGGTCCTGTCCCAGCAGGCCGGCGTGACGCGGTTCGGGGTGGTCGCGAACCAGGCGGCCGACTTCCAGGGCCGCGACGTGTTCCGGCGGCTGACCCAGGTCACCGGCAAGTTCCTCGACGCGCGCCTCGCCTACCTCGGCGCCATCCCGCGCGACGAGGACCTGCCCCGGGCCGGGCGCGTGCAGCAGCCGCTCGTCGAGCTCTACCCGCGCGCGCACGCCAGCCGCGCGCTCCAGGCGCTCTGCGACGCCTTGCTCACCGCGCCGCCGCCGGAGGCCCTGCCCGGCGGCGTGAAGCTGTTCTGGCAGCAGCTCCTCCGCGAGCGGCAGCCCGCCGCCTCGCCCGCCTCGCCCGCCTAGCCCGCCATGCCCGCCGCCCACGCCGCTCTCGCCCGCTACGGCCCGCCCGCCCCCGGGCCGGACGACGCCCTGCTCCGGCGGCACGCGCCGCTGCTCGATCGCTGCGCCCGCCGCCTCGCCGCCCGCACCGGCCACGCGGTCGACCCGGGCGACCTCTGGTCCGCCGGCGCCATGGGGCTGCTCGAGGCGGCGCGGCGCTTCGACGCGTCCCAGGACGTCCGCTTCGAGACCTTCGCCGAGCACCGGGTGCGCGGCGCCATGCTGGACGAGCTCCGCCGGATGGACCACCTGCCGCGGCGCCTCCGCGCGGACGCCGACCGCGTCCAGGCGGCCCGGGCGCGGCTGGAGCAGGCCATCGGCCGCGAGCCGGACCCGGTCGAGGTGGCCGATGCGGTGGGGCTGCCCGCCGAGCAGGTCGGCGAGCTGCTCCTGCTCGCCGCGCCCCCCGCGCCGGTCGAGGACGACGTCGCGCCCGCCCCGGCGCCGCCGGCGGACGAGGCGCTCGCGGCGGCCGAGCGGCGCGGCGCGCTGGCGCGCGCGGTGGCCGCGCTGCCGGAGCGGCTCCAGGTGCTGCTGGCGCTGTACTACGACGAGGCGCTCACCTACCGCGAGATCGCGAAGGTGCTGGGGGTGTCCGAGCCGCGCGTCTGCCAGCTCCACGCGGAGGCGGTGAAGAAGCTCCGCACGCTCGTGTCGGAGATGTAACCACATTTGCCTACGTTCCCGGGTAGCATTCGGGCCTACACCGGAGCCAAGACAGGCGGAACCCCGCGAAACGGGCGGCCGTTCGCGGAAACCTTTACCGGCCCCGGGCCCGGTGCTGTCGTCTGGCCCGACCGCGCCGCCGTTCCGGGATGTCCCCGCCGGCGAGGACGCGGTCGAGGCGGACGCGAAGGGCGCCGCCAGGAGCACGCTGAGCCATGCCGTCGTACGACGACCCAGACGAACGATGCGCCCGTCCCACGGGGCGGGCGACCTTCCGCTTCACCACCTTCGATCCCGACGACCCGGATCTCGCCGAGGAGCTGCGCGGCTGGGTCCTCACCGCCCAGGCCTTCCTGGCACGCGGGGTCGCCCCCGCCACGCGGGCCCGCCTGGAGGACTCGCTGCGCATCGTCGGCGAGCTCGCCCGCGTGCTGGCCGGCGAGGAGGAGGGCGAGGGCGTCACCGAGCAGCGCACCGTCCACGCCGCCGTCCACCGCGGCCGCATCCAGGCCGTCACCTCCCTCTTCGTGTGCCCCGGGGCCGCGTTCGTGGAGCTGCTCGCCACCGCCCCGTGGAACCTGCTCGGCCCGGCCGATCCGCCCGACGCGCGCACCGTGCGCGGCGCGGGCACCGCGCTCGTCAACCGCGCCGTGACGCTGTCCCGCGGCGCCGGCGCCGGCGGGAGGGTCACGCTGCAGGCCGAGAACCCGCGCGCGTTCGCCGTCTACCAGAAGCTCGGCTTCGAGCGCATGCGCCCCTCCGACGCGCCGCTCGCGCTGGTGCCGCGCGGCAAGGACGGCTTCTCCAAGTCCGTGCTGCGGCTGGCCCGCGGCGCCGCCGGGCCGGAGGAGGCCCGGGCGCCGTGGATGCTGCTCGACCCGGGCCGCGCCGCGCTGCGCGCCCGCCCGGCCGCGCCCCGGCCGCGGGTGGGCCAGCTGCCCTTCGCCGCCGCGGCGGCGCGCCCGCCGGCGCTCAGGCGCGCCGGTTGAACGCGAGCGTCGCGAGCTCGTCCAGCGCGCGACGCTCCCCGCGCTCCTCCTCCACCCGCTGCTCCGCGAGCTTCCGCTCGCGGGCGCGGCGGGCGGCCTCCGCCTCGGTCCGCGCGCCCGCCACCCCGGCCCGGGCGACCGCCTCCCGCCGGAGCGCCTGCGCCACCTCGGCCTCGGCCGCCTCCACCGAGCGGAGCGCCCGCGCGTGCGCGAGCTCCTCCACCGCCCACAGGCCGGCCGCTCCGGCGCCGCGCCCGTCGGCCCGCGCGCCCGCGCGCGTCGCCTCCAGCCGCTCCGCCGCGCGCGCCACGCCGCCCCGGGCCCGCGCCAGGCCCTCCTCGGCGCGCGCCTCGGCGCGCTCGCGCACCTTCACCAGCCGATCCAGCCGCGTCCGGGCCAAGCCGCCCCTCCACTCCCCCGCCGGCCCCGCCTTGCACGCCACGGGCCCCCCGCGCCGCGACGGTCCCGTGGCGCGCCCGGCTGGCGCGACGCTTGCGAAGGCGCCGGGCGGGAGACGCGAACATGGCGGACGGCATCTACGTGAGCATGTGCGGCGCGGTGGCCCGGGCGGAGCAGCTCGACGCCGTCGCCGACAACCTCGCCAACGCGCAGACGCCGGGCTTCAAGGCGGCGCGCCCCGCCTTCGAGAGCTTCCTCGCGCCCGGCGCGGCCCAGGACAAGCGCTACGCCGCCGCGGTCGCCACCGGGATCGACCTGCGCCCCGGCCCGACCCAGCGGACCGGCAACGCGCTCGACGTGGTGCCGGAGGCGGGGCTGTTCCTGACCGTGCGCACCGCCGGCGGCGCCGCCGCGTACACGCGCGACGGCCGGCTGACGCTGGACGCCGGCGGGCGTCTCGTCTCTGACGGCCGGCCGGTGCTCTCGGCCCGCGGCGAGCCCATCGTCCTCCCGCCCGACCTCGAGGCGCGGGTGGACGCCGCCGGGCGCGTGTGGGCCGGCGACGTGGAGGTCGCCGCGCTCGGCCTGGCCCGGCTGGACGGCCCGGTGGACCGGGTCGGCCCCTCCCTGCTCGCGCCGGGCGCCGGCGGGCGGGCGCTGCCGGCGGAGGGCGCGGTGCGCAGCGGCGAGCTCGAGCTCGGCAACGCCGGCGCCCTGGAGGCGTCGATCCAGCTCGTCTCGGCCCAGCGCGCCTACGAGGCCTCGCTGCAGGCCATCCAGACGTACCGGCAGCTCGACCAGCGCGCCGTCGAGGTGGCGCGCGTGAAGTGAAAGGACCCCCCGTGCTCCGCTCGCTCTACACCGCCGCCACCGGCATGGAAGCCCAGCAGCTCCGGATGGACGTCATCGCCAACAACCTCGCCAACACCGGCACCACCGGCTTCAAGCGGCAGCGGGCCGAGTTCGAGGACCTGCTCTCCGAGACGCTCCACGGCGCCGAGGCGCCCGACCCCCGCGGCGGCACCGCGCCCGCCGCGCTGCAGGTCGGCCTCGGCGTGCGCACCGGCTCCACCGTCCGCAACTTCGGCCAGGGCGAGCTGCTCACCACCGGCAACGCGCTCGACCTCGCCGTCGAGGGCGACGGCTTCTTCCGCGTGCAGCGCCCGGACGGCTCGCTCGCCTACACGCGCGCCGGGAACTTCCGGGTGGACGCGGCCGGCCGGCTGGTCACCGCGCGCGGCGAGGTAGTGGAGCCGGAGATCACCTTCCCGCCCGAGACGACGCGCGTGACGGTGGACGCCGACGGCACCGTGCGCGCGCAGGTCGCCGGGCGGGAGGCGCCGCAGGAGCTGGGGCGGCTCGAGCTCTGCACCTTCCCGAACCCGGGCGGCCTGGAGGCGGCGGGCGGGAACCTGCTCCTCCAGACCGCCGCGAGCGGCGAGGCGGTGGAGGCCCGCCCCGGCGAGCAGGGCGCGGGCACGCTCGCCCAGGGCTTCCTCGAGGGCGCCAACGTGAAGGCGGTCGAGGAGATGATCGACATGATCGCCACCCAGCGCGCCTACGAGCTCAACTCGCGCGTGGTCCAGACCGCCGACCAGATGCTGCAGCGCCTCACCTCGCTGCGCTGAGCCCCGCCATGCCCGCCCTCGGCCTCGCCGCCGCGCTCCTCGCCGCCCTCGGCGCCCCGCCCCCGGCCGCCCCGCCCCCGGCCGCCTCGGCCGAGGCCGCGGTGGCCTCGGCACTCGCGCCCGACGGTGCCCGGGCGCGCGTCGAGGCGCTCCGCGGCGGGTCGCCCGGCTGCGCGCCCGGCGGCTACCGCGCGCTGCGGCCGGTGCAGGCCTCGGGCGAGATCCCGCTGGAGGTGGACGGGCGCGACGGCGCCGGCCGGCCCTGCCGCGCCTTCGCCTGGGCCGCGGTGCGCGTCACCGGGCCGGCCCTCCGGACGACGCGCGCGCTCCGCGGCGGCGAGCCGATCGCCGGCGCGGTCGAGCCCGCCGAGGCGGAGCGCGTGCCCGGGCGCGCCCCGCTGGCCGACCTCCCCCCCGCGCGCGCGCCGCCCGCGCCCTCGCCGCCGGCGCGCTGCTCGCCGCGGCCGACGTCCGCGCCGGGCCGGCGCCCGGCGAGCCGGTGGAGGTGGTGGTCCGCGCCGGCGGCCTGGAGATCACCCGCGCGGCCCGCGCCGTCCCATGCGTGCGCGGCCGCGCCTGCGCCCTCCTCCCCGGCGGCCGCCGCGTGGAGGGCCGGCTGCAGGACGGCCGGATCCTGGTGGAGGTCCCGTGAGCGCGCTCACCCGCATCGCCCTCGCCGTGGCGGCCTTCGCCGCGCTGGTCCTGGCGCTGTCCGCCTGCGGCCCGGCCCACGTGGCCGGCTACGTGCCGAAGCGCCGCGACTACGCCGTGCCGGGCGCCTCCGGGCAGGAGGCGCAGGCCGCCACGGCCGGCTCGATCTGGCGCGAGGGGCGCGCCGCGTCGATGCTCTACACCGACGCCCGCGCGCTCCGCGAGAACGACCTGGTGGTGGTCCGGATCGAGGAGATCGCCGACGCGAAGCGCTCGGCCGACACCGATCTCACGCGGCGCAGCGAGCTGAACGCGTCCATCGAGGCGTTCCTCTCCTCCCTGAGCAAGCCGTACGCGCTGAAGGGCGGCGCGGACACCGGGTTCCAGGGGCTCGGCTCCACCGCGCGCACCGAGCGGCTCACCGCCACCGTGCCGGCGGTGGTCCGCAAGGTCCTGCCCAACGGCAACCTGTTCATCGAGGGGCACCGCGTGGTGCTGGTGAACGCCGAGGAGCAGCACTTCTACATCTCCGGCGTGGTGCGGCCGATCGACATCGACCAGGAGAACGGCGTGAAGTCCTCGATGGTCGCCGACGCCGAGATCGAGTTCACCGGCCGCGGCGTGCTCTCCGACAACCAGCGCCAGGGCTGGCTCTCCCGCCTCCTCGGCTGGTTCTGGCCGTTCTGAGCCCCGCCATGCCCGCGCGCCCGACCCCCGCCGCCCTCGCCCTCGCCCTCGCCGCCGCGCTCGCCGCGCCGGCCCCCGCCGCCGCCGCGCGCGTGAAGGAGCTCGCCGACGTGGTGGGCGTCCGCGAGAACGCGCTGTACGGCTACGGCCTGGTGGTGGGCCTGCCCGGCACCGGCGACTCCGAGCGCGTGCTGTTCACGCAGCAGTCGGTGGCGGGCATGCTCGGGCGCCTCGGCATCCGGATCGATCCGAAGGACGTCCGCTCGCGCAACGTCGCCGCGGTGATGGTCACCGCGCGGCTGCCGCCGTTCGCGCGGCCCGGGACCCGGATCGACGTGGCGGTCGCCTCGATGGGCAACGCGCGCTCGCTCGCGGGCGGGCTGCTCCTCGTGACGCCGCTCTCCGGCGGCGACGGCAAGGTCTACGCGGTCGGCCAGGGCCCGGTGCAGGTGGCCGGCTACGACGCGGGCGCCGGCGGCGCCGAGCTGCGCAAGAACACGCCCACCTCCGGGCGCGTGGCGGGCGGCGCCACGGTGGAGCGCGCGGTGGACTTCGCGCTGGGCCAGGCGCCGCTGGTGCTCGCGCTGCGCCGGCCCGATCTCACCACCGCCACCCGCGTCGCCGCGGCGGTGAACGCGAAGCTCGGCGCCGGCACCGCCCGCGCGCTCGATCCGGCCGCGGTGGAGCTCTCGCCCCCGGCGGCGCGCAGGGACGACGCGGTGGGCGTCCTGGCCGAGGTCGAGCTGCTGGAGGTCGAGGCCGACCAGCGGGCCCGGGTGGTGGTGTCGGAGCGCACCGGGACGGTGGTGGCCGGCGAGGGGGTGCGGCTGCGCCCGGTGGCCGTGGCGCACGGCGGCCTCCAGGTGCGCGTGCAGCGCGACCCGGCGGTCTCGCAGCCCGCGCCGTTCGGCGCCGGCCGCACCGTGGAGTCGACGCGCGACCGCGCCGCCGCCGCCGAGGCCGCGGGGGGCGTGGTGGCGCTGCCCGCCGCCGCCTCGGTCGAGGACCTCGCCCGCGCGCTCGACCTGCTCGGCGCGAGCCCGCGGGATCTGGTGGCCGTGCTGGAGGCGATCCGCGCCGCGGGCGCGCTCGACGCCGACCTCGAGGTGCTCGAGTGATCGCGCCCGCCGCCGGGGCCGCGCCCGCCGCGGATCCGCGCCTGCGGGAGGCCGCGCAGGCGCTGGAGGCCATGCTGCTCCGCGAGATCGTGCGGACGAGCGGCGCGTTCCGGGGCGGCGAGGGCGCCGGCGCCGGGGTCCGCGCCGACCTGTTCGCCGACGCGCTCTCCGACGCGGTGGCGCGCTCGGGGGGCATCGGGCTCGCCGGCGAGATCACCCGGTCGCTGGGCGGCGGCGATCCCGGGCCCGCCCCCCTGGCCGGCCCGGCCGCGCCGCCGCGCACCGCGACCGTGGCGCCCGGCGCGCTCGCGCCGCCGCTGCCGGGGCGGATCACCAGCGCGTTCGGCCCGCGCGCCGATCCCTTCACCGGCGCCGCCGCGCGCCACGACGGCGTGGACGTCGCCGCGCCGGAGGGCACGCCGGTGCGCGCCCCCGCGGCCGGGGTGGTGGTCCGCGCCGGACCGCGCGGCGGGTACGGCAACGCGGTCGAGGTGGACCACGGCGGCGGCCTCGTGACGCTGTACGGCCACGCCGCGGAGGTGCGCGTCCGCCCGGGCCAGGTGGTGGCCGCGGGCGAGGAGCTGGCGCGCGTCGGCAGCACCGGCCGCTCCACCGGGCCGCACCTCCACTTCGAGGTCCGGATGGCCGGCCGCGCGATCGACCCGACGCGAGCCCTCAAGATCTACGCGCGGCGTGCCGATGAGAGCGGCAGGAGCGGACCGTGAGCAGGAGGTCTCCATGAAGGTCAACGATGCCGCAGAGATCCGTCGCGTCGAGGCAGGCCGCGCCGCGGGGTCGCAGCGCACCCGGGAGCCGGGTGCACCGGCGGCCGACCGGGTGTCGACCGAGTCGCTGGCGCGCCTCGAGGCCGCCGCGGCCGCCGCCCGGGGCGGCGCGGCAAAGGACCGGGCCGTGCGGCTGGAGGCCATCGAGGCGGCGGTGAGGCAGGGCACGTTCCGGCCGGATCCGCAGCGCATCGCGCAGCGGATCCTCGACGACGCCGAGCTGACCGCGCGGCTGCGGGCGCTGCTCCAGGGGTGAGGCGCCCGATGGACGACGTCCTCGCCGCCGCCGCCGCGCTGCGCGACGCGCTCCGCGCCGAGGCGGCCCGCGCCGCCGCGGTGCCCGAGGCGCTGCGCGCGCTCGACGCCCCCCGCATCCTCGACGGCGCGAGCGCCCGCGCCGGCTTCAACGCGCAGGTGGCGGCGCTGCAGGAGCGGCTCGCGGCGGCGCTGGCGCGCGCCGCCCCCGGCGGCGAGGCGACGCTGGCCCGGCTGCGGGCGCGGGCGCCCCGCGCGGCGGACGCGCTCGGGGTCCTGCTCGCCGAGGTGCGCGCGCTCGCCACCGAGATCGCGGAGCGCGACCGGCTCAACCTCGCGCTGGCGGCGCGGGCGCGCGCCTGCGTCCAGGGCTACCTCGCCGCGCTCTGCCCCTGCCCCGCCGCCTACGACCGGCGCGGCGCGCCCGCGGGCGCCGCCCGCCGCCGCTGAGGAGCGACCCCGTGGCCGACCTGCTGAGCATCCTCTCCTCCAGCGCCGCCAGCCTCGCGGCGCAGCGCGCCGCCGCCGCGACCGCCTCGCACAACCTGCAGAACGCCAACACCCCCGGGTACGCCCGCCAGCGCGCGGTGCTCACCACCGTCCTCCCCGCCCAGCAGGCCGGCGGGGCCTGGATCGGCCGCGGCGCGGCGCTGGCGCAGGTGACGCAGGCGCGAGACCGCTTCCTCGAGGCGCAGCTCCCCGCCGCGCAGGGGCGGTCGGCCCGCTCCGCCGCGGCGTCCTCGCTCCTGGAGGCGGTCCAGGTGCTGGACCCCGAGGCCGAGGGCGGCCCGGCCGACGCGCTCGGCGGCCTCTACGCTGCCCTCACCGAGCTGTCGCAGGCGCCCTCCGATCCCGGCCTCCGCCAGGCGGCCGTCGCGGCCGCCCGCACGCTCGCGCTCTCGCTCAACCGCGCGCGCCAGGGGCTGGAGGACGCGCGCGCCGGCGCCGACGCGCGCATCGCCGCCGGACTGTCCGAGGCGAACGCCCTCGCCGCCGAGGTGGCCGCGCTGAACCGCGACATCCGCGCGGCGCGCGCCGCCGGCGCCGGGGAGCCGAACGACCTGCTCGACGCGCGCCAGCGCTCCGTGGACCGGCTCGCCGCGCTCACCGGCGCGGTGCCGGCCGCGACGAGCGAGGGCGACGTCTCGCTGCTCCTGCCCGGCGGCGCCGCCCTGGTCGCCGGCCTCCGTGCCTCCACGCTGCTCCCGCAGCCCGGCCCGGACGGCCACCTCTCCGTGCAGCTCGCCATCGGCGGCACCTCCGCCGACGCCCCGCCCGGCGGCGAGCTGGGCGGGCTGGTGGACGCGTCGTCCGGCCCGCTGAAGGACGCGATCACGGCGCTCGACCAGCTCGCCTGGGCGGTCGGCAACCAGCTCAACGCCGCGCACCGCGCCGGCTACGGGCTCGACGGCTCCACCGGGCTGGACCTGCTGGACGTGGGCACCACCTCCGCCGGCGCGGCCCGGCGCATCGCCGTGGCGGGCGCGGTGGCGGCGGATCCCTCGCGGCTCGCCACCGCCACCGCCGCCGGCCAGCCCGGCGACGCCGGCAACGTGCTCGCGCTGCTCGCCACCTCGACCGCGCGGATCGCGAGCGGCCAGGGCTCGGACCTGCTGGCCGGCGTCGACGCCACCGGCGCGCTCGCGCGGATCACCGGCGCGTTCGGTGCCGCCGCGCGGGGCCTGGCCGCGTCCGCCGCCCAGGACGCGGGCATGGCCGACCACCTCGCCGCGATGCGCGAGTCGGCCAGCGGCGTCTCGGTGGACGAGGAGCTGCTGGAGATGGAGAAGGCGCAGCGCGCCTACGAGGCGATCTCGAAGGTGATCCAGGCCTCGTCGGAGATGTTCGACACCCTGCTGAAGCTGGAGTAGCCGCGATGCGCGTGACCGACCGGATGACCTTCGACCGCGCCGCCCGGGAGGGCGGCCAGGCCCGCGCGCGGCTCGACCGCGCGGTGGCGCAGGCGTCGAGCGGCGTGCGCGTGGTCCACCCCGGGGACGACCCGGGGGCCGCCTCCCGCGTCGCCGCGGAGCGGGTGAAGGCGCGGCGCATGGAGGCGGTCGCCACCGCCACCGGCCGCGCCTCGGACGAGCTCGCCGCGGTGGACGCGGCGCTGGGCGAGGTGGCGAACGGGCTGGCCCGGGCGCAGGAGCTCGCCGCGAAGTTCGCGAGCGCCCCGTACGACGCGGCCCAGCGGGCCACCGGCGCCCGGGAGGTGCGCGGCCTCCTCGCCTCGGCGGTGGCCAGCCTCGGGGTGAAGGTCGGCAACCGGTACCTGCTGGGCGGGTTCCGGGACGGCGCGCCGCCGTTCGACGCGAGCGGCGCGTACCTGGGCGACGCCGGGGTGCGCGAGGTGGAGCTCGCCCCCGGGGTGCGGCAGCCGGCCGGCGTCCGCGCCGACGTGGCCATCGCCGGCGCGGGCGGCGGCGTGGACGTGCTCGCGACGCTGGCCGCGCTGGCGTCGGCGCTCGACGCCGACGACCCGGAGGCGATCCGCGCCACCCTCTCCCCGCTGGCGCGGGGGACCGACCAGCTCTCCTCCGCCCGCGGCGCCGCCGGGGCCGCCATGGCCGCGCTCGACGCCGCCACCCGGGCCGGCCAGGCGGCCCGCGACGACGCGCGCGCGGCCATCGGGAAGCTGGCCGACGCCGACCCCATCGCCGCCGCCAGCGAGCTGGCGCTGGCGCAGCGCGCGCTGGACGCGGCGCTCACCGCCACCGCCAAGGGGTTCCAGCTCACCCTGCTCGACCGGCTGCGGTGAGCGCGGGCGCCGGCCGGCCTTATCGCCGGCCGCCGGCGCGCCGATGCGGAGGGTGAGGGCGACCAGACCGATCGCCCCGCCACACCGACAAGGAGAACCACGGATGTCCCTCTCGATCCGGACGAACATCGCCTCGCTCAACGCGCAGCGAAACATGTCCAACACCCAGAACACGCTCGACTCGTCCATGTCGCGCCTGTCCTCGGGCTACCGCATCACCAAGGCCGGCGACGACGCCGCCGGCCTCGGCATCAGCACCAAGCTCGAGGCGCAGATCCGCAGCTACAACCAGGCCGTGCGCAACGCGAACGACGGCCTCTCGGTGATCCAGACGTCCGAGGCCGCGCTCAACGAGACCTCGAACATCCTCACCCGCCTCCGCGAGCTGGCCATGCAGGCGGCCTCGGACGGCATCGGCGACAAGGAGCGCGCCTACGTCCAGGCGGAGGCCGACCAGCTCACCGGCGAGATCGATCGCATCGCCAACGTGACGAAGTACAACGGCACCGCGCTGCTGAGCGGCACGGCCACCTCGCTGAACTTCCAGGTGGGCGTGGAGAAGGACACGGCGAGCAACGACCAGATCTCCTTCTCGACGCTCGACGCCACCGCCGCCAGCCTGGGCCTGGACGCGACCACCCTGGACTTCACCACCGGCACCACCGCCCGGGACGCCCTGTCGTCGATCGACGCGGCCATCGAGACCGTCTCGAAGAACCGCGCCGACCTGGGCGCGGTCGGCAACCGGTTCCAGAGCGCCATCAACAACATCCAGTCGTTCTCCGAGGCGCTCTCGGCCGCGAACAGCCGCATCCGCGACGTGGACGTGGCCGAGGAGACCTCGCGCCTCGCCCGCGCCAACATCCTCCAGCAGGCGGGCGTCTCGGTGCTCGCCCAGGCGAACCAGATGCCGCAGCTCGCCCTGAAGCTGCTCGGGTGATCTCGCGGTGAACTTCCCGCGCCGCCCCCCGGCCACGCGCCGGGGGGCGGCCGGAGGCCTTCATGGACGCATCGTTCCGCGCGGGCGGTCTCGCCTCGGGGATGGACACCAACGCCATCGTCGACCAGCTCGTCAAGCTGGAGTCGCGGCCGCTCGACCAGCTCCGGCAGCGGCAGGCCGCGTTCCGCACGCAGATCTCGGCGCTGGGCGACGTCATCTCCAGCCTGTCCACCCTCGCCGCCGCCGCCGCCGACCTCGGCGACCACGGCGTCCTCTCCACGCAGGTGCGCTCCGGCCCCAAGGCGTTCTCGGCCGCGCCGGGCTCGGACGCCATCGCCGGCAGCTACCGGGTGGCGGTGACGGCGCTCGCGCAGCCGGCCAAGTGGCGCTCGGCCGCGTTCGCCCCCGGCGCCGGGGTGGCCGGCGGGACCCTCCGGCTCACCGTGCAGGGCGCGGCCATCCCCCCCATCGCCGTCGCGGACGGCGCCAGCCTCGCCGACGTGGCCTACGCCATCCGGCAGAGCGGCGCCCCGGTGTCCGCGGTGGTGCTCGACGACGGCACCTCGTCCTGGCTCTCCGTCACCGCCCGCGACACCGGCCACCCGCTCGGCGGGACACCCGCGGACGCGCTGTCCATCGCCTTCACCGCCGACGCCGGCGCCGCCGGCCAGGCGCCCGGCCTCGCCGAGGTCCAGGCCGCGCGCAACGCGCAGGTGCAGGTGGACGGCCTGACGTTCACCCGGACCGGCAACGTGATCGCGGACGCGCTGCCCGGGGTGACGCTCACGCTCGGCGCCGAGGGCGGCCCGGCGGAGGACCTGGTGCTCGGGACCGACGCGGACGGCACCCAGGCGCGGCTGCAGAAGCTGGTGGACGCCTACAACGGCGCGATGCGGCTGGTGCAGCGCCACCTCGCGGTCGCGAAGGACTCCGACCGCGCCACCACCCTGGCCGGCGACTCCACGCTGCGCTCGCTCCAGGCCCGGCTCCAGCGCGTGCTGGTGACCGAGGTGCCCGGCCTGGCCGGCGTGCGCACGCTCGCGGACCTCGGCGTGAAGACCGCGCGCGACGGCAGCCTCTCCGTCGACGCCGCCACGCTCGCCTCGGCGCTCTCGCGCGACCCCGCCGCGGTGAACGCGCTGTTCTCGACCCCGGGCACCGGGCTCGCGGCCGTGGTGAGGTCGCTCGTGACGGACCACACCCGCGCCGGCGACGGCGCGCTGGTGCTCCGGCAGGAGGGGCTGGGCCGCACGGTGAAGGACCTCGACGGCCAGGCCGCCGCGCTGCAGCTCCGCATCGACGCCTTCCAGCAGAACCTGATCCGGCAGTTCACCGCGATGGAGAACACCGTCAGCGGCCTCAAGTCGATCGGCAACTTCCTCGCCAGCCAGACCGCCCAGCCGCGGAACGGGAGCGGATCGTGACCGCCTGCCTCGCCGGGCCCGGCCCGGGCCCCGGCCCCGCCGACCCGGGCGCCCACCTCCGCCGCGCCGTCGCGCTGATGCGCACCGGCGCCGCCGCCCTGGAGGCGCGCCGGCCCGCCGACGCGGTCCGCGCCCTGGGCGCGGCGGTGGACCACCTGGTCTCGGTGCGCCTCGCCGCGCTCGCGCCCGGTGCGGGGCACGCGCCGGAGGGCCCGGTCGCCCTGGCGTGCGTGCGCGCGGCGCGCCGCCTCACCGACGCGGCGCTGCTCGGCGACGCCGCGCTGGCGCGCGAGGCGGAGCGCGTGGTGGCGCCGCTGCTCGCGGGCGCGCGCCGCGGGGAGGCGCGGTGAGCACCATGCTCGAGGACGCGCTCGCGGAGGTCGAGGCCGCGCTCGCCCGCGACGACGTGGCCGCGGCGGCCCGCGCCGTCCGCCGGGCCGCGGCCGCCTGCGAGGCGCTCGCCGCCGCGCGCGCCCGCCTCGACCCGCGCGGGGTCGCGCGGGCGGTGGACTCGCAGCGCCGCGCGCTGGCTCGCGCCGAGGCCGGCCGCGCCCGCCTGCTCGACGCGCTCGACCGCGCCGCGCGCTCGCGTCGCGCGGCGGCCGCCTACCGGCGCGGGTGAGACGGGCCGCGCCGCGGCCCTTAAGCCCGGGCCGGAGCGCGCCGAATCCCGGGGTGAAGCGCCCGTCGCGTCCAGGCGGGCGCGCCCCGGAGACCGACCATGTCCCTGTCCATCCGCACCAACCTCGCCTCGCTGGACGCGCAGCGGAACCTGTCCGCCACGCAGACCGCGCTCGAGTCCTCCATGTCGCGCCTGTCCTCCGGCTACCGCATCACCCGGGCCGGCGACGACGCCGCCGGGCTCGCCATCAGCACCAAGCTCGAGGCCCAGATCCGCAGCTACAACCAGGCGGCGCGCAACGCCAACGACGGCCTCTCGGTGATCCAGACCACCGAGGCGGCGCTGAACGAGACCTCCAACGTGCTGAGCCGGCTGCGCGAGCTGGCCATGCAGGCCGCCTCCGACGGCATCGGCAGCGCCGAGCGCGGCTACGTGCAGGCCGAGGCCGACCAGCTCCGGGCCGAGATCGACCGGATCGCGGTGGTCACCAAATACGACGGGACGCCGCTGCTGGACGGCACCGGCAGCGCGCTCGGGTTCCAGGTGGGCGTGGAGCGCGACGCGTCCGGCGGCGACCGCATCGGCTTCTCCACCCTGGACGCGACCGCCGCCGCGCTCGGCCTGGACGCCTCCACGCTCGACTTCACCACCGCCGCGGGCGCGCGCGACGCGCTCTCCACCCTCGACGCCGCCATCGAGACCATCTCGCGGAGCCGCGCCGACCTGGGCGCCGTGGGCAACCGGTTCCAGAGCACCATCGCGAACATCCAGGCGTTCGCCGAGGCGCTCTCCGCCGCGAACAGCCGCATCCGCGACGCCGACGTGGCCGAGGAGACCTCGCGCCTGGCGCGCGCGAACATCCTGCAGCAGGCCGGCGTGGCGGTGCTCGCCCAGGCCAACCAGGCGCCGCAGCTCGCGCTCAAGCTGCTGGGCGGGTAGCGCCCCGCCGCCCCGACCTCCCGGAAGGTGACCCCGCGCCCCGAGCCCGGGGCCGCCCCCGGCCCCCTCCCTCCCGATCCCGAGGTGCGCCCGTGAACCCAGCCGCCCGCCGCTACACCCAGGCCGAGCGCCAGACCGCCTCCCCCGAGCGCCTGATGGTGCTCCTGTTCCAGGCCGCGCTGCGGAACGTCCGCGCCGGCGCCGAGGCGCTCGAACAGGGCCGCGCCGCCGAGGCGGCCCGCCCCCTCACCCTCGCGTCGGACATCGTGGTGGAGCTGCACGCCACGCTCGATCGCCCGCGCGCCCCGGAGCTGTGCGACCAGCTCGCCGCCGTCTACCGGTTCGTGTGCGACCGGCTCGGAGCGGCCGCGCTGGCCCGCGACGCGCGCGCCGCGCGCGAGGCCGAGCGGGCCCTCGCCCCGATCGCCGAGGCGTTCGAGGCCGCCGCCGCGCGGCTCGCCGCGGGCGGCCGCTGATCAGGCGGCGGGCGCCGCCCGCGCGCGCGCCAGGAACAGCCGCGCGTCGTCCAGCGCGCCCAGCGCGTGCGCGGCCCGGGCCGCGGCGGCCCAGGCGCGCGGCGTCCCGCCCCCGGCCAGCGCCGGCTCGACCGCCGCGAGCGCCTCCCCGGCCCGCCCCAGCGCCACCAGCGCCTCGGCCTCGCCGGCCGCCGCCTCGATCGCCTCCGGCGGCGGCAGCGCGTCGGCGGGCCGTCCCGGGCTGCGCGCCGCGCGGAGCGCCGCGCGCGCCGCCTGCGGCCGGCCGGCCCGCAGCTCGACCGCGCCCAGCCGCGCCAGCACCCGCGCCCGCTGCGCGTAGATCACCTGCTCGAACACCCCGCCCTCCAGGAGCGCGAGCGCGCGGTGCAGCTCGGCGGCGGCCCGCGCCAGCCGCTCGTCCCGGTCCGGCGCGCCCGTGCCGCCGGCCGAGAGCTCCAGGGCGCACGCCCGGAAGAACGCCAGGTCCGGGTTCGGGCCGCCGGCGGCCTCCGCCCGATCCACCGCCTCCCGCGCCGCGCCGGCGTCGCCGCGGCGCACCGCGAGCGCGGCGCGCACCACCGCGAGGCGCCGGATGGAGCGGTGGCGCGGCTGGCGGCCCAGCGCGGCCCAGGCGCGATCCGCGACCTCCCCGGCCTCCTCCGCCTGACCGAGCGCGAGCAGCTCCGCCGCGAGGTAGCCGAGCGCGATGATGCTGTCCGGCTCCTCCTCGGCGCGCCGGCGCAGCAGGGCCAGGTTGCGCGCGCGCTTGCCGCGCCCGTCCCAGATCTCCTTCGCGTAGCCGAGGTGCACGACGTCGAGGTCGAGCGGGACGATCCGCCCGCCGCGCGCCGCGGCCCAGTCCAGCACGCTCTCGTGGATCCGCCCCGCCCAGCGCAGGCCGGGCGCGCGCCGCACCACGCGCGGCAGCAGGGCGGGCGGCCCGGCGCGGCGCGCGCCGGAGAGGACCTCGGCCGCCGGCGCATCGGGCGCGTCGGCGTTGTGGCAGCGGACCAGCCCCACGTCGAAGGCCGCCCCGCGCAGCGCCCGCCGCAGCGCCGCGCCCGCCGCCGGGGCGAGCCGCTCGTCCGCGTCGAGCGGCAGGATCCAGTCGCCGGTGGCGTGCGCGGCGGCTAGGTTGCGGGGGGCGGCGAAGTCGTCGTCCCAGGGGCGCTCCAGCACCCTCGCGCCGGCGGCCCGCGCCAGCTCGCGGGTCCGGTCGGTCGAGCCGGTGTCCACCAGCACGATCTCGTCGGCGACGCCGCGGACCGACTCGAGGCACCCGGGGAGCATCCGCTCCTCGTCCTTCGCGATGAGGCACAGCGAGACCTTCACCCTGGCCATCCCCCGCCCCGGAGCAAGGACGGTGCCGCCGCGGCGATCGCCCGTCGCGGCGCGACCTTGCGCGCGCGTCAGGCCGCTGGCGCGCCCGGCGCGTCGCACCGCTGACACGGGCCGCCGGCGCCGAGCAGCGCCGCCGCCAGCTCGCCGAACCGGCGCAGGTCCACCGGCTTCGCGAGCACCACCGCGTGCGCGTCCTCGGCGTCGCTCGCGCCATCCCCGGCGAGCAGGACCACGGGCAGCAGCGCGCAGCCGGCGTGGCCGCGGATCGCCGCGAGCAGCGGCGCCGCGGCGGCCCCCAGCGCGTCGCAGTCCAGCACCGCCAGGCCGGGCGGCGCCGCCGAGAGGGCCCGGACCAGCGCGGTGGGGTCCGCGGCGGCCGCGACCACCACCGGCCGCCCGCCCTGGCGACCCAGCGCCTCCAGCGCCTCGGCCAGGCCGGCCCGGAGCAGCGGGTCCGGCGCGAACAGGGCGGCGGTGAGCGGCCCGGCCTCGCCGGCGTCGCCGGGCGCGAGCGGCTCCGGCGCGGCGCCCGCGGTGCGGCGC
Organism: Anaeromyxobacter sp. Red801; assembly: GCF_049201065.2. Lineage (NCBI taxonomy): Bacteria > Pseudomonadati > Myxococcota > Myxococcia > Myxococcales > Anaeromyxobacteraceae > Anaeromyxobacter > Anaeromyxobacter sp. Red801. The sequence continues at coordinate 1,878,904 of NZ_CM181236.1, read as the reverse complement.
TGGAACAGGAGGTCGAGCTGGACGCGATCGCGGTGCGAGGCGGGCCGGAGCGCCACCGCCGCGAGCGCCCCGTCCGCGAGCGGCGTGGTCCAGCGCACCTCGCCGGCGAGGTGCAGCTCGACGCGCTCCTCGGCGAGCCCGAGCCGGATGCGCAGCCACGCTCCCGGCGCGACCTGCGCGCGGGTCCGGACCAGCAGGCCGTGCTCGAGCTGCGGGACCGCGTCGCGGCGCGCCGCCGCGGCCGAGCCGTAGGCGAGCTCGACCTCCTCGCCCGACCCATCCTCCATGCCGCCGGTCTCGCGCATCCGCCCCCCTGCCCGCTTCCGGGCAGGGATCACCTACCGCCGCGCGGACGGACCGTCAGTCCCGTGACCACGGGTGTACGCGCCGGACGCATTCACGGCGCGTCCGTGCGCGCCGGGGGCTCCCCGGCCGGGGCGGTGGTGTCAGGGCCGTGGCGTCAGGGCGCCGGCGCGAGGGCGGGGCCCGGCCGCACCGCGCCCAGCGCCCGCCGGAAGAACCCGGCGGTCCACTCCCAGCGCCGCTCGGCCGCGAGCGGGTCCGGCACCGAGTGCGTGGCGCCGGCGATCGGGACCAGCTCGAACGGGCGCCCGGCGAGGAACAGCGCGTCCGCCAGCGCGAGCGAGTGCGACAGGAACACGTTGTCGTCGGCCGTGCCGTGCAGCAGGAGCAGCGGCCGGTCCAGCCGCGGCGCCCAGGCGAGCAGCCCGCTCCGGGCGTACGCCTCCGGGTGCTCGCCGGGCAGGCCGAGGTAGCGCTCGGTGTAGTGCGTGTCGTACTGCTCCCAGTCCACCACCGGCGCGCCCGCGACCGCCGCCCGGAACCGATCCGGCCGCCGCATCACCGCGAGCGCCGCCAGGTACCCGCCGAACGACCACCCGGTGATCCCGGCGCGCGCCACGTCGGCCTCCGGGACCTCGCGCCCGAGCGCCTCGAGGGCGGCCACCTGGTCCTCGAGCGGCACGGTGCCGAGGTCGCCGGCGATGGCGCGCTCCCAGTCGCGGCCGCGGCGCGGCGTGCCGCGCCCATCGAACACGGCCACCAGGAAGCCCTGGTCCGCCAGCCACTGCTCGATCAGCATGGGCCGGTGCGCGACCTGCGGCACGTACCAGGCCGGCACCGGGCCGCCGTACACCTCGACCACCACCGGCAGCCGCGCTCCGGCGCCGAGCGCGCGCGGCCGCAGCACCGCCGCCCGGATCCCGTCCGCGCCGCCGAGCTGCCGCAGCTCGGTGGTGGGCACGAACGCGGGCTCCTCCGCGACGCTCGGCAGCACCGCCAGGCGCGAGCCGTCGGCGCCGAACACGGCGGTGACCGGCAGCCGGCGCAGCGTGCTCCAGGTCACCGCGAGGGTCCCGCCGCCGGGCGCCAGGGCCGCCCGGCGCGTCGCCGGCCCAGGCTCGCCGAGCGCGAGCCGCTCCGGCGGCGTGCCGGGTCGCACCCGGTACAGCTCCTCGCGCGTGGGATCCGGCGCGCCCGCGAACACCAGCGCGCCGCCCTCCACCCCGGCGAACGCCGCGTACCCGAGCGCCCGCGGGACCGACACCTCGAGGCGGGCGCCGTCGGCCGCGCGCAGCTCCACCTCCGGCGCGCCGCCCCGCTCCGTCACCCACCAGAAGCGGCCGTCGGGGAGGAACGCCGGCATGCCGGGCCACAGGTCCAGCCAGGCGTCGTCGCGCTCGACGAGCAGCGTGCGGGTCCTGCCGGTGGCGGGATCGGCCGCGAGCACCCGCTCCTCCTTCTGGAGCCGGTCCTGCACGACGAGGGCGAGCGGGCCGCCTCTCGCCCAGCGCACCGCGGCGAGGTACGGATAGCGGGCCGCGTCCCATCTCATCTCGACCGCGCGGCCGCCCGCCACCGCGACCACCTTCAGGCGAACCGCGGCGTTGGGCGTGCCGGCGCGCGGGTAGGCGCGCGCCTCGCACGGCCGCGCCGGGCGCGCCGGGTCGCAGAGCATCCGCCGCTCCACCGCCGACTCGTCCACCTCGGCGTAGGCGATCCGCCGCCCGTCCGGCGACCACCAGTAGCCCTCGTCGCGGTCCATCTCCTCCTGCGCCACGAACTCGGCGAGGCCGTTCGTGACGTCCCGCCCGCGGGCGCGGGTCAGCCGCCGCTCGGTCCCGCCCGGCACCGCGCGCACGTACAGGTCGCCGCGCTTCACGTACGCGAGCGCCCGGCCGTCCGGCGAGAAGCGCGGATCGAGGGCGCCCTCGGAGCCGGGCAGCGGGGCGGCGCGGCCGGCGGCCCGGTCCAGCAGCCACAGGCGCCCGCCCAGCCCGTACACGACGTGCGCGCCGTCGCGCGAGAGCACGAAGTGCGTGATGCCGCGGCCGGTGATCCGCTGCCGCTCCAGGCGCGCCGCCTCCTCGGGCGTGAGCGCCCCGGCGCCGTCGGCCTCGACCAGCCTGCGGGTGGCCCCGGTGGCGAGGTCGGTCTCGAGGAGCGCCTGCGCGCGCGACCGCGGCCCGGACCGGAGGAACAGCGCGGCGCGACCGTCGGGCGAGAGCTGGACGGCGGTGGGCCGCCCGGCGCGGAAGCCGCGGGTCTCCGCGTACTGGCGCAGGAACGGATCGGCGGGCGGCGGCGCGGGCGCGGGTTCGGCGGCCAGGGCCGCGGACAGGAGGATCGGGCACAGGAGCGCGGGCATCGCGATCGGTTGTATCACCCGCGCCGGCGCGGCGCCGCGGACCGCCCGCCCGCGGTGCGCCGCGGCGCGGGCCCGAGCCGCCAGCGCGTGCAGAGGAGGTCCGCGAGCCCGGACGCGTCGTCCGCATCGAACGCCGGCAGCGGGCGCGGGGGCGGCGCGTCGGTCACCACCGCGAACACGCGCCGGTCGCGCGCGCACAGGAACTCCGGCGACACGCCGCGGCGGTGGACCTCGACGCGCGGCAGCGGCTCGCGCTTCCAGCCCTCGGCGAGCACCAGGTCCACCGGCGGCAGCATCCGGGCGAGCGCGCGCGCGCCGCCGGCGGGTGGGCCGAAGTACGCCATGCCGGAAGGCCCCTCGATCGCCGCGGCCACGGCGCCGGCGCGCCGGAGCACCTCGGTGTCCTTGCCCCGGCGGTCGAACGGGTGCTCGTGGCCGGTGTGCTTGAGGATGCCGACGCGCAGGCCGCGCCGCGCCAGCTCCGCCACCAGCCGGCGCAGGAGGCGGGTCTTCCCGACGCCGCTCGGCCCGCTCACCGCCACGATGGGCGGCGCGCGCCGCCTCACCCGGCGCAGTCCTCGAGCAGCCACGCCGCCACCTCCGCGCCCTCCGGCAGGTCGCCGGCGTCGGCCGGCACGAACAGCAGCGCGTCGGCGAGCGCCGGCCCGCGCACCTGCGCCGAGTCCCGGCCCAGCGGCCGCGCGCGCCCGCCCGGCTCCACCGCCGCCCACAGCAGCCGGGCCCGGCCCGGCCGCCCCTCCGCCGGCGCCGCCAGCCGCAGCGGCACGGCCCGCCGCTCGGTGCGGGCCGCGCCGCACAGCGCCAGCAGCGCCGGGCGCGCGAACACCTCGAACGCCACCAGGCACGCCGACGGGCTGCCCGGCAGCCCCAGCACCGGCGCGCCGCCGGCGAGCGCGAACAGGAACGGCTTGCCCGGCTTCATGGGCACGCCGTGGACGCGCACGTCGGCCTGCAGGTGCGCGAGCGCCTCCGGGACCAGGTCGCGCGCGCCGATCGACACGCCGCCGATGGTGACCACCGCGTCGGCGCTCGCGAGCGCCTCGCGGATCGCGGCCACCACCGCCTCGAGCCGGTCCGGCACCGGGCGCCGCTCGACGTCCGCGCCGATCGCCCGGATCAGCCCCGCCACCGCCTCGCCGTTCGAGTCCGGCGTGCGGCCGGATACCACCTCGTCGCCGGTGGAGAGCACCGCCACGCGCGGCCGCCGCCGCACCGACACGACCGGCCCGCCCACCGCGCGCAGCAGCGCCGCCTGGCGCGGGCCGACGCGCACGCCGGCCGCGAGCGCCAGCCCGCCGGCCGGCACGTCCTCGCCGGCCTGGCGCACGTGCTCGCCGCGCCGCGCCGCCTCGAGGAAGCGGACGCCGCCGCCCTCCTCGCGCGTCGCCTCCTCGCGCACCACCGCGTCGGCGCCCTGCGGCAGCGTCGCGCCCGTGAAGATGCGCGCCGCCTCGCCGGGCGAGAGCGGCGCCGCGGGCACGTCGCCCGCGTAGATCGTCTGGCGGACCGGGAGCACCGCCGGCGCGGTCACGTCCGCGGCGCGCACCGCGTAGCCGTCCATGGCGGCGCAGGTGTGCGGCGGGGCCGGGACGCTCGCCAGCGCGGGGGAGGCGAGCCAGCGGCCGAGCGCCTCCTCGGAGGGAACGTCCTCGGCGCCGACCGGGAGCAGCGCGGCGAGGATGCCGTCGCGGATGCGGAGGAGCCTGTCCATCGTGGACCGCATCATGCCACGTGGCTGCGCCGCGACGAGGCGATCGCGAGACGACCCGATCGCAAAAGGTGCGCCGGGCGAGTATTGATCCGGGCCAAAGCGCAACGTCTGCGGCAGCAGGCGGGCAAAACCCCGCTCTCTCGCGGGCCTAGCTCGTGCAAACAGACGCCGATCAAGGCGCCGTTCGCCATCGGAGGATCCCGCCGTGCTCTCCAACACTCCCGTCTCGGACTGCGGCTCCTGCTCGCTCGGGATCGCGTCCCAGGGCCGCTGCCGGCTGACGCCGACCACCCGCGAATCGGGTGCGACGATCTGCGCCCAGGGCGAGCGCCCGCGCACCGTCTACTTCGTCAAGGAGGGCTTCGTGGCCCTCTCGGCGGTCTCGCCGCGCGGCTCCGAGCTGCTGCTGTCGCTCCGCGGCCCGAGCTCGCTGCTCTGCACCGAGGCGATGCAGGCCGAGCCCTCGCCGTTCGAGGTGCGCGCGCTCTCCCGCGTGAAGATCTGCGGCATCGGCGGCGACGCGCTCTCGCAGTGGGTGGGCCCGGACAAGAGCGCCGCGCGCGTGGTGCTCGACCTGCTGCTCACCGAGTCGCGGCAGCAGCGCGACGAGGTCAACTGGCGCCAGGGCGACTGCCTCTCGCGCGTGGCCCGGTTCGCGCTCGCCCATGCGAGGTTCCTCGCCGACAGGCCCAACGCGGTGCGCAAGCAGGTGGTCGCGCGCCTCCTCGGGATGCGCCCGGAGACGCTCTCCCGCTGCCTCACCAAGCTCGAGAAGGACGGCGTGGTGGACGCGTCGCGGGGCGTGAAGGTCCTCGATCAGCGTCGCCTCGCCGCGCTCGCGATGGAAGACAACGCGGCCTGATCCCTGTTAGAAGAGGAGCGCGTCAGGCGACGAAAGGAACACCCCCATGTTCGGTCTCAGAATGCCGGAGCTGCTGCTCATCCTCGCGATCGTCGTGATCCTGTTCGGCGCGAGCAGGCTCCCGGCGCTCGGCGCGGGGCTCGGCCAGGGCATCCGCAGCTTCAAGAAGGCGTTCGGCGGCGAGGACGAGAAGCCCACCGCCTCCGGCAACGGCAGCACCCCGACGCAGTCGTCGTCGGACCAGGGCTCGAAGCAGGCTTGATCGAGGCGCGGCGTCCGCCGCCCTCGCCTCCCCGCCAGCCTCGTTCCACGGCCGCCGGTGCCCCTGGGCACCGGCGGTGCCGCATCGCGGGTGCGCCACCGCGCACACGCCGGCCACCGGGCGTCGCGCGCGGACCCTGCGCCGTCGCCCGGCGTGGCGCCGCCGCACGCGCACGCCTCCCCCGGCGCCCGCGCGCCGCGGGCTGCGCGCCGGTGCGCGAGCCCTGGGGCCGACCCCGCGTCCGACCGCCGTTTCCCCCTCCCCCGGCCCACCGGGCCGGCCCGGCCCACCTCCCCGCCTTACCCGGCGCCGCACCCATCGCGGCTGGCCTCTCCGTTGCTCTCCGTTCTTCCAGGGACGCGTCTCGCGCAACCCGGGCAGACTTGCTGGAGCCACCCGCACAGGCGGGGGAGCCCAGGCGCCCGCACGGCACCCGCGATTCGCCCGGCGAGCGTTCCGGGCGAGCCTGGAGATCGCGGTGACCGGTCGGACGCTGGAGCGGGCGAGGCTCGCAGACCTGCCCGGCGCGCCCGAGCGTCCCGCCTCCTTCCCCTGCCCGCGCCGGCATCCCCCTTGAAGGGGGAAGGCGTGCCTGAACCGGAGGGGAGCGGCCATGAAGCGGATCCTGGTGGCGGTGGACGGCTCGGACACCTCGCTGAAGGCGGCGCGGATGGCGGCGGACGTGGCGCTGCGCTTCGGGGCGAAGCTGACCCTGGTGCACGTGGTCCCGAAGCTGCTCCTCCCCCGACGTCTACGGGCTCACCATCGCCGAGGTCGAGAAGGAGCACCGCGCCTACGCGGACGCGCTGCTGGAGAAGGCCGTGAAGGCGCTGGAGGAGCCGGGGCTGGACGTGTCCACCACCGTGCTCTACGGCTCCCCGGCCGAGGCCATCGCCGAGGAGGCCGCGGCGGTGGACGTCGGCATGGTGGTGGTCGGCAGCCGCGGCTACGGCGCGGTGGCCCGGATGTTCCTGGGCAGCGTCTCCGACCGCCTGGTGCACATCAGCTCGAAGCCGGTGCTGGTGGTCCGCTGAGGCGATGCCGCGCGCCCGGTCCCGGGTTACACTCGCCGCGCGCGCGACGCGCGCGGAGGCCTCATGATCTCGGTGGCGGACTTCATGACCAGGGACCTCGTCACCGTGCGCGAGAGCGACGACCTCGCGCTGGCCGAGTCCCTGCTCAAGCTGGGCGGGATCCGGCACCTGCCGGTCGTCCGCGAGCGCAAGCTGGTCGGCCTCCTCACGCAGCGCGACCTGCTCCGCTCCGGCCAGGCCGGCGCGCCGGCGGCCCGCGACCGCGCGGTCTCCGAGGTGATGACGCGCGAGCCCGTGGCGGTGCGCCCCGGCACCGGGCTGGCCCACGCCGCGCGCCTCATGCTGGAGCGGAAGTTCGGCTGCCTCCCGGTGTGCGAGGAGGACGGGCTGCTGGTCGGCATCGTCACCGAGGCCGACTTCGTGCGCTTCGCCGCCGACGTGGTCCGCGACCTCGATCTGGTCTCCGAGGCCGTCAAGGCGCGGGAGCGGGCCGGCCAGGCCTAGGGCTCCACCGGGGCCGGCGCCCGCCGGCCCGCCCGGGGCAACGCGCGTTGACCGGCCGCCCGGGTCCCCCTTACATACGGGTCGAATGCCCGAGACCGTGCTCGAGGAGCTGAAGCGCTACGTCCACTTCGACGCCGGGGACGAGCGGGCGCTCCGCGCCCTGCACGGCGCGGCGGCGCCGCAGCTCGACCGGATCGCCCAGGTCTTCTATGACCGCATCCTCGGGCACGAGGGCGCGCGCACCGCGCTCGTGGGCGGCGAGAGCCGGGTGGGCCACCTCAAGGTGACGCTCATCGCGTGGATGGACACGCTGCTCACCGGCCCGTGGGACGAGGCGTACTGGGAGCACCGCACGCGGATCGGCCGCGTCCACGTCCGCATCGGCCTGCCGCAGCACTACATGTTCGGCGCGATGAACGTGATCCGCACCGAGCTGATGCGCGTCTCCTGGGAGCGCTTCAACGCCGACCCGCCGGAGCTGGAGCGGGTGCGCAACGCGCTCGCCAAGATCCTCGACCTCGAGCTCGCCATCATGCTGCACACCTACCGCGACGACCTGCTCGCGCAGCAGGCGCGGGTGGAGCGGCTCTCGACGTTCGGCCAGCTCGTCGGCTCCATCGGGCACGACCTGCGCAACCCGCTCGGCGTCATCGAGACCTCGCTCTACATCCTGCGCGGGCGGGTGGGCGACGACGAGCGCGCCCGCAAGCACGTGGACCGCATCGGCGAGCAGCTCGGGGTCGCGAACGGGATCATCTCCAACCTGCTCGACATGATCCGCAACCGGCCGCTGGCGCGCGAGCCGGTGGACGTCGGCCAGGTGGTCGCCGCCGCCGCCGGCGCGGTGAAGCACGCGCCGGGCGTGTCGGTCGCGGTGGAGGGGTTCGAGGGCCTGCCGCCGGTGGACGGCGACCCGGGCCAGCTCCGGCAGGTGTTCGTGAACCTGCTCGAGAACGCCGCGTTCGCGGCGGCGCCGGAGGGCGCGGTGACGGTCCGCGCGCGGCGCGCCGACGGCGCGGTCGAGGTGGAGGTCGAGGACACCGGCCCCGGCGTGGACCCGGCCACGCGCCGCCGCCTGTTCGAGCCGCTCATCACCACCAAGGACAAGGGCATCGGCCTGGGCCTGGCGCTCGTGAAGCGCATCGCCGAGCGCCACGGCGGCTCGGTGGAGTACTCGGACCGGCCCGGGGGCGGCGCGCGGTTCACCGTCCGCCTCCCCGCCTGAGCGGAGGATCCCGCATGCGCCGCTACCTCATCGTGGACGACAACCGCGACTTCGCCGAGAACCTGGCCGAGATCCTGCGCGACGCCGGCCACGAGGTCGCGCTCGCGGGCGACGGCGCCGAGGCGCTGGCGCTCGCGCGCGGGACCCGCTTCGACGCCATCCTCACCGACATGCGCATGCCGCTCATGGGCGGCGCCGAGCTGGTCCACGAGCTGCGCCGCCTCGACCCCGGCGCGCCCGCCCTGGTCATCACCGCCTACGTGGGCGACAACGACCTCGACGCCGCGCGGCGCGAGGGGCTGGTGGCGGTGCTGCAGAAGCCGGTGAACGCGGCGTACCTGGTGGAGCTGCTCGAGGCGGCCCGGCGCGACGGCCTGGCGGTGGTGGTGGAGGACGATCCCCGGCTCGCCGACAACCTCTGCGAGGCGCTGCGCTCGCGCGGCTTCGCGGCGGTGACCGCCGCCTCGGTGCTGGAGACCGAGCGGCTCGGGCCGGTGCAGCCGTTCTGCGCGCTGGTCGACCTGCGCGTGCCCGGCGGCCCGGACGGCGCGGCCATGCAGCGGCTCGCGGCCAAGTACCCCGGCCTCCCCATGATCGTCGTCACCGCCCACCACGACGCATGGCCGGCGCTCCCGCACCAGGGCTTCTTCCACAAGCCGTTCGACACCGCCGCGCTGCTCGCCGCGGTGGAGCGGCTCCACGGCGCGCGCGCCCCCTCCGCGGTGCCCGGCCCGTGAAGCACGGCAACGGGCCGCGGCGGCCGCGCGTGCTGGTGGTGGACGACAACGCCAGCCTGGTGGACAACCTGTCCGAGATCCTGGAGGGCGCCGGGTACGCGGTGGCCGGCGCCGGGAGCTGCGCCGCCGCGCTCCCGCTCGCCGAGCAGGGCTTCGACGTGGCGCTGGTGGACCTGAAGCTCCCGGACGGCGACGGGACCGCGCTCGCGCCGCGGCTGAAGGAGCTGTCGCCGAACGGCGAGGTGGTGCTGCTCACCGGGTTCGCCACGCTGGAGTCGGCGGTGGCGGCGGTGCGCGCCGGCGCCTGCGCGTACCTGGTGAAGCCGTGCGCCACCCAGGAGCTGCTGCTGACGGTGGAGCAGGCCATGCGGCAGGTGCGCCTGCACCAGGAGAAGCGCGACCTCGCCAGCCGCGCGCAGATGGCCGAGAAGCTGGCCGCCGTCGGCACCATGACCGCCGGGCTCTCGCACGAGATCCGCAACCCGCTCAACGCCGCCGCGCTCCAGCTCTCGGTGCTGGAGCGGCGCGTCCAGAAGCTCGAGGCGGAGCGGCAGGGGCCGCTGCTCGAGCCGCTCACGCTGGTGAAGGACGAGATCCGCCGGCTCGATCACATCCTCGAGGACTTCCTCCAGTTCGCCCGCCCGCGCGAGTTCGTCCGCAAGGCCATCGAGGTCGCGCCGGTGATCACGAAGGTGGTGGACCTGCTCGGCGGCGAGGCCGAGCGCCGCGGCGTCCGCCTGGAGCGCGAGCTCGAGCCGGTGCCGCCGGTCGCGGGCGACGAGGAGCGGCTGCGGCAGGTGCTGGTGAACCTGTGCCTGAACGCGCTCGAGGCGGTGGACGCGCGCGGGCTGGTCCGGGTCTCCTGCCGGCCCGCGCCCGCCGACGTGGACCACCCCGACGCGTCGCCGATGGTGGACATCCTCATCGACGACGACGGCCCGGGCGTCTCGCCCGACCAGCGCGACCGCATCTTCGAGCCGTTCTTCACCACCAAGGCGCGCGGCTCCGGCCTGGGGCTCTCCATCGTGCACGCGATCGTCACGCAGCACGGGGGCACCATCCGGATCGAGGACAGCCCGGAGGGCGGCGCGCGCTTCACGCTGCGGCTCCCGCGCGCGCAGTGAGCGCGCGGGCCGCGCCCTACTCCATCCCGCCGGCCTTCTCGGGCTCGTGCTCGGCGTCGTGGTGGTGGTCGTGCCCCGCCGCGCCCTCGCGCCCGCCGGCCGCGTACTCCTTCAGCCGGTACTGGATCTTGCGGACGCTGATCCCGAGGATCTCGGCCGCGCGCGAGGTGGAGCCGCCCACCATCTCGAGCGTGCGGAGGATCGCCTCGCGCTCGATCTCGTAGAGGGTGGCGCCGGGGATGAGCGCGCCCGGCGCGCGCTCGCGCGGGCGGGGGCCGCGCAGCGTGGGCGGCAGGTCGTCGGCGGTGAGCTCGGAGCCCTTGCAGAGGACCACCGCGCGCTCCACCACGTTCTCCAGCTCGCGGACGTTGCCGGGCCAGTCGTGGCTCAGCACCGCGTTGAGCGTGCCGGGCGCGAGGCCGCGGATGTCCTTGCCGTACGCCTTCGAGTACTTGTCGATGAAGTGGCTCACCAGCGCGGGGATGTCCCCCTTGCGCTGGCGCAGCGGCGGCAGCGTCACCGCCACCACGTTCAGCCGGTAGTAGAGGTCCTCGCGGAACCGCCCTGCCTTCACCTCGGCGGCGAGGTCGCGGTTGGTGGCGGCGACCAGGCGCACGTCCACCTTGAGCGTCTGGGTCCCGCCGACGCGCTCGAACTCGCGCTGCTGGAGGACGCGGAGCAGCTTGATCTGGAGCGCCGGCGAGATGTCGCCGATCTCGTCGAGGAAGAGCGTGCCGCCGTCGGCGAGCTCGAAGCGCCCCTCCTTGCGGCCGATGGCGCCGGTGAAGGCGCCCTTCTCGTGGCCGAACAGCTCGGACTCGAGCAGCGTCTCGGAGAGCGCCGCGCAGTTCACCTTGATGAACGCCTTGTCGGCCCGCGGCGACTCCTCGTGCAGCGCCTGCGCGAACAGCTCCTTGCCGGTGCCCGACTCGCCCAGGATCAGCACGGTGGCCCGGGTGGGCGCGGCGCGCTTCACCACCTCGTAGACCGCGTGCAGCTCGGGCGCGTCGCCGACGATGTTGTGGAACCGGTACCGCTCGCGCACGCGCTCGCGCAGGTTCGCGGTGTCGCGCTGGAGGCGCAGCTTCTCGAGCGCCTTCTCCAGCACCACCAGCACCGCGTTCACGTCGAGCGGCTTGACGAGGTAGTTCTCGGCGCCGGCGCGCATCGCCTCGACGGCGGCCTCGACGCTCGCGAACGCGGTCATCATCACGAACACCGCGTCGGAGCCCTGCTCGCGCGCGCGGCGCAGCAGGTTGATGCCGTCCATCCGGGGCATCCGCACGTCGGCGAGCACCGCCGCCGGCGCGAACCCGGGGAGCAGCGCCAGGGCCTCCTCGCCGTCCGCGGCCTCGGCGATCTCGTACCCCTCCTCGCTCAGGATGGTCCGAAGCGCGACGCGAGCGTTCTGCTCGTCGTCCACCACCAGGATCCGTTCCTTGCCCGGCCGGGCGCCCACATTAGGCATGCTCATGCCGCTCCTGACCTGCGCAAACCCTGCGTCGGTCCGCAGGTTATGCACCATTCTCGCCCCGAGGTCCAGTGACTACCCGAGGCCAAGTCCTGACGCCGACACCTGAAAAACCCCGTTACTCCCCCGGGCTTCCGCAGCTTCAGCCCACCCGGGCCGACCCCGCCGAGGACGGGATACGCCCCACCCGGTCGTACGGGCGCCAACGAAAGCGGGCGCCGAGCGACTCCGCCACCGCCCTGCACGCCGCCTCGGAGATGCCCGGCATCGCCACCGCGCTCGCGGCGACGTCCGGGATGACGCCGACCGCGGCCCGGATGAACGCCTTCACCGCCTCGTACGCCGCCTCCCCGTAGCGGCTCGGGCAGATGCGCGCGTAGGTCGCCGCGTCGGGCGCGTTCAGCGACACCGACACCGCGCCGACGCCGGCGGCCGCGAGCTCCGGCACGACGTCGCGCCCCTCGCGCAGGTTCGCGAGCCCGTCGGTGTCGAGCCGGATCCGGCGCGCGCCCGCCGCGCGGAGGCGCCGCGCGAGCTCGAGCACCACCTCCAGCCGGCGCGTCGGCTCGCCGAAGCCGGTGAAGCAGACCTCGGAGCGCCCCTCCAGGCCAACCTCCCCGATCGCGCGCCAGACCTCGTCGGCGTCCGGGTTGCGCGCCAGCCGCAGGTCGAATCCACCCACGGTGAAGTCGTCGTCGCGGATCTTCGGGCAGAACGTGCAGGCGAGGGTGCAGCCGCTGGTGACGTTCAGGTAGAGCGCGTCGCCCAGCGGGTAGGCGAGCACCGGCGCGTTCCTGGGAGAGGTTTCCGTGGTCACGAGCGCCCGGGTGATAGCAGGACCCAGGCGGGAGCGCCACCCGGATGCGTCCTGCCGCTCACCGGTTCAACCGGCGGCGGCGACGGGCATTTCCGCGCGCCGCGGCGCTACTCGGCGGCGTGGTGGTGACCGCTGCAGGCGATGCAGTAGCGCGCCTCGGGGATGGCCCGGAGCCGCTGCAGGCCCATGGGGCCGCCGCACGCGAGGCAGGTGCCGTAGCGGCCCTGCTGGATGCGCTCGAGCGCCGCGTCGATCTCGGCCAGCTCGCGGCGCACGCCCTCCGGCACCGGCGCCGGGATGGACTCGTAGTCTGCCCAGCGCGCGGCGGGATCGGATGGGCGTGGCGGCGCGACGCCCTGGCTGAGCGAGCGGCGACGCCGCAGCAGCACCTCGCGGGCGTCCGCTTCGAACCGGCTCATGCCGGCCACGCTCTTCACGAGCCGTGCCCGGGCCCAGCGCGGCGGATTTCCGAGCGGTTTCCGGGAATTCGGCCGCGAGAGTTGCGTGCCCCCGGCGACTTGGCGCACGGCTTGCGCAAGCGTGCGTTCAGCGGTCGGTCCGGCCTGACACGCCGGCGGGAGGCTCGCGGGGTGGGCTCCGCGCCGGCCTCGCGCCGCGCCGGCGCACCAGCGCCGCCAGCGCGCGCAGCGCGTCCACCGTGGTGAACAGCCCGATCACCGCGCCGCGGTCCACCACCACCGCGGACCCGAGCCGGTGCTCCGCCATGTGCTCGGCCACCTCGTCCAGCGCCGCGTCCGGGGGCACCGCGAACGGCTCCGGCGTCATGGCCTCGCGCACGCGCTCCTGCTCCGGGTCCACGCCGCGCAGCGTCTCGAGCAGGTACAGGTCGCGCTGCGAGACCACCCCGACCAGCGCGCCCGCGTCCACCACCGGCAGGTGGCGGATGCCGCGCTCGCGCATGAGCCGGTGTGCGTCGGCGAGCGTGCGCTCCGGCGCGATCACCACCGGGCCGATCGTCATGAACGCCTGGACGGTCTGCTTGCGCATGCGCCTCCCCCGCCCTTTCCGTAGCAAGGGGGAGGCCACGCGGGCGTGCGCTCCGGCGCGCGCCCGTCACCCTCAGTGATGGTGCGCCAGGTGGGGCCCGGCCGGCTCCAGCCCGTGCGCGCGCGGGTGGCAGCGCCGGTGCGGCAGCCGGCCCTGGATCCCGGCCGCGGCGAGCTCCTCCTCGCCGACGGTCCCGAGCACGAGGCCGCCCACCACCACCGGGAGGCAGCCCACCCCGCAGTCACCCAGGGTGACGGCCGCGTCCTCCAGCGTCGCGTCCGGACGGATGGTGATGACCGGCACGCTCATGCGCTCCGAGACCGCCTCGTCGGGCCCGGCCGCGCGCAGGTCGCACGCGCAGAGGATGCCGATCAGGTCGTCGTGATCCATCACCAGCAGGTGCGCGGCCCCGGTGGCCTCCACCACGGCGAGCGCCCGCGCCGCCGTCGCGTCCGCCTCCACCGTCGCCGGCGCCCGGTTCATCGCCTCGCAGACGAGCGTCATCGGGACGACCTCCTCCTCGGGACCGGCCCGCGCGGCGGCCCCGCGGAGCCGACGCCGACGCCCGTCCCCGGTCCCCCCCGATCACGGGCGGACGCGTCCGCCCGTCGCTGCTACAGCGGCACCGACTCGCGCGGCGCCCGCGAGGCGACGCGCAGGGTCAGCACCGGGCAGGTGGAGCGGCGCAGCACCGCCTCCGCCACGCTGCCGATGAGGAGGCGCGACAGGCCGGTGCGCCCGTGCGTCCCCATGACGATCAGGTCGGCGCCGCCCTCCCGCGCCATGCCCAGGATCGCGTCGGACGGCTCGCCCGCCTCGACGCGCACCGAGAGCGAGCGCGGGCGCGCCGCCGCCTTCGCGAGGAAGTGATCCACCTCGCGCTGCACCTCGTTGCGCGTCTGCTCCCAGCCCGGCTGGCCGCTGCCCACCGGCAGCAGCGCGAGCGTGTCGGGGCCGACGTAGCCGGGCGGCTCCCAGACGTGCAGCACCTCGAGCTCGGCGCCGTGCTTGCCCGCGACGAAGATCGCTACTCCAGGGCCGCCCGCGACGACGGCGAGAAGTCGATGGGAACCAGCACTCGGGTGACGGCGGGCAAGCACACCTCCTCGACGGGCGCCGCCGCCATTCTAGCAGCAGAACGCGCCGCGAAGTCCTCCTCACGCGAGCCCGCGCGCGGATCCTCGGCGGCGGCGCCCGGGGGCGCAAGGCCGGCGCCGGCGCGCTCACCGGCGGCGCAGCGCGCGGGAGGCCACCAGGTACCCCGCCGCGAGCGCCGCGAGGGCGGGAAGCGCCCACCCGGCCCGCCGGAGCCGGTGCTCCAGCACGTCCACCCGGTCCGCCGCCAGCAGCAGGGCCCAGCGTCCGGCGCGGTGCTCGGGGATGCGGTAGGCGGCCCGCCGCAGCGCGCCGGAGGCACCCCGCGCCGGCTGCGCCGTCCCGAACACCGGCGTCCGGACGCGCAGCCCGGTCCGGCCCAGCGCGTCCGCCCCGGGCTGGCGCGCCGGCTCGTCGCGGTCCACGTCGGGCACCGCCAGCTCCCGCTGCTCCCGTGGCACGCCCGGCCGCGCCGGCAGGGCGCCGTCCACGCCCGCGCCCGGCGGCGGCCCGTTCCCGGCGCGCATCGTGCCCGGCCCGATCCCCTGCATCCGTCCCCCCTCGTCCCGCGCGGTCACGCCGCCGCGCCCGGGACCAGCACGCACTTCACGCACCCGTCGGCCCGGTCCCCGAACACCGCGTACGCGTGCGCGGCCCGCTCCAGCGGGAACCGGTGGGTGATGAGCCCCTTCCCGTCGAGGCGCCCCGCCCGCACGTGCTCCAGCAGGTGCGGCATGTAGCGCTTCACGTTCGCCTGCGCGGTCCGGAGCGTGAGCCCCTTGTTCATGGCCGCGCCGATCGGCACCAGGTTGGCGGGCGGTCCGTACACCCCCACGATCGACACCGTCCCGCCCTTCCGGACCGCGTGGATGGCCCAGGAGAGCGCCACCGCCGACCCGGCCTGCAGCTTCAGCCCGCGGCCGAGGAGCGTCTGCCACGGCGACCCGGACGCCTCCAGCCCGACCGCGTCCACGCACACGTCCGGCCCGCGCCCGCCGGTCAGCTCCTTCAGCACCGGGACCGGGTCCCAGCCCGCCGCCTCCAGGTCGAGCGTCTCGGCGCCGGCCCAGCGCTCCGCGAAGCGCAGCCGGGCCGGCACCCGGTCCACCGCGATCACCCGCCCCGCCCCGAGCAGCCAGGCCGAGCGCGCCGCCACCAGGCCCACCGGGCCGCAGCCGAACACCGCCACCACGTCGCCCTCGCGGACGCCGCCCATCTCCGCGGCCTGGTAGCCGGTCGGCAGCACGTCCGAGAGCAGCAGCACGTCCTCGTCCTCCAGGTCCTCCGGGATCTTCATGGGCCCGACGTCGGCGAACGGGACGCGCACGTACTCCGCCTGCCCGCCGTCGTAGCCGCCGGTGGTGTGCGAGTAGCCGTACACCCCGGAGGCCAGGTCGGACATGGGGTTGGAGGCCTCGCAGTCGCCGGAGAGGCCGCGCGTGCAGTAGAAGCAGCGCCCGCACGAGATGTTGAACGGGACCACCACCCGGTCGCCGCCCCGCAGCGTGCGCACCGCCGGGCCGGTCTCCTCGACCACGCCGGTGAACTCGTGGCCGAACGTGCTCCCCACGCGCGTGTCCGGGACGAAGCCGTGGAGCAGGTGCAGGTCCGAGCCGCAGATCGCCGCGCGCGTCACCCGGAGCACCACGTCCTCCCCGTGCTCGATCCGCGGCGCGGGCTTGTCCCTCACCTTGACCCGGTACGGCCCCTCGTAGACGAGCGCGCGCATCCCACCCCCCGGGGTGAAGGTTCTCCCGGCCCGCGCGCACCGCAAACGCCGGGCGCCACCCGGGCCGGCGGCGGCGGGAGCGCTCGCCGCCTGCTATGGTCCGGCGCATGTGCGGACGCTTCACGCTGACCGTGGCGGACCTCGCCGCGCTCGCCCGCGAGTGGGCGGCGGAGGTGGACGCGGCGCTCGCGGCGCGCTGGCGGCCCCGCTTCAACGTGGCCCCCGGCGATCCGCACCCGGTGCTCCGCGGGCGCGGCGGCGCGCGCCGGCTCGAGCCGGCCGCGTTCGGGCTGGCGGGCCCGGGCGGCAAGCTCCTGCTGAACGCGCGGGTGGAGGGCGCCGCGGACCGGCCCGCGTTCCGCGAGGCGTGGGCGGGGCGGCGGGCGGCGGTGCCCGCCGACGGCTTCTACGAGTGGGAGGGCCCGGCCGCGGATCGCCGGCCGAGCTGGCTCCACCCGCGCGCCGGCGGCACGCTGCTGCTGGCCGCGCTGTGGGGCGAGGCGCCCGGGGGCGGACCCGCCTTCGCGATCCTCACCACCGCCGCGAACGCCGAGGTGGGCCGGCTGCACGACCGCATGCCGCTGCTCGTGCCGCCGGCGCTGCTCGACGCCTGGCTCGCCGGCCCGCCGCCGGCCCTGCCCGCGCCCGGCGACGGCGTGCTCGCGGTCCGCCCCGTGTCACCGCGCGTCAACTCGCCCGCGAACGACGACGCGGCCTGCCTCGCCGCGCCGTCCGCGCCGCGCCAGCGCGCGCTCTTCTGAGCGCCCGCCCGGTGGCGCCTCAGCGGATGAGGTCGCCGCTCAGCGCCAGGCGCGCCCCCGCGGCCGCGAGCTCGCGATCCACCGCCTCCCGCCGCTCCGGGAACACCGCGCGCGTGAGGTCGTCCAGCACCACCACCTCGAACCCCTCGGCGGCCGCGTCCACCGCGGACACGCGCACGCAGAAGTCGCGCGCCAGCCCGCCTAGGAACACCCGGCGGACGCCGCGGGCCGAGAGCCAGGCGCCCAGCCCGGTGGACGGGCGCCGGCCGTCCGGGCCGACGTTCTCGCGGAAGGCGCTGTAGGAGTCCACCTCGCGCCGCGTGCCCTTGCGCAGCACCAGCGTGACGGCCGCGTCGGGGAGCGCCGGGTGCAGCGCGGCCCCGCGCGTGCCGCGGACGCAGTGGTCCGGCCAGAGCTCCTGCGGGCCCTGCGACAGCGCGATCGACGCGTAGGGCTCGCCGCCCGGGTGCGTGGAGGCGAACGACACGTGGCCGGGCGGGTGCCAGTCCTGCGTCGCCACCACGGTCGAGAACGCGGGCGCCAGGCGCGCCAGCGGCTCCACGATCCGGTCGCCCTCGGCGACGCCGAGGGCGCCGCCGGGCAGGAAGTCGTGCTGGAGGTCCACCACCAGGAGCGCATCCGACGCGCGATCGATCCGCATGCGCACCCCATAACACCGGCGCGGCGGATCGTCCGCGGAGGTGGCCCGCGGCGCGTCCCCCGGCCGGGCCGCGGGGCCGCGGTCGCACACGCCGGAGCGCCGCGCGCGGAGCCCGCGGATGGCCCGATTCCGCGCCCAATCCGTGTTGTGTCCGCGCGCGGCCTGAGCTAGCTTGCGCGCACCATGGACAAGATCTGGGCCAAGGACGTCAAGGAGGGAGAGCGCGCCAAGAGCGTGTTCCTCGTCGCCCGCAAGGCGATCCCCACCGCGAAGAGCGGGAAGACGTACCTCTCCGTCACCTTCCAGGACAAGACCGGCGAGCTCGAGGCGCGCGCCTTCGAGAAGGTCGAGGAGCTGGCGGCGGCCTTCGAGGAGAAGGACCTCGTCGAGGTGGAGGGCGCCATCGGCGCGTTCCAGGGCAAGCCGCAGCTGCGGATCGAGTCGCTCGCGAAGGTCGACCCGGCCACGCTGGACGCGGCCGAGTTCGTCTGGGCCCCGCCGCCCGAGCCGAAGAAGCCGGAGAAGCCCGGGCCGAGCGAGGCCGAGTCGGCGCACTGGACCGAGCTGCTCGCGCTGGTGGACTGCGTCGTCGACCCGCACGTGAAGGACCTCATCAAGGCGTTCCTCGAGGACGACGACGTGGCCGCCCGGCTGCGCCGCGCGCCCGCCGCGAAGACGGTCCACCACGCCTACGCGGGCGGCCTGCTCGAGCACACCGTCTCCTGCCTCAAGCTGGCGCACCGCCTCGCCGACCACTTCCCGCAGGTCGATCGCGACCTGCTGGTGGCGGGCGCGTTCTTCCACGACCTGGGCAAGATCCGCGAGCTGAGCGGCGAGCGCAGCACCGAGTACACCGACGAGGGCCGGCTGGTCGGGCACCTCGTCATGACCGCCCAGTGGATCCACGACAAGGCGCGCCGCGTGGGCGCCTCGCGCGACCTCGAGCACCACGTCGTGCACATGGTCCTCTCCCACCACGGGCGGCTCGAGTACGGCTCGCCCAAGGTGCCGATGACGCTCGAGGCGATGCTCACGCACGCCATCGACGAGATCGACAGCCGGGTGAACTCCTGGCTCAACCTGATGGGCAAGGACGGCGGCAACCGCCGCTGGACCGACGCGAACAACGTCTACGAGCAGCCGATCTGGCGCGGCAACCTGCCGACCGTGCAGGCCGAGAAGAAGGGCCCGGCGCCGGAGCTCCTCACCCCGGTCATCTACGTGCCGCGCAACGGCGCGGGCGCCCCGGGCCAGCCGCGCCCGCCGAAGAAGCCCAAGGACCGCAAGCGCGAGCCGCGCCCGCAGCAGGCCGCCGCCGAGGCGAAGCCGGCCGAGGGCGCCGGCGAGGCGAAGGCCGAGGGCGCGCCCGCCCCGGCGCAGGCGCCGCGCGAGGGCCGGCCGGAGCGCGCCGAGCGGCCCGACCGCGGCCCGCGCGACCAGCACCGCGGCTTCGGCGGCGGTGGCGGCGGGTTCGGCGACAAGAAGCGCGGCTACACCGGCCCGCGGCTGCCCGGCGACAAGGGCCCGCACCGGCCGCCGGAGAAGAAGAACCTGACGCACAACCCGTTCGCCGCGCTGGCGCAGAAGCTCGAGGACGCCGGGAAGCCGGCCGAGGAGAAGCCGGCCTCGCCCGCCGAGGCGGAGCAGCAGCAGGCGCCCGCCCCCACGCCCCCCGCGCCGCAGGACCAGTCCACCGGCGCGCACGAGCCGGACGTCGCCCCGGAGCCCGCTCCGGCCGGGACGCCCGCTCCCGAGGACAAGCCGGCGGGGTAGTTGTCGTAGAATCGCCTCCTCGCGCCCGGCGCGGCCTCGCGGCCGCCGGCCGGACGCGCGGGGGAGGCGCACCGGTCCATGGTCCCGTTCGGCCGCACGGCCGCCATCTTCGACGTCGACGACTCGCTCCTCGACGGGAACGCCGGGACCATCTTCACCTGGTACCTGTACAGCGAGCGCGTGATGCGGCCCGAGGTCCGGTCCCGCATCCCGCGCGTCATCTACGAGTACGCCCGCAACCGCCTCACCGAGCAGGACATGGTGGAGGTCGGCTCGCGCTGCCAGGAGGGGCTGTACGCGGACCAGGTGAAGGCGCACGCGCACGTCTGCTTCGAGCGGCACCTGCGCAAGCGCATCACCTCCGGCGCCATCCGGCAGATCCGCAAGCACCTGCTGTCCGGGCACTTCGTGGTGATCGCCTCCGGCTCGTCGCAGTACATCATCGACGAGGTGGGCCGGCACCTCCGCGTGCACGCCGCGGTCGGCACGCGCACGCGCATCGTGGACGGCCGCATCACCGACCAGATCCTGCCGCCGGTGGTCTTCAAGGACGGCAAGCGCGCGGCGGTGGAGGCGCTGGCCGAGCGGTTCGACCTCGACCTGACCCGCAGCTTCCTCTACTCCGACTCGATGGCCGACGTGCCGCTGTTCGAGGCGGTGGGCACGCCGGTGGTGGTGAACCCCAAGGCGCCGTTCCGCGCCGTCGCCGAGAAGCGCGGCTGGGAGATCGTCACCTGGAAGGAGCGCAACCGCCCGGGCGTCGAGCCGGACCTCGCCGACGAGTGGGGGAGCTGGGAGGGCTGACGCCGGGCCGCGGGCGGGCCGCGCCGCCGCTCAGGCGAGCCGGAACAGCCGCCGGGTGTTCTCGGCGGTCCGCGCGGCCACCTCCTCGAGCGGCGCGCCCCACAGCTCGGCCACCCTGCGCGCGGTCTCGACGACGTGCGCCGGCTCGTTGCGCTTCCCGCGGAACGGGATCGGGGCGAGGAACGGGCTGTCGGTCTCGACCAGCAGCCGGTCGCGCGGGACGATGCGGACCGCCTCGCGGATGGGCTCGGCGGTCTTGAACGTGACGATGCCCGCCACCGAGACGTACAGGCCGAGGTCGAGGTAGGCGCGCGCCGCGGGGGCGTCGCCGGTGAAGCAGTGGATCACCCCGCCCGCGTCCGGGACGCCCTCCTCCCGCAGCACGCGCAGGCAGGCGGCGTCCGCCTCGCGCACGTGGATCACCACCGGCTTGCCGGCGGCGCGCGCGGTCCGCAGCGACCGGCGGAACGCGGCCTCCTGCACGTCGCGCGGCGAGTGGTCGTAGTGGAAGTCGAGCCCGGTCTCGCCCACCGCGGCCACCCGCGGGTCGCGCGCCAGCGCCTCGTGGCGGGCCCAGTCCTCCTCCGGCACGCGCGCGGCCTCGTGCGGGTGGATCCCGATGGTCGCGGCGAAGAAGCCGGGATCGCGATCGGCGAGCGCCAGCGCGTTGCCGAAGTCGCCGGGGCCCCGCCAGAGCCCGACGCAGACCACCCGCGCCAGGCCCGCCTCGCGGGCGCGGGCGATCACCGCGTCGAGGTCCCCGCGGTAGTCGTCGAGGTCGAGGTGGGCGTGGGAGTCGATCAGCATCGGGTGGATCTAACCCGGCCCGCCCCGCCCGCAAAGCGGGCGGGCGGGCCGTGCCGAGGCGCTACTTCACCCGCGTCCCGGGCGCGATCCCCTCGCCCACGGTGACCACCTGCAGGTCCGGCGCCTCGCCGGCGGCGAGCAGCATCCCGTGGGAGGTGATCCCGCGCAGCGGCCGCGGCGCGAGGTTCGCCACCACCACGATGCGCCGGCCCACCAGCGCCTGCGGCTCCGGGTAGGCCTGCGCGATGCCGGCCACGATGGTGCGCGGCTCGGGCTCGCCCACGTCCACCGAGAGCTTCAGCAGCTTGTCGGCCTTCTCCACCTTCTCGGCGGCCTTCACCAGCCCGACCCGCAGCTCCACCTTCGCGAAGTCGTCGTACTGGATGACGCCGGGGACCGGCGGCGGCGCGGCCTTGGCGCTGGCGCGGGTGGCCGTCTCGGCGGGGCTCTGCGCGCGCGAGACCTTCGCCGGCGCCGCCTCGGGCGCGGGCACGATCAGCTTCTGCACCTGCTTCGCGTCCACTCGCGCGATCTGCGGCGGCTTCTCCACCACCTGCACCGGCGCGCCGTCGAACGGGTCCAGGTCCGCGGTCCAGGCCGGCAGCTCGGGGCGCCCGTAGGCCGCGGCGAGCCGCGCCGAGAACTGCGGCAGGACGGGGGCGAGCACGCGGGCGAGGCCGACGAGCGCCTTGCCGGTCGTGTAGAGCACGCTCCGCTCCGCGTCGCCGGCCGGGTCCTCCCAGGGCTTCGTCTCCTGCACGCGCCGGTTGCAGACGCTCGCGGCCTGGCTCACCAGCCGGACCACGTCGCGGGTCTCGAGCGCCTGGTACGCGGCGCGCGCGCCCTTCACCGCCTCGCGCGTCGCGGCCGCGATCTCCGGGTCGAGCGCGGCGGTGACACCACCGGGCAGCCGCTGCAGCAGCGCGGCCACGCGCGAGGCCAGGTTCGCGACGTTGTTCGCCAGGTCGGCGTTGATGCGGTTGCGGAACTCGTCCAGCGACAGGTCGAGGTCGGAGACGCCGCTGCCCAGGTTCGCCGCGTAGAAGTAGCGCAGCAGCTCCGGGTCCAGGCCGGACTCGAGGTAGGTCCGGCCGGTCACGAAGGTGCCGCGCGACTTCGACATCTTCTCGCCGTTCACCGTGAGGTGCCCGTGCACCGGCATCCGGTCCGGGCGCTTCAGCCCGGTGGCCCAGAGCATCGCCGGCCAGAACACGGCGTGGAAGCGCAGGATGTCCTTGCCGATGAAGTGCTCGAGCCGGGCCGGCGCGTCCACCGCGAGGTAGCGCCGCTCGAACTCCGCCGGCGCCAGCCGTTCGCCCTCCGGCGCCTCCGCCGCGAAGAAGTGCTCGGCCGAGGAGAGGTAGCCGATGGGCGCGTCCACCCAGACGTAGAGGAACTTGCCCGGGAACTCGGGGTCGGTCACCGGGAAGCCGAAGTACGGCGCGTCGCGGGTGATGCACCAGTCCTGCAGGTCGGAGAGCCAGCCCTTCACCTGCTCGCGCACCGCCGGCTCGAGGTGCCCCTCGGCGTTCACCCAGTCGTGGATGACCGCGTTCACGTCGGGCTTGCGCAGGTTCACGTAGGCGTGGTCGCTGGCGCGCACCACCGGCGCCGAGCGGCAGATGGCGCAGTACGGGTCCTTCAGCTCGCGCGGATCGTAGGTGGTCCCGCAGTGCTCGCAGACGTCGCCGTACTGGTCGGGCGTCCCGCACTTCGGGCAGGTGCCCTTCACGAACCGGTCGGGCAGGAAGCGGCGGTCCGTCTCGCAGTAGAGCTGCTCCACCGACTTCTTGTAGATGAGCCCCTTCGCCTTGAGCGCGTCGTAGACCCGGTAGGCCCAGCGGCGGTTCTCGTCGGAGTCGGTGGTGTAGTAGGTCGAGAACTCCACCCCGAACGCGCGGAAGTCGGCGTGCTGCTCGGCGCGGTACTTCTCCACGAACGCCTTGGGCGTCATCCCGACCTTGGCGGCGTTCACCTCGATGGGCGTGCCGTGCGAGTCGGCGGCGCACACGTAGGCGACCTCGTCGCCGCAGGCGCGCCGGAAGCGCACGTAGACGTCGGTCTGGACGTACTCGACCAGGTGGCCGAGGTGGATGGGGCCGTTCGCGTACGGCAGCGCGCTCGTGACGAGGAGACGCTGGCTCAAGGGGTGCTCCTTTCCCGGTTGTCGCGGGCGAGCAGGCCGATCAGCACCCGCTCCAGGCGCACGCGCCCGTCCTGCCCGCTCTTCATGGCGACGTCGGCCTCGGCGAGGCCGGCCAGCGCGTCGAGCAGCTCCGCGCGCGCGAAGCGCGCCGACGCCTGGTACTTCATCCAGAACCCGTAGGGCTTCTTCCCCTCCAGCTCGTCCTCGGGGACGGTGGGGAGGACCTCGGCCTGCCACTCGTTGAAGGACCCGATGCGCCGCTCTCCCACCGCGGCGCGGGCGCGCTCCCGCTCCACCACCAGCCGCCGCACCGTGGCGGCCAGCGAGCCGAGCAACATGAACGGGCTCGCGCCGTCGGCGACGGAGCGGTCGAGGACGCCCAGCGCGACCGGCAGGTCCCGCGCCTCCACCGCGTTGCCCAGCGCGAAGAACGGATCCGACGCGACCCGCGTCACCACCGCGTCCACGTCGGCCGCGCCGATCACCTTGCGGTCGCCCACGTAGGCGGCGAGCTTCGCCACCTCCGACGCGAGCGTGCGCGCGTCCTCGCCCACCAGCTCGGCCAGGCGCGCCTCGCCGCCGCGGTCCACCCGCTTCCCGGTCCCGGCGAGCAGCGCCTCCAGCACCGGGCCGAGCACCAGGCGCTGCGCGTCCCAGGTGCCCTCCTTCTCCAGCTGGGTGGTCACCCGGCGCCCGGCCGCGGCGAGCTTCTTCACCACCGGCAGGCGGCCGTCGATCTTGCCCGCCGCGATCACGAGGACGTGGCCGGGCGGGAAGCCGGCGGCGAGCGCGGCGTCGAGCGCGCCCGCGTCCTCGCCCTTGCCCACCTTCAGCTCGCGCTCCTGCGCGTAGCGCGCGGCCGCGTCCACGAACGCCGCCGCCGCGCCGTCCATCGACAGGCCCAGCTCGTCCGCCAGCGCGAGCCGGGTGCTCTCCGCCACCCGGCCGTCCTCGCCCGGCGCGAGCGCCCGCGCGCCGATCCCGGCCTTGCCGGCGAGCGCGAGCAGGCGCCGGGCGCCGTCGCGCTGCCGGCCGTCGGCCCAGCTCTTCATGGCGGCGCGGAACGCGTCGGCGGCGTCCTCCTTCGCGGTGAGGAACGCCGGCTCCTGCACCAGCACCACCTTGCCCCCGCCGAACAGGCCGCCCGTGACCAGCTCGGCGGCCACCTCGGCGGGCGAGGCGGCGGCGTCCAGCTCCACCAGGTTGAGCGCGCGCTGCGCCTCCGGCACCAGCGCCCCGGCCAGCTCGCGGGCGGCGCGGAGCGACAGGAACGCGTCCCCGTCGAACAGGTAGACCGGCTGCGGGCGCCCGGCGCGGGCCTCCTCCAGGCACGTCTCCAGCGTGGCGCCGGCGGCCGCGCGCGCGCGCCCTCCCCCGCCCCTAGGCGCCGCCATGGAACCACCCGATCAGCAGCCGCTCCAGGGCGAGCTGCGAGGTCGCGTTCTGCCGCAGCGCCCGCAGCGTCCGGAGCACCTCGCCGCGCCGGCGCACCACCTCGCCCGGCAGCAGCGCCGCGGCGGCGCGGCGCGTGGCCGGCTCGAGGTCGGCGACCGCCAGCCGGTCCGCCCCGGCCTGCACCGCCAGCACGTCGCGGAGCCAGACCAGCAGGAGCTCGCAGATCTCCGGCGCGAGCTCCTTCACCTCGGCCTTGCGGTCGCGGTCCTTCCCGCGCGCCTGGGCCGGGTCGGCGCCCGGGTCCGCCGCCCAGGCCAGCCACGCGCCCGCGTCGTCCGCCCGGAGCGCCGCCGCCTGCGCCACCGCCCGCAGCGGCCGCCGGGCCGCGTCGCCCGCGTGGGCGCGCGCGCGGCCCAGCGAGCCGCCCGAGAGCGCCGCGGCGACGCGCGCCTCCTCGGCCGGGATGCCCCCCTCCTGCAGCCGCGCCGCCACCGCGTCCGCCGGCAGGGGCCGGAAGCTCACCCGCAGGCAGCGCGAGCGGATGGTGGGGAGCAGCGCGTCGGGGCTCGACGCCACCAGCACGAGCGTGGTGTCCTCCGGCGGCTCCTCCAGCGTCTTCAGCAGCGCGTTCTGCGCCTGCGGGTTCATCGCGTCCGCCGGGTCGATGACCACGAAGCGCCGCCGTCCCTCGAACCGCTTCATGGCCAGCCGGTGGTCCACCAGGTCGCGCACCTGGTCCACCACGATGTCCTTCGACGGCGCGCGGCCGCTCTTCGGCTCCCACCGCCCCGCCTTCGCCATGGCCCGCTCCTCGGCGAGCACCACGACGTCGGGGTGGAGGCCCTTCTCGATCTTGCGGCACGGGCCGCACGCGCCGCAGGGGTCCTCGCGGAGCCCGCCCGGCCCGGGCTGCCCGCCCTCGCAGTTCGCGGCCTGCGCGAGCAGCAGGGCCGCCCGCGCCTTGCCGGCGCCCTCCGGGCCGCCGAAGAGGTAGGCGTGGTGCAGCGAGCCGCGCCGGAGCGCGGACCGGAGCGAGCCGACGGCGCGTTCCTGCGCGATGAGCTCGGAGAACGGCATGGGCGGCGCGGAACATAGCATAAGCGCCGGAACCCACGGCCGCTTCCCGGGGCGGCGCCCGCGCCCCGGCGGCCGGGGGCGAGATGGACACCCGGCCGCAGGCCGCTATCATGACCGCCGGAGCGACCCATGAACATCACCCCCCTCGACATCACGCAGAAGCAGTTCCGCCGGACCTTCCGCGGCCTGGACGCCGAGGAGGTCGAGGCGTTCCTGGCGCTCGTCGCCGCCGAGTTCGAGGGGCTGGTGAAGGAGAACCTGGCGCTCCGCGAGGACAACCAGCGCAAGGCGGACGAGATCGCCGATCACCGGGGGCGCGAGCGCGCGCTCCAGGAGACGCTCGTCACGGCGCAGAAGGCGTCCGAGGAGATCCGCGACTCCGCCCGGAAGGAGGCCGAGATCACCATCTCCGACGCCGAGCTCCAGGCCGAGAAGATCGTCCAGGGCGCCCACTCGCGCTTCCTGCGCATCGTGGACGACATCAACGAGCTGAAGCGGCAGCGCGTCCAGTTCGAGGCGAACGTCCGCACGCTGGTCGAGAGCCACCTCAAGCTCATCGAGGCGTTCCGCGAGCCCTCGCGCGAGGAGGCGGTGCAGCTGATGCCGGGCCGCCGCCGCGCCGCGGACGAGTAGCGCCCGCCCGCCGCCGGCGACCCGCTCAGTGCCCCTCGGCCCAGGTCTGGCCGTGGCCGACCTGGACCTCGAGCGGGACCTTCAGCCGGGCCGCGCCCTCCATCTCGCGCCGCACCAGCGCCTCGACCGGCTCCAGCTCCCGCTCCGGCACCTCCAGCACCAGCTCGTCGTGCACCTGCAGCAGCAGCCGCGCCTCGCGCCGCTCCTGCGCCAGCGCGTCGTGCACGCGGATCATGGCGATCTTCACGATGTCCGCGGCCGTCCCCTGGATCGGCGTGTTGATGGCGGTGCGCTCGGCCGCGTTGCGGAGCGCCGGGTTGCGCGCGCCGATCTCCGGCATGGCGCGCGCGCGCCCGAACAGCGTGCGCGACTCGCCCTTGGCGCGCGCCTCCTCCACCGCCCAGTCGATGTAGCGGCGGACGCCGGCGTAGCGCGTGAAGTACCGGTCGATGATCCCCTGCGCCTCCGACGGCGGCAGGTCGAGCCGCTGCGACAGGCCGAACGCCGAGAGGCCGTAGGCGATGCCGAAGTTGAGCACCTTGGCGATGCGCCGCTGGTCCGCGGTCACCTGCTCCGGCGCGACGCCGAACGTCTCGGCCGCGGTGCGGGTGTGGACGTCCTCGCGATCGCGGAACGCCTGCAGCAGGCCCGGGTCGTCGGAGTAGTGCGCCAGGATGCGCAGCTCGATCTGCGAGTAGTCCGCCGAGAGCAGCCTTGCCCCCGCCGGCGCCACGAACGCCTGGCGGATGCGCCGCGACAGCTCGGTGCGCACCGGGATGTTCTGGAGGTTCGGATCCGAGGAGGAGAGCCGGCCGGTGGCCGCGCCGGCCTGGTGGAAGGTGGTGTGGATGCGCCCGTCGGCCGGGTCCACCAGCTGCGGGAGCGCGTCCACGTAGGTGCCCTTCAGCTTGGATAGCGAGCGGTGCTCCAGCACCAGCCGCGGCAGCGCGTGCTGCTCGGCCAGCTTCTCCAGCACGTCCTGGTCGGTGGACGGGCCGGTCTTGAGCCGCTTCACCACGGGCAGCTCGAGCTCCACGAACAGCACCTGCGCCAGCTCGCGGGTCGAGGCGACGTTGAACGGGTGGCCGGCGGCGGCGTGGATGCGCGCCTCCAGGTCCTGCATCGCCTTGCCGAACTCGGCGCTCATCCCCTCCATCGCGCCGCGGTCCACCAGGATGCCGGCCCGCTCCATCTCCACCAGCACGGGCACCAGCGGCCGCTCCACCTCGCGGTAGAGCGCGCCCAGCCGCTCCGTCTCCAGGCCCTCGGCGAGCTTCGCGGCCAGGTCCGGCAGCGCCGCGGCGCAGGCGCAGGCCCAGGCCGCCACCCGCTCCACCTCGAGCCCCTCCAGGCCCGGCGCCCCGCGCTTCGCCCCGTCGGCCGGGCTGCGCGGCAGCTCGCAGCTCGTCCGCTCCCGCGCCACGTCCACCAGCGCGTGCTCGCGGCGGGTGGGCAGGAGCAGCCGGCTCATCAGCTCGGTGTCCTCGCCCGGGCCCGACCGCGCCAGCCCGAGCCGGGCCAGCGCGTGCGCCGCGCCCTTGAGGTCGTGCGCGTGCAGCGGCAGCGCCGCCTCCACCAGCGGCCGGAGCCCCTCGCGCACGTCCGCCGCCGGGAGCGCCGCGGGCGCGCCCAGGTAGCGGTGCCCGAGCGGCAGGTAGAACGCGCGCCCGGCACCGGCGAACGCGAGCCCCACCAGCGGCGCGGTGCGCGGCGGCCCCTCGCCCAGCACCGGCAGGAGCCCCACCGGACCGCCCGCCCCGACCAGCGCCGCCACCGCGGCGTCGAGCGCGGCGCGGCCGTCGATCGTCTCCGGGGTCTCGGCGCGGGCGGTGGGCGGCGGCGGCGGCAGCTCCTTCACCAGGCGCGAGAACTCCAGCTCGGAGAACAGCGCGCGGGCCCGCTCCTGGTCGGGCGGCCGGCGGCCGAACGCCTCGGGCGCGAACGGCAGGTCGAGGTCGCGCCGCAGCGCGACCAGCCGGCGGTTGGTGCGGATGCGCTCGGCGTTCGCGACCACCTTGTCCCGCAGCTTCTCCCCGCCGCGCGACACCGCCGCCGGGATCTCCGCCGGCCGCGCCAGCATGGCCTCGGTGGTGCCGAAGTGGCGGACCAGCGCCGCGGCCGTCACCTCCCCCACCCCCGGGATCCCCGGCACGTTGTCGATCTTGTCGCCCAGGATGGACTGGTACTCGACCACCTGCTCCGGGCGGACGCCCATCTTCTTCTCGACCTCGGCCGGGCCGGTCCACCCGCCGCGCCCGCTCGCCTCGGCCATGGGGTCGTAGAGGGACAGCCCGCCGTCCACCAGCTGCGCGAAGTCCTTGTCGCCGGTGACGACCACCACCTCCCAGCCCTCCGCGCGCGCGTGGCTGGCCAGCGTGGCGATGATGTCGTCGGCCTCGAACCCCGGCTCCTCGATCACCGGCACGTTGAGCGCGCGGGCCACGTCGCGCACCAGCGGGAACTGCGCCGCGAGGTCGTCGGGCGCCTCGGGGCGGTTCGCCTTGTACTCGGGGTCGATCTCGTGGCGGAAGCTGCGG
Source organism: Anaeromyxobacter sp. Red801 (assembly GCF_049201065.2). Taxonomy (NCBI): domain Bacteria; kingdom Pseudomonadati; phylum Myxococcota; class Myxococcia; order Myxococcales; family Anaeromyxobacteraceae; genus Anaeromyxobacter; species Anaeromyxobacter sp. Red801. The sequence goes on along the minus strand of NZ_CM181236.1, from coordinate 1,850,042 downwards.
CGGCCCGCGTCGAACACCAGCGCCACGTGCGTGGGCGCGTGCTCGCGCAGCGCCTTCAGCAGCATGTTGGTGAACCCGTAGACGGCGTTGGTCGGGATCCCCTTGGTGGTGGAGAGGTGCGGGATCGCGTGGTAGGCGCGGAAGATGAAGCCCGAGCCGTCGATGAGGGTCAGGGTGGGCATGTCGCGGTGAAGGGTAGCCGCGCGGGCGCGCGGCGGCGCGGGAAAAGCGCGGCGGCGCCGGACGGGACCGCCCCGAGGCTACTTCAGCGCGCAGCGGAGCCGCTCGGCGCAGACGAAGTACTCGTCCCCGTCCTCGATGCGGCGGCGCTGGATCCGCTCCTGGTCGTGCCAGGTGCCGTTCGCGGAGCCGAGGTCCTCGATGAACCAGGCGTCGCCGTCGCGGACGATGGCCGCGTGCTCGCGCGACACCTTGGCGCTGTCGATCACCAGGTCGCAGTGGCGCCCGCGCCCGATGAGGAACCGGTCGCGGGCCACCTCCCACTCCGAGCCGTCGTCGCGGCGCAGCGACAGCGACTGGCCGGCGCCCTCCCCCAGCGGCGGCGGGCCAGCGCCCGGGGTGCGCTCGTGGATGGCGCGCTCGAGGCGAGCCGCGGTCTGGAGCACGCGCTCGGCGACCGCCAGCCGCTCGGAGCTCCCGCGCGACGGCGGCGGGATGGCGGGCCGGGGTCCCCGCGGCGCGCCGGGGGGCTCGGTGCGCGGCTCGAACGCCCCGCCGGTCACCACGTAGCCGTTGAGGCGGGCGAACACGTGGATGGCCTGGTTGAGCAGGCCCTCGCGATCGACGCCCATCTCGTCGGCCATGCGCCCGAGCGCCTCCCACAGGTGGTCGGCGATCGCGACCTGCCGGACGGATTTCATGCGCGCCCTCCGCGTACCCCGCTCCCGTCCACCGTAGCAGACGGAGGGCGGCCGTCAAACGCGGTCGCCCCGGGCGGGGATCAGCGGATCACCTTGGACGTGCTGTAGGCGGTCCCGGGCGAGAGGTCGATGAGGAAGTTCTCCGAGTAGGTCACGAAGAACCGGTAGCCGTCCGCCTGCTTGCCGGGGTACGGGCTGCGGTCGAACGGCGCCGCGGCCACCGGGAAGCTCGCGGCCGCGTTGGAGCCGGAGGTCGGGCCGCGGTACGCGTAGGTGATCCCGCTCTGCGTGATGAACGTGAGCGACATGTCGCGCTCGAGCTCGGCGGTGCAGACGTCCTCGACCACCGTCTTGGTGCGCGGGTCGATGATCGGATCCCCCTTCCCGTCCACCTGCGTCTGGGCGCAGCCGAGGTGGAAGGACACGATGGGACCGCTCGCGTCCGGGAGCGCGTCCGCGATGGCCGCCCAGTCCACCCAGCAGCCCTTCGTCGCGCTCGCCTTGGGCCCGTCCACGGTGTCGAGGCACCGGTCGGAGAGGTAGTAGAGGCGCCGCGCCTTGCGCGCGAGCACGAGCCGCTCGCACCCGGAGCGGCACGCCTCGTCCACGCAGGCGGTGAACGCCGCCGGCGCGTTCGGGCCGTACGCCTCGGCCGGCCAGGGCAGGATCGGGCAGCTGATCCCGTCCTCGCCGAGCGGGGGCGGCGCCAGCGCCGAGTAGGTGAGCGCGAACGGCTCCGCGGCGGTGGGATCGGCCTCGAGCTGCGGCCGCCCCACGTAGCCCATCGAGGCGCCGCCCGCGACGAGGCCCGCCGCGCGGAGGGTGACGAGCATGTTGCCCGCCGGGGCGACCTGCTTCAGCGCGGCGATGCACTCGGGCGTCGCGGGCAGCCGCTCCGAGGCGACCGGGTTCCGCAGGTCGATGAGCTGCGCCTCGTCGAGCGCCACCGCGCCGCCGGGGTACGCGGCCGAGGGCGGCAGGATCGCGGTGATGCGCGTCTCGTACGAGGTGGTGCTGAGCCCCTCCGTGTCCGGGTCGGTGGTGAGGCAGGCGGTCACGGTGCTGGCGGGCGCCAGCTGCGCGATGTCGCCGACGTGCACCGCCAGCGAGGGGTCGAACAGCCGCGCCACGTCCACCAGCTGGGTGGAGCCGTCGGAGCGCGGGAGCGGCGTCTGGACCGCGAGCCACAGGCGGCCGTCGGCGGTCGCGCCGGTCTGGCCGGCCCGCGCGGAGAGCCCGGGGAGCGGGCCCTGGTACATGACGGTCCAGGTGTCGGTGGCGGTGTAGCCCGGCGTGATGCGCACCGTGCTCGGCATGTTGGTGGCGTTGGAGGCGAGCGCCGCGGTCGGGCGCGTCACCTTCGGCCACTGGACGAGATCCCAGAGCCCCAGCCGCAGCCGCGAGGGCTTCACGAGGTACTGGCCCGGGTTCTCGGGATCCGGCACGACCAGCGACGGCGAGAACACCGTGCCGCCGGTGACGCTGGCGCGGGTGCTGGTGCGCAGGATCGAGGCGTTGAGCGGGATGTGCCACCGCGCCAGGTCCACCATGTAGACGCGCCCGTCGCCGGAGGCGAGCACGGCGACGCCGGTGGTCTTCACCTGGCCCGAGCCCGGCGCGAGCAGCATGTAGCCGCCCGCGACGGAGAGCTGCGCGTCGCTGGGCTCGTTGGTGGGCGGCAGCGCGGTCGGCCCGGCGATCGCGATGGCCACCGGGATGCTCGGGACGGCCATGGGCGGGAGGTACGGCATCTCGCCGGTGGGATCGGCCAGGAGGCCGCCGCTGGCCGGGTCGATCACCGCGAGCCCGCACGGCATCCGCGCGCTCCGGCCGCAGGCGGCCGGGTCGAGGAACGCGTACACGCGGAGATCCTGGTTCGGCGCCTTGCAGAAGGGCTCGCCGGGCTGGCGCACGCAGAACGTGTCGCCGTCCTGCACGCCCACGAAGCGCTCGGTCACCTTGGCGGCCGCGACGAGCGTGGTGCCGACGCGCGCGTCGAGCGCGCGGAGCGTCCAGGCGCCAACCGCGCCGGTGGTGTCGAGCTCGCCGACGCCGTACACGCCGGACCCCGGGATCACCTCCTCCACGGTGGCCGCGTAGAGGCGATCGTGGTCGGGCGACTCGGCCAGGGAGAGGGCCTCGAAGCCGAGGTCCTGCAGCACCGGCACCGCGCTCGGCGCGATGCTCCCGTCCGCCTGCCGCGCGAAGTCCACCACCGCGAGCCGGCCGCCCGCGAGGCTCGCCACCACGCGCGCCTTGCCGCGCGCCACCTGCCAGGTGCCCGCGGTCGCGCCGGGCTCGAGCACCGGGACGGCGATCACGGCCAGCACCTGCGCGCCGGGCGCGAGCGCGCCCAGGTCGAGCGGGTCCGGCTCGGGCGGCTGCACCACGTGCGTGGCCAGGTCCCAGGTCGCCACGAGCTGCAGCCGCGACGAGCCCGGGGACACCACCACCAGCAGGTCGGGCAGGCCGGTGCCGTCGGCGTTCTGGCCGTCGTGCAGGCCGACCGACGCGAGCATGGTCGGGTGCGGCTCGCCGGGGAGCGTCGGCGCCGCGAGCGGCCGGACCACCACCGGCGCGAGCACCGGCTCGTCGTCGAGCGTGTCGATGAAGATGATCTCGTCGCGGCCGGAGTTCGCCACCGCGACGTACGGGTGCGCGGGGTCGAGCGCGTTCTTGGTGGTGAGGCCGCGGAACACGGCCACGCCGCCCGGGCTCACCAGCCCGAGATCGGGCTTCGCCGCGGAGCTGCCGCAGCCGGCGCTCGCGGCGAGCGCCAGCAGGAGGAGGGCGTTGCGTGCGGTCACTGGCGCTCCTGGCCCAGGCGCCGCGGCACCTGGCGCGTCGGATCGGCGGGGTCGGCCACCTCGACGATGGCCGCCTCGCCCGGGTTGTCGAGCGGCACGTCCACCGGGGTGACGAAGCTGGAGTCGAACGCGGTGACGTAGAGCCGCGCGCTGGTGCCGCGATCCTGGACGGCGATGCCGTAGGGCACGCGGCCGAGCAGCGGCGCGCCGGTGATCTCGTCGCGCCCGAACACGCGCGCCATGGCGCCGACGTCGTCGTCGTAGATCCAGAGCAGGCCCTCGTCCGACACCGTGATCGCGACCACGTCGCGCTTCCCGGGCCGCCGCGGGAGCACGCGCACCTCGGCCGGCCCGAAGCCGACCGGGATCGCGCCGATGAAGCGGAAGGCCGGCACGCCGAACTGCGCCTCGTCCACCTCGCACGATGAGCACGCCGCCGGTGTCGAAGCCGGGGCGCCAGCCCAGGCTGGCCGCCAGGTCCGCGTCGAACAGCCGGGCCCCGATGTAGAGGCGGCGCGGCATCGGCTTGCCGTCCGCGTCCACGTTCGCGTTGGAGAGCGCGATCCCGCCGAGGTCGGCGCCGCGCACGAACTCGCCCACATTGACCACGTCCGCGTGGCACTCCGCCAGGTACAGCGGCGGGTCGCACCAGGGCGTCACGTCCACGTAGCGCAGCGCGGCGCTGCCGTAGTCGGCGCTGCTGGTGAAGTAGATGCGGTCGAGCGCCGCGTCGTAGGCGACCGAGTGCGTCGTCCCGTAGCCGAAGTCGGCGGTCCGCTGCGCGCCGGTGGAGAGGTCGATCTCCACCAGGCGGGAGACGGCGCGGTTGGTGCGGCGCGCGGTCACGAAGGCGCGCGGGCGCCGCGCGTTGCGGCAGGCCACGGTCACGCCGAACGGATCCAGGAAGTCCTCGGGCAGCAGCTGCGGGCAGTCCGGGCCGCAGGTGAGCGACCCGTCGGCGCCGAGCGCCACCTTGTAGACCTGCCGCGTGGCGCGCGACGCGACCAGCGCCACCGACTGCGGCAGGTCGCAGGCGTCCGGCGAGGTGTCGAGCCCCGCCGGCGCGGCCGCCTCGGCCACGGCCAGCTCGCCGCCGAAGCTGCCCATGCGCATCGCGCCCTCGATGGCGAGCCCGTCCTGCGGGCTGGCCTCGGGCCCCACCGAGAACAGCACCCCGCCCTCGTCGCGGTCGTAGGCGAGGTCGTAGTTGGAGGAGACGACCAGGAGCTGCTCCTGGCCCGCGGAGCCGCGGACCGCCACGCCCACCGGGTAGTGGAAGCGATCGAGGGGCGAGAGCGGCGCGGTTCCGGAGCTTCCGCACGCGGCCGCGAGACAGATCAGGAGGAGCGGGGCGCTGCGTCGAGCGACGTGGTGCACGGGGTGCGAACCGTAATCCGGCGTCCGAGAGAGGGTCAAGCGCTCCACCTACCCGGCCCTGGCCTGGGCCGGCGCCTCGGCCTGGATCTTGCGGAAGTCGGCCAGGTCGGAGAACAGCGCCCCCACCCGCCGCATCAGGCCGAGCCGGTTCGCGCGGAGCGCGGGATCGTCGGCCATCACCAGCACGTCGTCGAAGAAGCGCGCCACCGCCGGCTCCAGCGTCGCCACCGTGCGGAGCACCGCCGGGTAGTCGCGGGCCGCGCGGCGCGCGCCCACCTCCTGCTCCACCTCCTCGAGCGCCGCCAGCAGGTCCTGCTCCGCCTGGTCGCGCAGCAGCGCCGGCTCCACCGCGGCGGCGCCGGCGCCGCCCGCCTTCTCCTGGATGTTCGCGACCCGCTTGAACGCGACGGCGAGCGAGGCGAAGGCGGGCCGCGCCTTCGCCTCGGCGAGCGCCTCCAGGCGGCGGCGCGCGTCCACCACGTCGTCGGAGCCGGCCGCGAGCACCGCCTCCACCAGGTCCGCGTCGAACCGCTCGGTCCAGGCGGCGCGCACGCGCCCGCGCAGGAAGTCCAGCACCTGCTCGGCCACCAGCGCGCGGCCGGCGGCGAGCTTCACCCCGGAGAGCGCGTCCAGCGTCTGCTCCACCGCGGCGGCGAGCGACAGGTGGTACCCGCGGGCGATGACGATGCGCAGGATGCCGATGGCGGCGCGGCGCAGGCCGAACGGGTCGGCGGCGCCGGTCGCCTTCTCGCCCACGCCGATGATGCCGACGAGCGAGTGGAGGCGGTCGGCCACGGCCACCAGCGCGCCCAGGTCGCTGCGCGGCATCTCCTCCGCCGCGCCGATGGGCTTGTAGTGGTCCTCGATGGCGTCGGCGATCTCCGGCTTCAGCCCCTCGAGCCGCGCGTAGTGCGCGCCCATGGTGCCCTGCAGCTCGGGGAACTCGCCCACCATGCCGGTGTTGAGGTCCACCTTGGCGAGCCGCGAGGCCTCGAGCAGGTCGGCCACCAGCGCGTCCTTCCCGAGCGCGCGGGCCAGCGCGCTCGCCACCGCGCCGATGCGCTGGGCGCGGTCCAGCTCGCTCCCCAGCTTCGCCTGGAACGTGCGGCGGCCGAGGTCCTCGATGCGCTCGTGCAGCTTGCGCTTGCGGTCCTCCTCGAAGAAGAACCGCGCGTCGGCGAGGCGCGCGCGGAGCACGCGCTCGTAGCCGTGCCGCGCCACCGCCGGATCCTTCACGCGCGTGGCCGAGACGGCCACGAACCGGTTCTTGAGCCGCCCCTTGCCGTCCACCACCGCGAAGTAGCGCTGGTGGTTGCGCATCTCGGAGATCACCACCTCCGGCGGCAGCTCGAGGTTCGACTTCTCGAACTCGCCGACCACCGCGCTCGGCTCCTCGACCAGGTAGAGCACCTGCTCGACCAGCGCGGGATCCTCGCGGACCTTCCCGCCGGCCTCCTTCCCGGCGCGGGCCAGCTCGGCGAGCAGCGCGGCGCGGCGCTCCTCCGGGTCGGCGAGGACGTGCGCCCGGCGCAGCTTCGCCAGGTAGTCGTCCGGCGTGCCCTTCAGCGCGATCGCGTTCGGCGCCAGGAACCGGTGGCCGTAGGTGACCTTGCCCGAGGTGACCTCGCCGTGGCGCACCTTGAGCGGGCGGCCGCCGAGGAGCGCCGCCATCCAGCGCACCGGGCGCGCGAACGTCACCTCGTCGAAGCGCGAGCGCATCGCCTTGCGGAAGCGCAGGCCCGCCACCAGCCGCTCCAGCAGCGCCGGCAGCACCTGCTCCGCCTTGCGCCCCTTCTCGACCTTGGTGACCGCCACGCGCTCGCCCTTGGGCGTCTGCGCGCGGACCAGCGCCGCGACGTCCACGCCCTGGCTGCGCGCGAACCCGGTCGCGGCCGGGGTGGGCTTGCCCTCGGCGTCGTAGGCCTGGGCCACCGGCGGCCCGAACGCCTCGGTGCGCGCGTCGGTCTGCTTCGGCGCCACGTCCCGCGCCCAGACCGCCAGGCGGCGCGGCGTGCCGACGGCCTTCACCTCGCCGTGCGCCAGCCGGGCCTCGGCGAGCGCCTTCGCCAGGTCGTCCTCGAGCTGCCTGAGCGCGCCCGGCACGAAGCCCGCCGGGATCTCCTCCGCACCGATCTCGAACAGAAGGTCAGCCATGATCTCGTTCCGTCCCCGCTCCCCCGCCGCGCGCGGCGAGGGAGGCCCGGGGGTGAGGGGTCGTCACCTGGACTCGCGCGCCTCGCGGGCCGCCCGCGCCGCCTCCACCGCCTGCTTGCGATCGGCCGGCGGGAGCAGCGGGAACCCGAGCGCCTCGCGCGAGTCGAGGTAGCCCTTGGCGCACTCGTGCGCCAGCGCGCGCACGCGGCCGATGTAGGCCGCGCGCTCGGTGACGCTGATGGCGCCGCGCGCGTCGAGGTTGTTGAAGGCGTGCGAGCACTTCAGGCAGTAGTCGTAGGCGGGCAGCGGCAGCTTCAGCCCGATGAGCCGCTTGCACTCCGCCTCGTAGGTGTCGAAGAGCCCGAACAGCATCTTCGGGTCCGACGCCTGGAACGAGTAGGTGCTCATCTCCACCTCGTTCCGGTGGAAGACCTCGCGGTACTTCACGCCCTTCACCCACTCCACGTCGAACACGTTCTCGACGTCCTGCAGGTACATGGCGATGCGCTCGAGGCCGTAGGTGAGCTCGGCCGCGACCGGCTTCACCTCGAAGCCGCCCGCCTGCTGGAAGTAGGTGTACTGGGTGATCTCCATCCCGTCGCACCACACCTCCCAGCCCAGGCCCCAGGCGCCCAGCGTCGGGCTCTCCCAGTCGTCCTCGACGAAGCGGATGTCGTGCTCGCGCGGATCGATCCCGATGGCGCGCAGCGAGCCGAGGTAGAGCTCCTGCACGTCCGGCGGGTTGGGCTTCAGGATCACCTGGAACTGGTGGTGCTGGTAGAGGCGGTTCGGGTTCTCGCCGTAGCGGCCGTCCGCCGGCCGGCGCGAGGGCTCGACGTACGCGACGTTCCAGGGCTCCGGGCCGAGCACGCGCAGGAACGTGGAGGGGTTCATGGTGCCGGCCCCGACCTCCTGGTCGTAACCCTGCGCGAGGATGCAGTTGCGGCTCGCCCAGTAGCTCTGGAGCTTCAAGATCAGGTCCTGGAAGTACACGCGCGTCCTCTCCTCGCGTTCGAGCCGGCGCGTCCCCGCGGGTCATCCGGCGGGGCGGCCGCGCCGCGGCGAACGGGCCGGGGAACGGGCACCGTAGGGCCGTAAGGTGCGGGTGTCAAACGGAAATCTCGCCGGCGCGCGGCAGCCCGGCGACCGCGCCGACGCGCGTGCAGACGCGCCCCGCCACCCGGTTCGCGAAGCGCACCGCCGCGACCACCTCGGCGAAGGACCGGTCGGCGAGCGGGGCCGCGCCGCGCGAGAGCGCCGCGAGCAGCCCGGCCACGAACGCGTCGCCGGCGCCGGTGGTGTCCACCACCTCCACCGGCTCCGCCTCGACCCGCGCCTCCTCGGCCCCGCGCCGGACCAGCGCGCCGCGCGCGCCCAGCGTCACGCAGGCGACTCCCACGCCCATGCCGGCGAGCCGCGCCGCGGCGCGCCCGGGATCGCGCTCGCCGGTGCAGAGCTCGATCTCCTCCTCCGACAGCTTCGCCACCGCGCAGCGCGGCAGCACGTCCTGGCAGAGCGCCCGCAGCGGCGCCAGGTCGTCCCACAGGTGCGCGCGGACGTTCGGGTCGAAGGACACCTCCACGCCGAGGCGCCGCGCCGCCTCCACCGCGGCCCGCAGCGCCGCCCGGCCCTCCGGCAGCACGTGCGCCGAGGTCCCGACGTGCAGCACGCGGGCGCGGCCGATCGCGGCGGGGTCGGCGTCGGCGGGCGCGATGAGCTTGTCGGCGGAGAAGCGCGCGTTGGGCGAGAAGAACGTCCGCTCCCCCGCCGCGTCGAGCGCCACGAACCACATCCCGGTGGGCCGCTCGCGCGCGAGCCGGAGCGAGACCTCGATGCCCTCGGCGGCGAGCCGCCGCGTCAGCATCCGGCCGAACGGGTCGTCGCCGACCACGCCGCGGAACCCGGTGCGCACGCCGAGGCGCGCGAGCCCGGTGGCGACGTTGGCCGGCGCGCCGCCGGGGCACGGCTCGAAGCGCGCGCAGTCCTCCAGCGATCCGCGGCGATCCGGCAGCAGGTCCACCAGCGTCTCGCCCAGGCACAGCACGTCGAGGTCCCTCATGGCGTCCTGCCTCCGTGCGTCGCGCGGTGGAGCGGCTGCGGTGGCGGGGCCGGCGCGGCGGGCGTCACCCGCCCAGCAGCGGCCCGATCTCGTCGAGGAAGCGGCGGGCGGCCAGCCGCCGGCCGAGGTGGTGCTCCAGGAACGCGGTGAGCGCCTCGCGCGCCTCGCGCCCCGCGGGCGCGGCCAGCGGCTCGGACGCGGCGGCGGCGAGGCCGCCGTCCTGGAGCCGCAGGAGCGCGGCGAGCGTGCCGGCCGCGAGCGGGAACGTGCACGGGACGCCCGGCGCGCAGGCCGGGCACAGCACGCCCCCCTCCCCCGCGTCGAAGCGCACCGGGCCGTCGCCGACGGGCGCCCCGCAGCGCGCGCAGGCGTCGAGGCGCGGCATGAGCCCGGCGGCGCGCAGCGCGCCCAGCTCGAAGGCGCGCAGCGCCGCCGGCCGCGGCGGCCCCGCGTCCAGCGCGTCGAGGTACGCGACCAGCAGCGCGAAGAGGTCGTCGTGGGGCTGGTGGTCGCGCACCAGCTCGCGCGCCAGCTCGGCCGCGTAGCCGGCGCAGGCGATCCGCCCGAGGTCGCCGCGCAGCGCGCCGAAGCCGCGCACCACCGAGACCGAGTCCAGGCCGAGGAGGTCCGAGCCGGAGCGCTCGCGGACCTCCGCCGAGAGCAGCGTGAACGGCTCCAGCGCGCCGCCGAAGCGCCGCCGCGAGGCCCGCGCCCCGCGCGCGAACGCGGAGACCTTGCCCCGCTCCGCGGTGAGCAGCGTCACCACGCGATCCGACTCGCCGTAGTCCACGGCGCGGAGCACCACGCCGGTGAGCTTCACGCGGTCCATGCGAGGCCATCCTACCGGCGACGCGGCGCGCGCGCCTCAACGGCCGAGCATGGCCCAGGCGGCGGCCGCGGCCACCGCCAGCGCCAGGGCCGCGCCGGCGAGCACGCGCGGGTCGGCGCCGCGCCGCGCGCGCCGGGCGCGCGCCTCGACGGGCCCCGCCGCCTCCTCGAACCGCAGCACCACCTCGTCCGGATCGAGCCCGACCGCGGCCGCGTAGCCGCGGAGGTACCCGACCACGTACGCGCGCGGCGGGATGCGCGCCTCCTCGCCGGACTCGAGCGCCTCGACCACGCCGGGCGCGAGCTTGATGGCGCGGGTGACCTCGTCGCGCGTCAGCCCGCGCAGCTCGCGCTCGCGCGCCAGCCACCGGCCGAACGCGGGCAGGCCCTCCTCGGCCGGCGCCGCCTCGGGCTCGGGCGCCCCGGCGGCGGGCGCGTCCGGCGCGGGCGTGTCGTGCTCGTCGGTCATGGCGTCCCCGGCGTCACTGGAGGCGGCCCAGGCTCCGGCGGCACTCCTCGCCCTCGTTGGTCCCGTCGCCGATGGCCTGGCACCGCTCGAACGCGGCGCGCGCGCCGGCGACGTCGCCGGCCTTCATCCGCGCCAGCCCGAGCTGCAGGTGCGCGTCGGGCCGCTGGTCGCAGTTGCGGGCGTAGGCGTCGAGCTCCTCGATGGCCTCCTTGACCTGCCCCTCCGAGAGGCGGATCCGCCCCAGCTCGCGGCGGCCGTCGCAGTAGCGCGGCGCCATGGACAGGCAGGTCCGGAGCTCGGCGAGCCCCTCGTCCTTGCGCCCCATGCGCCAGAGCGCCTGGCCCTTGTTGCAGCGGGCCACGTACGGCTCCCGGTACATCATGTCGGCGAGCGCGAGGTCGAACTCGGCCACCGCGGCCTGCAGCCGGCCGGTCTTGGCGAGGAGCTGCCCCAGGTTGTTGTGCGCCTCGGAGTAGCCGGGGCGCAGGGCCAGGGCGCGCCGGTACGCCTTCTCCGCCTCCTCGAGGCGGCCGAACCCGAGCTCGAGCACCAGCCCGCGCCCGAGGTGCGCCTCCGGGAACTCCTCCACCGCCGCGAGCGCCTGGTCGAACTCGCGCAGGGCCTCCTGGGCGCGCCCGGCGCGGAGCGCCTCCACGCCCAGGTCGTGGTGGATCTCGGCGCCGCGGCGCTCCTTGGCGCTGGGGGCGTGGGCGCAGGCGAGCGAGGCGGACAGGACGGCGGCGAGGGCGAGCGAAGTGGGGCGCATGATCAGAACGAGGCGAGCAGCCGGGCGAGGCGCGCGGGATCGGCGGGCGCGGCGGCGCCGCCGGGCGCGGTGGCGGCGGGCGCCGCCGGGCGGGGCGGCGCGAACAGCGGCGTCCGCCGCAGCGCCTGCTCCTGCATGTCGGGGGTGAGGTTGCGGAAGTTCAGGTTGTCGAGCATGAAGCCCATCGACTCGAGGAACTGCAGGCCCTCGATCTCGACCTGGCGGTACTCCTCCACCGTGAGCTGCCGGCGGTCGTGCACGTACACGACGTTCTCGCCGGTGCGCACCAGGTGGAGGCCGACGTAGATGGACAGCGTGCCGTTCGTGTTGCGGACGCCGCAGAGGTGGCCCACCACCGCCTGCGGCGCCTTGCCGGGGACGGAGACCTGCGGCTGGTTGATGCTCTCGATGACGGCGACCACCTGCTCGCGCGTGGCGGGAAGGTGGGTGATGCTCGGGTCCGGCACGAACACGTCGCCCCCCTCGGCGCTAGCGCGCCTCCACCACGAACTCCTCGGTCCGGTCCTCGGTCTCGCCGGCGGTGCGCGTCAGCTCCACCAGCGGGTTGTCGATGACCACCCGGCCGCCGCCGACGGTCCCCTCGCCCACGACCGCCTTCAGCGCCAGGGCGGCGGGGGACGGCGCGGGCGGGCCGCCGGCGCGCCGGGTGGCCGCGAGCACGAGCCGGTTCGGGCCGGGGTTCAGCCAGCGGGTGAGCTCCATCACCACCTGCGGCTCGCCCGCCTTCACCTCGCGGATCCACTGGGCGTTCACGAAGACCGCCAGGTCGTACCGGGCGCCGGGCTGGGCGTGCTCGGTGACCAGGAAGTAGCGGTGGGAGAGCCGGGCCGGCGCGCTCGCGGCGGCGACCGCGGCCGCGGCGCCCACCGCCGCGACGGGCGCGCTGCGCGGGGCGGGGTCGCCGGCCGGGCGCGCCGCGTAGCCGCGCGCCTCGATGTGCACGTCGCCGCGATCGTCGATGACGACCGTCGCGCCCTCGAAGCGCTGGCCGGTCGCGCCGTCGATGGGGACGCCGTTCAGGGTGATGGCGGGGCCCGCGAAGGCGGGGCCGGCGGCGCCGGCGAGCGCGGCGGCGAGCGCGAGAGCGGGTGGGCGCATCCGTTCGCCTAGCTAGCCCCGCCCGGCCCGCCGCGTCAAGGAAGCGGGCGTGCGCGCGGCGGCGTGAGGGTGGGCACTGCGCGATCGCCCGTTGGACGCGCGAGCGGGCGTCCGTATTCCAGCGCGCCGCGCGGCCGCGGGCGGCGCTACACGCCGTGCACGTCCGGGCCCCAAATCACCTTGTGCACCTGCAGCGAGAGGCGCGCGTCGAGGCCGCTCTCCAGCATCCAGCGCACCAGGTCGCGCGGCGCCACCTGCCCCCACGCCGGCGAGAAGAGCACCTGCACCCTCCCCTCCAGCGCGTGGCGGCGCACCACCTCGCGCGACCAGCGGAAGTCCTCCTCCGAGCAGACCACGAACTTCACCTCGTCGTGCGGCTGGAGGCGATCGAGGTAGGCGAAGTCGGTGGTGACCTCGCCCGAGCCGGGGGTCTTCACGTCCACCACCCGGATCGCCTCGGCCGGGAGCGCGTCCAGCGGCCGCTGCCCGTGCGTCTCGACCGCCACCTCGTAGCCGCGCGCGACGAGGTCGCGGGCGAGGTCGGGCAGCTCGCGCTGGAGCATCGGCTCGCCGCCGGTGAGGCAGACGAAGCGCGCCGGGTGCCGGGCCACCTCCGCCAGGATGGCGGCGCGGTCCATGTCCACCCCGCCGTGGAACGCGTAGGCGGTGTCGCAGTAGCCGCAGCGCAGGTCGCAGCCCGTGAAGCGGACGAACACGCACGGGCGGCCGGCGCGGGAGCCCTCGCCCTGGATGCTGAAGAAGATCTCGGTGACGCGCATGGGAGCCTGGCGCCCGGCGGCGCCGGGCGGACGGGGACAGGGTGTAACCGAGATCGGCCCTACTCGGCCACCGGGGCCGGCGCGGCGGCGGCCGCCACCGCCGCGGCGGGGCGCTCGTCGCCGATGTCGCGGCGGATCCGGCGCAGCTCCGCCTTCACGCGGCGCGGGTACACGTGGAAGCGCTGCGGGATCGCGCCCTCGCGCAGGTAGCCGAGGATCCGGTTCGGGCCGGCGTTGTAGGCCATCAGCGCCACCTCCTCGCGCCCGAAGGCGTCGAGGAGCCGGCGCAGGTAGCGCACGCCCGCCCGCACGTTCAGCACCGGATCGTGCGGGTCGCCCGCGGGCAGGCCCACCCGCTCCAGCTCCCGGCGCAGGGTGGACTCGCGCAGCTGCATGAGCCCCTTCGCGCCCGCCCCGGACAGCGCGCGGGCGTCGAAGGACGACTCGACCTCGATGAGCGCGAGCACCAGCAGCGGGTCGATCCGCGCCGCCTCGGCCTCGAGCACGATGGTGCTCGCCAGCCGGGTGCGGTCGGCCTCGGGGAGGCCGGGCATCCGCGCGGCGATCTGCGCGTCGATGGCCTCGACCAGCGGATCGGCCTCGGGCTCGCACCCGGTCGCGCCGCAGTCCGGCTCGCCGGAGCGGTGCGACCGCGGCTCGTGCGAGAGCGTCCGCGGGAACGCCGCGACCACCACCCACGCGGTGATGGCCAGGGCGGCCCCGAGGAGCCCGCTGAGCCGCGGCATCCGCACTATTCCCCCTGCTCCTGCCGCGGCGCGGGCGGCGTCGCCGGCTCGCGCCGGGACAGCGCCTCCACGCGCTCGGCGACGGCGTCGAGGCGACGCTGCAGCGTCTCCAGGTCGTCGCGGGTCGGGATGCGGAAGCGGTTCGCCGCCCGGCGCACCACGTCGTCGAGGCCGCGCTCGAGCCCGCGCCGCTCGCGGTCGATCCGCTCGCCCAGCTCGCGGGCCTGCCGCCGCACGCCCTCGGTCGAGACGCCGATCCGGCCGAGCACCTTCTCGGCCTCGGCCTCGGCGGCGGTCACCCCGGCGCGCGCGCTGGACCAGGCGTCCTTGAACATGCTCTGGATGTCCGGCATCGCTAGCCCTCCGCCCTGGCCTTCTTCGCGTTGCGGCGACCCTTCTCCGCACGATCGAGGCGCTTCGCGAGGCGCTCCAGCTCTCGGCTCAGCTCCTCCACCTGATCCCGCGTGGCGACGCCGAGGAACGCGACCGCGCGCGTCTGGAGCTCCGTCACCCGCTCCAGCGCCTCCGTGCGGAACGTCTCGGCCTTCCCCCGCCACTCGGCTGCCCGCTCCACCCCCTGCTCCCGGAGCTTCCCCAGCCGGTGCTTCATCTCGGGGAGGTTCCAGTCCTGCCGGGACAGCCGCTGCATGATGTGTTCGATGTCCTTCCTCCCCGCACGTCCCCTGACCATGAGGTCCTTCAGCACCCGCTGGGCCTCCTCCTCGATCTGGCCGAAGCGGACCTGCGCCGCCTCGAGGGGCTCTCTCAAGAATTCCGGAACCTTCAGCTTCTCGATCCTCTGCATCTCGGCCATGTGGAACCTCCGGGTTTCGGCCGGCGTGGCGTTCCTGCCACCCCATCTGCCCCGACCGTAACGCGTTGCGTCAGGCGTCTCAAGACCCCACCGCACTGCGTCAACCTTCAGGTCCCTACATGGTCGTTCCCGAACGAGGGAACGTAAACGACCTGCTGGGGACGGCCGTACGTCTCAACGCCTGCCTACCCCGCCGCCTTCCCGCCGCCCTGTCGGTGGTCCGCACCGACGGCGTCCGAAAGGGTGCTGAAGCCGTCGCGCTCGAGCAGCCGGGCCAGGCCGGCGTTCACCCGGCCCACGAACCCGGGGCCCCCGTAGATGAGCCCGGTGTAGGCCTGGACCAGCGTGGCGCCGGCCCGGATCTTCGCGTACGCGCCCTCCGCGTCCATCACCCCGCCCACCCCGACGATCGGGACCCGCCCGGCGGCGCGCGCGTAGCAGCGCCGCACCACCTCGGTGGCGAGGCGCTCGAGCGGCGCGCCGGAGAGCCCGCCCGCCTCGGGGGCGCGCGGGTGGCGCTCGACGCCGGCCCGCGAGAGCGTGGTGTTGGTCGCGACGATCCCGGCCGCGCCCGCCGCGATGGCGACGTCCACCGCCTCGTCGAGCGCCTCGGGGGAGAGGTCGGGCGCGAGCTTCACGAGCAGCGGCTTGCCCGGCGCCCGCTCCGCCAGGTGGCGCACGCAGGCGCGCAGCAGGCGGTCCAGCGCGTCGCGCTCCTGGAGCTGCCGCAGGCCCGGCGTGTTGGGGGAGGAGATGTTGACCACCAGGTAGTCGGCGTACGGGTGGAGCCACTCGATGCAGGCGAGGTAGTCGGAGGCGGCGTCCTCGTTGGGCGTGGCCTTGTTCTTCCCGACGTTGATCCCGACCGGCCCGAGCCGCGCGCCCGGGGGGAGCGCCGCGAGCCGGCGCGCGCAGGCCTCCATCCCCTCGTTGTTGAAGCCCATCCGGTTGAGGAGCGCGCGGTGCTCCGGCAGGCGGAACAGGCGCGGGCGGTCGTTGCCCGGCTGCGGCCGCGGCGTGATGGTCCCGATCTCCACGTGCGAGAAGCCCAGGGCGAAGAGCCCCGGCAGCGCCACGTCGCCCTTGTCGAAGCCCGCCGCCAGGCCCATCGGCCCGTCGAAGTCGAGCCCCATGCAGCGGACGGCGAGCGCGGGGATGGGCGCAGGCCGGCGCGCGCGGGCCAGGGCGGTCGGGACGCGGCGCAGCGCCCAGTGCGCGAGGTGGTGCACGCGCTCCGGGTCGAGCTGGAACAGGACGGACCGCAGGGCTGGCCAGAGCATGGGGCGGCCTGCTTACACCAGCGGGGGGCCGCCTGTCAGCCCGCCTCCGCCCGCCGCGGCCGGCCGCCTACCCCAGCTCCGCGGTCATCACGACCGCGTCCTCGCCCTCCTCGGCGTAGTAGCCGGGGCGGATCCCGACCTGCCGGTAGCCGAGCGAGCGGTACAGCTCGATGGCGGGCAGGTTGGAGCGGCGCACCTCCAGCGTGGCGAGCACCGCGCCGCGGCCGCGGCCGATCCGGT
Organism: Anaeromyxobacter sp. Red801; assembly: GCF_049201065.2. Lineage (NCBI taxonomy): Bacteria > Pseudomonadati > Myxococcota > Myxococcia > Myxococcales > Anaeromyxobacteraceae > Anaeromyxobacter > Anaeromyxobacter sp. Red801. Next base: position 1,833,723 of record NZ_CM181236.1, on the reverse strand, counting down.
GCCCCTCCAGCATGAGGGCGCGCCCCACCCCGCGCCGCCGCGCCTCGAGCGCGGTCGCGATGTTGAGGACGTGCAGCTCGTCGTGCACCAGCCAGAAGACGATGAAGCCGAGCACCACCTCGCCGCCCGGGCCGTCCTCCACCGCCAGCAGCGTGCTCGACCACGCGTGCCCGAGCTCGCGCTCGAGCAGCTGGCGCGACCACGGGTTGCGGAACCCGTCCTTCTCGATGTCCACCACGCGATCGAGGTCCGCCGTCCGCATCGGGCGGAACCGGAGCTCGGGCGCGGGATCGGCCGGCCTGCGCACGTCAGCTCCCCCTCGCCGGCTCGCGGCGCAGCGCCGGATCGAGCACGCGGATCTCGGCGCGGGCGCGCAGCTCGCGGATCAGCGCCTGCGCCTGCGCGCGGGCGCGCTCCTCGGCGAGCCCGGCGCGGACGGCCTCCCGCGACGGCGCCGCCGCGCCGCGCGCCCGCAGCGCCGCGTCCACCTCGTCGTCGCCGACGCGCACTCCCCGGCCCACGCGCGTGCCGAGGTAGCGCTCCACCTCCAGGGTCCGGGCCAGCGACGCGGCCACGTCCTCCTCGCCCAGCTCGAACCGGGCGAGGAACCGGCGGTAGGCGTCGTCGTCCGCGAAGCGCCCGCGGAACCGCCGCAGCGCCGGCTCGAGCGCCTCGCGGTCCACCGCGTCGAGGCGCAGCCGGGCCGACTCGTCCGCCACCAGCATCTCGTCGAGCAGCCAGTCGAGGGTGGCGCGCAGCACCTCCGCGTCCAGCGGCCGGAACGCGGCCTCGGCGCCGCCGCGGGAGACGAGCGCGACGCGGGCCTCGGCCTCGAGCCGGGTGAGCGTGATGGGGCGCGGCGCCGCGCCGGCCGGGTTGCGCAGCACCGCCACCACCTGCTCGACGACGCGCGCGCCCGCCGGCGGGGCCGGGGCCGCCGCGGCCGCGGCGAGGAGCAGGGAGAGGAGCATGGGCCCCATTGTAGTCAGCGCGGGCGCCGTGGGGAGCCCGTCCGCGCGCGCCGCCCGGGGGCGCCGCGATTTGACCTCCCGCCCGGGAGCGTTACGTTTCCCCGCGTGCCAGAGCGCGACCTCTACGAGATCATCGGAGTTCCACGCACCGCGACCCAGGACGAGATCAAGCGCGCCTACCGCAAGCTCGCCAGGAAGTACCACCCCGACGTGAACCCGGGGAACAAGGCGGCGGAGGAGCGCTTCAAGGAGGTCACGGCGGCGTTCGAGGTGCTCTCCGACGAGAAGCGCCGGAGGCTGTACGACGAGTTCGGGCCGGACTCGCTGCGCTCCGGGTTCGACGAGAAGAAGGCCGAGCAGTACCGTCAGTGGAAGCGGCACGGCGCGCCGAACGGCGGCATGCCCTTCGACTTCGGCGACTTCTCCACCGTGAACGTGGGCGACTACGGCGCGTTCGACTTCGGGTCGATCTTCGGCGACCTGTTCGGCGGCGCGCGCGGCGGGCGGGTGCGGCGGGGCCCGATCCCGGCGCAGGGCGCGCACGCGGAGGCGGAGATCGCCATCGACCTGCGCGACGCGGTGCTCGGCGCCGAGCGCGACCTGCGCGTGGAGGGCCGCACGCTGCGCGTGAAGATCCCGGCCGGCGTCACCGACGGCTCGCGCATCCGCCTGGGCGGCCAGGGCGGGCGCGGGGTCCACGGCGGCCCCGCCGGCGACCTGTACCTGCAGGTCCGGCTGCGGCCGCACCCGCACCTGCGGCGGGAGGGGCGCGACCTCTACCTCGACCTCCCCGTCACCATCCCCGAGGCCGCGCTCGGGGCCGAGGTGGAGCTGCCCACGTTCGAGGGCCCGGTGCGGCTGCGCGTGCCGCCGGGCGCCCAGAGCGGGATGCAGCTCCGGCTCCGCGGCAAGGGGATGCCGGACCTGCGGGGCGGGGCGCGCGGCGACCTCTACGCGGTGGTCCAGGTGCGGCTGCCGCCGGACGGCCCGGCGCTGCACAAGGCCGTGAAGCCGCTGGCCGAGCTGTACAAGGACGATCCGCGGGCGGGCATCTCGTTGTAGAACCTCGTGCCTCCGTCCGCTCCCGCGGGGGCCGGACGCGGGTCGAGCGGGGGTTTCGGAGGTCGGATGGGACTGTTCGATCTGTTCGGGTCGAAGGAGGAGCGGGAGCAGAACCAGCTCCGCAAGCTCGCGAAGAAGCTCACCGAGCGCTACGGCCCGCCGGAGAACCGCCAGAAGGTGATCGAGCAGCTCGGCGAGCTGGCCACGCCGGGCGCGCTGGGCACGCTCTGCCTGCGCTTCACCGTCCGCGCCGAGCCGGGCATCACCGACGACGAGGAGAAGGAGACCGCGCGCGGGATCCTGGTCGCCGCCGGCCAGGAGGCGCTCGGGCCGGTGGAGGCGTTCCTGCGCGAGCAGGAGTCCGGGATCGCGTGGGGCCTGCGGGTGCTCGCGCAGATCGCGCCGCCGGAGAAGGTCATCGACATCGTGGTGAAGGAGCTGGCGCGCCTCTCCCGCTCCTACACGCGCGACCCGGAGAAGAAGCTGGTCCTGCTCACCTGGCTCGCCGAGCACGCCGGGCCGGAGGCCGACGCGGGCCTCGAGGCCGCCCTGCTCCCGCTGCTAGAGGACTTCTCCGACGACGTGCGCATCGGCGCGGCCCGCGTGCTCTCGGGGCGCGCGCCCAGCGAGCCGGCGCGCGACGCGCTCATCCAGCTGCTGCTGCGCGACCGCGACAACGCGCGGGTGCGGGGCGAGGTGCTGGAGACCCTGGCGCGGCTCGGGGCGGACGTGAAGGGCCACCGCCCCAGCGTGGAGGCGCTGCTGGTCGAGCCGTTCTACCTGGACCGCGAGGGCCGGGTGAAGAAGCGCGGGTGATCGCCGACCCGCGGCCCGGCCTGCAGGCACGGGATATCCGGGCGGAATCCGCCCGCGAGCCGCCACCGCTGTAATACACTCGCGCGCCGTGACGAAGGCCTCGGATCCCCAGCCGGACGGCTCGACGCCGCCGCCGTCCGCGCCCGCGGATGCCGGCCTCGGCGAGGGCGGCGGCCTGCTCGGCCGGTGGTTCGCGCCGGTCAAGATCCCCCGCGACGCGATCGCCACGCTCCGCGCGCTCGCCGCGCGCGGCAGCCTGGTGTTCGTGATGCGCTCGCCCGGCCTGCTCGGCTTCCTCTACCTGCGCTGGTTCCTGCGCCGCGCCGGCCTGCCGCCGCTCCGCGCCGCGCAGGGCTTCCACGGCGTCGCCGGCTGGCTGGCGCGGGTCCGGCGGACCCGCCGCGCCTTCGAGGACGCGGTGGCCGCCGGCGAGTCCAGCCTCGTCTTCCTCGGGCGGCCGGCCGCCGAGAGGGACCCGCTCGCGGCGCTGGTGCGGCAGCAGCGCGATCTCTTCCAGCCGGTGTTCCTCGTGCCGGTGCTGCTGGTGTGGAGCCGCCGGCCGCAGCGCCTGCAGGGGTCGATCTGGGACGTGCTCTACGGCTCGCCCGAGTCGCCGAGCGCCCTCGCGAACGCGATCGCGTTCCTCCGCGCGTTCCGGCGCGCGGTGTTCGACGTGGGGCGCGCGCTCGACCTCAAGGAGTACCTGGCCCAGCGCGCCGCCGAGCCCGACGCCTCGGTGGCGCTGCGCGTGCGCGGCGCGCTCCACCAGCACCTCGCCCGCGAGTTCCGCACCGCGGTCGGCCCGCCGCTCAAGGCGCCCTCCCGCGTGCGCGAGAAGGTCCTGCGCGACCGCTCGCTGCGCGCGGCCATCGAGGCGGTCGCGGCCGGGAGCGGCCGCCCCGCGCCGGCGGTGGTGGCCGAGGCCGAGAAGGACCTGCGCGAGATCGCGAGCAACTACGACCCGGTGTTCGTGGGCGTGATGCGGACGCTGCTGTCGTGGTTCTTCCGCCGGCTCTACACCAGCGTCGAGGTGGACGACGAGGGGTTGGCCCGGCTGCGCCGCGCCGCCGCCGACGCGCCCATCGTGCTCTGCCCCAGCCACAAGAGCCACGTGGACTACCTCGTGCTCTCGTGGCTGCTCTACGAGAACGGGATGACGCCCCCGCACATCGCGGCCGGCATCAACCTCGCGTTCTGGCCGTTCGGCGGGATCGCCCGCCGCGGCGGCGCGTTCTTCATCCGGCGCAAGGTGAAGGGCGACCGCGTCTACACCGCGGTGCTGCGCGCTTACGTGAAGCACCTGCTGCGCGATCGCTTCCCGCAGGAGTTCTACGTGGAGGGCGGGCGCAGCCGCACCGGCAAGCTCCTGTTCCCGAAGACCGGCCTGGTGTCGATGGAGGTGGACGCCTGGCTCGACGGCGCCGCCGACGACGTGCTGTTCGTGCCGGTGGCGATCGACTACGAGCGGCTCATCGAGGCCTCCAGCTACGCGAAGGAGCTGGCCGGCGGCGAGAAGCGCAAGGAGAGCCTGCGCGGCCTGCTCGGCGCGGCGCGCGTGCTCCTGCGCCGCTACGAGCGGCTCTACGTGCAGTTCGAGACGCCCATCTCGCTCCGCCAGCTGGCGGCGGAGCGGCTGGGCGCGCGCGCCGCCTCGCTGGCGGTGGACGAGGCCTGGGGCGGCGAGGCGGAGCGGCGCGCCGCGCCCGCCGCCGCCGCCGGGGCGGGCGAGGCCGCGGAGGCGAAGCGGCAGCTGGTGCAGGGGCTCGCCAACCGCATCGCGTACGGGATCAGCCGCGCCGTCACCATCACGCCGGTCGGGCTCGTGTCCGCGGCGCTGCTCTCGCACGTGCGGCGCGGCCTCGGGTCCGAGGAGGTGGCGCGGCGGGTCGAGCTGCTCCGCTACGTGGCTGCCGAGGGCGGCGCCCGCTTCGCGCGCGACCTCGCCGGCGCGCCCTCGGATCCGCGCCAGGCCGGCCCCATCGCCGACGCGGTGCGGCGGCTGGCGCAGGACGGGCTGGTGCGGGTGGAGGTGGCGGCGGGCGACACCATCTACCAGGTGGTGGACGAGAAGCGGCCGCTGCTCGACTACCACCGCAACGCGGTGATCCACCGCTACGTCGCGCCCGCGCTGGTGGCCGCCGCGGCGCGCGCCGGCGGGCCGGGCGGCTCGGCGGCCGCCGAGGTCCGCGAGCGGGCGCTGTGGCTCTCGCGGCTGTTCAAGCTCGAGTTCATGTACCGGAGCGGCGCGAGCTTCGACGAGATCTTCGAGTCGAACCTCGCGTTCCTGGTGCGGGTGCGGGCGGTGGACTGCGCCGCGGGCCGGGTGCTGCCCGGCCCCGAGACCACCGCCCTCGCCTTCCTCGCCGACCTGGTCCGGGCCTACCTCGAGGCGTACCACCTCGCCGCGGCGGCCGCCCTCGCCGCCCTCGGCTCCGACGCGCCGCGGCAGGCGCCGCTCGACCGCCGCGCGCTCGTCCGCGAGGCGATGGAGCGCGGCCGCGGCGAGTTCCTGTCCGGCCGGATCGCCGTCCGCGAGGCCGTCTCGAAGGCCACGCTGGAGAACGCGCTGGAGTGGCTCATCTCGCAGCGCGTCATCGCGGAGGAGGCGGGCAAGCTGAGGCTCGCCGGGCCGTCGTCGACCGCGGAACTCCGCGCCATCATGGACGGAATCGCTCCGCATCTGGCGATGTGAGAAGCGTTCCGCCCCTTCCCCACGGACCCGTGCTCGCGTTACTCTGCGCCACCCACAGCAGGTGTGTCGCAGCACTCTCGGTCGTACCCGCGCTTTCCGTGACAGCAGCAGGAACCTAGGAGGCTGAACGCATGTCGGATCGGATTCTCCACAAGGGCCTCAAGGCGAAGGTGATGTCCGCCGAAGAAGCCGCCGGGCTCATCCCCAACGGCGCCATCCTCGGCATGTCGGGCTTCACCGGCGCCGGCTATCCCAAGGCCGTGCCCATCGCGCTCTCCAAGCGCGCGATCGAGGAGCGGATGAAGGGCAAGGCCTTCAAGGTCACCGCCCTCACCGGCGCCTCGACCGGCCCCGAGCTCGACCAGGCCATGGGCCTGACGGAGTCGGTCAGCTTCCGCTTCCCGTACAACGGCGACGCCGTCATGCGGCAGAAGATCAACGAGGGCGTGATCGAGTACCAGGACATGCACCTGAGCCACGCCGGCTCGCTGGTGCGCTACGGGTACTACGGGCGCCCCGACAACAAGATCGACTTCGCCATCGTCGAGGTCACGAAGATCAAGGAGGACGGCTCGCTCGTCTTCTCGTCCTCGTGCGGCGCGAACACCGCCTACTTCGACGTCGCGGAGAAGTACATCCTCGAGGTCAACGAGTGGCAGGACGAGCGGCTCGAGGGGATGCACGACATCCTCAACGTCACCGGCCGCCACGGCGAGCGGACGCCGATCCCGGTCCTCCGGGCCGATGACCGCGTCGGGTCGCCCACGCTCAAGATCGACGTCTCGAAGGTCGCGGCGGTGGTGGTCACCAACAACCCCGACCGCAACGCGCCCTTCAAGGCCCCCGAGGCGGATCACAAGCGGATCGCCCAGCACATCCTCGACTTCCTCGACGGCGAGGTGAAGGCCGGCCGGCTCCCGAAGAGCCTCACCCCGCTGCAGTCGGGCGTCGGCAACATCGCGAACGCGGTGCTCGTCGGCCTGAACGAGGGGCACTTCGAGAACATGATGAGCTACACCGAGGTGATCCAGGACGGCATGCTGGACCTCCTCGACTCCGGCAAGCTCAAGATCGCGTCGGCGACGGCGTTCTCCGTCTCGCCCGAGGGCCAGGAGCGGTTCAACAAGAACATCGACCGCTACCGCAAGCAGATCATCCTGCGCCCGCAGGACGTGTCGAACCACCCCGAGGTCATCCGCCGCCTCGGCTGCATCGCGATGAACGGGTTCGTCGAGGCCGACATCTACGGCCACGTGAACTCGACCCACATCGTGGGCAAGGGCATCGAGAACGGCATCGGCGGGTCGGGCGACTTCGCCCGCAACTCGGCGTACACGATCTTCATGTCCCCGTCGGTCGCGAAGGGCGGGAAGATCTCGGCCATCGTCCCGTTCGCGTCGCACATCGACCACACGGAGCACGAGGTCAACGGCATCGTGACCGAGTACGGCTTCGCCGACCTGCGCGGGAAGAGCCCGAAGCAGAAGGCGAAGGAAGTCATCGAGAAGTGCGCGCACCCCGACTGGCGCCCGATCCTCTGGGACTACTACAACCGCTCGATGAAGAGCGGCAGCTTCGGGAAGCACACGCCGCACATGCTCAAGGAGGCGTTCTCGTTCCACACGCGCTACCTCGAGACGGGCGACATGCGCCCGAAGAAGTAGCCGGCCTCCGATAGCCCGTCGCACCCGCGGCGGCCGTCCTCCCGGGCGGCCGCCGCGCGCTTTTTCCGGCGGCGCGTCCCCGCCGCCGCGCTAGGCTCCCCGCATGCCCGAGCTCGACCTGCAGCGCGCGATGGACACCGCCCGCGCGGCGGCGGAGGCCGCCTCGGCGGCCAGCCTCGCCCACTTCCGCCGCGGCGTGCGCGTGGAGCGCAAGCCGGACCGCAGCCCGGTCACCGCGGCCGACCGCGAGTCGGAGGCGGCGGTGCTGGCGGTGGTGCGGGCCGCGTTCCCCGATCACGGCTTCCTGGGCGAGGAGACCGGCGAGCACGCCGGCGCCGGCGAGACCCGCTGGATCGTGGACCCGCTCGACGGGACGAAGGGCTTCACCCGCGGGCGCGGCTTCTGGGGCCCGCTGGTGGCCTGCGAGCACCGCGGCGAGATCGTGGCCGGCGCGATGGCCCTGCCCGCGCTGGGCGAGGTGTACTGGGCGGCCCGGGGCCTCGGCACCTGGCTGCGCGCCGGCGGCGCGGCCCCGGCGCGCCTGCGCGTCTCCGGGCTGGCCGCCTGGGAGGACGCCACGCTGTCGCTCGGCGAGCCGCACGTGCTGTTCCGCCCGCCCATGCTGGAGCGGGTGGCGGCGCTCGCGATCTCGGCGCAGGCGGCGCGCTGCTACGGCGACCTGGCCGGCTGCGCGCTGGTGCTGAAGGGCGAGGCCGAGGCGTGGGTCGAGGCCGGGGTGAACCTGTGGGACCTCGCCCCGCTGAAGATCCTGGTGGAGGAGGCCGGCGGCCGGTTCACCGACCTCGACGGGAGGCCGACGGTCGCGTCGGGGAGCTGCGTGGCGTCGAACGGCCTGGTGCACGACCACGTGCTGCGGGCGCTCGCGGCGCGGTGAGCAGCTTGCGGACGATGGGCCGCGTCGGGCTGCGCCGCAGCACCTCCTCGAAGCCGGCCGCGCGGAAGGTGGAGGCGAGGCCGGTGTAGAGGAACGCCGAGGCGGTCGCGCCGCGCGGGTCCACCGGGTAGGCCTCGAGGATGCTCGCGCCCGCCTCGCGGGCGTGGCGCTCGGCCGCGTCCACGAGCGCGCGGGTCACGCCGCGCCGGCGGTGCGAGCGCGCCACGTAGAAGCAGGTGATCGACCAGACTGGCTCCGCGTCCACCGGGGCCAGGATCCGCGAGGCGCCGAGGCGCGGGTAGTCGGCGCGGGGCGCGAGCGCCACCCAGCCCACCGGCGTCTCGCCGTCGTAGGCGAGCAGCCCGGGGACGTCGCCCGCCGCGACGCGCCCCCTCAGCGCGCGGCGGTTGCCCTCCCCCTTGCCCGCGTCGAACGCGGCGCGCGGGAGCCGCCACCACATGCACCAGCAGCCGGCGCAGGCGCCGTTCGGGCCGAACAGCCGCTCCAGGTCGGCCCAGCGCTCCGGGCTGGCCGGGCGGATCTCCAGGCGCGCGCCGGTCATTGCACCCGCCGGAACAGGTCCACCACCGCGCCGGCCCGGCCGGCCACGCGGGCCCGCCCGCGGGCCCACTCGCGCAGCGCCTTGATCTGCTCCTCGTAGGTCCGGAACAGCGGGACGAGGTCCTGCGCCACGCGGCGGAGGTCGGCGGTCTCGAGCTCGCGCCCGAGCGCGTAGGCGCGGTGCAGCGCCCCGATCACCACCTGCTCCAGCTCCGCGCCGGAGTAGTCGGCGCACAGCTCGGCGATGGCCGCGACGTCCACCGCCCCCGGCTCGCGGCCGCGGCGGCGCAGGTGCAGCGCCAGGATCTCGCGGCGCGCCTCCGCGTCCGGGAGGTCCACGAAGAACAGCTCGTCGAAGCGCCCGCGGCGCAGCAGCTCCGGCGGCAGCCGCGAGACGTCGTTGGCGGTCGCCACCACGAACACCGGCCCCCTGCGCTCCTGCAGCCAGGTGGAGAACGCGCCCAGCAGGCGCGCCGCGCGCGGCTCGCCGCCGTCGCCGGGCGCGCTGCCCGCGAACCCCTTCTCGATCTCGTCCACCCAGAGCGCCACCGGCGCGAGCGCCTCCGCCGCCTCCAGCGCGCGCGCCAGCCCCTCCTCGGCGCCGGACTGCGCGCCCAGCACCCGCGGGAGGTCGAGCCGCAGCACCGGCACGCCCAGGCGCGCCGCCGCGGCCTTGGCCGCCAGCGACTTCCCGCAGCCCTGCACGCCGACGAGCAGCACGCCGCGCGGCGGCGGGAGCCCGAAGCGCGAGGCGTCCGGGTCGAACGCGAGCGCGCGCTCGTCCATCCAGCCCTTGAACGCGCCGAGCCCGCCCAGGTCCTCCGGGCGCTCCGTCGCGTCGACCAGCTCGAGGCCGAGGTCGCGCGCGAGCAGCCGCTTCTTCTCGGCCGCCACCGCGCCGATGCCCTCCGGCCCCAGCGCCGCGTCCCGGCGCAGCGCGCGGGTGAACGCGCGGCGCGCCTGCGCCTCCGAGAGCCCGCGGGCCGCCACCAGCGCGCGGTGGCGCACCTCCGCCGGCAGCGGCGGCGGCGCGGCCGGGTGCGCGAGGCCCGCCTGGACCACCTCCAGGAGCGCGCCCAGCTCGGCGTCGTCGGGCAGCGGCACGCGGATCACCGCGGCGTCGGTGCCGAGCCCGTCCGGCAGCGCCAGGCGCGGGGCCACCACCGCCAGGCACCGCCCCTCGGCGGCCATGCGGGGCAGCGCGTCGCGGAGCTGGCGCGCGACCGCCGGCGAGGCGAGCGCGTGGTGGAAGTCGAGCGCCACCGCCAGGAACGGCGCCGGCGCGCGCAGGAGCGCGTCGAGCAGCGCCGCCGGCTCCTTGGCGCCCGGCGCCAACGGGTCGAGCCCGCGGTGCGAGGACCACACCGCGCAGCGCGCGTCGAAGGCGGCGGCCGCCGCCTGGCAGGCGGCCACGGCGCGGTCCTCCTCCGGCGTGACCAGGTAGAGGATCGGGGTGCCCGCCGACCACAGCTCGGCGATCTCGGAGGAGACGCTCATGGCTCGCTCACCGGGGGGACGAGGATCCGCGCCGTCGCGCTCACGGCGCCGCCTCGGCGTCGGCGGTGGCGCGCATCGCCTCCTCGAAGGACGTGACGCCCGCGGCCACCTTGCGCACCGCGTGATCGCGGAGCGGGCGCAGCCCGTCCTGGCGGGCGGTGCGGAGCAGCGCCTCGGGCGTGGCGCCCTCCGCCACCAGGTGGCGCAGGCGCGCGTTGACCGGGAGGACCTCGAAGATGCCGCTGCGCCCGTAGTAGCCGGTGAAGCGGCACTTCGGGCAGCCGCGGCCGCGGCGGGCCAGCAGCTTGCCGGCGTGGTCCTCGGGGTGCGGCACGCCCAGCGCGTGCACCTCGTCGGCGGTGAGCGGCACGTCCTCGGCGCAGGACGGGCACACCTGCCGGACCAGCCGCTGCGCGGCGATGCCGGTGAGCGTGGCGGCGATGAGGAAGCTCGGCACGCCCAGGTCGCGCAGGCGGGCCACCGCGCTGACCGTGTCGTTGGTGTGCAGCGTGGTCAGCACCATGTGCCCGGTGAGCGCCGCCTGCACCGCCTGGGCGGCGGTCTCGGCGTCGCGGACCTCGCCCACCATCACCACGTCCGGATCCTGGCGCAGCACGTGGCGCAGCGCCTCGGCGAAGCCGGTGCCGGTCTTCTGGTTGGCGGCGATCTGGTTGAAGTCCTCGTGGACCATCTCGATGGGATCCTCGATGGTCACGACGTTCACCTCCGGCGAGGCGAGCGCCTGCAGCGCCGAGTAGAGCGTGGTGGTCTTCCCGCTGCCGGTGGGGCCGGTCACGATCACCAGGCCGTGCGGCCGCAGCAGCCAGCGCTCGAACTGGTCGCGCTCGTCGGGGAGGAACCCCAGCTCGGAGAGGTCGCGCACCAGCACGGTCGGGTCGAGGACGCGGATCACGACCTTGTCGCCGAAGGTGGTGGGGACGGTGGAGACGCGCAGCTCCATCTCGGCGTCGCCGCGGGCGGTGCGGATGCGCCCGTCCTGCGGGCGCTTCAGCGCGATGTCGAGCCGGCTCATGATCTTGAACCGGTTGGCGATGGCGCCGTGCACGGCCTTGGGGATGCGGTGGACCGGGTGGAGCACGCCGTCGATCCGCATGCGGATGATCGACTCCTCCCGCCGCGGCTCGAGGTGGATGTCGCTGGCGCGCTGCTCGAACGCGTAGTGCAGCAGGTACTCGACCGCCGCGACCACCGGCTCGCTCGACGCCTCCAGCGCGTCGATGCCGGACAGGTTCACGAACTGCTCGAGGTTGGTGACGTCCGGGGCGCCGGCGCCGCCCTCCAGCTCGACGCGCGCCTGCGAGATCTGCTGGCGGAAGCCGTAGACCTCGGCGATGGCGCGGTGGATGTCGGAGGGCGAGGAGAGGACCGGCTCGACCTCGGCGCCGGTCAGGCCGCGCAGGTTCTCGAGCAGCTCCCGGTCGAACGGGTTCGCGGCCGCCACCACCAGCGAGCCGTTGCGGCGCTCCAGCGGGAGCACCGCGTGCTTGCGCGCGAACGGGCGCGACAGCGTCCGGGTGATGAGCTGGGCGTCGAGCTTCAGCGGGTCGATCTTGCGGTAGGGGATCCCCACCGCCTTCGCCACCGCCTGCGTGGCCTTGTCCTCGTCCACCAGCTCGGCGTCGCGCCGGGCGTCCGGGAACTCGAACGAGGCGAGCACCTCGACCGGCGAGAGCTCGGCGCGCCGCAGCGCCCGCCCGCCGCTGCGGGAGGCGCCGTCGCGGAGCAGGCGCGCGCGCTGCACGCCCTCGCGGGCGGTGGCGGTGCGGCGCGCGTCGTCGGTGAGGATCCCCTCCCTGGCGAGGAGATCGGCGACGAACTCGAGGGTGTAGTCGGTGGCGCGGTAGGTCCTTGGCACGCCGCGGGATTCTACCGCGGCGCCGGCGCGCGACCCAGCGCGCGCACCGGCCGGCGTGTGGGTGCGGCGACGCCGGCGTGCGCGCGCCTCGGCGAAGGGTTCCTGGGAGGGGGACTCGCCCGACCGGGCGAGCGGCTCAGATGCCTCAACCGACCGGGCCGCAGCCGCGCGCGGGCGCGCCGCCGCCGTCCGAGCCGGTCCGCGCCGCCGCGGGCCGCGACATCTGCCGGGACACCTCGCGGCCGTTGCACGCCGGGCACGCGACCTCGGCCTCGTCGGACCGCCGGATGATGAGCGTCTCGAAGGACTTGCCGCAGCGGGCGCAGGCGTACTCGTAGATGGGCATCGCGCGGGGTGGGAGCCGGTCCGGGCCGGAAGGGTTCAGCCGCGGGCGGGCGCAGGCCGCCCCCCATCCGGCGGCGCCCGGCGCTCCCGCAGCACCTCCCCCGCCTCGGCCTCGATGGTGCTGCGCGCCAGGGTGATGGCCGCGATGACCAGCACCGCCATGGCGGCCAGCATCGCCACGCCCAGGCCGAACACCAGCACCGGCAGCTCCGGCGGGACCGCCCAGTACGCCTGGGCCAGCCACAGCAGGGAGGTGACCACGAACGCGAAGAGCGCGCCGTAGTTGAGCAGCAGCGCCCGCGAGTAGAGGCCGTGGCGGCGGTCCAGCACCTCGACCTGCTGCGCCAGCGTCGCCCGCCGCGCCGCGTGCGGTGGGAGCCCGCGCCACTCGCGCGCCAGGTCGCGGAGCCGCGCGGCCATGCGGGCGGTCTGGTTGTCGAGGCCGAGCGCGATGAGCCCGCAGGCGGAGACCATCACCGCCGGCGTCACCGCCGCCGCGATCTGCTGGAGCGCGCCCACCGGCGTCCAAGATGCACACGGGCGGGCGCGCCGCCGGGCCGCTCCCCTCCCCCGCGGGCGGGGGACCGGGCGCTACCGGCGCCGGCCGCCCTTGCCGGCGCGGGCCGGGCGCCGGGCGCGGGGCGCCTCGGGCGCGGACGGGCCCGGCGTGCCCATGAGCCGCGCGCGGTCCCTGTCGTACAGGCGGATCGCGTCGCGCAGCACCTCGAGCGCCTCGGAGCGCCCCTGCGGTGCGCGGACCAGCACCTTCTTGTTCTCGAGCGCCTTGTAGTCCTGGAAGAAGCGCTGCAGCTCGCGCAGGCGGTGCTGCGGCAGCTCGGAGACGTCCGAGTAGTCGGCGTAGTTCGGGTCGTCGGCGTGGACGGCGATGAGCTTGTCGTCCTGGCCCTTGTCGTCGCGCATCTGCATCACGCCGATCACCTTCGCCTGCATGATGGCGAGCGGCTGGATCTGCTCGGAGCAGAGCACCAGGATGTCGAGCGGGTCGCCGTCGTCGCAGTAGGTGCGCGGCACGAAGCCGTAGTTCGCCGGGTAGTGCACCGCGGAGAACAGGATCCGGTCCACGAGCAGCAGCCCGGACTTCTTGTCCAGCTCGTACTTCACCTTCGAGCCGGTGGGGATCTCGATGATGGCGGGGATCGGATCCTCGACGAAGCGAGGCAGCTCCACGTCGTGCCACGGGTGGTAGGCCACTGCGGTGAGTCCTTTCAGGGGCGCGGGCGCGCCGGATCAGATGCCCGCGCCGTGCGCGAAGCGCTGCTCCCGGACCTCGGCCTGGGTGACGCGGCTGCCGGGCGGCAGGCTGGAGGTGACCCAGACGTTGCCGCCGACCGACGACCCCTTGCCGATGGTGATCCGGCCGAGGATGGTGGCGCCGGCGTATACCACGACGTCGTCCTCGACGATGGGGTGCCGATCGATTCCCTTGATCGGGTTGCCGTTCTCGTCCAGCGGGAAGCTCTTCGCGCCCAGGGTGACGCCCTGGTACAGCCGCACCCGGTCGCCGATGATCGAGGTCTCGCCGATCACCACGCCGGTGCCGTGGTCGATGAAGAAGCGCTCGCCGATCCGCGCGCCGGGGTGGATGTCGATGCCGGTGAGCGTGTGCGCGTGCTCGGTGATGATGCGCGGGATGAGCGGCACGCCCAGCACGTGGAGCTCGTGGGCGATGCGCTGGTTGGTCACCGCCATCATGCCCGGGTAGGCGAAGATGGCCTCGTCGCGGCTCTTCAGCGCGGGGTCGCCCTCGTAGGTGGCCTCGACGTCGGAGGCGACCAGGCGACGGATCTCCGGGACGCGCGCGAGGAACGCCTTGGTGATCGCCTGCGCCTCCTCGAAGCAGTGCGTGCAGCCGTTCAGGTCGTGCCGCTCGGTGAACGCGAACCCGCGCCGGATTTGCTCCTCCAGCGCGCGCATGGCGCGGGCCAGGGTGGCGCCCACGAAGTAGTGCAGGCTCTCGTCGTGCAGGTCGCTGGTCCCGAAGTAGCCCGGGAACAGCACCGCCCGCAGGTCCTCCACCACCCGGATCACCGCCTCGCGCGACGGCAGCGTCACCCGCCCGCCGGCGCCGAACGCCGCCGCCGCGTCGCGGCAGAGCGCGTCCACCACCGGCGCGAGCGCCACCTGGTCCACCGCCGGAGCCGCCGGAGCCTTCACGCCGTCGCTCACTTCACGTCCTCCCAGAGCCAGGTCGAGAGGTAGCGCTCCCCGGTGTCCGGCAGGACCGCCACCACCAGCTTGCCCGCGTTCTCCGGCCGCCGCGCGACCTCGCGCGCGGCCCAGGCCACCCCGCCGTCGGAGATGCCGGAGAGGAGCCCCTCCTCGCGGCAGAGCCGCCGGGCCATGTCGCCGGCGTCCTCGTGACGCACGGTGACGATCTCGTCGAGGAGCTTGGTGTCCAGCACCTTCGGCACGAACCCGGCGCCCCAGCCCTGGATCTTGTGCGGCCCGGGCTTGCCGCCGGAGAGCACCGGCGAGTCGGCCGGCTCGGCGGCCACGATGCGGATGGACGGCTTGCGCGGCTTCAGCACCTGCGCGCAGCCGGTCACGGTGCCGCCGGTCCCGGTGGCGCACACGAGCACGTCCACCTCGCCGTCGGTGTCGCGCCAGATCTCCTCGGCGGTGGTGCGCCGGTGGACCTCGGGGTTGGCCGGGTTCTCGAACTGCTGGAGGACGAGGTACCGCGGGTCCTTCGCGGCGAGCTGCTCGGCGCGCTGGATGGCGCCCTTCATGCCCTCGGGGCCGGGCGTCAGGATGAGCTCCGCCCCGAGCGCCGCCAGCAGCTTGCGCCGCTCGATGCTCATGGTCTCGGGCATGAGGAGCGCGAGCTTGTAGCCCTTGGCCGCCGCGACGCACGCCAGACCGATGCCGGTGTTGCCGCTGGTCGGCTCGAGCAGGATCGTGTCCGGCTTGATCCTCCCCTCGCGCTCGGCCGCCTCGATCATCGACAGGCCGATGCGGTCCTTCACGCTGCCGGCCGGGTTCTGCATCTCCAGCTTGGCCGCGACCACCGCCCCCGCCCCGTCCATCACGCGGTTCAGCCGCACCAGCGGCGTGTTGCCGATGAGCTTCGTGACGTCGTCCGCGATCCGCATGTCGTCTCCTCGGGAGCCCGACCTTATCAAACCGGCCGGTCGCCGTCCGACTTAAGCGGCGGGCTCCGGGGACGCATCCTCGTCGGCCAGCGCGGCGTCGATCTCGGCCTCGGTGGCGGCGACCACCGCCTCCGGGCTCGCGTCGGCGGGACCCCCGGCGGGCGCGGCGTCCGGCGCGCCGGGCGGCGCGTCGGCGGCGACCGGCGGCGCGTCCGGCCGGTGGAAGAACGCGTGGACGGCCGCCGCCTGCCTCGGCCCGAAGCCCTCCACCTGCGCGATCTCCTCCGGCGTCGCCTCCCGGACCCGGCGCAGCGCGCCGAAGTGGCGCAGCAGCGCCCGCTTGCGGCCCTCGCCGATCCCGGGGATCTCCTCGAGCACGCTCTGGAAGTTGCGCTCGCGGCGCAGCTTGCGGTGGAACGTGATGGCGAAGCGGTGCGCCTCGTCGCGCAGGCGCGCCAGCAGGAACAGCTCGGCGGAGTTCTGCCGGAGCACCACCGGGTCCTTGCGGCCGGGCAGGAACACGCGCTCCGGGCTGCGCGCCAGCTCGGACACGAAGCCCTTCTCCGCCGCCTCGGCGGCGTCCGCGAGGCGCGCCTCCGCGCGCCGCCCGCGCCGCGCCACCACCCGCGCCGTCCCGAGCGCCGGGCCGTCCACCAGCCGGCTCTTGGCGAGCCCCACCAGCTCCACGAACGGTGCGTCGGGGTTGCCCGGCGACGGGCGCGTCGGCACGCCCAGGTCCTTCGCCGCCGCCAGCGCCGCGTTGAGCTGGCCCTTGCCGCCGTCGATGACGATCAGGTCCGGGAGCTGCCCCTCCCCCAGCGCCCGCCGCAGCCGGCGGGTGATGACCTCGTGCAGCATGGCGAAGTCGTCCTGCCCCGCCACCGCCTTCACCTTGTACCGGCGGTAGTTGGCCTTGTCCGGCTCGCCGTCCTTCATCGACACGCCCGAGCCGACCGCGAGGGCGCCCTGGAACGTCGAGATGTCGTAGCACTCCATCCAGCGCGGCGGCCGCGCCAGGTGGAGCGCCTTCGCGAGGGAGGCCAGCGCCTGCTCTCGCCGCTCGTCGTGCTCGTGCCAGGCCCGGAACCCCTGCTCCGCGTTGCGGCGGGCCACGTCGAGCAGGTCGGCCTTCGCGCCGCGCTGCGGGGTGAGCAGCCGGACGCGCCGCCCGCGCCGCTCCGAGAGCACGTCGGCGAGCGCCTCGGCCTGGACCGGCTCGAGCGGCACCAGGATCTCGTCCGGCGCGTCGGTGTGCTCGTAGTAGAGCGAGAGGAACGAGGACAGGATCTCCTCGGCGGGGAACTCCTGCTCGCGGAACGGGTGCGCCTGCGCGTCCTCGAGCTTGCCGGCGCGCATGGAGAGCACCTGCACCACCAGGTCCGGCCCCTCGCGGTAGAGGCCGATGACGTCGCGGTCGCCGCGGTCCGACATCAGCACCCGCTGCTTCTCCAGGCTCCGCTCGACCGCCTGGAGCTGGTCGCGCAGCCGCGCCGCCTCCTCGAACCGCAGCCCCTCCGCGGCGCCCGCCATGCGGCCGCGCAGGCGCTCCACCAGCTCGCCCTCGCGGCCCTCCAGGAACTCCACCGCGTCCTCGACCGACTGCCGGTACTCCTCCGCGGGCACCTCGTAGACGCACGGCGCCGGGCAGCGGTGGATCTGGTACAGGATGCACGGCCGCTTGCGGTGGTCGAAGACGTGGTCGCTGCAGGTGCGGAGCTGGAAGTGGCGGTTCACCATCCGAAGCGTCTCGCGGATGGACGAGGCCGAGGAGTACGGGCCGAAGTAGCGCGCCCCCGGCTGCCGCTTCTCCCGCGCCCGCCGCACCTCCAGGCGCGGGTACGGGTGGCGCTCGTCCAGCTTCAGGACGATGAAGTCCTTGTCGTCGCGCAGCCGCACGTTGAAGCGCGGCCGGTGCTTCTTGATGAGCTCGTTCTCGAGGAGCACCGCCTCCTTCTCGGAGCGGGTGACGATCACCTCGAGGTCGCCGAGCAGGTCGTCGAGCAGCGCCACGAACGCGCGCTGGTCGCCCCGGCCCGGGTCGAAGTAGGAGCGCACGCGCGAGCGCAGGCTGGACGCCTTGCCGACGTAGACCACCTCGCCGGCCCGGTCCTTCATCAGGTAGCAGCCCGGCTCGGCGGGCAGCTCGTCCAGCTTCCTGCGCAGGTTCGCGTCCATCCGGGCAAGGAATTACCCGGAAACGGCGCGCGGATCACGCCCGTCCGCACGGACGGGCGGCGGGCGGACGCCCGTGCGGCGCCCGCCCGCCGGTCCGCTACCGCAGCGCCGCGGCGACGGCCTCGACCTGCGCGGCGGAGAGGTCCTTCAGGCCGGCCATGGAGCCGAGCCCGGCGATCGCGGCGGAGATCTGCGCCGCGGTGCGGCCCCGGACCGCCGAGCCGGCCAGGGGGCCGTGGCAGGCGGCGCAGCGGGCCGCGTACAGCGCCGCGCCGTCCAGCGCCGGGTCGGCGGTCGGGCCGGAGGGGACGCGGGCCGCGACCTGCTCGGCGGTGAACGAGGCGCCGTAGTGGTACACGATCTCCGCCCCGCCGTAGCCGGCGCCGCCGCCGGGCAGGTGCTCCGCCTCGACGAACGCCGGGTGCGGCTGCGCGTTCACGAACGCCGCCACGTCGAGCGCCTCCGGGTCGGTGAGCGTCAGCTCCTCCGCCGGCGGCATGTTGAACTGGATCCAGCTGCCCGCCTGGACGTTGTTCGCCATCCCCGCGCCCCGGTTGTACGCGCGCTCGCCCCAGACCGGCGGCGCGCCCACGAGGCCCTCCCCGTGCACGCCGTGGCACGGCGCGCAGCGCGAGTCGTAGATCGACGCGCCGTTCGCGGCCACCGCCTTGCCGGCGAGGGCCATGGCCTTGATGGCCGGGTTGGGGAAGGACCGGTTCAGCGAGGAGACGGCGCGGTCCGGGTCCGGCTGCAGCGGGAAGCCCTGCGACAGCCAGTTGATGTACGAGACGATCGCGAGCAGCGCCTCCGAGTTCTCCGGGAGCCGCGTCCCGTTCATGCTGCGCATGAAGCAGCCGTTCACGCGATCCTGCAGCGTGATCACGCCGCCGTCGCGGTCGTTGAACGCCGGGAACGACGCGGCGGCGCCGATGAAGGTGGAGGCGATGGCCTTCTTCCTCCCCGCGTCCAGGTGGCAGGAGCTGCAGGTGAGCCCGGACGCCCCGACGTACGGGGCCGTGAGCGGGTGCGTGTTCGTCTCGCGCAGCAGCCTCTCGCCGAGCTCGATCATGTAGGCGAGCTCCTGCCGCGCGCCGGTGCTCTGCGGGAGCGCCGAGGGCGGGTCGGGCATCGCCGCCACCTCGGCCCGGCGGGCGGCGAGGTACGCCGCCTGCGGATCCGCCGGCGCAGGCGCCGGCTGCGGGTCGGCGGGGGACGGCGCCGGGGCGGCGGCGCGCGAGCGCGACTCGCTGCAGGCCGCGAGGGAGAGGATCGCCGCGACGAGCGCGGCGGACCGGGCTGCACGGAGCATGGTGGCCTCCTTCGCCGGGCGGGGCGCCGGCGTGGCCCGCCTCGCGGGCACGGCCGGTGCCTCTTTCCAGGCGCGTGCCGCCGGGGCCCTGGTGGTAAGCTCCCGCCGCCCCAAGCGGATTTTTACCGCACGCCGCCGGGGCGGCACCGGAGGATTGCAGGATGCAACGCGAGGACGCGCCGAGGTTGCAGGAGCGCAACGGTCGCGCCCGCCGTGCCGGGATCGGCGCCCGGATGCTGGCGACGATGCTGGGGGTGGGCATCCCGTCCTTCGTCGCGTTCTCGCTCGTCGTGCTCGGCGTCGCAGAGGGCCTGCTGCGCAGCCGCACCGAGTCGCACATCCGGACGCTCGCCGCCGGATCCGCGCGCGAGGTCCAGGAGCTGGTCCGGCACGGCGAGCGCACCGCGGCCGCCCTGGCCGCCTCCCCCGAGGTCGCCGCCGCGCTCGCGGCCGCGGAGCGGGGCCCGACGGACGGCGCCGCCTTCGCGGCGGTGACGGCGAGCTTCCTGGCGGCGCAGCGGCTCGACCCGGCCCTGCAGGCCGTCCGCGTCGTCGACGCCGAGGGGAGCGAGGTCCTCAAGGTGCGCGAGGGCAAGGTCAGCGCCGCCACCTCGGCGCGGCGCGGGCCGCTCGGCCTGCCCGCCATCCAGTCGATTCGCGGCCGTCCGTTCTTCGAGGAGGCGGTCCGCGCGGCGCCCGGGACCGTGATCGTCTCGAACCTGGAGCGCGGCCGGGTGGAGGGCGAGGAGGCGTGGTGCCCCGCCATGGTCCGCTTCGCGACGCCGCTGTCGTTCCCGTCCGGCGCCCGCGCCGGCGTGCTGGTCGTGAACGTCTGGGGCGCCCAGGTCGGCGCCCTGCTGAACCGGCTCATCCCGCCGGAGCAGGGCTCCGCGTTCCTGGTGGAGCGGAACCTCGCCGACCCGGATCGCTCCGGCATCTACCTGTTCCACCCCGACGGCGGCTGCGAGTTCGGCAACCAGACCGGGACGCACGTCACCGCCTGGAAGCAGTACCCCGGGGACGTGGTCCGGTCGTGGATGGCCAGCGACGCCGGGCTCGGCGTCCAGCCCGGGACCGGCGACCTCCTCGCGCACGTCTACTACTCGCCCTACGCGCGCGAGGACCGCGGGTGGGTGATCGTGCTGGCGGCGCGCGAGGCGCACTTCGCGCGCCCGGTGGCGCGGCTGCGCGCGACCGTGGTCGGGCTCTCGGTGGTGGTGCTCGCCGGCATGGTGCTCGCCGCCCTGCTCATGTCGCGCACGCTCACCCGGCCGCTGCGGTCGCTCGCCGACGGCGTCCGGCGCCTGGGCGAGGACCTCTCGGTGCGCGTGCCGGTGGGCGGCGGCCGCGAGATCGCGGTGGTGGGCGAGGCGGTGAACCGGATGGCCGCGGTGATGCGGGAGCACCTCGCCGAGCGCGAGCGCTCCGAGCGGCAGCTCCGCGAGACCGAGAAGCTCGCCTCGATCGGCGAGATGGCGGCCGGCCTCGCCCACGAGCTCAACACGCCGCTCTCCAACATCCGGGCGCTCGCGTCGCTGGCGAAGCGGGACCTCGAGGCCGGGCCGGCCGACCCGCGGGCGCTCTCGCAGGACCTCGCCGACGTGACCGAGCAGACGCGCCGCTGCAGCGCCATCATCCAGGGGCTGCTCCGCTTCGCGCGGCGGCAGCCACCCGCGCTCGCCGCCCACGACGTGGACGCGCTGGTGCACGGCGCGCTGGAGCTGGTCCGGCTGCGGGCCGAGGGCAAGGGCGTGGCGCTCGCGTTCCAGCCCGGGCCGGCGCGGCCGGCGGTGGTGGACGCCGCGCAGCTCGAGCAGGTGTTCGTGAACCTGCTGCTGAACGCGATCGACGCCTCCGGCCCGGGCGGCCGGGTCGAGGTGTCGACCGCGGCCGCGGACGGCCGCGTCTCGGTGCGCGTGACCGACCACGGCGCCGGCATCGACCCCGAGCACCTGCCCCGCATCTTCGACCCGTTCTTCACGACCAAGGAGGTCGGCCAGGGCACCGGGCTCGGCCTCTCGGTCAGCTACGGCATCGTGCGGAGCCACGGCGGCGCGCTGCGGGTGGACTCGGCCCCGGGCCGCGGCGCGACGTTCACCGTCGAGCTCCCGGCGGAGGCCGCCTGATGGCCCGCGTGCTGGTGGTCGACGACGATCCGGTCGCGCAGCGCGTGCTGGTGCGGCTGCTCTCCCCGGCGCACGAGGTGCGCGCGTTCGGCGACCCCGCCGCGGCACTGCGCCACCTCGCCGATCACGGCGCCGACGCCGTGCTCACCGACCTCCGGATGCCCGGCATGGACGGGATCCAGGTCCTGGCGCGGGCGCGCGAGCTCGACCCCGAGGTGCTGGTGTTCGTGATCACCGGCCACTCCTCGCTCTCGAGCGCCGTCGAGGCGATCAAGCGCGGCGCGGAGGACTACCTGGCGAAGCCGTTCGAGCCGGAGGACGTGGCGCTCCGCCTCGACCGCGCGCTGGAGCGGCGGCGCCTCGTCGCCCGGGTGCGGCTGCAGGAGGAGGCGGCGGCGCCCGGCGGCCCGGAGGGCGTGGTCCTGTCGGCGCACCCGCGCATGGCGCCGCTCCTGGAGATCGCCCGGCGGGCGGCGCGCACCGACTCGACCGTGCTGATCCAGGGCGAGACCGGCGTCGGGAAGGAGGTCTTCGCCCGGCTGCTGCACGCGTGGAGCCCGCGGGCCGGGCGCGCGTTCGTGCCGGTCGACTGCGGCGCGCTCTCGGCGACGCTGCTGGAGAGCGAGCTGTTCGGGCACGAGCGCGGCGCGTTCACCGGCGCGGTGACCCGGCGCGCCGGGTACTTCGAGGCGGCGGACGGCGGGACCATCCTGCTCGACGAGATCGGCGCGACCACGCCGGCGTTCCAGGTGCGGCTGCTGCGCGTGCTGCAGGAGCGGACGGTGCAGCGGGTGGGCGGCACCGCGCCCATCCCGGTGGACGTGCGCGTGATCGCCGCCACCAACGAGCCCCTGGAGCGCGCCGCGCGCGAGGGGCGCTTCCGGCAGGACCTGTACTACCGGCTCGGCGTGGTGACGCTGCCGATCCCGCCGCTGCGCGAGCGCCGCGAGGACGTCCCCGCGCTGGCCGGGCACTTCCTGCGCAAGCACCGGCACGTGAACCCCGCCGTCACCGGGATCTCGCCGGAGGGGCTCGCCAAGCTCGCCGCCTACGACTACCCCGGCAACGTCCGGGAGCTCGAGAACGTGATCGAGCGCGCCCTGATCCTCGAGCCCGGGCCGCTCCTGTCGCCTGCCTCGCTGCTGGTCGGCCCCGCGGCCTCGCTGGCCGGCGCCGCGGGGGCGCCGGAGGACGCGGAGCCGGAGGCGCCCGGGCCGCTCGCCATGGACGACGCGGAGCGCGAGCACGTCCTGCGCGTGCTGGAGCGCTGCGGGGGCCGGCGCGCCGAGGCGGCGCGGGCGCTCGGGATCGACAAGTCCACCCTGTGGCGCAAGCTGAAGCGCTGGGGCGTCCAGGACTGAGAGCACGTGAACCAATCCCCTCCCGTCGCCGCGGCGGCCGATCCGCGTCGCATCGCGTCGTTGCTCCTCCCTCACATGCCTCGGGGCATGCTCGGTCGTCGCGCCTCGCGCTGCTCGCGTCTCGACCGCCTGGCTCGGTCCGGGGATTGATTCACGCGCTCTGAGGGCTCAGCGCCGGCGCCGGCGCTGCATGGGCCGCTTCGCCCCGCGCAGCTTGCCCATCGCGGCCGCGCTCGCCACCGCGCCGCTCCCGAGCGAGCCCCTCGACCCGGCGGCGCGCGCCGGCAGCCCGAGCTGCAGGTCCTTCAGCGCCTGCACCCGGTCGCGCAGCTGCGCCGCCTTCTCGAACTCGAGCGCGCGGGCGGCGTCCTGCATCTCCCGATCGAGCGCCGCGACGATCTCGGGGAGCTGCTCGGGCCGGTACTCCGCGCCCTCCTCGGCCGCGAGCGGCACGGTGACGTAGTCCGCCTCGACCACCGCCATCCCGAGGTCGCTGATGTTCCGCTTCACCGTGGTGGGCGTGATCCCGTGCTCGGCGTTGTAGCGCTCCTGGATCTCGCGGCGCCGCGTGGTCTCGTCGATGGCCTGGCGCATCGAGGCGGTGATCGCGTCGGCGTAGAGCAGCACCCGGCCGTTCACGTTGCGCGCGGCGCGCCCGATGGTCTGGATGAGCGACACCGAGGAGCGCAGGAAGCCCTCCTTGTCCGCGTCCAGCACCGCCACCAGCGAGACCTCGGGGATGTCGAGCCCCTCGCGCAGCAGGTTGATGCCGATGAGCACGTCGAACTCGCCGCGGCGCAGGTCGCGGATGACCGCGCTCCGCTCGAGGGTGTCGATGTCCGAGTGCAGGTAGCGGCAGCGCACGCCCACGTCGGTGAAGTACTCGGTGAGGTCCTCGGCCATGCGCTTGGTGAGCGTGGTCACGAGCACCCGCTCCCCCGCCTCGGCGCGCTTGCGCACCTCGCCGAGCAGGTCGTCCACCTGCGAGCCCACCGGGCGGACCTCGATCTGCGGGTCCACCAGGCCGGTGGGGCGGATGAGCTGCTCCACCACCACGCCCTGCGCCTTCTCCAGCTCGTAGGCGGCGGGCGTGGCCGACACGTAGACGGCCTGCCGGACCAGCGCCTCGAACTCCTCGAACTTGAGCGGCCGGTTGTCGAGCGCCGACGGGAGCCGGAACCCGAACTCGACCAGCGTCTCCTTGCGCGAGCGGTCGCCCCGGTACATCGACCCGATCTGCGGGACGGTCTGGTGCGACTCGTCGATGACGAGCAGGAAGTCGTCCGGGAAGTAGTCGAGGAGGCACGGCGGCGGGTCGCCCGCCTTCCGTCCGGAGAGCCAGCGCGAGTAGTTCTCGATGCCGGGGCAGAAGCCCATCTGCTCCAGCATCTCGAGGTCGAACATCGTCCGCTGCTCGAGCCGCTGCGCCTCCACCAGCTTGTTCGCCGCCTTCAGCTCGCCGAGCCGCTCGCGCAGCTCCTCCCGGACGCCGGAGATGGCGCGCGCCCGGACGTCCGGCGCCGAGACGTAGTGGCTGTTCGGGAAGATCGCGACCTTGTCCAGCTCGGCGAGCGTGACGCCGCGGAGCGGGTCGAACTCGTGGATGGACTCGACCACGTCGCCGAAGAACTCGATGCGGACGGCGCGGTCCTCCTCGTACGGCGGGAACACCTCGATGGTGTCGCCGCGCACCCGGAACGTGCCGCGGTGGAAGTCGAGGTCGTTCCGCTCGTACTGGATGTCGATGAGCGAGCGGATGAAGCGGTCGCGCAGGAACTCCTGCCCGCGCTCGAGCCGCTGCAGGAGCCCGTGGTACGCCTCGGCGGTGCCGAGGCCGTAGATGCAGGACACCGAGGCCACGATGAGCACGTCGTTCCGGGTGAGCAGCGCGTGCGTCGCCGCGTGCCGCATCCGGTCGATCTCGTCGTTGATGGACGAGTCCTTCTCGATGTAGGTGTCGGTCGAGGGGACGTACGCCTCGGGCTGGTAGTAGTCGTAGTAGCTGACGAAGTAGTGCACCGCGGCGGTCGGGAAGAGCTCCTTGAACTCCGCGTAGAGCTGGGCCGCCAGCGTCTTGTTGTGGGCGATGACGAGCGTCGGGCGCTTCACCTGGGCGACCACGTTCGCGACCGTGAAGGTCTTCCCGGAGCCGGTGACGCCGAGCAGCACCTGGTGGCGCTCGCCGCGGCGCAGGCCGTCGGTCAGCTCGGTGATGGCCCGGGGCTGGTCGCCGGTGGGCTGGTACGCGCTCTGGAGATCGAAGGGCACCGCGGGAATCTAACAGCCCTCCCCGACGGGTTCAGCGGCCGCTTGCCGCGCGCTCCGCGCCCCCCTTTCCCTTCCCACCCAGAGTAATCTGGAGCCCCGTTCCGGGAGGCCCCCATGCACCCCCTCGCCCGCACCGTCCGCGCCGTCCCCCTGGCCCTCGCGCTCGCGCTCGCAGCCTGCAACGGGGGCACGAAGAAGTCGTGCCCGGCCGGCCAGACCGACTGCGGCGGCACCTGCGTGGACCTCCAGTCGAGCACGATCCACTGCGGCGCCTGCCTCCACGCGTGCGCGGCGGGGGCGGCCTGCACCGCCGGCGCGTGCGCCTGCCCGGCCGGGCAGATCCCCTGCGCCGGGCGGTGCGTGGACCCGGCCACCGACGCGGCGAACTGCGGCGCCTGCGGCCACGCCTGCGGCCCCGGCACCTGCGCCGGGGGCGCCTGCGCCTGCGCGGCGGGGGCGACCGCGTGCCCCGGCGCGAAGCCGGAGTGCGTGGACCTCCAGGTGAACCCGGCCCACTGCGGCGCCTGCGACGTGGCGTGCGGGCAGCCGGCGCCGGACTGCGCGGCCGGGAGCTGCACCTGCAGCCCGCCGCGGACCGCCTGCGGCGCGGTCTGCACCGACCTCCGCATCGACGCCACGAACTGCGGCGCCTGCGGGACGGTCTGCCCGCTCACGAACGACGTGTGCCTGGGCGGGGCCTGCCAGTGCCCGGACGCCCTGCCCGACGTCTGCCCGGTGACCGGCTCGCCGCAGACGTGCGTGAGCCTGGCGCTGGACGAGAGGAACTGCGGCACGTGCGGCCACGCCTGCGCCGCCGGCCAGACCTGCGTGGACGGGACCTGCGCGTGCCCGGCCGGCAAGGTCGTGTGCGGGACCGGGAGCGCCGCGGTCTGCACCGACCTCCTGACCGACGCGGCGAACTGCGGCACCTGCGGGACCGCCTGCGCGCCCGGGACCGCCTGCACCGGCGGCCGCTGCCTGTGCCCGGCCGGCGCGCCGCTCGCGTGCGGCGGGGCCTGCTGCCCGGGCACCGGCTGCTGCGAGTCCGGCACCGCCTGCCAGACCCCCCACGAGAACGGCTTCGGCCAGACGTACTACGACTGCGGCGCCCTCGACGAGCACACCCAGGCCCAGGCCGTCCTCGCGGCCCTGGCCTGGAGCGCCACGGGCACGACCTACGACGGGAACACGGTCTGCGGCACGTTCTGCCTGTGCCGGGAGACGGGCACCCAGGCGGCGGTCTGGTGCTACGCCGGCAGCCCGATGAAGGGGCTCGCGACCGTCAGCAACGTCGGGTCCTGCGCGATCGCCGCCTGTCCCTTCGCGGGCGGGGTGGCCTGGCACTAGCCGGGCCCGGTCCCCCTGGAACCTGCTCGACTTTTCACCACCCTGCGGCTACGTTACAGGGGTCCCACGCCTCTGGCGCGGCTCGGGGCCGACGGGAAGTGCATCCCGGACGAACACGGAAAGAAGTGTGCAGATGGCGAGTGGTACTGTGAAGTGGTTCAATGATGCGAAGGGCTTCGGCTTCATCTCCCAGGACGGCGGCGGCGAGGACGTGTTCGTCCACCACACCGCGATCGTTGCCGAGGGCTTCCGCAGCCTGCAGGAAGGGCAGCGGGTGGAGTTCGAGGTGAAGAAGGGCCCCAAGGGGCTGCAGGCCGCGAACGTCCGGGCGGCGTAGCCGCCGGGCGGAGTCGCACGTCGTGGGGGCCCGGCCGCTCGGCCGGGCCTTCGCGCTTTAGGCCCCCAACCTCGAAGGAGCGCACACCATGGCCTTCCACCCCGGAGCGACCAAGCGGCAGAAGGAAGCGGCGCGGCGAGACAAGCAGCGCCACAAGGAAGAGAAGAAGGAGCAGCGCAAGCGCGAGAAGGCGACCCGCGAGTCGAACCCGCTCGCGCCCGGCGAGGATCCGGACATCGCCGGCATCATCCCCGGGCCGCAGCCGCCGCTCGAGGACTGAGGGCGCGCGCCGTCGCGGCGCGTCCCGCCCCTACTCCACCTTCCACGTCGTGCCCTGCGGCCCGTCCATCAGGACGACGCCGCGGGCCAGGAGCCGTCGCGGACGGCGTCGGAGCGCGCGAAGTCCTTCGCCGCCCGCGCCGCCGCGCGCTCCGCGATCAGCCGCTCCACCTCGGCCCCGTCGATGCCCCGCCGCGCCGCCGCCCGGTCGCGGATGGCGGAGAGCGCCTGCGCCGCCGGGCGGCCCAGGATCCCGAGCACCGCGCCCACGGCGCGCGCGCCGCGCGCGAACGCGGCCAGCCGCGCCTTCTCCTCGGGCGACCTCTTGCCCTTGCGGTCGGCGAGGGCGTTCGCCTCGGTGAACGCCTCGGCCACGATGCCCAGCACCTGCGGCGTGTTGAAGTCGTCGTCGAGCGCGGCGCGCGCCCGCTCCACGAACGCCGGCTCCGCGCCCGGCTCCACGCCCGCGCCCAGCCGCTCGGCCTTCTCCACCGTCTCGTAGAGCGCGGCCAGCCGGCGCTCGGCCTCGGCCAGCACCTGGTCGGAGAAGTTGAAGTCGCGGCGGTAGTGCGTGCCGAGCAGGAAGAAGCGCAGCGCCTCGCCGTCGAAGCGCGCCAGCACGTCGCGGATGGTGAAGAAGTTGCCGAGCGACTTCGACATCTTCTCGTCGTCGATCTGGACGAAGCCGTTGTGCATCCAGTACCGCGCGAAGTCCTCGGCGTGCAGGCCGTCGCTGGTGGCGGCCACCGACTGCGCGATCTCGTTGGTGTGGTGCGGGAACACGAGATCCTTGCCGCCGGCGTGCAGGTCGATGGGCGCGCCCAGGTGCTTCTGCGTCATGGCCGAGCACTCGATGTGCCAGCCCGGCCGGCCCTTGCCCCAGGGCGAGTCCCAGGCCGGCTCGCCCGGCTTGGCCGCCTTCCACAGCGCGAAGTCGAGCGGGTCGCGCTTGGCCTCGCCCGGCTCCACCCGCGCCCCGGCGATGAGGTCGTCCAGGTTGCGCTTCGAGAGCCGCCCGTACTCGGGGAACTTGCGGACCGCGTAGTAGACGTCGCCGTTCCCGGGGGCGTAGGCGAAGCCCCGCTCCACCAGGCGCGCGATGAGCGCGACGATCTCCGGGATGTGGCCGGACACCCGCGGCTCGACGTCCGGGCGCAGGTTCCCGAGCGCGTCCATGTCCTCGTGGAACGCGTCGGCGAAGCGGGCCGCGAGCGCGATGGGATCCTCGCCGCGCTCGTTGGCGCGCTGGATGATCTTGTCGTCCACGTCGGTGAAGTTGCGGACGAACCGCACCTCGAGGCCGCGGGCGCGCAGGTGGCGGACCACCACGTCCCAGACCACGTAGCAGCGGGCGTGGCCGAGGTGCGAGTAGTCGTAGACGGTGGGCCCGCACACGTAGAGCCGCAGCTTGCCCGGCTCGAGGGGGACCAGCTCGCGCTTCTGCGCGGTCAGGGTGTCGTGGACCTGGATGCTCATCTCTGTCGTGTCCCGTTCGTCGGCGGGGATCCGGCTCAGCCGGCCGCGCGCACCAGCAGGGCGATCGCGTGCGCGGCGACGCCCTCCTCGCGGCCGACGAAGCCCATGCCCTCGCCGGTGGTGGCCTTCACGTTGACCTGGGCCGGGGAGATCCCGAGCGCCCCGGCCAGCCGCGCGCGCATCTCCTCGGCGCGCGGCGCGATCTTCGGCCGCTTCGCGGCCAGCGTCACGTCGCAGTTGCCCACCCGCCAGCCGCGCTCGGCCGCCTTCGCGGCGATCTCGCGGAGCAGCGCCAGCGAGGAGACGCCCTTCCAGCGCGGGTCGGTGTCGGGGAAGTGCCGGCCCAGGTCGCCGAGCCCGGCCGCGCCCAGGATGGCGTCGCCGATGGCGTGCGCGCAGACGTCGGCGTCGGAGTGGCCGAGCAGCCCGTCGCCCTCGAACTCCACGCCCCCGAGCACGAGCCGGCGGCCCGGCGCGAAGCGGTGGGTGTCGTAGCCGACGCCCGTCGCGACCGGCGCCTCGAGCAGCGCGCGGGCCCGGCGCACGTCGTCCGGCCCGGTGATCTTGAAGTTCCCGGCCTCGCCCGGCACCAGCGTGACCGGGGCCCCGGCCGCCTCGACCAGCGCGCACTCGTCGGTCGCCGCGGAGGCGGACGGCCCGGCCGCGGCGTAGGCCTGCTCGAGCACCGCGCGGCGGAAGCCCTGCGGCGTCTGCGCCAGCCACACGGTGCGGCGGTCCAGCGTCTCGACGACGCGCGGCACCTCGGCGCCGGCGTCGGCGCGCTTGACCGTGTCGGTGGCCGGGAGCGCCGCCAGCGCCGCGCCGTCGCGCGCGGCGGCCTCGGCCACCCGCCCCGCCAGCGCCGCGCTCGCGAACGGCCGGGCGGCGTCGTGCACGAGCACCACCGCGCCGTCCGCGGCGGCGAGCCCGTTCCGCACCGAGTCGGCCCGCGCCGCGCCGCCGGTCACGGCGCGCACCGGCTTCCCCAGCCCGGCCAGCTCCGCCTCGCCGCGCGCCTCGTCGCCGGGCGGCACCACCACCACGAGCCCGTCCACGGCGTCGCAGGCCGCGAGCACCCGCGCCGAGCGGCGCAGCACCGTCTCGCCGCCCAGCACCAGCCACTGCTTGGCGACGCCGGCCCGCTGCCCCGAGCCGCCCGCCGCCAGGATCCCGATCACGCGCTCGCCGCGGATCACCTCGTCGCCTCCTCGCGGCGCGCGCGCCGCCCGTCCCCGCGGCGCCGGCTGGCACCGCCCCTGCTACCGCCCGGACGCGTGCCGCACCCGGGCCCAGACGTCAAGCGATCCGCGCCGAGACGCGACCGCCGCGCGGACTTCCGTCCGTGCGGCGGCCCCGGGTCCCGCGGAGGGGGATCAACAGTTGAAGATCTTCTTCAGGTCGTCCTCGACGTCCTGCTCGTCGCACGCCTTGGCGATGGCGAGCTCCTTGATGAGCAGCGAGCGCGCCGTGTCGAGCATCTTCCGCTCGCCGAACGAGAGGTCCTTGTCCGACCGGAGCAGGTAGAGGTCGCGGAGCACCTCGGCGATCTCGAACACGCTGCCGGTCTTGATCTTGTCCATGTACTCCCGGTAGCGGCGGTTCCAGGTGGTGGAGTCCACCGAGACCTCCTTCTCCCGGAGGATCCCGTAGACCCGGCGGACGTCCTTCTCCCCGATGATCTCCCGCAGGCCGACGGAGCCGACCTTGTTCATGGGGATCATGATCTTCATCCCGTTCTCCAGGATGCGGAGCACGTAGAAGGACTGCCGCTGCCCGGCGACCTCCTTGTGCTCGATGCCCATGACCTCGCCGACCCCCTGCCCGGGGTAGACGGCCTTGTCCCCGACCTTGAAATTCGGGGCGACCTGAGTAGCCTGCGTTGCGGACATTCCTTCCTCCGCTCCACCGCCGGTGCCGATGGCCGACCGGACGGGTCGACTACGGGGCGGGAGCTTAGTCGCGGGAGACTACCACAGCTCCCCGACACGGTCAATAACACTCGAAATTTCGAGCATATTCGCGACGCCCTCCCTGGGACGGCCGCCTGCGTCATGGGGCGTGCGCAGGCCGCGGAGGCGCCCCGGTGACGCGCCGCCCGCTGCTCCTGCCGGCCCTCGGCCTGGCGCTGGGCGTGGGCCTGGGGCTGGAGGGCGCCGCCGTGCCGCCCGCCGCGCTGGGCGCCCTGCCGCTCGCGCTCCTCCCCCGCCTCGCGCCGCTCGCCTTCGGGGCGGCCGGCTGGCTGGCCGCCGCCTCGGCGCGCGTCCCGCCGGCCGCTCCCCCCGGCGGCGCGGTGCAGGTGCGCGGCCGCGTGGTGGGCGCGCCCGACCGCCTGGAGGACCGGATCCGCTTCCCGGTCCGCACCGCGAGCGGCGCGCTCCTGGAGGCGTGGGCGGAGCCCACCCCGTGGCCGCTCGCGCTGGGCGACGAGGTCGTGTTCCGGGCCACGCTCCGGGCGCCGCCCGGGCGCCGCAACCCGGGCGGCCGCGACCCCGGCGCCCGCCTGCGGGCCGGCGGCGCGGCGCTCGTGGCGGTCGCGGAGGGGCCGGTGGCCCGGACCGCGGCGCCCGCGGCCGCCTCGCGGCTCGAGCGCGCCCGCGACCGGCTCGCCGAGGCGGCCGGGCGGTGGCTCCCGCCGGAGCAGGCCGCGCTGGTGCGCGCCATCGGCACCGGCGACCGCGCCGCGCTCGAGCCCGACGCGTCGGCCTCGTTCGCGCGGAGCGGCCTCGCGCACGTGCTGGCGGTGTCCGGCTTCCACCTGGTGGTGGTGGCGTTCGGGCTGGAGCGGCTGCTGCGGGCGCTGCTCCTGCGCGCCGACGCGCTGGCGGGCCGCGCCGATCCCCGGCGCCTCGCCGCCGCCCTCACCCTCCCCTGCGCGCTCCTGTACGCGCTCGCCACCGGCGCCGGGGCGCCGGTGCTCCGGGCCGCGCTCGCCGCGGCGGTGATCCTCGCGGGCGCGCTGCTCGACCGGGCGCCCGACCCGCTCAACTCGCTCGCGCTCGCGGCGCTCGCGATCCTGGCGGTGGAGCCGGCCGCGCTGCTCGACGCCTCGTTCCAGCTCTCCTTCGCCGCGGTGGCCGGCCTCGCCCTGTGGGCGACCCCGCTCCGGCGCGCGATCCCGGCCCCCGCCCCGCCCCCGGCACGTGGCGCGCGCGGCTCCTCGAGCCGTTCCTGTCCGGCGCGGCCGCGACCGTCGCCGCGACGATCGCCACCGCCCCGGTGCTCGCATTCCACTTCCGCCAACTCCCGCTGCTCGGGGTGGCGGCGAACGTGGCGGCCATCCCGCTCGGCGCCGCGCTCACCGCGCTGGCGGCCCTCGCCGCGGTGGCGGCGGCGGCCTCGCCGCTCGCGGCGGCGCCGTTCCTGCTCGTGGCCGGCCCGCTCGCCGCGGCGCTGCGGGCCGTCTCGGACGCCGCCGCCGCGCCGCGCTGGGGCGCGGTGGGGCTCGCCTCGCCGGGCGGGTGGGCGGCCGCGGCGGCCACCGCGCTCGTCCTCGGCGTGCCGGCGCTGCCCCGGCGCCTCCGCCTCGGCGCGGCCACCCTCGCCGCGGGGCTGCTGCTCCTGCCCGGCCCGCTCCGCGCGGCGGCCGCCCGCGCGCGCGGCGGCCTGGAGGTGATCTTCGTGTCGGTGGGCCAGGGCGACGCGGCGCTGCTCCGGCTGCCGGACGGGAGCGCGGTGCTGGTGGACGGCGGCGGCGCCGCCGGCGGCGGGCCGGATCCGGGCGCCCGGGACCTCGTGCCGCTGCTGCGCGACCTCGGCGTGCGCCGGCTCGAGGCGGTGTTCGTGTCCCACCCGCACCCGGACCACGTGCTCGGGCTGGAGGCGGTGGCGCGCGCCTTCCCGATCGCCCGCGCGTACTCGAACGGCGACCGCGGCGACGGCCCGGCGCGCGAGGTGCTCGCGGCGCTGGCGCCGGTCGCGCTCGCGCCGGGCGAGGCCTGGGAGCGCGCCGGGGTCCGCTTCGAGGCGCTGGGCGGCGACCGGACGCCGTTCGCCGCGAACGACGCCTCGCTCGTGCTGCGCGCCACCTACGGCGCGACCGCGTTCCTGTTCCCGGGCGACGTCGAGGCGGCCGGCGAGGCGGCGGCCGTGGCGCGCGGCGGGCTCCGCGCCGAGGTGGTGAAGATCCCGCACCACGGCTCGCGCACCTCCTCCACCGAGCCGTTCGTGCGCGCGGTCCGGGCCCGCTGGGCGGTGGCGTGCCTGGGCGCGCACAACCGCTTCGGCTTCCCGCACCCGGAGCCGCTGGCCCGCTGGGCGGCCGCGGGCGCCGAGGTGCTGCGCACGGACGAGGGCGCCGTCCGCTTCCTGTCCGACGGCCGGGCGGTCCGGCGCGTGGAGGCCGGCTCCGTGCTGGACGCCCTGGCCACCTGGCGGGAGCAGCCCTAGCTTCCGCGCATGAGCATCGAGGACATCGACCTGGCGGCGCTCGCCGAGCGCATCCAGCGCCACATCCCGAGCACCGAGCCGCCGGTCGGCTACCTGCGCGGCCGGAGCTACTTCCGCGACGTGGTCGCGAGCGAGCTGGGGTGCTCCGACCTCGAGGCCGAGGAGCTGGTGGACACGCTCGAGATGAACGGGTACCTCCGCTTCGAGGGCGACCCGTCGGCGCGCTCCCGCGCCGAGAGCCGCTGGACGGTGGTCCCCGCCGGCCGCTGAGCCGAGGCCCCGGCGCGGCCCCGGCGCGGCCCCCGCGCGGCCACGATGTCCGCGCCGCGGACCCCGGGCGCGCCGCCGCCGCGCGCGATGCCGCCGCGGCTCGCGATCTCCCGGCGCCGCCCGGCTGGCACGCGGCGTGGAACCCCGCCGCGCATGCGCCACACGGTCCACGCCCGCGCCCCGGGCCTCGACGACGCGGCGGCGATCCTCGTCGCGGCCGCGGTCTCGGCGGGCGGCTCGCAGGCGGACGGGATCGTCCTCTCCGGCCTCCCCCCGGCCGCCCTGCGGCTGCTCCCCTGCGACGCCGGCGTGGTGGTGGAGCCCGCGGTGGCGGGGGCGCGCGTGGGCGGGCACCCCGTCCCGCCCGGCGGCCGCCGGCTGCTCCGGCCCGGCGAGCGCGCCACGCTCCTGGGCGCGGAGCTCGCGCTGGCGCCGCCGGGGCCCGGCGCCGGATCGCCCGCCGACGGGGGGACGCGCACCTGCGCGGCCGGGATCCTGCGCGCCGGGGCGGCAGGCGGGCCCGCGCCGTCGAGGCCGCACCTGCTCGTGCTCGACGGCGCCGCGGCCGGCGCGCGCCTGCCCCTCGGCCCCGACCAGACCCTCGGCCGGAGCCGCCGCGCCGACCTCCGGCTGCCGGACGCGCAGGCGTCGCGCCTCCACGCGCGCGTCCGGGTCCGCGGCGGCGCGATCACGGTGGAGGACCTGGGGGCGAAGAACGGCCTGCGGGTGAACGGGGTCGCGGTGGAGCGCGGCCCGCGCGCGCTCGCCCCCGGCGACGAGCTGGAGGTGGGCGGCTGCGCGCTCGCGCTGGTGGTGCCGGCGGCCGCGCCGGCCGCGCCCGCCCCTGCCGCGATCGCCTCCGCGCCGGCCCGCCCGGCGGCGCGCCCCCGGCGCCCGCGCGTGCCCCGGCGGCTGGCGGCGCTGCTGCTGGCGCTCTCTGCGCTCGCGCTCGCGGCGGCCGGGTCCTGAGGCGGCGCTCGGCGGCACTAGCGGCGCTGGAGCTGCGCGCGCTCCAGCAGCAACTCGAACAGCTCGCGGTGGCGCGCGAACAGGCTGGTGAACTGCACCAGGCCGCGGCGGGTGAACACGGCGTACACCCTCCCCGCCAGCCCGTCCTGCACCACGATCTCGACGATCTCGTCGAAGCGCACGGGACGGATGCGGAGCGGCGTCGCGGCCACGATGCCGTCCGGCGTCACCGCGATCCAGGTCTTCCGGTAGACGAACGTGAACGCCAGGAAGAACGCCACGAACGCGCCGGCGGAGAGCACCGAGCGCGCCTCCGAGCCCGGGGCCGCCAGGAGCACGACCAGCACGCCGGCCCAGAGCGCGGCCGCGGCGGCGACCGCGATCCGGAGCGGCAGGCGGGTCCGGTAGGTCCGCGCCGCCTCCATGCCTCAAGTGTACGGCCGCGCGCGGAGCCAGGCCATCCCACCCGGCGCGCCGCCGGGCCGCCCGGGAGAGGTGCCCCCGGACGCCCCGCCGCGCCCGCGCGGAACCCCGCGGAACGCCGCGTGAACGTCCGTTCGCGCGCCCTCAGAGCGCGTGAATCAATCCCCGGACCGAGCCAGGCGGTCGAGACGCGAGCAGCGCGAGGCGCGACGACCGAGCATGCCCCGAGGCATGTGAGGGAGGAGCAACGACGCGATGCGACGCGGATCGGCCGCCGCGGCGACGGGAGGGGATGGGTTCTCGTGCTCTCAGGGCTGGGTCGCCGGGGCGCCGGCCGGCGCCGGCTCCGGCGCAGGCGCCGCGGTCGCAGCGGCGGGCACGGCGGCCGGCGGGGCGCCGCCGGCCTCCACCGCGAGGCGGCGCGCGTCGGCGCTCGACGGATCGAGGGCCAGCGCCTGCTCGGCCTGCGCGAGCGCCTGCTCCGGGTAGCGCAGCGCCAGGTACGCGCGGCCCAGCTTCACCCGCGCCGGCGCGCTGCCCGGGTCGAGGTAGACCGCGTCCTGGTACGCGAACAGCGCCGCGCGGTACTCACCCGCCGTGAACGCACGGTCCCCCTGCGCGAGCTTCGCCACCGCGCCGGCGTTCGGCGGCGGCGGCTCCAGCCCCGCGCCGGCGCCCGGCGCCTCGGCGGCCGCGCGGGCCGCCGCGAGCGCGGCGCGGGCCGCCTCCACGTCGGACGCCGGCGCGCCGCCGGCCTCCGCCAGCCGCAGCTCGGCCTCGCGGGCGCGGACGGCGCCGGCGAGGTCCCCGGCGTCGCGCAGCGCCTCGGCGAGCCCGCGCCAGGCGGCGGGATCGTCCGGGCGGAGCGCGGTGCAGCGGCGCCCCGCCTCCGCGGCCCGGCCGGCCTCGCCCGCGCGGCGCGCCGCGACGGCCAGCCCGCACCACGCCGGCGCCAGCTCGGGCGACAGGCGCGCCGCCACCGTGAACGCCTCGGCGGCCTCGGCGGCCGCGCCGGCGGCCAGGAGGAGCTCGCCCATGGCCGCGCGCGGCTCGGCCCACTCGGGCGCGGCGCGCACCGCCTGGCGGTAGGCCTCGAGCGCGCCGGCGGCGTCGCCCAGCCGGCGGCGGGCCGCGCCCTGCGCGTCGAGCGCCGCCGCGTGCGCCGACGGCTCGGCGGCGCGCGCGGGCAGCCCGGCGAGGAGCGCGGCCAGCGGGAGGAGGAGGAGTCGGCGCATGCGAGCCGGGCGCCCGCGGCCTGAGCCGGGGCGCCCGCCTGCGGGCGGCGCTCAGCGCGCCAGGAACGGGTTCTCGACCAGGATGGTCTCGCCGCGGTCGGCGCCGACGGAGCAGCCGACGACCTTCACGCCGGCGAGCTCCTCGACCCGCTTCACGTACGCGCGTGCGCGCGGCGGCAGGTCGTCCCAGGTGCGCAGGTGCTCGAGCTTCTCGGTCCAGCCGGGCAGCTCCTCGTACACCGGCGTGCAGCGCTCGATGACCTCGGGGTCGCTCGGCATCTCGTCGAGGACCTTGCCGTCGAGCCGGTACCCGACCGCGATCTTCACCGTCTCGAAGCCGGTGAGGACGTCGAGCTTGGTCATGGCGATGCCGGAGAGCCCGTTCACGCGCACCGCGTAGCGGAGCGCGAGCGCGTCCAGCCAGCCGGTGCGGCGCGGGCGGCCGGTGGTGGCGCCGTACTCGCCGCCGATCTTGCGCAGCCGCTCGCCGGTCTCGTCCTTCAGCTCGGTGGGGTACGGGCCGCCGCCCACGCGCGTGGAGTAGGCCTTGGAGATGCCGAGCACGTAGTCCACCGCGGTGGGCCCGAGGCCGCACCCGACCACCGCGTTCCCGGCCACCGTGTTGGAGCTGGTGACGAACGGGTACGTGCCGTGGTCCACGTCGAGCATGGTGCCCTGGGCGCCCTCGAACAGGAGCGACTTGCCCTGCTGCAGCGCGCGGTGCAGCCAGATGGACACGTCGGTGGCGTAGCCGGCCACGCGGCGGCCCAGCTCGGCGTAGCGCTTCACCAGCGCCGGCTCGTCGAGCTCGAGCTTCGCGCCCAGGCGCGCCAGCTCCTCGCGGGCGAGCGCGGCGCGCTCCTTCACCTTGCGGGCGAGGCGCGCCTCGTCGAGCAGGTCGCGGATGCGCAGCCCGCGGCGGGCCACCTTGTCCTCGTAGGTCGGCCCGATGCCGCGGCCGGTGGTGCCGATCTTGCCCTCGCCCATGGCCTGCTCGCGCGCCACGTCGATGGCCTTGTGCCACGGCATGATCACGTGGGCGTCGAGCGAGACGACGAGCTGGCCGTCGTCCTTCAGCGCGCCCTTCGCCTTCAGCCGGTCGATCTCGAGGACCAGCACCTCGGGATCGATCACCACGCCGTTCCCGATGACGCAGGACTTCCCGGGGTGGAGGATGCCGGAGGGGATGAGGTGGAGGACGGTCTTCTCGCCCCCGACCACCAGCGTGTGCCCGGCGTTGTTCCCGCCCTGGAACCGCACCACCACGTCGGCGTACTGGGTCAGCAGATCGACGATCTTGCCCTTGCCCTCGTCGCCCCACTGGGCTCCGACGACGACCACGTTCGGCATGTTTGGCTCTCCCTGTCGGCGGGCCCACCCGGACGCGGGACGGCTGCCGTCCCGCGCCGCGCACGCGCACCCGTGGACCGGGCGCGGGCGGGACGCGCAGGTGCGACACCTTACCAGCCGCCTCCCGGATCCGCTAGCGCGGACGTGCGCCCGCGCGACCGCCGCGGGCGGACGCGCGCCGCGGCCGGACGCCGCGGCCCCGGCCGTTCGCGCGCTCCAGCGCCTGGGTGGCGAACTCCAGGTCCACCGCGAAGCCGATGGCCGGCCCCGGCCGCCCGAAGCGGGCGAGCAGCCCGTCGTAGCGGCCGCCCCGCGCCACCGCGGCGCCCGCGCCCGGCGCGTAGCCGGCGAAGGTGATGCCGGTGTAGTAGCCGAGGCCGCGCGCCTCGCCGAGGTCCACCGCCACCTCGCGGACGCCGCGCCGCCGCGCGATGCGCAGCGCCGCCTCGGTCTCGGCGAGCGGCGCCGCCGCCTCGGGGACGGCGCGGGCGATGGCGCGCGCCCGGTCGAGCGCGCCGTCGCCGAACAGGCCGGCGAGCTGCGGCACCGCCTCGCGCGCCTCGCCGCTGCCGCGGCCCTTCGCCGCGGCCGCGCCGAGCGCGGCCCGGTCCTTGCGCGAGAGCGCCTCCCACGCCGCCGCCCGGAGGCGCTCCGGCAGCCGCGCCGCCTCCATCACCGCCTCGGCGAAGCGCGCGTGCCCGACCTCGACGCGCGGCGCCTTCAGGCCCACCCGCTCCAGCGACCGCGCCAGCAGCACCAGGGCCTCGGCGTCCGCGGAGGGGCCGCCCGCGCCGAGCAGCTCGACGCCGGCCTGGTAGACCTCGCGCGGCCGGCCCGCCCGCGCCTCGCGCGCCCGGAGCACCGGGCCGTCGTAGCAGAGCCGCGCCGGCGACGGCAGCGCGTCCGGGCGCGCCGCGTACAGCCGGGCGATCTGCGGGGTGATGTCCGGCCGGATGGCGACCACCTCGCCCGAGCCCGGCTCCACGAACTTCATCACGTCGGCGAGCGCCGCGGGCGAGAGCCCCCGCTCCACCACGTCGAGCCGCTCCAGCGTGGGCAGGAACACGCGCCGGTAGCCGAAGCGGGAGAACACGTCGTGGAGCTTGGAGGACAGCTCCGCCAGGTGCGCCGAGTGGTCCGGCAGCAGGTCGCGGAGGCCGGACGGGAGCGAGAGGTCGAGCATCGCGCGCCCGACTCTATTCGCTCCCGCCCGGGTTGCGAAGCGATCAGTGGTGGTACGGATCCGACGGCGGCGCGCCCGGGATCTCGGTCCGCGGATCGCGGCCGGCGGGCGGGACGCGCGTGCCCGCGCCGTACGCGCCGCCCGCGCCCAGGCCGGCGGGGTGCTCGGCGCCGGCGCCCACGTCGTGGGTGCGGTGCACCGCGATGCGCCAGCCCAGCCCGCGCCCGCGTCCCTGCGCGCGCCGCCGCGCCACCGCCGCGCCCGCGAACGCGCCGAGCAGCCCGCACAGCGCCGCCATGGCCCCGCCGCCCGCCGCCGCGGCGGCCGCCGCGCCGGCCTGGTCCGCCGCCTGCTCGGTCCGCGCCGGGCCCGGCTGCGTCCGGCCGATCCCCATCTGCCGCATCACGCCGGCGTTGCCGCTCGCCGACGCGCCGGCCGCCATCGCGCCGGTGGCGAGCGTGCCGGCCAGGAACACGGCGCCCGCCAGCAGGCCGATGCACCACACCATCACGCCGTGCAGGTTGGAGCCCGCCTCGTCCTCGCGGCCCGCCATGCGGACCGCCAGCCAGGCGCCCAGCAGCGTCGCGACGAACGGGGTGAGGAGCGCCCAGATGGCCGCCCCCGCCCCCAGCGCGCCGGAGTCCGCCGGCTGCGCGGCGAAGCCGATCGCGCCGCCCAGGAGCCCCATCACCACGTGCACCGCGAGCGCCAGCAGGACGCCCGAGATCACCGCTCCCCAGGACAGGCGCGGGAGGCTCCCCTCGCGTCGCTCCTGGATCTCCGTCGAAGCCATGTCATCCCTCCCGGCGGGGAAGAACCCGCCCCGGTCGGAACATGGGGACCGGGACGGGCGGGCGGAAGCCGGGAAGGCGCGGGCGCGGCTACAGGTGGATGGAGCGGACCGCCCGGACGTGCGGCAGCCTGCGCACCTGCTCCAGCACCCCGGGGGCGGGCGCCGAGTCCACGTTCAGGAAGGCGAACGCGCGCGAGTGGTCGTCGAGCCGCGACAGCGAGATGCGCGCGATGTTCACCCCGGCCGCGCCGAGCGCGGTGCCGAGGTTGCCGACCACGCCGGGCGCGTCGTCGTTCTCGCACAGGATGACGTGGCCCTCCGGCACCGCCTCCAGGCGGAAGCCGTCCACGCGCACGAGGCGGGCCTCGCGCTTGCCGTACACGGTGCCCGCGACCTGCGCCTCCCCGCCCTGCCCGCGCACCGTCACCGTGACCAGGCTGGCGTAGTCGTGCGGCTCGGCGGAGCGGACCTCGCGCACCGCGATCCCGCGCTCCTTCGCGACGGCCGGGGCGCTCACGTCGTTCACCGGCGTCTCGAGGTGGTGGCGCAGGAAGCCCGCCAGCGTGCGCGCGGCGAGCGGGCGGATGGGCACGGCGGCCAGCTCGCCGGCGACCTCCACCGTGACCTCGCTCGGCCCCTGCGGCGCGAGCTGCGCCGCGAGCGACCCGAGCTTCTCGCAGAGCGGGAGGAACGGCGCGAGCTGGTCCATGATCTCCCGCGGCAGGCCCGGCACGTTCACCGCGTTCTTCACCACGCCGTGGTTCAGGTAGGCGGCGAGCTGCTCCGCCACCGCCACCGCCACCGCCGACTGCGCCTCCTCGGTGGAGGCGCCGATGTGCGGCGTGGCCACGAACCCGTCCAGCCCGAACAGCGGGTGGTCGGCCGGGGGCGGCTCCTGCTCGAACACGTCCAGCGCCGCGCCGCCCAGGTGCCCGGACGCGAGCGCGTCCGCGAGCGCGCGCTCGTCCACGATCCCGCCGCGGGCGCAGTTCACCAGGAGCGCGCCCTTCTTCATGCGGGCGAGCACCTTCGCGTCCACCAGGTTGCGGGTCTGCTCGGTGAGCGGGACGTGCAGCGAGACCACGTCGGCCTGCGCCCACAGCGCGTCCAGCTCGACGCGCTCGACGCCCAGCTTGGCGGCCGCCTCGGCGGAGATGAACGGGTCGTAGGCGACGACGCGCATCTTCATGGCGAGCGCGCGGTCCACCAGCACCGAGCCGATGTTCCCGATGCCGACCACGCCCAGCGTCTTGCCGGCGAGCTCGTGCCCCTGGAACCGCTTCTTCTCCCACTTGCCGGCCTTCACGCTGGCCGTGGCGGCCGGCACGTGGCGGGAGAGCGCCAGGATCATCGAGAGCGCGAGCTCGGCGACGGTGATCGACGAGCCGCCCGGCGTGTTCATCACCACCACGCCGCGGCGGGTGGCGGCGTCGAGGTCCACGTTGTCCACGCCCACGCCGGCGCGCCCGATGACGCGGAGCCGCGAGGCCTTCTCGAGCAGCTTCGCGGTCACCTTGGTCGCGCTGCGCACCGCGAGCGCGTCGTAGTCGCCGATGATGGCCTCGAGCGCGTCGGGCTTGAGGCCGACCTTCACGTCCACCTCGAGGCCGGCCTGCTTCAGGACGGCCACGGCCTCCGGGGAAAGGTCGTCGGACACGAGGACACGGGCTGCCATCGATCTCCTCCCGCCCGGGCTAGGGGGTCGCACGCGGGCGTTCACGTTGTCGGTCGAGCTGCGGGGGAGGAGGGACCTAGTGGCCGGCAACGGGCGCGTCAACGCGTCTTGACCCCCATCAAGAGAGATACCCCGCCGGGAAATGACGTGGTCCCGGCGGGCT
The DNA here is from genome assembly GCF_049201065.2 of Anaeromyxobacter sp. Red801. NCBI lineage: Bacteria > Pseudomonadati > Myxococcota > Myxococcia > Myxococcales > Anaeromyxobacteraceae > Anaeromyxobacter > Anaeromyxobacter sp. Red801. The sequence continues at coordinate 1,793,106 of NZ_CM181236.1, read as the reverse complement.
CGCGCGCACGCCCGGGCGCGGCCGTCGCGGCGCGGCCGTCGCGGCGGGGGCGGCGCTGCGGGCGCTAGCGGCGCCGCAGCCCGGAGAGCACGTTGTCCACCGCCTGCTGCTTCACGCGGTCGATCTCGGCCTCGCTGCCGGCGGGCACGATCCCGACCACCATCGCCGAGACCGCCAGCTCGAGGGCGCCGAGCAGCCCCGCCGCGGCGATGAGCGGGTCCGCGTCGGCGCGCAGCTCGCCGCGCGCCTGCCCCTGGCGCACCACGCCCGCGACCAGCTCCACCGCCTTCTCGAACGTCTCGCGGGTCGAGCCGGCGCGGAGCCCCTGGGGCGTGCGCGTGACCTCCAGGATCAGCACCCGCACCGCGGCCGGCGCGGTCTTGTAGACGTCGAACACGAACGAGAAGATCCCGGCGAGCTTCTCCTCCGCGCTCCCCGGGCCCGCGTCGATGGCCGCGAGCGCGTTCATGAAGATGGTCCACTGCTCGGCGAACACGCTCTCCAGCAGCTCGTCCTTGTTCCGGAAGTAGTGGTAGACGAGGCCGTAGGCGACCTCGGCGGCGCGGGCCACGTCGGCGATCCGGCAGCCGTGGTAGCCGCGCTCCGCGAACACGCGGACGGCGGCGTGCAGGATGGCGCGGCGCTTCTCGGGCTCGGCTCGGCCGGCGGCGCCCGCGGAGGGCGCCGGCCGCGTTCTCGCTCGGCTCACCCGCTGATTCTTCGGTCGATCGCGGCCGCCCGGCAACCGCCGAATCCGCGCGGCGGGCGATTTACCCTCCCGGGATCGCCCGGACGCGCACGCAAGGTGAAGCCGGGCCGGCCCTCGGCCCCCGGCGCCTCAACGCACCGCGGCGCGCTCGCCCGCCCGGGAGAGATCGATGGCGGCCGAGTACGACGTCTCGCCGCAGTCGTTCACCCGGACCACGAGGCGTGCGAGGAAGCAGCGGCACGGCGAGTTCCAGGTGACGCTCCCGGCGTGCTGCTGCACCTGCCCGGCGTCCACCCGGCGGGTCCCGGCGCCGCTGCAGCGCGCGACCTCGATCGGACGCACCGTGAAGAGCGCGTCGTAGCCGAGGGTGGCGCCGCCGAGCACGCCCCGGAAGCCGGCCGAGCCCTGCGCCGAGGCGTCGATGGCCGCCGGGCGGAGGTCGAACAGCGCGTCCACCCCGGCCATGAGCTGGCCGGAGGCGCCCGGCCCCACCGCCACCAGCCCGGCGCGCACCAGGTCCCCGCGCCGGTCCGCGGCGGTGATCGAGCCGTGCAGCTCGGTGAAGTGGTCGAGCCAGGACGGGAACCTCGGCTCGGGCGAGGGCACCGCCCGCCCCTGGAACGCGAGCACGCGCCCGGACACGTCGGCGGTGATGGGGCCGCGGTGCGCCGCGGCCGAGAAGAACGTCTCCCCGGTGGCGCCGCGGACCAGGTCGAAGTCCTGGCCGAGCTGGAGGCGCAGGCTGCCGCCGGGCCCGTCGAGGCGGCTCTCCACCGAGGCCCGGAGCTGGCGGAAGGCGCCGTCGGACGCCGCGGTCAGCGAGCCGGCGGGCTGGCCCGCGGGCTGCGCGGCGGACACCGGCCCGCGCTGCACGTCGTCGCCGACGCGGTCCCAGGCGTCGTACGCCCGCAGGGGCAGCGACCCGTCCTCCGACCCGAACGCCGGCGTGCCCGCGCGCAGCTCCAGCCGCGGCACGATCCGGTGGAGCAGCGCGCCGTAGCGGCGCGAGACCTCGGAGGACAGCGCCGCGCCGCCGAGGCCCCAGGCCACCACCGCCGGCGAGCGCCCGGTGTCGAAGCGGTAGCCGAGCGCGGCGCCGCGGGCGTACGGCGTCACGGTCAGCGCGGACCCGAGCCGGAGCGGGGCCGAGAGCTCGGCGCGCGCGTCGAGCCGGCTCACGCCCTCGCGCGAGGTGGTGACGAAGCCGCGGGCGGCGCCCGGGTCGCCGGCGGTGAAGGTGGCGCCGGAGTCGCCGTTCACGGTGGCGTAGCGCGAGAGGCCGAGCCGGCCGGAGACCTGGAACGGCCCGAGCGCCTCCGGGAGCAGCGTCGCCGCCAGGCCGGGCCAGCGGTGGAACGCGGGCAGGTCGGCGCCGAACGTGCCGTAGGCGGGGCGCGCGCCGGTGGCGTCCGGGTACCAGCCCGACGGCGTGAGCGGCTGGTGGTACGCGGCGCCGCCCTCCACCACCAGCGCGTCGCCGGCGAACGACGCGAGCAGCGCCGAGCGGCGGTAGTAGGCGCTGCGCAGCAGCACGTCGCCGGTGGCGTCGCGGAACCAGACCGGGTCGCTCGCGAGCGCCACGTCGGCGCGCAGCCGGCCGGACGCGCCCAGCCGCTGGCCGTGCGTGCCGAGGATCCCGAGCCGGCCGCCGCCCCCGCCGCCCGGCTCGCGGTCCTGGTCGTCGATCCCGTGCAGCTCGATCTCCCCGGCCGCGTCCTCGGCGGGCGCCCAGCGCAGCTCGAGCTTCAGCCCGGCGCCGCGCACCGCGGGCTGCCCGGCGGCCACGTCGGCGCGGGCGCGGCCGAACAGGTACTCGGGGGTGACCGTCGCGTCCGCGCTGCGGCCCAGCGTCACGAACACCGGCAGCGCCACCCCGAAGCCGGTCGCGCCGGTGGAGGCCACCGTGGGGAAGAGCAGGCCGGTCTGCCGCTCGCCGAGCGGGAGGAACAGCCAGGGCAGGATCATCACCGGCACCGGCCGGTCCACGAACAGGAAGCGCGGGGTGACGTAGAGGACCGGCCAGGACAGGGTGGCGTGGTGCCCCGGCTCGACCTCGGCGCGCCGGGCGCGCAGCTCCCACGACGGCGCGCCGCCGCCGCAGTCGCACAGCGTCAGGCGCGCGTCGCCCAGGCGCAGGTGGCCGGAGCGCTCGCCCTCGAGCGTCGCGCCGGTGAACGTGGCGCGGTTCCGCCCCCGCCGGCGCGCGTCCTCGATGGCGGTGGCGTCGCCCATCGCCACCGGCCCGTCCTTGAGGAAGGCCACCACGTGCTCGGCCTTGAAGCCGCCGTCCATCACGGCCCGCAGGCCGTCGGCCGCCACGGCCCGGGTCGCGTCGGTGAGCAGCACGTCGCCGATCGCGTCCACCTCGCCGGTGGACGGGTCGTACGAGGCGCTGCGGGCGCGCAGCGTCACCAGCCCGCGCCGCAGCACCACCCCGCCCTCGAGCTGGTACCGGCCGGTGTGGCCCGGTACGTGACCGTGCCGGCCTCGACCGTCAGGTCCTCGGGGGTGGCGGCGGCGGACGGCGGGGCGGACAGGGCGAGCAGCCCTGCCGCGGCGACTGCAGCGAGCGCGATCACGGGCGCGGGGCCTGGCGCCTACTGCGCCGGCGCCGCGGCCGTCTCGGCCGTGGCGGCGTCCGCCGCCGGCGCGGGCTCGGCCGGCGCGTCCGCCTCGGCGGCCTGCGCCGACGGGGCCGCGGCGGCGCCGGGGCGCTCGAAGTCGATGGCCAGCGCGTCGCCCTCGATGCGCTGCTGGTACGGCACCCGCTCGCGCAGCTTGATGTCGAGGACGTAGCTCGTGCCGTGGCGCGACGGGGTGACCAGCGCGACCGCCGACTTGAAGAAGGACGTGTCGAGGAAGCGCAGGTCGTTGCGCCGGTCCGCGCGCGTGTTCTCCAGCTCGACGCGGATGACGTCCGGGCCCACGTCCTGGATGGTGAAGCGCGGCGGGACCGTCGTGCGGATGTACACGCGCGACGCGCCGGGGAGCTGCTTGAACCCGACCTCCCGGACGTGCGCCGCGGGCGCGAGGCCCTCCGGCTGCGCGGCCGCGGGCGCGGCGACGGGCGCCTCGGCCACCGGGGCCGCCGCGACCGGCTCGGGGTTCGGCTCGGCCGCCGGCGCGGCCGGGACCGCGGCGGGGACGGCCGGCTCGGCCGCGGGGGCGACGGGCTCGGCCGGGGCCGCCGCGACCTGCGCCTTCGCCGCCTCGGCGCGGGCAGCCGCCTCGACCGCGGCGCGCTCCTCCGCCTTCGCCTGCGCGGCGGCGCGGGCCTCCGCCTCGGCGCGCGCGCTCGCGTCCGCCTCCGCCTGGGCCTTCGCGGCCGCCTCGGCGCGGGCGCTCGCCTCCTGCGCCGCGCGCGCGTCCGCGGCGGCCTGCTCCGCGGCCCGGGCCTCGGCCTCGGCGCGCGCCTTCGCGTCCGCCTCGGCCTGCGCCTTCGCGCCGGCGTCCGGGGCGCCCCCCACCGCCACGGCCACGGCCTCCGCCACGCTGGGCGCCGCGGCCGGCGCGGCCGCGGGGGCCGGCGCCGGGGCCTTCGCCACCGCCGCGCCGGGCACCGAGGGCTTCTCCACCTTCACCAGCAGCGTGCCGCCCGACTCCTCCAGCACCGGCGGCGCCACCTCCACCTCGAACGCCACCATCACGCGCGCGATCGAGGTCGCATCGGAGCCGTAGGAGAGGTTCTTCACCAGCTTGACGGTGCCGTCGCCGACGCGGATGTCCTCCGGCACGCCCTCGAAGCGCGACTCGGAGAAGTCGATCACGAAGCGCGGCGGATCGGCCATCGAGAAGGTGGTGAAGCTCGGCTTGCGCGAGCCCTTCACCGCCAGCACGACCGTGGATCCCGCGTCGCGCACCTCCACCCCGGAGATGACGTTCAGGTCCACCGCCCGCGCTCGGGGGGCGGACGCGGCGGCGAGGGCGATCGCGAGGAGGAGGCGAAGACGCATGAGGGGGCTCCGCAAAAAGGTCGGCGCGAGGATAGCACGCGACCCGATCGCCCCGAAGAATTCCCCAGGATTTGCAGTCCGATATCCACCTACCCCGGCACAGGAGCGCCGAGGAGCGCGCGGGCCTCGCCGACCAGGTAGAGCGAGCCCGCCACGCCCACCACCCCGCCCTCGCCGGCGGCGGCCCGCGCGCAGGCGATCGCCTCCGCGAGCCCGCCGTGCACGTCGGCGGCGACGCCGTGCGCCTCCGCCAGGGCGCGCAGCTCGGCGGCCGGGCGCGCCCGCGGGCTCGGCGGCGTGACGAGGTGCAGCCGGCGCACCGCCGGCGCCAGCGCCGCCAGCATGCCGGCGTGGTCCTTGTCGGCGAGCACGCCGAACACGAGCTCCACCGGGCGGCCCGGGTGGAGCGCCGGCAGCGCGGCGGCGAGCGCCGCGGCGCCCTGCGGGTTGTGCGCGCCGTCGAGCAGCACGCCGCCCAGCTCCTCCAGCCGCCCCGGCCAGCGCGCCCCGGCGATGCCGCGCGCGATGGCGTCCTCCGGCACGGCCACGCCCGCGCCCGCCAGCGCGCGGAGCGCCGCGGCGGCGAGCGCCGCGTTCGCGCGCTGGTGCGGCCCGCGCAGCGCCACCGGCCCGTCCCAGGCCTCGCCGGCCACCACGAACGGCGCCCCCCGCCGCGCCGCCTCGGCGCGCAGCACCTCCAGCGCGCCGGCCGGCTGGGCCGCGTGCACCACCGCCGGCACGCCCGGCTTGAAGATGCCGGCCTTCTCGAACGCCACCCGCTCGACGGTGTCGCCGAGGAGCTGGGTGTGGTCGAGGCCGATGCGGGCGATGGCGGTGACCGCGGGGCGGATGGCGTTGGTGGCGTCGAAGCGGCCGCCCAGGCCGACCTCGATCACCGCGGCGTCCACCCGCTCCGCGGCGAGGTGCAGCAGGCCGGCGAGCGTGGCGACCTCGAAGTACGTGAGCCGGTCGCCCTCCCCGCCCGCCTCGTGCCAGGGGCAGGCGCGCCGCACCGCCTCCAGGGTCGCGGCGAGCGCGGCGTCGGAGATCTCCACCCCGTCCACCTGGATGCGCTCGTTGAACCGGACCAGGTGCGGCGAGGTGTAGAGGCCGGTGCGGAGGCCGGCCTCGCGCAGCGCCGCGGCGGCCATGGCGCAGGTCGAGCCCTTGCCGTTCGTGCCGCCCACGTGCAGCACGCGGTAGCCGCGCTCGGGGTGGCCGAGCGCGTCGAGCGCGCGCTCCATGCGCTCCAGGCCGAAGCGCATGGCGAGCGGCTGGAGCGAGGAGAGGTAGGCGTGGGGATCGAGGGGCTTCACCGGCGGTGCTCCGGGCGGGCGCGGCCGCCCCGGCGTGCTGCGCTCAGCCCACCAGCGACAGGAGCTGGCGGAGCTTCTCGCGCATCTCCAGGCGCGGCACGATCGCGTCGACCATGCCGTGCTCGAGCAGGAACTCGCTGCGCTGGAAGCCGGGCGGCAGCTTCTCGCGGATGGTCTGCTCGATGACGCGCGGGCCGGCGAAGCCGATGAGCGCCTTGGGCTCGGCGATCACCACGTCGCCCAGCCAGGCGAAGCTCGCCGCCACGCCGCCGGTGGTGGGGTGCAGCATCACCGACACGTACGGCTTGCGCACCGAGCGGAAGCGGTGCAGCGCCGCCGAGGTCTTCGCCATCTGCATGAGGGAGAAGATGCCCTCCTGCATGCGCGCGCCGCCGGTGGAGCTGAACACGATGGCGGGGATGCGGCGCTCGTAGGCGCGGTCGAACACCCGGGCGACCTTCTCGCCCACCACCGAGCCCATCGAGCCGCCCATGAACTCGAACGCGAAGGAGCCGAGCGACACCGGCTGCCCGCCGATGGCGCCCACGCCGGAGATGAACGCGTCGCGCAGGCCCGAGGCCTTGAAGGTGGACCTGAGCCGGTCGCGGTACTTCTTCGAGTCGGAGAAGCCGAGCGGGTCCTGCGGCGTGAGCTCCGCGTCCAGCTCCTGGAACGTGCCCGGGTCGAGCACCAGGTCGAAGCGGCGCCGCACCGGCAGGGCGTCGTGGATGCCGCAGGACGGGCAGACGTTCCAGCTCCGCTCGTACTCGGCGCGCGGCACCACCTCGCCGCAGGCGTCGCACTTGTACCAGATGCCCTCGCCCTTCGCGGCGGGCGCGGGCGGCGCGACGGGGGTGGACTCCTTCGACTTCAGCTTCTTCTGCTTGGAGAACCAGGCCATGTGCTTTCCAGTCTAGGGCGCCAGGGCGCCCCGGGCGCCGGGGACGCGCCCCGTCACGCGATGCCCCCGAACTGCGCCTTCACCTGCAGGAACTCGAGGAAGTGGCGGAGCTTCGAGACGTCCGGCACCAGGAAGCCGTCCGGGCGGACGGCGACGATCTTCGCCTTCACCAGCTTGGAGAGCGCCTCGTCGGCCACCTCCGGCCGGACGCCCACCCGCCCGGCCAGCTCGCGCGGCGCCACCTCTATCTGGTGGCCGGCGGGCCCGCGCGACGCCTTCTCCGCCGCGGTGACGAGGAAGTGCACCACCCGGGACGAGGCGTCCTGGAAGAGCAGGTTCGCGATCTGCTCCTCCGCCTCCTGCAGCCGGTCCGCCAGCTTCTTGACCAGCCGCACGGCGATCTCGGCGTTGCCCCGGATCATCGCCTCGAAGGTCGGGGCGTCGATGACCAGCAGCCGGGCGTCGTCCGCGCAGGTGGCGGTGGCCGAGCGCGGCCGGTTGTTCAGGATCGACATCTCGCCCAGGAAGTCGCCCGGCCCCATGGACGCCAGGATCTTCTCGACCCCGCCGGCGGTGGTCGAGAGGGTCACCCGCCCCTGCTGCACCACGAACATCTCGCGGCCCGGCTCGCCCTCGCGGAACAGGACGGTCCCTCGCGGGAACTCCCTGCCGAAGCGCTGGAGGAGCTGATCGTCTGGCATGGGGTCGGGCGGCCGGCCGGCGCCGCCTCGCGTCGAGGCCGGGGTGCCGGGAGCCGAACGGCGGTCCTAGCCGACCTCGCGGAGGGCTGTCAACGAATCGCCCCCCGCCGCCGGGCGACACGTCGCGTCAGGGCGGCGGCCCCGCGCCGCCCGGTTTCTTGCGACGTCGGAGTGCTCGGGTACGATGTGGGTGTCACCCTCAGAGAACCCGGGAACCTCGATGCGCCTGTCGGTCCTCGTCCTCGCCGCCGCCCTGCTGGTCGCCGTCGCGTTCTGAAGCGCGACTGCCCTCCCGACCTCCCGCTCCGCGGCGCGGTCGCGCCCTGTCGCCGCCCGAGCGCTCGTGGCTTGCAGCGGCCGCGCCGTCGCGGTAAGGCGCAGCCATGTCCCTGACCTACCGCGACGCAGGCGTCGACATCGACGAGGGCGATCGGCTCGTCGACCTCATCAAGCCGCACGCCCGGCCCACGATGCGCCCGGAGGTGCTCGGCGGGATCGGCGGATTCGGCGGGCTCTTCGCGCTCGACGTGAAGAAGTACCGCGAGCCGGTGCTGGTGTCGGGCACCGACGGCGTCGGGACCAAGCTCAAGGTGGCGTTCGCCGCCGATCGCCACGACACGGTGGGCATCGACCTCGTGGCGATGTGCGTGAACGACATCGCGGTGGTGGGCGCCGAGCCGCTCTTCTTCCTCGACTACTACGCCACCGGCAAGCTCAGCGCCGAGCAGGGCGCCCAGGTGGTGAAGGGCATCGCCGAGGGCTGCCGGCAGGCGGGGTGCGCGCTCATCGGCGGCGAGACCGCCGAGCTGCCCGGGTTCTACGCCCGCGGCGAGTACGACCTGGCCGGCTTCGCGGTCGGCTGCGTGGACCGGCCGCGGATCGTGGACGGCACCCGGGTGGCCCGGGGCGACGTCGTGATCGGGATCGCGTCCTCCGGCCTCCACTCCAACGGCTTCTCGCTGGCGCGCAAGGCGCTGCTGGACCGCTACCCGCTCGATCACCGGTTCGAGGCGCTGGGCGGGCGCACGCTGGCGGACGCGCTGCTCGAGCCCACCCGCATCTACGCGAAGGACGTGCTGGCGCTGCTCGAGCAGGTGCCGGTCCGGGCGTTCGCGCACATCACCGGCGGCGGGCTGCCCGGCAACGTGCCGCGCACCCTCCCCGACGGCACGCGGGCGGTGCTCGAGGAGAAGCGCTGGCCGCGGCCGGCCATCTTCGACGTGGTCGAGCGCGAGGGGCAGGTCCCGCGCGACGAGATGTACCGCACCTTCAACATGGGCCTCGGCCTGGTGGCGGTGGTCGCGCCCGGCGACGAGGCGGCGGCGCACGCGGCGCTCCGGGCCCGCGGGCTCGACGCCTGGACGGTGGGCGCCATCGAGGCGGGCGGCCCCGGGGAGGCCACCTGCGAGGTGGTGCGGTGATCCGGCTCGGCGTCCTCGCCTCCGGCGGCGGCACCAACCTGCAGGCGCTGCTCGACGCCTGCGCCGCGGGGCGCGTGGACGCGCAGGTCGCGGTGGTGCTCTCGAACGTGCCGGGCGCCGGCGCGCTGGAGCGGGCGCGCCGGGCGGGCGCGCCGGCGGAGGTCCTGCCGTCGAAGGGCGTCGCCGACCGCGCCGCCTACGACCTCACGCTGGTCGAGGCGCTCCGCGCCCGCCGCGTGGACCTGGTCTGCCTGGCCGGCTACATGCGCCTCGTCACGCCCGGCTTCCTCCGCGCCTTCGGGCCGGACGCCGGCAGCCGGGGCTGCCCGCGGGTGATGAACATCCACCCCGGCCTGCTCCCGTCGTTCCCCGGCCTGCACGCGGCGCGGCAGGCGCTCGACTACGGCGCCCGCATCGCCGGCTGCACCGTGCACTTCGTGGACGAGGGCACCGACACCGGGCCGATCATCGCGCAGGCGGTGGTCCCGGTGCTCCAGGGCGACGACGAGGCCGCCCTCTCCGCCCGCATCCAGGCCGAGGAGCACCGCCTCTACCCGCAGGCCGTGCAGTGGTTCGCGCAGGGGCGGCTCTCGCTGGAGGGGCGCCGGGTCAGGCTCGATCGCTGCGCGCCGCACGGCCCCTCGCCGCTGCGGAACCCGCCGCTGGAAGGTTAGGCGCGCGCGGCGCCGAGGCCGCCCCCGAACGATCGGCTAGACCGTCCGGGTGGATACGTCCCTCGACCGCGGGACGAGATCGTTTGGCGCCCGGGCGGCCTCGACGTAGACTCCGCCGCCGTGGCGCAGACCTTCCGACCCCCCGCAACCCAGCGCATCTACGACGTCTGCATCGTCGGCTCGCAGCTCGGCGGCATCGTCGCCGGCGCGCTGCTGGCCCGGCGCGGCTTCCGGGTGCTGCACGTCGCCCACGACGACCTGGGCCCGAGCTACGTGGACGCCGGCTACGTGCTGCCCTGGGCGCCCGCGGTCATCCCCTCTCCGCGGCAGATGCCCGCCGCCGAGGCCGTGCTCGCCGAGCTGGGGCTCGCCACCGACGTGGGCCGGGCGCTCGAGCCGTCCGACCCCGACCTGCAGATCCTGCTCCCCAGGCACCGCGTGGACGTCTCGCGCGACGCCGCGCAGCTGCGGACCGAGCTGCACCGCGAGTGGGCCGGCGAGGCCGAGGCGCTGGAGGCGGGCTTCGCCGAGCTGTCCACCCTCTACGAGTTCTCCGGCTTCTTCCTGAAGGCCGCGCCGCCGCTCCCGCCGGACGGGTTCGGCGAGCGGCGGGCGGTCAAGAAGGCGCTGAAGGTCGCCTCCAGCCTCCCCAACGCGCCCGCCGGCGAGGTCGGCGAGGCCCGGCCCTTCGACGCGCTGCGCGGGCACGAGCTGGTGCGGAGCCTGGAGATCGCGCACCGCTTCCTCACCTACCTGGACGGCCCGCCCTCGCCGCTCTCGCTGGCGCGCCTGCTGGGCGGCGCGCTCCGCGGGACGCACCGGCTGGCCGGCGGCCAGGGGACGCTCCGCGAGATGATCCGCCGGCGCATCGCGGAGTCGCGCGGCGAGCTGAAGGGCGGGCCCGGCGAGCCGGCGTCCGCCGCGGGGCTGGAGCTGGACGGGAGCCGCATCGCCGCGGTCCGGCTGGCCGACTCGCCCGACGCGTTCGTGGCCCGGGCCTTCGTGCTCGCCGCGGACGCGGAGTCCATCCGACGCCTCCTCCCGGCCGGCGCCGCCGAGGCCCGCGCCGCCCGCGTGCTCGAGGCCATCCGCCCGCAGCGCCGGCTCGTCTCGCTGAACCTGATCGTCAAGGAGGCCGCGCTCCCGCCCGCGCTGGGCGAGAACGCGCTCGCGCTCCGCGACGCGGAGGGCGGCGACGGCATCGACAACGCGGTGTTCCTGCAGGTGCTCCCGGCGCGGCGCGACGGCAAGAAGGGCTCGGCGGACGCGGTCCCGGGCGAGCGCGTGGTCTGCGCCGCCGCGTTCGTGGACGCGGGCACCACCTCGCGCGAGGCGCTGTCGGCGGCCTCGGCGCGGATCCGCGAGGCGGTGGCGGACGCCATCCCGTTCTTCGAGCGCCACCAGGTGAACGAGTCGTCCCCGGTGCTGAACGCGCCGGTCGGGCCGGAGGAGGCGGTGCGGCTCCTCACCCATCCGCTCTACGGCACCGAGCTCGAGTCCACGCTCGGGGTGACCGGCCTGCCGGTGCGGGCGCCGTGGAAGAACGCGTTCTTCGCCGGGCGCGAGGTGCTCCCCGGGCTCGGCCTGGAGGGCGAGTTCTACGCGGGCATCCAGGCGGCCGGGCACGCGGTCGCGGCGCTCGGGCGGAGGGACGTTCTGAAGTGAGCCCTTGCCTTTCGCGGGCCACTCTGTAATATCCCGCGCTCCTTTTGGTTTTCGGAGTAGAGACCATGGCACGCCGCTGCGAGATCTGTGGGAAGGGCCCGCTCGTCGGGAACACCGTCTCCCACGCCAACAACAAGAACAAGACGCGCTCCCTGCCGAACCTCCGCTCGGTCCGCGCCAACCTGTCCGGCGAGGTCCGCCACATCCGCGTGTGCACGCGCTGCCTCAAGGCCGGCAAGGTCGTGAAGGCGGGCCGCGGGCGTCCGTCGGCGTCGGCGCAGGCGTAACGAGGTCCCTGGGCGCGCGCGGCCGGATGCGCAGCCTCCCGGTCACCGAGGCGCCCCACCCCAGAGGCTCGGATCTCGAGCGGCTCCCCGCGGGCCGCCTCCTCGCCCGTCTCCACGAGGGCGACCGGGAGGCGGTGCGCGCGGTGGGCCGCGCCTTGCCTTCGCTCGCGCGCCTGGCCGAGGCCGCCGCCGCCGCGCTCGGCGCGGGGGGCCGGCTGGTCTACGCCGGCGCCGGCACGAGCGGCCGGCTCGGCGCGCTCGACGCCGCCGAGTGCCCGCCCACGTTCGGCGTCTCCCCTCGCCGCGTCGTGGCGCTGGTGGCCGGCGGCCGCCGCGCGCTCACCCGCGCGGTGGAGGGCGCCGAGGACGATCGCGCGGCCGGGGCCGCCGCGGTGCGCCGCGCGCGCGCCGGGGCGCGGGACCTGGTCGTCGGGGTGAGCGCGTCCGGCACCACGCCGTTCGTGCTCGGCGCGCTGGAGGAGGCCCACCGGCGCGGGGCCCGGACCGCCCTCGTCACCTCGAACCCGGCCGCCCGGGCTCGGGCCGGGCTGCGGGTGGTCCTGGAGACCGGCCCGGAGCTGGTGGCGGGCTCGACCCGCATGAAGGCCGGCACCGCCGCGAAGATGGCGCTCGGGCTGGTGAGCACCGCCGCGTTCGTGCGGCTCGGCGCCGTGCGCGGCGGCCGGATGGTGGCGCTGGCGCCGGCCAGCGAGAAGCTGCGCCGCCGGGCGGTGCGCAACGTCGCCGCGCTCGCCGGGGTGGGCGAGGCGCGCGCCCGGGGGCTGCTGGAGGCGTGCGGCTGGAGCGTGCGCGACGCGGTGGACCGCGCCGGCCGGCCCGCGGCGCGCCCGCGCCGCCGCCGATAGGAGGACGGACGATGGCCAAGGAAGAGAAGGCGCTCGCCCCCGAGGAGCTCTCGCGCGCGCGGGCGGCGCTGGCAGCGGCGCAGGGGAAGCGGCGCCTCGACCTGGTGCTGGAGGCGCGGGACCCTCAGGCGCTGGTCCGCGCGCTGCCCGCCGACGAGCTCTACTTCACCATCCGCGACGTGGGGCTCGGCGACGCGGCGCTGCTCGTCCAGCTCGCCTCCCCCGAGCAGTTCAAGACCTTCCTCGACCTCGACGCCTGGCGCGGCGGCGCGTTCGAGCCGCGCCGCGCCCTCCCCTGGCTCCGGATCGCCCGCGCCGGCGCGCACCTCGACCCGAAGGCCGCGGCGCGCTGGACCCGCAAGCTGGACGCGCTCGACCGCGAGGTGCTGTACCTGGTGCTGCGCGACGCGCTCCGGCTGCACGACCTCGAGGAGGACCCGGATCCCGAGCTGGTGTCCGACCGGTTCATGCGGACGCCCGAGGGGCGCTTCGTGGTCGAGTTCGAGGTCGAGGGCACCGAGTACCTGGCGGTGCGCGGCCTGCTCGACGACCTGTACGCGCGCGACGCCTTCCTGGCGACGCGCCTGCTCTCGGCCATCCGGGGCGAGCTGCCCAGCGAGCTGGAGGAGACGGCGCTGCGCTGGCGCACCGGGCGCCTCGCCGACCTCGGCTTCCCCTCGCTGGAGGAGGCGCTCTCGTGGTTCGCGCGGCCGCCGCGCGCGCCGGCCCACCCCGCCGGCCCTCCCCCGGCGCGTCCCCCCGGGTTCCTGCTGGCGAGGCTCGGCGCCGGGTCGGCGCTGGACGCCGCCGCGGCGGCGCTCCCCGCCGGCGAGCGCGAGGTGCTGGAGCGCGAGATCGTCGCGGCCGCCAACGCGGTGCTGGTCGCCGACGCGGTGGACCCCTCCGACCTCGAGGCGGTGCGCGGCGCGTTCGGCGCCGCCCGCGCCATGCTGGAGCTGGGCCTGGCCCGCCTCGCCGGCGCCGATCCCGACCGCGCCGCCCAGGTGCTGGCGGAGACGCCGGTGAAGCGGCTCTTCCAGGAGGGCTTCGGGCGCGTGCTCGAGCTGAAGTGGCGGGCCGAGCGGCTGCTGGCCGGCGGCGGCGCGGGGACCCGCGCCGCGCCGCTGCTCGACGCGCCGCTGGGCGAGGCGGTGGCGGCGCTCGCCGCGAAGCGCCCGCGCTACTTCCCGGGCCTGGAGGCGCCGCGGGACGAGTGGGGCACGATGTCGGCCGGCGCGCACGAGCCGCGCCGGTTCCTCGCCGCGCCGGAGCTGGACCGCACCGTCGCCGCGCTGGACCTGGCCGAGGGGCTGGCCGGGCTGGCGCAGGCGCTGGGGCTCGCCGGCGGCCGCGCCGAGGGGCCGCTCGCGCCGCGCCTCTCCACGCTGTACCTCACCGCGCTCGCCAACGAGCGAATGGGCCGCGCCTTCCGGCCGGATCCGATCGCGCGCGCGGAGCTGCCGGCCGCGGCGCGGGCGCTCGCCGCGATCGAGGACCCGCGGCTCGCCGCCGCCGGCCAGGCCGGGGCGCTGCTGCTGGAGCTGGCGCGGGCGCGCGCGGCCGAGCTCGCGCCGATCGCCGAGGGCGGCGCGGCCCGCCCCGAGCACCTCTCGGCGGTGCTGGTGCGGGACGCGGAGTAGCAGGCCGCTCGTCCCGAGCGTAGCCCGCCAGCGGCGGGGCGGAGGCGAGGGACGGGAGGGCGCGGCCCGCGGTGATCGCCGGCCGCGCCCCCCGCGGGATCTGACTGCGCTACTTCGTCGCCGGGGCCGCCTCGGGGGCCGCCTTCTCGGCGGCCTTCGGGGTCGCCTTCTTCGCGGTCGCCTTGTGGTGCTTCTTGTGCGCGGCCGGCTTGGCGGCCGGCTTCGCGGTCTCGGTGGCCGCCGGCGCGGCGGGGGCCGGCTCCGCGGCCTTCGGCTCCTCGGCGAACGCGGGGGAGACGAGGCCGAGCACGGCGAGGGCCGAGACGATGCGCAGGACGTTCTTCATGTGGGGTACCTCCGGCGCGGGGCCGCGGTCGATCCGCGCACGCCCGCTGCGAGGAGGTACGCGCGCGCCCCGGGCCGTATTCAACGCGCGCCTCGTCAGGGCAGCTCGCCGATGAAGGTGGCCTCCCGCGCCCAGCGCAGCGCCTGGTCGATCTGCTCCTCCGCGAGCACCCCGGCCTCGCGCAGCAGCCGCACCTCGGCGCGCATGTTCGTGTCGAGCAGGTACGGACCGTCGGTGTTGATCGTGAACCGCACGCCGCGCTCCCAGAAGCGCGCCAGCACCTGACCGAGCTCCTCGATGGACGCCACCGCCCGCGTGGCCAGGTTCGAGCTGGGGCAGATCTCCAGCACCACGCCGCGCTCGCGGAGCAGGTCCATCACCTTCTCGTCCCGGGCCGCGCAGATGCCGTGCCCGATGCGATGGGGCTCGAGCTGCTCCACCACCGCCCGCACGCCCTCGGCGCCGGTGGTGGCGGTCTCGCCGGTGTGCACGGTGGTCTTCAGCCCGGCGCGCCGCGCCCGCGCGTACAGCTCGCGGTAGCGCCCGACCTCCGCCGGCATCAGCTCGAGCGCGTGGCGCTCGGTGCCGGCGAGGTCGATGCCGACCACGCCGCGCCGCCGGTACTTGATGGCCTTCTCGACCAGGATCTCGTTGAGGTGCGCGGGGAACTCGCGCGCCAGGCAGAAGATGAGGCCGGCCTGCACCCCGTACTCGAGCACCGCCCGGTCCATGCCGCGGAGCGCGGCGTGGATGATGTGGTCGAGGTCGCGCTCGCCGCCGACGTTGCGCTTCATCGGGTTGAAGCGCAGCTCGATGAGCGAGACGCGCGACGAGCGGTACTCCTTGCCGATGACCTCGTAGACGCTGCGCTCCATCGCCTGGGGGGACGACTGGATCTTCTCGGTCCACTCGTGCATCACCGCCAGGTACTCGTCGAGCGACCGCACCTTGCCCGGGCGCGCCGAGATCAGCTCCTTGAACTCCCAGTAGCTCGCGACGGGCAGCTTGAAGCCCTGGTCGTGGGCGATGGACCAGAGGATGTGCGGCGCCACCGCGCCGCCGACGTGGATGTGCAGGTCCGAGAGCTCGCGTGCCATCGGCCCGAGATACCGCCGCGGCGCGAGGCACGCCAGCGCCTTCTCGGACGCCGCTAGCCGTTCTCGTCCGGCGACGACTCGCCGGGCGCGCCGAGCCCGAGGCCGCACTCCGGGCACTCCACCTCCCGCGCGCCCTGCACCGCGAAGCGGTGGCCGCAGGCCGGGCAGGTGATCTCGCCGCCCGCGTCGAGGTCGATCCCCTCGGCGCCGCGCGCCGCCGCGGCCGCCGCGTCGGGATCCTCGAGCAGCCCGGCCCAGTCGCGCCGCAGGAACGCCTGCGCCCGCTCCAGCTCGTCGCGCGGGACGTACAGGTTCCAGAGCGGGTGGTGCGCCTCCTCCGGCCGGCCCGGCGGGACCTTCTCCATCTCCGGCGCCAGCCCCTCCGCCTCCAGCAGCGACATCACCTCGCGCACCGACGCGTAGCCGGAGCGGGTGAGCACGGCGAGCCCCTCGGCGGCGGCCTCGCAGGTCACGCAGCGCCCGCCGTCGGCGAGCGGGGTCGAGCAGGTGGTGCAGCGCTCCATGGACGCCTCCCGCGGCCCGGGACCGGGCGCGGCCCGATGATACCCCGGGCGCGGGAGGTGCGGCGTCGGTCAGCGTCGTCCGGTCGCGCGCGCCCGCAGCGCGGCCGTCGCCGGCCGCGGCGCGGCGGGCGCGGCCGGCGGCACCAGGCTCGGCGGCTCCGGCACGGCGACCGGCAGCGGCGTCACCGCGGCGGGGGACGGCGGTGGCGCCGCGGCGGGGCGCCGCTCCGCGCCCGCGCCGAGCGCGGCCGCGACCAGCAGGAGCGCGGGCGCGAACAGGAAGCGGTAGAGAGCCATGGCGGCCTCCGGGCGTGGTCGGGAGCGAGGGGTGGTCCGCCGAGCACGGTTCGCACGCGCGGCGCGCGCCACAAGCGTCCAGGATGGGGGACACGGGCGCGCGGCCTGCTCTATACTCGCGCGCCTCATGATCCTCATCGACGGCAAGCAGATCGCGGCGAAGGTGAAGGGCGAGGTGGCGACCGAGGTCCGCGCGCTGGCCGCCCGCGGCGTGCAGACCGGCCTCACCGTGGTCCGGGTGGGCGACGACCCCGCCTCCGCCATCTACGTGCGCGGGAAGCGCAAGGACTGCGAGGAGGTGGGCATCACCTCCGTGGAGCACCACCTCCCCGCCACCACGGCGCAGGCCGAGCTGCTCGCGCTCATCGCGCGGCTGAACGCGGACCCGGCGGTGCACGGCATCCTGGTGCAGCTGCCGCTGCCGAAGCACGTGGACGAGCGCGCCGTGCTCGACGCCATCTCGCCCGCCAAGGACGCCGACGGCTTCCACCCGTTCAACGTGGGCGCGCTCTCGATCGGCATCGCCGGCGTCCCCCGCCCCTGCACGCCCGCCGGCGTGATGCGGATGCTCGACGAGGCGAAGGTCGATCCCAAGGGCAAGCGCGCGCTGGTGGTGGGCCGCTCCAACATCGTGGGCAAGCCCATGGCGATGATGCTGCTCGAGCGGCACGCCACCGTGACCATCGCCCACTCCCGCACCGCCGACCTCGCCGGCGAGGTCGGCCGCGCCGACATCCTGGTGGCCGCCATCGGCAAGGCCGAGCTGGTGAAGGGCGCCTGGGTGAAGGAGGGCGCGGTGGTGATCGACGTGGGCATGAACCGCCTCGCCGACGGGAAGCTGGTGGGCGACGTGGAGTTCGCGGCGGCCGCCGCGCGCGCCGCCGCCATCACCCCGGTGCCGGGCGGCGTCGGCCCGATGACGCGCGCCATGCTGCTCGTGAACACGGTGGAGCTCGCGAAGCGGGTCGCCCGGTGAGGCGCTGCGCCCGGGCGCTCGCGGCCATGGCCGTGGCGCTCGTGGGCGCCTCGGGCTGCTGCACCTGCGTCGACCTCGACTACACCTACCGGAGCGGCGCGGCCCGCGCGCCGGCGGCCGCCCCGCCCTTCTCGCCGACGCTCCGCGTGCTGCACGTGGCGGACATCGGCGAGCCGAACTGCCAGCAGCGCGCCGTCTCCGACGGCATGGCCGCGGCGCACCGGCGGGCGCCGTTCGACCTCGCGGTCGCGCCCGGCGACAACGTCTACAACTGCGGGCCGGACGCCACCGTGCCCGGCGCGGCCGACTGCCGCTTCGCCGACGACGGGAACACGGTCGCCGCGGGCTACGCCGCCCCCGCCGATCCCAGCTTCGCGCGCTTCGAGGACGCGTTCGCGCCGCTGGCGGGCGTGCCCATCCACCTCGCGCTCGGGAACCACGACGTCGCCACCGCCGGGAGCTGCGCCGTGCCCGGCGTGGAGCCTGCCACCGCGGCGCGGCGCAAGGCCTGCCTCGAGGTGGCGCACGCGTCGCCGCTCTGGTCCATGCCCGGCCGGCACTACGCCGTGGACCGCGGCCCCGCCCGCTTCATCGTGGTGGACACGAACCTGCTCAAGGGCGACTACGGCGGCTTCACCTTCGCCGACGAGGAGGCGTTCGTGGCCGCCGCGGCGGCCGGCTGCGACGCGCGCGCCTGCTTCCTGGTCGGCCACCACCCCGCGGTCACCGCCGGCTCCCACCACGACGACGCGACGCCGGAGTACCTCTCGCGCGTCGATCGCCTGCTCGCGGCCGGCCAGGGCCGGATCCGGGCCTGGCTCGCCGGGCACGACCACGACCTGCAGCACCTGCGGACGCCGGGCGGCGTGGACGTGCTCGTGTCCGGCAACGGCTCCCGCGCGCGCGGCGCGGAGCGCTTCCACGAGGTCTCCGCGCCCGGCGCCGAGCTGCTCTTCGCGGCGGTGCGCTGGGGCTTCGGCGTGCTCGAGGTGGGCGACGGCGGCTGGCGCTACCGCTTCGAGTCGGACGACGGCACCGCGCTCTACTGCTGCGCGGCCGCGGGCGCGGGACGCTGCGAGCCGGTCGCGTGCCGGTGAGCGCGCCGGCGCCCGGCGCCGGCCGCCCGTCCGGCCGTGCGCCCGTGCCCCAGCCCCTTCCGGTGCCGCCTGGAACGCGCGATGGCACCTTGCGGACCCCCGCGCGAGCGGCTACTGCTCGGGCGCGCCGGGCGCGAAATCCCGCGTCCTGGCGCGCTTGACCCTCCGGTCAACCCCGATAGAATCCGCCCGCCCATCCCCACCCGAGGCGCCCATGGCCCTGCGCACGCCCCTCTACGACACGCACGTCCGCGCCGGCGCACGGATCGTGGAGTTCGCCGGCTGGCAGATGCCGGTCCAGTACTCGGGGATCCTCGCCGAGCACGAGACCGTCCGCACCCGCGTCGGCCTGTTCGACGTCTCGCACATGGGCGAGGTCGTGTTCCGCGGCCCGCGGGCGCTCGCCGCGCTCGGCCGGCTGTTCACGAACGACCTCTCCAAGGTGGCCGACGGGCAGGCGCAGTACGGCTGCCTGTGCCGCGACTCCGGCGGCATCGTGGACGACGTGGTGGTCTACCGCCGCGGCGCCGAGGACCTGCTCGTCTGCGTCAACGCGGGCAACCGGCAGAAGGACTTCGAGTGGCTCGCGGGCCACGCCGCCGGCGCCGACGTCCGCAACGAGTCGGACGACTGGGCGCAGCTCGCGCTGCAGGGCCCGCTCGCCGCCCAGCTCCTGCAGCGGCTCACCACCGTGAACCTCTCCGCCATGCGCAGCTACCGCTTCGGCGAGGGCGACGTGGCCGGCGTCCGCTGCATGGTGGCCCGCACCGGCTACACCGGCGAGGACGGCTTCGAGCTGTTCTGCCGCGCCGACCTCGGCCCGCGCCTCTGGGACGCGCTCATGGAGGCGGGCGCGCCGGAGGGGATCGCCCCGTGCGGCCTCGGCGCGCGCGACTCGCTGCGCCTGGAGATGGCGTACCGCCTCTACGGCTCGGACATGGACGAGACCACCACGCCGCTCGAGGCCGGGCTGGCCTGGGTGGTGAAGCTCGACAAGGGCGAGTTCATCGGCCGCGACGCGCTGCTCAAGCAGAAGGAGCAGGGGCTCTCGCGCAAGCTGGTGGGGTTCCAGCTCACCGACGCGGGCATCCCGCGGCACGGCTACCCGGTGCTGCAGGACGGCCGCAAGGTGGGCGAGGTGACCAGCGGGACCAAGAGCCCGTCGCTCGGCACCGCCATCGGGCTCGCCTACGTGCCCCCCGCGCTCGCCGCCGAGGGCTCCACCTTCGCAGTCGAGATCCGCGGCCGGGCCGCGGCGGCCAAGGCCGTGAAGACGCCGTTCTACACGCGGAAGTGACGGAGAGACGACCATGGAAATCCCCGAGGACCTCAGGTACACGCGCGAGCACGAGTGGGCGCGCCGCAAGGGCAGCGCGATCGTGGTCGGGATCACCGACTTCGCCCAGGAGCAGCTCGGCGACGTCGTCTACGTCGAGCTCCCGGACGTGGGCGACACGGTCAAGAAGGGCGAGTCGTTCGGCGTGGTCGAGTCCACCAAGGCCGTGTCCGAGCTGTTCGCCCCGATCTCCGGCAAGGTGATCGAGGTGAACGACCCGCTCTCCGACGCCCCCGAGACCATCAACGAGGATCCGTACGAGGAGGGCTGGATGATCACCATCGAGCCCTCGGATCCGAAGGACCTCGAGACGCTCATGGACGCCGCCGCGTACAAGGCGTTCGTCGAGGAACAGGAGTAGCGCGAGCGCCGCCCGCCGGGCGGTCCCCCTCCCTCGCGGCGAGGTCGCCGCGGAGCCAAGCCTTGCGATACCACCCGCACACCCCGGACGACGTCCGCGCCATGCTCGACGTCATCGGCGCGGAGCGCGTCGACGAGCTGTTCCGCTCGATCCCGCAGGCGCTCCGGCTCGACCGCCCGCTGGACCTGCCGCCCGCGGCGGACGAGATCGCGCTGTTCTCCGAGCTGCGCCGCCTGGCGGCCCGCAACGAGACCGCCCACCCGCCGTTCGCCGGCGCGGGGTGCTACCCGCACCACGTGCCGCCGGTGGTGGACCAGCTCCTGCTCCGCGGCGAGTTCTTCACCGCGTACACGCCCTACCAGCCTGAGATCTCGCAGGGCACGCTGCAGGCGCTGTTCGAGTGGCAGACGTTCGTGTGCCTGCTCACCGGCATGGACGTCTCGAACGCGTCCATGTACGACGGCGCGACTGCCACCGCCGAGGCGGCGCTCATGGCCGGCCGGATCACCGGGCGCGACAAGGTGGTGGTCTCCGCCGCGCTCCACCCCGAGTACCGCAAGGTGCTCGCCACCTACCTGCGCTCGACCGGCGACGAGATCGTCACGGTGCCGTTCGGCGCCGACGGGCGCACCGACCTCGCCGCGCTGGAGCAGGCGGTGGACGGCCGGACCGCCTGCGTCATCCTCGGCTACCCGAACTTCCTCGGCGTGGTGGACGCGCTGCCCGAGGCGGCCGCCATCGCCCGCAAGGCCGGCGCGCTCACCGTCTCGGCCACCGCCGAGGCCGTCTCGCTGGGCCTGCTCCAGTCGCCCGGCGCGCTCGGCGCCGACGTCGCGGTGGGCACGTTCCAGAGCTTCGGCAACCCCATGTCCTTCGGCGGCCCGGCCCCGGGCTTCCTCGCCACCCGCGAGAAGAGCGTGCGCCAGATGCCCGGCCGCGTGGCCGGGGCGACCGTGGACAAGCAGGGGCGGCGCGGCTTCGTGCTGACGCTCTCCACCCGCGAGCACATCCGCCGCGAGAAGGCGACGTCGAACATCTGCACCAACTCCGGCCTGTGCGCGCTGGCCTCCACCATCCACCTGTCGCTGCTCGGCAAGCGCGGCCTCGCCGAGCTGGCGCGCCTCAACCACGGGCGCGCCCGCATGCTGCGCGACGCCATGGAGCGGGCCGGCTGCCGCCCGGTGTACTCCGGGCCGTTCTTCAACGAGCAGGTGTTCGACGTGGGCGACGCCGAGGCGGTGGTGGCGAGGCTCGCCAAGCGCGGCATCGTGGCCGGCGCGCCGCTGGCGCGCTGGTACCCGGACGCGCCGCACGCGAAGGGCGCCCTGCTCTGCGCGACGACCGAGCTGCACGGCCCCGAGCTCATCCAGCTCTTCGCGGGCGCGGTGAGGAGCTAGCCATGGCGAACCCGACCGGCTGGAAGCCGAGCATGGAGCAGGAGGCGAAGGGCGGCGGCGCCGCGGCCGAGGCGCCCGGCCTGGGCGGCGCGGTGCGCGGCCTCGCGTACGAGGAGCCGCTCGTGTTCGAGCACGGCTCGCGCGGGCGCTGCGGCGTCTCGCTGCCCCCGCCCCCCGCCGACTTCGACGCGAGCGACCTCCCCGCCGCGCTGGTGCGCCCGGCGGTGGACGGGCTGCCGGAGCTGTCCGAGCTGGAGGTGGTCCGGCACTTCACCCGGCTCTCCTCCTGGAACCACGGCATCGACACCGGGTTCTACCCGCTCGGCTCCTGCACCATGAAGTACAACCCGAAGTCGAGCGAGGCGCTGGCGCGCCTGCCCGGCTTCGCCGAGCTCCACCCGCTCGCGCCCGCCGAGCTGGCGCAGGGCGCGCTCGAGCTGATGTACCGGCTGGAGCGGGCGCTCTCCGAGATCGCCGGCTTCGACGCCACCACGCTCGCGCCGGCCGCGGGCGCGCAGGGCGAGCTGACCGGCCTCATGCTCATCCGCGCGTACCACGAGGCGCGCGGCAACCCGCGCAAGAAGGTGCTCATCCCCGACACCGCGCACGGCACCAACCCGGCCTCGTCGGCCCTGAACGGCTACGCGGTGGTGCAGCTCGCCTCCGGCCCGGACGGCCGCCTCCACCCGGAGACGGTCCGCGCCGCCATGGACGAGGACGTCGCGGCCATCATGATCACCAACCCGAACACGCTGGGCGTGTTCGAGTCGCACATCGCCGAGATCGCCGGGATCGTCCACGCCAAGGGCGGCCTGGTGTACGGCGACGGCGCCAACATGA
Source organism: Anaeromyxobacter sp. Red801 (assembly GCF_049201065.2). Classification (NCBI taxonomy): domain Bacteria; kingdom Pseudomonadati; phylum Myxococcota; class Myxococcia; order Myxococcales; family Anaeromyxobacteraceae; genus Anaeromyxobacter; species Anaeromyxobacter sp. Red801. The sequence goes on along the minus strand of NZ_CM181236.1, from coordinate 1,770,702 downwards.
ACGCGCTGCTCGGCGTGGCGCGGCCCGGCGACATGGGCTTCGACGTCATGCAGTACAACCTGCACAAGACGTTCGCGACCCCGCACGGCGGCGGCGGCCCGGGCTCCGGCCCGGTGGCGGTGAAGGCGGCGCTCGTGCCGCACCTGCCGCTGCCGCTGGTGGTGAAGGAGGGCGAGCGCTACCGCCTGGTCACCGAGGCGCGCGAGCGGCCCCAGACCATCGGCAAGCTGCGCGAGTTCTGGGGCAACTTCGGCATGTTCGTGCGCGCCTGGGCGCTCATCCGCGAGTACGGCCCGGAGGGCGTGCGCGCCACCGCCGAGCTGGCGGTGCTGAACGCGAACTACGTGCGCAAGCAGCTGGAGGGCACGTACCACCTGCCCTACCCCACCGACTCGCTGCACGAGGTGGTGTTCGACGACGCCCAGCAGAAGGACGCCGGCGTCACGACCATGGACGTGGCGAAGCGCCTCATCGACCACGGGTTCCACCCGCCCACCATCTACTTCCCCCTGGTGGTGCACGGCGCGCTCATGATCGAGCCGACCGAGACCGAGTCGCGCGAGACGCTGGACGCGTTCGTCGCCGCCATGAAGGCCATCGCGGAGGAGGCGAAGACGGACCCGGAGGCGGTGCGCGCCGCGCCCACACGGCCGGTCCGCGCGCGCCTCGACGAGACGCGCGCGGCGCGCAAGCCCGTGCTGCGCTGGCAGCCGGGCATGAACGTCGAGTAGCCGGCCGGCGGGCGCGCTATCATCGCGGCGCGCCCCGTGGGGCCGCGGAGGAACCATGCGCAACCGCCTGCTCGCCCTGTTCGTCGTCGCCGCCCTGCCCGCGCTGGCCGCCGGCCAGTACGATCCCCGCCGGCCGCCGCCGCGCCAGCCCGCCGGGCCGCGCGAGCAGGGGCTCACGCTCTCCGCGCGCCTCGCCTACGGCGCGCCCGCCGGGGACATCTCCGACGAGGTGGACGCGACCGGCGCGCCGCTCTACCCGAAGCTCGACGACCTCGTCCGGCACAAGGTGCCGATCTGGCTCGAGCTGGGCTACCGCTTCAACCCGGCGGTGTGGGGCGGCATCTACCTCGAGCTCGCGCCGGCCTCGATCTCGAAGGACTTCTGCGTCCAGGGCCGCTCCTGCGACGGCTCGGACATCCGCTTCGGCTTCGACGTGCAGTTCCACCTCCAGCCGTACCAGGTGGTCGACCCGTGGGTCGGCTTCGGGATGGGGCTGGAGGTGCTGAACGCGGAGGCGTACGAGCCGGGCACCGGGACCATCGCGGAGTTCAGCTGGGCGGGCTTCGAGTTCCCGATGCTGGAGGCGGGCCTCGACCTCGCGCTCTCGCCGTACCTGACCATGGGCCCGTTCGTCTCGTGGAGCGCCGGGCAGTACACGAGCTACGACGTGTCGGTGCCGGGCTGGGGCGACGAGTCCGGCCGCATCCACGACCGGGCCTTCCACAGCTGGTTCCAGATCGGCGTGAAGGGGACGCTGAAGCTGTAGCGGAACCTAGCGACTGCCGTGGCCGGCCAGCCAGGCCTGCCGCTTCGCGGCGTGGTCCTCCACGATGCGCTCGTACTCGCCGTGGAAGAGCGACGAGGCCACCAGGAAGTCGGCGGTGGCGCGGTTGCACGCGGTGGGGATGTTGTAGAGCACCGCGATCCGGAGCAGCGCCTTCACGTCCGGATCGTGCGGCTGCGGCTCGAGCGGATCCCAGAAGAACACCAGCACGTCCAGCTCGCCCTCGGCGATCTTCGCGCCCACCTGCTGGTCGCCGCCGAGCGGGCCGCTCTTGAAGCGGGTGACCGGGAGATCGGTCTGCGCCTGCACCAGCCCGCCGGTGGTGCCGGTGGCGAACAGGCGGTGCTCGCGCAGCACCGGCCGGTTGTACTTCACCCAGTCCAGCAGGTCCTGCTTGCGGCTGTCGTGCGCGATGAGGACCACGTTCTTGACCGCGCGCATCGGGACGCGCTGCACCTGGGGCATCTGGGCTCCTCCTGTGGAACGGGACCGGCCCGCGGACGCGGGCGCGGCGAATCACTCCGGATACGGCCGCTGCGACGGCAGCGAGGGCATGAGCACCTGCACCCGCGAGGCCCGCCGCATCTCCAGCGTGTAGGCCAGCGCGAGGTGGATCTGCCCGCTCGCGTCCACCAGCCCCGCGGGCGGGTTCGGGAACGGCCCGGCCGCCCGCGCCGCCCGGACCACCTCCTGGTCGAGGAAGTCGAGGCCGCTCGAGTCGAGCAGCTTCACGAAGCGGATCGTGCCCTCGCCGTCGAGCACCAGCTCGATCGACGTGGTGCGGTCGCGCGCCGGGTAGACCTTCCCGTCGGGATCCCGCGCCTGGTACGCCCGGTTCGGATCCCACTCGCGGTAGATGGCCATGCCGACGCGGTTGATGAACGTGGCGTACTTGAACGAGCGGGTGTTGAGCGCGGTGGCGTCGCCCTCCTCCACGCCCTCGAGCCGGTCCGGGCTGGGGCCGCCGGCGATGCGCGCGAGGTTCTGCGGATCCGGCAGGAGCCGCCGGTCGATGCCCGACTTGCGGCCGCCGCCCTGCGCGCCGGCGCCGCCGGGCACCTGCAGGGCCTGACCGCCGCCGTTCAGCCGCTGCTGGTCGGCCCGGGGCGCGACCGGGACGTCGCCCGAGCCCGGCTCGGCCGGCCTCGGCGCGAGCGCCAGCCGCTCCTGCGCCCGCTGCTCCGGGATGACCAGCTTCTCCGCGCCGGTGCCGCGCGGCGCCGACGGCCCCTCCTTGCCCGGCGTGCTCTTCGCGGCCTGGCCGTTCTCGCCGGCCTCCGGCTGCGGCGCCGGCGCCTTCCGCTTCAGGCCGTCCGACGGCGCCGGCAGCGTGTTCTCGAACGCCTGCGTCCCCGCGAAGCGCGAGCGCGACTCCTTCTCGACGGTGTTGTCGCGGTCGGACAGGAAGCGGGAGTCCTTCGGCGGGCGCGAGTCCTTCGACGGCGCCACGTCCACGATCTGCCCGTGCGCCCGGCGCTCCTCCGGCGGCGGCGGGGGCGGCGGGATCTTCGGCAGCTCCGGCGGCCGCGCGGCGGCGGGCGGGGGCTGGCCGCCCACGATGGCGCGGTTGGCCGCCCACTGGTCGGCGGTGAGCGGCGCGAGCGCCACCGGCCGGACCGCGGCGGGCTTCCCGAGCTGGAACGCGCCCACGCGGCCGAGGATCAGCAAGATCAAGGCGTTGAACGCGAGCGACAGCAGGATGGCGGCGGTCGTCCGGGTGCCCGGCCGCTCGTCCACCTTCCTCCGTCGCAGGCTTGGGCCCAGGAACGCCATTCGCCGGGATGTTAACAGCCAGGACGGCGGTTTCATCCCCTCGAGTGCGCGTCCACGGGCCGGCCGGGGAACCGGTTGACCCCCTGCGACCCGCCCGGTAAAGAGCGCGCGATTCCATGGCTTCCCCGTCGCCCACCCCCTCCCGCCCCCGCCTGGCGCTGCGCCCCCTCTGGCGCGCCGCGGCCTGGGGCGCGCTGGCGCTCGCGTGCCTGTACGGGGTGGCGCTGGTGGCGCTGTCGCGCCCCGCCGCGGAGGCCGCGCTCCGCCGCCGGATCCTCGCCGGCCTGCGCGCGTCGGTGGGCGACGTCACCCTCGGCCCCGACGTCCACGTCTCGCCGCTGCTCCGCGTCTCGTTCGGCCCGCTCGTCATCGCCGGCGCGCGGCCGGGGGCTCCGCCGGTGCTGCGCGTCGAGCGGGTCGAGGCCCGGCCGCGGCTCCTCGCGCTGCTGGCCGGCCGCGCCGAGCTCGCCTCGGTGCGGATGACCGGGGTGCGCGTGGAGGCGGGCCGCTCCGGGCGATCGCTGCTGGAGCTCGGCGAGCGCCTGCGGGGCTCCCCTTCCCGCCGCGCCGCCGCGCCGGCGCGCGCCCCGTCCCCCGCCGCCCCCGAGCCGCCGCAGGACGCGGACGAGGCCCCGTGGCCGTCGGTGCAGGTGCGAGACCTGGTGGTGGCCTTCGCGCTCCACGGCCGGTACGTGGAGCTGGGACCGCTCGACGCCCGGCTCGCGCGCGACCGCGGCGACGGCGAGGAGCGCCTCCGCGCCGACCTGCGCCTGCCCGGCGGCGCGACGGCCGCGGTGGACGCGCGGCGGGAGCCCTCCGGCTGGCGCGTCACCCTGGGCGTGCGCCACCTCGGGCCCGCCGCGATCCCCGAGGCGCTGGGCGCGGAGGCGGTGTCGCTGCGCGACGGCACGCTCTCGCTCGACGCGACGCTGGACGCGGCGCCGGATCTGTCCCGCCTCGGCGGGCGCGCCGTGCTCGCGGTGGAGGGGGCCACGGTGGCCGGCGAGCGGATCGGCGCCGAGCCGCTCGGGCCGATCTCCGCCACCGCCGAGGGCGACGTCGCCTGGCAGGGCGCGGAGCGGCGCGTGTCGCTCTCCGGGGGGCGCGTGGTGCTCTTCGGCGCCATCCCCGCCGCCGTGTCCGGCGGGGCCCGGCTCGGCCCCGGCCTCCCCTTCGAGCTCTCGGTGCGGCTCGAGAAGCTCGACTTCGCCGCGGCCGTCGCCGCGCTGCCGCCGGCCCTGGGGCTGCCGCCGGAGGCGCCGCGGCCCGCCGGCACGCTCGACGCCCACCTCGACCTGGCCGGCCCGCTGCTCGCGCCGGCCGCCTGGACGCTGGACGCCGGGCTGGACCTGGCGCGCATGCGCGAGGCGGCCCGGCGCGCGCCGCCGGTGGCGCTGCGCGCGCCGTTCGTGCACCGGCCCGAGGTCGAGCGCGGCACGCCGCCCGAGATCCTGGTGGGCCCGCGCAACCCCGACTTCGTCCCGCTCGCCAGCCTGCCGCAGCACGTGATCCGCGCGGTGACCGCGAGCGAGGACGCCGGCTTCTACGGCCACTCCGGCTTCGAGTTCGAGGAGCTGCGCAACGCCTTCGCCGCCGCCGCCGAGCGCGGCCGGCTGGTGCGCGGCGGATCGACCATCTCGCAGCAGCTCGCGAAGAACCTGTACCTCTCCCGCGAGAAGACGCTGGCGCGCAAGGTGCGCGAGGCGGCGCTCACGGTGGCGCTCGAGGCGACCGTGCCCAAGGCGCGGCTCCTCGAGATCTACCTGAACGTGGCCGAGTGGGGCCCGGGGCTGTGGGGCATCGGCCCCGCCGCGCGCCACTGGTTCGGCGTGCCCGCCGCCGAGCTCACCCCGCGCCAGGCCGCGTTCCTCGCGACCGTGATCCCGAACCCGGTCCGCTTCCACTTCATGTGGGCGCGCGGCGCGCCGACCGAGGCCTGGGACCAGCGCGTGGACGAGCTGCTGCTCAAGATGGCCGCGCAGCAGGTGCTCGACCCGGACGCGCTCGACGCCGCCCTGGTGGAGCCGCTCGCGTTCGCGCGCCCCGGCGCCGCCCTCGGGCCGGGCGCGGCGCCGGCGCCGTAGCGGCGACCGCGGCGGCGCGGCGGCGCTGCCCGGGCGCTAGGCGGTCGCGGGCGCGGCGGGCCGCGGGCGGGCGCGGCGCCGCGCCTGCAGCCGCTCCCAGCCGATCGAGATCGCCCAGGTGACGCCCACCATCGCGACGATCCCGGCGATCGTCGCCGGGAACGAGAGCCGGCCGCGCAGCGGCCGCGCCAGGCCGCCGTAGGTCAGCTCGACCGAGGCGATGTACCCGACGAGCGACTGCCGCCCGAGCACCGTGAGCCAGCGCAGCGCCCGCTCCGCCGCGAGCGGGATGAGCTGGGTGAGCCCGGTGAGCGCCACGCACGCGCCGAGCCGCATCGCGAACCAGGCCGGCGAGGCGCGCCAGAACGCGTCGCCGCGCAGCGGCGCGCGCACGTCGAGCGCGAGCCCCGCGCCGAGGAGCGCCGCCCCGAGCGCGAGCCACAGGAGCGGGCGGTCCGGGCCGCGCGCCAGGGGCGCGAGGGCGGCGCCGGCGAGCAGGAAGGCAACCCAGTTGAACAGGTGGAAGTTCCCGCGCCGGCCCAGGTCCGCCGACGCGATGTAGACGTAGTCGAGCAGCCGGCTGGGCGCGTGCGCCGTCCCCGCCACGCCCGGCGTGGCGAGCACCACCGCGACCGCCGCCAGCGCCGCGAGCGCGGGCCCGAGCCGGCGCGGCACGCCGATGGTGAGCAGCGCCGACAGCCCCAGGCCGACGGCGATGACGTTGAGGATGTCCACCTTCAGCACGTCGCCGAGGCCGGCCCAGGCCGAGTCCCACCAGCCGTGCCAGAGCGCGGGCGCGTAGCCGAGCAGGTACTCCACCGCGCGGAAGCCGTAGGCGACGCCGAGCAGCCACAGCGCCCGGCGCAGCGCGGCCGACCGGCGCGCGGCCGGCGCGACGCCCTTGCGCTCCAGCGCGGCGTCGCCGAGCGACTGCGAGAGGCCCGCCATGTAGAGGAAGCCCGGCGCGGCGAGGCCGCCCAGCATGCGCAGCGCGCCGAAGCCGTGGCCGTGCGCCGCGGCGGGCGCGAGCCAGGCGTCGAGCACGTGCACCTCGACCATGAACAGGACGGCGAGGCCGCGCTGCCAGTCGAGCCATAGCTTGCGTCGGGGGGGGGTCACGGGGGCGGCGCCGGGGCCGGGGGGGGGGTGCGGGGGGCGCCGGAGGCGGTGCGGTCGGCCGGGGCGGCCCGGCGGTCACTTGTCGCGGTAGGTGATGCGGCCGCGCGTGAGGTCGTAGGGCGACAGCTCGAGCTTCACGCGGTCGCCGGGGATGATGCGGATGTGGAACTTCTTCATCTTGCCCGACGCGTACGCGAGGACGACGGGGCCCTGGTCCACCTTGACCCGGTACATGCCACCGGCGAGCGCCTCCTCGACGGTGCCCTGGACCTCGATGCCGGCTTCCTTCTCGCTCATCGGACCTCTCTCAGCACGCGCCCGGGCTCCCGCGGGCCCGGTTCATAAGCGCGAGCGGCCTCGGTCACCCGAGGCCGCTCGTCACCCAGCGGACCGGATGCTCTACGGACGGCGGACGTTCGCCGCCTGAAGCCCCTTCGGGCCCTGGGTGACGTCGAACTCCACCCGCTCCCCCTCCTTCAGGGTGCGGAAGCCATCCATCTGAATGGCCGTGTGGTGAACGAAGACGTCCTCCCCGCCCTCCTGGGAGATGAAACCGTAGCCCTTCGCGTCGTTGAACCACTTCACGGTACCAAGTGCCATCGCTTCACGCTTCCTTCGTGTGTCCCGGGCCGACCGCCGGCCCGCGGAGTCGTGGGGCACGGACCCTCGACTCGGCCGCGAAATATCCCCGAAACCTACAGGGACCGTCAAGGGGACGTGGTGCCCCAACCGTGCGGAAAAAGTGGACTTGTTGGGTCCGCCACGCGCGCGCACCTTCACTCTCCGAGCGCGGCGCGGAGCGCGCGCGCACGGCCTCCGACCTCTCCGTCGGCGACCAGCGCCGCGAGCTCGCCGCGCGCCTCGTCCCGGCCGCCCGGATCGGCCAGCAAGGCCTCCGCCCGGGCCAGCCGGATCCACGGATCGGCCGGGGCGAGCCGCACGGCCACCTCGGCGCAGAACCGGGCCGCGAGCGGCTGGCCCAGCCGCCGGTGCGCGGAGGCCAGCAGCGCCCAGGCCGCCGCGTCCTCGTGGTTCGTCACCACCAGCCCCTCCAGGATGGCCCGGGCGGTCTCCACCCGGCCCGCCTCCAGCTCCGCCTCCGCCAGCGCGGCGATGGCGTCGCCCAGCTCCTGGGTCATCCCCTGCACCTCGGCCAGCGTGGGCGTGCGCCCCTCGGCCGCCGTCTCGATCGCGTCGTCCATGGCGGGCCTCAGGAGCGGATGTTGTGCACCGCCGACATCTTCATGTCGTGCAGCGAGCGGAGGACGTTGGAGACGAGGGTGAACATCTCCTTCTGCTTCTCCATCGCGTACTGCAGCTCCATCATCTTCTTGCGGTCGATCTCCGGCGAGTCCGCCGAGCCGGTGCTGCCGGAGCCGCCGGTGCTGGAGCCGCCCGTCGAGCCGCTCGCCGGCGCCTCCTTGAACGCCGCGGCCAGGTCGAACGCCACGCCCGCGAGCTGCGGGCCGGCCTTGGCGAGCACCGGCGCGAGCCCCGGGAAGCCCATCGCGGCGGCGCCCGCCGCGAGCGCGGGGCCGCCGAGCGTCTTCACCAGCGCCTGGACGTTCTTGTCGTTCAGGAGCTCCATCGACATGCCGAGGGCCGGGAACGCGGTCTTGAGCGCGCCCGCCAGCTTCGCGAACGGCCCACCCTTCTTCTTCTTCGCGCCCGACGAGCCGCCGGTGCCGGAGGCCTTCCCCGCCGCCTCCTTCATCTTCTGCTCGACGTCCCGGTCGAAGCGGTCCTGCACGTACATCATGAAGCGGAACAGCTTCTCCTCGATCGAGAGCCTCGGATCGTCGAGGAACGCGAGCGCGCCGGTGGACCGCGAGGACGACGGCTTCTTCGCGGCCCCGGACTTCGAGGTCCCCTTCGAGCCGGAGGCGTAGCCCGTCCCGGAGCTCCGCCGCGTCTTCCTGGCCGACGCCTTCTTCGCCGAGGGGAGCGCGGCCGCCGCGGCGGCGATCACGGCGCCGCCCTTCCCCACGCCGGCGGTGGTGGCGGCCCCGGCGGTGCGCGGAGCGGCGACCTGGGCGAGATCGGTGGCGAGCGCGGCGCCCTGCGAGAGCAGCGCGGCGCCGGTGCGGACGGAGGGGATCATCTGGGTTCCTTTCGGATGGGGTGGGCGGTGCGCCTCGCGGCGCCCGCCGCTCCCACGAGCGCGCCGCGTGCCAGCCCCGGGCGCCCGGATCCCGCGCGGTTGCGCGGGGCGAGAGGCCGCGGCGGAGCCCGCCGGGACGGGGCGCGGACCGTTTGACCCGGGCGCGGACGGCGCCTAGATTGCCGCGCCATGCGCACGCTCGGCGTCGACCTGGGGCGGGTCCGGATCGGCCTCGCCGTGGCCGACGAGATCCTGCGGACCGCCCGCGCCGTCACCACGGTGGTCCGGCGCGGGGAGGCCGAGGACCTGGCCGCCATCGCCGAGGTGGCCCGCGACTACGAGGTCACGCGCGCAGTGGTGGGGCTCCCGCTCAACATGGACGGCACCGAGGGCCCGTCGGCGCGCCTGGCCCGGGGTTTCGCGCCGCGCCTGGAGGCGGCGCTCGGCGTGCCGGTCGAGCTGTTCGACGAGCGGCTCTCCTCCTTCGAGGCGGAGTCCCGCCTGCGCGCGCGCGGCCTCTCGGCCCGCGAGCAGCGCGGCCAGGTGGACGCCGAGGCCGCGGCGGTCATCCTGCAGGGCTGGCTGGACCGGAGGGCGCCATGAGGAAGCTCGTCACCCTGCTCGTGCTCCTCGCGCTGGCGGCGGCCGCCTGGGCGGCGCTCGCCTGGCGCGACCTGCAGTCGTTCCGGGCGACGGCGTACGGCAGCGCCGAGGAGAAGACGGTGGTGGTGCCGAGCGGCGCGCCGGCGCGCGCGGTGATCCGCTCGCTGGCCCAGTCGGGCGTGCTCTCCGACGAGACGCGGGCCTGGCGCTATTTCCGGTGGGTGAAGCGCGACGCGCGCCGGCTCCGCGCGGGCGAGTACGCGTTCTCCGGCCCGCTCACCCCGGACCAGGTGCTGGAGAAGGTCTACCAGGGCCAGGTGAAGCTCTACCGCTTCACCGTGCCCGAGGGCCTGCGCATGGACGAGATCGCGGAGATCGTCGGGCGCAGCGGCCTCGCGCGCGCCGAGGACTTCGCCGCGGTGGCGCACGATCCCGGCACCGCGCGCGCGCTCGGGCTCCCCTACGCCAACCTGGAGGGCTTCCTCTTCCCGGACACCTACACGTTCGCGCGCGGCGTCTCCGCCCGCACCATCGCCGAGGAGATGGTGGAGCGGTTCAAGGAGGAGTACGCGCGCGCCGACGCCGCCCGGAGGCCGGGCGTGACGCTGAGCATGGGCGAGGCCGCGACGCTCGCCTCGATCGTCGAGAAGGAGACCGGGCAGCCGGCGGAGCGCGCCCGCATCGCCTGCGTGTTCCACAACCGGCTGCGGCTCGGGATGCGGCTCGGGACCGACCCGACGGTCATGTACGCCACCCTGCTGCGCACCGGCCGCTGGTCGAAGAACATCACCAAGGCCGACCTGCTGGCGACCCACCCCTACAACACGTACACGACGGCGGGGCTGCCGCCCGGGCCGATCGCGAACGCGGGCGCCGCGGCGCTGCAGGCGGCGCTCGCGCCGGCCACCTGCTCCGACCTCTACTTCGTGTCGCGCAACGACGGCACCCACGTGTTCTGCCCGACGCTCGCCTGCCACAACGCCGCCGTGCGCGCGTGGCAGGTCGAGTTCTTCCGCCGCGCCCGCTGATCGGCGCGCCGCCCTCCGCCGGCCGGTGCCGCGCACGGGGGGACCCGCCCCGTCGCCTGCTCGCAGGCCCAATTGGGCGTGCGCCCGCCGGCGGGCCCGCGGTCTGCAGCCCGCTCCTCCGCTCCTTATGCTCCTTGGGTCGGCGCGCGTGCGCCGAGCCCAGATACAGAGGAGCGAGATGCGCGAGCCTCGGGAAATGACGACGACGGGTTGGGTGAACCGGATCGCGGCCCTGCAGGACCGGCAGGGGTACTCGGAGCAGCACTGGGAGGGTTCGTTCGAGGACTACCTCGGGATCGTGCGGCAGAACCCCAAGGTCACCCGCACGGCCTTCCAGCGCGTCTACGACATGATCCTGTCGCACGGGAAGACCGAGTACATCGACAACAAGAAGAAGCTCATCCGGTACAACTTCTTCACCGACCCGGACTTCGGCGGGAAGGACGCGATCTACGGGCTCGACATCGCGCTCATGAAGCTCGTGAACGTGTTCAAGAGCGCGGCGCAGGGCTACGGCACCGAGAAGCGCGTCATCCTGCTGCACGGCCCGGTGGGCTCGTCCAAGTCCACCATCGCGCGCCTGCTCAAGAAGGGGCTCGAGGCGTACTCCAAGACCGCGGAGGGCGCGCTCTACACGTTCGCGTGGGACATCGAGCGCACCAACCTCGACGGCCAGAAGCGCCGCGAGGTCATGCCCTGCCCCATGCACGAGGAGCCGCTGCACCTCGTTCCGCACGAGTGGCGCGGCAAGGTGATCGCCGAGCTGGCGGCGCCCGAGGGCGGCTACGCCATCCCGGACACCGGCGACCTGTGCCCGGCCTGCCGCTTCGTCTTCAAGGACCTGATGACGGAGTACAAGGGCGACTGGGAGAAGGTGATGCAGCACGTGCGCGTGCGCCGGCTCATCCTCTCCGAGAAGGACCGCGTCGGCATCGGCACGTTCCAGCCGAAGGACGAGAAGAACCAGGACTCGACCGAGCTCACCGGCGACATCAACTACCGGAAGATCGCCGAGTACGGCTCCGACTCCGACCCGCGCGCGTTCAACTTCGACGGCGAGTTCAACATCGCGAACCGCGGCATCATCGAGTTCGTGGAGATCCTGAAGCTCGACGTGGCCTTCCTCTACGACCTGCTCGGCGCCACGCAGGAGCACAAGATCAAGCCGAAGAAGTTCCCGCAGACCGACATCGACGAGGTCATCGTCGGGCACACCAACGAGCCCGAGTACAAGAAGCTCCAGTCGAACGAGTTCATGGAGGCGCTCCGGGACCGCACGGTCAAGATCGACATCCCGTACATCTCCCGCCTCGACGAGGAGGTGAAGATCTACGAGCGCGACTACAACAGCCACAAGATCCGCGGGAAGCACATCGCGCCGCACACGCTGGAGATGGCCGCGATGTGGGGCGTGCTCACCCGGCTCGAGGAGCCGAAGAAGCACAACCTCACGCTGGTCCAGAAGCTGAAGCTCTACAACGGCAAGTCGCTGCCGAACTTCACCGAGGACAACATCAAGGAGCTGCGCAAGGAGGCGATGCGCGAGGGCATGGAGGGCATCAGCCCCCGCTACGTGCAGGACAAGATCTCGAACGCGCTGGTCTCGGACAAGGGCGACGGGTGCGTGAACCCGTTCATGGTGCTGAACGAGCTGGAGGCCGGGCTGCGGCAGCACTCGCTCATCTCCTCGGAGGAGCAGCGCAAGCGCTTCCGCGAGCTGCTCACCGACGTGAAGCGCGAGTACGAGGACGTGGTGAAGAACGAGGTCCAGCGCGCCATCAGCGCGGACGAGGACGCGATCACCAAGCTCTGCGCGAACTACATCGACAACATCAAGGCGTACACGCAGCGCGAGAAGGTCCGCAACAAGTACACCGGCCAGTACGAGGAGCCCGACGAGCGGCTGATGCGGTCGATCGAGGAGAAGATCGACATCGCGGAGAGCCGGAAGGACGACTTCCGCCGCGAGATCATGAACTACATCGGCGCGCTCGCCATCGAGGGGAAGACGTTCAACTACCGGACCAACGAGCGGCTGCACAAGGCGCTCGAGCTGAAGCTGTTCGAGGACCAGAAGGACTCGATCAAGCTGAAGAACCTGGTGGCCTCGGTGGTGGACCGGGAGACGCAGGAGAAGATCGACGTGGTGAAGCAGCGGCTCATCAAGAACTACGGCTACTGCGAGGTGTGCTCGACCGACGTCCTCAACTTCGTCGCCTCGATCTTCGCGCGCGGCGACGCGAAGGACTAGCGGCCAAGGGACGGGCCGCCGACCATGTCCCTGAAGATCAAGCAGGACCACGCCCGCTTCCGCGACATCGTGCGCGGCCGGATCAAGAGCAACCTCAAGAAGTACGTCCAGAAGGGAGAGATGGTCGGGAAGAAGGGGAAGGACTTCATCACCATCCCGATCCCGACCATCGACATCCCGCACTTCCGCTTCGGCGAGCGCTCGCAGGGCGGCGTCGGCCAGGGAGAGGGCGAGCCGGGCGATCCGCTCTCGCCCGGCGACGGGCAGGCCGGGAGCGGGCAGGCCGGCCAGGGCGAGGGGCAGCACCTCCTCGAGGTGGACGTCCCGCTCGACGAGCTGGCCGACATCCTCGGCGAGGAGCTCGCCCTCCCCCGCATCGAGCCGCGCGGCAAGGACCGCATCATCGCCACGCGCCTCAAGTACACCGGGGTCGCGCCGAGCGGCCCGGAGTCGCTGCGCCACTTCAAGCGCACCTACAAGCAGGCGCTGCGGCGCCAGATCGCGAGCGGCTCGTACAACTGGCGCCGCCCGGTGATCGTCCCGGTGCGCGAGGACCGCCGCTACCGCACCTGGAAGCAGGTGCCGCTCCCCGAGACCAACGCGGTCGTCATCTACATGATGGACGTCTCGGGCTCGATGGGCGACGAGCAGAAGGAGATCGTCCGCATCGAGTCCTTCTGGATCGATACCTGGCTGCGGAAGCACTACAAGGGCCTGGAGAGCCGCTACATCATCCACGACGCGGTGGCGCGCGAGGTGGACCGCGACACGTTCTTCCACACGCGCGAGTCGGGCGGGACCATGATCTCGTCCGCCTACAAGCTCGCGCTCGAGATGATCGAGACCGAGTACGCGCCCACCTCCTGGAACGTGTACCCGTTCCACTTCTCCGACGGCGACAACTGGAGCGCCGACGACACCCGCCTGTGCGTGGAGCTGCTGCAGAAACGCATCCTCCCGGCGGTGAACCTGTTCTGCTACGGCCAGGTCGAGAGCCCGTACGGCTCCGGCCAGTTCATCAAGGACCTGAAGGAGTCCGTCGGCCCGCGCGAGAACGTGGCGCTCTCCGAGATCGCCGACAAGGACGCCATCTACGCCTCCATCAAGACGTTCCTCGGCACCGGGAAGTAGGCGCGCATGGACAAGCACACCCAGCTCCCCTCGCACCTGCACGACATCCGCATCCGCGTGGAGGGGTACGCGCGCGCCTACGGGCTCGACTTCTTCGACACCGTCTTCGAGGTGCTCGGGTTCGACGAGATCAACATGGTGGCCGCGTACGGCGGCTTCCCGAACCGCTACCCGCACTGGCGCTTCGGGATGGACTACGAGCGGCTGTCGAAGGGCTACGAGTACGGGCTCTCGAAGATCTACGAGATGGTCATCAACAACGACCCCTCGTACGCGTACCTGCTCGAGTCCAACATGGACGTGGACCAGAAGCTGGTGATGGCCCACGTCTTCGGGCACGTGGACTTCTTCAAGAACAACTTCATGTTCCGGCACACCAACCGGAAGATGATGGACCAGATGGCGAACCACGCCACCCGCGTGCGCCGCTACCAGGACAAGCTCGGGGTCGAGCTGGTCGAGGACTTCATCGACCGCTGCCTCTCCATCGAGAACCTGATCGACTACCAGTCACCGTACGTGAAGCGGCGGCCCGACCGGCCCGGCGTCGAGGGCGAGGGCGCGGAGCGCCAGGTGGCGCAGGGGTTCAAGACCGAGCGCGAGTACATGCGCGAGTACATCAACCCGCGCGAGTTCATGCAGGAGCAGCAGCGCAAGCTGGACGAGGAGGCCGCGCGCAAGAAGAAGTTCCCGGAGCGGCCCGAGCGCGACGTGCTGCTGTTCCTCCTCGAGCACGCGCCGCTGGAGCGCTGGGAGCACGACGTGCTCTCGATCATCCGCGAGGAGGCCTACTACTTCGCGCCGCAGGGCCAGACCAAGATCATGAACGAGGGGTGGGCCACCTACTGGCACTCCAAGATCATGACCGAGAAGGCGCTCGACGCCTCCGAGGTCATCGACTACGCCGACCACCACTCCGGCACGCTCGCCACCCACCCCGGCCAGCTCAACCCCTACAAGCTCGGGGTGGAGCTGTGGCGGGACATCGAGGACCGCTGGAACAAGGGGCGCTTCGGGAAGGAGTACGACGAGTGCGACTCCTTCGTGGCGCGCAAGCACTGGGACAAGCAGCTCGGGGTGGGGCGCGAGAAGATCTTCGAGGTGCGCAAGCACTACAACGACGTCACCTTCATCGACGAGTTCCTCAGCCTGGAGTTCTGCATCCAGCAGCGGCTCTTCACCTTCGGCTACAACGAGAAGCACCAGCGGTGGGAGATCATGGAGCGCGAGTTCCGCAAGGTGAAGGAGAAGCTCCTCCACATGCTCACCAACTTCGGGCAGCCGCTCATCGCCGTCGAGGACGGCAACTGGGAGAACCGGGGCGAGCTCTACCTGGTGCACAAGCACGACGGGGTGGACCTGAAGCTCGACTACGCCCGCGACACCCTCCGCCACGTGCAGTCCCTGTGGCGCAGGCCGGTCAACCTCCACACGAAGGTGGAGGGCCGGGGCACCATCTTCCGGTTCGACGGCAAGGAGCACTCGGACCGGCGTGCCGACCTGTAGGCCGAGGTGGTCGACTCGGAGCTTCCGGTTCCTTTCCTCGCCTGCTAGATTCCCGCGCCGATGCAAGTACCTCGCTTCGACGACGCCCCTCGCCGCCGCCGCCTCCCCGTGCTCCTCGCCGGCGCCGGCTTCCTCGCCATCCTGATCGTCGCGCTCGCCGGCGCCGCCGGCGGCCTCCGCACCGTGCCCGGCACGCCGGCCGCGCCCGTCGCCGCGGCGCCCGAGGCCGCGGCCATGGTGCCCGCGCCCACCACCGCCACGCTCGCCCCGCACAAGCCCACGCCGGCGGAGCGGTTCCGGGCGGTGACGGTGCGGCTCGCCCGCAACCAGACGCTGGCGCAGGCGCTCGTGAAGCTCGACGTCCCGATGGCGCAGGTGAACGCGGTGGTGGCCTCGCTGAAGGGCCTGTTCCCGTTCCACCGCGCCCGCCCCGGCGACCAGCTCCGGGTGGAGCGCCGCGACGACGACGGCGAGCTGCACCGGTTCAGCTACCGGCAGGGCCCGGCGGACGAGTGGACGGTGGAGCGCAAGGAGGACGGCTCCTTCGAGGCCCGCAAGCGCCCGGTCGAGCTAACCACCGAGGTGGCGCGGGTGGCGGTGAAGGTGGAGGGCTCGCTGTGGGCGTCGCTGGAGCGCGCCGGCGAGGATCCGGAGCTGGCGGTGCTCGCCTCCGACGTGCTGGCCTGGGACGTGGACTTCTACCAGGACGTCCGCGCCGGCGACGCCATGACCATGGTGGTCGAGAAGGTGCTCGCCGACGGCAAGCTGCTCCGCTACGGCGAGGTGCTGGCGGCCGAGTACAAGGGCGAGGCGGCCGGCCGCAAGCGGCTGTTCCGCTACACCGATCCGGACGGCCACACCAGCTACTACGACGAGAACGGCAACAGCGCGCGGCGCGGCTTCCTGAAGTCGCCGCTCAAGCTCGCGCGCGTCACCTCCGGCTTCGGGATGCGCAACCACCCGCTCCTCGGCTACGTCCGCGCCCACCAGGGCGTGGACTACGGCGCGCCCACCGGCACGCCGGTCTGGGCGGTCGGCGACGGCCAGGTCCGCGAGGCCGGCTGGAAGGGCGGCTGCGGCAAGGCGGTGGTGCTGAAGCACCGCAACGGCCTGGAGTCGGTCTACTGCCACCTGTCCGCCGTCGCGGTCTCGGCCGGCAAGGCGGTCTCGCAGAAGCAGGTGATCGGGTACGTCGGCTCCACCGGCCTCTCGACCGGCCCGCACCTGCACTTCGCGGTGAAGCGCGGCGGATCCTTCGTGAACCCGCTCCGGCTGCAGATCCCGCGCGACGCGCCCATCCCCGCGAAGTGGGCCGCCGACTTCGCCGAGAAGATCGCGCCGGTGCGGGCCAGCCTGGCCGGCGAGCCGGTGGCGCTCAACTAGCCGATTCGGCCCCGCAGCACCGCCAGCGAGAGCCCGGGGAGGATCCCGGGCACGAGCGCCCACTCCAGCGCGCGCGCGCCGCTGGGCGTCGCCACCGTCGCGACGCCCTGGCCGGCGTCGGCGCCGGACAGGTCGAGCGCGGTCTGGAGCACGTCCGCCGGCCGGCGCCCGCGCAGCGCGTCGAGCGACGCCCCCAGCAGCCGCTCCGCGGCCGGGTTCGCGTCCACGCAGCGCCCCTCCCCGTCCACGATGATCATCCCGTCGCGCGCGCTCGCGAACACGGCGCGCGCCAGCCGCTCGCGCCCGCGCAGCGCCTCGGCCGCGGCCCGGGCGTCCACCGCGGTGGCCACCACGTTCGCGACCGTCTCCAGGAAGCTCAGCTCCTCGCGCTCGAACGCGCGGGGCGCCGGGCCGGCCACCAGCAGGACGCCGTGGGCGCGCCCGCTCCCGCGCACCGGCACCGCCAGCGCGCAGCCCGCGCCCGCCGAGGCGAGCAGCGCGTCCGCGAGCCGGCCGTCCCGGGTCAGGTCCGGCGCCCGGGCCGGCGCGCCGCTCGCGTGCGCCAGCCCCGCCAGCGTCATCACGCTCGGCACGCCGCGCCCGCGCGCGTCGCCGGGGAAGCCCGAGGCCGCGCGCACGCGCAGCCCGCCGTCGGCCACCTCGAGGAACGCGCCCGCCGAGAGCCCCAGCGCCGACGCCGCCAGCGCGGCGGCCGCGTCGAGCACGTCCTGCACCTCGGGGAGCCCGAGCGCGAGCTGGGAGATGCGCGCCACCGCGGCGCTGCGGCGCAGCTCCGCCGCGCGCCTCGCCTCGTCCGAGCCGGCCGCGGACGGCTGGCGGTGGCGCTGGGCGTCGCGCCAGCGCGCCACGATGAGGCGCGGCGCGCCCCGCGGCCAGGCCCGCGCCGCGAACTCGAGCCAGCGGACCGAGCCGTCGGCGTGGCGCGCCCGGACCTCGATGGGCACGCCGTCGTCGAGCGGCGTGGATCGCGCGCTCGCCATGCTGGCGACGTCCTCGGGCTCCACGAACGCCCAGGCGTTGCGGCCGACGAGCTCGCCGGCGCGGTAGCCGAGGAGCCGCTCGATCCCGTCGCTGACGTAGAGGATGTCGGCGGCGGGGGTGAGGACGCCGATGACGTCGTCGGAGAACTCGGCCACCGCGGCGTGCAGGCCGTCGCCGAGGTGATCGACCTCGCGGGCGGCGTCCGCCGGCGCGCCGGAGCCTGCGCGCATGCCGGCGCCGGCCTCGAGCTCCGCGATGCGTCGGTACAGCGTGGCGAGCTCGCGCAGCAGCTCGGGGGTGGTGGCGAAGGGCATGGGGGTCTCCGGATCATACCGATCCGGGGTGTACCCCCAAGCCCCACGGACGCGTGGCGTCCCTGCCGCCTCCGGGTCAGCGACGCCGGCGGCGCGCCTTCTCGGCGGCGAGCTTCTTGCCGTTCCACTCCTTGCCGTCGAGGGCGGCCACGGTGGCCTCCAGCGCGGCGGGCGGGACGTCGACGTAGCTGTGCGACCGGCGCACCTCCACGCCCACCGGCTCGAGCTCCGGCGCGAGCGCCCGGAGCGCCTCGCGCACCCTGGCCTCGTCCGCGCCGTCCTGCTCGCCGAGCGTCAGGAACACGCGGGCGCGCTGGGGCGCCGCCGGCGCGCCGCCCTCGGCGGCCACCTCGACCGCCGGGGTGCCCTCGCCGTTCGGCGCCGCGGGGGACTCCGCCTGGACGCCGGCCGGGGCCTCGCGATCGCGATCGCGCCCGCCGCGGCGGCCGCGTTCGCCGCGTTCACCGCGATCCCGCTCGCGGCCGCGGTCGCGCGAGCGCTCCCGGCCGCCTTCGCGCCGCCCCTCCCCGCCCTCGCGCCGGCCCTCGCCGGCCGCGCGGGTCTCGGGCTGCACGCGGCGCTCGTGCTCGGTGCGCTTGTGCTCGGCCTTCTCGCGGTCCTGCGCCTTCTCCATGCGCTGGTGCGTGAAGAAGTACTTGAGCGCGAAGGAGATCAGGTACTCGCCGTCGGGCCGGTTGCGCAGCTCCTGGGCGAGCGGGATGTAGGCCTCGAAGATCGAGGCGCTCATCGCGTCCTTCAGCACCGCGACGTGGCGGTCGGTCCAGATCTTCCGCGCCTCCTCGGGCGTCGGGAGCGCCTTCTTCTCGAAGACGATCTCGTACTTCTTCTGGAGCGCGGTGAGCGTGTGCAGGTCCGCGCCGGACACGAGCGAGAGGCTGGTGCCCTTCTTCCCGATGCGGCCGGTGCGGCCGACCCGGTGCAGGAACACCGCCGGGTCCTCGGGCAGCGAGTAGTTGATCACGTGCGAGAGGTCGGAGATGTCGATGCCGCGGGCCGCGATGTCGGTCGCGACCATGAAGCGGACCTCGCCGCGCTTCACCTTCGCCATCACCCGCTCGCGCTCCTTCTGCGGCAGGTCGCCGTTCAGCAGCTCGGCGTCGTAGCCGTTGCGGTTCAGCACCGCGGTGACGAGCGAGGTGTCGCTGCGCGTGTTGCAGAAGATGATCGCCGCCTCCGGCTCCTCCATGCCGATCATGTAGAGGAGGTTGCGCGGCTTCGGGTACGCGTCCACGGTCGGGTACATCACGTTGTGGATATTCTCGACCTTGTACTCGTCGCCGGAGAGCAGGATCGTCTCCGGGTCGCCGAGGTAGTCGTGGATGATCTGCTCGATGTCCGCCGGGACGGTGGCGGAGAAGAGCAGCTGCTGCACGTCCGCGGGGAGGTGGTCGAGGATGCGCGTCACCTCCTCGAAGAACCCCATGTTCAGCATCTCGTCGGCCTCGTCGAGGCAGCAGACCATCACCTCCTCGAGCCGGAGCGTCTTGCGGCGGATGTGGTCGTAGATGCGGCCGGGGGTGCCGACCACGATCTCCGCGCCGGCCTTCAGCTTGTCGAGCTGGTCGCCCATCGACGCGCCGCCGTAGATCGTCACCACGCCGAGGTCGCGGTGCTTCGCCAGCGCGGTGACCTCCTCGGCCACCTGGATGGCGAGCTCGCGGGTCGGGCACATGACGAGCGCCGACGGCTTGCGGCGGCCGTCGGGGATGCGCTCGAGGATGGGGATGGTGAACGCGGCGGTCTTGCCGGTGCCGGTCTTGGACCGGACGATCACGTCCTTGCCGTCGCGGATGGGCCGGAACGTCGCGGACTGGACCGGGGTCGGCTTCGTGTAGCCGTGCTCCGCGACCGCGCGCCGCACCGGCTCCGAGAGCCCCATGTCGTCGAACGAGGCCTCGGAGACGTAGTCAGAGGGCGCCGCCGAGGGCGCCTCGCCGTGGACTTCTTCCATGCTGTCACTCACTCCGTTGGAGTTGGGAGCGACGCATGGCGGGCTCGCCTGGTACCGCGCCAGCCCCGATGCGTGATCGGGGCCCGCGCCGCTCCGCGAAAACCGCCATGCGCCGACGTGTCGTCTCGCGCCTTGCGCGCGAGGCGCGACACCTATATCACAACGCCCTTGCGCGGCCGCCAGTTCCCGTGGCAGCCCGGACTCCCCATGTCGGACGAGACGCGCCACCGCTCCACGAAGGGCCGCCCGGCACTCCCGGCCGCCGGGGCTGCGCGCGACCGCTCCGAGGGCGGGCTGGTCCGCTACGACCCGCTCCGCGCGTACATGGCGGAGGTGGCGCGCCACCCGGTGCTCTCGCGGGACGAGGAGCACGCGCTCGCCGTCCAGTACCGCGAGACCGGCGACGTGGACGCCGCCTACCGCCTGGTCGCGTCCAACCTGCGACTCGTGGTGAAGATCGCCCACGAGTACCGCCGCACCGCGTTCCAGCTCCTGGACCTCGTCCAGGAGGGCAACCTGGGGCTGATGCAGGCGGTGAAGAAGTACGACCCGTGGAAGGGCGTGAAGCTCTCGTCCTACGCGGCGTGGTGGATCCGCGCGTACATCATCCGCTTCATCATGGAGAACTGGCGCCTGGTGAAGCTCGGGACCACCCAGGCGCAGCGCAAGCTCTTCTTCAACCTCTCCAAGGAGCGCGAGAAGCTGCTCGCGCGCGGGATCGAGCCGACGCCGCGGCTGCTCGCGAAGAACCTCCAGGTCGAGGAGAAGGACGTGGAGGAGATGAGCGCCCGCATGGCCGCGGACGACCTCTCGCTGGACGCGCCGGTCGGCACCGAGGGCGACGACGGGCGCCAGAACCGCCTCGACCGGCTGGCCGACGACGGCGGCCCCTCGCCCGACGCGGCGCTCGGCGACGAGCAGCTCCGGCGGATCTTCCGCGAGAAGCTCGACGCGTTCTCCGGGACGCTCACCGACGAGAAGGAGCGGTACATCTTCGAGCACCGCCTCCTCCCGCCCGACGGCACGCCGCCGCTCACGCTGCAGGAGGTGGGCGACCACTTCCGGCTCACCCGCGAGCGCGCCCGCCAGATCGAGGCCAAGCTGACCGGCCGGCTGCGCGAGTTCCTGCGCGCCGAGATCCCGGACTTCGAGCTGCTCGGGCCGCCGGAGTCCTGACCCGCCGGCGCTAGTCTCGCAGCGCGCCCGGCCGCGGGCGCGCCGCGGCGGCGCCGCGCGCGAGCTGGAACGCCGCGCCCGCCACGCCCGCCACCACCGCGAACCCGAGCAGCGCGAACGGCCGGATCGCCAGCTCCGAGGCGATCGGCCGCGTCCCCGCGGCCGCCAGCAGCCCGACCCCGAGCGCGAGGCCGCCCGCCAGCGCGCACAGCACCACCGCGACGGCGCGCGACGCGGCCAGCGCGAGCAGCGCCGCCGCGAGCGCCCCGAGCCCGGCCCCGACCGCCGCCCGTCCGCCGATGGGCAGGTGAACCCCGGCCAGGGCGCCGGCGAGCGCCCCGGCCGCGGCCGGGAAGAGCGGCGGCATCGCCGCGCAGGCCGCGCCCAGCACCGCCGCGCCCAGCCCGGCCGAGGCGAGCGCGGAGAGCTCGAGCTGGGGGCCGAGGAGCCGCCGGGCCGCCAGCGCGGCCAGCGCACCGACCACGGCGCCCCCCACCGCCGCGGCGGGGCGCCGCAGCCGGTCCGAGGCGGCCAGGGCCGCGAGGCCGACCACCACGAGGGCCAGCCCCAGCGGCCAGCCGAACGCGCGGGCCGCCAGCGCCACCCGCACCAGCCCGGCCAGCGCGTCACCCACCGGGCCGCCCGGCACGGCCGCCGCCACCGCAGGCGTCACCGGCCCGCCCCCAGCACGGTCCAGAGCGTCAGCGCGACGGCGACGAGCACGCCGGCGGCCCCGACCGCCACCGCGGCCGGGTCCGGCCGCAGGGAGGCCAGCGCGTCGCCGGCCGCCCGCCGGGCCGGCTCGCCCGCGCCCGGATCCGCCAGCACGCGCCGCGCCTCGAGGGCGGCGCCCCGGTGGTCGCCCGCCTCCAGCAGCTCGCCGATCCGCCCGCCCGGGCCGATGCGACCCCTGTCCCTGCGCGACATGGCGGCGGACTGTAGCACGGGCCTCCGCCGGGCCCCGCCACGGCGCGGGTTGTGCGGGCTTCCCGGCGCGACCCGGCCTAGACTGTGAGGGCCCGCGGCGCGGTCCGGCCGCCGGCGACGCTGGCCCACCCGATGCCCCGCCCACCGCGCCCCATCTCGCGCCGACGGTTCCTGCAGGGCGCCGCCGCCGCGGCCGTCGCGGCCGCGCTGCCCCGCGGCGCGCGCGCGCTCACCCCGGACGCGATGCTCCAGATCGGCCACGTCCAGCACGGGGGCAACTGGAACCCGCGGCCCACCGCGCTGCGCCGGCTCGGCTGGGAGCTGGGCCGCCGGACCTCGATCGAGCCCGCCGCCGACGCGGTGCCGGTCCGGCTCGATCGCCCCGGCCTGCACCGCCACCCCATGCTCTACCTGGCCGGCTCCGGCGGGCTGCCCCCGTTCTCCGAGGCGGAGCGGGCCGCGCTCCGGCGCCACCTCATGTACGGCGGGTTCCTGCTGGTGGACTCGGCCGACGCGTCGGACGGGACCGGCTTCGACGCGGCGGTGCGGCGCGAGCTCGCGCAGGTCCTGCCCGCCTCGCCGCTGCAGCCGGTGGCGCGCGAGCACGTGCTCCACAAGACGTTCTACCTGCTGGACCGGCAGGGCGGCCGCGTGCTGGTGAAGCCGTGGGTGGAGGCGCAGGCCATCGACGGGCGGCTGGCGGTGGTCTACTCGCAGAACGACCTGGGCGGCGCCTGGGCGCGGAGCGAGCTGGGCGACTGGGAGTACCCGTGCACCCCCGGCGGCGAGGCGCAGCGCGAGGCGGCGTTCCGCACCGGCGTGAACCTGGCGATGTACGCGCTCTGCACCGACTACAAGGACGACGCGGTGCACCTGCCGTTCATCCTCCGGCGGCGGAGCTAGGCGGCGGTGGACGGCGGGACCTTCAACGCCTGGCGGCTCACCGCCCTCACGCCGCTGCCGGCCTGGGCGCTCGCCCTGCTCGGCCTGGCGGCGCTCGCCTCGATCGCGCTCGCATGGCGCGGCCTCGCCGGCGAGGCGCGGCGCGCACGCAAGGCCGCGCTCGTCGCGCTCCGCGCGCTGGCGGCGGTGCTGGCGCTGGCGCTGCTCGCCGAGCCCGCGCTGGAGCTGCTCCAGACGGCGCGGGTGCGCAACCGGTTCGCGGTGCTGGTGGACGCGTCGCGCTCGATGGCGTTCCCGCTCGAGCCGGGCGGGCCCTCGCGCGCGGCCGCGGCCGGCGCGTTCCTGCGCGACCACCGGGCCGAGCTGGAGCGGCTCGCCGACCGGGTGGACCTCGAGTGGTACGGCTTCGGCGGCGAGGTGGCGCCGGTGGACCCGGCGCAGGCGGTGCGCGGCCTCGAGCCCGCCGCCGGCCGCACCGACCTGCTCGGCGCGCTCGAGGCGGTGACGTCGGGCGCGGGCGCGTCCAGCCGCCGGCTGGCCGGCGCGCTGGTGGTGTCCGACGGCGCGGACAACGCGGCGCTCGCCGACGGCCTCTCCGGCGCCACCCGCGCCCGGCTGCGCGCGCTGGGCGTGCCGGTGAGCGCGGTCGCGGTGGGGCGGAGCGCGCCCCGCGACCTGGCGGTGGAGCGCGTGGCGGTGGACGACTTCGCGTTCGTCCGCAACACCGTGACCGTCGAGGCGACGCTGCGCGCGCGCGGCCTCGAGGCCCAGGACGTCCGCGTGGTGCTCCGGCGCGAGGGCGCGGTGGTGGCGCAGGCCACGGTGCGGCTCGAGCCGGGGAAGGAGCGCTACTCGGTGCCCCTCTCCTTCGCGCCCGACCAGACCGGCACCTTCGTGTTCACCGTGGCCGCGCCGGTGCTGCCCGGCGAGGCGGTCACCGAGAACAACCAGCGCTCGTTCGTGCTCCGCGTCATCCGCGATCGCGTCCGCGTGCTGATGGTGGCGGGCCGGCCGAGCTGGGACGTGCGGTTCCTGCGCGGCCTGCTGAAGCAGGATCCCAACGTGGACCTGGTGAGCTTCTTCATCCTGCGGACCAACGCCGACCAGCCCGGGCCGCAGGAGGACCTCTCGCTCATCCCGTTCCCCGTGGCGGAGATCTTCGGCGAGCAGCTCCGGACCTTCGACGCGGTGCTGTTCGTGGACTTCGCCTACGGCCCCTACCGCGGCCTCGAGATCGACCGCTACCTGCCGAACCTGCGCGACTACGTGCGCGGCGGCGGCGCGCTCGCCATGGTGGGCGGCGAGCAGAGCTTCGGCGACGGGCGCTACGGGCAGACGCCGCTCGCCGAGGTGCTCCCGGTCGCCCCGCTCGACGGCACCAGCGAGGCGGAGGGCGAGTTCCGGCCGCGGCTGACGGCCGAGGGCAAGCGGCACCCCGTCACGGCGCTCGCGCCGGGCGAGGCGCCGAACGAGGCCGCCTGGGCGAGCCTGCCGCCGGTCACCGCGGTCAACCTCACCCGCGCGCTGCCGCCGGGCGCGGGCGCGTCGGTGCTGCTCGAGGCGCCCGCGGTGAGCGTGGGCGGCCGCGCGGCGCCGCTGGTGGCGGTGCGCGAGGTGGGCCAGGGGCGCACGCTCGCGGTCGCCACCGACGCCACCTGGCGCTGGGGCTTCCTCGCCGCCGAGGGCGGCCAGGGCAACCGCGCCTACCTGCGCTTCTGGAACGGCGCGCTGCGCTGGCTGGTGCGGGATCCGTCCCTCGGGCCGCTGCAGGTGGAGCCCGACGCGCCGTCGGTCGAGCCCGGCGCGCCGGTGGGGCTCACCGTCACCGCGCGCGGGCCGGACTGGGGCCCCGCGGCCGGGAAGAAGGTCTCCGCGGACCTGGTCTCCGAGGACGGGCGCACGGTGGCGCACGGCGAGGCGGTGGCGGGCGAGGACGGGACGGCGCGGATCGAGCTGGTGCCGCCCGGCCCGGGCGCCTACCGGGTGGTCTCGCGCGCCGAGGGCGTCGCCGACCCGGCCAGCGCCGCGGTGGCGGTGCGCGGCGCCGGGCCGGAGGACGCCGACGCTGCGCCGCGGCCGGAGCTCCTGCAGGCCGTGGCCGAGGCGACCGGCGGCGCGTACTCCGCGCTGCCCGGCGGCGACCTGCCCGACCTCGCGCTCGCCGACCCCGAGGTGGTCGAGATCGGCCGCCGGAAGGCGGTGCCGATCTGGGATCGCTGGTGGACGCTGGCGGGCCTCGCGGCGGTGCTGACGGCCGAGTGGGTGCTCCGCCGGCGGTGGGGCTACTGGTAGGCGGGCGGCGGGCCCACCGTCGTATTTCCTTGCCAGGCGGCCCCGGCCGGGAAATACCGGCCGCAGGGAGGCGCACCGCCGTCCCGAGCTCCACGGCCTCAGGAGGGCCCATGAAGATCGCGAAGGGCAGCGTCGTCGGCCTCGATTACTCGCTGCACCTCGGGGACGGGAAGGTCGTGGACCAGTCCGAGCCCGGCGAGCCGCTCACCTACCTCCACGGCGAGGGGCAGATCGTCCCGGGCCTGGAGTCGGCGCTCGAGGGCGCGGACGTGGGCGAGTCGCGCACGGTGGTGGTCGCGCCGGCCGACGGCTACGGCGAGCACGATCCGCGCGGCGTGCAGGAGGTGCCGCGCAAGGCGTTCCCGCCCGGCTTCGACCCGCAGGTCGGGATGGAGCTGACCGCCGAGGGCGCGGACGGCGAGCCGGTGCCGTTCGCGATCCGCGAGGTGAAGCCGGAGTCGGTGGTGATCGACCTCAACCACCCGCTCGCCGGCAAGACGCTGCACTTCGACGTGAAGGTGCGGGACGTCCGCGCCGCCACCGCGGAGGAGCTGGAGCACGGTCACGCCCATGGCCCCGAGGGCCACGGGCACGAGCACTGACGCCGGCCCTCACGGCGTCGGCGTCACCGCGTAGGTCCAGGTCTCGTTCGGCCGCAGCTCGAAGCGCTCCTGCACGCGGGCCTCGCCGAGGCGGGCCTCCACCTGGTGGGCCCCCTCCCAGAGCTGGACCTTCACGCTCCCCTGGCCGACGTGCCGCCCGTCCACCCGGACCTCGGTGCCCGGCGGCGCGGTGACGGCGAGCACGCCGCGCCCGAGCGCGAAGCGCACCGGCGTGCCCGGCCCGCGCGCGGTGACGCGCTTCTGCACGTCCACGCCCTCGGCCGCGTTGCGCAGCCGGACGCGGTGGTCGCCCCTCGACACCGGCACCGTCACCGGGCTCCGCCCCACCCGCTTGCCGTCCACGTAGACGTCGCCCTCCGGCTCGGCGGTGATCGCGAGCGAGGGCGCCGGGGCCGCCGGGCGGCGCGGCTCGGGGGCGGCGGGCGCGGCCGCCGCCGGGGCGGCGTCGGCCGTGGGCTCGGGTGCGGGCGCGGCGCGGGGGGCCGGGGCCGCCGGGGCAGCGGGCGCCGGGGCCGCGGCGACCGGCGCGCCGGCGGGGGGCGTCGGGCGCGGCTGGGAGCGGGACAGCACGAAGCCGATCCCGAACCCGACCCCGGCCATGGCCACCGCGATCCCGAGCACCACCGGCAGCGCGGACCGCGGGGGCGGCGCGGGCGCGGCGAACGTGATGGCCGCGTCGGGCGGCGGCGCGAGCGACACGGGCGCGGGCGGCTGCGCCGGCGTGACCGCGGGCTGGGCCGCGGCCGCCGCGTTGCCGGCCGGGACGGCGGCGTTGACCGGCGCCGCGAGCGCCGCCGGCGCCGCCGCGGGCGCGGAGGTCGCCGCGGCGGCGATCACGGGCGCGGCCGGGGCCGGCTGGGCCACGGCCGCCGGGCGCCGCGCCGGGGCCGGCGCCAGCAGCTCCGCCGAGACCTCGGCGGTGATCTCCGGCGCGGGCCGCACCGGCACGGCGCGCTCCGCGCCCGCCGGCGAGAGCGCGCGGGCCACCATGCGCAGCACCTCGCCGCGCTCGCCCTCCCCCGCCGGCAGGATCGCCTCGAGGTACGCCGCCATGGCCTCCGGCGGCGCGGCGGGCAGCGCGCCCGCGAGCGCCTCGCCGAGCGCGTCCGCCGACGGGAACGGCTCCTGGCCGCCCGCGCCCAGCGCGCGGTCCACCACCGCGGCGAGCGCCGGCGGGATCCCCGGCCCCTCCAGCGGCGCCGGCGCCGCCGCGGGCGGCTCGCCGGCCAGGCACTCGTGCAGGAGCGCGCCGAGCGCGCGCAGGTCGCCGGCCGGGGTCCCGGCGCCGCCCGTGCCGAGCCCGGAGACGAGGCAGGACCCGTCGTCGGCCACCAGCACCCGCTCCGGCGCGAGCGCGCCGTGGGCGAGCGGCTGGCCCTCGCCCGCGTCCACCGCGTGGACGGCCGCGAGCGCCGCGCACGCGTCGAGCCCGGCGCGGAGGACCAGCTCCGGCGGGAGGCGGCCCGCGCCGTCCAGCAGCGCGCGCAGCGTGGCGCCGCGCCGGTGCGCCTCCACCGCCACCAGCGCCTCGCCGAGCGTCTCCAGCCCGAGGACCGGGACGGCGTTCGGGTGGTGCACCCGCGCGGCGGCCTCGGCGTCGCGCACCAGCGCGGCGAGCCGCGCCGGGTCGTCGGTGAGCGCGGCCGGCGCGTACGCGAGCACCACGGCGCGCGGGGCGCCACCGCGCCGGTCCACCGCGAGGGCGCGCCGCCAGCCGGCGGCGTCGTGCAGGGGCGTGATCACCTGGAAGCGTTCGTTCGCGGTCACGCGCGGATATTAGCAAGGGACCGCCGGAAGGCGCGTCCCCGGTGGCGGCTGCGGCCCCACCCGGCTACCATGCGCGCGTGCCGAGCATCCGGGCGGTCGTCACCGACCTCGACAACACGCTGTATCCGTGGGTGGACTACATCGTCCCCGCCCTGGAGGCGATGATCGACTCCCTGGTGGCCACCACCGGGCTGCCGCGCATCCGGATCGTCCAGTCGCTGAAGGCGGTGTACGCGCAGTACGAGTCGAACGAGTACCCGTTCGCGATCCAGCTGTCGGACATCTTCCGGCCGTACGAGGCGGACTTCGACTCGTTCAACGCGCTGGTGGTGGACCCGGCCCGGCTGGCGTTCCGGGCGGCGCGCGACCGCTACCTGAAGCCCTACCCCGGCGTGCGCGAGACGCTCGACCAGCTCCGCGCCCGCGGGCTGAAGGTGGTGGCGCTCACCGACGCGCCGCGGAACGCGGCCGAGCTGCGCCTCAAGCACCTGAAGCTCGACGGCCACTTCGACGCGCTCTACACGCTCCCGTTCTTCCCGCTCCCGGAGAACGTCGCCCCCGAGATCCGGCGCAAGGAGGAGGAGGGCCACTACCGCGGGAAGACGCCGGTGGTGGAGCTCCCGCGCGACGCGGAGAAGCCGAACCCCGCCGGCCTGCGGCGCATCCTCGCCGACCTCGGCCTGCGCGGCCCCGAGGTCATCTACGTCGGCGACAACGTCAAGAAGGACATGGCGGTGGCGAAGGCGTGCGGCGCGGTGGGCGTGTGGGCGGAGTACGGCACCTACGTCTCGAAGGAGTACCGCGACCGGCTCGCCGTCATCTCCGCGCGGACGGTCACGCAGCGGCACGTCGCCGACGAGGCCCAGGGGCGCTGGCCGCTCGCCATCTCCAGCTTCGTCCAGGTGCTGGACGTGCTGGACGGCGCGCGCTGGACGCCCGCCCGGCGCGCGGCGAGCCGGCGCGGCAGGAGGGCGCGATGACCGTGGTGGCGCGGTACTCGGACCTCGCCGGGCGGAGGGCCCTGGTGACGGGCGGGTCCTCGGGCATCGGGCTCGGCATCGCCGAGGCGCTGCTCGGGCAGGGCGCGCGGGTCGCCGTCCAGTACCGGTCCGGCCGGGCCGCGGCCGAGGCGCTCGCGGCCCGCCACCCCGGGCAGGCGGTGGCGATCGGCGCCGACCTCGGCACCGAGGCCGGCTGCGTCGCCTGCGTGCGCGAGGCCGCGGCCGCGCTGGGCGGCCTCGACCAGCTGGTCCACTCGGCCGGGATCTGGAACGAGGCGCCCATCGCCACGATCCGCGCCGGGCAGCTGGAGGAGATCTTCCGGGTGAACGTGTTCAGCGCGTTCTACCTGGTCCGCGAGGCGCTCCCGCACCTCGGGCGCGACGGGCGCGGCAACGTCGTCTTCATCGGCTCCACCGCCGGCCAGCGCGGCGAGGCGCGGCACGCGCACTACGCGGCGTCGAAGGGCGCGCTCCAGTCGCTGGCCATGAGCCTCGCGGTCGAGCTCGCCCCCGGCACGCGCGTGAACCTCGTCTCCCCCGGCTGGATCCGCACGCCCATGGCCGCGGCCGCGCTCGACGAGACCGGGGCCGCCATCGCCGCCACCCTGCCCAACCGCCGCCTCGGCGAGGTGGACGACGTGGTGCAGGCGGTGCTGTACCTCGCGAGCGAGGCCTCCGGGCACCTCGTCGGCGAGGACCTGGCCGTCTCCGGCGGCGCGCTGCTGGTGGTGCCGCGCGGCCAGCTCGTGCCGCGCGGGCCCTGACCTGGCGGCGCGCGGAGGCCGGCGCTAGTCCGCGCCATGCGCTTCCGCCACCACGTCTTCGTCTGCGAGAACCACCGGGACCCGTCGGATCCGCGCGGCGCCTGCGGCAACAAGGGCAGCGAGGCGATCCGCGCCGCGCTCAAGGCGGAGGTCGCCCGGCGCGGCCTGAAGGCGCAGGTGCGCGTGAACGGCGCCGGGTGCCTGGACGCGTG
Source organism: Anaeromyxobacter sp. Red801 (assembly GCF_049201065.2). NCBI lineage: Bacteria > Pseudomonadati > Myxococcota > Myxococcia > Myxococcales > Anaeromyxobacteraceae > Anaeromyxobacter > Anaeromyxobacter sp. Red801. The sequence goes on along the minus strand of NZ_CM181236.1, from coordinate 1,741,255 downwards.
CGCGTTCGGGCCGTCGATCGTGGTCTACCCGGAGGGCGTCTGGTACGGGCACGTCTCGCCCGCGGACGTGCCGGAGATCGTGGAGCGGCACCTGGTGGGCGGCGCGCCGGTGGAGCGGCTCCGGCTCCCGCGGCTGGAGGGGCGCGAGCCGCCCGTCAGTTGAGCAGCGCGCCGCGCCCCGCCCGCAGCCCGGCCACGGTGGCGCGCACCTCGTCGGCGTCGGCCGCCGCGGGCGCGAGCGCCAGGTACGCCTCCAGGTCGCGGATGGCGGCGGCCGCCCCGCCCAGCCGCGCCGCCGCGAGGCCCCGGTCGCGCAGCGCCTCGCGCTGGCCCGGGGCGAGCAGCAGGATGCGGTCGAGCACCCAGAACAGCCGCACGTCGTCCTTCCGCTCCGCGTAGACGCGCTTCAGGTTCTGCAGCATGCGGGCGAGGATCTGGCGCGGCGACACCGCGGCGAGGTAGCGAGGGTCGAGGTCCTTGCCGCCGGTGCGCGCCTTGTAGCGCGCCACGCACTCGTCGGCCGAGAGCATCTCGCCGCCGTGGTAGGCGTCCACGAACACCTCCACGCCGCCGGGCGAGACGTACTTCGCGAGGAAGTGGCCCGGGAAGCCGACCCCCTCCAGCCGCAGCCCGGCGCGGCGCCCGACCTCGATGTAGACCAGCGCCAGCGTGATGGGGATGCCGAGCCGGCGATCCAGGACGTCGTTGAGGAACGAGTTGCGCGGGTCGTAGTAGTCGTCGTCGTTGCCGCGGAGCCCCTCCTCGTCGTGGAGCACCTCGCGGAGCGCCCGGAGCGCCGAGGCGGCGCGCACCGGCCCGGGGACCCGGCGCGCCACGCGCGCGGCGAGGTCGTCGAGCCGCGTGAGGTACGCCTCCGGCTCGAGCGCCGGGTACTCCTCCTGCGCGATCGCCAGCGCCGCCTCGTCGAGCGGGACCGGGTCGCGCCCCAGGAGCTCCGCGAAGCGCGCGCGCGCGCGGCCCTCCAGATCTCGCGTCAGCGTCATCAGGGCACCCGCGCCGCCACGTCCTCGTGGTACCGCCGCTCCGCCTGCGCCAGCGCGCGCGCCTGCGCCGCCAGCTCCGGGGAGACCGCGCCCCCGGGCACCTCGCCCGTCGCCCGCAGCCCCTCGGCGAGCGCGCTCCAGCCGGCCGCGAGCGCGTCCATCCGGTCCGCCAGGCCGAGCGCCGCGAGCCCGGGGAGCGCCGCCTCCGCCTCGCGGAGGAAGCGGGCGTACAGCGCCCGGAACAGCCCGCCGCCGGTGCCGCGCTTCTCGGTCACCTGCCACGCGTACCGGAAGCACCAGGCCCGGTCCGCCTCGCCGGTCGCGCGCGCCGGCCAGTCCGGCAGCTCCGCCGCGAAGCGCTCGATCGCCGACACGCCCGCGAAGCCGTCCGGATCGAGCAGCATCTCGCGCGCCTGGCGCCGGAGCGCCTCCCGGACCGCCTCGCCGAGCGGGCGCGGCGGGGCCGGCGCGTCCACCTCCAGCCACGGGTTGCCGCCCGTCCCGAACGGCGGCGCGATGGAGGCGCGGGCGCGGGCCAGCGCGTCGAGCGGGACGGCCTCGAGGCCGGGCCGATCCGTGTCGGCCAGCCAGGCGATCCCGCGCGCCGCGTCGTGGCCGGCGAGCACCACCCGGTGGCCGCCGAAGCGCGTGCGGCTGCCCCAGTACGGCAGCTCCGCGAGATCGGTGGACAGGATCGGCGCGAGCCCGCGCTCCAGGGCGGCGCGAGCGCCCTCCCAGGCGGCGCCGGGGTCGTCGGCGCTCCGCTCCACGGCGGAGAGGCCGAGCACCTCGCAGGCGGCGCGCTCCAGGTGCGCGGACCGGCCCACGAACAGGTGGCTCGGCGACAGCTCCGGCGCCGAGAGGTAATAGAAGCCCAGCCCCGCGCCCAGGCCGAACGCCAGGGGCTCGGACAGCGCCACGCCGCGGACGCGCAGCGCGTCCGCGAGCGCGGTGGAGCCGCAGTGCAGGCCGGGCCTGTGCTCGAAGCCGGGCAGGATCACCGGAGGAGTATAGCGGCCGGGGCACGCTGCACGACTTCCCGGCGCCCTGGCCGAGGGTCGCCCGCCCCGGCGCCGGGCGCCGCGCGGCCGATGCACCGGCTGGGGGCGCTACCCCCTTGACGGCGCCCCGGCCCTTCTCTAGATTCGCGCCCCTGCCATTCCCCAGTAGCTCAGTTGGCAGAGCAGGTGACTGTTAATCACCGGGTCGCATGTTCGAGTCATGCCTGGGGAGCCATCTCGACGGAGCCCCCGGGGCGCGAGCCCCGGGGGCTTCGTGTTTCCGGCGTCCGGCGCGGATCACCCCGCCGGCGCGAGCGGGGACCGGAGGATGTCGCGGGCGTGCGTCCACGGCGTAGCCGTCGGCGCCCTGCGCGAAGCCCTCGTCGAGCGCGCGCCGGTAGGCCGCGTCGAAGCGCGGCTCCGCGTACACCGCGCGATCTGCCTCGCCGCTCGCCGCCAGCACCATGCCGCGCATCCGCTCGGCGTTCATCGTCCGGAAGCGCGCGGCGGCGCCCTCCGGGTCCGCCGCCACGCGCCGGACCAGCCCGCGCACGTCGGGCACGAGGCGCTCGGCGAGGTGCGGGGCGGCGAGCTCGTCGCTGCCCGACACGATCGCCGCGCCCTCGACCACGCCCGCCGCCGCGCACGCCAGCGCGAACGGCGCGCCCTGCGAGAACCCCACGATCCGCGCCGGGCGCAGCCCGCGGGCAGCGACCACCTCGCCGACGTCGCGCGCCCAGTCGCGCAGGGTGCGCCCCGGATCCGGGTCCGACCGCCCGAGCCCCGGCCGGTCGAGCGCCACCAGCCGCACGCGCAGCGCGTCCGCGCGAGACTACACGGGCGCCACCAGGTGGGCGATGATTCCACCTGCGGGGCCGCCGGGCCGCTCGCGAACCCCCGAGGAGGCCTCCCATGCCGGACAGCTCACCCAAGGCGGCCCCCGACGACACCGCCGTCCGCGTGGCGCTGTGGCGCGCTCTGCACGTCCTGGCCGACCCTCCGCCGCACGTGCACGAGGACACGGTCGGCCTCGCGCTCGCGGCGCCGGCCGAAGGCTGGCGGCAGCGGCCCGACATGAGCGCGTTCACGCGGCCGTTCCGCGCGTCGATCGTGGCCCGCGCGCGGTTCGTCGAGGACCTCCTCGAGGAGCAGGTGGCCCGCGGCGTGGGGCAGTACGTGGTCCTCGGGGCGGGCCTGGACACGTTCGCGCTGCGCCGGCCCGAGCTCGGCGCGCGGCTGCGCGTGTTCGAGGTGGATCAGCCGGGCAGGCCTGGAAGCAGCGGCGCCTGGCCGAGCTCGGCCTCGCCGTCCCCCGTCCCTGCGGTTCGTGCCGGTGGACCTCGAGCAGGGCGATGCCTGGCTGGCGCGCCTCGCCGCCTCCGGCTTCGACGCCGGGTGGCCGGCGGTCGTCGCGTCCACCGGGGTCAGCATGTACCTCACGAAGGAGGCGGTCGCGTCCACGCTCCGGGCGGCCGCGTCGCTCGCCGGGGGCTCGACGCTCGTGATGTCGTTCATGCTGCCCATCGAGCGGGCCGAGCCGGCGGTCCGCCCCGGGATCGAGGCGGCCGCGCGCGGCGCGCGCGCGAACGGCACGCCATGGCTGAGCTTCTTCGAGCCCGAGGAGATCCTCGCGCTGGCGCGCGAGGCGGGTTTCCCGGGCGCGAGGCACGTGTCGGCGGACGCGCTCAGCGCGCGCTACTTCGCGGGGCGCACGGACGGCCTGCGCCTCCCCAGCAACTCCGAGGAGCTGCTGGTCGCGACCACCTGAGCGTCGCTCACGCGCGCCGCCGGGCCGGACGCCGCGCCTTCGGCTTCGCCCTCGCCTCGAGGTTGAGCGCCACCGCGGCGCGGACGAGCGCCTTCAGCGCCTTCGCGTCGAGCGCCTCGCCCTCCCGGAGGTCGATGGCCCGGCGGACCTTCCCGTCGAGGCTCGAGTTGAACAGGCCCGCAGGGTCCGGCAGCGCGGCGCCGCGGGCGAACGTGAGCTTGACCACGCGCTGGTACGTCTCGCCCGTGCACACGATGCCCGCGTGCGACCAGACCGGCGTCCCCATCCACTTCAGCTCCTCGACGATCTCCGGGTCGGCCTCGTGGACGATCGCGCGCACCCTCGCGAGCGTCTCCCCGCGCCAGCCCCCCAGCGCCTCGATCTTCCGGTCGAGCTCCGCGGAGGCGGATCCGGCCGGCGCACGCTTCCTCGCGCCGGCCTGCGGTGCGCGCGGCGTCACGCGCTCACCAGCCCGGTGCGCAGGCGCCAGAGGACGTAGGAGAGCGCCCACAGCACGCCGGTGCCGGCCGCCCAGCCCCACGCCTCGGGTCCGTCGCCCACCGCGACGTGCGCCACGACCGCCGAGGCGACGTCCACGGCGAAGCCGGCGTAGGCCCACTCCTTCAGCCGCGCCGGCACCGGCGCCAGCAGGAGCGCCACCCCGAGGAGCTTCGCCAGCGAGAGCTCCACCCGGAAGTACGCGGGGAACCCGAGGTGCGCGAACGCCTCCGCGACCTGCGGCAGCCGGAGCTGCGCGTAGGCGGTGAACGTCATCTGGAGGCAGAAGAGCGCGGTGACGGCCCAGTAGCCGAGGGTCGTGGCGCGCGAGGGGGTCCGGGCGGCCACCGGGGCCGGGGTCTGCAGGATCGTTTCCACGTTCGCTCCTAGGCGGACTCGCCGCCGAACTGCGCCGCGTACTCGCCCACCAGCCGCTGCCAGCCGGCGAGCTTCAGGGCGTCCGCGCCCACGATGCGCCCCATCGGCTCGCCCGCCAGGCGCCGGTCCAGGACGTCCAGGCAGACGTGCCAGCCCGCGGCGCCCCACGAGACGAAGCGCCGGTCGATGCCGTGCCAGAGCGTGAGTCGCGTGCCCCCGGCGATGGGCTCGAGCTCCCAGCGCAGCTCGCCGTCGCCCCAGGTGTACTCGAGCAGCCTGGGCGCCTCGGCCCGCCTCACGGCGGACGCGGAGACCTGCGGGGTCGGCGCGCCGACGGTCGAGAGCGTCACCGGCCCGACCGCGCCCAGGTCCCGATCGGCGTCGAAGGGCGCCCACTCGGACAGCTGCGCGGGATCGGTCAGCGCCTGCCAGACCCTCGCCGGCGGATGGCGGAGGTCCCGCACCAGGACGAGCGTCCAGCGCTCGCCTTCCTTCCGGACCTTCGCCCCTGCCGCCGGGCCGGGCACGTACTCGCGGCTGCTCATCGCTTGGTTCCTTTCGGTGCGTCCTGCTCCATGCGGTCGAGGTGGCGCTCGAGCGCGTCCACGTGGACCGTCCAGAAGCGCCGGAACGGCTCGAGCCACGCGTCGATCTCCCGGAGCGGCTGGGCCGGATCCGGTAGACGCGCCGCTGGGCCTCGACCCGCGCCTCCACCAGGCCCGCCTCGCGCAGCACGCGGAGGTGCTTGGACACCGACGTCTGCGGAAGGCGGAGCCGGCGCTCGAGCTCGCCGACGGACCGCTCCGAGGACGCCAGCAGTCCCAGGATGGCCCGGCGGTTCGGCTCGGCGATGGCGGCGAAGGACGTTTCCACGCGGCGTTATATGCCGCTTCGTTCATATTCTCGCAAGCACACCGACGGGGCGTGGGCGCTCCTCACAGGGCGGGCAGATCAGCTCCAGCTCGCCGCCTCGATCATCGAGCGGACGCGCGCCGCGAAGTCCTCCGGCGCGGGCGGCCGCGGCTGCGCACGGTAGAGCTGCAGCGACCGGCGCGCCTCCGCGATCTCGCCCATCGCGCGCAGCGTCTCGAGCGAGGTCCGCGAGGCCGACACGGCGTAGTCCAGGCGCGCCGGGTCGAGCCGTCCGCGCTCGACGTTGAGGTTCACCTGGTGCGCGCACCGGCACCGGTTGGCGGGGTCCGCCACGCCGCAGTGCCTGGCCAGGAACGCGTCCAGCGCCGCCCGGGCGCGCGAGAGCCGCTTGCGGAAGGCGGCCTCCGAGATCCCGAGCGCGTGGGCCGCGTCCGAGGCCTCCAGCTCGCAGATCGCGCCGAGCACGAACGCGATCCGCTGCCCGCGATCGAGCGCCTGCAGCATGGCCTGCGTGCACCCGATGAACACCTGCTCCTCGAGCAGCCGCTCCTCGGCGCGGGCGAGCGTGCCCGGCGCGATCTCGCCGGGCTCCTCCCCGAGCTCGCCGGCGAGCCGCTCGAACGTCCACCGGCGCGCGCGGCGCCGGGAGCGGAGGAGATGGCGCGTCGCGACCCGGTACGCCCAGGTGGTGACTGCGGCCTCGCCGCGGAAGCCGGAGAGCTGGGTGACGACGAGCACCAGGATCTCCTGCGTCGCGTCGCGCGCCTGCTCGCGGTCGCCGAGCACGCGGAGGGCGAGCCCGTACATCGGATCCTGGAGCCCGCGGACCAGCTGCTCGAGCGCGGCACGGTCGCCGGCCCGGGCGCGCGCCGCGAGGCCGTCGAGCGCGCTCACGGGAGGCGCCCCAGCTCGAGGAGGAACGCGCGGATCGCGGCCGCGATCTCCGGGGCGGAGTCCTCCTGCAGGAAGTGCAGCCCGCGCACGGTCACCTCGCGCTGATTGGGCCACCGGCGGCACGCCTCCCGCAAGCGCCCGGTCAGGATGCGCCCGGGCTCCGCGTTGACGAAGAGCTTGGGCACCGGCGCCCCGGCGAGCCAGCGCGCGTAGCGCTCGACCTCCTCGCACACCTCGGGCGGCTCCCCGTCGATGGGGAGCTGTCGCGGCCAGGACAGCGTCGGGCGCCGCCCCTCGCCGGGCGCACGGAACGGGCGGCGGTACTCGTCCAGCTCGGCGGGCTCGAGCCGCCGCAGCACGCTCGCGGGGAGCACCTGCTCCACGAAGGCGTTCTGCTCCAGCACCAGCCGCTCTCCCTCGGACGAGCGCAGGCGCTGGAACAGGGCGCGCGGGCCGGGCGGCCACTCGTCCCAGCGCATCGTCCCCGCGATCGCCTCCATGTAGACGATCGCGCCGACGCGCTCCGGGTGCCGTCGCGCCCAGTCGAACCCGAGCGCGGAGCCCCAGTCGTGCACGACGAGCGTGACGTCGTCGAGGTCGAGCGCGTCGAGGAAGCCGTCGAGGCAGGCGCGGTGATCGAAGAAGGAGTACGCGCCCGGCCCGCTGGCCGGGAGCTTGTCGGAGTCTCCCATGCCCAGGAGGTCCGGCGCGATGCAGCGCGCCGAGCCGGACAGGGGCCCGAGGACGTCGCGCCAGAGGAAGGAGGAGGTCGGGTTGCCGTGCAGGAACACGATCGGGCGGCCGGCGCCGCGATCGACGTAGGCGATCGAGAGGTCGTGGACGCGAACGCGCTTCTTCTCGAGGGGCGTGGTCATGCCCGCTTCGTGTCCTCGCGCCGGTCGCCCGTGACGGGAAATCGACCGTCCCTCGCGGACCGGAAGGGCCGTCCCCCGCCGGCCCCGCGGGCACCGCAAGCGACCCACCCCGGGCCCGCGGCTACAGCCCGCCCATGACGATGGAGATCGCCGTGCTGCACCGGGCCGCCTGCGCGACGGTGGTGGACTACCGCTGCCGCGCCCGCCCGGGCGATCCGGCGGTCGAGGAGCGCCACCGCGACCTCTCGCTCTCGTACGTCCGCCGAGGGACCTTCGGCTACCGGTCGCGCGGCGCGGCGCACGAGCTGGTCGCGGGCGCGACGCTGGTCGGGCACGCGGGCGAGGCGTACCGCTGCACGCACGACCACCACGGCGGCGGGGACGAGTGCCTGTCCTTCCAGTTCTCCGCGGACGCGCTCGAGGCGCTGGGCGCGGCGCCGCGGCCCTGGCCGGCCTGAGTCCGTTCCACTTCCTGCGCGTGTTCCGGCGCGTGCTCGGCGTCACGCCGCACCAGTTCGCCGCGTTCGCACTCGACCCGGATGGCAACAACGTCGAGGCGGTGTTCCTCGCCTGACGCGGGCGGGCGGGGCCGCGCGGGGACGCGGACCGCCGCGCTCGCCCCCGCGCGCCCCAGACGAAGACCCGGACCTCGGGTACACGTCCCGTGCGGCACGTGAACGTGGGATGGCGCGCAGGGCGAACGCCTGCTGTCGTGCCGCACCACGGGGAAGGCGCTGCCGGCGGATCGACGCCGCCGAGCGACCCGGGACGGGGCCGCGGGGGGCCCGACGGATGACGAAGACTTCGGCGGTGCTCGCGCTCGCGCTCGCGATCGCGGGCTGTGGCGGCGGCGGCGACAGCGCGGCGCGGGTCGGACAGGTCATCACGGTGGTGCGAACCGACGCCTTGACGGCGCCGGACCAGGTGACGGCGGTGAAGGTGTTCGCCTCGCCGGCGAACGTCACGCAGGATCTGGCGCACCAGCCGGACGGCACGTTCGGCGGCGTCCTCACCCTCCCGGTCGGCGTGCAGACCATCACGGTGTCGGTCTACGCGGGACAGACCGTCGTCGGCACCGGCGCCGCCACGGTGTCCATCCAGGCGAACGCGACCTCGCAGGTCACGCTCCGGATCGTGGACAGCACCGGCCCCGGGCCCACGCCCGGCCAGGGACCGGTCATCGTGGCGCTCTCTGCCTCGAAGACCACGCCCGTGGTGGGCGAGTCGATCGCGCTGAGCGCGCGCGTGGTGGCGCCGGCGGGCGCCACGGTGACCTATGCCTGGACGCAGGACTGCGCCAGCGGCACCTTCACCGCGCCAGCCGCCGAGTCCACGAGCTGGTCCTCGAGCGCGGCGGGCGCGTGCGCGCTCACCCTGACCGCGACCGCGAACGGCCTCGCCGACGCGAGCGCGATCGCGATCCAGGTGCTCGTCCCCGGAGCAGGCACCGGGTCGGTCTCGATCGTCGGCACCTTCGTGCCGCGCACGACGATCAGCGCCATCGCCGCGTACCCGTCCCCCACCGCCACGGTCGCCGGCTGCACCGTGAGCCGCACCGGCACCGACGCGACCTGCCGGATGCCGGTCCACTCCGGCCAGGCCATCGGCATCACCCTCGATCCCGGCGCGGCCGCCGGCGCCGCGAACTACGCGCTCCGGGACGGCTGTGGCGGCGCGACCGCCCCGGGCGCGTCGGCCTCCTCGTTCCAGTGGACGGCGCCGCCGGCGGGCGGCTTCTGCGTGCTCACCGCGACGAAGGTCGAGGACGGCGTGGCCGACGCCTTCGCGTTCGGGCTCTACGCCGACCCGGTGCTCGCGCCGTCCCCGCGGCAGGCCTTCGATTGGACGCCGCACGCGGTGGGGGCAGCGACCCCGCCCCATGCCTTCGTCGAGCAAGCCACGACGGCCGCGCACGTCGTCTGGAACGGCTCGACCTTCGCGGACACCCTCGGGCGGATCACCTTCGTGCCGCAGGGCGCGCTGCCGTCCACGACCGCCGTGGGCCTCTGGAGCCCGGCCGAGACGCTGGTCGGACCGTGGGCCACCGGCGCGACCCGGTTCGTGGCCGACGCGGCGCACGGCGCGACGGCGGTGGACACCTCTGGCGACTTCACGGTCTGCGTGAAGTTCAAGCCCGGCCTCCATCCCGGGATGACGGCGCCGAACAAGACGCTGGTAGCGCGCGGGCAGGCCGAGTTCCCCACCGCGGAGTGGCCGGAGGGCTGGGCGCTCATGCAGATGCACGAGGCGTACTGCTTCCACTACCTCACCGCCACGGGCGGCGGTGCCATCATGTCTCCGGACACGAGCGTGACGCCGGAGGCCGTCGCGACCTACGCGTTCGACTACATGTGTGGCGGGCGCGCCGGCGCACAGATCCTCGCCGGCGCCCACGGGCAGAGCGGCGCGCTCCCGACGGCGGTGGCCACCACGTTCACCGCCGAGCAGCTCCTGCCGCTGTCCATCGGCGCGTACCCGACCGGCGACGATCCCACGCTGGATGCCTCGGTCTACGAGGTGATCTTCGACACGCGTCCTGCCACGGTCGACACCTTCCGCGACATCGTGGGCGCGGCGGAGGGCACGCGGCTGGCAAACGGCGCGGTCTGGATCCCGCCCCGCGTGGCCGGGGAGAGCGCGACCGGTGCCGACGGCCTGAGCTACTCGCTCCCGCCGTACGCGAACCCGGGGCGCTGGCCGGTCCCGGTCGTGGATGGGACCGTCCCGGGCAACGCCCAGCTCGCCTACCGCAGGCCGCTCGCGGAGCGGACCTCCACGACCGGCTACTGTGTCGGCGCAGAGCTGGTCGCGGACGGCGCATGGACCGACGTCGGCGGCGTCGTCCTCGCGTTCATCGACGACGCGGCCACGCAGTCCACCCGGCTCTACCTCGACCCCCGCGTCTGCTTCGCGACGCAGGCCTCGGGGCAGGCGGCGACGTCGGCGTGCAGCGCCTCGGCGCCGCTCTACGCCACCTGGGCGCCGGGCTCGCTGCACCGGTTCACCGCCTGCGCCGACGCCGCCACCGGCGCGCTGACCGCCTACGTGGACGGCGCCGCGGCGTCCGTGCTGCCCGCCGGGACCACCGGCGGCGTGCCCGATCTCTCCACCGGCGTTCTCACCATCGGCTCCAGCCTGGGCGGCGCCAGCATCTCGCGCGTCTTCGCCTGCCCGTTCGCGGACCCGGTGCGCTGTCACTGAGCCCGGCGCGAGCCGGCGCGCGCGGGCGCCCGCCGGCTCCGCCGCGTCGGTCGGAGCCGCGCCGTCGCCGCCGCGCCCAGGTCAGGGGGACGCCGCCGGTGCCTGGAGGCGGAGCGGCTGGCCGGCCCGGTAGCGGGCCAGGGTCGCGCGCGCGTCGTCCGCCTGCGCGGCGCCCGCGCGCTCGAGCAGCTCCACCGCCCTGCCCTGCTCCGCCACGGCGTCGCCGAACCGGCCCGCGGCGGCGTACGCGGCCGCGAGCGTCTCGAGCGCGGCGGGGTCCCGGCCGTCGGTGAGCGAGCGCGCCCGCGTCGCGAGCCGCACCGCCTCCTCGGCGTCGGCGCCGGTGGCGCCGGGGCGCGTCGCGAGCAGCAGCGCGGCGCGGCCCAGCGGCTCGGGCGCGCGCGGATCGAGCCGGACCGCCTCGCGCAGCTCGCGCAGCCCCTCGTCGAAGCGGCCCACCATGGCGAGCGAGGTCCCGAGCCCGGCGCGGAGCCGGGCGGCGCCGGGGGCGAGCCGCACGGCCTCCCGCGCGTGCTCGATGGCCTCGCCCGGGCGGCCCACGCCCAGGAGCAGCTCGGCGACCCACCGGTGCGCGCTGCCCGACTCCGGGTTCAGCTCGAGCGCCCGGCGCTCCGCCGCCAGCGCCTCGGGGATGCGGCCCTCGAGCGCCAGCGCGCGACCGAGGTTCACCCAGGCGATCGCGAAGCGCGGCCACGCGGCGATGGCGGCGCGGTACAGGCCCTCGGCGCGGACGACGTCGCGTGCACCGTCGGCGTCCACGCCCAGCTGGACCAGCGCCTCCGCCACGGCCTGGCGGATCACGCCATCCTCGGGCGCCGCCTGCGCGGCGGCCTCGAGCCCGGCGACGCCCGCCGCGTCCCCGCGGGCGAGCGCGCCGATTCCCCCGACCAGGAGCCGCTCGGCCCGGGCGCCGTCCGCCAGCGCCGCCGGGTCGGCGCCGGTGACCCGCGCCGTGGGCGGGATCCCGCGGCTCAGGGTGCCCAGCGTCGCGAGGTTCTCGGCGGCGCGCACGCCGGGCGGCACGGCGAGCTCGGCGGGCGCGTAGAACTCCAGGACCGGGCGCTCCATGGTGTTGACCGCGTCCTCCAGCGCCAGCCACGGCGCCAGCGTCTCGCGGTCGGCCGCGAGCAGCGCCACGACCTCGGCCGCCGTCCGCCAGCCGTGCCGGCGCAGGTCTTCGCTCTCCGGCGCGTCGAGCACCCGCTGGACCTTCGCGAGGTCCAGCGCCAGCGGACGGTCGAGGCCGACCAGGAAGCAGGACGACTGGGCGATCCACACGTAGGTCTCCGGGAACGCGCCCTCGAACGTGCGCAGGATGGTGCGGAGGTCCGCCGCGGGCACGTCCAGCGGGACCCACTGCATCATCACGCCGCCGGGGGCGAGGCGGGCGCGCGCGAGCCGGTAGTAGTCCTGCGAGTAGAACTGCGCGTTGCCCGCGTGCCCGGACCGCGACTTGCCGTCGGAGATGATCGCGTCGTACCGCTCGGCGCTCCGGCGCAGGAAGGCCACGCCGTCGTCGTTCACCACCCGCACCCGGGGATCGTCCAGCACCGCGCCGTTGAAGCGGTCGAAGAGGCGCGCGCCCTCGATCACGGAGGGTGACAGCTCGACGACGTCCACCCGCTCGACCCCCGGGTGGCGCGCCACCTCGCCGGCCAGGATGCCGGTGCCGAGCCCGATGGTCAGCACGCGGGCCGGCGGCCGGTCGCGCAGCAGGATCGGGAAGTGCGCCAGCACCTGCTGCTTGCGGTCCACGCCCTCGCTGCTCTGGCCGATCCGGACCCCGTCCACCAGCATCACCCGCTGCCGCCCGTCGTCGGCGCGCTGGATCACCTTGACCGTCGAGACCAGGCCCTCGCGGTAGAACAGCACCGGGTCGTCCGGGCCCTCCTCCGTGGAGCCGAACGGCGCGGGACGCCAGAGCGCGACCAGCAGCGCGCACGCCCACAGGCCGGCGGAGACCGGCGCGGCGCGGAGCAGGACCGCCGGCCGGCGGTGGTCCTCGCGCGCGGGGAGGAGCGCCCAGGCGGCGCCGACGAGGTTCAGCACCGCCATGAGCGCGACCCCGCGCTGCATCCCCACGGCCGGGAGCACCACGAAGCCGCCCAGCACCGCGCCCGCGATGTTCCCGAGCGTGTTCGCGCCGTAGAGCTGCCCGAGGCGCCCGCCCAGCGTGTCGAGCGTCCGGGCCCAGATCCGCGCCGCGAGCGGGAACGTCATCCCGATGAGCGTGGTCGGGACGATCATCACGAGGAAGCTGAGCGCGAAGCGCCCGGCGAGCAGCGCCTCCCACCGCAGCTCCAGGCCGTCGATCCACCGCTGCGCGTCGCCCATCAGCGCGCCCATGAGCGGCAGGGTCGCGAGCGTCGAGGCGGCGATGCCGGCCTGGACCCAGCCGAACGCCCGGCGCGGGCTGCGCACCCGATCCACGAACGCGCGCGCCACGAAGCTCCCCAGCGCGATGCCCACCAGGAAGGCGGTGAGCATGGTGACGAACGCGTAGGTCGAGGTGCCGACGACCAGCACCAGCATGCGGGTCCAGATCACCTCCAGCGCCAGCGACGAGACGCCGGAGAGCGCCATGACGGCGAGGATCCAGCGGGCCCCGGCCTCGGCGCCCGCCGCCGTCGCGGGCGCGGGCGCGGGCGCGCGCGCCTCGGGCGCCGGCGGCGACGCCTCCGGCGCGCCGCGCGCCCGCGAGAACGCGAGCGCCCCGAGCCCCACCGCCACGTTGGCCGCGGCCGCGGTCCAGAGCGTCCCGTGCACCCCCAGCGCGCGGAGGAGCGCGAAGCCCGCCGCGACGCTCCCCGCCACCGCGCCCGCGGTGTTGAGCGCGTACACGAAGCTCAGCTCGCGGCCGAGGTGGCCGATGCGGCGGACCAGGGCCCGCGTGATCGCCGGGAGCGTGCCGCCCATGAGGACGGTGGGCGGGAGCACCACCACCGCCGCGAGCCCGGCGCGCACCAGCAGCAGCGCGAGGGAGTCGGGCGCGAGCCGCGAGGCCGCCCACAGGTGGACCGGGTCGAGCGCCCGCACCGCCGCGGTGCCCGCGAGCGCGGTGGCCGCCACGCCGAGCTCGAGGAGCGCGTAGAGGCGCAGCGGGTCGCGGCAGCGGTCCGCCGCGCGCCCGAGCAGCCAGCTCCCGAGCGCCAGGCCGCCGAGGAACGTGGCCAGCACCGCGGTCACCGCGTGCGCCGTGACGCCGAAGATCTCGTTCAGCAGGCGCGACCAGGCCACCTGGTAGACCAGGCCCGCCGCCCCGGACACGAAGAAGAGCGCGTACACCCCGCCGTCACGCCGGAAGTCCCTCATGGGGGTGCGACTGTATGCTCCGGTTCCGCCGCGATCCATCCCCCGGGAGTCGGTGGGAACCGCCCGCGGTTCCGGGAGCGCGGATCGCGGGCGGCGCGGCCCGTACGACCGGCCCGGATCCTCAGCGCGCCGCTCCCTCCACCAGCCGCCGGGTGGCCTCGCGGCGGTGGTCGAAGATCGCCCGCAGCGCCCGCCGCACGAACAGGACGTGCGCCAGCGTGCCGAGCGGGCCGAGCGGCAGCGCGTACTCGACCAGGTCCCGGACCACCGTCGCGTCGCCGCGCGCCTCGAACGCGCGGGTGTGCCGCCACAGCGCGTACGGCCCCCGCTCCTGCTCGTCCACGAAGCGGACGCCGGGTTCCCACACCGCGATGCGCGTGCGCCAGCGCATCGGGACCCCGAACAGCGAGAGCGCGTAGTCGATGCGCGCGCCCGGCCGCATCGCGATGGGCGCCGGTGTGAGGACGCGGAAGTGGAGGAACGGCGGCGTGATCGCCTCGAGGTTGGCGGCGTCGGCGTAGAACGCGAACACCTCGTCCAGCGGCCGCTGGAGCTCCTGGCTTCGCTCGAGCCGGTGGATGCGCATGCGGCGGTCCCCTCCGCGATGGTCGCGTCGCCCCGAAGGATACCCTCGACGCACATCCGCTCACCTTTCCTGAGCGATCGCCGCACCGCCCCGGACCTTTGGCCTGGCTCGATGGAGGGGTCGGAGCAGCCCCAGCGTGGAAACAGAATCCTTAGGAGGTGCAAGGAGATGTGCGCCTTGCGCCCACGGCGGCGCCGCTGCTTTGGCGGGTTTTCCTGACCCGGCGCGTCGTGGGAATTTGCCCCACGACTCAACGACACCGGACTGCGGGACGCGCTCAGGGTTACCGAGCGTCCCGCCGCTCCCCAGCCCGCAAGGAAAGCGAGATGCCGATCACCCGCCTGCTCCTCGCCTCTGCCCTCCTGGCCGCCGTGGCCGGATGCGGAGGCGGAGGCTCCCCCTCCACGCAGGGCCCGCTTCCCCCCGCCGGGCAGACGGTGACGGTCGAGGTCCGCCCGAAGGAGATCCAGGTCGCGCCCGGCGGGACCGTGGACTTCTCCACCGTCGTGACCGGCACCGCCGACACGAGCGTCACCTGGGAGGCCGACGCCGGCACCATCAGCCAGTCCGGCAGCTACGTCGCGCCGCTCGCCGCGGGCACGTACACCGTCAGCGCCACGAGCAAGGGCAACGGGCTCGCGAAGGGCCGGTCCAAGGTCGTCGTCACCCCGACGCCGGCGCCGATCTCGGTGAGCGTCTCCCCGGCCTCGACCACCGTCGCCGCGGGCGGCACGGTCGCGTTCACCGCCACGGTCAGCAACGCCACCGACCCGAGCGTCACCTGGACCGTGCGCGAGGCGTCGGGCTGCGGCACGGTCAGCGCCGGCGGCGTCTACACCGCCCCCGGCGCGGCCGCCACCTGCCACGTGGTGGCGGCGAGCGTCGCGGATCCGGCCGCCACCGCCGAGGCGGCGATCACCGTGAGCGCGCCGACGCCGCCGGCGCCGGTCGCGGTGACCGTCTCGCCCGCGAGCGGCGCGGTGGACGCGTGCCGGACGCTCACCTTCACGGCCACCGTCACCGGCGCGGCCAACGGCGCGGTGACCTGGTCCGTCCAGGAAGGCGCGGCCGGCGGGTCGATCACCTCCGGCGGCGTGTACACCGCGCCGGACGCGGCGGGCACCTATCACGTGGTCGCCACGAGCCAGGCCAGCGGGACCGCGAGCGCGGTGGCGGCGGTCACGGTGAACGACCGGATCCTCGGCGTGTCGGTCTCGCCTGCCACCGTGGAGCTGGCGCCCGGCGCGAGCGCGCAGTTCACGGCCACCATCACCACGACCTGCGGCGCGTACGCGACGACGCAGACCATCACCGCGCCGAATTGAGCCGATCCCTCCGGGCCGAGCCCCGCCCCGCTGCGCGGGCGCGCGCGGGGCCGCGCCCGGGGGCTTTACTCGGGGCCGGATCCGGCGCATGCCCTCGGCATGACCGGATCCGATCGCCCGCCCCGGCGAACCGCGCTCGTCACCGGCGCGAACCGCGGGATCGGGCTGGCGGTGGCCGAGGCGCTGGCCGCGCGCGGGATGGCGGTGCTCCTGGGGGCGCGCGACGCCGCCGCCGGGGCCCAGGCCGCCGCCGCGCTCGCCGCGCGAGGGCACGCGGCCCGCGCCCTCGCGCTCGATCTCTCCCGTCCCGGCTCGGTGGACGCCGCCGTGGCGCAGCTCGCCGCCGACGGCGTGCACGTGGACGTGCTCGTGAACAACGCCGGCGTCTACCCGCAGGGCGGCGTGCTGAGCGCACCGGAGGAGGCCTTCCGCGAGGCGATGGAGGTCCACCTGTTCGGCCCGCTCCGGCTCTGCCGCGCGCTCGTGCCGGCCATGCAGCGCGCCGGGTGGGGCCGCGTGGTGAACGTCTCCTCCGGCTCCGGCTCGTTCGGCGAGGGGCTCGAGGGACCGGCGCCGTACTGCATCTCCAAGGCGGCGCTCGACGCGCTCACGCTCAAGCTCTCCGGCGTGGCCGGACCGACGGTGAAGGTGAACGCGGCGTGCCCGGGCTGGGTCCGGACGCGCATGGGCGGCGAGGAGGCCCCGCGCTCGGTGGAGCGCGGCGCCGAGGGGATCGTCTGGCTGGCCACGCTGCCCGACGACGGCCCGAGCGGCGGGTTCTTCCGCGACGGGCGCCTCATCCCCTGGTGAGGGCGGCGCGGTCCGCGGGTCAGTGCGCCTGGCCCGGCTGGTCCCCGCCGGACGGCTCGCCCGCGCCGCGGTCGGCGAGGTCCTCCCGCGACAGCTCCCGCGGCACCTCCAGCACGAACGCGGTCCCGTCCCCGTCCGCCCGCTCGAGGCGCACCGTGCCCCCGTGCGCCTCGGCGATGCGCCGGGCCAGGAACAGCCCCAGCCCCAGGCCGCCGTGGTGGCGCCACGAGGTGGCCCGCTCGAAGCGGCCGAAGATCCGCTCGGCGTCGGCCGGATCCACGCCGGCCCCGTGGTCCACCACGACGATCCGGCCGAGCGCCCCCTCCGCCTCGACGCGGATCTCCACCGGCCGCCCCGCGCCGTGGCGGAGCGCGTTCGAGAGCAGGTGCCCGAGCGCCTGCTCCAGCCGCGCCCGGTCCGCCCAGGCGGGCACGCTCCGGCTGCGCAGGTGCAGCTCGATGCCGTGGTGCGACGCCGGGTCGAGGCTCCGGCGCAGCGCGCGCCGCGCCACCTCGGCGAGGTCGAGCCGCTCGCGCTGCAGGGCCACCGCGCCACGCCGCGACCGCGAGACCTCGATGAGCGCGTCCAGCAACGCGTCGAGGCGCGCCGTCTGCCGCAGCGCCGCGTCGGCCCGGGCCACCGCGCGGGCCGGCTCGGCCCGGCCCCGCGCGAGCGCCGCCCGGAGCGACTCGACCTGGAGGCGCAGCGTGGCGAGCGGGGTCCGCAGCTCGTGCGAGGCCACCTGGAGGAACTCGTCCCGGGCGCGCACGGCGCCCCGGAGCTCCTCCTCCACCCGCCGGCGCGCCGACACGTCCTCCGCCGACCGCACCAGGTAGCGCGCGCGCCCGGCGCCGTCGCGCACGACCGCGCAGGTCACGTTCACCCACTGCGTCCCGCCGTCGCGCCGGAGCAGGCGCTCCTCCGCGGCGTAGCCGTCGATCTCGCCCGCCAGCAGGCGCGCGCTGCGCTGCGCCTCGGCGGCGCGGTCGTCGGGGTGGGTCAGGTCCAGCACCGTGGCGGCGCGCAGGTCCTCGCGCTCGCAGCCCAGCAGCTCGCGGTACCGCCGGTTGAGCCGCAGCCAGTGGCCGTCCGGCGACACGTGCGCCATGCCCACGCCCGCGTGCTCGAAGGTGGCGCGGAACCGGGCCTCGCTGCGCCGGAGCGCGCCGAGGCTGCGGCGCAGCCACACGCCGAGGAGCACCGCGAGCGCCACCGCCACCGCCGCGGCGCCGGCCAGCGCCAGCAGCCCGCGGCGCTCGCCCGCCACCGCCTGGCGCGCGCGCGCGAGGTCCTGCTCGTGGGCGCGCACCAGCGCGGACACGCCCTCGTCGATCCGGCGCCGCACCGGGCCCGCGGAGGCCTGGAGCCTCCTCGCCACCAGCGCCGCCGGCTGCCCGCCCAGGCGCTCCGCGGCCGCCCGCTCGCCCAGCCGCCACAGGAGCGCGTGGTCCTCGGCGAGCGCCGCCACGCGGTCCCGCTCCTCGGGGCTGCGCGCGCGCGCCGCCGAGCGCCCCAGCAGGTCGGCGATCTCGGCCTGGTTGCGGCCCAGCGCGCGGATGGTCGCAGGCTCGCCGTCCGTCGCGGCGTCGCGCGCCAGCCGCAGGCCCAGCTCGCTGGCGGTGGCGAGCCGCTCCGCGTCCACCAGCGCGGCGACGTTCTCGTCGAGCAGGCGATCCCACGCCTCGCTGGCCATGCGCTGCGTGCGCACCCCGAGCGCGGCCACCCCGAGCACCGACACCACCCCCACCGCCAGCGCCGCCGGCCAGACGGAGGCCCGCACGCGGGACGCCAGCCCCGGCGCGCCGCGCGGGCGCTCCCGCCCCGTCCTCCCGGTTCCGAGCCGCATCGCCCCTCGCCACCCGGCAATATGGCGGCCCCGCGCCGGGGAGGCCGGGGTGACGCCCTCGCGCCCGGTGACGAACGTTTCCGGCATGCCGAGGCTCGCGGATCCGCTCATCGACGCAGACTTCCGGGCGCTCGTCGAGGCGCTCGCCCGGGAGGGCCTGCCCCGCCGCGCCGAGGCGGCGCGCGCCGTCGAGGCGGTCGCCTGCGCGCTCGCCGACCGGACCCGGTCCTCGGACTTCGCCCCGCTCCGCGAGGTCCTGCCCGAGCCGTTCCGCGGCAAGCTCTCGCTGTGCGAGCGCCACCGCGGCGCGGCCCCGGCGCGGCCGCGCGAGCCGTGGACCGCGGAGGCGTTCGAGGCGCACGTCGCCGAGGACCTGGGGCCGTCGCCGGGCGGCGCCGAGGCGGCCGCCCGCGCGGTCTTCGCCGCGCTGCGCGCGCAGCTCCCGGAGGAGCAGGCGGAGGAGGTCGGGCGCCTGCTCCCGCCCGAGCTGCTGCCGCTGTGGCGCCGGCCGAGCTGAGCCGGGTGATCAGGCGGGCCGCGGGTGGCGGGCGCGGAAGCGTCGCAGGCGCACCGCGTCCTCGCGGTCGCGCTCGTCCAGCGCCGCGGCGATGCGCGAGGCCTCGGCCCGGAGCGCGGGCAGCACGAGCTGCTCCAGCGCGTTGATGCGCCGCGAGGTCTCCTGGATCTCCTCGCCGAGCCGGGCGAGGTGCAGCTCCTTGGAGGCGATGGTGAGCAGCACCTCCAGCGACTCCTCGTGGTGACGGGCCGCGGCCGCGCCCGACGGCCCCCAGCTCACCGGCGAGCTGCCGCGCTGATCGGCCGCGCGCACCAGCGGCGGCGCCGCCACCGACGGCGTCGGCACGCCCCACACGCGCCGCACGGTCACGGCGAGCGGGACGGCGCGGGCCGCCGGGAGCGCCAGCGACGCGAGCCGCTCCTCCCCCTCCAGCGCCTTCGCCAGCTCGAGCGCCTTCACCGCGCGGCGCAGCGCCTCGTCGAGGCGGGCGCGCCCCTCCAGCACGTCGTGCACCAGCTTCCAGAGCTCGCTCGCCAGCACCTCGCGCTTGGCGCGCAGCAGCCGCGCCCCCTTGCCGGCCACCGCGCGGCGGGCGCGGACCTCGAGCAGCCCCATGCGCGTGGTGGCGGCGCGGCTCATGCGATGGCTCCGCCGGACGGCGCCGCGGCCGCGGGCTGGGCCGGGCGGGCGCGCAGCAGCCGCTCCGGGATGCGGGTCAGCGCCGCGGGCGGGAAGCCGGACAGCAGCCGCCAGCCGGCCTCGAGCGTGTCCTCGATGGTCCGGAAGGTGCCGCCCTGGCCGACCAGGTCGTCCTCGAACGCGTCCGCGAACGCGAGCAGCCGCTTCTCCTCCTCGCCCAGGTTGGCCGCGCCCACGATCGCCGCCATGCGCCGCACGTCGCGGCCGCGCGCGTAGAACGCGTAGAGCTGGTCCGCCACCGGGCGGTGGTCGTCCCGGGTCTTGCCCGGCCCCGCGCCCAGCCCCATGAGCCGCGACAGCGAGGGCAGCACGTCGATGGGCGGGTACACGCCGCGGCGGTCGAGGTCGCGCGAGAGGACGATCTGCCCCTCGGTGATGTAGCCGGTCAGGTCGGGGATGGGGTGGGTGAGGTCGTCGTCCGGCATGGTGAGCACCGGGAGCTGCGTGAGCGAGCCCGGCCGCCCGCGCACGCGCCCGGCGCGCTCGAAGATGGTGGCGAGGTCGGTGTACATGTAGCCGGGGTAGCCGCGCCGTCCCGGGACCTCCTCGCGCGCCAGCGCCACCTCGCGCAGCGCCTCGCAGTAGCTGGTCACGTCGGTGAGCACGACCAGCACGTGCAGCCCGTGCGCGAACGCGAGGTGCTCGGCGCAGGTGAGCGCGCACCGCGGCGTCATGAGCCGCTCGATGGGCGGGTCCTCGGCCCGGTTCAGGAACACCACCGTCCGGTCCAGCACGCCCGCGGCGCGGAACGCCTCCAGGAACGCGTGGTACTCGCGGAACGGCGACCCCATGGCCGCGAACACCACCGCGAACGGCTCGCCCCCGCGCACGCGCGCCTGGCACACGATCTGCGCGGCGAGGCGCGAGGCCGGCAGGCCGGCGCAGGAGAACACCGGCAGCTTCTGGCCGCGGACCAGCGTGTTCATCCCGTCGATGGCGGAGACGCCGGTCTCGATGAAGTCCGACGGCTTCTCGCGCCGCGTGACGTTGAGCGCGGCGCCGTGGATGGCCGGGCGCGCCTCCGGCACCGGCGGCGGCAGCCCGTCGGCGGGGCGGCCGAGTCCGTCCAGCACCCGGCCCAGCATGCCGCGCGAGACGCCCAGGCGCGCCACCTGGCCGGTGAGCGTGACCTCGGCGCGCGCCGGGGCGAGGCCGCGCGTCTCCTCCAGCACCTGCACCGCGATGCGGTCGCGCGACAGCGCGATGACCTGCCCGCTCCGCTCCTCGGCGGCGCGCCCGTTGGCCTCCGGCTCGTCCCGGATGCGCACCACCTCGCCCAGGCGCGCGCGCGGCACGCCCTCCAGGAACAGCAGCGGGCCGGCGATGCCGAGCGCCCCGCGGATGCGGCGGGTGACGAGGTCCATGATCACTCCGCCTCCAGGCGCGCCAGCGCCTCCGAGAGGTCCGCGCGCAGCGCGGCGGCGGCCCCCGGCACCTCGGCCGCCGGGAGCTGCGCCAGCCGGAGCAGGCGCGCGCCCAGGCCGGTGTCGAGGATCGACCGGAGCGGCACGCCCGCGCCGACCGCGGCGCCGGCGCGCCGGTGCCACTCCAGGAAC
The DNA here is from genome assembly GCF_049201065.2 of Anaeromyxobacter sp. Red801. Lineage (NCBI taxonomy): Bacteria > Pseudomonadati > Myxococcota > Myxococcia > Myxococcales > Anaeromyxobacteraceae > Anaeromyxobacter > Anaeromyxobacter sp. Red801. Next base: position 1,720,091 of record NZ_CM181236.1, on the reverse strand, counting down.
AGCCGCAGCATCTCGAACGCCTTGGCGGGCGGGCAGGTCGCGTCGGCCGGGTCGAGCGCGCTCTGGCGCAGGAAGCCCTCGCGCAGCAGCCGCGCCGACTCCAGCACCAGCCGCTCGGCGTCCTGCAGCGACTCGGTCCCCACCAGCTCGGCCACCTCGGCCAGCTCGCGCTCGCGCTGCAGCAGCTTGCGCGCCTCGTCGCGCAGCGCGCCGAACCCGTCCCCCGCCTCGCGCTCAAACCAGCCCGCGAGCCGATCGCCCTCCAGCGTGAAGGAGACGCTCCAGTCCACCGCCGGGTAGTGGCGCCGGTGCGCCAGGTCGGCCGAGAGCGCCCAGAGCGCGCCGGTGGCACGGAGCGAGCACTGCGTGACCGGCTCCGAGAGGTCGCCGCCGGGCGGCGACACCGCGCCCACCATGGTCACCGCGCCCTCGGCCCCGCCCAGCGTCTCCACCCGGCCCGCGCGCTCGTAGAAGCGCGCCAGCCGCGAGGCGAGGTAGGTCGGGTAACCCTCCTCGCCGGGCATCTCCTCCAGGCGCGCCGAGATCTCGCGCAGCGCCTCGGCCCACCGCGACGTGGAGTCGATCATGAGCGCCACCGAGCGGCCCATGTCGCGGAAGTACTCGGCGATGGCGCAGCCGGTGTAGATGGACGCCTCGCGCGCGGCCACCGGCATGTTCGAGGTGTTCACGATCATCACGGTGCGCGCGAGCAGCGGCCCGCCGGTGCGCGGGTCCTCGAGGCGCGGGAACTCGTCCAGCACCTCGGACATCTCGTTGCCGCGCTCGCCGCAGCCCACGTAGACGACCACGTCGGCCGCCGCCCACTTCGCCAGGCTCTGCTCCAGCACCGTCTTGCCGGTGCCGAAGCCGCCCGGCACCACCGCGGTCCCGCCGGCCGAGACCGGGAAGAAGCAGTCCAGCACCCGCTGGCCGGTGAGGAAGGGCACGTCCGGCGGCAGGCGGCGGCGCGCCGGGCGCGGGCGGCGCACCGGCCAGCGCTCCAGCAGCGCGAGCGGCGCGCCCCCCTCCAGCAGCACCGCCGGCTCCTCCACCCGCCGCGCTCCGGCGCGGACCTCCGCGACGCGCCCGGCCACGCCGGGCGGGACCACCACCGGATGGTCGGGGGCGCCCGCGGCGCGGGCCACGCCGAGGCGCACGCCGGCCTCGACGCGGTCGCCGGGCGCGACGGCGGGCTCGAACTCCCAGGCGCGGGTGCGGTCGAGCGCCGGCAGCGAGGCGCCGCGGCCCAGGAAGTCGCCCTCGCGCGCGGCCAGCTCGGCGAGCGGCCGCTGCACGCCGTCGAACACCGAGCCGAGCAGCCCCGGCCCGAGCTCCACCGCGAGCGGCTCGCCGGAGGCCTCCACCGGCTCGCCCAGCGCGAGCCCGGCGGTCTCCTCGTAGACCTGGATGGTGGCGCGGTCGCCCTCGATCCGGATGATCTCGCCGAGCAGGCGCTCCTCGCCGACGCGCACCACCTCGTTCAGGCCGGCGCCGGAGAGCCCCTCCGCCACCACCGTCGGCCCCGCCATCCGCACCAGCGTCCCGCTCATGGCGCCCCTCCCCCGCCCGCGCTGCCCAGCTTCACGCCGTAGCCCACCGCCCGGCGGATGAGCGCGGCCACGTAGGCGCGCCCCCTGCCCTCCTCGCCCAGGCGCCGCGGCAGCGCGAACGGCAGCACCACCGGCAGGCCGCGCTCGCGCACGCGGGCCAGCAGGCGCTCCGGGACCGCGCGCAGCAGCTCCTCCTCCACGGCCAGCACGCCGACCTCCGCGTCCCCGAGCAGGCGCCGGAACGCGGCGGCCTCCTCGCCCGGCCCCACCGCCTCGACCGGCGCGCCCGCCAGGCGGAAGCCCAGCGCGTCCGCCGGCCGCACCGCCACCGCGAGCCGCAGCGCGCCGGCCGTGCCCGCCGCCACCCCCGCGCGCTCGCCCGCCGCCGCCGCCACGTCACGCCTCCACCAGGTCGAGGAGCTCGTCGCCCGCGATGCCGACCGCCGCGCCGCGGAGGAGCACCGCCACCCGGGCCACCTCCGCCCGGCGCTCCAGCAGGTGCCGCAGCGGCACCGCGATCGACAGGGGCCGCTGGCGCGCCTCGCGCCGCAGCGGCGCCACCAGCGCAGCCTCCAGCGCGCGCTCCGCCGCCCAGGGAGACGCGAGCGCCGCCTCGGGCAGCCCGAACCCGGCCGCCACCGCGCGGCGCGCCGCCGGCGGTCCCGCCCGCGCCAGCGCGTCGAGCGCGGCCGCGTCCCAGCGCCGGCCGCCCTCGAGCCAGGTGCCCGGCTCCGGCGCGGCGCCGTCCAGCGTGAGCAGCGTCTCCGCGTTGCGCGCGTCGGTGCGGTCCGAGAGGTGGCGCGCCAGGATCTCCCCGTCCTCGCCGCGGCGGCGGCACGCGGCGCGGGCGCGCGCCAGCCCGGCGCGATCCGCGGCGCGCTCCAGCGGCGCCAGCCCGGCCTTCGCGACCTGGGCCAGCGCGGGCCGGACGGCGGCCGCGACCGCCGAGCCCGCCGCCTCCAGCACCGCCACCGCGTCGGCGAGCGCCGGCGCGGCCGCGGCGGCGCGCAGCGCCTCCGGCCCCGGCGGCGTCACCGCCGGCGCCGCGGCGACGGTCGCGTCGATGGGCGCCCCCAGCGCCACGCCGCGGAGCACCGCCTTCACCGCGGCCGCCTCGTCGAGCGCGAGGAACGCCGCGAGCAGCGCCCGCGCGCGGCGCCCTTCTGCCAGCCCGGCCAGCCGCTCGGCCTCCTCCCGCGCCGCGGCCCGCAGCCCGGCCTCGACGCGCGCCAGCGCCACCGGCGGCAGGGCCGCGTCCGCCGGCAGGCCGGCGCCGGCGGGCCGGGTGCGGAGCAGCTCCACGCGGGCCTCGGTGGACGGACGGGTGAGCAGCTCGCGCAGCCCGGGTGCGCCGAGCAGGAGCGGGCGGCGCGCGCCCACGCGCGCGTTCAGGCGGTCGAGCCGGGCCACGTGCCCGCCTCCCCGAACAGGATGACGGCCAGCTCCGACTCCGCCTCGGGCCAGAGGCGCTCGAGGCGTGCCGGCAGCGTGTCGTCGAGCTCGCGCCGCCCCACCCGCACCCGCACGCCGCCGCGCGGCGCCGGGGCCTCGCGCACGGTGGCGCGCGCCGCCGCGGCGGGATCGAGCCGCGCCAGCGCGGCGCGGCAGGCGCCGGCGGCGCCGGGGTCCACCTCCACCTCGAACGGCGCGTCGCCCACCTCCGGCAGCAGCTCCGCGAGCAGGCGCGCATCCAGCGCCGCGTCGCCCTCCGCGGCCAGCGCCCCGGCGGCCGCCCGGTGCAGCGCCTCGAGCGCCTCGCGGCGCGCCAGGAGCGACACCCGCTCCCGCTCGCGCCCGAGCGCCTCGCCGCCGGCGCGCGCCGCCTCGGCCGCGTCGGCGGCGGCGCGGGCCACCAGCGCGTCGCGCGCCGCCGCGGTGGCGGCCCGGGCCTCCTCGAGCACGCGCGCCGCCTCGCGCTCCGCGGCCGCGCGCACCTCCCGGCCCTCGCGCTCCGCCTCCTCGGCGAGCACGCGGAGCAGGTCGCCGTAGCCCACGTCACCCTCCGGTCAGGATCAGCACCGCCACCACGAACCCGAGGATCACCAGGGTCTCGGGGATGGCGAGCATGACGATCACGGCGCCGCGCACCTCGGGCTTCTCCGCCAGCGCGCCGGCGCCGGCCGAGCCGATGCGCGACTGGACCCAAGCGGTGGCGAGGGCGGTGACGCCGACGGCGAACGCCGCGGCCAGCGTGATGAGCACCTTGTCCACGTCGTCCTCCCTTTCGTCACTCCGCGAGGGCGAAGGGCCGGAACGGCTCGCCGCCCTCCTCGTAGAACTTCTCGAAGAACTCCACGTAGTGGAGGCGCAGCGCCGCCACGATCGGGCTGATGAGGCACAGGCTGAAGTTGACCGCGTGCAGCAGCACGCCGATGGCGATCCCGACCGGCGCGGGCTCGAGCGTCCCGGCGATCAGGTTCGCCACCTCGGCGAGCATCGCCGAGGCCAGCCCGAGCGCCATGAGGCGGGCGTAGGAGAGGACGTTGCCGAGCCCGAGCACGAGGTCGAGCGCCGCCATGGGCCCCTCGGCCGCCACCGCCACGGCGAGCGCGCCCAGCGTCCCGAACAGCGCCGGCCGCAGCGCCCCTGCCGGCAGCTTCCCCGCCAGCGCGGCGGCGCTCGCCGCGGCCCCGACGAGCAGCACCAGCTTCGCGGCCCGGCCGACCGCCTCGCGCGCGTGGCGCTCGCGCAGCGCCGACCCGACGCCGAGCCCCATCCCCAGCAGCACGTGGACGCCGCCGAGGGCCAGCACGCCGCCGAGGAACGCCATGAACCCGCGCCGCCGGTCGAGCAGCAGCGGGTGGAGCCCGAGGTGCACGCCGAGCTCGCCCAGCGCCTCGCCGTAGAGCAGGCCGAACAGCGCCGACGCCGCCGAGCACCACAGCGCCACCCAGGCGAGGTCGCGCCCGACCCGCCCGCCCCAGCCGCGCCTGCGGGCCCAGAGCGCCACCGCCACGCCGGCCGCGCCGAACACGACGTCGCCCAGCACCAGGCCGAAGAACAGCGGGAAGAACAGCGCCAGCCAGGGCGTCGGATCCACCGAGCCGTAGCGCGGGAGCGAGACCAGCGCGAGGAGCCGCTCGAACGGGCGCAGCCAGCGGTGGTTGCGCAGCACCACCGGCACCTGCGGCCACTCCGACCGCCGGGGCCGCTCCGCCAGCACCGTGAGCCGGTCGCCCAGCTCGGCGGCGACGGCCGCCCGCAGCGCCGCGACCTGCTCGGCCGGCATGTAGCCGACGGCCACGAACGCGAAGCGGGTCTCGCCGCAGCTCCCCATGGCCTGGAGGCGCGCCAGCTCGCCCTCGGCCCGGGCACGCGCGCCCGCCAGCGCCGGGGCCAGCCCGGCGGCGACCTGCGCCAGCGCCGCGTCGGCGGCGGCGATCTCCTCCGGCAGCGCCCGGGCCCGCGCGGAGAGCAGCAGGAGCACATCGAGCAGCCGCCGCCCGCCGTAGGCCGGCGGGAGGCGCACCTCGTCCACGCCGCGCTCGAAGAACAGCGCGGTGAGCGCGCGCCCCGCCGCGCGCGGGACCACCACCAGCACGCCGGTGTGCTCCGCGTCGAGCGGCCGCGCCTTCACCTCGCAGGCGCCGCCCGACAGCCGGCGGACCTCCGACTCCAGCAGGGCCAGCGCCGCCGGGTCGGTGCGCAGCACCAGGCCGTGCAGCTCCGGCTCGGCCGCCGGGTCCACGCCGTGCGTGAGCGGCGCGAGCGCCACCACCAGGCGGGCGAAGCGCGCGGTGGCCTCGCGCTCCTCGGCCAGCGCCGCGCGCCGCGCCTCGAGCCGCGCCAGCTCGGACTCCAGCGCCGCGAGCCGATCCAGGAGCGCCTGCGTGCCCGGCTCGGGCAGCTCCAGCGGCGCGGCCTCGGCGCGCGCGGGCGGGAGCCTGCCGGCGAGCGCGTCGATCTGGCGGACCGCCTCGGACAGGCGCGCCGCCCGCTCGGGCGCGCCCGGGAGCGGCGCGGCCGGGCGCGCCGCGGCGGGCGCCGGGCGCAGCTCCACCGCGCCACGCACCTGGAGCAGCTCGAGCGCCCGCGGGAGCAGGTCCCGCGGCCCGAGCACCTCCACGCGCGCCATCGGCAGGATCACGGCTCCCCCCGCACGCGCGCGCGCAGCCACGCCAGCGCCCGCGCGCGGTTCGCGACCGCGCGCCGCGCCACCTCCGTCCGGTCCGCCTCGCACGCGGCGCGCGCCGCCTCCTGCGCGCGATCCTGGGCGTCGGCGGCCGCCGCGCGCAGCGCGTCGGCGGCGCGCTCCGCCTCGTGGCGCGCGCCCGCCGCCAGCGCCTCGGCCTCGCGCCGCGCGCGCTCCAGCGTGGCCGCCGCCTGCCTGCGCGCCTCGGCGACCTGCTGCTCCAGGGTCGCCTCGTCCTGCCGCAGCCGATCGACGGTCCCTCGCTCGCCGCCCTCGAACGGCGTGTCCACGGTTGCCCCCTGCGAGCGAGCAAACGCCCCGCGCACCCGCGTGGCAAGCGCGGCGGGTGCTCACCGGTGGGGCTGCGCGGCGCGGGCGCAGCGCCGGCGCGCACGCGCGGCCCCGCCGCGCTCCGGGCTCGACTAGACTGCGCGCCCATGTCCGATCCGGAACGCCCGCCCGGCGCGGCCCCGGGCCGCCGGTCATGAGCACGGGGTCTCCCCCGGGCGCGTGGTCGCATCCCGCGTTCGCCGAGGTCGCGGCGGAGGTGGCGCGCCACGCCGGGCTCCGCATCCCCGCGCACCGCCGCCCCGAGGTGGAGGAGGCCGCGCGCCGCGCGATGCGCGCCGCCGGGCTCACCGACCCGCGGGCGTACGCGGAGCGGCTCCGCGACGGGCGGCTCGCGGTGGCGGACCTCGTCGCCGCCGTGACCGTGGGCGAGACCTACTTCTTCCGCGATCCGGCGCAGCTCGCGCTGATCCGGGACCGCGTGGTGCCGGCGCTCGCGGCGAGCCGCCCGGCGGGCCACGCGCTCCGGGCCTGGAGCGCCGCGTGCGCGACGGGCGAGGAGGCGTACACGCTCGCCTTCACGCTGGAGCAGGCGGGCGCGGGCGAGCGCGCGCGGGTGCTCGGCACGGACATCTCGCGCCCGGCGCTGGCCCGCGCCCGGGCCGGCGCGTACGGCGACTGGTCGCTGCGCGGCCCCGAGCGCGCCACCGCGGCGCGGCTGCTGCGGCGCGAGGGCGAGCGCTGGAAGGTGCCGTCGCGGATCCGCGCGCGGGTCCGCTTCGAGTACCTGAACCTCGCCGACGACACCTACCCGTCGCCGGGGACCGGCACCGCCGGCGTGGACCTCGTCCTGTGCCGCAACGCGCTCATGTACCTGGAGCGCGAGGTCGTGGCCGCGGTGGCGCGCCGCCTCCACGCGGCGCTCGCCCCCGGCGGCTGGCTGCTCACCGGGCTGGCGGATCCGCCGCTCGGCGGGCTCGCGCCGTTCGAGCCGGTGTCCACCGCCGCGGGCGTCGTCTACCACCGCCCCGCCCGCGGCGAGCCGCCCCCGCGGCGCGCCCGGCCACCCCGCCGCCCCGGCGAGCCGGCGACCCCGGCGCGCCGGCCGCCCCCCGCCTCCGCGCCGCCTCCTCCGCCGGCGCCGGCGGCGGCGACGCACCCTCCCGCGGCCGCGCCCGCGCCGGACCTGGCCGGCGCGCTCGACGCGCTCCGCCGCGGCGACTGGCTCGCCGTGCTGGACCGGGCCGGCGCGCTCCTCGCCACGCCGGAGGGCGCCGCCGCGCTGGTCCACGCCGCGGCGAACGCCGGCGACCCGCCGCGGGCGGAGGCGCTGGCGGCGCGCGCCGCCGAGGCGCACCCGCTCTCCGCGGAGCTGCACCTCCTGCACGCCGCGGTCCTCGCCGAGCTGGGCCGGCTGGAGGGCGCGCTGGAGGCGATCCGGCGCTGCCTGTACCTCGACCCCGGCCTGGCGGTGGCCCACGCGCAGCTGGCGGGGCTGCTGGCGCGCGCCGGCGACGCGGCGGGCGCCCGCCGGTCCTGGCGGAACGTCCTGCGCATCTGCGCCGCCCTCCCGCCCGACGCGCCGCTGCCGCTCGGCGACGGGCGGTGCGCGGGCCCCCTTTCCGCGGTAGCATCGGCGCAGCTCGAGCTGCTCGGCGGAGGCGATGACCGCGGGTGAACGGAGGCGCGCCGGCGCGCCGATCGACTGGAAGGCCCTGCAGGACCGCCTGGCCCGCGCCGCGGCGGCGCTGGGCGCCGGCGCGCGCCCGTCCGGCGAGGCCGCCCGCGCCGCGCTCCAGGCCCGCGCCCGCGCGCTCGCCGCGCCCCCGCCGGCCCCGCGCCCGGCCGGCGCGCGCCCGGTGCTGGCGTTCCGCCTCGGCGGCGAGCGCTACGCGCTCGAGACCGGCGTGGTCCGCGAGGTGGCGCGGCCGCCGCGGCTGGCGCGGCTGCCCGGGGCGCCCGCGTTCGTGGCCGGCCTCGCGAACCTGCGCGGCGAGCTGGTGGACGTGCTCGACGTGCGCGAGTACCTGGGCGCCCCCGCCGCCGCCGCCGGCGAGCGGACCCGGCTGCTCGTCCTCGGGGCCGAGCGCGCGGAGCTGGCGCTCCTGGCGGACGAGGTGGACGGGCTCGACGAGCTGGTCCCCGGCGACCTCCTCCCGGCCCCCGCCGCCCCGCGCCGCGCGCGGCCCGAGTACGTCCGCGGCGTCACCGCCGCCGGCCTGGCGCTGCTGGACGGCCCGGCCCTGCTCCGCGACCCGCGGCTCGCCGTGGACGCCCCTTCCCTCCCGATCGAGGTGACCTGATGCAGATGGAGATCCGCCGGACCCGCTCGCTCGGCTTCCGGCTCGGGGGCTCCGCCCTCGCGCTGTTCACCGCCGCCGCGCTGCTCATCGGCCTGAACCTGTGGATGCTCTCCGGCCTCCACGGCGAGGAGGAGTGGACCGCCAAGCTGGTGGAGGGGGCGGTGCTGCGGTACCAGGCGCTGGACCTCTCCGAGCGGCTGTTCGACGCGCCCGCCGACCGCGCCCGCACCCGCGAGGCGCTGGTGCGCGCCATGAGCGCGCTGGACGAGCGCTACCGGATCCTGCTCCAGGGCGACCCGGAGAGCGGCACCGAGCCCATCCGCGATCCGCGGGTGGTGGCCTCGCTCCGCGCGCGCGAGGGCACGTGGACGAACGAGCTGCGCCCGCTGCTCGCCCGCGTCATGGCCGCGCCCGGGCGCGCCGAGGCGCAGGCGGACCTCGACCGGTTCCGCGAGATCCACGAGCGGTACCTGACGCAGCTGCAGGGCGACACCGCCGTGGCCGCACAGGTGACCGCCGGCCGCGTCCGCCAGTTCCTGGTGGTGCAGGTGCTGTTCGCCATCCTGGTGGTCGCCGTGCTCGCGGCGGTGCTGGCGGTGACGCGCGACACGACGCGCCGCATCGGCCGGCTCGCCGCCGCGGCCGACCGCCTGGCGGCGGGCGACCTGGAGGCCCGCGCCGCGGTGCCGGGCCAGGACGAGGTCGCCGCGCTCGGGCGCTCGTTCGACACCATGACCGAGAAGGTCCGCAGCGGCCTCGCGAAGGAGCAGTCGATGCGGCGCCAGGTGGAGGCGCTCCTGGCGGCGGTGCGGGACACGGCCACGCGGCTCGCCACCGGCACGAACCAGATCGTCACCTCCACGAACCAGCAGGCCACCGGCGCGCAGGAGCAGGCGGGGGCGGTCACGGAGACGGTGGCGGTCGTCGAGGAGCTGGCGCAGATGTCCTCGCAGGCGGCGCAGCGGGCGCAGGCGGCGGCGGAGACGGCGCGGCGCTCCGACGAGATCGGGCAGGACGGCCGCCGCGCGGTCGAGCGCGCGGTCGGCTCCATGACCGCGGCGAAGGAGCAGGCCGACTCGGTGGCCGAGAGCATCGTGCGGCTGGCCGAGCAGACGCAGGCGGTGGGCGACATCGTCAACCTGGTGAACGAGATCTCCGACCAGACCAACCTGCTCGCGCTCAACGCCGCCATCGAGGCCTCCCGCGCCGGCGAGCACGGCAAGGGCTTCTCGGTGGTCGCGGCCGAGGTGAAGTCGCTCTCGGAGCAGGCCAAGAAGGCCACCGTGGAGGTGCGCCGCATCCTGGGCGAGATCCAGAAGATGGCGAGCCGCTCGGTGGTCTCGACCGAGCAGTACTCGAAGGGCATGGCCCAGGCCACCGACGCGGCCCGCAGCGCCGGCGAGACCATCCACGCGCTGGCCGGCGCCATCGCCGAGCTGGCCGAGACCTCGAGCCACATGTCCGCCACCGCCACGCAGCAGGCCCAGGGGCTCGGCCAGATCAACCAGGCCATGCGCGACGTGAAGCAGACCACCGACCAGACGGTCCAGGCCATCCGGCAGACCGAGCAGGCGGTGCAGGACCTCTCCACGCTCGCGGTGCGGCTCACCCAGCTGCTCTCCGAGCCCGACCGGGCCGCCTAGCGCCGCGCCCGCCATGGACGCCGACCGCCTCCAGGCGCTGCTGCGCGCCACGTTCCTCGGCGAGCTCGAGGACCACGTGCGCAGCCTGACCGCCGACCTGCTCGCGCTGGAGCGCGCGCCCGGGCCGGACCGCGCCGAGCTGCTCCAGCGCATCTTCCGCACCGTCCACAGCGTGAAGGGCTCCTCGCGCGCGGCCAGCGTGGAGGCGGTGGAGGCGCAGGCGGCGCGCATGGAGCGGGCGCTGGCGGCGGCGCGCGACCGGCCTCCCGAGGAGGCGCGGCCGCTCGTGGACGAGCTCCTCGACGCGGTGGACGCCATCGAGGAGGCCGGGCTCCGGCTGCGCGGCCCCGGGGGGCGCGAGGGCGCGCCGCTCGAGGCGGTGGTGCGGCCCCCGGAGCCGCCCGGGGGCGGCGGGGCGGGCTCGGTCCGCCTGGACGCGGCCCGGCTCGACCGGCTGCAGGCGCTCGAGGCCGAGCTGCGCGCGGCGCGCCACGCGGGCGAGGGCGCGCGCGCGCCGCTCGAGGCGCTGCAGGCGGAGGTCCGCCGCTGGCGGGCGGAGTGGGCCGAGGACGCCCGGGCGCTGCGCGACGCGCTCGCCCGCGCCGGCGCGCCGGCCGCGGCCCAGGCCGCCGCGGGCCGGCAGGCCGCGCGCCTGGCCCGGCTGGAGGCGGAGCTGGAGCGCGTGTCCGCGGCGGCCGCCTCGGCGCGGCGCCGCGTGGCGCAGGCCGCCGAGCCGCTGGCCGACGAGCTCCGCGCGCTGCGGATGGTGCCGTTCGCCGAGGCGTGCGCCGGGCTGGAGCGCGCCGCGCGCGACGTGGCCCGCGGCGCCGGCAAGGAGGTGGACGTCTCGATCGCGGGCGGCGAGGTCGCGCTCGACCGCGCCGTGGCGGACGCGCTCCGGGCGCCGCTCCTGCACCTGGTGCGGAACGCGGTGGACCACGGGCTCGAGCCCCCCGCGGCGCGCGCCGCCGCCGGGAAGCCCGCCCGCGGGCGGATCGCCGTGACGGCGGTGCTGCGCGGGGGCGAGGTGGAGATCGCGGTCGAGGACGACGGGGCCGGCCTCGACCTGGACGCGATCCGGCGCCGGGCCGAGCGCGCCGGCCTGCCCGAGGCCGCGGACGCGCGGGCGCTGGCGCGGCGCGTGTTCCTGCCCGGCTTCACCACCGCGCCGCGGGTCACCGAGGTGTCGGGCCAGGGCGTGGGCCTCGACGCGGTCCGCGCCGCGGTGGAGGCGCTGCAGGGCGCGGTGGACGTGGAGACGCGGCCCGGCCACGGGACCCGCTTCGTGCTGGTGGTGCCGCTGACGCTGCTCGCGCTGCGCGCGCTGGTCGTCTCGTGCGGCGGCGAGTCGGTGGCCATCCCGGCGAGCCAGCTCCGGCGCCTCGTGCAGGTCCACCCCGAGGGCCTGCGCCCGCTGGGCGGGCGCGACACCGTGACCGTGGACGGCGAGCCGGTGCCGGCCGTCGCGCTCGCCGAGGTGCTGGGGCTGCCCGCCGCGGCGCCGGCGGGCGGGCGCGCGCCGCTGCAGCTCGCGGTGGTGGCCGCGGGCGGCCGCCCCGTGGCCCTGGCGGTGGACGCGCTCCTCGCCGAGCAGGAGCTCCGCGTGCGCGGGCTCGGCGCCCGGGTCCGCGCCCTGCCCCACCTCGCCGGCGCGGCGCTGCTCCCCGACGGCGACGTGGCGCTCGTGCTGAACGTGCCGGCGGTGGTGGCCTCGGCGCTGGGCCGGCCCACCGCCTCGCTCGCGCCGGCCGCCGCGGCGCCGCGGCGGAGGCCGCGCGTCCTGCTGGTGGACGACTCGCCCACGACCCGCGCGCTGGAGCGCTCCATCCTGGAGACCGCCGGGTACCGGGTCGCGACCGCCGCCGACGGCGCGGAGGCGTGGGCCATCCTGGAGCGCGAGGGGGCGGACGCGCTGGTCGCGGACGTGGAGATGCCGCGCCTCGACGGCTTCGCGCTCACCGAGGCGGTGCGCGCCTCGCGGGCCCTGGCGGCCCTGCCGGTGGTGCTGGTGACCGCGCGCGAGGCCGAGGCGGACCGCGCGCGCGGCCTCGCCGCCGGCGCCAGCGCGTACCTGGTGAAGAGCGCCTTCGACCAGCGGAGCCTGCTCGACACGCTGGAACGCCTGCTGGGGTGACCATGATCCGCGTGCTCGTGGTGGAGGACATGCCCACCGCCCGCCAGCTGCTGGTGGGCATCCTCTCCGCCGACCCGGAGCTCGAGGTGGTGGGCCAGGCGTCGGACGGCGCGGAGGCGCTGGCGCTGGTGCGCGCGCTGCGGCCCGACGCGATCACCATGGACGTGATGATGATGCCGGTGGACGGCATCCAGGCCACCGCGCAGATCATGGCCGAGCGTCCCACGCCCATCGTCATCGTCACCTCGCTCGACGTGAACGAGGTGACGCTGTCGATGAAGGCGCTCGCCGCCGGCGCGCTCGCGGCGCTCCCCAAGCCGCGCGGCCCCGGCTCCCCCGGCTTCGCCGAGGACGCCCGCCGGCTCGTCACCACGGTGAAGGCCATGAGCCGCGTGGCGCTGCTGCGCCGCCCCGAGGCCGCGCGCCTCGCCGCGCCGCCGCCGGCCGCACCGCCCGAGGTTCCCCGCGGCCGGGTGGTGGCGGTGGCCGCCTCGACCGGCGGCCCGGCCGCGCTGCAGCGCATCCTGGCCCGGCTCCCCGCCGGCTTCCCCGCGCCGGTGCTGGTGGTCCAGCACATCGCTCTCGGCTTCGCGGAGGGGTTCGCGCGCTGGCTCGCGTCTGCCGGTCCGCTCCCGGCGCGCGTCGCCCGGGACGGCGCGCTCCTCGAGCCGGGCGTGGTGCACGTCGCGCCCGACGACCGGCACCTGGGCGTGAGCGCGGACGGCGCGCGCGCGAGGGTGACCGACGAGGCGCCGGTGGGCGGGTTCCGGCCCTCCGGCACGCCGCTGTTCCGCTCGGTGGCGGCCGCCTACGGCGCCGGGGCGGTGGGCGTGATCCTGTCGGGCATGGGCCGGGACGGCGTCGAGGGGCTCGCCGAGCTCCGGCGCGCCGGCGGCCGGATCGTGGCGCAGGACGCCGCCTCCTGCGCGGTGGACGGCATGCCGGGCGCGGCGCAGGCCGCCGGGCTGGCGGACGCGGTGCTGGCGCCGGACGCGATCGCGGATCGCCTGGGACTCTGGGTCCGGCGCTGACCCGCGCCCGAGGGCGTCCGCTGGCCTCCCGGGCAGGTTGTGTTCGCCCCACATGCGGCCTAGAGTCGCCTCCGAATGGACGCCACCCTGCCCCCTTCGGGTGCGCCCGACGGCGCCTCCCAGGCGGCGGCGGCCCTGGACGCACGCGCGCAGCTCGAGGAGACGCAGCGCCGCCTCGCGTTCCTGTACGAGGTCACCGGCGCGCTCTTCGAGGACGCGCGCGGTCACCGCGCGACCCTGGGCAAGCTCGCCCGCCTGGTGGTGCCGCACCTCGCCGACTGGTGCCTGGTCCACCTGGTCCGCGACGACCAGGCCGAGCGCGTCGCCGCCGAGCACTGGAACCCGGACCTCGCGCCGCTCGCGAGCACCCTGCCCCGCGCCGTCCCGCTCGGCGGTCCGGGAGCGCACGGGCTCGCCGCGGTGGCGGCGAGCGGGCGCGCCGAGCTGAACCCCGACCCGCCGCCGCCGGATCCCGCCGAGCCGGCCGACGTGGCCGCCCTGCGCCGGCTGCGCGCGCGGTCGTGGGTCGTCGTGCCGCTGCGGGTGCGCGGCCGGACCCGCGCGGTGATGACGCTCGCGTTCGCCGAGTCCACGCGGCGCTACGGCGGGCACGACCTGGCGCTGGCCGAGGACCTGGCGGCGCGGGCGGCCATGGCGCTCGAGAACGCGCTGCTGTTCGAGGAGGTCGAGCGCGCGGTGCGGGCCCGCGAGGACACGCTCTCGATCGTCTCGCACGACCTCAAGAACCCGATGTCCGCGCTGCTGCTCGGCATCCAGCGCCTGGCGCGCCTGGTGGACGAGCCGCGCCGCCCGCAGGGCGACGCGCTCCTCGCGAAGCTCGAGCGCACCGTCCGAGGCATGAACCGGCTCATCGAGGGGCTGCTGGACCTCGCCCGCATCGAGGCCGGGCGGCTGCAGCTCGATCGCCGCCCGGAGCCGCCCGCCGCGGTGGTGGCGCGTGCGACCGAGCCGCTCGAGCCGCTCGCCGCCGAGCGCCGCCAGCGGATCTCGGTGCGCCTCGCCCCCGACCTGCCGGTGCCGGCCTGGGATCCGGATCGCATCGCGCAGGTGATCGCGAACCTGGTCGGGAACGCGCTGAAGTTCGGGCCGGACGGCGAGGAGGTCGTGATCACCGCCGAGCGGCACGGCGGCGCCGTGCGCTTCGCGGTGGTGGACCGCGGCCCCGGCGTCGCGCCGGAGGTCCGCGACCACCTGTTCGACCGCTACTGGCAGCCGGCCGGCAGCCAGAAGCGCGGCCACGGCCTGGGCCTGTTCATCGTGCGCGGCATCGTCGAGGCGCACGGCGGCCAGGCCTGGGTCGAGAGCGAGCCGGGCCGCGGGGCGGCGTTCTACTTCAGCGTGCCCTGCTAGCGAGGGCTGCGCCCTCGCCCCGCCGACCCTGAGCTTGCCGAAGGGCGGCGGGGTCCCACGGGCGCGACGTGCGTCGCGAAGCCGCACGCCGCGGAAGTAACTAACCGGTTATATACTTGCCTGCATGGCGACGGCTCCCCCTCGCAGGCGCGACGCGCAGGCCACCCGGGCCGGGCTGCTGGAGACGGCCGGCCGCGCGTTCGCGGAGCACGGCTACGACGGCGCGCGCATCGACGACATCGCGGCGCGCGCCGGCGTGAACAAGCGGATGATCTACGCGTACTTCGGCGACAAGGACGGCCTGTACCGCGCCGTGCTCGACGCGCACCTGACGCTCGCGCTCGCCGCCGCCGATCCCACGCCCGCCGGCGCGCGCGCGGCGCCGCGCGACGAGGTGGAGACGCTGGTGCGCCGCTTCTTCGGGTTCCTCTCGGAGCACGAGGACTTCGTGCGGCTGATGGGCTGGGAGGCGCTCTCGCGCGCCCGCCGCGGTCGCAAGCTCCTCACCGACCGCATCGCCGCGAACCTCGACCCCATCCACGCCGTGCTCCGGCGCGGCGTCGCCCAGGGGGCGTTCCGCGCCGACCTGGCGCCGCGGACGTTCACGATGAGCGTCAGCGCGCTGTTCCTCGGCTACTTCATGCAGCGCCCGTTCCTCGAGGCGCTGTGGTCCACCGACCTGCGCGCCGCCCGCGCGCGCGAGGCCGTGCTGCGCGACCTCGTGCGCCTCCTGCTCGACGGAATCGGAGCCTGAGATGACCCGCCGCCCCCTGACCCCGCTCCTCGCACTCGTCGCGTTCGTCGCGCTCGTGGCCGCCTGCGGCCAGCGCGCCCCGGCGCCCATCACCGGCCTCGTGGACGCGACCGAGATCGACGTCGCCTCGAAGATCCCCGGCCGCGTGAAGGCGCTGGCGGTGCGCGAGGGCGACCCGGTGGAGGAGGGCCAGGAGCTGGTCACCATCGAGAGCCAGGAGGTCGCCGCGAAGATCGACCAGGTGAAGGCGGCGGTGGATGCAGCCCGCGCCCGGCTCCAGATCGCCGAGCGCGGCGCGCGCGCCGAGGAGCGCCAGCAGGCGCGGCGGGCGCTCGACACCGCCCGCAGCCAGCTGGAGGTCGCCGCCAAGGCGCACGAGCGCGCCACCGCCCTGCTCGCCACCGGCACCATCACCCAGGCCGCCTTCGACGAGGCCGACTTCAAGTTCAAGGCCGCCCGGGACCAGCTCGCGGTGGCGCAGGCGCGCCACGACCTCGTGGTGAAGGGCGCCCGCGCCGAGGAGGTCGAGGCGCTGCGCGCGCTGGTCCGCCAGGGCCAGGGGAGCCTGGCCGAGGTGGAGAGCTACGGCCGCGAGACCGTCCAGACCGCGCCCATCGGCGGCGAGGTGGCCAAGATCCTGGTCCACCGCGGCGAGCTCGCCGCCACCGGCTACCCCATCCTCACGCTGGTGGACCGGACCGACGCCTGGGCGGTGTTCCCGGTCCGCGAGGACCTGCTCGGCGCCGTGAAGGTCGGGACCGAGCTGGACGTCGAGGTCCCGGCGCTGCGCCGGCGCCTGCCGATGACCGTGTTCTCGGTGGCGCCGCTCGGCGACTTCGCCACCTGGCGCGCGACCGGCGAGAAGGGCAGCTTCGACCTGCGCACGTTCGAGGTGAAGGCCCGGCCGCGCCAGCCCGACCCCGAGCTGCGCCCCGGCATGACCGCGCGCTTCGCGCCCGCGCTGCCCGCGGCCCCGAGGTGAGCCGTGGGGTTCCGCGCCGCCTTCCTCGCGCACCTGCGGGCGCTCGCCGCCAGCCCGCGCTACCGCCTGATGCTGGCGGTGTTCCTGGGCGCGAGCTGGCTGACCATCGCCACCTACCGGCAGGGCGTGATGCGCGAGCTCCCGATCGCCGTCCTCGACCTGGACGGCACCGGCCCCTCCCGCACCGTGGCCCGGTACCTCGACGCCACGCCCGAGCTCCGCGTGCTCACCGACCCGCCCCCCACGCTCGCGGCCGCGCAGGACGCGCTCGACCGCGGGGCGCTGGCGGGCGTGGTCCTCGTGCCGGACGGCTTCTCGGCGGACCTGAAGCGTGGGCGCCGCGCCGAGGTCCTGGTCGCCGTGGACATGAGCAACGTGCTGGTCGGGCGCACCGCCTCCCGCACGATCGCGAAGGTGCTCGCCACCGTGTCCGCCGGGGTCGAGCTGGGCGCGCTCCAGAAGCTCGGCACCGCACCGTCGGCCGCGCTCGCGAAGGCCGCGCCGGTGGTCGTCACCGAGGCGCTCGCGCGCAACCCGGGCGCCAGCTTCGCGGTGTACCTGGCCCCGGCGTTCGCGCTGTTCTTCGTGCACCTGGTGACGCTGTTCCTGGCGTGGTCGGTGATCTGGCCGCCCGCCCCCGGGCGCCGCCCGGCCGAGGCGATGGGCCGGTGGGCGGCGGTGCTCGCCGTGTCGCTCGCCCTGGCGCTCCTGTCCACTTACGGGCTGCTCCGCATCGACGGGATCCGCCCCGCCAGCCCGTTCCCGGTGGTCGCGCTCTCGCTGCTCGCGCTCGTGGGCGCGGAGCTGCTGTTCGCCGCGGCGGTCGCGGCGCTGCTCGGCGGCGGGCCGTTCGCGTTCCAGTCCACCGTGCTGCTCGGGGTGCTCTCGCTCATGTTCTCCGGGCTCACCTGGCCATGGGACGCCATCCCCGCGCCGGTCCGCGCCATCTCGAGCGCCCTCCCCTTCACCCCGTTCGGCCGCGCGCTCCGGATCTTCCTCCACGAGCCCGCCGGGCTCGGGGACCTGGCCGCGCCGCTCGGCTGGCTCACCGCCCAGGCCGCGTGCTTCGCCGCGGTGATCGCGGCGTCGCGCGCGGCGCGGGCGCTCGCGGCCCGGGCGCGCGCGCGGAGGGCGGCATGACCGGCCGGGCCTGGCTGGACGTGCTGCGCGCGAGCGCGCGCGAGGAGCGGGGGCGGATCCTCCGGGAGCGGTCGATCCTGCTCGTGCTGCTCGCGATCCCGCTGCTGTACCCGGTGATCGTGGCCTACCTGTACCACGCGGAGGACGCGCGCGACCGGCCGGCGCTGCTGCTCGACCTGGACGGCTCGGCGCTCTCGCGCCGGCTGGCCCTGGAGCTGGACGCGACCCCGGAGCTCCGGATCGACCGCCGCGTCGCCTCGCTCGACGACGGCGTGGCCGCGCTGCGGCGGGACGAGGCGGAGCTCCTGCTGGTCGTCCCCGGCGACTTCTCGCGCCGGCTGAAGCGGGGCGAGCAGGCCCAGCTCGCGGTCTGGGCCGGCGGGGCGAACATGTACACGTGGGCCATCGCCTATCCGGCCGCGGTCACGGTCGCGGGCGCCACCGGCGCGCGCGTGCGGACCGCCGCGTTCCTCGCGAAGGGGATGCCGCCCGAGGCGGCGCGCGCCCGCGCCGCGCCCATCGCGGTCGGCGATCGCCTCCTCTACCACCCCACCGGCTCCTACGGCCGCTACCTCGCCGCCGGCATCTTCCTGGTGGTCCTCCAGCAGCTCGTGGTGGTCTCGCTCGCGTTCAGCGCCGGCGCGCGCCTCGAGGCCGGGCTGCCGCCCGCCGGCCGCGAGCCGTTCCCGCTGGCGCGCCTGCTCGGCATGGCCGCCGCCCACGCGCCGTTCTGGCTGGCCGGGGTCGCCTTCGTGGGGCTCGTGCTCATGCCGGCCATGGGCTGGGCCGGCCCGAGCGTCCTCGCCACCGCCGCGCTGCTGCTGGCCTTCGCGGTGGTGATGGTGCCGGTCGCGATCGGGCTGGCCAGCCTGGCGCGCGATCGGATGGGCACGTTCCAGCTCCTGATGTTCTTCTCGGTGCCGCTCTTCCTCGCGTCCGGGTTCACCTGGCCTCCCGGCCAGCTCCCGCGCGCGGTCGAGCTCGCCACCGCCGTGTTCCCGGCCACCCCCGCGCTGCGGGCCCTGCGGGTGCTGGTCATGAAGACCGGCGACCTCGCCGCCGTCGCGCCCCAGCTCGCCTGGCTCGGGGCGCTGCTCGTCCTCCACTCCGCCCTGGCGGTGCTGGTGGTCCGCCGCGCCCCGCTGGCGCGCCGCCTCGCCGCGCTGCGGCGGAGGCCCGGGGCCGAGCCGCCCTCCCCTGCCTCGAGGACCACCCCATGATCGCTCCCTCCCTGCTCGCCCTCGCGCTCGCCGCGGCCGCGGAGGCCGGCGCTCCCCCCGCCGCGGCCGAGGCCGCCGCCCCGGCGCCGCCGGTGCTCACGCTGGACGCGGCGTTCCGGCGCGCCCGCGAGGCCAGCCTCGAGCTGCGCATCGCCGGCGAGCGGCTCGCCCAGGCGCGGACGCTGGCGCGGAAGGCGTGGAGCCACTACCTGCCCCAGGTGACCGCGGGCGGCTCGTACGCCTGGAACTCCGAGGACGTGGTGCTCGACCTGCCCACGAGCTTCGCGATCCGCGACGTGGGCCGGCCCACCAGCGCGCCGCGCGCGGCGCTCCCGCCCTACGATCCCGGGCGCCCGTTCTCCCCGGTCAACCTCCCCGGCGAGGCGACCACGCTCGCGCTCGTCCCGACCTCGGTCGAGGAGCTGGAGCTCCAGCGGAAGACGCAGTACGGCGTCCAGGCCGAGGTGAGGCAGGCGCTCCTCGCGCCGCGGCTCTGGCCGGCCATCCGCAACGCATACCTGGCCGAGGAGGTTGCGGGCGCGCAGGTCGCCGACACCCGCCAGAAGCTGCTGTACGGGGTCGCGCAGCTCTACTACGGCGCGGCCACCCTCCGCGAGGCGGTCGCGGTGCAGGAGCGCACGCTCGAGACCTGGCGGCGGCACGAGACCGACGCCGAGCACCTCGCCGCCCAGGGCGCCGCGCCGCGCCTGGCCCTGCTGAAGGCGCGCACCGACCGCGCGCGCGCGGAGCAGGAGCTGATCCGGACGCGGAACGCGTACGCGGCGGCCCGGCTCGCGCTCGCGACGCTCCTGGACCGCGACGCGGACTTCGAGGTGGAGCGTCCCCCCGAGCCGCCGGCGCCGTCCGCCGACGCGCGCGAGCAGGAGGAGCGCGCCGCCCGCCGCCCCGACGTGGAGGCCGCCCGCGGGCGCCTGGCGCTGGCGCAGGGGCAGCGCCGCGAGGCGGCCGCCGCCTACCTCCCGACGCTGGGCGTGAGCGGGACCTGGCGCTGGGCCAGCATCACCGGCTTCACCGGCGAGCACGCCGGCTGGACCGTGCTGCTCGGCCTGCAGTGGACGCTCTTCGACGGCGGCCGGCGCGAGGCGGAGCTCGCCGACGCGGGCCACCGCGCGGCCGAGGCCGACGCGGCGCTCGCGCTCGCCTCGAACAAGGCGCGCGACGAGGTCCGGCGCGCCCGGCTGGACCTGGACAGCGCGGCGGCCGCCGCGCGCAAGGCCGAGGAGCAGGCCGCGCTGGCGCGCGAGGCGCTGGAGCAGGCGCAGCGGGCCCACGCCGCCGGCGCGGCCACCTACCTCGAGGTGGCGGACGCCACCAGCGCCGCGTCCTCCGCCGAGCTGGGCCTGGTCGCGGCCACGCTCGACGCGCGCCTGGCGCGCCTCGCCCTGGCGCGCGCGGCCGGCACGTTCGATCCCTGACGGCGCCGCCCGGGCCCGGCGTGACGCCGCCGGCCCGCCCGGGCTGGCCCGCAATTCCTGACCCGTCGGTCAGTGACGCTTGCGGTCGCGCGCGCGGCGCCGTACAAGGGGCGTCGCCATGGCCCGCCGCCCAGCCCCCGGCGCCCACGAGGCGCTGCTCGAGGCCGCCCGCGAGGAGATCTGCCGCCACGGGCTCGCGCACGCCCGCGTCGAGGACATCGCGCGCCGCGCCGGCATCTCGAAGGGCGCCTTCTACCTGCACTTCCCCACCAAGGACGCGGCGTTCGCCGAGATCGTCCAGCGGCTCTACGGCGCGCTGGAGGAGCAGACCCGCCGCCGCGAGGAGGCGGAGCGCCGCTTCGACCGGGACCACCGCGACGAGGACGGCCCGGCGCTGCTGCGCGCGCAGCTCGAGTTCGAGGTGGCGGTGGACCTGGAGTCGCTCGAGCTGCTCTGGCGCAACCGCCACGTGATCCGCGCGCTGGAGGCGGCGGGCCCGGCGTGGACCCGCGGCCTGGCCGGGTTCCGGCGGCGCCTGCAGCGCGCGCTCCGCGATCGCATCGCCGCGAAGCAGGCCGCCGGCCGGCTCCGCCGCGACATCGACCCGTCCGCCGTGGCCGACCTGCTGGTCGGCACGTACGAGGGCTTCGTGCGGCGGACCGCCGAGCTGCGCCAGAAGCCGGATCTCGCCGGCTGGGCGCGCTCCTTCCTCACCATCTTCTACGAGGGCATGGCGGGGCCGGCCGCGCGCGCCGCGCCGCCCGCCCGCGCCCGCCGCACCGCTTCCTGACCCGCCGGTCAGCACCGGAGACCCGCCCATGCCGCCGCTCCGCCCCGCCCTGCTCCTCGCGCTCGCCGCCGCCGCCTGCGGCCGCCGCGGCGCCGATCGGCCCCCGCCGCCTCCCCCCGCGCCGGCGACCGCCCCCGCGCCCGCCGCCGGACCCGCGGCCGCCGCCGCGCACCTCGCCGCCCCGGAGCGGATCCGCTTCGCGCCGCGCGTCACCGCCACCGGGACGCTGAAGGCGCGCCAGGCCTCGGCGCTGGCGG
Source organism: Anaeromyxobacter sp. Red801 (assembly GCF_049201065.2). Classification (NCBI taxonomy): domain Bacteria; kingdom Pseudomonadati; phylum Myxococcota; class Myxococcia; order Myxococcales; family Anaeromyxobacteraceae; genus Anaeromyxobacter; species Anaeromyxobacter sp. Red801. Next base: position 1,699,060 of record NZ_CM181236.1, on the reverse strand, counting down.
TGAGCGTGGCCGGCACGCTGGAGCGCGTCGCCGTGCGCCGCGGGCAGGAGGTGCGCGAGGGGGCGCTCCTGGCCGCGCTCGACACCGGCGCCGCCGCGGCGGCGGTCCGGCAGGCCGAGGCCGCGGTCGAGGCCGCCCGGGCGCAGCTCGCGCTGGCGGAGGACGCCTTCGCCCGCACCGAGCGGCTCCGCCGCGAGGAGGGCGCCTCGGAGGCGCAGGCCACCCAGGCGAAGGCCCAGCGCGACCTCGCCGCCGCGCACCTCGCCGCGGCCCAGGCGCAGGCGGAGCAGGCGCGGGTCCACCTCTCTCACCACCGGCTGGTCGCGCCCTTCCCCGGCGTGGTCACGCGCGTGCCCGACGGCGTGGGCATCGCGGTCTCGCCCGGCGTCCCGCTCGTCACGCTCGTCACCACGCGCGAGCTGGTGCTCGAGACCTCCCTCACGCAGTCCGAGGCCGCCGAGCTCCGGCCCGGCGCCCGGGTGGCCGTGTCGCTCCCCGGCACCGGGGCACGCACGGCGGACGCGGTGGTGACGGTGGTGGTCCCCGCGGTGGACGCGGCCACGAACCGCGTGCCGGTGGAGATCGCGGTCCCCAACCCCGACGGCCGCTTCCTCGCGAACGCATACGCGCGGGCCGACCTGCCCCGCGGGGCGGAGCGCGAGGCCTTTCGCGTGCCCGCCGCGGCGCTGGTCCAGCGCACCGGGGGCCACGCCGTGTGGCTGGCCGGCGGGGACGGCAAGGCGCGGGCCCTGCCGGTGCGCCTGCTCGGCGAGGAGGGCGAGACCGCGGTGGTCGTGCCGGAGGGCGGCGCCTGGCCGGAGGGGCTGCGCGTCGTCACCGACCCGCCGATCGGGCTGGCCGAGGGCGCGGCGCTGGCGCAGGTGGGCGGATGACGCTCTCCGACGTCGCCATCCGCCGGCCCGTCTTCACCGCCATGATGTCGGTGACGCTGGTCGTGCTCGGCCTGCTCGGCCTGCGCCGGCTCGGCACCGACCTCTACCCCGACGTCAGCATCCCGTTCGTCACCATCACCACCACCTACCCCGGCGCGAGCCCGGGCGACGTCGAGGAGAACGTCACCCGGCCCATCGAGGACGCGGTCTCCTCCATCGCCGGGATCGACAAGGTCTTCTCGTCCTCGCGCGAGGACGTGTCGCTCGTGTTCATCGAGTTCGAGCTGTCGGTCCCGCTGGGCGAGGCGGTCCAGAACGTCCGCGACAAGGTGGGCATCGCGCAGGGGGAGCTGCCGCTCGGCGCCCGGGCGCCGGTGATCGCGCAGTACGACGTGGCGGCGCAGCCGGTGCTCGTGTTCTCGGCGGCGTCCGGCCAGGACCCCATCGCGCTCCGCGAGAAGCTGGACGACCAGGTGCGCCCGCGCCTCGAGCAGCTCGAGGGCGTGGCGGCGGTGCGCATCGTCGGCGGCGCCGAGCCGGAGGTCTCGGTGGACCTGTTCCGCGACCGGCTCCGCGGGGTCGGGCTCGACCCGGACGCCGTGTTCCGGCGCATCCAGGGCGAGCACCTCGACCTGCCCGGCGGGAAGTTCCCGGCCGGCGACGGCGAGGTCGGCATCCGCGTGCGCGGCGAGTTCCGGGACGTGGACGCGCTCCGCCGCATGCCGGTGGCCGCCGCGCAGGACGGCTCGCTGGTGCGGCTCGCCGAGGTGGCGCTGGTGCGCAAGGGCGCCAAGGAGCCGAAGACGCTGGTCCGCACCGACGGCGTGGACGCGGTCGCGGTCGAGGTGGTGAAGCAGGCCGGCGCGAACTCCGCCGCGGTCGCGAACGAGGTGAAGCGCCTCCTGCCCGAGCTGCAGGGCGAGCTCGGGTTCCGGGCGCAGGTCCTGGTGGACCAGTCGGAGATCATCGAGGCCAACGCGCACGAGGTGTGGGTCGCCATCTTCTTCGGCGGCGCCATGGCCATCCTCATCATCCTGCTGTTCCTGCTGGACGTGCGCGGCACGATCATCTCCGCGCTGGCGCTGCCGACGTCGGTGGTGGGCACGCTGTTCGTCATGTACTGGATGGGCTTCTCGCTCAACCAGCTCACCCTGCTCGGCCTGTCGCTCGCGATCGGCCTGCTCATCGACGACGCTGTGGTGGTCCGCGAGAGCATCACGCGGCGCCTGGAGGCGGGCGAGGCGCCGCCGGTGGCGGCCAGCCGCGGCACGCAGGAGATCGCGCTGGCGGTGATGGCGACGACCTTCACCCTGGTGGCGGTGTTCGTGCCGGTCGCGTTCATGCAGGGCATCACCGGGCAGTTCTTCCGCCAGTTCGGGCTCACCATCACGGTGGCCGTGCTCATCTCGCTGTTCGTGGCGTTCACGCTCGACCCGATGCTCTCGGCGCGGTTCGTCCGCGCGCACGTGCCGGGCCAGGCGCGGCGGGAGCACCCGGTGGCGCGGCGGATCCGCGCCGGGTTCGACGCCGGCGACCGCGTGTACGCGCGCACGCTGGACTGGGTGCTCCGGCACCGCGGCCTCACCTTCGCGGCGGCCGCGCTGCTGTTCCTGGCCAGCCTGGCGGTGGCCCCGCTGCTCGGGTCCGAGTTCGCGCCCAGGGAGGACCGCAACCAGCTCATCGTCAACCTGGAGTACCCGCCGGGCACCAGCCTCGCCACCGCCTCGCGGCGCAGCGCCACGCTGGAGCAGCGCGTGCGCGCGCTGCCCGGGGTGACCGCGGTCTACGCGACCATCGGCTACCAGGAGGACCCGCGGCAGGTCCGCTGGCGCGTCAACCTGGTGGACAAGAACGCCCGCCCCGACGGCGTGGAGACCTACAAGGACTGGATCCGCGGCGTCCTCGCCGCGGACGAGCGGCTCGCGACCCGCGCCGTCTCGGACCCGCCCATGCTCGAGGGCATCGGCGACTTCCCGCCGGTGCTCATGCACGTGACGGGGCGCGACTTCGCCCGCCTCCGCGAGGAGGCGGAGCGGCTGGTGGCGGAGATGCGCTCGATCCCTGCGCTCACCGACATCCAGCTCAAGGACTCGCCGGGCAAGCCCGAGCTGCAGGTCGAGGTGGACCGGGAGGAGGCGGCGCGGCTGGGCGTCCCGGCCGGCGCGGTCGCGCTGCAGGTGCGCCTGGCCACGCAGGGCGAGGTGGCGGGCAAGCTGCGCGAGGGGCGCCGCGAGTCGGAGATCCGCGTGCGGCTGGCCGGGGACGACCGGGAGTCGCGCGGCGCGCTCGACGGGATGTGGATCTCGACGCCGCGCGGTCCGGTGGCGCTCGCGCAGCTCGCGCGGCTGGAGCGCTCGACCAGCCCGGCCGTGATCGAGCACCAGCGGCGCGAGCGGAGCATCTCGGTCTGGGCGCAGATCGCCCCGGGGCACGACCTGGGCGGCGCGGTGCAGGCGCTCCGCGCCAGGGTGGCCGCGCGCCCGCTGCCGGCCGGCTACGCGTACCTCTGGGACGGCATGCAGAAGGAGCAGGCCGAGTCGCAGGCGAACATGGGGATGGCGCTGCTCATCGCGGTGGTGTTCATCTTCATCGTCCTGGCGAGCCAGTTCGAGTCGTTCGTCCACCCCTTCACCATCATGCTCTCGCTCCCGCTCGCCATCGTGGGCGCGGTGCTGGGGCTGGGGCTCGCCGGCCAGACGGTGAACCTCGGCTCGCTCATCGGGATCATCCTGCTCATGGGGCTCGTCACCAAGAACGCCATCCTGCTGGTGGACGCGGCGCTGCAGCACCTGCGCGAGGGCGACGACCCGGAGACCGCGGTGCGCAGGTCCGGCCCGCGCCGCCTGCGCCCCATCCTCATGACCAGCGGCGCGATGATCCTGGGCATGCTGCCCACCGCCCTCGGGAAGGGCATGGGGAGCGAGTTCCGCGCGCCCTTGGCCATCGCCGTCATCGGCGGCGTGATCACCTCCACCATGCTGACGCTGTGGGTGGTGCCGGTGGTCTTCGTGTGGGTGGAGAGCCTCCGGCGCCGGGGCCGGCGCGGACCGCGCGCCGTCGCGGACGCCGGCGCGGACACCGCGGCGCCGGAGCCGCCGGCCGCCGCCCGCGATCGGGCCGCCGGCGGGGTCTAGCTCCCGCGGCCCGGCGCCCGGTGGCATACTGCGCGGCCATGTCCGAGCGCCGCGCCTTCTCGACCTCCGTGTTCTGCCGCCACGGCGGCGCCGTCCTGCTCATCCGCCACCGCCGGCTCGGCACCTGGCTGCCGGTGGGCGGCGAGCTCGAGGCGGGCGAGACGCCGCTCGAGGGCGCGGTGCGCGAGCTCCGGGAGGAGACCGGCCTCACCGGCCGCTTCCCGGCGGGGCTCGGGGTGGACGGCTCGCCCCCGGGGCTCATCGGCTACGAGGAGCACCCCGCCGGCTCGAAGGGGCTGCACCTGAACTTCGCGTTCGTGGCCGACGTGGCGACCCGGGATCTCTCCGCCTGCGACGAGTGGGACGCCGCGCGCTGGGTCACCCGCGACGAGCTCGCGGCGCTCGAGTGCCCGGCGAACGTCCGCCAGCTCGCGGCGCTGGCGCTCGACGCGCCCGCCGCCTAGCGGCGTACGCGCCCGCGACCGCGGCCGCGGGCGTCCCCGACCTCGCGGCCCAGGGCACGCGGCCCCATGTTGTCCGCATGCCGCGGCGCGCTCCGCCGGGCGGCACCGCCGCCCCGCTCGTCCCCCCTCGCGCCACGCTGGCGGCGCTCCGCCGCGCGGCCGCCGGCTGCACGGCCTGCCCGCTGTGGGAGCGCGGCACGCAGACCGTGTTCGGCGCCGGGCCGCCGCGCGCCACCGTGATGCTGGTGGGCGAGCAGCCCGGCAACGACGAGGATCGCGCCGGCGAGCCGTTCGTCGGCCCCGCCGGCCGCCTCCTGGACCGTGCGCTCGCCGCCGCCGGGCTGGACCGGCGCGACGCCTACGTCACCAACGCGGTGAAGCACTTCAAGTGGGAGCCGCGCGGCAAGCGCCGCATCCACCAGAAGCCGAGCGCCGGGGAGGTGCGCGCCTGCCGTCCCTGGCTCGACGCGGAGCTCGCGGCGGTGCGGCCGCGCGCCCTCGTGTGCCTGGGCGCCACCGCCGCGCAGGCGCTGCTCGGGCGCGGGTTCCGCCTGACCGAGCGGCGCGGGCAGCCGGTGCCCTCCCCGCTCGCGGAGATCGTCATCGCGACGGTGCACCCGTCGGCCGTGCTGCGCGCCCCCGACGACGCGGCCCGGCGCGAGGCGCTGGCAGGCCTCGTCGCCGACCTGGCGCGCGTCGCCGCGCTGCTGCGCCGGTCCCCGTCGCCGGAGCCGCCCGCCGCCGGCCCCTGGTAGCGCCGCCCATTCGCGTAGAGCCCTGCTGCGGCGCACGCTGGCTGCCTGCGCCGGGCAGACTCGTCCCTGCGCTGCTCGACGTGCCTACGGGCACGCCTGCGCTGCTCGGTCCTCGTGTGCCCGGCTCGGCGACGCCATCGTGTGCCTCGCGACGGGCCCCACGCGAACGGGAGGCGCTGTGACGCCCGGCTCAGCCGGCCAGGTACTTCTCCAGGATGGGGCGGAGCTTCTCGCGGGTGGCCGGCGCGATCCGGCTGCGGTCCGACCAGATCGCGAGCGCCAGCGCCGACTGGCACCCGCACGGCTTCTCGAGCGCGGCGACGTGCGGGATGGCCCGGCGGATCAGCTCGATCGCGTTCTGGGTGGCGGACTTCACGTTCGCCAGCAGCTCCTCGATGAGCTTCGCCTGGTCGAGCGTGGCCGGGTGCGGCTTCCAGCAGTCGTAGTCGGTCGGGAGCGCCACGAGCGCGTAGCAGAGCTCCGCCTCGCGCGCGAGCTTCGCCTCCGGCATCACGGTCATGCCGATGAGCGAGGCCCCCCAGCTCCGGTGCAGCTCGCTCTCGGCCCGGGTCGAGAACTGCGGGCCCTCCATGCAGACGTACGTCCCGCCCTGGTGGACGCGGGCCGGGAACCCGGTGCCCGCCTTCACCAGCACGTTGCGGAGCGTGGTGCAGAACGGCGCTGCGAACTCCACGTGCACGGCGAGGTCGTCGAAGAAGGTGCCGGCGCGGCGGAAGGTCTTGTCGATCACCTGGTCCGGGATGACCAGGTTGCGCGGCGCGACCTCCTCGCGGAGGCTGCCCACCGCGCCGCTCGCGAGCACGTGCGTGACGCCCAGCGACTTCAGCGCCCAGATGTTGGCGCGGTACGGCACCTGCGACGGGTTGAGCATGTGCCCCTCCCCGTGCCGCGGGAGCAGCGCCACCGGCACCCCGCCGACCTCGGTGAGCGTGATGGGCGCGGACGGCCTGCCGAAGGGCGTGTCCAGCTCGCGGGCCTCGCCGCCGCCGAGGGCGCCGAGCGCCTCGCCCAGCCCCGTCCCCCCGATCACCCCGACCATCGCGCGCGCCATCGAGCCCCTCCGTCGCCGCGGCTGCGGCGAAAGGGCGAGTATACCCGCCCGGACGCCTTCCCTGCGCAGCCTTCGGCCCGTCGCGCGCCTCGCCCGGCGGCCTCGCCGGCGCAATGCGCGCCAAAAAAGAAAAAGCCCGCCAGAGCGGATTGCTCTGGCGGGCACGAAAAGATGCGGCAGCGACCTACTCTCCCACACCGCTTCCGGTGCAGTACCATCGGCTCTGGTGGGCTTAACTACCGTGTTCGGGATGGGAACGGGTGTGACCCCACCGATATAGCCACCGCAAACCTTTGAAAGAACGTGAGGCTCGTCGCCTCTCGACAACCGCTACGAAGGGAAAAGAAGAGCACCGCACCGCGGGGCCGCTGAGGGCCGTGCTTCCACTGCTCCTGCGAAGGAATTCGATCTCGACCTCGAGCAGGTCGCCTACGACCTGAGAAGAGGGAGACCAAGCCGCACGCCCTATTAGTACCGGTCAGCTGAGCGCCTCACAGCGCGTACACCTCCGGCCTATCGACCTCGTCGTCTTCGAGGGGGCTTCAGGGGCTTGCGCCCGGGAGAAGTCGTCTTGAGGTTGGCTTCCCGCTTAGATGCTTTCAGCGGTTATCCGTTCCGCACATAGCTACCCAGCGATGCCTCTGGCGAGACAACTGGTACACCAGCGGTGCGTCCATCCCGGTCCTCTCGTACTAAGGACAGATCCTCTCACTTCTCCTACGCCCACGGCAGATAGGGACCAAACTGTCTCACGACGTTTTGAACCCAGCTCGCGTACCGCTTTAATTGGCGAACAGCCAAACCCTTGGGACCTGCTCCAGCCCCAGGATGCGATGAGCCGACATCGAGGTGCCAAACCGCGTCGTCGATGTGAACTCTTGGACGCGATAAGCCTGTTATCCCCAGAGTACCTTTTATCCGTTGAGCGATGGCCCTTCCATACAGAACCACCGGATCACTATGACCTGCTTTCGCACCTGCTCGACCTGTCGGTCTCGCAGTCAAGCTCCCTTATGCCATTGCACTCGACGCCTGGTTTCCAATCAGGCTGAGGGAACCATAGCGCGCCTCCGTTACCTTTTGGGAGGCGACCGCCCCAGTCAAACTACCCACCAGCCATTGTCCCCAACCCCGATGAGGGGTCCAGGTTAGACACCAGAAATCGACAGGGTGGTATTTCACCGTTGCCTCCCCCCGAGCTAGCGCCCAGGGTTCATAGGCTCCCACCTATCCTACACAATCAATTCCTAGTGTCAGTGGCAAGTTGTAGTAAAGGTTCATGGGGTCTTTCCGTCTTGCCGCGGGTAAACTGCATCGGCACAGCTATTTCAATTTCGCTGAGTCCCTGGTCGAGACAGCGCGGAAGTCGTTACGCCTTTCGTGCAGGTCGGAACTTACCCGACAAGGAATTTCGCTACCTTAGGACCGTTATAGTTACGGCCGCCGTTTACCGGGGCTTCGGTTCATCGCTTTGGCCTTGCGGCCTGACGAATCTCCTTAACCTTCCGGCACCGGGCAGGCGTCAGACCCTATACATCCACTTGACGTGTTTGCAGAGTCCTGTGTTTTTGTTAAACAGTCGCTACCGCCATTTCGCTGCGACCCAGCATTGCTTCGGGAGCAAGTCCCTACACAATCCCGGGCCCACCTTCTTCCGAAGTTACGGTGGAAAATTGCAGAGTTCCTTGACCAGAGTTCTCTCAAGCGCCTTAGGATTTTCTCCTCGCCCACCTGAGTCGGTTTGCGGTACGGGCGCCTCGCTGGCTCCACGCGGGGATTTTCTAGGAAGCATGGGATCACGCACTTCAGGCCTTGCGGCCACGTCATCACCTCTCGGCGTTAACGGCCTCACCTTTTCATCGTATGAGGCCCGCCTACGGGCTTGAACCGTCACGTCCGTCAGACGGCTGCGCTACCCTTCTCCGTCCCCCCTCGCTTCAACGCCAACGGGGCGGTACAGGAATATTAACCTGTTGTCCATCACCTACGCCTTTCGGCCTCGGCTTAGGGCCCGACTAACCCTGGGCGGATTAACCTTCCCCAGGAAACCTTGGGCTTACGGCGAACGAGTTTCTCACTCGTTTTGTCGCTACTCATATCGGCATCAGCTCTAGAACGCACTCCACCAGTCCTTGCGGTCTGGCTTCACCGTCCGTTCTATGCTCCCCTACCGATCAGCTTGCGCTGATCCCGTGGCTTCGGTGCCATGCTTGAGACCCGATACATTTTCGGCGCAGTCTCGCTTGATCAGTGAGCTATTACGCTATCTTTAAAGGATGGCTGCTTCTAAGCCAACCTCCTGATTGTCAAAGCGCTACCACATCCTTTTTGTGATCACTTAGCATGGACTTTGGGACCTTAGCCGACGATCTGGGTTATTCCCCTCTCGCCGATGAATGTTATCACCCACCGACTGCGTCCCGGGATAACAGTTTCAGGCATTCGGAGTTTGGTACGGGTTGGTAATCTGGTAGGACCCCTAGCCGTTCCAGTGCTCTACCTCCTGAACTGAATTTCCCGAGCCGATACCTAAATATCTTTCGGGGAGAACCAGCTATCACCAAGTTTGATTGGCCTTTCACCCCTACTCACAGCTCATCCCAGAAGTTTTCAACCTCCATGAGTTCGGTCCTCCACGCGGTTTTACCCGCGCTTCAACCTGGCCATGAGTAGATCACCTGGCTTCGGGTTATAATGATTGCGACTGGCGCCCGTTTCGGACTCGCTTTCGCTGCGCCTCCG
>NZ_CM181236.1:0-1685000 GCF_049201065.2 Anaeromyxobacter sp. Red801 | reverse complement strand
AGCCGCGGGCGGGCCGCCCCCGGCTCACGGGAGCGGGCGCGCCTCGTCGAGGAGCATCACCGGGATGTCGTCCTCGATGCGGAACGCGAGCCGGCAGCGGTTGCAGCGGATCTCGTGATCCGCCTCGCGGAACTCCAGCTCGCCCTTGCACTTCGGGCAGGCCAGGATGTCCTTCAGCTCGGGCGACAGCGCCATGCGTGCTCCTCCGCGCGGAGCTTAGTCCGCGCCGCGGGCCGGCGGCAAGGCGAGCACCTGCGCGAGGAAGCGCTCCACCGCCTCGCCGCGCGCCGCCTCGGTGAACACCGCCGCCATCCGCTCGCGCGCGGCCGCGCCCAGCGCGCGGGCCCGCGCCGGCGCCCCGAGCAGCTCGAGCAGCGCGGCGGCGAGCGCGGGGACGTCGCCCTCCGGCGCGAGCAGCCCGGTGGTGCCGTCCACGATCGCCTCGGCGGGCGCGCCGAAGCGGTAGGCCACGCCGGGCCGGCCCGCGGCCATGCCCTCCAGGAGCGCGCGGCAGGTCCCGTCGTTGCCCTCCGCCAGCAGCACGTTCACGTCGACGTCCGGTAGGCCGCGGCCAGCTCCGGGCCGGTGCGGTAGCCCGCGAACACGACCTGGCGCTGCAGTCCGCGGTGCGCCACGCGCACCCGGATCGCCTCCTCGCCCTCCCCCCGGCCGACGATCACCAGGCGCGCCTCGGGCAGCCGGTCGGCGACGTCCCGGAACGCGTCCACCAGGTCCTCGTGGCGGCGGCCGGGCTTGATGCGCGAGACGATCCCGGCCACCGGCGCGCCGGCCTCGATCCCGAGCGCCGCGCGCAGGTCCGGCCCGTCGGGCCGGAACGCCTCCGCGTCCACCGCGCCGCGCGTCGCGAGCACCCGCTCCTCCGGGAGCCCGAAGCGCTCCACCAGCGCCCGCGCGTGCGCCTCGCACACCGCGACGAGGCCGTCGGTGGCCCGGTGCTGCAGGCGCTGGAGCGGATCGGTGCGGAGCGAGCGCGACGAGTGGACGGTGCGGACCACCCGCCGTCCGCCGCGCCGGCGCAGCGCCAGGAGCGCGAGCGCGTGGTCGTGCGAGAAGTTCGCGTGCAGCACGTCGAAGTCGCGCGCCGCCGCGGCCAGGCGGCGCACGTCGCGCAGGTAGGCGATCGGCCCGGACCTGGTGGAGAGCGCGAGGTCCTCGCGCGGCGGGAACCCCCGCGCCCGGAGCGCCTCGCGCAGGTTCCCCTCCCGCACCGCGTCCACCGCCACCTCCACGCGGTGCCCGCGGGCGCGCAGCTCGCGCGCGACCGAGGCCATCGGCTCGGCGGGGCCGGTCCACCACGCGGACGAGAGCAGCTCCAGCACGCGCATGGGGGCCCCGCTCGCGCGCACCGGCGCGCTCATCCCTTCCGCGTGGCGTCGAGCTTCGCGATGAGCTCGGTGGTGGAGTGGTCCTTCGGGTCGCCGGCCACCGCCACCCGGCCGCCGTAGGCGCGCACCTCGGCGGCCTCGGGGATGGTGTCGGGCGTGTAGTCGGTCCCCTTCACCTGCACGTCGGGCCGCAGCGCCCGGATCACCGGGACGACGTCCTTCGAGTCGAACAGCACCACGTGGTCCACGCACTCGAGCGCGGCCACGATCTCGGCCCGCTCGGCCTCCGGGACCACCGGGCGGCCGTCGCCCTTGTTCGCGCGGGTGGACGCGTCCGAGTTCACCGCCACCACCAGCAGGTCGGCCTCGGCCCGGGCGCCCTCCAGGTAGCGGAGGTGGCCGACGTGGAACAGGTCGAACACGCCGTTCGCGAGCGCCACGGAGCGCCCGGCGGCGGTGGCGCGGGCGCGCACCGCGGGCAGGTCCTCGAGCGCGACGCGCTTGCGGGCGAGGCGGCTCACGGCCGGAGCAGCTCCGCCTGGAGCTCCTCGCGCGAGACGGTGGCGGTGCCCGGCTTCTGCACCACCAGCGAGCCGGCCACGTTCGCGAGCCGGGCCGCCGCGACGGGGTCGCCCCCGGCGGCGAGGCCCGCGCTGAAGGTGGCCGCCACGGTGTCCCCGGCGCCCGTCACGTCCACGGCGTCCTGGCTGCCGTGCGCCGGCACGTGGACCGGCGGGGCGCCGCGGCGGAACACCGACATGCCGTTCCGGCCGCGCGTCACCAGCAGCACGTCGCAGTCCACGCGCTTCAGCAGCGCCCGCGCCGCCTTCTCCAGCCCGCCGGGCTGCGCCAGCGAGACGCCGGAGGCGGTCTCCAGCTCGACCTCGTTCGGCTTCACCATGGTGAGGCCGGTGAACGCGCGCAGGTTGTAGCGGGAGTCCACGCACACCGGGACGCCGCCGCGCTTCAGGGCGCGGAGCGCCTCGATGGCGGCCGGACCGAGCGCCCCGGAGCCGTAGTCGCTCGCCAGCACGGTCCCGGCGCGGCGCCCGGCCCGCTCCAGCTCCTTCACGAGCCGGCGCTCGGCGGTGGCCGGGAGCGGCGCGCGCGGCGCCCGGTCCAGGCGGATCATCTGCTGGCGCCGGGTGGAGCGCCCGCCCGCCAGGATGCGGGTCTTGGCCTCGGTCTCGCGGCCGGGCACCCGCTGGATGCCGCTCACGTCCACGCCCAGGCCGGTCAGCTCCTGGAGCAGCGCGCCGCCCACGCCGTCGTCGCCCACCACGCCGACCGCGCGCACCTTCACGCCCAGCGCGGCCAGGTTCGCGGCGGCGTTGCCCGCCCCGCCCGCCTTCAGCTCGGAGGACTCGTAGCGGACGATGAGCACCGGCGCCTCGCGGCTGATCCGCTCGGTCTCGCCGTACACGTACTCGTCGGCCACGAAGTCGCCCACCACCACCACCTCGCGCTCCGGGAAGCGGGGCAGGAGGCTGGCGAGCGAGGGCAGCTCGGGTTCCCTGGGGCGGCGCACGCGCGTTTCCTACCGCGCGCGGGTTTGGCCCGTCAATCGCGCACCTCGCGGCGCGCCCCTCCACGCCGGGTGCCCGCGCGCCCTACACGCGCGCGCCGCCGGGCGGCGGGAGGCTGCGTCACGCGACCGCGCCCGCGCTCCCGGCCCCCTCGCCGTCCGGGCGCGTCTTCCACCGGCGGTGCAGCCAGTACCAGCGATCCGGGTGCGCGCGGACGTGGCGCTCCAGGCGGTCGTTCAGCTCCTGGAGGAAGGCGACCACGTCGCGGTCGCGATCGCCGGTGTCGGGCGGGTCGATCGGCCCCTCGATGACCACCTTGTGCCGGCCGTCGCCGAGCGGCACCGAGACCGTGAACACCACCGCCGCCCCGGTCCGCATGGCCAGCACCGCCGGCGTCGCCGCGGTGGCCGCCGGCACGCCGAAGAACGTGGGGAACACCGCGCGCCGGCGCGGCTGGTTCTGGTCGATCACGTAGCCGAGCACGCGGCCCGCCTTGAGCGAGCGGGTGGCGGCCTGGAGCGTCTGGCCGCGGCGGACCACGAGGTCCTCCACGCCGGCCCGCTCGCGCGCCTTGCGCCAGCCGTCGTTGGCGCCGGACTTGCCCATGGGGCGCGAGATCATGGTGATGGGCACGCCGCGCCGGGTCATGGCGGCGGCGAGCACCTCGAAGTTGCCGAAGTGCCCGGTGCAGGCGATGACGCCCTTCCCTCGCGCGCGGGCCGCCTCGAAGCGGTCCCAGCCCTCCACCTCGAAGATCCGCTCCAGGTCCGCCGGGGCCAGCGCCGGCACCCGCAGGAACTCCGGGATCATCTGCCCCAGGTTCCGGTAGGTGGCGCGCGCGATCGCCCGGCGCTCCGCCTCGGGGCGGTCGGGGAAGGCGAGCCGCAGGTTCTCGAGCACCACGCGGCGACGGATGCCGAGCCCCCAGACCAGCGCGCCGAGCGCGGCGCCGAGCGCCATGATCCAGCGGTACGGGAGGCGGGCGAAGATCCAGCCGAGCAGGCGCATGTTCAGGCCACCGGGGCGCGCGGCGCCGGTCGGGGTTGGGGGGCGGCGAGCGCCGCGTCGAGCGCGGCCTCGAGGACGTCCGCGCCGCGCAGGAGCTCCGCGTCCACCCGGACGACGCGCAGCCGGTCCGCCGCCGCCGCGGCCAGCGCGGGCTCGAGGCGGACCGCGTCCTTCTCGGTGGTGACCACCCAGGCGCAGCCCGCGGCCGCGGCCTCGCGGAGCACCGCCTCCAGCTCGCCCTCGGTGAAGCGGTGGTGATCGGGGAAGGCGCGGGCGAGCGCCACCTCGGCGCCGAGCGCCTCGAGCGTGCGGAGGAAGCCCGCCGGCCGGGCCAGGCCCGAGAGCGCGGCGACGCGGCGGCCCCGGAGCGCCTCGAGCGCCCCCGCCTCCCGCAGCGCGCCGTCGAGCAGCGCGGTGGGGGCGTGGCGCGACTCCACCGGCGCGCGCCCGGTCGCGTCGCGGGCCAGCGCGCGCAGCGCCTCCAGCCGCTCCGGCGCGGCCCGGTCCGCGTGCGACAGCCACACCAGCCCGGCGCGGCGCAGCGCGCTCGGCGGCTCGCGGTTCGGCCCGCGCGGCAGGAGGTGGCCGTTGCCGAACGGGTTCGAGGCGTCGAGCACCACCACGTCGAGGTCCCGCGCGAGCGCGCGGTGCTGGAAGCCGTCGTCGAGCACCAGCGCGTCGGCGCCGAGCGACTCCACCGCGGTGCGGGCCAGCTCGGCGCGGCGCGGCCCGCACAGCACCGCCACGCCGGGGAGGCGCCGCGCGAGCAGCGCCGGCTCGTCGCCGGCCTCGGCCGCGGGCAGCAGGGCGCCCGCGCCGTCGGACGCGACCCGGGCGTCCGCGCGCGCCGCGCCGTAGCCGCGCGAGAGGATCGCCACCCGGCGCCCGCGGGCGGCCAGGCGCGCCGCCACCGCCAGCGCGGCGGGCGTCTTGCCGGCCCCGCCCACCGCCAGGTTGCCGATGGAGACGACCGGCGCCCCGGCCCGGGCGGCCGGCAGGACCCCGCGGTCGTACAGCGCGCCCCGGAGCGCCGCGGCCGCGCGGAACGGCGCCTCGGCGAGCAGCAGCGGCGCGCCCGCCAGCGCCCCCAGGGCGCCGGGCCGCTCGCGCCACCAGATCGCCTCGAGCCCGCTCATCGCCGCAGCATCTCTCGCGCGCTGGCCAGCACCGCCTGCGGGGCCAGGTCCGCCAGGCAGCGGTGGTGGCCCTCGGGGCAGTAGTCGCCGCCGTGGTTGGAGCAGGGCGAGCAGGAGAGGCCGAGCGAGAGCGCGCGCCCGGGCGGCGGGGGACCCCAGCGCGCGACCGAGGTCGGCCCGAACAGCGCCAGCACCGGCGTGCCGACCGCCGTCGCGAGGTGCACCGGGCCCGAGTCGCACGCGATGAGGAGCTGCACGCGGGCGATGGCGGCGGCGAGCGCGTCGAGCGGCAGGAAGGACAGGTCGGCCGCGACCTTCGCGCGGGTGGCGGCGCGGAACGCCGCGAACGCGTCGCGGTCGCCGGGGCCGCCGCACAGCACGATGCGCACGCCCTCGGCGTGCAGCGCGTCGGCGACCGCCGCGAACCGCTCGGCCGGCCACCGCTTGGTGGCCCAGCGCGCGCCGGGGGCGAGCGCCACCGCCGGCGCCTCGACGCCCTGCAGCGCGTCGGCGGCGAGCGCGCGCGCCTGCGGCGAGAGCGCGATCTTGAGCGGCCCGGGGCCGCTCACGCCGAGGGACGCCACCGCCTCGCCGTAGAGCTGCGTCTGGTGCGCGCGGACCAGCGGCGGGTCGGAGCCGAACACCGACAGGAGCGCCCGGAGCGCGGTGCGCCGCTTGAACGCGGTGCGCAGCGGGGCCGCGGCGCGGGCCACCACCGCGCTCCGCACCTTGTTCTGCAGGTCGATGACCACGTCGAACCGCCCGCGCAGGCGGGCGGCCAGCGGCAGCGCGGCGTTCGGGCCCTCCCGCGCCAGCCGGTGCACCGCGGCGAGCTCGGGCAGCCCCTCCAGCAGCGGCGCGTAGAGCGCGTCGGTGACCCACTCGATCCGCGCGGATGGGAAGCGCGCGCGGAGCGGCTCCAGCAGGCTGGTCGCGAGCACCACGTCGCCCATCGCGCTGTAGCGGATGACGAGGATGCTGGAGGGATCGCTCACGCGGCGGCCACCTTCCCGCGCGGCAGGATCGAGAGCATGTGGTCCACGTTGCGCGCGCTCGCGCCGCGGATGGCCCCCACCGAGCGGCGCGCCAGCGCGCCCAGCTCCTGCAGCTGATCGGGGCGCGAGAGCAGCTCGTCCGCCACCTTGAGCAGCTTCTCGGGCGTGGCGACCTGGATGCCTCCCCTGCCCTGCAGCACCTGGACCGAGTCCTTGAAGTTCTCCATGTGCGGGCCGAACAGCACCGGCCGCCCCTGCGCGGCCGGCTCGAGCACGTTCTGGCCGCCGCGGGTCACGAAGCTCCCGCCCACGAACACCAGCGTGGCCAGCCCGTAGGCGGCCGCCAGCTCGCCGATGGTGTCGAGCACGGTGACCTGCGCGTGCCCGGCCGCCGCGCCGCCGCTGCGCAGGCGCACCGAGAGCCCCGCCTCGGCGGCGAGCGCCATGATGCGCCCGGAGCGCTCCACGTAGCGCGGCGCGACCACGAGCTGCAGCCGCGGGTGGCGCGCCAGCAGCTTGCGGTACGCCTCCAGGATCAGCTCCTCCTCGCCCTCGTGCGTGGAGCCGGCCATGAGCACCGGCGCGCCCGCGTGCAGCCCCATCTCCGCGCGCAGCGCCTCGGCCTTGCCGCCCTCGGCGGCGTCCAGCACCAGCGCGTCGAACTTGGTGTTGCCCGTCACCCAGACCCGGTCCGGCGCGGCCCCGAGCGCGAGCACGCGCTCGGCCTCCTCGTCGGAGCGCATCAGGAAGCAGTCGATGCGGCGCAGCGGGTTCCCGATCGCGAGGAACAGCGCGCGGTACCGCGAGAGGTTCTCCGGGTTGAAGCGGCCGTTGGTGAGCGCGATGCGCACCCCGGCCTTGTGGGCGGAGCGGATCAGGTTGGGCCAGATCTCGGTGTACTCGAGCACGAGCAGGTCCGGCTCGAGCGCCCGCACCGCCCGGCGGGTCGCGCCCGGGAGGTCGTACGGCGCGTACACCACCACGTCCGCCAGGCCGCCCAGCTTCTTGCGCGCCATGGCGAGGCCGCTGTTCGTCATGGTGCTGACGATCACGCAGCACCCCGGCATCCGCGCCTTCAGCTCCGCCATCATGGGCTGGAGCGAGAGCAGGTCGCCGGCGCTCGCCCCGTGCAGCCAGATGCGCGGGCTGCCGCGGCCCCGGTCCAGCGAGCGCTTGTACAGCCCGAGCCGCTGGGGGATCCCGTGGCGCAGCTTGGGATGCGTGAGCAGGAACGGCAGCCCGATCACGAACAGCAGGTAGGTGGCGATGGCGTAGACGAGGTGCACGGCTGGCCGCTTCTTACTCGATGCGGACCGGGTTCGTGAAGATCCAGCGACGCCCGTCGAGCGCGACCTCGGCGCGGTAGTCGCCCGGCGGGCACCGGCCGCCGCAGCGGAAGGTGCCGCCGGCGCTGCCGTCGCGCGCGGCCTCGAAGCGCCCGGCCGGCGCCCCGTCGTGGAGGAGGGTGTACGTCCGGGACCCCGCCGCGGCGCCGTGGAGCGACAGCGAGAGCGCCCCCTCCGCCGTGGGGGTCAGCCGCACCCCCGCGGCCGGCGCGACGCCGTCGAGGACGCACGCGGCGCGGCCGTCCAGCAGGGCGGCGCGGACCGCGGCCGCGTCGCGCGCGGCGTCGCCGCCCAGGGTCACCGGCACGTGCATGGAGAACGCGCCGAACGCGGCGGCGTACCCCGGGTAGCCGTGCGCGTCGGCGGAGCAGAGCAGCACGTGCGCCGGCGCGGGACCGGCCCCGGCCGCGGCCCGCGCGCGGCGCAGCTCGCCGTCCAGCCGGCGCAGCTCGTCGGCGGGGTCGTCCAGCAGCGCCAGCACCGCGCGCGGCGGGTCCCAGGGCAGCACCGCCAGCGCCTCGAGCACGCGGCGAAGGTCGCGGTCGGCGAGCGCCCGGTACCACGCCGTGTCGTTGGAGATCACCTCCAGGCCGCGCCACGCCCCGCCGCCCCACCCCGTGAACGCGCGGCGCGGGTGGAGCGGGTGGGCGATCACCGCCTGCCCGCCCAGCGCGCGGATGGCGGCGAGCGCGTCGCCGTCGCGCTCGGCGCGGGTGAGCGCGCGCGACACGCCCAGCGCCACCACGTGCCCCTGGCGCGTGGACGCCTCGGTGGCGGGGACGAGCAGGACGCCGTCCTGGTAGCGGGGCTCGGCCGGCGCCAGGACGTCGTGGTCCGAGACCACCACGAAGCGCAGCCCGGCGGCCCGGGCCGCCCGGGCCACCTCGTCGAGCGTCCCGCGCCCGTCGCTCGCGGTGGTGTGCACGTGCCAGGCGCCGCGCGCCTCGGCCGCGGCCAGCGCCGGGCTGGCCTGCGCCTCCCGCAGCCCGCGGCGCTGCCAGGCCACCGCGCCGAACGCGAGGTAGCCGACCACCGCCGCGGCCAGCGCGAGCGCGAGGAGCCGCCGCATCGGCTAGACCGCGCCGGCGCGGGCCCCCTGCCGCTCCGCGCCCTCCGCGATGCGGTGGAGGCGCGCGTACTCGCCGCCGCGCGCGACCAGGGTGGCGTGGTCCCCGGCCTCCACCACCCTGCCGCCGGCGATCACCACGATGCGGTCGGCGTTGCGGATGGTCGAGAGCCGGTGCGCGATCACCAGCGTGGTGCGGCGGCTCGCGCCCTCGATGGCCATCAGCGAGTCGAGCGCCCGCTGCACCTCGCGCTCGCTCTCGGCGTCGAGCGCGCTCGTGGCCTCGTCGAGGATGAGGATGGGCGCGTCCTTCAGGAACGCGCGCGCGATGGCGATGCGCTGGCGCTGGCCGCCGGACAGCAGCACACCCTTCTCGCCCACCACCGTGTCGTACCCCTGCGGCAGCGCGCGGATGAACTCGTGCGCCTGGGCCAGCCGGGCCGCCTGCTCCACGTCGGCCTGCGACACCTCGGGCCGGCCGTAGGCGATGTTGGCGCGGATGCTGTCGTTGAACAGCACCGTCTCCTGCGTCACCAGCGCGAGCTGCGCGCGCAGGCTCGCGAGCGTCACCTCGCGCAGGTCCACGCCGTCCACGGTGATGCGCCCGGCGGTCGGGTCCCAGAACCGCGGCAGCAGGTTCGCGACGGTGGTCTTGCCGCCGCCGGAGGCGCCCACCAGCGCCACCACCTCGCCCCTGCGGACCTCGAGCGAGAAGCCGGTCAGCACCGGCCGCTCGCCGTAAGAGAAGGAGACGTCCTCGTAGCGGATGGCCTCGCGGAACGGCGCGAGCGCGGCGCGGCCCGCGTCGGGCACGGCGCTGGGCGTGTCGAGGATCTCGAAGATGCGGTCGCCGGCCGCGGCCCCCTGCATCGCGATCTGCCCCATGCGCCCGAGCTGCTTCACCGGCGTGTAGAGGAGCAGCACCGCCGCGACGAACGAGAAGAACTTCGCCGCCTCCAGCTCGCCCGCCAGGATCCGGCCGCCCACCCACCAGATGGCCGCGGCCAGGCCGGCCGCGCCCATGATCTCCATGAGCGGCGAGGAGAACGCGCGGACCAGGAAGCTGCGCCGCAGGATGCGGATGAGCCGCGCGTTCGCGTCGGCGAAGCGGCGGGACTCCCAGGCCTCCATCCCGTACGCCTGCACCACCCGCATCCCGCTGACCGCCTCCTGCACCATCTCGGAGAGCTCGCCGCCGGTCTTCTGCGCGTGGCTGGTCACCCGCTTCAGCCGCTTCGCCAGCCGCACCACCGGGAGCAGCGTGGCGGGCACCGCGCCGAAGGCGATGAGCGACATGCGCCAGTCGAGCACGAAGCAGTTCACCAGCATCACCACCACGGTGAGCCCGTCGCGCACGTAGCTCGGCACGGCGTTCGACACCGCCACGTCCACCGCCAGCACGTCGGCGGAGAAGCGCTGCAGGATGTCGCCCGAGTGGCGCCGCGTGTAGAAGCCCGGCGAGAGCTTCAGCAGGTGATCGAACAGCGCCTTGCGGATGTCGGCGATGACCCGCTGGCCGACCATGCCGATCAGGTAGAACTGGCCGAAGTAGGCGAACCCCTTCACCACCGAGACGAGCACGATGACCACCGGCAGCGCCGCCAGGATGGCGGCGCGGTCGGTGTGGGCGAGCAGGCCCTCGAGGTCGACGGAGTCGGGGAGGAACTTGCCCAGCGTGGCCACCGCGCCCGTGTCCCCGGTGAACAGGAACTGGAGCGCGGGGCCGAGCAGGTTGACGTAGACCGCGGTCGTGATGGACAGCACCGCCATGCAGGCGATGGCCGCCAGGAGCCGTCCCTTGTACGGCAGGACGAAGCGGAAGAGGCGAAGGTAGGCGCGCAAGGAGGGGCCATCCTAGTCCAGATCGCCCCCCGGTGCAGCGCTGCGGTCGGGCCCGGCCGGCCGCCCGCTACTTCTCCTCCTCCACCCCCTTCACCTTCCCGTCGGCGCGCCGCCGCTCGATGATCTTCTGCGCGATGTGCGGCGGGACCGGGTCGTAGTGCGAGGGCTCCATGGTGAAGTAGCCCACGCCCTGGGTGAGCGAGCGCAGGTCGGCGTCGTAGCTCATGGCCTCCGCGTGCGGGCAGGTGGCGCGGATGAGCACGCCGCGCGCCAGCGGCTCCATGCCCTGGACCTTGGCGCGCCGGCTGTTCAGGTCGCCCATCACCGCGCCCACGTACTCCTCGGGGACGCGCACCTCCAGCTTCATGATGGGCTCGAGTAGGATGGGCCGGGCCTCGAGCACCGCCTTCTTGAACGCCATCGAGCCGGCGACCTGGAACGCCATGTCGGAGCTGTCCACGTCGTGGTAGCTGCCGAACACCAGCCGGGCCCGGAAGTCCACCACCGGGTAGCCGGCCAGCGGGCCGGAGGAGAGCGCGCCGCGGATGCCCTTCTCCACCGACGGGATGAACTGGCGCGGGATGACGCCGCCCACGATCGCGTCCTCGAACTCGAAGCCCTCGCCGCGGGGCTTGGGCTGCAGCTCGACGTGGGCGTCGCCGTACTGCCCGTGGCCGCCGGTCTGCCGCTTGAACTTGCCCTGCGCCTTGGCGGCCGCCGTGATGGTCTCGAGGTAGGCCGGGCTCGGCGGCGTGAGCGTGATCTCCACGCCGTGCTTGCGCTTGGCGCGCTCCACCGTGACGTCCAGGTGCGCCTGGCCCATGCCCTGGAGCAGCATCTCGCCGGTCTCGGTCGAGCGCGTCAGCTCGAGCGACGGGTCCTCCTCGATGATCTTCTGGAGCGCGGCGGCCGCCTTGTCGTCGCCGGCCTTGGCGTGCACCGCGTAGGACACCGGCCGCACGTGCTGCGCGAACGGCGGCAGCGCGATGGGCACGTCGCGGTCGCAGAGCGTGTCGCCGGTGTGCGCGTCCTTGAGCTTCACCAGCACCACGAAGTCGCCCGGCCCCGCCTCGTTCACCTCGACGGTCTGCGCGCCGTCGGTCCGGTACAGGTGCCCGATGCGCTCCTCGGTGCGGGTCCGCGGGTTCACCACGGTGGCGTCGGCCCGGAGCGTGCCGGAGAACACCCGCAGGTAGTCGATGCGCCCGGCGAAGTGGTCGATGGTGGTCTTGAAGACCTGGGCCGAGAACGGCGCGTCCGGCGCGGCGCTGCGCACCGTCTCCTTGCCGTGGACGTCCTTGCCCTTCACGACCCGCGCCTCGGGCCCCGGCAGGATCCGCACGGCGAGGTCGAGCAGCTCGCGCACGCCCACGCCGGACTTCGCGCCGGCGCACGCCACCGGCAGGAAGCGCTGCGCCGCCGCGCCCGCGGCCAGGCCGCGCAGGATCTCCTCCTCCGCGAGCGGCGCGCCGTCCAGGTACTTCCCGAGCAGCTCGTCGTCGGACTCGGCCGCCGCCTCGACCAGCGCGGTGCGCAGGCGCTCCGCCTCCTCCCGCGCCTCGGCGGGGATCTCCGCCTCGGTCCACTGGCCGAAGCCCTTCCCGTCCCAGGCGTGCAGCTTCATCGTGACGAGGTCGGCGAGCCCCTTGACCCGGTCCGGCCCGAACACCGGCAGCTGCAGCGGGATGGCCTTCACCTTGAGCGAGCTCTCGATGTCCTCGAGCGCCTCGTGGAAGTCGGCCTGCTCGTGGTCGAGCCGGGTGATCACCGCGAACGCGGGGCGCCCGGACTCGGCCAGCACGTCGTAGGTCCGCTCGGAGCGGTTGTGCGCGCCGTCCGCCGCGGAGATGGCCAGGATGGCGCCGTCGGTGACCTGCAGCGCCCACTCCACCTCGGTGAGGAACGCGGCGAAGCCGGGGCAGTCGAGCACGTGGAACGACCGGCTGTTCTCCTCGAAGCTCTCCGGGTGCAGCGAGAGCGTGAAGTTGCGCTTCTTCTCCTCGGGCTCGGCGTCCAGGCGGGCCGTCGAGCCGTCGGGCGCCGCGCGCTTCGCGTCGGCGACGCGCAGCAGCGCCTCGACGAGCGCGGTCTTCCCGGCGCCGTCGGCGCCGAGCATCGAGAAGGTGCGGATCACGCGGGTGTTCGCCATGGCGTCGGTCTCCATCAGCCCGTCGCGCCGGAGCGTGCGGGGCGTGAGGTTCGCTGCCCGGAAGCCGGCGCGTGGAGACGCCGGCGGCGTCGGCCTAGCATGCTACGGGTCCCCCCACCCGCGCCACGGCTTCTTTCGCAGCGCGCGGGCGCGCGCGGCCGACCCGCCCCGCGCGGCCCCGGGCGTCCCGCCCCGCCCGCGGCCGGACGCCGCAGCGCCGGCGCTCAGCGCGCCTCGCCCGCGGTCAGCTCGGGGAAGTCCTCCTGCCAGAACTCCAGCGGGCCGCGGGGCGCGGAGGGCGCGCGCGCCTGCTCGCGGCGCCGCAGCTCCACCCGCCGGATCTTCCCCGACACCGTCTTGGGCAGCTCGGAGAACTCCAGGCGGCGGATGCGCTTGTACGGGGCCAGCCGGCGGCGCAGGAACCGGAAGATCTCCAGCGCCAGCTCGCGGTCCGGGGCGCGCCCCGGCTTCAGGATGATGAACGCCTTGGGCAGCAGCCCGCGCACCTCGTCCGGGCTCGGCACCACCGCCGCCTCCGCCACCGCGTCGTGCTCGATGAGCGCGCTCTCCAGCTCGAACGGGCTGATCCGGTAGTCCGAGCTCTTGAACACGTCGTCGGAGCGGCCGACGTAGGTGATGTAGCCCTCCTCGTCGCGGGTGGCGACGTCGCCGGTGTGGTAGTGCCCGTGGCGGGTGACGAAGTCGTTCAAGTTCACGTCGCCCTCGTAGCCCGCCATGAGCGACGCCGGCCGGGCCTCGAGGTCGATGCAGATCTCGCCCTCCTCCGGCGCGGGGCGCCCCTCCTCGTCGAGGAGCGCGATCTTGTAGCCGGGGAGCGGCCGGCCCATGGAGCCGGGCTTGAGCTTCTGGCCGGGCGAGTTGCCGATCTGGCAGGTGGTCTCGGTCTGCCCGTAGCCGTCGCGGATGGTGATGCCCCAGGCCTGCCGCACCTTCTCGATCACCTCCGGGTTGAGCGGCTCGCCCGCGCTGAGCAGCTCGCGGAGCTTCACCCGGTGCTTCGCCAGGTCCTCCAGGATCAGCATGCGCCACACCGTGGGCGGCGCGCACATGGTGGTGATCTCGTGCCGCGCCAGCACCTCGAGCGTGCGGGCGGCGCTGAAGCGGGCGTAGTTGTAGACGCAGACCGTGGCGCCGGCGTTGAACGGCGCGAAGAAGCTCGACCAGGCGTGCTTCGCCCAGCCCGGGGACGAGACGTTGAGGTGCTTGTCGCCCTCGCGCAGGCCGATCCAGTACATCGTGGAGAGGTGGCCGACCGGGTAGCTCTTGTGCGTGTGCACCACCAGCTTCGGCTTCGCGGTGGTGCCGCTCGTGAAGTAGAGCAGCACCGGGTCGGAGGCCAGCGTCTCGCCGTGGGGCAGGAAGAACGAGCCCTCGTCGTAGGCGTCCTCGTACTGCATCCAGCCCGGCACCGCCTCGCCCACCACGTGCCGCGTGAAGTTGCCGTTCACCACGCGGAACTTCTCGGTCCCGGCGGCGTCGGTGATGACGTGCCCCACCCGCCCCCGCTCGATGCGGTCCTGGAGGTCCTCGGGCGTGAGGAGCGAGGTGGCGGGGATCACGCACGCGCCCAGCTTCATCGAGGCGAGCATCACCTCCCAGATCTGCACGCAGTTCGGCAGCATCATCAGCACGCGGTGCCCGCGCTCCACGCCGTGGCGGCGCAGGTAGGTCGCCACGCGGTTGGAGCGCTCGGCCAGCTCGACGTAGGAGAGCCGGAGCTCGGCGCCGTAGTCCTCGATGATGTGCAGCGCGGTGCGGCCGTTGCCGTCCGCGATCATGTCGAACCAGTCGAGGGCCCAGTTGAACCGGTCGAGCACCGGCCAGCGGAAGTCGCGGTACGCGGTGTCGTAGTCCTCGCGGTGGCTGACCAGGAAGTCGCGGGCGCGGCGGAAGACGTCGGTCGACGACATGCGGGCTCCTCGCTCGTGGGGTGGATCGAGTGTGCCAGCGCCCCGGGCGGTGCGCGCGACGGCGCAGCGGCGTCGCCCCCTCCGGGATCCGTGCCGCACCGCGGCACGCCTCACTCCTTGGGGTTGACCTTCCGGACCCTCGCCGGTGGATCTTGCGGACGGTGCGGGGTGCTTCTTACGGAGCGTGACCATGACCGCTCGCCCGCTCGCCGCATCCCTGGCCGCCGCGCTGCTCCTCGCCTGCGGCTCCGACTCGAAGCCGAAGCCCGCCGATCCCTGCGCCGGGGTGGCCGCCCCGTGCACCGCGTTCCCGGCCGGCACCACCGAGGACCGGATCCAGGGCGCGGTGGCGCTCGCCCCCGACGGCGCCACGTTCGTGTTCGGCCCGGGCACGTTCCGCTTCACGAACGCGCTCGAGGTGACCGCGAACGGCGTCACGATCCGCGGCGCCGGGCGCGACGCCACCGTGCTCGACTTCGCCGCCCAGGTCGGCGCCGAGGGCGTCGGCGCGAGCGGCGACGCCTTCACGCTGAGCGACCTCTCCATCCGCGACACGGCCGGCAACGGCGTGAAGGTGGTGGGCTCGACCGGCGTGACCATCCGCAACGTGGGTGTGTCCTGGACCCGCCCCGACCTCTCGACCCACGGCGGCTACGGGATCTACCCGGTGCAGTCCACCGACGTCCTCATCGAGGGCTGCTTCACGTCGGGGGCCACCGACACCGGCATCTACGTGGGCCAGTCGCAGAACATCGTGGTGCGGAACAACGAGGCCACCGGCAACGTCGCCGGCGTCGAGATCGAGAACAGCTACGACGCCGACGTCCACGGCAACCACCTGCACGGCAACACCGCCGGCGTGCTGGTGTTCGACCTGCCCGGCCTGCCGCAGCAGGGGGGCCACGCGGTGCGGGTGTTCGACAACCGCATCCTCGACAACGACCACGCGAACTTCGCGCCGGCCGGCGGCATCGTGGCCATCGTCCCGGCCGGCTCGGGCGTCGTGGTGATGGCCAACCACGACGTGGAGGTGTTCGGGAACACCATCCAGGGGAACCAGACCGCCGCGGTGGGCGTGATCAGCTACCTGCTCACCGGCCAGGCGCCGCCCGACGGCTACGATCCCTTCCCGCGCCGCGTGCACGTGCACGGCAACACCATCACCGGGAACGGCACCGCGCCGGACGAGGCCACCCCGCTCGGCGCGGCGCTCGCGCAGGTGCGGACCGCGCTCGGCACCGACCTGCCGGACGTGGTGTGGGACGGCATCCCGGATCCCACCGGCTCCGGGGAGAACCCGCAGGAGATCTGCGTGGCCGCCGGCGCGTCCTGGCTCAGCCTGGGCGCGGCGAGCGATCCGTGGGCGCCGAACCCGGACGACACCGCGTTCCGCTGCACGCTCGACCCGCTCCCGGCGGTCGTCCTGCCGTGAGGCGCCCCGCGGCGCTGGCGCTCGCGGCCGCCGTGGCCGCCTGCGGCGGCGGCTCCTCCGGCGCGCCCGCCGGCCCGTGCAGCCCGCCCGGCGCCGGCTTCGACCCCGACCGCCCGGCGCAGCGGCTCTCCGAGCTCTGCCTGGTGGAGGCCGCGGGCGGCGGGACGGTCGCGCCACGGCCCGGCGTCGTCCCCTACGAGCTGAACACGCCGCTGTTCTCGGACTACGCGCTCAAGACCCGCACGGTGTGGCTGCCGCCCGGCACGCGCGCGGCGTACACGGCGGACGCGCCGCTCGACCTGCCCGTCGGCGCGATCGTCACCAAGACCTTCGCGCTCCCGCCCGACCTCCGGTCGCCGACGGTCGGGCTGCGGCTCCTGGAGACGCGGCTGCTCGTCCGCACCGCGCAGGGCTGGCGCGGCTACCCGTACCTGTGGAACGCGGCCCAGACCGACGCGACGTTCCAGCCCGGCGGCGCGGTGCTGCAGCTCCCGCTGGTCACGCCGTCCGGCGCGGCCGTGACCGCGAGCTACCTCGTCCCGAGCGTCACGCAGTGCGCGCGCTGCCACGCCGACACGCCCGACGGCGGGCTGCACCTGCTCGGCCCCACCGCACGGAACCTGAACCGCACCCACGCGTATCCCTCGGGAACGGAGAACCAGCTCGCGCACTGGACCGCGGCCGGGATCCTGGAGGGCGCGCCGGCGCCCGCGGAGGCGCCGCGCCTCCCGGTCTGGAACGATCCGGCCACCGGGACCGTCGCGGAGCGCGCGCGCGCCTGGCTCGAGGTGAACTGCGCCTTCTGCCACTCGCCCGGCGGGCTGGCGCGGACGACCGGCCTCTACCTCGGGACCGGGGTGACCGACCCGTACCAGCTCGGCGTCTGCAAGCCGCCGGTCGCGGCCGGGCCCGGGTCGGGCGGCCTCGCCTACGACGTCGTGCCGGGCGACCCGGACGCGTCGATCCTCGCGTACCGCGTGGCCGCGACCGACCCGGCCGCCGTCATGCCGCAGCTCGGCCGGAGCGTGGTGAGCGAGGAGGGCCTGGCGCTGGTCCGGCAGTGGATCGCCGAGCTGCCCGCGCAGCCCTGCCCCTGAACGGCGACGGGCCCGGCCCTCGCGCGGAGGGACCGGGCCCGGCGGGCGCGGCGCGGCGGCGGCGCTAGCCGCGCTTCGCGAACTCCTGCATGAACGCGCAGAGCTCGTCGAGCCAGGCGGGCTCGACCGCGTTGTAGGTGGACACGCGGATGCCGCCCACCGAGCGGTGGCCCTTCAGCCCCACCATGCCCTTCGCCTTGGCCTCCTTCACGAAGCGCTCCTCGTCGGCCTCGGTGGGCAGCCGGAACACGACGTTCATGACCGAGCGGCTCTCCCGCTCCACCGGGCAGCGGTAGTAGCCGGCGTTCGCGTCGATGACGCCGTACAGCTTCCCGGCCTTGGCGCGGTTCCGCGCCTCCATGGCCGGGAGGCCCCCGAGCCCCTTCAGCCACGCGAGCACGTTCCGGATCATGTAGATGCCGAACGTGGGCGGCGTGTTGTAGAGCGACTTGTTCTCGGCGGGCGTGCGGAGCTGGAAGATCTTCGGGATGTCCTTGCGGCCGGCGGCCACCAGGTCCTTGCGGACGATCACGACCACCACGCCCGAGGGCCCGATGTTCTTCTGCGCGCCCGCGTAGATGAGCCCGAAGCGGGACACGTCCACCGGCTTCCACAGGAAGTCGGACGACATGTCCGCGACCAGCGGGACCTTGCCGGCGTCCGGGAACGGCCGGGCCGGGTCCACGGCGAACTGCACGCCGTGGATGGTCTCGTTGGAGGTGAGGTGCAGGTACGCCGCGTCGGGCGAGACCTGCAGGTCGGCGGCGGTGGCGGCGCGGACGTAGCGCTTCTCCTTGCCGTCGCCCTCGCCGGTGGTGCCGGCCAGGCGCGCCGAGGCGCCCAGCATGGCGGTGGCGGCCTTCGCCTCGGAGAACGCCTTCTCGCCCCAGGCGCCGGTCACCAGGTAGTCGGCGCCGCGGCCCTTCTCGACGAGGTTCATCGGGATCTGCGCGAAGAGCTGCGACGCGCCGCCCTGCACGAACAGCACGTCGTAGCCGTCGGGCACGCCCAGCAGCTCGCGGAGCAGCGCCAGCGCCTCGTCGTGGACCGCCTCGTACTCCTTGCCGCGGTGCGAGTGCTCCATCACCGACATGCCGCTGCCGGCGAAGTCGAGGAACTCGTCGCGGGCGCGCTCCAGCGCGGGCAGTGGGAGGGCGGCGGGGCCGGCATTGAAGTTCTTCACGCGGGGCATGGTCTCCTCGGGGGTGGATGGGGACCGGGGATTTATTGGAGCCGGAAGGTCCGCGGCAACCCTTCCGCGAGCCCGTCCATCATGAACTGGACGGCGATGGCCACCAGCAGCAGGCCCGCGACGCGCTCCAGGATGGCGAGGCCGGTCCGCCCGAGCACCTTCTCGGTCCGGGCCGCACCCGCAAGGATGAGGTAGCTGGCCAGGCAGGTGAGCGCGATGGCGAGCAGGACCGGCAGCGGGTGCCACCAGTCCTCGCTGCGCGCGCGCACCATCAGCACGATGGCGGTGGCGATGGAGCCCGGGCCGGCCAGCAGCGGCATGGCCAGCGGGACGATGGCCACGTCCTCCTTGTCGGCGCTGGCGTCCACTTCACCCTGCGTGATCCGGGTCCGGGACGGCTGCGTGCGCACCATGTCCAGCGCGAGCAGCAGCAGCACCACCCCGCCCGCCACCTTGAACGCGGGCAGGCCGATGCCGAGGAGGCGGAAGATCCACTCGCCGGTGAGCGCGAACGCGGCGAGCACGGCGAACGCGGTCACCGACGCGCGGAGCGCGATCTCGCGGCGCCGGCGCGGATCGTCGTTCCGGGTCAGCGCCAGGAAGAACGGCACCGCCGAGAACGGATCGACCACGAAGAACAGGGCCGAGAAGGAGACGAAGCAGAGGGTCGCGAGCTGCAGGGCCATCGGGCGCGCAGCCTACCTCGCCCGCGGTGGGCGGGAAAGCGCGGAGCGGCGCCCGGATCAGACGGCCGGCGGCAGGCCGGGGCGCGGCTCGGAGCGCGCGAACGCGGAGAAGCGGATCGCCCACACCTTGCGGATGGCCTCGAGCACGATGCGCCGGGACATCTTGGACTGCCCCACCCGCCGGTCGGCGAACACGATGGGGAGCTCGGCCACGCGGAACCCGCGCCGGATGGCCCGGTACGTCAGCTCGATCTGGAAGGCGTAGCCGGAGCACTCCACCGAGGCCAGGTCGATGGCCTCCAGCACCTCGCGGCGGAAGCACTTGAAGCCGCCGGTGAGGTCGCGGACGCGCACGCCCAGGATGGTGCGGGCGTAGAGGCTGCCGCCGCGCGAGATGATCTTCCGCCCCAGCCCCCAGTTCACGGTGCCGCCCCCCGGCACGTAGCGGGAGCCGAGCACCAGGTCGGCGTCCGCGGCGCGGGCCAGCAGGGCGGGCAGGTACCTCGGGTCGTGCGAGAAGTCCGCGTCCATCTCCAGCACGAGGTCGTAGCCGCGCTCCAGCGCCCAGGCGAAGCCGGCCAGGTACGCCCTGCCCAGCCCCTCCTTGCCGGCGCGGTGGAGCACGTGCACGCGCGGGTCGCGCGCGGCGAAGGCGTCGGCCAGCTGGCCGGTCCCGTCGGGCGAGTTGTCGTCGATGACCAGCACCTCGACCGACGGCGCGGCCTCGAGGATCGCGCGGAGGATCGGCTCGAGGTTGTCCCGCTCCTCGTAGGTCGGCAGGCACACCAGCGCGCGCCCTTGCGTCATCGCATCACCCCCAGCACCTCTTCGGCGACCCGGAGCGGCGCGCCCGGCTCGCCCAGCGACGCCCGCACCTCGCGGAGCGCCGCGATCTGCGCCTCCCGCGCGGCGCGGTCGCCGAGCAGGCGCTCCACCTCCGCCGCCATCCGCTCGGGGCTCGCGTCCCGCTGCAGCAGCTCCGGGACGATCCCCCTCCCTGCCAGGATGTTCACCAGCGCCACGTGCGCAATCTTCACCAGCATCCGCGCGACCGCGTAGGACAGCCAGGACAGCTTGTAGACCACCACCATGGGCCGGAGCATCAGCCCCGCCTCCAGCGTGGCGGTGCCGCTCTTCACCAGCGCCGCGTCGCTCGCGCCGACCACCTCCTCGGTGCGGCCGTCCACCAGGCGCACCTCCAGCGTGCGGTGGGCCGCGAGGTACGGCTCGAGCGCGGCGCGGTCCAGCGTGGGCGCCACCGGGACCACGAACTGCGCGTCGGGGTGGGCCGCGCGAAGCCGCTCGGCGGCCTCGAGCATGGGAGGGAGCAGCCGCTTCAGCTCCGAGGGCCGGCTGCCGGGCACCATGGCGATGGTGGTCCGGGAGGCGGGGAGGCCCAGCGCCGAGCGGTAGGCCTCCGGGGGCGCGGGCGGCGGCCGCTCGGCGAACGGGTGGCCGACGAAGCGCGCCGACACGCCGGTGCCCTCGTAGAAGCGCTCCTCGAACGGGAGGATGCAGAGCATCCGGTCCACCACGCGCGCGATCTGCTTGGCGCGGCCCTGCCGCCACGCCCAGATGGTCGGCGACACGTAGTAGACGACCGGGATCCCGAGCTTCTTGAGGCGCGCGGCGAGCCGGAGGTTGAAGTCCGGCAGGTCCACCAGGAGCGCGGCCCGGGGTCGGCGCTCGGCGGCGGCGCGGCCGAGCATCCGCAGGATCCCGAGGATCCGCGGGATGCGGGGCAGCACCTCGGCCAGGCCCATCACCGAGATGTCCTCGGCCGGCGCGAGCGCCTCGAGCCCCGCCTCGCGCAGCCGCGGCCCGCCCACCCCGAACGCGGTGAGCCCGGGGCGCAGGCGCTGCAGCTCGTGGAGGGTCCGGGCCGCGTGAAGGTCCGCGCTGGCCTCGCCCGCCACGATCAGGATCCGGTCCGTCAAGCGCGGGCTATATAGCACGCCGCCCCTGGACGGTCTGGCCCCGGAGGCCGATCCGTGATGTGCTGTCGCACATGGATGGGGGAACCGCCGGCGCGCGGGGGCGCGAGGTGGGGTGGCTCGGGGCCACGCTGGGCGCGCTGCTGCTCGCGCTCCTGCTCGAGCACTACGTCATCCACGAGCAGATGATCCTGCCGTGGATCGCGGTGTCGCCCGAGGTGCCGCCCTGGATGCTCGGCGCCCAGGTCGTCCCGGAGATCATCGTCTGCTTCCTGTTCGGCTGGCGCCTGCGCGGCCTGGGCTGGATCGTGATCTACGGCGCGGCCGCCGCGGCGATGCGCCAGTCGTTCTACGCGTTCCTGACCCGCATCGCGGCGAGCGGCCACCCGGAGACGCTGTTCGGCCCGCCCTCCGAGTTCGCGCGGACCGCGCCGCTGGTGGCCGTGATGTACTTCCTGGCGTTCGGGCTCGCCTCGATGGGCGCCCGCGAGCCCGGTCCCCTCCCCGGCGCGCGCTCCCGACCGTAGGCGGCGCGCCTCGGGGCGGGCCCCTCACCGGCGGCAGCGCTCCATGCAGTGCACCAGGCCGCGCAGGTTCTCCTCCGCGATGCGGTAGCGCGCGAACCCGCCGTCGCGCGCGGCCGCGACCAGGCCGTGATCGCGCAGCACGCGGAGCTGCTGGGAGACGATGACCGGATCGGCGCCGAGCCGCCCGGCCAGGCCGCCGACGGTCTCGTCCCCCTGGCAGAGCAGGGCCACGAGCCGCAGGCGCAGCGGGTGGGCGACGGCCTTCAGCACCGCGGCGACGCGCTCGGCGCGCGCGGGGTCGGCGAAGACGGGAAGCGGCGGGGGTGCGGACACCGCCCGACTCTATCGGCAGCCCCGCCCGGGAAGGGCGCGGCGAGGTGCCGCGCCGGCCGGCCCCGGGACGTGTCCGCTACCCGCAGCCGCCGGAGATCTTCTTCTTCGCGCCCCCCGCCTTCGGCTTTCCGCCGGCCTTCAGCAGATCCGGCCGGAAGTCGAGCCGCGCCAGCGTCTGGAGCGCCTCGAGGCCCGGCGCCACGCGGTCGGCGCCCGGCGACGCCAGGGCGGCCTGCGCCGTCGCCAGCGCCTCGGCGTAGCCCGCGGGCGGCGCGCCCTCGGCGAACAGCGGCACCGGCAGCGCCAGCGCCAGGTACCAGGCGCGCGCACCGTCCACGAGGTAGTGGACCCGCGCGCCGGCGTCGGCGCGCCGCGCCTCCTGCACGAGCCGGAGCGCGACGTCGTCCTTGCCGGCGTAGACGAGCGTGAACGGCCGGCCGCGGGCGCGGGCCAGGACGTCCTCGGCGGACGCGCCCGGCAGGCTCTCCGCGCCGGGGAGGTGGTAGCGGGCGTAGGCGTCGGCGGGGCGCACGTCCAGCACCGCCGCCCGCCCCGCCGCCTGGACCACGCCGGCGGCGGCCTTCCACACGTCGAGCGCGGCGTCCGCCGGCGGCGGCGTCAGGTCGGGCGGGAGCTCGGCGCGGGCCGAGTGCCCGGTGGCGAGCGCCAGCACGAGGTAGGCGGCGGCCGCGCCGACGAGCGCGGCGGCCCCGGTCCGGTTCGTGATCCTCACGGCGCCCTCCTCTCCGCGGCGGCGGCGCCGGCCGGCACCGACTGCGGCCCCTGCCCCGCCGGCGCGGCGCGGCGGTTCACCCGCCGCTCGATGCGGCCCACCGCCCAGAACGCGCCCACCGCGAACAGCGCCACGGCGAACACCACCACGCCGGACGGGAGGCGCAGCCACTCGTGCAGCAGCACCCGGCCGCGCCCGCCGGCGTCGGCGAGCGGCGCGAACGTGTCGGCGCCGAGCGTGTAGACCAGCGTGCCGACGAGCAGGCCGCCGATGAACAGCAGCGCGTCGAGCTTGCCCGAGACCGCCCCGACCAGCGAGGTGCCCGGGCAGTAGCCGCCCACGATGAAGCCGGCGCCGACCAGGAGCCCGCCCACCGCCTGGGCGGCGGGGAACGTGTCGAGGATGCCGAGCGTGGAGATCGGCACGAGCCCGGCGAGGTCGAGGAAGTAGACGCCGATCATCGCCGTGACGATGGCGGTGAACATCACCCGCAGCACGCGGAAGTCGCGGCCGTAGAAGATGGCGGCGAGGTTGCGGGCGGTGCCGAAGCCGGCGCGCTCCAGCGCGAAGCCGAAGCCCATGCCCACCAGCACCGAGACGATCATCTCGACCGGGTGGGAGAACCGGAGGACGACGGAGAGAGGGCCTTCCACGGCGTGCCTCCTAGATCCACTGGCGGCGGACGAACCACGCGAGGGCGTAGGCGCCGCCGAAGACGCAGAACATGAACAGCCAGCTCCCCAGCGCGAGCTGCGCGCCGCCGGTGAGCGCCTGGCCGCTGGTGCAGCCGCGGGCGAGCTGCGCCCCGAAGCCGGCCAGCGCCCCGCCCGCCCCCGCCAGCACCCAGCGCCAGCGCCGGTCGGCCCGCGGGCCCATCACCGTCTCGGCCTTGAAGCGCCGCGCGGTGATCACGGCGACCGCGCCGCCGAGCAGCGTGCCGGCGGTGAGCCAGACGATCCAGTCGTCCATCGAGGCGCGCGACGGATCGGCGAAGAACCGGCCCACGCTGACGTTCTCCTCGGTCCAGGTCGGCGACACGGCGTGCAGCCCGGCCGCCACCACGTGCTTGAACGACCCGCTCGCGCCCAGGCCGCGCCCGGTCAGCACGAAGCTGCCGAGGAGCACCAGGCCCAGCAGGAAGCCGGCCTTGTACGGGTTCCAGTACGGTCGCTGCTCCACGTCACTCCTCCTTCGCGTCCGCGGCGCCAGGCGCCCCGGGGTGCGGCTCGTTCGCGGCCCTCGCCACCCACTTCGCGCTGTGGCGGGCCGCGTGGGCGAGGTCGATCCGGCCGGTGAGCATCGAGCGCAGCGCCGGGCGCTCGTCGGCGATGACCACCGCCATGGTGAGGTGCACCGCCAGGCCGGCGGCCACGAGCGCGATGGCGAGCCCGTGCACCACGACCGCGGCCGAGACCACCGGCGCCGGCCCGAGGTGGAACGTCATCACCAGGCCGCTCGCGACGATGGTCGCGGTGGCGATCAGCACGAGCACCGCGAACAGCTTCTGGCCGGCGTTGTACTTGTCCTGCGGCGGCAGCGGGCCGCGCCACGCGCCCGCCAGGGCGAGCGGCTTCCGGACGAGCCAGGCGAGGTCGTCGCGGGTCACCCGCACGTCCTCCCAGACGTGGCGCAGGCCGCCCTTGAACAGCAGGAACAGCGGGATCACCACCGCGGCCCAGGCCAGCCCCCACACCACGTGGAGCCGGAGGAGCGAGGCCCGCCCGCCCAGCGCCCCGGCGATGGCGTCGGCGACCGCGGGCCCGAGGAGCGCGAAGCGCGCCGCGGAGAGCAGGCCGGCGCCGGAGACGAGCAGCGCGATCCAGGAGAGCGCGTTCAGCCAGTGGAGCGCGCGCAGGCCCGCCGGGTGGCGGTGCAGCGTGCGCGGCGGGGGCGGCGGCAGCGCGCACGCGCCCTCGGCCTCCTCGCGGCGCACGCGGTCCACGCGCGCCTTCAGGTTCACCAGCAGGCCCCCGCCGATCGAGAGCGCGCCGAGGCCGGGGACCACCGCGCGCGTCAGCGGCCGGGCCGCGCCGTCCCAGGCCGAGGTCAGCCAGCCGGTCCGCGGCGGCCGGGCGATCCCCTGGGCGAGCACGAGGTCGCGCGGGCGGTCGCCGGCGTAGAGCGTGCGCGGGCGCACGTCGATCCCGGGCACCGCCAGCGGGCGCGCGCCCCGCGCCGCGGCGGCGACGGACACGGCCGAACCGGGGTCGTCGAGGTCGCCGAAGACGCGGCACCCGGCCGGGCAGGTCTCGACGCAGGCCGGCTGCTCGCCGCGCGCCACGAACGGCGCGCAGAGGTTGCACTTCTCGACCACCTTCTTCACCGGGTCCACGTGCCGGGCGCCGTACGGGCAGGCCGCGACGCAGTTGCCGCAGCCGATGCACACGTCGGCGTCCACCACCACCACGCCGTTCGCGTCCACGGACGTCGCGCCGGTCGGGCAGTCCACCGTGCACGGGTGCGCCTCGCACTGCATGCACGTGCCCGGGTAGAACGTGACGGCGAGGTCGCCGCCGGCGCGCGTGCCGGTCTCGAAGGTGTGGACCCAGTCGCGCGCCGCGCCGGGGCCGGAGTCCCACTGCTCCTTGCAGGCCGAGACGCAGGCCTTGCAGCCGACGCACAGGTCGAGGTCGATCAGCAGGGCGTGGCGGGCCATCACGCCACCTCCGCCGCGCGGCGCACCGTGACGAGCTGCGTGCGCATGCCGGTCGAGCCGCTGATCGGGTCCACGGCGTAGTCGTCGATCACGGCCGTGTCGTCGCCGCCCCGCCCGCGGGCGCGGTGGAGCCGGTGGGCCCAGTGGCCGAAGCCGTGGACCATGTACACGGCGCCGTCCGGCATCCGCTCGGTGACGTGCAGCGGCAGCGGCCCGGTCTCGCCGCCGTGGGCGTTCCCGACCATCACGCGCTCCCCGGCCGCGAGCCCCAGCGCGGCCGCGTCCCCCGGGCTCATCCAGAGCGTGTTCTCCGGCTCGAGGTCGAACAGGATGGGGTTGTTCTGCGTGCGGCCGAACGTGTGGAGCGGGCTGCGGCCGTAGAGCAGCCGGAAGCGCCCGGGCGGCGGCGGCGGCGGGCCCTTCCAGACCGGGAGCGGATCGAAGCCCGCGTCGGCGAGCCGCTGCGACCAGAGCTCGACCTTCCCGGACGGCGTGTGGAACCGGTAGTCCTCGCCGTCGCCGAGGTAGAGCGGCGTCTTGCGCGGGACGAGCGCGATCCCGTCGCGCTTCAGCGCGTCGAGCGACAGCCCCGCGGAGGCGAGCCGGACCTCGAGGTAGTCCTCGAACGTCGCCCAGGGGAAGAAGTCGCCCACGCCGAGCGCGGTCCCCAGCTCCTTCGCGATGCGCCACGCCGGGCGCGTGTCGTGCGGCGAGGCCACCGCCGGCTGGCGCAGGCCCACGTACGGCGTGCGCGTGAAGCCGAGCGAGAGGTCGTCGTAGCGCTCGAGGTAGGTGTCCTCCGGGAGCAGCACGTCGGCGTACTGGGTGATCTCGGTGGGCGCGACGTCGCAGACCACCAGCATGTCGAGGTTCGCGATCGCCTCGCGCGTCTCGCGGACGTTGGGCATCGCCTGCACGAGGTTGGTCCCGTGCACGAACCAGCCCTTCACCGGGTACGGCTTGCCGGTGCGGGTGGCGTCGCGGATGCCGTTGGTGGTGACCTCCTCCGCGAACGGGAACCGGCCGGCGGCCTGGTCCACGTTGCGGGGCAGGTCGGGGAAGTCCGGCGTGGGGTAGTCGCCGACCGCGGCGCGCTCGGTCCGGTAGGTGGAGCCGGGCCGCCACCACGCGCCGAGCAGCGCGGAGAGGATGGCCTGGGCGCGGGCGCGCTGGGTGTCCTCCTCGCCGTACCAGGCGGTGTGCCGGCCCGGGTGGACGACCACCGCCGGCATCGCCTTCACCATGAGGCGATACGCGTCCACGATCCGCTGCGCCGGCACGCCGGCGCGCTCCGCCGCCCAGGCCGGGTCGAACGGCGCCACGTGCGCCGCCAGCCGGTCGAAGCCGGTGGTGCGCGCCTCCACGAAGGCGCGATCGTACGTCCGCTCGGCCACGAGGAGGTGCAGCCAGGCCAGGATCACCGCGGTGTCGCCGCCCGGGCGGATGGGGAGCCACACGTCGGCCCTGGAGGCGACGGTGGAGAGGCGCGGGTCCAGCACCACCAGCGACGCGCCGCGGGCGCGCGCCTTCACCAGCTCCTGCACCTGGCCGTTGTGCGCGTTCTCGCCGAGGTGCGAGCCGAACAGCACCACGGCGCGCGCGTTCTCGAGGTCGATGGGCTCGGGCGAGACCAGCTTCTCGCCGAAGGTGAGCTGGTAGCCGACGTTGCGGGCCCCCTTGCACTGTGCGTACGAGGGGCCCGCGTAGTTCGGCGAGCCGTACGCCACCAGCAGCTGCCGGAGCAGGGGCCCGCCGCTGCCGTGGTAGAAGAGCGCGAGCGCCTCGGCGCCGTGGCGCGCCTTGATGGCGCGGAAGCCCTGCGCGATCACCTGGTACGCCTCGTTCCAGCCGGCGCGCCGGAACTTCCCCTCGCCGCGCGCGCCGGTCCGGATCATCGGGTGCGTGAGCCGGTCCCCGTCCACCACCGAGGCGGCCCCGGCCTGCCCGCGACCGCACAGCTTGCCGTTCGCGTTCGGGTAGCGCGGGTGGCCGCGCAACGAGAGCACCCGGTTCTTCCGCACGCGGGCCACCGCGCCGCAGTTCCAGAAGCACAGCTCGCAGAACGTCGGGACCTCTCGCTCCGGCGGCAGCGCGTCGTCGGCCTGCGCCAGGCCGAACGCGTCCGCGCGCCCCGGCGCCGCCGCGGCGCCCGCGGCCGCGCCCGCCGCCGCCAGCTCCAGGAACGTCCTCCGCCCGATGCGCACGCCGTCCTCCGCCATCTCGCGCTCCCCGCCGGCGGCACCGCCGGCCGCTGCGATGGAGCCGCGAAGGGCCCGCGCCGATTCTCGCCCGGAATCGATTTTCTCGTGTGATTCCGCACGCACGCAGCGCTTGCGTCCGCCGGCCCGGCGCCGCAGCGCTTGCGCGCGCCCCCGCGAAAAGCTCGCGCCCGCCCGGGCCTTGAGCCTGAACGTCCGTTCCGGTACGCATCCGGGATGAAGCCTCGCGCCGCCTGGAACCCGCCCAACCCGTGGGCCGCCGCCGAGATCGAGTGGGACGACGGACCGCCGCCGGCCCGGATCACGCTGCTCGAGGACGCCACCCGCGACGTCCTCTCCCGCAACGACAGCCCGGACATCCCGTTCCGCTGGAGCGTGAACCCGTACCGCGGGTGCATGCACGCGTGCGCGTACTGCTACGCGCGGCCGACGCACGAGTACCTGGGCATGGGCGCGGGCACCGACTTCGACACGCGCATCGTGGTGAAGCGGCGCGCGCCCGAGCTGCTCCGCGCCGCGTTCGACCGGCCCGGCTGGAAGGGCGAGGAGGTGGCGTTCTCCGGCGGGACCGACGCGTGGCAGCCGATCGAGGCGGAGCTGCGGCTCACGCGCGGCTGCCTGGAGGTGTGCGCCGCGTACCGGAACCCGATCCGCGTGGTCACCAAGTCGGCGCTGCTGGAGCGCGATCTCGACCTGCTCCAGGAGCTGGCGCGGTCCTCGCGCGTGCTCGTCTCGGTGAGCCTGCCGTTCCTGGACCCGGCGCTGGCGCGCGCGCTGGAGCCGTGGGCGCCCTCCCCCGCGCGGCGGCTGCGCCTCATCGAGCGGCTCGCGCGCGCGGGGCTCTCGCCCGGCGTCCTGGTGGCCCCGGCGATCCCCGGGCTCGACGACGAGGTCCCCAGGGTCCTGGCGGCGGCGCGGGAGGCGGGCGCCGAGCGCGCCGCGTGGGTGCTGCTGCGCCTCCCCGGATCGGTGGCGCCGGTCTTCGAGCAGCGGCTGCGGGCGGCGCTCCCCGAGGCCGCCGCGCGCGTGATGCACCTGGTGCGCGAGACGCGCGAGGGCCGCGCGTACGACGGGGCCTTCTCCACCCGCCGCCGCGGCACCGGGGCCTACGCGGCGCTCGTCGCGCAGGTGTTCGCGCGCCACGCCTCCCGCCTCGGGCTGGACCGCCCCGAGCCGGGGCTCGACGGGCCGTCCCCATTCCGGCGTCCCGGCACCGGGGGACAGCTGGGGCTCTTTGACCCAACGTGAAGACCCGAACCCCTCCCAGGCGGGTGACTTTCTCGGGATCTCCCGCTAGACAGGGCTCGTGCGGATCGGGACCCAGGCCGGTGGGGAGAGGCCCCTCGCCTCCCCGGCGGGCACGGCGCCGGCGCACGGCTCGCGGTGGTGGCGCGGCCGGACCGCCTGGTCGCCGGGCCGCATCGTGGCGGCCTACGCCCTCGTCAGCCTGCTCTGGATCGCGTTCTCCGACGCGCTGCTGGTCCACCTCGTGCCGGATCCGGTGCTGCGCGCCCGCGCGCAGACCGTCAAGGGCGCGTTCTTCGTGGTGGTCACCTCCGCGCTGCTGCTCGAGCTGATCCGGCGCGGCGACCTGGGGCTGCGCACGCTCGGCGCCGAGGTGCGCGCGACCGTGGACAGCATGGTGGACGCGGTGCTCCTGGTGGACGAGGAGGGTCGCATCGTCGAGACCAACCGCGCGGCCGTCGAGCTGCTCGGAGTCGCCGCGAAGGAGGACCTGCTCGTCCCGCTCCGCGACTGGGGACGGCGCTTCGACCTCCGGTACCTGGACGGCACCCCCGTGCCCTACGACCGCTACGCGGCGGTGCGGGCGCTCGCCGGCGAGCGCATCAAGGCCTACGACGCGATGGCGCGGCGGGCCGACGGCACCGACGTGTACTTCAGCGTCTCGGCCGCGCCGGTGGAGGGCGCCGGGCACCGCCGGCTGGCGGTGGCGGTGCTGCGCGACGTCACCGCCGCCCGGCGGCTCGACGAGATGCGCGAGGAGTTCCTCGCGACCGCCGCGCACGAGTTCAAGACGCCGCTCGCGGTGGTGAAGGCCTACGCGCAGCTCATGCAGAAGCGCGCGCCGGGGGATCCGGGGCTGACGGTGATCCAGCGCCAGGTGGACCGCCTCAACCGCCTCGTGCAGCACCTGCTCGACACCTCGCGCCTGCGCCTGCAGCCCGGCGAGGGGCGCCGCGACACCTTCGACGTGTCGTCGCTCGTCGCCGAGGCCATCGAGGAGGCGCGCCCGTCCACGCCGGGCCACGCGCTCGAGGCGGAGGCGCCCGCGCCGGCGGTGGTCCACGCCGACCGCGAGCGGATCCTGCGCGTGCTCACCAGCCTGCTCGACAACGCCATCCGGTTCTCGCCCGCGGGCGGGCCGGTGCACGTGCGGGTGGAGACGCAGGACGGCGAGGTGGTGGTCTCGGTGGCCGACCACGGCCTGGGGATCCCGCCCGAGCGCCAGCCGCGCATCTTCGAGCGCTACTACCGCGCCCACGCCGGCACCGACCAGGACTACGGCGGCCTGGGCCTGGGGCTCGACATGAGCCGCGAGATCGTCACCCGCCACGGCGGCCGGATGTGGTTCGAGAGCGTCCCCGGCCAGGGCTCCACGTTCCACTTCAGCCTGCCGCTCGCGGCGCAGGAGGCCTCGTGAGGCGCAGCGTGCTGGTGGTGGAGGACGATCAGGACCTGTCGTCCCTCCTCGAGATGGTCCTCGCAGACGCGGGTCACCGGGTGCGCACCGCCCCCGACGGCCGGGCCGCGCTGGCGGCGGTGGCCGACGAGATGCCCGGCGTCATCCTGCTCGACATGCGCATGCCGGTCATGAACGGGTGGGAGTTCGCCCGCGAGTTCCGCGCCCGCTACGGCCGCGCCTGCCCGATCGTGGTGGTCACCGCCGCCGAGAACGCCCGGCTGCGCGCGGAGGAGATCGGCGCCGAGGACTGGCTGGCCAAGCCGTTCGACCTCGACGACGTGCTCTACACCGTCGAGCGCCAGCTCGCCGGCGGGGACGAGGGCGGCGCGCCCACGCGCTCGCTGCACTGACGCCCGCTCACCCGCACGCCGCGGCGGCGGAGCCCGGCCGCGGCCATCCCGTTGGGTGGTCGCCTCCCCGCGCACCTGGTCCCACCGTCTGAGCGCGTGGCCGCCGGATCCAGACCCATCGCCCGCCCGGTGCCGCGGCCCTCGCGCGCCGCGGCGCTGTGGAGCTCCCCCATCGGCAAGAAGGCGCTGATGGCGGTGACCGGCCTGGTGCTGTTCGCGTACGTGGTCGGGCACCTGCTCGGCAACCTGCAGGTGTTCCAGGGGGCGGCGAAGCTCGACCGCTACGCGGAGCTGCTCCGGATCTCGCCCGCGCTGCTCTGGTCGGTCCGCGCGGTGCTGCTCCTCGCGTTCCTGGTGCACGTCGCGGCGGGCCTCCAGCTCTCGGTGCTGCGGCGCGAGGCGCGGCCGGTGGACTACGCCACCTACCGGCCGGTGGCCTCCACGCCGGCGGCGCGCGGGATGATCTGGAGCGGCCTCCTCATCCTCGGCTTCGTCGTGTACCACCTGCTCGACCTGACGCTCGGCGTGGTGAACCCGGACTTCCGCCCGGGGCAGGTCTACCACAACGTCCTCGCCACCTTCGGCCGCGGGCTGGGCGTCGCGATCTACGTCGTCGCGATGATCGCGCTCGGGTTCCACCTCTGGCACGGCATGTGGTCGCTGTTCCAGTCGCTCGGCCTGGCCACGCGGCGGAGCCTGCCCGGCCTGCAGCGCTTCGCGGTGACGGTGGCGTGGCTCCTCGCGATCGGCTTCACCGCCATCCCGCTCGCCGTCGTCGTGGGCGTGGTGAGGTAGGCGCGCATGCCGCTCGACGCGAAGATCCCCGCGGGGCCGATCGAGCAGAAGTGGGAGCGCCGCAAGTACGAGCTGAAGCTGGTCAACCCCGCCAACAAGCGCCGGCACCGGATCCTGGTGGTGGGCACGGGCCTGGCGGGCGCGTCCGCGGCGGCGTCGCTCGCCGAGCTGGGCTATGAGGTCGAGACGTTCTGCTACCAGGACAGCCCGCGGCGCGCGCACTCGATCGCGGCGCAGGGCGGCATCAACGCGGCGAAGAACTACCAGAACGACGGCGACTCGGTGGCGCGGCTCTTCTACGACACCGTGAAGGGCGGCGACTTCCGCTCGCGCGAGGCGAACGTCCACCGGCTCGCCGAGCTGTCGGTGAACATCATCGACCAGTGCGCGGCGCAGGGGGTGCCGTTCGCCCGCGAGTACGGCGGCCTGCTCGCGAACCGCTCCTTCGGCGGCGCGCTGGTCTCGCGGACGTTCTACGCCCGCGGCCAGACCGGCCAGCAGCTCCTGCTCGGCGCCTACCAGGCGCTGCAGCGCCAGGTGACGGCCGGGAAGGTGGTGAGCCACCCGCGCTGCGAGATGCTGGAGCTGGTGCTGGTGGACGGGCGGGCGCGCGGCGTCGTCACCCGCGACCTCGTCACCGGCGCGGTGCGCTCGCACGCCGGCGACGCGGTGGTGCTCGCGACCGGCGGCTACGGCAACGTCTTCTACCTCTCCACCAACGCGCGCGGCTGCAACGCGACGGCGGTCTGGCGCGCCCACCGCAAGGGCGCGCTGTTCGCGAACCCCTGCTACACGCAGATCCACCCCACCTGCATCCCGCGCTCCGGCGAGTACCAGTCGAAGCTCACGCTCATGAGCGAGTCGCTCCGCAACGACGGGCGGGTCTGGGTGCCCGCCCGGCGCGGCGACGGGCGCCCGCCGGGCCAGATCCCGGACGCCGAGCGCGACTACTACCTGGAGCGGATGTACCCGACCTACGGCAACCTCGCCCCGCGCGACATCGCCTCGCGCGCGGCGAAGACGGTCTGCGACGAGGGGCGCGGCGTCGGGCCCGGCGGGCTGGGCGTCTACCTCGACTTCCGCGACGCGTTCGCGCGGCTCGGGCGGCGGGTGCTCGACGAGCGCTACGGCAACCTGTTCGAGATGTACGAGCGCATCACCGGCGACGATCCGCACGAGGTGCCGATGCGGATCTACCCCGCGGTGCACTACACGATGGGCGGGCTGTGGGTGGACTACGACCTGCAGAGCACCATCCCGGGCCTGTTCGTGCTGGGCGAGGCGAACTTCTCCGACCACGGCGCCAACCGGCTGGGCGCGAGCGCGCTCATGCAGGGGCTCGCCGACGGCTACTTCGTCGTCCCGTACACGGTGGGCGACCACCTGGCGCGGGGGCAGGCGAAGGTGGACACCTCGCACGCGGCGTTCCGCGACGCGGAGCGCGAGGTGGCGGCGCGCACCGCGCGGCTGCTGTCCATCGGGGGGCGGCGCACCGCCGACGACCTGCACCGCGAGCTGGGCACGCTCCTGTGGGCCGACGCGGGGATGGCGCGCTCGCGCGCCTCGCTGGAGCACGCGCTCGCCGGGATCCCGCGCATCCGGGAGGCGTT
Source organism: Anaeromyxobacter sp. Red801 (assembly GCF_049201065.2). Classification (NCBI taxonomy): domain Bacteria; kingdom Pseudomonadati; phylum Myxococcota; class Myxococcia; order Myxococcales; family Anaeromyxobacteraceae; genus Anaeromyxobacter; species Anaeromyxobacter sp. Red801. The sequence continues at coordinate 1,652,387 of NZ_CM181236.1, read as the reverse complement.
CTGGAGCGACCTGCGGGTCCCGGGCACCGGCGAGGAGCTGAACCAGGAGCTGGAGCGCGCCGGGCGGGTGGCGGACTTCCTGGAGCTGGCGGAGCTCCTGTGCCGGGACGCGCTGCACCGCGAGGAGTCCTGCGGCGGGCACTTCCGGGTCGAGCACCAGACGCCCGACGGCGAGGCGCTCCGCGACGACGCGCGCTTCGCCTACGTCGCGGCCTGGGAGTGGAGGGGGCCGGGCGAGGCCCCGGTGCTGCACCAGGAGCCGCTCGCGTTCGAGTACGTGCCGCTCCAGCAGCGCAGCTACAAGTGAGGGGCGCGTGCGCATCGTCCTCGAGATCTGGCGGCAGCGGGACCCGTGGGCGGACGGCCGCTTCGTGCGGTACGAGGTCGGCGACGTCAACGAGCACATGTCGTTCCTGGAGATGCTCGACGTGCTCAACCAGGCGCTGGTGCGGCGCGGCGAGATGCCGGTGGCCTTCGACTCCGACTGCCGCGAGGGGATCTGCGGCACCTGCGGGTTCCTGGTGAACGGCGAGGCGCACGGGCCGCTCCGGAACGCGACCATCTGCCAGACGCACATGCGCCACTTCCACGACGGCGACGTCCTGCGGCTGGAGCCCTGGCGCGCCGCCGCGTTCCCGGTGCTCCGGGACCTGGTGGTGGACCGGGGCGCGCTCGACCGGATCGTCGCCGCCGGTGGCTACGTCTCGGTGCGGACCGGCGGCGCCCCGGACGCGAACGCCCTGCCCGTCCCGAAGACCGACGCCGACCGCGCCATGGAGGCCGCCGCGTGCATCGGCTGCGGCGCCTGCGTCGCGGCCTGCCCGAACGCCTCGGCCGCGCTGTTCACCGGGGCCAAGATCACGCACCTGTCGCTGCTGCCCCAGGGCCAGCCCGAGCGCCCGCTCCGCGTGCGCTCCATGACGGAGCAGGCGCGCGCCGAGGGCTTCGGCCACTGCACCTCGATCGGCGAGTGCGCCGCCGTCTGCCCGGCCGGGATCCAGCTCGAGGTGATCGCGCGGATGAACCGCGACTTCCTGCGCGCGGCCTTCTCCCGCGCCGCGGGCGAGCCGCTCACCGTCCTGCCGGTCACCTCGCCGATGCGCCGCTACGAGGCGCAGCCGCCCGGCGCGCGCGAGACCGCCGAGCCCGCCGAGGAGCCGGCCGAGCGCTGAGCCCGGCGCTCACCCCACCCCGGCCACGATGCGCGGCGTCGGGTCCTCGGTCAGGTCGTGGTAGAGGGCGTCGTAGGAGAGGCGCATCTGCGCGAGCCCGAACTCCTCCTCCACGATGCGCCGGCCCCGCTCGCCCATGCGGCGCCGCAGCGCCGGGTCGCGCAGCAGGTCGAGGAGCCGGCGCGCCAGCGCGGCCGGCGCCCCGGGCGGCACGAGGAAGCCGTTCTGCCCCTCGCGCACCACCTCCGGCGTGCCGCCGACGCGGGTCGCCACCACCGGGAGCCGCATGGCCATGCTCTCGAGGATCGCGTTGGAGATCCCCTCCGCGTAGCTCGCCGACACGCCGGCCACCGCGCGCGCGAGCAGCGCCGGCGCGTCCAGCCGGTGGCCGAGGAAGTGGCACCGGTCCGCGATGCCGAGGCGGCGCGCCAGGCGCTCCAGCAGGGGCCGCCGCACGCCCTCGCCCACCAGCACCAGGCGCGCGTCCGGCCGGGCGCGCAGCACCTCGCGCATCGCCATCAGCAGGTCGGACTGCCCCTTCACCGGATGGTGCATGTTCGCGATGCACACCACCGCGCCGGGCTCCGGCGCCGGGTGCTCCGGCGCGCGCCGCGCCTCCCGGTCCAGCTCCTCCAGGTCCACCCCGTTGCGCACCACCGCGACCCGGTCGGCCTCCACCCCCTCGCGCACCGCGAGATCCCGGATGCAGAGCGCGTTCACCAGCACCCGGTCGGCCACGCGCGAGGCCGCCTGCAGCAGCGGGCGGCGGTAGCCCTCGAGGTGGTGCCCCAGGTCCACCCGCGTGACGATCATCGGGACCCGCGCCAGGCGCGCCGCGAGGGCCCCGAGCACGTTGGTGTAGACGTCCTGCGCGTGGATCACCGCGATCCGCTCGGCGTGGACGAAGCGCACGATGCGCGCGAGCTGCCAGGCGGTGTTGGGGCGGATCATGCGCCCGCCGACGTCGAAGACCACCGGCCGCACGCCCGCGACCTCCAGGTCCTGCAGGTGGTCGCCGTCGAGGTGCAGCACCGCCACCACCGGCTCGAAGCGCGCGCGGTCCATCGACCGGACGTTCAGGACCGTCTGCCGCTCCTGGCCGCCGATGCGGAAGCGGTTCTGGAAGATCAGGATCCGCCGCGGCCCGGGCACGGCGTCACCAGGCCGGCGCCGGCGACGGCCGCTCCCCGGCCGCCGCGCGCACGCGGGCCAGCCGGACGGCCGCCACCGCGCAGGCGAACAGGAAGTAGAGGAACCACGAGAGCGAGTAGCCGTTGGCCATCTCGCAGACGAGGTAGCCGGCGAGCCCGGCGAACACCGCCCGCGCCTCGGCCCCCACCAGCGGATCGTCGCCGGCGCGCCAGGTCTGCCAGAGCAGCCACGCCACGAAGGCCGCGAACAGGAGGAACGCGAGGATCCCGAGGTCGCCCACGATCTCGAGCAGGAGGTTGTGGGCGACGTAGCGCCGCCCGCCCGCCTCGAGCGGCGCGTACCGCGCCCAGCTCGCCAGGAACGCGCCCGCGCCGACCCCGGACAGCGGCCGCTCGTCCACGATGTTGCCGAGCACCTTCCAGGCGTGCTCGCGGCCCGCCACGGAGGCGTCGTCGCGGTAGTCGGCGATGGTGCGCGACCGCTCCCAGAAAGACTGCGGCGCGAGCGCGACGACGCCCGCGAGCAGCGCCCCGGCGGCCAGCGGCCCCCGGAGCGCCGCGCCGCGGCCGCGCAGGAGGAACAGGAGCGCGGCCAGCGCCGCGGCCACCGCGCCCGAGCGCGAGTGCGTGAGCACGATGGCCGCGACCTGCGCCGCCACCACGCCCGCGAACAGCACCCGCGCCGCCGGCCGGCGGGCGCGCATCGCCCCGAGCAGCGCGAACGGCAGCACCGCCACCAGGCTCATCGCCAGCCGGTTCGGATCGCCGTACAGCCCGCGCCAGTGCGTCCGGAAGCCCTCCACCAGGTGGTCGTCGTTGGCCCAGACCCAGACGCCGCCCAGCGCCGGCCCCAGCGAGGCGAGCGCCGCCACGCGCAGGAAGCGCGCCAGGCGCGAGGGCGCGTCCAGCGCGTTCTGGATGGCGACGAAGACCACTGCCATCTTCGTGCCGTCCACGATGGCGTGGAGCGTGTCCGGGCGCGACAGCGTCCAGCCGAGCGAGAGCGGGATGAACGCGAGGTAGGCGAGCAGCAGCAGGCTGCCGCCCCCGCCCAGCCGGATGCGCTCGCCCGAGGAGAGCCGGTGCGCCACCACCGCCGCGGCGCAGAGCGCCATCGTGACGAACCCCAGGCGCAGCCGCTCGAGCTCCGGCCACCAGTACATCGGGCTCGAGTACAGCATCGCCACGAACCCGAGCGCGGCCGCGTGCGCGGTCCGGCTCCACCGCGCGGCCGAGCGCTCCAGCCCCGCCTCCCGCGCCAGGAGCGCCGCGTCCAGCGCCGCCGCGTCCGCCCGTGCCCGCATGCCGCCCCCTAGCCCGGAACCGCCTGGATGCGCGCGGGCACCGCGCCGCGCTCGGCCGCCTCCACGTGCGCCCGCAGCTCGTCCACCTTCGCCTCCCAGCCCTCGGCCCGGACCAGCGCCGAGCGCGCCGGGTCCGGCCCGCCCGCGCGGAGCGCGCGGCCCACCGCGGCCACGAACTCCTCCGGCGTGCGGGTCACCGTGCAGCCCGGCACCTGCCGCAGCTCGGGCAGGTCGGTGCAGACGTTGGGCAGGCCGGCCGCGACGTACTCGCGCGCCTTCAGCGGGTTCGCCGCCAGCGCCAGCTCGTTGCGGCGGAACGGGGTGATGGCGACGTCGAAGCCGCGGCACCAGGCCGGCAGCTCCTGGTACGGGCGGCGGCCGAGGAGGTGGACGTTGCGGGCGCCGTCGAGCGGCGCGGTGGAGGTGATCACCTTGCCGAGCAGCACCACCGACGCCTGCGGGTACGCGTCCGCCACCTGGCGCACCAGCGGCAGGTCGATCCAGTCCGCCACCAGCCCGAAGAACCCGATCACCGGCCGGGGCAGCGCGGCGAGCGGCACCGGCACCGGCAGCGACGGGTCGAGCGCGCGGGCGAAGTGCGCGTGGTCCACGCCGTGGCGGACCAGCACCGCCCGCGGGTTGATCAGCCGCTTCGCCGCCAGCAGCCGCTCCGACGACGCGATCACCAGGTCGGCCCGCCGGAGCAGCCGCGCCTCCAGCTCGGCCACGTGCGCGCTCGCGTCGCTGAAGGCCGAGAACTCGTCCACCACGTGGTAGACCACCAGCGCCTCGCCCAGCGTGCCCGCCACCGCGGCGGCGCTGGGCAGGAAGCTCCAGGAGATGGGCCGGCCGAACCCCAGCCGCTGCATGGCGGCGCGCACCTGGAGCCGCAGCAGCGCGCGGTTCAGGCGGCGCACCGCGGCGAGCCCGTAGGCCGGGACGTACAGCGGCGCGAGCACGTGCAGGTTGCGCTCCGGCTCGGTGAGCCCGCGGGCCGCGTCGCGCAGCTTCTTCCAGATGCGCGCGGCGTCGGCGGTGGTCGCGCGCGGGGCGCGGTTGCCGAGCGAGTTGACCCACAGCACCCGGTTGTCCCGGGCCAGGATCCGCATGATGTGCGTCTTGGAGAGCGGATCCCCATCCCAGTCGTTCGAGAAGCAGACGATGTCCCGCCCAGTGAGCGCCGCCACGCAGACAAGCTGGGTGCGCGGGGCCCCCGGCGGCGAGCATTTGAACGGGGCGGCGCCCCGCGCGACGCGCGCGACGCCGGTCACCCCGCCGCGACGCGCGAGCCGCGCGGGCCGGGGGAGCGGCCGGCCGGGCGGGCGCGCTCCTCCTCGGCGTCGGCCAGCGCGCGCCACTCGCCCGGCACGGGACGCACGAGGCCGAGCGCGGTGAACACGCCCTCGAGGTTGCAGGCGGCCAGCGCGGGGCTGTAGCCGGCCGGGCCGAGCGTGGTGTTCTCCCAGACCATCTTGCGGCGGAGCGCGAGCGGGTCGCCGCCCCGCACGTTCTCCGCGTCCTCGGTGGTCACCGCCACGTCGAACCCGAGCTCGGCCACCAGCCGCCGCACCGCCGGCGTGTGGTAGCCGTTCGGGTAGGCGAACGTGCGCGGCGGCCGGCCCAGCCGCTCCGCCAGCGCGTCCCGGCACCCCGCGATCTCGCGGCGCGCCCGGGCGGCGGGCAGGTGCGGCAGCACCGCGTGGGTGACCGTGTGGCCCCCCACCTCCACCCCGCCCGCCTGGAGCGCGCGGATCTCGTCCCAGTCCAGCACCCGCGTGCCCGCGGGCAGGTCGGCGTCGGCGAGGCCCACGCGCGCCGCGAGCGCGTCCGCCACCTCGAGCAGGCGCGGGTGCGGCAGGCGCGCGATGAGCCGGTCCAGCGTGGCGGCCGGCCCGGCGCGGGCGCACGCGTCCAGCAGCGCCTGCGGCGCGCGCGGCAGGCCGGCGCGCTCGGGCGGGATCCCGCGCGCGGCCAGCTCGGCGAGGGCCGCGTAGATCCGGTCGTGCGGCAGCCGCCGCGCGGTGCCCACCAGCCCGGTCACCACGAACGCGGTGGCCGGCGCGCCCAGCGCGCGCAGGATGGGCAGCGCCACCCCGTGGACGTCGGCGTACCCGTCGTCGAACGTGACGGTGACGACGTCGCGCGCGCGCGACGTCCCGGGCGGCTCGGCCAGGATGCGGCGCGCGTCGGCGAGGCTGACGAGGTCGCGCGTCCGCCCGAGCTGCTCCAGCTGGCGGCGAAGGGTGTCGGCGGACACGAGCAGCGAGGCGAGCCCCTCGCGCGCGCTGGCCCGGTAGTCGTGCGTGACGCGGTGGTACGAGACCACCAGCACCCGCGCGCCCCCCGCCTGCCGGCGGCGCAGGGTCCCCACCGCGCGATGGGCGCCCGCCGCGTGCAGCGCGCCCGCCACCGCCACCTTCAGCGCGCGGCGGACGATCCAGCGCGGGCTCCCGTCGGCTCGCTCGGGCATCGGGCTCCCCGGGCGCGGCTAGGGCGCCGCCCCCGCGTTCACCTCTCGCGCGCGCCGCGCCCGCTGCAGCGCGCCCCAGACGCGCTCCGGCGCCACCCGCCGCGCGAGCTTCCGGGCGGTGCGCCAGGCCTCCTCGGCGGCGGCGGCGGTCCCCGCCCGCAGCGAGGGCGCGCGCAGGCGCACCGCGCAGGTCTCGCGCCGGTCCGCCGCCCAGTCGAGCTTGTACGGCTCCTCGCCGCGCAGGAAGTCGTAGTCGGCGAGGCCGCGCGCGTACGCGTCCTCGACCGTCCGCCCGACCAGCACCATGCCCGGGCTGCGCGACGCCCACCGCGGATCGTAGCCGGACTGGTAGTAGAGGAAGCGCCGCCCGGCCTCGAGCCCGTACACCGCGGCGATGGCCTCGCCGTCCACGAACAGCCGGTAGAGCCGCAGCCACCCGCGCGCGGCCAGCAGCGGCGCCACCTCGAGGTGGAACGCCTCCGGGGCGCCGGGGGGGATGCCGTAGGAGCCGCCCTCGCCGGCCCAGCGCAGGCGGTGCAGGCGAAGGAAGTCCGCCATCGCGCCGGGCGCCTCCTCCGGGCGCGTGGCGACCTCGATCCGGTAGCCCGGCTGCCGCGCCAGCCACCGCACCCGCCGCCCGAACGTCTCGCGGCGCCGGATGCCGCGCAGGTGCGCGTCCCAGGTCCCGGCCACGGCGAACCCCGGGCAGGCGAAGCGCCGCTCCACCCGCGCCCGCACGCCGCGCGCCGCCGCGGCGGCCCGGAGCGCGGCGACGGTGGGCGAGCCGCAGGGGAGGTCCTCGAGCTCGAGCGCGTCCCAGCCGTCCAGGTCGAGCGCCGCGGCCGCGATCGCCGCCCGCACCGCGCTCGCCTCGGCGGGCCGCGCCAGCACGTCGAGCCCGTCCGCGCCGGTGACGCCGTTGCCGAGCAGCTGCCAGCGGCGCGCGCCGAGCCCCGGCCTCCCGGACAGCACCAGCAGCCCGGCCAGCGCGCCGGCCGCGTCCCGCGCCTCCAGGATCCGGAGCGGCCGCCGCGCGCCGAAGTGCCGCCGCCAGGCGGCGAGCCACTCCCACGAGAGGAACGGCGTCGGCAGGCCGGCCTGCTCGAGCAGCGCCGACCACTCGGGCCGCAGCGCGTCGAGCCGCGCGGCGTCGGTCGAGCAGCGGACCGCGACGGAGGGGTGAGAGGCCGTCACTCGAGCGCCTCGCGCACGCAGGCCGCCACGTAGGCCATGTCCTCCGGCTCGAGGTCCTGGTGGACCGGCAGCTCCAGCACGCGCCGCCGCAGCGCGGTCACCTCCGGGAACGCCTCGGGCGGGCAGAGCGGGTGGCCCGTCCGCCAGAAGTCCACCGCCTCGATGCCGCGCGCGGCCAGGCGGGAGCGCACCGCGGCCTTGTCGTCGCACGGCAGCGGGTAGAACAGCGGCGCCACGCCCGCGGGCACCTCGGTGAACGGCGGCGGCGCGAGGTCGCGGAGGCGCCCCAGCAGCAGGAAGTAGTTGCGCCGCCGGGCGTCCACGATCGCGCGCGCGTCCAGCCGCCGGGCGATGGCGGCGGAGAGCCCGCTCATCCCCAGCCCGACCGCGCCCGGGTCGAAGGTGCTCGTGCCGGTGGAGACGGGGCGGAGGCGGCCGGACGCGCCGCGCGCCGTGCGCACCACGCCGCGCGCCGCCGCCCGGAGCGCCACGCCCGCCTCGCCGAGCCGGAACGCGGCGTTCGCGAGCAGCGCGCCCGCCGCGTGGGACAGCGTCGAGGCGAGCGGCGCGCCGCCGGGCTCGGGCAGCTCGGCCGCGATCCCGGGCGCGTTCACCACCAGGGCGCCGCCGTTCGGCACCGGGAGCGCCTTGTAGAAGCAGAAGATGGCGAGGTCGCCGGTGGAGCCGAGCGGCCGGGTCCCCTCGGCCGACAGCAGCGACAGCGCGCAGTCCTCGATCACCGGCAGCCCCGCCCGCCGCGCCAGCGCCCGGATCTCGTCCATGGGCTGCGGGAAGCCGGCGTAGTGGATGACGTAGATCGCGCCGGCGCGCGGCCCGCGGCGCGCCTCCAGGTCCTCGAGGTCGAGCCGCATGCGGCCGTCCACGCGCACGAACACCGGGATGGCGCCGGCGGCGGCGAGCGCCGACACCTCCACGCCGTGGTGGTACGCGGGCACCAGCACCTCGCGCCCCGCCAGCCCGAGCAGGCGCACCGCGTGGAACACCGCGTTGCGGGCGAAGTAGAAGCGCACCATGCGCGGGGCGCCGAACGGGAAGGGAGGCGGCCGGTCGGCCGCCAGCGGCGAGAGCATGCCCGGCCAGAGCGTGGGGAGGGCCGGGATGTAGCGCCGCCGCGCGGGGCCGGCCGCCGTCCCGCCGCGCAACGCCATGGCTCGGCTCACCGCCACCACGAGAGGGCCTCCTTCACCGCCGGGCGGACCCGGTGCTTCAAGGTGTGCATGGCCCGCCCGGCGATCGACGGCCGGTACACGTAGAGCCAGTCATGGGGCCTGTGCCGGGGCTCCCAGTCGCGCTTCCAGGGCATGTCCGGCCCGAGGAAGTCCAGCTCCGCGAGGCCGCGCGCCTCGCACTCCGCCACCACCTCGCGGTGGAGGAGCTGGCCGGGCGACACCTGCGCGAGCGACTCGTCGTAGGCGATCTTGGGCAGCGCGTAGACGCCGCGGTGGACCAGCCCGAGCTGCGCCGCCACCGCGCGGCCGTCGAGGGTGAGCGCGCGGAGCGCGAGCGCGCCGCGGCGGGCCGCGTCCCCGGCCACGCGGCGGTAGAACGCGAGCGTGCGCGGGTCGGCGGCCATGGCCGTGCCGCGCGCGCCCTTCCAGCCGGCGGCCTCGAGCGCGAACAGCTCGCGCAGCGCGCCCTCCAGATCGCCGCGGCCGTCCTCGCGCCGCACCGCCACCGCGCCCAGCTCCCCGAGGCGCCGCGCGCGCCGCCGCAGGTTGGCGCGGAGCTTCGACGAGGTCCGCGCCTCCGCGCCCTCCCCGCCCAGCACGAGGTAGGGCGTGCGCAGCGACTCCCAGCGGCCGGTGAGGTGCCCGTCCGCGCGCGCGAGCGGCTCGAGCAGCGTCGAGGTCGGGCCGTCGCGGGGCAGGTCGCGCAGCAGGAGCGCGTCCCAGCGCAGCCGGTCGCGCAGGTGGCCCCACAGCGCCGCCGCCGCGCCCGACGCGTCCGGGCCGAGCGCCCACTCCACCCGGCAGGAGTGGTCGTTCGCGGGCGCCACGAGCCACGTCGCGCCGTTGCGCCGCTCCTCGAGGAGCGGCGCGAAGCCGGCCGCGGCGCCGGCCGGATCGCGCGCCACCAGCACCCGGAGCGGCGCGCGCGGCGCGAACGCGTCCAGCCAGGCGGCGAGCCACTCGTGGCGCACGTAGGGCAGGTCCACCGGCCCGCGCGCGAGCAGCGCGTTCCACTCCGGCTCGAGCGCGTCGAAGGCGCGGCGCCCCTCCAGCGCCTCGACGCGGTACGGGAGGCGGCGGAGGGCGGGCGCGACGGGGAGCGTGGCGGTGCCGGGCATGGGTCTCCTACCGGGCGCGCGCCAGCGCGAGCAGCGCGGCCGCGAGCTTCTGCGGATCGTGGCGGCCGGGCTCGGACGCCGAGGCCAGGTCCGCCGCCACCGGCACCGCCCCGAGCGCCTCGAGCGCGGCGCGGTCCACCTCCACCGGGCGGGCGCCCCGGGCCTCGAGCGCCGCGCGGTGCGCCGCGGGCTGCGGCCCCCGGTGCACCAGCGCCACGTCCACCACGTCGCCCGCCTGCCGCCGGACCGCCCGCAGGTGCGCGGCGGCGTCGAGCCCGTCGGTCTCGCCCGGCTCGGTCACCAGGTTCACGCAGAGCACGCGGGTGGCGGCGGTGGCGCGGAGCGCCTGCGCGACGCCGTCGGGGAGCAGGCTCGCGAGCACGCTCGAGTACAGGCTGCCCGGCCCGAGCACCACCAGGTCCGCCTCGAGGATGGCCTGGAGCGCCTCGCGCGGCGCCGGTGTCGGGCGCGCCAGCCGCAGCGCGGCGATGCGCCCGCCCGCGGCGGCGATGGCGGACTCCCCCACCACCTCGCGCCCGTCCTCCAGCGACGCGACCAGCTCCACCGGGCCGTCCGCCGCCGGCACCACCCGGCCCCGCGCGCCGAGCATCGCGGCGGCCTCCTCGACCGCGCTCGCGAAGTCCCCGTGCCGCTGCGCCAGGGCGGTGAGGACCACGTTCCCGACCGTGTGGCCGGCCAGCGCGCCGGCGCCCTCGAAGCGGTGCTGGAACAGCGCCGCGAGCGGGCTGAGGCCGCCGGCCAGCGCCACCAGGCAGCGGCGCACGTCGCCGGTCGCGGGCACGCCGTAGCGGCGCCGCAGCTCGCCGGAGCTCCCGCCGTCGTCGGCGGTGGTCACGAGCGCGGTCACCGCCACCCGCGCGCCGTCCTCGTCCACCCCGCCGGCCAGCCCCGCCAGCACGCGCGGCAGGCCGGTGCCGCCCCCCGCCGCCACCACCCGCAGCGGCCGCGCCGCCGGCGCCGCCGCGCGCCGCTCCACCCGCTCCTCGAGCACCCTCATCACCGCGCCCCCCGTCCCAGCAGCACCACCTTGGCCGTGGCGAGCAGGCACACCAGGTCGAGGAACAGGGTGGTGTTCTTGATGTAGTACAGGTCGTACTCGAGCTTCTTCGCCTGCTCCTCCATGGTCGAGCCGTAGCCGTAGCGGAGCTGCGCCCAGCCGGTCAGCCCGGGCTTCACCAGCTCGCGCAGCGCGAACAGCGGCCAGCGCGCCTTCAGCTCGGACAGGAACACGGCGCGCTCCGGCCGCGGGCCGACCAGGCTCATGTGCCCGCCCAGCACGTTCCAGAGCTGCGGGAGCTCGTCCAGCCGGGCGCGCCGCAGGAAGCGGCCCACCGGCAGGACGCGCGGGTCGTCGTCGGTGGCCCACGCGGCGCCGAGCTTCTCGGCGTCGCGGCGCATGGTGCGGAACTTCCAGATCCGGTACGGGCGGCCGCCGCGGCCGGTGCGCTCCTGCGAGTACAGCACCGGGCGGCCGTCGGAGAGCCAGATGGCGGCGGCCACCGCGGCCATCACCGGCGCGCCCAGCAGCAGGCCCACCGCGGACACCCCCAGGTCGAGCGCCCGCTTCACGGTGCGGGTCAGGCGCGAGACCCGGAAGCCCTCGTCGAAGATGAGCGCGCTCGGCCGGACCAGCGCCAGCGGGATGCGCTGGAGGGTGGCCTCCGCGAAGCCCACGTCGTCCACCACCCGCAGGCCGCGGGTGCGCAGCGCGAGCAGCGCGTCCACCGGCAGCCCCTCGCGCCGGTCCTCCATCGCCACCACCACCACCTGCGCCCGCGCCTGCCGCACCACCTCCAGCACCGGCCCCTGCCGCAGCGCCTCCGGCGGCACCACCGCCGGCGTGCGGCTGCCCTCCGGCACCACGAACCCGGCCACCGCCCACAGGCCGTCCGCCTCGCGCTCCACCGCCCGCGCCAGGTCGCGCGCGCGCGGCCCGGCGCCCAGGAACAGCACGCGGGTGGGCGCCCCCACCACCGCGGGCATCAGCGCGCGCGCCCCGATCACGCCGAGCGCGCCGCCCGCCGCGGCGAGCACCACCGAGCGGTGCAGCATCCAGCCCGGGAGCACCAGGTCGAGCGAGAGGTCGGCGACGGCGAGCGCGATGGTCGCGACCCCGAGCGCCCGGAGCAGCCGCCGCCCGTCGGCGCGGTCGCGCACCGCCGCGTGCAGGTCGTAGAGATCGCCGAGGTAGAGCGCGCCCGCGAAGAACAGCGAGGCGAGGCCGGCGCGCAGCACCGCCGGCGCGATGGGCGCGGCGGCGCCGGTGGCCTGCGCGGCGACCGGTCCCAGCGACGCGCCCGCGAGCAGCGCCACCACGAGCACGGTCTCCTCCGCGAAGAAGTAGAACGCCTTGCGCGGCGAGAACCAATGGTTGAAGACCCGGACCACCCACCCTCCCCCCGACCGCCCCCGCGGCCCCACGGAAAGCTGGGATCTGCCCGCGTTCCGCACATCACCCGCGAGAAGCCCTCCTCATCGCCGCTCCGACCCGGTGCCCCGACGGCGCGCGAGCAGGCGCGCCACGGCGACGGCGGCAGCCGCCAGCGCGAGCGCGAGCGCGAAGCCGCCCGCGAACGCCGGACCGGCGCCGCCCCCCACCTCGCGATCCACCGCGACGAGCGCGACCGCGCTCACAGCGGCTCGACGCGCCGGGCGTCGGGCACCGCGGGCGGCGGCGGCGCGACCGCCGCCGGGTCGCCGTAGATCCAGCGCCCGTGCGCCACGGTCCCGGCGTCCACCCCGTTCAGCACCACGCCGGCCGCGCGCTCACCCAGCGCGTCCAGCGCGAGCCGCACCACCTGGCGCGGGGTCGTCCCCGAGCGCACCACCAGCAGGGCCGCGTCCGCCGCCTGCGCGAGCCGGTCGCCGTCCGCGCCCGCCAGCGCCGGCGGCGCGTCGAGGATGACGTGCTCGTAGGCGGCGCGGAGCTGGTCCATCACCGCCATGGCGCGCGGGCTGCGGAGCGCCTGGGCCGGGTCCCGCGGGTCGCCGGCGCACAGCACCGCCAGCGGGCCCACCCGCACCACCGCCTGCGCCAGCTCGGCCGCGCCCTCCAGCACCTCGGCCAGGCCGGCCCGCGGCGCGAGCCCGAAGCGCGCGGCCAGCACCGGCCGGCGCAGGTCGGCCTCGACCAGGATCGTCGCCCGCCCCTCCTGCGCGGCGGTCAGCGCCAGGTTGGCGGCGGTGGTGGTGCGCCCCTCGCCGCGGCCGGCGGAGGTGATGGCCAGGACGCGCATGGGGCGGCGGGCGGCGAGGCGGAGCACGCGCTGGTACAGGACGCGGTACTGCTCCGCGGCCGGCGAGTCCGGCGCGTCCAGCGCGACCAGGCGGCTCTCCGGCGCGAGGGTCGGGAAGGCGGCGTTCAGCGTCTCGGCGGGGATCATGGCGTTCGCTCCGGGTGACGGGTTCACGACGCGTGGCTGCGGGGCCCGATGCGCGGGATGGCGGCGAGGACCGGCACCCCCAGCGCGGCCGCGTCCTCGGGACCGCGCATGGAGCCGTCGAGCCACTCCGCCAGGCCGGCCGCGGCCAGGCCGGCGGCGACGCTCGCGAGCAGCGCGAGCAGGAGCATGCGGCCGCGATCCGGCGCCGACGGGCGCGTGGGCGCGAGCGCCGGCTCGATCACGCGGAACAGCGCCTGGCCGTCGGCCGCGAGGAGCTGCTCGGCGGCGGCCGCGTCGGCGCGCCGGGAGACGGTCGAGACGTACTTCGCGCGGAGCACCTCGTAGTCCCGCGAGCGCGCCGCCAGCTCCTGGCCCCAGCGCGGCGCGGCCTCGACGCGCTTCTGGTAGGAGGCGAGCTCGGCCTGGAGCCCGGTCAGCGCCTGCTGGTGCTCCGCGACCTCCTCGTCGAGGCGCGCCAGCTGCTCCGAGACCCGGCCCTTGCGGTAGCCGTCGAGCTCCTCGTCGCGGCGCGCCTGCGCCTCCTGCAGCTCGCGCCGCGCGCGGCGCACGTCGGGGTGCTCCGGCCCGTAGGCCGCCTCGGCCGCCTGCACCCGCCGCGTCGCGGCGTCGAGCGCGGCCTCGCTCATGCCGGGCGCGCTCGGGCCCTCCGGGATCGACGCCAGCACCGTGTTGCGGCGGCGCCGGGCGTCGGCGATCGCGGAGAGGTGCATCTCCACCAGCGCCTGGGCGCGCGCGGCGGCGCGCGCGTTCGTGTCGATCATCTCCGGCAGCTCGGCGGCGTGCTCCAGCTTGAAGCCGAGGATCTTGCGCTCGTGGTCGGCGAGCGCCTTCGACATCTCGGTCGCCTGCGCGTCGAGCGTCTCGCGCAGCGCGCGCGCCTGGCTGGCCAGGACCTCGCGGGTCATCTCCTCGTAGGAGCGCGGGAGCAGCTCCGCCGCGGCCTTCACCTTGCGTGGATCGGCGCCGCGCACCTCCACCACGAAGAGCAGCGCGGGCGGGCCGCCGGGCACCTCGCCCTCGAGCCGGACCTCGACCTGGCGCCGCAGCTTCTCGACCGCCCGGTCGAGGTCGCCGCGCAGGTCCGGGAAGAAGTCGGTCTCCCTCACGACCTTCTCCAGGACCGGCCGCGCCAGGATGCCGTGCTTGATGGTCCGCATCCGGTCCTCGAAGGGCGCGACGCCCTGGGCCGGGAAGAAGTCCACCGGGAGCCGGCGCGGCTCGATCTGCACGGTGGAGGACGCCGTGTACTCCGCCGGCGTGAGCAGCGCGAGCGCCGCCCCCGTCGCGAGCACGATGACCGACACCACCAGCGCGATCACCTTCCGCCGCCGGAGCGCCGCGAACAGGTCGTGAATCGTGTAGGTCCGCTCCATGTCCCGTATCCCCTCACCGCGCCGGCAGCGTCCACCCGAGCCGGATGCCCACGGTGGTCCTCCGAAGGTCCGCCGACGGATCGTCGATCCGCGCGAAGTGCGTCACGCCGAGGGCGACGCGGACCCCGCCCCCCAGCATCATCCCGGCCTCCCCCGAGGCCGCGTACCCGAGCGTCGAGTTCCGCCCGCTCGGGACCTCCCCGGAGTGCCAGAGCCCGCCGTCGCCCCGCACGTCGAAGCGCAGACCGAACCTGCGCACCACGCCGACCTCCGCCGAGTCCACCAGGCCGGGGCGCGCGGTGGATCCGATCCCCAGGCCGTGCGCCACCGCCACGCGCAGGTCCAGCTCGCGCCGCGCCAGCCGGAGCTCCGCCCCCGCCTCGGGCACGAGCGCGTGGTCGCGCGTCCCGATCCACATGGCCGGCCCCGCGTACCCGTCCACCTCCAGCATGCGGGTGATCCGGTAGCGGGCCCTGGCGCGGAGTCCCTGCGACCACGCCAGCGAGTCGCCGGCCGGGTCGAAGCCCTGGAACAGCCCCGCCGCGTAGGCCGCGCCCACCGCGAGCCGCTCGCTCGCGTGCCACAGCGCCTCCGCGCCGGGGGCGTGCATCGCGCCGCCGCTCCGGTCGGAGAACACCACCGTCCGCTCCGTCGCGGTCAGCGCCAGCTCGAGCCGCCGCGACGCGTCCCACTCCGCGCGGCCCCGGCCCTGCACCGTCCACGCGGAGCGCTGGCCCGTGCGGAAGATGCCCATCTGCGCCAGGCCGACCGGGTCGAAGGCATAGCCGCCGCGCGCCGTCGCGGTCACCCGCGACCGGCGCGTGGGGGCCGCCTCCAGGTCGAGCGCGCCGCGGTGGTTCCAGATCCCGTGCGACGCGAGCCGCTCGTACACCAGCCAGTCGCCGCCGTAGGTGGCGGTGAGCTTGAACAGGTGGTCGAGCAGCCGGAAGCCCACGTCGGGCGAGATGCGCCCGGTGCGATCCCCGCCCTGCCCCAGGTAGAGCGCGTTGGAGTCGTAGCCGCCCTCCAGGGACAGACGGGCGATGGGTTCCGCCACCGTCACCGCCGCCACCCGCGCGGCCGGCGCCAGGAGCGCGGCCCACAGCACCGCGACCCCGAGCCCGCGCCGCGCACCCATCGCCCGTCCTCGCCCGCGCTCCGCCGGAGGCCGCGCCGCCCTACGGCACGTACAGGACGTCACCGCCCTTGAGCCAGAGCGCACCCGCCGCCTCCCCCTTCACCAGGTCGTCGAAGGACAGCCGCACGCGATCGGCGCCGCCGTCCGGCTTCTGCCGGAGCCACACCACCTCGTCGCCGCCGTAGGGCGTGCGCCCCCCGGCCAGCGCGATGGCCTGGACCACCGACATCGGGCCGCGCAGCGGGAACCCGCCCGGCCGCGCCACCTCGCCCAGCACGAACACGCGCGCGGCGTTGATCTCGCGCACCAGCACCGCCACCGCGGGGTCCTTGATGTACGTCCCGAGCGCCTTGCTCAGGCCGGTCTGCAGCTCCGCCGGCGTCTTGCCCGCCGCCTCGACCTCGCCGGCGAGCGGGAGCGAGATGCGCCCGTCGGGGCGCACCGGCACCACCCGGGTCAGCTCCGGTTCGTGCCACACCACCACCTCGAGCACGTCCTCGCGCCCGATGCGGTACTCGCCCGCATCGGGGCGTGTGCCGGCCCGTTCGGACGCGCTCTTCCCCGCGCACGCCGCCGACAGGAGCAGGACCGCCGTCATCGCCACGTTGCCACGCGCCATTCCGTTCCCCCGGTGCGGCTCTCCGCCAATCGGACGCGCTCGCACCGAGCACGGCGCATGCCACCGGCCCGCCCGCGGCGCGACGGCCGGCGAGAACCGGCGCTCGGCGGGCGGTCCGGGCCGGGCCGCGCGGCCGGGCGCCCGCCGTCGCGGAACGGCGCGGGCGGCGCAGGCGAATGTTTTTCCTCGCGCGCGGAACCGCCGTGCCCGCGTTGCCGCGCGCGCCTGGACGCCCGAACGTTCGGGAGGACGCGGCGGCGGCAGTCGGCCAGCGCGCGCCGGAGGGGACCGATGCTGAGGGCGGCGGCGTGGACGATCGGCCTGTTCGGGGCCGGGATGATGATCTGCAGGCTGTTCCCGCTGCCCTGGATCGAGCCGGCGGTGCTGATCGGGCTGGGCTTCGGCTTCCTCGCGGTGAGCGCGCGGACGGGGCCCCGGCCGCGGCGCACCCGCGCCATCGCGACGAAGGAGGCGGCCGCATAGCGGCGCGGCGCCGCGCGCGGCCGCGCGAGCCGGGGGCGGCGCGGTCCCGGCGCCCGCGTCAGGCCTCGTCCACGGTGGCGGCGTCGCGCGGGTCCACGATCCCGCAGTCCTTGATCTTGTAGAGCAGCGCCTTGTAGCTCACCTGCAGCCGCTTCGCGGCCTTCCGCTTGTTCCAGCCGGTGCGCATGAGCGCGCGCAGGATCGCCTCGCGCTCGGCGATCCGCGCCGCCCGGCGAGCCACGTCCTTCAGCGGCGCGTCCTCCGGGAGCGCGGCGTGGAGCGCGGGGGCGCCGGGCCGCACGTGGTTCGCGGCCACGTTCACCGGCGCCGGCCCGGCCGCCGCGGCCCGCGGCGCGCCCAGCTCCCCGAGCACCATGGCCGGATCGCGCAGCACCACCAGCCGCCGCACCAGGTTCTCCAGCTCGCGGACGTTGCCCGGCCAGTCGTACGCGTGGAAGCGCTCCATCACCTCCGGCGGCACCTCCTCCAGCCCGCCCTGGTAGCGCTCGCGGTACTTCCGCACGAAGTGCCGGACCAGCGGCCCGATCTCCTCCTTGCGCTCGCGCAGCGGCGGCACGCGGACGGTCACCACGTTGAGGCGGTAGAAGAGGTCCTCGCGGAAGCTGCCCTGCCGGATGGCCAGCTCGAGGTTCCGGTTGGTGGCGACGACCACGCGCGCGTCCACCCGCACCGGCCGCTTCCCGCCCACCCGGTAGAACTCCTCGTCCTGCAGCACCTGGAGCAGCTTGGCCTGCAGCCGCGGGTCCATCTCGCCGATCTCGTCGAGGAAGATGGTCCCCTCGTGCGCCAGCTCGAACTTGCCGGGCTTCTCCGCGTGCGCGCCGGTGAACGCCCCCTTCTCGTGGCCGAACAGCTCGCTCTCGAGCAGCTCGCCCGGCAGCGCGGCGCAGTTGATCTTCACGAAGGGCCGCGCGGCGCGCCGGCTCTCCGCGTGGATGCGCCGCGCGATGACGTCCTTGCCCACGCCGCTCTCGCCGACCAGCAGCACCGGCACGTCGGTGTCCGCGATCCGCTCCACCAGCTCGCGGACGCGGTCCATCGCGCCGGAGAGCAGCGGGATGGCGCCGGGGTCCGGCGCCTCGGCCACGGCCCCGCTCCGCGCCGCGTCCGCGCGCGCCCGCCCGCGCCCGTCCAGCGCGCGCCGCAGCACCAGCTCCAGCTCGGCGGGATCGAACGGCTTCGGCAGGTAGTCGGTGGCGCCGAGCTTCATGGCGCGCACCACGTCCTCGGTCTGCGACAGGGCCGACAGCACGATGACCGGCAGCGCCGGGTCCCGCTCGCGCACCCGGCGCAGCACCTCGAAGCCGTCGGGCTCGGGCATCACCAGGTCGAGCAGCACCGCCCCCGCCGGCGCGGCGCCCAGCTCGGCCAGCGCCTCGCCGCCGCCGCGGGCGGCGCGCACGCGGTAGCCGGCCGCGCCGAGGAACTCGCACAGGGGTGCCCGGGCCTCGTCGTCGTCCTCGATGACGAGCACGGTGCAGTCGTTGTCCATCCGGTTTCCGTTCAGTGGCGGCGGAGTGCCGCCGAGGAGAAGCTGGCGCCACCTCCGACGCCCGGCACCGGCCCGATCGCGGCGGCGGCCGAGCGAGCGTGCGCGCGCGCGGCTTCCGTGCGATACCTCCCGCGTGCGACTGTCGCGACCGAGGGTCCTGCTCCGCGCGGTGCTGCTCCTCGTGGGCGGGGCGTTCATGCTGGTGAGGGCGTGGCAGGCCTGGGACGGCGCCCGCACGCCGGGCGGCGACCCGGTGCTGCTGCAGCGCATCGCGCTGGTGGAGGCCCTGGTGGGCGTGCTCGCGCTGGTGGCGGCGGGCCTCGCGCTGCTGTCGCTGCGCCGCCGCCGCCGCACCCACACCCTCCACCTCGACGACCTCGATCGGCGCTGAGCGGCCCCCTGCGGTGGCGCGGCGAACCTCCGCGCCCCACCGCGGCTCTCGCCCTGCAGCCACCCATCCTCGGAGCCCACGCCATGTCCGGAGCCCGCCTCGCCGCCGCCCTCGTCGTCGCCGCCCTGACCGCCTGCAGCCGCGCGCCCGCCGGCCCGCCCGCCGCCCCGGTGGTGGACGGTCCCGCGGCGAAGGCGCTGGTGGACGGCGGCGCCCGGCTGGTGGACGTGCGCACGCCGCAGGAGTTCGCGGCCGGCCACGCGCCGGGGGCGGTCAACATCCCGTACGACGAGATCGCGCGCCGCGCGCCCGGCGAGCTCCCGGACCGCGACGCCACCCTCGTGCTCTACTGCCGGAGCGGCCGCCGGAGCGCCATCGCGGCGAAGGCGCTCCGCGAGCTCGGCTACTCGCGGCTCCACGACCTCCAGCGCGCCGACGCGTGGCCGGGGCCGCTCGAGTCCACCCGGTAGATTACAGTCAGTAGATGCGGGAGACCTCGGCGCCCGAGTAGTAGGCGCGGAGGATCTCGCGGTGGTCCTGCCCGGCCTCGGCGCGCCCCACCGCGCCCCACTGGCACATCCCGGCGCCGTGTCCCCAGCCGCCCCCGCGCAGCGACAGCGCGCCGCCCGGCTCCGGCTCGACCAGGAACATCGCCGAGGGGAGGTCCCCGAGCAGCCGGCGGATGCGCAGCTCTCCGCGGACCTCGGCCCGCCCCGCCGCGCCCGTCACCTCCAGCTCGCGCGCGCGGCCGGACACGCCCCGCGCCGTCACGCGCAGCGCGGTCACCGGACCGATCCCGAGCTCGGCGCCCACCCGCGCCAGCGCCGCCGCATCCAGCCGGCGCGTCCAGCGGAAGCGGCCGCGGCTCGCGCCCGTGGCGCGCGCGCAGTAGGCCTCGGAGCCCGCCACCAGGAACCGGCGCAGCAGCGCGTCGGTGCCCAGGCCCACCGGCCAGCGCGCCGCCGCGCCGGGCGGGAGATCGGGCCGCCCGCGCAGGCTCGGGTCCGGCGTGCCGTCCCACACCGCGTCGTTGTGCTCGCCGTGGCCGCCGCACATCGCCGAGTAGACCGCGTTCACCAGGGTGCGGTCGGCGCGGCCGAACAGCGCCTCGCCGCGCGTCGCGAGCACCGCCGCGTCGGTGCGGCCGGTGCGGGCCCCGTCGCCGCGGTACGCCTGGCAGTGCACCTCGGCGCAGAGCATGAACGGATCGGTCAGGTGGCGCGTGCCGATCTGCGCCAGCACGTTGGAGCGGGCGGTCACCGCCTGCGCCTCCAGCGCCGCGCGCGGCGACGAGGCCGGCATCTCGCTCGGCACCAGCCCCCGCAGCAGCTCCTCGAGCGGCACGCCGTGCACGGCCGCGAGCGCGCCGCCCGCGTCGAGCGTGAGGTACAGGCGGCCGCGGTAGGTGCGGTCCTCGCGGGCCCGGCCGGCGCGCCCGTGCTCGTGCTCGACGCCCTCCACCAGGAACCCCGCCTCGCCCTCGACCGCGAGCGTGAGCGCGGCGTCCGCCTCGCCCAGCGGCGCCCCACCCTCCCCGCGCAGCTCGAGCCGCCCGGACGGCCGGCCCACCAGCGTGGCGTGCAGCGTGGCCCGCGTGCCGTGCGCGGCCCGGAGCGTCTCCACGACCGCGCGCGCCCCCGCCTGCGTGCCGTCGCCGTCGACCAGCAGCAGCGCGCGGCGGTTGTCCACCACGCGCCCGGCGATGCCGTACACCGCGCCCGCCACGCGCGTCTCGGCGCGCACGCCGCGGACCCGCCAGGCCTGCGCCTGCGCCTCGAGGCGCGCGCGATCGGCGAGCGGCGCCTCCTCGAGCAGGGCGCGCCACGCCAGCACCGCCGGGACGGCCTCGCGCGCGACGACCCGCAGCCGCGTGCCGGCCTCGACCCGGAGCTCGCCGCCCCCGCGCAGGAGCACGCGCGCCGGGGCGAGCGGGCGGAACGCGATCTCGCGCTGGCCCTCCATGAGCCGGATGGTGACGAGCGGCTCGCCGCCCGGCGCGAACTCCAGCCGGTGCCCCCAGAGCAGGTCGAGCGGATCGGCGAGGTCGGCGGCCGGCGGCGGCGCGAGCACGGTGGCGTCGGGCGGCGGGAGCGGGAGCGGCAGGGCCGGCTCCGGCTGCGGCGCGGCGGGGGTCGCCGCGGAGGCGGGCTCCGCGGGCGGCGCGGCCGCCGCCGGCGCCGCGGAGGGCTCCGCCGCCGGCACCGCGGGAGGCTCCACCGGCGCGATCGGCTCCGGCGCCTCCACCGCCGTCGGGGCCGCGTCGGCGGCGAGCGCGACGGCGAGGAGCACGGCGAGGAGTCGGCCCATGAGCGGGCCAGCTTACGCCGAGCCGGGCGCGGCGCGCGATCCCCTCGGCGACGGGACGTTCACCCCGGGCCGAGCCCGGCAGGCCCGCCCGCGAGCCGGCGGAAGGCCCGGTGCAGCCGCTCCGTGACCGGGCCGGGGCGCCCGGCCCCGATCGACCTCGCCCCCACCCGCACCACCGGCAGGATCTCGCGCATCGTCGAGGTGAGGAACGCCTCGTCCGCCGCCTCCAGCGCGTCCACGCGGAGCGGCGCCTCCTCGGCCGGCACGCCCAGCTCGCGCGCGAGCCGGAGCACCACCCCGCGCGTCACGCCCTCCAGGATCCCGGCCGCGAGCGGCGGGGTCCGGAGCCGCCCGCCGGAGATCGCGAACACGTTCGACGACGAGCCCTCCGTCACCATCCCGGCGTCGTCGAGCAGGAGCGCCTCGTGCGCGCCCGCGGCGCGCGCCTCGCGCACCGCGAGCACGTGCGAGAGGTGCGCGCCGGTCTTGGCGGCCGGGTCGACCGCGGCGGGCGAGGCCCGGCGCACGCTCGCGATGGCCACCGCCACGCCCTCGGCGTACGCGCGCGCGGGCGGCGCGGCGAGCGGCGCGACGATGACGACCGCCCGAGGGTCCACCGCGAGCGCCGGGTCGAGCCCGATCTCGCCCGCGCCGCGCGTCATCACCACGCGCACGTACCACTCGCCGGCGTTCCACGGCGCCGCGTCCGGCGCCGCCGGCGGCGCGCCCATCGCCTGCGCCGCCTCGAGCGTGCGCGCGATCTCGCGCGCGGTGCGCGGCCCGTCCCAGCGCGGCGCGAGCCCGGTGCGCTCCGCCGAGCGCGCCAGGCGCGCGAGGTGCGCGTCGAGCTCGAACGGCCGTCCACCGTAGGTGCGCACCACCTCGTACACGCTGTCGCCGTACAGGAACCCGCGGTCGAGCACGGACACCTTCGCGTCCGCCGGCGCGACCAGCGCGCCGTCCAGGTTCACCAGGGTCGCCATGCCCTCACCATAGCGCCGGGGCCGCCCCGCGGGCGCGGCGACGCGCCGCGTCCGGGTCGCGGACGGACCGTGAAAACCCCGCGTGATCGCGGACGTTTTCTTGACCGACCGGACGGGGATGATATCTCCCGACATCGATGGAAACCGCGGTCGAGTGCACGCACTGCAAGGTGGTGATGACGAGCTGGTCGGCCCCGGGGAGCCCGATCCGCTACTACCAGTGCCCGTTCTGCGCGCGGACGCACTCCTCGCTGTACGGCGAGGTGTTCCAGCGCCGCGCCGGCGCGCGCGTGGTCGGCGCCCCGGCGGCGACCGCGGCGACGGCCGGTGCCGGCATCCCCATGGCCAGCCCCGAGGACGTGCGCTGGGCGCGCGTGAAGGCCACCGCCGCCCGCTGGTTCGCGCGCCTCGAGGCCGAGCAGCGCCCGCCTGCGCCGGCCGCGGCGTTCCCCCGGCGCGCCCGGACCGCGGGTCGGTCCGACGACGTGCCCGAGGCGGATCCGGCCGACGTGGTCGAGGTCGGAACGCGGCGGCACGGGCGGGCCTGAGCGACCCCGGGGATTTCCCCGGTTCCCACGCGCAGTTCACCCGCGCGCTCGGTGCAGGAACTCCGCGTGCTAGGCTCCGCGGATGCGCACGCGCCCGCTCGTCGCCGCGTTCCTCGTCGCCTCCGCCGTCCTCGCCTGCGCGCCGGTGAAGCCGGTGCAGATGGTGAAGGCGGTCCCCTACGAAGGCTTCGCCGCCGCCTACCCCACCGGCATCCGGCTGGTCGCGTACGCGCTGCCGCACATGCCGACGGTGATGGTCTCCGCCTCGTATCAGGTGGGCAGCGTGGACGATCCGCCCGGCAAGGAGGGGCTCGCGCACCTCGTCGAGCACCTCTCGTTCCGGGCGCGCACCGGCGGCGGGGCCACGCTGTGGAGCCGCCTGCTCGCCACCGGCGCCGAGTTCAACGGGTTCACCCAGGACGACTCCACCGACTATTACGAGATCGGCCAGCCGGATCAGCTCGACGAGCTGCTCCGCCTCGAGGCGGACCGGCTCCGCGATCCGCTCGCGGGCGTCGACGAGGCCGCCTTCGCCAGGGAGCGCGCGGTGGTGGCGCGCGAGATGGCGGAGCGGCACGCGGGGCAGGACGAGCCCCGGCAGCTCGACTGGCTCCGGGCGCGCGCGCTGCCGGGCAGCCCATACGCGCGCGCGGCGTCGGCCGAGAGCGTGGCGCGCATCACGCTCGAGGACGTCCGCGGGTTCGTGCGGCGACACTACACGCCGGCCAGCGTCATCCTGGTGGTGACCGGGCCCGAGCCGGGCGCCTCGGTGTCCGCCCGCGCGCTGCGCGCCATGGGCGCGCTGGCCAACGACGGCGCGCCGGCGCGGCTGCCCGTCGCGTTCCGGCCGCCGAGGCCGGACCTCACCGCGCCGGTCGCGCGCGACCTGGAGGTTCGTGAGGCCCCGGTGGATCGGCCGGTGCTCTGGCTGGCGTGGTCGATGCCCGGTGACGCGGACCGCGGCGTGCCGCGGGCGCTGGCGGCCGAGGAGTACGTGCGGCGCCGGCTGTCCTGGATGCAGTACGAGCACGCGGGGCTGGTGCGATCGGTGGACACCACGGTCGATCGCATGGACGGCGTGGCGCTGGTGGTCGCGCAGATCGAGCTCACGCGCCGCGAGGACGCGCATGCGGTGCTCGACGCGTTCCGATCGGTCCGGCGCTTCTGGCGCGGGCTGGGGGCGGGCGCCGACCTGGACGACGACGCGAAGCGCTGGATCCGCGACAACCTGCTGCTCCGGTCCCACCTCCGCCTCGAGGCGCTCGAGGTGGCCGACGCCGCGCGGTACTTCCGCACGACCGGCGAGCCGGACTTCGTCGGCGGCTGGCAGAAGCAGGTCGCGGTGTCGCTCACGACCGACTCGAAGGAGTACGTCGAGCGGTACCTGGACGACGCGCGCGCGGCCGCGCTCCTGGTCGTCCCGGGCGGCCGCGCCGCGGCGGGACCCGTCGCCGGGGTGGCGGCGGGCGCCGATCACCACGGACCCGCGCCGGAGGAGCCGGGCGTCGCCGTCCCGCCGGTCCCCGCGATGCGGGCGGGGCTGGCACGCGCCGAGCGCAGGCGGCTCCCGAACGGCCTGGAGGTGGTGGTGGCGTACCGGCCCGGGTTCCGCGCGGTGGACGCGCGCCTGGTGTTCCGGCGCGACCCCGGCCTGCGGTCCGACGCCGACCTGCAGTACCTCGCCTCGCTCGCCTCCCCGTGCGGCATCGCCGGCAGGATCGCCCATTACAACGTGCTCCGGGCGACCCCGGACTCCCTGTTCGCCACGATCCACTACCCGTCGGATCTCGTGGACCAGGTGCTGGTCAACCTCTCGTGCCGGGCGTCGCAGATGACGTTCGACGCGCCGGTCTTCGAGCGGCTGCGCACCGCGACCGTCCAGGAGCTCGATCGCCGCCCCCCGGGCCAGAGCGAGAACGAGCGGGCCGGCGCCCTGCTCCTGACGCGGGTCTTCCCGGGCGAGCCGTTCGGGGTCGTGGTCGACGCCGCGCGGGTGCGGGGGTACGCGACCTCCGCCGCGAAGCGCTTCCACGACGCGACCTTCCGGCCGGATCGCGCCTCCCTGATCATCGCGGGGAACGTGCAGCCGACCCCGGAGCTGTGGTCGCGGATCGAGCAGCTCTACGGCGGCTGGCGGGGGCTCGACGCCACACCGCCCGCCGCCCTCCCCGCGGTGCCGCTGCCCGCGCGACGGCAGGTGGTGGTGATGGACCGCCCCGGCGCCCAGGAGGCGCGGATCACGCTGGGCCTGCGCATCCCGCCCCGCGCGCTCCGCGACGACCCGGCCACCCGGGTCCTCGTCGACGTGATGGAGCGCGGCCTGTTCGAGGACCTCCGGGTGCGCCGCGCGCTCACGTACGGCGTCTCGCCGGCCTTGATCGACACGGTCCGGGGCTCGGCGCTGTTCCTCGACACGACGGTCGAGGCGCGGCAGGTGCGCGACGCCGTCCAGGCGCTGCTGGATGCGCTCGCCGCGGGCACGCGCGGGATCCCGCAGGAGCCGCTGGACCGCGCCAAGCTGCGGGTGTTCCGTGACTACCTGCGCCAGTTCGGCACCTCGGCGCGGGATGGCGGCATGATCGCCGAGGCGTTCGTGCAGGGGCTCCCCGCCGACGAGTGGGACACCTTCGGCGACCGGCTTCGCTCGGTGACCCCGCAGCGCGTCCAGGCCGCGGCGCAGGCGGCCGCGCTCGACCGCGAGGTGATCCTCGTCGCGGGCGACGCGGCCACGCTGGCGCCCGCGCTCCGCGCCGCCGGGCTCGAGCCCGAGGTCGTCGCGGCGAAGCCGGCGCCGGCCGCGCGCTGACGGGCGCCGTCCGCCCGGCAGGCTGCGGACGCGGCGCGCACGCGTCCGCGGCACCCCGCTTTCGTCTCCCCCGCCGGAGCGCGGAGGGGCGACGCTCTGCACCGGGCGTGCGCGGGCGAGGGAGCCCGTGCGCCCGCCGTGCGGGGGGACATGGCGAGCCCGGCGCGAGCGAGCGGCGATCGGATCCCCGCCTTCGAGGCGCGCGGCCTGGAGAAGGTCTACCGGATGGGCGAGGTGGACGTCCCCGCGCTGCGCGGCGTGGATCTCGAGCTGTACGACGGCGAGCTGGTGGTGATCCTCGGCCCGTCCGGCAGCGGGAAGTCCACCCTCCTCAACATCCTGGGCGGCCTGGACGTGCCCACCGCCGGCCGCGTCCGCTACCGCGAGCACGACCTCGTCGGCGCGTCGGCGCGCGCGCTCACCCGCTACCGCCGCGAGCACGTCGGCTTCGTGTTCCAGCTCTACAACCTGGTCCCGAGCCTCACCGCCCGCGAGAACGTGGCGCTCGCCTGCGAGATCGCGCCCGCCCCGATGCCCGCCGACGAGGCGCTGCGGCGGGTCGGGCTGGGGGAGCGGCTCGACCACTTCCCCTCCCAGCTCTCCGGCGGCGAGCAGCAGCGGGTCGCCATCGCCCGCGCGGTGGCGAAGCGGCCGGACGTGCTGCTCTGCGACGAGCCGACCGGCGCGCTCGACGCCGCCACCGGCCGCGTGGTGCTGGAGGTGCTCGAGCAGGTGAACCGCGAGCTGGGCACGACGGTGGTGGTCATCACCCACAACGCGGCCATCGCGGCGCTCGCCGACCGGGTGGTGCACGTGAGCGACGGCCGCATCGCGCGCATCGACCGGAACGCGAGGCGCGCGCCGGCCGCGGAGATCGCCTGGTGAGCGCGCTCGACCACAAGGCCTGGCACGACCTCGGGCGCATGCGCGGCCAGGCGGTGGCGGTGGGCGCGCTCATCGCCAGCGCCATGGCGGTGTGGGTGACGACCGTGCTCACCGAGCGCGCCATGCTGCGGACGCGCGACGCGTACTACGCGCGCCAGCGGTTCGCCGACGCGTTCGCCTCGGTGCGGCGCGCGCCCGAGCCCGTGGGGGCGCGGCTCGCCGCGATCGCCGGGGTGGCGGAGGTGGAGACCCGGGTGATCTGGCCCGGGCGCCTGGACCTCCCCGACGGCCGCCGCGCGCGGGCGATGTTCGTGTCGCTTCCCGACCGCGCGCCGCCGCGCCTGAACGTGCTGGCGGTGCGGGCCGGCCGCCTCCCGCTCCCCGGCGAGCGGGGCGTGGCGGTCCTCACCGAGGGCTTCGCCGTCGCGAACCGGCTCGGCCCCGGCGACGCGCTCGGCGCGGTGGTGAACGGCCGCCGCACGCGCCTCCGGGTCATCGGGGTGGCGCTCTCGCCCGAGTACGTCTACGCGGTCGGCCCCGGCATGCTGTTCCCGGACGACCGGAGCTTCGGGGTGGTCTGGGCCCCGCGCACCGACCTTGCGGAGGCGGCGGGGCTCGACGGCGCGTTCGACGCGGTGGCGCTCCGCCTCGGCCCGGGCGCGGCCGAGGCCGACGTCCTCGCCGCGGTGGACCGGGTGCTCGAGCCCTGGGGCGGCGCCGGCGCCCATGGCCGCCGCGACCAGACCTCGCACCGCTACCTCTCCGACGAGCTGACGCAGCTGCGGGCCCTGGCGCTGGTCATGCCGGCCATCTTCCTCGGCATCGCGGCGTTCCTGCTGTCGGTGATCGTGTCGCGCCTCGTCGCGCAGCAGCGGCCGCAGGTCGGCATGCTGAAGGCCCTCGGCTACTCCGACCTCGCGCTGGCGGTCCACTACGCGAAGCTGGTGGGCGCGGTGGTGGCGGCCGGCGCCGCCGCGGGCGCGGTCGGCGGAGCGCTGCTCGGCCGCGGGCTCGCCCGGATGTACGCGGAGTTCTACCGCTTCCCGTTCCTGGTGTACGCGGACGCGCCGGCGGTGGTCGCCTCGGGCGCGGCGCTGTGCGCGCTGGCGGCGCTGGTGGGCGTCGCCGGCGCGGTGGCGCGCGCGGCCCGGCTCCCGCCCGCCGAGGCGATGCGGCCCGAGCCGCCCGCCGCGTTCCGCGCCACCGGCCTCGACCGCCTGCTGGCGCGGCCGGGCGTCCCGCCGGCGTGGCGGATGGTGCTGCGCAACCTGTCCCGCCGCCCGGTGCGGGCCGCCCTGTCGGCGCTCGGCATCGCCTCCGGGATCGCGGTGATCGTCCTCGCCGGCGCCATGCAGGACGAGCTCCGCCACCTGCTCGGCGTCTACTTCCGCGATGCCCGCCGCGAGGACGCCATCGTGGTGTTCTCGGAGGCGTCCGGGGCCGACGCGCTCGCGGAGCTGCGCGCCCTGCCCGGCGTGCGCGCGGTGGAGCCGTTCCGCGGCGTGCCCGCCACCCTGCGGAGCGGGCCGCGCCGCCACCGGACCGAGCTCGCCGGCCTCGAGCCGGGCGCGCGCCTGTGGCGCCTGGTGGACGCGCGCGGCCGCGAGGTGCCGGTGCCGCCGGCCGGCGTGGTGCTCTCGTCGCAGCTCGCGCGCATGCTCGGCGTCGGCCCCGGCGACACGGTGCTCGCCGAGGTCCACGAGGGCCGGCGCCCGGTGCTGGCCCTCCCGGTGGCCGCGCTGGTGGACGACTTCGTGGGCGTGAGCGCGACGGTGAGCCGGGCGCGCCTCGACGCCGCGCTCGGGGACGGTCCGCGCGCCAGCGGCGCCCTGCTCGCGCTGGCGCCCGGGGCGGGCCCGGAGGTGGAGGCCCGGCTCGCGGAGCGGCCGCGGGTGGCGGCGGTCACGCTGGGCGAGGAGCTGCGGCGCTCGATGGAGGCGGTGATCGGGCGCTTCATGGGCGGGGTGGTCGCGGTGCTGGCCGGGTTCGCGCTCGTGCTCGCCGGCGGGGTCGTCTACAACGCGGCCCGGGTCGCGCACGCGGAGCGCCAGCGCGAGCTCGCCACGCTGCAGGTGCTCGGGTTCACGCCCGGCGAGGCGTGGCGCATCCTGGCCGGCGAGCTGGCGGTGCTGGTGCTCCTCGCCATCCCGGCCGGCTGCGCCCTGGGGCTCGGGCTCGCCACGCTCTCCTCGCGCCTGGTCTCCTCCGACCTGTTCCGGCTCCCGGTGGTGATCTCACCCGGCACGTGGGCGCGGGCGGTGGGCGTGGTCTGCGCGGCGAGCGGGCTGCTGGTCCTGCTGGCGCGGCGGTGGGTCGGGGACGTCGATCTGGTGGAGGTGCTGAAGGCGCGGGAGTGAGCGATGCGGCGCTGGATCGTGCTCGGGGCGGTGGTGGCGCTCGCGCTGGCGGGCGCGGCGGCGATCGTCGGGCGGGGAGCGGCCGAGGTGGAGGTCCGGCGCGCGGCGCGCGGCCCGATCGCCGAGTGGGTGGAGGGCACCGGGAAGGCCCGGGTGCGCGAGCGGCACGCCGTGTCCGCGCCGGTGACCGGGTCCCTCGAGCGGGTCGAGGTCCACGCCGGCGACGCGGTGCGCGCCGGCGCGGTGGTGGCCCGCGTGCTCCCGCTCACGCCGACGCCGCTCGACCCGCGCTCGCGCTCGGAGGCCCGGGCGCGCGTGGCCGCGGCGCGGGCCGCCGAGGCGCAGGCGGAGGCGGCGCTGCGCCGGGCGCGGGTGGTGGAGGCCGACGCGGCGCGGACGCTCGAGCGGGCCCGCGCCCTGCTCGCCGCTTCGGCCATGGCGCCGAGCGACCACGACGCCGCCGAGGCGACCGCGCGCGCCGCGCGCGAGGAGGTGGACGCGGCGCGGGCCACCGTGGGCCGCGTGAGGGCGGAGCGCATCGCGGCGGAGGCCGTGCTCGCCGCGCCCCGCGGCGCGGCCGGCGGCGCCGTCCCGGTCGCCTCGCCCGTCGCCGGCGTGGTGCTCCGCGTGGTGCAGGAGAGCCCGGGGCCGGTGCTGGCGGGCACGCCGGTCCTGGAGGTGGGGGATCCCCGCGAGCTCGAGGTCGCGCTCGAGCTGCTCACCGAGCAGGCCTCGCGGGTGCGCCCCGGCGCGGAGGTCGAGCTGACGGCCTGGGGCGGCGACGCGCCGCTCGCCGGCCGCGTGCGCCGGGTCGAGCCGTCGGCGTTCACCAAGGTGAGCGCACTGGGCGTGGAGGAGCAGCGCGTGAACGTGCTGGTGGATCCCGCCGGCGCCGCGGGCGCGTGGTCGGCCCTCGGCGACGGCTGGCGCGTGGAGGGGCGCGTGGCGGTGGCGCGGCGGGCCGACGCGCTCCGCGTGCCGGCGAGCAGCGTGTTCCGGGGCGACGGCGGCTGGGCGGTGTACGCCGTCGAGGGCGGGCGGGCCCGGCTGCGGCCGGTCCAGCTCGGCGCGCTGGCGGCCACCGAGGTGGAGATCGCCGGCGGGCTGGCCGACGGCACGCCGGTGGTGCTCCGGCCCACCGGCGCGCTCCACGACGGCGCGCGGGTGCGTGCGCGGGAGCCGTGACGCCGGCCGGACTACGCGGGGGCGCCCGCGCCGTCGTCCGGCGCCGCGGCCACGCCGAGGTAGCGCAGCAACCGCCGGTGGTGCTGGCGCAGCCCGCGGACGGACACGCGGCCTGGGCAGCCGGCCAGCGCCCGGGCCAGCACCGCCACGCCGAAGTCGTGGAACTCGCGCACGTGCGTGAGATCGACGCGGACCTCCGCGCCAGCGGGGGTCGCGGCGAGGCGCTGCGCCACGTCCTGCGCCGCCGACACGTCGAACACGCCGTCCTTGCGGATGGTGTCCGGTTCCACCGGGTCGTGTCGATCCATCGGTGCATCCCCCCGGCGACCGCTGCGATCACCGTCCAGCTCCAAAAATACCCGGTGCTCGATATCGTCCCAAACCCAGCGTCCGAGGCATGTTGGCGCGGGCGGAAGGCGTAGGGCCGAGGATGCAC
This sequence comes from Anaeromyxobacter sp. Red801, assembly GCF_049201065.2. Classification (NCBI taxonomy): domain Bacteria; kingdom Pseudomonadati; phylum Myxococcota; class Myxococcia; order Myxococcales; family Anaeromyxobacteraceae; genus Anaeromyxobacter; species Anaeromyxobacter sp. Red801. The sequence goes on along the minus strand of NZ_CM181236.1, from coordinate 1,622,339 downwards.
GCACGCGCCGCGGACCGGGGCATGCGTCGAGAGTGGGGCGCCAGGGACTCGAACCCTGAGCCAACGGCTTAAAAGGCCGCTGCTCTACCATTGAGCTAGCGCCCCGTTCGGCGGAGCCGACCGGCGCTTCATACCACGCGAGCCAGCCGCGGGCTGCACGGACGCGTGCGCCTCGCCGCCGCCGCGACGCCAGCTCCCGGCCGCGCGGCACCGGAAGCGGCCGCGCCGGCATGCAGGTGCATGCCGGCGCGGGTGCTGCTCCCCCCTGGAGCTTGGCTGAGGAGCGGGAACCCCCCCGTCCCGGACGTTCCGCTCCCGCTCCTCAGCCTCGACGCGAACCATACGCGTGGATCCAGCGCGCAGGTATCGCGTGACCCGGCGACCCACGGCCATGAGACGAGCTCGCACCGCCCGTGCGCTCGCGCGCCCCGCCCGAGCGCCGAGGCCTCCCCGCTTCAGGTGGCGATCCGCACGCTGCGTGACGCCCATACCGCCCCGGCGGCCAGGAGCACCGCCCCCGCGGCCAGGCTCCTGCGGTGGAGCGTGAACCAGAGCGACGCGCTGCGAGGCCGGGCCTCGGCCGAGAACTCTCCGCGCGCGCCGTGATCGCCGGGCACCGGCCGCTCCAGATCGTCCGGCCTCCCCGGCTCCGGCGGGCGGTCCGCCTGCTGCGCCCGGTACCCGATGCGGCCGAGGTAGCGATCGAGCAGGCCCGGGATCGTCCGCTGGCCGAGGATGGCGCGGGTCGTGCTCCAGGTGACCCACAGCTCGCGCCGCGGGCGCCGCACCACGGCCAGCACCGCGCGCGCGATCACCTCGGGCTGGTAGATGGGCGGCACCGGCTTCGGGTGGCCGGGCAGGCGCGTGCGGACCAGCTCGAACTGCGGCGTGTTCACGGCGGGCAGGTGCACCATCGAGAGGCGCACCCGGCTCCGATCGTGCGCGAGCTCGCAGCGGAGCGCGTCGGTGAAGCCGCGGACCGCCGCCTTCGCGGCGCAGTACGCGCTCTGCAGCGGGATGGAGCGGTAGCAGAGCGCGGACCCGACCTGGACGACGTGCCCGCGGTCGCGCGGCAGCATGTGGCGGAGCGCGGCGCGCGTGCCGTGCACGTAGCCGAGGTACGTCACCTCCGTCACGCGCCGGTATTCCTCCGCCGTCGTCTCCATCACCGGGGCGAACACGCTCACCATCGCGTCGTTCACCCACACGTCGATCCCGCCCCACGCGCGCACCACCGCGTCCGCGGCGGCCTCCACCGCGGCGGCGTCCGAGACGTCGGCGACCACCGCGATGGCCTCGCCTCCCGCCCCGCGGATCTCGCGGGCGGCGTTCTCGAGCGCCTCGGCGTTCCGCGCGACCAGCGCGACGCGCATCCGCGCCCGCCCCAGCTCCCGCGCCACCGCGCGCCCCACGCCCGCGGACGCGCCCGTCACGACCGCGACCTTCCCCGCCAGGCCCCGCCTCACCGCCGCGTCCCTCCCCCGCCCTCTCGCTCGCCCGCGCCGCGCGGCGTGGGCGGCTCGCGCGTCGGCTCGCCGGCCTCGCCCGTCTCGCCCTCGCCCGCCTCCCGCCCGTCGCGCGCCTGGTGGGCGCGGCGGGCCTCGTCCAGGTGCGCCTTCCGCGTGCCGGCGCTCCGCTCGGCGGCGTCGCTCGCGCGGCGCTGCGCCTCCGGCTCCGGCGCCTGCCCGGGCGGCTCGGCCCCGGGATGCGGCGTGCCGTCGTCCACGCCCGGCGGCGTCGGCCCCGGGCCGCCGGCGAGCCCCTGCACCTTCGGCACCCTCGGCTTCTCCGGCCGCCGGTCGCTCGCCATGCGCCACCTCCCGCCGAAATGTCTGGACCCGGACGGCACGGCGGAACCCCTGCCTCCGCGCGCCGCTACCGCAGCCACAGGTCCAGCACCACCGGCCGGTGATCCGAGGCCGCCTCGACGTCCGGCCCCCCGGCGACCGCGGCCTGCACCACCGAGGCGGCGTCGGCCCGCGGGACGGCCAGGTGGTCGAGCGCCGCCCGGTCCCCGCCGCCGGACCAGGTCCACGCGGCGTCCGGCGGCAGCGCCGCGGCGGGAGCGAGCCAGGTGCCGTCCCCGAGCAGCGGCGCCAGCGCGACGGATCCGGCCTCGTCGTTCAGGTCGCCGCCCGCCACGACCCGGGCGCCGCCGCGCACGAGCCCGTCGGCGAGCTCGCGCATGCGCGCCGCCTGCGCGGCCCGGCGCGTCCCGTCGTCGGAGAGGGCCGAGCTGAGGTGGCTGCCCACCAGCACCAGCGTCCGGCCGCCGGGGAGCGCCGCGTGCGCCTCCACGCAGTCGCGCGGGAACAGCGGCCGGCCCGCGGCGTCGCGCTCGTCGCGGTGGCTGAGGTAGGCGCGGAGCGGCAGGCGCGAGAGGACCGCCACGTCGATGCCGCGGGGGTCGTTCCCCTCGACCAGCCGCGCCTCGGCGTACCCCGCCCGCGCCGCCAGGGCGTCCGCGAGCGCGGCGGTCTCGACCTCCTGCAGGAGCACCAGGTCGGCGTCGAGCCGCGCCAGCACCGCCGCGACCCGCGCCAGCTTCGCGTCCACCTCGCCGGCGGTGGCGACGGTGTCGAGCGCGCCGGGCGGCTCCGTCCGGTCGAGGTCGTCGAACAGGTCGTGGACGTTCCAGCTGACGACGCGGACCAGGGCGGCGGGCGGCCCCGGCGTCGCGTCGAGGGGAGGCGGCGCGCAGGCGGCGGCGAGGGCGAGCACCGCGAGCGCGGCGGAACGGATGTGGTCGGGTCGGGCCATGCGGCCCGGCGCCGTGCAAGGTCGGCGCCGCCGCGCCCGCGGTCAGTACGCCGCGAAGATCGTCGCGAACCCGGTCATCCCGTAGGGCATGCTCCCGCCCTCCTCCGCGCCCGGGTCGAACGCGCCGCGGCCCGCCAGGCTGATCCGCAGCCCGAGGTGCCGGCCCAGGTCCGCGGTCGCGCTGGCGAGCACCCCGATCTCGTCGCGGTCCACGCCGAACGCCGCGTCGTGCGACCAGCTCGCGCGCCCGACCAGCCGGAGCGCCTGGAACGGCCGCCACAGGAGCTGCGCGTACGCGCTCCGGCCGTCGAGCCAGCCCGACTCCTCCAGGTACCCCAGCGTCAGGCCGCCGCTCGCGCCGAGCAGCCGCGGCAGGCCCAGCTCCGGCCCCGCCCAGCGCCGCTCCAGCCCGCTCGACACGTCGCGCGAGAAGCCGCCGGTGCCGCCCACCCGCAGCCAGCGCACCGGGTCCCAGCTCACGAACCCGTCCGCCGCCCGCGAGCGCCCGGGGAACGCCGCCGGGTCGAACGTCTGCGGCCACGCGAGCCCGGCGTGGCGGAAGCTCCCGCCCACGAGCAGCCCGTCCACCGGCCGGGCGCTCGCGTCCACCCGGGCCGCGTCCAGGTCCGTGCCGCCGCGCTTGCCGCCGCCGCCCACGTGCGCCTCGGCCGAGAGGTCCAGGCGCCGCAGGAACACGCGGCCGGTGAGCGAGCCCTCCGCGCGCGTCCCCAGCTCCGGCGTGCGCACCATCGCGATGCGCCCCTCCTGCCTCCACGACGCGCCGCGGCCGAGCGCGCCGTCCAGGATCCAGTAGGCCCCGCCGGTCGCCCGGCGCGTGGTCGGCTCGGTGGTGTCGGGCTCCGGGACCGCCCCGCCGAACACGCCGCCCTCGGCGCGCGCGCCGAGCAGCCGCCCGCGCACGCCGGCCAGGCCGCCGTCGAACACGGTCGCGCCGGGGATGGCCCAGGGCAGCACGCGCCCGGCGGAGAGGCGCAGCGCGTCGCCGGGGGTGGCGGTGAGCTGCGCCTGCCAGAGGTAGAGCTGGGTGTCGTCCTTGGGGCGGAAGCGCGGGGCGTCGCGGCGGAGCCAGCGCTCGGCGCGGGCGTCCACGTCGAGCGTGAGCCACGGCGCGAGCTCCGCCTCGCGGATGGCGACGTCGAGGGCCGCGCGGTCCGAGGTGCCGGCGGTGGACGCGGTCCAGGCCTGGTAGGACGCGCCCACCTCCGCGGTGCGGCTCCGCGGCACCGGGGCCGACGCGGCGCCGGGGGCGGCGCGGAACTCGACCTGCGGCACCGGGGCGGCGGTGACGACCGCCAGGCGGCGCGCCAGCTCCGCGTCGCCCGGCGGCGGCGGGAGCGGCCTCGCCTCGGCCGCGAGCGCCGCGGGCTCGAACCGGAACGCGTCGCCGGGGCGCAGGCCGGTGCCGGCGCACGCCGCGTGGTGCGGCGCGAGCGACTCCACCGTGCACCGCCCGGCCGGCGCGCCGTTGCGCCGGAGCTCGATCACCGCGCCCGCCGCGAGCCCGTCGTCGGAGCCCGCGTCGAGGTACGCGCGCGAGGCGGTGGCGTAGGTGATCTGCCCGGTGCCGCGCGGGCGATCCGCCCGGCGCGCCGGCGCGGGCGGACCGTCCTCGGCGGCGGCGGGCGGCCGGGGCACGGGCGCGGCCGACGCGGGAGCGGCGCGGGCCGGGCGCCGCGGGCGCTGCTTGCCCGGGGCGGACGCGGCGGGCGCGGCGGCCAGGGCTGCGGAGAGGACGAGGGCGAGCGCGCCGGGCATCTAGTGCACTCCGGCCGGGTGGCAGCGGATGCAGGCGTCGGTGGCCCAGGCGTAGCCGGCGACCTGCGTGTGGTGGGAGCCCGTGTCGGTCTGGCCGTGGCACACCAGGCAGTCCTTCACCGCGAAGTCCGCCGCCCAGGCCTTGTCGGCGCGGGTGGCCGGGTGGCAGGTGAGGCAGGCGGCGCGGGTCCCGGAGTGCTTCAGGCCGGGCGCGATCCCGAACGGCAGGTGCGCCGCGACGCGATCCACCTGCGCCTCGGCGTGGCAGCGGACGCAGCGCGCCGAGTCGAACGCGTAGTCGGGCACCGCCGCGTGCGCGGTGGCCATGGTGGCCTGCTCGTGGTCGTGGCAGCCGGCGCAGCCGAGGACCTTCCGGTCCGCGGGGTCCACGTGGCACTCGGCGCAGCCGGCGCTGGCGTGGGCGTCGCCGGCCGCGATGGGGAACAGCTTCGTGTGGTCCACGCCCACGCCGGACCGGTGGCAGCCGTAGCAGGCCTCGCTCGCGAACCGGAAGTCGGGCACGCCGGCGTGGCGCGTGGTCAGCGCCGCCTCGTCGGCGTGGTCGCCGGTGTGGCAGTGGATGCAGTCGAACTTCGCGAACGTGTCGAACGCGCCGTGGCAGTCGTCGCAGCTGGCGGTCGCGTGCGGCGTGCCCGCCACGATCGGGAACCACCGCTGGGCGTGGCCCGCCCGCGACGGCATGGTGATGGACGGCGCGGAGCCCGCGCCCTCGCTGCAGGCGAGGGCGAGCGCCGCCGCCGCGGCGACGAACGTCTGGACGGTCCTCATCTCGGCACCCCGGTTCCGTGCAGGCCTCCGAACGCCGCCGAGAAGCGGTGGCACTCGTAGCACTTGCGGTTCACGAGCTGGAAGCCCGCCACGCCGTCGTGCTCCCCCGCGACGTTGCCGTGGCAGCGGAGGCAGTCGGCGGTGTCGGTCGCGCAGGTGAACGGCTGCGCGTAGTCCACCGCCGGGAAGCTGGAGTGGCAGTCCTTGCAGCGGATCCCGGCGTGCGGCCCCGACTTGATCGAGAAGCAGACCTCGTGGGCCGGCAGCCCCGCGGGCGAGAACCGCCACGCGCTGTGGCAGCCGCGGCAGTCCTGCGGGAAGCCGGCCAGGTCGTGGTTCACCGAGGCCGCGGCGGAGCCGGCGCGGGCCCAGTCGGCCTCGTGGCAGGCGATGCAGCGCGTCGTGGGCCGGGCGAAGGCGCGGTCGCGGCGGTCGCCGTGGCACGACTCGCACGCGACCAGGGCGTGGCGCCCGGTGAGCGGGAACGCGGTGCGCCGGTGCGCCTCCGGCCCGAAGGTCGGGGTGGACCAGGCGGTGGCGTCGTGGCAGCTCGCGCAGCGCGGCCCGAGCCGGCCGCCGTGGACGTCGCGGTGGCAGGCGGCGCACGCGCGCGGCACCGGGTCGGCGAAGGTGCCGCTCGCGTGGCAGGCGCGGCACTGGGCGTCGCGGTGGCGCCCGTCGAGCGGGAAGCCGGTGCGCTCGTGCGCGAACGTCACCGCCTTCCAGCCGTCGGCGGTGTGGCAGGCGGCGCAGTCGGTGTCGCCGCCGTGCGCGCCGGGGCCGGGCCGCGGCGCGGCGAGGTCGACCCGGGCCGGCGCGGCCGGGGCGGCGGCGGCGGGGCCGGGTGCCGCGAGCGCCGCGAGGACGGCGGACGCGGCGAGGGCGCGCGCGAGGCGCGGAGCGGTGGCGATCACGGCACGTACCCCCGGAACGCGCCCTGGTGGAAGTCGGCGTGGCAGCCCTGGCACTTCACCGGCAGCGGGCGGTAGCGGCGCACCGCCGTCCCGTCCACCTGCACCGAGGGGTGGCACTTCTCGCAGGCGAGCGCGCGGTGCTTGCCGTCGAGCGTGAACGCGGTGAACGGCTTCTGGTGCGCGAAGCGGAGCGGCGCCGGCGCCTTCCAGCCGGCGGTCTCGTGGCAGCGGGCGCAGTCCGTCCCCTGCCCCTTCGCCGCGAGCTGGCCGGCGTGGGCGTCGGCGTGGCAGCCGGCGCACGCCTGCGGCACGCCGCGCCAGCGCACCACGCCCGCGCCGTCGGGCGCGTGGCACGCGCCGCAGGCGGCCCGCTCGTGCTTGCCGGTGAGCGGGAACCGCGCGTCGCGGGCGTGGTCGAAGCGCACCCTGCGAAAGGAGTCGAGGCCGTGGCAGGCGGTGCAGCCCTCGGCGCGCGTGCGCGCCTCGAACTGCCGGCCGTGCGGGTCCTTGTGGCAGCTGCGGCAGTCGGACGGGCGCTGCAGGTCGAGCGACGCGAGGCTCACCGTCACCGGCCGGCGGTGGCGCGCGAGCTCCTCGCGGACCCGCGCCGGCACCTTCGCGGCGAGGCGCGCGTCCTTCGGGTGGCACAGCGCGCAGGCCACCGCGCGGTGCGCGCCCTCCAGCCGGTAGGCGGTGCGGTCGTGGTCCTCGGGCTCGAAGCGCGCCGGGAGGAAGCGGTCCACGCCGTGGCAGCGGTCGCAGGCGCGCGGATCGGCGGCCGCACCGGCGGCGGCGCCGGCCGTGGAGGCCGGCCGCGGGGCGGCGCCGGCCGGCGGCGCGACGCGGGCCAGCTGGCCCACGTGCGCGTCGGCGTGGCAGTCGGTGCAGCGCGCGAACGCGATGCCCTTGTAGCGCGCCTTCTCGCCGGGCCACGGGCCGTGGCACGCCTCGCAGGCCACCGTGGCGTGCGCGCCGCGCAGCGGGTACCGGGTCTTCTCGTGGAAGGCGCGCTTCGCGCCGAGCCCGGTCACCTGCTTCCAGTCGGCGGTGACGTGGCAGCTCGCGCACGCCTGGCCGAACCGGTCCTGGTGGGGATCCTTGTGGCAGTCGGTGCAGGCCTGGAACGCCACGCCCTTGTAGCGGGCGTAGGCGGCCGCCCGCACCGGCGGCGTCATGCCGGGGCCGGGCGCGCCGGCGGCCTCCGCCACGTCCGCGTGGCACTTCGCGCAGGCCACGCGCACGTGCCTGCCGTCGAGGCGGTACGCGGTGCGCGCGTGGTCGAAGCGCGCCGCCGGCTTCCAGGCGTCCTCGCCGTGGCAGCGCGCGCAGTCCGGGCCGAGCTGGCCGCGGTGCTCGTCGAAGTGGCAGGCGGCGCAGCGCTGCGGCGCGCCCAGGCTGGTCCGGCGCTCCGGCTGCTTGCGCAGCACCTCGGCCACCGCCGGATCCGCCACCAGCCGCGGGTCGTGGCAGCGGGCGCAGTCCACCCGCCGGTGCTTGCCGCGCAGCTCGAACCCGGCGCGCGCGTGGTCGAAGCCCTTCTTCCCGCCCGGCCCCCAGTCCACCAGCGCGAAGTCCCGGCCCTGGTGCTCGTGGTGGCACCGCTCGCAGGCGCGCTCGGCCGCGGGGAGCCGGCCGTGGAAGCCCAGCCCGCGCGCGACGCGGTCCTTCAGCTCGGCGTGGCAGGCGAGGCAGGTGTCGGCGGAGAGCTGCTGCCCGGCCAGGTGGCACTTCGTGCAGCTCTGGAGCCCCTCCAGGCCCTGGTGGGACCGGGAGAGCGGGCCCGGCGAGAACACGTCGGCGCGCGCGGCCGCCGGGGCGGCCAGCGCGAGCGAGGCGAGGAGCGCTGCGGTCGAGGGTTTCACCGGTGGAGGAGTCCGTACCCGAGGTAGAGGGAGACGCCGATGTGGGCGGCGATGACGAGGACCAGGAACACGGCCAGCGAGGCGTGGAGCACGCGCCAGCCGCGGAGCAGGCGCTTCAGCGAGGCGTAGAAGCGGATCTGCCAGCGCAGCCGCGCCAGGGCGACCAGCGTGGCGCGGAACTCGGCGTAATGGCCGGTCCCGCGGAAGCGTCCGCGCACCCGCAGCAGGCGCAGGCGGAGCAGGAGCGACTCCGCCGGCATGCGCACGAACAGCAGCGCCAGCGAGCCGGCGCGGACCGGCGCGGTGGCGCGGTCGAGCAGCGCCCGGGCCGGCGCGCCCGCCTCCTGCAGCAGCGGGCCGAGCGCCGCGCGGGAGCGCTCGAACCGCGCCAGCAGGTCGGCCAGCTCCACCGCCTTGCCGCCGTCGGAGGGGACGGCGCCGTAGATGAACCGCCCCACGATCCCGGTGCCGACCACGATGCAGAGCGCGCCCGCGGTGCCGGTGGCGAGCAGGTTGTTCGACTGGAACGCCGCGTGGAACGCGATGACGAGTGGGCTCATGAAGCCCACGAACACGTGGAAGTCGAGCCAGCCGCGGATGCTCCCCACCGGCGCGAAGCGCTTCCAGCGCTTGCGGACCGCGTAGAGGAAGTTCGAGAGCATGAACAGCGTCGCCACGATGCCGACGCCGTGGCCCCAGGGCCCCGCCGGCTTCATCGCCGGGTGGAGCGGCGAGCGGAGCCGGTCCAGGCGCGCGAGCGGGTAGTACTCCCGTCCCTTCCACGCCAGCACCGCCAGGATCGCCACGCCGGCGAGCGCGTAGGCGGCGTGGAAGGCGCGCCGGCGGCGCCGGTCCGCCGTGGGGCGCCCGGCGCCGGCGGCGGGCCGGGCCGCGGCGCCCCCGCGCCCCGCGGCTCGCGCGCGGGCGGGCCGGCGGACCTGCCCGGGCGCCTCGCCGTGGTAGCGCCGCAGCGCCACGCCCGCCTTCGAGAGCAGCTCGAGCGGCAGCTCGCCGCCCACGTTCACCACCACGAAGTCGTTCTCCAGCGTGGCGGCGCGCCCGCCCAGGTCGAGCAGCACCTGCCGCGGCCGGATGGCGGTCACCTGGGAGCCGAGCAGCAGGCGCACGCGCCGTGCGGCGACCAGCTCCTGGAGGCGCGCGCGGTTCGCCTCGCGGCAGCGCGCCAGCTCGGCGCCGCGGTACGAGAGCGTCACCTCCGCGCTCGACTCGGTGGCGAGCTGGATGGCCGCCTCGAGCGCCGAGTCGCCGCCGCCCACCACCAGCACCCGGTTGCCGTCGAACGCCTCCGGGTCGCGCAGGCCGTACAGGACCTTCTCCTGCTCCTCGCCCGGCACGCCCAGCTTCCGCGGCGTGCCGCGGCGCCCGACCGCCAGCACCACCTTCGACGCCTGCACCGTGCCGCGCTCGGTGCGCAGCTCGAAGCGGCCGTCCTCGCCGTCCAGGCCGGTGACCTTGACGCCCTCCTCCACCGCGATGCCCGCCTTCGCGAGGACGCGCTGCCAGGAGGCGAGCAGCTCCTCCTTGCTGATGAGGCGCTTCCCGAACCGGCCCACCAGCGGCAGGTCCACCGGCTCGGTCATCGCCACCTTCTTGCGCGGGTAATGGGCGATCGAGCCGCCCATGGTCCCCTGCTCGAGCAGGCGGAACGGGATGCCGCGCGCCTTCAGCCCGAGCGCGGTGGCGATGCCGGCCGGGCCCGCGCCGACCACCGCGACCGGCGCCTGGCGCGACGCGGTCTCGGCCAGCCGCTCCGCGACCTGGAGCCCCTGCTGGATCGCGTTCTTGATGAGCCCCATCCCGCCCAGCTCGCCGACCACGTGCACGCCGGGCCGCGAGGACTCGAAGAACTCGTCCACCTCCGGCAGGTCCACCCCGCGCTCGGCGGTGCCGAACACCAGCCGGATCGCGCCCACCGGGCACTCGGCGGCGCAGCGCCCGTGGCCGATGCAGTGGTCGGCGTGCACCAGCTTCGCGGCGCCGTCCACGATGCCGAGGATGTCGCCCTCCGGGCACGCGCGCAGGCAGGAGAGGCTGCCGATGCAGATGTTGGGGTCGATGACCGGGTGGAGCGAGCGGGCCAGGTGCTGGCCTCGGGCGCGCTTCGCCTCGAGCTCGGCGGCGTCGCGGCGCTCGCGGGCCCAGCGCCGGCCGAGGTGGCCGCCGGCGAGCAGGCCGACGCTGGCGAGGGAGCCGGAGACGATCCAGAGGGTGGCGAGGTCCATGGAGTTCGGGCGCTGCGGCAGCCTGTCGCACGCTCGCGGGATTGACCTGGATCAGCAAGGCTCGGCCACGTCACCCCCCGTCAGGGAGTATTGACGGTGGGTGACACACGCACCCGCTCCCGCGACCGCGTCTCAGCGCCGCGCCGGCGCCCGGGCCCGGTCCCCGGCAGCGGGCGTCCGCGGCGGGCCGCCGCCGTGTCCGCTTGACAGGAGGCGCGTCCGCTTCTAAGGATGTCCGCTATAACGGAATCGGCCGGGCGACCGGCGGGAGCGAGGGCGCATGCGGATCGCGGACGACGTCACGAAGCTCATCGGAAACACGCCGCTGGTGCGGCTCAACCGGATCATCGACGGCGCCCGGGCGACGGTGGTGGCCAAGCTGGAGAGCTTCAACCCCGCCTCCAGCGTGAAGGACCGCATCGGCGTGGCGATGATCGAGGCGGCCGAGCGCGACGGGAAGATCGCGCCGGACACCATCCTGCTCGAGCCGACCAGCGGCAACACCGGCATCGGGCTCGCGTTCGCCGCGGCGGCGAAGGGCTACAAGCTCGTCCTCACCATGCCCGACACCATGAGCGTGGAGCGGCGCAAGCTGCTGGCCGCGTTCGGCGCGAAGCTGGTGCTCACGCCCGGCGCCGAGGGCATGAAGGGCGCCATCGCGAAGGCGCAGGCGCTCGCGGCCGAGGACCCCCGGTACCTCATCCTCCAGCAGTTCGAGAACCCGGCCAACCCCGAGATCCACCGCCGCACCACCGCGGAGGAGATCTGGCGCGACACCGACGGCAAGGTGGACATCGTGGTCGCCGGGACCGGCACCGGGGGGACGCTCACCGGCGTCGGCCAGGTGCTGAAGGCGCGCAAGCCGTCCATCCGCATCGTGGCCGCCGAGCCGGCCGACTCGCCGGTGCTCTCGGGCGGCAAGCCGGGGCCGCACAAGATCCAGGGCTGGGGACCGGGCTTCGTGCCGAAGGTGCTCGACACCTCGCTCATCGACGAGGTGATCACGGTCCAGAACGCCGACGCCGGCGACTTCGGCCGCCGGCTCACGCGGGAGGAGGGCATCCTGTCCGGCATCTCCTGCGGCGGCGCGGCCTGGGCGGCGCGCGAGGTGGCGAGGCGGCCCGAGAACGCGGGCAAGCTCATCGTGGTGGTCCTGCCCGACACCGGCGAGCGGTACCTGACGACCTGGCTCTTCGAGGAGGCGCCGGCGGCGTAGGGTCGGTGGGCGCGGCCGCGATCTCCCCGGAGGCGCCGCCGCACCGCGTCATGAGGCCTCGCGACCACGTTTCGCTCCGTGCGGGGCGCCAGCGTTCAGTTGCGGCCGGCCCCTCCACGCCCCTACCTTTCCGCGGCCCCGCCGGAACGGCCGGCGACCGGAGACGCGGACCATGACCCAGGCTTCCCGTTCGGAGTTCCGCGCCGAGCTGCTCTCCCGGATCCCGCGGTGGTACTCGCCCTGGGGGCACCTGCTCTTCCCCGCGGTGGCCGGCCTCGCCATCGCCGCGTTCGCGCTCTCGCGCATCCAGGGTCTCGCCGCGTGGCAGCTCGCCGCCGTGCCGGCGTTCCTCGTGTTCGGCAACGCCGTCGAGTGGACGGCCCACCGCGGGATGCTGCACCGCCGCCTGCGGTTCGCCGAGGTGTTCTACGTGCGCCACACGCCGCAGCACCACGCGGTGTACGTCGCCGAGGACATGGCGATGCGCGACTGGCGGGAGCTGAAGCTGGTGCTGCTTCCGGCCTACGGCGTGCTCGCCATCCTCGCCGTCACCTCGCCGCTCACGGTCGCCTTCCTCTGGCTCCGCCAGCCCAACCTGGCCGCCCTGTGGGTCGCGAGCGTGGTGCTCTACGTGCTCTCGTACGAGTGGCTGCACCTCGCCTACCACCTGCCCCAGGACCGCTGGCTGGCGCGGACCGCGCTCGTCCGGACGCTGCGGCGGCACCACCAGCTCCACCACGCGCCGCACCTCATGAACCGGTGGAACTTCAACGTGACCGTGCCGCTCTGGGACTGGGTCCGGGGCACGCTCTACCAGGCGCCCGCGCCCGGCTCCCGCCCCGCCGCGCAGCCCACCGGCGCGGCCGGCCGCGCGCCTTGATCGCGCGCAGTTCCCGCCCTCCCCGTCCGGGAAACGCGCCCCTTTACACGAGCCCAAGGGTCGGGTACTAGACCGCGCGACCCCATCGTCTAGAGGCCCAGGACACGGCCCTTTCAAGGCTGTAACCGGGGTTCGAATCCCCGTGGGGTCACTGCTTCGCTGAAGGTCACCGCCGGTCCCTGGGCCTCTCCGCGCGCTTCGCACGCGAAGACGATGGGCTTCGCCCATCTCCTGAACGCCCAGGGACCACGGCACGGTTCAAGGCTGTAACCGGGGTTCGAATCCCCGTGGGGTCACTGCTTCGCTGAAGGTCACCGCCGGTCCCTGGGCCTCTCCGCGCGCTTCGCACGCGAAGACGATGGGCTTCGCCCATCTCCTGAACGCCCAGGGACCACGGCACGGTTCAAGGCTGTAACCGGGGTTCGAATCCCCGTGGGGTCACAGGATTTTGCGGAACGCCCGGCCCGACCCTGGACCGGGCGTTCGTGCTTGGTGCCGGGCTCGATGCCCGCGCTAGCCGGGCCGCACGAAGTACCCGGCGACTCGCCACCTGCCGCCGTCCATCATCATCGTGACCTGCTCGACGGCCTCGGGCACGGCATCGAACCGGCCCTTCCAGAGCAGGACGACGGTGGGCGCGGCGTTGCCGTCCACGTAGGTGGCCGATTCGAAGGTGCGGCCGCGGAGGGCGCCCACGGCGGCGCGTGCCGACCTCGCCATCTCCACCCATTGGTCCCGGCCGACCTGCTGCCGGAACAGCGTCGAAGCCTCCGCCCAGCTCTCGGCATACCTCTCGCCGTCCATGAGGGCGAGCCACGCGGTGCCCGCAGCCGACGCGCCCTGCTTCGCGCCGGCCACGTCCACGCCTTGTCCCGGACCGGCCGCCGTTCGCTCGGGAACGGCCGCGAAGGTCACGAGCGCGAGGACCGCTCCGATACCGATGGTTCGCATCACGGGCACCTCCTCTAGAGCCGTCCCCACGCCATGGCGTACTCGCCCAGCACGGCCACGCCCGCTCGTTCCGAGCGTGCCCACAGCATGAGCGCCACGTCTCGGTGCGTGCGCACCCAGAGGAAGACGGGCGTCTCGGAGAAGACGGGGTCCGCGATGTCCCCGAACTCGACCGTCGTCGCGCTCGGCTTCAGGTTCAGGGTCCCGTGCCGCGTCGCCTTGACGCGCGTGCGAGCACTGGCCTGAAAGCCTGCGAACAGCTCGTCGACGTCACCAGCGGTCGGGTCGAACCTCATGATCACGACCGTCGTCCGGTCGCCGGAAGGCGAGACCACGACGGACGTCGCCCCGTCGCGCATGCCCGCGCGCTGCGGCATCGGCTCGACCGACGCGACGACGTGGGTGAGCAGCTTCGCGCGCGCCAGCTCCCCGGCCGTACTGGATGAGTCCGGCAGTCCCGCCCTCGGTGCCCGGCATCCGAGGACGGCGACGAGGCAGACCGCGGCGACGCGGCCGCACCGGGGTCGAGAACGCACGTCACGCAGAGTACTATGACTCGGCGGCGCCGTCCTCTGGCGAGGGCCGGGCGGCCCGGCCACCGGCACGCGCGTCGTGCTCATGGGCCAAGCCTCGAAGCCGGTGTTCAAGAGGAAGGCCTTCCCTCCACGCCTCCCCTCCACGTCAGGCCGCCACGGAGGCGATCCGGGCGTTCGCGCCGGAGCGCAGCGCAGCAAGCCCTCGGCACGTCCCCAGGATCCTGGACCTGCACCGCCGTGGACAGCCGCTGCGAGGGGACCGTCGCAGCCGGCGCCGGCACCGCACCAGCGGCTGGCCCGTCCGGTGCGTCGGCTTCCACGGTCCCGCGGCCCCGGTTCCGGCCATCCATCCACGTCCCGGGCCTTGCGGAGCGAGCACCGCCGCGAATGCCCGGAGCGCCGACCCCGCGGCCCCCTCCAGGACAGGGCCCGCTGGACACCGAGACGGAAGGACAGGGCCCGCTGCACACCGAAACGGGAGGACAGGGCCCGCTGGATGACGTTTCAGTCGACGATGGCGCCGCAGCTCAGGTCGACCACGGCGCCGGCCATGGCGCCGGCCATGGCGCCGGCCGCGGGCGACGCGAGGTAGACGGCGGTGTCGGCCACCTCGGAGAGGTGCGGCAACCGACCGAGCAGCGTGTCCTTCACGAGGAACGGGAGCGCCGACTCGGAGAGTCCGGGCCGGGTCTCGGGCGTGAAGTTGGGACGCAGGCCGACCACGCGGACGCCGTGGCGCCCGACCTCGCCGGCGAGGCTGCGGGTGAGCGCCTCGATGCCGGCGCAGGCAAGGTTGAACCCGCCCATCTGGTGGCGCGTCTCCTTCGCCGCCGACGACGAGAGCAGGATGATGACGCCGGAGCCCTGCCGCGTCATGCGGCGCGCGGCGGCGGTCGCGGTGATGAAGTGCGTGCGCGCCGCCTCGACGACGGGCGCGAGGAAGTCCTGCAGCCGGATGTCCACCAGCGCGACGTTCTGCAGCGCGCAGAACGAGGTCGCGTTGAACGACACGTCCAGGCTCCCGGCCCGGGCGACCACCTCGTCCGCGTGTGCCTCGACCGCATCCCGGTCCTGCGCGTCCACCGGGGCGACCTGCGCCCGGCCGCCCGCAGACCGGATGTCGTCGGCCACCGCCTCGAGCGTGGCGGGCGTGCGCCCGGCCAGGAACACGCTGGCGCCCGCGCGCGCGAACGCGCGCGATACCGCCCCGCCGATCGCCCCCGCCGCGCCGTAGACCACCGCGTTCTTTCCGTCGAGGAGCACGCACCACCTCCCGCGGGCCCGTCCAGCCCCGGCGCGTGCTCTCGTAGCCGCGGCGCCCCCGCCTGTCGACGGATCGATCGCGAGGCGCCCCTTCACGGAGCATGCCCACCCCGTGGATCCGGAACGCGGGAGCCTGCGGCACGCGACCCCGCACGTCTCGTGAAGTTCGCCGTGCGCAGGCGCTGCGGCGGGGTTATCCGGTCGCTCCGTTCCGGCGCTCGCCGGCCCTCGCACGAAGCGGGAGACCTGGACGACCCGGAGGGAGAGACGATGCACCCGCTCACGCCTGCACGGGCTCGACTGATCGCGTTCGCAGCTGCGGCGCTCGCATGCTCCCTCCCTGCGCTCGCCGAGACCGGTCGCGCCGCGCCAGCCGCCGCCGCGCGCGCGCCCACGGCGGAGCGGGATGGCTCGCACGACTTCGACTTCGAGATCGGGACGTGGAAGACCCGGCTCAAGCGCCTGAAGGCCCCGCTCACCGGCTCGACCACCTGGCTCGAGTACGAGGGCACCACCGTCGTCCGGAAGGTGTGGGGCGGCCGCGCCAACCTGGTCGAGCTGGACGCCACCGGGCCGGCCGGCCGGCTCGAGCTCCTCAGCCTGCGGCTGTACAACCCCGCGTCGCGCCAGTGGAGCCTGAACGTCGCGAGCGTCCGCGGCGGGACGCTCGGGCCGCCGACGGTGGGCGAGTTCAAGGACGGGCGCGGCGAGTTCTACTCGATGGAGACGATGGACGGCCGGGCCGTCCTGGTCCGGTTCGTGGTGTCGGACGTCACCGCCGACTCGTGCCGGTTCGAGCAGGCCTTCTCCGTGGACGGCGGCAAGACCTGGGAGGTGAACTGGGTCGCCGTGGACACGCGCGTGAAGGACGGCGCGGGTCCGCGCACGGCGCACTAGTCGACGACCGCTCCGCAACTGCGGCATCCGGCCGAGCACCTCGTCCGCCACGGGCTGCAGCGTGGCCAGGGGCGCCTCGTTCCGGCGGTGCCGGCCGGAGGAAGCCGGTCCGGTACCGGCGGGACCGTACCGCGCCTCCATCGACCTCCTCGGGACGGGCACCACAGCTCTCGCCGGCCTCACCCGGGGTCGACAAGACCGGGTCCTTCCACCTCCAGGCCTCCTGATCGCACCGGTCTGCGGCGCCCCGGTGAGGCCCACCCGCCCCGCACCCATGGTGCGCAGAGACGGACGTTGGGTCCGCGAAACGTCAGTCGACACGGCACATTACGACACACTTACCCACGCCGTCGCTTGATGGGCCACACCGACGCCATGCAAGGGTGTCCCGCGAACATGGGACGCGATATCGCGGAGGTGAACATGCGACACGGATGGTGTGGGCTCGCGGCGGTTCTGCTGATCGCCACTGGATGTGGCGGACCGACCGACACGGTGGACACGCTCGGTGACGGCCTACCGGCCGCACCGGCAGCGGCGACAGCCGCCTCTCTGACGGTGCAGCCCGGCTTCCCGGTCGCGACCGAGACCAACGGTACCGGCAGTGCCACCACCCCGAGCTACGCCGTCGCCGCCACCGACGTCGTCCTCGCCTTCGTCGCCTCCGACGCGCCCGCCGGCAACGCCGGCTTCTCCATCTCCAACCGCACCGTCTCCGGCGGCACCCTCGCCTGGACCCGCGTCGGCTCCGTCGCCAACACCCGCAACGGTGCCGTCGCCGTCTTCCGCGGCACCCCCTCCGCCGCGCTCTCCGGCGTCACCACCACCGTCACCGAGACCGGCGGCAACCAGGCCTACATCTCCGTCGTCGCCATCGCCGGCGCCAGCCAGACCCTCGGCGCCGTGACCGCCGGCTCCGGTTCCGGCTCGGCCGCCTCGCTGACAGTGAACGCCACCGCCGCGGGATCCTGGATCCTCGCCGTCGGCGAGGACTGGAACAACACCACCCGCCGCACCCTCTCCGCCACCACCACCCCCACCCTCCTCGACGAGCGCTCCGACCCCGCCCTCAACGACTACTGGGTCGAGCGCGCCGCCACCACTGCGGCCGGTTCCTTCCGCATCGGCACCTCCGCCCCCTCCACCGCCGACTGGAACATGATCGCCGTCGAGGTCCTCCCTGCGTCCGCCACCGCGACTCCGACCCCGCCGCCGCCCACGTCCACCGGGGTGAAGGCCGGCTTCCCGGTCGCGACCGAGACCAACGGCACCGGCAGTGCCACCACCCCGAGCTACGCCGTCGCCGCCACCGACGTCGTCCTCGCCTTCGTCGCCTCCGACGCGCCCGCCGGCAACGCCGGCTTCTCCATCTCCAACCGCACCGTCTCCGGCGGCACCCTCGCCTGGACCCGCGTCGGCTCCATCGCCAACTCGCGCAACGGCGCCGTCGCCGTGTTCCGCGGCACCCCCTCCGCCGCGCTCTCCGGCGTCACCACCACCGTCACCCAGACCGGCGGCAACCAGGCCTACATCTCCGTCGTCGCCATCGCCGGCGCCAGCCAGACCCTCGGCGCCGTGACCGCCGGCTCCGGTTCCGGCTCGGCCGCCTCGCTGACAGTGAACGCCACCGCCGCGGGATCCTGGATCCTCGCCGTCGGCGAGGACTGGAACAACACCACCCGCCGCACCCTCTCCGCCACCACCACCCCCACCCTCCTCGACGAGCGCTCCGACCCCGCCCTCAACGACTACTGGGTCGAGCGCGCCGCCACCACTGCGGCCGGTTCCTTCCGCATCGGCACCTCCGCCCCCTCCACCGCCGACTGGAACATGATCGCCGTCGAGGTCGTGCCCGCCGCCGCCACCCCCACGTCGCCGCCGCCGCCTGCGCCCGCGGCCGCGCAGCCGTCCATCAGCCCGGCCGCCGGCACGTACGCCAGCAGCGTCACGGCCACGATCACCTGCCCGACCGCCGGCACCCTCCCCTACCGCACCACCGACGGGAGCACGCCGACGACCTCCTCGACCCAGAGCGCCACCGCGACGTTCAGCGCCTCCGGCACGCTCAGCGCGATCTGCGCCGGCACCGGGTACTCGCCCAGCCCCGTCTCGTCCGCCGCCTACACGGTCACGACCAGCACCGGCGGGACCGGCGGCACCGCGACCGGCTCGCCCATGACCACCGCGCACCGGACCTCGGGCGTGGCGCCGCTGGCCGTCTTCTTCGACGCCGTGAACACCAGCCCCTCCGGCACCGCCGCCCCGTTCACCTGGAACAGCGGCGTGTACCAGCCCTCCGACCTCGAGGGCACCCAGTACACCTGGAGCTTCGGCGATCCCGGCTCCGGGACCTGGAGCACGACCGGCGAGCCGAAGAACGTGGCCAGCGGCTACACCGCCGCGCACGTCTACGAGACGCCCGGGACGTACACCGTCTCCCTCACGCAGACGGACACCGCCGGGACCGCGCGCACGTACGTCCAGACCATCACCGTGACGGCGTTCTCCGGGACCACATACTACGTCGCCGCGAACGGCAACGACGCCGCCGCGGGCACCTCGGAGGCGACGCCGCTCCGCACCGTGGGCCGCGCCATGTCGGTCGCGCTCGCGACCTCCGGGCCGGTGCGGGTGCTGTTCCGCCGCGGCGACACCTTCCCCGTCTCCGCCGCCTACGCCATCACCAAGCCTGGCCCCGGCATCATCGGCGCGTACGGCACCGGGAACCGGCCGATCTTCACGGTGGCGGAGCTCGGGGACGTGAACGTGTTCAGCCCGCGGGGCACCGGCGCCGACTGGCGCATCATGGATCTCGACATGCGCGGGCCGAGCCTCTCGACCGGAACCGGACCGGTCGGCCCCGACGTCTCGCACCAGGGCGTGAACCTGCTCGTGCTGCGCCTGCGCGCGTCCAACTGGTACGTGGGGATCGGCTGGGGTGACTGGACCCCGATCTACGCGACGCCCCACGACGGCATGTTCGTCGTGGACAGCGAGTCGCCCGGAAACGGCGGCTACGGCATGTACGTGGGCGGCCGGAGGATCGCCCTGCTCGGCAACACCGTGAGCGACCCCGTCCAGACCCACGTCTGCCGCGTGTGGCAGGCGCACAAGGGCGTCATCTCGAACAACGCCTTGCTGCGGCCGGGCGGGCAGCGCCACGCCCTGAAGCTGCACGGGCCCGAGATCAACGACGGCCGCCCGGAGACGCGCTGGGTCTCCATCACCGACAACTTCTTCCAGGCGAGCGGCACCTCGCAGTGGACCGTCTCGATGGGCTCGCAGAGCTCGGCGCTCTCCGAGAGCGACCCGGTCTCGCACGTGGTGCTCGAGCGGAACCGCTTCGCCGGCTCGGCGTCGCTGGTCGCGGACATCGAGAGCGAGGCGAGCCACGCCATGGTGCGGAACAACGTGTTCGACGACACGGCCGCCTCGTCGGCGGTGGCGGTGCTCTGGACGCAGCGGAACACCGGCGTCCCGGCGCCCGACGACGTCCGCATCTACAACAACACCGTGTACGACGGCACCGCCGGCTCGGGCGGCTCGGGGCTGCTGCAGACGGACTCGAGCGTCACGAACCTGCGCGTCCGCAACAACCTGTACGGCGCGGCCACGCTCTCCACCGTGTCGCTGATCCAGGGCGCGGGCGGCGCGGGCTGGGCGGCCGACCACAACCTCGCGACCTCGTCGCCGGGGTTCACGAACGCCGCCGCGGGCGACTTCTCGCTGGCCACCGGCTCGCCCGCCGTGGACGCGGGCGCGGCCCTCCGCGACGCCGGGCTCGACTATCAGCTGTCGGCCCGCCCGCGCGGCGCCGGGTACGACCTCGGCGCGTACGAGTCCCGGTAGCGGTGGCCCGGCCGCCGGCGGGGGTCACCGCCCCGCCGGCGCCGCCGCCCCGGCCAGCGCGCCGGGCCCCAGGAACGCCTCGACGGTGCGCGCGAGCTGCTCGCCGGTCAGGTCGCCGCGCCGCACCGCGTCCACCAGGAACGCGGGGACCACCACCGGGCCGCCCGCGGCCGCCTCGGCGCGCCGGAGCTCGACGTAGAGCGCGGCGGCGAGCACGTGCATGCCGTCGTCGTGCGTGCGCCAGTAGCCGGCCTGGTCGGCCCGCCCGACGCCGAGCTGGTCCGCGATGACGGCCTCCATGGCCTCCACCACGTCCTCCTCGACGTAGCCCTCGACGGTGTTGTAGCCGAACGACCGGTCGTGGTGCTCCACGCGCGCGCGGACGAGCGGATCGGCGCCGAGCGCCGCCACCGCCTGCGCGAGCTCGGGGCGGGAGGCGTCGTACGGCGGGTGCATCATCTCGTGGATGGCGTTGCGCACCATCACGTCGGAGGCGAAGGTCACGTCGGCGAGGAAGCGGGTCCCCACGATGCGGATCCCGTGCGGCCGCGCGAACGCGAGCACGTGGACGGTGATGCGGCGCGAGGGCAGCGGCTTCCCGAGCCGCGCCTCCACGGCGGGGACGACGTCGTGGGCCCGGAGGAACGGGGCCAGCTCGGCGATGCGCCGCTCGATCCGGGGTCGCGCCTGCCGCTCCCAGAAGTCCTCGAACCCGGCGCGGCCGAGCGCCTGGAGCGCGCGGACGAGGTGCGGCCGGGCGCGCGCGTAGGCGGCCCACCCCTCCTCGCTCCAGTACGGCGTGCGCGCGAGGGCGGCCCGCGCCCGCACCGGATCGCGCGCCACCCGGAGCAGCCACGCGATGGACCCGCGCGCGCGCGCCGGCGCCGCGCCCAGCCCGCCCGCCTCGGCGGCCGAGAACACGAGGCCGAGGCGCGCCGAGACGATGCCCGCGGTCTCGTCCTTCAGGATCCGCTTCACGGCGCGGAACGCGTCGCGCTCGGCGGCGGTGAACCTCGCGTCGAAGCGGCGGTACGTCTCCTCGAAGTACCGCACGTAGAACGGGTCGCCGCCCAGCACGCCGACGAGGCAGAGCGCGTCGTAGGCGGGCGCGGCGGAGACCTCCCACTCGGTGGCGCGGGGCGACGGCGCAGCCTGGGCGGGAAGCGCGCGCGCCACGGCGGGCGCGGCGGCGGCGAGCGCGAGGGCGAAGACGAGCAGGACGGGGGGCCGGCGTGGGTTCATGCCCGCCGGATAGCAGGCCGGAGGCGGCCCGGGCTTGTACCGGATTAACCTGGGCGCGCCGGAGGCCGCGCACGCCCCATCCGCGCGGCGCGGTACTGGCTGGGCGTCAGGCCGGTCGCCTCCCGGAAGCGGCGCGCCAGGTGCGGGTGATCCGCGAACCCGCACGCGGCGGCGGCCTCGGTGACCGTCCGCCCGGGCTCGGCGAGCAGGTCGAAGGCGCGGCGCAGCCGGACGCCGGCCAGGAACTCGCCCACCGTGCACCCCAGCACGCGCCGGAAGGTCCGCGCCACGTGCACGGGGTGGACGCCCGCCGCGCGCGCCACGTCGGCGAGGCCGAGCGGCTCGTCGGACCGGTCGTGCAGGAGCTCCACGGCGTGCCGGAGCCAGCCGGGCCGCCCCGCCTCCTCCGCGGCCGGCGCGAGCGCCGCGAGCTGCAGCGCCGCGTCCTCGGCCGCCGGACCTGCCCCGGACAGCGCCCGGAACAGCCCCAGCGCGGCCGCGTACGGCACCCCGCCCCGCGCCATCCGGGCGGCGGCACCGGGCGCGGGCCGCACCCCGGCCTCCTCGAGCAGGCCGGGCGGCAGCTCCAGGTTGAGCAGGTGTCCGCCGGAGGGCGAGAACCGGTCCTCGTGCGCCTCGCCCGGCGGGTGCCAGATCACGGTCGCGAGCGCGCACTCCCGCTCGCCGGCCGCGGTCCGCTCCCGGTACGTGCCGGAGAGCAGGCAGGACACGTAGGCGCGCTCGTGGCGGTGGGCGGGGAGCGCCTCGCCGCCCGCGAACAGCGCCTCGCTCACCTCGAAGCGGCCCGCGCGCCGCCGGCGGACGATGTCGCCCAGGTACGCCACCCGGGATCCATACGGCGCGAGGCCGCCGGGCGCACGCGCACCGAAGGGCCGCGTCGCGCTCGGCGTCGCGCTCAGTGGGGGGATCCCGCGGCGCCGCCGGCCTGCTTGGCCTGCTCGCGCGCGGTGGCCCGGGCCCGCACCTTCCGGAACTCGGCCTCGAGCTCGGTCAGCTCCTGCTCCGTGGCGTGCTCCAGGTCGGCGAAGATGTTCCGGGCCCGCCGCTGCGCGCGGATCAGCTCGTCGATCTTCAGGTGCAGGGCGCGGGTCTCGCGGTTCTGCGTCGCCTGGATGAGGAACACCATGAGGAACGTCACCACCGTCGTGCCGGTGTTCACCACCAGCTGCCAGCTGTCGCTGAAGCCGAACAGCGGCCCGGTGGCGGCCCAGACGACCACCGCCCCGAGCGCCACCAGGAACGCCCGGTGCGTCCCGACCACGTCGGAGATGAAGAAGGCCAGGCGCTGGAACGCGTCCTTCACGCCCGCAATGTGAGCACCGGACGGGCGAGCGGCTCCCGGCGCCGCGCGCGGCGGCCGCCCGCGAGGCCGTCCGGCGGCCTAGGGTGCGGTCCCGTAGCCGCCCCGCTCCACCGCGACCACCTTGCCGGCCTCCAGCCGGGCGATCAGCGTGAAGCGCTGCGGCCCGAAGTCGAACGTCCACAGCTCCACCGGCACGCGCGCCTCGCCCGGCGCGCCGCCCGGGACGCCGGGCGGCAGCGCGCGCGGCTCGATGGCCACGTCCTTCGCGATCGGCTCCCCGCAGCGGACCAGCAGGTCGAGCTTGCTCTCGCCGATCCGCACCGCCGACGGATCGCAGCTCGCGCGCCCGGGCGACCGCACCGCGGCCACGCGCTCGGGCGCGTACCCGTACCCCCCGCGCTCGATCGCCACCACCTTGCCGCCCTCCACCGTGACGAGGTCCATGAAGCGCTGCGGGCCGTGGTTGTAGGTCCACTGCTCGACGAGGACGATCGAGTCCTGGGACGCCCGGCCGGCGATCACGAGCACGCTGCGCTGGATCTCGTGCGCGTCGCGCAGCGCCGGCTCGCCGCACCTCGCGAGCAGGTCCAGCCTCGAGGCTCCGAGCTCGACGGTGCCGCCGTCGCAGCGCAGGGACGACTCGCCGGCGCGGGCGGCCGGCGCGAGCAGCGCGAGCAGCAGGATCACGAGCGACCGGGCGTGCATGCAGGGCCTCCGGGAGAACCGAGGGGCACACGGTACCACGGCGGGTGAACGCCGGGGGTGCGCGGCAGGCGTGCGCGGGCCCGGCCGCTGCCCTGCTGCGCGCCGCGCCCGCGCGACCGCATCCTTCCGCCGGAGGCCGGCATGACCGAGATCCCCTGGAAGACCGTGTGCTGCCCGGTGGACCTGTCCGACGCCTCGCGCGCCGCGCTGCGCGTCGCGAGCGACGTGTGCCGGCGCCTCGACGCGTCGCTCATGCTGCTGCACGTCCAGGAGGGCGAGCCGGCCGCGGAGCGGCTCGCCGAGTGGCGGGCCGCGGCCGAGGCGGCCGGGGTCAAGCGGGTCTCCGCCGAGGAGACCGGCGGCGACCCGGAGACCGCCATCGCGGACTGGGCCGACGCCCACGGCGTGGACCTGGTGGTGATGGGCACGCACGGCCGCACCGGGCGGAGCCACGCGCTGGTGGGCTCGGTGGCGGAGAGCACGGTGCGGCGGGCGCGCTGCCCGGTGATGGTGGTCCACGACCAGTGGACCGGCACGCTGCACTGAGGACGCGGGGCCGGCTCAGCCGCGCCAGGGCTCGCTGGCGCGGAGCGCCGCCACGATGGCGCGGGTCGAGGGCGAGCGGTTCAGCGTGTAGAAGTGGATCCCGGGCGCGCCCCGGCGGAGCAGGTCGGCGCACTGCAGCGTCGCGTAGGCCACGCCCAGCTCGCGGGCGGCGTCGGCGTCGGCGCGCCGGACCTCCATCGCCGCGCGGAGCGGCGGCGGGATGGCGGCGCCGCACATCGCGGTGAAGCGCTCCACCTGCTCGACGTTGGTGAACGGCATGATCCCGGGCACCACCGGCACCTCGACCCCCGCGGCGCGCGCGCGCTCGACGAAGCGGAAGTAGTGCGCGTTCTCGAAGAACAGCTGCGTCACCAGGAAGTCGGTGCCGGCCTCCACCTTGAGCTTCAGGTTCCGGAGGTCCTGCGCCAGGTCGCGGGTCTCGACGTGGCCCTCCGGGTACGCGGCGGCGCCCACGCAGAAGCGCCAGCGCTCCGGCCGCGACCGGATGAACGCGACCAGCTCGCTCGCGTGCGTGAAGCCGTCCGGGTGCGGGACGAACGCGCTCTGCCCCCGCGGCGGATCGCCGCGCAGCGCGAGCACGTTCTGGATCCCGGCGTCCGCCACCTCGTCCAGCACCGCCGCGATCTCGTCGCGCGACGCGCCCACGCACGTGACGTGGGCCATCGCCTCGACCTCGGCGTCGCGCTTCAGCCGCTTCACCAGGTCGATGGTCTTCGCGCGGGTGGACCCGCCGGCGCCGTAGGTCACCGACACGTAGGCGGGGCCGAGCGGGCGCAGCGCCTCGACGGTCTCGAACAGGCCGCGCACCCCGTCGTCGGTCTTGGGCGGGAAGAACTCGAAGGAGAAGATGGGCTCGCCCCGCTCTCGGGCGAAGCGCAGGAGGTCGGTGATCCGCACAGGCTCGCGAGAGTAGCCCGGCCCGGCGGCGCGGCGCCAGCTTCCTGCGGTTGACAGCGGCGCCGCTCCGCGGGGATCGTTCGTCGCACCGCCATGTCCAGGACGCCCCGCTACATCACCCCCGAAGGCTTCCGGCGCCTCGCCGCCGAGCACGCCCGCATCTGGACCGAGCAGCGGCCGCGCATCGTGGCCGAGGTCGAGGCCGCCGCCGCGCTGGGCGACCGCAGCGAGAACGCCGAGTACATCTACGGCAAGAAGAAGCTGCGCGAGCTGGACCGCCGGCTGCGCTTCCTCTCGGAGAAGATGGACTCGCTGTCCGTCGTCGAGCCGCGGGCCCACCCGGACGGCCGGGCCTTCTTCGGCGCCTGGGTGACCGTGGAGCACGAGGACGGGCAGGAGCGGCGGTACCGGCTGGTCGGGCCGGACGAGTTCGACGTCTCCGCGGGGCTCATCAGCGTGGACGCGCCGCTCGGCCGGGCGCT
Organism: Anaeromyxobacter sp. Red801; assembly: GCF_049201065.2. Taxonomy (NCBI): domain Bacteria; kingdom Pseudomonadati; phylum Myxococcota; class Myxococcia; order Myxococcales; family Anaeromyxobacteraceae; genus Anaeromyxobacter; species Anaeromyxobacter sp. Red801. The sequence continues at coordinate 1,597,186 of NZ_CM181236.1, read as the reverse complement.
GCTCGGGAAGCGCGAGGGCGACATGGTGGTGGTGCACCGGCCCGCCGGCATGGTGGAATTGACCGTGGTGGAGGTCTCCTGGTCGGCCCCGGAGGACGGATGACGATCGAGACGGATCGGGCGGCGCAGCGCGCGCGCGTCGAGCGCTTCGCCCGCGAGCACCCCGGCAGCGTGATGTACGACGGCGCCACCCTGCTCGACGTCTACTCGGGCAAGGCGCTGCACCTCGACTGGATGCGCGTGGCGCGCCTGGAGGAGCGCTCGGACGCCGAGACCGGGCGGCCGTACCTGGCGCTCGGGCGCGACGACGGCAGCGAGGTCGCGATGGCGGAGCAGGGCGTGGTCTTCCCGCCGTGCACCACCGGGACCGGGCCGCTGGAGGGCCTCCCGCGGGCGGTCTGCTTCCGGGACCTGGCGCAGGCCGAGGGCCGGCTCACCCACTTCCTGCTCGACCACCCGGACGAGCGCCCGAGCGCGACGCACGTCTCGCTGTTCCTGTTCTGCCTGGCGGTGGTGGACGGCGCGCGCGCGGCGGGGTTCGACGTGTCGCGCGAGGAGCGGCGCCTCGAGGCCGTGCTGAACGAGCTCGAGGCGCGCAAGCGCGGCTGAGCGCCCCGCCGTCCGCGGGTGCGCCGCCGTCGCGCCCTCCCCATCTTGCGCCCGTGGCGCGCGGCCGGCGTGCCCGGGCGCCGGGCCGGCCGCCGCGCGGAGGGAGGGCGGGCCGGGGTGCGCTTCCGCGTGGTGACCTGGAACGTGCACGGCCTGCGCGGCGTGGACCGGCGCGCCGATCCCGAGCGCATCGCCCGCGTGCTCGAGGAGATCGGCGCGGACGTGGCCGGGCTGCAGGAGGTGGGCGCGAGGCTCCCCGGCGCGGACGCGCACGCGGCCGAGGCGCTCGCGCGGCTCACCGGCCTGCACGGCGCGTTCGGCCCGACGCTCCGGCACGCGCGCGGCTTCGCGTACGGCAACGCCATCCTCTCCCGCCACCCCATCGACGCGACGCGCACCTACGACCTCTCGGTGCCGGGCCGCGAGCCCCGCGGCTGCCTGCGCGCGGACCTGGACCTGGGCCCGATGCGCGTCCACGTGTTCGCCGCCCACCTCGGCCTGCACTGGCGCGAGCGGCGCCGCCAGGCCGCCGCCCTGCTGTCGGCGGACATCCTGCGCGACGCGGCGCTCGCCCACCCGCTCGTGCTGGTGGGGGACTTCAACTCGCCCTCGGACCGCTCGGCCGTGCCGCGCTGGCTGCGCCGCACGCTCACCGACTGCGCGGTCGCGGCCGGCCGGCCCGCCGCCACGTTCCCCTCCGCCTGGCCGCTCCTCCGCCTCGACCGCGCCTACGTGGACGCCGCGCTGCGCGTCCTGGCGTGCGAGGTGGTCCGGACGCCCCTCGCCCGGCGCGCCTCGGACCACCTGCCGCTCGTCGTGGACCTGGAGCTCACCGAGGCGGCGCGCCGGCCGCCCGCCCCGCGGCCGGTCGAGGCGCCCGGCGTCCGGACGCGCACCGGGTGATCCCGCCGCCGGCCGCGCGCGCCCGCGTGGACGGCGGAGGGGCCTCGATCGCGCCCCGCCCGATGCGCAGGCTGTGACGCGGGCCCGGGAGCGGGCGGGAGGGATACGACATGGCGATGTCCTGGAAGGCGATGAAGGGGATGCTCGACCGCGAGCTGCTCTTGAAGCGCATGGGGCTCGAGGAGCGCAGCCCGGCCGGCGACTTCTTCACCGGCCTCGGCCTGTTCTCGGTCGGCGTGCTGGTGGGCGCGGGGCTGGGCATGATGTTCGCGCCCCGCCGCGGCGAGGACCTGCGCGCGATGATGACGGACGCGTGGCGGCAGCGGGCCGGCAAGCCGGCGCAGGGGCCCGACTACCAGGCCATGGGCGCCGAGACGGCGATGCCGTCGCCGCAGCACTGACGGCTACGCCGGCGGCTCCGCCTCGGCCGTCCGCGCCTCCTCGGCGGCGAGCGCGGCGAGCCGTGCCCAGAGCGCGTCGGTGCCGGTGCCCTCCACCGCGGAGAACGGCACCGCGTCGCCGCGGGCCAGCCCGAGCGCGCGCTCCACCTGCTGGAGCGCGAGCACCCGGCGCGCCTTGGGCAGCTTGTCCATCTTGGTCGCCGCCACCACCAGGCGCCGCCCCGCCGACACGAGGAACGCGGCGGCGTCCTCGTCGCTCTCGGAGGGCGGGTGGCGCGCGTCCACGATGAGCACCACCGCGCGCAGCACGTCGCGGTCGCGCAGGTAGTCCTCGATCATGGCGGTCCAGCGGTCGCGCTCGGCCCGCGAGACCTTGGCGTAGCCGTAGCCAGGCAGGTCGCAGAAGCGGATCGGGCGCGGGCGCGCCTTCGGCGTGGGCCGGTACGAGAGGTCGAAGAACTGGAGCGCCCGGGTGCGGCCGGGCGTGGACGAGACGCGCGCCAGCCCCTTGCGGCGGGCGAGCGCGTTCAGCATCGACGACTTCCCCACGTTGGAGCGGCCCACGAACGCGATCTCGGGCGTGGCGCCGCGCGGCCACTCCTCGGGGCGGGTGGCGGTCTTGTCGAAGTCGGCGGAGACGACCTGGATCGGCACGTCGGGCTCCTAGCGGCCGCCGGGGCGGCGGGCGGGGGCCGGGGCTGGCCGCGCCGGCGCGCGGGGACCCGCCGGCACGGCGGCGTCGCCGGGCGCCGGGGTCCAATGCGGGGTCCAGTGATCAATGAGCGGCAGCTTCCGCTTCGGATCGAAGCGCAGCAGGCTCGGCGTCGAGTCGGTGTGGCAGGCGAGGCAGGTCTTCGGGCCCGGGTCCACCAGGCCGACGGCGCGCGCCAGCTCGCGATCGCGCATGACGTAATCCGCCGCGTAGGCGCGCCCCGGGCCGTGGCAGGTCTCGCAGGAGACGCCGGCGAGCCCGTCCTCGCGGTCGGGCGCGTGGCACGAGAGGCAGCGCGGGTCCTCCCGGCGCTCCGCCGGCAGCACCTCGAGCGCGCGCGCGTGCGGGCTCACCCGCCAGCGCTCGTACGCGGACGGGTGACACGCCTTGCACGCCTCGGGTCCCACCTTGTCGCCTGCGGCGCGCGCGGCGGGCGGGAGGGCGAGGACGGCGGCGAGGAGCGGGAGGCGGAGGGCGGGGAGCACGGGGGCCGGAGTATAATGCGCCATGCGCCTCGTCTGGCTCTCGACCGCCATCCTCCTCGCCCTCGGCCCCGTTTCCGCCACCGCACGCCCGTGGAAGGGCGTCACCCCGGGCGTCACGGCGCAGGCCGAGGTGGTCGGGAAGTTCGGCGAGCCCACCGCCCGTACCCGCCGCGGGGCGCGCACCGTCCTCGCCTACTACGGCGACCAGGCGCTGGAGGGGACCAAGCAGGCGCAGTTCCACCTCGACGCGGCCGGCACCGTCCAGGAGATCACGATCTTCCTGACCGTCGCCCTCGACGCGGACACCATCGAGGGGACCTACGGGAAGCCCACGCAGAAGACGTTCGTGGAGGACACGTTCCAGAAGGTCTGGCTGTACCCGGCGCAGGGCGTGACGGTGTACTTCGCGAAGGACGGGAGCGTCGAGGCGCTCGCGTTCGCGGCGGGACGGCAGAAGGCCGCGCCCGCGTCGGCGAAGCCCGCCGCGGCCGAGACCGCCACGGCCCGCTGAGGCGGCGTGCGCGTCATCGGCCTGACCGGCGGGATCGCCACCGGCAAGAGCACCTTCGCCGCGCTGCTGCGCGCGCGGGGCGCGCCGGTCGTGGACGCGGACGCGCTGGCGCGGGCCGCCGTCGAGCCCGGGACGCCGGCGCTGGCCGAGATCGCCCGCACCTTCGGGGCGGAGGTGCTGCGCCCGGACGGCGCGCTCGACCGCAAGGCGCTCGGCGCCCGCGTGTTCGCCGATCCGGAGGCGCGGCGCCGGCTCGAGGCCATCACCCACCCGGCCGTCCGCCTCGCCATGCGCGAGGAGACGACCCGCCTGGCCGCGCAGGGCCACCCGCTCGCGTTCTACGACACGCCGCTGCTCTACGAGGTCGGCCTGGAGGCCCTGCTCGACGCGGTGGTGGTGGTGTGGGCCCCGCGCGACCTGCAGCGCGAGCGCCTGATCCGCCGCGACGGGCTCGGCGGCGCGGAGGCCGACGCGCGCCTGGCCGCGCAGCTCCCCGTGGACGAGAAGGCCGCGCGCGCCGACTTCGTCGTCGAGAACGCGGGCGCCCCCGAGGCGCTGGCGGGCAAGGCCGATCGCCTGCTGGCGGACCTCCGGGCGGGCCGGGGGCGCAGGCTTCCCAACGCGCCCCCCGTGCGCTATTGACCGCGCATGGGGGCCGGCGCGCGCGTCCACTTCGTCACGGGGTACCCGGGGTTCATCGGGAAGCGGCTGGTGCGCCGCCTCCTCGAGGACGCGCTGCGCGGCGAGGACCGCGTGGTGCTGCTGGTCCAGCCGCGCAACGCCGCCGCGGCGCGGGCCGACCTGGGCGCGCTCGGCGCGGAGCGGGCCGAGGTGCTCGAGGGCGACGTCGAGCAGATGCACCTCGGCCTCGCCGGCGCCGAGTGGAAGGCGCTCGCCCGCGAGGTGACCGACGTCTGGCACCTGGCGGCGCGCACCTGGCTGGGCGCGTCGCGCCCGGAGTTCCGCAGGGTGAACCTCGAGGGCACGCGCAACGTGCTGGAGCTGGGCCGCGCGGCCCGCCGGCTGCGGCGGCTCAACCACTTCTCGACCGCGTTCGTCTCCGGCGACCGGGTGGGCGTCATCCTCGAGGACGAGCTGGCCATGGGCCAGCGCTTCCACAACGCCTACGAGGAGACGAAGTACCAGGGCGAGCTGCTGGTCCGCGCGGCGCAGTCGGAGCTGCCCGCGACCATCTACCGCCCCAGCATCGTGGTGGGCGACTCGCGGACCGGCGAGATCGACCGGTTCGAGGGCCCCTACGCGCTCGCCATCCTGCTGGTGGCGTCGCCGCTGGCGGTCCCGCTGCCGCTCCCGGGCGACGCGGTGGCGCCGCTCAACGTGGTCCCGGTGGACTTCGTGGTGAACGCGGCGGTGGCCATCGGCGAGGCGCCCGCCGCGGCGGGCCGCACCGTGCACCTGGTGGACCCGTCGCCGCTCTCCGCCCGGCGCGTGTACGAGCTCATCGCCGCGCACGCGGGCAAGCGCCTGCCCTCGGTGTCGGTCCCGGCGCGCGTGCTCCAGGCGCTGCTCCAGCTGCCGCTGCTGGAGCGGCTCTCGCGCGTGCACCGGCCGGCCATCGAGTACGTGAACCACCTGGCCATCTACAACTGCCGCAACCTGCTCGAGCTGCTCGACGGCACGGGCCTCCGCTGCCCGCCCATCTCCAGCTACCTCGACCGGCTCATCGAGTTCGTGCAGGGGACGTTCGAGAAGCGGCGCGAGGCCGAGCTGGCGCAGCTCGCGGGCGAGGCCGACGACCCGCTCGATCCGCCAGCCCCGCCCGCGTCCGGCGCCGCCTGATCCCGCCGCCCGCGCGCCCGCGCGGTGACGCCCCGCGTCGTGATTCCGAGGGGGTGCGCGGGCTTGTGCTCCGCCCGGACCTCCCTTACACGGGAGGGATGAAACGCCTCCAGGACTTCACCGTGGGCGACACCTTCGAAGCGTTCCGGGAGGTGGACTCGTACCGGCCGATCTACTACGCGGCCGCCTCCGGCGACTTCAACCCGATCCACATCGACCCGCAGGTGGGCCGCGCCGCCGGCTACTCGGGCGCGATCCTCCAGGGCATGTGCACGTTCTCGTGGCTGTCCGACGCGTGCGTCGCGTACCTCGGCGATCCGGCGCGCCTGCGCCGGATCCGGGCCCGCTTCACGAAGCCGGTGCAGGTGGGCGACGTGATCCGGTTCCAGGGCCGGTGCGTGGCGCTCGACGGCCCCCGGATCGCGCTCGAGCTGGAGGCGACGAACCAGCGCGGCGAGGAGGTCCTGAAGGGCGCGGTGGCCGAGGGCCACCTCGGGGAGGGGTGACCGCGTGCCCATCGACCGCAAGCACCTCGGCCGGCGCTACGGCCCGTACCGCTTCACCGTGGGTCCCGAGCAGATCCGCGACTTCGCCTCGGCCACCGGCGGCGGCGTGCCGGGCCGGGTCTTCTCGGTGGCGCCGGAGCGCGCCCACCCCTGGACCTGGGACGAGGCCGCGGCCGCCGCCTCGCCGCACGGCGGGCTGGTCGCGCCGCCCACCTTCGCGGCCGCGTTCGCGATCCAGCCGTTCGCGAACGCCTGCGCCGACCCGGAGCTGGGCGTGAACGTGCTCCGCCTGGTCCACGCCGAGCAGTCCTTCGAGCTGGAGGCGCCGGTGCGCCCCGGCGACGTGCTCGAGACCGAGGGCGAGATCACCCGGATCCAGGACCGGGGCAGCCTCGACTTCCTCGAGGTCACCACCGAGACCCGCAACCAGCGCGGCGAGCGCGTGGTGCGCGGGGTCTGGACCGCGATCATCCGGAACTGACGCTCAGGCGGTGATGACCCCGTCCGCGATCAGGTTCGCGAGGATGCGGGCCGTGTCGAGGCGCGGGAGCCCGGAGAGCGCGAACAGCGCCTCGTAGTCCACGAAGCCGTCGATCTGCGCGAGCAGGAAGCCGGCGCGGTGGTCCAGGTTCAGCCACATGATCTCCTCCGGCTTGATGGCGAGCCGGGGGACGCCGCCGAGCGGGCCGAGCTTCGACTCGTACATCGCGATGAGGGTGGCCTCGTTCTGGCGCAGGTACTCGCGCGCCTCGCGGTGGTCCGGGTCCACCTGCAGGATCTTCTCGATGAGCTCCAGGGAGCCGGTGAAGTCGCCCAGCGCGAACAGCTCGCGGGCGGCCTGCATCCAGACCTCCACGTCGCGGCCGCCCGGGGACTCGCCGGGCGCGGACTTCGCCGGCACCAGCGGGCGGATGTCGGACTTCTCCGCCACCGCGTCGAGATCCAGGCCACCCTCCGGGTCCAGCTCCAGCTCGATGATCTCGGCCGCGGCGGGCAGCGCGTCCCAGGGCGAGTGCCCGGGCGCCGCGGCGGGGGGCGGGAGCGGGACCGGCTCCGCCGTGGCGCCGCCGGGCATCCCGCCGCCGAGCAGGGACAGGTACGAGCGCGCCTTGGGGTTGCCGGGGTCGCGCTCCAGCGCCTGCTGGAACGAGCGCAGCGCCTCGCCCACCCGCCCCGCCACGTAGGCCTTGATGCCGCGGTCGATGAGCTCGCTCACGTCCGCCACGGCTCACCTCGCCCCGGGTCGCGCGGTGGCGGCCAGGCCCTTGAACAGCTGCAGCGTGCGCTCCAGCGGCTCCTCCTCGGCGGCGAGCGCGGCGAGGTCGCGCGCCTCGACGGCGGTGCGCGCGCGGGCGAGCACCCCCTCCGCCTTGAGCACCGCGTCCTTGCCGAACCGGGTGCGCTCCAGCGCGTCGTGCACCTCCGGGCCGAGCGCCTCGATCTCGCGCACCAGCGCCAGCACCCGGTCGCGCCGAGCCTCGAACTCGCGCGCGGTCTGCTTGCGCTCGAGCAGCTCGTCGATCTGCTCGTCGAGGATGTGCCGCATCTCGTCCTCGGTGAGGCCGGAGGTGGCGGTCACCGAGATCGACTGCTGCAGGCCGGTGGCCACGTCGCGGGCCGACACGCCCACGATGCCGTCGGCGCTGATCTCGAAGGTGACCTCGATCTCCACCTCGCCGCGGCGCGCCGGCCGGATGCCGTCGAGCACGAACTCGCCCAGCAGCTCGTTCTCGATGGCGCGCTCGCTCGCGCCCTGGAGCACGGCGATGCGCACCGAGGTCTGGTTGTCCTGCACCGTGGTGAACAGGTGGGTCTGGCTGGTGGGGACGGTGGTGTTCCGCGGGATGACGGTCTGGAAGTAGCCGCCCACCACCATGAGCCCGAGGTTCTGCGGGGTGACGTCGAGCAGGAGCACCTCGGCGCCGGCGTGCGGCGCGGAGAGCGCCTGCGCCTGGATGGCCGCGCCCAGCGCCACCACCTCCTCCGGGTGGACGCCGCGGCACGGCTCGCGCCCGAAGAACTCGCGCACCGCCTGCTGCACCCGCGGCATGCGGGTCATCCCGCCGACCAGCAGCACCTCGCCCACCTGCGACGGCCGCACGCCCGCGTCGCGCAGCGTGCGCTCGGTGACCGCGATGCACCGGTCCACCAGGTCCTTGGTGAGCTCCTCCAGCTTCTCGCGCGAGAGCTGGCGGTCGAGGTGGAGGGCGCTCTTGCCCTCCCCGCCCCCCACCAGGAACGGCAGGTGGATGGCGGTGGACGGGAGCGAGGACAGCTCGCACTTGGCCCGCTCGGCGGCGTCGCGCAGCCGCTGGAGCGCCATCTTGTCCTGGCGGAGGTCGATCCCGCCGTTCTCCTTGGCGAAGCCGAAGGTGAGCCAGTCCATCACCCGGCGGTCGAAGTCCTCGCCGCCGAGGTAGGTGTCGCCGCCCACCGCCACCACGTCGTAGACGCTCTTGCCGATGTCGAGCACCGACACGTCGAACGTGCCGCCGCCCAGGTCGAAGACCACCACCTTGCGCTCGATCTGCTTGCCGAAGCCGTACGCGAGCGCGGCGCTGGTGGGCTCGTTGATGATGCGGAGCACCTCGAGCCCGGCGATCCGCCCGGCGTCCTTGGTGGCGTGGCGCTGGCCGTCGTTGAAGTAGGCCGGGACGGTGATCACGGCGCGGCTCACCGGCTGGCCCAGCCACGCCTCGGCGTCCGCCCGCAGCTCGGCCAGCACCATGGCCGAGATCTCCTGCACGGTGAGCGTCCGCCCGCCCAGCTCCACGCGGACGTCGTGCCCCTCCGGCCCGGCCACCAGCCGTACGGCAGCACCCGGCGCGCGTCCTCGATCTCCTTCGAGCCCCAGCGGCGGCCGATGAGCCGCTTCGCCGCGAAGACGGTGTCCTCGGCGTTGGTGATGGCCTGGCGCTTGGCGAGCGCGCCGACCAGCCGCTTCCCGTTGCGCGCGAACGCCACCACCGACGGCGTGAGGAGCTGGCCGCTCCGGCCCGGGATGACGCGCGGGACGCCGTCCTGCACGGTGGCGACCACCGAGTTGGTGGTGCCGAGGTCGATGCCGATGACGGGCTCGCTCGCGCTCATCCGAGGAAGCTCCAGCGCAGCCGCTTCAGCCGCTCGCGCGCCTGCTCCAGCTTCGGGTCCAGCTCCACCGCCCGCTCCAGCGCGCGGCGGGCCTCCTTGCGCGCGCCCTGGGCCTCCAGCGCCAGCCCCAGCGCCTCGTGCGCGAACCCGGCCGACGGCTGGGCGCGGACCGCCGCCTCGGCCAGCTCGCGCGCGGCGACCGCGTCGCCGGCCGCGAGCGCCGCCCGGGCCCCGCCCGCGGCCGCCCGCGCGTGGCGGGGGTCGGCCTCGAGCGCCTCGCGGAACGCCGCGAGCGCCCTGGCGGGCGCGCCCATGGCCTCGGCCGCCAGCCCGCGCTCGTACGCGTCGCCGGCGCGCTGCACCGCCGCCCGCCCCCGCGCCTCGGCCGCGAGCGCGGCCACCTCGGCGTTCTGCGGGTCCATCCCCTGCGCCAGCACCAGGTCGTTCGCGGCCTGCGCCACCTGCCCGGCCTGCAGGGCCTCCTTCCCCCGCCGCACCAGGTCGGCCACGCGCCCGGCGCGGGCCACCAGCGGGCTCTGCCGGGCGAGCCGCGCCCGGCGCTCCGCCGAGCGGCGCTCGTCCTCCAGCTTGCGCAGCTCCATCCGCGCGAACTCGTCGGCGGGCGCGGTCTGCCGCGCGTAGGCGGCGCGCCGCGCCTCGTCGCAGAGCACGTCGCGCGCCTCGGTGAGCCGGCGGAAGACCTTCTCCAGCCGCGCGGTAGCTGCCCAGCCGCTTCCCCGGGTAGCGGTCCGGATGGAAGACCTTCACCTTCTCGAGGTACGCGGCGCGCGCGGCCTCCACCGGCGCGTTCCAGGCCAGGCCCAGGACGTCCCAGTGCGTCCAGCGCGGCAGGCTCCCCTCGGCGAACAGGATCTCGCGGCGCCGCTCGGCGTCGAGGTCCACGTCCTCCTGGAGATCCGCCGGATCGAACGCGAAGCCGCTGTATCGATCCACGCTCAACCGTTTCCCCCCGCCCGCACCTCGGCGGCCCCGAGATTAACGACCGGGACCGCAGGGGGTCAAATCCGCTCCGGCGCGCGCGCCCGCCCCACGGGCCCCGGACACGCGCCGGGGCCCGTCCCGGCGGCCAGTCACCGGCCCGCGAGCAGCAGCTCGAGCAGCGCCTTCTGGGCGTGCAGGCGGTTCTCGGCCTCGTCGAACACCGCCGACTGCGGCCCCTCCAGCACCTCGTCGGTGATCTCCTCGCCGCGGTGCGCCGGGAGGCAGTGGAGCACGACGGCGTTCGGCCGCGCCTGGGCCATCAGCGCCCGGTCCACGATGAACCCCTCGAAGCGGCGGCGGCGCTCCTCCGCCTCCTGCTCCTGGCCCATGCTGGCCCAGACGTCGGTGTTCACCACGTGGGCGCCCGCCACCGCCTCGGCCGGCGAGCGGAACACCTTCGCGCGCCCGGCGGCCCGGGCGAGCAGCGCCGCGTCCGGATCGTAGCCCGCCGGGCAGGCGAGGTGCAGCTCGAACCCGAGCAGCACGCAGGCCTCGAGCCAGCTGTTGGCCATGTTGTTGCCGTCGCCCACCCAGGCCACCCGCAGGCCGGGCTTGGTGAGCGCGTCCGACCCGAAGCGCTCGGTGACGGTGAGCAGGTCGGCCAGCACCTGGCACGGGTGCGAGGCGTCGGTGAGCGCGTTCACCACCGGCACCCCGGCGTAGCGCGCCATCTCCTCGATCTTGTCGTGCCCGTAGGTGCGCACCACCAGGCAGTCGAGGTAGCGCGACAGGACGCGGGCGGTGTCGCGGATCGGCTCGCCGCGCCCGAGCTGCGTGTCGCGCGGCGAGAGCATGATCGCGCCCGCGCCGAGCTGGTTCGCGGCCACCTCGAACGAGACGCGGGTGCGGGTGGAGGCCTTCTCGAACACCAGGCCGACCGTGCGCCGCTCCAGCGGGCGCGGGCCGCCCCTGCCGAGGAGCTTCCACTCCGCGGCGCGCTCCACCAGCTCGAGCAGCTCCGAGCGGTCCAGGTCGGTGATGCGGAGGAAGTCGCGCTTCTCGCGAGGCGAGGTGGCCATCGGGGTCCTCTCTCAGGGCTTCGCGGGCGCCGCCGCCAGGGCCGCGCCGAGCCGCTCCAGGGCCAGGTCGGCCTCGGCGGCGGTCAGGTTGAGCGGCGGGGCCAGGCGCAGCACGTCGTCGCCGATGGCGTTCACGAGCAGCCCGCGGGCGCGGGCGGCCTTCATCACCTCGGCGGCGGCCACGCCCTGCACGACGACGCCGAGCAGCATGCCGCGGCCGCGGACCCGGGCCACCCGGCCGCCGGCGGCGAGCGCCTCCAGGCCGGCGCGGAGCCGCGCCGCGACCTCGCGCGAGCGCTCCAGCACGCCGCCCCTCAGCTCGGCCAGCACCGCCAGCGCCACCGCGCAGGCGAGCGGGTTGCCGCCGTAGGTGGTGCCGTGGCTGCCCGGGGTGAGGTGCTGGCCGACCTCCTCGGTCGCGAGCATCGCGCCGATGGGGAACCCGCCGCCGAGCGCCTTCGCGCTCGACATGAGGTCGGGGGTGATCCCCTCCCACTCGTGCGCCCAGAACCTCCCGGTGCGGCCCATGCCGGTCTGCACCTCGTCGAGGCACAGCAGCACGCCCTTCCTCCGCGTCAGCTCGCGCACGGCGCGCAGGTAGCCCTCCGGCGGCGGGACCACGCCGGACTCGCCCATGATCGGCTCGACCATGAACGCGGCCACCGTGTCGTCGAGCGCCGCCTCGAGCGCGGCGAGGTCGCCGTACTTCACGTGGCGGACGCCGGGGACGAGCGGCGCGAAGCCGACCTGGTACTTCTCCTGCCCGCCCACGGTGACGGTGAAGAGCGACCGGCCGTGGAACGAGTCGGTGCAGGAGACGATGACGTTCCGCTCGGGGTGGCCGCGGTCGTGGTGGTACTTGCGCGCGAGCTTCAGCACCGCCTCGTTCGCCTCGCCGCCGCTGTTGCAGAAGAACGCGCGCGACGCCCAGGGCGTCACCGCCAGCAGCGCCTCGGCGAGCTCGACCTGGCGCGGGATGAAGTAGTGGTTCGAGACGTGCCAGACGGTGCGGGCCTGCTCCTCGAGCGCCTTCACCAGCGCCGGGTGGCAGTGGCCGAGCACGTCCACCGCCACGCCGCCGAGGAAGTCCAGGTACTCGTTGCCGTCGGCGTCCCAGACGCGGACGCCCTCGCCGCGCGCGATGGCCACCGGCTGCTGCCGGTAGTTGGGCGTGAGCACCTTCTGCGCGCGCTGGGCGATCGACTCGTTGCGTGTCATTCCGCGCTTATAGCAGCCGGGCGGCGGAGAGTTCCAGATCCGCGAGGGCCCGCGCCTCACAGGATGTAGCGCGAGAGGTCCTCGTCCTGCGCGATGCCCTGGAGCCGGTCGCGCACGTAGGCGGCGTCCACCACGATCCGCTGCCCGCGCAGCTCCGAGCCCTCGAACGAGAGCTGGTCCAGCAGGCGCTCCATCACGGTGTGGAGGCGGCGCGCGCCGATGTTCTCCATGCGCTCGTTCACCTCCGCGGCGATGCGCGCGATCTCGTCCACGGCGTCGTCGCGGATCTGCACGTCCACGCCCTCGGTGGCGAGGAGCGCGGTGTACTGCCGCACCAGGCTGTTGCGCGGCTCCTTGAGGATGCGCACCAGGTCCTCGCGGGTGAGCGGCTCCAGCTCCACGCGGATGGGGAAGCGCCCCTGCAGCTCGGGGATGAGGTCGGACACCTTGGCGACGTGGAACGCGCCGGCCGCCACGAACAGCATGTGGTCGGTCTTCACCACGCCGTACTTGGTGTTGACGTTCGACCCCTCGACGATGGGCAGCAGGTCGCGCTGCACACCGCCCCGCGAGACGTCCGGCCCGCGCACGCCGCCGCCCTCGCCGCCGGCGATCTTGTCGATCTCGTCGATGAACACGATGCCGGCGTTCTGCGCGCGATCCAGCGCCTCGCGCGTCACGCGCTCCATGTCCACCATCCGCGCGGCCTCCTCGTCGGTGAGCAGCTCGAGCGCCTCCTTCACCTTCACCTTGCGCTTCCGCTTGCGGCCGCCGCCGCCCAGCATCCCGAGCAGCGGGTTGTTCCCCAGGTTCTGGACCATGTCCTGGAGGCCCTGCGCCATGTCCTCCATGCCCGGGCCCATGAACGGCATCACCGGCATGGAGCGCTCCGAGAGCTCGACCTCCACCAGGTCGTCGTCGAGCGTGCCGGCGCGGAGCTGCGCGCGCGCCTTGTCGCGGGCGCCGGCCGCGGAGCCGGCCGGGTGCGACGCCGGCGCGGCCTGCGGCTCCTCGGCCTGCGCGCCCCGCCCGCCGAACGGGTTCCGGAAGCCGAGGCCGAACCCGGAGCCGAAGCCGAGCGCGTCGAGGACCTTCTCCTCGGCCGCCTCGCGCGCGCGCTCGCGCAGCTTCGCGATCTCCTCCTCCTTCACCAGCTTCACCGCCGCCTCGACCAGGTCGCGGATCATCGAGTCCACGTCGCGGCCCACGTAGCCGACCTCGGTGAACTTGGACGCCTCGACCTTGACGAACGGCGCGCCCGCGAGCCGCGCCAGCCGGCGCGCGATCTCGGTCTTCCCCACGCCGGTGGGGCCGATCATGATGATGTTCTTGGGCAGGATCTCGTCGCGCAGCTCCGGGCCGACGCGCTGGCGGCGCCAGCGGTTGCGCAGCGCGATCGCGACCGCGCGCTTCGCCTGCGCCTGGCCGACCACGTAGCGATCCAGCTCCGCCACGATCTCGCGCGGCGTGAGGTCCGCGGCTTCGCGCTCGGCGCCATCACAGCTCCTCGATGGTGAGGTTGCCGTTCGTGTAGATGCAGATCTCGGCGGCGAGCTTCATCGCCTCCTCGGCCACGCGCCGGGCGTCCAGCGTGGAATGGGCGAGCAGCGCCCGGGCCGCGGCCAGCGCGTAGGGGCCGCCCGAGCCGATCGCCGCCGCGGCCCCGTTCGCCACCGGGTCCGGCTCGATGACGTCGCCGGCGCCGGACAGCACCAGCACGTGCTCGCGGTCGGCCACCACCAGCAGCGCCTCCAGCCGGCGCAGCATCCGGTCGGTGCGCCACTGCTTCGCGAGCTCCACCGAGGCCCGCGGCAGCGAGCGCGCGTGCTCCTTCAGCTTCTTCTCGAACAGCTCGAAGAGCTGGAACGCGTCGGCGGTCGCGCCGGCGAACCCCGCCACCACCTGGCCCTCGCCCAGCCGCCGCACCTTGCGGGCGGTGGCCTTCATGACGGTCTTGTCCAGGGTGACCTGGCCGTCGCCGGCGATCACCACCCTGCCCTCGCGGCGCACGCAGAGGACGGTCGTTCCGTGCATGGGGCGCATGCCCGAGAGGTAGCGCGGCCGCGCCCGGGGGGCAACGATTCACGGCGGGTCGCCCGCGCCCGAGGTCCGGCGTCAGCGCGCGCCGCGCCCGCCGCGGGCGCTGCGGCCGGGTGCCGCGCCGCGCCCGCCGTCCCCGGGGCCGGCGCCCGCGCCGCCCGCCGCGCCGGCCCGCGCGCGCGGGTGGGCCGCGTCGTAGACCGCCGCGAGCCGCTTCCAGTCGAGGTGCGTGTAGCGCTGCGTGGTGGAGAGCGAGGCGTGCCCGAGCAGCTCCTGGATGCCGCGCAGGTCGGCGCCGTTCCCGAGCAGGTGCGTGGCGAAGCAGTGGCGCAGCACGTGCGGGTGCACGTGGCGCGGCAGGCCGGAGGCGAGCACCCAGCCGTCCAGGCGGCGCGCCACCGAGCGGCTGGTGAGGCGGCCGCCGCGGAAGTTCAGGAACAGCGCCTCCCCGGCGCGGGCGTGGTCCGGCCCCGCGGCCAGCACCGGTCGCGCGCCGTCCAGGTAGCGCCGGAGCGCCTCCGCGGCCGGGGCGCCGAACGGCACGATGCGCTCCTTGTTCCGCTTGCCGAGCACGCGCACCAGCCCGCCGGCGAGGTCGAGGTCCTCGAGGTCGAGGCCGGTCAGCTCGGAGACGCGCAGCCCGCTCCCGTACAGCAGCTCCAGGAACGCGCGGTCGCGCAGCGCGAGCGGCGCCTCGGTGTCGGCGTCCGGCGTCTCCACCAGCGCCGCGACCTCCTCCTCGGGCAGCACCTCCGGCAGGCGCTTCGGCCGCTTCGGGCTGGCCACCGCGCGCGCCGGGTTCCCGGGCGCCAGCCCCTCGCGCACCAGGAAGCGGTAGAGCGAGCGGAGCGCGGAGAGCTTGCGGCCGAGGCTCACCGCCCCGGCGGCGCCGGCCTGGCGCGCCAGGAAGCCGCGCACCAGCGCGGGCGAGGACGGCACGAGCGGCTGTCCCTGGTCGGCGAGGTAGGCCGCGTACTGGGCCAGGTCCACCTGGTACGCCTTGCGCGTGTGCGGCGAGGCCCGCTTCTCCGACGCGAGGTACGCGTCGAAGCGCCGGAGCTCCTCCGGCAGCTCGGTCGGGGCGGCCGCGTCGGGCGTCATCGGGGATCGCCTACCACCGCGCGGCCCCGGGCGACAGTTCCTGGCGGGCGGCTACCGCGGCAGCTCGGCCACGTAGGCGCCCTGGCGCTTCTCGTGGATGACGGCGTAGGCGAGGCGGCGCGAGTCCGGGCCGAGGAACTGGGCCGAGCCGGGCAGCACGTAGGTGTCCACCCGCGTCAGCTTCCCGTCCTTCCAGACGGCGACGTCGAGCGCGTCGCGGTCCATGCGCTGCCAGGTGACCAGCAGCCGCCCGGGATCGCGCGGGTCGTACTCGAAGCTCTTCGCCCCGTCCGCCACCCGCTCCGGCTTCGCGCCGGCGGCGAGCCCCTCGGCCGGGATGCGCTCCACGTCGCAGCCCTCGCCGTTCCGGACGCAGCGGGTCCGGTAGTAGAGCCAGCGCGCGTCCGGCGAGAAGGAGAAGCCGAACGCGCCCTGCGCCACCTGGACCGCGGCGGTGCCCGGGGGCGCGTCGAGCTGCGCGAGCATGAGGTCCACCGAGTAGCCGCCGCGGGTGGTGTGCTGCAGGAACGCGAGGCGCTTGCCGTCGGCGGAGAGCTCGAGGTCGGTCACGTTCGCGCCGTAGGTGCGCGACGGCAGGTCGAGCCCGCCCGCGCCGGCGGTGCCGGACCGGACCCGGGCGTCGAACCGCTCCAGCCAGGCGAGCCGCGGCGCCCGCTGCGCCCAGCGCAGCTCGCCCACCTCGCGCGCGAGCACCGCGTCGCCGGGCTTCGCCACCAGGGCCAGGTGCAGGTCGCCCTGCTTCCCGGGGGTCGCGTCCGCCAGGAACGCGAGGGCGCGGCCGTCGCGCGAGAACGCGAACACCTGCACGTCCTTGCCGAGCACGGCCTGGCGCGGGCCGGCCAGGTGGAGCGCGTAGCCGCCCCCGTCCTGCACGGTGTACGCGTACGCGCCGCCCGGCGCGAGCGCGTAGTCCCCGCTCCGCTCCGCCACGCGGCGCGCCCGCCCGTCCGCCCCGACGGCCGACAGCGCCGCGCCGGCCGACGCGCCCTGGCGCACCAGCAGCGCCGGCCCCTCCCCGCCGCCCCAGCCCGGCCCGGCCTCGAGCGAGCCCACCCGGTCCAGCCCCGCCACCGGCTCGGGCTCGCCGCCGCCGCGCGACACGAGCAGCCGGCCGTCGGCGACGAACAGCAGGTCCTCGGTCCCGGGCGCGAAGCCGGCGAACGACACCGCCGTCCCGAGCGTCCGCGGCGCCCCGCCCGCCCGCACCACCACCAGCGTGCCGCGCGCGGCCGGGTAGTCGTACTCGCCCAGCGCCGCGAGCGTCGCGCCGGCGGGGCTCCAGAGCAGGCCGTGCGGGAGCGTGGTGACCGCGCCCGCCACCCGGCGCGCCTCCCCGCCCGCGCTCGGCACCAGCCGCAGGTCGCAGCTCGCGGTGCGCGGCGGCAGGAACTGGCCGCGCGCCTCGTTGCAGCCCTCGAGCACCGCCAGCCAGGCGCCGTCGGCCGAGGCCTTCACGGCGCGCACCGGGCCGCGCAGCAGGGCGCGCCCCGGCGCGCCCCCGCCGGCGGCCTCCGGCTCCTTCTTCGCGGTGCAGGACGCGGCGGCGAGCGCGAGCGCCAGCGCGGCGGCGCGGGTCAGCCCGCGGCGGGAACGGGGACGGCGGTGGGCGGTGCGGTGTCGATCCACGGTGCCAGCTCCTTGCGCGCCCGCTCCACGTGGGCCTCCTTGCGGCCGGCCTTGCCGCGGAAGCGCCCGGTGAGCGGGGGGAACAGCGCGAAGACCACGTTCGTCGGCTGGTAATCGTACCCCGGCGGATGCGCCTCGCCGGTGAGATGTCGATGGAGGGCGCCCAGGGCGGTCGCCGCGGGCGGCGGCCGGAAGGCCCGGCCCGCCAGCCGGTCCAGCACCGCCCGCGCCGCCATCAGCCCGCACGCGGCCGACTCCACGTACCCCTCCACCCCGGTGATCTGCCCGGCCAGGAACAGGTGCGGGGCGGCGCGCACCGACAGGTCCGGCGCGAGGACGCGGGGGGCGTCCACGAACGTGTTGCGGTGGATCTGGCCGAGCCGGACGAACTCGGCGTTCGCGAGGCCGGGGAGGAACGCGCGGAAGATGCGGCGCTGCTCCGGCCAGGTGAGGCGCGTCTGAAAGCCCACCAGGTTCCAGGCGGTGCCCTCGACGTCCTCGCGGCGCAGCTGCACCACCGCGTGCGGCCGGCGCCCGGTGCGCGGGTCCTCGAGCCCCACCGGCTTGAGCGGGCCGTGGGCGAGGACCTCCGTCCCGCGCTCCGCCATCACCTCGATCGGCAGGCAGCCCTCGAAGTAGCGCGGCTCCTCGAACCCGTGCGCGGGCACCTTCTCGCCCTGGAGCAGCGCTCCACGAACGCGTGGTACTGCGCCTCGTCGAGCGGCAGGTTCAGGTAGTCGTCGCCGCTCCCCTTGCCGTAGCGGGAGCGCGCGTACGCGATGCTCCGGTCGATCGACTCCGCCGCCACGATGGGCGCGATGGCGTCGTAGAAGTGCAGCCGCCCGCCGGTGGCCTCGGCGAGGCGCGCCGCGAGCGCGTCGCCGGTGAGCGGGCCGGTGGCGATCACCGCCAGCCCGGGGGGCGGCGGCAGGTCCTCCACCTCGCGGTGGACGATCCGCACGGCGGCGTCGCCCGAGAGCCGCGCCGTGACCGCCTCGCTGAACCGCTCCCGGTCCACCGCGAGCGCGTCGCCGGCCGGCACGCGCGTCGCGTCCGCGCAGCCGAGCACGAGGCTGCCGAGGCGGCGCAGCTCCTCGTGGAGCAGGCCGACGGCGTTGTGCGGGTTGTCGGAGCGGAGCGAGTTGGAGCAGACCAGCTCGGCCAGGCCGGGCAGGACGTGCGCCGGCGAGCGGCGCTCGGGCTTCATCTCGACCAGCTCGACCGCGACGCCGGCGCGCGCGAGCTGCCACGCCGCCTCGCTCCCCGCCAGGCCCCCCCCGATCACGGTCACCCGCGTGTCGCCCATGCGCCCCTTCCGTCTCCGCCGTGCCCCGGCTGGTCGCCTGCCCTGCAGGCGCTCTCCGTCGCCTCGTCCGGCCGACCGTCCTGGCCGCGCGCCCGGAGGGTGCGCAACGTCACGAGGAGCGCGCACGGCCCGGGACGAGGCGGCGGCGGAGGGGATGGCCGGGCCGGGCGCGCTCCATCTATCCCCGCTGCGAAAGGAACGCAACGTGAGCGACAGGGACCTTGGAGCGCTGCGGGCGGAGCTGCTCCGGCGGCGCCGCACGCTGCTCGAGACCTCGCGACGCGCGAGCGCCGAGCTCGACGCGCTGCGGGCGGCGGACCGCGATCCCGAGTTCGAGGAGGGCGCGCAGGCCGAGCACGAGCAGTACACGCTGGCGCGCCTCGGCGAGAACCAGCGCCGGGAGCTGCTGCTGATCGACGCCGCCCTCGCGCGCGTGGACGCGGGGGAGTACGGCATCTGCCGCGACTGCGAGCAGGAGATCGACCCGCGCCGCCTCGCCGCCCTGCCCTACGCGCTGCTCTGCACCGAGTGCGCGCAGCGCCGCGAGCGGGCGCAGTTCGCGCTCCAGGGCGAGCCGCCCACGATGTGAGGCCGGGCGCGCCGGAGGCCGGCCCGGGGGAGCCCCGGCGCCGGCCTTCGCGTGTCCGCGGCGGCCCCGGGGCGCTGCGCTCGCTACGCCTTGGCCGGCTCGGCGCGCGCCGCCCCCGCCCCGCCCTCGCGCGGCTCGGCCTCGCGCCGGTAGCCGCACTCCTTGTTCGGGCAGGCGACGAACGGCCCGGTCTTCTTCGAGTACTTGTCGAGCAGGTAGGCGCTGCCGCATTGCGGGCAGGTCTCGTTGCGCGGGCGGTCCCAGGCCACGAAGTCGCACTTCGGGTAGGACGAGCAGCCGTAGAACGTCTTCCCGCGGCGGGAGCGCTTCTCGCTGATGTAGCCGCCGCAGCCCTTCGGGCAGGTCACGCCGATCGAGACGGGCTTGGTGCCCTTGCAGTCCGGGTAGCGGGTGCAGGCGAGGAACCGGCCGAAGCGGCCGCGCTTCATCACCATGTCGGCGCCGCACTCCGGGCACTTGTCCTCGACCGGGACGTCCTCCTCCTTCTCCGGGACGATGTTCCCGTCCTCGCGCCGGAAGTTCATCGTGTTCCGGCACTCCGGGTACCCGGGGCAGGCCAGGAACTCGCCGTTGCGGCCCCACTTGATGACCATCTTGTGCTGGCCGCACTTCTCGCAGGTGATGTCGGTCTCGATGGCCTGCGCCTTCACGTTGCGCATGGCCTCGTCCGCCTTCGCGAGGTCCTCCTTGAACTTGGAGTAGAACTCCTCCAGCACCTGCTGCCAGCCGGCGTTGCCCTCCTCGATGCCGTCGAGCTTCTCCTCCATCCCGGCGGTGAAGGCGATGTCCATCTCGCGGGGGAAGGCCCGCACCAGCTCGTCGGTCACCAGCACGCCGAGGTGGGTCGGCTTGAACTGCTTCTCGAGCTTCTCGACGTAGCCCTTCTCCTGGATCGTGTCGAGGATGGCCGCGTAGGTGGAGGGCCGGCCGATGCCGCGCTCCTCCATCTCCTTCACCAGCGAGGACTCGTTGAAGCGCGGCGGCGGCTGGGTGAAGTGCTGCTCGGGCAGCAGCTTCAGCAGGCGCAGCTCCATCCCGGCCTCGAGCGGCGGGAGCTGGCGGTCCTCGGCGCGGGCCGCCGGCTCGGCGGCGTCGCCGTTCGTCTTCTCCTCCTCGGCGCCGGCCTCCTCCTCGGGCGGCTTCGCGCCGTAGACCGCGAGGTAGCCGGGGAACTTGAGGATCGACCCGGTGGCCCGGAACACGGCGCGGCCGGCGGCGATGTCGGCGGAGGTCTGGTCGTACACGGCCGGGACCATCTGGCAGGCCACGAAGCGGTTCCAGATGAGCTCGTAGAGCCGGTACATGTCGCGCTCGCCCATCTCGTCGAAGAACGGCGCCACGCGATCGGGCGTCCACTCCAGCGAGGTGGGGCGCACCGCCTCGTGCGCCTCCTGCGCGGCCTTCGCCTTGGTCTTGTAGACGTTGGCCTGCTCCGGCAGGTGGTCCTTCCCGTACGCCTGCTGGATGTGGGCGCGCACCGCGTCCACCGCCTCGGTGGCGAGCCGCACCGAGTCGGTGCGCATGTACGTGATGAGGCCGATGGCCCCCTCGTCGCCGAGCTCGACGCCCTCGTACAGGCGCTGCGCCAGCGTCATGGTCTTCTTCGGGCTGAAGCCGAGGCGGTTCGCCGCCTCCTGCTGCAGCTTCGCGGTGGTGAAGGGCGGCGGCGGGTTGCGCTTGCGCTCCTTGCGGTCCACCGAGGCGACCACGAACCGGGCGCCCTCCAGGTCCTTCACCAGCGCCTGCGTCTCCTCGCCCTGCTTCAGGTCGGCCTTCTGGCCGTCCACCTTGAAGATCTTGGCGCGGAAGTCGGGCGGGACCTGGGCGGCGAGGTCGGCGTCGAGCGACCAGTACTCCACCGGCACGAACGCCTCGATCTCGCGCTCGCGCTCCACCACCAGGCGGACCGCCACCGACTGCACCCGCCCGGCGGACAGGCCGCGGCGGACCTTCTTCCAGAGGATGGGGCTGATCTGGTAGCCGACGAGCCGGTCGAGGATCCGGCGGGCCTGCTGCGAGTCGAACTTCTTGCGGTCGAGGTCGAGCGGCTTCTCGATGGCCTTCTGGATGGCCGTCTTGGTGATCTCGTTGAAGAGCACGCGGCGCACCCGGGCGTCGCCGCCCTCCGCGCCGAGCTCCTCGGAGATGTGCCAGGCGATGGCCTCGCCCTCGCGATCGGGGTCGGTCGCGAGGAAGACGTGGTCGGCGGTCCGCGCGGCGCGCTTGATCTCCGAGAGGACCTTGGCCTTCCCCTTGATGACGTCGTACTCGGGGAGGAAGCCCTTCTCGACGTCCACGCCGATCTTCGACTTGGGCAGGTCCTTCACGTGGCCGACCGACGCCTTCACGTCGAACGACCGCCCCAGGTACTTCTTGATGGTCTTCGCCTTGGCGGGCGACTCCACCACCACCAGGCTGGTCCCGGTGGACGTCTTGCGCGCTGCGCGGCGGGGGGCCTTCGGCGCGTCCGCCCCTGCGGCTGCGGCCGCCTCCTTCGGGGCCGCCGCGGCCTTCGCCTTCTTCACCGCGGCCACGCCCGTCTTCGGCTCTCTCGCCATCCTCTAGATCCCCTCTCGACTGCGGCGCAGAAAGTAATGGCCCGGCCGCTGCTCGCACAGACCTTCCAGCTCGAGCGTCAGGAGCCCCGCCAGCGCGGCTCCCACCGGGATGCCCGCCTCGCGGGCGAGCTCGTCGGCGTGGCGCGGCCGCCGCCCCAGCGCCCGGAGCAGGGCCGAGCCCCGGTCGTCGAGCGCGGGCAGCGAGGCCTGGACCGGCGCGGGCGCCGCGAGGCCCAGCCCCGCCAGCACGTCCGCGGCGCTCGCCGCCACCGCGGCGCCCTCGCGCAGCAGCGCCAGCGGCCCCGCGGACAGCGCGTCGCGCACGTCGCCGGGCACCGCGAACACCTTCACGCCCTGCGCGCGGGCCCAGGACGCGGTGATGAGCGAGCCGCTACCCTGGCGCGCCCGCACCACCACCACCGCGTCGGCCAGCGCCGCGATGATCCGGTTGCGGGCCGGGAAGTGGTACGGAAGCCCGCGGCTCCCGTCCGGCAGCTCCGACACGAGCGCCCCGCCCGACTCCAGGATGCGCGCGAAGAGCGCGCGGTTCTGGGCCGGGTAGGCCACGTCCACGCCGGTGCCCAGCACCGCGACGGTGTGGCCCCCGGCCTCGAGCGCGCCGCGGTGGGCCGCGCCGTCCACGCCCGCCGCGCCGCCCGAGATCACCGACACCCCGGCCCGCGCCAGCCCGGCCGCCAGGTCGCGGGCCAGCAGCTCGCCGTACTCGTCGGTCGCCCGGGCGCCCACCAGCGCGACGCTGCAGGCCGCCGTCCCCAGCTCGCCGCGCACCCGGAGCTCGCGAGGCGCGTCCGCGAGGCGCGCCAGGCGCTCGGGATAGTGGCCGTCTCCGGGCCGGAGGGTGCGCGCGTCGAGGGACAAGTGGTTGCCGCGGTGAGACGCTGTGAAGGCGGGCCATATACCCGTGGGGTCCCACAGCGTCAAGCAAGGCCGCCCGGACGCATGCATGGGGCGTGCACGAAAACACCCCGGGAAGACGGGGCAATCCCCCGCCCTCCCGGCCGCCGGACGGCCAGCGGCCGCCCCGCCGCCTACTGGGGGAGCGCGCGCGCGGTCCGCATCTCGAAGCGGTCGCCCACGAGCAGCTCGACGCGGCTGCGCGTCACCAGCGCGGCCGAGGCGTGCTCGCGCGCGTCGATGACCAGCAGGTCGCCCACGTCCTCCTTGGGGAGGGCCGGGTCGTTCGGGACCGCGTTCGGCTCCAGGCCGTACAGGTCGCCCGAACGGACCACCTTGAGGCTGTTGCCGGTCTGGACGCCGTCGGCGCTGCCGCGGTCCACGAACACCACCTGGTGCTCGGCGAACTGGGTCACGACCGACACCGGGGAGGCGATGATCACGCCGTGCAGGTCGCGCTGGTTGGCGCGCGGGTTCACCGGGCGGAACACCTTGTCCGTCCAGGGCCCGAGCAGCGCGCCGCGCTCGATGACGTCGTTCGCGCTCGCGATCACCAGCGTGGCGGCCTTGTCGTCCACCGCCACCACCTTGGCCGAGCCGAGGATGCGGGTCTGGTAGCCGAACAGCTCCTTCGTGATCGGGTGCCGGATCGGGCGCTCGGTCTTGTAGACCACGTACGTCTCGCCGGGCCTCACGCCGGCCGCGCGCTTGAAGTGCGCGTAGCCGCGGTCGAGCGAGGAGAGCATCAGCTTCTCCTCGAACGCGGCCTCGATGGCGCCCGACTCGTCCAGCTCGCGCGGCGTGACGAAGCTCTCGTGCAGCGCGTAGCGCTGCCTGGACGGGACGAAGCCGATCTTGTACGGGCCCGAGACCGCCACCGCGTCCTGCTCCTCGGCCGAGGCCGGGGCGTTCATGTCGGCGCGGGAGAAGTCCTCCAGCTCGCGCACCGGCGCGGGCTCCTCCTCCACCTCGTCCACGCCGGCCACCGCCTCGACGCGCGCGGGCGCCTCGTCGGCGAACGGGTAGAAGCGGAGCAGGTTGCCCGGGTAGATCCAGTGCGGGTTGGTGATCTCCGGGTTGTAGGACCAGATCTTGGGCCAGTACCAGGGGTTCGAGAGGAAGCGGCCGGAGATGTCCCAGAGCGTGTCGCCCTCGCGGACCGTGTACGTCTCCGGGGTCCCGGCGCCGCCGGCGGCGGGGACGGCCTCGGGCGCGGCGCCCAGCTCGATGGGCGGGGTGCCCTCGGGCTCGGCCGCGATCGGCACCGCGTCGCCCGCGGGCGGCGCGTCCGCCGGCGCGGCGGTCGCGCCGGTGGCGGCGTCGATGGCCTGCTCCACCCGCGCGTTCCCCTGGTCCGAGGTGGCCTGGGTGCCGCGGGCCGCGTCCAGCGCGCCGGCCTGGGCGAGCGCGGCGGCCGGGACGAGGGCCAGCAGGGCGACGACGTGCTTGCGGATCATGGAGCGCTCCTTGTCGGCGCGGCGGCCGGCGACGCATCGCCGGCCCGCGCGGAGAGTTGGCCGAGGCGTCCGCCCGCGCGCTGCGCGGCCGGGGTCCCCGGGTAATCGTCGACGAGCCGCCGGAGGAGGCTGCGCTCCTCGTCGGCGCGCCCGAGCCGGGCGGCGCACGCGGCGAGCCGCTCCAGCGCGGCGCTCATGGCGTCGCCCGCCGGGTACTCGTCGGCGGTCCGGCGCACCAGCGCGCACGCGGCCTCGTTGCGCCCGGCCGCGGCGTACGCCTCCGCCGACTCGAGCAGCGCGTTGTCGGCGGCGGGGTGGCGCGGGTAGCGGGCGGTGAAGTCCTCGAGCGCGTGGGCCCGATCCAGCCCGCCCTTGCGGCGCGCCGCGCGCAGCTCGCCGTCGGCCTCCGCCGCGATCCCGCGGCCGCCCGGCAGGGCCAGGGCGTCGAGGCGCGCGGGATCCGGCTCGGCGATGCGCACCGCGGTGGGCACCGGCGGGGCCGCGCGCGCCGAGCGCGCCGGGCTCGCGCGCGGGGGCGCGAGCTTCACCACCTGGAGGTCCGGCGGCACCACCGGCGCCGCGGACACGAAGCCGGAGGGCTCTGGGTCGACCGGGCGCGGCTCGGGCGCGGGGCGCGGCGGGATCGGGGTCGAGGCCGGGCGCGCCGGGGCGGCGCGGGCGCGGGCCGCCAGCGCGTCCACCTGGCCGGAGAGCGCCTCGACGCGCCGGGACAGCTCCTCGTTCTCGCGCCGGAGCGCGCGCAGCTCGCCGCGGAGCCCGTCCACGTCCTCGCGCGAGACGGCGCCGCCGGCGCAGCCGGCGACGAGGAGCAGGGCCGCCGAGGCCTCTCGCACGAAGGGTCTCAAGATCCGGGAAATTCTAGGTGACTCCGCCGCCCCGTCAAGGAAGGGGGGCCGTCCCCGGCATCGGGCCGGGTGGGGCGATGAAGGCGATCTGCCGACCCGTGCGCCCGGCGTCGCGCCGGTGGGAGAAGAACCGGGCCGGCTCGCAGGCGGTGCAGCGATCCAGCCGATCGACGCGCTCCGGGCGCACCCCGGCCTCGAGCAGCACCGCCCGGTTCGCCTCCCAGAGGTCGAGGTGCGGGGCCGGCCCGTCGCGGACCACGCCCAGCCCGAGCGCGGCGGCGAAGCGCGCGGCCAGCTCCGGCGAGACCTCGTAGCAGCAGGGGCCGATGGACGGGCCGATGGCGGCGAGCAGCCGCTCCGGGCGCGCCCCGGCCTCGCGGCACAGCGCCCGCACCCCCTCCCCCGCCGCGCCGGCGAGCGTCCCGCGCCAGCCGGCGTGCACCGCCGCCACGGCCCCGCCGTCCGGGTCCGCCAGCAGCACCGGCACGCAGTCGGCCACCGAGACGCAGGCGGCCACGCCGGCGCGGAGCGACACGACCGCGTCGGCCTCCTCCGCGGGCGCGCAGGGCGCGTCGAGCCGCACCGCCCGCGCGCCGTGCACCTGCCGCACCCGGGCGAAGCCGAGGCCGGTGGCGGCCTCCAGCCGCCGCCAGTTCTCGGCCACGCGCGCCGGGTCGTCCCCCACCGCGCCGCCCAGGTTCAGCGCGTCCCAGGGCGGGGGCGAGGCGCCGCCGGCGCGGGTGGTGAAGCCGTGCGGCCAGGCCGCCAGGAGCGCCGAGCGCACGAGGTCCATCCCGCTCTCATACCAGAGGGCGCCCGGGCCGGGGACGCGCGGTCCTTGATCGCCTCCCGCGCGGGCACTACGCTTGCCGGTCCTGCCCATGCTCCGCTCGATCCGACGCTCCCTCGGCCGCAAGCTGCTCGTCGCGGTGGGGCTCCCCTCGCTGGCGTTCACGCTGGCCCTGGTGCTCTGGCTGCAACACCGGACCCGCTTCGCCGCGCCGGACCTCGAGCCGGTCTACGGCATCGCGGTGCTGGCGGTCCTGCTGTTCGGCGCGCTGATGTGGGTCACCTTCGCGCTGGCCATGCGCTGGGTGATCGAGCAGCCGCTCCAGCGCCTGGCCGCCGGCCTGCGCCACGTGCGCGAGGGCGACTACCTCTACCGCCTGCCGGTGGAGGGCCCGGACGAGCTGGGGATGGTGGCGGAGACGTTCAACACCACCCTGGCCGCGCTCACCGACCTGCACGCCCGCCGCATCGAGGACGAGCGCGAGCGGGTCCTCACCGCGCAGCTGGAGGCGCGCGTGAAGGAGCTGACGCTCCTGTTCGACCTGGCGCGGCGGCTGGGCGGGACGCTCGAGCTGGACCGGCTGGTGGCGACGCTCACCGAGCTGGTCGGCCGGGGGCTCGGCGACCACGCGTTCGCGCTGCTGCTCGCCGAGGAGGGCACCGGCGACCTGGTGGTGCGGAGCGTGTCCGGGCTGCCGGAGTCCGCGAACGGCGTCCGCATCCGGGCGGGCGAGGGCCCGGCCGGCTGGGCGGTCCGCGAGCGCGCCACCGTGCTCGTCAAGGACACCGGCGCCGACCCGCGCCGGCCGGTGCTGGCCTGGCAGGGCGAGGCGCTGGGCTCGATCCTGGCCGTCCCCATGATCCACCGCGAGGACTGCGCCGGCGTGCTGGCGTTCTTCCGCCCCGCCACGGACGCGTTCCCGCCCGACGAGGTCCGGCTGCTCGAGTCGGTCGCCGGGCAGGCCGCGCTCGCCATCGAGAACGCCCGGCTGCACCAGAAGATGGTCCGGCTCTCGCAGAGCGACGCGCTCACCGGCGTGCACAACCGGCGCAGCCTGTTCGCGCGGCTCGACATGGAGCGGGAGCGCTGCGAGCGCTTCGACCACACCATGGCGCTGGCCCTGGTGGACGTGGACCGCTTCAAGCAGTTCAACGAGGCGTTCGGGCACGCCGCCGGCGACGGCATCCTGCGCCGCGTGGCGGAGCTGCTCGCGGGCGCGGTCCGCAAGGTGGACCTGGTGGCCCGCTACGGCGGCGAGGAGTTCGCGGTGATCTTCCCGCGCGCCGACCGCGGGGCGGCGCTGCTCGCGGCCGAGAAGCTCCGGCAGGCGGTGGAGGCCGCGGCGCTCCCGCACGAGGCGTCGGAGCGCGGCCACGTGACCATCTCGGTGGGCGTGGCGGTGTGGCCCGACGACGCCCGGGACCTCGGCGCGCTCATCGACGCCGCCGACGCCGCGCTCTACGCGGCGAAGCGCGCCGGGCGCGACGCCGTCCGCGCGCACGAGGCCGGGATGCGCGTCCACCCCGGCCGGCGCCGCGACGTGCGCACCACCGCCGACGCCGAGGCGGACGCCTAGAAACCGGGCTGCGCCGCGCCCCACCCTGCCCGGCGCGCCGGGCTGCGTCCGCTACTTGACCGGATCCTTCACCGCGGCCGGCGCGGCCTCGGCCGGCGCCACGCCGGAGGCGGCCGGGGTGGCCACGTTCCGCCCGCCGCGCAGCCGCGCCACCTCGAGCTCCAGCGCCTTCTCCCGCCGCGCCCGCTCCTGCAGCGCCGCCTGAAGGCGCGCCAGCTCCTGGGCCCGCGCCTGGTCGCGCCGCTGCAGCTCCTCGCGGAAGCGCGCCTGCGCCTCCTCCACCGCGCGCGCGGCGCGCCCCTCCGCCTCGCGCCGCTCGGCGCCGAGCTGGTCCAGCCGCCGGGCCGCCTCGGCCGCCCGCGCCTCCGCCGCGGCCGCCCGCGCCGCCAGGTCCTTCTCGGCCCGCGCCCGCGCCTGGCCGGCGGCGGCCATCGCCGCCTCGAGCTCCAGCACCCGCGCGCGCCCGGCCTGCGCGCCGGCGGCCTCGCGCGCCGCCTGCTCGGCGCGGACCTTCAGCTCGGCCGCCCGGGCCTCGGCCCGCGTGACGCGGCCGAGCAGCTCGGCCTCGACGCGCTGCCGCTCCCGCAGCGCCGCGGCCAGCGCCTGGTCCACCTCGGCCGCGCGCCGCTCGGCGCGCTCGGCCCGCTCCGCCGCGGCGGCGCGCTCGGCGGCGCCCTGCTCGGCGCGCCGCTCCGCCTCCTCCAGCGCCCGCTCCGCCGCGTCGCGGCCGGCCGCGGCCGAGGTCGCGCGCTCGTCCGCCTCGGCGATCCGCCGCCGGTCCTCCTCGGCGCGCGCCGCCACCTGCTCGGCCGCGGCGCGCTCGCGCCGCTCGGCGGCGCGGAGCCCCTCGGCCCGCGCGGTCAGCTCCGCCTGGAGGTCCTCCTCGCGGCGGGCGCGCTCGCGCGACAGCTCCTCGAAGCGCGCGTGCAGCGCCTCGGCGGCCTCGGTCTTGCGGGCCAGCTCCGAGAGCAGCTCCTCCTCGCGCCGCGCGTGCTCGGCCTCCAGCGCCGCCGACCGGGCCCGGGACCGCTCCTCGGCCTCGGCGCGCTCGGCCGCGGCCCGCGTCAGCTCCGTCTCCAGGCGCGAGCGCTCGGCGTCGGCCGCCTGCCGCCGCCTCCGCGCGCCGCAGGTCCTCCCGCAGGCCGGCGCGCTCGGCGCCGGCGGACTCCAGCTCGGCGGCGAGCGCGTCGCGCTGCGCCCGCGACCCGTCGCGCTCCCGCGACGCGTCGGCGAGCAGGCCGGCCAGCTCCTCCGCGCGCGCGGCGGCGCGCCCGGCCTCGCCGGCCAGCTCGGCCTCGCGCGCGGCCGCGGCCTGCCGCGCCGCGGAGAGCTCGCCCTGCAGCCGATCGGCCTCGCGGGACGCGGCGGCGAGCAGGCCGGCCTGCTCCTCCACCCGGGCGCCCAGCTCGCCGACCTTCCGCTCCATCTCGCGGGAGAGCGCCTCGCGCACCTCGCGCGCCTCGGCCAGCTCGCGCTGCAGCGCCGCCACGCGATCCGCGCGCGCCGCGGCCTCGGCCTCGGCGGCCTCGGCGCGGGCCTCCGCCTTCCGGCTCGCCTCCGCGCGCGCCGCCAGCTCCGTGCCCAGCTCGCCCTCGCGCCGCTGCGCCTGCCGGCGCGCCTCGTCGCGCGCGGCCTCCGCCTGCGCCGCGGCCGCCCGGAGCGCCTCGGCCTCGCGGCCCGCCTCGGCCCGCGCCGCCTCGAACGCCGCCCGCGCCTCGGCCAGCTCGGCCTCCAGCGCCTCGCCGCGGGCGCGCGCCTCCGCCTCGCGGGCGGCGAGCGCCGCCTCGCGCGCCGCGGCGGCCGACGCGTCCTCGGCCGCGCGCGCCGTCGCGCGGGCGATCTCCTCCCGCGCCGCCGCCACGGTGTCCTCGGCGCTGCGCGCGCGGGCCTGGGTCTCCGCCAGCGCCGCCTCCAGCTCCGCGCGCCGCTCCTCCAGCGCGCGCGCCTCGGCGCGCGCCGCGTCGCGCGCGCCGGCCGCCTCGCGCGCCCGCCCGGCCTCCGCCGCGAGCGCCTCCTCCCGCGCGGCGAGCGCCGCCCGGAGCGCGTCGCGCTCCCGGCCCGCCCCGTCGGCCACCCCGCGCAGCCGCTCCGCCTCGGCCCGCAGCGCGTCGCGCTCCTCGGCGAGGGCCGCCTCCCGGGCGGCCGCCTCCTCCCGCGTCGCCGCCAGCGCGCGGCCGACGGCCGCCGCCTCCTCCTTCACCCGATCGCGCTCGCGCGCCGCGGCGGCCCCCGCCGCCTCGGCCGCCTCCAGCCGCGCCGCCGCCTCGCGGGCCGCCTCGGCCGCGGCGGCCCGGGCCCCGGCGCGCTCCGCCTCGAGCTCGGCCCGCAGCGCCTCGCCCTCGGCGCGCGCCTCCTCCTCGCGCTCGGCCAGCTCGCGCGCCAGCCCCTCGATCTCGCCCTCCAGCGACCCGATCTGCTGCAGGTGGTCCTGGATCTCGCGGCCGAGGTCGTCCTCGCGCCCGCGGGCGGTGTCGCGGAAGCGCTTGTATTCCTCGTCGAGCAGGCGCAGCCGCTGCTCGCGCTCGCGGATGGCGTCCTCGCGCTCGTCGATGCGCGCCTGCAGCGCCGCCTCGTTCTCGCGCGCGGCCTGCTGGGCGCGATCGCGCTCGGCCTCGACCTCGGCGGTGGCGGTCTCGGCCGCCTTCAGCCGCTCCTCCAGCGCCGCCCGGTCCCGCTCCGACTCGGTGCGGAGCCGGTCGCGCTCGGCGGTGAGCGCCGCCTCGCGCGCCGCCGCCTCGACGTGGCGGCGCTCGTGGTCGCCCTCGCTCGCGGCGGCCTCGCCCTGCGCCCGCGCCAGGTCCTCCTCGAGCGCCCGGCGGGCCGCGGTCTGCTCCTCCAGCCGCGCCGCGGCCTCGCGCGCGGCGTCCTCGGCCGCGCGCCGCGCCTGCGCGAGCGCCTCGTCGGCCGCCGCGACCTCCTCGGTGCGGCGGGAGATCTCGTCCTGCAGCTCGCGCTCGCGCGCCTCGGCCCGCGCCGCCTCCGCGCGCGCCGCCCGGTCCATCCGGACGATCTCCTCCTGCGCGCGGTCCAGCGCGACCTTGCGGTGCGCCAGGTCGTCGTCGCGGCGGCGGACCTCGCGCTCCAGCTCGTGGATGCGCCGCTCGCTGCCGGCGACCACCTCGATGAGCCCCTTCTCCTGCCCGAACTTCTCCAGCAGGAGGCCGTCGATCGAGGCGCCGAACTCGCGCTCCTTCTCCACGAACAGGTCGCGCGCCCCGGCCAGCCGCCGCAGCAGGTCGTCCACCTGCAGCTTCGCCGCCTGCAGCTCCACCTCGCGCTCGTGCATGCGCGCGTCGAACGAGGCCAGCTCGCGCTCGCGCACCGCCCAGATCTCGCCCAGCCGGGCCAGCTGCGCCTCGCGCCAGCGCAGGTCCTCGCGCAGCAGCTCGGCCCGGCCCTCCGGCGTCTGCAGCAGCTCGCGGCGCGGCGGCGGCCGGCGCCGGTGCGCCTCGGCCAGCAGGTCCTCGCGGCGCTCGGAGATCGACTGGAAGACGCGGTCCACGAAGAGCCGGTCCTCGTCGGTCACCGTGGACCGCAGCGGCTTCCGCGGCACCGGCGGCGGCGCCTCGCCGGCCGCGGGCGGCGGCGGCGCAGCGGCCTCGGGGGCCTCGGGGGCCGCCTCGACCGCGACCTCGGCCCCGCCCTCCGGCTCGGGGCGGGCGGCGCGCGCCTCCGGGTCCAGCGCCGCGTCGAGCTCGGCGTCGAGCGCCTGCACCTCGTCGTCGGACAGCACCGCGTCGTCGGCGCTCTCCGGCTCGGGCTCGGCGGCGGCCAGGATCCCGCCGGCGAGCTTGCGGAGGGCCTCGGTGTCGAGCGGCATCGCCAGGTAGCCGTTCGCGGCCCAGGGCGTGCGCGCGTGCTCGGCGAGCGCCTCGGGTGCCGTCTCCGACGCGTACAGGATCACCGGCAGGCGCGCGGTGGCGCGGTCGTGGCGGAGCTGCGCGCACAGCGAGAAGCCCGACAGGTCGGGGAGCTCGGCGCGCACCACGCACAGGTCGGGCCGGTGCGACGCGACCTCCAGCTCCGCCTCGGCGGCGCTGGCCGCGAGGCGGGTGACGCACCCGTCCTCGTGGAAGAGCGACGCCAGGGACAGCGCGAATGCGTGGTCGGGCTCGACGATGAGGACGCGCTTCGTGGGTTCCATGATGGACCGCGGGAGGGCTCCCGCTCGGGCGGCCAAGTGTAACCTGCCCCCGCGTCAATCTAG
The DNA here is from genome assembly GCF_049201065.2 of Anaeromyxobacter sp. Red801. Lineage (NCBI taxonomy): Bacteria > Pseudomonadati > Myxococcota > Myxococcia > Myxococcales > Anaeromyxobacteraceae > Anaeromyxobacter > Anaeromyxobacter sp. Red801. Next base: position 1,565,857 of record NZ_CM181236.1, on the reverse strand, counting down.
GCATCGGTCTTCCCGCGGAATCCGCGCACATCGGAGCCACGCCGCGCGGGTCGGCCGCGGCGGGGAGCGGGATTGCCGCCGCCGCGGGGTGGACCGAACGTGTCGGCGCCGGCGCTCCTGCGCTCGCACCCGCCGATGCCCCTCCTCCCGCTGCTCCTCGCCGCCGCCGCCGCCGCCGCGGCCCCCGCCGCGCCCGCCCCCGGCGCGCCCCCGGAGAACCTCCTCCGCGGGCCGGCCCGGTGCGTGCTCCGATATCTCGACGCGGTGCGCCTGGCGGGGCCGCGCGCCCCCGCGGTCCGGGGCCGCGCCGGCGCGCCCGCGCCGGGCACCTACGCCCGCGCGCGCGCGCTCACCGCCCCCCGCGCGCTCGACGACGCCGATCGCGCCGCGGCGGCCGGAGGGTCGCACCCGCTCGCACCGTGGGCCGACGCGGCGCGGGGGACGGTGCTCGAGTCCTTCCAGCTCCTCGCGGTGCGCCGGGCCCCGCGCGGCACGGCGGTGGTGACGGTCCGGGAGCGCTGGTGGCGCGCGTCGGGCGCCCCCTCGCTCGCGAGCTCGGTGAGCGAGTACCTGGTGGCCCGCGTGGCGGGGGAGTGGCGCGTCGCCGCCCGGAGCGCGGGGGGCACCCTCGACGACGAGGTCATCGACGCCGGCTACGGCGGCTGGTTCGACCCCCCGCCGTCCCCGGGGGACCTCGCCCCCCGCCCCGCGCGCGCCACCTCGGTCCAGGGCCGGACCGGGCCCCAGCCGCGATAGCGCCGCCCGTTCGCGTGGAGCGCGGGCGAAACACCGACGTCCGTTCCCGGCGCCGCCCGGCCGCGGGGTACACTGCGCCCGCCATGGCCCCCTCGCGCACCCTCGTCGTCGGCGACGTGCACGGCTGCCTGGCGGAGCTCGAGGACCTGCTCGCGGCCGCGCGGTACGAGCCGGCGCGGGACCGGCTGGTGTTCCTGGGGGACCTGGTGGACCGCGGCCCGGATCCGGTGGGCGTGGTCCGCCGCGTCCGCGCGCTCGGGGCCGACTGCCTGCTCGGGAACCACGAGGAGAAGCACCTCCGGTACGCGGCGCACGAGGCGCGCCGCCGCGAGGACCCGCACCACCGGAACCCGGTCCGGCTCGACCCGAGGCGCACCGAGGAGCACCTGCGGCTCTCGCCCGACGACCTGGCCTGGATGGCCTCGCTGCCGCGCGCGCTCCGGCTCGACGGCCGGTGGCTCGCCGTGCACGGGGGGCTGCTGCCGGGCCGCCCGCTCTCGCGCCAGCCGCCGGACTGGCTCATCCGGCTGCGCTTCCTCGACGCCACCGGCAAGCCGGTGTCGCGCGAGCACGGCGGCGAGCCGGGCGTGGTGCGCTGGGCGGAGCGGTGGACCGGCCCGCACTCGGTGGTCTACGGCCACCACGCGCGCGACGAGGTGGTGGTGGACGAGCCGGCCCCCGGCGTCCGGTGCGTCGGCATCGACACCGGGTGCGTCTACGGCGGGAAGCTCACCGCGCTCGCGCTGCCGGGCGGCGAGCGCGTCCAGGTCCCCTCCCGCCAGCGGAAGGCGACGCCCGAGCAGGATGATTGAGGCGACGGGGCGTGCCGCCGCCGCCTCGCCGCGCGCTCCGCCTAGCCGAGCTGCGCCGCCGCGGCGAGCTCGCCCTTGCGGTCGCGGGCGAGCGCCACGTCGGCCTCGTACTTGAGCGCGAGGTTGAGCGTCTGGTCGAGCAGCGCCGCGTCGAGCCGCTCGGCGTTCAGGATCGCGAGGGCGCGCACCCAGTCCAGCGTCTCGGAGATCGACGGCGCCTTCTTCAGGTCGAGCGTGCGGAGCTTCTGGACGGTCGCCACCACCGAGCGCGCCAGCGCCTCGGAGGCCTCCGGGACGCGGGCGCGCACGATGGCCAGCTCCCGCTCGCGCGCCGGGAAGTCGATGAACAGGTGGAGGCAGCGCCGCTTCAGCGCGTCGGAGAGATCCCGGGCCGCGTTGGAGGTGAGCACCACCCGCGGCACCTGGCGCGCGCGGACCGTGCCGAGCTCCGGCACGGTCACCGCCCAGTCCGAGAGCACCTCCAGCAGGAAGGCCTCGAACTCCGGGTCGGCCTTGTCGATCTCGTCCACCAGGAGCAGCGCCGGGGTCTCGCTGGTGAGCGCGCGCAGCACCGGGCGCGGCACCAGGAACCGCTCGCTGAAGAACACGTTCCCCTCGCCCGCGATCCGGTCGGCCGCCTCGGCCAGGCTGCCGGCGCCCTCCACGGCGGCGCCGATCCGGTCCTTGAGGAGCTGCGTGTACAGGAGCTGCTTCGCGTACTCCCACTCGTAGAGCGCCTTGGACTCGTCCAGGCCCTCGTAGCACTGCAGCCGGATCAGGGTGCGGCCGGCCGCCCGCGCGAACGCGTGCGCCAGCTCCGTCTTGCCCACGCCGGCGGGGCCCTCGACCAGGACGGGCTTCTCGAGCCGGTCCGCCAGGTAGACCGCCGTCGCGATCTCGCGCGACGGCAGGTACCCCGCCTCGGCCAGCTTCGCGGACACCTCGTCGAGTGATCCGAACATCGTCCCTCCGCCGCACCCCGGCGGCCCGCCAAGCCTAACCCCGTGCCGGGGGCGGGGCGAGCGGAACGCTCCTGGCGCCTGCGCCGGACCCTCCTGTCGCCTGCGACGCACCGAATTACAGCCCCGTCCCGGCCCGGGCGCGCGCAATCGCCGGATTTCACGGCCGGCGACCGCCCGGCGGGCCGCGGCACGCGGATTGTAGCCGGGGAGCCCGAGTCCCGCCGGAGGCCGGCCACGGACCCCGCCATGACGAAGCTCCTGCCAAACGCTCGAAGCGCGGGGCCCAGCTCCCGTCGTACGTCCTGATCGAAGCGAGGCCGGCCGCTCGATCCTCTCCACCGCCGCAGCCGTCCTGCGGGACGCGCGGCGGACAACGCTGTGGTGGTGCCCGGCGCAGGTGCGCCGGCGGGGCCGCGCGCGAGCGCGGCCCCGCTTCATCTCCGGGCTCGTGCCGCGATGCGCGCCGGCCGGCTCACACCTCGATCCGCACCTTCAGGTCGCCGCCCTGGATCTCCAGCACCTCGGCGAACGCGTTCGCCTTGCCGCGGGTGAACCGCAGGCTGGCCCGGGCTGGCCCGACGCGGAGCCCGTGCAGCACCAGCTCGTCGAGCCAGGGCGGCAGCCAGGGCTGCACCACGCGCAGCGTCCGGCGCGGCGCGTCCGCGTGCAGGCCGAGCACGGCCCGCACGAGCAGGAACCACGCCGCCGAGGACCAGGCCTGCGGCGAGCAGGCCACCGGGTAGCTCACCGGGAACTGCCCCGCCGCGCGCGAGAGCCCGCAGAACAGCTCGGGCATGCGGAGCTGCCGGAAGTGCTGCGCCGCGTCCCAGAGCCCGGTCAGCACCTGGCCCGCCTGCCGGGTCATGCCGTAGGCGGACATGCCCATGGCGCAGAGCGCGTTGTCGTGCGGCCAGACCGTGCCGTCGTGGTAGCTGAGCGGGTTGTAGGCGCGCTGGCCGGCCGCGAGCGTCCGGATGCCCCACCCGCTCCACGACTCGCGCCCGAGCAGCGAGGCCGCCACCTGGCGCGCGCGCGCGTCGGAGATCGCGCCCGAGAACAGCAGGTGCCCCGGGTTGGAGGTGACCGCGTCCACCTGGCGCTCGTCGCGGTCGAGCGCGATGGCGTAGGTCCCCTTCCCCTCCATCCAGTAGCGCCCCTCCAGCCGCTCCGCGTGCAGCCGCGCCGCCGCCACCAGCGCCTGCGCCTCGGAGCGCCGCCCCATGCGCCGGAGCAGCGCGGCCATGCGCCGGCGCGCGTCGATGCAGTAGCCCTGCACCTCCACCAGCGCGATGGGCGGCTCGGCGGGCGTCCCGTCCGCGAACGGCACGCCGTCGTGGCTGTCCTTCCAGCCCTGGTTGCGCAGCCCCTGCGGCGTGCGCCGCTGGTACTCCACCAGCCCGTCGTCGTCGGGATCGGCCCAGCGGTCCATCCACGCGAGCGCGCGCTCCGCCGCGGGGAGCAGCGCCTCCACGGTCTCGTGGTCGTCGGTCCACAGGTCGTACTCGGAGAGCAGCACCAGGAACAGCGGCGTCGAGTCCACCGAGCCGTAGTACGGCGTGTGCGGCACCTCGCCGGCGGCCGCCATCTCGCCGAAGCGGATCTCGTGCGGGATCTTGCCGGGCTCCTCGTCGCGGGTAGGGTCGTCGCGCTCGCCCTGGAGCCGGGCCAGGAAGCGGAGCGCGTCGCGCGCCACCTCGGGCTGCGCGACGAGCGCCTCGTAGCCGGTGATGAGCGCGTCGCGGCCGAACGGGCAGGTGTACCAGGGGATGCCGGCGGAGATGACCGGCGCGCCGAAGTGGTAGACGGTGAGCGCCTTCAGGTCCGCGACCGCCTGCTCGAGCGCCGAGGTGAACAGGTCGTTCGAGGCGACGAACCGGGTGGCCTGCGCCGCGTAGGCCGAGTACGCCTCGTGCGTGGCGGAGGCGCGCGACGCGAAGGGCCGCGGCGCCGCCGGCGGGACCGGCCGCTCCTCGTCGAGCCCGCGGGCGCGGCCCGGCGCGCCCCGGTCGATGCCGGCCGCCACCGCGAAGTGCACCTCCACGTGCTCGGCCGGCTCGAGGTGCAGCGCGACGCGGGCGCCGCGGCCGTCGAGCGAGGCCAGCGCCGCCGGCGCCCCGTCCGGCCCCACCCCGCGGACCCGCACCTCGGTGGCGTAGCGCCGGCCGTCGCGGCCGTCGTAGCGCAGCACCACCTGGTCGCGCTCCACCCGCGGCGCGTGGTACGTGCCGCGCTCGCGGCGGCGGGCGCCCCGGATCTCGAAGACGTCGGCGAAGTCGGCCGCCCACTCCAGCGCGATCCACGCGTCCACCGCCCGGCCCTGGAAGTTGGTGAGCACCAGCCGATCCACCAGCACGTCGTCGATGAGCATGTCGCGGCGGAGGTGGACGTAGTTGAGCGGCTCGCGGCCGAGCAGGTCGCCCTCGTGCAGGCTGGTGACGGTGAAGTCCACCTGCGCCACGTAGTCCGAGGAGACCTGCGAGGACAGGCAGAGCGGCGGGCCGCCCGACACCGACATGCGCCAGGCGGACAGGTGGCGGGTGTCGGTGAGGAACAGGCCGAGGTCCCGCGCGCCGGCGGGCGTCACGTCCCCGAGCCGGTTCGCCACCAGGAACAGGTTGCCGCGCTTCAGGACGAGCTTGTCGACCCCGGTCGCCTCCGGGCGGTCGGACGGATCGGCGTAGCCGAGCAGCTCCTCCGGACGCGCCGTCACGGCGCCGCGGTCGTCCATCCTCCCCCTCGTCCACGGCATCGGCCGGCGCCGGCTGGGCGCGCGCGGCAGCCCGGTACGCCGCGACGTAGTCCGCCGCCATCCGGTCCGCCGAGAACCGCTCGCGCGCGCGCCGCTGGATGGCCCGCCGGTCGAGCCCCGCCGCGCGCCGGAGCGCCGCCGCCATCTCCGCCGCGGTGCGCACCAGGAACCCGTCGGCCCCGTCCACCACGATCTCCGGCGCGGCGCCCAGCGGGAACGCGATCACGGGGCAGCCCGCCAGCAGCGCCTCGATCATCACCAGCCCGAACGGCTCCTCCCAGCGCAGCGGCACGAGCAGCGCGCGGGCGCGGGCGAGCAGGCGGCGCTTCTCGGCGAGGCCGGCGCGCCGCGTCCAGGCGACGTGCGGCGCGGCCAGGGCCGGCGCGAGCACCTCGTCGTCCCATCCCTCGGGGTGCGCGTCGCCCTCGTGCAGGTCACCGGCCACGTCGATGCGCAGGCCGGCCCGCCGCGCCGCCTCCACCGCCAGCTCGGGCGCCTTGCACCAGGCCAGCCGGCCCAGGAAGAACGCGCCGCCGCCGCCGTCGCCCTCCCCCGCGTCCGGGTAGAGGTCCGGGTCGAGGCCGTGGTGGATCACCCGGTGCGCGGGCGGGGACGACAGCTCGGCCTGGCGCCGCGATATCGCGACGCGCAGCACCGCCGGCACGCGCGCGTAGAACCGCGTGAGCGCCGCATCGGGCGCGTGGTGCACGGTGTAGACCACCGGCGCGGGCAGCGCGCCGGTGAACGCGAGCATGGCCGGGAGGTGCGCGTGCACCACGTCGAAGCCGCCGCGGGCGATCTCCGCCGCGGCGTCGCGGCAGTGGAGCAGCCCGGCATAGGGCTCGGGCGGCCAGACCGGCGCCTCGAAGGTCGCGCGGAGCCCGGGCGCGCGGGAGTCGCCGGTCGCGAACACGGCCACGCGGTGGCCGGCCCGCACCAGCGCGCGGGCCAGCGCGTCCACCACCAGCTCGGTCCCGCCGTAGCCCGGGGGCGGCACCGCCACGAACGGAGTCGAGACGATGGCGACGTGCACGATGTGCAAGCTAGGTCCGGCACCCGGCGCGGACCACCGCCGAGCGCCCGGGCGCGTGCGCCGGCGGCGGCCCGGCGCTAGGTAACGACGCTCGCGGCCCGGAGGCCGCGCGGAGGTGACATGGGGCTCATCGGGAAGGACGACGCCGAGCAGATCCGCAAGGAGCTGGAGGGCGCGCTGCAGGGCGACGTCAAGCTGACGCTCGTCGGTCCGAGCGCCCTCGCGCCGCCGGCGCGGGACCTCACCCCGCAGATCCGCCAGCTGCTGGAGGAGGTGGCGGCGCTCTCGCCGAAGCTCGCCTTCGAGTACCTGGACCTGCCCACCCCCGAGCAGCGCGAGGCGCTCGGGCTGGCGCCCGACGAGGCCGGCCCGCTCACCCTCCTCTCCGGCGCGGCGCGCGGGCGCGTGCGCTACCTCGGCGCGCCAGCCGGCCACGAGTTCCCGAACCTCGTCAACGGCATCATCGACGTCTCGCGCGGCGAGTCCGGGCTGTCGCCCGCCTCGCGGGAGGCGCTCGCCCGGATTTCACGCCCCGTCCACATCAAGGTGTTCTTCACGCCCACTTGACCGTACTGTCCCCAGGCGGCCGGTCTGGCCCATGCCATCGCGGTGGAGAGCGCCCACGTCGTCGCCGACGCCATCGAGGCCCAGGAGTTCCCCGACCTCGCGGCGCGGTACCAGGTGATGGGCGTGCCCAAGACGATCGTGAACGACGTCGAGGAGTTCGTCGGCGCCGTCCCCGAGGACGAGTTCGTGGCGCACGTGCTCCGGGCGGCCGGCGTGCCGGCCTGATCGGCGGCGGGCGCCGCCCGCGCCGCGGCGGTCGCGCACCTGCACCCCTGCCGCCTTGGTGCGTGCCGCGATCGCGCGTCGCGCGGTCGCGCGGGTGGCCGGGCGCCCGCACCCCTGGCAGCATCCCCTGCAGCCTCGCCGCGCCGGGTCGGGGGACCCGGGCAGCCTGGCTCGAGGATCGGGGGATCCATGCAGCCGAAGTCCGCCTTCCGGCGCGCGCACGCCGCGCGCCTCGCCACGCTCGCGATCGCCGCCGCGGCGCTCGCGGCCTGCTCGTCCGGCGGCGGCACGTCCGCGCGCCCGCGCCGCAGGATCCGGCCGGCGGCGCGCCGGTCCCGAGGTCGATCTCGGTGTCGCCGGCGGCCACCACGCTCGCGGCCGGCTTCACCGAGCGGCTCACCGCCATCGCCACCTACTCCGACGGCTCGAAGCGCGACGTCACCGCCGCCGCCGCCTGGGAGTCCTCGGCGCCGGCCACCGCCGCGGTGACCGCGGGCGAGGTCACCGGCGTCGCGCCCGGCGCGGCGACCGTGGGCGCGCGCTGGTCCGGGCTGCGCGGCGCGGCCGAGGTGACGGTGACCTCGGCCGTCCTCCAGTCGATCGTCGTCACCCCGCCGTTCCCGAGCCTGCCGCTCGGCGCCGACCTGCAGCTCGCCGCGACCGGGCTGTTCTCCGACGGCAGCGCGCGCGACGTGACCGCGGAGGCGGCCTGGGAGAGCGCGGCCCCGGCGACCGCCGCGGTCCCCTCGCCCGGCCTGGTGCACCCGCTCGCGCCCGGGGACGCGGCCGTCTCGGCCACGCTGGACGGCGTGAGCGGCGCGACCACCGTCAGCGTGACCGCCGCCACGCTCGAGGCGCTCGACCTGTACCCGGGCGCCGCCACCCTGGCCCGCGGCACCTCGACGGCGTTCACCGTGGTGGCCACGTACTCCGACGGCACCTCCGCGGACCTCACCGCGCAGGCGGCCTGGGCCGCCAGCGGGCCCGAGGTGACGCTCTCGGCGCCCGGCCCGGAGGGCGTGGTGGCCACCGGGGCGGCCGAGGGCACCGCCACGATCACGGCGGCCTTCGGCGGCCTGACCAGCTCGGGGGCGGTGACGGTCACCGCGGCCGAGCTCACCGGCCTCGCGGTGTCCCCGGCCGCGCTCGACCTGCCGGTCGGGCTCTCCGGCGCGCTCTCCGCCACCGGCACGTTCTCCGACGGCTCGACCCAGGACCTGACGGCGCAGGTCGCGTGGGTGTCCTCCGACGCGGCGGTGGCCGCCGCCTCCAACGCGCCCGGCAGCGAGGGGCTCGTCAGCGCGCTCTCCGCCGGCGACGCGACCGTCAGCGCGACCCTGTTCGGCCGGACCGCGTCGGCGGCGGTGACGGTCCGCGCGGCGGTGCTCCAGGCCATCGCGGTGACGCCCGGCACGGCGTCGGTGCCCGCGGGCTACCAGGTCCGGTTCCGGGCGACCGGCACCTACAGCGACGGCTCGACCCACGACCTGACGGGGAGCGCCGTCTGGATCAGCGCCGATCCGGCCATCGCGACCGTGGTGGCCACCGGGACCGGCGCGGGCACCGCGACCGGCGTGGCGCCCGGGACCACCCGGATCACGGCGGGGCTGGGCGGCGTGACCGGCGAGGCGACGCTGACGGTGGGCTCGGCCCGGCTCGTCTCGGTGGCGGTGACGCCGTCCCCGTTCGACGTGGGGGTGGGCGGGACCGCGCAGCTGACCGCCACCGGCACGTTCAGCGACGGCAGCACCCTCGACGTCACGCGGCAGAGCGTCTGGAGCTCCAGCGCCAAGTCCATCGCGACCGTCTCCCGGGGCGGCGTGGTGACCGGGCTCCGGGCCGGGTCGGTGACCATCCAGGCGAACCGCGCCGGCCGGAAGGGCCGGGCCGACGGCACCGTCCGCTGAGCGACCCGGGGCGCGGCCAGCGAGCTTGCTGGCCGCGCCCACCGGTTGACGCTAGACTCGCCGTCTTATGGAAGGACAGGGTCCGCTCAGCGAGGAGCTGTTCCACTCGTTCCTGCAGCTCGCCGTGAAGCGCCAGGCGAGCGACGTGCACTTCGAGGTGGGCTATCCGCCCACCTACCGGGTGTTCGGGGAGCTGCTGGCGGCGAAGTACCCGCCGCTCACGCACGCGGACACGGAGGCGATCGCGAACTTCGTCCTCCAGGCCCCGGGCTCCGGGTTCACGCCGCTCGACTTCCGCGAGGTGGACCGCAGCTACTCGCTGCCCGGGGTGTCCCGCTTCCGCGCGTCCATCTTCAAGCAGCGCGGCAGCTGGGGCGCGGTGATGCGCACCATCCCGTTCCAGATCCCGGACTTCGACACGCTCAACCTGCCGCCCGTCATCCGCACCATCGCCGAGGCGCGCCGCGGGCTCATCTGCGTGACCGGCGCCACCGGGAACGGCAAGTCCACCACCATCGCCAGCATCATCAACACCATCATCCAGCAGGAGCGGCTGCACGTCATCACGGTCGAGGATCCGATCGAGTTCATCTTCGCGGGCGGCAAGGGGCTGGTGATCCAGCGCGAGGTGGGCTCGGACACCGCCAGCTACAGCGACGCGCTGCGGGCCGCCCTCCGGCAGGACCCGGACATCATCATGGTGGGCGAGCTGCGCGACCGCGAGGCGGCCGACATCTGCCTCAAGGCGGCGGAGACGGGACACCTGGTCATCACCTCGCTGCACACGCCCGACGTGCCCCGCGCGGTCGGGCGCATCGTGGGCCTGTTCCCGGCCGACGAGCAGGACAGCGTCCGGGCGCGGCTCGCCGACAACCTGCAGGCGGTCATCGCGCTCCGGCTGCTCATGCGCGCCGACGCCACCGGGCTCATCCCCGCGGTCGAGTCGCTGCTCGCCACCACCAGCGTGCGCGAGCTGATCCGCGACGGCTCCAAGATCAACGAGCTGCGCACGTACATGGACACCGCCGGCGCCGACCTGGGGATGCACAGCTTCGACCAGTACCTGTACCGCCTGCACGAGGCGAAGCGCATCGGCCTCGACACCGCGCTGGCGAACGCGACCCACCGCGCCGACCTGGAGCGGCGGATCATGATGGAGACGGGAGGCCGTCCCGCGTGATCGCCGCCGGCGCCCCAGCGGCGTCGCGCGTTCTGGTGGTGGGCTCGGACGCCGACGTCTCCATCGCGCTGCACCTGCACCTCGAGCGTGCGGGGCACGCGGTCTACTGCCTCCCCGGCCCCGGGGAGCTCGAGGCGTTCGTGCGCGCCGCCGCCCCGCACACGGTGGTGCTGCTGCTCCCCGCGGTGCCGGACGGCACCTGGGGCGCCGCGCTCACCACCGCCGCCAGCGCCGCGCGCGTGGGCGTGCGGGTGGTGATGGTCGCGCCGTCGCGCGAGATCGTGGAGCCGCTCGCCGCGGTGGCCGGCGCGGAGCGCGCCCTGGCGCGCGCCGAGGTGCTCTCGCGCCCGCTCGTGGTGATGGAGCGGCTGCCGGGCAGCGCCCCGCCCCCGCCCCCGCCCCCGCCGCACCCGCCCCTGCCGGCGCCGGCCGCGCCGCCCCCGGGGGCGACGCCGGCCGACGTGCTGCGCGCGTCCGCCTCGGTGCTCATCCCCGATCCGCCGCCGGCGCGGCCGCGCCCGCCCTCCGTGGACCTGATGGCCCTCATCGACGAGGAGCTGGTGGACGAGCCGAAGGCGCGCGCCACCGTCACCCGCGTCGAGGTGAACGTGAGCCTCGTCTCGGAGCACAACTTCTACGTGGGCGCGACCCGCCGGGTGGACTCCGGCGGCGTCTTCATCGCCACGGCGCTACCCCCGGCGGTCGGCACCCGGCTGCAGGTGCGGCTCGGCCTCGCCGACGGCCGCAAGCTGGACCTCGAGGGCGAGGTCGCGTTCGTGCGCGAGAAGAGCGCCACCACCGGGCGGCAGCCGTCCGGCTGCGGCGTGAAGCTGCTCGGGCTGCCGGGCTGGGCGGTGGACGCGATCGACCGCTTCACGCTCGCGCGCCAGCCCATCGTCTACACGCCGCGCTAGCGGCGCCGGGCCGGGGTCACTCGTCCACGGCGCGGTCGGTGCGCCGCACGCCCATCAGGTAGGGCTGGATGAACGGGTCGAGGTCGCCGTCCAGGACGTCGTCCACCTTGCCCGTCTCCACCCCGGTGCGCAGGTCCTTCACCATCTGGTAGGGCTGCAGCACGTAGCTGCGGATCTGCGAGCCGAAGTCGATGTCCTTCTTCAGCGCCTCGGCGGCGTCGCGCGCGGCCGCGCGCTTCTTCTCCTCGAGGTCGTAGAGCTTGGCGCGCAGGATCTTCCAGGCCACGCTGCGGTTCTTCTGCTGGCTGCGCTCGTTCTGCACCGCCACCACGATGCCGGTGGGCAGGTGCGTCATGCGCACGGCCGAGTCGGTCTTGTTCACCTTCTGCCCGCCGGCGCCGGAGGAGCGGTAGGTGTCGATGCGGACGTCGGCCTCCTTGATGTCGATGACGATGTCGTCCTCGATCTCCGGGGTCACGTCCACCGCCGCGAAGCTGGTCTGGCGGCGCGCGTTCTGGTCGAACGGGCTGATGCGCACCAGCCGATGCACGCCGCGCTCCGCCTTGAGCCAGCCGTACGGGTGATCGCCGCGCACGATGAACGAGGCGGAGCTGATCCCGGCCTCCTCGCCCGCGACCAGGTCGGCCGGCTCGACCTCCCAGCCGCGCCGCTCGCAGTAGCGCACGTACATCCGGTACAGCATGGCGGCCCAGTCCATCGCCTCCACGCCGCCCGCGCCGCTCTTCACCTCGACGATCGCGCCGGCCGCGTCGTGCGGGCCGGAGAGCATCTTCTGCAGCTCGAGCCCCTCCAGCTGGCGGCCCACCGCCTCGGCGGCCTGGGCCGCCTCGGCGCGGGTGGCCTCGTCGCGCGCCTCCTCGGCGAGCTCGTTCAGCGCCTGGGCGTCGTCGAGCGCGCGGCGAACCGCGGCGCAGGCCTGGGTCACCTGCTCGAGCTGGGCCTTCTCCTTGAGCAGCGCCTGGGCCTTGACGTTGTCGGTCCAGAACGCCGGGTCCTCGGAGAGCTTGGAGATCTCCGCGACCCTCAGCTCCTTCCGCTCGACGTCAAAGCGACCCCCGGAGCGCCTCCAGGCGGCGGGTGAGCTCGGCGATGCGCTCGGCGGTGGGGGAAGCCATGGCTCGGGTCCTCCGGGTTCCTTCGCTACGCGGCGGCGCTCCGGCCGTCCCGGCCCCCCCGGCGCACGCGGCGGGCGAGCGCGGGGTGGGTGGCCGCCAGGGCGGCGGCGGCGAGGAGCGCGCTGGCCCAGGCGAAGAGGTCGCCGACTGTAGTGTAGAGAGCGTGCGCCCCCGCAACCGCGGGACGCGGGCGAGCAGCAGGCGCGCGGGCTCCTCCGGGTCCGGCGCCAGCTCGGGATCCACCGGGCCCACGTCCAGCGCGCCCGGCGCCAGCTCGCCGGTGGGCAGGATCACCGCCGAGACGCCGGCGTAGGCGGGCCGGACCACCGCGCGCCGCGCCTCGATGGCGCGCATCCGCACGATGGAGAGGAACTGGTACGGGCCGGACGAGTAGCCGTACCAGGCGTCGTTGGTGGGGTTCACCAGCAGCTCCGGCTCCGGGTCGCGGCGCGCGAAGGCCACGTTGATCTCCGGGAAGATCGCGTCGTAGCAGATCATGGGCGCGACGCGGACCGGCCCGGCGGGCGCGGGCGCAGCCTCCGGGGCCGCGGCCGGGGAGGCGCCGGGGACGGCCGAGGCGAGCGCGGGCCCGGCGGCCGGCGCGCCGGCCAGCGGGAACTCGAGCACCGCGAGCTCGCGCCCCGGCTCGATGGGCGCCAGGCTCGGCACCAGGTGCCCGATGAACGGCAGCCAGCGCTGCAGCGGCACGTACTCGCCGAACGGCACCAGGTGGTGCTTCAGGTACTTCCCGAGCACCTGCCGCCCGGGGGAGACCATGAACTGCGCGTTCCCGACGCGCGGCACGCGCTCGCCGCCCGCGCCGCGGGTCCACTCCACCGTGGTGGCCCCGAGCAGCACGTGCGCGCGCTCGAGCGGCGGCAGCCCGGCGGCGGGCGTCGCGAAGCTCCGGATGTCGGGCGCCACGTACAGCGGGTAGGCCGCCTCCGGCCACGCCACCAGGTCGGCGCCGGCGCGGTCCGCCTCCACCGTGGGCGGCACCAGGCGCGCCAGGATCTGCTCGCGGTGGTTGCGCGCCGCGTTCTTCACCGACTGGTCCACGTTCGGCTGCACCACGCCCACCGTGATCGACGGCGCCGCGGCGGCCTCGGCGCGCACGGCGCGCACGCGCAGCGCGCCGCCCGCCACCACCGCCGCGACCAGCGCCGCGGTCCCGGCCAGCGCCCGCCGCGGGAGCGGCCGCCGCTCGCGCCGGGCCTCGAGCGCCTCGGCCAGCACCGCGTTCACCAGCACCACCAGCGCCGCGATCCCGTACACGCCCGTCGCCGCCGCGAGCTGCGCCACCGCCGGCGTGCGCGCCTGCGTGTAGCCCACGTTCGCCCAGGGGAACCCGGAGAACAGGTAGTTGCGGGACAGCTCGAACGCGACCCACACCGGCGGGAGCACCGCCCACGCCGGCCAGCCCAGCCGCGCGCGGACGCGCTGCGCCACCGCGAACGCGCCGGCCCAGTGCGCCGCCATGTACAGCACCAGCAGCGACAGGGCGAACACCGAGAACGCGAGCGAGAGGCCGCCGAACGCGGTCATCGCGTGCGAGACCCAGTAGATGGCCGCGAAGAAGTAGGCGAGGCCGGCCGCCAGGCCGAGGCGGGCCGCCTGCCACGCGCCGCGCGCGCGCCGCAGCGCCACGAACGCGGGCACGAGCGCCACCCAGGCGACGAGCTCCAGCCGGCCGGCGGGGTCCACCTCCCGGATCGAGAGGAACGGCACCACCAGCGGCAGCGCCAGCGCGAGCGCGAGCCCGGAGGCGATCGCGAGGAGGTAGGGGGAGAGGCGCTTCATCGAGCGTTCCTGCGGCGGCGGGGGCCGCGGCGCACCGGGGATCCTGGCGTCGGCGGGCCGGCGGCGCCCGGTCAGCGGACCTTCCCGCCGGGCCCGCCCTCCGGGCCGTCCGGCGCCTCCGCCTGCTGCGCCTGCGCGGCGCCGTACGCCTCGGCGGCGGCGAGGTAGTACGCGACCGCCTCGCGCACCAGGTGGCCGACCGGCCGCCCGAGCCGCGACGCGGTGGCGGTCATGGCCTCGGCGAGGTCTGCCGGCATGCGGACCGGCACCACCCGCGCCTGGGCGAGCGCCGCCTCCAGCCGCTCCAGCGCCTGGCTGGGCCGCGACACGCGGAAGTCGCCCGCCTCGATCATGTCCTTGATCCGCCGCGCGAGGTCCTCGCGCGTGAACCACGCGCCGTCGAGCCAGACCGACTCGGAGTCGAGATCGATGTCGGCGAACGGGTCCATCGGTCCTTTGCCTCGCCGGCGCGCCCCTGGCGCCGGCCTTCACGGAGCGCCGCCCCGACGAGCCCCTCCGCCCGCGCGAGCTCCGCTTCCTTCTCCGCCATCGCCCGGGCGTCCGCGGGCCGCTCGTGGTCGTAGCCGAGCAGGTGCAGGATCCCGTGCGCGAGGTAGCGGTCCAGCTCGGCGCCCACCCGCCGACCGTCGGACCGCGCCCTCCGCGCGGCGGTGTCGAGCGAGATTACCACGTCGCCCAGCAGCGCCCCAGCGCCCGGCGGCTCCGATATCGGGAACGACAGCACGTCGGTGGCCTGGTCCTTCTCGCGCCACTCCCGGTTGAGCGTGCGGATGCGCCGATCGGTCACGAGCAGGATGGAGAGCTCGGCGTCCTCACGCCCCAGGGCGGCCAGGAACGCGGCGGCGCGCGCCCGGAGCCGTCGGGCGGCGCGGGCACCGCCGGGGTGCTCGGAGGTCAGGCGGACGATCACGGCTTGGCCACCAGGTGCACCGCCGGTCCCTCGTCGCGGCGCCGGTCCGGGTACTCGGGGCGCGTGTGGTAGATGGCCTCCAGCGCCCGCACCATCGCGCCGGAGATGGCGTTCAGGTCGCGCAGCGTCAGCGCGCACTCGTCGAGCTGCCCTTCCCCGAACACCTCGTTGATGCGCTTGCCCACCAGCGCGCGCAGCGAGTCCGCGGTGGGGTCCTCCAGCGCCCGCGCCGAGGCCTCGCACGCGTCGGCGATCATCACGAGCGCCGCCTCGCGCGTCTGCGGCTTCGGGCCGGGGTAGCGGAACAGGGCCTCGTCGAGCGGCGCGGCGCGGCCCCCACCCTCCTCCGCCAGGCGCTGCGCCTTGCCCCAGAAGTACCCGACGTGGCGCGTCCCGTGGTGCTGCGCGATCGCGTCCTGGACCACCCGCGGCAGGCGCCAGTGGCGCGCCAGCTCCAGGCCGTCGGTCACGTGGCGCTTCACGATGAGCGCGCTCATGGAGGGCGCCAGCGCGTCGTGCCGGTTCTCGCCGCCGCGCTGGTTCTCGGCGAAGTAGAGCGGGTTCCGGATCTTCCCGAGGTCGTGGTAGTAGGCGCACACCCGCGCCAGCAGCGGGTTCGCGCCGATGGCCTGCGCGCCCGCCTCCACCAGCGAGCCCATCAGGATCGAGTGGTGGTAGGTGCCGGGCGACTGGACGATGAGCTCCTTCAGCGCCGGGTGGTTCAGGTTGGCGAGCTCGAGCAGCTTCACGTCGGTGACGTAGCCGAACACGCCCTCCACCACCGGCAGCAGCCCCACCACCGCGATCGGCAGCAGCACCGCGCCGCCGACCAGCGCCCCGACGGCCGAGAGCAGCACCTCGGCGCCGGCGCGGCCGGCGTAGAGCCCGAGCGCCGCGACCACCGCGGCGCCGACCAGCCCCACCCCCAGGCCGGCGCGGAACAGCCCGGCGCGGTCGCGGTTGTTGCGCACCAGGCCCGCCGCCGCGACCGAGGTGAGCGTCGCGAACAGCGCGTAGGCGAGCGACTGGCCGGCGAGCAGCCCGGCCGCGAGGCCCATGGCCAGCGCGAACAGGAGCGCGGTCTCGGCCGCCAGCACCTGCCGGACGATCATCGCGCCCGCCGCGAACGGCACCAGGTACTGCAGCGCGACCGCGGGGACGTACGGGAAGCGCTCGTGGAGCGCGTCCATCACCGCGAAGCCGAGGAAGCCCGCCGCCAGCGAGCCCAGGTAGAGCAACGACAGCAGCAGCGCGTCGCGGCGCGCCGGCCGGAAGCGCGCCACGTTCCGGCGCGCGAAGCGCCAGAGCAGCGACACCAGCAGCGCCACCACCGCCGCGCCGCCCACGCGGACGCTGCCCAGGTCCTCGCCCTTGCGCTGCGCGCGGATGCCGTCGAACACGAGCAGGTGGCGCTTCTCGATCCGCTCGCCGTCCCCGATGATCTTCTCGCCGCGCTTCACCGGGATGGCGACCGGCTTCACCCGGGCGGCCGCGTCGTAGCGCCGCCGCTCGGTCTCGGCCTGATCGTAGACCAGCGTCGGGCGCACCATCGCCTCGGCGGTGCGCGCCAGCGCCGCGCGCACCGCCGCGGGCTCCTTCTCCAGCCGCGCGGCCGCCGTGCGGGCGAGCTCCTCGCGCGCCTCGGCCACGTCGCGGACCTGGGCGGCGTCGGCGAACGCCTGCTCGCCCTCCGGACGCCCGCCGCGGAGCGTGCGGACCACGAAGCCGGCGTCCGGCGCGGCAGGGAGGAGCTTGCGGTCCTCGATGACCATCCCGGCGAGCGCGCCGCGCGCCAGGTCCGCGAGCTGGCGCTCCGCCGCCTCGGAGAACCGGGTCGTGCCGAGGGCGGCCAGGTCGCCGTCGCGCACCAGGACCTGGAGCCGCGACACGAACGCGTCGCGCTGCGCGGCGTAGCGCCGCTCCAGGGCCGCCGCCTCCCGGGCGCCGCGGCCGTCATCGCGCAGCGCCCGCTCCTCGTCCCGCATCAGCTCGAACGCGGCGTGGACGCGAGCGACCGCCTCGTCGGCGGCCCCCGCGTCCTGGTGGTAGACCGGGCGCTCCGCCGCGGCCGCCTCGGCGCGGCGCCGGGCGGTCGCCTCCTCGTCCACGATGTCGTAGTCGCGATCGGCCTTGATCGTCGCCGGCGCGGGCGTGCCGAGGGCCTCGGGGCCGGGCAGCCGGTGCGCAGCCGAGGGGGCGAGCAGCCACCCGGCCGCGGCGGCGACGGCGGCCACGAGCAGCGCGCGCATCAGCCGGCCGGGCCAGTCGACGCGGTCGGCCGCGGGCGGGCCGCCGGCGGCGGGTGTGTCAGAGGGGGGACCGGACACGGCGTGCGAGAGTCGCACCGGGGTGGGAGGAGCGCAACGGAGAACCGGGGCTTCCCCCTGAACACGCGGCGAGGTGCCGCCCCTCCGCCCATCGGTGGTGGGACGCTTCCGGGGCTACCCTTCCGCGCCGGGCTCGCCGGTCTCCGGGCCCGCCCCCCCGCCCTGCCGGCCCTTCTCCGTCCGGGCGGCCTCGGTGCGGGCGCGCCGCTCGGCCTCGAAGGCGTCATAGGCCCGGACCACCTCCTGGACCAGCGGGTGCCGGACCACGTCCACCTCGGAGAACATGCAGAACGCGACGCCCTCGACGCCGCGGAGGACCTTTTGCACCTCGATCAGGCCCGACCCGCGGCCGCTCGGCAGGTCCACCTGCGTCACGTCGCCGGTGACGACCGCCTTCGAGCCGTAGCCGAGCCGCGTCAGGAACATCTTCATCTGCTCGGCGGTGGTGTTCTGGGCCTCGTCGAGGATGATGAACGCGTCGTTGAGCGTGCGGCCGCGCATGAACGCGAGCGGCGCCACCTCCACGGTGCCGCGCTCGATGAAGGCGGTCGCCTTCTCGTAGTCCACCATGTCGAAGAGCGCGTCGTGCAGCGGGCGCAGGTACGGGTTCACCTTCTCGGCGATGTCGCCGGGCAGGAACCCGAGCCGCTCGCCCGCCTCGACCGCGGGGCGCGTCAGCACGATCCGCTTCACCCGCCGCTCGACCAGGTACGCCACCGCCATCGCCATGGCGAGGTACGTCTTGCCGGTGCCGGCGGGCCCCACGCCGAACACGATGTCGTCGTCGCGGATGGCCTGGATGTACCGCTTCTGCGCCAGCCCCTTGGGCGTGATGATGCGGTGCCGCGAGGAAACGAACACCGTGTCGCCGAAGATCTCCTTCAGCGGCACGCCCTGGCCGGCGAGCTTCGTCGCCTGGTCCACGTCCTCGAGGTACAGCGGGTACCCCGCCTCGACGAGCTCGTAGAGCTCCTTCACCAGCGACTCGGCGAGGCGCACCCGCGCCTCCTCGGGCGCGGCGATGACCACCTGGCCGCCGCGCAGCCCGAGCTGGACCCCGAGCCGGCGCTCCACGAGCTTGAGGTGCTCGTTGTGCGCGCCGCACAGGGCGCGGACCTTGTCGTTGTCGGGAAACTCGAGCCTGGCCGTCTTGAGGGGTTCCGCCGCGCTTTGACCCAAGGACGCTCCTTGCGTTGTCCGTAGCCGCCGTCCGTCCGGACGGCGGTCGCCCCGCCGGGGCACTCATAATCTACGCCCGGGCGCGCGGCAGGGGAGGATGGGCGCGGCCCTACTCCACCGGAGGCAGGAGCACGAAGCGCCCCTCCTGCGTGCGCCGGTAGTGGTAGGGCTCGGCCCAGGGGTGGCGCAGGTCGCGCGCGTCCACCAGCCCCGCCTCCACCAGCGCGCCGAGCGCCGCCGGGTACTCGCCCTTCTCGAGGCGGTACACCTCGAGCGCGCCGCGCAGCCGCTCGAGCTGGTAGCGCGCGAGGAACCGCTCCGCGGCGTTGTCCCGCACGCGCGCCGCGCCGGGCGGCTCGCCCCACGCCAGGCCGCGCTCGTCCACCCAGTACGCGATCCCCGCCAGCGCCGCGGCGATCGCGACCGTCGCCAGCACGCTCAGCGCGCCGGCCCGGAGCCGCGCCTGCCAGTCCTGCGCGTACGCGCCGACCGCCGCCTTGGCCCGGCTGGCCGGGGCGACCGCCTCGAGGTAGCCGAGGTTGAGCAGGTTCGTGAGCGCCTTGCAGGTCTCGAACTCGCCCAGGCGCGAGAGGTCCACGAGCCGCTCGACCGTGCGCCCCGGGATCGCGAGCGCGAACACCCGCCGCTCGTTCGCGCCGAGCGAGGCGAACTCGCCGCGGCGCTCGGTGGGCTCCTCGCCGAGCGCGTCGAACGCGTCGTCCACGTCGTCGCCGCCCCGCTTCGGCGCGGCGGGCGCGTCCGGGTCGAGCGCCCGGCGGCGCTCGAACGTCATGGCGGTGGACGGGATCCGCTTGCGGATCATCGGCCACTCGTCCACCCGGCGGAAGCCCTCCATCAGCACCGACTCGGCGCGGAGCGGCGAGACGGTCTCGCGGTCCCACTCCACCTCGCCCGGCTCGAACGCGTACGTCCCGCTCTTCCAGCGGAAGAGCTGGTAGACGGTCTCGGTGGTCTGCAGCGCCGTCATCTCGCGCAGGTCCTGCTGCGAGACGAAGCCCAGCTCCACCAGGATGTCGCCCAGGCGCCGGAGCGTGCGCTTCTGGACCTCCAGCGCCTGCTCCAGCTCCTCCTTGGAGATCACCTCGGCGCGCACCAGCATGTTGCCGAGCCGCTCGCGCGCCTTGCGCCCGGCCGACTCGGCCCGGACCACGTTGCCGTCGGCGAGCGCGATGTGGATCTCGTCGTCGCGCGACTCGAGGTGCAGCACGCCGCTCTTGGCCTGCTGCCCGATGAGCTGGAGGATCTCCGCGATCCCGAAGTCCTTGAGCGTGCCGGTGAGCGCCATCGGTCAGCTCCGGGTCCGGCGGAACGCGTCGCGCAGCGCGAGCGCCCAGGCGAGCACGCCCAGGGGGACGGCCACGGCGAGCTTGCCCGCGAGCACGTAGGGCGAGGGGTACGGCGGCGGCATGATCCCGCGCCAGAGGCCGACGACGAACAGCGGGAAGAGGACCGCCGCGAGCAGGAGCGCGCCGCGCACCGGGGCGCCGGCGAGGACCTGCGCCGCGCCCGCGCCCGCCACCGAGAGCGCGCGGGTGACGAGCCGCGCCAGCCGCTCGTGGCGGCGGACCTGCGCCTCCTTCCGCAGCCGGTCGCGCGCGTCCACCACGCCCTTGCGCGCGAACACGTTCACGCACTGGCCGCACTCCTCGCCCTCGCCGCCGTCGCAGCGCCGGCAGGCCGGCCGCCCGCAGCGGGCGCAGGCGCGGGACGGACCGAGCCGGCGGAGCACGAGGGCGTACGCCCAGAGCGCCGCGAGGAACCCCGCGCCGCCCCACGGCCAGGCCTCGGCCGGCAGCGCGCCCATCAGCCGGGCGCGGACCCAGCGCCGCACCGCCTCCGGCGTCCCGTCGCTGGTGGCGAGCGCCGCGATGCGCGCCGGCGGGACCGGGACGTCCACGAGGTAGTGGTTGGCGGTGAAGTCGTCGTCCGACCCGTGGCGCCGGAGGTACTCGCCGGCCTCGTGCTCGGCCTTGTCGCGCGCGGCCGCGCTCTTGTCCATCTCGGAGGTGCGCAGGTAGAGCTTGGAGAGGCCGTAGTGCGCGGCGCCCAGCACCACCAGGTCGCCGCCGGCCTGGTCCTGCGCGGCGAGGTAGGCGGCCTTCGCGCCGTCCAGGTCGCCCTGCAGGAACAGCACGTTGCCGACGTTCACCGAGAGCTCCGGCGCGCGCGGGTCGGCCGCGGCGGCCTCGCGGTACAGGCGCAGGGCGCGGTCGAGGTCGCCGCGCCGCTTGGCGTGCCGGCCCAGCGCGGCCAGCACCGGCCCGGGCGCGGGCGACTCCGGCGCCCACGCCTCCAGCCGGGCCGCCTCCGCGTCGCTCACCGCGCCGTGCTCGAGCTCGTGGACGCGCTCGGCCACGCTCCCGGTCCAGGCGGTGAGCCGCGCCACCTCGCCGGCGGCCCAGGGCATGGCGAGCACCGCGCCGAGCGCGGCGGTCACCACCAGCCGCTCGCGGTTCGCGAGGTACGGCCAGGCCACCAGCGCCGCGGCCGCCAGCACCGCCGCGGTCCCGAGCCCGAACGCCAGGGGCATGGCGAGCAGCACCAGGGCCAGGAAGCCGGTCTGCACCGGCGCCGAGCCGCGCAGCAGGGGCAGGTGGTGGAAGTCGTGCAGGAACAGCCGGAGGGACCGGGCGAGCAGCACCAGCACCACCGCGGCGGCGGCGGCGAGCACGGCGGCGAACGCCGCGGCGAACAGGTCGCCCTGGAACGCGCGCGCGGTGTGCGGCTCGCGGGCGGCGGCCGAGAGCGCGTCGCCGAGCGCGGCCAGCACCGGGCCGGGCCGGCCGGGCTCGCGGGCGAACAGCGCGCGGGCGCGGGCGAGGTGGCCGTCGGGCAGGTCGGGCGCGAGGGCGCTGGCGGCCTCGGCGCGCGCCAGCGCCTCGGCCGGCAGGTTCGCGGCGAGCGCGCGGCGCGACTCTCGCACCTCGGCCACGGCCATGGGGACCAGGTTCTCGATGGCGAGATCGCGCTGGGCGGCGAGCAGCGCCCGCTGCGCGGCGTCGGCGCGCGCCGGGTCGGCCTCGCGGAGCGCGCCCCGCCGGTCGGACCAGGCCGCGAGCAGGCCGTCCCAGGTCGCGCGGACCGGCGCGATGGGCCGGGCCAGCGCGGGCGACGCGGCGGCCGGCGCGGGCGCGGAGGGGGCGGCGGCGGGGGCCGTCCCGGGCGCGCCGTCGGGCGGCGCGGCGTCCGCC
The DNA here is from genome assembly GCF_049201065.2 of Anaeromyxobacter sp. Red801. Taxonomy (NCBI): domain Bacteria; kingdom Pseudomonadati; phylum Myxococcota; class Myxococcia; order Myxococcales; family Anaeromyxobacteraceae; genus Anaeromyxobacter; species Anaeromyxobacter sp. Red801. Next base: position 1,544,167 of record NZ_CM181236.1, on the reverse strand, counting down.
GCGGGCGCGGCCTCGCGGACGGGAGGGGCGGCCTCGCGCACCGCGGCGGCGGACGTGGGCGCAGGTGCGGGCGCCGGCGCGGCGGGCGCCTGCGCGGGCGGCTGCGGCTCGGGCGCGGCCTCGTCGCCGTCCTCGACCATCCGCGGCGCGGCCACCTGCGCGCGGACGCGCGCCGGCGCGGCCGCGGCCATCGCGGCCAGCACGGCGAGGAGGATCGGGAGGGCGGCACCGCGGGTGGACACGCGAGAACGGGATGCTAGCACGCCCGGTCCCGCGCTAAGAAGACGAACCATGTCGCGCGCCGCCGAGGCCATCGATCGCCTGCTCTCCATCATGGAGCGCCTGCGCGCCCCGGGGGGCTGCCCCTGGGACCGCGAGCAGACGCTCCACACGCTGCGCCCGTACGTGCTGGAGGAGACGTACGAGGTCCTGGAGGCCATCGACGCGGGCGACGTCCGCGAGCACCGCGAGGAGCTGGGCGACCTGCTGCTGCAGATCGTCTTCCAGGCGCAGCTCCGCCGCGAGGAGGGCGCGTTCGAGTTCGCCGACGTGGCGAACGCCATCTCCGACAAGCTGGTCTCGCGCCACCCGCACGTGTTCGGCGACGCGCAGGTGAAGGACGCCGAGGGCGTGCTGCGGCAGTGGGCGGCGCTGAAGCGCGAGGAGAAGAGGGCGAAGGGCGCCGGGCACAGCGTGCTGGAGGGCGTGCCGCGCGAGATGCCGGCGCTGGCGCGGGCCGACCGGCTCACCGAGAAGGCGAGCCGCATCGGGTTCGACTGGCCCGACGCGGCCGGCGCGCGGGAGAAGGTGCGCGAGGAGCTCGCCGAGCTGGACGAGGCGGTCGCCGGCGGCGACGGCGCGGCCATCGAGCACGAGCTGGGCGACGCGCTGTTCGCGCTCGCGAACTACGCCCGCAAGCTCGGGATCCCGCCCGAGGAGGCGCTCCGGGGCAGCGTGGCCCGCTTCATCGCGCGGTTCGAGCACGTCGAGCGCGAGCTGGCGCGTCGCGGGGTGCCCCACGGGAGTGCCACGCTGGCGGAGATGGACGCGCTCTGGGACGAGGCGAAGGAGCTCGAGCGTCAAGCGAAATCGCCCGGCACCGCCCCATCGGCAGGTTCTCCACCGGGTTTGGGGAAAGATGGTGGATAAGTCTGTGGGCAGGACGCCTCGACGCAGGGAATTCACCCGATCGGCACGTGGCGCCGCGTTCCGCAGCACCGAAATTCCTCAGTGAATTCGGCGTGCTCACCTTCCCCTTCCCCCGAGATGTCCACATCGCGGCCGGCGCCCCCCCGCACTCCACGTCTCCCCGCCCCCGCCGGTGGATAACTCCGCGACCCACCCCGGATTCGGAGCCGTGCGCCGCGCGGCCCTCCGAGGCACGGGGCGCGGGAACCCTTGAGCCACAAGGCCCGCCGGGGGGCGTGCGCGGCGAGGCCGCTCCGCTCTAGGGCGCGCCGAGCACGTGCCGCGCACGGCCGCGCGCCGTGGGCGCCGGCGGGGCACCGTGCGCGAGGGCGCGCGGGTCCGCCGGACCGCACCGGGCTCATAACCCCTTGACGCGGCTCGCGATGGGCGATAGAAGCGCGCCCTCTTATTCAACCCGACGGAGAAGTCACTTGGCGAACACCGCATCGGCCGAGAAGCGCAACCGCCAGGCGCAGAAGCGCCGGGCCCGCAACGTCCAGGTCCGCACCGGCGTGAAGTCCGCAGTGAAGAAGCTGCGGGAGGCGATCGCGAAGGGCGATGCGGCCGCCACGCAGGCCGCGCTGAAGTCCGCCGAGAAGACCATCGGCAAGGCCGCCTCGAAGGGCGTGCTGCACAAGAACGCCGCCTCGCGGAAGATCTCGCGCCTGGCGAAGGCCGCGGCGAAGCCGGCCGCCGCCGCGAAGTAGCCCCCCTCCCCGCCCGGACGTCAGCGCCCCGCCGCGCCCTGCGCGGCCGGGGCGCGCGCGTCCCGGTCCTCGAACGCCTCGAGGATCTCGCGCGCCGCGTCCGCCGCCAGGCGGCGCAGCTCGAGCGCGCGCCGGCCCTCGGTCTCGAGCGGATCCGCGCCGCCCAGGTGATCGCCCTCCCGGCGGACCGAGAGCGAGCCGACCACCTTCCCCTCGGAGACGAGGCGCGCGCGCGCGGTCAGCACCACGTGGAAGGTCGAGCCGGTGACGGACGAGGGCAGGCCCTCGCCCGCGCCCACCTCGCCCTCGATGGCCACCGGCGCGTCCGGGCCGGCCGACGCCCCGCGCCGCGCCAGCTCCTCGCGCAGCGCCGCGGTGAGCGCGGCGCCCAGCTCCGGATCGCTCGACAGGTTCTGGAACGCGCGCACGTGCACGCGCTCCGCGCCGCCGCGCGCGCGGTAGGCGTGGGAGAAGCCGTACCCGCAGCCCGCGGCCGCTAGCGCCGCCAGCGCGGCGAGCAGCGCGGCGAGGGACCTGCGGGCGTCTCGGGGGCGCCGCACGTCAGGCCACCACGAAGTTGACGAGGCGCTTCGGCACGAAGACCACCTTGCGGACGGTCTTCCCGGCCAGGTGGATCTTCACCTTCTCGTCGGCCTCGGCGAGCGCGCGGACCTCCGCCTCGCCCGCCGCGGCCGGCGCCTGCACCTCGCCGCGGAGCTTCCCGTTCACCTGGACCGCGATGGTCACGGTGTCCGCCACGATCAGCGCCGGGTCGAACGGCGGCCAGGGCGCGTCGGCGACCAGGCGGTCGCGCGCGACCGGGCCCATCACCTCGTGCCACAGCTCCTCGGCCACGTGCGGCGCGAACGGCGCCAGCAGCGTGGCGAGGGCGAGCAGCGCCTCGCGCACCGCGGCCCGGTCCGGCTCGGAGGCCGGCTCGAACGCGTACAGCGCGTTCACCAGCTCCATGAGCGCGGCGATGCTGGTGTTGAACTTGAGGTCGGCCTCGAGCCCCTCGGTGACGCGCTTGATGGTCCGGTGGGTGCGCCGGCGCAGCTCGAGCGCCTCGCCGGCCGCCTCGGCGAGCGCGGCGTCCGACGCGTCGAAGCAGGCCTGGCGCGCGTGGTAGATGCGCCACACGCGCGCCAGGAAGCGGAACAGGCCGTCCACCTGCTCGTCGGACCAGTCGATGTCCTTCTCCGGCGGCGCGGCGAACAGCATGAACATGCGCACCGTGTCGGCGCCGAACCGCGACACCATGCCGCCCGGCGCCACCACGTTGCCCCAGCGCTTCGACATCTTGCGCCCGTCGGGCCCGTTCACGATGCCCTGGGTGACCAGCCGGCGCACCGGCTCGTCCTCGTGCACCAGCCCGAGCTCGTGCATCACCCGGTGCCAGAAGCGGAAGTAGAGCAGGTGCATCACGGCGTGCTCGGGGCCGCCAACGTACACGTCCACCGGCAGCCAGCGCCGGGCGGCCTCGGGGTCGAACGGCCGCGCCTCGTCCTTCGGCGAGAGGTAGCGCGCGTAGTACCAGGACGAGTCCACGAACGTGTCCATGGTCTCCACCTCGCGCCGCGCCGGCTTGCCGCAGCGCGGGCAGGTGGTGTTCACGAACGACGCCACCTTGGCGAGCGGCGGCTCGCCGGTGCCGGTGATGATCGCCTCCGCCGGCAGCACCACCGGCAGGTCCTGCTCCGGCACCGGCACCATCCCGTGCTCGTCGCAGTAGACGATCGGGATGGGCGTGCCCCAGTAGCGCTGGCGCGAGAAGCCCCAGTCGCGGAGGTGCCACCGCACCGTCCCCTGGCCGAAGCCCTGCTCCGCGGCGTGCGCGGACATGCGCGGCCTCGCCTCGGCCGAGGCGAGGCCGGTGAACGGGCCGGAGCCCTCCAGGACGCCGTCCTCGGTGGCGGCCCGCTCGAGCGCGTCGCCCGGCGGGAGGCGCGCGCCCTGGGCCGGCTGGATGACCACGCGCACCGGCAGCCCGTACTTCCGCGCGAACTCGAAGTCGCGCTGGTCGTGCGCCGGGACGCTCATCACCGCGCCGGTGCCGTACTCGGCCAGCACGAAGTTCGCGATCCAGATCGGCACCTGCTCGCCGGTGAACGGGTTCACCGCGAACGCGCCGGTGAACACGCCCTCCTTCGGCGCGCCCTCCCCGGTGCGCTCCACCGCGTCGGTCTTGCGCATGCGCGCGACGAACGCGTCCACCTCGGCGCGGCGGTCCGGCGCGGTGACCTGCGCGACCAGCGGGTGCTCCGGCGCCAGCACCACGTAGGTGCAGCCGTAGATCGTGTCGACGCGGGTGGTGAACACCTTCACCGCGGCGCCGCCGGCGGCGAGCGCGAAGTCCACCTCGGCGCCCTCGCTCTTGCCGATCCAGTTGCGCTGCATGGTGGTGACGCGGTCCGGCCAGTCCTTCAGGCCGTCCAGCCCGTCGAGCAGCTGCTGGGCGTAGGCGGTGATGCGGAACGCCCACTCCGGGTGGATCTTCTCGACCACCGGCGAGCCGCAGCGCTCACAGCGGTTGTCGTCCACCACCTGCTCGTTCGCGATGACCGTCTGGCACCCGGTGCACCAGTTCACCTTGCCCTGGCGCCGGTAGGCGATGCCCTTCTCCAGCATCTTCAGGAAGAACCACTGGTTCCAGCGGTAGTAGGACGCGTCGGCGGTGACCAGCTCGCGGTCCCAGTCGAAGCTGTAGCCGAGCCGCTTCATCTCGGCGCGGAACGAGACCACGTTCTCGCGCGTCCGCTCCGCCGGGTGCCGGCCGTCCTTGATGGCGGCGTTCTCGGCCGGGAGGCCGAGGGCGTCGAAGCCGATCGGGTGCAGGACGTCGAACCCGCGCATCCGCAGGTGGCGCGCCAGGGCGTCGCCGATGGTGTACACGCGGGCGTGGCCCATGTGCATGGCGCCCGACGGATACGGGAACATCTCGAGGACGTAGCGGGTGTCGGCGTCCGGACGGCGGCCCGCCTTGAAGGCGCCCGCCTCCTCCCACCGGCGCTGCCAGCGGGGCTCGATCGACTGGGGCTCGTAACGCTCGTTCATCGACATAGGGGTGCGGATTCTAGCGGACGTCGCGGGTTTCGTCTGCTGAGCTATATTGCCCGCGCCACAGGCTCCCACTCCCATCCAGCACCGGGGTCACCGCATGTACCCGCCCGTCCACGTCGCCGACATCGCCCAGCACGAGGGGAAGGAGGTCACGCTCCACGGCTGGCTCCACAACCGCCGCTCGTCGGGCAAGCTCCACTTCCTGCAGCTGCGCGACGGCACCGGCACCATCCAGTGCGTGGTGTTCAAGGGGAACGTGACGCCCGAGGTGTTCCAGGCCTCGGACCACCTCCCGCAGGAGACCAGCCTCAAGGTGACGGGCCTCGTGAAGAAGGACGAGCGCTCGCCCATCGGGTTCGAGCTGGACGTGCGCGACGTGCAGGTGGTGTCGCGCCCGGCCCAGGAGTTCCCCATCGGCCACAAGGAGCACGGGGTCGCGTTCCTGATGGAGCAGCGGCACCTGTGGCTCCGCTCGCAGCGCCAGCAGGCGATCCTGCGCGTCCGCCACACCGTCGAGAAGGCCATCCGCGACTTCTTCGACCAGCGCGGCTTCACGCTGGTGGACGCGCCCATCTTCACGCCGTCCGCCTGCGAGGGGACCTCCACGCTGTTCGAGGTCCCCTACTTCGACCTCGGCAAGGCCTACCTGACGCAGTCCGGCCAGCTCTACATGGAGGCCGCGGCCATGGCGCTCGGGAAGGTCTACTGCTTCGGCCCGACCTTCCGCGCCGAGAAGTCCAAGACGCGCCGCCACCTGACCGAGTTCTGGATGGTCGAGCCGGAGGTCGCGTACATGGACCTCGACGGCGACATGGAGCTGATGGAGCAGTTCGTGTCGTACGTGGTGCAGACCGCGCTGGAGAAGCACCGCGCCGAGCTCGCCACCGTCCTGGAGCGCGACGTCACCCTGCTCGAGAAGGTGAAGCCGCCGTTCCCGCGCATCACCTACACCGAGGCGGTCGAGGTCATCCAGAAGGCCGGCCACCCGATGAAGTGGGGCGACGACATCGGGGGCGACGAGGAGACGGTGGTCGCGAAGCAGTTCGACCGCCCGGTGATGGTGCACCGCTACCCGGCCGAGATGAAGGCGTTCTACTTCAAGAAGGACCCGACCGATCCCCGGGTCGCGCTCGGCTGCGACGTGCTCGCGCCGGAGGGCTACGGCGAGATCATCGGCGGCGGCCAGCGCGAGGACGATCTCGCCACGCTGGAGGCGGCCATCGAACACCACGAGCTGCCGAAGCAGGCCTTCGAGTGGTACCTCGACCTGCGCCGCTACGGCACCGTCCCGCACGCCGGCTTCGGCATGGGCGTGGAGCGCTGCGTGGCCTGGATCTGCGGCCTCCACCACGTCCGCGAGACCATCCCGTTCGCGCGCATGATGGAGCGCATCACGCCCTGAGCGACGATCCGCGGGCCGCGACCCGGTCGCGGCCCGCGGGGTCGCTCAGGGCAAGATCTGGACGGGGCTGCGCCCCGCCCCACGGAGCGGAGCTCCGCGGGGCCCCACCCTGCTCCGCGGGGCCCGTGACCTCGCGCGCCCGCCTTCGCGGGCTCGCGCGAGGTCCCCGCGGGCGCGCCTGACGGCGCGCGATCTGGCGCCGGCCTCAGGCCGCGCCGAGCAGGCGGCGCACCGCCTCGACCACCTGGTGGGCCTGCACCGGCTTCACCAGGTAGTCGTTCGCGCCGAGGCCGAGCGCGCGGCGGCGGTCCACCTCGCCGGCCTCGGTGGTGACCACCAGGATCGGCACGGCGCGGTGCGCCCCGCCGGCGCGGACCAGCGACACGAGCTTCAGGCCGTCGAGCACCGGCATGTTGATGTCGGTGAGCAGCACGTCGAAGCGGGCCGCGGCCAGCTTGCGCCAGGCGTCGGCGCCGTCGATCGCCTCGGTGGTGCTGATCCCGCCGGCGCGCTGCAGCGCCCAGCAGAGCTGCCGGCGCACGGCGCTGCTGTCGTCGACGACCAGGGCGTGGCGCAGCGGGTGCGGGGTCATGGCGCTCGGGCGTCGCGGGCGAACTCGACGAGGCGCGCGGTCAGGGCGTCCAGCCCGAGCAGCGCGTCCACGGCGCCGGTCTCGGCCGCCGCCTGCGGCATCCCGTATACCACGGCGGTCTCCTCGGACTCGGCGAGCGTGAGCCCGCCGGCGGCCTTCACCGCGGCCATCCCGTCGCGCCCGTCGGTGCCCATCCCGGTGAGGAGCGCGGCGCAGGCGCGCGGCCCGAGCACCCGCGCCGCCGAGCGGAAGAGCCGGTCGATGGACGGGCAGTGGCGCGCGCCCGGTCCCGGCGCGCCGGGCGGCAGCACCGCGGCGCGCAGCACGCCGTCGGCGCCGCGCGCCAGCTCCAGGTGGTGCCCGCCGGGCGCCACCAGCGCGCGCCCCGCGACCACCAGGTCGCCGTCCACCGCCTCCACCACGCTGAAGTGCGAGCCGCGGGCGAGCCGCTCCGCGAACGCGCCGGTGAACCGCTCGGGCATGTGCTGCGCGACCAGCACCGCCAGCGGGAGCTCGCCGGGGAGCGCCGCGAGCAGTCGCTGCAGGGCGGAGGGGCCACCGGTGGACGCGCCCACCACCGCCACGCGGCCCGGCTCGAGCTCGCGGGCGTCCAGCGCCCGGGCCCCGGCCGAGAGGTTCTGGATGCGCAGCGCGCGCACGGTGGCGCACTTCTCCAGCAGCTCCTCGCGGACCGGGGCGAGCCCGCCGCGCTCCGGCCTCGCCACGAAGTCGAGCGCCCCCAGCTCGAGCGCCTTGAACACGTCCGCGCGCCGCGACTGCGACGAGAGCACCACCACCGGCGTGGGGCGGCGCGCCATCAGGAGCCGCAGGAAGGTGAAGCCGTCCATGCGCGGCATCTGCAGGTCCAGCACCACCACGTCCGGCGCGAGCCGGAGCGCCTCGGCCAGCCCCTGCTCGCCGTCGGCGGCGGTGCCGGCCACCACCAGCCCGTCGCCCCCGTGGAGCATGCGCGCCAGCTCGTCCCGGCTGGCGGCCGAGTCGTCCACCACCAGCACGCGCAGGGTGCGCCGGCGCCCCTCGCCGCTCACGGCGCGCCCCCGGCCGCCGGCTTGCGGTAGACGAGGTCCGCCCGGAGCTGGACCAGCTCGAAGTCGGCGGTCACGTTGATGAGCGACTCCGAGTGGCCGAGCAGCAGCCAGCCCCCGGCCCGCAGCTTCGCGTGGAACGCGCGCAGCGCGCGCCGGCGCGCCTCCAGGTCGAAGTAGATCATGACGTTCCGGCAGAACACCGCGTCCAGCGGCGGCGCCGCCGCGAGCGCGTCCGGCGCCACCAGGTTGTCGCGGTGGAACCGGACCAGCTGGCGGAGCCCCTCGTCCACCACCCACTTGCCGCCGCGCAGGTGGAACCAGCGCCGCATCGGCGCCGACTCGGGCGCGCGGAACGCGTGCTCCCCGTAGCTCCCGGCCCGCCCCTGCGCGACGCACCGGCGGGAGAGGTCGCACGCCGCGATCTCCACGTCCCACCCGGTGAACAGCCCCGAGTCGCGCACCAGCACCGCGATGGTCCACGCCTCCTCCCCGGTGCTGCAGCCGGCGGAGAGGATGCGCAGCCGGCGCTCCGGCGCGAGCGAGGCCGCCAGGGCGGGCAGGATCTCGTCCGCGAACGCCCGCAGCTGGCGCGCCTCGCGGAAGAAGTACGTCTCGTTGGTGGTGAGGAGGTCGAGCGCCTCGGCCAGCTCCGCGCCGCCCCGCGGATCGAACCGGAGGTGGCGGTGGTAGGCGGAGAAGTCGCGGAGCCCGAGCGCCTCCAGCCGCGGGCCCAGGCGGCGCTCCAGCAGCCGGCGGTGGTCCTCGCGGAAGGCGATCCCGCAGTGCGCCTGGATGAGCTCGCGCAGCAGCCGGAACTGCTCCTCGGTCATGGCCGGCGGCGGGGGCCCGTGGCTCCACATGCGCGCCTACCCGGCCCCGAGCGCGCGCGCCGCGTCGGCGAACGCGCGTGCCACCAGCGGATCCGGGTCGCCGGCGGCGAGCCGGGCGGCGTCCGGGGCGAGCGCGGGGTCGCCGCGCACCGCCATGGCGACGGCGGCGGCGCGCCGCACGTCCCAGCGCGCGCTCCCCGCCGCCTCGCGCAGCAGCCGCGCGCCCTCGGGTCCCGCCAGCCGCGCGGCCGCCGCGACGCCCTCCTTCGCGACCTCCGGATCCGCGTGCCGGACCGCCGCCGCGACCAGGTCGGCCGGGGGCGCGCCCAGGCCCACCAGCGCGTGCAGCGCCGCCACCACCACCGCGGGCGGGCTGGCCGGGTCGCGCCCCAGCGCCGCGAGCGCCGGCGCCTGCTCGGCGGCGCCCGCCGCGCCCAGCGCCTCCGCGGCCGCCGCCCGCACCGCCGGCTCCGCGTCGCCGAGCGCCGCCGCGAGCGCGTCGCGCACCGCCGGCACGGCGCCGCCCCCGGCGCGCACCACCTCCGCGCAGCCCGCGGCCGCCGCGGCGCGGACCTGCCAGTCTCCGTCGCGGAGCACCGCCGCGAGCTCGGCGAGCACGCTCGCGGCCGGCGCCGCGCCCCGGCGTCCGAGCGCCGCCAGCGCGGCCGCCGCGGCGGCGCGCCCGGCAGGCGCGGCCCCGCGGAGCCCCTCGGACACCCGCGGCAGGTCCTCCGCCTCGCCCAGCGCGCCCAGGATGCGGTACAGCGCCGGCGAGGCGCCCACCGCCGCGCGCGCGCGCGCCACCGCGCGCACCGCCGCCGCGGCGGCGGCCGACTGGTGCCCGATGCGCGCGAGCGCGTTCGCGGCCATGCCCGCGACCGCCGGGTCGTCGTCGCCGAGCAGCCCCGCCAGCGGCGCCACCGCGCGCGCGTCCCCCAGGCGCCCCAGGGCCGCGACCGCCTCGGCCTGCAGGAAGCCGCCCGGGTCGCTCGCCTCGCGCACCACGGTCTCCAGCGCCGCCGGGCTGCCCAGGCGCGCCAGCACCGCCAGCGCCGTGAGGCGGCCCACCGGCCCCTGGCTGCCGAGCGCCTCGGCCAGCGCGGTGCGCAGCTCGGCGCCGGCCGGGAGCCGCTCGAGCGCGTCCTCGACCAGCGGGCGGAGGCGCTCGTCCTCGGCGGCGCGCAGCAGCGCCCCCACGTGCCGCGCCCCGCCCAGCCACCCGAGCGCCGCGATCGCGCCCAGGGTCGCGATGGGATCGTCGCCGCCGATCACCGCCGCGCACGCGTCCGCCACCCCGGAGTCGCGCGCGCCCACCTCCTCCACCGCGCCGGCCAGCACGGCCAGCGCGCCCGGGGCGTCGCGGGCCACCTGCAGGCCCACCCCGGCCAGCGCCGCCTGCCGCGCGCCGCGCGCCGGCTCCGCCAGGCCCCGCGCCAGGAGCCGCAGCCCCTCGGGCTCGTCGCACGCGCCCAGCGCGCGGTACGCGGGACGGCGGAGCGCCGGGTCGGCGAGGATCCCGGCCACCAGGGCCGCCGGCGGGCAGGCCCGCAGGTCGCCGAGCGCCTCCAGCGCGGCGAGCCGCAGCGTCGCGTCGTCGGACGCGAGCGCCGCGGTGAGGGCGCCCGCCGCCTCGGTCCCCCCGATCCGGCCGAGCGCCTCGGCCGCCGCGCCGCGGACGTTCGGATCGGCGTCGGCGAGCCGGGCCGCCAGCGCGGGCACCGCGCGGCGATCGCCGATCGCGCCCAGCACGCCCGCCGCCGCCTGCCGCAGGTCGGCGTCGGCGCCGCCGAGCCGCTCCAGGACCGCGGGGACCGCCGCGCCCCCCAGGCGCTGCAGCGCCGCCGCGGCGGCCTCGCGCGCACCCACGGTGGCGCCACCGCCCAGCGCCTCGAGCAGGCCGGGCAGCGCCGGCGCGGCGTCGCGGAGGGCGCCCAGCCGCTCCACGGCGGCGGCGCGGACGCGCCAGCTCGCGTCCGCGAGCGCGTCGAGCAGCACCGCGAGGTCGGCCGGCGCGGCGGGATCCAGCTCGCCGGTGGCGCGGTAGCGGAGCTCCTCGTCGCCGGAGCGGACCCGGCTGCGCGCGTCGGGAGGGGTCATGCGCGCCTCGAGGCCTCGGCCTGCGCCCGGGCGGCGGCCGCCTCGCCCGGCACCACCGGGTCGAGCAGGGCCTTCACGTCCAGCAGGAGGCGGAGCCGCGCCGGGCCGCCCCGCCGGCCGCCGGGCCGCCCGTCGCCGCCGCACACGCCCAGGAAGAACCGCGGGCCGCCGTCCGCCACCAGCGCCGGGGCCGGCCGGAGCGCATGGCGCGGGAGGCGCAGCACCTCGCAGACCTCGTCCACCACCAGCCCGATGCGCCGCCGGGCCACGTTCACCACGAGGAAGCGCGTGCGCCGGGTCGGCGGGCCGATCGGGAGCCCGAAGCGGCGGCGGACGTCCACCACCGGGATCACCTCGCCGCGCAGGTGGAACACGCCCTCGACGAACGCGGGCGCGCGGGGCACCGGGGTGACGGGCTGCGGGTGGATGATCTCGCGGACCCGCATGATGTCGATGGCGTAGTCCTCGCCGCCGACGCGGAAGGTGCAGAGCTGGACCCGCGCGCCCTCCGGCGCGGCCGCCTCAGGCGCCCCCACCCTGCCCCCCCTCGGCGCGGCGCGGCGGCGCCAGCGAGCGGCGCACCAGCGCGGCGGGATCGATGACGGTGAACAGCCGGTCGCGCTCGCGCCCGATCCCCAGCAGGCACTCCGCCGCGTCGCCCCCGATGCCCTGCGGGCACGGCTCCAGGCTGCCGGCGGGCAGCCGGACCACGCTCGAGATCGCGTCCACCCGGAAGCCGCAGGGCCCGTCGCCCGCGTCCACGATGACGAGGCGCCAGGCGTCCTCGCCCGCGTCGGCGGGCGCCGGCAGCCCGAGCCGCGCCCGGGGGTCGATCACCGCCACCACGCGGCCGCGCACCGTCACCACGCCCAGCACCGGCGCCGGCGCGCGCGGCACCTCGGTGAGCGGCGGGGGGCGCAGCACCTCCTGCACGCGCTCCACCGGTACGGCGTACTCCTCGTCGCCGAGCGCGAACGTGAGGAACTCGTCGAGCCGCACCTGCCCCGGCTCGAGCGGCGCCTGCGCGCCGTCCGCGGCCCAGCCCAGCTCCGGCAGCTCCGGCGCCTCCTCGTCCGCGCGGTAGAAGAACCCGTCGAGCGGATCGCGGGCGGCCGGCGCGGAGGGCGGGCGCGCCTCGACGAGGGGCGCGAGGAGCGGCGACGCGGGCGCCGCCGGGTCGCGGCCGCGCGCGGCGGGCAGCGCGGAGGGATCGATGGGGACGGGGGGCGGCTCGCCCGGGCGCCAGGTGGTGAAGCGCGCCGGATCCGGCTCGGGCATCGCCTGGACGCGCCCGGCGAGCGCGGCGGCGGCGGTGGACGCGGCCCCGGGCGCCGCGTCCGCGGGCGGCTCCGGCGCCGGCCCGGCGGCGGAGGGCGGCTGGGCCGCGGCGCGCGCGGCGGCCCGCTCCCTCGCCTTCTTCCGGATCTCCAGGAAGTCCATCGCCGGGGGCACTCTACCCCGGCCGTCCCGGCGTTCCCAGATACGCGGCGATATCGGCCGCCGCCGCCTCGACCACCTCGGCGCCGATCGTCTCCACCTCGCGCGCGAAGCCCTCCAGCAGCGCGCTGGCGGCGACCTGGTTCACGCGCCGAGGCAGGCCGCCGCTCAGCCGGTGGACCGCCGCCACCGCGGCCGGCTCGAACAGCGGGTCGGTCCGGCCGGCCACCGCCAGCCGGTGCTCCAGGTACCGGCCGGTCTCGGGCGCGTCGAGCGCGCCGAGGTGGTAGGCCACCCCGACCCGCTGCAGGAACGCCTCGCCGCCGCGGGCGCGCAGCCGGTCGCGCAGCTCCGGCTGGCCCACCAGCACCAGGCCCACCAGCGCCCGGTCGTCGGCGCACAGGTTCGTGAGGAGCCGCAGCTCGTCGAACGCGGCGCGGGCCGAGAGGAGCTGCGCCTCGTCCACCACGACGACCGCGAAGCGGCCGTCGGCGTCGAGCCGCGCCACGTGCTCGGCGAGCGCTGAGAACGCGTCCGCCTTCCGCCGCGCCGGCGGCAGCCCGAAGCCCTCGGCGATGGCGCCGAGGAGCTGCGCGGCCGGGAGCGCCGGGTGGACCACGAAGCTGAACCGGCAGCGGTCCGCGAACGCGTCCACCAGCGCGCGCGACAGCGTCGTCTTGCCCGCGCCCACCTCGCCGGTGAGCACCGCCAGCTCGCGCTCCTCGAGCGCGTGCGAGAGCCGCGCGAGCGCCTCGGCGTGCTGGCGCGAGGGGAACAGGAACGCCGGATCCGGCGTCTTGGAGAACGGCTTGCGGGCGAGGCGGAAGTGCTCGAGGTACATCCGGCTAGCCCGCCGCCTCGCGGGGCTCCCCCGAGACCACGTCCTCGATGATGGCGCCGACGTCCAGCACCAGCACGGTGCGGCGGCTGCCCAGGTCGGTCGCGCCGGCGATGCCGCGCACGCCCTGCAGCACCGCGCCGAGCGGCTTCACCACCACGTCCTGCTGCCCGACCACCGCGTCCACCGCCACGCCCAGCCGCTCCTGCGCCAGCCCCACCACCACCACGAACAGCCGCTCCGGCGCGCCGGCGCCGGGCAGCCCGAAGAAGCCGGACAGCCGCACCAGCGGCAGCGTCGCGCCGCGGACGGTGACGACCTCGCGGGTGGAGAGCGTGCGCACGTCGGCGGCGCGGACCTCCAGGATCTCGAGCACGCTGTTGAGCGGCACCGCGTAGGTGCGGCCCGCCACCCAGACCACCAGGGCGCGCACGATGGCGAGCGTCACCGGCAGGGTGATCTCGAAGCGCGTGCCGCGCCCGCGCTCGGTGTGCAGGTCGATGATGCCGGACAGCGCGGCGACGTTGCTCTTCACCACGTCCATGCCCACGCCGCGGCCCGAGAGGCTGGTGACCTGGCGCGCGGTGGAGAACCCGGGCACGAAGATGAGGTTCATCAGCTCGCGGCGGGACAGCGCGCCGACGTCGCCGGCGGCCGCCAGCCCGCGCTGCACCGCGACCTCCCGGATCCGGTCCTCGTCGATGCCGGCGCCGTCGTCCTCCACCACGATCCGGACCTTGTTGCCCTGCTGCGTCGCCTCCAGCCGCACGGTGCCGAGCGGCGGCTTCCCGGCGCGGGCGCGCCGCTCGGGCGCCTCGATCCCGTGGTCGATGGCGTTGCGGATGAGGTGCATGAGCGGGTCGGAGAGGTCCTCGACGATGAGCTTGTCGAGCTCGACCTCGCCCCCCGAGACCCGGAGGTCGATGTCCTTGCCGACCTCGCGCGCCAGCTTGCGCACCATCCGCGAGAGCTTGTCGAACACCTGCTCCAGCGGGACCATGCGCACCTCGAGGATGCCGGCCTGCAGCTCCTCCAGGCGGCGCTCCAGGGTGCGGTTGGTGCGCTGCAGCTCCGCGGCGACGGCGGGGTCGCGCCCCTCGGCGCGGAGCCGCTCGGCGAGCGCGACCAGGCTCGTCTTGACCAGCACCAGCTCGCCCACGGCGGTCATGAGCCGATCGAGCTTGTGGATGTCGACGCGCACCGCCTGCGAGGCGGAGCGCAGCGACGCGGCCTCGTCGCCGGGCGGCTCGGGCGCCGGGGAGAGCGCGGGCCCGCCGGCGGGGCGGCGGGGCGGCTCGGCGCGCGCGGCGGCGGGCGGCGCCTCGACGCGCGGCACCGCCTCGACCGCGGCGGCCGGGCCCGCCTCGCGGCGGATCGCGTCGAGCGGCTCCTTCGAGGCGAACAGCAGCTCGAACGCGATGGACTGCGGGTCCCGGACGTCCGAGGACGGGAGCGTCGAGACCACCTCGCCGAGCCGCTTCAGCCGGCCGCTCAGCGCCGCCAGGTCGCGGTCGAACCCGTCCAGCTCGAAGCTCACCTTCACCCGGTGCAGCGCCAGCCCCTTGGCGAGGTTGGCGCGCAGCCGGTGCTCCTCGTACTCGGTGAGGATGTCCCGGACCTCGGGGCCGAGCGCCACCGTCGCGAGCGGGTCGGCGGCGCGGGCCGGCGGCGGCGCCTCGCCGGCCCGGAGGCGGTCGGTGAGCCGGGCCGCGGCGTCGGTGCTCGCCGGCGGCGCGCCCGCGGCCTCCTCCGCCACGATGCGCGAGAGCACCTCCGGCGCCTCGAGCAGCAGGTCGACCGCGGCGCGATCCAGCCCGCGCCGGCCCAGCCGCACCTCGTCGAGCAGGTCCTCGAGCGCGTGCGCCAGCCGGGTCAGGCGCTCCACGCCGAACATGGAGGACAGGCCCTTCAGCGTGTGGGCGGCGCGGAAGACGCCGTTCAGGAGCTCCGGGTCCGGATCCTCGTGCCCGCCCGCCTCGAGCCGCATGAGCCCGTGGCCGAGCGCGTCGATGGTCTCCTGGGCCTCGGAGACGAACTCGGCGAGCGCCTTCTGGGATCGGTCGGCCGGCATGGGCGGCGCGGAGGCGCGCCCCCGCGGCCGGGTCAGCGTACCACGCCGCCGACGTGCGGCAAGGCGCGGCCCCGGGACGGCATCTCCACGCGGGAGGGGGGCGCCACCACCTCCACGTCGAGCCCCATGGCGTTGCGGGCGGCGGTCAGGTCGCGCTGCAGCGCGCGCGGCTCGCCCAGCAGCACCTGCCGGCGCACCGGCCGGAGCGTGCTGGCCTCGAGCCACAGCCGCGCCGCCAGCCCCGGCTCGCCGGCGAACGGCGGGAACGACGAGGCGAACGCCTCGCTCCCGGCGCGGGCCATGGCGGTGCAGGCGCGGCGCGCGGCGCCCAGGAACGCGTCGGGCGCGAGCGGCACGGCGGGCAGGCCGAAGCAGAAGACGCGCGCCGGGCGGATGCGGCCGCCGGACGGGACGAGCAGCGCCTCCTCGGGCGCGGCCTCGAACAGCCCGCCGCGGATCACGCGCGAGACCGCGCCGCACATCCGCCAGTCCACGAAGCCGGCCAGCCCCTGGAGCGGCCGCTCCGGCCCGACGAAGACGCACAGCGCGTCCACGTCGAGCGCGTCGATGGCCTGCAGCCCCAGCTCCGCCACCTCGATCTTGAGCGTCACGCCTCGCCCCTCACCGCTCGCCGCGGCGCGCGGGCGGGAGGCCGCTCGCCACCTTGTCGAGGACGCCGTTCACGAACGCGCCCGAGCTCTCGGACCCGTACTTCTTCCCCAGCTCGATGGCCTCGTTGATGACCACCTTGACCGGCACGTCGGTGCGCAGCAGCTCGAACACCGCCAGCCGCAGCACGTTCCGGTCCACCTTGGCCATCCGGTCGAGCCGCCAGTTGGTGGAGACCGCCTCGATGGCCTCGTCCACCGCGCGCCGGTGCTGGGCCACGCCGCGCACCAGCCCCTCGGCCAGGTCCATCACCTCGCGCTCGACCGGCTCGAAGCTCTTCCAGAAGCGGGAGAGCGCGTCGTCGATGCCCTCGGCCGCCACGTCGATCTGGTAGAGCGCCTGCAGCGCGCGCTCGCGGGCCCTGGTCCGCCGGGACGTCACCGTCACTCCGCCTTCCGCGCGGGGGCGCGCGCGATCGCGCGCAGCACGTTGGCCTGCTCCACGGCCGCGGCCGCGGCCTCGGCGCCCTTGTTGCCCGCCTTCACGCCGGCGCGCTCCAGGGCCTGCTCCATGCTGTCGCAGGTGAGCACGCCCATGGCGACCGCGCAGCCGGCCTCCATGGCGACGTGGGCGACGCCCTTCGTCACCTCCGCCGACACGTACTCGAAGTGCGGCGTGCCGCCCCGGATCACCGCGCCGAGCGCGACCACCGCGTCGTAGCGGCCGGTGGCCACCACCCGGCGCAGGATCGCGGGCAGCTCGAACGTGCCCGGGCAGCGGAACACGTCGATGTCGCCGTCGGCGACGCCGTGCCGCCGGAGCGCGTCGGCCGCGCCCACCAGGAGCTGCTCGGTGACGAGCGAGTTGAAGCGCGCCACCACCAGCGCGGCCTTGAGGCCGGTGCCGACCAGCGAGCCTTCGTAGACGTTCATCGCCTTCCCTTTCCCTTCCTGGACGCGGGGGCCGGGCGCCGCCGCTTGGCGGCCCGCGCCGGGGCCGCCGGCGCGCGCGCCACCGCCGCCGCGACCGGCGCCAGCGTGAGCAGGTGGCCCATCTTGTCCCGCTTGGTGATGAGGTACGCGCGGTTCCGGCGCGTCGCCGGCATCTCGATCGGCACCCGCTCCACCACCTCGAGGCCGTAGCCCTCGAGGCCGATGATCTTCTTCGGGTTGTTGGTGAGCAGCCGCATCTTGCGCACGCCCAGGTCGCGGAGGATCTGGGCGCCGATGCCGTAGTCCCGCAGGTCCGGCTTGAAGCCGAGGCGCACGTTCGCCTCGGCGGTGTCGTACCCCTCGTCCTGCAGGTTGTACGCCTTCAGCTTGTTCGCCAGGCCGATGCCCCTGCCCTCCTGGTCGAGGTAGAGCAGCACGCCCTTGCCGGCCCGGTCGATCTGGTCCAGCGCGGCGTGGAGCTGCGGGCCGCAGTCGCACCGCTCGCTGCCGAAGACGTCGCCGGTGAGGCACTTCGAGTGGACCCGGACCAGCACCGCCTCGTTGGACCGCCACTTGCCCTTCACCAGCGCCACGTGCTGGTGCCGGTCCACGTCGTTCTCGTAGGCGACCGCGCGGTACTCGCCGTGCTCGGTGGGCAGCGGCGCCTCGGCCGCGCGCCGCACCAGCGTGTCCTTCATCATCCGGTACGAGATGAGATCGGCGACCGAGACGATGGGCAGGTCGTGCGCCCGGGAGAGCTTCTCCAGCTCGGGCATGCGCGCCATGGTGCCGTCGTCGTTCATCACCTCGCAGATGACGCCGGCCGGCTTCAGGCCGGCGAGGCGGGCGAGGTCCACCGAGCCCTCGGTCTGGCCGGCGCGCACCAGCACGCCGCCCTTCCGGGCGCGCAGCGGGAACACGTGGCCCGGCCGCGCCAGGTCCTCGGGGCGGCAGCCGTCGGCGACCGCGGTGAGGATGGTGTGGGCGCGGTCCTTGGCGCTGATGCCGGTGCTGACGCCCTGGCGCGCCTCGATCGACACGGTGAACGCGGTGCCGAAGCCGGAGGTGTTCGCCGTCTCGTCCACCATGAGCGGGAGGCGCAGCTGCCGCACCTTCTCCTCGGTGAGGGACAGGCAGACCAGGCCGCGCCCGTAGCGGGCCATGAAGTTCACCGCCGCCGGGGTGACCTTCTCCGCGGCGAGGCACAGGTCGCCCTCGTTCTCGCGGTCCTCGTCGTCGGTCAGGATCACCATCTTGCCGGCGCGGAGGTAGGCGATGGCCTTCTCCACCCGGTCGACGGCGTGCTGCGCGTGCTCCGTCACGGCTTCTCCTCTGCTGCGTATCCCCAGCGCGCCAGGTCTCCCGCGCCGACGCCCTCGAACGCCCGCAGGCGCGCCACGTGGCGCGCCAGCACGTCGGCCTCGAGGTTCACCTTCGTGCCCGCCGCGGCCTGGCCCAGCGTGGTGCGGGCCAGGGTCTCCGGGATGAGCGCGAGCTCGAACCGGTCCCGGGCGGCCGCCGCCACGGTGAGCGACACCCCGTCCACCGCGATGGAGCCCTTCTCCGCCACGAGCGGCGCGATGGCGGCCGGCAGCGAGACGGTGAGGCGCGCGCCCTGCCCCTCCGGGACCCGGCGGAGCACCTCGCCCACCGCGTCCACGTGGCCCTGCACCAGGTGGCCCCCGAGCCGCTCGCCCACGGCGAGCGCGCGCTCCAGGTTGACCTTCGTGCCCGGCCGCCAGCCGCCGACGGTGGTCCGCGAGAGGGTCTCGGGGACCGCGTCGAACGACACCAGGCCGCCGCCGCGCTCGACCACCGTGAGGCACGCGCCGGAGCAGGCGATGCTCTCGCCCAGCACCAGCTCGTCCACCGGCAGCCGCGCAGGGCGGAGCGTCAGGCGAGCGCCTCCCTGCCGGGGGACGATCCGCTCCACCACGCCGACGTCGGCGACGAGTCCGGTGAACATTTCGCGCGAATCCTAGCCTCGTTGCGGGTTTTTCGCCAACGCGGTGCGGCGCGCCGGGACGCCCGTCACGAGCACGTCGTCGCCCACCCGCTCGAACGCCACCTGCTCCAGCCGCAGCGCGTCGGCCATCCGCGCCGGCCCGCGGCCCGCCACGAGCGGCACGCCGTCGCCGCCCGCGATCTTGGGGGCGACGAAGACGGCCACCCGGTCCACCAGCCCCGCCTCGAGAAAGCGCGCGTGGACGTGCGCGCCGCCCTCCACCAGCAGGTGCGCGACGCCGCGGGCCGCGAGCTTCGCGAGCAGGTCGCGGAGGTCCACGCCGCCCTTCCCGCGGCGGCAGCGCAGCAGCTCCACGCCCGGCCCGTACGGCCGCGCCGGCGGGGGAGCCGCGTGCGCCACGAGCGTGGGCGCCGGGGAGCCGCCGCGGAACAGCGCCAGCGTCCGCGGCAGGGAGAGGTCGCTGTCCAGCACCACGCGGATCGGGTCGCGGCCGCCGCGCGGCAGGCGCGTGGTGAGCCGGGGGTCGTCGGCGCGGGCCGTCCCGGCGCCGACCAGCACCGCGTCCACCCGGTCGCGGAGCCGGTGCACCCAGGCGCGCGCCGCCTCCCCGCTCACCCAGCGCGCGTCGCCGGTGCGGGTGGCGATGCGGCCGTCGAGCGTCACCGCCGCCTTCAGCGTCACGAACGGCCGGCCCTCGGTGATGAACGTGAACCAGGGCGCGTTGAGGCGGTCGCAGTCCTCGCGCAGCACGCCCTTCACCACCGCCACGCCGTTCCGGCGCAGCCGGGCCATCCCGCGCCCGTTCACGAGCGGGTTCGGGTCGCTCGAGCCCACGAACACGCGGCGCACGCCGGCCTCGAGCAGCGCCACCGAGCAGGGCGGCGTCTTGCCGAAGTGGTCGCAGGGCTCGAGCGTGGTGTACACGTCCGCGCCGCGCGCCAGCGCGCCGGCGGCGCGGAGCGCCACCACCTCGGCGTGCGGCCCGCCGGCGCGCGCGTGGTGGCCGCGCCCGACCACCCGCCCGTCGCGGACCACCACCGCGCCCACCGCCGGGTTCGGGCTGGTGCGCCCCACCCCGCGCGACGCCTCGCGCAGCGCCAGGCGCATGAAGCGCTCCGCCTCCGCGCTGGCGACGGGCGCACGGGCGCCCGCCCGCCGCCCGGTCGGCGCCGCGCGCGCGGTCACCGCTCCTCCCCCCGTCCTTCCGCGCCAGGCCCGCCAGCTCGGTCATGAACTCGCCCACGTCGCGGAAGGCCCGGTACACCGAGGCGAAGCGCACGTAGGCCACCTCGTCGAGCGTGCGGAGCCGCTGCATCACCGCCTCGCCGATGACGGTGGTGCGGATCTCCCGCTCGCCCAGCTCCTGCACCTGCCGCTCCACCGCGGAGACGAGCGCCTCCACCTGCTCGGCGGAGACCGGCCGCTTCTGGCAGGCGGTGGCGACGCCCTCGACGATCTTGGCGCGGTCGAACGCCTCGCGGCGGCCGTCCTTCTTCACCACCTGCGGGAGCACGTCCTCGATGCGCTCGTAGGTCGTGAACCGGCGCTCGCAGGACAGGCAGGCCCGGCGCCGGCGCGTGGCCTGGCCGTCCTGCGTCTCGCGCGAGTCCACCACCCGGTCCTCGAGGTGTCCGCAGTAGGGACAGCGCATGGTCCACTCACCCCGGTCCGCCGCCCGGCGCGGGGCCCCGGCCGGCCCCGCCCCGCGGCGCGGCCGTCAGACGCGATCTGCGTACATCGGGAAGTGCGCGCAGAGGTCCTTCACCTCGCCGCGCACCCGCGCCAGCACCTGCTCGTCGGCCGGCGCGTCGAGCACGCGCCCGATGAGCGCGGCCACCAGCGTCATCTCCCGCGGGCCCATGCCGCGGGTGGAGAGCGCCGGCGTGCCGACCCGGATCCCGGAGGTCGTCATGGGCTTCTCCGGATCCCACGGGATCATGTTCTTGTTCACGGTGATGCCGGCCTTGCCGAGCGCCTCCTCGGCCACCTTGCCGGTGAGCTTCTTCGGGCGCAGGTCCACCAGCATCAGGTGGTTGTCGGTGCCGCCGGAGACGAGCCGCAGGCCCGCCGACTTCAGCCCCTCGGCCAGCACCTGGGCGTTCTCCACGATGCGCCGCTGGTACTCCTTGAACTCGGGGCGGAGCGCCTCGCCGAACGCGACCGCCTTCGCGGCGATGACGTGCTCGAGCGGGCCGCCCTGGATGCCGGGGAAGATCTGGGAGTTGAGCGTCTTCGCGTGGGCCTCGCGGCAGAGGATCATGCCCCCGCGCGGCCCGCGCAGCGTCTTGTGCGTGGTGGTGGTGACGATCTCCGAGTGCGGCACCGGCGACGGGTGCAGCCCGGCCGCGACCAGGCCGGCGATGTGCGCCATGTCCACCACCATGGCCGCGCCCACCTCGTTCGCGATCTCGGCGAAGCGGTCGAAGTGCAGCGTGCGCGAGTACGCGCTCGCGCCGACCATCAGGATGCGCGGCCGGTGCTCGCGGGCGAGGCGCGCCACCTCGTCCATGTCGATGGTCTCGTCGGACTGGCGCAGGCCGTACGGGACGATCTTGAAGAGCTTGCCGGAGAAGTTCACCGGCGAGCCGTGGGTGAGGTGCCCGCCGAAGTTCAGGCTCATGGCGAGCACCGTGTCGCCCGGCTTCGCCAGCGCGAAGTACGCGGCCATGTTGGCCTGCGAGCCGGCGTGCGGCTGCACGTTCGCGTGATCGGCGCCGAACAGCTGCTTGGCCCGGTCGATGGCGAGCTGCTCGACCTGGTCCACCACCTCGCAGCCGCCGTAGTAGCGCTTGCCCGGGTAGCCCTCGGCGTACTTGTTGGTGAGGGTCGAGCCGAGGGCCTCGAGCACCGCCAGCGAGACGAAGTTCTCGCTGGCGATGAGCTCGAGCCCCTCCGCCTGGCGCCGCGTCTCCTCGCGGATGAGCTTCGCGATCTGCGGATCGGCCTCGGCGAGGCGCTGCGTGGGCATCATCTTCGTTCTCTCCTCGGGAGCGTGGCGGGAGGGCGGTTCTATCGCGCCCCGCCGGGTCAGGCAACGGGGCGGTTCAGCGCTCCAGCGCGCCGATCTTGTCCACGCGCCGCTGGTGCCGCCCGCCCTCGAACGGCGTCTCCAGGAACGCCTTCACGACGGCCGCGGCCACGCCGAGCCCGAGCACCCGCTCGCCGATGCAGAGCACGTTCGCGTCGTTGTGCGCGCGGGCCATCCGCGCGTCGAACTCGGTGACGCAGTGGGCGGCCCGGACGCCGTGGACCTTGTTGGCGGAGATGGACATGCCGATGCCGGTCCCGCACACCAGGATGCCCAGGCGCGCGCGCCCGGCCGCCACCGCCTCGGCCACCTGCCGGGCGTAGTCCGGGTAGTCCACGCTCTCGCTCGAGAACGGCCCCAGGTCCTCGACCTCGAACCCGGCCGCCCGCGCCACCTTCACCGCCTCGGCCCGCAGGTTCAGCCCTGCGTGGTCGGAGCCCGCGATCACCCGTTCGGCCATCACCGCCTCCTCTAGCGAAGGGGGCGCATTGTTCCACAGGACGCGCCGCCGCGCACCCGGTCCCGCCGCGCCGGCCGCCCGGGGCCGCCTCGCCCGTCCGGGCGAGGCGCCGGCGCCCGCCCGGCGGCTCCCCGGAACGCGAGAGGCGCCGACCCCGCGCGGCGGGGCGGCGCCTCGGGGCGTCGCGGCCGGCGGGCCGCTACACGCGCTTGAACAGCACCACGGCGTTCGTGCCGCCGAACCCGAAGGAGTTCGAGACCGCCACGTCCACGCGCACCTCGCGCGCCGTGTTCGGGATCACGTCGAGATCGCACTCCGGGTCCTGCTCGTCGACGTTGATGGTCGGCGGCAGCACGCCGCGCGAGATGGCGAGGACCGTCACCACCGCCTCGAGCCCGCCCGCGCCGCCGAGCAGGTGGCCGGTCATGGACTTGGTGGAGGAGACCATCAGCCCCTGCTTCGCGTGCTCCCCGAAGACGCGCTTGATGCCCTGGCACTCGGCCACGTCGCCGACCGGCGTCGAGGTGCCGTGCGTGTTCACGTAGCCGACCTGCTCGGGCGCGACGCCCGCGTCCTGCAGCGCCATGCGGACCGCGCGCGCGCCGCCCTCGCCGCCCTCGGCCGGCGCGGTGATGTGGTACGCGTCGGCGCTGGCGCCGTAGCCGGCCAGCTCCGCGTAGATCCGCGCGCCGCGCTTGCGGGCGTGCTCGTACTCCTCGAGCACCAGGAGGCCGGCGCCCTCGCCGGCCACGAAGCCGTCGCGCCCCTTGTCGAACGGGCGGCTCGCCTTCTCCGGCGCGTCGTTGCGCTCCGAGAGCGCGCGGGCCGCGCAGAAGCCGCCGATGCCGAGCGGCGTGATGGTGGCCTCGCAGCCGCCCGCGATGATGACGTCGGCGAGGCCGCGCTCGATGTAGAGCATGGCGTCGCCGATGGAGTGGTTGCCGGTGGCGCAGGCCGACACCGGCGAGAAGTTGGGGCCCTGCATCCCGTACTTCATGCTGATCTGGCCCGGGGCCAGGTTGATGATGAGCGACGGGATGAAGAACGGGCCGATCTTGCGGACGCCCTTCTCCAGCAGCGTCTTGTGCTCGTCCTCGATGGTGCCGAGGCCCCCGATGCCGGCGCCGACGATGGCGCCGACGCGCACCGGGTCCTCCTTCGACATGTCGAGGCCCGAGTCCTTCATGGCCATGTCGGCCGCGGCCAGCGCGAACTGGATGAACCGGTCGTTGCGCCGGGCCTCCTTCCGGTCCATGAACCGGGTGGGATCGAAGCCCTTCACCTCGCCCGCGATGCGGGTCGGGTAGGTCGAGGCGTCGAAGAGGGTGATGGGCCCGACGCCGCTCTTGCCGGCCACGAGCGCGCTCCAGGACTCCTCCACCCCGATGCCCACGGGCGAGACGAGCCCCAGTCCAGTGACGACGACACGGCGCCTGCTCATCAGGTTCACCTCTCCTCGGAAAAAGCGCGTGCGGCGGCGGCGAGGCCCCCCGGCCCCGCCCCCGCGCGCGGTACCGACTCCGGAGCCGCGGCTACTTCTTGTGCGTGGTGATGTAGTTCACCGCGTCCTGCACCGTCTTGATGTTCTCGGCCTCCTCGTCGGGGATCTCGACCTCGAACTCCTCCTCCATGGCCATGACCAGCTCGACGATGTCGAGCGAGTCGGCGCCGAGGTCCTCGATGAAGCTGGCGGCGGGCTTGATCTCGTCCTCTCCCACGCCCAGCTGGTCCGCGATGATGTTCTTCACCTTCTGCTCGATCGTTGCCGACATGGTGCTTCCTCCGTTGTGCTCGGGGTTGGTGCCGCCGCAGGGAGCCTGCAGCTACATGTACATGCCGCCGTTGACCCGCAGGGTCTCGCCGGTCACGTACGATGCCAGGTCGCTCGCGAGGAACGCCACCGCGTTCGCCACGTCCTCCGCGCTGCCGAGCCGCGCGAGCGGGATCATGTCCTTCATCTTCGTCTTCGCGGCCTCGGGGAGCACCGCGGTCATGTCCGTGTCGATGAAGCCGGGCGCCACCGCGTTCACGCGCACGTTGCGCGACGCGAGCTCGCGGGCCACCGACTTGGTGAGCCCCTCCAGCCCGGCCTTGGTGGCGGCGTAGGCGGCCTGGCCGGCGTTGCCCATCTCGCCCACCACCGAGGTGAGGTTCACGATGGCGCCGGCGCGCTGCTTCATCATGGGCCGGGTGACGGCGCGGATCAGGTTGAACGCGCCGGTGAGGTTCACCTGGAGCTGCCGGTTCCAGTCCTCGTCCTTCAGCCGCATGACGAGCTGGTCGATGGCGATCCCGGCGTTGTTCACGAGGACGTGCAGCCCGCCGAAGGTGGCCACCACCTGCTCCACCGCGGCGGTGCAGGCCGCGGGGTCGGCCACGTCGAACTTGTACAGCTCGGCGCGCGGCGCGCCCGCCTGGCGCACCAGGGCGATGGCCTCGGCCGCGGCCGCGTCGTTGCCGGCGTAGTTCAGCGCCACGCTGGCCCCGCCGCGCGCGAGCGCCACCGCCACGGCGCGGCCGATGCCGCGCGACGCGCCGGTGACGAGCGCGGTCTTCCCGGTGAAGTCGAAGGTCATCTCGGTTCCCTAGCCCTTCAGCGCCGCGAGCGTCTTCTCCAGCGACGCGCGGTCCTCGACGTTGAACGCCTCGACCGACCTGTCGATGCGGCGCACCAGCCCGGAGAGCACCTTGCCCGGGCCGACCTCGACCACCCGGGTCACGCCCAGCCGGACCAGCTCCTCGACGCACTCGATCCAGCGCACCGGCGCGGTCACCTGCTCGACGAGCAGCGGGACCACCCGCGCGGCGTCCTGGTTCGGCTTCGCCTCGACGTTCGTCACCACCGGCCGCAGCGGCGCGTTCCACGCGATGGCGCGCAGCACCGGCTCGAGCCGCGCCTTCACCGGCTCCATCAGCGCCGAGTGGAAGGGGGCGGACACCGGCAGCGGCAGCACGCGCTTCGCGCCGGCCTCCTTCAGCTTCGCGCCGGCCCGCTCCACCGCGGCGGCCGCGCCGGCGATCACCGTCTGGGCCGGCTCGTTGTAGTTCGCCGGCGAGACCACCTGGCCGCCCTCGGCCGCCACCGCGGCGCAGATCTCGCGGACCCGGGCCGGGTCGAGCCCGAGCACCGCGCTCATGGCGCCCTGCCCGGCCGGCACCGCCTCCTGCATGAACGTGCCGCGCGCCCGCACCGCCCGCGCCGCCTCGGCGGCGCCGCACGCGCCCACCGCCACCAGCGCCGAGTACTCGCCCAGCGAGTGGCCGGCCACGTAGTCCGGCACGATCCCCTGGTTCGCGAGCACCGCGGCCGCGGCGGACGAGACGGTCAGGATCGAGGGCTGCGTGTTGGCGGTCAGCTTGAGCTGGTCCTCGGGGCCGCCGAAGCACAGGGCCGAGAGCTTCTCGCCCAGCGCCTCGTCCACCTGCTCGAAGATCTCACGCGCCTCGGGGAAGGCGTCGTGCAGGTCCTTGCCCATGCCCACCGACTGCGAGCCCTGCCCCGGGAAGACGAACGCGAGCTTGCCCATGTCCCGTCCTCGCGCCTACCAGCGCACCACGCTGGCGCCCCAGGCCATGCCGCCGCCGATCGCCATCATCAGGACGGTGTCGCCGGGCTTCAGCCAGCCGGCCCGGTTCGCCTCGTCGAGCGTCATCGGGACGCTCGCCGCCGAGGTGTTGCCGTACTTCTCGAGGTTCATCCAGCACTTCGACTCGGGGATCTCCAGCCGGCTCAGGGTCGCGTCCAGGATGCGCTTGTTGGCCTGGTGCGCGATCACCCAGGTCACGTCGCCGGGGGTGAGCTTCTCGTCGGCGAGCACCTCGCGGCAGCTCTCCTCGAGCGAGCGGACGGCCACCTTGAAGACCTCGCGGCCGTTCATCTTCACGTAGTGCGACTTCTCCCGGACCACCTTCTCGGAGATCGGGTCGCGCGAGCCGCCACCCGGCTGCAGCAGGATGGGCACGAGCGAGCCGTCGGTGTGCAGGCGGGTGCTGACGATGCCGCGCCGCGCGTCGTCGGTCGGCTTCAGCACCATCGCGCCGGCGCCGTCGCCGAACAGGATGCAGGTGTTCCGGTCGGTCCAGTCGGTGATCCGGGTGAGCGCGTCGGCGCCCACCACCAGCGCGTTCTTCACCGCGCCGGACGCCACGAAGCGATCGGCGACCGAGAGCGCGTAGAGCGAGCCGGCGCAGGCGGCGGAGACGTCGAAGGCGAACGCCTTCTTGTTCCCGAGCTTCCCCTGCAGCACCGCGCCCACGCTGGGGAACGGGTAGTCCGGGGTGACCGTGCCCACCACGATCATCTCGACGTCCTTCGGGTCCACGCCGGCCGCGTCGAGCGCGCGGCGCGAGGCCTCGAGCGCGAGGTCGCTGGTGGCCTGGTCGTCGGCGACGACGTGCCGCTCGCGGATGCCGGTGCGCTCGACGATCCACTGGTCGCTGGTGTCCACCAGCTTCTCCAGATCGGCGTTGGTGACGACCTTCTCGGGCGCGTACGACCCGGTGCCGGCGATGAGGGAGCGCATGGATCTCCTGGTCAGGGTTGGGGCGGCGCGGTGCGCCGCGGCGTGGGGCCCTGCTGGGCGGCCGCGCCGTTGGCGGGGACCTCCAGCAGCGCGTGCGACGGCGCGACGGCCCGCGCGATCTCGTCGATGAAGTGGGCGCGCGCGGCGTCGCCCGCGCGGCGGATCGCGTTCTCGACGGCGAGCGCGTCGGAGCGCCCGTGCGAGATGAACCCGACCCCGTTCACGCCCACCAGCGGCGCGCCCCCCACCTCGCGCCAGTCGATGCGCTTCTTCATCCCCTCCAGCGCGGCCTTGGAGAGCAGCCCGCCGATCTTCGAGACGGTGGTGCTGCGCAGCGCGCGCTTGAGGTACTCGCCGACCACCTTGGCCGTGCCCTCCATCGTCTTCAGGGCCACGTTGCCGGTGAAGCCGTCGGTCACGATGACGTCGACCTCGCCGGTGAGCAGGTCGCGCCCCTCGCAGTAGCCCACGAAGTCGATGGGCGCGCGCCGCAGCGCCGCGGCGGCGGCGCGGGTGAGGTCGGTGCCCTTCGTGTCCTCCTCCCCGTTGGAGAGGATGGCCACGCGCGGCCGGGCCACCCCGTGCACGCGCCGCGAGTAGACCTCGCCCATCAGCGCGAACTGCACCAGGTGGATGGGCCGGCAGTCCACCACCGCGCCCATGTCGAGCATGAGCGGCGAGCCCTTGAGCGCGGGGAGGACCGAGACGATCGCGGGCCGCTCCACGCCCTCGGGACGGCCGAGGACCAGGATGGCGCCCGCCATCACCGCGCCGGAGTTGC
Source organism: Anaeromyxobacter sp. Red801 (assembly GCF_049201065.2). Taxonomy (NCBI): domain Bacteria; kingdom Pseudomonadati; phylum Myxococcota; class Myxococcia; order Myxococcales; family Anaeromyxobacteraceae; genus Anaeromyxobacter; species Anaeromyxobacter sp. Red801. The sequence continues at coordinate 1,516,597 of NZ_CM181236.1, read as the reverse complement.
CCGCGGACACCATCCCCGCCGCCCGGCCCGACGCGACCAGGTCGAAGCAGACGCGGATGGAGTTGTCCCGCTTCCGCCGCATCGCCTGGCCGGGGTGGTCGTGCATCTCGACCACCTCCGTCGCAGGGTGCACCTCGAGCGGCAGGGAGCTCCCGGCGCGGTGGCGCGCGAGCTCCTCCCGCACGCGCGCCTCGGGGCCGACCAGGATGACCGGCAGCCCCTTACGCGCTGCGTTAACGGCACCTTGTACGATCGCGGCGGGGGCGTGGTCGCCCCCCATCGCATCGACGGCGATGGGCGCGATCTTCCCGACCATCGCGCCTATGACGCCTCGGTGATCTGCTCGCCCTTGTACGTCCCGCAGGACGGGCACGCGCGGTGCGGGAGCACCGGCTCCTTGCACTTCGGGCACTTCACCACGTTGACCGGCTTCAGCTTGAAGTTCGCGGCGCGGCGCCGATCGCGCCGCATGCTGCTCGTCCGCTTCTTGGGAACGCCCACGTCGTGCTCCTTCCGCGCGCCGCAGCCGCGGCGCGCTCACTACAGCTTCACGTTCTTGAGGCCCGCCCAGCGCGGGTCCGGAACGTGGCGATCGCAGCCGCACTCGCGATCGTTCAGGTTGGCCCCGCACACGGGGCAGAGTCCCTTGCAGTCGTCCTTGCACACCGGGTAGCCCGGCAGCGCCAGGACCAGCTGCTCGCGGAGGATCGGGTCGAGGTCGACGACCTTGCCCGTGTAGACCTCCTCGTCCGCCCGCTCGGCCTCGAAGCTGCCGCCGGTCGGGCCGGTGCTCGAGTCCTTCTCGCCTCGGGGCTCGTCCACGTACTCGTCCGAGGGGACGAGCGTCAACTCGAAATCCACCGGCTGGTCCAGCGACACCGGCTGGAGGCACCGGCCGCACGGCACCGTCAGCTCCGCCTTGCCGTGCCCGTCCACCCGCACCCGGCGGTCGATCTTCTCCAGCTTCGCCTCGACGTGAAGCGGGCCGCGCGCGCGGTAGCCGGCCTTGTCGCCCTGGAGGATGTCGTCCACCTGCTCGCGGGCGACGTCCCAGCTCCGGCGGAGGCCTGCCTCCTTGATTTCGTCAATATTGACGCGCATTTATACGGCTTTCCGAGGCGAAAAAGGGCCTCATTATAGGGGTCGATCCCGCGAAGTCAAGGCGCGCCGGGCCGTCGCCCGCGCGCGCCGGACTCCCCAGGGATGTAAGCCTCCTCGAACCCGGGAGGGACCCGGGCGCTCGAGGCGGCCCCTCGCGACCCCGCGAGGCGGCGCCGGCGCCTACGGCTTCACGAGCCCGCGCGCGACCGCGAGCAGCGCGGCCTCGGCCTTCGTCGAGACGTCCATCTTCTCGTAGATGCGCTTCACGTACGTCTGGACGGTGCCCTCGGCGATGCCGAGCGCCGTCGCCACGTCCGCGTAGGTGTGACCGTGCACGAGCAGCTGCAGCACCTCGAGCTCGCGCTTCGAGAGCGCCGGGCCGTCCTTCGCGCGCTGGTCCGGCGGATCGCCGCGGAACTCCTGCAGCAGCACCTTGGCCGCGCGCGGGCTGATGGGCGCGGCCTCGCCGGAGAGCACGTCCTCCACCGCCTTGGTGAGATCGGCGGCGTGGAACGGCTTCAGGATGTAGCCCGACGCGCCGGCCCGCATCGCGTTCAGCACGCGGGCAGGGATGTCCACCGCGGTGAGCGCGATGCACGCGGTTTTGGGCAGCTCCTGCCGGATGGTGGCGATGACGTCCTCGCCGCTCATCTTCGGCAGCCCGAGATCCACGAGCGCCACGTCCGGCCGCTCGCGACGGGCCAGCGCCACCCCGTCCTCGCCCGTCGCTGCGGTCCCGCAGACCTCGAATCCGTGCGCGGTCAAGACCTGGGCGATGAGCTTCGACACCGCCTCGTCGTCCTCGACCGCGATCGCCCGGATTGCCATGGAAGCGCGCCCCCCTGGGGAGTGCGTACGCACCCCCGCAAAATCACTGCCATACGTAGCAGCCCGGGGCAGGGAGGGTCAAGGATGCGCGCCCCCTGCCGGACGGTACGCCGGCACGCACAGAGCGCACCGGCGCGCACAGCAAACCCCTGGTAGACGCAAGGCGTTTTGGGGTAACTGCTCGCTGTCCCGCTCGTCGGGGACACGAGGAGCCAACCGACCATGCCCAGCCGCCCCGCCCGCCTTCGGCTCGCGCTCACCGCCTCCCTGCTCGCCGCGCTCGCGGCGTGCTCCAGCGGAGGCGGTGGCGGATCCTCGGGTCCCGTCGACCCGCCGCCGCCCGCCTGCAGGCCGCAGAACGGCGCGTGCACCACGCAGGCCGACTGCTGCACCGGCCTGACCTGCTTCGGCGCGACCGGCAGCGCCACCTGCATCCAGGAGACGCTCTGCGCGCCCGACGGCGGGAGCTGCGGCGCCGGGAAGCCGTGCTGCACCGGCTTCTGCGAGGGCGGCACCTGCACCCAGGGCTCCACCACCTGCAAGGCCGACGGGACCGCCTGCAGCTCGGCCGCGGAGTGCTGCTCGCCGACCTGCGCCCCGCCGGCCGGCGGCGGCCAGGCCGTGTGCGGGACGAGCGAGTTCTGCGCGCCCGCCGGCGAGGCCTGCAACGCGGCCGCCGACTGCTGCTCGCTGAGCTGCGTGGGCGGGCTCTGCCGCAACGAAACGTGCAAGCAGATCGGGAGCGCGTGCTCGAACGAGTCGGAGTGCTGCTCCGGCACCGGCACCTGCAACGCCACCCAGTCCGGCTCCTGCGTGGCCGTGCCGAGCGGCGGCACCGGCGCGTCCTGCCGCACGCTGGGTGAGGCCTGCTCGCAGCCGTACGACTGCTGCTCCACCAACTGCCAGGGCGGCGCCTGCGTCCCGGCGTACTCGTGCAGCGCCTACGGCGACCTCTGCTACCAGGGCACCGACTGCTGCTCCGGCCTCTGCGACACCAGCGCCGGCACCCCGGGCCGCTGCGTGGATCCGCCGGGCGGCTGCGTCCAGGGCGGCAACCCCTGCGCCGGGCCGTCCAACTGCTGCTCGCGCCTGTGCGTGGACCCGGGCAGCGGCGCCAAGGTCTGCCAGCCCGCCGGCGGCTGCCGCATGACCGGCGACTTCTGCGACTCGACCGACGCCTGCTGCAACATCAACGACCAGGTGGATCCGTCGAAGGCGATCCTCTGCGACGGCGCCGAGCACACCTGCGACAACGGCGGCGGCTGCAACCCGCCGGGCAACATCTGCGGCGCCTCGACCGACGTGAACGCGTCGCAGAACTGCTGCATGCCGAGCACCTGGAACGGCAGCGGCAAGCCGGCCTGCAAGCCGGACTCGAACAACATCATGCGCTGCTACGGCGCGCCCCCCGGCGAGACCGGCGGGACCTGCCCGACCGGCTACGACGGCAACGATCCGAAGTGCTGCATCCCGCAGGGCGACGTCTGCCAGTTCCGCGACCAGTGCTGCGGGCTCGCGCCGTGCGTGCCCGACGCGCAGGGCGTGCTCCGCTGCGGCGGCTCGTGCATCCCGACCACCGGCACCTGCACGAGCAACGCCGACTGCTGCAGCGGGACCTGCACCTCCGGCAAGTGCGCCCCGGCCGCCTGCGGCGCGGTGGGCACCACCTGCAGCACCGACTCGGCGTGCTGCTCCGGCTTCTGCGACCCCGACACGCACGCCTGCCAGCCGGTCTGCCAGCGCCAGAGCGAGGCGTGCACCGTCTCCGCCGACTGCTGCTCGGGCCTGTCCTGCGCGGTCCCGGCCGGCGCGACGCACGGCACCTGCGTCACCGACCAGAGCTCCTGCGCCGACCAGGGCCAGGCCTGCGGCGCCGGTACGACCTGCTGCTCGGGCCTGACCTGCGGGACGAACGGCACCTGCCAGTCGGCCCAGACCTGCGTGGACGTGGGCCAGGCCTGCACCGCCGGCGGCGCCGCCTGCTGCACCGGCCTCGCGTGCAAGACGCAGGGCACGACCGGCCAGGTGGACTGCGCGCCGGGCGACACCTCGTGCACCTGCGAGGTCCCGGCGGCCACCTGCGGCCACTACGTCCAGGGCCAGCCGCTGCCGTCCTGCTCGCCGACCAACCCCTGCTGCCCGGGCGAGAACACCACCTGCCTGAACAACGGGGTGCCGTGCACCACCGCCACCGGCTGCTTCTGCACGCCGCCGCAGAGCTGCGCCGACATCGGCGCGTCGTGCTCGCCGACGCAGACCTGCTGCACCGGGACCTGCGCGAAGGCCGGCTCGTTCGACCTCTGCGACGGCACCACCAGCTGCAGCTGCATCAACCCGGGCTAGCGGCCCGCCGGTCCCCGGACCGGACGTGAGAAGGCCCCGGCCGCCCGCGAAGGGCGCCGGGGCCTTCGGCGTTCCAGGGGGCGCCGCGCGCCCCGCCCTGCGCTACTGCTGGCCGCCGCCGAGGCGGCCGCCCAGCTCCTCGTGCTCGCCCACGCCCTGCAGGTCGAGCGCGATGGCGAGCAGGTAGAGCGCGAGCGAGGTGGTGCCGAAGAGCTGGCCGAGGCTCATCGCCGCGACGAGCAGGAACGGGTTCGGGAACACGATGCCCGCGATCATCAGGGCGAGCGACACGAGCGACAGGACGGCCGAGACCAGCACCAGCCGGCGGATGGTGAACTTGGAGATCATCGCTACTCCCCCTTCCCGGTGGAGGCCGCGGGGCCGCGGCCATTGCCGCCGTGCGCGAACGCGCGCGGGTGGACCTTCTCGCCGCCGTGGCAGTCCACGCACTTCGCGTCGCCCGAGCGGATCTCCTCGATCATGCCGGAGTGCTCCTCGTTCGCGAGCCACCGCGGCGCGGTGGTGGAGTGGCAGCGGGTGCACATGCCGTTCTGGAACGCCTTGTACATGTGGATCTTCGGCCCGCCCTCGCCGTACGGCCCGGTGTTCGCGTACTCCGTGACGTAGAAGTACAGGTGCTTGAGGCCGTTCAGCTTCGTCGTCATCGCGCCGAACATCTGGTAGTCGGCGTGGCACGTGTAGCAGCTCTCCTCGCCGAACGCGTGGTTGCGGCTGTGGATCGCGGCGAGGCTGGTGGAGGCCGGGTCCGCCGCGTCCTCCGTGTAGGGCAGCATCACGTGGCAGGAGCCGCAGAACGGACGCTTCAGCGTGTACTCGAACCCGGCGATGTTGCCGGTGAGCGCGACGCCGATCGGCATGACGCCGAGACCGAACAGGAGCAGGACCTTGGTCGTCCGGTTGAGCGGCGGGCGCCGGACCAGGTACCAGGCGAGGATGAGGACCGCGATGGCCGCGGCGACGAGGGCGGTGGCCTTGAGCAGCTGCTCGAGCGTGTTTATCTGGGGCACGTTTGGGTGCCTAGCATGTGCGACCGAATGCCTCAACCCCTACCTGCGCGCTGGCGCGCAGGCGCGCGGGCGCGCAGGGGGTTTCCACGGTGGTGTCGCCGCGACCCACCGGATTCGCGGACGGTGAACGGAGCCCGCCCGGCGCCGGCCGCGCCGGACCGGCCGGAGCGCCGAAGTCCCGCGAACCTTCTTGCCTTTCGGGGTGGCCTGCACTAGATACCGCCCCTCGAGCGCGATTAGCTCAGCTGGATAGAGCGTCGGCCTCCGGAGCCGAAGGCCACAGGTTCGAATCCTGTATCGCGCGCTCCCCGAGCCCCGGTCCTGGCACGCCCAGGGCCGGGGCTTTCTCGTGGCGCGGCTCACTGGGCGTCCGCCCGGGTTCGCGCTAGGTTCTGGTCGCGCTCGCCGTTCCTCGCGAGCGGAGAGGTGGAACGAGATGCCGGTCAGCAAGAAGCGGAAGAAGGGCGGGAAGCCGGTCCAGCGGACCGCGCCGCCCGAGCAGCACCCCGAGCACGCGCACGGGCCGGAGGGCGCCCCCGCGGCCCCGCAGCCCCGGACCGTCGGCCGTCCCTCCAACCCCTTCGTCGCCCAGCAGACGCGGCGCGCCTCGCAGCGCGGCCGGTAGTGCCCGCGGCGGCGCCCGGTCGCGGCCCCGCCGCGGGGGCGGCGCGCTGGTGGGTGTACCTCCTGCGCTGCGGGGACGGCTCGCTGTACGCCGGCGCCACGAACGACCTCGCCGCGCGGGTGGCCCGCCACGCCGCCGGGCGCGGCGCCCGCTACACGCGCTCGCGGCTCCCGGTGGAGCTGGTCTGGCGCGAGCGCGCCGCCGACCGCGGCGCGGCGCTGCGGCGCGAGGCGGCGCTGAAGCGGCTGCGCCGGACCGAGAAGCTCGCGCTGGTGGAGCGGGCGGCCGCGCGCCGGCGGCGCCGGCGCTAGGATCCGCGCATGGACCTCGGGCTCGACGGCAAGGTCGCGGTCGTCACCGGTGGCAGCCGCGGCATCGGCCGCGCCATCGCGGTGGCGCTGGCGCGGGAGGGCGCGCGGGTGGCGGTCGGCGCGCGCGGCGCGGAGGCGCTCGCGGAGGTCCGCGCGGCGCTCGACCAGGCCGGGCCCGGCCCGCACCTGACGGTCGCCGCCGACCTCGTCACCGCGGAGGGCGTGGACCGGCTGGTGGGCGAGGCCGTCTCGGCGCTGGGCGGCGTGGACGTGCTCGTGAACAACGTGGGCGGCTCGGGCGCGCGCAGCGTCGCGGACGCCGACGAGGCCGACTTCCGCGCGGTGCTCGACCGCAACCTGTTCCCCGCCCTCCGCGCCAGCCTGCGGGCCATCCCGGCGCTGCGGCGCCGCGGCGGCGGGTCGATCGTGATGATCACGTCGATCTGGGGGCGCGAGGCCGGCGGCGGCCCGTCGTACAACGTCGCCAAGGCGGCCGAGCAGAGCCTGGCGAAGGCGCTCGGGCGCGAGCTCGCCGCCGACGGCATCCGCGTGAACTCGGTCGCGCCGGGGTCCATCGCGTTCCCGGGCGGCGGCTGGGAGCGGCGCCGGCAGGCGGACCCGGAGGGCATCGCCGACTTCGTCCGGCGCGAGCTCCCGGGCGGACGCTTCGGCACGCCCGAGGAGGTCGCGGCGGTGGTCGCGTTCCTCGCCTCGCCGCGCGCGAGCTGGGTGAACGGTGCGTGCTGGGTGGTGGACGGCGGCCAGTCCCGGAGCTTCTGACGTCCCGGCGCGGCCGCACGCGCCCCGGGCGGCAGCGCCCCCGTACGCAGCGCACCCGCCGGGACCGGCGCTCGCCGCCGGAGCGCGTGCACACCTTCTCGCCGAGGAGGAGGGGGCATGCCGGAGCGGGCCGACTTCAGCGCGCGGTGGATCCTGAAGCGGGCCGCGAAGGCGGCCGTGGCGGGGGCGCTCACCGCGGTGGGGATCCACCACGCGGTCCGGCTGGTGCGCCGGCGGCAGGCGGGCGGCTCCCGCGTGCTCATCCTCTCGTACCACCGCGTGACGCCGGACTTCGGCGCCGAATCCAGGCAGACGCTCGCCTCGCTGCTCGTGTCCACCGAGACGCTGCGGCGGCAGCTCGAGCACGTGGGCCGGCGGAACGAGATCGTCTCGCTCGCCGACGCGCGACGCATCCTGGCGGAGCCCGCGGGCGGCCGCCGCGCCGACGTCGTCGCGGTGACGATCGACGACGGCTACGCCGACGTGGCGCAGCACGCGCTGCCCGTGCTGCGCGCCCTGCGCGTCCCGGCCACCGTGTTCGTGCCGACCGGCTACGTCGGCACCGCCCGCCGCCTCCCGCACGACCGGCTGCACGCGGCGCTCGCCGCGCTGGCGCGGCGGCGCATCCCCTTCGAGCGCGCCGGCCTCCCGCCCCCGCTGCAGGCGCTGCTCTCCGCCTGCGCCGAGGGCGGTCCGGCCGCCACGCTCGACCGGCTCATCGCGCGCCTCCCGCACGAGCGGCTGGTGGCGCTGGCGGCGGGGCTGGAGCGCCGGCTCGGCACGGCCGAGCAGGACCTCCCGGCCTCGACGCGCCTCATGACCTGGGACGAGGTGCGCGCGCTCGACGCCGCCGGCGTGGACGTGGGCGGCCACACGGTGAACCACGCTGTGCTCGCGAACCTGCCGCTCGTCGAGGCCCGCCGCGAGCTGGCCGGCTGCCGCGATCAGCTGGGCGAGCGGATCGGCCGCGCCCCGCGGCACTTCGCCTATCCGAACGGCTACTACACGCCGGCGGTCCAGCGCGCGGTGGCCGAGGCCGGCTTCGAGGCGGCGGTGACCATCGAGGACGAGGAGAACCGCCACGGCGGCTCGCCCTACGGGCTGAAGCGCAAGGTCCTCTGGGAGAACACCACGCTCGGCGCGGTCGGCTGGAGCGGCGTGGTGGCGACCTGCAACCTCGGGGGCGTGTTCTCCACGCTGGGCCTGGCGCGGCCCGTCCCCGGGGAGCGGCCGGATCCGCCCGCCGAGCCCGCGACCCGGACGGCGCGCGCGGACGCCGCGGAGGCGCCCGCGGACGCGCGGGCGGTGAGCTGAGTGCGGCTGGCGCTCGTCGGCAACTGGCCGCGGCCGTACGGCGGCGTGGCGGTGCACGTGGCCGCGCTGGCCCGCGCCGCCCGCGCGCGCGGCGTGGACGTGCAGGTGCTCGACATCGGCCACGGCGACCACTCGGGCGACGGCGTCCGGCCGGCGCGCGGCGCGCTCCGCTACGCCGCCGCGCTCGGGGGCGCCGCGGCGGAGGGCCGGCTGCTGCACGTGCACACCAGCGGCGCGAACGTGAAGAGCTGGCTGGTCGCCCTGGCCGCGTCGCGCGCGCGCCGGGGCGCCGCGCCGCTCGGCGTGCTCACGCTGCACTCCGGCTCGGCCCCCGCGTGGCTGCGCGGCGGCCCGGCGCGGCGCGCGCTCGCCGCGGCCGCCTGCGCCGGCTTCGGGCGGATCCTGGCGGTCAACGACGAGATCGCGAGCGCGCTGGGCGCGAGCGGCGTGCCGCGGGCGCGCATCGCGGTCGTGCCCCCGTACTCCCCTGCCCTGCTCGAGCCGCGCCGGCCGCCGCCGGCCCTGGCCGCGTTCCGGGCCGGGCACGCGCCGCTGATCGCCGCCGCGCTCCCGCCCGGGCGGATCTACGGCGCCGACCTGCTCCTGCCGGCGTTCCGCGCGCTGCGGGCGCGACATCCGCGCGCCGGCCTGGTCGCGTTCGGCGAGGGCACCGAGGCGCTCACCGGCGACGGCGTGCTCGGGCTCGGCGAGCTCGACCACCCCGCCGCGCTGGCCGTGCTGGAGGCGGCGGACGTGTTCGCCCGCCCCACCCGCGCCGACGGCGACGCGGTGACCGTGCGCGAGGCGCTCGCGCTCGGCCGCGCGGTGGTCGCGAGCACCGTCGGCCACCGGCCGGCCGGCTGCCTGCTCTTCCCGCCCGGCGACGCAGCCGCGCTCGGGGCGCGGCTCGAGGACGCGCTGGCCGGCGCCCGCCCGGCCGCCCGCCTCCGCGACGACGACCCGTTCGACGCCATCTTCGCCGTCTACCGGGTGCTTTGGACGCGCGCGCGCGGCGCGCCGGGCGAGGCGGCCGCCCCGGCGCGGTGATCCCGCGCGGCGGGTGCCCCGCCGCGGCGCTGGCCGGGCCGGGGCGCGGTGAGGACCTCCAAGGCGGCCGCCCCGCGGCCGGGGAAAGGGGACGATGGCGGAGCGAGACGGGACCGCGGTCCGGGTGGCGGTGATCGGGTGCGGGCAGATCGCCGACGCGCACCTCGCGCAGGCGCGCCGGGCGGGCGCCGAGGTGGTGGCGGTGTGCGACGCCACCCGGCACATGGCGGAGCAGGCCGCGGCGCGCTGGCGCGTGCCGGCGTTCTACGAGGGGCCGGACGCCGTGGACGCGATGCTGGCGGAGGCGCGTCCGGAGGTGGTGCACGTCACCACCCCGCCGGCGAGCCACCTCCCGCTCGCCACGCGCGCGCTCGCCGCGGGCGCGCACGTGTACGTGGAGAAGCCGGTCACGGTGGACGCGGCCGAGGCCGTCGCGCTCGAGCAGGCCGCGGCGCGCCACGGTCGGCTGGCGTGCGCCGGCCACAACCTGCTCTTCGACCCGGTGATCCACCGGCTCCGCGCGCTGGTGGAGGCGGGCGCGCTCGGCGAGGTGGTGCACGCGGACGCGGTGATGGGCTACGACCTCGGCGGCCCGTTCGGCGCCCTGCTCACCGGGGACCCCGGCCACTGGATCCACCGCCTCCCCGCCGGCCTCGCGCACAACAACCTCTCGCACCCGCTCTCGCTCGTGCTGCCGCTCCTCGGGCCGGGGACGCCCGCGGTGGCGCACGCGCTCGGGCGCCGCCTGCGGCCCGAGCGCTTCGGCGACGCGCGCGACGCGTTCCACGACGAGCTGCGGATTCTCCTGGAGGGCGCGCGCGCCACCGCGTCGGTGCTCTTCTCCTGCCGCATCCGCCCGGCCCAGCTCGCGCTGACCGTGTACGGCACGCGGCGGGCCGTGCACGCGTCGCTCGACGCGCGCACGCTGCGCGTGGTGGAGGGCTCCCACCTGCCCGGCCCGTTCCAGAAGGTGGACTGGGCGCGGCGCGACGCGTCGGCGGCGGGCGCGGAGCTGCTGCGGCGCAGCGCCGACCTCGCGCTCGCGCGGCTGCACTACTTCGAGGGCATGCGCCAGCTCTTCGCCGCCTTCTACCGGGCGGCCCGGACCGGCGGCGAGGCGCCCGTGCCGCTCGCGGACGCGCGCGCCGTCGCGCAGGTGATCGACGCCGCGGCCGCGGCGTGCCGGCGGGCGGACGTCGCCGCGCAGGAGGCGTGCGCGTGAGGGCGGTCACCGGCGCGGCCGGGTTCCTGGGGCGGGAGATCGTGCGGAGCCTGCTGCGGCAGGGCGTGGACCGGATCCGCTGCCTGGTGCGGCCCGGCACCGCGGCCGCGCGGGTGGCGATCCCGGAGGCCGAGGCGCGCGGCGCGGTCATCGAGGTGGTCCCGTGCCGGCTCGACGATCCCGCCGCCCTGCGGCAGGCGCTCGCGGGCGTGCGCGTCCTCTACCACGCCGCCGCCGCGAAGAAGGGGGCGCCCGCGGCCCTGGTGCAGGCCACCGTGGTCGCCTCCGACCACGTGTTCCGCGCCGCCCTGGAGGCGCGGGTCGAGCGCGTGGTGCTGGTGAGCTCGTTCGGCGCCATGGGCGTCGCGGCGCTGCCGAGGGGCGCGGTGGTGGACGAGGACGCGCCGCTCGAGCCCGCGCCGGAGGCGCGCGACGCGTACTCGTTCGCCAAGCAGCGGCAGGAGGCGCTGGCGTGGCGGTACGCACGGCGCGACGGCCTGCCGCTCGCGGTGATCCGGCCCGGCGTCGTCATCGGCCCCGGCCAGGAGATCCTCGGGACGCGGATCGGGCTCCCGGTGCTCGGGCTGTACCTGCACCTCGGCGGCCGCAACCCGGTCCCGCTCACCTGGGTGGAGAACTGCGCCGACGCCATCGCGCTGGCCGGCACCGCGCCCGGCGCCGCGGGCCGCGCCCTGTGCGTGGTGGACGACGACCTCCCGACCGCCGGCGCGCTGCTCGACCGCTACCGCCGCGAGGTCGCGCCGCTGCGCGTCCTGCGGGTGCCCTACCCGCTGCTGCGCGTGCTCGCCCGCGCCAACGCGTGGTACGCCGACCGGACCCAGGGCCACCTGCCCGCGCTGCTGACGCCGTACAAGGTCGCGAGCACCTGGAAGCGCCAGCGCTACTCCAACGCGCGGGCCCGCGCCGTGCTGGGCTGGGCGCCGCGCGTCGCCATGCGCGAGGCGCTCGACCGCACCTTCGCGGCGCTCGCCGCCGCGCCGGAACGGCCCGTGTCGCTGCCGCGCCCGCGCCCGGCCGGCGCGCGCGCCCCGGCGGCGGGCGGGGCCGCGGCGGAGGTGGCGCCGTGAGCGCCGCGAAGGTGCTGGTGTTCCAGAACCGGTTCCTGCTCGGCGGGCAGGAGCGGCAGACCGTCCTGAACGTCCGGACCATGGACCGGGGGCGCTGGGAGCCGGTGGTCGCGTGCCTGCACCTCGAGGGCGAGCACCTCGACGACCTGGCGCGGGCGGGCATCCGGCCGGTGCTGTTCGACGTGGGGCGGCGGATGCTCCGCCCCAACACCGCCTGGCAGGTCTCGCGCATCGCGCGCTTCGTGCGCGAGCAGGGCATCGCGCTGGTGCACGCGCAGGACATCTACACGAACGTGCTCGGCTCGCTCGCCGCGCGGCTGGCCGGCGTGCCGGTGATCGTGACGCGCGTGGACCTCGGGCACCACATCACCGGGTACCGCCGCCCGCTCACCCGCCTCGCCTGCCTGCGCGCCGACCGGGTGCTCGTGAACGCCATGTGCATCCGCGACCTCGTGATCCGGGAGGGCGTCGAGCCGGACCGCGTGGCCGTGGTGCGCAACGGCGTGGACCTGCGCGAGCTCGACCGCGCCGCGCGCGAGCTGCCCGATCCCGGCCTGCCCGACGGCGCCTGGATCGCGAACGTCGCGAACATGCACCATCCGGTGAAGGGCCAGACCGACCTGCTGGTCGCCTTCCGGGAGGTGCTCCGCGAGCACCCCTCGGCCCGGCTCGCGCTGGTGGGCGACGGCGTGCGGCGGCCGCTGCTGGAGCGGCTCGCCGGCCAGCTCGGCGTCGCGGCGCGCGTCCACTTCCTGGGCTTCCGCCGCGACGCGCCGGCCGTGCTCGCGCGCTGCGCCGCCGCGGCGTCCTCCAGCCACGCCGAGGGGATCTCCAACGCGGTCCTCGAGGCGATGGCCATGCGGCTGCCGGTGGTGGCCACCGCCGTGGGCGGCTCGCCGGAGCTGGTGCGCGACGGGACGACCGGCTGGCTCGTGCCGCCCGGCTCCCCCGGCGCGCTGGCGCGCCGCCTCTGCGACGCGCTCGCCGACCGGGAGCGCGCCCGGCGCATGGGCGCGCGCGGGCGGGCGCTGGTGGAGCGCGAGTTCGAGCTCGGGCAGATGCGGCTCGGCTACGACGCGCTCTACGAGGAGCTCGCCGGCTGGCGCGTGCCCCGGCTCATCGCCGGCACCGCGTGAGGCCCCGATCGACGAGGGCCCGGGCGCGCCCGGCCCTGCCGGACGCCTCCGGGCCCCCCACGACCGGCCGCGCTACTGGGCGCCGCGGGCGCCGAGCACGGCCGGGATGGTCTTCAGGCAGATCCGCACGTCGTTCCAGAGCGACCACTCGTCGATGTACTGGAGGTCGAGCTCCATCCACCGGTCGAAGTCGATGTCGTTCCGGCCGCTGATCTGCCAGATGCAGGTGATCCCCGGCTTCACGGAGAGGCGGCGCCGCTGCCAGCGCTTGTACTGGCGCACCTCCGAGGGGAGCGGCGGGCGCGGGCCCACCACGCTCATCTCGCCGCGCAGCACGTTCCAGAACTGCGGGAACTCGTCGAGGGAGGTCCGGCGGATGAACCGGCCGATGCGCGTCACCCGCGGATCGTTCTTCATCTTGAAGACCGGGCCGGACATCTCGTTGTGCGCACGGAGCGCCTCGAGGCGCGCCTCCGCGTCCACGTACATGCTGCGGAACTTGAGGATGTTGAAGACCCGCCCGTGCACGCCGACGCGGCGCTGCCGGAAGAAGATGGGGCCGCGCGAGTCCAGCCGGATGGCGACCATGACCCCCAGGAGCAGCGGGGACAGCAGCAGCAGCACCGACGCGCTCACCACGAGGTCGAACGCGCGCTTCGCCGCCAGCGCGAGCTGGTCGGACGGCGTGCGCGACAGCGCCAGCATGGGCAGGCCGTCCATGTCGCCGACCGCCATGCGCGAGTAGCCGAACCGGAGCACGTCGAGCGAGATGAGCGCGCCCACGCCCTGCTCCTCGCAGGTGCGGACCGCGTCCTCGACCGCGCTCAGCCGCTCGCGCGGCACCGCGAACACCACGTCGTCGAGCACGTGGTCCTCGAGGATGCGGGCCAGGTTGCCCAGGCGGCCCAGGATCACGCAGTCCGGGCTGGCCGCGACCGCGCCCTCCTCGAGCACGTAGCCCGCGAGCCGCATGCCCCACTCCGGGTGCGCGCGGATCGTCTCGATGATCTCCTCGGCCACGTCGCCCGAGCCGACCACGGCATAGTAACGGACGCGCCCGTTCCGCGTGCCCGCCGCACGCGCCACCGCGCGATGGACGGCCCTCGCGACGGCCAGGATCGGGAACGCGAGCGCGAAGTAGAGCACCGCCAGGAGGCGCGAGACCGACTCCTGCTGCTTGGCCAGGAACACCAGCGTGAACATCACGAGGGCGACCGCCATGAGCGCGCGGGCGACGCGCCGGAGATCGTCGGAGAGCGAGCCCGGGCCCGCCTCGTATACCTGGTAGATCCAGGCTCCGGCCGACCACAGCAGCATCACGACGACGAGCGCGAGCCAGTAGCGATCGAGCGAGACCACCTCGAGCGCGTCGGGGCGAAAGAGCTCCCGGTAGACCTCGAACGCAAGCGGCAGCGCGAGCGCGAGCGCAGCGAGATCGATGAGACGCACCGCTGCGTCCCCCGACCGTGACTTGTGGTGAAACATCGAACTCCCCCCGGAACGCCTTCAGTCCGCGTTCTACATCAGCGGCACCTGTGGTTGCTCGGCCCAAAACGTGGTCGAGTGACCGTGTGACACGCACCGTTCGTCGCATGCGCATGGCACGTCCGTGGACGATCTCCACGGTCGCGCCCTCGAACCTCCGCGCAGCGCCACGACTCGCCCCCGTGCGCGTCGAGTCGACGCGGGACGCCGCATCACCCGCGAGCGCACCTTTGCGGTGCGTTCCGCTGACGCGGTCGAGAACGGCGCGCTGCCGCCGCGTGACGGTCGCACGTGGGGCGCGCGCGGGCGTCACGGGTATCGCCCCGGGATCGCTGCGGTGGCGCGGACCCCGTGTCCCGCGACGCGTCGGCGGAACGCGTGCGACCCGGCGCGCGCCGCCGGACGGGCGCGCGGCGGCGCTCCGGAGGGCGGTCACCCGAACAATGGATAGCCGGGGATCTGCACCGGCCGTAGCATCCTGCCTCGCAGCCGCCCGGCGCCGGGCGGCCGAGACGTCAGGGGAGCCGCGGTCGCGCCGCGGATCGTGTCCACCATGTCCGAACAGCTTGCCGCCTCCGGGCGCCTCCTCTCGTGCAGCGTCCTCGCGCTGGCCGCCCTCCTCGTCGCCTCCTGCGGCCCGACCGGCCGATACGTCCGCGCCGAGGACCTCCCGCCCACGCAGGGCGACGCGGAATATCGGGTCGCCCGCGGCGACGTCATCGGGATCCGCGTCTGGAACCAGGACAACATGTCCGTGGAGCGGACCCGGGTCCGAGAGGACGGGCGCGTGTCGATGCCATTCCTCCAGGACGTCCCCGCGGCAGGGAGCACTCCGACCGAGCTCTCGCAGCGGATCCAGACGCAGCTGAAGACGTACGTGGTGAACCCGGTCGTCACGGTGACGGTCGTCGAGATGCAGCCGCTGCGCGTCTCCGTCACCGGCGAGGTGATGCGGCCCGGCGTGTACGAGATGGACCGCGGCGCGGGTGTGCTCTCCGCGCTCGCCGCGGCCGGCAGCTTCACGGAGTTCGCCCACCGTGACCGCGTCTTCGTGCTGCGCCATGGGCCGGCGCCGGGCGACCCGGTGACCCGCATCCGCTTCGAGTACGACGCGCTCGTCCGCGCCGACAAGCGCTCCGCCGGATTCCGGCTCCAGCCGGGCGACGTCGTCGTGGTGGAGTGACGGTGACGGCCGCGGCGGCCCTCGCGCTCGCGTCGCTCCTGGCCGGGGCCGGCGAGCTGCGGCTGGAGCCCGGGCTACGGCTCGAGGGCCGCGGCCGCCAGCTCTCGCCCCGCGACGGCGCCGACGATCGGACGCTCGAGGCGTTCGCGACCCCGCGCGCCGCGCTGCTGTGGCTCGCCGCTCCGCGCCTGCGCCTCGGGGGCTCCTATGCCCCGCGGTTCCGCGCGCCCGACCTCACCCGCTCCTCCGACGTGGTGCTGCTCCACACCGGCGAGGCCCGCGCCGAGCTCCGCCCCGACGCCGCCTGGCGCCTCTCGGCGGTCGCGAGCGGCGAGCGCGGCACCACCGACCTGCTCACCGAGAGCCGCACCATCGGGACGGAGCTCCAGACCATCACCACCACCCGCCGGCTTCGCTACCAGGCCGCGCGCGCCGAGCTCGGCCTGGAGGGGCGCGCCGGGCCGCGCACGGAGCTGCGGGTGCTGGCCGGCGCGTTCCTGGACGGTGGCGAGGGCGCGGCCGCGGAGGCGACGCTCCCCATCCAGCGCGGTGCGCGCGCCGAGGCCACCCTCACGTGGGCGCTCACCCGCCTCGACCGCCTGGGGCTCCGCCTCACCGGTCGCGGAGCGCGACTGGATCGCGGCCCCACCTCCGCCATCGCCACCGCGGACGCGATCTGGCGCCGACGCCTGGCGCGCGCGGTCGACGCCTGGGCGGGCGGGGGCGTGGCCGGCGCCTACGAGGATCCGCGCGGAGACACCGCCAGCCGCGATCTGCTCCCGAGCGGCGAGGTCGGCATCTCCCACACCCCGGTCGCCCCGGCGGCGCCCGGCGCCGAGGGGGAGGAGCCGGTCCGGGCCACGCCGACCACGGCGCTCTCCACCCGGCTCGTCGTCCGCCTCGCGCCCGCGATCGACCGGGCCACCGGTGCCGCCGATCCTCAGCTCGAGGGAACGCTCGACCTGACCTGGCCGGTGACCACGCGCTGGTCGCTCTCGGGCGCGGCCGTGGGGGCCGTCGCGCGCCAGTCGGGCAGCGACACCCGGCGGGCCCGCCTGGAGTCGCAGGTGCAGTGGGCAGCGACCTCGGCGGTGCACCTCGGGCTCGGCGTGTACGCGAGCTGGCAGCGCGCCGCAGTCCCGTCCCTCCCGTCGTTCGACGAGTCCGGCGCGTTCCTCTCCCTGGACCTCGCCGGTCCCACGCTCAGTCCCTGATCCGTCCGCGCAGGGCGGCGGCGGTCATGGCGCGACGCCGGTGCTCGGGACGCTGGGCTCGGCGGCGTCCGCCGGACGCCGCGCCTGGCGCTCGGCGGCGGGCAGCCGCGCGGTCCGCGCCAGCACGCCCAGGAAGCGCGGATCCTTCACCAGGTAGCGGCGGGAGAGGCGCCGCGGCTCCAGCGCCAGCCGGAAGGCCCACTCGAACCCGGCGCGCGAGACCCACCGCGGCGCGCGCCGCACGCGGCCGGCCAGGAAGTCGATGGACGCCCCGAGCCCGAAGGCGACGGTCCTCCCCAGCTCCGGCGCGGCCCGATGGATGAAGCGCTCCTGCTTCGGCGCGCCCAGCCCGACCACCACCACCTCGGCCCCGGAGCGGCGCACCCGTTCCACCACCGCCCCCTCGCCGGCGTCGCCGTCCACGGCGATGCGCGGCGCGTCCACGCCGGCGATGCGCACCCCCAGCTCGCGCTCGAGGCGGGATGCGGCCGCCTCGACGGACCCCGGCGCGCCGCCCAGCAGGTACACGCCCCACCGCGCCGCCGCAGCGCGCCGCATGAGAGGCCAGACCAGATCCGAGCCCGACACCTTCTCCGGCACGGGCGTGCCGAGGAGCCGCGTCGCCCATACGAGCGCCTGCCCGTCGGCGAGGGACAGGCTGGCCATGGCGTACGCGGCCCGGAAGGCGGGATCGTCCTCCGCCGTGACCACGTGATCGACGTTGGGCGTGAAGACGCATCCGCCAGCCCCCCGGGCCACCAGCGCGTCGATCCGGTCGAGCGCCTCGGCCGCGGTCAGCGCGTCCAGCCACAGCTGGCCGACCCGGACCCGGCGGATGCCGCCACCCGCCCCGTCCTGCGCGTACGCGCCCACGCTCCCCCCGGCGATCGGCATCGGCATCCCCCTCTCCTCGCGTCAAGCGGCCTCGGGACAGCCGCCGCGCGGCGCCCGGCCCCCCCCCGTGCTACGCTCGAGCTCTCGCGCCCGGCGGGCGCAGGGGGCGTGATGGCGGAATCCGTGCTGCCGGAGCTGGCGAAGAAGATGGGTGACCGGGTGCTCCTGCCCGAGGCGCCCCCCAGCAAGGAGTGCCAGCAGCTCTGGTTCATGCTGGCCAAGAGCCGGTGGCGTTCGCTGGCCCTCGTTCCCGCCGAGGAGGGCGGCTCCACGGCCGAGCTGGCCGCCTCGCTCGCCGAGGTGGGCCGGCAGCTCCGGGACGGCGCGGTGACCGCGCTGAACCTCCCTCACCTCGACTACATCACGGCGTCCGGCATCGCGGACGCGATCGCGGCCGCCGGGCGCGGCGAGGGCGTCCCGCAGAACCTGCAGATCATCGTCGCGATCCCGCCGGTGCTCGACGATCCGCTCGGCGTGGCCGTGGCGCACGTGGTGGACGCGGCGGTGCTCTGCGTTCGGATGGGCCAGGCCCGGATGAAGTCCGCGCGCAAGACCATCGAGCTCGTCGGGCGCGAGCGCTTCGTGGGCAGCATCCTGCTGCGGCCGTGACATGCGAGCCCCGCCCCGCTAGCCGGTCGCGCCGAGCCCGCCCTGCTGCTTGCGGGCGACGAACGCCGCCATGCGCTCGACGGACTCCAGGTTCTCCGGCGTCGTCTCGTGATCGGCGATGCGGATGTCGAACTCCTCCTCGAGGAAGGCGATCACCTCGAGCATGCCGGTGGAGTCCACCAGACCGGTGCTCACGAGCAGGGTGTCGTCCGCGACCTCGGAAGGATCGCTCACGTAGAAGTTCTCGAGGATGAACTTCCGGATGGTCTGCTGGGTCGTCATGTCGCGTGCCTCTCCTGGACTGCGTTCGCCAGACCCGGGCGCTCGCCCAGGCGATCCACCAGCGTCGTGAGCTCGAGCCGCCCGCCCCGCTCCGGCGCGCGCCGCACCAGGCGTTCGTGGAGCAGCCCCGTGGACAGCACGCCCACCACCGCCATGTTGTCGGCGTTCGAGAACTGCTCCCCGCCGGCGGACGCCTGGCACTTCCGCCAGAGCCGCTCCACCGCCCGCGGCTCGAACACGCCGACGCGGGCAACGCCGTCCGGGCTCATCAGCTCCGCAGCCCATCCCGGCGCGTCGGGCCCCACGAAGCTGAGCGCGTCGGGCGCGCGGTAGGGCTGCTTGGGCCGGCGCACGATCTGCGGCGGCACCAGCCCCTCGGCGGCCCGTTTCAGCGCGTGCTTCTCGTCGAGGACGCGGAGCTTGTACGAGGGCGGCAGCGCGTTCGCGAGCTCGACCACGTCCGCGTCGAGGAACGGGAAGCGCCCCTCCACCGAGTGCGCCATCAGCATCCGGTCGCCCTGCGAGGAGAGCAGGTACCCGGAGAGCAGCGTGCGCACCTCCAGGTACTGGTCCTGCGAGAGCGGCGCCCACGCGCCGAACGCGGGCGGCAGATCGCCGAGCAGGCGCGCCACGACGTCCACCGAACGCGTCGCCGCGCGGAGCCCGGGCGTGAAGAGGCGCTGAAGCGCCGCCGCAGACTGCCAGCGCGTCTGGTGGGCGAAGCCGGGCACCCCGGGCTGCTCGCGGCCCTTGCCGAAGAACTCCCGGGCCATGGCGCGCTGGGCCACCGGCGAGCGGGCGAGGTACGGGTAGAGCCGCTCGAGCAGCCGCGGCCGGAGCGCCGACGCGGGCTGGCGGCCCCAGAACCGACGCACCTTGCCCTCGCGGAACAGGTCGTAGCCGGCGAACATCTCGTCGGCGCCCTCGCCGGTGAGGACGACCTTGATCCCCGAGTCGCGCACCAGGCGCGAGAGCAGGAACAGCGGCGCGGGCGCGGTCCGGAGCAGCGGGCGCTCGGCGTGCGCGACGACGTCGGGGAACGCCTCGGCGATGTCGGCCCGGCGGACGACGATCTCGCGGTGGTCGCTCTCGATCCGGACCGCCACCGCGCGCTGGAACGCGGTCTCGTCGTACTCCGCGTCCTCGAAGCGGATCGAGTAGGTGCAGAAGCGGTCGCCCTTCACCCGCCGGCCCAGCGCCGCGACCAGCGAGCTGTCCAGCCCGCCGGAGAGGTAGCTGCCCACGGGCACGTCTGCGCGCAGCATGCGGAGCCGGACCGCCTGCTCGAGCGACGCCCGCACGCGCTCGACCGCCTCGTCGAGCGGCCCGCGGAACCCGCCCTCGCCCGCCGGGTAGGACGGCTCCCAGAAGGCGCGATCGGTGGTCCCCTGCCGCGTCACGGTGCGCACGTGGCCGGGCTCGAGCTCGGTCACCCCGGCGAACACCGACTGCGGCGGCACCACCGTCCAGAACGTGAACGTCTCCGCCAGCCCCACCGGATCCAGCGCGCGCGGGAGGTCCGGCGCGCCCGCGAACAGCGCGCGCACCTCGGAGGCGAACCACAGCCGGCCGGCGTGCTCGCAGAGGTAGAGCGGCCGGACCCCGAGCCGGTCGCGCGCCAGCACCAGCCGCTCCCGCGCCGCGTCCCACAGCGCCACCGCGAACTGCCCGTTGAAGCGCGCGAACGCAGCCTCGCCCCAGGCCTCGAACGCGTGGACGATCACCTCGGTGTCGCTGCGAGTGCGGAAGCGGTGCCCGAGGGCGACGAGCTCCTCGCGCAGCTCCAGGTAGTTGAAGATCTCGCCGTTGAACGCGATCCAGAGCGTGCCGTCCTCGTTCGAGAGCGGCTGCTGCCCGGTGGCGAGGTCGATGATCGAGAGGCGCGCGTGCCCGAGACCGGCGCGGGCGTCGCGGTAGATCCCGAACTCGTCGGGGCCGCGGTGCCGGAGCGCGCCGGTCATCGCCTGGAGCTCGTCGAGCCCCGGCGGCGGGCTCCCGTCGCGCAGCGAGACGATGCCGGCGATGCCGCACATGTCAGCCCCGCGGGACTTCCACGAGGAGGGGTGCCTGGTGCAGGTACCTGCTCACCCGGCGCTTCGCCTCGATGTCGCGGTACACGCGCTCGACCTGCTCCGGCGCGAGCCCGAGCACCGGCGCCACCTCGGCCGCGGGCGTGGCGTGCTCGTGCGCCCAGAGGCACAGGTCCATCTCGCGGTACGGCAGCGCGAAGTAGAACTCCTCCTGCGTCTGCGCGAGCGAGAACGTGTCGGTGGTCGGCGGCCGGCGGCGGATCTCCTCGGGGACCCCGAGGTGCTCCGCCAGCGCGTAGACCTGGGTCTTGTACAGGTGCGCGATGGGCTTGAAGTCCGCCGCGCCGTCGCCCTGCTTCACGAAGAAGCCCTGGTCGTATTCCAGCCGGTTGGGCGTCCCCGCCACCGCGTAGTTGAGCCGGTCGGCGTGGTAGTACTCCATCATCTTGCGCGAGCGTTGCTTGAAGTTCGTCGCCGCGACCATCTGCAGGTAGGCGGCAGGCGGCATGCGCACGGTTCGCTGGTTCCCCTGCGGATCCGACACCGTGAGGCTGGTGATGTTCAGCCGGTCGCTCTCGAGGATCGACGGGAGCGTGAGCTTGCAGCGCCACCCTTCGCCGTACTCGGGCACCGCCATGCGGATCGCCTCGAGCTGGCGCGCATAGCAGCCCAGGCCTTCGAGCGCCGGGGCGATGTCCTCCACCACGTGCCGGATGCCGAGGTGCGAGGCCAGCATTCGGCCCAGCCGCAGCGCGTCGCCGGACGAGTCGCGCTCGGGCATGAGCAGGCCGAGCACCCGGTCCGGGCCGAGCGCACGGACGCACGACGAAGCGACCACGGAGCTGTCGATGCCGCCGGACATCCCGACGACCGCGCCACGGCGCCGCAGGGTGCCCAGCACCTGCTCGCGGATGCTCGCCTCGATCCGCTCGGCGACGAGCGGCGCATCGATCTTCAGGACGTCTCTGGTGAACATGTTCCCCCGGACCCGAGTATCGCGCCGGCGGGCGCGCACGACAGTCCCACGTTGACGGGTGCCCCCCGGCGCCGAAGCTCGAGATTCTAGGCGCGTTCCGTCCGACCCTCGCGCGGGATGGCGGGGCTTCCATGAGCACGGGACGCGCCGCGGCATTGCAGCGGAGCCGGAGTGGCGGTACCGATGGGGCCGCGGTGCGGGTCGGGCGACCAGGGGTGGGCGCTGCGTGAGATCTCCTTTCCTCCACGACTGGCTCTTCACGCACGCCGAGCGGCGCCCCGAGGCGCCCGCGGTGGCGACGTCCGCGGTGCGCGTGACCTACGGCGAGCTCGCCGGGCGCGTGCGCGCGCTGGCGGCCCACCTGGCGGCGCGCGGGGTGCGCCCCGGCGACCGCGTCATGCTCGCGCTGCCCAACGTCCCCGCGACGGTCGCGGCCGGGCTCGCCGTGAACGCGCTGGGCGCCACCACGGTGGAGGTGAACCGAGAGTGGTCGCCGGAGATCCTCGGCCGGATCCTCGCGCAGACCCGGACCCGCCACGCGCTGGTCTGGGGACGGGACGCGCGCGCCTGGGGCACGCTGAGCCAGGCGCACCCGCTCGAGCGCCTCTGGGTCGTGCACCCGGGCGCCCCGCCGCCGCCGCTCCTCGAGGCGCTCGGCGGCACGCCGGCGACCTGGGTGATGGAGGACGGCCGAGTCGATCCAGCCGAGGGCTCGCCTCCTCCCCTGTCCTCGCCCGCGCTCTCGCCCGACCAGCCGGCGCTCATCCTGTACACGTCCGGGAGCACCGGCCAGCCGCGCGGGGTGGTGCAGACGTTCCGGAACGTGGACGCCAACTCGCGCTCCATCGTGACCTACCTCGAGCTCGGCGAGAGCGACCGCGCGCTGCTGATCCTGCCCCTCTACTACTGCTACGGCCGCAGCGTGCTGCAGACGCACCTGCTCGCGGGCGGCTCCGTGTACCTGGACGGCCGCTTCGCCTTCCCACGCGTCGTCCTGGAGGCCATGGCGAGCGAGGGGTGCACCGGCTTCGCAGGCGTCCCGCTCACGTTCGAGATCATCCGCCGCCAGGTCGAGGTCGCCTCCATGCGCTTCCCCGCCCTGCGCTACCTGACGCAGGCCGGCGGGGCCATGGCGCCGGACACGGTCGCCTGGGTGCGGAAGGCGTTCCATCCAGCGCGGCTCTTCGTGATGTACGGGCAGACCGAGGCGACCGCGCGGCTCGCGTACCTGCCGCCCGAGCGAGGCGAGGAGAAGCTCGGCTCGATGGGCATCGCCATCCCCGGCGTCGAGCTCCGGGTGGTGGACGACGCCGGGCGCGAGCTGCGCACCGACGAGACGGGCAACCTGGTGGCGCGCGGCGAGAACGTCACGCTGGGCTACCTCGACGAGCCGGAGGAGACCGCCGCGATCCTGCACGACGGCTGGCTGTGGACCGGCGACCTCGCCTCGCGCGACGCCGACGGCTACTTCTTCCACCGCGGCCGCTCGAAGGAGATCCTGAAGATCGGCGGGCACCGGGTGAGCCCGATCGAGATCGAGCACGCGGTGGCGCGCCACCCCGATCTCGCGGAAGCGGCCGTCATCGGCGTGAAGGACGCGCTCATGGGCGAGCTGCCGGTGGCGTTCGTGGTGCGGCGCGCGGGCGCATCGCCCACCGAGGACGACCTGCGCCGCTTCTGCCGCGAGCACATGCCCGCGTACCAGGTGCCGGTGCGCTTCACGTTCGTGGACGCGCTGCCGCGGAACGAGTCGGGGAAGCTGCTGCGCGCCGAGCTGGCGGCGCGCGCGGGCTGAGGCCCGGCCCGCGCGACCCGCCGCCGCATCCCAATGGGCCTGCGCGCCTCGTTGACCCTCCGTCAACGGTCATGCGGTCGGATGACTGCGGCCAGGCCGTACCTGAACGTATCCTCCGCGCAGCACTCGGGGGACGCGCTCCACTGCAGCTCGACCGGTGCCGGCGCGGCGCGCCGCTCCGGGCCCCTTCACGCGGCACCACGAGGAGGCGGCATGAGGCGGATGGCAATGGTCGGTCACGGCGACTACGCGGGCGCGGTGCGACTCATCGCGCGCGGCGAGCCCGAGCCCTACTTCGGCATGGCGTACACGCTCCGGACGCTGGAGGCGCTGTTCGCGGACCGTCCGTACCTCGTCGTGAGCCTGAACGCGGCGCCCGGCCGCGAGCGCGTGGGCCGAGGGGAGGCGGTGGGGCTGCCGCGCGGGCGCCTGCCGGCGCCGGTCCCCGAGACCGTGGCGATGGTCCTGTGGGCCCGCCGCGTGGTGCGCGAGCTGGAGCGCTTCCAGCCCACGCACGTGCTGCTCCGCACCGGCGGGATCCTCGCCTGGCACGTGCTGCGCCACTGCGTGGCCCGCCGCATCTCGACGCTCGCGATCTTCGCGAACACCTTCGACGACCCCGACCCGAAGAACCGGTTCGTGAGCCGCCGGGTCGCGCGCCTCCTGAACGATCCCTGCGTGTTCCTGGCGGGCAACCACAAGCACCCGGCCACCGCCAGCATGGTCCGCTGCGGCCTGGACGTGCGGAAGGCGGCCGCCTGGGACTGGCCGGGAGCGCGCCACCCCCGCGACTGGCCGACGAAGGCCCTCGCGCCGGAGGCCGCCTGGAGCCTGCTCTACGTCGGGGCGATGTCCGAGGCCAAGGGCGTCGGCGACCTGATCGACGCGGTGGGCCTGCTCCGTCGACGGGGCCGGCCCGTCCGGCTCACCGCCGTCGGGACCGGCCGCGACCTCGAGGCGCTCCGGCGCCGGGCGGCGGCCCTGCCGGACGGGGCCGTCACGTTCACCGGCCGGGTCGGCAACGACGAGGTGTTCCGCATGATGCGCGCCTGCTCCGCCGTGTGCGTGCCCTCGCGGCACGAGTTCACGGAGGGCATGCCCATGACGCTCACCGAGGCGCTCGCCAGCCGGACCCCGGTCGTCGCCTCGGATCACCCGGTCATGGCCGAGGCGCTGGTGGACGGGACGGGCCTGCGCTTCTTCCGGGCCCGCGCGCCGGCGTCGCTCGCCGCGGCGGTGGAGGCGGTCCTCGGGCATCCGGCGGAGTACTCGCGGCTCTCCGCGTCCACGGCCGAGGCGTTCGCACGGGTGGAGTGCACCACCACGTTCGGCGATCTGGTGAGCCGCTGGCGGCGAAGCTTCGAGGCGGCGGCCGCGCCGGCGCGCGGGCGCCGGGAGCCGGTGGCGGCGGGGCTGCACGCGCACGCGTGACGGGCGGCCCGGGTGCCCGGGCCGCCCGCGCGCGCGGCGTCAGTGCGACTCGTACGCGCCGAGATCCTGCCCGGCGCCCCGGGGCCGCGCCGCCTGCAGGATGTCCGCGGCCACGTCGGGGAGCGTCACCCCGGCGTCCACGGCGGGCGACCCGGAAGAGAGCGAGAAGTCGCCGCCGCCGGGGTTGGCGAACCCGGGCGACGCGGTGGCCAGGTTGTGGTCCGCCGCCCACCCGGCGCCGCCCGCGCCCATGAGGAGCGCGACGTTCGCGACCGACGAGGCGCCGTACAGGTTGTTGCGGACGCGCAGGTTGGTGGCGGTCGAGTTGGTCTGGAGGAGCCCGCCCGCGGCGGACGCGCCCACGTACGTGGTGTTGTTGTAGATGCGCACGTCGTTCGGGGCCGGGACGCCGGTGTTGCGCTGCTCCCAGATGATGGACACCGCGTCCGGCGACAGGGTGTCGTCGAACACGTTGTTCCGGATCATGGCGTAGCTCGCCTCGCTCTCGATGTCCGCGACGAGCGACGGCGAGCCGGTGAAGCGGTTGCGCTCGAAGACGAGGTGCGAGACGGGATCGTTCTCACCCGCGGCGTTGCTCTGCGAGCCCATCGAGACGGTCCACTGCGAGGTGGAACTGGCCTGGAAGTGGTTGTCGGTGATCGACACCCAGCGCGTCTCCGGCCGCCCGTCGTTGAGCTCCGGCCCGTGGAGCTTCAGGGCGTGGCGCTGCCCGCCCGGCCGGAGGAACGAGTTGTTGGAGATGACGCCCTTGTGCGCCTGCCACACGCGGCAGACGTGGGTCTGCCCCGGGTCGGTCACGAGGTTCCCGAGCAGCGCGATGCGGCGGCCGCCCACGTACATGCCGTACGCGCCCGCGTTCGGGGCCTCGCTGTCGACCACGAACATGCCGTCGTGCGGCGTCGCGTAGATCGGCGTCCAGTCGCCCCAGCCGATGCCCACGTTCCAGTTCGTGGCGCGGAGGCGGAGCACCAGCATGTTGACGCCCTGGTGCGAGACGTCGGGGCCGATGGGCCCGGTCGCGGTCGAGGTGCTCGGCCCGCGCATGTCGAGGTCCATGATCCGCCAGTCGCTGCCGGAGCCGCGCGGGCTGAACGCGTTCGTGTCGCCCATCTCGGCCACGTTGAACACCGGGCGGTTGCCGGAGCCGTAGGCGCCGATGATGCCCGGGCCGGGCTTGGTGATGCCGTACGCGGAGGAGATCGAGAAGGTGTCGCCGCGGCGGAACAGGATCCGCACCGGCCCGGAGGTCGCGAGCGCGACCGACATGGCGCGGTCCACCGTGCGCAGCGGTGCCGCCTCGGAGGTGCCGGCGCTGGAGTCGTTCCCGGCCGCCGACACGTAGTAGGTGGTCCCGCTGAAGGCCGAGACGGTGATGGTCTGCGTGTACGAGCGCGAGGCCCCGCTCGTGTCCACGATGTTCAGGGTCACGGTGTACGTGCCCGGGTTCTCGAAGACGTGCGCCGCGGTGTAGCCGGTCGCGGTGTTCTTCGACTTTCCGCTGGTGCTCCAGGCGCCGGAGCCCGGATCGCCGAAGTTCCAGGCGTACTGCGCCCCCTCGCGATCGGCGGGCTGGTACACCCCGCTGCTCCAGGTGAACGGGGAGGCGGTGCCCGACGGCGTCGTGTCCACCGCGTCGAAGAAGACGGCGAGGGGCGCCACGCCGGAGGTGCGGTGCGCCGTGGTCATGGTCGAGCCGTCCGGCGGCGGAGGAGGCGCCGTGGACACGGTCACGGTCGCGCTCCCGCTCATCGACGGGTCGGCGACGCTCACCGCCGTGACCCGGTACGTCCCGGTGGTGGACGGCGCGGTGTAGACCCCGGTCGAGCTGATGGTGCCGCCCGAGGCGCCCTCCACCACCGACCAGGTGACGGAGGTGTCGGCGTAACCCGTGACGGTCGCCTGGAACGTCAGGGACTGCTCCGGGTAGACGGTGGCCGCCTTCGGCGAGACGGAAACGGCGGGGCCCTGCCCCGCCGTGCTCTCGATGGCGGAACCGCCACCGCCGCAGCCCATGGCAAGCATGGCGAGGATCACCATCCAGCCGGCTGCCGTCTGCTTCGATGCGGGCGTCTTGAGCATCACTCGGTCACTCCTGTTTGGTGTTCCCCTCGAGGCTGTCCCTTATAAACATGACACGCGGACGCTGACCATTACCGGAGCTGGCTAGCGCGAGAGTCTTGTGAGCCCGTGAACGGCCGTGTCGCACACGGCGGGCGCCGCGGCCGGCGCCTCACGCCGGCCGAACCCAGGGCAAACCCCGGGGTACACCGCGAGCGTGACGTGATCCCGCGCCGGGGCCCGGTCAGACGCGCTGGCAATAGAGCTGGGTGGTCGGCCGGAGGCGCGCGAGCAGCGAGCGCGCGGCGGCCCTGGCGAGCCGGAGCGGCTCGGCGGCGAGGTAGGCGGTGGGCGCCGTCACCACCCGGAACCCGGCCCGCTCCACGAACCGGCGGAGCGACGGGGGATCGAACGCGTTGACGTGGTCGAGGGGGTGGATGGCCCGGTACTCGGCCGCCGTGGCGATGCCCCGGACCCGCGTGCAGTCCGGGGTCTCGACCACCAGGATGCCCCCGGGCACCAGGCGGTCGTGCACGGCGCGCAGCACCGCCATGGGATCCACGAGGTGCTCGAGCACCTCCATGAGCGAGGCCGCGTGGAACCGGCCCTCGACCTCCTCCAGCCCGGCGCAGAGACGGAACCCCGGGGCCGCGTCCCGCCGCCGCCACGCATCGCGGTCCACGCCCCACGCCTCGAACCCGAACAGCGCCGCCATCGCCGGCAGCCGGCCCCACCCGCAGCCGAAGTCCAGGAAGCGCACCGGGGCACCGTGGCGCACGGGCCGGGTCAGGAGCTCGATCCGGAGGACGTGCGCCGCGTTCGCTCGGCCGGCGCGGAGCGCCGCCTCGTGATCCACGCCGCGGCGCTGCTCGAACTGGTGCACCGCCGGCCCCATCCACTCGTCGAAGCGGCGCGCGTCCCACTCCGCCGCCAGGACATACCGATGGAAGCGCTGCCGGCACGTGCCGCACCGGAGCAGCTCCCAGGGTGCCTGCTCGACGTACGGCAGCGGCGAGGTGCCCCACGGATCCGCCGAGATGAACGACCGGAGCGGCTCGGCACCGAAGCGCCCGCCCGCGACGCGGACGAGGCTGCCGCCCCCGCACGCGATGCAGGCATCGCGCGACCGGAACTCGGCGGTTGGCATGGCTCCCCCCTCCTGCTCGACAGCGGAGGAGCCTGTCCGCGCCCCGCGCGGGCCGCAAGGTCAACGCTGGGTCGCCCCGGCGGTTTCCCCCTCGTTCGCGCCGGCCCGCGGGCCGGGGCTCGCGGGCGCGCCGTCGCGGAGGCGGATCTCCTTCGCGGGCACGCCCGCCACGATGGCCATGGGGCGGACGTCGCGGGTGACCACGCTGTTCGCGGCCACCACCGCCCCGGCGCCGATGGTCACGCCCTTCAGCACCACCGCCCCCCGACCGATCCACGCGCCCGCGCCGATGCGGACCGGCTTCGCGGTGTGCGGCTGCTGGCGCACCAGCCCGGCGGCGGAGAGCCCGTGGTCGGCGTCCCGGATGCTGACGTACTCCGCGATGAGCACGTCGCGCTCGATGAGGACCTCGGAGTAGGCCACCACGAAGCTCCCGGCGTTGATGCGCACGTGGTCCCCGACCCGGATCCTCCCGCCCTCGCAGGTCTCGAGGAACACCCGCCGGCCGAGCCGGCAGTGCGCGCCGAGCTCCAGGCGCAGCCGCCCGCTCGTCTCCACCGCTCCGTCGAACTGCGTGGTGACCGGCACCGTCCCGTCCACGCGCGCCCGGAGGCGCGCGAGGCGCCAGAGCCGCAGGAGCGGCGCCAGCGCGGGCTCCGCGGCGCGCAGGAGCAGCGCGAGGATCGTGGCGACACCCCCGACGATTCCGAGCACCAGACCCCGTGCACCCATGTGTCCCCCCCAGGCGCGAGCCGCCTCCGCGACCGCCTCAGCGCGCCGCCGGCGGCGCGGGCTGGCGCGGCACCGACGCGATCACCGCCGCCAGGGCCCGGGCGGCGCGCGCCCGCCCCTCGGCGTTCAGGTGCCCGCCGTCGTCCGTGTACGCCGGCACGAGCGCCGGGACGGCGCCTCCCTGCCAGGCGGAGGTCTCGACGCTGCCGTCCGGGCGCGTGGACTCCACCCGCGCGAGGTCGAACAGCGGCGCGTTGCCGCCGTACTCGCGCCGCATCAGCGCGTTGAACTCCTCGCGCCGGGCGTTGTGCTGCGTCCCCCACCGCGGCTTGCCGAGGAGCTCCTTCGCCCACCCGCGCACGCCGTCCTCGACGGTCTGGAGCGGCGCGGTCACGTGCACGAACGTCGTGGCCGGGTTCGCCGCCTGGAGCTCCCCGATGGTCTTCCGGTACGCGGCGAACAGGGCCGCCACGTCCGTGTCGGCGCGGATGTCCACGTAACAGAACTTGAGCAGCGCCACCTCGGCGCCCGCGCCCTCGCCGCCGGGGCCGAGCGCGGCGGCGAAGCTCCGCAGCTTGCGCAAGGGGTCGCCGTTCTCCGCCACGACCTCGTGCGCGAAGGTGCCGGCGGCCACGCCCGGCGCGCGGGCCTCCACGACCCGGAGCGGCACGCCCTCCTGCGCCGCGAGGGCCTGGAGCCCCTCGATCACGTTCTCGCCGACGGACTGGTGCCCGAAGAAGACCCGGCGCTCCGCGAGCGCCTGCAGGTCGCGCCGGTCGCCCGGCTCGGCGCGGGCGCGCGCGGCGACGGTGGCGGCGAGCAGGGCAGCGAGCCCGAGCAGCGCGTGGACGGCGAGCGGCGGTGTCGTGGCGATCATGTCCCCTCTCCTGCGTTCTCCGTGTGGCCCCGGCCGGCGCCCGCCCCGAGGAGCCCCGCCAGCGGCCGGGCCGCCGTGACCGCGTCGAACTCGCGCAGCACGCGCGCACGCCCCGCCCGCCCCGTCCGGCCCCGCAGGGCGGCGTCGGTCGCGAGCCGCTCGAGGGCTTCGGCCAGCTCCCCCCAGCGCCCCGCAGCGTACAGCAGCCCGGTCTCGCCGTGGACCACCAGCTCCGGGATCCCCGAGATGGCCGGCGCCACCACCGGCAGCTCCAGCGCGAGCGCCTCCATCAGCACGACCGGCAGCCCCTCCATCAGGCTCGACATCGCGAACACGTGCGCCCGCGCCATCTCCTCGAGCACGGCGGCCTCGGGCTGCGCCCCGCGCAGCTCGACCCGGTCCTCCAGTCCGGCCGCCGCCACCGCCGCGCGGATGGCGCGCTCCTCCGGGCCGCCGCCGATCAGCACCAGGCGGCAGTCGTGGCCGCGACGGACGAGGGCCGCGAACGCCTCCACCAGCCCGACGTGCCCCTTCTCCGGCGAGAGCCGCCCCACCGAGAGCACGACGAGCGGCGCGCCGGGCCCGGGCGCGGTGCGCGCCGGCGCGGGCAGCGCCGCGACGTCCACCCCGCAGCGAACCACGTGCAGCTTCCGGGCGTCGTCCCCTCCGGCGAGCTTCTCGAGCCGGGCCCGCCCCCACTCCGTCGCGCTGGCCACGAACTCGGCGTCCTCGATCTTCGCGGCCAGCCGCGGGGTCATCGCGCCGGCGAAGTCGCTCAGCCCGTGGACCGTCACGCTCCAGCCCGCGCCCAGCCACCGGCTCGCCGCCAGCGCCGCCACCGCCGCGGGGTTCGCGAAGTGGCTGTGCACATGGGTCACGCCGCGGCGCTCCATCTCCGCCCCCAGGCGGAGCCCCTCCGCGAAGTAGGCGAGGGCGCGCAGCCGCTGGCCGGCGCCGGGGAGCGCGTGGCGCAGCGAGACGCGCAGCGCGCGCGCCCAGCGCAGCGGCCGCCGGGCGCCGGCGAGGACGGGCCAGGCCAGGGCGAGCGGCGAGCCGTCCAGCACCGTGAACGTCCGGGCCTGCTCGGCGCGATCCGCCTCGGAGAGCGGCTGGCCGGGCCGGATCGAGAACGTCTCGACGTCGACGCCCAGGCCACGCAGCGCCGCCACCTCGCGCCGGATGAAGGTGTGCGAGGGGGCCGGGTACTGGCTGACGACGACGCCGACGGTCATCCCCGCACCCTCGCGTACGCCGGGCTGAGCCGGAGCGCCAGCACCTCCTCCGAGAGCCGCCCCACCCCGTCGCGCACCGTCCGGCCCTGCAGGTCGCAGCGGGTGAGCCGGAGCGGATCGGCGCCGGCAGCGTTCGGGCCCCAGGCGGTGAGGACCGCCTGCCGGTATCCGGCCCGCCGCACCGCCTCCACCACGCGCGCGTCGTGGTCGCCGTTCGGGTAGCAGAACGACTCGCAGGCGACGCCCAGCTCCGCCCGGATCCGCGCCCGCGACCCGGCCGCCTCGCGCTCCAGCGCCACCGCGTCGAGCCCGGGGAGCAGCGCGTGGGTCACCGAGTGCGAGCCGATCTCGTGGCCGCCGTGCGCGAGGGTGCGGAGCTGGTCCCAGCCCATCATCCCGTCCCATGCCGGCCGCGGATCGCCGGGGACCGCCTCCGCGACCCGCTCGGCCAGCGCGCGCCGCGCCTCCTCGCGGAGCCGCTTGCTCCCGGCCACCGCCGCGGCGGCGGTGGCGCGCGCGTCCGGCCCGGGGACCACGCCCACCTCGCCGAGCAGCCGCCGCGCCGCGGGCGGATCCGCCGCGAGCAGCCGCATCATCCCGAAGCCGAGCCGGTCGTGCCAGAGCGGCGTGCCCTGGTCGATCGCCTCCACCGGCACGAAGAAGGTCGCCTTCACCCCGGCGGCGTCGAGCACCGGGCGCGCGTGGACGAAGTTGTCGAGCTGGCCGTCGTCGAAGGTGAGCGCGAGCAGCGGCCGCGCCGGGCGCTCCCCCTCGCGCCAGCGCCGGTGCGCGCCGGCCAGGGTGTCGCAGGTGAAGTGCGCCCGCAGGAACGCGACGATCCAGGCCAGCTCCTCGGGAGTCACCGCGATCTGCGGCAGCGGGTAGCTCGCGAGCGCCTCCGCCGGGAGCACGCGGTGGAGCGTGACCACCGTGAGCCGGTCCGCACCCGCGCGCCCGGGGCGCGTCAGGCCGAGCCCGAACAGGAGGCGCGCCCCGCCGTCGCGGACGAGCAGGCGCAGCCGCTGGGAGGCGCCGGGGGCCACGCGCGACCTAGGACGCCGCCCGCAGCGCGCTCGCCGGCCGGCCAGGGTCCCAGGCCGAGGCCTGGCGCGCGTCCAGGTCGGCGGTCGCGCGCCGCTTGCCCTTCAGCAGGCACTGCAGCTGGTAGCGCCGGAGGAAGCTGCGGAAGGCCGCGTCACCATACCGTGGCGCGCCCGCGAGGAGGCTCCGCAGGTAGCCGTAGAGGATGGCGACGCCGCCGATCACCAGCGGCGGACGGGTCATCCGGAACGCCGCGCTCGCCAGGAGCCACAGCGGGCTCGTGCCCATGAAGTACTGCCCGGAGCCGTGCCGGGCGCGCCCGGTCCACCAGCTCTTGTGGCTGGTGCCCATCGGCCGGAGGTGCAGGAAGCGCAGCTCGGGGTCGTCCCAGGAGGTCGCGATCCACCCGAGCTGGCGGCAACGGTGCGTGTCGATCCCGTCCCACATCACCGCGCGCACGAACCCGCCGATCTGCCGGAAGCAGGAGACCCGGTAGAACTTGCTCGCGCCGACCGATACGTCGTCGCCGATCCGCTCCGACACGAGCAGCGGGTCCGCACCGAGCGGAAACGGCATGGGCGTGCCCGGGTCCCCCCGCACGAAATACGCCTTGCCGGAGCAGGTGCCGAGCCGCGGCTCCGCCTCCATCCGGTCCATGAGCGCGGCGAAGTAGCCGGGGGGGAGGTCGAGGTCGAGGTCGAGCTTGCAGACGTACTCGAAGCCCTCGAGATCCACGGTCTCGAGGCCCGCGTCGAACGCCTCGATCACCCCGCCGCCCACCTTGCGGTCGCCGCGGTCGGCGCGGCGCACCACCCGGATCCACGGCACGCGCGCGGCGTACTCGGCCAGGATGGCGGGCGTCTCGTCCTTCGAGCCGTCGTCCACGATGACCCACAGCGCGGGCGGCTCGGTCTGGGCGATGACGGAGTCGAGGGTCCGGCGCGCGAACCGGGCCTCGTCGCGGCAGGGCGTGATCACACAGTAGGTTCGCGTGGTCATGGCGTGGCGGCTCGACCGTCTACCGCATCGGCGAGGGCGGACAAGTCCCGCGCGCGGGCGGCAGGATGGCTCCATCGCGCGGCCGCGTGACACCCGGCCGCGGGAGCCTCATGCGGCACCCTCGCTTCTCGGCGCGGGCCCGCCCGGCATGGGATACTCGTCTCGGCGATGAGCGACGGGGACATGGCGGGCCGCCCCCCGGCGGCCGTGCACGAGCAGGCATTCTACTTCACCAGCGCCGGGCGGCGCCTGTTCGCGGTGCTGCATGCGCCGCCGGACCCGGCGGCGTCCCGCGGAGGGTGGCTGCTGTGCGCCCCCTTCGGCGAGGAGCGGGGCTTCGCGCAGCGCACCTGCGTCGAGTGGGCGCGCGCGCTCGCCGCCGCGGGCCACTGGGTGCTGCGCTTCGACGTCCGCGGGTACGGCGACAGCGAGGGCCTGTTCGAGGAGTTCACGCCGGACGACCACGTCGAGGACGTGCTCGCGGCGCGCCAGGAGCTGGAGCGGCGCGCGGGCGTGCGCTGCCAGGGCCTCTGGGGGCTGCGCCTCGGGGCCACGCTCGCCACGCTGGCGGCGGCGCGCGGCGGGCTGGAGGTGGCGCTGGCGCTGTGGGAGCCGGTCGTGAGCGGCGAGCGCTACATGGACGGCCTGCTCCGCGCCGTGATGGTCAAGGAGATGACGAACACCGGGCGCGCGCCCCGGACGCGCGACCAGCTGCGCGAGAACCTCGCCGCGGGCGGCCAGGTGATCGTGGAGGGCCACCCGCTCACCGACGCGATCCACCGCTCCATCGCCGCCATCGACCTCGCCGCGCCCGGCGCGGCGGTCCACGGGCCGGCGTTCGTCGCGCAGATCTCCGCGCGCGCCGAGACGAAGCCGCGCAGGGAGCTCGAGAAGCTCCGCGCCGCGCTGGGGGACGCCAGCCTCGAGCTGGTGCAGGCGCCGCCGCCCTGGCAGCAGAACGACGAGTACTCGGGGACCGTGCGCCCGGCGGCGCTGTTCGAGGCGACCCTGCGCTGGATCGCGCAGCTCCCGGCGCCGGCCGCCCTCCCCGTCCACTCCGCGCCCGAGCCGCTCGCCCGGGAGTGGCGGACGGCGGACGGCGCCCTGGAGCGGGCGGTCTCGATCCCCGCCGCCGGCGGGACGCTCCGCGGCATCCTCCACCTGCCGGCGGCCGTCGACCGGTCGCGGCCGGCGGTGCTCATGGTCACGCCCGGTTTCAACTGCCGCACCGCGCGCTACCGGCTGTACGTGCGGCTGGCGCGCGAGCTGGCCCGCCGCGGCTGGGTGGCGCTCCGCCCGGATCCGCACGGGATCGGCGACAGCGACGGCGTGCTCGATCACGCCTCCGTCCCGGACCTCTACAACGCCATCGAGGACGGCGTGTTCGTGGAGGACACGCGGGCCGCGCTCGCGTTCCTGGAGTCCGAGCTCGGCGTCGGATCGGCGCTCCTGGTCGGCCTGTGCGGCGGGGCCAACACCTCGGTCCGGGTGGGGGCGCTCGACCCCCGCGTGGCCGGCATCGTCGCCTCCGAGCTGCCGTTCCTGTTCACGCCGCACATCGGCGCGGAGGAGACGGCCGCGCCGGTGCCCGTGGCGAAGGCGGCCGCGGACCACTTCCTGCGGTCGTACGTCCGCAAGCTGCTCGATCCCGAGGCGTGGCGGCGCTTCTTCAGCATGAAGAGCGACTACCGCAGCCTGCTCGCGTCGCTGAAGGTGGCGCTGGTGCGGCGCCTCTGGCCGCGCCGGGTCGCGGCCGACGACGCCTGGTTCCAGGAGCGCCTCGGCCCCCGCGCCAACCTCGGGCTGGTGGGTGCCTTCCGCGGCTGCCTGGCGCGGCGGATCCCCGTGCTGTGCCTGTTCGGCGCGACCCGCAACTCCTGGTACTTCTCGGAGCTCTGGCCGGGGTTCCGCGCCTCCGCCCCCGGGGCCGAGGCCCGCGTCTCGACGAAGAGCATCCAGGACGCCGATCCGGGCTTCTCGCTCCCGGAGCACGCCCGCGAGTTCCTCGACACGGTGCTCGGCTGGGCGGACGCCCGGGACCGCGACCGCGCCGAGGCGCCCGGGCGGGCCCAGCGCAGCGCCTGACGGCAGCCCGAGGCGGCGCCCCTAGCCGCGCCGGGCCGCCAGCGCGTTCCGCACCTTGTCGAGGTACCAGCGGGCGGGCTCCCGGTTCCCGGCGAGCCAGACGGCGAGGCCGACCACGCACGCGGCCCCGACCGCCGGGACGCTGCGCGCCCCGAGCAGCTCGAGCACCAGCAGCCCCGCGACCGCGGCCGCCCCGAGCTTCAGCGAGCGCCAGGCGTCGCCGGCGAAGATGTGCAGGCCGTCCTTGCGGCAGCCCAGGCCCAGGAAGAGGTAGCGGGGGAGGTCGGCCAGCACGACGCAGACGATCGCGACCTCGAAGCCCCACTGGCGGAACGCGAGCGGGACGGCGCCGAGCAGCCACACCAGGCGTGCGGCGTTCGCGGCGGCGAGCCACTTCACCCGGCCCCCGGCGAGCACGACCGAGGCGGTGAAGTGCACGAGCGAGCTGCCCCAGATGCCGAGCGCGAGCAGCCGCACGATCCAGCTCGCCTCGGCGTAGCGGTCGTCGTAGAGCAGCTGCACCGCGAGCGGGCCGGCCAGCACCAGCGCGAGCGCGCCCGCGCCCGCGAGCAGCGCCATGGACGAGCTGGCGCGCCGGTACGCGGTCTCCACGTCGGGGCCGGTCCGGCGCATCTCGGAGAACAGCGGGAAGAAGACGCGGAACGAGATGGCGGAGATGAGCGCGGTGGGCGCGTCCACCAGCGAGAGCGCGATGTTGTAGACGCCCAGGCGCTCGAGCGGGAGCATCTTCCCGAACACCAGCCGGTCGCCCTGCTGCGCCAGGAACGTCACCACCGAGCTGACGAACACCCACTTGCCGAAGTGGAGCAGGCTCGCCGCGGCGTCGCGCTCCCACTGGAACCGGTTGCGAGCGCCCCCCAGGGCGACGTGGCTGAGGCCCGTGCGGATGACGCTCGCGGCGATCATGCCCGCGAGCAGCGCCCAGACGCTGCGCGTGAGCCAGGCGCCCGCGATCATGATCGCCGACGCGGAGGCCTGCACCACGAGGTCGAGCACCTGGAGCCGCGCCATGCGCAGGTCGCGGTTGGCGGTGTGGATCGCGGTGGAGACGAACCCGTCCATGCAGGCGGCGAGCCCGGCCACCGGCAGCATCCACATGAGCTGGGGCTCGCCGTAGAGCTGCGCGGCCGGCCAGGCCACCGCGAACGTGGCGAGCCACAGCAGGAACCCGCGCACCACCTGCACGGTCCAGGCGGTGTTCACGAACGCCGTGTCGGAGCGCCGGTGCTGGATGATGGACGCGCCGATGCCCACGTCGGAGAAGAGCTGCAGCCCCTGCAGGCAGACGTTCACGAGGAGCATCAGCCCGAACGCGCGCGGGAACAGCAGGCGCGCCAGCACGAGGTTCGCGCCGAAGCGGATGATCTGAGCCGCGCCGTACCCGGCCGCGACCCACACCGAGCCCCGGGCGACGCGGCGTCCCAGGTGCTCGGCGGCGGGCGCGGGCGTCTCGTCCTCGGGGGCCTGGGGCCGCGGCGCGTCGGCGGGCTGCACGTTTCGCATCAGAGCACGATCCGCTGGCCGGTCTCGCTCGAGCGGACGAGCGCGTGCTCGATGCGCATGAGCTCGAGCGCGTCCGCGCCGGTCACCGGGATCTCGCCGCCCCGACGGTAGGCGGAGTAGAACGCCTCGATGGAGCGCTGGAACGACAGGGCGAAGCCGCCCGGCGCGTCGCCGCGCCGCAGCCGCAGGTCGATCTTCTTGCGGGTGGACGCCGTGAGCGTGCCGAGCGCGTCCTTGTCGAGGATGCCGCTCAGGTTGACGGTCCCGTCGTCGAACACCGCGTCCAGCGTGAGCAGCAGCCCCTTCGGATCCAGCAGCCCGGAGCTGACCAGGCTCGCCCCCACCCCGTCCTCGGTCTCGAGCGTGGCCGCGCACCAGGTCGACGGGAAGTACAGGAGCTCGTGCGCGTACGCGTCCCACTCCTCGAGGCCACGCGTGCCCGGCTCGTCGTGGATGGTGGCGGAGACGGTGCGGATCCGGCCGCCCAGGTGGCGCACCAGGTCGATCACGTGGTGGTGGACCCCCGCGTGCGACAGGGCGCGGATCATCCGGAGCTTGCCGAGCTCGCCGGAGTCGCGGAGCTCGCGGATGCGCTGGACGCCGGGGAGGAAGCGCCAGTTGTAGTTGACGCCCAGCACCCGCCCCTTCTCCCGGGCGGCGCGGACCATGTGCTCCCCGGTGGCCAGGCTCTCGGCCAGGATCTTCTCGCAGAAGACGTCGGCCCCCGCGTCGAAGCACATGAGCGTCGTGTCGTGGTGGGTCCACTCGCGCGTGCAGTTCACCACCAGCGCCGGACGGACCTCGCGCAGGAGCCGCGCGGCGTCGGTGAAGGACGGGCAGCCGAGCCTGGAGGCGAGCAGCTCGGCGCGCTCCGGGCGCACGTCGCAGACGCCCGCGATCTTCACGCCGGGCAGGCGCAGGAAGCCGGGGCCGTGCTCGAAGCGCCCGGTGTAGCCGCAGCCCAGGATCGCGACCCGGATCTCCGCCAGGTCCGCGCCCGGCAGCGCAGCCATGGGCCGCGGCGGGACGTCGCTGGGCATGCGCCCGACGCGCCACCCGGCCTGCCAGCCGGCCCGGTACTGCACCTGCCGATAGGGGACCCAGTTCGTCCGGACGTGGCGCGCGAACCGGACCGGTGGGCGCAGCACCGCCTTGAGGCGCGGGTGCGCCACCACGAACGCGCGCGGGTGGCGCGCGATCCACGCGGCCCCGTCGACCGCGCGGAACCAGGCCTGCCGCCGGACGCGGCTCTCCAGCTGGAGCGGCTCGCCCTGCATCACCCGGCGCACGTGCTCGCGGGCGAAGCCGAGCTCGCGCTCCACGATGGCGTGCGACGACGGCTCGTACTCCAGCTCGAAGTTGAAGTCGCCGGCGTAGCCGTCGCGCAGGAGGGCCTCCATCAGCGGGAGGTAGTCGCAGTCTCCCTTGCCGGGCGTGACCGTGACCTCGCCGCGCAGGGTATCGCGGAGGTGGACGTGCGCGATCGGCACCCCCAGGCGCGCGAGCGCCTCGACGAGCGGCGTCCGGTTGCCGCGCTGGACGTGGCTCGTGTCGAGCGTGCACGTGATGCGCGGATCGGCCACCCGCTCGAACAGGCGGGCCGCCTGGGCGACGTCCTCGGCGAGCGAGTGCGCGTGGGGCGCCTCCAGGGAGAGCGTGATCCCCGCCCGCTCGGCGACCTCCAGGTAGGCGCGGATCCGCGCGGCGACGACGCGCGCCGCCTCCTCCCACTGGTCGGGCGCGACCACCGGGCCAGGCGGGAGCGTGAGCACGCGGGCCCCGAGGTGGCGAGCGAGCTCGACGGTGGCGCGGATGCGGCGGTCGGCGAGCGCGAAGTCGCTCGACGCCATGCCGCCGGGGTGGAGGTTCACCGACGAGACCGACAGGCCGCGCTCCGCGAACGCCCCGGCGATCGCCTCGAGGCGTCCGTCGCCGAGCGCCAGCGGGTCGACGTGGTCGCAGTGACCCGGGACGATCGCGAGGTCCACGCGATCGAACCCGTGCGCGCGAACGCGGTCGAGCGCATCCTCCAGCCGGTCCCACTCCCGGAACGTCAGCAGCGAGCAGCCGACCCGACCGAAGGCGCCGGCCGGGCTCACGGGCGGCGAACGCTCGGGATCCCCTTCGCGTGGCACGTACATCGATGTTCCCCCCTCGCAGGGCCCCGGCCAATCCCCCGCCGGACTGCCCGACTCGGCAGCCGGATGCATACCCCCGGGCCGCCCTGGAATGAAGTCCTGTGATCACCGGAGCGGCCACCGGCCGCGCCTGCGCCCCTCCGGCTCGCCGCGCCCGGGCGGGCAGGCCCGCCGGGTCCGCAGCTACGGTCGTCGCACCTCGTTCAGGGCGAACCCGGCGCGGAACACGCTGTGGTGGAAGGCGTCCGCCAGCATGTGCGGCGGATCGACGTCCGGCTTCCCCTGCAGCCGGCGCCGGACCCGCCAGGCGGCGAAGCCGCCGATGAAGGCCGCATCCGCGAGGGCGGCGTACGCCCGTCCGTAGTTCTTGAGCAGGAAGCGACGGCGCGCCTCGAACCAGTAGGCAGGGCGCCGCTTGACGTGA
Organism: Anaeromyxobacter sp. Red801; assembly: GCF_049201065.2. Lineage (NCBI taxonomy): Bacteria > Pseudomonadati > Myxococcota > Myxococcia > Myxococcales > Anaeromyxobacteraceae > Anaeromyxobacter > Anaeromyxobacter sp. Red801. The sequence goes on along the minus strand of NZ_CM181236.1, from coordinate 1,477,597 downwards.
TCGGCGATGCCGCTCGACGCACCCTCGAGGTGGATCACCCGGCTCTCCGGGACGAACCACGTCTCCCATCCGGCCCGTCGCGCCCGCAGGCAGAGGTCCAGGTCGTCGAAGTACGTGAACAGCCCCTCGTCGAGCAGGCCGATCTCCTCGAGCATGGTGCTGCGCAGGATCATGCTCGCGCCGGACACCCAGTCCACGGCGCACGCCGCCGGCGGCGTCGGCATCACCACCGCCCAGCGCGAGAGCAGGCGCGACACCGCGCCCAGGCGCAGGCCGCGATCCAGCTCGGCCGCGATGCTGCCGAACCGGAACGGCGAGGCCTGGATCTCCCCCTCGGCGGACAGGAGCGTGCTGCCGGCGATGCCGGCGGCCGGCGTCCGGTCCATGTGACCGACCAGCGCGCCGAGCGCCCGCGGCTCCACGCGCGTGTCGGAGTTGAGCAGGAGGACGTACTCGGGCGGATCGTCCGAGGCGAGCGCGCGGCGGATGAGGAGGTTGTTCCCGCCCGTGAACCCGAGGTTCGCCTGCGAGGCGGTCACCGCCGCCCATGCGCCCCAGGCGTGCTCCGCGATCGCGCGCTGCAGGCGGGGGAACGCATCCTCCTGGCCGCTCCCGTTCTCGAGCACCGCCACGCGGATCCCGGGCGTGCGCACCACCTCCGGCTCCAGCGAGCGGAGGCAGTCGATGGTCAGATCGGTGGTCCGGAAGTTCAGGATCGCGACCAGCAGCTTCATCCCCCGACGGCTCCTCTCGCGCTGCGCCCGCGCCGGGCGCCGGTCACTCGTGCTTCCCACGCCTCCGCGTGGGAGCGCAACATGCGCCGGGCCGCGCCGCGCACGGCGAGGCTCGATGGGGCGCCCACGAACAAGTGACGCCCGCTGCCCCTCGAAGCAACGACAGGCGGCCGGCGGCCGGTCGCTCGCTGGAATCCGGGCGCGCGATGTGGCCTGATGGCGGCGCGTCCCTCCCCGCGCGCGGTGGCCGGGGCGCGCGACGCGCCGCCTCCCGCATGCCCTCCGCGAACGTCCTCGTCCCGGTCGCCCTCGCGCTGTTCGTCCCGGCGATCTACCTGCTCATGCAGTCGCTCGGGCCCCGCCGCGGCGTCCTGGCGGCGCTGCTCGGCGGCTGGATGTTCCTGCCGGTGTTCGACGGCCGTGTGAACCTGCCGTTCCTCACCGGGAAGCTGACGTTCGTCGCCGCGACCGTCCTGATCGTGAGCCTGGCGGCGGACTCGCAGCGCTGGCTGCAGCTGCGGTTCCACTGGGTGGACCTCGCGGCCGTGGCGATCTGCGCGGGCCCCTTCGCGACCGCGATGGTCAACGGCCTCGGCGCCTACGAGGGCGCGTCGGCCGCGCTGCAGGCGTTCTTCGCGTGGGCCGCGCCGTACCTCGTCGGCCGCGTCTACTTCGGCGAGCCCCGGGGCATGCGCGACCTCGCCGTCTGGCTGGTGGGCGGCGCGCTCGTGTACGTGCCGCTGTGCCTGTGGGAGATCCGGATGAGCCCGCAGCTGCACCGGCAGATCTACGGGTTCCACACCTTCTCCAGCTTCGCCTTCGTGGTGCGCTACGGCGGGTACCGTCCGACCGTCTTCATGCAGTTCGGCCTGATGGTCGGGACGTTCATGGCGACGGGCACCCTCGTCGCGTACTGGCTGTGGCGCACGCGCGCGGTGACCCGGTTCGGCGGCCTGCCCGCCTCCTGGTGCACCGCGGCGCTCGTGGCGACGACCGTGCTCGTGAAGTCCACCGGCGCGATCATCCTGCTCGCGGCGGGCATCGGCATCCTGGAGGGAACGCGGTGGCTGCGCCGCCCCGCGCTCGTGCTCGCGGTGACGCTCCTGCCGGTCGCGTTCGTGGCGGCCCGCCTCTCGGGCTGGACCGGGGCGGAGGTGATCAGCGGGGCGGAGCGCATCCAGCCGGAGCGGGCCGACTCGCTCGCGTTCCGCGTCCGGAACGAGCAGATGCTGATCGAGAAGGCCATGGAGCACCCGGGGCTGGGCTGGGGGCGCTTCGGCCGCTCGCGCGTGTACGACGAGGATGGGCGCGACGTCTCGGTCACCGACAGCCTGTGGGTGATCCTGCTCGGCACGATGGGGCTGGTGGGCCTGCTCTCGGTGGCGACCCTGCTGCTGGCGCCCACCCTGCTGCTGCTCGGGCGCGCACCGGCGCGCCACTGGGACCATCCGGCGCTGGCCCCCGTGGCGGCGGTCGCGCTGGGGACGGTCCTGTTCGCGGTGGACTGCCTGTTCAACGCCATGACCAGCCCGGTGTTCCTGGCCATGTCGGGCGGGACGCTGACGTTCCAGGCGGCGGCGTGGTCGGAGCGCCGCCGGCGCGTCGCGGCGCCGCGTCCCGCCGTGCCGCCGCCCGCGGTCAGCACCGGCGCGTGACGGCCGGCGGAGGGTGACCCGACGCGTGTCCCTCGCTCGCGCGGCCGTGGCGCGCCGCCGAGCCGGATATAGTCCACCGGCCGGAGCACCGGGGGGACGATGGACGGACGAATCGCCGCAGGCGACCTCACGGTCGTCGTGATCGGCCTGAACGCCGCTGCGACGCTCGAGGCCTGCCTGCGATCGGTGCACCGCGCCGTGGAGCGAGCCGGGCTGCCCGCCCGCGTCCTCTACGTGGACGGCGGCTCGCGCGACGCGAGCGTCGCGATCGCCCGGCGCGAGTCGGCCGAGGTCATCGAGCTCCGCACCGACCGCCCCACCGCCGCGAAGGGCCGCAACGCCGGCTGGCGCGCCGCGAGCACGCCGCTCGTCCAGTTCGTGGACTCCGACACGGTCCTCGAGCCCGACTGGCTGGAGCGCGCCACCCGCGCCATCCAGGCCGACGACCGCATCGCCTGCCTGTTCGGCCAGCTCCGGGAGGCGAACCCGTCCGGCAGCCTCTTCAACGAGGTGTGTGGCTGCGACTGGTACGTCCCTCCCGGCGACTGGCGCATGTGCGGCGGCAACGCGCTGTTCCGGCTCGGGGCCCTTCGCGACATCGGCGGCTCCGACGAGCAGCTCGCCGCCGGCGAGGAGGCGGACCTCTGCTGGCGGCTGCGGCAGCGGGGCTGGCGGATCGTCTGCGACGCCGCGGTCATGGGCCACCACGATCTCGGCATGACCGGCTTCCGCGCCTACTGGCGGCGGGCGGTCCGCAGCGGCTACGCGTACGCGCAGATCGGGCTGCGGTTCGCGCGGACGACCGACCCGATGTGGCTGCGGGAGCTCGTCCGCAACCTGACGTTCCTGCCGGCGGCCCTGCTCCTCGCCGTCGCGGTGGGCCTGGCGTTCGGCGCCACGGGGCTGGCGGTGCTGGCGGCGCTCGCGGCGGCGCGGCTCGCCTGGAAGTTCGGCGCGCTCCGGCGCCGGATCCCGAGCGCGCGCCTGCGGACGCTGTACCTCGCACATCTCTCGTTCCTGCGGCTCCCGCTGTTCGTCGGCGCGGTGCAGTACCTGGCGCGCCGGCGCGCCGCGGGCTGAGGGGGATCGACGTGCCCGGGATCTTCGGCTTCGTCTCCGAACGGCCGCTCGCCGACGGCGCGGCGCTGGCGCGCGCCATGGGCGCGCTGCTCTCGTCGCACGAGGGGCAGCGGGCCAGCGCCGTCGTCGGCCCGCGATGGGCGCTGGGCGCCACCTGGACGCCGGGCCTCCAGCAGGACCCCGAGCCCGCGAAGGCCTCGGGGGCCTGGTCGGTCGTGACGGGGGAGGTGTATCCGTCGGGCGACGCAGCCACGGTCCCGCCTGCCTCCCCGCGGCCCGCGTTCCTCGCCGCGCTCGCGGCGGGCGACCCGGCCCGGCTGGCCCGGGCCAACGGCCAGTTCGCCGCCGCGGCCGTCGATCCCGCCAGCGGGGAGGCCACGCTCGCCTGCGACCGGTACGGCCTCCACGCCCTCTACTGGACGCAGCGCGACGGGCTGTTCGCGTTCGCCTCCGAGCTGAAGGCGCTGCTGGCCGTCCCGGGGGCGGGGCGCGCCCTCGATCCGGAGGGCCTCGCGACGTTCCTGCTCCTCGGCGAGCACTTCTCCGACACCACGCTCCTCGCCGACGCGCGGGTCGCGCCCGCGGCCGCGCTGCTCCGGTCGTCCGGGGGACCGCCGCGGATCGAGCGCTGGTGGCAGGTCCGCTACACGTGCGCCGTCCCGCCGGACGGCGAGGACGGGCGGCCCGCGAGGCCGGGCGGCGCTTCGTCCGCGCGGTGGACCGGCAGACGGCGGGGACGCCGCGGATCGGCATCCCGCTCTCCGGCGGGCTCGACTCGCGCCTGTGCATGGCGGCGGTCCCCGCCGCACGCCGGGACGACGTGACCACGTACACCTGGGGTGACCGCGGCTGTCTCGACCGCGCGTTCGCCGCCGACGCGGCGCGCCGCTGCGGCGTCCGCCACGTCGACCTCGACTACCGCTACGACGCCCTCGTGGCGAGCGCGGCGCGCGGCGCGTGGATCACCGACGGCCTGGCCGGCGCCACCGACTTCCACATCCTGCCCTTCCTCGAGGATCTCGCGGCGGGCTCCGACGTGATCCTGAACGGCTTCGCCGGCGACGCGCTGCTCGGCGGCAACTTCCACTGGCGGCGCGTCAGGGGGCTCTCGCCGGACGGGCTCGCGGCCGGGACGTTCGCGAAGCGCAACGACGCGCTGCCGCTCGGCGAGCTCGACGCCATCGCGCACGGGCCGACGCGCGAGGTCGCCCGGGACCTGCCGGCCTCGTTCGCGGCGTGCTTCGAGGCGCACCGCCAGGAGGATCCGCTCGGGACCCTGGACGCGTTCCTGCTCGACTCGCGCATCCGCCGGTGGACGAGCTTCGGCACCCAGCTCCTGCGCGCGCGCCTCGTCTCGCGCGCTCCGTTCTACGACAACGACTTCTTCGATCTGGTCGCCTCGGTGCGGCCGGACGCCCGCACCGAGCATCGCTTCTATCGCAAGGTGCTCCTCGGCACGTTCCCGGACGTCGCCCGCGTGGGCTGGCAGACCACCGGGTTCCCGGCGTCGTGGCCGCCGCAGGTCTTCCGACCCGCGGGCGTCGTCCTCCGGCGCGGGCTCGGGGCGGTCGAGCGGCTCTCCCGCGGCAGGCTGCGCAGCCCCTACCCGGTGGCCCGCCTGGCCAGGGCGTTCCGCGGCCCGCTCGCGCCGTCGATCCGCGCGGCCCTCTTCGACGGCGACGGTCCGCACTGGGAGGTCTTCGACCGTCGATCCGGCGAGCGGATCTGGCGGGAGCTGCAGGCCGGTGCCGACGGGCGTGCGAAGCTGGTCGGCGTGCTCCTCAGCCTGCGCCACTTCCTGGCCCAGTGCCGCGGCGAGCGCGCGGCCCCGCCGCTCTCGCCGGATCGCGTCGCGATCGCGGCGCCGCCGGCCGCGCTGGCCGCCGGGGCGACCGGATGAGCGGCGCGCGCACCCGCCCCGCCACGCTCGCATGGGCGGCCATCGCGGTCGTGACGCTGGCGAGCGGCGTGCTCTACGCCACCCTGCCGCCCAGCCCGGACCAGTGGTTCCTGGGCTACACCGGGTGGCGCCTCGCCGAGGGCGACGTGCCGTACACCGGGTTCGCCGACGGCAACTGGCCGGGCAGCCACTGGCTCCACGCCCTCTCGGTGCTCCTGCTCGGCAACACCGCGTACACCTGGCGCGTGTTCGACTTCGCCCTGATGGTGATCGCGGTCGCGTTCGCGGCCGCCACCGCGCGGAGCCTCTGGGGCCCGAGGGCGGGTCGCTGGCTGCTCGGGCTCTATCCGCCGCTCTACGTGGTGCTCGGGCGCTGGTTCGCCGGCGAGCGCGACATCGTCGGCGCCCACCTGCTGTTCGTGGCGATCTGGTTCTACTGGAGCGGGCTGGTGCGCGGCCGGGCCCGCTGGCAGCTCGGCACGGGCGCGCTCATCGCGCTCGCCGCGCTGGTGAAGCCGACCTTCGCCGCCTTCGGCCCGCTGCTCGCGCTCCACTGCCTGGGCGCGGTGCCGGGGTCGATGCGCCCGCTCCGGGAGCGGATCGCGCACGTGGCGGTCGCCGGCGCGGCGGCGGTCGGGGGCGTGCTGGCGGGCTTCGCGGCGCTGATCGCCGAGGGCGCCGACCTCCGCCAGTTCTGGGAGCTCGCGGTGCAGTCGGTGGTGATCCGGTACGGCAGCGACACCGTCGGCGGGGCGACCTTCCTGTCGATGGCGCTCCAGAACTTCCTGCGCAGCTGGCACTTCATCACCGCCGGGGCGATCGCCGGGCTCGCCGCCCGGCTGGCGCGGCGCGAGCCGGAGGGCGCCGCGCGCAACCTGCTCTTCCCCACGCTCTGGGCGACCGGCATCGTCACCTACCTCGCGCAGGGCCAGGCCCTCGGGTACACGCTGGGCGTCGCCTACGCGGCGACCGTGCCCATCCTCTGCTCCGGCCTGGGCCTGCTGTCGCTCTCGCCGGGGATGCCGAGGGGGCGCGCCGTCGCGGTGGCCGCGCTCCTCGCCGTCCCGGTGCTCGGCACCGCCAAGAAGTGGACCGGCGAGTTCCGCTCGTCGGTCGCGTGGCTCACCGGTCGCATCGACGCGGCCACGCACTATGGCGCGTTCGGGGCGGGCGACGGCATGAGCGCGGCGCAGGCGATGGCGCTCGCGGCGGAGCTCAAGGCGGCCATCCCGCCCGGCGGGACCATCCTGGTGTGGGGCCGCGCGAACGTCGTGAACTTCCTGGCCGAGCGTCCGCAGCCGACGCGCTTCCACCACAACGTGACCATCATGCGCCGCTACCTGCCTGCGCGGCTCGCCGACAAGTGGAACGGCTGGTTCCGCGACGAGGTCACCGCGCACGCGCCGCAGGCCTGCGTGGTGAACGAGGGCGAGCTGGACGGGACGCCGCCCGTGCCGCCGTCGATCACGTTCCTGGAGCGCTACCTGGGGGAGCACTACCGCCGCGTGCGCACGGTGGGCGAGTCGGGCCTCTACCTCAGGCGCTAGCTCGCGGGCGCGGCGTCGGCCCAGCGGTGGAACGTATAGTACGAGCGCGCCAGCTCGAACCCGAGCCGCGTCCAGGTCTTCTGCACGCCCAGGTTGATGAGCTGGGTCGAGACGATGAGCCGCCGCGCGCCGGCGCCGCGCGCCTCGTGCATCGCGGCGAGCACCAGGGCGCGGTAGATGCCGTGGCGCTGCACCGCGGGGTCCACGCCGTTCAGCACGATCTCCTGCTCCTCCGGGCCGTGCGCGAGCAGCGTGAGGAACCCGGCCACCCGCCCCTCGTGCTCGGCCACCAGGACCTTCGAGGCGGCGGTCACGTCCACGCACGAGCGCTCCGCCCAGGACGCGTAGGTCTCGTCGCACCTGGCGCGGTCGAGGCGCGGATCCGCGTGGTAGTGGCCGAAGTAGCCCCGGAACGACTCGGTCGCGACCCGGCGCACCGCCGGCACGTCCTCCGTCCGGAGCGCGCGGACCGGGGTCGCCGGGCGATCGTCCGGGAAGGGCCGGTCGAGCACGCGGGCGTAGTAGACGAGCGTGTCCATGATCCGGCCGCCCGCCGCCTCCATGGCCTGCGCCGCGCGCAGATCCTCGGCGGCGCAGCGCGCGATCAGCATCTGCACGCCGTGCTCGGCGCAGAACCGCAGGACCCCGGCGAGCGACTCGGCCGTGAAGGAGGGATCACGAGCGGTGACGACGCCGAACCGCTCGCGGTCGAGGGCTGAGAGCGAGACCATGAGGACCTCCGTTCGGCGGCGCTCGGCTCAGCCGCCGCTGCCGGCTGCGTCGCGGCGCGCGCCTTGCCGCAGCTCCGCCGCGCCCCGGGACGGGTGGACGGTGCGGGTCCAGACCAGGTCGCGCTCGTTGAGCGACACGTACATGCGGCCCAGGTACGCGCTGATGATCCCGAGGAACGCGAACAGGACGCTGAACAGGAACGTCACCGAGACGAACAGCGAGAGCCAGCCTGCCGGGGCCCGCTGCTCCACCAGGACCCGGACCAGCTGCGCGATCCCGATCAGGAACCCCAGTGCCGAGACCGAGAACGAGCCCACCATCGCGAACTGGAGCGGGAGCACCGTCAGGCTGGTGAGGTGGGAGATCCAGAGCGCGAACAGCCTCGAGAGGCTGTACGTGGACTGCCCGCGCTCCCGCGCGCGCTGCTCGACCGGCACCTCGCCCACGTGCCGGGTCATCCGGAAGACGAGCGCGTCGATGTAGGGGTACGGCGACTGCACCGCCCCGAGCGCGCGCGCCAGGTCGCCCCGCAGGGCGCGGACGTTGGTGATCGCCACGTCGCGGTCGTTGTGGATCGTCCGGCGCGAGAGCCAGCGGTTCAGGCGCGACGCGAGCCGGCGCGGCAAGCTCTGCTCCACCGACTGGAAGCGCCCGTACACCACGTCGAGATCCTGATCCACCAGCGCGGTGGCCACCGCCCACGCGCTCTGCGGCGGGTTCTGCCCGTCGTCGTCCACGGTCACGACGACCTCGCCGCGCGTCAGCGCGAAGCCGCGCAGGGTGGCCCGGTGCTGGCCGATGTTGTGGCCCAGCGTGATGGCGCGGATGCGCGGGTCGGCCGCGCACAGATCGCGGATGACGTCGTCCACGCGATCCGGCGAGCCGTCGTTCACCAGGACGACCTCGAAGCGGGTGCGCGGCTCGAGGAACGCCACGAATGCCCGCACCGTCTCGGCGAGGTACGCCTCGGACCGATAGACCGGGATCACCACCGAGAGCAGGCCATCAGAGTCCATCGAGGAACTCCTTCGTTCGCGCGATGACCTCGTCCTGCTCGGCGTCCGTCATGTTGAAGAACAGCGGCAGGCGGACGAGGCAGTCGGTGAGCCGCTCCGCGCCCGGCAGCGGCTCGCCGCCGTGGAAGCGCTTGCCCATGGGCGAGAGGTGGAGCGCGACGTAGTGGAACGGCGCGATGATCCCGTGCGCCTTCATGTGCGCGATGAACCGGTCGCGCTGCTCGCGCGCGCGGAACACCACGCCGAGGAGGTGGTGGTTCGGACGGTTCTGCGGGTGCGGGTGCACGAGGTATCCACCCTTCCGCTCGACCGCGCGCTCCAGCTCGCGGGAGTACCGGTCGTGCAACGCCGCGCGACGCGCCTGGATGCGCTCCAGCTCGTCGAGCTGCGCCGCCAGGTACGCAGCGTTCAGATCGGAGAGCGCGTAGCTCGAGCCCACGTCCACCCAGGTGTACTTGTCCACGAGGCCGGTCAGGAACCGGCGCCGGTTGGTGCCCTTGTCGCGAAGGTACTCGGCCCGCTCCAGCAGCGCGGGGTCCGATACGGTGAGCGCGCCGCCCTCCCCGCAGCCCACGTTCTTCGTCTCGTGGAAGCTGATCGCCGCGGAGACGCCGAACGTACCCAGCGGCCTTCCCCGGAACGTGGCCCCGAGCGCCTGGGCGGCGTCTTCGACCACCGGGATCCGGCCGCAGCGTTCCAGCAGGTCGTCCATGTCGCAGGAGCTTCCGGCGTAGTGGACCGCGACGACCGCGCGGGTGCGCGGCGTCCGGAGGCGCGTGACCTCCCGCGGGTCGAGGTTCCCGTTCGGATCCACGTCGGCGAACACGGGGCGCGCGCCGCGCAGGACGAACGCGTTCGCGCTGGAGACGAACGTGTAGGAGGGGACGATGAACTCGTCTCCCTCCTTCAGGTCGAGCAGCAGCGCCGCCATCTCGAGCGCATGCGTGCACGACGTCACCAGCAGGGCGGGCTGCCCCAGCATTCGCGCGAGGGTTTCCTCGCATGCGCGCGCGAACGGCCCTCCGCCGGCGACGTGCCCATGCGTGGTGATGGCCTCGGTGATGCGCTGGATCTCGGTGCCCAGCCACACCGGCTTGTTGAACGGAATCACTGTCTTCCCCCCGGCGCCACCCCCGCGGCGACCACCCGGGGCGCATTGTCGGCGCGATGGAGGAACGCCTCAAGTACCGTCCGCCCCGGTCTTCGGTAGGGGCTCCTCCCGGCCCTCGAACGACCGCGACGACGTCGCGCGCCCGGCGTGGGGCGAAGCTCCCGTACCCGACATCCGTCCCGAGGTCTCGGGAGTGGGGCCTTGTCCGCCGGCGGGCGATGATGTCCTACCTGCAGCACACCGGGGGGTTCTCCATCGTGTCTTCGTCCCGCGTCCTCGTGGCGACGCTCTTGCTTTGTTCCGCGCACGCGGCGGTAGCGCAGCAGCGTGCGGATGCCGTCCTCGTCGTGAACTCGGCGAGCGCCCGGTACGCCGACGCGCAGCAGCGGATCCAGCCGTACCTCGATCACCTCGGGGTGCCGTACTCCATCCTCGACCTCGCCACCACCGAGCTCGGCCCCGAGGTCGCGAACCACGCGCTCATCGTGATCGGGCACGCGAGCATCGACCCGACCGGCCAGTACCTCTCCGCCGGCGAGCAGTCCACGCTGGAGGCCGCGGTGCGCGGTGGCTGCGGGCTCGTCAACTTCGACTTCGACCTCGCCACCTCGAGCCGGACGGCGCGCTACCAGTTCGTCACCGACCTGTTCGGCTTCGGCTACGGCTGGAACACCAGCGGCGAGGGCATCCTGTTCCCGAGCGGCGCGCCCTCTCAGTGGGTGACGAACCGCCACTCGGCCGGCGAGATCGTGTGGGCGCGGCAGATGCCGGCGGCCTCGGTGATCCCGGGCCCGGGCGCGACCGTGCTCGCTCGCTACTGGGACTCGAACGACCCGTTCCTGGTCGCGACCGCGTACGGCCAGGGCCGCGCCGTCCAGTTCACCAGCTACGAGTGGATGTCCCGCTCGATCCGCGGCCCGCTGCGCGGCCTGGACGACCTCGTCTGGCGGAGCCTCGCCTGGGCGGCGCGGAAGCCGTTCGTCATGCAGGGCCTGCCGAACTTCCTCACCATGCGCGTCGACGACGTGATCGGCGGGTTCTGGTGGGTGCAGATCGCGAACGACCTCCAGCTGAAGCCGTGGCTCGGCCTCTTCTACAAGAGCATCTCCGAGGCGAACGCCGCCGATCTCGCCGCGCTCACCGCCGCCGGCCAGGCCACCGCGTCGGTGCACGGCGACGCGCCCGGGTTCTTCTACTACGACCACTTCGCCCAGGCGCCCTTCTCCGACGCCACGCTCGCCGCGTACTTTCAGGACGCCACCGACTGGCACCAGCAGCGCGGCATCCCCATCTCCTCGCTCGTCGTCCCGCACTTCTACGAGATCGGGCCCAACGCGTTCCCGTGGCTGCAGACATGGGGCGTGCGCTCGGTGGCCACCCACATGACGCCGGGCGAGCCCTATGGCGCGCCCTGGCTCATGCTGAAGCCGTTTCGCGTCTACGAGGCGGGCGCCTCCGACGACGCCGCGCCCGTCGCCTACGCGGACTACGTCACGGTCCCGGGACACCCGGAGCTCTCGGGCCAGTTCTTCAACTGCCTGACCGAGATCCGGGACGACGCGGGCTACGAGTGGTACCCCGACGCCACCGACGTGCCCGGCACGGTCGGCCGTGGCACCCGGCAGCTCAGGCGCGCGCTCGACTCGATGGCGCTCGCGACGTTGTTCACGCACGAGCCGTACATCCAGTCGTTCGCGCCCACCGACTGGCGCACGTCGCTGCAGACCATCCTCGGGAACGTGGCCGGCTACACCCCGGTGTACGTCACGCTCGACGAGGCCTGCGAGTACCTCCGCGCGAAGCACGACTCGCGCATCGCCTCGAGCGTCTTCGACCCGGTCACGCAGGTCCTGACCACCGTGGTCACCGGGCGGACGGACGTCGCCACCCAGTTCATGGTCTTCACCGAGCAGTCCGGCGAGGTGCAGCAAGCGTGGGCGGGCGTCCCCGCGTTCTCCGGGAGCACGCAGATCACCCGGCAGCTCGCGCCGGGCACGACGCCGATCCTGGAGGCCATCACGGTGGCGCCGGCGAGCGCCACGCTCCAGACGGGAGCGACCGTGCAGCTGCGGGCCACGGGGAGCTACTCGGACGGGAGCCTGCAGGACCTCACCGCGCTCGTGGCCTGGGCCTCCTCGAGCCCGGCGGTCGCCACCGTCGGGGCCGGCGGTCTCGCCACCGCGGTGAGCGCCGGGACGGCGACCCTCACCGCGACCTACGGGGGCCTGACCGGCTCCTCCACGCTGACGGTCACGCCGGCGTTGTCGTCCATCGCCGTGACGCCGGCCAGCCCGGCCCTCCTCGCGGGAGCTACCCTGCAGCTCGTCGCGACCGGCACGTACGCCGACGGCTCGACCCGGGACCTCACCACGCTCGTCAGCTGGGCGTCCTCCGCCCCCGCGGTCGCGACGGTCGATGCCTCCGGCCTCGCGACGGCGCTCGCGTCGGGGACCGCGACGCTCTCGGCGACGGTCTCCGGCGTGACCGGCAGCACCGTGCTCACCGTGACGGCGCCGGCGCTCACCTCCATCGCGGTCGCGCCCGCCACCGCGACGGTCACCGCCGGCGGAGCGCAGCAGTTCACCGCCACCGGCACGTACGCCGACGGCAGCAGCCGGGAGCTGACCGCGCAGGCCGCCTGGACGTCCTCGAGCCCGGCGGTCGCAACCGTTTCCGCGACCGGCCTGGCCACGGCCGTCTCCGCCGGCTCCGCCACCATCGGCGCGACGCTCGCGGGCGTCAGCGGTCAGGCCACGCTCACGGTCCAGCCGGCCCCGCTGGCGGTCACGACCTCCTCGCTGCCCTCCGGCCAGCGTGACCAGGCCTACTCCGCCGCGCTCCAGGCGACGGGCGGCACGCCGCCGTACGCGTGGACGGTCACGGCGGGCGCGCTGCCGCCCGGGCTGGCGCTCGCAGCGAGCGGCGCGATCTCCGGCACCCCCACCGCGAGCGGCACGTTCGCCTTCACCGCAACCGTGACGGACGCCGCCATGGCCACCGCGGGCGCTGCGCTGAGCATCGCCGTGGCAGCGCCGCCCGCCGGCGGCGTGAGCATCTGGCCGGCCGGCGCCGCCCCGGCGACCGCGGACCGCGGCGCGGACTCGTCGATCGAGCTGGGCGTGAAGTTCCGGTCCGACGTGGCCGGGCAGGTCACGGGGATCCGGTTCTACAAGTCGGGCGCCAACACCGGCACGCACGTCGGCAACCTGTGGAGCGGGACCGGGCAGCGGCTCGCGACGGCGACGTTCACGAACGAGACCTCGTCCGGGTGGCAGCAGGTGACGTTCGCGACCCCGGTGCCGATCGCGGCGAACACGACCTACGTGGCGTCGTACCACGCGCCGGTGGGCCACTACGCCCGCGACCTCAACTACTTCTCGACGTCCGGGTACGACAACCCGCCGCTCCACGCGCTGCCGAACGGGACCTCGGGCGGAAACGGCGTGTTCGCCTACGGCGCGACGAGCGCGTTCCCCTCCGATGCGGCACTGGCCGCGAACTACTGGGTGGACGTGGTCTTCACGACCGGGTCCGCGCCGACGCTCACGTCGATCGCGATCACGCCGGCCAGCCCGGCGGTTCCCGCGGGCGGCACGCAGCAGTTCACCGCGATCGGGACCTACTCCGACGGCAGCACCCAGGACCTCGGGGGCCAGGCGACCTGGACCTCGTCGAACACCTCCATCGCGACGGTTGCCGCCGGCGGGCTCGCCTCGGCCCTCTCGCCCGGCACGGCGACCATCTCGGCCACCCAGTCCGGCGTCACCGGCACCGCCACGCTGAGCGTCACCGCCCCGACCCTCTCGTCCATCGCCGTGACGCCGATCGGCGCGTCCGTGGCCGCCGGCGGCACGCAACAGTTCACGGCAACGGGCACCTACTCGAACGGCAGCAGCGTGGATCTGACGACGCAGGTCACCTGGGCCTCGTCCAACACGGCTGCCGCGACGATCTCGCCGTACGGGCTCGCGACCACGGTGGCCGCCGGAACTACCGCGATCTCGGCGACGCTCTCCGGGATCACCGGCTCGACGACGTTCACCGTCACGCCGGCCACGCTGGCGTCCATCGCGGTCACGCCGGCCAACCCGTCGGTCGCCGCTGGCGGTAGCCAGCAGTTCACGGCAACGGGCACGTACTCGAACGGCACCACCGCCGACCTGACGACCCAGGTCACCTGGACGTCCTCGGTGCCTGCCACGGCCTCGATCAACGCGACCGGCCTGGCGTCCGCGCTCGCCGCCGGCACCACCACCATCACCGCCACGCTCTCCGGCATCACCGGCTCCACGGCCTTCACCGTCACGCCGGCCACGCTGGCGTCCATCGCAGTCACGCCGGCCAACCCGTCGGTCGCCGCTGGCGGTAGCCAGCAGTTCACCGCAACGGGCACGTACTCGAACGGCACCACCGCCGACCTGACGATCCAGGTCACCTGGGCGTCCTCGGTGCCCACCACGGCATCGATCGGCACGACCGGCCTCGCCGCCGCGCTCGCCGCGGGCACCACGAACATCACCGCCACGCTCTCCGGGGTCACCGGCTCCACGACCTTCACGGTCACGCCCGCGACGCTGTCGTCGATCGCAGTCGCGCCGGCCAATGCATCCGCCGCCGCCGGCGGCACCCAGCAGTTCACGGCAACGGGCACCTACTCGAACGGCACCACCGCCGACCTCACGATCCAGGTCACCTGGACGTCCTCTGCTCCTGCCACCGCCTCGATCAGCGCGACCGGCCTCGCGTCCGCGCTCGCCGCGGGCACCACGAACATCACCGCCACGCTCTCCGGGGTCACCGGCTCCACGACCTTCACGGTCACGCCGGCCACGCTGGCGTCCATCGCAGTCACGCCGGTCAATTCGTCGATTGCCGCCGGCGGCACCCAGCAGTTCACGGCGACCGGAACCTACTCGAATGGCACGAGCGCCGACCTCACCGCACAGGTCACTTGGACGTCGTCCGCGCCCACCACCGCGACCGTCTCTGCAGCCGGTCTCGCGTCCGCGCTCGTCGCTGGCACCACCACCATCACCGCCACGCTCTCCGGCATCAGCGGCTCCACGACCTTCACGGTCACGCCGGCCACGCTGGCGTCCATCGCGGTCACGCCGGCCAGCCCGGCTGTCGCCGCCGGCGGAGCCCAGCAGTTCACCGCGACGGGCACGTACTCGAACGGCAGCACTAGCGACCTGACGACCCAGGTCACCTGGACGTCGTCGGTGCCTGCCACGGCCTCGATCAACGCAGCCGGCCTGGCGTCCGCGCTCGCCGCGGGCACCACGAACATCACCGCCACGCTGTCCGGGGTCACCGGCTCCACGACCTTCACCGTCACGCCCGCCACGCTGGCGTCCATCGCCGTCACGCCGGCCAATCCATCCACCGCCGCTGGCGGTGGCCAGCAGTTCACGGCCACCGGCACCTACTCCGACAGCTCGACGCGCGACCTCACCACGCAGGTGACCTGGACGTCCTCTGCTCCTGCGATCGCCTCGATCAGCGCGACCGGCCTCGCGTCCGCGCTCGTTGCGGGCACCACCACCATCTCCGCCACGCTCTCCGGGATCACCGGCTCCACGACCTTCACCGTCACGCCGGCCACGCTGGCGTCCGTCGCCGTCACGCCGGCCAACCCGTCGATTGCCGCGGGCGGGACCCAGCAGTTCACCGCGACCGGCACGTATTCCGATGCCTCGACGCGTGACCTGACAGCCCAGGTAACGTGGGCGTCGTCTGCGGCCGCCACCGCCTCGATCAGCGCGACCGGCCTCGCGTCCGCGCTCGCCGCGGGCACCACGAACATCACCGCCACGCTCTCCGGGGTCACCGGCTCCACGACCTTCACGGTCACGCCCGCCACGCTGGCGTCGATCGCAGTCACGCCGGCCAACCCGTCCGTCCCCGCCGGCGGGACGCAGCAATTCACTGCAACGGGCACCTACTCGAACGGCACCACCGCCGACCTCACGACTCAGGTCGTCTGGACGTCGTCGTTGCCTGCCACCGCGACTATCTCCGCCAACGGCCTCGCTTCCGCGCTCGCCGCGGGAAGCACCACCATCTCCGGCACGCTCTCCGGTATCAGCGGCTCCACGACCTTCACGGTCACGCCCGCCACGCTGGCGTCGATCGCAGTCACGCCGGCCAACCCGTCCGTCCCCGCCGGCGGAACGCAGCAATTCACTGCAACGGGCACCTACTCGAACGGCACCACCGCCGACCTCACGACTCAGATCGTCTGGACGTCGTCGTTGCCTGCCACCGCGACCATCTCCGCCAACGGCCTCGCTTCCGCGCTCGCCGCCGGGAGCGCCACCATCTCCGCCACGCTCTCCGGCGTCACCGGTTCCACGACCTTCACTGTCACGCCGGCCACGCTGGCGTCGATCGCGGTCACGCCAGCCAATCCATCCACCGCCGCTGGCGGTGGCCAGCAGTTCACGGCCACCGGCACCTACTCCGACAGCTCGACGCGCGACCTCACCACGCAGGTGACCTGGACGTCCTCTGCTCCTGCGATCGCCTCGATCAGCGCGACCGGCCTCGCGTCCGCGCTCGTTGCGGGCACCACCACCATCACCGCCACGCTGTCCGGGGTCACCGGCTCCACGACCTTCACCGTCACGCCCGCCACGCTGGCGTCCATCGCCGTCACGCCGGCCAACCCGTCGGTCGCCGCTGGCGGTAGCCAGCAGTTCACCGCAACGGGCACGTACTCGAACGGCACCACCGCCGACCTGACGACCCAGGTCACCTGGACGTCGTCGGTGCCCGCCACCGCGACCATCGCCGCGACCGGGCTCGCGTCCACGCTCGTCGCGGGCACCACCACGATCACCGCCACGCTCTCCGGCGTCACCGGGTCCACCACCTTCACCGTCACGCCGGCCACGCTGGCGTCCATCGCCGTCGCGCCGGCCAATGCATCCGCCGCCGCCGGCGGCACCCAGCAGTTCACGGCAACGGGCACCTACTCGAACGGCACCACCGCCGACCTGACGACCCAGGTCACCTGGACGTCGTCGGTGCCCACCACGGCGACCGTCTCTGCAGTCGGTCTCGCGTCCGCGCTCGTCGCCGGCACCAGCACCATCTCCGCCACGCTCTCCGGCATCAGCGGTTCCACGACCTTCACAGTCACACCGGCCACGCTCTCCTCGATCACCGTCGCGCCGGCCAGCCCGTCGATTGCCGCCGGCGGCACGCAGCAGTTCACGGCAACGGGCACCTACTCCGACAGCTCGACGCGTGACCTCACCACGCAGGTGACCTGGACGTCGTCGGTGCCTGCCACCGCGACCATCTCCGCGACCGGGCTCGCGTCCGCGCTCGTCGCCGGCACCACCACCATCACCGCCACGCTCTCCGGGGTCACCGGCTCCACGACCTTCACGGTCACGCCCGCGACGCTGGCATCCATCGCCGTCGCGCCGGCCAGCCCGTCGGTCGCCGCTGGCGGCAGCCAGCAGTTCACGGCCACCGGCACGTACTCCGACAACTCGACGCGCGACCTGACGACTCAGGTCGCCTGGACGTCGTCTGCGCCCACCACCGCGACGATCTCCGCCAACGGCCTTGCTTCCGCGCTCGTCGCGGGCACCACCACGATCACCGCCACCCTCTCCGGTATCAGCGGCTCCACGACCTTCACGGTCACGCCCGCCACGCTGGCGTCGATCGCAGTCACGCCGGCCAACCCATCCGTCCCCGCTGGCGGAACGCAGCAATTCACTGCAACGGGCACCTACTCCGACAGCTCGACGCGTGACCTCACCACGCAGGTGACCTGGACGTCCTCTGCTCCTGCGATCGCCTCGATCAGCGCGACCGGCCTCGCGTCCGCGCTCGCCGCCGGCACCACCACCATCACCGCCACGCTCTCCGGGGTCACCGGCTCCACGACCTTCACGGTCACGCCCGCGACGCTGTCGTCGATCGCGGTCGCGCCGGCCAACCCGTCGATTGCCGCCGGCGGCACCCAGCAGTTCACGGCCACCGGCACGTATTCCGATGCCTCGACGCGTGACCTGACGGCCCAGGTCACGTGGGCGTCGTCTGCGGCCGCGACCGCGACCATCTCCGCGACCGGCCTCGCCGCCGCGCTCGCCGCGGGCACCACGAACATCACCGCAACGCTCTCCGGCATCACCGGTTCCACGACCTTCACGGTCACCCCTGCGACGCTGGCATCAATCGCGGTCGCGCCAGCCAATCCATCCGTCGCCGCGGGCGGGACCCAGCAGTTCACCGCGACCGGCACGTATTCCGATGCCTCGACGCGTGACCTGACAGCCCAGGTTGCGTGGGCGTCGTCTGCGGCCGCCACCGCGACCATCTCCGCCAACGGCCTTGCTTCCGCGCTCGCCGCCGGCACCACCACGATCACCGCAACGCTCTCCGGCATCACCGGTTCCACGACCTTCACGGTCACCCCTGCGACGCTGGCATCAATCGCGGTCGCGCCAGCCAATCCATCCGTCGCCGCGGGCGGGACCCAGCAGTTCACCGCGACCGGCACGTATTCCGATGCCTCGACGCGTGACCTGACAGCCCAGGTCACGTGGGCGTCGTCTGCGGCCGCCACCGCGACCATCTCCGCCGCGGGCCTCGCCTCCGCGCTCGCCGCGGGAAGCACCACCATCTCCGCCACGCTCTCCGGTATCAGCGGCTCCACGACCCTCACGGTCACGCCCGCCACGCTGGCGTCGATCGCAGTCACGCCGGCCAACCCGTCCGTCCCCGCCGGCGGAACGCAGCAATTCACTGCAACGGGCACCTACTCGAACGGCACCACCGCCGACCTCACGGCCCAGGTCACGTGGACGTCCTCTGCTCCTGCGACCGCCTCGATCAACGCGACCGGCCTCGCCTCCGCGCTCGCCGCGGGAAGCACCACCATCTCCGGCACGCTCTCCGGCATCAGCGGCTCCACGACCTTCACAGTCACGCCCGCCACGCTGGCGTCCATCGCCGTCACGCCGGCCAACCCGTCGATTGCCGCCGGCGGCACCCAGCAGTTCACGGCCACCGGCACGTATTCCGATGCCTCGACGCGTGACCTCACCACCCAGGTCACCTGGACCTCGTCGGTGCCTGCCACCGCGACGATCTCCGCGACCGGCCTCGCGTCCGCGCTCGCCGCGGGCACCACCGCCATCTCCGCCACGCTCTCCGGCGTCACCGGTTCGACGACGTTCACGGTCACGCCCGCGACGCTGTCATCAATCGCGGTCGCGCCGGCCAACCCGTCGACTGCCGCCGGCGGGACCCAGCAGTTCACTGCAACGGGCACCTACTCGAACGGCACCACCGCCGACCTGACGACTCAGGTCGTCTGGACCTCGTCTGCGCCCACCACTGCGACCGTCCGGCAGCCGGTCTCGCCTCCGCGCTCGCCGCCGGTACCACCACCATCACCGCCACGCTCTCAGGCTTCGCCGGTTCCACGACCTTCACGGTCACACCGGCCACGCTCTCCTCGATCACCGTCACGCCGGCCAACCCGTCGATTGCCGCCGGCGGGACGCAGCAGTTCGCGGCCACCGGCACCTACTCCAACGGAAGCACTGCGGACCTGACGACCCAGGTCGCCTGGAACTCGTCCAGCAGCGCCGTGGCGACCATCTCCGCGACTGGCATCGCCTCCGCGCTCGCCGCCGGCACCACCACGATCACCGCCACGCTCTCCGGCGTCACCGGCTCCACGACCTTCACGGTCACGCCCGCCACGCTGGCGTCCATCGCCGTCGCGCCGGCCAACCCGTCGATTGCCGCCGGCGGCACGCAGCAGTTCACGGCCACCGGCACGTACTCCGACAGCTCGACGCGCGACCTCACCGCGCAGGTGACCTGGGCGTCCTCTGCTCCTGCGACCGCCTCGATCAACGCGACCGGCCTGGCGTCCGCGCTCGCCGCGGGCACCACCACCATCACCGCCACGCTCTCCGGGGTCACCGGCTCCACGACCTTCACCGTCACGCCGGCCACGCTGGCGTCCATCGCCGTCACGCCGGCCAACCCGTCGATTGCCGCTGGCGGGACCCAGCAGTTCACCGCGACCGGCACGTATTCCGATGCCTCGACGCGTGACCTCACCACCCAGGTCACCTGGACCTCGTCGCTGCCTGCCACCGCGACGATCTCCGCGACCGGCCTCGCGTCCGCGCTCGCCGCGGGCACCACCGCCATCTCCGCCACGCTCTCCGGCGTCACCGGTTCGACGACGTTCACGGTCACGCCCGCGACGCTGTCATCAATCGCGGTCGCGCCGGCCAACCCGTCGACTGCCGCCGGCGGGACCCAGCAGTTCACTGCAACGGGCACCTACTCGAACGGCACCACCGCCGACCTGACGACTCAGGTCGTCTGGACCTCGTCTGCGCCCACCACTGCGACCGTCTCGGCAGCCGGTCTCGCCTCCGCGCTCGCCGCCGGTACC
Organism: Anaeromyxobacter sp. Red801; assembly: GCF_049201065.2. Classification (NCBI taxonomy): domain Bacteria; kingdom Pseudomonadati; phylum Myxococcota; class Myxococcia; order Myxococcales; family Anaeromyxobacteraceae; genus Anaeromyxobacter; species Anaeromyxobacter sp. Red801. The sequence continues at coordinate 1,457,381 of NZ_CM181236.1, read as the reverse complement.
ACCACCATCACCGCCACGCTCTCAGGCTTCGCCGGTTCCACGACCTTCACGGTCACACCGGCCACGCTCTCCTCAATCACCGTCACGCCGGCCAACCTGTCGATTGCCGCTGGCGGTAGCCAGCAGTTCACCGCAACGGGCACCTACTCGAACGGCACCACCGCCGACCTCACGACCCAGGTCACCTGGACGTCGTCGGCGCCTGCCACGGCATCGATCAGCGCGAGCGGCCTCGCCTCCGCGCTCGCCGCCGGCACCACCACCATCACCGCCACGCTCTCGGGCGTCACCGGTTCGACGACGTGCACGGTCACACCGGCCACGCTCTCCTCGGTCACCGTCACGCCGGCCAACACGTCGATTGCGGCCGGCGGCACCCAGCAGTTCACGGCAACGGGCACGTACTCCGACAGTTCGACGCGCGACCTCACCACGCAGGTGACCTGGACGTCCTCTGCTCCTGCGACCGCCTCGATCAGCGCGACCGGCCTGGCGTCCGCGCTCGCCGCGGGCACCACCACCATCACCGCCACGCTCTCCGGGGTCACCGCCTCCACGACCTTTACGGTCACGGCGGCCACGCTGGCGTCGATCGCCGTCACGCCGGCCACCCCGTCGATTGCCGCTGGCGGTAGCCAGCAGTTCACCGCAACGGGCACCTACTCGAACGGCACCACCGCCGACCTCACGACCCAGGTCACCTGGACGTCGTCGGCGCCTGCCACGGCATCGATCAGCGCGAGCGGCCTCGCCTCCGCGCTCGCCGCCGGCACCACCACCATCACCGCCACGCTCTCGGGCGTCACCGGTTCGACGACGTTCACGGTCACGCCCCCGACGCTGTCATCAATCGCGGTCGCGCCGGCCAACCCGTCGACTGCCGCCGGCGGGACCCAGCAATTCACCGCAACGGGCACCTACTCGAACGGCACCACCGCCGACCTCACGACCCAGGTCACCTGGACGTCGTCGGCGCCTGCCACGGCATCGATCAGCGCGAGCGGCCTCGCCTCCGCGCTCGCCGCCGGCACCACCACCATCACCGCCACGCTCTCGGGCGTCACCGGTTCGACGACGTTCACGGTCACACCGGCCACGCTCTCCTCGGTCACCGTCACGCCGGCCAACACGTCGATTGCGGCCGGCGGGACCCAGCAGTTCACCGCGACCGGCACGTATTCCGATGCCTCGACGCGTGACCTCACCACGCAGGTGACCTGGACGTCCTCGGCTCCTGCCACCGCCTCGATCAGCGCGACCGGCCTCGCGTCCGCGCTCGCCGCCGGCACCACCATCATCACCGCCACGCTCTCCGGCGTCACCGCCTCCACGACCTTCACGGTCACCCCCGCGACGCTGGCATCGATCGCGGTCGCACCAACCAACCCGTCCGTCCCCGCCGGCGGCACCCAGCAGTTCACGGCCACCGGCACCTACTCCGACAGCTCGACGCGCGACCTCACCACGCAGGTGACCTGGACGTCCTCGGCTCCTGCCACGGCCTCGATCAGCGCGACGGGCCTCGCGTCCGCGCTCACCGCCGGCAGCACCACCATCTCGGCCTCCCTTTCCGGCGTCACCGGCTCCACCACCTTCACCGTCACGCCGGCCACGCTGGCGTCGATCGCAGTCACGCCGGCCAACCCGTCCGTCCCCGCCGGCGGAACGCAGCAATTCACGGCAACGGGCACCTACTCGAATGGCACCACCGCCGACCTCACGACCCAGGTCGCCTGGACGTCGTCGGTGCCTGCCATCGCGACCATCTCCGCGACCGGCCTCGCGTCCGCGCTCGCCGCGGGCACCACCACCATCACTGCCACGCTCTCCGGCGTCACCGCCTCCACGACCTTCACGGTCACCCCCGCGACGCTGGCATCGATCGCGGTCGCACCAACCAACCCGTCCGTCCCCGCCGGCGGCACCCAGCAGTTCACGGCCACCGGCACCTACTCCGACAGCTCGACGCGTGACCTCACCACGCAGGTGACCTGGACGTCCTCGGCTCCTGCCACCGCCTCGATCAGCGCGACCGGCCTGGCGTCTGCGCTCGCCGCCGGCACCACCACCATCACCGCCACGCTCTCCGGCGTGATCGGCTCCGCCACGCTCACCGTGACGGCCCCGGTACTCCAATCCGTGACGCTCGCGGCTACCGCGGTTGTCGAGGGCGACGGCACCACCGGGGAGGTCGCGCTGACGGGGCCGGCAGGCCCGTCCGGAACCACGGTCCAGCTGAGCAGCTCGAGCGGCGCCGCGACCGTACCGGCAAGCGTGACCGTGCCCGCCGGCGCAACCCGCGCCACATTCCCGGTCGGCTCCGGGCGCATCACGACCGAGACGGTCGCCTCGATCTCGGCGAGCGTCGGCGGCGTGGCGCGGTCCGCGACGCTCACCATCCGCGCGGTGAGCCTGAGCCTCGCGCCGGCGATCGTCGGGGGCGGCAACCTCGCCACCGGCACGCTCTCGCTGAGCGGCCCCGTGACCGTCCCGATCACGTCGGCGCTTTCGAGCAACAACGTGGCCGTCGCGACGGTCCCGGCCGCCGTGACGATCGACGCGGGCGCCACGGCGGTGACGTTCCCGGTGTCCACGAGCACGGTCACCTCCTCCCGGAGCGTGACGATCACCTCGACGCACGCGGGGATCGCGGCCACCGCGTCGCTCTCGGTGCGCGTGATCGGGCCGTCCGGCGTGAGCCTGAACCCGAGCACCGTGGTGGGCGGCTCGGCGTCCACCGGCACCGTGACGCTGACCTACCCCGCACCGGCGGCGGGCTTCCCGGTCACGCTCGCGAGCAGCCGCCCCGCGGTCGCCACGGTGCCGGCGTCCGTCACGGTACCCGGCGGCGCCACCTCGGCGACGTTCCCCATCGCCACCGTCCCCGTGACCTCCAGCACCTCGTCGTCGATCTCCGCGAGCGGCGGCGGGATCACGAAGTCGGCGAAGCTCAGCGTCTTGCGGTGACGCGCTGACGGCCTCAGCGGGACTCGTAGGCGCCCAGGTCGTACGCAGTGCCGCGCGGGCGAGCGGTGCGCAGGAAGTCGCCGCGTACCTCGACCAGGGGGGCGCCTGCGTCCACGGCGGGCGAGCGCGGCCCGAGCGTGTAATCTCCGCGCTCGGGATCGGTGAACCCTGGCGAAGCCGTGAGCAGGTTGTGATCCTGGGTCAGGCCCTGCCCAGCAACACCCCCGACGATCGCCGGCTCCCTGCACAGCGGTGCGCTCGCGAGGTTGTTCCGAAGCGTCACCCGCGCTGCGAAGCGCTCGACGCGAATGACGGCGAACTCGTCGGCCGCGTCCCTCCGCACCATCGTGTTGTTGACGACGCGCACGTCCTCGGGTTCGGGCTCCAAACCGCGGCGGCCGACGAGAACGGCGGTGTAGTACTTCGCCGCGCCGGTCCCGTCGAAGACGTTGTTCCGGACCATCACGTCTCGCGCCCAGATCGTCAGGTCCACCTGGACGCTCGCCTCGCCGCTGGTGACGTTCCGCTCGACGACGACGTGGCTCACCCGCTCGTCGTTCTCCGCGTCCTGTGGCCCGATGGCCATCGACCACACGCGGCCGCGCACCCGGTTGTCCGCCACGGTCACCCACCGCGTCTCCGGGCGCCCGTCGCCATGCGCCGGGCCGTGCAGCTTGAGGGCGTGGCGCGTCCCGCCCGGATTCCACAGGCGGTTGTGCGCGATCACCGCCTTGTGCGCCTGCCACACCCGGAGGGCGTGCGTGCTCGTCATGTCGTGCAGGTCGTTGCCCAGGATCGCGAGGCGGCGGCCACCCACGTACATGCCGCCCGACTGCTCCGCCGTGGCCTCGCACTCCACCCAGGCGTTGCCGTCGTGCGGGGTGGCGTAGATGGGCTTCCAGTCGCCGTTCCCGAGCCCGACGCGGAACCCGGTGGAGCGCACACGGAGCACGAGCGCGTTCACCGTCTGGACGACGTTGGAGTAGCCCACCGCCGCCGCCTGGTCCACCGCGGCCCCCGGGCCGACCAGCTCCAGGTCCATCAGGCGCCAGTCCGGGGCGCGGACGATGAGCCCTCCGTCCACGCCGGTCACCCTCAGCACCGGCCGCGCACCCTCGCCGTAGGCCCCGATGATCCCCGGCCCCGGCGCGGTCAGCGTGACGCCCACGGTGGTGAAGGCGTCCCCGCGGCGGAGCAGCAGGCGCCGGCCAGGACCGCCGTTCACCGCAGCGAACCCGCGCGCGAACGTGGCGAACGGCGCATCAGGGCTGGTGCCGGCGTTTCCGTCGTTCCCGCCCGCGGCGACGTAGTAGGTCTTGCCCGCGGGTGCCGAGACGGTGATCTGCTGCCGGTAGGTCCGGCGGGTCCCGCCCGCGTCGGTCACGGTGAGCGTGGCCGTGTACGTGCCCGGGGCTTCGTACACGTGCGCGGTGGTGTATCCCGTGGCCGTGTTGCGGCTCAGGCCGGTGGTGCGCCAGGCGCCGGCGCCGGGGTCGCCGAAGTCCCACACGTACTCGGCCGCCTCCGGATCGGCGGGCTGGACGACGCCGCTCCGCCACGTGAACGGCGATGCCGGTCCCTCGGGCTGGGTGTCCACGGCGTCGAAGAACACCGCGAGCGGAGCCACGCCCGCCACCCGGTTCGCCGCCGTCATCGGCGCCGCCGGGGCCGGTGCGGTCCCGCTCGCTCCTGGCGCTCCGGGCACCGCGAGCGTCACCACCAGCGCAGCCAGCGTGGCGCGCCTCGCGATCGAGCCCCGCATTGCCTCCCCCGTGACCGGCGAATCGTCGCAGCCCCCGCGCACGCCGATCCCGGCCCACCGTAGCACAGCTGGACGGCGGCCCGCGGCGCGCCGCGCGCCTGCGCGGGTCCCCCACGCTCCTCCGACTCGCACGCGGATGGCGCGGGGGTTTATCATCGCGGGGCATTCGCGGTCCGGGCATGGCTCGGCGTGGCGGCGCCTGTGGAGCCGTCGGAAGGGACTGGGAACCGATGACGCCGGACTTTCCTCGGCTCACCGACGGCTCGGACTACGACGGCGCCGGGGCTGCCCGGGGGCCGAAGGTCACGCCGCTCGACTGGCTGACGCTCGCCGTGCGCGCGGCGCGGCGCCGCAAGGTCCTGGCTGTCGCGGTGTTCGTGGTCGCGTTCGGCGCGAGCATCGCGTTCGCCGTCACGCGGAAGCCCATGTACCGCGTCTACACGACGATCCTGGCCCAGCGCTCGAGCGCGCTCCCGTCCGCCGCGCGTGCAGGCTTCGAGGACCTCCCCACCCGGTCGGCGTGGGAGATCGTCCACCGGCGCGAGAACCTCGTCGCGATCGTGAAGGAGACGAATCTCGTCTCCGCCGGCCTTGCGGTAGAGGAGCCCGACCTGCGCGCGCGGGTGAAGCGCGCGCTCGGCATCGGCCGCGCCGGGGCGCCGGCCGACCCGGTGGATCGTCTGGTGCTGGTGCTCGACAAGGAGCTCGAGGTCAGCACGGAGGAAGGGACCATCACCATCAAGCTCGACTGGCCAGACCCGCGACAGGCTCACGCGGTGGTCCAGGCCGCGCTGCAGAACTTCCTCGAGTCCCGCCACGTCCAGGAGGTGACGGCCCTCGACGAGATCATCTCGGTCCTGCGCGGGCGCGCCGCCGTCCTCCGGAAGAACCTCGACGATGTCATGGTCGACGTGCAGCACCGTCGTCCGGCGGCGGTCCGGGCCCCGTCGTCCCCGGTGTCGACGGGCCCGAGCGAGGAGCTCGTGCGGCTGCAGTCGCTGCTCGCGTCGAAGCAGCGGGCCATCGAGGACGTGGAGAACTTCAGGCGCCGGCGCATCGCCGAGGTGGACGCGCAGCTCCACCAGGCGCTGAACGCGCTCTCGGAGGCCCACCCGACCGTCATCGGCTTGCGCCAGGAGCTCGCGGCGGTGTCGCGCGAGTCGCCGCAGATCGGGACCCTGCGCGAGGAGGAGCGCAAGCTCCGCGCACAGGTCGTCGAGCGCGCCGCGCGCGAGGGGACGTCGGCCACCGCCGCGGCGCTCGCGCCGCAGCCGCCCGCCGCGGAGAGCTCGCGCATGACCGACGACCCGCGGGTGATCGAGGCGCGCGCCCAGTATGAACAGATGAACCAGCGGCTCGGCGCCGCCCAGGTGGAGCTCGATGCGGCGCGCGCCGCGTTCAAGTACCGCTACAACGTGGTCTGGCCGCCGCAGGTCCCACAGACGCCGTACGGCAACAGCCGGTTCGAGATCGCGCTCGCCGGGCTGCTCCTCTCGCTCGGCCTCGGAATCGCCGCGGCGGCAGCGCCGGACATCGTGCGCGGGCGCATCATGCAGCGGTGGCAGGTCGAGCGGACGCTGGACCTGCCGGTGCTCGGCGAGATCCGGCGGAAGTGAGCCGGCCCGGCGCGCCGCAGGCCTCGTCCCCCCGTCCCCCGAGATGGAAAGGCCCCGGGGGCTGGACCCCCGGGGCCTCGTCACGGTCTCCGCCGGCGCGGAGGGCCTACAGCAGTCCGGGCTTGCCCTGCTTCCACCGCTCGTACTCGGTGGTGAGCAGGTCCACGTGCTCGCGCTCCTCGGCGGCGAGCTCCTTGTACAGCTGCTTCTCGGGCGAGCCCTCCGGGGCGGCGGCGCCGCGCTCGGTGAAGAACTTCACCGCGCGCTGCTCGAAGCCGATCGCGATCCGGAACAGGTTGCCCGGATCCTCGGGCCGGTTCTCGAGGCCGGCGAACAGCGCCGCGCGCTCGATCTTGAAGCCCTCGGTCGGCGACGGCGCCTGGGCGTGGTAGCGGCGCGTCAGCGTCGCCATGTGCTCCTGCTCCATCCCGGCGAACTTCTCGAAGAGCGCCTTGAGCACCGGCTCCTTCGAGTCCTTGGCGGCCTTCGCGTAGAACGCCATGCCGCCGAGCTCGATCTCGAACGCGAGCCGGATGGCCTCGAGCGCCTTGACCTCCTCGACCTTGCGCGGGTCGGTGACCTGGAGCTTGCCGCCGCAGGCCGGGCACATGCCGTACGGGAACGCGAAGCCCTCGCTCACCTTGCCGCAGTCGTCGCAGCGCCACTGCAGCTGCGCGGTGCCGCAGCAGACGTACTCCTCGTCGCCCTCGATCGGGCGGCGGCACTTCGGGCAGGTCTTCACCGCGGTCTCCGCCCCGGCCGCGACGGCGCCGGCGTGGGTGTGGAGGCCGGCCTGTGCGGCCGGCGCGGCGCCGGACTGCGCCATCGGCTGGAACGCGGCCACCTCCTCCTGCGTGAGCGGCCACTTCTTGCCGTTCGTCAGGTAGGTCGCGATGGAGCGCGCGGCGCGGCGGCCGGCGCCCATGGCCAGGATCACGGTGGCGCCGCCGGTCACGATGTCACCGCCGGCGAACACGCCCGGGAGCGTGGTGGCCTGGGTGGACTCGAGCTTCCCGTCGTCCGCCGCGATGTTGCCCCACTTGTTGAGGCCGAGGCCGGGGGTGGACTGCGTGATGATCGGGTTCGCCTTGGTCCCGAGCGCGTAGATGACGGTGTCGCACTCGAGGTCCTTGAACCGGCCGGTGGACATGGGCTTGCGGCGGCCCTTGTCGTCGGGCGCGCCCAGCTCCATCTCCTCCACCTTCATGCCGCGGACGCTGCCCTCGGCGTCGGTGTAGATCTCCACCGGCGTGTGGAGGAAGAAGAAGTCGATCCCCTCCTCCTTCGCGTGCCGCAGCTCCTCGATGCGGGCCGGGGCCTCCGCCTCGCTGCGCCGGTAGACGCAGCGCACCGTCGGCGCGCCGAGCCGCTTGGCGACGCGCAGGCAGTCCATGGCGGTGTTGCCGGCGCCGATCACCACCACGCTCTTGCCGAGCGAGATGGGGGTGTCGAGGAACGGGAACTTGTCGCCGCCCATCAGGTTCACGCGGGTGAGGAACTCGTTGGCCGAGTACACCTGGCCCGCGAACTCGCCCGGGATCCCGAGGAACTGCGGCGCGCCGGCGCCGACGCCGAGGAACACGGCGTCGAAGCCCTTCTCGCCCAGCAGCTGCGGGACGGTGAAGGTCTTGCCGATGACCTTGTTGGTCTCGATCTTCACGCCCATCTCGACCAGCTTGTTCACCTCGCGGTCGATGATGTCGCGCGGGAGGCGGAAGGACGGGATGCCGTAGCGGAGCACGCCACCGACCACGTGGAGCGCCTCGTACACGGTCACGTCGCAGCCGAACTTCACCAGGTCGGCCGCGGCGGCGAGGCCGGCGGGGCCGGAGCCGCACACCGCCACCTTGCCGAGCTTCCTGTCGAAGCGGGGCGGGACCACCGGCTTCGGCCGGGCGTTGTCACCGACGAAGCGCTCGAGGCGGCCGATGCCGACCGACTCCATCTTCTTCGCGATGATGCACTGGGCCTCGCACTGCGTCTCCTGCGGGCAGACGCGGCCGCAGACCGACGGGAAGATGGAGGCCTCGTTGATCACCTCGAGGGCGCCCTCGAGGTCGCGCACCACCACGTGGCGGATGAAGCGCGGGATGTCGATCTGGACCGGGCAGCCGGCGATGCAGGTGGGCTTCGCGCACTGGATGCAGCGCTCGGCCTCGCCGAGGGCGTCCTGGAGCGAGTACCCCAGGTTGACCTCCTTGAAGTTCCGCGCGCGCTCGACGTGGTCGCGCTCCGGCATCTTCGTCTGCGTCGGCACCAGCTCCTTCAGCTTCTTGTAGTTGCGCTTCTCCTCCTCGAAGAGCTGCTTCTCGAGGTTGCAGACGTGCGCGTAGTCCTCGTTCGCGCGGGTCTCCTGGCTCTTGAAGCGGCGCTGGCGCGCGAGGAGCTCCTTGAAGTCCACCTGGTGGCCGTCGAAGTCCGGGCCGTCCACGCAGGCGAACTTCACGTCCTTGCCGACCGTCACGCGGCAGGAGCCGCACATGCCGGTGCCGTCCACCATGATCGCGTTCAGCGAGACCATGGTCTTCACGCCGAACGGGCGGGTGGTCTCGACGCAGGCGTTCATCATCGGCAGCGGGCCGATGGCGATGGCGAGGTCCGGCTTGTCCTTCTCGCAGACCTCCTTCAGCGCCTGCGTGACGAAGCCCGGCTTCCCGTAGGAGCCGTCGTCGGTGCAGACGATGAGGTCGTCGCAGTACTTGCCGAACTTCTTCTCCCAGAACACCAGGTCCTTGTTCCGGAAGCCGATGATGCCGGTGGTGCGGCAGCCCGCCTCCTTGAAGGCGCGGAGCTGCGGGTACACCGGCGCGACGCCCAGGCCGCCGCCGACGAGCACCACGTGGCCGGCGTTGTCGATGTGCTGGGGCAGGCCGAGCGGGCCGACGAAGTCGTCGAACGTGTCGCCCGCCTTGTAGTTGGTCATCATCTCGCGCGTCGTCTTGCCGAGCGCCTGGATGACCATCGTGATGGTGCCCTTCTCGCGGTCGAAGTCGGCGACCGTGAGGGGGATGCGCTCGGACCCTTCGTGCAGCCGGAGCATGACGAAGTGCCCGGGCTGGGCGGAGGCGGCGACATCGGGGGCGTAGACCTCCCACAGGAAGGTCACGTCGGAGAACGCTTCGCGGCGAAGGATCGAGTACATCGGGAACCAATCCCTCCGTGCAGTTGGAGTGGGGGGAGGTACGGTTTCGGCCTGCGCTTGGTATCAGCCCCCCGTGGAGGGCGTCAAGGGAGACACCCGCGAAATTTCAAGAGAATTGCCGATTGGATCGGTCCACATTGCGACCGTTCGCCCCCGGGCCGGCGCGGGGCGCGCGGCCGGCGCGCTGCCGCCTCGGACAGGCGGCCGGGATCGCCGGCCAGCGGCCCCTGCGGGCGGGCCCGCCGCCCGGCCGCCCGTGGAGAATGCCGCGCCGCCCGCCGCCTCCGGCGGGCCCAGGGGAGATCATGAACGTCCTTCGCATCGCCGCCGCCGCGGCGCTGGCCGCGGCGGTTCCCGCGCCGCAGGCCCACGCCGCCGACCGCACCATCCCGGTCTATCCGGGCGCTCGCCTGCTCACGCTGCCGCCGGAGCCGGGCGAGACGCCCGAGTGCTGCACGTTCGTCACGTCCGATCCGGCCGCGAAGGTGACGGCCTGGTACGCGAAGGCGCTGTCCGTGCCCGCGCTCGACCGCGCCGCCTTCGAGCGCCGCTACCCGGAGTTCCGCGAGGCGATGGCCCTCATGGCCGAGGCGGCGGAGCACCGCGCGCCGAAGGACATGCGCCTGTTCGTCCTGCGCGAGGAGCCGGTCGGCGGCAAGCGGATGCCCACGCTCACGCTCGCCATCCTCTCCACCACGGAGGGCACGGTGTTCGAGATCGGCGAGGAGGAGCTCGGGGCCGAGGGGCCGCGCTGGGCGGAAGAGATGCGGCGCGCCTCGCGCGCGAGGCGCTGATCCGGCCCGAGGCGCCGGGAGCGTCCCGCGCGCCGGGGTGCCGCCGCCCGCGCTCAGGCGGTGCGCCGGCCGTCGAACGCGAGCCGGCCGAGCACGCCGGCGATCTCCGGATCGCCAGGGGCGATGGCGAGGGCCCGGCGCAGCAGCGCGATGGCCCCGTGCACCCTGCCCTCGGCCAGCTCGCCGCGCGCCCGCTCCAGGCACTCTGCCGCCTCCGGCGGGCGCGGCCGCCCGGCGGCGCCGCGCCACCCCACCCCCGCGCCCACGAAGTCCGGCGTGCGCGCCGGCGGTGCGCCCCACCCTGCGCCCGCCCCGCCGTCGGCCGCGCGCGCCGCGCCCCTCGCCGGCGCCGGGACCGCCGCCGGGGCGACGGGCGCGGGCGCCGGCGTGGCCGGCACCTCGGGCGCGAGCGCCACCTCCGCCTGCAGCAGGGTCCGCTCCCAGTCCCGCGCCCTCGCCGCGGCGCCGCGCGCGAACGTGAGGTGCTGGTGCGCGAGCAGCGAGAACAGCGCGCGCCGCGCGCGCGGCCATCTCGGCCCGAGCGCGGCCGCGACGCTGCGCAGCGAGGCGCCTTCGCCCACCGCGCGCAGGATGGCGATCTCGTGCCTGTCGAGATCGGCCACGAACCGCGGCGGCGCGCCCAGCCAGACCGTCGCGTCGAGCGGGATGCGGTCCGGGAGCCGTCGCCCGGGACCGATGCCGGAGCTGGACGCGAGCAGCGCCTGGTACCAGCGGCCGGCCCGCTCCAGCTCCGCCGCGTCGAACGCGACCCCGAGCCTCCACGGCGCCTGCGCGCTCGCCCACGCCACGCGGCCGGCGACCGCGACCGCCTCCGCGAGCAGCGGGTGCGAGACCTCGAGCCGCACCGCCTCGCCGACTGCCACCGCGCCCGCCGCGCGGAGCTGGCAGCCGCTCGGGCCGAGGTCCTCGGTCTCCGCGTCGAGCACGCCGGCCGGCGCGGACAGCCTGCACGCACAGCGGACGCGGGCGCGGGGCGCGCGGCGCGGGTTGACGATGGTGTCGGCGTCGCTCATCGATCCGGACGCTATCCGAACGCGCGCGGTCGCACGAACCCGGGGTCACGGTACACTCCCACGCCGCATGCACACGGACGCCCCACGACCTCGGGACGGTCTCGCCGCCAGGCTGCGCGCCGCGCCCGGCACGGTGGCCCTCGCCGCCGTGGATCTCGCCGCGTTCGGGTGGGTGGCGGCCCATGGCTCCACGACGGACCCCGCGCTCCTGGCCCGCCTGGGCGCGCTCGATCATGCGCGGGTGTGGGATGGCGAGCCCTGGCGCCTCCTCACCGCCGCGTTCCTGCACGTCGGGCCCGTTCACCTGGTGTGGAACCTCGCGTTCGGGGTGCCGCTCTGCGCGCTCGTCGAGCGGGCCATCGGCACGCGCCGCTTCCTCGCCGTGTACCTGGCGAGCGCGCTGGGCGGCTCCGCCGCCTCGATGCTGGCCGCCATGCCGATGTCGGCGGGCGCCTCAGGGGCGCTGTTCGGCGTGGCCGGGGCCATGCTGGCGCTCTACCGGCGCGCGGTGGGCTCGTGGCGCGCGTTCCTGTCGTCGCGCGACATCATCCTGAACGGGATCGTGCTGGTCGCGTTCGCGCTGGCGGGGCTGTTCCTGCCCATCGACGGCTGGGCGCACGCCGGCGGGCTCGTCACCGGCGCCTGGCTCGGCTGGATCGCCTCGCGCCCGCCGCCGCGGCGCGCCCGGGCCTGGCTCCCGCCCGCGGCCGCGCTCGGGCTGGCGATCGCGCTGGCGCTGCGGCCGGACCCGCGCTGGGCGGCGAACCGCGACGAGCTCGAGGCGCTGCACGCCGCCCTGCGCGACGGCGACCGGACGCGGGCCCGCGCGGTGCTCGACGCCGCGCACGCCCGCGGCAACGACGCCGCCGGCCTGCCGTACTACGAGGGCCTGCTGCTCGCGCAGGAGGGCGACCTGGACGGCGCGCTGGAGCGGCTCCGGCCCCTCGCATCCGCGGCGCGGGGGCCCGCGCGCGACGAGGCGCGGAAGGCGCTCGCGGCGGTGGCCAAGCGGCTGGGCGTGCTGCTCGTGGTCGGCGACGGGCGTCCCGCGGACCCGGCGCGCGGGCGGGCCCTGCTCGACGAGGCCTGCGCCGCCGGGGACGCGGAGGCGTGCCGGCTGGCGGCGGAGGCCGCCGCGCTCGAGCGGTGAGGCGGGCGCCCGTGCGCGCCCGCGCCCACCCCCGAGTTTCGCGTGCCCGGTCCCCGCGGACGCGCGAGAACAGGGGCATGCGCGCCATCGTCCTCTCCCGCTTCGGCGGCCCCGAGGCCCTCGAGCTCCGCGAGGTCCCGGACCCCTCCCCCGGCCCCGGCGAGCTGCTCGTCCGGGTGATCGCCTCCGGCACCAACCCGGTGGACGCGAAGCTGCGGCACGACGGGCGCTGGGCCGGGCTCGCGCCGCCGGTCGTGATCGGCTACGACGCCTCGGGCGTGGTCGAGGCGGTCGGCCCCGGCGTGAAGGGCTTCGCGCCGGGCGACGAGGTCTATTACACGCCGGAGATCTTCGGCAACGCGGTCGGCAGCTACGCCGAGCGCAACACGGTCGCGGCCGCGATCGTGGCGCGGAAGCCGGCGCGCCTCACCCACGCGCAGGCCGCGGCCATCCCGCTCGCCGGCGGCACCGCGTACGAGGCGGTGGTGCGCCGGCTGCAGGTGCGACCCGGCGAGTCGCTGCTCGTCCAGGGCGGCGCGGGCGGCGTCGGGTCGTTCGCGGTCCAGCTCGGCAAGGCGTGCGGCGCGCGCGTCATCGCCACCGCCGGCAAGGCGAACCAGGCCACCCTGCGCGCGCTCGGGGCGGACGTGTGCCTCGACTACGACCGCGACGACGTCGCCGACGCGATCCGGGAGGAGACCGGCGGCGCCGGCGTGGACGCGGTGTTCTCGACGGTGGGCGGCGCGCCGCTCCTCTCCGCGCTCCCGCTCACCCGGCCCTTCGGGCGGCTGGCCACGATCCTCGAGGCGACGGGCGATCTCACGCCGCTGTACGTCCGCAACCTCACGCTGCACGGCGTCTTCCTGGCGCGCGAGGGCGCGCGGCTGCGCGAGCTGGCCCGGCTCGTGGACCAGGGGAAGCTCGAGCCGCTGGTGGACGCGGTGCTCCCGCTCGAGCAGGTGGCCGAGGCGCACCGGCGCCTCGACAGCGGCCACGGGCGCGGGAAGATCGTGCTCGAGGTCGGGCGCTGACCGCGGCGCGCGCGCTCAGGCCGGGTCGGCGATCTCGTCGTACCCGCGCCCGCGGAACTCGAGCAGGCAGATGCCGTGGCCGAACGGATCGGCGAGCCGCGCCATCCGGCCCCACGGGCGCTCCACGAGCTCGCCCTCGCGCCGTGCGCCGGCCGCCTCGGCCCGCGCCAGCGCCGGCTCGAGAGCCGGCACGGCGACGTCGAGGTGCACCGGCGTCCAGTGGCGCCCGTAGTCGCGCGGCGTCGCCGCCCCCGGGTACGGGGCGCTGCCGCCGCGGTTCTCGAGCAGGTAGATCGGCGACGTCGCCCCGAGCAGCTCCGCGGCCGCGCCACCGAACCGGCGCCCGACCCGGAGCCCGAACGCCTGCGTGTAGAACGCGACCGCGCGCGCCAGGTCGTCCACGTCCACGTTCACGAGCAGGTCCATCGCCGTCCCTCCCCGTACGCCATAGCGCTCGGCGCGCCCCACCGCCCGGACCTGTGCGATCGAAGGTGGGGCGGACCGGTGGTACGTTGCGGCGCATGAGCGACCCGCTGGTCCTGCGCGCCCCTGGCTACGGTTGAGGTCCCGTCGCGGGCCTCGGTTGAGGCACCGCCCTCGCGCCCGTGCTGGCGCGACTCGACGGGATCCCCGGCGTGCGCGAGAGCCGCGCCGACGCCTCCGGCCGCCACTTCCTGCTCGAGCTCCGTCCGGGCACCGACCGCGCCGCGGCGGTGGAGGCGGCCTGCGCGGCGCTGGGAGCCCGGGCGCGGCCGCTCGAGCCCGAGGAGGCCGCCGCCCAGCTCGAGGCCCGCGGTCGCGGCGACCCCTGGTACGCGGCCGCGGACACGCTCGCGCTCTGCTACCTGGAGGCGCGGGTGCTCGCCGCGAACGCCGGCCCGGCCGCCGCGCGCGCCGCGGGGCTCGACGCCGCCGCGGGAGACGCGGTCTGCGAGGCCGCCCGCGCGGTGCTGTTCCAGGTCATGGAGCGGGTGCACGGCGAGGGCGGGCGGCCGTCCTCCGGCTGGTTCTACGAGGAGTGGCCGGCCATCGCCGACGCCATCGCGGAGCGGTCGGCGCGCCTGCTCCCCGCGCTCGACGCGGACGCCGCGGCGCGCCTGCGCCGGGCCATCGCCGCGCTCCACGCGCGCTGACGCCGACCCGACCTCCCTCGCCCTTCGACAGGCTCAGGGCGAGCGGAACATAGAGCCAGCGTCCGCTCGTGGTGAGCCCGTCGAACCACGAGCGTGACGAGGCGCCGGCTCACGCGTGCGCGGGCGCCTCGGCGCCCGGGGCGAGCAGCTCGTCCACCTCGGTGCGCAGCAGCCAGTCCCCGGGGAACGCGGCCGCGGCCTCGCGGATCGCGAGCAGCCGCTCGCGCGTGGCGCGCCCGGTCTCCCGCAGCCGCCGGACCTCCTCGTACAGCGCCGCGAGCGCCGGCGGGAGCGCCTTCGCCTTCCGCGCGCGTGCCCGCGCCTCGCCCTCTCCCGCGGTGAACGTGCCGTGCTCGCCGAACCACCGGTCCCAGGCGCCGGGATCGGCCGGACCGCCCGCCACCGAGCGCAGGTCGCGCGAGACGAACAGGAGCGCCCAGGTCGGCAGCTCGAGCGGCCGCCCCTCGCGCGTCGCGCGCAGGTCCACCACCTCGCCCCCGCCCACCGCGAAGCCGCGCAGCGCGAGCCCGCCCGGCAGCGAGAGGTCGAACGGCCCCCGCTCGGGCACCGCCGCGTCGCCGAAGGCCACCACCACCTCGCCCGGCCACGGCTTCCCCTCCCCGCGCCCCTCGCGCGAGACCAGCACCGGTCCGTCCAGCCGCACCAGCGCCGTGGCCAGACCGGGCGCGATGTCAGCGGCCGACGGGATCCGCTCGGCCACCTTGCCGGTCAGCTCGCGCCCGCCGGAGAGCACCAGGTGGTTCACGGTACGTGCGCGGCGCGCCTCCTCCAGCCCGTGATCGCCGCCGCGCTTCCAGGAGAGCCCCGCGCCGAACGCGTCCAGCACCTCGAAGAGCTGGTCGAAGTCGCGGGCCACGAACAGCTGCGGCTGCATGCGGGTGATGTCGTAGGCGACGTCGGCGCAGCCCGGCTCGAGCGGCAGCTTGCGCACCGCGGGCGTGAGGCAGTGGACCGCCTCGCCGATCGACGAGAGCAGGCCCGCGCCGTAGATCTTCGGATCGGCGGGCGTGCCCACCAGCCCGTACTCCGCGGTCCACCAGTAGAGCCGGCTCGCGCGCGTGGACTCCGAGGCGTACCGCACGCTCGCCGTGGCCGCCTGGAGCCGCGCCTCGGACAGCGCCACCTCCTCCTCGCTCGCCTCCGGGTCCTCCTTCACGACGGAGAGGTTGCGGATGGCCTCGAACACCGCCTGGTCCTCCGCCGAGGCGATGGCGCGGAAGCCCACCTCGCCGGCGCGCTGCAGGTACTCGGCGTAGGTGGGGTCGGCGATGAACGGCGCGTGGCCGGCGCTCTCGTGGATGATGTCGGGCGCAGGCGTGTACTCGATGTGCTCGTGGGTGCGGATGTCGGCGGCGATGGCCAGCACCCGCCGGCTCTGCAGCTCGGTGAACACCGCCGGCGGGATGAACCCGCGCACCGCCACCGCGGACCACCCCACCCGCGACAGCTTCCGGTTCATCTCGTCGAGGCTCGGGATGCGCTCCACCTCGATGCCGGTGGCGGCCAGGCCGGCCAGGTAGCGGGGGTGGGCGCGGGTGGCCAGGTGCGCGGTGAGCCGCCGGAGGACGTGGCGCCAGACCGCGTGGTCGCGCGGCGTGTACGCGGCGTGGTCCTGCGCGACCACGAAGCGGCGGAGGTGCGGCGGCAGCTCGGCGATGGCGCGCTCGGTGGGACCCATCTCGCCTCCACGGGAAATGTGCGACGGCGCGCGGCGCCCGGAAGCTCCGGACCGGCCACGCCTGCCCGGCGCGGGCCCCCCGGCCCGGACGCCCGGCGCGCCCGTCCTCTAATCGCCGGCCCTGCGGAAGCACCGCCCCTCACGCGGTGTCCACCCGCCCCGACGCGATGCGCCAGCGCGACGCGGTGCAGCGCGCCGCCAGGGCCTCGTCGTGCGTGACCAGCAGGAGCGCGCCCGGGTAGGCCGCCAGCGCGGCCTCGAGCCGCTCCACGGTGGGGAGGTCGAGGTGGTTGGTGGGCTCGTCCAGCACGAGCGCCCAGGCGTGCCGCCCCATGCCCATGGCGAGGAAGAGCTTGCGGGCCTCGCCCGGCGACGGCGCCGCGGACGCGAGCAGGCGCGCCGGGTCGGTGCCCAGCGCGGCGACGAGCGACAGGACCCGGCCGCGCACCGCCGGGTCGAGCCCGGCGAGCTCGCGCAGCAGCCGCGGTCCCTCGCCCTCCGGCAGCTCCTGGGGCAGGTGCAGGAGCCGGTCGGGCGGCAGCGTCGCGCCGGCGAGCAGCGCCCGGAGCACCGTGGACTTCCCGGCGCCGTTCGGCCCGGAGAGCCAGACGCGGTCCTCGCGCCCGAGCCGCAGCCGCAGGTCGCGGAGCAGCGGCGCCTCGCCGGCGCGGAGCTCGTCCGCCTCGAGCGCGAGCAGCACCGGCCGCGGCGACCGCTCGTAGCCGAGGAACACCGACCCGCCCAGCTCGGCCAACGGCGGCGCCTCGGGCACCTCCTCCCGCGCGCGCCCCGCCGCCGCGCGCAGCCTCCGCACGTCGGCGCCGAGGCGATCCTCCGCCCAGGCGCGGCGCGTCTTCGCGCCCAGCGTGCGGGCGTCGCTGTCCTTCGGATCCCGGTGCCGGCCGCTGCGCGCGCGGTCCGCCGCCTCCCGCGCGCGCCGCGCGTCCGCGAGCGCCCGCTCCACCCGCCGGCCCTCCTCCTGCGCGGCCGCCCGCGCGTCCCACGCCGCGCGCGTCTCGGCCTCCCACGCCGCGCGCGCCGCGCCGTAGGGGAGCGCCCACGCCCGCGCCGTACCGCGCCCGAGCCGCACCGTCCGCGCCGCCAGCGCCTCCAGCAGCGCCCGGTCGTGCGACACCAAAACGCCCGCGCCGCGGAAGCGCCGGAGCGCGCCGGCGAGCAGCGCGCGCGCCTCGGCGTCGGCGTGGTTGGTCGGCTCGTCGAGGAGCAGCACGTCCGGCTCGGCCGCGAGCGCCGCCCCGACCTGCCAGCGCTTCCGCTCGCCGGGCGAGAGCGTCGGCCAGCGTGCGAGCGCGTCCGGGTCGAGCCGGAGCGCGGCGCGCAGCCGTCGCGCCTCGCCGTCGTCGCGGGCGGCGAGCGCCGGCACGTCGGGCCCGGGCGCGTCCACGTCCTGGCGGCACAGGACCACCCGCGCCCGCTCCGGCTCGAGCAGGATCCGGCCCGCGTCGGGCGCGCGCCGGCCCGCCACGAGCTCGAGGAGCGTGGTCTTGCCGGCGCCGTTCTCGCCGACGAGCGCGGTCCAGCCGGAGGGGAAGACGAGCTCGACGGCGTCGAGGATCGGCGCGGCGTCGGCGTGCGAGAAGGAGAGCCGCTCGAGGCGGACGGTTGGCATGGCGATGCTCCTGGAGCGAGCGCCCGCGCGCGAGGGCGCGCGCCGGGCGGCGTGGCGGGTGAGGCTGCCGGTTCGCTAGGAGATCGTTTCCATCGCCGCACCGCGGCTGCGGTGCGCGGCCTGTCTAGCGCGGACGCACGGGGAGCGCAAGCGGGCGCGGCGCGACACTCGACACTGGGCCGGGGTTCAGCCCCGGGCCGCGCGCGGGCGGCTGCCCAGGATCCGCGCCGGCAGGAACAGGATGGCGCGGAGCAGCGCCAGCACGCCGTCCACCGCCACCCCGAGCAGCCGGAACGGCAGCAGGAGCAGCCAGACCACCGGGTACAGCACCAGCGCGAGCAGCGCGAGCGGCCAGCAGAGGACCAGCAGGAGCACCCACAGCAGGAAGGCGGCCATGCCCCTCCTTACGCAGGACCGGGCGGGGCTATTTCCGGGGCGGCGCGCGGCGGATTGTCCCGGGATCGTGTCCCTTGCCCCGCCGGGGGGCTCCCGCTTAAGAAGCGGTCGAGCGTCCCATGACCGGGCCCCGCGTACTCGTGGTGGACGACAACGACGCGCTCCGCGAGAACCTCGCCGAGTGCCTCGAGGCCGAAGGCTACGCCGTCGATCCGGCGCCCAGCGGCGCGGCGGCACTGGAGCGCCTCGAGCACGGCCCCCTGCCCGCGGTCATCCTGCTCGACCTGATGATGCCGGGCATGGACGGCGCCGCGCTCGCGGCGGCGGTCCGCGGCGACCCTCGCTGGGCCGGGATCCGCCTGGTGGTCACCACCGGGCACTCCGTCTCGCGGGTGCGAGACCTCCCCGTGGACGCCGTCCTGATGAAGCCCTTCGGCGTGGAAGAGCTGCTCGCGGTGCTGAAGCGCGTCGGCGCGTGAGCGCCGCGCCGCCCGCGGGTGCGTCCGGGGGCAGCCCTGCGCGGGAGACGCACAGGGCGCATTGGCAAACCGGCGCGCCCGCGCCACCGTAGCGCGACGAGACAGGAGGTGCGCCGGTGTCGCTGGCCCAGCGCGACGAGGAGCGCTCGTCCGGCGCGCGGGAGCCGGCGCGCGCCTGGGCCGTGCTGATCCTGGTCCTCGGGCTCCTGCTGGTCACCTGGCCGTTCGTCCGCACGCCGCCCCTCCCGCTCGCGCCCGCGTACGCCCATCTGCTCGGCGCCTGGCTCGGCGGCGTCGGCGCGCTCGCCGCGATGGCGCGCGCGCTGCGCGCCCGGCGACCGCGAGGACCTCCCGATGCGTGAGGTCGCCCTCCCCGCGCTGGTGGTGACCGCCTACGTCGGCGCGCTCTTCGCGATCGCCGCGTGGGCCGAGCGGCGCGAGGCGCGCGGGCGGTCGGTCGCGTCGAACCGCCTCGTGTACTCGCTCGCGCTGGGCGTCTACGCGACCACCTGGACGTTCTACGGCAGCGTCGGCTTCGCCGCGCGGCGGGGGCTGCTGTTCCTCACCGTGTACCTGGGCCCCACGCTCTGCGCGGCGGTGTGGTGGTGGGTCGTGCGCAAGCTCGTCCGGATCAAGGACCGCTACCAGGTCACGAGCATCCCCGACGTGCTCGCGCTCCGCTACGAGCGGTCGCAGGCCGTGGCGCTGGTGGCGACGGGGCTCCTCGTCGTCGGCCTGGTGCCGTACATCGCGCTCCAGCTGAAGACGATGATCGCCACGCTGGGGCTGGTCGCCGGGGGCGGCGCGTCGCTCGCGTACCCGGGCGCGGGGAAGCGGCTGGGGCTCCCGCTGCTCGCGTTCCTGCTCGGCTTCACGATCGTGTTCGGCCTGCGCCGGGCGCGGCCCTCCGAGCGTCACCCCGGCCTGGTGGTGGCGCTGGCGGTCGAGAGCGTGGTGAAGCTCGCCGCCTTCCTGGCGGTCGGCGCCTGGTTCGTGTGGGGGTTCCGCGGCGGCCTCGCCGACGTGTTCTCCTCCGCCCCGGGCGGCGAGGCCGCGCCGGCGTTCCTGGGCGACGCAGGCGTCGGGACCTGGCTCGCGCACCTGCTGGTCTCCGGGATGGCGGCGCTGCTGCTCCCGCGCCAGTTCCACGTGGCGGTGGTCGAGAACGCGAGCGAGGACCACGTCCGCACCGCGATGTGGCTCTTCCCGGCGTACCTGCTCCTCATCAACGTGTTCGTGCTGCCGCTGGCGCTGGGCGCGCTCGCCGCCGGCGCGCCGCCCGGCGGCGCCGACGTGTTCGTGCTCTCGCTGCCGCTCGACGCCGGGCACCCGGCGCTGGGCTGGTTCGTGTTCCTCGGCGGGTTCTCCGCCGGCACCGGAATGGTGATCGTCGAGACCACCGCGCTCGCCACGATGCTCTCGAACCACGTGGCGATCCCGGCCGCCGAGGCGTTCCCGCCGCTGCGCTGGGTGCGGCGGCACGTGCTCCACGCCCGCTGGGCGGCCGCGCTGCTCGTCCTGGCGCTCGCCTTCGGGTACGAGCGCGCCTTCGGGCCGCGCTTCGGGCTCGCCTCCACCGGCCTCGTCTCGTTCACCGCCGTGCTGCAGCTCGCGCCCGCCCTGCTCGGCGGCCTGTTCTGGCGCGGCGCCAGCAAGGCCGGGGCGATCGCCGGGATCGTCACCGGCTTCGCGGTGTGGGCCTACACGCTGGTGGTGCCGGTCCTGGCGCGCAGCGGCTGGCTCCCGGAGGCCCTGCTCGTGCAAGGGCCGCTCGGGGTGGAGGCGCTCGTCCCGGAGGGCCTGTTCGACATCCACACCGATCCCGTCACGCACGCGGTGGTCTGGACGCTCATCGCGAACGTGCTCGCCTTCGTCACGGTCTCGCTGGTGGTGCCGCACGGCGCGGAGGAAGGCGCGCGGGCCGAGCGGATCATCGACGTGCTGTCCGCGCACCCGGCGGGCGCCGCCATCGAGGGCGCCGCCGCGCTCGCGTCCGCGGAGCGGAAGCGGCGGCTCGCCGTGGAGCTCCTCGGCGCCTACGTGCCCACCGCCGAGGCGGAGGCCCTCGCCGACGCGTGCCTCGAGCGCTGCGGCGCGCGCCCCGGCCAGCAGCTGTCCGCGCTGCAGGTCGCGGAGCTGCAGGCGCAGGTCGAGGTGGCGCTCGCCGCCGCGATCGGCGCGGCGGCCGCGCACGCCGCGGTACGCCGCGCCGGGCTGGTGACGCCCGAGGAGGCGCGCGCCATCTCCACCGCCTACGCCGACATCCTGACCGCGCTGCACGTGTCGCCCGAGGAGCTGCGCCGGCGCATCGACTACTCCCGCGCCCGGGAGCGCCTGCTCGCGCGCGACGCCGAGAACCAGCGCTTCCTGGCCGGGGTGAGCGCGCTGCTCGCGGGCTCGCTGGACGCCGAGGCCACCGCGCGGACCGCCGTGCGCCTGCCGCTGCCGCACCTCGCCGACGCGGTGCTGCTGGTCCTGCGGCAGGAGGGCGGGCCGCGCGTGCGCCTCGCCCACGCCGAGCCGCGCCGCGAGGAGGAGGGGCGCGCCGCGCTGGCGGCGCCGGGGTTCACGCTCGACCGCGCCGCGTCGATCACCCGCGCGCTCGAGACCGGGCGGCCGGTGGTGAGCCGCCCCGCCGCGCAGGCCGGCTGGCCCGCGCCGCTGCGCGCGGCGCTGCCCGGGCAGGTGGAGCTGACGCTGCCGCTCGTCGGCGTGGGCGAGCCGCTCGGGACGCTGTCGCTGTTCGGGGAGCGCGAGGACCGCCTCTCCACCGCCGAGGCGCTGGCGCTCGCCGAGGAGCTGGCGCGCCGGCTCGCCATCGCGCTCGACAACGCCCGCCTCTACGGCGAGGCCGAGCGGGCCGTGCGCGCGCGCGACGAGTTCCTCGCCATCGCCTCGCACGAGCTGAAGGGGCCGCTCGGCCCGCTGCAGCTCCGCATCGCCATGCTGGAGCGGCTCATCGCCCGCGGCGAGCTGCGCGCCATGCCGCACGAGAAGCTGATGCAGATCTTCGGCGGCGCGCGCGGGCAGGTGCACCGCCTGGCCACGCTGGTGGACGACCTGCTCGACGTCACCCGGCTGTCCACCAAGCGCTTCCACCTCGACGTCGCCCCCATGGATCTCTCGGCGGCGGTGCGGGAGGTGGTGGAGCAGCACCTCGCCGAGGCCGCCGCGGCGGGCGTGACGCTGCGGGTGGACGCGCCGACCTCGGTGGTCGGGGCCTGGGACCGGCGCCGCATCGACCAGGTGCTCGAGAACCTCGTCGGCAACGCGCTCAAGTACGCGCCCGGCGCGCCGGTGGAGGTCCGCGTCGAGGCCGACGCCGCCAGCGCGCGCATCCGCGTCCACGACGAGGGCCCCGGCATCCCCGCGGCCGACCAGGAGCGGATCTTCGGCGCGTTCGAGCGCGCCTGCCCGTCCGCCGGCGTGGGCGGCCTGGGCGTCGGGCTCTACGTGGTCCGCGAGATCGTCCGCGCGCACGGCGGCACGGTCGCGGTGGAGAGCGCGCCGGGCCGGGGCTCCACGTTCACGGTGTCGCTGCCGCGCGGGAAGCCGGCGACGGCGTGACCGGGTCACCGGCCGGCCGCGGCGCCGCCCTGCCCTCCACGTACCTGCGCTCCTGGGTGACGCCGCCATAGCCGTACGCGTCGCCGCGCACGTCGTGGACGTGGACGTACGACTCCGGGTGCGCCTCCCCCACGAGCTCGCCGAGCGCGTCGAACACCTCGCGCACCCAGGCCGCCTTCTCGTCCTTGTCGTTCGTGCCGTCGGTGATGCGGCACTCCACGAAGAAGCTGCTCCGCCGCTGGGAGGCCAGCGACGGTCCGCCCACGAACCAGCGGCCCGGCTCCACGTACGAGACGGCGACGGAGGTGACGTCCTCGCGCTTGCCGAGGAGGCGCGCGGTCGAGCCGGAGACCCGGGCGGCCACCCGCGCGGCGAGCGCGTCGAGCGCCGCCTGGCGCCGGGCCGGGTCGCCCACGGGAAGGTCGGTGGGCGTGGAGAGGCGGATGGAGATGAACGGCATGGTGAGCTCCTCGGTGGTGCCGGGCGGTCCCGGCGTGGGCCCGATGACTATCCGGTCTCACGAGTGACTGCCGTTGAATGTTTTCATCAGACGAGTGAGTATTCCTCAGCCATGCCCTGGCCCCGGTTCGACCTCCCGCTGCTGCACACCCTCGTCGCCGCGGTGGACGCCGGCGGGCTGGTCCGCGCCGCCGCGCGCGTCGGCCTCACGCCGTCGGCGGTGAGCCTGCAGATGCGGCGCCTGGAGGCGCAGGCCGGGTGCGCGCTGCTGCGCAAGCAGGGGCGCAGGCTGGTCCCGACGCCCGCCGGCGAGCGGCTGGTCTCGTACGCGCGGCGACTCCTCCAGCTCGACGAGGAGGCGCACGCCGCGCTCCAGGAGGACGCCGAGGCCGGCGTGGTGCGGCTGGGCGCCCCGCAGGACGTGGCCGAGCGCTGGCTCCCCGGCGAGCTGGCGCGCTTCGCGAGGACGCGGCCGCGGGTTCGCCTCGAGGTGGTGATCGAGCGGAGCGCCGCGCTGCGCGAGGCGCTCGCCGGCGGCCGCCTGGACCTCGCGCTGCTGTTCGGCGAGGAGGTGCCCGGCGCCGCGCTGCTCGGCGAGCTCCCGATGGAGTGGCTGGCGAGCGCGGCGCTCCCGCGCCCGGCCCGGGGCGAGCCGCTGCCGCTGGTGCTGTTCGATCCCCCGTGCGCGTTCCGCTCGGCGGCGATCGCGGCGCTGGACGGCGCCGGCCTCCCCTGGCGCCTCGCGCTCACCAGCCCGAGCCTCTCGGTGCTCTGGGCCTCTGCGGCCGCCGGGCTGGGCGCGACCGCGCGCACCCCGCTCGGCGCGCCCGCGGCGCTCCGGCCCGCGGGCAGGCGCCTCGGCCTTCCCCGCCTCGCCCCCGTCCGCCTGTGGCTGCACCGCACGTCGGATCGCGCCGCGCCCGCGGCGCTGGCCGATGCGCTCGCGAAGGCGCTCCGGGACCGCCTCGCCGCCCAACCGAGACGACCGGGCGATCGCGGGTGAGGCAATGCCTGGATGGCGAAAGGAGCTCCTCGCCATCCGCGCGAGCGAGCTGGAGGGCGTCCCCGGGGTCCGGCGCCCGCGCCCGCCGGTCTGCTGCCCCGGCGACGCGCTCATCCTGGCGGAGCGGCTGCTGGGGCTGTGAGCGGGGCCGGCGCCGCGTGACCCGTTCAGCACGCCGCCGCCGCGGCGCGGCCCGTCACGTCAGCGCCGCGCCGGTGCGGTCCCACCCAGAGCCGCCCGTCCAGCAGCCACACCAGCTCCCCCGGCGCGCGCCCCAGCACCGCCAGGTAGCCGCCGTGAACGCACCGCAGGTGGTGGAACGCGCAGAGGCCCACCAGGTTCTCCGGGTCGTCGCTGCCGCCGTGCGAGCGGAAGTCGATGTGGTGCGCGTGCGCCGCATGCCGGCTGCAGCCCGGCACCTGGCACCACCCCTCGTCCCGCTCCCGGATGCGCCGCGAACGCGTTCGTGAGCGCCCCGGCGCGTCGCCCCAGGTCACGAGGAAGTGGAAGGCGATGACCGCCAGGCACGTTCCGGTGGAGAGCGCGGGCCCGTGCCGCTCCCGGACCGAGGCGATGGCCGCCGCGAGCAGGACCCCGACGCCGCGCGGCAGGGTCACGACCAGCTTCCCGCGCGCACGCAGCTGCCCCTCGCGCTCGCCGTCCACCTCGCGGCGCAAGGCGACGCAGGTCGCCTCCAGCGCCCGCGGGATCCAGGACGCGATGTCCGGCTCCTGCAGGCGCGCCAACACCCGCAGCTTCTCGTAGGAGACGCCCCGCCGCCGCGCGTCCTCCAGCGCCGGCGACGCCGCCAGCCGAGCCTCCAGCGCCACCCGCTGCTCCACCGCCCGCGCCGGCAACCCCAGCCGCTCCTCCACGTACTCGCGGAAGCTGCCGTAGCCCGCGAGCCGGTGCATGCCGCTCCGATTCACCGCGTACCCGCACCGCCCGATGAGCCGCTCCCATCCCGCGCGGCACTCCGCCAGCGCCCGCAGGCGCGCGTCGAGCTCCTGCGCCGACAGCGTCTCGTGGAACGAGAGCTCCGGCGCGGGCACGGGAGGGACCTCTGGGAGCTCCGCCCAGCCGTCCGGCCCCAGGCTCGAGGTCGAGCGCCGCCCCGTCGACGCGTCGTCGCGCGCCCGGAACCCCGGCCCCAGCGGACGCGTGTCGTCGGCGTCCGGATCACCCGGGTGCTCCGCCAGGTACTCCTGCGCCAGCGCCTCGAGCTGCTCGCTCCGGCTCGAGCCCGGCTCCAGCTCCCGGGCGAGCGAGAGCGCCTCGTCCAGCACCCGCCGCTCCTCCGGCGGCAGCTGCGTGCGCAGCTCGACCCACGCCTCGTCCTCGCCCTCGCCAACGGCGGCGCCCCGCGCATCGCCCGACGCATCGCCCCGTACCCTCGCTGCCCGGGCCGCCGCCTCCAGCCCCCGCACGGACTCCACGCCGGCGCGCTCGACCCACGCCGCCTCCGCGTCACCGACCGCTACCGTCAGGATCGTCTCCGCCGCGCGGAGCCGGACCCGCCCCGCGCGCAGCGCCTCCCGGAGCCGCGGCCGCTCCCCCATCCCTGCGCCCAGCCGCGCCAGGTTCTCGGCCGCGCGCTTCCCCAGGTCGAGCGCCTCGCGGGCGTAGTCGTCGAAATGGCAGCCCAGCGCCGCCAATCGATCTCCCCGCTTCAGCGCCGCGAGCCCCTCCGCCAGCTCGACGTCGATGCACCCGCGCACCCGCGCCGCCCAGACGAGGAGGTGCTCGCCCAGGTCCCCCTCGATCTCGCCCCCGCGGAACCAGGCCTCGATCTCGGCGGGCGTGAAGGGCGGCAGCTCGACCCGGGGCGACGCGTAGCCTACCAGCGCGCATTTCAGCGCGGCGGCGTCCAATCCAGCGGCGGCGAGCGCGGCGTCCATTACGCGCATCATTGCGCACGGGTCTGACACTATCGGTCACGGCCTTGATCGCTTGGCCGGCTCGGATGGGGCAGAAGGCGTGGCAAGAGCGTGCGCTCGGGATCGCCGCTCGCCTCGATGCGTGAATCAACGAGGCCAAGTCGGGTCAGCACCCACGAGCTGGCGCTGACTCCCGCGACGAGGGCCGCCTACCCCTTCGCCAGCACCCCGAACATCACCGTTTCGAACGTCCTGCCGGCCTGCTTCGACTCGAAGTTCTTCAGGAGGGCTCCGTTCTTCACGGTGACCTTGCTCGCCTCCGGCACCTCAGCCGTCGGCACGCCGACCCAGACCTGACCCTTCTCCGTCTCGAGCCGCAGGAAGCTGTACGGCGCCCCATCGATCCGCTCGACAACGGTGCCGGTGATGGTCGTGTTCGTGCCTTCAACCGTCTCGCCCAGCAGGTCGAGGAAACGAGGGTCGCGGTCTACATCGCGCACCAGGCACAGGGCAGCGAGTGAAGTAGTCAGCGCCGCTCGAACTCGGGGCCGCTCCGGTCATCTTGGCGGCTGAGGCGGACCACCCGGCCCGTAGTCGCAGCCGGACCTGCTGTAGCTCCACCGCCCACCGGAGTCCAGGCACCTGTCGATGTCCAGCCACCGCTTCGCTCCGACGAGCGCGAGCGCGATGACCACGGCCAGAACGACAGCCGAGACAAGTACGCGCACCCGCATGAGCTTCCGCGAACCCTCTACGCTCGCCGCTTCATCGTTCGCCCCGGCCCGTGCGGAGCCGACGCTGCCTTGGCGCGGCGCGTGCTCTTGCTCGGCGTCTTCTTTCGGCCCGGCGTCTCCTCGTTCGCTACGGGGTACGCGGAGACGGTGACACCGCCCCGCAGCCCCGAGAACAGGTGCAGGTCCTCCTCGGAGAATGAAACCGAGGAGGTGAACGGCTGGGCTCCCACGAAGAGCGCGAAGTCGAGGCCGACCTCTGCTCCGGCCTCATGCGCCGTCTTGATGACCGGGGCGAGCGCCTCGATGGCCCTCACCGTGCGAGCGCGCAATTCCGCCCACCGGGCCGCCTCCCGCAGAGCCAGAGACAGGCCGCTGTCTTCGTGAGCAGGCTTCCGGAACCTCGGCTCGCCACGTCGCCAGCACGCGGTCGGCTTCAACCGCGGGAACTTTGCGAGGAACACGTCCACGTCAAAGTCACGCCCAGAGATGGTCAGCAGGCACTCCACGATTGGCCTCCGTCCCTCACGCGCCGCCGTGGCACGGGTCGCGCATCCGCTTGCACGTTTCGGGCGCGATTTCGCAAATATTGAAAATTGGCGGGAACGGGATGATGAAATCCCAGAAGTCGTCCCAACCCTTCTTATCGGGGCCGGGCTTTCCGAGCCTCTCCCACTCCTTGAACAACTCCTCGGCGTCCGACCTCGTCAGGTCGAGGTCCCCGGGCTTCTTCACGTTGCGGTGGTACCAGTTCCAGAACTTCTTCGGCAGCCCGAAGAACTTGTCGTACTTCGAGAGGCCAGTCGGGTCCGTGTACGAGAGCGGGTTGCCTCCCGCGTAGTTGTACCAATCGACGCCGAACTCGGTGTTGAACCCTCCCGCCAGCGCGATGGGGTCCAACTCCATGTACCTTCCGACCGACGGCAGATACCACCTGTTCCAGTTGTAGTACGGCCCCTGGAGCCCGAGGCTCCCGAGCAGCCGCTCGTCGTACTGCCCCGGGAGCCGCAGGTTCGTCACCACGACGCGCCCACTCGCGCTGTCCGGCTCGATCTGCTCGATGCCTTCGCCGCTCGGGAGCACGTTCGACTTCCAGACCACCTGCCCGCTCGCGCTCGTCAGCGCTCGTGGACGATTCAGGTGATCCACGTGGAAGAAGTACGGCGCGCCACCGCTGGGCGTCGGCCCGGGATACTCGAGCTGGACGAGCGGTCCGCCGTCCAGGAACACGTAGTCGCGCGCCGGCGCCAGGCCGTCGCCGGAGATGAGCACTTCCGAGCTTGGATTGCCCTCGAGGTCGAAGGTGAAGTAGGTCCAGCGCCCATCCGCGTCCTTGCGACTCACCCTGCGCCCCAGCGCGTCGTAGGTGAACCGGGCGATCACCTCGTGGACGTCCGCCTCGCTCCTGCACGCGAGGACGTCCGGCCCGCCGCTTCCGGGCGCCGCGTACCCTGCCAGCACGAGCCGCCCCAGCGCGTCGTGCACGAGGCAGAGGGTCGAGGCGAGGGCTGCACCTCCATCGTCGTACCGGGAGACCGCGCTGACGTTGCTCTGGTCGTCATAGCCAAAGGCGAACTGCGGGACGGTGGAACCGGACGGGAACGCCTGCGTCAGGCGATCGCCGGCGTACACGAACGCCAGGGGCTCCGACCGGATGCCCGTCGTGGTCTTGCGCGTGACCAGCCGGTCCGCGAAGTCGTAGCCAAACCGCTCCTCGCCAAACTCCGACGTGATGGTCGCCACGTCTCCGGCGAGCGTCGGGACGTACGCCAGCGCGACCGGTCCGCTCTGGATCCCGAGCGGCTGATAGCGCAGGTCGTAGGTGCGCGTCAGCGATGTGCCGTTTCCGTAGACGAGCCGCTCGATCGGGCCGCCTGGCAGGTACTCGACGCCCGACGCCAGCGCGGCGCCGGTGCTCAGGTCCCGGACCGCGCTCACGCGACCCGTCGCGAGGTCGCGCTCGAGCTTCACCACGAGACCCGAGGGATACACGACGATGTCGGCGTTGCCGTCCGCGTCGTAGCGGTATTCCGTGACCAGCGTCGGCCCGGCGACCAAGGTCACCGTCTCGAACCGCACGCGTCCGACCTCGTCGTAGGCGTACGAGGTCACCTGGTTCCCGTCAGCGACGGACGTGAGCCGGCCGATGGCTGATCCCGCAGCGGCGCATGCGCCCCCCAGCACGCGTGCGCGCCATCGCGGCGTCTTCCCTTCACCGCGTCACGGCCTGCGTGCGTCGTTCGTGCTGTTCGCGGGTCAGGAGGAGCCGACCACGCACTGACAGCGAAACACACTCAGGGTGATCTCTGCAAGGGCGTGTTACGCGCAACTCGACGCGAGCGGGCGTGACGGCGCCGAGACCAGGGAGGCCCGCCTGTCATGTCACGGGGTTACAGTTGGATCGGTCCCCTCGCCGCGATCGCAAGGCCCCACGCGACGCCACGCCCGTCGCCTGCGCGCAGGCCGGCCAGGTCACGCCGCCCGCGGTGCAACACGCCGCGTGTGGACGCGGTCGGCGGGTGCGCCTAGAACCCGTGCACGAACAGCCCCGAGCGCAGCTTCGGCTCGAACCAGGTGCTCTTCGGCGGCATGAGCTTGCCGGCGTCGGAGACGGCGATGAGCTGCTCGATGCGCGTGGGGAACAGGTGGAGCGCGAGCGACCAGCCCTCCTCGTTCACCCGGCGCTCCAGCTCCTGGTGGCCGCGGATGCCGCCCACGAAGTCCACGTCCTTCGAGGTGCGCGGGTCGCGGATGCCGAACAGCGGCTCGAGCAGCTGGTCCTGCGCGATGGAGCAGTCGAGCGCCTTCACCGGGTCGGCCGCGTCGAAGCTGCCCTTGCGGACGTGCGCGTGCCACCAGCGGCCGCCGAGGTACACGCCGAACGCGAGCGGGTGATCGGGGCGCGGGTCCTTCGCCGGCTCGAGGTCGAGCACCTGGCGCAGCGCCTCGAGCAGCGCGTCGGGCGAGCGGCGCTGCGGATCGCGCACCAGCCGGTTGTAGGCGAGGATCTGCATCTGGTCGTGCGGGAACACCACCGCGAGGAAGCCGCCGTGCTCGCCGGGCTGGCCGCGGCGCGCCGCGTGGACGCGCGAGGCGGCGGCGGAGCGGTGGTGGCCGTCGGCCACGTAGAGCGCGGGCACGCCGCGGAAGAGCTGCTCGATGCGCGCGCCGAGCGCGGGCGGCACCACCCAGAGCTGGTGGGCGACGCCGTCCGGCGTCACGAGGTCGTACTCCGGCGCGGCGCGCTTCACCTCCTCGATCGCGGCGTCGAGGTCCGGCACCGCGCGGTAGGTGAGGAACACCGGCTCGTCGTGCGCCGACAGCGTGTCGATGTGGCGGACGCGGTCGTCCTCCTTGTCGGCGCGCGTCTTCTCGTGCTTCTTGATGACGTCGCGGTCGTACTCGTCCACCGACGCGCAGGCCACCAGCCCGGTCTGCCGGTGCTCGCCCATCCGCTGCGCGTACACGTAGAAGCGCGGCTCGGGGTCGGCGCGCAGCACGCCGCGGCGCACCAGCTCCTCCAGGTTCTCGCGCCCCTTCGCGTAGACGGGATCGGAGTGCTCGTCCACGCCCTCGGGCAGGTCGATCTCCGGCCGCGAGACGCGCAGGAAGCTGTCGGCGTTGCCGGCGGCGAGCGCGCGCGCCTCCTTCGTGGAGACGACGTCGTACGGCGGGGAGGCGACCTGGGCGGCGAGGGCGGCGGGCGGGCGCAGGGCGCGGAACGGGCTGAGCGTGGCCATCGGACCTCCGGGCGGCGCGGCGGCCGCCGGCGAGTGGAAGGGGGTCCGGCGCGCGGGGGCGCCGGGGGCCACTCGTCTTAACAGGGTCGCCCGCTCAGCCCCACAGCTTCTCGTCGCGGTGCTTCAGCACGTGGCCGCAGACGGCGCAGACGCGGACCGCGCCGCCCACCCCGGCCGACCGGCCGTCGGCGTAGGTGTGATCGCAGCCCTCGAGCAGCCGGGCCTCGTCGGCGCGGAGCGCGGCGAGCGCCGCCTCGTGCTTCGCGATCTCCACCCGCAGCTCCGTACGGCGGGCCAGCCTTTCGGACTGTGTCACGCACGCCCTCCCCGCTTCCGTTCCTGGTATCCGGCGAGTGTATCGGGGAAGTCCGCGCCGCGCGCGCCGGCGACCTTCGAACCGTCGGCCGTCCTGTCGATCCCTGCCGAGCCGCCGGGCGGGGCGCCGGGCGCAAGGATTGCGGTAAGGAAGCGACCGCCGCGTCCCTTGCGCGTGGGACACGGTGGGCGCGCACCTTGCCCCACCCGTTCGCGTCAGGAGTTTCCGGGAGGTTAGCGCTGGGTCCGGACTTCCGGGCCGAACCGGCACGTCGGTTGCTCGATCGGCACCCCCGAACGTGGCGCCATGGCCGCCGCCCGCCCACGGTCCGGTGCTCCAGCGCCGGGCCCTGGTCCCCGGGCCGCCGCCCGGAGACGAACCATGGCCTCGACCCACCGCGCGGCGCTCGCCGCGCTCGCCCTCCTCACCGCCACCGCCGCCTGCGATCAGGCTCGCCCGACGCTCGGCGAGGCCGACGCCGGCGCGGGCGGCGACTGCACCACCTGCCACGGCGACGCCACCCGCTCCGAGGCGAGCGCGCTGCTCCAGGCGGCCCCGCCGCTCGACGCGCACGGCAGCGCCACCGGGCCTGCGGTCGGCGCGCACCAGGCGCACCTGCACGCCACCGCGGTGTCCGGGCCCATCGCCTGCGCCGAGTGCCACGCGGTGCCCACGCAGCGGCTCCACTCGAACGGCCAGGTGGACCTCGCCTTCGGCGCGCTCGCCCGCGCCGGCGGCGCGTCGCCGGCGTTCGCCGGGGGCAGCTGCTCCGGCGTGTACTGCCACGGCGCGACGCTCTCGGGCGGGAGCCTCACCGCGCCGGCCTGGGGCGGCGCCGGCCCGCTCGGCTGCGGGAGCTGCCACGGCGCGCCGCCGCCGTCGCACGCCGCCGGCGCGACCGCCTGCGCCAGCTGCCACCCCGGCACGGTCAACACCGACGGCACGCTGAACCTCGCCGGCGGCCTGCACCTCAACGGCCTGGTGGACGTGAGCCGCGCGCACCCCGACGGCTGGGCGGACCCGGCGCAGCACGGGCGCGCCGCGAAGCGCGACCTCTCGAGCTGCACCGCCTGCCACGGCGCGGACTACGGCGGCGGGACCTCCGGCGTCTCCTGCAACGGCTGCCACGGCGGCACCGCCTGGCAGTCGAACTGCACGTTCTGCCACGGCACCAAGGTCGCTGCGTACACCGCCGCCGACCTGCCCAGCGCCGCGCCGCCGCTCGGCACGCAGGGCGAGACGGCCACCACCGACCGCGCCGTCGGCGCGCACCGGGCGCACCTCGACGGCGGGGCGATCGCCGGCGCGGTGGCGTGCGCCGAGTGCCACGCCGTGCCCGCCGACCTCGGCCACCTCGACGGCGCCGCGCAGGTGACCTTCGGCAGCGCCGCCCGCCGCGACGGCGCCGCGCCGGCCTGGAGCGGGACGACCTGCGCGTCCACCTACTGCCACGGCGCCACGCTCGCGGCCGGCGGCTCCAACACCGCCCCGACCTGGACCGGCGGCGCCGCGCAGGCCGCCTGCGGCACCTGCCACGGCGCGCCGCCCCCGCCCCCGCACTCGACCAGCACCGCCTGCGGCGGCTGCCACACCGGCTACACCGCGACCACCGTGAACCTCGCCACGCACGTGGACGGCAAGCTGGACCTCGACGCCGCGGGGCTGAGCTGCACGAGCTGCCACGGCGATCCCGCGCGCGCCACCAATGCGGCGGCGCCGCCGTACGGCACGCGCGGCGAGACGGCGGTCACCGCGCTCGCGGTCGGCGCGCACCAGAAGCACCTGTTCGCGAGCCTCTCGTCGCCGCTCGCCTGCGGCGAGTGCCACGCGGTGCCCACCTCGACCACGCACGCGGACGGCACCGTGCAGCTGCAGTTCGGGGCGCTGTCGCGCACCGGCGGCCGCACGCCGGCCTGGGACCACACCGCCGCCACCTGCGCGTCCACCTACTGCCACGGCTCCATCGCGGGCGCGGCCGCGCCGGCGCCGACCTGGACCTCGACGGCCGGCACCACCTGCGCCTCCTGCCACCTGCCGCAGAGCGGGAGCGGAACGTCCGCTTACTCCGGCCGCCACTACCTGCACGTCTCCAGCCGCTCGATCGCGTGCGCGACCTGCCACGGGACCGGGTACACTGCGAGCGCCGTCGCGCCGGCCACCCACGTGGACGGCACGCGGCAGCTGCAGCCCATCGTCGGCTGGAACGCGGCCTCCCGGAGCTGTGCGCCGGGGTGCCACGGCGGCGAGACCTGGTAGCGGACCGGCGGTCGCGCTGCCGGCACGCGCCGTGCCCGAGGGCACACGGCACCCGACCCGCGCCTCCTGCGGTCGGGTGACGCGTCCCTTGCGCACGGTCAAGCCACCGGCCCGCCGACGAGGGCATTCTGGCGCCGCGCGCCGGCCCATCCGGGCGCGGCCACGGACCGAGGACCCTCCCGAATGCGCTCCGCTCGAATCACCCCGCTCGTCCTTCCCCTCGCCCTGCTCGCCGCCTGCTCGGCCCGCAAGGTGGAGGAGGCCGCCGAGGCGGGCACCAGCTGCACCCGCTGCCACGGCGGTGTCGACAACGACACCGGCGCCCCGCCGCGCGACGCCCACGGCAGCCTGACCGGCCCGAAGGTCGGTGCGCACACCGCGCACCTCGACGCCGGCGTCGCCTGCGAGACGTGCCACAAGGTGCCGTCCTCGGTGGACGACCCGGACCACATCGGCCCCGGCTCCATCAAGGTCCGGTTCGGCCAGGCCGCGAAGCTGGACGGCGCGAGCCCGACCTACGCCGCCGGCACCGGCACGCTCGGCGGCACCTGCTCGAGCACGTACTGCCACGGCAGCACGCTGTTCGCGGGCGGCACCACGCCGAACCCGTCGTGGAACCAGCCGAAGCCCAGCGCGGCGGAGCGCTGCCAGGCCTGCCACGGCAACCCGCCGCCGAGCCACAGCGCGCTCGCGACGAACTGCTTCCAGTGCCACTCCGACTCGGTGGACGCGAACCAGCAGATCAAGCCCGGCGGCAAGCACGTCGACGGCCACGTGGACATCGTGGCGCTGACCGCGTGCGCCGGCTGCCACGGCGATCCCGGCCGCACGCAGGACTCGCCGCTCGTCCGCGCCGCGCCGCCGGTGGACACGCAGGGCAACGTCACCGGCGCCCGCGTCGGCGCGCACCTCGCGCACCTGCGCGACGGCCCGCTCGCGAAGGCGTTCGCGTGCAGCCAGTGCCATGTGGTCCCGACCGACTCGGCCCACGCCTCGAACGGCGCGCCGGTGGTCACCTTCGGCCCGCTCGCGTCGCTGAACGCGAACCCGAGCTACGCGAGCGGCACCTGCAGCGGCGTCTACTGCCACGGCGGCGGCAACACCCCCATCGGCGGCGGCGGCCTGAACATCGCCCCGACCTGGACGCAGGGGAGCGGCGGCGCGACCTGCGGGAGCTGCCACGCGCTCGTGCCGCCCTCGCCGCACCCGTCGGTGGATCGCAGCGGCGCGCCGCTCGCCTCGCTGCCGCAGTGCTCGCAGTGCCACCCCGGCACCGTGAACCCGGACGGCTCGATGTTCGTCGCGAACGGCCTGCACGTGAACGGCGTGGTGGACCAGAACGTCCACCCGGCCGGCTGGCTCGCACCCGCCGGCACGCAGCAGCCCCACGGGCTGGCGGCGAACTTCCACGACCCGGCGTACCCGCGCGGCCTCGACGACTGCCGGAGCTGCCACGGCGCGGACCTGGACGGCGGGCCCGGCGCCGGCGTGTCGTGCAACGCCTGCCACGCGGCGAACGGCCAGCAGGCCTGGCAGACGAGCTGCACCTTCTGCCACGGCGAGCCCAACCGCGCACAGCTCGCGGCGGCGCCGCCGGTGGACACGCAGGGCCACGTGGCGCCGTCGGAGCGCGGCGTCGGCGCGCACCAGACGCACCTGTTCGGCAAGCAGCCCACCGGCGCCATCAGCAACGGCGTCGCCTGCGGCGCCTGCCACGACGGGCAGCCCTACGCCGACATCGCGCACGTGGACGGCGCGGTCGCGGTGGCGCTCAAGACCCCGGGCGGCGCGGCCGCCGGCACGTTCGACGCCGGCGCCGGGACCTGCGCGTCCACCTATTGCCACGGCGGCTTCCGCGCCGGGAAGGCCGCCACCCCGGCCTGGACCGCCACCTCGGTGGATTGCGCGAGCTGCCACGCGTCGCAGACCGGCACGGACTTCAGCGACGCGCACCTCGTGCACGTCGGCACGTTCAAGCTGTCCTGCGGCGTCTGCCACTCCGCCGCGTACGCGCCGGGCGCCACGCCGCCCACCGCGGACAAGGCGCTGCACGTGAACGGCCAGGTGGACGTGGCCGCCTCGGTCAACTACGACCGGACCACGCACGGCTGCGCCGTCGCCTGCCACGGCCCGGAGCGCGCCTGGTACTGATCCACCAGGACGTACCGTGAAGGTCCCGAGGCCGGGGGGTGCGCCCCCCGGCCTCGCCCTTTCGGCCCTTTTCCTTGCGCCCGCGCCCCGCACCTGTCAGGTTCCGGGCGCTGCGGGCCCCTGCCCGGCCTGCCCGGAGGCCCCTTCCCATGCGCCGCGAGCACAGCGATCAGCGGATCGCGCTCTTCATCGACTTCGAGAACCTCGTCACCCGCACCGGCCTGTCGGCCGAGACGTTCGACCTCCAGCCCGCGCTCGACACGCTGCTCGAGAAGGGCAAGGTGGTGTTCCGCCGGGCCTACGCCGACTGGACGCGCTTCTCGGCCGCCACCCCGCGCCTGCACGACAAGGGCGTCGAGCTGGTGGACGTGCCCCCCTCGACCCGCGCCGGGAAGAACGGCGCCGACATGCGCCTCGTCATCGACGCGCTCGAGCTCGCCTACCTGCGCGAGCACATCGACACGTTCGTGATCGCGTCGGGCGACTCCGACTTCTGCCCGCTCGCCTACAAGCTGCGCGAGAACGACCGCACGGTCATCGGCATGGCGGTGCGGGAGGCGACCAGCCCGCTGTTCGTGAAGGCCTGCGACGAGTTCATCTACCTGCGCCCCGGCTCCCGCCGCCGCGCCGAGGGCGGCGGCAAGGAGAAGCCGGAGAAGCCCAAGGAGAAGATCGCCGCGGTCGTCCCCGAGGTCGCGCGCGAGGCCACCGCCGCCATCCTGGGGCGGGCCGCCGGGCCGGTGAACCCGTCCGCGATCAAGGCCGCCATCGTGCGGCGCCAGCCCGACTTCGACGAGCGCGAGCACGGGTTCTCGTCCTTCAACCGGATGCTGGAGGCCATGGAGGCCGAGGGCCTGCTCCGCCGCGAGCAGGGCGCCAAGGGCCAGTGGTACGTGGTCCCCGCGGCCTAGCGGCCCGCCCGCCGCCGCGCCCCGGCGCGCTCCGCCCTAGCTTCTCGGGCAGGAGGCGCCATGGCGAAGGATCGGAACCCCGACCCGCGGCGGGCCGGCGCGCGGCCGCCGTACCCGAAGCAGCAGCAGGAGACGCCGGGCAGCGAGGCCGGGATGCGCCCGCGGCCGGACTTCGGCGAGCGGAGCTATCGCGGGCACGGGCGCCTGCAGGACCGGGTCGCGATCGTCACCGGCGCCGACAGCGGCATCGGGCGCGCCGTGGCGCTCGCGTTCGCGCGCGAGGGCGCGCACGTGGTGGTGTCGTACCTGTCCGAGCACGAGGACGCCGAGGAGACGCGGCGCGCGGTGGAGGCGGCCGGGCGCACCGCGCTGCTGGTGGCCGGCGACCTCGCCGAGGACGCGCAGTGCGCGCGCGTGGTGGCGGCCGCGATCGAGCGGTTCGGAAGGCTCGACGTGCTCGTGAACAACGCCGCGTTCCAGGGGCGCGCCGTGGAGCGCTTCGAGGACCTCGACGCGGAACGCGTCGAGCGGACGTTCCGGACCAACGTGGTGGCGATGTTCAACCTGACCCGCCACGCCCTCCCCCACCTGAAGCCCGGCGCCGCGATCGTCAACACGACGTCGATCCAGGCCTACCACCCCAACCCGCAGATCCTCGACTACGCCGCCACCAAGGGCGCCATCCGCACGTTCACGCAGGGGCTCTCGAAGGAGCTGGCCGCGCGCGGCATCCGGGTGAACGGGGTCGCGCCCGGGCCCATCTGGACGCCGCTCATCCCGCAGTCGTTCCCGGACGAGAAGGTGGAGAAGCACGGCGAGAGCGCGCCCATGGAGCGCGCCGGCCAGCCGGCCGAGGTCGCCCCGGTGTTCGTGTTCCTCGCCTCCGACGACGCGCGGTACG
Source organism: Anaeromyxobacter sp. Red801 (assembly GCF_049201065.2). Taxonomy (NCBI): domain Bacteria; kingdom Pseudomonadati; phylum Myxococcota; class Myxococcia; order Myxococcales; family Anaeromyxobacteraceae; genus Anaeromyxobacter; species Anaeromyxobacter sp. Red801. The sequence goes on along the minus strand of NZ_CM181236.1, from coordinate 1,420,636 downwards.
TGAGCGGGGAGATCGTGGGGGTGACGGGCGGGTCGCCGCTGGCGTAGGTGCGCGCGCGCCCCGCGAACGCGGGACGGAGGTGGGACCCGCGCGCGCTTGCGGCGCCACCCCCGGCGGCGCGACAGTCGTCCTCAGCGCGATGGCGACCGAACCTCGCAGAGCGTGGACGACCCGCCTCCAGGCTGCGCCGTCGGCGGCGTTCTTCGCCGCGACCTGGGCGCTGCTCGCGATCGCCGGCGCGTCGCGGATGTTCCAGGACCCGGGCACGTTCTGGCACGTGCTCACCGGCGAGCGGATCCTGACCCACGGCCTGCCGCGCGAGGACTGGCTCACCTTCACCTTCCAGGGGAAGCCCTGGATCGCGCACCAGTGGCTGGCGGAGAGCGCGATGGCGCTGCTCCATCGCCTCGGTGGCTTCGACGCGTTGCTCGTGGTGGCGAGCGCCGCGCTGGCGCTCCTGTTCACCTGGCTGTTCGCGCGGCTGGTCGCCGGCGGGGTCCAGATCCGATGGGCGGTGCTGATCTCCTCGCTCGGCATCCTCACCAGCGCCGGGAGCATCCACGTCCGCCCGCTCCTGGTCTCGATGGTGTTCTTCGGGTGGACCTTCGCCGCGATCGCCGACGTGGAGGCCGGGCGCGCCGGCCTTCGCAGGCTGTGGTGGCTCGTCCCGCTGTTCGTGCTGTGGACGAGCTGCCACGGGGCCGTCCTGGGCGGACTGGCGACGCTCGGGCTCGCGGCCGCCCTCTGGATCTCGACCTGGGCGCTCGGGCACGAGTCCCCCGTGACCGGGCCCGCCGACGCGCTCACGCTCTGCGGCGTCCTCGCCGCCGGCATGGCGGGCACGCTCCTGAACCCATACGGCGTGGAGATGATCCGGACGTGGCTGGCGATCGTGAGGTCACCGGTCATCGCCGGGTACATCCTGGAGCATGCGTCGCTGTGGAGGACGGGGTCCTGGTACGTGGTCCCACTCGCGGCCGGGTACGCCGCCGTGGCTGCCTCATGCGGCCGCGCCCGCTGGACGGCGACCTGTCTCCTGCCGCTCGTCTGGCTCGTGCTGATGCTCCAGCGCATCCGGCACGCGCCCCTCTTCGCGATCGCGGCGCTGATCGCGCTCGCCGAGCTCCTCGCGCGCAGCGGGGCCGCCGCGTGGCTGGCACGGCACGGGATCGGGATCGGGGGCGCGCGCCGCCCGGCTCCGGTCCTGGCGCGCGCCGCGTGGCTCGCGCCGGTCGCGGTGCTCGCGCTCGCGGCGCTCAACCATCACGAAGGCGGCCCGCCGCTGGCGGGGCCACAGCGCGCGCGCTGGCCGTACGCGCTCGTCCCGCAGCTCGATGCCGCCGCGCGCGACCTCGGGTCGCGCGTCCCGGTGCTGACCGACATGGTGCTGGGCGCGTTCGTCGCCTACAACGTCCCGGGCGTCCGGATCTTCGGCGACGATCGATGTGAGCTGTACGGGGACTCGTTCCTGCGCGAGTGGTACGAGGGGGACCCGGCCTTCTACGCGCGGCAGGTGGCCGAGCACGACGTGCGCCTCGCGCTGTCCGAGCGCGGCTCCCGGCTCGACGCGTACCTGCGCGGCAGCGGCTCCTGGCGCGAGGTGGCGAGCACGCCGCGCGCCTCCCTCTTCGTCAGGCCCGCCTTCGCCGGACCGGCACGCGCGCCTCGAGCGCAGCTGCCCTGAGACGGCGCGCCCATCCGGCGGGACCCGCCACGCAGCGGGCCCATCCGGCGGCCTACCGTACGAGCATCGGGCGCAGCGGACCGGTGCCGAACCAGCCGCAGCCGATCACGCCGGCCTCGTCGTCCACCTCGTCGCACAGGAACTCGACGTCGATGTACGAGTTGCTGGCGCCGCCGCAGACCATCCGGACGAACCGGAACGTCGCGAACCCGATCACCTGGTGGGTCTGGTTGAACCGCGGCGGGCACTCGCCGTCCACCACCGGCGCCCGAACCTCGAGCGGCTGCGTGCAGGTGCCCGACCCGTCGGCGCGACAGTAGTGATCGAACGTCGCGTGATTGTTCTCGGGACCGCACAGCGTCGTCGAGCCCTGCTGGCCGTTGCTGATGTTGACCAGGTCGCCCGCCTGCAGGTTCCGGCACAGCGCCCCCGAGATGATGTTGCGGTACGTCTGGGTGTTGGCCGAATCGATCGACAGCGACGAGAGCCCGGCGGTGTCGGTCCCGTCCGGGCTGAAGTGGATGCGCAGCGTCCGGCCGCAGGCGAGCTGGTACGTGTCGGGGTCCTCGATGCCGCAGGCGAAGAACGCGAGCGGTGCATCCGGGCACGAGTCCTCGCAGGGGCCGCCGTTCACGGCCACGGCCTCGGCCGCCACGTCCATGCGGTCCGCGCCCACGAACCCGGAGAACGCCACTTCGACCGCGTTCGCGCGAGCGGCCTCGCGCCCGGCGCGCACCAGCACCGCGTTCACCCGCCGCGCGTCCTGTTCCGTGACGATCGGGCTCACGGGCGTGAACGCCGTGGCCGGATCCGCCGAGAAGGGATCCCAGTGCCCCGGGATCACGTCGCTCGTCGGGGCGATCTCCACGGGCATGGAGCGGTCGGTGATGTGCCGCTCCGTGAAGTCGCTCGCCAGGGCCCCCGGCCTCCCCGCCAGCAGCGGGGCGAGCGTCCCGTCCAGCTCGGCCGCGCCCGCCAGCGCCCCCGAGTCCACCGCGCTCTGCAGCTGCCCGCGCACCGCCCGGCTGTGCCCCACGTTCAGCGCGAGCGCGAGGAACGCGCCCAGCACCACCACCACGATGGCGACCAGGACCGCCGTGACGCCGCGCTCGCTCCGCCTCGGGTCCGGACGTGCCATGAGCGCTCCTCAGTTGCCCGGGACCGACGGCGCCGGCCGCGCCGCCGAGCCCGCCTTCTGCGGCGCGACGATCAGCAGCTGCGGCTCCTGCTCCGGCTGCGCGCCCTTCGGCGCCAGGCTGTTCCGGTACGAGGCCGCGATGATCGCGGCCTCCTGGGAGTCGAGGCCGGGCGCCGGGTCCACCGGCGCGCGCGCGGGCGCGGCCCGCTGTCCGCCGAACGCGGCGCGGTACGCGACCCCGTGCGTCGGCGTGATGGTCCTGCGCGACCCGCACCCGGCGAACGCGACGGCGAGACAGACCACGGCGATCTTCGCTCCGCTCATGTCACCCTCCTCCCGCGACCGGCCCGGTCGCCACGTCCGGCGGCAGCTCGCGGCCCAGCGTCCGGGCCACGTCCGCCAGGTTCGCCCGCGCCCGCGCCAGGCCGGGGTCCAGCCGCACCGCCGCGAGGTAGGCGTCGTAGGCCGGCGCCAGCAACCCCGCCGCCTCGTACGCCACCCCGAGGTTGTTGCGCGCCTCCGCGGGCGGCTCGGCCAGGTCGAACTGCTGCGCCGCCCGCGTGAAGTCGCCCGCTCGCGCGTAGGCGAAGCCCAGGTTGGTCCGGGCCCGCCGGAGCGTGGGCTCGATCTCCACGGCCTTCCGCAGCGCCTCCAGCGCCTTGTCGTTGCGCCCGCGGGCGAACAGCGCGAACCCGTAGTCGTTCCAGTAGGACGCGTTGCGCGGCGAGAGCTCGAGCGCCTTGCGGTGGTGCCGCTCGCCCTGATCGTACCGGCCGTCCACGTCGTGGAGCACGGCGAGCGCGGCGTGCGCCGGGGCGTGGCGGCCGTCGAGCCGGATCGCCCGCTCGAAGTCTGCGCGCGCCTCCTCGTGCACCCCACGCTCGCGCAGCGCCACGCCGCGGAGCGTGAGGCTCTCGGCGGAGGGGGCTGCGCTCGCGTGGTAGCGATCGAGCGCGAGCAGCGCGTCGTTCCAGGCGCGGTGCTCGATCATGGCCCTGGCCACCGCCAGCCGCGCCTCGTCCAGCGGACGGCCCGGGGACCGGGCGCCGGCGCACGCGCAGAGCGCGAGCAGCGCCACCAGGCCGGCGCGGCGGGTCATCGCCCACCTCCCAGCAGCGGGAACAGGCGCTCGGCCATGTTGACCACCGCCGGCCCGAGCACCACCGCGAACACGCACGGGAGGATGCAGAGCACCAGCGGGAGCGACATCTTCACCGACACGTACGCGGCCTTCTCCTCCGCGCGGTGCATCCGGCGGATCCGGATCCCCTCGGCCTGGACGCGGAGCGCGGCCCCCACGCTGGTCCCGAACAGCTCGGTCTGTGCCAGGGTGGCCGAGAGCGACCGCAGCTCGGGGGCGCCGGTGCGCTCGGCCATGCGCCGGAACGCGGCGATGCGGGGAATGCCGGCCTTCACCTCCAGGAACACCAGGCGCAGCTCCTTCGAGAGCAGCGGGTGCGCCAGCGCCACCTCGTCCGAGACGCGCTGGAGCGCCGAGTCGAGCCCCAGGCCGGCCTCGACGCAGGTCACCAGGAGGTCGAGCGCGTCCGGCAGCGAGCGGTCGAGCTGCGTCTGCCGCGCCTCGACCCGGGCGCGGAGCCAGAGGTTGGGCAGGAAGAACGCGAGGCCGGTGATCAGCGCGGCCATGGGCAGGCCCGTCCGCACCGGCTCGGTCCGGAGCGCGTTCAGGGCTGCGAAGCCGGTCAGGGCGACCACCGCGAGCGCCACCTTCGCCGCGACGAAGCCCTGGGGCGCGCCGGCGCGGCGGATGCCGGCCCAGACCAGCTCGCGCCGGAGCCGGGAGCCACTGCCGGCCTCCTCCTCCATCGAAGCCAGGCCGGGCTGCAGCTGGAGCGCCGGATCGCCGTCCAGGGCGCCGGCGCCGGTCGCCCGCAGGCGCCGGACCACCGGGTCGGCCTCGCGGCGCATCGCGGTCCACGCGCCGGCCAGCGCGCCGACGATCACCACCGCCAGTCCGCCGATCCCCCACGCCATCAGCGATTCCGCGCCCATGCCGCCGCCCCCTAGAGATCCACCTGCGTGAGGCGATAGAGCCACAAGAGCCCGACCACCCAGCTGACCGACGCGCCCAGGATGATCATCTGCCCCCGGGCCGTCCCCGGGAGCACCATCAGGTACTCGGGGTTCAGGATCGAGAGGGCCACCGCCACGGCGAAGGGCAGCGCGCCGAGGACGACGGCGGAGGCGCGGCCCTCGCCGGTGAGCGCGCGGAGCTTGCCGTAGAAGCGGTACCGCTGCCGGATCGTCTCGCCGATCTGGTCGAGGATCTCGGCCAGGTTGCCGCCGGTCTCGCGCTGGATCACCGCGGACACCGCGAAGATCTTCATGTCCCCGTTCCCGGGGCAGCGCTCGGACATCTGCACCACGGCGCGCTCCAGGGTGAGGCCGAGCCGCTGCTCCTCGTAGGCGCGCGCGAACTCCACGCAGATTGGCTCGGGCATCTCGCTCGCCACCACCTGGAACGCCGAGGTCACCGCGTGCCCGGCGCGGAGCGAGCGCGCCATCATGTCGAGCGCCTCCGGGAGCTGCTCCGACAGCTTCGCGCTGCGCTTGGCCCGCGCCGAGAGCACGCCCAGGATCGGCAGCGCGGCGCCGCCCAGCGTGAGGCCTGCCACGCCGAGGCCGCCCGACCTCAGGCTGACGCCGAGGAGCGCGGCCACCACGGCGCCGGCCAGCGTGAGCGCCCCGAGCCGCGCCACGGTCCAGCTCGAGTCTGCCTGCTCGAGGAGCCGCTCGAGGCCCCGGGCGCCGGGTACGTGCTGGAGCGCCTGCTGCAGGGCGGCGCCCTTCGCGAGCCGGCCGCGTCGCAGGAGATCCGCGTCCAGCGCGCTGCCGCGCCCGATGGCGTGCAGGCGACGCCGCAGCTCCGCGGAGCGCCGATCCGCGAAGTAGCGCGCGAGGTGGTACGCCGCCTCCAGGCCCGCGAAGATGGCCACGGCGGCCGCGGCGATCATCACCTCACGCATGGGCCGGCCCCTGGAGCCGCTCGATGATGCGGCCCGGATCGACGCCGAACTGGGCGATGCGCGTGAGGGCGCGCGGCCGGATGCCGGTGGGCCTGAAGTCGCCCAGGATCTTCCCGGTCGCGTCCACGCCGTGCTGCTCGAAGCGGAACACGTCCTGCATCGTGATCGCCGCGCCCTCGGTCCCGGTGATCTCCGCGATGCTGGTGATCCGGCGGCGACCGTCGGTGCCGCGGTTGAGCTGGACGATGACGTTCAGGCCGCGCGAGATGGTGGCCCGCGTGGCTCCCTCCGAGAGCGGCACGCCGCTCATGCCGATCATGGCCTCGAGCCGCGCCAGCGCGTCCCGCGGCGTGTTCGCGTGGACGGTGGTCATCGACCCCTCGTGGCCGGTGTTCATGGCCTGGAGCATGTCGAGGACCTCGCCGCCGCGGACCTCGCCCACCACGATGCGGTCGGGGCGCATGCGGAGCGCGTTCTTGACCAGGTCGCGGGCGAGGATCTCGCCCTTCCCCTCGATGTTGGGCGGGCGGGTCTCGAGGCGCACCACGTGGCGCTGCTGGAGCTGGAGCTCGGCCGAGTCCTCGATGGTGACGATGCGCTGGCTGTCCGGGATGAACGCGGAGAGCGCGTTGAGCAGCGTCGTCTTGCCCGCGCCGGTGCCGCCGCTGATGAGGATGTTGAGCTTCGCCTCGACGCACGCCCCCAGGAACCCGGCCGCCTCGACGCTGAGGGCGCCCCCGGCGAGCAGGTCGCGCATCCGGAGCGGCGTCACGCCGAAGCGCCGGATCGACACGATGGGGCCGTCGAGCGCGAGCGGCGGGATGATGGCGTTCACGCGCGAGCCGTCGGGGAGGCGCGCGTCCACCATGGGCGACGTCTCGTCCACCCGCCGGCCGATCCGCGACACGATCCGGTTGATGATCTGCATCAGGTGCTGGTTGTCGGCGAAGCGCACCGGGGTGAGCTCCAGCCGGCCCCCGCGCTCGATGTAGACGGTCGCGTAGGTGTTCACCAGGATGTCGGAGATGGTCGGGTCGGCGAGCAGCGGCTCCAGCGGCCCGAGACCGGTGAGTTCGTCGAGCAGCTCCTGCACCATCCGCTCGCGCTCGATCTGGTTGAGCGGGAGGTCCCGTCGCGCGATCTCGCCGGCGAGCACGTTGCGCAGCTCGTCGCGCCGCCGCTCCGGGGCGAGCTTCTCGAACGCTTGCAGGTCGAGCGCGTCCACGATCCGGCGGTGCAGCTCGCCCTTCAGATCGTGGAAGTCCTGCGGCGCGGTCTCCGCCACCATCGCGTGGGCGGCGGCCGGCTCGTTCGCGCGCTGCTTGAGGCGGTCGGCGAGGCTCACGGTCACCTCCGCGCGAACATCCGGCGCAGCATGCCCGGACGGCGTCGATCCTGGTCGGCGCCGGAGAGCTTCCGGGCCAGCGTCGAGACGTCCCGCGACAGCGCCGAGCGGGGCGCCTCCTCCAGGATGGTCGAGCCCCGCTGCACGGCCCGGCTCGCCGCGGCGAAGTCGTTGGCCACGGTGGCCGTGACGGGCACCCCCAGCGTCTCGGCGATCACCTCGGGCGTGATGTTCGAGGACCGCAGGCACCGGTTCACCACGATCGCGAGCTTCGCGTCGGGGTAGCCGAGCTTGCGGAAGAGCTCCACGCAGCGCTGGGCGTTGCGCACCGCCGGCACCTCCTGGGTCACGACCAGCACCACCCGGTCGGCGGCGTCGAGCGCGCCCAGCGAGCGCTCGTCGAACCCGCGCAGCCCGTCGAGGACCAGGTGCTGGTAGTGCTGGCGCAGGAACGCGATCAGCTTCTCCACCGCCGCCGCGTCCAGGTGCTCGGCCTCCTCGAGCCGCTCCTCCTGCGCGAGCACGTGCACGCCGGACCGGTGCGCCTGCACCGAGGCGTCCAGCAGCTCGCGGTCGAGCCGCCGCATGTTCGCCACCACGTCGGTGATGGTGTAGCCGCCGTGCACGTCGAGGAACGCGTTCACGTCCCCGAGCTGCAGGTCGAGGTCCACCAGGCAGGTGCGGTCGCCGCCCCGCACCAGGTCGGCGGCCAGGTTCGCCGCCAGCGTGGTCGCGCCCATGCCGCCCTTCGCCGGGAAGACCGCGAGCACCTGGCCGGCGGCGGCGGCGCCGTCGGTCCGCGCCAGGCTGCGCACCGCCTGCTGCAGCCGCGCCGCGTCGCCCACCACCGCGTACTCCCGGGCGCCGGCGCGCATCGCGCGCAGGATCAGGTCGGGGTCCTTCGCCGGCCCGACCACCGCGACGCGCGCCCCGGACGCGGAGAGCCGCGCCACGGTGGCGAACGCGCCGTCGGGGTTCCCGTTCAGGCCCACCACCGCCAGCGGCGTCCGGGTCGCGTCGTCCACCCTCGCCGGCGCCTCGTCCACGCGCGCGAGCCGGAGGTCCCGCAGCGAGGTCAGCAGCTCCGCCTCGGCGGCGGGCGCCAGACCGGTCACGTAGATGCCCTTCGGTTCCATGGCTTCCCCCCTGGACTGCGTCGCTGGACCCGACTACCTGCTGTACCCGCGCTCACCGGCCGCGCCGCGCGCGGCGGTCGGGCCCGCGCCCTTCGCGCCCTTCGGCTGCTTCACCGCCGAGCCGTCGCTCCCGAGCAGGAAGAGCGCCGCGTCGGACGGGTCGTTGTTCTCGAAGTCCGTCGGCAGCGGCGGGAGCTCGTGCGGCGCCACCGGCTTGGCGAGCCGCGCCGTCACCACGACGAGCAGCTCGGTCTCGTCGCGCTGGTAGGCCTGCGAGCGGAAGAGCGCCCCGAGGATCGGGATCGACCCGAGCACCGGGACGCGGGCGCTCTGCGAGCGCACCTTGTCGGAGATGAGCCCGGCCACCGCGAAGCTCTGGCCGTCGCCCAGCCGGATGGTGGTCTCGCTCTGCCGCGAGACCAGGCCCGGGATGGTGGTGCCGCCCACCGTCACGGCGGTGGTCGGGTCGAGATCGCTCACCTCCGCCTTCAGCCTGAGGTGGATGGCGTCGCCGATGACCGTGGGCGTGAAGTGGAGCTGGATGCCGAACTTCTTCCACTCCACCGCGGTCTGACCGAAGGTGGAGGCGAGCGGGATGGGCAGCTCGCCGCCGGCCAGGAACGCCGCCTCCTGGCCGCTCATGGCGACCAGCGTGGGCTCGGCGAGCGTCTTCGCGAGGTTGCTCTGCTCGAGCAGGTTCAGCATCACCGAGAACGGGAACTGGCCGCCCTGCGAGAGGAAGAAGCTGAACGCGTTGTTGAACGCCGGGTTCGGCACGTCCGGCGGGAGGCCCGGGGCCCACAGGCCGCGCGGGCCGGTGCCGGGGATGGACGGGTTGGACTGGGTGTTGAGGAAGTCGCCGGGGTAGGTGCGGTTCCCGGTCATGCCGCCCACGCGCTTGCCGTCGTCGGACTTGTGGAAGAAGTTGACGCCCATCTCGCGGAGCCCGGTGCGCCCGACCTCGGCGAAGCGGACCTCGAGCTGCACCTGCTGCTGCCCCGAGACCTGCACCAGGTTCGCGACCTTGCTCGCGTGCAGGCGGGCCACCTCGGCGACGCGCTCCGGGATCCGGACGTCGCTCACCTGCCCGGCGATCACCACCAGGTCGCCGGCGGAGGAGACCTCGATCTTCTCGCCCGGGAACAGCTCCTTCAGCTGCTTGCGGAGGCCTTCCAGGTTGCGCGTCACCTGCAGCGCGATGACCAGCGGGTGGTTGTCGCGGTCCCAGAGGGTGAGGTCGGTGGAGCCGATCCCCTTGGCGGTGAGCAGCACCTGGTACGGGGTGACGACCTTCAGGTCCGCCACGTCCGGGTTGGCCACCGCGATCCGGCCGATCTGGTCGGAGACGACCAGCAGCCGGTTCTGGCCGGCCTCCAGGCTCATGCTGCGGGCCGCGCCGACCTCGCGGTCGATGCGCATCGTCGGGACGACGTCCTGCGCCGCGGCCGCCCGGCCCGCGACGAGCATCAGCGCCACCACCACCGCGTGCCTGCTCACTTGGCCCCTCCCTTCCCGAAGTCGCGCCGCTCGTAGAGGTCGCCGCGGAGGATCTCCACCACCTGCTTCGGCGCCTCCGGCGCCCGGGCCACGCGGCGCACCGGCGGCGCCGGCTTCACGTTGATCGGCGGCTCGACGTGCGCGTTGACGAGGCCGGCCGGGTTCACGCCGGCCGTGTCCACCAGCTCGCGGTCGACGCCGCTGCGCAGCGTGAGCAGGATGTTGCCCTTGGTCTGCGCCAGGGCGAGCTTCTCGGACTGCTCGCTGTCCACCATGAGCGTGGCGACCGTGGCCGGCAGCGACTTCTCCAGGCTGCGCTCGTTCCGCTCCAGCTCCTTGCCCACCGCCAGGACCGGTACGTTCTGGAGGATGATCTTCGAGAAGTATGCCGGGTTGGAGTTGCCGTTCGTCTCTGGCCGCATCACCACGATCACGTCCACCGAGTCGCCGGGGTGGATGAAGCCGGCGACGCCGACCACGTCGTTCACCCGGACCGCGGCGGCCCGCATGCCCGGCGGGAGGATGGCCGCGAGCCCGTGCCCGGCGTCCGCGGCGGCGAGGCGCGACTCGACCACCGGCTCGCCCTTGATGACGCGCGCGCGGACCACGCGATCCACCAGCCTGGCCGGGTCGGAGGCCGCGCCCTCGGGGACGTTCGCGCTGGGCCACTGCACCACCGCGAGGACGTCGGCGCGCAGCGTGGTGGCCTCCGGCAGGTCGATGGTCGCCACCACCACCGGCGTGGTCGACACGCGCGCGGCCGCCGTGCGGGTGTCGACGTAGCGGGTGACCAGCAGCACCGCGAGCGCCGCGGCGCCGGCCGCGATCAGCAGGAACAAAACGACGCGCAGCCCGGTGCGTCGCGGACCCCGCTCCGCGGCGCGCTTCAGCACGCCCATCCCGTCCGAACCGTTCGACATCTCTCCCCCCCCTTGCACCTCAGCGACGCATCTCGGCCCGCGCCCACACCGTGTCCGGCACCGGGATCCCGAACCCCGTCAGCGGGACGAACGGGAACGACACCGTCACCACCACCGAGTCCACCGTCTCGCCGGTGACCGGATCGACCGTGCTGCGCGAGGTCGCCGCCACCGTGGCGCCCACCGCGCCGGGATCCACCGAGCCCGCGATCAGCGCTGCGCGCGCGGCGCCCTCGGCCGCGGCGAGCGGCGCCACCGCGGCGACGCTGCCCGCCCGAGCCCCCTCGCGCGCCGCGTTCACCACCACCTGCTCGCGGAAGAAGTAGAAGCCCCACTCGAGCCCGCCGAGCACGATGGCGAGCAGGAACGGGAGGACCAGCGCGAACTCCACCGCCGCGACGCCACGCTCGGTTTGCCGCCCGGAGCGCATCTCATCCCCCCATCACCACGGCCGCGAGCGCACCCGCCGCGAACGCCGCGCCCGCCGGCACGCTCACGCGATCGCCGGCCGCGCGCGCCGGGATCGACACCGGACGTCCCGCCGCGGCCGCGCGCAGGTTCGACCCGATGTCGCGCCGGGCCGCGCCGCCGCTCGCCAGCCACGCCACCGCCGCCAGCCCGCCGGCCGCCACCGCGGAGGTCGTGAGGTAGCTCGCGAGCGAGCCCAGCCCCACCCACGGCGCCGCCGCCACCGCCAGCTTCCAGTCGCCGCCGCCCAGCCAGCCGCGCGACCAGGGAACCCAGAGCAGCGCGCCCACGGCGGCGACCGCCACCAGCGCCCCGGCCGCGCCCACGAGCCCGCCCGCCGCTGCCTGCACCGCGATGCCGCCCACCGCGAGCGGCACGGTGATGCGGTTCGAGATCCGGCGCCCGGCGGCGTCCGAGGCCGCGGCGACGGCGAGCAGGAACCCGAAGGTCCCGAAGGCGAACGGAGAGGTGGTCATGGCGTGGGCCGGGTACGACGGTGCTGGCCCGGACCCGCTGGTGCGGGCCAGCACCGCTCGCGTGCCGTGCTACGGAGCCGCCGCCCCGCCGGGAACGCGGTTCGCGGCGTTGCCGAACGTCGTGTTGACGTTCGTGCCGAGCAGCTGCGCGCCGACGATGATCACGAGCCCGATCACCGCGACCATGATCGCGTACTCCACCGCCGTCGGCGCTTCCTCGTCCTTCCACAGCCTCTTCAGCGTCTGCAGCATCTCGTCCCCCTGGTCGCACGAGGGCCGCCATGGCCCCGTCGTTCGTTCCTGACGCGGGGAGAGATTCCCGGTTTCACCAGCGGGATGTCCCACAATGCCTCGTCGCCGGCTCGCCAGACGCGCGGTGGAGGGATGGCGCATGCGCACAGCCGGTGAACTCGCGCCGCGGCACTCGCGAATCGCCTGCTCGTCGCGAGGTACGAGCCGCACCCAGCCGCCTTCGGGCTACGGGATCTGCCGTCCCGCGCTCGCGGGAACCACGGGGCGGACGGCCGCACGCCCGGCTGCCGTCCGCCCGCAGCCGCTCGCCGGCGCCTCCGGGGGCGCCCCGTACCTTTCGCGCGAGCCCGCCCGCATGTTCCTGGGGTGCCGTCCGCTCGCGACGACCGCCTGGCGCCGCTCACCGGCATCCGCTTCGCGGCCGCGCTCGGGATCCTGCTCTTCCACTACGGCGGCCCGCTCGTGGCGGGCGCCCCGGCGTGGGCGCGCGCGCTCCAGACCGGCGGCTACGCCTGGGTGAGCCTCTTCTACGTGCTGTCCGGGTTCGTCCTCGCCTGGGCCAACCCGCACCCCATGGACCGCGCCGAGCGGCGCGCGTTCATGACGGCGCGGCTCGCCCGGCTCTACCCGGCGTACCTGCTCGCGTTCGCGCTCTCCGCGCCGTTCGCGCTGGCGCGCTGGTCCGGCGACGGCGCGGCCGGGCTCGCGAAGGCAGCCGTGGTGGCGGGCGCCTCCCTGCTGCTCGTCCACGCGTGGCTCCCGCCCATCTCGCGGCTGTGGAGCGCGCCGGGCTGGTCCACCTCGGCCATCGCGACGTTCTACGCGGTCTTCCCGTTCGCGACGGCGCGGCTCTCGCGCCTGTCCCGGCGCGGCCTCGCGCTCGCGCTCTGCGCGGCGTGGGCGGCCTCGCTCGCGCTCCCGCTCGCGTACCTCGCGCTCCGCCCGGACGGCCCTGGCGCCGAGCTGCTGCGGCACGAGCCGCGCTGGCTCGAGGCGCTCAAGTTCCACCCGGTCGCGCGCCTCGGGGAGTTCCTGGCCGGCGTGGCGCTGGGGCTGCTGCTCCGCCGCGGCGCCGCGCTCCCGCGCCGCCTGGCCGGCCCCGCGGCCGCGCTCGCGCTGGCGGCGGCGGTGGCCGCGCTCGCCTGGAGCGGCTTCCCGTACGTGCTCGTGCACAACGGGCTGTTCGTCCCGCTCTGGGCGCTGCTCGTGGCGGGGCTCGCGGGCGTGGCGTCGGCGGGCGGCGCGCTCGGCCGCGCGCTGTCGGCGCGCCCGCTCCAGGCGCTCGGCGAGGCGAGCTTCGCGCTCTACGCGCTGCAGGACCCGCTGTGGCGCTGGGCGGAGCTGCTGGTGCGCACCCCGGGATCGCCGGCGTCGCCCGGCTTCGTGCTGGGCTTCTCGGCGTTTGCGGTCGCGGTCTCGCTGGCGGTGTCGCGGTGGCTCGAGCGGCCCGCACGCCGCGCGCTGCGGGCAGCCCTGGGCCAGGCGCCACTCGCGGCCGCGCGCCCGCCCGCGCCCTAGCGCCGCGCGCGTTTCCGGGGCGCGGTTCCCCGGCTCAGGAGGCCCGCTGCTCCGGCTCCCCGCCCGGCTTCCGCGGCCCGGGCAGCCCGACGATCGCGCCGGTGAAGCCGAAGAACCCCGCGGCGGTCCACACGTTGCCGGTCAGCGGGCAGGTGCCGGTCCGGCAGCCGATGAAGTGCGCGTAGGCCGCGCCGAGGGCGGCGCCCACCGCCGCGCCGGCGAGGGTGCGCCAGTGCGCGCGGAGGCTGGGGGGAACGTTCACGTTGGATTCCTCGGGGTGCTGCGGGTTCCGGGGCCGCCGCGCGGTCCCCTGGGGGGTGAGAGCCCGCGCGGACGCAGAGGATTCCGCAGGTCATGGCCGCCCCGCGTCCACGGGTCGGGAGGACCCGCGCGCCCGCGCGCCGGCGCCCGCGCCCGCGCTCCTGCCCCCGGGTGATTTACCTGCCGGCGGGCTCCCTGCTTTGCTGCCGCTCCGGGGGAGCACGCGTGCGCATCGTGGTGGGCTGCCTGCTGGTCGCGCTCGCGCTCGCGGCGCGCGGCGCGCAGGCGCAGGTGCCGGCGCAGGAGCAGGGCGCCGACGCGGCGTCCGCGGCGACGCCGCTCGAGCTCGAGCTGTCGTTCGAGGCACGGGAAGCGCAACCCGGCGACGAGGTGCTGCTCGTCGCCCGCCTGCGCGATGCCGACGGCCGGGCCCGCGACGCAGCGCTCACGGTCGAGGTGGACGCCGGGACCGTGAAGGGCCTCCTCCGCGTCTCGCAGGGCGTCTACACCTGCCGCATCACCGCCCCGACCACGCTCGGCGCGCGCACGTCCATGGTGGCCTTCGCCACCGCGGAGAGCGCCGCCGCATCTGCCTCCCTTGCCCTCCGGCCCGGCCCGGCGCGCGTCATCGTGGTGGACGTGCCCGAGGGCCTCGCCGCCGCCGGCGAGCGCCACCCGCTCTGGATCTCGGTGACGGACGCGAACGGGAACCCGGTCGCCGAGGAGCCGCGGCTCACCGCCGGACGCGGGTCGGTGTCCGAGCCGGTGCCGCTCGGCGCCGGCCGCTGGCTGGCCGAGTACCGCGCCCCGCGCAGCGCCTGGGCCGGCGAGGACGTGGTGCGCGCCTCGGCCGGCGCGGCGTCCGCCTCGCGCGCGCTGCCGCTGCGCGCGGTCCCGGCCGTGCTCACGGTCTCCCCGCGGGCGGGTGTGATCCTGGGCGGGGGCGGTCCGGCGCTGGCCCTCGGGGCGGACGCGGCGGCGTGGCTGGCGGGCGCGCCGGTGCCGCTCGCCCTGGTGGCCGCGGTGGCGTGGTGGGGCGTCCGCGAGGACGGGCTCGCGTGGGCGCCGCGCGCCGGGCTGGACCTGCGCGCGGAGCGGAGCGCGCTCCCGCTCACCCTGTCGCTGGCGGCGCGGGCAGCGCTGGGCGCGCGCGGCACGGCCACGCTGTCGCTGGGCGGCGGCGCGGCGCGGGTGGCGAGCAGCGCGCGTCTCGCCGGGCAGCCCGAGCTCACCGAGTCGGCCTGGGCCCCCGCGGCGACGGCCGGCCTGGAGCTCGCGTTCCGCACGCGGTTCGGCGCGCCGTTCGGCGAGGTGCGCGGGTACTGGCTCGGCGATCCGCGGCTCGACACGGTGCGCGGCGCCGGCTGGCCGCTGCTGCTGTCGGCGGGGGTGCGGTTCGATGCGTTCTAGGCTCGGCAGCCTCGCCGCGCTCGCCGCGCTCGCCGCGCTCTCGTGCTCGAGCGGATCGGACGGCGAGGCGCCGCGGCCCGCGTCGGTCGATCCCGCCGCCGGCCCGTCGGCCCAGGCCACGCGGGTCACCATCCACGGCGACGGCTTCCTGACCCGCCCCTCCACGAAGCTGTCCGGCGGCGGCGCCGAGGTGGACGTGCGGCACCGCGCCTGGCTCGGCGATACGGAGCTGGAGCAGGTCACCTGGGTGGACGTCCGCACGCTGCAGGCCACGGTGCCCGCCGGCCTCGCGCCGGGCTCGAAGCGCCTCGTGGTGGAGAACGCGCTCGGCCGGCAGGGCGCGCTGGACGACGCGTTCGAGGTCACCGGCGCGGCGCCGGCGGCGCTCGCGGCCTCGATCGCGGCCGACCGCGACACCGCGAACGTCGGCCAGGCCGTCTCGGTGACGCTGACGGTGCTGAACGGCGGCCACGCCACCGCCAACCTGACCTCCGTCGTCCTGGATCACGGGGGCACGGCGGCGGCCACCTGTGGCTCCGTCACCCCGGCGCCGGGAGCGCTCGGCACCGGCGCGTCCGCCACCTTCCACTGGACCTGCACCGCCAGCGCGCCCGGCACGCTGTCCCTGAGCGGCACCGCCGGCGGCACGGACGCCACCTCGGGCGATCCGGTGTCCGCCTCCTCCGCGTCGCCCGCCTCCGTGCTGATCCAGACCCCCGCCGCCCTCGACGTCGCGCTCGCCGTGGAGGGCAACCCCGCCGAGGCGCTCATCGGCCAGACGCTCGCGATCTCGCTCACGGTGCAGGACACCGGGCAGGCCGGCGCCACGGTGACGCGCGTCGAGCCGACCGCCACGCCGGCGGACGCCGTCGCGTGCGGAGCTCCCACGCCCTCCCCGCCGCAACCCGTCGCCGGGGCCGGCGCGCGCGCGTTCGCCTGGACCTGCACGCCGCTCGCCGCCGTGGACGTCGCGCTCGGCGCCAGCGTCGGCGGCACCGACGCGAACACCGGCGCCACGCTGCAAGCCTCCGCGCCCACCGCGAGCCTGCACGTGCTCAGGCCCGCGGAGCTGACCGCCGCGCTGGCGGTGGACCGCACCACCGCGGACGTGGATCAGCCGGTGCACGTCACGTTCACGCTCTTCAACGGCGGCACCGCCGCCGCCGAGGTCGCGTCGATCGTGGCCACGCGGGACCCGGCGGCGACCTCGACCTGCACCGCGCCTGCGCCGGGCCCGGGCCGCCTCGCGGCCGGTGCGTCCGCCACCTTCACGTGGACCTGCAGCGCGAGCGCCGCCGGCCTGATCGTCCTGGGCGGCACGGCGAGCGGCACCGACGCGGTGTCGGGCGGGGTCCTCGGCGCGACCGCCTCGCCCGCCGAGGTGCTGATCCAGGCGCCGGCCGCGCTCACCGGCGCCATCACCGCCCAGCCGACCACCACGATCGCCGGCCAGCCGGTGGCGCTCACGCTCGAGGTCTCGAACCCCGGCGGCGCCGCGGCCGAGGTGACCTCGGTCGCGCCGACCGGTCCGGCCTCGGCGGTCTGCGGCGCGGTCACCCCGGCGACCCCGGTGATCATCCCGGGCGGCGGCCGCGCAACCTTCCAGTGGCCCTGCACGCCGACCGACCCGGGATCCGCCCTCCTCGGCGCCACGGCCGACGCGACCGACGTGAACACCGGCGCCCGGCTCCGCGCCACCGCCAGCACGACCGTGGCGGTGGACTCCGGCGGCGTGCCCGCGGTCGCCGAGTTCACCGCCTCGCCGCTGGTGGCGAGCCCCGGGCAGCCCTTCGGCGTCACGCTCACGATCGCGAACGTGTCGGCGGTCACGACCCAGGTCACCGGGATCGTGCCCTCGATGACCGGCGCGACCGCGGGGAACTGCAGCGCGCCCGCACCGGGCTTGCCGCGGCCGATCCCTGCCGGCGCCAACCAGACGTTCACCTGGAGCTGCACCGCCGGAGAGGTCGGCAGCTACGCGCTCGAGGCCGCGGTGACCTCCGCGCCCGCGCTCGCCGCGCAGCCCACCCCGGTCCCGGTCACGGTCCAGGCGCCAGGCCACCTTGCGCCGGCGACGGTGCAGGCGAGCCGCTCGACGATCAGCGTGGGCCAGGCGATCCCGGTGAGCCTGCTCCTCGTCAACGACGGCCAGGGCACCGCCGGCGTCACCGCGTTCCAGACGGGCGCGTCGCGCACCTCCGGCACCGGTGCGGCCACCTGCACGGCCGCCGCGCCCGCCCCGCCGCAGGCGATCGCCGGCGGCGGCAGCCTGACGTTCGGGTGGACCTGCACGGGCACCGGGGCGGGGTCGGTCGCGCTCGAGGCGGCGGTGACGGCCCGGGACGCCGGGAGCGGAGCCGACGCGAGCCCCACCGTCACGCCCGCCGCCGTGGCGGTGCAGGCTGCCCCACAGCTCACCGGCACGCTGACGCCGTCCGCGACCAGCGTCCCCGTGAACACGCCCGCGGGCCTCACGCTCGTGATCGCGAACGGTGGCGAGGCGGGTGCGCGGATCACCGCGGTGACGCCGACCGCCACGCCAGCCGGCCTCGCGACCTGCATGCCCGTCGCGCCTCCGGTCCCGGTGGACGTGCCCGGCGGCGGCGGCAGCGCGACCTTCACCTGGAGCTGCACGCCGTCGCAGGCGCGGAGCTACACGCTCGGCGCGACCGTCACGGCCGCGGACGTGAACGGGGGCCCGGCGCCGACGGTCACCGTGCACGCGGTGACCGTGAGCGCGACGGCCCCCTGAGCGCCGCTACTCCAGGTGCTCCGACGGCACCTCGGGCGGCTCGCGCTCCTCGCGGTCGGCCACCACCGAGATCGCCGGCGGACGCTCCTCGAGGCGCTTCGCGATCCGCTCCAGGCCGCGCGCCAGGTTCCGCACCGGCACGCGGCTGCCGGTGGCGAGCCGGCTCACGGCCTCGCCCGGCATCTCCGCCACGCGCCGCAGCGCCGCCGCCCGCAGGTTCTCCGCGCGCGCCCGGAGCTCGTCCAGGTGCCGCCGCATTCCGCGGGTGGACCAGTCCTCGCGCGAGACCCGCTCCAGCGCGAGGTCGAGGTCGTGCAGCGCCTCCTCGCCCGCCCCGAGCACGCGCAGCAGCCGTCCGCGCGCCTCGCTCTCGAGCGCGTCGATCCGACCCTGGACCGCGGCGATCGGGTTGCGCCGACCCTCTGCCCCGCCGTTCACCTTCCGTGCAGTGGACGCCTTCATGACCGCACCTCCTCCGCGGGCCGGGCCGCCCGCCCCGCGCCGGCGTGAAAGGGGTTTCCGTGCCATCCCGAGGGTAGCGCCGGCGTTCCCTGACGCGGCGCGTCCAGGAGGGGCCGCCGCCGAGGGGGGAAGCCCCCTGCCCGGCACCACCCAGGGTGGCATGCGCGCACTGTCAGACCCGGCTGCGACAGTCGTCCCGTGCGGCGCTTCGTGACCCTGGATCTCGAGACCGTGCCCGACGAGGCGCTGGTCTCGGCCGTGGACGGGGAGCCCTCCCGCCCCTACTCGGAGCAGCTCCGCCGGGTGCTCGCCGAGCGGCGCGCCCGGACGGGCGGCCGCAGCGACTTCCTCCCCTTGCCGTACCACCGCCCGGTGGCGGCCTGCCTGCTCGAGGCGGAGGAGGACGGCGGCATCGTCCGCGTCACCGACGCGGTCGCCTGGACCGACCGGCGCGGGCCGGAGGCCGCCTTCCTCGAGACGATGTGGCAGCGGCTGGAGGGCGCCTCGCTGGTGACCTTCCACGGCAAGGGCTTCGACCTGCCGGTGCTGGAGCTGCGCTCGCTGAAGCACGCCATCCCCACCCCGGCCTGGTTCGGGGCGGCCCGTCGCACCGGCGGGACCGAGCACCTCGACGTGAAGGAGCTGCTCGCCGGCCAGGCCACCGCGGCGCCGCTCGACCTGTACGCGAAGCTGGTGGGGCTGCCGGGCAAGGAGGACGTGGCCGGCGCCGACGTGCAGGCGCTGTACGCCGAGGGCGCGCTGGACCGGATCGCCGGGTACTGCATGACCGACGTGGTGCAGACGTTCCTGCTGTTCCTGCGCGTCCGCCTGGTGGAGGGGTCGCTCACGCCGGACGGCTACGCCGAGAGCGCGGCGCTCGCGCGCGAGGCGCTGCCGCGGCTGTTCGCGCGGCGGCTCCGCCCGGGCGAGCGGAGCGCGCTGGACGGGTTCCTGGATCGCTGCGCGCCGTTCTTCGACGGCCGCGAGCCGGCGCTGCGGGCGCAGGCGCTGTAGCGCACCTGTCCCCGGAACGGCGCGGCCCGGCCGCTCGCGCAGCCGGGCCGTCGAAGGCCTCGCAGCATGGAGGGCGCGCGGGATTACCGCGGCGAGCGCTTCGCGCGGCGCTTGCGCTTGACGCTGAGCACGCGCTTGCGCGTCGCCTGGGCGCGCTTGGTCTTCGAGCGGTTCGAGATCTTCCGCTTGGAGCGGTTCCCGAGCTTGGCGGGCATGTGGTTCTCCTTGGTGTCCGTCGTGAAAGGCGGCGGAGTCTCGCCGCTCCGGGGGTGATCGGTCAAGCCCGGCCCCCGGCCCCGGGCCGGGCGGCGCGTGCGCCGGCGCTACTCCAGCCAGTCCCGGTCGCGGAGCTTCCTCGGCAGGTACTCCTCGGTGATGAAGCTGATCCCGCGGCGCGAGAGCGCCTCCAGCTCGTACTTCTCGCCGGAGCGGACCATCTCCTGGATCTCGCGCTGCCACTTCGGGTCCTTGAACCAGGGATAGGCGAGCATCTGCTTCGCGCGCGCGTCGTCCTGGTCGTTCATGCGGATCGACACGTTGCCGGGCAGCTTGAACTTGGCCTTGTCGAAGGAGGAGAGGCCGATGAAGCGCGCCTTCGGCACCGCCATCCGCATCGACTCGTAGGCCAGGTTGATCGAGCCCTGCTTCAGCACCGAGTAGATGTAGAAGCCCCAGGGATCGTTGTCCACGAGCACGTACACCGGCAGTCCCAGCTCGGAGTGGAGCCGCTGCACGATGCGGCGCACCCCGCGCGGCGGCTGGCCCAGGCCGGTGACGATGATGCACTTCTCGCGGGCCCAGAACTTGTCCTCGTTGAAGCGCTTCCAGACGGCGTCCTTCTCGATGAGCAGGACGTACTTCGCCTCGCTCTTGCCGAACTGGACCACGTGCTCCTCGACGATGGACGGCACCGACCAGCCGCCCGAGCCCATGCGGCGGAGGTCGATGGCGTCGCCCGCGTCGCGGATGGAGAGCGGGCCGACCATCGAGCCGCGGCCGCTCGCGAACAGGTGCAGCTCCTCGCGGAGCGCGTCGATCGCGACCTCCAGGTCCTCGATGATCGGGTCGGACTCCTCCTGCTCCTCGAAGGTGTTCTGCCGCGTCTCCCCGAGGGCGTGCTTCGTCATGTAGTAGAGGTCGCGGATGCTCGTCGTCTTGCCGGCGTCGATGAGCTCCTTGCACGCCTCCGAGACCAGGAACGTCTGCATGAACTTCTTCGCCATGGAGACGTTGAAGAAGTAGCGCCTCTGCTTCTGGTCCTTCAGCTCGATGAGCCGCTTGCGCGGGTTGAACTGGACGTTCGCGAGCGAGCGGACCGGGATCTCGACGAACGGGTTCTTGCCGCCCTTCACCGAGCGCAGCACCGACTCGGCGAGCGTCTCGATCTTCTGGACCGTCTTCTTGTCGATGGCGTCGAGCCTGGCCATGGCCTACTCCTGCTCCTCTTCCTCGGCCCTGCGCGGCCGCCGCGTGATCTTCCTCGACTGCTCCTCCAGCGCGGCGTCGTCGAGCCCCTCGCCGGCGCCCTCCTGCTCCGTCACCTGGTCGGCGAGCCGCAGGAACTCGCGCTTGATGGGGTCGGGGCTGCGCTTCACGATCTTGCCGATCGCCTGCGCCACCTCCTGGATGTACAGCTCGAACAGGCTGCGCCGCTGCGCCTGGTAGTCGGCGTGCTTGCGCTTGCGGATGTGCGCCGCGAGCTTGCGGCCGCACTCCTGGGCCGCGAGCTGGATCTCCCGGGTGATCTCCGGGTAGTGCGCCACCGCCTCCTTCGCCTCGCTGGTGAACGGCACCCAGACCGAGG
This sequence comes from Anaeromyxobacter sp. Red801, assembly GCF_049201065.2. Taxonomy (NCBI): domain Bacteria; kingdom Pseudomonadati; phylum Myxococcota; class Myxococcia; order Myxococcales; family Anaeromyxobacteraceae; genus Anaeromyxobacter; species Anaeromyxobacter sp. Red801. Next base: position 1,399,512 of record NZ_CM181236.1, on the reverse strand, counting down.
CGATGTGCACGAGCAGCGCCATGGGCCCGACCGGCAGCGAGCCGCGCGGCTGGCTGAGCAGGTAGTTGCGCCAGTCGGTCTTGACGATGGCCTCGGTCATGCCGCACGCGCCGCGCTGGAACAGCAGCGGCACGCGGTTCGCGAAGCGGAACAGCTCGATGGGCTTGTCGGCCGGCCAGCTCCCGCCGTACGCGAGGCCGACCTCCACCTGGAACGGGTTGCCGCGGTACACCTTGGGCGGCCGGGTCACCGTCGCGATGAAGTAGTTGTGGCCCTTGATCTTCTCGACGCCCTCCTCCGGCGGCGCGTCCGGCACCTCGGGCGCCTCGGCCTTCGCGGCCTTGCCCTTCTTGGTGGCCTTCTTCTTCCGGGCCGCGTCGAGGTCGAGCTGCTCCTCCTCCTCGGGCCCCTCGGTCTCGATCACGTTCAGGAAGGACACCAGGCCCTTGCGCATGAGCGTGTCGCCGATGGGCGAGAGGATCTGCGTCGGCGGCGCCATGATCCTGGTGGCGCCGATGGCCTGGTGGAGCTTGCGCGCCAGCTCGCGGTCGCCGGCCACGTCGCGCGGGCGGACCTTCGCCTTGAAGCCGGCCTTCTTCACGATCTCGTCGGCGACCGTGGAGGAGACGCGCGAGAACGCGGACTGCAGGAACCCGCGCACGTCGTGGCTCTTCGAGTCGGCGGCCATCCGCATCAGCGCGCCCAGCTCCACGCCGTGCGGGTGCGGCTTGATCTCCTGCGCCTCCTTGGGCAGCTCGTCGGTGGCGCGCGGGAACGAGAGCGGCGCCTGCCGCGGGCGCAGGTAGTGGAAGGTGGCGTGCGGGTTGGACAGCGCGGTGTGCTCCACGTAGCGGTTCACGAACCGCTGCCCCTGCTGCCAGTTCGCGACGATCTCCAGCTCCACCCGCGTGCCGTGCTCGTGCCAGTCGTCGAGCTGCCGCTCGGCGGTGACCACCGGGTTGTTCTTGCGGGTGTCGATCTGGATCTCGAGCCCGAAGGCCGGCTTGCCCTTGCCGGTGCGGGAGATCATCCGGATCGGCTGGCCGGTGGTGAGCTGGCCGTACATGGCGGCGGCGCTGATGCCGATGCCCTGCTGGCCGCGGCTCTGCTTCAGGCGGTGGAACTTCGAGCCGTAGAGCAGCTTGCCGAAGATCTTCGGCGCCTGCGCCTTCACGATGCCGGGGCCGTTGTCCTCCACCACCACCACGAAGCGGCCCTCGCCCTTCGTCAGGTCGCCCTCGCCCTTCTCGTCCAGCCCGAGGTCGCGGACCTCGATGGTGATCTCGGGGAGGATGCCGGCCTCCTCGCAGGCGTCGAGCGAGTTGTCCACCGCCTCCTTGATGGTGGTGAGCAGCGCCTTCGAGGCGTTGTCGAAGCCGAGCAGGTGCCGGTTCTTGGTGAAGAACTCGGAGATGGAGATCTCGCGCTGCTGCTGCGCCATCTGCTCCGCGGTGGCGCGGCGCCTCGGCGAGCGCGCCGCCGGGGCCGGCTCCGGCTCGGCCTCGGGCGCGGGCGGCAGGAGCTCCGGCTCCTCGACCGGCGCGGGGCGGGCCCGCCCGGCGGCCTTGCGCGCCGGCGCCCGGGCGGGCGGCGTCGCGGCGGGCTTCGAGCGGCGCGCGGCCGCTCCCCCGACCACCGCCAGCTCGAGCTGGTCGCGCTCCCGGTCCCGACCCCCCGCCTTCCCCTTCGCCCTCACCGCCGCCGCCTTCCGAGCCGCCATATGGACGCGCTGACCTCGCAACCCCGCGATATCGCCTGCCTGGCCCCAATAGCACGGCGGGGGATCCCGCGCGAGATCGCGGCGCCCCGTGCGCGCCAGCGCGCGGGCGGGCGGGCGTCCGGCGGATTGACGCGGCCCCTCCGATGGTTACTCAAGCACCATGTCCTGGAGCGAGGCGGCGCAGCCGCGCGGCATGTCCCCGAAGGCCGGCGTGGGCCGGAACTACGCCAAGACCGCGATGCTGATGGCGCTGCTCATCGCGCTGCTCGCGATCGGCGGCAACGCGATCGGCGGCGCGCAGGGGATGCTGCTGTTCGGCGGGCTCGGCCTCGCCTTCAACTTCCTCTCCTACTGGTTCTCCGACCGGCTCGCGCTCATGGCGCACCGCGCGCGGCCGGTGACGCGCGAGGAGCTGCCGCAGGTCTACGAGATCGTCGAGCGCCTCACCCGGCGCGCGGGCATGCCCATGCCCCGGGTCTACGTCATTCCCTCCGAGACGCCGAACGCCTTCGCCACGGGCAGGAACCCGTCGCACGCGGCGGTCGCCGTCACCGAGGGGATCCTCCGCATCCTCGACCGCCGCCAGCTCGAGGGCGTGCTCGCGCACGAGCTCGCCCACGTGCGCAACCGCGACATCCTCATCTCCACCGTCGCCGCGGCGGTGGCCGGGCTCATCTCGACGCTCGGCTACGTGGTCCGCTGGGGCGCGCTGCTCGGCGGCATGCGCCGCGAGGACGACCGCGGCGGCTCGGCGCTCGAGCTGCTCGCCTGGGCCATCCTGGCGCCGCTCGTGGCGCTCGTGATCCAGCTCGCGGTCTCCCGCTCGCGGGAGTACGGCGCGGACGCGTCCGGCGCCGAGCTGGTGGGCGACCCCGAGCCGCTCGCCGAGGCGCTGCTCGCGCTGGAGCGCGGCAACGAGGCCATCCCGTACCAGTACGGCGGCCCCGCCACCGCGCACCTGTTCATCGTGAACCCGTTCCACGGGGCGGGCGCGAAGATGATGAGCCTGTTCTCGACCCACCCGCCCATCGAGGAGCGCGTGCGCCGGCTCCGCGAGATGCGGCGCGGCGTGCGGTACGCGTAGCGGTCAGCGCGCCAGCCACTCAGTAGGTGCAGGCGTACGGCCCGCTGGCCTCCGCGACGTCGAGCTGACCCTGCAGCGTCCCGCCCGTGCCGTTCGAGACGATGAGCGTGTACGTGCCCGGGGTGGACGGCGCGGTCACGTTGCAGACCACGTCGTTGGTGGCGCAGCCGGGCGGGCAGCTCGTGGAGCTGTCGCACGCCTCCGCCAGCGGATCGAGCTGGATGTAGCCGCCCTGCACGTCCACCTCGCAGCGGGTGATGTTCTGGTTGCAGGTGGGGCACGCCTTGAGCCGCACCGGCACCGTCGCCCCGGGCGTCGCCGTGCAGCTCTGGATAAGGTCGATCTTGGGCGTCTCCGTCGGGCAGGTGTCGGTGCCGCAGCCGGCCGCGAGGAGCGCGGCGGCGGCGAGGGCGGCGGCGGAGAGGGCGTTGCGCGTCTTCATGATGGGCTCCTGCGTCAGGGCGTGAGGACGATCTTCCCGAACTGCGCGCGATCGGCAAGCAGCGCCTGCGCCTCGCGCACCTGGGCGAGCGGGAGCACCCGGTCCACCACCGGCCGCAGCCTCCCCTCGCCCACGAAGCGGAGCACCTCGAGCAGCTCGCCGGAGGTGCCCATGGTCGAGCCGAGGATGGAGAGCTGGCGGTAGAACACGTGCCGCAGGTCGGTGGGGGGATCGTACCCGGTGGTCGCGCCCACCGTGACGATGCGCCCGCCCGGCGCGCAGGAGAGGATCGACCCCTCCCACGTCTTCCTGCCCACGTGCTCGAACACCACCTCCACGCCGCGGCGCTGCGTGAGCCGCTTCACCTCCTGGACGAAGTCCTTCGCCTCGTAATTCACGACCTCGTCCGCGCCGAGCGCGCGCACCCGCTCCAGCTTCGCGTCCGAGCCGGCGGTCGCGATGACCCGCGCCCCGTGCAGCTTCGCGATCTGCACCGCCGCGACCCCGACGCCCGAGCCGGCCGCGTGCACCAGCACCGTCTCGCCGGGCCGCACCCGCGCGCGCGCGACCAGCGCGTGCCAGGCGGTGAGGAACGTGAGCGGCACCGCCGCCGCCTCCTCGAAGGAGAGGTTCGGCGGGCGAGGCAGCGCGTTGCGGGCCGGGACCACCACCGCCTCGGCCTGGCCGCCCGCGACGTGCTCACCCAGGATGGCGTAGCCGCGGCACAGGTTCTCCTCGCCGGAGCGGCAGCGCACGCAGCGGCCGCAGGAGAGCCCGGGCGCGAGCACCACCTCGGCGCCGACCTTCGGCTCGTCCACCCCCGGCCCCGCCGCGTCCACCACGCCCGACACGTCCGAGCCGAGCACGTGCGGGAACGACAGCATCAGGCCGCTCCAGCCCTTGCGGACCCAGAGGTCGAGGTGGTTCAGCGCCGCCGCGCGCACCCGCACCCGGACCTCCCCCGGGCCGGGCTCGGGCAGCGGCAGCTCGCCGACCTCGACGCGCTCGGGGCCGCCGTGGCCGCGGATCAGGACCGCCTTCATGTGCGCTCCCGTTCGCTAGAACGACTGGTACGTCGGGTTCTCCTCGAACCAGCGGGCCGCGCAGATCACGGCGGCGGTCCCGCTCGCCTGGAAGTCCGACTCCCTCACCCGGACCTCGCACCCCAGCCAGCAGCCGGTCGGGCCGCAGATGTTGGAGTCGTTCGGGTAGTACGACCAGTCCATGATGCAGAGGACGTTGGTGTCCGAGGCCGCGCCGCACACGTCCCCGGCGCCGGTCGAGGTGAGGGGCAGGCCGCACTGCATGCCGGTGAAGATGTCCCGGTACCGGAACAGCATCTCGGCATCGTCGAGCGTCGCCCCGCTCCCGGCCAGCGCGTTGCACTGCCGCCCCAGCTCGTCCAGCGCCTTCTCCTCCTTGCTCTTGCCGCAGGCGGCGACGGCGAGGACGGCGGCGAGGACGGCGAGCGTTCGGGCAGCGGTCACGAGGGCACGTTATCGCCGGGTGCGGCCCCTTGCCAGGGGCTCACTGGGGCGGGATAAGACCAGCTCCCGGCCGGGGCGGGTCGCGCCGCCCGGGCCTCGATACACGTGGGGTGAACGGATGATCGTCCGCGTGGATGTGCTCCCGCTCGCGCTCGAGCTGCGGCGGATCGTCATCGCCGAGGTCATCGGCGGGTTCCACGGCCAGGCCCAGCTCGGCCGGTGGTGGCTGCCCTCCGGCGTGCTCGCCGACGGCGAGCAGCCCGGCGAGCGCGCCGCGGCCATCGCGCGCGCGCAGCTCGGGCTCGAGCTGGAGGGGCTCGTGGTGGTGGGCTGCCGCGCCGAGCAGGTGGGCGGGGTGCCGCACCTCGCGCTGGTCTTCGCCGGGGCCGTGGCCGGCGGCGAGCCCGCGCCCGGCGCGCCGGTGACCGGGTTCGCGGCGCGCACGCTCGCGGAGCTGCCCGATCAGGTCGGCTTCTACCACCGCGACGTCATCGAGGTGCTGGCGGCCCGCTACGAGCGCCTGCGCGCGTGAGCGGCGCCCCGGTGGCCCGCTTGCCCGCGCCGGTCGGGCTGGATAGGACCCCGCCATGACCCTCCCGTTGATCGCGATGCTGCTCGGCGCCGCCCCCCTGAAGGTGGGCGACAAGGCGCCGGACTTCACGCTCCCCGACAGCGACGGCAAGCCGGTGTCGCTGTCGAGCCTGCTCGAGTCCGGTCCGGTGATCCTGGCCTTCTACACCAAGGCCTTCACCCCTGGTTGAACGCGCGAGCTCTCAGCGTACCGGGACCGGTATGCCGACGTGGCGAACAAGGGCGCGCAGGTGGTGGGCATCAGCACCGACTCGGTCGAGACCCAGCGGAAGTTCAAGGACGAGCTGAAGGTTCCGTACCGGCTCCTCTCCGACGAGGGCGGCAAGGTCGCGAAGCTGTACGGCGGCACCATCCCGGTGGTGGGGCTCGCGAACCGGGCCACCTACGTGCTCGAGCAGGACGGCACCATCAAGGAGATCGTGACCGGCAGCGCCGCGATCGATCCGGCGGGCGCGATCACCTCCTGCCCGCTGCACAAGGGGAAGAAGGGCTAGCCATGCGCGTGGTGGACGGGTTCGTGGCCGGGCTCCGGCGGCGGCTCCTCGGCATCTCGGCGGAGGAGATCCGCTACACGTTCGAGGACGTGCGCGGCGAGATCCGCGCGCTCCGCGCCGAGCTGAAGGAGGAGATCGCCGCCGTGCGCCGCGAGCTGGACGCGCTCCCGTCGCGGCAGGACCGCCCGAAGGGGCCGGAGATCCCGGTCGCGGAGGCCTGAGCCCGCAGCTCGTGGTTCGACGGGCTCACCACGACCCTTCGACTCCGGCGGGCCTGCGGCCCGCCTACGCTCAGGGTGAGCGGATCAGGTGAGGTCCGCTCATCCCGAGCGTAGCGCGGCCGCAAGGCCGCGCGGAGTCGAGGGACGCTCAGGGTGAGCGGATCAGGTGAGGGCCGCTCATCCCGAGCGTAGCGCGGCCGCAAGGCCGCGCGAAGTCGAGGGACGAAGGGCCGCTACGCGACGACGCCGTCCTCGACGATCACCGCGCGCACGACCGCCTCGCCCTCGCCCGCCCGCACCCGCTCGCCCGGCTTCCAGTGTGCGCGCCGCAGGTAGCCGAGGCCGAGGCGGCCCTCCGGCGTCTCGGCGACGCTGGTCACCGCGCCGACCTCCTGGCCGTTCGCGACGAGCGGCGTGCCCGGTGCGGCGCCGGGCGGCAGCTCGAGCTGCACCAGGCCGCGCTGCAGGTGGCCGCGCGCGGTGGCCCGGAGCACCACCTCCTGCCCGATGTAGCAGCCCTTGCTGAAGGAGATGGCGGCGCGGGTGAGCCCTGCCTCCATCGGCAGCCGGCTCGCGTCCATGTCGGCGCCGAACCGCGCCACGCCCGCGAGGATGCGCAGCGACTCCAGCTCGGCGAGGTCGAGCGGCGCCGCCCCGTCGGCCACCAGCGCGGCCCGCAGCGCCTCCGCCTCGCCCGCCGGCGCCCACACGTCCACGCAGGGCGCGCCGCGGCGCGCGCTCGGGACCACCGGCGCGGCTCCCGCGCGCCCCGCCAGCCGCGCGGGCCCCTCCGGCCCGAGCACCGGCAGCGCGCGGAGCGTCGCCGACAGGTCCTCGAACGTCACGTCGTCCATGATGACGAGCTTCTCCAGCAGCGCGCGCGTCTCCGGCGCGGCGGCCGGGTCGAGCTCCACCAGGATCTCGCCCTCGCGCACCAGCACGTGCCCCTCGCCGAGCAGGTGCCCCTTCGCGTTCAGGAACGCGGCGTAGGCGGACTCGCCGGGCTTCAGGCGGGCGAGGTCCTGCGTGGACATGCGGTGCAGGTAATCCTGGGCGTCCTTGCCGGTGACGCGCAGGAAGGCGCGCTCGAGCACCGGGCCGACGGCCCAGCCCTCGCGCGCGGCGCGGAGTCGTTCGTGGAGGCTCACGCCCCCGTGGATAACGCGGGCGCGGCGCCGGCTCAAGGCGCGCGGCGCCGCGGCTACCCGCGCTCGGTCAGGATGACGCCCGCGATCACCATGGCCCCGCCCGCCACGAACGGCGCGGTGAGCCGCTCGCCCGCGATGGCCCAGGCGAGGAGCGCGGTCAGCACCGGCTGGAGGTTGGACCAGATGGCCACGCGGCTCGCCTCGGTCCGGGAGAGCGCCCAGTAGTACAGGATGTAGGCGACCACGCTGGTGAGCAGCACCAGGTAGCCGAGGCTGGCCCAGCCGGTGGCCGAGAGCGCGCCGAGCCGCGACCAGTCGGTCGCGACCAGCCCGATCGGCAGGTACGCCAGCGTCCCGAGCACGAGCGCCACGCCGGTCGAGCCGACCGCGCCGTAGCGCTGCGCGTACGGCTTGCCCGCGACCGCGAAGACCGACCACGCCACCACCGCGAGCAGGATGAGCAGGTCGCCGGCGAGCTGGCGCGAGGAGCCGTGCAGCCCCACGGCGCCGCGGCCGAGCAGCACCACCACCACCCCGGCGAACGCGAGCGCGATGCCGGCGAGCTTCGCCGGGCCGGCCCGCTCGCCCAGGCGCACGCGCGCGATGAGGAACACGAACACCGGGGTGAGCGCGTAGAGCAGCGCCGCGTGGCCGGGCGTGGTCCAGGCCATGCCGGCGAGGAAGAGCCCCTGGTTCACCGGGATGGCGATGATGCCGAGCCCCGCCAGCGCGAGCAGGTCGCGCCGCGCCACCCGCACCGGCCGCCGCCACAGCAGCAGCCCGAACGCGAGCGAGGACAGGGCGAAGCGCACCAGCGCCACCTCGAACGGCGACAGCTCGCCCAGGGCGCGCTTCGCGGCGAGGTAGGTCCCGGCCGAGATGGCCGAGTGCAGGAACATCACCAGGTGGACCATGTGGCGCCGGAATGTAGCCGCCGCCGGGCGGGGCGCAAGCCGGCGCGCGGCTCAGGACGCGAGCCAGAGCACCAGGAAGCCGCCGGCGAGCGTGAGCGGCACGCTGCGCGTCACCGCGGCGAGGGCGGCGGCGGCCGCCCCGGCGGCCAGCCGCGCGGGGACGCCCGCGGCATCCCCGCCCGCCGCCGGCCGCGCCAGCGCGGGCACCACGATGGCGGTGAGCGTCGCGACCGGCACGAACGGCAGGAGCTCGCGGAACCAGCCCGGCGCGGCGCGCCGCCCCTCCAGCGCGACGAACGAGAGGCGCGTCGCGAACGTGACGGCGCCGCAGGCGAGGATCACCAGCCACAGGCTCATCGCGCCCTCCGCGGCGCGGCGAGCGCGCCGGCCAGGATCCCGGCGAGGCTGGCGGCGAGCAGGCCGAGCTGCCACGGCCACCCCGCCGCGGCGAGCGCGACGATCCCCGCCGCGATCGCGGCCGCGAGCATGGCCCGGGAGCGGATCATCGGCACCGCGATGGCGATGAAGGTGAGCGGCAGCGCGACGTCGAGCGGCAGCCGCGCCGGGACGCGCGCGCCGAGCACCACGCCCGCGGCGGTGGCGAGCTGCCACCCGGACCAGAGCGCGACGCCCGCGCCGAGCAGGTGCCAGTGGCGGGATGGCGACCGGTCGCCGTCCCCGAGCCGCCGCATGGCCACGGCGTACGACTCGTCGGTGAGCAGGTACGAGAGCGCGAGCTTCCAGCGCAGCGGCAGGTGCGCGAGGTGCGGCGCCACCGAGGCGCTGTAGAGCGCGTGCCGCAGGTTCACCAGCGCCACCGCGGCCACCATCACCGCGCCGAGGGCGCCGGCCGCGACGAGCTGGGCGAGCAGGAACTGCGCCGCGCCGGCGAACAGGATCGCCGACGCGGCCAGGGCGGCGGCGGCGTCGATGCCGCTCGCGCGCGCGAGCACGCCGTACACGAAGCCGTACGGGACGACGCCGAGCAGCAGCGGCGCGAGGTCCCGGACGCCGGACCAGAACTCGTGCGCGGCGCTCCGGCCGGGGTGCGCCAGGGCCGGGCCCGCGAGTGCCGGGGTGGTCATGCCCGCAGGGAAGCACCTCCCGGCCGGATGGAACAGACACAGCGTCGCGCGTCGAGGGCTATAACAGCTGCATGGGCACCCGCTTCAAGTACCGGCAGATCGCGGACCACCTGGCCCGCGGCATCCGGGCGGGCGTCACCGGGCCGGGCGAGCGGCTCCCCTCGCTCCGGGAGGCCTGCCGCACCTACGGCGCGAGCCTGATGACCGCGCTCGCGGCCTACCGGCACCTCGAGGCCACGGGGCTCGTCGAGGCCCTGCCCCGCTCCGGCTTCCGCGTCCGGCCGCGGCTCCCGGCGCCGCTCGAGCAGCCGCCGACTCGCCGGCCGCGCCTCCACGCCTTCAGCGACGCGCGCGCCGAGCTGACCGCGGAGCTGCTCGCGGCCATGGCCGACCCGGCGCTCGTGCCGCTCGGGAGCGGGTGGCCGTCGGCCGATCACTTCCCGGCGCCGGCGTTCCGCCGGCTCACCTCGCGGCTGCTGCGCGGCCCCGGGGCGGGCCCCTGGACCCGCTGCTCGCCGCCGCGCGGCGACCCGGAGCTCCGTCGCCTCGTCGCCCGGCGCTACCGGGCGCGCGGCATGGACGTCGGGCCGGACGACGTGCTCGTCACCACCGGCGCGATGGAGGCGCTGGCGCTGTCGCTGCGGCTGCTGGTGAAGCCGGGCGACGTGGTCGCGGTCGAGTGCCCGACGTTCTTCGGCGTCCTCGACGCGGCGCGGAGCGCCGGGGCGCGCGTGGTGGAGCTCCCGGCCGACCCGGCGGGCGGCCCGGATCCGGCGGGGCTCGCGGCGGCCTGCCGCCGCCACGCCGTCCGCGCCGCGGTGCTCGCGCCCACCTTCGCGAACCCGGCCGGCAGCCTGATGGACGACGCGCGCAAGGCGGCGTGGCGCGAGGCCCTGCGGGCCGAGGGCGTCGCGCTCGTCGAGGACGACGTGTACGGCGAGCTCGCCTGGGACGGCCGGCGCCACGCGCCGCTCTGCGCGCCGCGCGGGCGCGACGAGCCGCCGGGGATCCTGGTGGGCTCCTTCTCGAAGACGCTGCTCCCGGGCGGCCGGGTCGGCTACGCCATCGCGCCGGGCCCCTGGATCGACGCGCTCGCCGATCTGAAGAACATCACCACGCTCGCCGCCGCGCCGCTCGCGCAGGCGCTCGTGGCGAGGTTCGTGGGGGACGGCGCGTACGACCGCCACCTGCGGCGGCTGCGGCCGCGCCTCCAGGCGGAGGTCGAGGCCATGCGCGCCCTGGTGGCCCGGCACTTCCCGGCGGGCACGCGCGTGAGCGACCCGCGCGGCGGCTACTTCCTGTGGGTCGAGCTGCCGCCGGGCGCGGCGGACGGCCTGGCGCTGTTCCACGCGGCGGCGCGCCACGGCATCGGCGTCGCCCCGGGGTGCCTGTTCTCGCTCGGCGGCGGCCTGGACCGCTTCGTGCGCCTGAACGCCGCGCTCGCGGGGGACGTCGAGCCGGCGGTGCGCACGCTGGGACGCCTCGCGTCGGATCCGGCGGCGCGCGCGGCCGGGGCCTAGGGCGCCTCGCCGAGCCGCTCCAGCGCCCAGCGCGCCGCGGCGCGGACGCCGTCGCCGAGCGGGCTCGCGAGGTGCGCGCGGATCGCGGGCAGGTGGCGCCGGTCGCCCGACGTGCCGGCGAGGAGCAGCGCGTTCCGCACCAGGCCGTCGTGGCGCGCCCGCGCCAGGGAGGTGCCGTGGAACCGCCGCCCGTACCCGTCGGCGTCGAGCGCGAGCAGCTCGTCCAGCCACAGCGAGAGCTGGCCCGGGCGCGGCACCAGCTCGAGGTCGGCGTCGGCCGGGACGCCGCGGTTCCACGGGCACACCGTCTGGCAGTCGTCGCAGCCGAAGGCCCACCCGTTCAGCCGCCCGGCCAGCGCGTCGGGGATGGGGCCGCGCCGCTCGATGGTCCAGAACGAGATGCAGCGGCGCGCGTCCACCACGCCCGGCGCCGGGATGGCGCCGGTGGGGCACGCCGGCAGGCACGCCTCGCAGGTGCCGCAGCGGTCCGGGTGCGGCGCGTCCGGCGCCAGCGCGCGGTCGAGCAGCAGCGTCGCGAGCACGACCCAGCTCCCGTGCTCCGGCGTGATCAGGCAGCCGTTCTTCCCCACCCAGCCCACGCCGGCCCGCTCCGCCCACGCCTTCTCCATCACCGGCGCGATGTCGCACGACGCGTACGCGCCCAGCCCCGGGTCGGCCTCGCGCAGGTCCGCGAGCATCGCGGCGAGCTTCCGCTTCACCACGGTGTGGTAGTCGCGGCCGCGCGCGTACCGGGCCACCGCCGCGGCGCCCGGCGGGGGCGGCGCCGGCTCCCCGGCGTGGTACGAGAGCGCGAGCGCCACCACGCTCCGCACGCCCGGCAGGAGCCGCGCCGGATCGAGCCGCTCCTCCCGCTGCGTGCGCAGCCAGGCCATGTCCGCCTCGAGGCCGCCCGCGAGCACGCGGTCGAGCGGCCCCGGGTCGAGCGGCTCCGCCCGGGCGATCCCGCACTTCGAGAAGCCGGCCCGCGCGGCGGCCGCCTTCACCCGGTCGGCGTCGAGCCCCGCCACGCGCCCGCCCTCAGCCGCGCCGCCCCGCGCGCCCGGCCACCTCGGGCGGCGCCGGCACGAGCCGCCTCGCGATGGCGGCGGCCAGCCCGCCCGCGGCGGCGCCGGCGAACCCGCCCAGCAGGATCGCCCCCACCGCCACGCCGGCCGCCGACGCCGGGGTGGCGTTCTCGGCCACCAGGATCCCGTACCCGAGCGCCATGCCCACCACCGCGGCCACGTTGCCGCGCCGCAGGCGCGCCTCGGCCGCGGCCGCGAGCGCCAGCACCGCGACCGCGAGCCCGGCCTGCAGCGCCGTCGGCGTGAGGTCGCGGAACACCGTCACGCGGAGCGGGCCGGTCGCGTCACCGCCCAGGCGGTCCAGGGTGAGCGCGTGCCCGTCGCCGAGGTCGCCCTCCAGCCACACCTCGGTGCGGTCGTGCGCGACCGGCGCGCGCCCGCCCCGGCCCACGCGCGCGTAGGTGTACGTCCGCTCCAGGTGCCCCTCCACCGGCGGCCGGAGACCACCGATGGTGAACCGCACCGCCGGCGAGCCCGAGGACGGCAGCGGCGCGGCCACCAGCAGCCGGACGTGGTGCGGGACGTCCTCGGGCACCGGCATCACGTCGCCGCGCGCGGCCAGCGCGCCCTGCGCGAGCGGCCGCCCGGGCACCACCGCCGCCACGGCCGGCACCACCGAGAGGAACAGCGCGCCCGCCGCGGCGGCCACGGCGAGCCCGCGCCCGGCCCGGTCCGCCGAGGGCGACAGCGCCGGACGCAGCGTGAACGTCACCGCGAGCAGGCCGACCACCGCCGACACCGCCGCCGCGGCGGCGCCCTCGGGCAGCCAGCCGGCGGCGTACAGCCCTCCCGCCGCGGCCAGGACGGCGAGGCCGGCCACCGGCAGGATCCAGCCGGTGAGCGCCTCCTCCAGCCAGAGGGTGAGGGACGACGGCGGTCGGGGGTCGGTCATCGGGGTCTCCGCGGGGCTCCGGCCGCTGGTCTTAGCACCGGGCGCGTCCCGCCGCCGGGTGGACCTGACGTTGCCTGGCAGTGCGGCCGAAAACTGGCGATATCGATCGGCCCCTCTACGATGCGGCGATATGGCGACACGGCTCGACCTTCACGAGTGGAACGACCTGCCCGGCGTGGCCGAGCGAGGGCGCGGCTGGGCGCTCGTCCAGGGCGACTGCGTCGAGGCGCTGGAGCGCCTCCCCCCTCACTCGGTGGACGTCGCGTTCGCCGACCCCCCCTACATGCTCTCGAACGGCGGCAGCACCTGCCAGGGCGGGCGCCGCACCTCGGTGAACAAGGGGAGCTGGGACGCCTCCGGCGGCTTCGCGGCCGACCACGCGTTCCAGGCGCGCTGGCTCCAGGCGGTCCGCAAGGTGCTGAAGCCGTCCGGCACGCTCTGGGTCTCCGGCACGCAGCACGTCATCTTCACCATCGGCTACGCGATGCAGGAGCTGGGCTTCCACCTGCTCAACACCGTCACCTGGTACAAGCCGAACGCCTCGCCCAACCTGGCCTGCCGCTTCTTCACGCACTCGACCGAGATCCTGCTCTGGGCGAGCCCGATGAAGGCGCGCCCGCTGGCGCACCGGTTCAACTACCGCGCGATGAAGACCGCCAACGGCGGCAAGCAGATGCGCGACCTGTGGGAGATCGCCGACCGCCCCGCGCCGGGCGGCGACCAGGTGGTGTGGTCGGTGCCCACGCCCGGGCCGCGCGAGAAGGTGCACGGCCGGCACCCCACGCAGAAGCCGCTGGCGCTGCTCGAGCGCGTGCTCGCCGCCAGCGCCGCGCCGGGCGACCTGGTGCTGGATCCGTTCTCCGGCTCCGGCACGACCGGCGTCGCCGCCCTCCGGGCGGGCTGCCGCTTCCTCGGGCTGGAGCGCGATCCGGGGTACGTGGACCTCGCCGCCCGCCGCCTCCGCGCCACCACGATCGATCCGGAGTGACGCACCCGGTGTGAGCAGCCCGGACGGCGCGCGAGCAGCCGCGCACGCGTGCGCCCGTCCGGCGACTGCCTTGTTCCGGGCGAGGTGCGTACATTCGTCGGCGTGACCCCTCGCGCGCTCGCGGCGCTGCTCCCCCTGGTCGGCCTCGTCGCCTTCCTCCTCGGGACGCTGCTCGCGTTCGCGGCGCGCGCCGCGCTGTTCGGCCGGCCGCACACGCCGGACATCGAGAAGCGCCAGCACACCATCCTCGCGAAGTTCTTCCAGGAGTGGTGGATCTGGCTGTGGGGCCCGGTGGAGCGCCTCTGCGTGCGGCTCGGGATCTCGCCGGACGCCATCACGCTCGCGAGCACGCTGGTGGCCGCCGGCGCGGCGGTGCTGCTCGGGTTCGGGTGGCTGTCGCTGGGCGGCTGGCTGTTCCTGTTCGGCGCGAGCTTCGACTTCATCGACGGCCGCGTGGCGCGCGCCACCGGCCGCGTCACCCGCGCCGGCGCCTTCCTGGACTCCACGCTCGACCGGGTGGGCGAGCTGCTGGTCTTCGGCGGGCTGGCCGTGACCTTCCGCGGCTCGGCGGTGCTGTTCGCGGCGCTCGCCGCCGCCGGGGCGTCGCTGCTCGTCTCCTACGCGCGGGCGCGCGGCGAGTCGCTCGGCGCCGACGAGGCCGCGCGGGTGGGCGGGATGCAGCGGCCCGAGCGGATCGTGGTCACCGGGGTGGCGTGCGCGCTCTCGCCGCTCGCCGACGCGGCCTGGGGCGCCGGCGCCGGCCGCGCGGTCGTGGGCAGCGCGCTCGCCGCGCTGGCGGCCCTGGCGACGGCCACCGCGGCGCGGCGGACGTTCGTGATCTATCGTGCCCTGCGGCGCGCCGATCCGGCCGTGGCCGCCCGGCCGCCGTTCCGCCTGGCCGACGTGTTCCGCCTCGACGCCACGCGGCGGCGCAAGGCGGCCCGCTGAGGCGCAGGGTGCCCGCGCTCATCCCGAGCGTGGCCCCGTCGCAGGCGGGCCGGGGCCGAGGGACGGCGGGGCGGGGTCGAGGGACGATTGCCGCCCCCCTGGACGCATGGTAGGAGGGGGAGCCGTGAGAGGTCCGCCCGCCCGCCACCCGAACGACGACGCCCGCGAGCAGCTGCCCGCGCCGGAAGGCATCATCGGCGCCGCCGACGAGCTGAAGCCCGGCGACCGCGTGGTCTACCCGAACCAGGGTGTCTGCGCCGTGGTCGGCTGGGAGGTGAAGGACATCGCCGGCCAGAAGCTCGAGCTGGTCCGGATGACGCGCGAGGAGGACGGCGCGGCGGTGATGGTGCCGAAGGGCAAGGTGCCGTCCATCGGCCTGCGCCGCGTCGCCACCGGCGCGCAGATGGAGGGCGTCTTCCACTACCTCGGCGCGGTCTACGACGACCCCGAGCTCGACTGGAAGATCCGCCACCGCGACAACGCCGACCGGCTCATCGCCGGGGGCGTGCTGGGCGTCGCCGAGGTCGTGAAGGGGCTGCACTCGCTCTCGCGCCTGCGCCCGCTGCCCACCAAGGAGCGCGAGCAGTACGACAACGCGCGCCACCTGCTCGTGCACGAGGTGTCGGTCTCGCTGGGCGTGCCGCCCGGGCTGGCCGAGGACTACATCGACTACGCGCTCATGCCGCCGGCGGGCGTGAAGTTCGACCTGAAGCCGCCCCCCGCCCCGGTCCCCCTGCCCTCGCGCCCGAAGAAGCGGCGCGTGGTCGAGGAGGCGGAGGAGGGCGATCTCGGGCTCGGCGATCTGGGCCTGGGCGACCTGGGCATCGACCTCGAGGGCGCGCTCGAGGGCGCGGAGGTGCCCGGGGCCGAGGCCGAGGGCGCCGAAGGTGCCGAAGGTGCCGATGCCGGCGAGGGCGAGGCCGCCGGCGCCGAGGGCGTCGAGCCGGTCCCCGGCGTCGAGGAGGCCGCGCCCGAGGAGCTCCCGGAGGCCGAGGAGCCCGTCGCGGAGGAGGAGCCCGAGGAGCTGCCCGTGCGCGCGACCCGCGCCGCGAAGCCCGCCCGGGCCGCCGAGAAGCCGGCCAAGGTCGAGAAGCCCGAGAAGCCGGAGAAGGCCGCCGAGAAGAAGGCCGCGCGCCCCACCAAGGCGAAGAAGGCGGAGCCGGAGAAGCCGGCCCGGGCCGAGAAGCACGCCGAGAAGCCGGCCGCGCGGAAGGCCGCGGCCGAGAAGCCGGCGCCGGCGAAGAAGGCGGCCGCGAAGAAGCCTCCGGCGCCGAAGAAGGCTCCCGCGAAGAAGCCCGCCGCCGAGAAGCCGGCCGCGAAGCGCGGAGGGAAGAAGAAGTGATCCGCGTCGTGACGCTCGACCCGGTCGACCCGACCGACATGGCGGCCCTCATCCGGACGCTGTACCAGGCGTTCGGCCTCGGGACCGAGTACGCCGGCGAGAAGCCGGTGCCGGCCGAGGCGGAGGGCAAGGACGGGCGGCTCGACGCCATCACGCTGCTGCGCGAGGTGGAGCCGGTCCGCACCTTCGCGGACGACAAGGTCCTGTACATCGCGGGCTCGCCGCTCTCGCTCCCGCCCGGACCGCTCGGCGAGCCGCCCTGCTGGGGCTTCGCCGACTACGGCAAGGAGCGCGCGGTGATCACCACCGCGAAGCTGCCGGCGCGCGGCGTCACCGAGGCGTCGATCGAGACCTACCGGCGCCGGCTGGCGCGCGAGGCGATCCACGCCATCGGGCACCTGTGGGACCTGCACCACTGCGTGGACGCGCGCTGCGCGATGCACCCGTCGTGGTCGCCGTCGCTCGCCGCGAACCCGGACTCGGACCTCTGCACCTTCTGCCGCGAGAAGAGCGAGCGGAAGATCCGGCTCGCCAAGACGTAGTCGCCCCGTGAGCGCCGACTCCCCCACGCCCGGCCCGGACCCCGCGCCGAAGGCGGCCGTCGGCATCGCCCGCCGGCTGCTCCGGCGCGCCCGGGACGTCGCCGCCGAGGACCTGCGCACCCGCGCCGCCGCCGCCCGCGACGCCGCCCGGCGCGCCTGGGAGGCGCGCCCCTCGCCGCGCCGCGGGATCGCGATCGCGTTCGCCGCCGCGCTCGCCGCCGCCGGCGCGGGCGGCATCCTGTGGCAGGCGCGGCTCCCCGCGCGCCTCCCCGCCGCGCTGGACTGGGCCGCGCTCTCCGCGCTGCTCGAGCGCGACGCGCGCCCGGGCGACGCGGTGGCCATCGCGCCCGGCTGGGCGGAGCACGCCCGGCTCGCGGCGCCGGCCCGGGTGCCGGTGCTGGCACAGGCGCGCTTCGATCGCGCCGAGCTGACCGGGGTCCGGCGCGTGTGGCTGGTGACGTTGCCCGGCGCGCCGGGGCGTGCGTCCGTGCTGCAGGCCGAGCTGGATCTCATCGCGCGCGCCGCGCGCCCGGCCGAGCGGATGGCGCTCGGGCGGCTGGAGGTGCAGCGGTTCGAGCTGGCCGGGCCGCGCGTGCCGCTCGCGTTCCTCCCCGATCTCCTCGCCCGCGCCGAGGTCCGCCGGGGCGACCAGCCCTGCCCCGCGGGCGCCGACGGCGCGCCCGCGTGCCCCGGCGATCCCGGCCCGTCGCTGCGGCGGTCGGTGCGGCAGGTGGACGCGCTGCCGCGACCGTGCCTGGTGGCGGCGCCCGCGGACGCGCCGCTGGTGATCTCCTTCCCGTCCGTCCCGCTCGGCAGCGCGCTCGCCGGCCACCTGGGGCGCGCGGGCGATCCGCCCCCGGCGGCCACCGGTCCCCTCCCCGCCCGCGTGGCGCTGCGCGTGGACGAGCAGGAGGCCGGCACGGTCGAGCTGCCGCTCGCCGGCTGGCGCGCGTTCCGGCTCGACACCGCCCGCTTCGCCGGGAGCGCGCGCGACGTGGAGCTGACGCTCACCGCGCCGGCCGACGCCGGCCCCCTCTGCCTCGACGCCGAGGCGCTCCCGTGACCCCGGCGCTGCGCCAGCTCCCCGCCCGCGTGGCCGCGGGCCTCCGCAGCGGGCGGCGGCGGATCGCGCTCGCCTGGGGCGCCGCCACGCTCGCCGCGCTCGTCGCCCTCGCCGGCGGGCCCGGCATCTCGCGCGACGAGGCGGACGTCGTCGCCGCGGCCGGGCGCGTGGCCGAGGGCTGGCGCACCGCCGCCGGCCACCCGCTCGCGGCCCTCACCGGGCTCGAGGCCGCCCGGGCCCGGTCCGGCGGGCGCCCGCTGCCGCCGCTCGCGCCGGCCGTGGCGGCCGCGGGCCACGCCGCCGGGCGCGCGGTGGGCCTCTCGCACCAGCGCGCCTACCGGCTCGGCGCCGCGGCCGCCGGCGCGCTGCTGTCGGCGCTGCTCGCGCTGGCGGGCCATGCGCTCGCCGGCCCCGCGGGCGCGGCGCTCGCGCCGGCGATGTACTGGGTCGCGCCGAGGACGCTCCTCACCGGCGCCGTGTCGCTCGCCGACGGGGCCGCCGCGCTGCTCTGGCTGGCCGCGTTCTGGGCCTACCGCCGGGCCGCCTCCGCGCCGGACCGCCTGCTCCGGCTGCGCGCCGCCGCGCTCGCCGGGCTCGCGTTCGGCGCCGCGCTCGCGGCGCGGCTCGACGCCTGGGTGATCCTGCCCACGCTCGCGCTGCACGCGCTGCTGGTGCGCCTGCTGCGCCCGCCCGCCGCCGAGCCCGAGCCGGAGGCGGCGCCGGTCGGGATCGAGGCGCGGCTGCGCGGGGTGCCGGTCGCGATCGCCGCGATGGCGGTGCTCGGCCCGCTCACGCTGGTCGCGCTGTGGCCCTGGCTCTGGCCCGATCCGCTCCGCCGCGCGCTGCTGGCCGCCCAGGCCGCGCGCGCCGGCGCGGGCGAGGCGCTCGCGGCCGGCCTGCCCCGGCCGCTCCTGCCCCTCGCCGTCACCGCGTTCGCGGTCCCGGCCGCGCCGCTCCTCGCGGCCGCCGGCGGGGCGCTGCAGGCGCTCGCGCGCGCGGCCCGCGCGCTGCGGCGCGGGAGCGGGTTCGCGCTGTCCGACGAGATCCTGCTGCTCCTCGGCGCTGCGGCGCCGCTCGCCGCGGCGGCCTCCGGGCTGTCGCCGGCGCTCCCCGGCGTGCGCGCCTGGCTGCCGGCGTTCCCGTTCCTGGCCCTGCTCGGCACCCGCGCGCTCCTCCACGCGGCGCAGGTCGCGTGGCCGTCGCGGGCGGCGCCGCTCTCCGCCGCGCTGGCGCTGCTCGTGCTGTACCCCGCGGTCCGCCAGGCCGCGCACGCCTGGCCCGCGGCCTCGTCCTCCTGGAGCGCCCTCGGCGGCGGCGCGCCCGGCGCGGCGGCGCGCGGGCTGCCGCGCCAGGACGGCGGCGAGGCGGCCGCGGCGGTGCTGGACGCGCTCGCGGCGCGGGCCCGGCCCGGCGCGCGGGTGTACTGGCCCCGCACCGCCGAGGCGGCGGTCGAGGTCTACGCGCGCGACGGGCGGCTCCGGGCCGACCTGCGCCGCGCGGAGGCGCCGGAGGACGCGGACGTCGCCGTGGTGGCCGTGGACGGCGCGGCCCGCGACGCGGAGTACCGCACCTGGGCGGCGTTCCGCGACGCGCGGCCGGTGGCCGGTGCCTTCCTCGACGAGGTGCCGCTGGTGCTCGTGTACGCGCGCCCGGGCGCGTGGCGCTGAGCGTCGCGTTCACCCAGCGGCGATGCCCACGCCCCGGGCAGGCCCGCCGGCCGGCTTGCCGCCGCGCGCCGCGGCGGGGTACACGGGACGGGCATGCCCTCGCATCGCAGGATGCTGATCGCCGTGGTCGGGGGCGCCGTGCTCGGCGCGCTCGCGAACGCGCTGGGCGCCGGCGCGCCCTGGCTCGACGTCGCGGTGCGCGACGTGGCCCAGCCCATCGGGCAGCTGTTCATCCGGCTGCTGTTCATGCTGGTGGTACCGCTCCTGTTCTCGGCGCTGGTGCTCGGCGTCGCCGACCTCGAGCTCCGGCACCTGGGCCGCCTGGGCGCGCGGATGCTCGGCTACACCGCGGCGGTGTCGTCCATCGCGGTGCTCATCGGCGTGACGCTGGTGAACGTGCTCGGACCCGGCCGCGGCCTGCCCGACGCCGTGCGCGAGGCCGCGCGCGGCGCCGCCA
The DNA here is from genome assembly GCF_049201065.2 of Anaeromyxobacter sp. Red801. Lineage (NCBI taxonomy): Bacteria > Pseudomonadati > Myxococcota > Myxococcia > Myxococcales > Anaeromyxobacteraceae > Anaeromyxobacter > Anaeromyxobacter sp. Red801. The sequence continues at coordinate 1,379,822 of NZ_CM181236.1, read as the reverse complement.
CGATCAAGCCCGCCCCGCTCCCCGGCGGCGACTCGGTGGCCGGGTTCGTCCTCGCGCTCGTCCCGGACAACCCGGTGAAGGCGGCCGCCACCGGCGACCTCATGGGCCTCATCGTGTTCGCGCTGCTGTTCGGCGTGGCGCTCGCCATGACCGACACGCCGGGCGCGCGCACGCTGAAGGCGGCGCTGCAGGGCTCTACGACGTCTCCATGAAGCTCATCGAGGGCGTGCTGTGGCTCGCGCCCATCGGCGTGGGCGCGCTGCTCTTCGTCATGGCCGCCCGCCTCGGCGCGGCGGTGGTGCGGCCCATCGCCGCCTACGTGGGCGTGGTGGTGCTCGGGCTCGCGCTGCACCAGTTCGTGGTCTATTCCCTCTCGGTGAAGCTGTTCGGCGGCATGAGCCCGCGCGCGTTCTTCTCCGGCGTGCGGCTCGCCATGGTGACGGCGTTCTCCACCGCGTCGTCGTCGGCCACCCTCCCCACCGCGCTCCGGGTGGCCGAGGAGAACCTTCGCCTGCCGCGGCACGTGGCGCGGTTCGTCCTCACCGCCGGCTCCGCCATGAACCAGAACGGCTCGGCGCTGTTCGAGGGCGTCACGGTGCTGTTCCTGGCGCAGGTCTACGGGGTCGAGCTGTCGCTCGGCCAGCAGGCCATCGCGGTGGGGATCGCCGTCCTGGCCGGCATCGGCACGGCCGGCGTGCCGGCCGCCTCCATGCCCTTCATCGCGATGATCCTCGGCATCCTCGGGATCCCGGTGGAGGGCATCGGCCTGGTGCTCGGGGTGGATCGGTTCCTCGACATGTGCCGGACGACGGTGAACGTCACCGGCGATCTCGCCGCCGCGGTGTTCGTCGCCCGGGGCGAGCCCGCCCAGGCGACCGACGCGGCGGCCGGGGCCCCGCCCGCGCCGTAGCCACCGGAGCGCCGCGCCCCGGCGGTTCGCGAACGGGGGGACGCCCCCGAGCGCGGGGATTCGCAACTCGCCCCTCCCGTCGGCGGGGGCGCCCCTGGTAGGATGACCCTCCGCCTCGCGTCGCCCTGGACAGGAACGGGCCGCGCGGCGCCGGAGCCCTCCATGAAGATCGTCGCCCTGGCCCTCGGGACCTCGCTGCGCGGAGACGACGCGGCCGGGCTGGCGGTGGCGCACGGCCTCGAGGCGCTGGTCCCTGGCCTCGAGGTGGTGGAGATCCCCGAGCTCGTCCCGGATCACGCCGAGGTGGTGGCCTCCGCCGACGGGGTGCTGTTCCTGGACGCGTCGGTGGCCGGCACGCCCGGGGAGGTCTGCGCCACGCGGCTCTCGCCCCGCCCGGCGCGCGCCGCGGTGATCCACACGCTCATGCCGGAGGAGGTGCTCGGGCTGGCGCGTGCGCTGTTCGGCCGCGTGCCCCCCGCCGCCCTGGTGACCGTGGCCGGGCGCGACTTCGCGTTCGGCGACGCGCTCTCCCCCGAGGTGGAGGCGGCGCTCCCCCTGGCGCGCGAGCGCGCGAGAGAGATGGTGGCGGGCTTCCGCCTGTAGCCGCGCACGCCTTCCGGCCGCGACCCGGCTTCGCACCCCGCGGCCCTCGGGCCCGCGGCGGACCCCCGGCCTCCGCTTGACCCACCCCCCACCGCGGCCCACGCTCGATCGTGCGGAAGGAGGCGCGTTCGATGACGAAGCCGATGAAGCACGATCACGGCAAGGAGCCGAAGGAGCGCGGCAGGCTCGCGGCCCTGCGCGAGAGCATGCCGGCGCTTCCGCCGTGGATGGAGCGGATCGACGAGCTGGTCGGGGAGCGCTGGTCCGCGTTCTGGCCCGTGCTGCGGCTGGGCGAGGAGCTGGCGTTCAAGGTGCCGCCCGTGGACGTGTACGAGGACGGCCGCGACCTGGTCCTGAAGGCGAGCTGCCCGGCCTGCGGCGCGAGGACATCAAGGTGGAGATCACCGGGGACCTCGTGACGCTCTCCGGGAAGAAGGAGAAGGAGGAGCGGATCGAGCGCAAGGACTACCACCGCGTCGAGCGCGCGGCGGGCGCGTTCACGCGCACGGTCCGGCTGCCGGTGGAGATCGCGGTGGACCGCGTGACCGCGAAGTTCACCGAGGGCGTGCTCGAGATCCGCGCGCCGATGGCCGGCGAGGGCAAGGGCCACGGCCGGAAGATCGAGGTGACGTGATACGCGGCGTGCGCCGGCCCTTCCCCCCGGCACGGCGCGCACGCGGCGGGCGGACGCCCATCCGGGCGGCCGCCCGTGTCGCATCCGGCGGGACCCGTCAGTCGAGCGGCAGCGGCGCGCCCCCCAGCCAGGCGTCGAGCGCGCCGGGCCGCGCCAGGAAGTGCCCGACCATCCCCGACACGTCCCGCCGCCGCGCGTCCAGGCCGCGCCGGGCGAGCGCGCCGCCGAGCGCGTCCAGCGCCTCGAGGTAGAGCGTCCGCTGCGCCACGTCCATGCGCACCACCGGCGCGCGGCCGTCCTCCTCGTCGTCCTGCCCGTCGCCGGCCGCCAGGGCCAGCGCCGCGCGACAGTCGCCCCGGTCCACCGCGCTCACGCTCCGGCACGCGAGCGGCCGCGCCGGGTGGATGGCGCAGCGGCCCGCGCCGTCGAGCAGCGGGCAGGCCACCCGTCCGGCGATCCGCTCGCGGTCCTCCAGCCAGCGGACGCGGTCGTGGAACGCGAGCAGCCGCGCGCCGAGCGCCGCCGCCGCGCCGGCGCCCAGCCCGCGCCGCAGCCGCGCCGCCGCGACCGCCCCCTCCACCGGCAGCGTGCCCACGTTCAGCACGCAGCAGCTCGAGCAGCCCGGCCCGCAGGCCGGGGACGGCGTGCCGGACGGCCGCGCCACCCCGAGCGACGCCGCCACCGCGCGCTCCACGCCCTCGAGCAGCGCCGCCAGCGCCGCCTCGCTCCCCGCGGCGAGGCCGCGCTCCGCCAGCGCCCCGACCTCGTCCCTGCAACGCGCCACCGCCTCGTCGAGCACCGCTCCCCCTCCCCGGCGCCGGGCCGGGCTCGCGCCTCACCCGCGCCGCGCCGCCTGGATGGCGCTGTCCAGCAGCTCGAGCGGGTGCGCCGGCTCGACGGCCGCGCCCCGCTCCTCGAGCAGCCTGCGGACGTGCAGCGTGCAGCCCGGGTTCGCGCTCGCGAGCACGGTCGCGCCGGTCGCCAAGACGGCATCGGCCTTGCGCCGCCCGATCTCCGACGCGCTCTCCGGCTGCACCAGGTTGTAGATGCCCGCCGAGCCGCAGCACTGGTCGCCGTCGGCGATCTCGACCAGCTCGAGGCCGGGGATGGTGGCGAGCAGGGCCCGCGGCGCGCCGCCCACGCCCTGCGCGTGCTGGAGGTGGCAGGGCGAGTGGTAGGCCACGCGCGCGGCGAGCGGGGCGCGCGGCGCCCGGGGCGGGAGCCCGGCGAGCAGCTCCGAGGCGTCGCGCACCCGGGCCGCGAACGCCGCCGCGCGCGGCGCGAACTCCGGGTCGCCCTCGAACAGGTGCGCGAGGTCCTTCAGGTGCGAGCCGCAGCCGGCCGCGTTCACCACGATCGCGTCGAGCGGCAGCCCCTCGAAGCGCTCCACCAGCGCCCGCGCCAGCCGCCGCGCCTCGTCGAGGCGGCCGGCGTGCACCGACAGGGCGCCGCAGCAGCCCTGGCCCGCCGGCGCGACGACCTCGACCCCCTCGGCCGCGAGCACGCGGACGGTGGCCACGTTCACGCGGGGGAAGAACACCTTCTGCACGCAGCCGGTCACCAGGCCCACCCGCAGGCGCCGCTCGCCGTGCGCGCCGGTGGCCGGCGGGATGGTCGCGAGCACGTCGCGCAGCGAGAGCGGCGGCGCGAGCGCCTCGAGCTGCTCGAGCCGCCGCGAGAGGCGCAGCAGCCCGGTCCGGCGGAACAGCCAGCGCAGCCCGCTCACCCGCCACAGCCACAGCAGCACCGCCGCCGCGCGCAGCCGCCCCGGGTGCGGGAACAGCGAGAACACGAACGCGCGGTGCAGCCGGTCGAGCGCCGGGCGCCGGTGCTCCCGCTCCACGCGCGCGCGCGCCGCGTCGATGACGTGGTCGTAGCGGACGCCGGACGGGCAGGCGCCCAGGCAGGCCATGCAGCCCAGGCAGCGGTCGAAGTGCGCCGCCACCGCGTCCGACATGGCCAGCTCGCCCTCCTGGAGCCCGCGGAAGAGGTCGATGCGGCCGCGCGGCGAGTCCATCTCCTCCTGCCAGCTCTGCCACGTCGGGCAGACCGGCAGGCAGAAGCCGCAGTGCACGCACTCGTCCGCCGGCGAGCGCGCCGCGCCGCGCGCCGGCGGCGCCGCCTGCAGCGCCCTGTCCGCTCCCGCGCCCATTCAGATCCCCCCTGGCAGGCGGCCCGGCGCGAGCCGGTGCTCCGGGTCGAGCTCCCGCTTCAGCCGCCGCATGACCTCGAGCCCCGCCGGCGGCGCGCCCCACGGGTCCACCCGGGCGCGGAGCGCGGCGGGCGCGTCGGCGATCACCACCGAGCCGTGGCCGGCCGCCACCGCGCCGCGCGCCGCCTCGATGGCGACCGCGGCGAGCGCCGGGTCCTCGAGCGTGCCCGAGACGAGCCCGATCCCGAGCGTCGGGTGGAGCAGCAGGCCGCCCCCGGCGAGCGCGCCCGCCACCCGCTCCAGCGCGCCGGCCGCCGTCGCCAGCGCCGCCGGCTGGAACGCCGCCCGGATCCGCACGTCGCCGGCGGTGCGGACCGCGTCCTGGCGCGCCCAGAGCGCCGCCTCGTCCGCGCCGCCCAGCCGCTCCCCCGGCGTGCCCTGCGCCGCCGCCAGCGCCAGCGCGCGCTCCGACTGATCCCGCACGCCCGGGCCGAAGCCCTCGAACCGGAGCCCCAGCCGGTAGACCCCGCCGTCGCGCCGCGCCACCACCGCCACCGGCTCGAGGCGCGCGTCGAGCACGGCCTTCGCCAGCGCGCGGCAGGCCGGTGCGCCCAGCCCCGGCACCGCGACCGTGGCCGAGGCCTCCGGGAGCGGGTGCAGGCGGAACACCACCTCCGCCACCAGCCCGAGCGTGCCGAGCGAGCCGCAGAACAGCCGCGGCAGGTCGAAGCCGGCCACGTTCTTCACCACCTTGCCGCCGCCCCGCGCCACCACGCCGTCGGCGCGGACGACGGTCATGCCGATGACGAGGTCGCGCACCGCGCCGAAGCGGGCGCGCCGCGGCCCGAACGCGTTCGCCGCCACGATGCCGCCCACCGTGGCGCGCTCCGCGAGCGGCGGGTCGAGGGCGAGCCGCTGCCCGTGCGGCGCGAGGTGGTCCTGGAGCGCGGCGAGCGTCATCCCGCCCTCCACCGCCACGATCTGGTCGGAGGGCGCGTGCTCGCGGACGCGGTCGAGCCGGTGCGTGCGCAGCACCGCGTCGAGGCGGGACGGCGGCGCGCCGAGGCCGAGGTCGGTGCCCCCGCCCACGAACGCCACCGCGAGCCCGTCCGCGGCGAGCGCGCGCATCGCCTCGGCCGCCTCGTCGAGCGTCGCGGGCTCGACCGCCAGGCGCGGCACGGCGCCGGCCACCGCGTCTGCGGCGTCCGCCGGGCGCGGCGCGGCGCTCACCAGCGCTCCGCGAGCCCGGCCACCTCGGCGGGGTGGGGGCGGTAGGGGCCGGGCCGCTCGCCGCACAGCCGCGGCGTGGGGAACACCTTGCCCGGGTTCATGAGGGCCGCGCCGTCGAAGGCGCAGCGGACGCGCTGCATCGTCTCGAGGTCCTCCGGGGCGAACTGCTCCGCCATGTACGCGGCCTTCTCGGCGCCCACCCCGTGCTCGCCGGTGATCGAGCCGCCGCTGCGGATGCACAGCCGCAGGATCTCGCCGCCCAGCGCCGCGGCGCGCGCCTCCTCGCCGGGGTTGCGCGCGTCGTAGAGCACCAGCGGGTGGAGGTTGCCGTCGCCGGCGTGGAAGACGTTGGCGACGCGCAGGCCGGCCTCGGCGGCCATGCGCTCGATCTCCCGCAGCACGCGCGCGATCTCCGAGCGCGGGATGACGCCGTCCTCGACCAGGTAGTTCGGGCTGATGCGGCCCACCGCGGCGAAGGCGCTCTTGCGCCCCTTCCACATGAGCTGGCGCTCCGCCTCGTCGCGCGGCACCCGGATCTCCAGCGCGCCGGCGGCGCGCGCGAGCTCGATGGCGCGGGCCGAGACGTGCTCGACCTCGGCGCGCGGGCCGTCCGCGTCCATGAGGAGCGCCGCGCCCACGTCCGGCCAGTCCAGGCCCGTGGCCGCCTTGGCCGCCACGATGGCGAGCCGGTCCATCATCTCGATGGCGGCGGGCAGGATGCCGGCGGCGATGATGCCCGACACCGCCGCGCCCGCCTCGTCGGTGGACGGGAACGTGGCGAAGAAGGTGCGCGTCACCTCGGGCTTGCGCAGCAGGCGCAGCGTCGCCTCGGTGGCGATGCCCAGCAGCCCCTCGCTGCCCACCATCGCCGCGAGCAGGTCGTAGCCGGGCGCGTCCGCCGCCGGGCCGCCCAGGTCCACCACGCTGCCGTCGGAGAGGACCACGCGCGCGGCCAGCACGTGGTTGGTGGTGAACCCGTACTTGAGGCAGTGCGCGCCGCCCGAGTTCTCGGCCACGTTGCCGCCGATCGAGCACACGCCCTGCGACGACGGGTCCGGCGCGTAGTACCAGCCCGCCGCCGCGACCGCGCGCGAGACGTCGAGGTTGATGACCCCCGGCTCGACGCGCGCCCAGCCGTTCTCGAGGTCCAGCTCGAGGATGCGCCGCATGCGCGCGAGCGAGACGACGATCGAGCCCGGCGACGGGCGCGCGCCGCCGGAGAGCCCGGTGCCCGCGCCGCGCGGCACGAGCGGCACGCCCGCCTCGCGGGCCGCGTTCACCACCTCGACCACCTCCTCGGTCGAGCCCGGCAGCGCGACCAGCGCCGGCGTGGTTCGACCGTGGGTGATCCCGTCGCACGCGTAGACCCGCAGCTCCGCCGGGTCCGCGATCACGTGCGCCGGGCCCAGGGCGGCGGCGAGGCGTCGGGCGAGGGCGCTGCTCACGGCGGGAGCTCGGGGCACGCGGGCTCCTCCGGCTGCGAGGTGGGTGGTTGAATGTTCCGGGACCGCTCGGCCCGGTCAACCGTCGACGGGGTGCATCGATCGGGGGCGGACGGGGGCTCCGGCCGCCCGCCGGCACGCCAGGACGCACATGCACCCACGCGGCCCCTCCCGGATCCGGGGGCTGCGCGCTGGCGCACGGGGATCACGCCCGGTACGCTGGCGGGCCATGACCACGACCGCCACCGCGACGCGGGCCATCGGCAAGGTGAAGGGGACCCTGCTCGTCTCCCGGATGAACTACCTGCGGGCCCAGGGCTCGGAGAGCGCCGAGCGCGTGCTCCGCCGCCTGACCGTGGCGGACCAGGCGCTGCTGCGCGGCACGCTCGATCCGGCGGCGTGGTACCCGGCCGACCTGCTCATCCGGGTGGAGCTCACCATCGCCGCGCTGCTCGCCCGCGGCGACCGGTCCGCGATGTTCCTCGCCATGGGCCGCCACACCGCCGAGACCAACCTCGCCCCCGCCGGCGCCCACCGCGCCTACCTGCGGGAGGGCGAGCCGCACCACCTGCTGCGCAGCGTCCCCGTGCTCTACGCCGCCAGCCACACCAGCGGCTCGCGCACGTACGAGGCCACCGGCCCGCGCGCCGCGGTGATCCGCACGCACGGCGGCGACGAGGTCACCGCCGACGACTGCCTGACGGCGGTGGGCTGGCTCGGCCGCGCCATCGAGCTCTCCGGCGGGAAGGCCGTGAAGGTGGCGGAGACCCACTGCCGCGCACGCGGCGCGGCGTCGTGCGAGTACCGCTGCGAGTGGGCCTGACGCGCTCGCCACCCCCGACGCCTCCCCTCCAGGAAAAGCCTCGAGCGCACGGCCGACGTGCCGCGCGGCGAGCGCCCGGTCGCGCTGGCGCCCGGCGCTGGTGAGACCAGGCCTCATCGTCCTGCGCGCCCCACCTTCCGGTCGAGGAGGAGGCACGAGATGGACCGCGAGGACCGTTACAGGGAAGCGAGGACCGAGCCCCGGCCCGAGGACCGCGAGCGTCCGCGCGAACGGACGACCGCTCCGCCCATCGAGCGGGAGCACGAGACGTGGCAGGGGATCCTGGAGGAGGACGAGCGGCGCGAGCGGGAGCGCCGCTGAGGCGCCGCCCCCGTCTGCAGCACCCCGTGGTACGATGCCCCGGCCGCTTGACTCCCGCGGCGGCGGTCTTATGAAAGGACCGTCAGTTCGCAGACTTGGGGGCGAACTGGTTTCGACGGAGGACGGAAGGCGTATGGTGCGCGCCGTGGTTGGTCACGAGGCCACGTAAAAACGGGACCAAGCAGAAACGCGAACGAGCCCATGGCTCTCGCGGCCTAACTAAAGGCCGTGCGTTCCCCCGGAAGCGCCGGGTACCGGGTGTGAACGTCAGCTCCGGCTGGACCTTGGCGGGAAGCGAACCGCCTTGCCGAGGTCGAGATCAAAGGGCGAGGACGTGAGCGGTTGCAGGCTCGGAGGTTGCCGCTCACGTATCCACTCCGAGCTACGCGCGTAGGGCCATTCACTGGAAGTCTTTCGGACCCGGGTTCGATTCCCGGCGCCTCCACTTGAAGTTGCAGGGGTTTTCGGACGCCGCCCACAAGAGGCCCACAGGCCGTGGGCGGCGTCTCGTCGCTCAGCGTCAGACTAAGGGCGCAGAATGCTCCGGACGGCGGCGCCGCCTCGTCGTCGTCAGGGAGTGTCACCCCGTTGAGCGATGAGAAGAGAGTCCCTTCGACTCACGCTGCGGAAGTAGCCGGTGAGCTCGAGGTAGAGCGAGTCGCACACGCGGCCGGGTGGCTTCACCGACCCCGCGCTGGTCCGGACGTCGGTATCGACCTCGAGCTTGAGCCTGTGGTCGAAGGGGTGCCGACTGGCTTGATCATCAAGGTCCAGGTCAAGTCTGGCGCTTCCTACTTCGAGCGCGATGACGGCCAGCGGTTCGCCTTCCGCATTCGTCCTTCTGATCAGAACTACTGGCGCCGCATCAACACGCCTCTTCTTCTCGTTCTCTTCAATCCAAACGAAGGGCGCGCCTACGCGGTCGAGTTCCACTCGTACTGCCGAGTAAACGCAACCGAGCTCGATAGGGGCTTGGTTTGGTTCAACAGAGGGGAAGACTTTCTCTCCGTCGACCTTCTTCAACGAATCGCGAAGAAGGGTTCTCCCGCGAACGTCCCGCCGTCTACGGCTCCTGCGGTGCCACCTCGCATCCGCGAAGTGCTCCACTCGAACGTGCTTCGAGTCGATGCCGTTCCTCATCGGCTGTTCCACGCGCCTACAATCGCGAAGAGCGACCCAGACGTCCGATCTCTCACGTCCCGGGATGCAGCTCCGTCCCTTGTCTGGAACACCGAACTCTGGTCGTTCCAGGATCCGCGCGACCCTGACGCCGGCCTCCACAACGCAGTGGACCCGAGCCGCGTTCGCATCTTGGACGCCGGCGTGTGGCTCTGCACGAAGGACGGCGACATCCGCTACAGAACACTGCTGTATCGCCATCTGCGAAAGCACACTCGCGCGCTCGGGCTGTTCACTGATGATAGCGGCCGGCTGTTCTTTCCGTCCCGAGATGGCGCTCCGCGTGTGCACCGGTACCGAAGCTTGCGACAATGGACCCAACGCTGGGTCGCTCGCCCAGTGTTTGACCGCACGCGCACCAAAGCACTTCTGTGGGAGCACCGTTCGGTAAAGACCGAGCTGCTCAAGGTTGGCAGCGACTGGATGCTGTCACTGCTTCCATCGTGGACCTTCTCCATCGACGGACGGACCTGCACCAGCGCGCCACCAGGCGCGGTCACCCGGCGGATCTCTCACGAGTACAACCCGGACATCTTCAGGCTTCTCGTCTTCTGGAAGTCGGTTCTCTTCCGGAGCGAGCTCAAACCCATTGTGTTGAGTTGTCCCCCTCAGCAGATCGTGATCGCCCCCGACCTGCTGTCCTGCAAGGTCGAGTTCGGCGTCCCCGGCGACCGGGCCGACTTCGCCGCGCTCGATGGCGCACCGGACGACTCACCCGAGTGCATCGAGGATGCTGCTCCCCCCGATCCAGCAGCTCACGGTCAGCCGCAGCCGGAGTACACCACCGATGCATAGAGATCATCGGCGTCGCGAACCGCCTCCGGGCGTCCGCTTCGATAGAGGGCTCGACAGTCGGCTCATAGCGGAAGCCCCCCTCGTGTTCGCCGACGGAAGGCGCGATTTCGATCCGAAGCGAGGGCTGATCGCATATGGGCCGTTCGGCCTGAACGAGCCTGGCAGGCATCCTCAAACCATTGATGTCGGCATAGTTGGAACCGCGGCGACCATCGACTCGACGTTGGCATGGCTCGAACGCTGCCGCTCACACATCGCGAGTGAGACTGGCGTACCGTTCCCAGGTATCAGCGACGCACTCAGGACCGACTGGGCGACCCGGTCGCGGTGGCGATTCGAGGTGCCCGTTGACGAACTCGAGTCGCTCCTTGGTCTGGAACCGAGAACCAGGTTCCAGCGAGCGGTTTCGGTGTTCGCGAATGCAGTCCGATTCCTGGCCGAGCTGGATCCGCCGCCGAGGCTCGTGTTCTGTGCTCTTCCGGCACCGGTGATCGAGTACTGCCGCGTGATCGGCGCCGATGCTGCGGACGGGCCACGACTCACACCCAACGACCGGCGCGTCATCCGCCAGGCAAAGCGCGACGAGCTCGTCGGACAGGCATCGTTCCTGCGCTCGTTCTACCCCGACGTATTCGATCACGCGGGGGAGCTGGCCTTTCGCAACTTCCGTAGGGCGCTGAAGGCGGCCACGATGAGCCTTCGGGTCCCCATTCAGATCATCCAGGCCCGGACCTGGGACGACGCCGCTGGAGGCCAGGCCCCCGATATCCGCGCCTGGAACTTCTGCGTTGCTGCGTACTACAAAGCCGGCGGGCTGCCATGGTCAGTTGATTCCCTGGAGCCGGGCACCTGCTACATCGGGATCGACTTCTTCAAGCGGGTCACCGCAGCCGCATCGGCGTTGCACGCGAGTCTCGCCCAGGTGTTCGACGAGCGAGGCGAGGGCCACGTTCTTCGGGGAGGCGAGTTTCGATGGGTCTCGACCCCTGAGCACAGAACGCCGCACCTCCCGTACGCAGAAGCCAAAGGGCTCGTGTCAGCAGCGATTGCTCAATACAGCGCACACACGGACGTTGCGCCCGTCAGGGTGGTGATCCACAAGGAGTCATCATTCCTCGATGAGGAGACGCGCGGGTTCTGCGATGCCCTGCATGAGCGCGGTGTTCGATTCCGAGATCTTCTGACGATTCGGCCAGGCAGCGTGCGACTGTTCCGCGAAGGCAAGTACCCTCCGGTTCGCGGCACAATGTTTCGCCTCGGCGAGCGGGACGCGTACCTCTACACAACGGGTTACGTGTCGCACGTCGACGCGTACGACGCGGGGTACATCCCCTCGCCCCTGAGGTTCTCGGAACACCAAGGGGACAGTGGCCCGGAGCGCCTTGCGCGCGAAGTGATGGCGCTTACTCGCCTGGACTGGAACACCGCGAACTTCGCGACGGGGAAGCCGGTCACCCTCAACTTCGCTGACCGGGTCGGCGAGATCCTCACGGAGGTCCCTCCCGACCAGGTTCCAGAACCCGCTTACCGGTTCTACATGTAGATCGGTCGAAACCCTCCCGGCCGTAGACGTCGAGCCAAAAGAAGGCGGCCGCCACGAGCCGTCGCCTACTGTACTGCTCTGCTTGGGTTTGCTTGGGGTCGCCGCGGTGATCACTTGTGCTCACCCGTGGCGCACTCGTGCACAATGCTGAGCGTTACTGCGTTCTACGGATGCGGGCGTGCTGCGGGCGAGGATGCGCGCTCGAGGGCGCTCTGGTGCGCTCGGGCCCAGCGGCACGGTACACGGAGCCCTGGCCCGCGTTCTGGAGGGGCACCGCCTTGCCCACAACTTGTGGGCGGAATGGACTCTCGATGGGCTCTTATGGGCCATCGAGTCGCCTGGTACGGACGGGCGGCCTCACACTGATCGTCCGCCTCCCCGGCCTGCGCGCGCCCGGTCGGCGTGAGTGTCTGTCCCTCCGAATAGAGTACGAGCATGGCCGAGGTCGTATTCGTGCTGGGGGCTGGTGCGTCCGTCGAGTCCGGCGCGCCCATGATGACGAACTTCTTGGACGTTGCCGAAGACCTCTGGCGCACAAATGAGCGCGGTGGGGACGACGAGAGCTTCGAGCGAGTGTTCAAAGGGATTTCTGCGTTCAAGAGCGTTCACGCGCAGCTCGCTCTCGATACGACAAACTTGGAGACGGTCTTCAGTGCCTTCGAAATGGGCGCAATGGTGGGTCGCCTTGGAAGTCAGACCGACCCGGACGAGATCGCCAAGGCCGCTCCCGCGATGGCCCGTGTGATTTCGAGGACCCTCACCCAGACCGTACGATTCCCGGCTCCGAAGACGCGCGTCCAAGCACCCGCATCGTACGAGACCTTCGTATCGTTGTTGCGGCGCATCAGGAGCCCCGTCACGAAGATCCACCGGCCCGCAACCCGCGGGCCCAAGGGAGTCCCCGCGGTCATCACGTTGAACTACGACCTCGCTCTCGACTACGCGCTGTTTGTAGGGGGGATGCCGCCAGCGTACTGGCTGTCTGAAGAGACGCACGCGCAAGGCTCGATCAAACTGCTCAAACTGCACGGTTCGCTGAACTGGGGCATGTGCCGCAAGTGTCAGAGAGTGACGCCTTGGAACCTGAGCGCGTTCTTTCAGAACCGTAGCTGGCAACTGTTCTACGACGAACCAGACAGAACGGTAATGCTCGACGTCTTCGACAAACTCGGCGAATTCCGGCACGACTGCGGCGAGGTCGTCGGCGGGGCTCCAGTCGTGGTCCCGCCGACATGGAACAAGTCGGACAATCAGTTACTTCGGAATGTCTGGCAACACGCCGCGCGCGAACTCTCAGAAGCGCGATACATCGTGTTCATCGGGTACTCGTTCCCAGAAACGGACATGTACTTTCAGTATCTCCTTGCCCTGGGTTTGGCGGGAGATGCACGCATCCGCCGTATCGTTGTGGTGAATCCCGATCCCGCGCCCGGTCAGAAGCTCGGCCGCGCGCTTGGCGTAGGCGTTCGACATCGACTCGAGACCGTCAACAAGGGGTTCAGCGCTAGCATACCGGACGTGGAACGCCTGCTCGAAGTTGATGATCGGACAGCCTGAACGTCGCGGCCACACGGCCGCGAGCATCGACTCGATGCTCGGGCCCGGGAGCGCAGGAGGAGGCACCGGGCTGCGCTCCATCCGTCACGATCATTCGGATAGCGCGCCCACAACTTGTGGGCGAAATGGGCTCTCGATGGGCGCTCATGGGCCATCGCGAGCGCCCACGATGTCCCGAGATGGGCCCTCGGAGAGCCCATCGAGCGCCCAAGGACCGGAATTCGATTCCCGAGGCCCCGCTTGACGACATCGCAAGCCCCCGTTCTGCAGGTGCTTTTAACTTCGGCCCCAGGGCAACCTACCCAGCGCCCACAAGCGGGACCTACCCGGGCCTCGGCTCTGGAGCCGAGACGAGATCGGGTCGGAGTTGCCCGTGGTCGGTCGCGCAGTTATACGTTCGTAAGAACGGAGTGACCGTCATGCGGAAGAAGCTCTCGGCCATCGGCAACAGCCTCGGCATCGTGATCGAGAAGCCCATCCTCGAGCTCCTGGACATCGACCGCGAGACCGAGCTCGACATGCGCACGGATGGCGAGCGGCTCATCATCGAGCCGGTCCGGAGCGCGAGGCGAGCGAAGGTGAAGGCAGCGACGCATCGAGCGATGGCGGCTCACGATGCGACGCTCCGGAAGCTCGCGAAGTGAGCGATCCCCTCTTCCTCGATGTGGATGACGTGTTGCTCATCCATGAGGAGCAGCTCGCGACGTACGGTGGGGCCGCAGGTATTCGCGACGTCGGCTTGCTCGAGTCCGCCGTCGCGATGCCGCGTGCCTCTGCGGGCGGTGAGCTCGCGCACGAGGACCTCTTCGCCGCTGGATTCGGCGGGGCTTAGTGCGTCGGTCACAGGTTGTGGGGGGACTCGGCGCGCCGGCGCTGCGAGGCGAGCAGCCCGTGAGACGCACGTACTGGCAGGCCCTGGTCCGAGCGCACCATTGAACGCGGCGGATGCCCGGGCTCTCGGAGCGCGGCCTCGACTCGCAACGCCTCACGTACCTGATCAGCGCGAGGTCTTGGACTTCGCTTTCGCCGCCTTCGTCTTGGCCGGATGCAACGTCTGGTGCGCCGCGCACATCGCCACGAAGGTGGCGATCCGCTTCGCCCGGGTCTCCGGGAGCTTGGCCGTCGTGACCCGGTAGAGGATCGCGTAGCGATTCGCGCCGTCGAGGGTCTCGAAGAACGCCCGAGCACGCGGATTGCCGGCGAGCGCCTCGGCGAGATCGTCGGGGACCGTCGAGGTCTTCGCGCCGTCGTAGGCGCGTTCCCATCGCCCGTCGCGCCTGGCGCGGTCGACCTCGGCGAGCCCCGGCTCCTCCATCCGGCCGCTCGCGATCAGCGCCTCGGCCTTGGCGCGGTTGATCTTGGACCACGGGCTCCGCCGGGTGCGGCGCGTGAAGCGCTGCAGCCACGCGGTGCCGTCCAGCGCTCGCTTCTGCCCGTCGATCCACCCCCAGGCCAGTGCGGCCTCGAGCGCTGCCGCGTACGTGAGCGTCGTGTCGCTCGCCCCCTTCTTCGGGATGCGGAGGAGGACGCCGGCAGACCGATCGTGGTTCTCGCGGAGCCATGCATTCCACGCGGCCACGCCGCGCAGCTCGAGGATCGGGTCGCCGCCCTTCGAGCTCTGCATCTACGCCCTCGGCAGCGTGGCTGCCTGGGGTTCGGGCTCGCGCCAGACGAACAGGTACCAGTAGAAGAGCTGCGCGACGAAGGAGCCGAGGATGTTGAGAAGGACCCACAGGACGCGGCGGCTCTCGGGGACGCGCGTCGAGCGGTACGCGTGGATGCCGTAGAAGATCGTCAGGCCGATCGTCAGCAGCATCGTGGCGATGTGAACGACGAAGAGCGCCGCGATCCACGCCGGGAAGCCACCGCCGGATCCGCGGGGGCCACCGGGGCCCATCGCGATCATTCCGAGCACCGTCACCAGGAACGTGAACATGTACGCCAGTGGCCACAGCGTCACGGCGCCCAGGAGCAGCTTCTTCGGCTTTGACACGTCTCGTCCCCTCCGCTGATGTGACGGTGAAGCGGGCTGCATCCTATCCGCTCTCAGCGAAATCGTCCGTCTTCGGGCAGGCCCCGCGCTGCCCGAGCGGACGCGACATCTTGTCGGCCCAGGGCCTTCGTCACGCGCATCGCCTCTGTCCACTGATCTCGCGCGCTTACGCGCGCCTGGAGGCGTTCCGGACGACGGGGCGACCTCCTGCGTGGCCAGCTGGGCGCCTCCTTTCGCCAGCGCTCCCGTCACGTACCCGGCGCGAACGGGCGGCCACGTGGCAAGATGGCCTCGCCTGTTCCCCTCGCAGCGCGAGGCGCTGGAAGTCGCGCCCGTTCAACGATAGGAGCGAAGCATGAAGATCCAGCTCGGACTGACGAAGGAGTGGACCACCGTCGAGCGCCGCAAGCTGAAGGTGGTGGACCTGCGAGAGTTCTTGATGGAGCACTACCCGCGAGATCACGGGTGGAAGGACGAGAAGCAGGCCCTCATCTTCCTGCAGGAGCACCTGCCGACCGAGCAGCTCCACGCGGTGCTGAAGGCGATGAAGAACGACACGAACGAGGTCACCCGGGAAGCTCCCGAGCTGACGCACAAGAAGTTCTGGTTCGAGGTCGTTCCGGACGAGAAGTAGCGCCCGCGGCGGCACGCAGCATGTAGGCTCATGTAGTCCATGCAGCAGATCCCGTCCCTCCGGGAGCGGGAGGCGGGGCGGTGGCTCGCACGGTCGATCGCGAGTGGCCATCCTGTTGCACGTTGGGCTATATGAGTGCCCGACCAGCGCCAGCGGCCCAGCTCGGGCCCCGGGCGCCGCCACACCCCCGGAGCGCCCGCCGCGAGGCGGGTTTCTTTTACGCTGCGGGATCACGAACTGGAGAGCGTTTGAGCGAGAAGGAAGCAGGCATCGAGGTTCAGGGGCGCGTCGAGGAGTCGAGCGGCGGCATGTATCGCGTGAAGCTCGACCAGGGCCCCGTCGTCCTGGCGTACCCGTCGGGCAAGATGAAGCGGTTCCACATCCGCATCATCACCGGCGATCGCGTGAAGGTGGAGCTGTCCCCGTACGACCTGACGCGCGGACGGATCACGTACCGCGACAAGTAGCGCGGCCGCCCCTCCGCGGTCCCGCTGCGACGGGGCCGAGAAGCCCCGGCCCCTACAGCACCGCGCGCAGCACGGACGAGACCTGCTCGGTCGTCGGCTTGGGTCCCTGGCCGATGGCGTACATGAGCGTGATGCCGTCGATGAGGCCCGCGCAGGTCTCGATGGGCGCGTCCGCCCGCCCGTGCGAGATCAGCTTCACGAAGAACGCGATGGGCCGGCGCGCCGCGGCGGTGAGGCGCTCGCCGACGCCGGCCAGGTCCTCGCGCCGCGCCGCGGCCATGGTCAGCTCGACGCGCGCAAGGAACAGGTGGCGCGTGTCGTCGGCGTAGGCCACGAGCTCGTCGGCCACGTACGCGATGGCGGCGTCCAGCCCCTGCCGCGCGGCGCGCTCGGCGAACCCGACCTGCAGCTCGTCGCATTCCTTCTCCAGCAGCGCCGCCAGGTGGTCGGCGGCCGCGACGAGCAGCGCGCTCTTCTTCGGGAAGTAGTAGGTCGTCGACCCCTGGGGCAGGCCGGCGGCCTCGTCCACCGCGCGATGGGTCACGCCCTCGAGCCCCTGCGTCGCGAGCAGCTCCAGCACGGCCTCGAGGATGACGGCGCGGCGATCGGGTCGGTCCGCCCTGGCGGCGTCCTTGGGCGTGTGCGCCGCGCCTGCCTTCTTCCGTTCGGCTTTGCCCATGGGCGTCTCTCGGGTCCTTCGTGCGGGGCGCGTTGACAGCGGCGGAGTCTCTACATATGTAGAGTCCTCCTAAAGACTCCGCAGCGTCTCCCACTACTCTACAGGACTCGTGACCTCATGACCGCTCCCATCACCCGCCTGAACCCGCCCACCCTGCCCGACGCCGGGGCGATGGGTTACTCGCAGATCTCCGTGGTCGAGCCCGGCGCCCGCATGGCCTACGTCTCGGGCCAGGTGGCGTGGCGACCGGGCGGCGAGGCACCGCCCGCCGACCTCGTCGAGCAGACCCGCATCGCGGCCGCCAACGCCCGGGCCGCGCTCGACGCCCTCGGCGCGACCCCGCACGACATCGTCATGGCCCGCTGCTTCGTGACGGACCTCACGCCCGAGCGGCTCCACGCCGTCTTCCCGCCGCTGCTCGAGCTGTTCGACGGCGCGAAGCCGTGCATCACCGGCGTGGGCGTCGCGGCGCTCGCCGGGCCCGACCTGCAGGTGGAGCTGGAGCTGACGGTCAGGCTGCCGAGCTGAGCCCGGCTCGGGCGCGTCCCTCCGCCGCCGTGCCATTCGCGGCGGCGGAGGTCGCACCCGGGACCCGCCCCGTCCGGCCGCCCGGCGTGCCGTCAGACGTCGCGCGGCAGCACGGTCAGCACGCGCACGATGAAGGCGTGCAGCTCGTTCAGGTAATTTCGCAGGAACGCCTCGGTGCTCTCCTCCGTCACCTGTCCCTCGGGCGTGATCATGCCGGGCCTGAACTGGATGTACGCCTCCATGTTGTTCATGAGCGGCGAGTTGCAGAAGCACAACACGCCGCGCAGGTGGCTCTGCGCCACGGCGGTGCCGATCGCTCCGGGTGAGGTGCCGATCACGCCGGACGGCTTCCGCGCGAAGGAGTTCTGCCCCCAGGGACGGCTCGCCCAGTCGATCGCGTTCTTCAGGCCACCGGGGATCGACCGGTTGTACTCGGGCGTCACGAAGAGCAGCGCGTCGCACTCGGCGATGGCCTTCTTGAAGGCCCGTGCCACCGGCGGGTAGTCGGCGTCGTGGTCCTGGCTGTACAGCGGCAGGTCCTTGATCGGGATCTCCTCGAACTTCAGCTCTGGCGGCGCCAGGCGGACCAGCGCCTTCGCGAGCATGCGGTTGATGGAGGTGGACGAGAGGCTGCCGACGAAGTATCCGACCTTGTAACTGGTCATGTGCGCTCCACCCTGCGTGAACGACGTCGTTTCCCTTCACGGCTGCGGGCTGATGGTCGTCGTCGAGCGCCCCGGCTCCTGCCGCTCCGGCCGGCCGGGAAGGTAACCGAGACCTGGCGCACGGTCGGTGCGTGCCTGCCGGCTCGGTGGGGGCGCCCCACGTTCACTCTTCGTGTCTCGCGCCCGGGTGCAGGCGGGCCGCCAGGTGAGCGGTCGGCCACATGGGCGAGACGGCCGCGGGACGCGGATCGGTGCTCGCCTACCTCGTCCGGAACCGTCATCGCGTCGGCCGAAAGGAGGAGCTGCTGCGAGAGCTCCGGCCGGACGCGATCGTCGCCGACGCGTCGCTCCAGCGGGCGGTGAGCGCCGCGCGCTTCGCCCGGGGGATCGTGAAGGTGCTGCCGCAGCTGCCCAGAGGGTCGAGGACCTCGAGGCCGTCCTCGCCGCGGTGCGATCGCCGGGCGCGGTGCTGGTCGGTTTCTCCGAGGGAGGTCCGCTGGCGCTCGCCTTCGCGGCGACGCATCCGCTCCGCGTGCGCGGCCTCGCGCGGACCGGGTGGTCGAGGACCTCGCCCGCGCTCATCGTGTCGGTCAGGTGCAGGTGCATGCCCGCCCTCCTCGTGCGCACGCCGGCGCAACGGGCGAGAACCTAGGGCGGGGGCCCCGTGCAAGTCCTGACCGAACCCTGATCTCGGAGGTGCCGCGACGGCGGCGCCCGGAACGGGGTGGCGCGAGGCGCGCAGCGGCATCAGAGATCCTGGCGAGCAAGGGAGGCGCGCATGGTCCAGGCTGGCCCGAGGTCCTTCGTCCGGAACGTTCACGGCGTCCGTTACCAGGTGAAGGACGTCGCCCGCGCGGTGGCGTTCTACACGCGGCAGCTCGGGTTCGAGCTGCAGCAGCAGCTGCTGCCCGCCTTCGCCAACGTCTCGCTGGGTGAGGTGAGCCTCCTGCTCAGCGGTCCCGGCGCCTCCGGGTCCCGCCCGATGCCCGATGGGCGGCCGCAGGAGCCGGGCGGCTGGAACCGGGTGGTGCTCAGGGTGGACGATCTCCCCGGGTTCGTCGCCGAGCTGAAGACGGCGGGGGTTCCCTTCCGCAACGACGTGGAGACGGGCCCCGGCGGCCGACAGGTCCAGATCGAGGACCCCGACGGGAATCCCATCGAGCTCTTCGAGCCCGCTCGATCGCCGGCGGGCGCGCGGCCCTGACGTCCATCGCCCTGCCGCCGCCGAGGTGGCGGATGGACGAGGCGCTACGGAGGTGTGCGGCCGGAGGGCGCGGCCCGACGTCGGTCCGGCGGGCCCTCGACGCGGTACGATCGGCACGTCATGGGCAAGGACCACCTGGCGTTCATGATCCGGGAGAGCGTTCGCACGCACGGCCCGAAGGCCGCCATGCGCTACAAGGAGGGCGGCGTCTGGCGATCCATCACCTACGCCGAGCTGGGCGAGCGGATCCGGGCCGTGGCGAAGGCGCTGCTCGAGCGCGGCGTCCAGGAAGGCGATCGGGTCGGGCTCTTCGCCCGGAACGCGCCGGAGTGGGCCATCGCGGACTTCGGCATCCTGACCGCGAAGGCGGTGTCGGTCCCGATCTACGCCACGAACACCACCGAGCAGGCGGAGTACATCGCGAGCGACGCCGGGCTGAAGCTGGTCTTCGTGGGCGACCAGGACCAGTACGACGAGGTCATGGCCTTCCAGGCCGGCGGCGCACCATCACCCTGGGTCATCGCGTTCGACCGCGCCACGAGGCTCTCCGGCGACCGCTCGCAGCACTTCGACGACTTCGTCCGCGACGGCGCGGGCTCGCCGCGCGACGCCGAGCTGGAGCGGCGGCTCGAGTCCGCCGCGACCGGCGACGTCGCCACGATCATCTACACCTCGGGGACGACCGGCGATCCGAAGGGCGCCGTGCTGACGCACGCCAACTTCTTCCACCAGTTCCGGGCCGTGGACGACCGGTTCCAGGTCGGCGCGCAGGACCGGAGCATCTGCTTCCTCCCGCTGAGCCACGTGTACGAGCGGCTCTGGTCCTACTACGTGTTCCGGAGCGGCGCGGAGAACGACTACCTCGCGGATCCCAAGGACGTGATCGCCTGCATGCCCGAGCTCCGGCCGACCGCGATGGTGAGCGTCCCCCGCCTGTACGAGAAGATCTGCGCCGCGGTGCTCGACCGCATCGGCAAGGCGTCCGCGCCGAGGCGGGCGCTGTTCCGGTGGGCGATGGCGGTCGGCAAGGAGTACGGCCAGCGCAGGAAGGAGCGGCGCCGCGCGGGGCCGCTGCTCGCGCTCCGCCACCGCGTGGCCGACGCGCTGGTGCTCTCGAAGATCCGCGACGTCGTGGGCGGCGAGAAGAACTTCTTCTCCGCCGGCGGCGCTCCCCTCTCGCAGGAGGTCGAGGAGTTCTTCTTCGCCGCCGGCCTGCTCATCTGCCAGGGCTACGGGCTCACCGAGACCTCCCCGATGCTCACCTGCAACGCGCCCGGCGCGTTCAAGTTCGGCACCGTCGGCCGTCCCATCCTGGGCTGCGAGCTCCGGATCGCGCAGGACGGCGAGATCCTCGCCCGCGGCGGCAACGTCATGAAGGGCTACTACCGGAGGCCTGCCGAGACGGCGGCGGTCTTCGAGGACGGCTGGTTCAAGACCGGCGACGTGGGGTTCGTCGACGACGACGGCTTCCTGCACATCACCGACCGCATCAAGGACCTCATCATCACCTCGGGCGGCAAGAACATCGCCCCGCAGCACATCGAGGCCATGTTCGGCAGCGAGCCGTACGTCGAGCACGTCGCCGTGGTCGGCGACCGGCGCAACTACGTGAGCGCCCTCGTGGTCCCGGCGTTCCCCGTGCTCGAGCAGCACGCCCGCGAGCGCGGCATCGGCTTCGCCTCGCGCGAGGAGCTCGTGGCGCGCCCGGAGATCGTCGCCCTGTACCGGGAGCGCATCGAGCACGTCAACCGGCGCCTCGCCGGGTACGAGCAGATCAAGCGGTTCACGCTCATGCCCGCGGAGTTCACGCAGGCCGGCGGCGAGCTGACCCCCACCCTCAAGGTCAAGCGCCGCGCGGTCGAGCAGAAGTACCGGGCCGTGATCGACGCGATGTACGCGGGGGCGCCGCAGACCGGCGCCGGCCCGGGGGTCGCGTCTCCCGCCGGCCGGCACTGACCGCCGCGGCGCCGGCCGACCTGAGTGCCGCTCGAGATTCCTTGCCCTCGCGTCCGCCACCTCCGGCGCTCAGCGCTGCGCCGGCGAGGAGCCCAGCGCGTCCCCGAGCGCCCGGAGGAGCGCGGCGCCGTCGCCCTCCCACGCCTGCCCGTGCATGCACGCGAGCGTGGTGGGCCGCCGCGCGGCGAGCTTCTCGATGAGCGGCGCGACGTTCCGCGTGGCGCTGAAGTAGTCGAGCCCGCGGCGGAGCGCCTCGCTCGGCCCGAGGATGTCCCCGGTGGTCACGGCCGGCCCCTCCGCGCAGCCGGGCTGCGTGAACAGGTCGCCGCAGAGCAGCGTCCCGGTGCTGCCGTCGAAGAGGAAGCCGCACTCCCAGCCGTGCGGCAGGTGCGGGGCGTCGATCCAGGTCACCTCGTGCCGGCCGAGGCGCAGCGCCTCCCCGTCGGCGAGCGCCCTCGGCGCGCGGTCCGCCACGTCGGAGATCGAGACCATGGCGGCGATCTGGCCGCACAGCGGCTCCGCCCGCGGCGCCGCCGCCAGCCACTCGTTGAGCGACCCGCACTCGTCCGCCTCGTAGTGCGAGAAGGCGATCCACCGGAGCCCCTCGACCGGCATCACCGCGGCGACCGCCTCGCGGACGAGCGGGAACAGCCGCCGCGGCCCGGTGTGGAACAGGAGCGGCTGCTCGTCCACGACGAGGTACTGGTTGAAGCTGAAGCCGCCCGGCATGGCCGCCGGCGGGATCGGGGTGGAGATGCGGAAGGTGCCGGTGGCGACCTCGTCGACGCGCGTTCCTGAGCCGGTGTTCGTCAGCATGTGGGGGTCCTCGCCTCGGGCGCCCGCGAGCCGGGCGCCTCACCGCGGAGGTGCCGCGGCCGGGCCCGCCGTTACCGCGCCTCGGAAGGGGCGGCCGGGGCGCGCCGGGCCGCCCGCCGTTATGCGCTCGTGCATGGGCTGGCCGGGGACGGCGGGCGCGCCCGACGACGCGTCGGACGGAGCGCTGGCGCGGCGCGCCGCCTCCGGGGATCGTGCGGCCGAGGAGGCGCTGTGCCGGCGCTTCCGCCCGCGGATCCGCCTGTACGGGCTGCGCCACCTGCGCGACGAGGCCGCCGCGGCCGACCTGGCGCAGGACGTGCTCGTGGCGGTGATCGCCCGCCTGCGCGCCGGCGCGGTGCGCGAGCCGGACCGCCTCGCCTCCTTCGTGCTCTCGACCTGCCGGCAGGTCGCCGGGAGCGCCGTCCGCACCGAGCGCCGGCGCGAGGCCCTCCTCGCCGCCGAGCCCCTCCCCGCCCCGCACGATCCGCCGGCCGAGCCGCTCCCGCGCGATCGCCTCGCGCGCTGCCTCGAGGCGCTCGCGGCCCGCGAGCGGGCCGTCGTGGTCGCGACCTTCTACGCGGAGCAGCCCGCCCAGGCGATCTCGCGGGACCACGCGCTCAGCGAGGGCCACGTCCGCGTGCTGCGCCACCGCGCGCTGCGCCGCCTGCGCGCCTGCCTCGGCCTCGAGGAAGCCGCCGGATGAGCCCGGATCCTCGCTGCCCGAGCTGGGACGACCTCTCGGACTGGTGGGCCGGCGACCTCCCGCCGGCGGAGCGGGACGTGCTCGAGGAGCACCTGCTCGCGTGCGAGGCCTGCACCGCCCGGGCCGCTCGCCTGGCCGACCTGGCGGGTGGGGTCGCCGCGCTGGCGCGGTCCGGCGCGGTGACGGGACCCACCACCGCGGGCGTGCTCGCGCGCCTCGAGCGCGACGGGCTCCGCGTGCACCGGTACGCCATCGCCGCCGGCCAGGTCGTCCCCTGCTCGGTCTGGCCCGAGGACGAGGTCATGGCGGCCGTGCTGGACGTGCGCGGCCTCGCCACCGGCGAGGAGGACCGGTTCGATCTCCTGGCCAGCGTCGGCGACGACCCGCCGGTCCGCGTGGACGACGTGCCGCTCGACCGGACCACCGGGACGCTCGTCTGGCTCTCGGTCGCCGCGCGCGAGCGCCGGCGCTCCGCCACGCGGGTGTCCTTCCGGCTGATCCGCGTGGCCGACGACGGCGAGTCGGTGGTGGGCGAGTAGGGCTCGCCCACGAGCCCTGGGCCGGCCCCGCCTCCCCCCGCTGAGCGCCCCCCGCCGGTCCCGCGGACCGCGCCGCGGCGCGCGGGCGGGAGGCGCCGCGCGGGCTCAGTGCACCGTCGCCTCCACCCCGCCGGTCGCGAGGGTCTCGTCGCTCTCGTCCACGGCCGCGCTGGCCTTCGCCGCGAGCGTCCGCTGGCGCTCGCGGGCCTTCTCGAGCGCCTGGTCGATGCTGAAGCTGGCCGGGCGCTGCCGCGGCGGGAACTCCTCGAACGTCTCGAGGAACTTCGCGACCAGGATCTGCGCCGGCACCAGCACGAACGCGTGATCCATGAGCCACTTGTCGTAGTACATGGAGGCGTCGTCCCGCGCCCGCTCCATCGGATCGCTCCGCAGGTTCACGAGCATCGGGATGCGCAGCTGGCTGAACGGCTCGGCCCACACGCTCATCCCGCGGGCGCGCTGCTCCATGAAGTGGAGCTTCCAGTTGTTGATGCGCAGCGCCAGCAGGTCGCCGTCGTCGCTCCAGTAGAAGAACGCCTTGCGCGGCGACTCCCGGACCTCGCCCGAGAAGAACGGCAGCAGGTTGTAGCCGTCGATGTGGACCTTGAACGTCTTCGCGCCCGCCTTGTAGCCCTTCTTCAGCTTCTCGACGATGTCGGGCTCGCCGGCGGCGGCGAGCAGCGTCGGCAGCAGGTCGGTGTGCGCGCAGATGTCGTTGACGACGGTCCCCGGCTTGATCACGCCGGGCCAGCGGATCACGCACGGCACCCGCCAGCCGCCCTCCCAGTTGGTGTCCTTCTCGCCGCGGAACGGGGTGGTCCCGCCGTCGGGCCAGCTCATCACCTCGGCGCCGTTGTCGGTCCCGTACACGACGATGGTGTCGCCCGCGATCCCCAGCGCGTCGAGCTTGTCGAGCAGCTGCCCGACGTGCCCGTCGTGCTCGACCATGCCGTCCGGGTAGACCCCGAGCCCGGTCGCGCCCTGCGACTCCTTCTTCAGGTACGTGTTGATGTGCATGCGGGTGGAGTTCCACCACACGAAGAACGGCTTCTTGCCGGCGTGCGCGCGCTCGATGAAGTCGAGGCTCGCCTCCAGGAACTCCTCGTCCACCGTCTCCATCCGCTTCTTGGTGAGCGGCCCGGTGTCCTCGACGGTCTGCGTGCCGTCCGGCTTCGCCCAGCTGTGCAGCACGCCGCGCGGGCCGAAGCGCTTCCGGAAGCGCGGGTCCTTCGGGTAGTCCGGGTGCTCCGGCTCGTCCTCGGCGTTCAGGTGGTACAGGTTCCCGAAGAACTCGTCGAAGCCGTGCACCGTCGGCAGGAACTCGTCGCGGTCGCCGAGGTGGTTCTTCCCGAACTGGCCGGTGGCGTAGCCGAGCGGCTTCAGCAGCTCGGCGATGGTCGGATCCTCGGGCTGCAGGCCGATGACGGCGCCGGGCAGGCCGACCTTGGTGAGACCGGTGCGGATGGGCGCCTGGCCGGTGATGAACGCGGCGCGGCCGGCGGTGCAGCTCTGCTGGCCGTACCAGTCGGTGAAGCGCGCGCCCTCGGCCGCGATCCGGTCGATGTTGGGGGTGCGGTAGCCCATGATGCCCTGGTGGTAACAGCTCGGGTTCATCCAGCCGATGTCGTCCCCCCAGATGACGAGGATGTTCGGCTTCTTCTTGCTCGCCATGTGCTGCTCCTCTCTCGGGCTCCCCACGTGCGGCGGGGGAGCTCGCGCTAGTATCCGCTCGCGCAGTAGGTGTCCTCGCCCGGCTGGATCACGCGCGTGGTGTCGATGTCCGAGGTCGGGGACGGGTACTTCGGCGCGAGCGGCGTGCCCTGCGCGGCCGACAGCGGCGCCGGCGCGTACGCGTTCACGTCGGCGCGGAGCTGCTTGATCCCGCGCCTCGTCACCGACAGCACCATACGGTCGGCGGCCCACGTCATGTAGCCGCGCTCGTCCCCGAGCAGCGGCTGCCGGCCCAGCCAGCGGATCCAGTCCCCGCAGTGGTTCAGGATGCTCTGCTTGGCGCAGGCGATGGTGTCGTCGCCCACCGAGAAGTGCGCAGCGACGGTGAGGCGCGGGTGGGGCGTGATCCGGCTGACGAGGTGGCCGAACGCGCCCTGCGGCGTGTGCGAGTTCTCGTAGACGGTCTGGACCATCGCGACGGTCTCGTCGAACTGCGCGCGGAGCTCGGTGCCCTCCTCCGGCACCTGCCGCAGCCGCAGCGACCTCAGCACGGTGGCGTCCGCCGGCGGCACCATCTCGTGGATGAACACGTCCACGCCCTCGCCGCCGCTGGCCTGCTCGACGCACATCGTCTCCGGCCGCGTGTCGCTGGTGTAGATCATCCGCAGGCCGTTCCACTCGACCTTGAAGCCCATCGAGCCCTTCCGCGCGTGGACGACGGGGAAGTGCGTCACCCGCATCCCGGTCTCGGCGTTGTCGTAGGCGACGCCGGGGACCTCCCAGTCGAGCTCGATCGCGTACAGGGCGAAGCCGTCGCCGTCCGGGTCCCGGGATCGACCTTCTCGCGCGGGATCGACGCAGGCACCCACTTCAGCGTCTCGTCCTGCCAGCCCTCGACCGCGGTGGAGAGGAAGCTGAAGCTCTCGGTGTGCCAGCGGCACGCCTTGCGGAGGTTCCTGCAGAACTCGATGGTGCCGTCCTCGTAGAGCCGCGGGTTGGTGACGGGGTCCTCGGGCCGCCCCGGGTCGAACCACGGGTTCTCGACCCCCGACGCCTTCGAGCCCCACACGTAGAGCGGCTTCTTGCGGTCGGTGGCCGGCCCGAAGCAGTAGAACGTGGTGAGGTCGGACATGTGGTCGCCGTGCAGGTGGTTCACGAAGACCTTGTCCATCCGGGCGAAGCCGACGTTCATCGCGGTGTAGTTCCCCGCGACGCCGCTGCCGCAGTCGAGGACGACCTGATCCGGCTTCGTGCCCCCGGGCCCCTCGCCGACCTGGACGAACACGCTCATCATCTCCTGCGCCGGCCGGGCCGGCGGGAACCCGGAGCCCATGAACGTGATCCGCATCTCGCCCGGCGCGACCGGCCGGAACGGGCTGATGGTGTCGAGCCGCTCGAAGAGGCTGTACCGGTCGCGCCGCTCGGCGGTCGGATAGCAGTCGCCCACGCCGAGGCATTGCTGCGCGGCGCGCGCGACGCCCGACCCGGCCGCGGCGATCCCTCCCAGCGCCAGCCCCGTGCCCTTCAGCAGCGTGCGGCGGCCCAGGCCCCCGCGCCCGTTCTCGCTGGACTTGCCCATGGCGCCCCCTGTCGTGGTCGCGCCCGCACGGTGGACGCACGTGCGGGGCCGACGGCGAGAGCGTGCACCTCCGCCGCGTACCCCGAGGTCTGGACCTCGGGGCTCCCTCCATGGGCGCGAGGTAGGCCGGCCGCGTGATCGCCGCGCGCGATCCCGGCGTCCCGAGGCGCGTGCCGGGTGCGACCGTGGGTCCGCCCCGGCGGTGCGGCAACGCACCTCAGCCGGATGGGTTCACCGGTAGAGAACACGGGGCAGCCAGAGCCCGATCTGCGGGAACACGTAGAGCAGCACCAGCGCCAGGATCTGGATGGCCATGAACGGCATCATCCCGGCGAAGATCTGGTTCAGGGTCACGTGCCGGGGCGCGACGCCCTTCAGGTAGAACGCCGCCATGGCGACCGGCGGCGACAGGAACGCGGTCTGGAGGTTGAGCGCGACCAGCAGCCCGAAGAAGAGCGGGTCGATCTCGAAGTGCCCGAGCAGCGGGATGAAGATGGGCATGAAGATGACGATGATCTCGGTCCACTCCAGCGGCCACCCGAGCAGGAAGATGATCGCCTGCGCCAGCACCATGAACTGGATGGGCGTGAGGTCGAGCCCGAGCACCCAGCGCTCGATGAGCCCCTGGCCGCCGAGCAGCGCGAACGCCGCCGAGAAGATCGACGAGCCCACGAACAGCCAGCACACCATCGCCGTGGTCTTCGCGGTCAGGAACACCGACTCCTTCAGCACCGACCACCTGAACTGCCGGTAGGCGCCGGTGAGCACCATCGCGCCGGCGGCCCCGAGCGCGGCCGCCTCGGTCGGCGTGGCCCAGCCGAAGACGATGGACCCGAGCACGGCGAGGATGAGCGTGGTCAGCGGGAAGAAGCTGGTGAGCAGCATCTTCAGGATCTCGAGGCGCTCCAGCGTGAAGATGCCGTAGTGCACGGCGAGCGCAGCCAGCGCGGCCGCGACCGCGATCCAGAACGCCGGCGGGGCCGGCTTGCCTCCCGCCGGCGCGGCGACCGCCGGCGCCTCCGCGCCGGCCTCGCGGACCTCCTCCACCGCGCCCTCCGGGCCTGCCACCGGCACGGGCTCGGCGCCCGCCTCCGCCGGCGCCCCGTCGTCCTCCAGCGGCGCGAGCTCCGCGCCCTGGTAGGCCTCCTCGGGCGCCGCCTCGCCGTCGCCCACCTCGACCAGGCCGCCGGTGTCCACCACGCGCTCGGCCGTGACGACGCCGTGCACGGCCGCGATCCCGACGGCCAGCGCGGCCGCCGGCAGGAGCGCGGTCGCGAGCTGCCGCCCCGCCCAGCGGCGCCCGACGCCCGGCGGCGGCCGGGTCAGCGCCCCGAGCAGCGCCGGGACGGCCAGGCGGCGCCGCCCGCCCGCCAGGATCCGCGAGGGCTCCGGCAGCGTGACCGTCCGCTCCTCCGGCGTGGCCGGCGGGGCGAGCGCGGGCCGGAGCCGCGCGACCAGCACCACGTAGGCGATGTACAGGCCGGCGAGCAGCAGGCCGGGGAAGAACGCGCCCGCGTACAGCTGCACCACCGAGACCCCCGCGGTGGCGCCGTAGAGGATGAGCATCACCGAGGGCGGGATCAGGATGCCGAGGCAGCCGCCCGCGGTGATCGCGCCCGCCGAGAGCTTGATGTCGTAGCCGGCGCGGAGCATCGCCGGGAACGCGAGCAGGCCCATGAGCGTCACCACCGCGCCGACGATGCCGGTGGCGGTGGCGAACAGCGCGCAGGTGGCGAGCGTGGCGACGGCGAGCGAGCCCGGCACGAAGGCCATGGCGAGGTGGAGGCTCTTGAACAGCCGCTCGATGAGGTTGGCCCGCTCCACCAGGTAGCCCATGAACACGAACAGCGGGATCGAGATGAGGACGTCGTTCGTCATCACCGCGTAGGTCCGCTGCACCATCAGGTCGAGCGTCTGCTGCGTCGCGATGGCGGGGTTGTCGAAGCGGTACGCCAGCCACGCGAAGATCACGCCCATGCCCATCAGCGTGAACGCCGTGGGGAAGCCCAGCATGATCGCGACCACCACGAGCGACAGCATGAGCAGCCCGAGGTGGCCGGTGGTCATCTGCGACGGGGCGGGCATGATCCACGCGGTGATCGCGACGATCACCGCCATCATGCCGAGGCCGGACCAGAGCTCCTTCCTCATGGCCGCGTGTCCTTCCGGCCGGCCTCGGGCGGCTCGGTCCCGGCGCCGCCGCCCTCGCGCCGGACCACCAGCGCGTCGAGGGCGGCGAGGTCCTCGTCCTTCACGTGGACCAGCTCCTTCAGCTTGTCGACGTCCACCTCCTCCACGTCCTGCGTGCGCGAGGGCCACTCGCCCGTCCGGAGGCAGGCCGCGCAGCGGACGATCTCGACGACGCCCTGGAGCAGGAGCAGCCCGCCCGCCAGCGGGATGGCCGCCTTGAACGGGTAGATCGGCGGCCCGTCCACCGTGATGGTGGAGTGCTCGCGGATCGCGAACGACTCCGCGGCGTAGGTCCACCCGGCGTACACCATCGCCAGCACGCCCGGGACGAAGAACGCCACGTACAGGACGAGGTCGAGCCCGGCCTGCACGCGCGGCGGGAAGAAGCCGTAGAGCACGTCGCCCCGCACGTGGCCGCTCTTCGCGAGGGTGTAGGCGCCCGCCATCATGAACAGGACGCCGTACATCATGATCTGCGCGTCGAAGGCCCAGGCGTGCGGGGCGTCGAGGAACTTCCGCGAGAAGACCTCCCACGTCACGAGCCCGGTGATCGCCACGATGAGCCAGGCGAAGGCCTGGCCGACGGCGGTGGAGAGCCGGTCCACCGCGAGGAGGATGCGCTGCATGCGGCGCTCCTACGTGGGCTTCTTCTTCCCGCCGAAGAAGTGGTTGTATGCCATCTTGAAGTCCACGTTGGTGTCGTTCTGCCAGCGCGCCGCGCGCTGCGCGAACTTGCGCTGCGACTCGAGCACCTTCTTGAACATGGGGTTCTCGGCCGCGCGCTTCTCCATCACCTGGTCCCAGATCTCGAGCTGCCGCTTCAGGATCTCCGGGCGCGTCGAGTAGAACTTCACCCCCTGCTTGTCCCGCATCTCGAAGTAGTCGGTGGAGTAGCGGTCGATGGCCTTCCAGCTCATGTCGGCGGACGCGGCCTGCGCGGCGATCGAGATGATGGACTTGAGGTCGGCCGGCAGCGCCTGGAAGCGCTTGCCGTTGAACAGGATCTCGAACTGCTCCGAGCACTGGTGGAAGCTCTGCAGCATGCAGATCTTCGAGACGTCCGGGAACCCGAGCACGCGGTCCGAGGAGGCGTTGTTGAACTCGGCGGCGTCGAGGAGGCCCCGGTCCATCGCCGGCACGATCTCCGCGCCCGGGAGCGCGTTCACCGCCGCGCCCAGGCCGTTGAAGATGTCGATGGAGAGGCCGACGGTCCGGAACTTGAGCCCCTTCATGTCGTCCGGCTTCGCGATGGGCTTCTGCTTGAACCAGCCGAGCGGCTGGGTCGGCATGGGCCCGTACATGAGCGAGACGACGTCCAGGTTGAGGGACTTGTAGATCTCCTCGAGGAGCTGCCGGCCCCCGCCGTAGTGGTGCCACGCGAGCACCATGTTCGGATCCATCCCGAACGCGGGGCCGGAGCCCCACAGCGCCAGCGCCGTGTTCTTGCCGTACCAGTAGGCGACCACGCCGTGGCCGCCGTCGAGCGTGCCCTTCGAGACCGCGTCGAGGAGGTCGAACGCCTTCACCACCGAGCCGGCCGCGAGCACCTCGATCTTGAGGCGTCCGCCGGACATCTCGTTGACCTTCTTCGCGTAGTCGAGCGCGAACTCGTGGAAGATGTCCTTCTGCGGCCAGGTGCTCTGGAAGCGCAGCGTGGTGGGCGCCTGCGCGACGTGGATGGTCGGCGCGGCCGCCCCCGCCGCCACGCCCGCGGCGCCGAGGGCTGCCTTCTTCAGGAACGAACGGCGGGAAGCCTTCGGGGCGGTGTCCGCCTGGGGCCTGCTCGTGGTCTTCTTCATGCGCGCTCCTCCCGGAAATCGGGGTGGTCAGCGGTTCTTTGTGCTGTCCGGGGAGCCGGCAATCCTTCGTCCGGGTACAGCGCGCCGAATCCTGCGCGGCGGTCATTGACGATTCGTCAATCCCGCACCGCCCGGGGCGAGCGAGGTCCAGGTTCGGGCCCCTCGCAGCGGCGGCCACGGGTGTGGCACCGCGGCGCGTCACGCACCGGCGCGGGGTGTTCCGGCGGGCTGCGAGGCGTCGTCAGCGGTCCGGGTCGAGCGCCGCGGCGCCGATCACCCGGCCGCCGGCGAGGCGCACCCGCCAGACTCCGCCGTTCGGGACGACGGGCGGCGCGACCGCCCCGCCGGCCGGGCCGCCGTCGAGCACGGCGGAGAGGAACGCCCGCATGACTCCACCATGCGTCACGACCAGCGCGGGCGTGGCGAGCCGTTCGGCGGCCCGGTGGATGGCCGGCACCACGCGCGCGAGGAGCGCCTCGGTGGTCTCGCCGCCCGGCGGCGGCGTGCGGGGGTCGGCGAGGTGGCGCGCCCACGCGTCCGGGTCGCGCGCCGCGCACTCGCCGCGGGTCAGCCCCTCCCACGCGCCGTAGCCGCGCTCGCGCAGGTCCTCGTCCACGAGCGCGACCTCCAGGCCCAGCGCCCCGCCCACGAGCTCCGCCGTGCCGCGCGCGCGGGAGAGGTCGCTCGACCCGATGGCGCGGACGCCCTCGGCGCGGAGGCGGACCGCGAGGGCGAGCGCCTGGGCCCGCCCGTTCGCGTTGAGCGGCACGTCGGTCTGGCCCTGCAGGCGCCCGGCGGCGTTCCAGTCGGTCTCGCCGTGGCGGACGAGGAGGACGTGGCGCTCGGGCGGCATCGGCCCGACCCTACCCTCGCCGCGCCCGGACCGCCAGGCGCCGGCCGTCAGTAGGGCGTCCCGTCCTTGTGCACGAACCGGCGCCGCCCGTCGGGCCCGGGCACGAGCATGAGGTCGTCCATCGGGTAGATCACCTGGTCCCCGCCGGCGCGGTCGCCCACCTCGAGCACCACCACGTCGCGCTCGGTGCGGTTCTCCAGGTGGTGCGCCCGCCCGCTCGCGGGGAAGCCGGCGCACATGCCGGGGGCGAGCTGCACGTCGCCGTCGTCGGTGACGAGCGTCGGGTGGCCCTCGAGGACGTACACGAACTCGTCCTGCACGGTGTGGCGGTGGTGGATGGCCGAGGTGTCGCCCGCGGGCAGCCGCATGAGGTTGACCCCGAACGCCCTCAGGCCGAACGGATCCCCGAGGGCGTGCTTGACCCGCCGCGAGAGGCGCGTCGCGAACGGCTCGGGGACGAGCTGGGCGCCCTGGCGCGACGGGGCGGAGGCGGCCTCGATGGCGATGGGCGGCACGGGCTGGCTCATGCGGTGCTCCTTGGCGGCGGGACGCCGGGCGCGGAGCATAGCGCCCGCGGCCCGGGCCGCCTCGGATTCGACCGCGGGAGCCGCGGCGCGCCCTCGGCGGGACGCCGGCGCATCCGTCCGCGAGCGCGTCCCGGCCCGTCAGCGCGCCCGGCGCGCCGCCAGCTGCCGGGCCTGGATGGCCGTGAGCGCGATGGTGAACACGATGTCCTCGACCAGGCACCCGCGGCTCAGGTCGTTCACCGGCCGGGCGAGCCCCTGGAGCATCGGGCCGATGCTGACCACGTTCGCGCTCCGCTGCACGGCCTTGTAGGTGACGTTCCCGGTGTTGAGGTCCGGGAACACGAACACCGTCGCGCGGCCGGCCACGCTCGACCTCGGCGCCTTCTGCCGCGCCACGTCCGGCATGACCGCCGCGTCGTACTGCAGCGGCCCGTCGATGGCGAGGTCCGGCCGCGCCGCGCGCGCGAGCTCGGTCGCGCGCTTCACCTTCTCGACCTCCTCGCCCGCGCCGCTCGTGCCGGTCGAGTAGGACAGCATCGCCACGCGCGGCTCGATGCCGAACGCGGCGGCCGAGTCGGCGCTCTGGACGGCGATGTCGGCGAGCTGCTCGGCGGTGGGCGTCGGGTTCACGGCGCAGTCGCCGAACACCAGCACCTGCTCCGGCAGGCACATGAAGAACACGCTCGACACCAGGTTGCAGCCGGGCACCGTCTTCACGATCTGCAGGGCGGGCCGGATGGTGTGGGCGGTGGTGTGGAGCGCGCCGGAGACGAGCCCGTCGGCCTCGTCGAGCGCCATCATCATGGTGCCGACCATCACCGCGTCGCCCAGCTCCTGGGCGGCCTGCGCCGCGGTCATCCCCTTGGCCGCGCGGCGCTCGACCAGCGGCGCCACGTACCAGGGCGCGACCCGGGCCGGATCGACGATCTCGATCGACGGCGGCAGCGTGATCCCCTGCCGGCGCGCGACCTCGTGGACCTCGTCCGCGTCGCCGAGCAGCACGCAGCGCGCGATCCCGCGCTCCTGGGCGATGGCCGCCGCCGCCACCGTGCGCGGCTCGGCGCCCTCGGGCAGGACGATCCGCTTGTTCGCGGCGCGCGCCGCCTCCACCAGCCGCTGCCGGAACGCGGGCGGCGAGAGGCGCCGCACGCGGGTGGTCGCGGCGCGGGACCGCAGCCAGGCGGGGTCGATGAGGTCGGCCACCGCCGTCATCACCCGCTCCACGCGCACCGGGTCGTCGGGGGGCACCTGCAGGTTCATGCCGGCCACCGCGTTCGCGGCGGCGTAGCTGCCCTGGTCGACGGCGAGGACCGGCAGCCCGGCGCGGAGCGCGGAGTCGCACATCTCGAACACGTGGGGCTCGGGCTCGACCCCGCCGGTGAGCAGCACCGCCGCCAGCGGGACGCCGTTCAGCACCGCCAGCGCCGCGGCCAGCAGGATGTCGCTCCGGTCGCCCGGCGTGATGACGAGCGTGCCGGGCCGGAACGTCTTGATCGACCCCGGCACCGCCATCGCGCACAGCGCCACGTGCCGGATGCGCCGGCCCTCCTGGTCGCCGGCGCGGAGCACCCGCGCCCCGATCGCCTGGGCGAGGTCCTTCACGCGCGGGGCGGCGAGGTCGCCGCTCGCGGGCACCACCGCGATGGGCCGGAGGCGCTCCGCCTCCAGCGCCGCGCGGTAGGCGTCGATCTCCGCCGCCGGGAGCTCGCCCTCCTCGCCCGCCTCCAGCCAGATGGGCCGCGACTCGCCGACGCGGGCGGCCGGCGCCCGGGGGGCGACGCGGTTCAGGAAGCAGCTCACCGGCTCGCCGTCGCCGAACCCGCCGAGCCCGCGCGCCGCGATCGCCATCGCGTCCGCCAGCTCCGCCGGCGTCTCGCCGCGCGGCGAGCCGACCAGGACCAGCTCGGCGTCGAGCGCCTTGAGCATCAGCGCGTTGACGCGCGTCGAGTGCACCATCCCGGGCTCCGGCCACATCCCGGCGACCACCAGGACGTCCGCGCCCTCCGCGGCGCCGGCGCAGAGCGCCACCACCCGCTCCATCAGCGTCTGGTCGTCCCCGGCGGCGAGCAGCGCGTCCGCCTCGGCGCGCGGGATCGGGTCGGGCGGCCTCAGGCTGGAGCCGAGCCGGACCAGCGCCGAGACGCGGTCCTCGCCGCGCGCGGCGATGGGCTTCGCGAAGGCGACGCGCACGCCCTGGCGATCCAGGGCGCGCACCAGGCCCAGACAGGCGGTGGTGAGGCCGACCTGGCGTCCGGCCGGCGCGAGGAGGAGGACGTGGGCCATCTGCGTGCGCTCCCGGGCTAGGCGAAGGCGCGCCGCTCGGCGGCGGGCGGCTCCGCGTCCGCGGCCGCATCCGGGGGCGCGTCCGCGTGGCCGTGGGGGTGGGCGTGGGCATGGGCGCCCGCGATCTCGGCGGTGTCCATCGCGATCATGAGCTCCTCGTTGGTGGCGATCACCGCCGCCATCGGGCTGGTGGTCCGGGTGATCCGGCCCCGGAGCGCCTTGCCGTGGAACGCGTTGGCGTGGGCGTCGAGCGCGAAGCCGGCGAAGCCGAGCAGCTCCACGATGCGGGCCCGCACGTCCACCGCGTTCTCGCCGATCCCGCCGGTGAACACGAGCGCGTCCACCCGCCCCAGCGACACGAACATGCCCGCCGCGGCCTTCGCGACCGAGTAGCAGAACTTGTCGATGGCGAGCGCGGCGCGCTCGTGCCCGTTCGCGGCCGCCTCCTGCAGCGTGCGCATGTCGTTCGACAGGCCGGAGATGCCGAGCAGGCCGGAGTTCCGGTTCAGCTCGTCCATCACGTGGTCGGCGGTGCAGTGCAGCGCCTTCTTCATGTGCGCGATGATCGACGGGTCGATGTTGCCGCTGCGCGTGCCCATCACCACGCCGTCCACCGGCGTGAGCCCCATGGTCGTGTCCATGCTGGCGCCGTTGCGGACGGCGGCGAGCGAGCAGCCGTTCCCGAGGTGCGCCGTGACCACCGCGTGGTCCTCGGGGTCGAGGCCGAGCTGCTTCACCGCCTGCTGCGAGACGTACCGGTGGCTCGTGCCGTGGAAGCCGTACCGCCGCACCTCGTGCTTCGCGAACCACTCGTACGGCACCGCGTACAGGTAGGCGCGGGACGGCATGGTCTGGTGGAAGGCGGTGTCGAACACCGCCACCTGCGGCAGCGCCGGGAACAGCTCCTGCGCGATGCGGATGCCGAGCAGGTTGGCCGGGTTGTGGAGCGGGCCGAGCGGGATGCACTCCTCGATCTTGGCGACGACGGCGGGCGTGATGGGCATCGAGCCGGAGAACTTGGCGCCGCCGTGGACGACGCGGTGGCCGACGCCGGCGATCTCGCCCGCCACCCCGAGCTCGTCGAGGAGCTCGACCACGGCGCGCAGCGCGCGCTCGTGCCCGGCCCCGTGCAGCAGGCGCGACTCCTTCCTGCCGTCCACCTTGAAGTCGAGCGTCGCCTGCGCCGAGCCGACCCGCTGCGCGACGCCGGAGACCAGCTCACGGCCGGTCACCGCGTCGATCACCGCGAACTTCGCCGACGAGCTTCCGCAGTTCAGCACCAGAACGATCACGCCACCTACCTCCACGAGACGAGGGCTCCGTCGCGCCGACGGGCACGGAGTCTGGACGGGACATGGGCTGGGGCCGTAAGCCTCGCGGACGCGATGGCCTCGGAGCGGTCACGGTCTCATGTGGGGCGCGCGGCGCGCAAGGGCCACTCGCGGCATTTCCGCGCACGGACGCGCCCGCGCTTGATCGGCGTCACGGCCACGCGCTGACGCGTCGCGGCGCGCGGCGTGCCGGGTTATCCGTAGGCGATGCGGACCCTCGCCATCGCCGGCGCCTCCGGCCTCGTCGGCTCCCTCGCGCTCCGGCACCTGCTCGCCCGCGAGGACGTCGGCCGCGTGGTCGCGGTCGGGCGGCGCGCGCTGCCGGTCGAGCACGCCAGGCTCACCTCCCGGATCGCGGACCTCCGCGATCCGGCCGCGATCCGGCGGGCGCTGCCGGAGGCGGTGGACGTCGCCGTCTGCTGCCTCGGCACGACCATGAAGCAGGCCGGATCGCGGGAGGCGTTCCGCGCGGTGGACCTCGAGGCGGTGGTCGCGTTCGGCGA
The DNA here is from genome assembly GCF_049201065.2 of Anaeromyxobacter sp. Red801. Lineage (NCBI taxonomy): Bacteria > Pseudomonadati > Myxococcota > Myxococcia > Myxococcales > Anaeromyxobacteraceae > Anaeromyxobacter > Anaeromyxobacter sp. Red801. Next base: position 1,343,713 of record NZ_CM181236.1, on the reverse strand, counting down.
GGCCGCGCGGGCGAGGGGCGCGCAGCGGTTCGTGCTGGTGAGCTCGGTCGGCGCGAGCCCGCGCTCGAGGAGCTTCTACCTGCGGACCAAGGGCGAGGCCGAGGAGGCCCTGGCGCGCCTCGGCTACCGGCAGCTCACCGTGCTCCGCCCCTCGTTCCTCGACGACGGCGGCGCGCGGAAGGATCCCCGGCTCGGCGAGCGGCTCGCGCTCCCGCTCGCCCGCGCGGCGTTCGCCGTGCTGGGCCGGGAGCGCCGCCACGCGCCGGTCCCGGCCGACGCCGTCGCCCGCGCGCTCGTCCGGCTCGCGCTCGACGACGCCGCGGAGCCCGTCCGCGTCGTGGAGAGCGAGCGGCTGCACGCGCTGGGGCGCTGAGCCTCACCGCGCGGGCCGCTCGACCAGCACCAGATCCGAGCGCTCCTGCACCTGCTCCAGCACCAGCTCGCGGCCGTCGGGCGACACGTCGAAGTCGCGGACGTCGAAGTCCGGCGGCAGCACGACCAGCGGGCGCGACGCGCCCGAGGCGAGGTCCACCGCGGCGAGGCGCTTGCGGCGGATCTCGCCCCGCAGCACCGCGATCGACCGCCCGCCGGGGAGGAACGCGACGTGCCGCTCCCCGCGCGTCAGGGTGAGCGGGGGCATCCGGTGCGCGCTCCCGTCGGCGTTCACCGCCCTCAGCGGGAAGGTGGTGCCGACGTCCGCGCCGGTGAACGCGAGGAGATCGCCGGCGGGCGACCAGGCCGGATCCGCCGAAGGCTCGGCCACCAGCGGCGCGGGCGCGCCGCCCTCGAGCGGCACCCTGAACAGCCTCGGCGCGCCGTCCACGATGGCGCCGACCGCGAGCGAGGTCCCGTCCGGCATCCACGCCGGCGCGCCCGCGAGCTGGAGCGCGTCGGTGACCACGCGCCCGCCGGTGCCGTCCGCGTCCACCACGCGGAGGCGGGTCCGCCCGCCCTCGCGCGTCCAGAACGCGATCCGCCGCCCGTCCCTGCGGACCGCCGGTGCGCCGGCGATCCGCGCCCCGGGCTGGCTCCAGAGCTCCGTGCTGGCGCCGTCCTGCAGCTTCCACAGGCCGTCGCCGGCGCCCTTCGCCGAGACGTAGACGAGGTAGCCGGGGCCGAGCCGCGGAGCCCACCCGGTCCCGGTGGTCAGCGGGATCGGCCGCGCGTCGGCGAGGTCCGCGTGCTCCGGTCCGAGCGCCACGCGCCAGAGCGTGCGCTTCGGGCTCGCCTGCGTGAGGACCAGGCGCCGCCCGTCCGCGCTCGCCGCGAGCGAGGTGTACCGCTCGGCGCCCGTCCCCACGCGCCGCGCCACCCTGCCCTCGACGTCGAGCGCGTGCAGCCACGGCCCGGAGCCGTCGGCGTCGGTGGCGAGGTAGAGCAGCGTCCGCGCGTCCGCGAACACCGGGTGGCTGACCACGCCGTCGTGGTGGGTCAGGCGCTCCGGCGCGCTGCCGTCCGGCCGGATCCGCCACAGGTCGAGGCGGTCCGGGAGCGCCCCCTGCACGAAGTACACGAACGCCTGATCCGGCGCCCAGGTCTGGAAGTGCGCGTGCAGCCCCGCCGGCGCGGAGAAGATCCGGCGACCCTCGTGCAGCCGGCCGGCCTCGCTCACGTACATCGGATCGCCCGGGCCCGGCGTGTGGTGGACGAGGCGCGTGCCGTCGCGCGTCCAGGCGTACTCCGCCGCGCCCTCCAGGTACGGCCGCGGGGGACCGCCCAGCAGCGGCACCGCCCAGATGCCGATGTCCGGCGGGTCCGAGCCGGTGCGGCCGCGGGCCCAGAAGGTCACCAGCGAGCCGTCCGGCGAGAAGCCCAGCGCCCGGATCGACGGGTTCACCAGCTCGGGCGCGCTGCCGCGCGTCAGGTCCAGGAACTGCCCGGAGCCGACCTGCGTGAGCCACACGTCCACGCGCCCGGCCCGGTCCGACAGGAACGCGACGAAGCGCCCGTCGGCGGAGATCGCGGCCGCCTGCTCGACGCCGCCGAAGTCGGTCAGCGGCACGAAGCGGGCGCCGGCCAGCGGATCGCGCGTCGAGGCGGCGCGCCGCTGGACGAGCCAGGTCGCGCCCGCTCCGACCGCGGCGGCCGCGGCGACGGCCGCCGCGAGCAGGACCGCCGGCCGCGAGGCCCCCGCGAACCCGCTCGCCGCCGGCCCGCCGCCGGCCGGCTCGAGGGGGGCCGCCGTCCCCGCGTCGCCGGCGGGTTCCCCCTCCGGACCGGCGCCCGGGAGCGTCCCCTCGCCCGGTGCGCCGCCCGCCGCCCCGGCGCTCCGGCGGCGCGCCCACGCGTCGAGATCGGAGCGAAACGCGTAGACCGAGCCGAGCTTGTCGTGCAGGTGCCGGTGGACCGGCATGCCCTCGCGCCGCTCCCAGCGCTGCACGGTGGTGACGTCGCGGCGCAGGTAGGCCGCGATCTCCTTCCACGACTCGAGCCGGTCCGACGCGGGACGCGCCGCGCCGGAGGCCCCTCCGGGAGTCGAGTCGGGCATGGCCACCCCCCGCATCCGCCGGCCGCACCGACGGCGAGCCGGCGCCCGGGTATGTAGTCGGGGGGCGGTGCGCGCCGCAATCGGCGGCTCGCGCGACGCGGCCCGGCGACCGCGCCGCGCGAGACGGGCCCGGGTCACTCGCAGGCGATGCCGAAGCGGCCGCAGAGCGCGTCGTCCGTCACGTCGCGGATCCAGCGCGCCGACTGCTCCATCGTCGTGCGGAGGTGCAGCCCTCCCCACACCCGCGCGTCGGCGTTCTCGTCGGGGATGGCCGCGAGCGACGCATAGCTGCGCGACGGCACCTGCGGCCAGCCGGCGACCTGGCCGCCGGTGCTCGTCAGCGTGACCGGCATCTCGCCGAACAGCAGCCGGAGCGCGGTGGCCATGGCGCTCCCGTAGCACCCGTGCCCGGCCGGATACTCGGGGTGGTTCGCGCGGACGAGCGGCGTCCAGAGCGGCTCCGGCTCGGTCCGCCGGTTGCCGTCCTCGTCGGCGCGCTGGATGGCCTGGAACGGACGCCAGCTCAGGTAGTGGTACTTGCTCTCGAAGCACGCGAGCATGGCCTCGCCCCCGGCCACGCCGATGGCGGCGAGCGCCCGCGCCGTCTCGAGCTCGTCGAGGTTCCGCGCGGCCACCAGGTCGCGGGTGTTGCGCTGCCAGAGCGTGAAGCCGCTCTCCGTCCAGAACTGGACGACGTCGGTCATCGCGGCGGTTCGCGCGGCGCTCTCCTTGCGCCCGTACTCCCTCACCTCGGCGAGCGCGTCCGCGTACCTCGCCGAGCGCAGGTTCGGCGGCGGCGGCGCCCGGCGGGCCCCCGGCGACGCCGCGGTCAGCGGCATCACGAACGCCATGGCGTAGTCGGAGGCGCCGGCGGTCGCGTACGCGTTCGCGACCGGGGTCGCCTGCCACACGCCGGGGTCGGCGGGCGGGTTCGCGAACACCGCCGCGTCGTAGAAGTGATCGCCGCTCCTCGCGGCCAGCACCGCCTGGGCGGCCGCCTCGCCCACCGCGACGCCGCCCGCCTTGGCCGCGCCGTCCGGGATGGCGGCGAGGAACGCCGTGTACCGGTCCTGGAACGCGGTGCGCGACGTTCCCGCGTTCACGCGCGTGATGCCGACCCGGTACGCCGCGGTCGCGACGGCGGCGTCGAGGTCCGCGCCCGCCGGCGCGGGGACCGGCGCGAGGAACGGCGGGTACCGCCCCCGGATCGCCACCACGGCGTCGTACACCGCGACCTGGATGAGCGACGCGGTGTAGGCCTGCGCGGCGTTCCCGCGGCCGGGGAACCCGGCGACCAGGTCCTGCGCGTAGGCGTGCCAGGTCGTGACCGCGTTCGCGGCGAGCACGGCGGACCGGCTCGCCGCCGGCGGCCCGGCCGCCGCCTCGTCCGCGGCGAGGCACGCGGTGGCGAGCCAGCCGAGCGCGAGCGCCGCACATCGGCGCCGGGCGATCGTCCTCGCCTTCTTCCCCGGCGGGGCCGCGCCCGCGACGGCGGGCGAAGGCGTCCGGGGACCACGCTGCGCGATGCTGCACGGAACCAGCTCAGGGGCCTCTCGCATGACCGGCTTCCTCCTCGAGGGCTCGTCTCGAGCCCGCGGCGGAAGCCTCGGGGCCGGATTGACCCCGGTCAACGCGCGATCGGCGGGATCGCCAGGGATCCCGCGCCCTGCCGTCGAACGCCGTCCATCGCCGCGCGAGCCGGGGTCGCGCGACCACCCCCTCGCGAGGCCCGCGACGCGGGGCGCGCGGCCGGTTAGAGCCTCCCGGCCAGGAGGGCGCCCGGCACCAGCATGGGCGCCAGGAGACACCCATGCCGACCCTCATCCGCGCGCCCACGGTCGTCCCGGCGGCGGGCAGCAAGCCGAAGGTGATCCAGGAGTTCGTGGGCCGCGTGAACAGCGGCACCGAGGCGGTGAGCATCGCCCGGATGGTGAGCCCGGAGGGCTGGCGCGAGCCCGGGCAGACGCCCGAGTTCGACGAGTACACGCTGGTGCTCCGGGGGTCCCTGCGCGTGGAGAGCGCCTCGGGCGTGATCGACGTCGGCGCCGGGCAGGCCGTGGTCGTCCCCCGCGGCGAATGGGTTCGCTACAGCACGCCCGCCGCGGAGGGGGCCGAGTACGTCGCCGTCTGCGCGCCGGCGTTCGCCCCCGGGCTCGTGCACCGCGACGCGTGACGGCGCACGGGCGCGCCGCGACTACCTGCGCTGCGTCCCGGGGACGGCCGCCGCCGACGCGGTGGTCCCGGCGGCGAGCCGCGTGGCCTTCACCTCCGCCTCGCGCGAGAGGTCGATCGACTCGCCCAGGATCCGGGCCAGCTCCTGCGGCGCGTGGAAGCCCATCGAGTTCTCGGCCGCCACGAAGTCGAGGCGCCACTGCGCGGCGCGCTGCAGGTTCTCGAGCTCCTGCAGCGCCGGCGTCTTCGCGATCACCTCGCGCCACGAGGCGAGCAGGTTGGCCTTCACCTCGGCCCCCATCTTCTTGTCCTGCTCCTCCTTCGGCGCCTTCTGGAACGCGTCCTGCTTCTCGAGCGTCTCCTTCGCCTTGGCGGTGGCCGCGGCGAGGTTCCGCTCGTCGTAGGGCTTCCGCACCGCCACGATGGCGTCGATCATCGCCACGGCGGCGTTGCCGGCGCGGGTGAGCAGCGCGAAGTGCCGGTCCTGGATGGCGAGCACGCGCGCCTTCAGCTCGTCGTCGGTCAGGGGGTGGCAGGTCGCGCAGGCGCGGTTCGGCTGGAGCAGCGGGCTGCGCACCCAGTGGTCGGAGTACTTCTGCGCGCCCTCGCGCTTGTACGGCATGTGGCAGTCGGCGCAGGTGACGCCGCTGCGCGCGTGGATGCCCTGGCTCCACACCTCGAACTCGGGGTGCTGCGCCTTCAGCACCTCGAACCCGGTCTCGGCGTGCACCCAGTCCTTGAAGCGCTGCCCCTTCACCTGCAGGTTGTCGTAGAGGTGCTCGGCGTTCTCGACCTTGAGCCCCTCGGCCCACGGGAACAGCAGCGTCATGCCCTTGCCGCAGAAGTACTCGACGTGGCACTGGCCGCACACGTAGGCGCGGCGCTCCTGGCGCGTGGAGTCGAGGTTCGGATCGTAGGGCTTCGACCGGTCGCCCTTGCGCCAGCGCTCGATCGAGGGGAGGTGCGGCACCTCCGCCGAGCCCGCCGCCAGCTTCTGGATGCCGGCGATGAAGCCGGGGCGCGAGACCCGCACCTCCATCGACGCCGGATCGTGGCAGTCCACGCAGGAGACCGGGTGCGCCTTGCCGCCGCCCATGTCCTCCAGGGCCTTGTGCGCGTCCCAGTAGCCCATCTCCGCCACCTTCGCGAGGCCGGCCTGGAGCTGCTCGGCCGGCGAGCCCTGCGGCGCCGCCTCCTTCCCGAGCTTGCGGTACAGCGGCATGATCGAGCCGTGGCAGTGGAGGCAGTTGCCGGACTGCTTCCCCTCGCCCGGGACGTTGCGCTTGGTGATCTCCTGGTCCTTCAGCATGAAGGCGTGGCCGCGGCGGTCGCGGTAGTCCACCGCGAACAGGTAGCCGGCGAAGACGCGCTTCAGCCAGGGATCGCGCTCCGCCTTCTGCGGCGCCATCTCGCCCTCGGCGGTGCCGATCGCGCCGCCGTACTTCGTGCTCGTCCGCTCGGCGGTGCGCTTGTAGTCGTCGAACTCGCGGGGCCAGTTCTTGCCCCACTTGGCCGGGTCGGTGTCGTCCTCCCCGACCTCGACCACCCGCACGTACGAGAAGCGCGCCTCGGACTTCTTCTCGCTGATGTTCACCAGCAGCATCGCGACGCCCACCGCGACCAGGGCGAACACCCCGGCCACGAGCGCGATGAGCAGCGCGCGGTTCTTGGTGGGCTGGGTCTCGGCGGGCATGGCGTGCTCCTTCTCCGGGGCTGCGGGACGGACGGGCGGATCAGCGGAGGTGGCCCACGTTGCGGTGGCACCGCACGCAGGAGACGTCGCCCCCGTGCGCGATGTCCTCGACCACGGCGGCGTGGCAGCGGCGGCAGTTGTCCTCCACCACCTGGGCGCTCTCGGGGCGGGCCTTGATGGCGTCGGGGTATCCCCCCATCGTGAACGCCATCGAGTGGTGATAGCCGTTGGTGGCCTTCACCCAGTACTTCGAGACGAAGGCCGCGGGGGTGTGGCAGTCGTTGCAGGTCGCGACGGCGTGGTGCGTGCCCGCCAGCCACCCGGCGTAGTGGCCTTCCATCACGTGGCAGTTGGCGCAGGTCCTCGGGTCGTTCCCGAGGTACGAGGAGCCCTTCGCGTAGTCGAACGCGAAGGCGCCGAGCCCGAGCGCCAGCCCGGCGGTGGCCGCCAGCACGAGCGACAGCGGGAACACGGACAGTCCGCGGCTCGATGGCATGGACCCTCGAACGTCGCCCTCCGGTGGGCGCACGCATCCGGCGATTGCCCGCAACGTAGCGCGCCTCGGGCCCGGAGACGGGTGCTTCAGTCGGGGATGCGCAAAAGGGACGCAGGGGTTCCCCGGCGGGGCGGTCCGCGGGGCGGTCCGCGGGGCGGCCGCGCGGCGGCCCGGGTGCTCAGCGGCTCGCCCGGGCGTCCCACTTCCCCTCGCGCCGGAGCGCCTCGACCAGCTCGCGGGCGCGCTCGCGCAGGACGACGTAGTCCACCTTCGCGACGCGGTTCAGCGGCAGCGTCCCGGTGGACACCACCTCCACGTGGCTGGGGCGGGCGTACGAGGCGATGCCGTCGCAGGCGGCGTGGACGTCCTCGGGCGTGACGGTCGCGTCGGGCGCCGCCTCCACGAACAGCACGATCGCCTCCGACCAGCGCGCGTGCTCGACGCCCACGCAGGCGGCCGCGGCCACCCTGCCCGGCAGCGCCGAGACGACGTGGTTCTCCACGTCGCCCGGGAACACCTGGAAGCCCTTCGGCTTGATGACGAGCTTGGCGCGGCCGGCGAGCCGGAGCCCGCGCGCCGGGTCGTAGCTGCCGAGGTCGCCCGTGTAGCAGACGCCGTCCCTCGTGACCGCCTGCGCGGTGGCGGCCGGGTCGTTCAGGTAGCCGAGGAACACCTGCGGGCCCGAGAAGCAGATCTCGCCCACCGTCCCCGCCGGCAGCACGGGGCCGGCGTGCCCGTCCGCGGTCATGGGGCCGCGGATCGAGATGGGGCAGAGCGGGGACTCGAACCCGATGCCGCCGGCGAGGTCGTCGGCGCTCGCGCCCACGGCGGTGTAGGTGCAGAAGCCGGAGGTCTCGGTGAGCCCGAGGCCGGTGCCGATCTCCGGCGCCATGGTGCGGAGCCGGTCGAGGAACGCGCGCGGCACGCCCTGCCCGCCGTAGATGGCCGCGCGCAGGCTGGAGAGGTCGAGCTCGGCGTAGCGGCGGTGGCTCCACTCCGCGTTGAACAGCGCCGGGATCTGCCCGACCACGGTGACCCGGTGCTCGGCGATGGCCTCCAGGCTCTTCAGCGCGTCGAACACGTGCAGGAGCACCGAGGTGATGCCCTCGTACAGCGCGGTGCCGAGCAGCTCGGTGGTGCAGCCCACGTGCGAGGGCGGGAGGTTCACCAGCAGCCGGTCGTCCTCCCGGAGGTCGAACCCGACGGTGAGCCCGACGTTCTGGACGAGGATGCTCTCGTGGCAGAGCAGGGCCGGCTTGGGCGAGCCGGTCGAGCCGGTGGTGAAGATGATGAGGCACCCGTCGCGCTTGCCGACGCGGGCGCGCGCGCGCCGCACCGTGCCGAGGAGCTTCGCCTTCAGGTAGTCGAGCTTGATGCGGCGGGTGAAGTCCTTCACCCAGGTGGCGCCGGGGGGATGCCGTCCGGCTCCTTCTGGAACTGCACCCAGTCGCGCACGCCGGGGAACTTCCCGACCACCTCCTGGAGCACCGGCAGGAGCGCGGGCGCGCCGACGAAGAAGTAGCCCCTCGGCCGGAGCTTCTCGAAGGCGGCCCGGAGCTCGCCCGCGCGCAGCCGCAGGTCGAGCGGGGCGAGGATCACGCCGACGCGGTAGCAGGCGACGAGCAGGAAGACGTGCTCCTTGAGCAGCGGCAGGCTGGTGGCGACGACGTCGCCCTTGCGGTACCCCGCGGCGAGCAGGCGCGCCGCGAACGCGTCGGCGGCGGTGTCGAGCTGCTTCCAGGTGACGGTCTCGCCGGTGTTGTGCTCGAGGAGCGCGACGGCGCCGGGCGCGCGGCGCGCGTGCTCGGCGACGCGATCGGCGATGTTCTCCGGGAGCCGCGCCGCGCGGTCGCGGCAGGCCTGGTCCTGGGCGGCGGTCTTCATGGCGGGGCGTTCTAGCGCAATCCGGGCGGCCCGGCGAGCGCCGCGGGCGCGAGGTCGACATCGCCGCGGGCCGGGGCGAAGATGCCGCGCATGCGAGCCCCGCGCCCGGCCGGCCCCCGAGGATGGTCGCTGCGGCGCCTGCTCCGCGCGCGCGAGCTCGTCACGGTGGCGCTCGTGGCGCTGGCGGCGGGCGGGCTCTGGCTCTTCCTCGAGGTGGCCGAGGCGATCCGCCACGACGAGGTCCGCTCGCTCGACCGGGCGGTGCTCCTCGCCCTGCGCGATCCCGCGGACCCCGCCGAGCCGCTCGGCCCGCGCTGGGTGGAGGAGATGGGCCGCGACCTGACCGCGCTGGGCGGCACCGCCGTGCTCACGCTGGTCTCGCTCGCCGCGGTGCTGTTCCTGTGGATGGCGCGCCGCCCGCGCTCGGTGGCGCTGCTCGCGGTGGCGATCGCCGGCGGACAGGCCTTGAGCCTGGTCCTGAAGCACGGCTACGCCCGGCCGCGGCCGGACCTCGTGCCGCACGGCTCCTACGTGTACACGGCGAGCTTCCCGAGCGGCCACTCGATGATGTCGGCCGTGGTCTACCTGACGCTGGGCGCGCTCCTCGCCCGCGTGCTGCCGCGCCGCCGCATGAAGCTCCTCGTCATGGCCTGCGCGCTCGGGGCCACCCTGCTCACCGGCGCGAGCCGCGTGTACCTGGGCGTGCACTGGCCCACCGACGTGATCGCGGGGTGGGCCGTCGGCGGGAGCTGGGCGGTGGCCTGCTGGCTGGCCGCCGACCTCCTCGACCGGCGCCGCACGCGCGGCACGCCGCCGGAGGGGAGCGGCCCCGGGTCGGAGGAGGCGTAGGCCGCGTCAGCGGCGGCCGGCGCGGTCCACCAGGATCACGGCCTGCTGCGCGGCCAGCTCGACCTCGATCGTGCCGGGGCCGGCGCGGCGCACGGCCGCCGGGCGCTCCGTGATCGCGTCCCAGTCCGGCAGCGGGCCCGGCGGCGCCGCGAGCCGGAGCCGGGCCGGGCCGCCGAAGTCGAGCACCACCAGCGCGCGGCCCGCCGCCCCGGCGTCCCGCAGGAACGCGAACGCCTCCGGCTGACCGGGCACGGCGACCCGCCGGTACGCGCCGCGGCGGAGCGCGGGCAGGTCCTCGCGGAGCGCGGCCAGGCGGCGGTACAGGGGACGGAGCCCGTGCACGTCCACCCACGAGACCGGCGGCCCCTCCTCGTAGGGCTGGAACTCCGCGCCGACCTCGTCGCCGGTGTAGACGACGGCGATGCCGGGCAGCGCGTGCAGGAGCACCGCGGCGACGCGGGTCATGGCGAGGCCGTGGCGGGTGACGAAGCGCTCGCCGGTGTCGTTGTTGTTGAGGAAGCGGGCCACCCGGTCCATCGGCGTCGCCCGCGAGGCGAGCGCGGCGTCGAGCGCCGGCCCGATCCGCGAGGGATCGTCGAAGACCTTCTCCCAGGCCCAGTGGCCCAGCTCGCCGGTCCAGTCGTAGGCCGCGTCGAAGCCGTTGCGGACGTAGAACGGATCGCGCGCGCTCGCCTCGGCGAGCAGGAACACCCCCGGCTTCACCGCGTCGAGCCGGCGACGCAGCGCCCCCCAGAACGCCGGCGCGCGCTGGCGGATGCCCCACGCCGCGTCCACGCGGAACCCGTCCACGTCGTACTCGCGGACCCAGAACGCGAACGCGTCCAGCATCATCTGGCGGACGAGCGGGTTGCCGTAGTCGAGGTTCGGCAGGTGCTTCCAGTCGAAGTAGTGCGTCTCGCGGCCGGCCGGATCGCGGTCGTACCAGCCCCACCACGGCGAGGCGCGGCCGCGCGCCGCCGCGTCCAGGTGGTGCGGGTGGCCGGTCGAGGTGTGGTTCGGCACGAAGTCGAGGAGCACCCGGATGCCGCGCGCGTGCGCCTCGCGGACCAGCGCCCGCAGGTCCTCGGGCGTGCCGAAGTCGGCGCGCAGGCCGAAGTAGTCGGTGATGGCGTAGCTGACGTCGCCGGGGTCGTCGGTCGGGTTGACCGGCGCGAGCCAGAGCGCGTCCACGCCGAGGTCGCGGAGCGCGTCGAGGCGCGCGGTCACCGCCCTGAGCGGCTCGGGGCCGAACCGCGGGGGGACGACGCCGTAGATCACCGCGCCGCGGTACCAGTCTGGATCCGGCCGGACGTCGGCGCCGGCGCGGAGCGGCGCGATGCAGAGGAGCGCCAGGACCGCGGCCAGGCGAGCGGGTGGCCCTCTGGCGCCGCCCGCTCGTGGTGAGCCCGTCGAACCACGGGCGGGTGGCCTTCTGGCGCCGCCCGCTCGTGGTGAGCCCGTCGAACCACGGGCGGGTGGCCCTCCGGCGCCGCCCGCTCGTGGTGAGCCCGTCGAACCACGGGCGGGTGGACGGGGCAGGTCGGCGTGCATCGCCTGACCAACGCCGCGCGGGCCGGCGGTGTTCCGCACGCGCACCGGCCCCGGACACGAGAAGGGCGAGGCGAGCAGGTTGCGCTCGCCTCGCCCGGTTGCTTCCTTCACCTCATGGCAGGCAGGACGGGCCGGAGCCCGCCCCGCCGGCCGGGGCTACTTGAAGATCGCCATGATCTTCGCGACGGCCTCGTCGAAGACGCCGGTGCCGTTCTCGATCGCGAACCCGAACGTCGCGGTGTGCGCGTTGAACGAGGCGAGGTCGCCGGCGAGGTCCTCGTTGATCATCTCCGCGCGGTGGCAGGAGCCGCAGGCGCGCGACGCAGGGCCGGTGACGTACGACGGCACCGCGCCGATGTTGCGATCCTTGCCCGTGAGGGTCCGCGCCGCCGACAGCACGCCCGGCAGCGTCCGGAACTGGTCCGGGACCTCGTAGGTGTTCGGGTTGTGGCAGGACTCGCAGTTCAGGATCGTGAAGTTCGGGTAGGTCGACTCCACGTGGTGGTCGTAGCGCATCGAGGCCACCGGATCCGAGAAGTCGATGCTCTGGATGTCGAACGGCTGCATCGAGTGGATCGCGTGGACGTACGAGTCGATCGACCGCGACTGCATCTCGAGGTGCGAGCCGCCGTCACGGACGGTGTGGCAGGTGCGGCAGGCCACCACCGTCGCGCTGCCGTAGGACGGGCTGTGGAACGTCGTCCCGAGCGCCTCGTGGCACTTGTTGCACTTCGCCGTGTCCACGATGGCCGTCCCGTACGCTGCCGGGACGATCGCGTTGCCGACGAGGTCCACCGTCGCGGTCGCGCCGGCGATCGCGATGGCGGGGTTGGTCGTGCTCACGGGCTGCGCCTGGTTCAGGCCGACGGCCGGGAGCACGGCGACCTGCACCTTCTTCACCGTGCCGTCGGCGACCATGCTGGCCCAGGTCGAGAGGTCGGCGGTCGCCGTCCACGTCGTCCCGCCGGCCACCGCGACGGCCGGATCCACCGTCAGGCGGTTGCTGTTCTTCGTCGACGCCTCGGTCCACTCGAGGTTGCGCAGGGTGTCCGCCTGGCTGCCGTGGCCGGAGACGATGAAGTCCTTGGTGTCGTAGCCGTAGAGGCTGACCACCACCGTGGGCTTCACGAGCGCCGACGCGTCGGCGCCGGCCACGCTGAAGGCGACCGTCAGCTTGTTGGTGGCGGCGTCGAAGGACGCCGAGTCCACCTTGGTCGTGACCACGCTGGAGAACTTGGTGGTCGCGTCCTTGTAGATGGCCTTGTTGTAGCCGGCGTGGACCTGCGCGAACGTCGGCCCGATGCCGCCGGCCGCCTGCGCCTTGTGGCAGGTGTTGCAGGCGCCCGTGTACGTGTACAGGTCGAGGTTGTGCGGGACGACGTCCTTCAGGGCGGGCGCGCGCTTCGGGTCACCGTTGAGGCCGGTCACCGGGTGGCAGCTCTTGCACGTCGCCAGCGTGAAGTTCGCGTCGGCGAGGATCACGTCGAGCTTGCCGTCGTGGCAGGTCACGCAGTTCGCCATCGACTGCGGGTAGGCGAACTCCATCGCGTGCGACATGTGCGTGTCGTTCATCACCGTCTTCTTGTAGGCGTACTTCGCCTTCTGCTCGGCGGTCGGCGTGCCGCCCTGCGCCGCGTACGCGGCCGGGTCGTCGGCGAGGAGCTGCCAGCCCTCGTGGCCGCCGGCGGACTCGTCGGTGTGGCAGGCCTTGCAGGCCGCGAAGTCGGGCAGGCCGGCGACGGCGGCGCCGCGGTAGCCGTGCTTCAGGTACGGCGAGCCGTGGCACTTCTCGCAGCCGGAGACGTTCGCCGAGGAGGCGTAGGTGCCCGCGTTACCGTAGGCGACGCCCGTGTTCGACACGTCGGTGTAGAGCTGCATGCCCTCGGTCGAGAGCGGGCCGTCGGCCACGTACGCGTAGACCTGGGCGTTCGACACCTCGGGCTGGAACGTGGCGGTCGCGTAGGTCGCGGTGTACACGCCGTTGCCCTGGCTGGTGATGTTCCCGTACGCGAACGCGGTGACGAACTTGCGGGTCGCGCTGTCGTAGGTCGCCGCGTAGAAGCGCTTCTGGTCGAGGCCGGCGAGGCCCGCGTCCACGTACGGCGCGCCGTTCCGGGTCACCGTGAACGTCATCGTCGACGTGTAGTTCGTGCCGCCCGCGTTCGCGACAGTCGAGACGTCGTTGATGACGACGTTCAGCTGGCTCGCGTCCGTGTACTGGTTGTAGATCCCCTGGTGCTGCGCGCCGGCGCTGCCGTGGCACACCGCGCACGACTCGGGCTTGGCCGAGGCCGTGAGATCCTGGCCGTCCTGCCCCGGCTGCCCGGGCTGCCCGGGAAGGCCCGGCTGCCCGTCCTGACCCGCGGGGCCCTGGGGACCGGTCTTGCCGTCCTCGCCAGAGCACCCCGCAATCGCGAGCGCGCCGGCGAAGAACAGCGCGCCGGTCGTCCGCATCGTCCACTTGTGCATGTGTTGAACCTCTCCGCGTTGATGGGCCTAGGCCCGAAGACTGACTTCGGGCGGGACCCTACCAAAGCGCCGCAGGATTTCCCCGCGCAGGGCGGCCCCTGCGACAACATGCCCAGGTCAATCATTGGCGTTTGCGCGATATGACCCAATCGCGCTTGATCGCGGTCATTGCGCGCATGCCGCGATGTAGTCCGCGGTCGCGGGGACGGCGACGATCAGGCCAGCCGGGCCCCGCGCTCCGCGAGCAGCTCGCGCAGCACCGACCGGTGGCAGCGCGCCTCGTCCTCGCAGTAGCAGCCGACGGCGAGGTCGGCGCCATGCGAGAGCGCCGCGAGCAGGTCGAGCGTCCGGCGCGCGGCCGGCTCCGCCATCTCCGCCCGGAACCGCCGCTTGAACGCCGCCCATTCGCGGTCGCTCCGCGCCGCCTGCGCGAGCTTCATGGTCGGGACGGTGGGCGCGAGGTTCGGGAACCAGACGTCGTACCAGTCGTCGGCCGCGAAGCGCGACGCGGGCACGCCGCGCGGCGGGCGGCGGACGGTGCCGATGCGAAGCCCCTCCCCGCGTGCGCGGGGGGTGCCGAGCCGGACGATGCGGATCGCCATGCCGCCGAGCCTAGCCGGGCACGCGCGCCACGCGCAGCGACCGGAGAGGTCGCACCGCCCGACGCGGCGGTCAGGACGCGGCGGCGCCCGCGGTCGCGGCGGCGCCGGCCGCGTCGCCCGGGTGGACGCCCAGGTACGTGAGCAGCCGCCACTGGTGCAGCGTGAGCCCGCGCACCGAGATCTGCGCGCCGGGCACCCACGCCAGCAGGCTCGCGAAGCGCGCCAGCGCCGCGTCGTCGCACTGGCGCACGGCGCCGAAGTCGATGCTGAGGCGCGCGAACGGCCCGAGCACCTCGATGGTCTCCTGCAGCCGCCGCACGTCGTCCGCGCCGAACGTCCTGCCCACGCGGACGTCCAGCGCATCCCGGATCGCATCGATCTGCATGGTCTCCCCCCGGAGACGGTTCGATCCCGGATTACCACTGTCAGTGTGGCCCGCCCGGTGGTCGATCGACGCGCACGGAGCGACCGGCGCCGAGCGGGTGCGGCAGGTTCGCCGCCGGCCGTCGCCCGCGCGTTGTCCCCGCTGCCGCACTCCGGCGAGGGGCGGGGCCGCGCCCGGGGATTGCGCTCGTGGCGCCGAGGGGTTGGCGCGCCGGCGGACGGCGCCGGACGTCGGTAATCGAACGATGACGCGCGTTGTCCCCACCCGCCGGCCGGCGCGAGGGCCACCGGCCGGCGAGCGGGCGCGCCTGCTACTCGCTGCCGAAGGCGCAGTCGGCGCAGAGGACGACGACCTCGGGTCCCTCGTCGCGCCGCTCGACGCGCTGGACGGCGGTCTCGCGGGTCACGGAGCAGCCGCAGAAGTCGCAGCGGCCGTGGGATTCGTCGTGGAGTGGGTGCGGGCTGGCGGAAGATTCGGTGCTCGGGGATTCCATGGCGGGGCTCTCCTGGCGTGGGCGTGCGGTGCGTCAAAACGTCCATGACGCGGCCCGCCAAGCTCCGCACCGTCCCCGTTGGGCACATATTCCCGCGAGATCCCTGCCTCGAGCCCCCCGACGTCGGCACCGTCGGCTCCGCGCGGGGCGCGATTACGCACGGAGCGTGAACCGGGAGGCGCCCGAGGCACGGCGCCGGCCATCCGCCGGCGGCGCCCTCGGTCGCACCACGACGTCCGTCCCCAACGGCCCTTCCGCGAGTTCGTCCGGAGCGTGAAAAGTGGTGTCGAACCCCGACTCGGAGGAGGCGCCATGATGCGGATGGCAGGACTGTTGGTGCTCGGGTTGCTCGCCGCGGGCTGCGCGACGAACGGCTCCGTGAAGCAGCAGATCGACCCGCTCGCCGATCGGATCTCGGCGGTGGAGCGGCAGCAGGCGGCGACGAACGCCAAGCTCGACGCGCAGACGGCCGAGCTCCAGGCGCTGCGCAAGGACGTGGCGGACTCCGCGGCCACGTCGGCGCGGGCGCAGGAGGCCGTGAAGGCGGCCCAGGAAGCGGCCGAGCGCGCCGAGGTCGCGGCCCAGAAGTCCGCGAAGGCGTTCGAGCTGACGCAGGTGAAGGGGAAGATGTAGCGGCGTACGCTGGGGGGCGCGCGGCG
The DNA here is from genome assembly GCF_049201065.2 of Anaeromyxobacter sp. Red801. Taxonomy (NCBI): domain Bacteria; kingdom Pseudomonadati; phylum Myxococcota; class Myxococcia; order Myxococcales; family Anaeromyxobacteraceae; genus Anaeromyxobacter; species Anaeromyxobacter sp. Red801. The sequence goes on along the minus strand of NZ_CM181236.1, from coordinate 1,327,972 downwards.
GCCGCCGGCCGCCGCGCCCCGTCAATCGGCGGTCACGTCCACGGGCATCCCGCTCCGCGCCGCGAGCGCGCGCGCGAGCTTCCGCGGGTCCACCTGCTCCAGCACGCCCCGGTCCCGCAGCAGCCGCTGCGCGAGCTCCGCCGGATCGGCGGCGGCCGCCTCGTCGGCGTGCACCTCGACCAGCACGCGCCCGTCCCGCACGCCCACCTTCACCGGCTCGCGCACGATCGCGACCGGCGTGCCGAGCCGCACCGCGCGGTAGAGCTGCGGGATGTCCTCCGGGTACAGCCGGATGCAGCCGTGGGACACGCGGCGACCGACGCCGAACGGCCGGTTGGTGCCGTGGATGAGGAGGGTCGGCACGGAGAGCCGGAGCGCGTGGCTGCCGAGCGGGTTGTCCGGCCCGGGCGGCACCGCGACCGGCAGCTCCGGGTCCTCGCGCCGGATCGACGACGTCGGGTACCAGCTCGGCGACACCAGCTTCTGCTCCACCGTGAGCACGCCGAGCGGCGTCGCGCCCGCCTCCACCGCCACGCCCACCGGGAACGTGAGGAGCGTCGGCCCCGGCCGCAGGTAGTACAGCCGCATCTCCGACAGGTTCACCACCACCGTCCCCTCCTCCACCGCGGACGGGAGGATCCAGGCGGTCGGGAGGATCGCGAGCTCGCCCGGCGGCGGGACGAACGCGTCGAGGCGCGGGTTCGCGGCCGCGATCTCGCCGAAGCCGAGGTCGTACCGGCGCGCGATCTCGATGAGCGACTCGCCCCGGCCGATGCGGTGGGCGCCGGTCGCGCCGATCACCTCGTCGCCGCCGGGCCAGGTGGCGGGCGGCCCCGAGAGCAGCACGGCGAGGAGCGGCAACCACATGTCGGCTCCCGCGGGCGGGCGGACTCCCCCGTCCCACCATCGCGCGAGCCGCGCCGCGCCGCGACCGCCCTGGAGGACTGCGCCGGCCGGGTGCGCGCGGCCGCCCGCTGGCCGCTGCGCTCCGCCGCGCATAGGATGTGGGGTCGATGGGGAGGGGCGCGCGTTGCAGCGGAGACGGCCGGCGGCACGCCGCGGGCGCGCTCGCGCTCGCGCTCGCCGCGGCGCTCGCGCCGGCGGCCGCGGGCGCGCTCGACCCGTCCCCGTCCCCGTGCCCTCGCTCGCGCGACGCGGTCGTGGTGATGACGGATCGCCGGGAGCTGTGGCTGTGCAGCGGCGGCACGCCGGCGGCGCAGTACGCGGTGGCGCTCGGGCGCAGCGGCGTCGGGAAGCGGCGCCGTGGCGACGGCCGGACGCCGCTCGGGACCTATCCGCTCGGCGACCCGCGCCCGTCCCCGCAGTACGGCACGTTCATCCCGATCGCCTACCCGACGCCGGCGCAGGCCGCCCGCGGCTTCACCGGCACGGCCGTCGGCATCCACGGGCCGCCGCGCGGGACCGAGGGCGCCGGGTACCCGGTCACCGAGGTGGACTGGACGCAGGGCTGCATCGCGACCGGCAGCGACGAGGACGTGGACGCCATCGCCGCGTTCGTGCGCGCGCGGCGGCCGCGGCTCGTGATCCGCTGAGCGGGCCGGCGCCCCGCCCCGGCGCCGCGCTTCACGCTTCTTCACGAACCGCACAGGCCCCGGACATCTCCGCCCCGCATCCTCCCACCGTGCCCGCCCGCGGTGGACGGGCCGGAAGGAGACGGGACATGAAGCGGATCATCGGCGCGATCGCGGCGCTCGGGGTGCTGGCGGTGGGGGTCGTGGCGCTCACCGGGTTCCACGGTGGGTGCGGCTGGCGCGGGCACGGGCACGATCCCGCCCGGATGTCGGCGTTCGTGACGGACCGGGTGGACGACCTGCTCGACGACGTGGACGCGAGCCCGGAGCAGCGCACCCGCATCCACGCGGTGAAGGACCGCATGCTCGCCGCGGCCACCGAGCTGCGCGCCGGGCAGGACGAGGCCCACCAGGCGCTGCTCGCGGAGTGGAAGGCGGACGCGCCGGACCGTGCCCGGCTCCACGCGCTGGTGGACGCGCGCGCGGACGCGTTCCGCAAGCTCGCGCACGAGGCGGTGGACGCGGGCGTCGAGGTCCACGACGCGCTCACGCCGGCGCAGCGCGAGAAGCTCACCCGCAAGATCGAGCGGCTGCATCGCTAGCCCGGCGCCCCGGAGCGGACCCGCGGTGACGGCGCGAGCCCCACGCTATGATGCCGCGGTGACCGCCGCGACCCCGCTCCTGGCGCTGCTCGTCGAGGACGACCTCCGCCTCGCCGCGTTCACCCGCGAGTATCTCGAGGGGCACGGCGTGGCGGTGGTCCACGAGACCGACGGGCGCCGCGGGCTCGACGAGGCGCTCGGCGGGCGCTTCGACGTGGTGCTCCTCGACCTCATGCTGCCGGGGAAGGACGGCCTGGAGGTCTGCCGCGAGCTGCGGTCGCGCTCCGACGTCCCGGTCATCGTCCTCACCGCGCGCGGCGAGGAGGCGGACCGCGTGATGGGGCTCGAGCTCGGCGCGGACGACTACCTGGCGAAGCCGTTCTCGCCGCGCGAGCTGCTCGCGCGCATCCGCGCCGTGGTCCGGCGGGCCACCGGACGCGCCGGTCCGGCGCGCGAGACGGTGCGGGTCGGCGCGCTGGTGGTGGATCCGGCGGCGCGCCGGGTCACGCTGGACGGGCGCGAGGTGACGCTCACCGGGTACGAGTTCGCGCTGCTGTATGCGCTGGCGCGCCGCGCGGGCCGGGTGCTCGCCCGGGAGCAGCTCATCGAGCTGGCGGGCGGGAGCGCCGAGGAGGCGTTCGACCGCTCGGTGGACGTGCACGTCTCGCGGCTGCGGCAGAAGCTCGGCGACGATCCCCGGCGGCCCCGGCTCATCAAGACGGTCCGCGGCGCCGGGTACCTGCTCGCCGGGGAGCCGGGATGAGCCGGCGCGGGCACGGGCCGCTCTTCTGGCGCGTCTACCTGCACGGCGTGCTCCTGCTGCTGGTGGTGGCGGTCGCCGTGGGCGGGGTGGGGTTCGCCCTGCGCCGCGGGAGCGGCTGGTGGTCGGAGCGCGGGGCCGGGCGCTACGCCGCGGAGCGCGTGGGCGAGCTGGCCGGCGATCCGCCCCGCCTCGCCGCCGAGCTCTCGCGCGTGCGCGAGGCGTTCGGGGTGGAGGCGTCGGTGTACGGGCCCGGCGGCGCGCTCGTCGCCACGAGCGCGCGCGACCCGGCCGCCGCGGCGCGCGCCGACGGGCGGCGGCGCGGGTGGACGGTGCCGCTCCGGGGCGGCGGCACGCTGGTGGTCCACTCGCCCCCGCACGATCCGGCGCGCGGGCTGCTGTTCATCGGGGCCGTCCTGGCGGCGCTCGCGGTCGCCTCCTACCCGCTCACCCGCGCCATCGTCGCCCCCGTGGAGCGGCTCACCGCGGCGGCGCGCGCGCTCGGCGCCGGCGACCTCGCCGCGCGGGCCAACGTCCGCGCGCACGGGGAGCTCGGGGAGCTTGGCCGCTCGTTCGACGAGATGGCCGCGCGCCTGGAGGCGCTGGTGCGCGGCGAGCGCGAGCTGCTCGCGAACGTCTCCCACGAGCTGCGCACCCCGCTCGCGCGGATCCGGGTCGCGCTGGAGCTGGCGGCCGAGGGCGACGCGGCGCGCGCCCGCCGCTACCTCGGCGAGATCGGGCAGGACCTCGCGGAGCTGGACGCGCTGGTGCAGGACGTGCTCGACGCCGCGCGCCTGGAGGCCCGCGGCGCCGCCGCGCTCCGGCTCGACGCCGGCCCGCTGGACCTCGGGGAGGTGGCGCGCGCGGCGGCGGCGCGCTTCCAGGGCGGACACGAGGGGCGCGCGCTCGAGCTGGACGTGGCCGACGGGCTGCCCCGGGTCCAGGGCGACGCGGCGCTCCTCCGGCGCATGCTCGACAACCTGCTCGACAACGCGGCGAAGTACTCGGAGCCTCCGGCCCCGGTCCGGCTCTCGGTGCGCACCGAGCCCGGCGCCGCCGTGATGGAGGTGACCGATCGCGGGATCGGGATCGCCGCCGACGACCTGCCGCGCCTGTTCACCCCGTTCTTCCGCACCGACCGGAGCCGCGAGCGCGGCACCGGTGGCACGGGCCTCGGCCTGGTGCTGGCGCGGCGCGTCGCGGAGGCGCACGGGGGGTCGATCTCGGTGGAGAGCGCGCCGGGGCAAGGGTCCACGTTCCGCGTGCGGCTCCCGTCCGCGGGGGAGTAGCCGGGCCGGTCGCGCTGCCGCACGCGTTCGAGGCGGCGCGGCGCTGGTCCACCCTCGGTGCCACCCCGTGGATGTGACCGCCGCGCCACCACCGGCCACCGCGCCGCGCGCTACCATTCTGCCCGGGGTGCGCCCATGCGGATCGCGATCGTGGCGATGCTGCTCGCGCTGGGTTCGGTGGCCTGTCACAAGGAGTGCGACGAGGGCGAGCTGCGCTGCAGCGGCCACGACCTCCAGGTCTGCGTCGATCCCTCCGGTGGCTCGGACCCGGGGTGGCGCACCGTGGTGGACTGCGAGAAGGAGGGGCTGCCGCTGATCGGGAACTGCTACGACAGCGACGGCACGCACCTCTGCTCGGACGATCCCCTCGACCCCTGCTCCGGCCACGGCGGCACGTAGCGCTCGCCGGGCCTGGCCGCCCGCCCCCCGGCGTCACATCCCGCGCGCCGGCCGTTCCAGACACGGGGGGCTCGAAGTCCGCCGGAGGGCGCGGAGCATGGGCCGTGTTGGCAAGCTGCTGCTGGGCATCGTGAACCTGGGGCCCATCGGCTTCATGGCCGTGGCGGTCTACCGCCACGGCGACCTGCCCGCCTCGGCGGTCGCGGCGCAGGTCGCGGTCGTCGCCGTGCTGCTCGGGATCTACCTGCGCCACCTCGCCGGCAACGACCAGCTCACCCGCGGCCTCCGCCGCGGCTGGGCGCTGGTGCTCCTCGCAGGCAACTGGGCGGTGTTCCCGGTGTACTGGCACCAGTTCGTCTGGCAGGACCCGCGCGACCGCTGAGAGCTTCCCGGCCGACTGCCCCTTCCGAGCCCGGCGAGCGCGTTGCGCCCGCCGCGCGATGCGGGTAGATGCCCGCAATGGACTCCGTCCCCTGCTACGCCGCGAACGTCCGGCGCGCCGCGCTCGCGCTGACCTCGCTCTACGACGCGGCGCTCGCGCCGCACGGCCTCAAGGTCACGCAGTACTCGCTGCTCCACGCGGTGAAGCGGCACGGGCGGCCGAACCTCACCGCGCTGGCGGCTGCGACCGGGCTCGACCGCAGCACGCTCGGCCGGAACCTGCGGGTGCTGGAGGGCATGGGGCTCGTGGCGCTCGCGCCCGGCGACGACCAGCGGGACCGCGTCGCCGCGCTGACGGAGGAGGGGCGGGCGCGGCTCCGGGCGGCGGCGCCGGCCTGGACCTCGGCGCAGCACGCGGTGGAGCGCGTGCTCGGCGCGAACGCGGAGCAGCTCACCGACCTCGCCCGCCGCCTCGCCGCGCTCCCGGGCACGTCGGAGGCCGCGTGAGCCGCGCCGCCGCGCAGGGCTGGCGCGGGCCGGCGCTCGTGCTCGCCGCGGGCGCGCTCACGCTGACGGTGTCGCTCGGGATCCGCCACGCGTTCGGCCTGTTCCTCGAGCCCATGAGCCGGGACAACGGCTGGACGCGCGAGGTGTTCGCGTTCGCGATCGCGCTGCAGAACCTGGTGTGGGGCGCCGCCCAGCCGTTCGCCGGACGGCTCGCGGACCGCCACGGCGCGGGCCGGGCGGTGCTCGGCGGGAGCGTGCTCTACGTGGCGGGCCTGCTGCTCATGGCGACCGCGCACGGCGCGTCCACCCTGGCGGTGTCGGCGGGCGTGCTGGTGGGCCTGGGCCTGTCGGGCACCTCCTACCCCATCGTCTTCGGCGCCATCTCCCGGTGCACCGCGCCGGAGCGGCGCAGCCTCGCCACCGGCATCGCCATGGCGGTGGGATCGCTCGGGCAGTTCGCGATGCTGCCCGGCGCGCTCGCGGCCATCGACGCCGTCGGCTGGGCGGGCGCGCTGGTGGCGCTGGCCGGGCTCGGCGCGACCATGGCCCCGCTCTCGGCGGCGCTCCGCGAGCGCCCGGCGGCCGCCGGCGCCGCTGGCGCCCCCGGCGCCGGGGCGCGGGAGGCGCTCGCCGCGGCGCTGCGCCACCGCGGGTTCTGGCTGCTCTCCTTCGGCTTCTTCGTGTGCGGGTTCCACGTGGTCTTCATCGCCACCCACCTGCCCGCGTTCCTCGCCGATCGGGGGCTCGGGCCGCGCGCGGGCGCCGCGGTCCTCGCGCTGGTGGGCCTGTTCAACATCGGCGGCTCGTACTGCGCCGGGCTGCTCGGGGGCCGCATGAGCAAGCCCGGCCTGCTGGTGGGCCTCTACCTGCTCCGCGCCGCCGTGATCGCGGCGTTCGTGCTCGCGCCGGTCACCGAGGGCTCCGCGTACGCGTTCGGCGCGGCCATGGGCTTCCTGTGGCTCTCGACCGTGCCGCTCACCAACGGCACCATCGCGACGCTCTTCGGCACCCGGCACCTGGCCATGCTGGGCGGGGTGGTCTTCTTCTTCCACCAGGTCGGCGCGTTCCTGGGCGGCTGGCTGGGCGGGCGGATCTACGTCGCGACCGGCAGCTACGACGTGGTCTGGTGGCTCTCCATCGCGCTCGCGCTGCTGGCCGCGCTGGTGAACGTGCCGGTCCGCGAGGCGCCGGTGGCGCGCCCGGCGGCGGCGCCGGAGGCGGCCGCGTGACGCGCACCGTGCTCCGGGCCGCGCTCCTCGCGCTCGCGGCGCTCGTCGCCCTGTGGGCCTTCGTCTCCCACCTTCAGCCGGCCTTCTCCGGCGAGCGCATGGCCGCGCTGCTCCGCTGCAACTGACGGACGCCCAACGCCGCTGTCTCCCCGGGATCGCGGCCGCTGGCCTCGATCCCGACACCGCGCCGGCGCGCGCACCGGATGCGGGCCCGATTCCGCGCCCCTCCCGGCGGCGCGCCCCGGTGGCACGGCCGATGCTCCTCTCGGCGGTGCGCGCACGCGCGCGCTGGGTGAAGCGGATGTCGGACCGGGAGAGACCGCCGGCGCAGGAGGCGCCGATCCAGGCCGTGGCCGCCGGGCGAGGCGCCTCGGCCGAGCTGCTGGGCCTGGCGCTGCCACGCCCGGGCACCGACGAGCCGACCACGGTCGCCCTGCGCCTCTGGGGCCTGCTCCCGGCGCACCCGCGCGGCCGGCCCGATCCGGCGGCGCTGGACGCCGCCGAGCGCGACCTCCGCGGCATCGCGGCGGCGCTCGGCCCCGGCGTCGATCCGCCCGTGCACACGGTCGTGGGGGAGTTCCTCCCGGCGGAGTACCCGGCCCGGCGGGCGCCCGGCCGCTGCGAGGTCTGCCTCCCGGTCGTGCTCCGCGCGGCGGGCCGCGTCCCGGCGCTCGCCGCGCGCATCCGGGCCCGGCTGGCCGCGCTCGGGCTCCCGGAGCGGCGCTGAGCCGGCGCGACGCGGTTGCGCGGAGCCGGAAACGCGAATAGCGTATTCGCGTTTCAACGCATCTCACGCCCGTGGAGGCCCCGTGCCCGCAGATCCCTTCGCCGCGCTCGACGCCACCGCCCAGGCCGCGCTGGTGCGCGAGGGCCGCGCCACGCCGCTCGAGCTCGTGGACGCGGCGCTCGCCCGCCTCGAGCGCCTCGGCCGCCTCAACGTCACCGCCGCGGTGGACCCGGAGCGCGCCCGGCGGGCCGCCCGCGAGGTCCGGCGCGGCGCGCCCTTCGCCGGGGTGCCGTTCCTGATCAAGGACGTGCTCCCCTACCCCGGCCTGCCCTTCGGCTGCGGCTCGCGCCTCCTGGCCGGCCAGCCGTCGCCCCCGGCGCCGGACCTCGCGCGCGCCTTCGACGAGGCGGGCCTGGTGGTGCTCGGCAAGAGCACCACCTCCGAGTTCGGCCTGCTCGGCACCACCGAGACCCTGGCGTGCGGCGCCACCCTGAACCCGTGGGACCCGGCGCGCTCGCCGGCGGGGTCGTCCGGGGGCTCGGCCGCCGCGGTGGCCGCGGGCATCGTCCCGGTGGCGCACGCCTCCGACGGCGGCGGCTCGATCCGCATCCCGGCCTCGGTGTGCGGCGTGTTCGGGCTCAAGCCGAGCCGCGGGCGGCAGCGCGACGTCGGGATGCCGCTCGACGCGCCGCTCGCCGCGCTGGTGGTGGACCACTGCGTGAGCCGCTCGGTCCGCGACAGCGCCGCGCTGCTCGGCCTGACGCAGCGGCGCGACGCGACCGCGCCCTACGCGCCGCTCGGCCCGGAGGCGCTCGCGCCCGCCGCGCGCCCGCGCCGGCTCCGCCTCGGCGTGTACGCGCGGACCGCGTTCGGCCGCGCGCCCGCCCCGGAGGTCCGCGCCGGCCTGGACGCGGCGCGCCGGCTCTGCGAGGGGCTCGGCCACGAGACGGTCGAGATCGCCGGCCCGCGCTTCGACGCCGCCCCCGCCCGCGACGCCATCTTCCTCCTGTTCGGCGCCGCGCTCCTCCCGGTGGTCCGCCAGGTCCGGGCCGCCGCCGGCGAGGACGCGCTCCCGGGCCTCCTCGAGCCGTTCACGCTCGAGCTGGTGGGCCGCGCCGAGGCCGGCGGGCCGGCGGCGATCGCGGCGGCGCGCGCCGCGCTCGACGGCGCGGCCCGCGACGGCCTCGCGTTCCTCGACGGGCTCGACGCCGCGCTCAGCCCCACCACCGCCGTGCTCCCGTTCCCGCTCGGCACGCTCTCGCCGCGCCACCCGGCCGACCGGAACCTCGCCTTCACCGAGGACCTCGCCGGCTACACCGCCGTCCACTCCGTCACCGGCGCGCCCGCCATGTCCGTGCCGCTGCACTGGACCGCCGGCGGCCTGCCGGTGGGGATGCAGCTCGTGGCCCGCCCCGGGGAGGAGGCCCTGCTGCTGCAGCTCGCGTACGCCCTGGAGGAGGCGGCGCCCTGGGCGGATCGCTGGCCGCCCTGCTCGTCCGCCGCCGCGGAGGTCCCGTGCCCCAGCGCCTGAAGGAGGACGTGCGCGCGCGCCTCGTGGACGCGGCGCTGTCGGAGTTCGTCCGGCAGGGCTGGCGCGGGGCGCGCCTGGTGGACATCGCCGCGGCGGCGGGCGCGTCCATCGGGAACGTCTACCGCTACTTCCCGGACAAGGAGGCGCTGCTCCGGGCCGCGGTGCCGCCGGAGCTGGCCGCGGAGCTGCTCCGGCTGCTCCGCGGCCGGGTGCGCGCCCTCGGGTCGATGGGCGACTGGCGCCTCGGGGACGCGGCCGGCTCGGAGCGCGCGGCCGCCCTGCTCGCGTTCTGGATCGCCCACCGGCGCGAGGTGGTGGTGCTGCTGGGGCGGGCCGAGGGCTCGCCGCTCGCCCACGTCCGCCCGCTCGTCGCCGGCGAGCTGACGCGCGCCGCGGCGCGCTACCTGCGCGACCACTCGGCGCGGCCGGTGCCGCGCGAGACCCGGTTCGTGCTGGAGCGGATCTTCGAGGGCACGCTCGGGATGATCGTGGACGTGCTGGCCGCGCACGAGACGCCGGAGGCGATCTCGGCGGCGTTCGGCGCGTTCTGGCGGTACCAGCTCGCCGGGCTGCAGGCGCTGCTCGCGCCGGCGCGCCGCTGAGCGGCGCCGCCGGTCGCGCGAGGCGCTACGCCGCGACCGCCTGGCCGCGGGCCACCGGCTCGCAGGCGAGGGCCGCGCCGCAGGTGGCGGGCTCGAGCGACTCCACCACGGCCGGAGCGCGGCGCTCCGCCGGCGCGGGGGTGGCCACCGGCTCGCGGCACTCCAGGCGGACGATCCGCCCGTCGTCGTCGTGGTGGACGACGCAGACGGCGGCGCGGCGGCCGGCCAGGAGCGAGGACTCGGACAGCGCGAAGTGGCGGGCGTAGTCGCGGAGCGAGAGCGCCTCCCCGTCGGCGAGCGCCTTGCGCGCCGGGAGCCCCTTCCACACCAGCAGCGTGCCGGAGGTCCCCACCAGCGCCATGACGGAGCTGGGGAGATCCCCGCCCGTCCCGTTCGTCACCAGCTTCACCAGCACGGGCGAGGAGCGCATCCCGAGCTCGGCGATGGCGCGGAGGACGGCACCCACAGCCAGAGCCAGGCGCCCCACATGAGGGCGGTGGAGGCGTCGGAGAGCAGGCGCTGGTACCAGGCCAGCCGGTGACGCGCGTTGATGATGAGTGATCCGCTCATGTCGATCCTTCGCCTTCGCTGCGGCGCGCCCTCTGCTCCGCGTGCTGCCGTCTCCGTCCGCCGGGCCGGACGCTGCGCCGGCCCGGGGGCCGCAAGTTGACGTGCCGGCACCCCGGTCTATTCAAGGACGGAACCCTCGGTCCGGGCTGACCCAGCGCGCCCGCGAGCCGCGGCGCCGCGCCACGACCTTCGGGTAGGCGACCACCGTGGCCGCGCAATTTATCACCCAGAATACGAAGGGATACCAGATCATCCAGAAGAGGTTCCGGAACAGCCCGCGGTCGTACCGGCTGTCGAGCCAGGTGCTGAACGCGAACTGGGCCAGGCAGGCCGCGCCGAGGATCACGCCGCTCTGCTGCAGCCCCAGGGGCGATCCGACCGCCGGGAGGGCCCCCGCAGGCAGGACCAGCCCGATCAGCCAGGCGGCCGTGACCAGCACCATGGCGTACGACCACGCCACGCTGACCACCATCTCGAGGAGCAGCGGCCACAGCGACCGCTGCGCGGGCTCGAGCGCCGCGTCGATGTTCTTGAGGAGCACCTGCGCGCCGCCCATGGCCCAGCGCAGCCGCTGCTTCCAGAGGCCGCGCAGCGTCTCGGGCATGAGGATCCAGGTGAGCGCCCGCGGCTCGAACCGGACGTCCCACCCGGCGCGCTGCAGCTTCCAGGTGATGTCGATGTCCTCGGTGAGCATGTCGGCGCTCCAGTAGCCGACCTGGTGCACCGCCGACTTGCGGAACGCGGTGATGACGCCGCTGACCGTGAAGATCCGGCCGAACACGCGCTGCGCCCGCTTGATGATGCCGACGATCGACGAGAACTCGCCCACCTGGACCCGGCCGAGCAGCGTGGAGCGGTTGCGGATGCGCGGGTTGCCGGTCACCGCCGCGACGTCCGGCGACTCGACGAAGTGGCGGACCAGCCAGTGCGCGGCGTTCGGGTCGAGCAGGGCGTCGCCGTCGATGCAGACGAGGATCTCGTGCCGCGCGAGCAGCGCGCCGGCCTGCAGCCCCATCGCCTTGCCCTGGTTCTCCGCCAGGTGCACCACCCGCAGGCGCGGGTCGCGCGCCGCCACCCGCTCCAGCACCGCGCCGGTGTCGTCGCTGCTGCCGTCGTTGATCGCGACCACCTCGAAGTCCGGGTAGTCGAGCGCGAGCGCGTGGCTCACCGTCTCCTCGGCGTTCTCCCCCTCGTTGTACGAGGGGATGAGGACCGTCACCGGCGGCCAGTGCGGCAGCGGCGGGGGCAGGTCGAGGGCGCGCTCCGCCCGCTCGAAGCGCCAGTAGAACAGCGCCGCCCCGGTCATCCAGAGGAACGACATGAACAGCGGGTAATAGAACACGAAGGCCAGCAGGCCGTGCCACGCGCTGTCGAGTGTGGCGGTCACGCGGGCGGCCTCAGCGTACCGCGGGGGCGTTCGGCTTCGAGTCGAGCACCGGCTTCAGGACCCGCGGATCCGGCTGCCCGGCGAACAGCGCGTCGGGGTAGTAGCCGACGTGCATGACGCCCATCCCGTACAGCGACCGGATGGTGTCGGCGAGCTCGTGGCTGGGGATGGGCTTGTTGCCGTCGCGCCAGTCCACCGCCTGCAGCTCGAACACCACCTTCTTCATCGCGTCGCGGTACTCGACCGCCCGCACCAGCTCGTGGAAGAAGGCCGCGTGGTCGGCGGCCTTCTCCATGTACGGCATGGCCATGATGGCGGTGAAGTCGTAGCGGGCGATGGAGTTGTCGAGCGCCTGCGAGTACCAGACCTCCGCCTTGGGGTTGAGCGCCACGCGCGCGTACAGGTTGCGCGCCACCACCAGCGCGGGCTGCTGCGCGCGCACCACCGCGGCGGTCTCCATGGCGAGGTCGTCGATGGCGTTGATCTTGAGGATGGTCCAGCGGCCCAGCAGGTCGTCGCTCCGGCGGATCTCCTCGAGGCTCCCGGGCAGCCCCCAGGCCCGGTACTGCGCCAGCGCCGCGGGGCTGGCGTCCTCGAAGTCCGAGAGCGTGGCGTCGTCGTGGAAGAGCAGCCCGTCGAACGCGGCCGAGCGCGCCAGGTCCTGGTACAGCTCGCGGATGGCCTCGCGCGCCCGCGCCGAGAACGGCGAGAGCCGGTGGTAGCCCATGTTCACGCGGTCGGTGCGGTCGCCGGCCAGCGTCACCACCTGGTCCTGCGCGGCCGGATCGGCCTTCGGCAGCTCCCACGCCAGCAGGGGCATCCACGCGTACAGCCGCTTCACCGGCGTGCGCGTCCGGATCTGCCAGGCCACCCGGTTGAACAGGTCGGCGCGCATGGGCATGCGGCGGGACGGGAAGTACACCGCGTCCGCCGAGCCGTTGCCGTCCGGGTCCGAGAACGCCTGCAGGTACACCGCGTTCACGCCCATGGCCGCGATGCGGTCGAGCAGGTGGCCGAGGTTGCGCTCCTGCTGCGCCGGGTCGGGGTCGTACACGTAGTCCAGGTCCACGTGCATGATCTTCTGCGGCCGGTCGTTGTCGGACAGGTCGGCGTTGCGGATGGCGATCTCGCGCTCCACGTCCCAGAGCGCCATGCCGCCCTCGACCAGGATCCGGCGCAGGCCCCAGAGCGGCGTGTCGCGGGTGTTGGCGCCGTCGTCCAGCGTCAGGCCGACGCGCATCCCGAGCCGCTCGGCGGCCTCCCGCGTGATCGCGTTGTAGCGCCCGTACGGCCAGGCGATGACGCGCGGCGCCCGGCCGGTGTTGCGCCGGATGAGCGCCACGCTGCGCTCCAGGTCGGCCTGGATGCGCCGCCGGTAGGTGGCCTCGTCCTCGTAGCGCCGCGCGCCGGCGTCGTAGCGGCGCGTGGTCCCGGCCGGCTCGAGGTTGCCCTGCGGGTTCCCCTGGATGCCCTTGTGCAGGTCGAAGCTGTGGCTGCCCACCTCGATGAGCCCGCTGGCGGCGAGCTCGCGCAGCTCGCTCCAGGAGAGGAGCCGCTCGCGCGGCAGCTTCTTGCCGTCGAAGTCGACGGTCCCCTTCTCCTCGAGCCACCCGGCCACCACGTTGATGACCGCCGGGATTCGGAACATCTTCAGGATCGGCCAGGCGTTCCGGTAGACGGACTGGTACGCGTCGTCGAACGTGACCAGCACCGCCTTCGGCGGCAGCGGGCGGCGCCCCTCGCGCGCGGCCAGCAGGTCGTCCACCGAGACGAAGCGGTAGCCGTGGTTGCGGAGCCAGTCCATCTGCCGCAGGAAGCTCGTCGGCGAGACCGCGTACTGCGGGACCAGCGCCTCCGCGCGCTCGGCCACCTCGTGGTAGCTGAGGATGGTGAGCTCCTCCTCGGTCGCGGCCCGGGCCGGCGAGGCGGGCAGCGCGGCGATGGCGAGCAGCAGCGCCGCGGCGGGGAGTGACACGGGTCGCAGGGTCATCGGGTCGGGAACGTCGGCGGGGGCGAGGAATTCCGGGCGGCGTACGGCGCTCGCCCCTTGGCGGGAGGAGGCCTCCCGCGGGCCGGCATGATCAGCAGGTTGATCGAGAGGCGTCAAGGACGCGCGCGGACGGCCGGGCGACCGCCGATCCGCTCCGCGGCGCTGGCCATCGGACGCCGGGCGCCGGCGCGTATTCAACGGCGCGTCCGCGGCCCGTCCCAGCGCGCGCGGCGCGCAGGTGGGTGACCCGGCGCGCATGTGCGGGGGCCTCCCATCGCCCGAGATCGCGGCCCCAATTTGTCCCACGAACATACGACGAACGCGCGAACCGTTTCGCGGGAACCGCGCTCCATCCCCTCTGCCGGCGGGGCGCCCGGCGTCCACACGAGGGGTGAAGGGCGAGGTTCCATGAGACGAGGCATCATCCTGGCCGCGCTCGCAGCGGGCGCGTTCGCGTCCGCCTGCGGCGGCGGCTCGGGCTCCGACGCGGCCAGCGCCGCCGACGCAGCCCGCAACGCGGCCACCGGCGTCACCGGGACCGTCCGCGACACCGCCGGCGCGCCGATCGCGGGCGCGGCGGTCAGCGACGGGCAGCGCTCCGCCACCAGCGCCGCCGACGGCACCTACGCGCTCGCCGAGCGCGCGGGCACGTACACGCTCACCGCGTCGAAGGCGGGCTACGCCAGCGCGACGCAGACGGTCAGCGTGCCGAAGCGGGGCGGCGTCCAGGTGGACTGGGCGCTCGCGCCCACCGCGCCCCCGCCGCCGTCCGGGGGCGCGTACCGCGTCTTCGCGAACAACGACCTCGGGATGCACTGCGTGGACCGGAGCTTCGCGGTGTTCTCGATCCTGCCGCCGTACAACGTGGTGAACGCGCAGGTGGTGGCGCTGCAGTCGACCGGCAAGCCGGTGCTCCTCGACGCGTCGCAGGTGGACCTGCGCTACGCGGCGATCGCGGACGCGACCGGCTCCGTCAACTCCACCAGCAAGGGCAAGACCGACTTCTGGACGTACGCCGCCACCCTGTACGGCGCCGCGCTGCCGGAGGGCGCCGGCCTGATGGGCCTCTGGATGCCGGCCGACGCGCCCGACGCGAGCGGCACGACGCTCTCGTGGGACGCCGGCCTGGGCCTGTTCCACGCCCCGGGCATCCCCATCCTGCCGATCGACGACGCCGGGCGGACCAACCCCTACCCGCTCCTGCGCTTCTCCGCGTACGACAAGGCCGGCAACGCGCTCGCCGCCACCGACGTGGTGCTGCCGGTCTCGGACGAGACCTCCTGCCAGAACTGCCACGCCACCGGCAAGGTGGCCGCGACGGAGCCGGGGATCGCCTGGTCGGCGGATCCCGATCTGGAGGCGCAGGCGCGCCAGAACGTGCTCGCGCTCCACGACGCCGAGCACGGCACCGCGCTCCGGCAGCAGGCGCCGGTGCTCTGCGCCTCCTGCCACTACTCGCCCGCGCTCGACCTCGCCGGCACCGGGCCCTCGCCGCAGCAGGCGGCGCACCCGACCATGTCGAGCGTCATGCACGGCTTCCACGCCGACAAGGTGGCCGGGCTCTGGGACGCGCCGGTCCCGGTGGGCGGCACCGTCCCGCCGGCGGCGCAGCAGGCCTGCTACCAGTGCCACCCCGGCGCGCAGACGCAGTGCCTGCGCGGCGCCATGAGCTCGAAGCTCGCCTGCCAGAACTGCCACGGCGACATGGCCGCGGTGGGCGGCGCGTTCCCGCTGCTCGCGGGCGGCAGCGTCGACGGGACCGGCGACGGCGCCCCCCGCCGGCCGTGGAGGGACGAGCCGCGCTGCCAGAGCTGCCACGCGAACGACGCGGTCTCGAAGACCACGCTGGCGAGCGCGCCCCCGCTGGCGCCGGACGGGCTGCGCTTCAACGAGGCGTTCCGCGCGGGCGATCCCTCCGCGTCGCCCATCCTCGCGTCGAACCGGCGCTTCGCCGAGGAGCCCGGGAAGCTGTACCGGCACAGCAAGGGCCACGGCGGGCTCGCCTGCGAGGCGTGCCACGGCAGCACGCACGCGATCTGGTCCGGCAACGCGAACGACGACGTGGCCGCCACGCAGCTCCAGGGCCACGCCGGCACGATCGGCGAGTGCAGCACCTGCCACCTGTCGCCGCCGACCATGGGCCTGGGCGGTCCCCACGGCATGCACCCGGTCGGCGACGCCTGGGTGCGGGCCCACAGCTCGGTCGCGGAGGCGGATCTGGCCGCCTGCCAGGCGTGCCACGGCACCGACTACCGCGGCACGGTGCTCTCGCGCATGTTCGCGACGCGCACGCTGATGGGCCGGACGCTGACCGCCGGCACGCCGGTGGGCTGCTTCCACTGCCACAACGGCCCGTGACGCGGCGCGCCTGACGGAGGCCGGCCGTCCCCCGGCGCCGCACGCTGCGGCGCCGGGGGCGCGCCCCTCCCACATCCGCGTCCACGCGCCGGGCGCGCCGCACACCGGCAGGGCGCGCCGTTCACCGACGGTCTGCTATCGTGCGCGCTCCATCACGTGGAGTGCACATGGCCCTCGACCCGCGTCTCGTGTCCCCCAAGGAGAAGCCGCTCTTCGTCGCCGGCGCGATCTTCTCCGCCCTCGCCTGGCTGGTGGTCGTCGTCTCGATCGTCGGCCTGCTGTACGCGCTGCTCGGCGCCCTGTTCGTCCTCGGCGCGCACGCGCTGTTCCTCGCGCACGTGCGCACCAACGCGGTGCGGGTGGACGAGCGGCAGCTCCCCGACCTGCACGCGCGCGTGAAGGCGGCCGCGGCCCGCCTCGGCCTCCAGGACGTCCCGGCGGTCTACGTGATGAACGGCGGCGGCCTGCTCAACGCCTTCGCCACCAAGCTGCTCTCGCGGCGCTACGTGATCCTGCTCTCGGACCTGGTGGACCACTGCGAGGACCCGCGCCAGGTGGACTTCGTGGTGGGCCACGAGCTCGGGCACTTCGCGGCCGGGCACCTGAAGTGGAACGCGTTCCTGCTCCCCTACGCGCTCGTGCCCTGGCTGGGCGCCGCGTACTCGCGCGCCCGCGAGTACACGTGCGACCGCTGCGGCCTCGCCGCGGCGGGCGACCTCGAGCAGTCGATGCGCGGCCTGGTGGTGCTGTCGGCCGGCGGCCGGATCGCGGCCCGGGTGGACCTGGCGGCGTTCGCGTCGCAGCGCCACGAGGCGGGCGCGTTCTGGCCCACGGTCCTCGAGCTCACCTCGTACCACCCGTTCCTCTCGAAGCGCGTGGCCGCCCTGCACGAGCTGAACGCCCCCGGGTCCGCGCAGCCGGTGCGCCGCAGCGTGGCGGGCTGGATCTTCGCCCCGGCGCTGGGCGCGCTGGGCGGCGGCGCCGGCGCGGCGCCCGTGATGGTGGTGGCGATCGTCGGCATGCTGGCCGCCGTCGCCATCCCGAACTTCGTGCGCTACCAGCTGAAGTCGAAGGACGCCGGCGCCCAGGCCGCCCTCCAGGCGCTGTACCGCGCCGAGGTGGCGGCGCACGAGAAGGACGGCGCCTTCCGCGAGCTCCAGCTCGGCGAGGCCGCCTCCCGGACCCCGGCCGCGTTCGCGGAGGCGGAGCTGGCCGCCGCGCGCGAGCTCGGGTGGCAGCCCCCGGCGGGCGGGCACCACGTGTACACGGTGGGCGTGGGCCGGACGCAGGACGGCCGCCAGGCGTTCGCGGCCTGCGCGGAGAGCGACGCCGACGGCGACGGGGTCTACGCCGCCTGGATGGTGTGGGAGCCGCTGGACGACGGCGAGGGCAACCTCATCGCGCCCGGCTCGCCGTGCCGCTTCCAGCCGAAGCTGGCGCGCCAGCCCGTCTTCGGCGAGGGCGACGCGGCGGGCGTCCCGGTGCGCGTCTCGCCGGACGACGTCTTCTAGACGCCATCGCCGGCCTCGCGCACCGCGCGGGCGATGGCCGCGGCGTCGGGCGCGCGGCGCGGGACCTCGAGCGGATCGCAGCGCGCCTCGGGCGGCCCGCACACCGGGCAGTCCGCGGCGCGCGCGGGCGTGAGCCACACCGACTGGTACGCGCCCTGGCCCGGCGTGTCCCCGAACACCTGCGGGTAGAACCAGTAGCCGGGCACGGTCGAGAGCGTGAGGTAGGTGGCGCCGGAGGCGACCACCTCCTCCGCGAACGGCCGCAGGCCGGGCTCGCCCTCCGGCGCGAGCAGCGCCAGCGCCAGCTTCGCCGCGGCGCTCGCCACGTGCTGCACGTCGGCGGCGAGCGCGACCTCGCCGCGCAGCCGCCCGGTGCCGTAGTCCAGCTCGCGCGCCACCCGGCCCCCGGCGCGCTCCAGCCCGTGCCGGCTCCGGGTCGCGCACAGGTAGCAGGCGGTCCGGTCCGGGACGGTGAGGATCACCTCGCCGCCCCGCGCGCCCGCGTACAGGCCCACGAACAGCGCCGGGCGGCCGCGCGCGTAGGCGAAGCGGTCGAGGGCGCGCTGCGCCGCGGGATCGTCGGTGGCGGCGAGCACGAGGTCCGCCTCGCGCACCCGCGCGTCCAGCGCCGCCGGCGGGAGCGCGTCCACCGCCCGCGGCTCGAGCGCCAGCGCGATCGACGGCTCCACCGCGAGCAGCCGCCGGGCCAGCGCCTCCGGCTTGGGCCGCCCCACGTCCTCGGCCGCGTAGACGGTGCGCGACAGGTTCGCGGGCTCCACCGGCTCCGGGTCGAGCAGCGCGAGCCGCCCCACCCCGGCGCGCGCCAGCACCTCGGCCAGGTACGAGCCCACCGACCCGCACCCGGCCACCAGCACGGCGCGCTCGCGCAACGCCTCGGGGAGCCGCGCCGCGCTCCGCGCCCGCAGCCCGCCGCGCCGCGCCGCCTCGCGCGCCTCCGGCCCGCCGTCCGCGAGCCGCGCCGACCACCCCGCCAGCGCGGCCCGCCCCGCGTCGCGCGTCAGCGCGGGCCCGCCGGGCGGCCCGTACGCGCGCCGGCGCGGGCCGTGCCCCTCCAGCACCGCCGCGAGCGCGGCGGCGAGCCGCTCCTCCTCGGCGAGCGCGAGCGGCCACGCCAGCTCGAGCTGGGCGGTGGCCTCGCCCTCGCCCTCACCGGCGCCGAGCGCGACCGGCGGCAGCGCCGGGTAGTGCTCGCCGGCGAGCACCAGCACCTCGCCTCCGGCGTCGAGGCGCAGCCGCCCGGCCAGCAGCGGCCCCTCGCCGCTCTCGGTGACGAACCCCTCGGCGCGCCCGCCGCCGAGCGCCGCCGCCGCGCGCTCGAGGTCGCGGAGCAGCGGCACGGCGCGGAGCGGCTCGGGCCGGACCTCGGCGCCGCCGCCGCGGGCGCGGCGCGCGGCGAACAGCGAGAGCTTCCCGCGCGGCAGGGCGACCTCGTGCGCGCCCGGCGCGGCGGCGGGCGCGAGCGAGACGACCGGCCCGAGGTAGCAGCCGAGGTGCGGGTTGTGCGCGAGCCCGGCGGCGAGCTCGCGCGCGTCCTGCGCCGAGGGCTGGTCCAGGGCGCCGGGGTGCGAGTGCACCAGCCCCTTCAGCTCCAGCCCCTCGCCGCGCTCCAGGGCGGCGACGCGCTCGCCCAGCGCCGGCGACGGCGCCCACTGGCACGCGCTGGCGCGCGCCCCGGGGTCCGGCGCGAAGTGGGTGAGGAGCGGCCGCCCCGGGGGGCCGAGCAGCGCGCCCCCGCGCTCCGGCGGATGGCCGCCGAGCTCCGCGTCGAGGGCGCGGAGGACCCAGTCGGCCACGCACCACACGCGCGGCCCCGCGGCTAGGCGAACACCGCCGGGTGCACCTTCGACAGCATGCGCTGCTCGGCGTCGCCCTGCTCCACGCCGATGACCACGCGGCCGTCCGGCGTCACCCACACCCGGCCGCGCGCCTCCGGCGCCCCGGGGGCCGCGTCGCGCCGCTCGTCGCGCATCGCCTCGCGAAGTCGTTCGAGTACCGTCTGCGACATGGCTGCCTCCTCCGGTGCCCCCGCGTGCGCGGGAGGCTAGAACGGGAACCGCCCCTCGCGCGCGAACACGCTGAAGCCGTTGCACCACAGGACGCTGCGCGCGTACGCGTCCTCCAGCGAGGGCATCCCGCCGCCGGGGTCGCTCGAGAGGCACAGGCGCCCGTCGGGGAAGACGTGGCAGGCGTGGGGATCGAAGCGCCCCAGGACCTGCGGCTCGACGAGCTTCACCTGGTAGCCGCCCCCGTCGAACCAGAGGAACAGCTGGTACGGGTCCCCCAGCTCGCTGACGATCGGGAAGAGCCAGCCGCCCACGCCCTCCACCGTGAGGTAGCGGGTGCTCGAGGGGAGGCTCCCCTCCGCCCGCGCGCGATCGCGGAGCACCCGGCCGAAGCCGTCGACGAAGCAGGCGAGGCCCATCGCCAAAGACTTCGCCTCGCCGGGCGCGGCGGGCACCGCCCCGGGGGGAGCGGCGGCCCGGCGAGCGGGCGTCAGGCGGTGCGCTGCTCCATGGCGCTGCGGCCCACCCAGTCGCAGGCGAACTGGTAGGCGATGCGGCCGCTGCGGTCGCCCTTGCGCTGCGACCAGAGCACCGCCGCGGTCTCCGCCTCGCGCGTCCAGGGCACCTTCACGCCGGTGCGCTCGCACAGCTTCCCCACCCAGCGCCGCGCCACGTCCACGTAGAGGTCCTGGCTGAAGGTGTGGAACCCGACCCACAGGCCGAAGCGCCCGGACAGCGAGATCTTCTCCTCCACCGCCTCGCCGTGGTGGATCTCGCCCTCGACCATCATGGCGCCGCGGTTGTCGCTCTCGTACTCCGGCACGAGGTGCCGGCGGTTCGAGGTGACGTAGATGAGGACGTTCTCGGGCAGCGCGTACACCGAGCCGTCGAGCGCGCTCTTCAGCACCTTGTAGCTCGCGTCGCCGGACTCGAAGGACAGGTCGTCGGAGAACAGCACGAACCGGTACGGCTGGCCCTTCACCGCGTCCACGATGGCGGGCAGGCTGACCAGGTCGTCCTTGTCCACCTGGATGATGCGCAGGCCCCGGTCCGCGTAGGCGTGCAGGAGCGCGCGCACCAGCGACGACTTGCCGGTGCCGCGCACGCCCCACAGCAGCGCGTTGTTGGCGGGGAGCCCGGCCAGGAACTGCCGGGTGTTGTCCTCGAGCGCCTTCTTCTGCGGCTCGATGCCGAGCAGGTCGTCGAGGTGGATGCCCTCGACGCCGGGGACCGGCTCCATGGTCCCGGCGAAGGTGCTGCGGTGCCAGTTGGCGGCGTGGCAGGCGGCCCAGTCGATGGGCACCGCGGGCCGGGGGAGCAGCGGCTCCACCGCCGCCAGCACCCGCTTCAGCCGCTCGATCAGCTCGGGGTCGAGGCTCATGCGCCCTCCGGCGCCGGAAAACGCAGCGGGGCAGGGACGCGCGCGCCCCTGCCCCGCCTCATGCCGTCATGCGGTCCGCGTCGGCTACTCCGCCTTGGCGGACTTCTTCAGCGCGCCGACCTTGTCCAGCACCAGCGCCTTGCGGAACTCGCGGTTCAGGCGGGCGATGAACTTCACGTCGATGCCCTTCGGGCAGGCGGCCTCGCACTCGTAGTGGTTCGAGCAGTTGCCGAACCCGTTCTCGGCCATCGCCTGGACCATGGCGGCGACGCGCTCCGGCGCCTCCACCTGGCCCTGCGGCAGCTCGGCGAGCTGGGACACCTTGGCGCCGGCGAACAGCATCGCCGCGCCGTTCGGGCAGGCCGCCACGCAGGCGCCGCAGCCGATGCACTCGGCCGCGTCCATGGCGTAGTCGGCGGCGCGCTTCGGGATGGGCGTCGAGTTGCCGTCGGGGACGCCGCCGGTGTGGGCCGACGTCCAGCCGGCCGCCTGGATGAGGCGGTCGAGGGCGCCGCGGTCCACCATCAGGTCCTTGATGATGGGGAACGCGCGGGCGCGCCACGGCTCGAGGTAGATCGCGTCGCCGTCCTTGAACTTCCGCATGTGCAGCTGGCAGAGCGTGGTCCGCTTGTAGCCGCCGTGCGGGACGCCGTTGACCACGGCCGAGCAGGCGCCGCAGATGCCCTCGCGGCAGTCGTGGTCGAAGACGATCGGCTCCTTGCCCTGCTTGATCAGGTCCTCGTTCACCACGTCCAGCATCTCCAGGAAGGAGTGATGCGGCGTGATGCCCTTGGCGTCGTAGGTCTCGAAGCGTCCAGGCTCGTTGGGCCCGGCCTGCCGCCAGACGATGAGCTTCAGGTTCATCGTCCCGTGCTCGGAAGCGTGCGCGCTCATTACTTGTAGCTCCTCACCGCGAGGTGGACGTTCTCGAACTTGAGCGGCTCCTTGTGGAGCTCGGGCTCCTTGCCGACTCCCTTGAACTCCCAGGCGGCGCTGTAGCAGAAGTTCGCGTCGTCGCGCTTCGCCTCGCCGTCCGGGTACTGGTGCTCGACGCGGAAGTGTCCGCCGCAGGACTCCTCGCGGTGCAGGGCGTCGCGGGCGAGCAGCTCGGCGAACTCGAGGAAGTCGGCGGTGCGGCCGGCGTTCTCGAGCTGCTGGTTGAGCTCCTCACCCTTGCCGGAGACCTTCACGTTCTCCCAGAACTCCTTGCGGATGGCCGGGATCTTCTGGAGCGCCTTGGTGAGCGACTCCTTGCTCCGGGCCATGCCGACGTCCTCCCACATCGTCGTGCCGAGCTCGCGGATGAACTCGGTGACGGTCTTCTTCCCGTTGATGCCGAGCAGCTTCTTGGAGGCGCCCTGCACCTCCTCCACCGACTTCTTGAACTCGGGGTGGTCGGCCTTGACCTTGCCGGGCTTGGTGGTCGCGAGGTAGCCGGCGATCGTGTTCGGGATGACGAAGTAGCCGTCCGCCAGGCCCTGCATCAGCGCGCTGGCGCCCAGGCGGTTCGCGCCGTGGACCGAGAAGTTCGCCTCGCCGAGCACGAACAGGCCGGGGACGTTGCTCATCAGGTTGTAGTCCACCCAGAGGCCGCCCATCGAGTAGTGCGGGGCCGGGTAGATGCGCATCGGCTGCTTGTACGCGTTCTCGTCGGTGATCCGCTCGTACATCTCGAACAGGTTGCCGTAGCGCTCGCGGACCACGTTCTCGCCGAGCCGCTTGATGGAGGCGGCGAAGTCGAGGTAGACGCCGCGGCCGCCGGGGCCGACGCCGCGGCCCTCGTCGCACTGCTCCTTGGCGGCGCGGGACGCGATGTCGCGGGGGGCGAGGTTGCCGAACGTCGGGTACTTCCGCTCGAGGTAGTAGTCGCGATCCTCCTCGGGGATCTCGTTCGGCGGCTTGTTGCAGTCCTCCTTCTTCTTCGGCACCCAGATCCGGCCGTCGTTGCGGAGCGACTCGGACATGAGCGTCAGCTTCGACTGGTAGTCGCCCGCCTGCGGGATGCACGTCGGGTGGATCTGCGTGAAGCAGGGGTTCGCGAGGTAGGCGCCCTTCTTGTGCGCCTTCCAGATCGCGGTGACGCTGCAGCCCATCGCGTTGGTGGAGAGGTAGAACACGTTCACGTAGCCGCCGGTCGCGAGCACCACCGCGTCGCCGACGTGCGTGCGGATCTCCCCGGTGACCAGGTCGCGGACGGTGATGCCCTTCGCCTCGCCGTCCACCACCACCAGGTCCAGCATCTCGGTGCGGGGGAACAGCTTCACCGTGCCGGCCTTGATCTGCCGGGACAGCGCCGAGTACGCGCCGAGCAGCAGCTGCTGGCCGGTCTGGCCGCGGGCGTAGAAGGTGCGGGACACCTGCGCGCCGCCGAAGGAGCGGTTGTCGAGGTAGCCGGCGTAGTCGCGCGCGAACGGCACGCCCTGCGCGACGCACTGGTCGATGATGTTGTTGCTGACCTGCGCGAGGCGCCACACGTCGGCCTCGCGGGCGCGGAAGTCGCCGCCCTTGATGGTGTCGTAGAACAGGCGGTAGATGCTGTCGCCGTCGTTCGGGTAGTTCTTCGCGGCGTTGATGCCGCCCTGCGCCGCGATGGAGTGCGCGCGCCGCGGAGAGTCCTGGTAGCAGAACGTCTCCACGTTGTAGCCGAGCTCACCGAGCGTCGCGGCCGCCGAGGCGCCGGCGAGGCCGGTCCCGACCACCAGGATCTTGAACTTCCGCTTGTTCGCGGGGTTCACCAGCTTCAGCTCGAAGCGGTACTTGTCCCACGACTCTTCGATGCGGCCGGTAGGTGCCTTTCCGTCGAGGATCACGGTGTCTCCCTTAGTTCCCGGCGATGCCGGCGAGGATGAGCAGCGGAATGGCCCCGAAGCCGACGAGCAGGATCCCGGCGAGCGTCTTGCCGAGCACGCCCCACCGCGGCAGCAGCGTCTCGTTGCTCCAGCCGAGGGTCTGCAGCGTGCTCTGGATGCCGTGCTTCAGGTGGAGGAACAGCGCGATCATCCCGACCACGTAGATCGCGGCGATGGGCACGATCCGGAACTGCTGGACGACCATGCCGAACACGTCGAAGCGGCCGAGCGAGTCCTGGCCGCGCACCAGGCCCGGGGTCACGCGCAGCGTGAACTGGAGCAGGTGGTAGACGATGAACGCGCCGAGGATGAGGCCCGTCCAGATCATCGTCTTGCCGGAGAACGTGGCCTTCAGGCTGCGCTGGACCGCGTAGCGCGTCGGGTTCCGGCGCTGTTCTCGAGCGTGATCTGCACCGCGAGGACCGCGTGCAGCACCACCGAGAGGCCGACGACGATCCGGGTGCCCCACACCAGCGGCGCCAGCTGGTGGAGCTTCTCCGCGTACGCGTTGATGCCGTCCGGCCCGTTGAAGATCGAGAGGTTTCCGAGCAGGTGACCGACGACGAACAGGACCATGATCAGGCCGGTGACGGCCATCACGATCTTCCTGCCAATCGAGTCCGAGAACAGTCGCATTGAGCCGTATCCCTTCTTCGTGGATGAGCTTCCGCCGCCGAGACGGTGTCGCCTCGCGCCCTGAACAGGAGTGCGCGGAATGGCACCATAGCTGCGACCCCTTGGGGCACGTCAAGGACGGGAGAAGTCGGTTTTGTCGCAAGGTTGGGCGATCCCTTGCCCGGCGATCCCGGCAGGGTCCTAGAGCCCCAGCGCTCGGATCGGGCAGGCGCCCGTCATGGGTCCCGGATCGGGTGCCCGGCCTCGAGCGCCGCCCAGGCCTGCTCGCGCCAGCCCTGGCCGTGATCCACGAGGTCGGCGCGCGTGGTCGCGTACCGCCGGTGCGGCTCCACCGGGCGGTTCTCCAGCGCCAGCGCGGCGAAGAACCGGTCGGCGGAGGCGTCGTCGCCGGCGCCGTCCGGCGGCTGGACGCCCATGGCGGCGTTCGGGATGGACACCGAGAGCCGCCCGCGGGAGTCGGTCCAGCGCGCCGCGAGCCCCTTCGCCTCCTGCTGGCTCCCGCCGGCGCCCTCGGTCGGGCCGCCCACCAGGACCGCGCGCCCGCCGCTCCGGAGCAGCCCGGCGAGCCGCTCGCACGCGCTCATGCACGAGGGCGAGGTGAGCGCCACCACGCGGCCGCGGAACCCGCCCTCGGCCGGGTCGGGGCGGAGCGGCGGCTCCAGCAGCGCGGGGGTGAAGTCGTCGCCGGCCTTCCGCGCCCCGCGGATCGACTCGAGCACCCGCTCCGGCTCGGAGCGCGACCGGACGCCCACCGCGGGCGCGCCGCCCAGCATCGGCGCGCGCTCGCGGTACACGCCCTCGTTGAACTCGGTGGCGCGCAGCACCAGGGCGCCCCCCGGCGACGACGCCCCCGCCGGCAGGAGCATCCGCGCCAGCGCGGTCGAGTGCGAGAGGTACCCGCCGCCGTTCTGGCGCAGGTCGAGCACCAGGTCGGCGCCGCGGGCGTCGCAGCCGCGCAGGAACTCGCCGAGGACGTCGGTGAACGGGCGCCGCTCGCCGCCGGCCGAGAGCGCCTCCGTGTGCAGCGAGAGCAGCTGCGCGTAGCACACCCGCCGCCCCCCGGGCGCCGCCACCTCGCCCAGGCGCGCCGCCGGCCCGCCGCCGTCGCCGGTGTACGTCCGGAGCGCGGCCGCCTCGTCCGGCGGGAAGATCGAGTCGGTCCGGCGCACCCCGCCGGCCAGGTCGCCGCCGTCCACCAGCGCGGCCGCGGCCTCGCCCAGGTCGGCGGTCCGGATCCCGGTGCGGGCCAGGAGCGCGCGGCCCAGCGCGCCGCGTCCAGCGCCCGGCGAGGCCCACCACGGCAGGCGCACGGTGCGGCGGGCGCCGCGGGCGATCACCGTCAGCTCGGCGGTGGCGCGGGCCGGGTGCAGGAAGTCGCGGCGGGTGAGCGCGTCCACGGCGCGCTCGGCGCGGGCCGCGGCCGAGCTGCCCGGGAGGTGGGCGGCGAGCTCGTCCATCGCCGCGCGCACCGGCCGGCCGTCGATCGCGACCACGCGGGTGCCGGGCGCGAGCAGCGCCGCCGGATCCTGGAGGCCGGCGCGCGCCAGCGCCTGGCCCAGCGCCGGCGAGCGGCTCGCCACGTAGACCCGGCCGTCGGCGGCGAGGCGCAGGCCGACGCCGAGCGCGACCTGCGGCGCGCCGGACGGCACCCGCAGCAGCAGGTGCCCGTCCTCGAAGGCGGCCACGCAGCGGCGCATCCGGTCGTAGAAGCGGAGCGGATCGCGCTCGGCCGCGACGGCGCGCTCGCCCTCGACGCACGCCTCGAGGTGGGCGCGCGCGTCGAACCCGGGGTGGCCGGCGGCGGCGAGCGTGAAGGGCTTGGTGGTGAGGAACACGTACCGCGCCTCGATGGCCTGCCGGAGCTCGCAGGCGATGCGGACGCGCTCGGCCGCGGGGCAGAGCGGCCCGTCCCCGTCGCACGCCGCGGACGCCGGCCCGGGCGCGGCGTCGCAGGCCGACGGTCCGGGCGCCGGCGCCGGCCCGGAGGCGTTCGCCGCCGGCAGCGGGGAGGCCAGCGCGAGGAGCGCGGCGAGCGGGAGGAGCAGGGCGGGACGCATCGGTGCGGAGGGCCGGGGCGAGGGCCCCGCGCGCTCCCCTCGAACGTCCCGCACGGCGCGAGACATTCCGAAGGGTGCGCCTCCCGCGGGCCTCGGTGTCGCGCGATGTGCGCGCTGCCCTCACCCCGGCGCACGCCGCCGTCCGGCGCGGCAGATGGGGTCGCGGATGTCAAGGTCGCGCCGAATTTGCGGAAACTGCCGGCGTGCGTACCATGGGGCCCACTGTGGGAGGACGCAGGAATGGCCGCAACGGACAAGCAGAAGCAGTCGCTCTACTTCCCGGAGGAGACGCTCCGCGAGATCATGAGCGAGGCGGTGCGCCTCGATCGGTCGCTCTCGTGGACCGTGCAGCAGGCGTGGCGCCTCGCGCGGAACGAGCTCAAGCGCTTCCCTTCGGTGAACGCGCACGGTGAGATCGCGCGCGCGCCGGCCCCGGCGCATGCCCCCCGCGAGCGCAGCGCGCCGCTCCCGGCGTCGATGGAGCGGCGCGAGCCCTCCGAACAGGTGCGGGAGTTCCTGAAGGGCAAGTTCGACCGCGAGCTCGCGGGCTGAACGTGCTCGACGCGCGGGGCGGGCGCGCGCGGATCGCGCGCGGCCCCCGCCCCGCACGATCCGGCTACGGACACCCGGCCGGCTTCGCGAACGACTCCGTCACGGTCACCGCGCCCGACGCGTCCACGACGCCCTGGGCGCCGACGCCCACGCCGTACGCCGCGAACGCGTCCCACACCAGGCACGCGTGCGCCGCCGCGTCCGGGCTCCCGGCCGCGGTGACGGCCTGGAGGATGCCGTCGCGCATGTCCTCGAACGCGGGCGTGGACGGCGTGTAGTTCATGCCGTCCACCAGGTAGTCGAGCAGCAGCGACTTGCCGAGCCCGGCCGTCTGGAACGCCTGGAACAGGCGCCAGCCGATGGCCCCGTACACCTCGCCGTCGAGGTGGACCTCCGTGCCGGCCACGTCGCCGTAGGTCCGCGGGTAGCCGGTGTACGGCGCGGTCCGGATGCCGAGCGGGTTGCTCGCGGCGTACTCGCCCACCCGGTCGTCCTCGTTCATGACCACCGCGAGCACGTCGCTCATGCCCTCCCCGACCGCGCCGGCGAGCGGACCGCTCATGCCGCCGATCATGCGCCAGGTGAGGCCGTGCCCGTACTCGTGGAACACGACGTCGGAGTCGAGGTCGCCGTCCACCATCAGCGGGGCGGGATCCTTCCGCCGGGCGGTGGCGTTCACCCCGGTCGCGCCCTTCAGCGTCGCGCCGGCGTTCTGCGAGATCATCACCGCCGGGATGCGGATCTTCCGCTCGGTGCCGCCCATGGTGAAGATCGCGTCGCCGCCCTGGTTGTTCGCGACGATCACCGCCACCGCGCCGGCCGACTGCGCGTTCAGCACCTTGACGGTGAAGTTGCAGCTCCCGCGATCCACCAGCGCGATGCGCCCGGAGACCGCGTTCTGGATGGCCTCGCAGGCGTCGGTGGCCGTGCCGGTGCCGTCGTCCACGAGCACCACGTCGGCGGTGACGCCGGCCGTGGTGAGCGAGGGGCCGAACTCCGCGCCGGCGGCGTCGTAGCTCCCGGCGATCCCGGCGGGCGCGTTCACCACCACCTCGAGCGGCGGCACCGGGCCGTTCCACAGGTACATCTGCATGCGCGGCGAGCGCCCGTCGGTGGGCGTCGCGAAGTTCGCGTTGTCGGTGCCGCCGCCGTCCTGCGCCTCCGCGTTCACCGAGTCGCGCTCCTTGCCGCCGCGGCCGAAGTTGGAGTCCTGGAAGTTGCCGGCCGCCTCGTCGAAGCCGTGGACGTACAGGACGTCGTGGATGACGTTGTTCAGGTAGAAGAGGTTCTGGACCGCCACCGCGCGGTTCCCCGCGGTGGACGGCTGCGCGCCGAGGTCGGCCGCGGTGAGGAAGTTCCCGTCGGTGACCGAGGTGCCGCCGCGGTCGGGCCGGTTGTTCGCGTCCGCGTCCAGGTACGCGTTCACGTTGTTGCCGGCGATGTCGATGGTGGACTGCGTGCCGGCGTAGAGCCAGCCGATGGGCGACTCGGCGCTGCCGGGCGCCGGCCCGCTCACCACCGCCTGCGGCGTCTTCGACGGATCCTCGACGAACACGGCGTAGCTGTCGTTCGCGGTGCGCAGCTCGACCGACCGGACCGCGCCGTCGCCGTCCACGAGCGTGTGGTGCAGCAGGTTCCCGCGCTCGCTCCAGGTCTCGACCAGGAACCCCGCGCGGAGCGCCCCGCCCGCCTCGGGCACGGCCACGCGCTCCACGGTGGGCGCGGCGTGGAACCTCGCGGGGTCGCGCGCGAACACGGTGAGGTCGCCGTCGCGGCCCGTCACCGCGGGCGCCGCGGCCGGCTGGTACCCGAGGCGCCGCAGCGCGGCCTCGAGCGCCTGCGCCTCGCCGACGCGCGCCGGCGCGACGCCGCCCCCGGCCACGGGGACGAGCCCGTCCACGAGGTGGATCAGCCGCCCGCCGGCGTCCACGGCCGCGCGCGCGTAGCCGCCCGCGACGCGCAGGCCTCCGGCGCGCTGCTCGAGGCGGAGGTGGGCGACGCCGCCCCGGCCGCGCGACTCCGCCGCGACCGCGAGCCCGTCCACGGTGGCGCGCGCCGCGCCGTGGGACCGCAGGAAGCCCGCCACCACCTGGGTCGCGGGCGCCCGCGACGGCGGCGTGAGCGCCCCGCCGGCCCCGGCGCGGTACACGCGCGCGCCGGGCGCGGCGTCGGCGCCGTCCGGCGCGGCCAGGAGGAGAGCGAGCGCGCAGCCGACGGCGGCGCGGACCAGGAGACTTGGACCGACTGCATCACGCATGGCGAACCCCCGCTGGATCGGGCCCGGGCACGGCCGCGTCGTGCGCGGCCGCGCCGCGGCCCGGGACCCTTGCCAATAGCCGTGCGAGGGCGGCGGGGGAATGGTCCCGGGATGGTCAGGGCCCGGGCAGGTCACGCCTTCCGCACCAGCACGTGGCGCGGCGCCCGCCGGTTCGCGGACGCCGGGTGCGCGCGGGCCCCTGCTGGCGCGGCGCGTCGAGCCCCGCGCGGCTACAGCCGGCAGCCGGCCAGGTCCGGGGTCCCGGCCAGCAGCGCGTCGAACCGGCGCACGAACTCGGGCGCGGTGGCCGCGGCCAGGAGCGCGGGCGCGCCGCGCACCGAGACCTCCACCACGCGCCGGGCGCTCGCGCCGTCGCCGCCGACCATCGCCGCGAAGGTGGAGAGCGACTCGCCGCCGCCGCGCGCGAGGTCCTTCTGCAGGTCCCGGAACCCGTTCAGCGCGAAGCGGTGCAGCTCGGCGCTGCGCCGGGCCGCGGGCGCGCCGGCGGCCTGGCCCGCCGGGACCATCTGCACGTGGTACTCGCGCGGCGAGAACTTCATGAGGGACCCGGTGAGCACGTCCACGCCGCCCGACACGATCGTGCTGCTCACGTCGAGGATCGCGACCGGGTTGAACGCGCGCTCCAGCGTGAACTCCTGGGTGGCGTGGCCGGGCGCCTCGAAGCGCGCCAGGAACTGCCGGCCGCCCATGAAGTTGCGCGACATGTCGAGCGTGAGCGGCAGCTCACCCCGGTACTGGCCGTCGATGGTGAGCCGCACGCCGGGCACGTTCGCGTCGAACGTGAGCGTGTCGTGCGTGCCGGTGAAGATCGTGGCGCAGCCGCCCAGCAGCAGCGGCGCGAGGGCGAGCAGGGGCGCGAGGCGGAGCGTGCGGCGGGGCGTCGTCATGGTGGCGTTCTCCGGGAGCGCCGGCGGACCGATCGCGGGGCGCACGGACCGTGATTGTGCCCGCCCGCGCGGACACGGCAAGTCCCACGTGCGCGTGCGCGGCCCCGGGCGCGTCCTTAAGCTCTCCCGCGCCGCGCGGCGCCCCGCTGCGCCGTGGCCACCCCCGGAGCCCGCACCCATGCCCTCGCCACGCCGCACCGCCGCCCTCCCCTGCCTGCTGCCGCCGCTCGCCGCGCTCGCGCTCGCCTGCGCCGGCGCGCCGCCGCGTGCGCCCGCGACGGCGCTCCCCGCCGGCGCCGTGGACCCGGACGCGGCCGCGTTCGAGTACCCGCTCCCGGTCTCCACGTTCGAGCTCGACAGCCAGCGCCAGCGGCTGCGCATGGCGTACGTCGACGCGCCCGCCGCGAAGCCGAACGGCCGGACCGTCCTGCTCCTCCACGGCAAGAACTTCCACGCCGGCACCTGGGCCGAGACGATCGCCGCGCTGAACCGCGCCGGCTTCCGCGTGATCGCGCCCGACCAGATCGGGTTCGGCAAGTCCAGCAAGCCCGAGCGCTACCAGTTCTCCTTCGCGCAGCTCGCCGCGAACACCCGGGCGCTGCTCGCCTCGCTCGGCGTCGAGCGCACCGCGGTGGTCGGGCACTCGATGGGCGGGATGCTCGCGGTGCGCTACGCGCTCGAGTACCCGGAGGCCACCGAGCGCCTCCTGCTCGTGAACCCGATCGGCCTCGAGGACTACGCCGCCTTCCTGCCGCCGCGCACGGTGGACCAGTGGTACGCGCAGGAGCTGAAGCAGACGCCGGACTCGGTCCGGGACTACCAGCGGCAGGCGTACTACGACGGTGCGTGGAAGCCCGAGTACGAGGCGCACACGCGGCTGCTGGCCGGGTGGACGCTGCACCCGGGCTGGCCGCGGGTCGCGTGGGTGAGCGCGCTCACCTACGACATGATCGTCACGCAGCCGGTGGTGCACGAGCTCGAGCGCCTGAGGGTGCCGACGCGCCTGGTGATCGGGCTGCGCGACCGCACCGCCATCGGCCGGCCGCTCGCGCCCGCCGGCCTGCGCGAGGCGATGGGCGACTACACGCGCCTCGGGAAGGCGGCGCAGCGGCGCATCCCCGGCGCCGAGCTGGTGGAGCTGCCCGGCATCGGCCACGTGCCCCAGGTCGAGGCCTTCCCGGCGTTCGAGCGCGCGCTGCTCGACTTCCTCCGCTGAGCGCCGCGGGCCGGCAGGGGTGCGGCGCTCGCCCCGCGCGGTGCGCCCGCCCGCGCCGCGCCGGGGCACGGCCCCGACGAGGGAACGCGCCGGCCGGTCACGCGGCCCGGCGGCTCGGGTATGCTCGCCGTCCAGGCCGCGCCGCCGCACGCTCCGGCGGCGCGCCGCGCTCACCCGAGGCGACATGACGAATCTCGCGCGCTCCAGCGCATGTGCGGATCGGCTCCCGCACGCCCACCTCGCGGAGATCCTCTCGATCGTCCGCACGCGGTGCGGCCTCGACCTCACCGGCTACCGGCGCGGCACCGTGGAGCGGCGCGTACGAACGGCGATGATCGCCGCCGGGGCGAGCTCGAGCGCGGCCTACCTGGACCGGCTCCGGGCCGATCGGCGGCTGGCCGGCGACCTGCTCGCGCGCCTGACCGTGAAGGTGAGCCGCTTCTACCGGGACGCCGCGGCCGTGGAGCGCCTGCGCGAGGCGCTGGCCGCGCGCCTGGCGGCGGCGCCGGGGCCGCTGGCCGTCTGGAGCGCGGGCTGCGCCCGCGGGGAGGAGCCCTACACGCTCGCCATGCTCCTCGACGACCTGGGCGCGCCCGCCGGGCCGGACGTGGTCGCGACCGACGTGGCGCCGGACGCGCTCGCCGCGGCGGAGGCCGCGACCTACCCCGCCGCGGCGCTCGCCGAGCTGCCGCGGGCGTACCGCGACCGCTACCTGACGCCGGTGCTCGGGGGCGGCGTCGCCGCCTTCCGCGTCCACCCGGCGATCCGGGCGCGGGTCCGGGCGCTCCGCCACGACCTCTCCGCGGCGCGCGCGCCCCCCGGCCGGCGCCGCTTCGATCTCGTCGCGTGCCGCAACACGCTCATCTACTTCCAGCCGCCGCTGCAGCGGCGCGCGCTGGAGCTGCTGCTCGACGCGCTCGCGCCGGGCGGGCTGCTCTGGCTCGGCGCGGCGGAGTGGCCCGCGGCGCTCGCGGGCGGCCGGCTGGAGGTGCTCGACCGGCGCGCCCGCCTGTTCCGCGCGGCGGGAGGGGGCGCCGATGCGTAGGCCGGACCTGTCCATCGGCACCTGGGTGTCGCTCGGGTTCGCGATCGCGGGGGCGCTCCTGGCCGGCCTGGTGGCGCTGGCGGTCACGCTCCAGGGGCGGATCGCGGCCAGCGCCGACGCGCAGCTCGAGGTGATCGGCCCGCGCGCCGTGGCGGCGGCGTCGCTGGAGAGCGCGGTGCTGCACGTGAGCCTCACCGCGCGCGCGTACGCGCTCACGCCCGAGCCCGCGCGGATGGACGCGCTGCAGGCGGCGCTGCGCCGGCTGGAGGGGGCGGCCGCGCGCTTCGCGGCGGTGCCGAAGCAGGGCGAGGGGGCGGCCCTGGCCGACCGGATCCTGGCGGCCGTCCCGCCCTTCGAGAAGGCGGCGGTGGCGCTCGGCACGGTGGTCGCGACCGGCGGGGACGAGGCCGCGATCCGCGCGCGCGAGGCGACCCTGCCGCCCATGCGCGAGGAGCTGCTCGAGCTGCTCCGGGGCTTCGGCGCGATCCAGCAGCGGCACGACGCGGGCGCGAGCCACACCATCCTCGCCTACCAGCGCGACACCGTCCGCACGCTGGTGCTCGCCTTCGTCGCCGTGGCCCTGCTCCTGGCGGCGATCGCGTGGGTGGTCGTGACCGAGGTGCGCCGCCCGGCGAAGCGGCTGGTGGACGCGGCCCGGCGGCTGGCCGCGGGCGACTACTCCGCCGCGACGGACCTGGAGGCGCCGACCCCGGACACGGGACCGCGCAGCGAGCTGGCCGAGCTGGCGCGGGCGTTCGCGACGATGGCGGCGGAGCTGCGCGATCGCGAGGAGCGGGTCGCCGCGCAGAACGAGGAGCTGCAGGCCCAGAACGAGGAGCTCCAGGCCAAGGAGGAGGAGCTGTACGGCCAGAACGAGGAGCTCCAGGCGCAGCAGGAGGAGCTCCAGGCCCAGAACGAGGAGCTCCAGGCCCAGGGCGAGGCGCTCCGGGCCAGCGACGCGCGCCTCACCCAGCTCGTCGAGGCGCTCTCGCAGGCCGACCGCCGCAAGAACGAGTTCCTGGCGGTGCTGTCGCACGAGCTGCGCAACCCGCTCGCGCCGGTGCTCAACGCGCTCACCGTCCTCGATCGCGGCGACCCCGCCGGCGAGCAGGGCCGGAACGCGCGCCAGGTCATCGCGCGGCAGGTGGCGCACCTGGCGCGGCTGGTGGACGACCTGCTCGACGTGGCCCGCATCACGCAGGGGAAGATCCAGCTGCGGCGGACGCACCTGGAGCTGGGCACGGCGGTGCGCCAGGCCGCGGAGGACCTCGGCCCGCTGCTCGAGGCGCGCGGGCTCCGGCTGGCGCTGGAGGTCCCGGAGCGCGAGCTGTGGGTCCACGCCGACGCGGCGCGCATCGCGCAGGTGGTGGGCAACCTGGTGCAGAACGCGGCCAAGTTCACCGACGGCGGCGGGACGGTCACGGTCGCGGTGGACGCCACGCCGGAGGGGCGTGCCCGGGTCCGGGTGCGCGACGACGGCATCGGGATGCCGCCGGAGGTGCTGCAGCGGCTGTTCCAGCCGTTCGTGCAGGCGGAGGGGACGCTGGCGCGCACCCGGGGCGGCCTGGGGCTGGGGCTCGCGCTGGTGAAGGGCCTGGTCGAGCTGCACGGCGGCACCGTGGACGCGGCGAGCGCCGGGGCGGGCCGCGGGGCGACGTTCACGCTGGAGCTGCCGCTCGACGGCGTGCCGGTCCGGGTCACCGAGGCCGCGACGCCGCGCCCGGCCGCGCCCCGGCGGGTGCTCGTGGTCGAGGACAACCGCGACTCCGCCGAGACCCTGCGCGATCTCCTCGAGCTGGCCGGCCACCACGCCGACATCGCGCTCGACGCGCGGCAGGCGCTGGAGCGCTGCCGCACCGCGCGCCCGGACGCGATCGTGTGCGACCTGGGCCTGCCGGACATGGACGGGTACGAGCTGGCGCGCACGCTGCGCGCCGACCCGGAGCTGGCGTCGGTGCTGCTCGTCGCCCTCTCCGGCTACGCCCTGCCGGACGACCTTGCGCGCTCCGCGCAGGCCGGCTTCGACGCGCACCTCGCGAAGCCGGCGCGCTTCGAGGCGATCGAAGCCCTGCTGGCCGGGGTGCGCCGGCAGCGCGGCTGACCGCGGCGCGCGGGGCGGCTCACACGCCCGGGTCGAACCGCTCGATGGCCCGGCGGAGCGCCTCGATCTCCACCGGCTTGGTGAGGTGCAGGTCGAAGCCTGCGGCCAGCGCGCGCTGGCGGTCGTCGGGCTGGCCGTAGCCGGTCAGCGCGATGAGGACCATGCCCCGGCCGCGCGCGGCGCGCAGGCGGCGCGCCACCTCGTAGCCGTCCAGCCCGGGCAGGCCGATGTCGATCACGACCACCTCGGGGTCGTACCTGAACGCCTCCTCGATCCCGCTCGGCCCGTCCCCCGCCAGGCTCACCTTGTGCCCGAGCATCTCGAGCGCGGACTGGGCCACCTCGCGGTTGTCCGGGCTGTCGTCGATGACCAGGACGCGCCGCGGGCGGACCTCGGGCGCGGCGGCGTCGCGGCGGGGGCCGGCGGGCCGATCCGCCGGCGCCGCGAGCGGCAGCCGGACCGTGAACGTGCTGCCCTTGCCCGCGCCCGCGCTGTCCGCCCGCACCTGGCCGCCGTGCATGGTCACCAGCGTCTTCACCAGCGTGAGCCCGAGCCCCAGGCCGCCGCGGGCGCGGTCGAGCCCGGAGTCCACCTGCACGAACGTGTCGAACACGCGCTCCAGGTCGGCCTCGGCCAGGCCGATGCCGTCGTCGCGGACGCGCAGCACCGCGTCGCCGCCCGACGTCTCCAGCGAGACCACCACGTGCCCGCCGGGCCGGTTGTACTTGACGGCGTTCCCGACCAGGTTCGCGATCACCTGCTCGAGCCGGACCGGATCGCCCAGCACCGGCACCTCGCCCGGCGCGATCTCCGCGCGCAGCGAGACCCCCGCGGCCGCGGCCGGCGGCTGCATCGCCTCCACGGCGCGCCCGGTCAGCACGGCCAGCTCCACCGGGTGGCGGTGGAGCGCGATCTTCCCCGAGGTGACGCGCGACACGTCGAGCAGGTCGTCCACCAGGCGCGAGAGCTGCCGCGACTGCCGGCGGACCACGTCGAGCTGCCGCGGCTCGGCCGTGCCGCGCCGGTCGATGACGTCGAGCGCGAGGACGATCGCGCCGAGCGGGTTGCGGAGCTCGTGCCCGAGCATCGCCAGGAACTGGTCGCGCGCCTCCACCTCCCGCTCGCGCGCGGCGAGCACCTCGCGCGCCGCGTACTGGCGCTGGCGCGCGCGGATGGCGGAGCGCACCACGCTGACGAGGGTGGCGCGGCGCAGCGGCCGATCCAGCAGCAGCAGGTTCCCGAGCCACGACAGCTGGCGCAGCGTGCGGGCGTGATCCAGGCGCGACGGGTTGCCGGTGACGACGAACACCGGCAGGTCGGACCAGGGCGGCTGGTGCGCGATCCACTCGCCGATGCCGTCCCGGGCGGCGTCGGCCAGCGCCTCCTGCGCGATGACCAGCACCGCCGCGCCCGCGCGCAGCTCCTGCACCACGTCCCCGATGTCGCGGCACACCAGCGCCGAGAGGCCGGCGCCCCGCAGCACCGCCGAGGCGACCTCCGCGTCGCGCCCGATGGGCGCCAGCACCAGGACGCGCTCGGAGCGGTGCGGTCGGATCATGGCGACGGGATGGGTAGCAGGTGCTCCCCGGCCGCGTCCGGCTCGAACTCGGGCACGCCGGTGAGCACGCCCCGGAAGTCGGTCAGCGGCCCGCCGAGCCGGGCGCCGGTGGCGGTGGGCATGTACTCGCGGATGGTGGTCTCGTGGGCCCCGAGCCGCTTCTTCAGCACCGAGAGCGCCTTGCGGACGCCGCCGCCCGCCTCGAAGTACCGCAGGAGCACGACCGTGTCGGCGAGGTAGGTCACGTCGGCGGGCGCGAGGATGTCGCCGATGACCCCATGCTGCGCCAGGGTGACCACGGTGACCACGCGCTTCTCGGCCAGGTAGCTGAGCATCTCGTGCACCTGCAGCACCAGCGAGCCCTCGCTCGGCATGGCCTGGAGCAGGCCGTTCAAGCTGTCGATCACCACGAGGCGCGCGCCGCGGTCGACCGCCGCGCGGACCAGGTGGACCAGCTCGCCGGCGGACATCTCCGCGGGATCGACCTGCGTGATCTGCACGGTCCCCGACTCCAGGAACGGGACGAGGTCGAGCCCGGTCGCGCGCGCCCGCGCCAGCAGCGTGGCGCGGGGCTCGTCGAAGGCGAACACGGCCGCCGGCTCCCCCCGCTGCGACGCCGCGTGGACGAGCTGCGTCGCCAGCGTGGACTTGCCCGCGCCGGCCGGCCCGACGATCAGGGTGCTGGTCCCCCGGTCGAGCCCGCCGCCGAGCATCCGGTCGAGCGCCTCCACCCCGCTCGAGCAGCGCTCCGGCTCGGCGACGATGCCGCGGTGCTCGGCCGCGACCAGCCGCGGGAACACCGTGAGCCCGCCGGTGCGGATCGCGAAGTCGTGGAAGCCGCCGCGGTAGTCGGCCGCCCGCATCTTCAGGACGCGCAGGCGCCGCCGCGCGGCGCCGTACTCCGGGCTGAGCTGCTCCAGCAGCAGCACGCCGTGCGCCAGGCTCTGCACCAGCACGTCGGGCGCGTCCGGCGAGGGGTTGTCGAGCAGCAGCACCGTCCGGTCCTTCTCGACCAGCTGGCGCTTCAGCGCGAGCAGCTGGCGCCGGTAGCGGATGGGGGTCTGGGCGAGCAGGCGCAGCTCGGTGCACCAGTCGAGCACGACGCGGTTCGGCTGCACGCGCTCCACCTCGGCGAGGATCGCCCCCATGCGCTCGCCCAGCTCCACCTCCGACGGCTCGAGGATGGTGTTCTCGTCGCCCGCGTCCATCTCCGACGCCTCGAACACCGTGACGCCCCCGAGGTCCCAGCGGTGCGAGGCGGCCACGCTCGCCACCTCCTCCCGCGACTCCGACATGGCGATGTAGAGGCAGGACTCGCCCTGGCGCACGCCCTCCATCAGGAACTGGAGCGAGAGCGTGGTCTTGCCGGCGCCCGGGGATCCCTGAGATCAGGTGGATCCGGCGGCGCGGAAATCCGCCGCCCAGCACGTCGTCGAGACCGGCGACGCCGGTGGCGGCACGCGGGGTGAGGGGTCCGTTGGCCGTTGGCATGCGTCCTCCCGGTGTGGGCCGCTCGTCCGGTACGCTGGACCCGGACTCTACCCGACGCACCGTGCCCGATCGGGCGGTGACGCACCTCCGAGCCCGAACGGTTCCCTTCCCCGTTCGTCCCCGCCGGGGCTGTGGCATTCGGCCGCTCCCGCCCGGGCGATCCGGGCGGCGGCGGACCATCACCGGGCGGCCGGGATGGTCAGCGTCAGGGTGGTGCCCTCACCCGGCGCGCTGCGCGCGGTCAGCGTGCCGCCGTGCGCCTCGGCGATGCGGCGCGCGAGC
The DNA here is from genome assembly GCF_049201065.2 of Anaeromyxobacter sp. Red801. Lineage (NCBI taxonomy): Bacteria > Pseudomonadati > Myxococcota > Myxococcia > Myxococcales > Anaeromyxobacteraceae > Anaeromyxobacter > Anaeromyxobacter sp. Red801. Next base: position 1,290,240 of record NZ_CM181236.1, on the reverse strand, counting down.
GGCAGCCCGAGGCCGACGCCGCCGGTGGCGCGGGCGCGGCTGCGGTCCACCCGGTAGAACGGCGAGAACACGCGCTCCAGGTCCTCCGGCGCGATCCCCTCCCCCCGATCCGTCACCTCGACCACCAGGTCCCCGCCGCGCCGCTCCGCCGCCACGCGGATGGGCGCCGGCGGCGGCGAGTACTTGCGCGCGTTGTCGAGCAGGTTGTCGATCGCGCGGCGGAGCAGCACCGCGTCGGCCTCGATCTCCGGCAGGTCCGCCCCGAGCTCGAGCCGCACGGTGCGATCGGGGTGGCGGTGGCCGAGGCGCTCCGCCGCCTGCCGCACCACGCCCGCCGGATCGAGCCGCGCGCGGCGGAGCGGCGGCGTCCCGCCCGCCGACGAGGCGGCGTTCCCGGCCAGGTCGAGCCGCGCCGAGGCGAGCACGTCGTCCACCAGCCGCTCGAGCTCGGAGAGGTCCTCCGCGATGTCCGCCAGCGACGCGCGCGCCACCTCGGCGTCCCCCTCCGCGGCGAGGTCGAGCGCCACGCGGATCCGTGCGAGCGGCGTGCGCAGCTCGTGGGCCACGTTGGCGATGAGCTCGGTGCTCGAGCGCAGCAGCGCGCCCACGCGGTCGGCCATCTCGTCGAAGGCGCGCGCCACCGCCCCGAGCTCGTCGCCGCGCGCGATCCCGGTGCGCGCCGCGAGGTCCCCGGAGCCGAGCGCGCGGGCCGTGCGCGCCAGCCGGTCGAGCGGGCGCGCGAGGGAGCCGCCCAGCACGAGCGCGGCGATCCCGGCGCCCACCAGCACCAGCGCGACGAGCACCAGCAGGAGCGGCGGCGGCCGGCCGGCCGGGAGCTGCTGCGCGATCACCAGGTACCCCACGCGCTCGCCGGAGACCTCGACGGCCGCGATCACCGACACCAGGTGACGCTCCCTCCCCTCCGGCCCCGGCGGCCCGCCGTCGCGCAGGAACAGGTGCCCGACGCGGGGGCCGGAGGGCGCGCCCGGCCCGTCGCCGGCGGGCGGCGGCCCGCGGACCGCCCCGCCGATCGCGCGGCGCGGGCCGGGGCCGGGGCCCTCCATGAGCCGCTCCCGCTCCGGCGGCGGGGGCAGCGGCGGCGGCATGGCCTCGCCCGCGCTCGCGACCTGCGCGCCGGCCGCGTCGTACACGGCGACGCTCACGCGCAGCGCCGAGGCGAGCGGGGCGATGACCTCCTCGACCCCGCCGGCCGTCCCCCACTGCGCCGCCACCCGCGCCGCCGCGTCGCGGGCGATGGCGTGCAGGACGTCGCGGCGGACCGGATCGCGGCGATCCCTCGCCAGCGCGAGCGCGAGCAGCACCGCGACCCCGGTCGCGAGCACCGCCACCACCGTGACCAGGTAGATGCGCAGCCCGAGCCGGAACGGCCCTCGCCGCGCGCCGCTCAAGCGTCCTCCGGCCCGGCCGCGAGCATGTAGCCGGCGCCGCGCACCGTCTTCAGCAGGGCGGGCTGGCGCGGGTCGTCCCCGAGCTTGTGGCGCAGGCGCGAGATGTGGGCGTCGATCGAGCGATCGAAGGCCTCGTCGGCGCTCCCCTTGGTGAGGTCGAGGAGCTGCTCGCGGGTGAGCACGCGGCCGGCGCGCTCCGCCAGCACGCGCAGCAGCACGAACTCCGCGGTGGTGAGCCGCAGCGGGCGGCCCGCGCGCGTGGCCGACCAGTCGCGCGGGGTCAGCTCGAGATCGCCGACGCGGATCGCCTCGCGCGGCGGGCCCAGCGCGCCGCGGCCGCGGCGGACCAGCGCGCGCAGGCGGGCCAGCAGCTCGCGCGACGAGAACGGCTTCGCGAGGTAGTCGTCCGCGCCCGTCTCCAGGCCGAGCACCCGATCGGCCTCCTCGCCCAGCGCGGTGAGGATGATGATCGGCACCGGCAGGCGCGCGCGCAGCTCGCGGCACACCTCCAGCCCGGACCTCCGCGGCAGCATCAGGTCGAGGATCACCACGTCGTGCTGGCCCTTCAGCGCCTCGGCCAGCCCGAGCTGCCCGTCGGCCACCCAGGTCACCGTGTGCCCGTGCGTCTCGAGGTAGCGGGTGGTCAGCGCGGCGAGCCGCTCGTCGTCCTCGACGAACAGGACGCGGAAGCGCTCGGGGTCGAGGCCGGTCATGGCCGGATGGTGCCACCTCCCGGGCTGGAGGTCGCGGGGAGAGCGCAGCGCGTCCATGGTCCTGCAACGTGCCCCCGCGGCGCTGCGTCCGGGTGACCGCCGCGTGACGGATTGTTCGCGTCGCAGGCGCCGTCGCGAACGCTTCGTCACGGTGCGGTCACGCCCTCGCCGCCGACGTGCAGGACGGTCACGCTCGCGCCCGTGGACGACCGCGGGCCGCCTTCCCCCGGAGCGCCCATGTCCCCCCGAGCCCACCTCCTTCGCGTCCAGCCCTCCTCCCCGTCCCCGCCCCCGCCCGGGCTCGCGCTCGTCCCGCCGCCGGCGCGCGCCGGCGTGATCCACCTCGGCCCGGACGAGCTGGTGCTGTTCACCGCGCCGCCCGCCGCCGGGGGCGCGGCGGCCTGCCCCGAGGGAGCGCGCTTCCGCGGCCTCCGGGCCATCCACGCGTGCTACGCGCCGGCCGCGAGCACGGAGGCGTGGCTGCGCGACGTGCTGGACGCGCTCGTCCCCATGGTGCCCGGCGACGGGCGCTGGTTCGCGCGCCTCGACGGGCTCGCCGCGGGTCGCGGCGCCGGGATCCTCGTGCCCGGCGGGGCGCCGTCGCGCCCCGACCTGGCCGCCGCCGAGCTGCTGCAGGTGGTCGGGGTCGAGTGCTACCGGGCGCTGTCGCAGCCCCGGCCGCCGGTGGAGCTGCTCTCGCGGCGCCTGCGCGCGCTGCTGCCGCCGGCCGTGGAGCGCCGCGCCCTGGAGGCGCTGCTGCGGCACGGGACGCCCGACGCGCTGATCCTCTCGGCCGGCGAGCTGGACGGCCTCGCGCTCGCGCTCGGGCTGCGCCTCGACGCGGGGGTCCGCCCGCCGTCGCGCACCGTGGGGCTGCTCCGCGCCGTGGCCCGGCACCTCGGCACCGCCCGGCGGCTGCGGGGGTGGCTCCCTCCGCAGGCGGCGTGGGGCGGCGCGGGGCCGCGGGCGCGCCGCAGCATCGCGCCGGCCGCGATCGCGGCGCTCCGGGACGCCGGGGCCATCGTCCGGGAGGAGCCGGCCGGCGCCCGGCGGCGATGGGGCGCCCTGCTGCACGGTGAGTACGCGCTCGTCGATCACTGGCGCGAGGGCGGCGCCGGCCACGTCCTGGCGCGCCGCTGCGACGAGCCCGGCGACCCGGCCGCGCTGCACGCGGTCGAGGGAGCGGTGCTGCGGGCCACGCTGGACGGCCTCGGCGCGCCGCAGGTCGGCGCGCTCCAGGCGGTGACCCGCGCGACCGTCTCGCTCCACCTCGCGAGCGCGCGCGCGCGGCTGCGCTGCGCCTCCCGGCGGGAGCTGCTGGCGCTGGCCGCGGCGTTCCCGGCCGCGGCGGCCGCACCGCCGCGCGCGCCCTGATCCGGCGCGCCGGTCGGCCCCGGGCGCGGCCCGGACCCGCGCGGCGAACAGCCGGGACACCTCGAGCCCGAGCGCCTCCAGGAAGCCGCGTCGCTGGCGTGGGAGGGTGCGAGCGGCGCCGCCGAGGACCGGGGCGCCGCCCGGCGAACCGCTCACTGCGTGCAGCTGCTCACGTGGATCTGGAGGTTGCCGTCGGTGATCGTGATCGGCCCACCCCCCTCGTCCTCCAGCGACAGGTACTCGAGCCCCGCGCAGTTGGTGATGCTGATGAAGTAGCGGTCCTTGTACGCACCGTCGCGCTGCCCGCTGCTGCCCGGCTCGTTGCGGTCCTCGGCGCGCCCGGTGAAGCACACGTCGGTCTTGGTGCCGAACTTGCTGCCCGGGAGGCCCTTGATGGTGCCCGTTCCGTGGAACTCGATGTAGTTGTACGGCGTGTCCGGCGACTCGGAGCCGCCTTCGAAGATCGGCCCGCAGTCGTCCACCACGATGGACTCACCGTGGAAGAACAGCTTGTTGCCGTGATCCACGTGGTTCCACTGCCCGCCGTCGCCCGGGATCGGGCTGCACGACGGGTTCACGTTGCCGCCGAAGCTCACCTGCGGCCCGTGCTCGGCCATCGTGGTCCCGGTCAGCGTGCTGAACTTGGCGCCGCCGCCGGTGAGCCAGCACGCCGCCCGGTGGCACGCCGGCCCGTCGATCACCCAGTCCTGCGTCACGAACTCGCCCGTGAACGTCGCCGAGGTCCCGGGGCTGATCACCTCCCAGCTGCCCGGGAGGCCCGACAGGTCGATGCTGGCGGTGTACGTGCCGTAGCCAGGCAGGTACACGAGGTACCCGCCGCTCCCGTCGGTCACCGCCTCGCCCACCCCGCCCACCACGATGCGAACGCCCTCCACCGGCGCCTCGGTCCCGTAGCAGACCACCTTCCCGTCCAGGTGGCAGGCGAGCGCCTGCCGTGCGCCGAGCACCATCGCCAGGGCGACCACGATCCTGAGTGCCGTCCTCATGCGCCTTCCTCCGATCCGCGCACCGCAGGTCGGCCCCAGCGGCGCCGTTCCCGGGGCGCGCGACGAGCCTAGGAGACGCGCTGGCGGACGGGCGCGCTCCCTTGGAGCGCGGCCTTGGGGGTCGGGCGGGCGAGGGCTCGCGGGCGCGCCACGCCCGCGGATTTCGAGGGCGCTGGGGCGGCATTCCCCTGCCGCCTCGGCGGTCGGCCGGAGCGGCGCGACCGGATGTCGCCGGCCCGGCAGCAGCGCGGCGTCCAGCGCGGCGGGGAGCTGCGTTCCCGGCCGCGGCGACCGCACCGCCGCGCGCGCCCTGATCCGGCGCGCCGGTCAGCCCCGGGCGCGGCCGCCGCCGGAGAGCCACGCGCGCGCCGCGCCGGCCAGCAGCGGGAGCGCCCGCAGCGGCTCGTCCGCGGGCGGTGCCGCCCCCTCCAGCGCGGCCCGGACCCGCGCGGCGAACAGCCGGAACACCTCGTGCCCGAGCGCCTCGAGGAAGCCGCGCCCCAGCGCCACCAGCGCGCCGCCCACGTTGACCGTGGCCTCCGCCACCACCTCCGTGCGACCGCCCGGGCGCGGCACCAGCCAGCTCTCCAGCGACAGGCGCGCCGTGCCGTCGCCGGCCCGCGCGCGCGCGTCGCCCACGATGCGCACGCGCCGCCCCGGGACGTCCACCTCCGCGAGGCGGACGCGTCCGCGGTACGCGAACGTGATCCCGGCGAGGCGCACCCGCAGGTGCCCGTCGTAGGTGCGCGCGTCCACCACCGCGTCGAGCGCGCCGCCCGGCACGCAGGTCACCACCCGGCGCGGGTCCACGAGGAGGTCCCAGGCGGCGTCGACCGGCGCCGCGACCTCGTACCGCTCGTCGATCCGGAGCGCCATCGGCTCCCCCGGCGGCGCGGGCGTCGGCCGCCGCGCTCGCGCCTGCCGGAGGATAGCGGAGCCCGGAGGCCCCGGGGGCCCGCCGGTGCGCGGCCGAACCGCGCACCGGGCGGGCGCGACCGGTCAGCGCGCGGCGGCCGGCCGGGGACCCGCGGGCGCCGCCGGCGCGGCCGGCGACGCGGCGGCCTCCGCCTCCACGGTGCCGCCCGGCGCGCCGGGGCCCGGGCGCGGGCGGGCCGCGTCCGCAGGGGGCGCGCACGTCTCGCACGCGCCCTCCGCGGCCCGCGCCGCCCGCGCCGGCTTGCGCGGCAGGCGCGCGGGCGTCCGCGCGGCGCGCCGAGGCGGGGCGGCCGACGCCGCGGGGACGGCCGGGGCGGTGCAGGCGGCGAGCGGGGCCGCGCAGGCGGGTGCGCCGAGGCCGAGGAGCGCGGCGGGGGCGAGCGCCTGCGGGGCGGCCTCGTCGCGGCTCGACCGGTGCTCGCTCCCAGCCCGGCCGTCGCTGTCGCTCGTGGACGCCGCGAACGCGAGCGCCGGGGCGGCCGGCTTGCGCGCGGCCTCGCCGAGCGACTCCGACGCGCTCCGCGCCGCCTGGCCCAGCGACTCGGCCGAGCGCGTGGCCGTGTCGCCCAGGAACGTCGCGAGCCGGTCGGCGGAGCCGTTGATGTGCTTGCGGTCGTCGTCCGCCTGCGCCCGGAGCGCGTCGCGGTCGGCGGCGAGCTCGGCGAGCCGCTCCCGCAGCGCCTCGCCCTGGGTGTCGAGGCGCGCCTTCAGCGCGGCCGACTCGCCGCGCAGCGCCGCCTCCGACGCCTCGCGCTCCAGCCTGGCCCGGTCGCGCTCGGCCTCGGCGCGCGCCTTCGCGGCCTCGCTCTGGTCGGCCAGCCGCGCCGGCTCGAGCACGCACGAGCGCATCAGCTCGGCCTCGGTGGCCCGCGCCGGCAGCGGCTCGCCGCGCCCCCACGCGACCACCGCGCGGCTCATCCAGCGGCTCTCCTCCGACGCCATGCACTCCTGCGCGAGCCGCGTGGCGCGGTCCGACGACCACTGCGGCGGCGGGCGCGCGCAGGGCCCGATCTCCTCCCTCGCGCTGCCCGCGCGCTCGGTGCGCCGGACGAAGCACCCGTCGCGTTGCAGCACCCGCGTGGTGGTGCACGCGGATGCGAGCGCCCCGAGCACCAGGATCACGTTCCTCATCGCCCCCTCCCCCTCCCGCGCTCCGGCGGGCCGCCAGGAACGTTGCGGATCCACCGTGCGTCGGGCGACCACAGCCCCCGCCGGCGCGACGCGCGCGGGGCGCGCCGCGGCTTGACCGGGCCGCGCTCCGCCGCTATTGATGCCTCCGCCCAGGGTAGACCGCCTCGCGCGGGCGCCCCGGGCCCGAGGCCGCGCGCGAGGTCCGCGGAGCGGCCGATCGCCTGCAAGCGATCCTGGACCCGATCCGCGGCGCGGCAGCCGCGGCCCCCGGCGCGAGCGCCGGCCAGCACCGGACGCATCTTCCGAGCAGCCGCGCCCACGACGGCGCCGGCGACTCCGAGACAGGAGCACCGTTGGAACCTTCCCGCCACGACAACCGCGCCAACGGCCGGCGCCGCCGCAAGGGCGGCGGCGGCCGCCGCATGGCGCACGGCCCCCGGTCCCCGCACCCGCACATCCCGCTCACCGACGAGGGCACGCCGGCGGCCATCCCGGACGCGCCGCCGGTCTCGCCGGTGGTGTTCGTCTCCGAGGAGAGCCGCCAGCGCTACCCCTGGGTCCCGCCGCGCGTCATCGCGGGCAGCGTCTGGCGCGGGCCGGGGCACGAGCGGGTGCGCGTGGACGAGAACGGCCACGCCGCGCCCTGGAAGACCGTGCAGCGCGCCGGCTGAGCGCGGCCGCGCTCAGCGCCCGCCCGTCCCCAGCTCGGACCGCACCACCAGGCCGACGGCCGGCGCGCCCCGGCGCACGCCGCCGCCGTCGTAGCGGTGCCAGCTCGCGCGCAGGCCGATGCCGGTCCGCGAGCGGCGCGAGACCAGCCACTCGGCGTCCAGCACCGCGCCCGGCGCGGGACCGAAGTCGATCCGGGCGCCCTCCAGGAAGCCGCGGCCGCGCAGCCTGGGCGCGAGCAGCACCGACGCGCCCGCGCCCAGCCGGAGCGGGCCGAGCTCCAGGCTCTCGGCCAGCTCCACCGGGAACGCGGTGAACGTGGCCGAGCCGTTCGAGGCGCGGACGAGCTGCAGCTTGAAGCCGGCCGTCACGCGCGTGGAGAGCCGGCCGCCGGCGAGGCGGAGCAGGCTCGCGCCGGCCGCGGCGGAGATCCCGTCGTTCAGCGCCAGGCCGAAGCGCCGGCCGGTCGTGTACTCGAGCGCGATGAACCGGCGCAGCCCGAAGTCGCTGTGCAGCTCGAGCACCAGGCCCGCGGGCGCGGTTCGCCCGGACGGCCCCGCGTCCGCAGGCGGCGCGGGCACGGCCGCCGGCGGCGCCGGCTGGGCGGCGACCAGCAGGGCGGCGAGGGCTGCGATCATGGCGGCGGTGCTCCGGTGGCCGGCGTCCGCGCGCGCGGCGCCCGCCTGGACGTTGGGGCCGCCACCGGCGGCGCGCCACCTGCTCGCGCGAGCGCCCGCCCCCGCCCCCCGGCGGCGCCCGGCCGGCCGGCTGCGCAGCGGGCGCCCGGCGGCCCTCTCCCCGTTCCCCCGGCTCGCCGCCGGGAGGTACCCCGGCTCGCCGTCGGGGAGGTGCCGCCGGCGTCCGCCGGGACGAAGCTTCGGAGGGCGGGCGCGCGAGGAGGCGCGCCCGGAGGGGAGGCCGGGGGTGCACGCAGGGCGGATGGCGCTCGGCCTCGCGGCGGCGGGGGCGCTCGGGTGGAGCGCGGCGCGCGCCGGCGCGGACGACGGCGGGGCGGCCGGGGCCGTCACCGGCGCGTTCGGCGGCCCGGTGGTCGCGCCGCTCCCCGAGGGCGGCGCGCGGGTGGCCGGCGCCGCGTTCATGGGCTACCGGGGCCGCGACGGCCAGTCCACCGGCGCGGTGCTCACGCTCGCGCCCTGGCGCGCCGTGTTCCTCCGGGCCGGCGGGGAGCTGACGCCGTGGTCCCAGGACGGCGGCGTGCGCCTGCTGTGGGGCGCCGGCCTCGAGTCCGCCCGCCCCGGCAGCGCCTTCCTGCACGTGCACGACTGGGGGCCGGTGCGCCCCGGCGAGCGGTTCACGCTGCGTCACGCGGAGGCGAGCGCCGGGTACAAGCTGCCGGCGGGGTGCCTGGGCCCGCTCTGCCTGGCACCCGCCGTGTACGCGACCGTGCCGTTCGAGGGCGGGCCGTACGCCGGCGCGCGCGCGGCGCTCACGCTGTGGGGGAGCTGGTACGTGATGGGGGGCTTCGGCCGGACGGTGCCCGGCGTGCTGGAGCGCGCCCGCGACGCGGCGCCGGCGCCCGCGTGGCGGCTCGGCTGGTCGGTGGGCCGCTGGAGCGGGCGGACGGGCGCGCTGTTCGTCACCTACCGGGACGAGCTGGCGCTGGACCGGCTGCGCACGCCGGGCGTGAAGGATCGGCAGGGGCGCGGGGCGCTCATGGCGGGGGCGCTGTGGACGCGCTGATCCGGCCGGCGATCGCCGCCGCGCTCGCGGCGGTGTGCGGGTGCGGGCTGCTCTCGCCGGGCGAGCCGCCGGCCACGCCGTCCGCGCCCGTGCCCGGGTGGACGCCGCCGGACGCGCCCATCCCCGCCCCGCCGCCGCCCGCCGGCGTGGCGCCGTCGCCGCCGCTCCCCGGCTACGCGCTCGTGTGGCGCGACGAGTTCGACGGGACGGCGGTGGACCCGGCCCGCTGGGTGGTCGAGGCCCGGCGCCGCCGCGACGCGCTCAACGACCCGGCCTCCGCGACGGTGCAGGACGGCCTGCTGCGGATCACGACGTTCACCGACGAGGCCGGCGTGCACCACACCGGCTATCTCGAGACGGTCGGCCTGTTCGAGCTGACCTACGGCTACGTCGAGGCGCGCATCCGCTTCCACGAGGTGCCCGGCACCTGGTGCGCGTTCTGGCTGTACCCGGAGACCTACGGCCAGCCCATCGGCGATCCCGGCGCCGCCGGCGTGGAGATCGACGTGGTGGAGCACCGCGTGGTGGACGGGGGCGGCTGGAACGTGCGCGACCTGGTGATGTCGGGCATCAACTGGGACGGGTTCGGCGCGGACTGGAAGAAGGCCCACCGGACGCAGCCGCCGCCCGACGGCGGGCCGGTGTGGGGCGCCTGGCGGACGTTCTCGGTCCTGTGGACGCCCGCGGGCTACACGTTCTACGTGGACCAGCAGCCGCTCTGGAGCACCTCGGCGGCGGTGTCGCACCGGTCCCAGCCCATCTACCTCACCTGCGAGGTGAAGGACCGGAGCTGGGCCGGGACGATCCCGTCCGGCGGCTACGGCCCCGCCGCGGCGAGCGAGGACTTCATGGAGGTGGACTGGGTGCGCGCCTGGCAGCCGGCGCCGTGACGCGCCGCCGCCTCACGGCGCCGGAGCACGCGCCGCCGCGCGGGGCCGATCGCGCGGCGCGAACCCGGGCCGGCGGGCCGCGCGGGTGAGGGGCGCGCCCCCGCCGCGGTCCGCCCGCCGCGCCGCGGCCCTCGGGGCAGGCGCCTCCTCGCGCAGGAGGCGGACCAGCGCCGCCTCCACCCGGTGCAGCCCGCGGGTCACGGCCACCCCGAGCTCCTCCGGCGCGTAGCAGCAGCCGATCACCCTCCCCTGGCCGAAGGCGTGCAGCACCGCCGGGCTCACGTACGAGGCGCGCGCCACCGCCGGCGTGTTGCCGAGCCGGCCCGCCACCGCCTTCACCGCCGCCACCTCGAGCTGCCGGCGGCTGGTCCGGCCCGGGACGATCTCCCGCTCGCGCACGGCGAGCTCGCTCGCGCAGAGCACCGTGCCGGCCCACGTCCGGAAGTCCTTGGCGGTGAACGGCGCGCCGGCCGCCTCGCGCAGGTAGGCGTTCAGGTGGCGGCGCCGCACGTCCACCACCTCGCCGTCCTCCTCGAACTTGAACACGTCGCGGCCCGGCACCCGGAGCAGCGCGCGCACCAGCCGCGCCACCGGCGCGTCCTCCAGCTCGCGCACCTGCCGCCGGCCGGACTTGCCGCGGAAGTCGAACACCACCCGGTCGCCCAGGACGCGCACGTGCCGCGGCCGGACCGTGGTGAGCCCGTAGCTCCCGTGCTCGCGCGCGTAGGCCTCGCTGCCCGGCCGCATCGGGCAGGTGGCGAGGATCCGCACCATGGCCGCGAGCACGCGCGCCCGCCCCAGGTCCCGGCGGCGCAGGTCGCGGGTCACGCGCGCCCGGATCCGCGGGAGCGCCGCGGCGAAGCGGAGCAGCCGGCGGTACTTGGCGCCGGAGCGGCGGCGCATGAACTCGGGGTGATAGCGGTACTGCCAGCGCCCGGCGCGGTCCCGGCCGATCGCCTGCAGCTTCGCGCCGGCCACCGGGCTGACCCGCACGTCCGTCCACGCCGGCGGCAGCGCCAGCCGCCGCGCGCGCTCGGCGTCCGCCGCGGCCGCCGGGCGGCCGTCCGGGCGGACCCAGCGGAAGCCGGCCCGCGGCGTGCCGGCGCGGCGGAGGCCGACCGCCTGGAGCCTCTCGATGGCGCGCATCCCCTCCAGTGATGCGCACCGCCGGCCCCCGCGGCACCGGGCGCTGGACGCTCCGGGCGCCCTGCGGTATCCGCATCCGAGCCGGGCGCCGTGCCCGGGCCGGAGCCCCATGCGCCCCACCGACACCACCTGCGAGCACGTCCTCCCCCTCTCCACCGACGCCGCGCTGCGGCGCCGCTTCATGGTGCTGAAGGACCCCATCCCCGGGAACTTCCGGTTCGGCGTGCTGCTGGAGGTGCTCGACCGGCTCGCCGCCGACACCGCCATGGCGTACGCGCAGCGCTTCCAGCCCGAGGCGCGGGTGGTGACCGCCGCGCTCGACGAGATCGTGGTCCGGCGCGTGGCCGACGTGACGCGCGACGTCCGGTGCCTGGCGCGCATCAACCACGTCGGCCGGACCTCGATGGAGGTCGGCATCCGGGTGGAGTCCGCGCCGGACCAGGCCCACCTCGCCTCCTGCTACTTCACCATGGTGGCGCGCGACGGCGACGGGCCGGGCGCCCGCAGCGTCGCGGTCCCGCCGCTGGAGCTGGGCGACGACGTGGAGCGGGTGCGGGCCGCCCGCGCCGCGGCGCGCCGGGCCGCCTACCGGCGCGAGCAGGACAGCCTGGTGGAGCCGCCCTCGCGCGACGAGTTCCTGCTGCTGTCCGCGCTGCACCGCGAGCAGGAGGAGCCCGGCTTCGCCGGCGTCCGGGCGCGCGACGTGGTCACCGAGACCTGGGAGCGCACCTACCCCGAGCAGGAGAACCTCTCGGCGGTGATCTTCGGCGGCTACATCATGCGCCGCGCCTACGAGCTGGCGTCCATCTGCGCCGAGCGCGTGGCGCTCGACCGCCCGGTCATGGCCGCGGTGAACCGGGTGAACTTCTTCCACCCGGTGCAGATCGGCGACAAGCTCCACCTCACCAGCCGCGTGGTCTACACCGACGGCGCCATGGTCTGCATCGAGACCGGCATCGAGCGGATCAGCCGGGACCGCAGCGCCCGCGCGCTCTCCAACTCGTGCCGCTTCACGTTCGTGAACATCGACCGCGACCTGCGGCCGGTGCCGGTGCCCACGCTGCACCCCTCCGACTACGCCGAGGACGCGCGCTACCTGGCCGCGCGCCGCGACCTGCGCGGGCTGGAGGAGCGCAGCGCGAAGGGCTGGCTGCTCTCCTACCTGACGGGCGCGCAGCGGGACTGACCGGGCGCCGCCCGGCCCCGGGCTGGACGGGGGGTGGCGCGCCCGCCGGCCGGGGCGCACCGTCCGTCCGGGAGGAACCTACATGCACCGAGCCCTCGCAGCCTTCGCATCCGTCCTGGCAACCGCCGTCCTGCTCGCCGCCCCCGCGCCCGCCCGGGCGTTCTTCTCGCTCGAGCTCCACTACGGCATCGAGCGCGCCGACGCCACCAGCCTGAAGCACGGCCTCGACGCCGCGCTGTCCGACACCGCGCGCCTCAAGAACTCCGCCCAGATCGTCGGCGGGCTCGCCACGCTCAAGCTCGGCTTCCTCGAGCTCGGCGCGGTGGCGGACCGGACCTGGAAGAAGGACGGACCGAGCATCACCGCGGTCGGCGGGCTCGCCGGCCTCGGGTTCGATCTCGGCGCGATCCGCCTCGAGGCGCTCGGCGAGGCGGGCGGCCGCCGCTACGGCGACTTCCTGAAGGACCCCGCGGTGATCACCCGGGGCTCGAACGCCGAGTGGCTCGCCTACGTGGGCCTGCGCCCCGGCATCGCCTACCGGGCCGAGCTGGGCGGCGGCCTCGGCTTCCTCATCGGCGTCTGGGGCTTCGCGCGGTGGGACGTGACGAGCAAGAACGTCCCGGTGACCGTCCGCCCGTCCGAGGGGGGCCCGGACACGAGCGCCGAGTACGAGCTCGGCGGCGTGACGTTCGGCGCCACCGGCCGCGTCGGGATCGATTTCTAGCGCCCGCGGGCGCGGCTTCGCCGCGCTGCGGGGCTGCGCGCCGACCGCGCGGCGGCCCCTCCGCAGCCCGGGCGGCACCCCCGCCCGGGCTGCGGTAGGATGTGCGTTCCGGCCACCGAGGAACGCATGCCCTACAGAACGGACGACCTCCGCATCCGCGGGATCAAGGAGCTCGCCCCGCCGTCGCACCTGATCCGCGAGTTTCCGTGCACCGAGAAGGCGTCCGCCGTCGTCCACGGCGCCCGCCAGGCGATCCACCGCATCCTCCACGGGATGGACGACCGCCTGGTGGTGGTGGTCGGGCCCTGCTCGATCCACGACACCAGGGCGGCGAAGGAGTACGCGGCGCGGCTCCTGGACGAGCGCGCGCGCCACGCCGAGGACCTCGAGCTCGTGATGCGCGTGTACTTCGAGAAGCCGCGCACCACGGTGGGCTGGAAGGGGCTCATCAACGACCCGGGCCTCGACAAGACCTACGACATCAACCGCGGCCTGCGCGTCGCGCGCGAGCTCCTGCTGGACGTGGCCGAGATCGGCGTGCCGGCCGGCTGCGAGTACCTCGACATGATCACGCCGCAGTACATCGCCGACCTCGTGTCCTGGGGCGCGATCGGCGCGCGCACCACCGAGAGCCAGGTGCACCGCGAGCTCGCCTCGGGCCTGTCCTGCCCGGTGGGCTTCAAGAACGGCACCGACGGCAACGTCGCCATCGCCATCGACGCCATCAAGGCGGCGCAGCAGCCGCACCACTTCCTGTCGGTGACGAAGGGCGGCCACTCCGCCATCGTCTCGACCAACGGGAACGAGGACTGCCACATCATCCTGCGCGGCGGGCGCACCCCGAACTACGACGCCGCCAGCGTGGACGCCGCCTGCCAGGAGATCGGCAAGGCCGGGCTGGCGCAGCGGCTCATGATCGACGCGAGCCACGCGAACAGCCAGAAGAAGCCGGAGAACCAGGTCCCGGTCTGCGCGGACGTGGCGGCGCAGGTGGCCGGCGGGGAGGTCCGCATCGTCGGCGTCATGATCGAGAGCCACCTCGTGGCCGGGCGGCAGGACCTCAAGGTGGGGAAGCCGCTCAACTACGGGCAGAGCGTCACGGACGGCTGCCTGGGCTGGGAGGACACGGTCCGCGTGCTGGACGGCCTCGCGGCGGCCGTGCGCGATCGGCGGGTGAAGGAGGCCGGCTTCAACGGCGGCTCCGAGGCCGCCCCCGCCTGATCCCCCGCGCGGCGGAGGCGCGCGATCCTCCATGCGCGGCGGCCGCCGAACGGCTATGGTGCCGCGCTTGAGCCCGACCTTTGCAGACCTGAACCTCTCCGAGAAGACGCTCCACGCGCTGGAGCGCGCCGGCTTCGAGCACCCCACGCCCATCCAGGCGCAGGCCATCCCGCCCGCGCTGGAGGGCCGCGACGTCATCGGCGCCGCCGCCACCGGGACCGGCAAGACCGCCGCCTTCCTCCTCCCCATCGTCGAGCGGCTGTCCGGGGCGCCGTCGAAGGACCGGCCGGCCTCCGCGCACGGCAAGCCCGGGCCGCGCGCGCTGGTGCTCGCCCCGACGCGCGAGCTGGCGGTCCAGATCGCCGGCGAGCTGGAGCGGTTCGGCCGCGGGCGCCACGTCCGCGGCGCGCTCGTGATCGGCGGCGTGGGCATGGGCGCGCAGAGCGCGGCGCTGCGCGATCACGAGGTGATCGTGGCCACGCCCGGGCGCCTCGTGGACCACCTGCAGCAGGGCACCGCACGCCTGGACGGCCTGGAGGTGCTGGTGCTCGACGAGGCCGACCGCATGCTGGACATGGGCTTCGCGCCCCAGCTGAAGCGCATCCTCGCCCGCGTCCCCAAGGTCCGCCAGACGCTGCTGTTCTCGGCGACCATGGCCGGCGAGGTGGCCGACTTCGCGCGCGCGCACCTGCGCGACCCGGTGCGGGTGGAGGTGGCGCGGAGCGGCACGCTCGCCGAGCGGGCCGAGCAGCGGGTGTTCCTGCCGGAGCAGCGGGAGAAGCTGCCGCTCCTGCTGGCGCTGCTGGAGGACGACGACCTGTCCACGCTCGTGTTCACCCGCACCAAGCGCCGCGCCGACAAGGTGGCGAAGGCGCTGCAGCGGGCCGGGCACAAGGTGGCACGCATCCACGCGGACCGCTCGCAGGCGCAGCGCCGGATGGCGCTGGAGGGCTTCCGCGACGGCCAGTACCGCGTGCTCGTCGCCACCGACATCGCGGCGCGCGGCATCGACGTGGCGGAGATCGGCCACGTGGTGAACTTCGACCTGCCCCATGTGCCGGAGGACTACGTGCACCGGGTCGGGCGCACCGCGCGCATGGCCGCGAGCGGCCGCGCCTCCGCCTTCGCCTCGCCGGAGGAGCTCGACCTCCTCCGCGACATCGAGCGGCTCACCCGCGCCCCCATCCCGCGCGCCGAGGTGCCGCGCGAGCACGCCACGTTCCAGGCGGAGCTCCAGCGGGCGGACGCGGCCCAGGCGAACCCGGGCCCCGGCGCCCGCCCGGCGGGCATGAACCGCAACCGCCGCCGCGCCGCCGCGCACCGCGATCGGCTGACGGGCGGCCAGGGCGCCGAGCGCGCCGCGACGTCGGGCGAGCGGGCACCGCGCGCGCAACCCGCCGCGTCCGCCTCGCGACGGAGCGCGCCCCCCGCGGCCGGCGCCGGGTCGAAGCCCCGCCGCGTCGGCTCGTGGGGACCGAAGCGGCGCCGCTAGGTCCGCTCCTGCGCCACCGGCGCGCGGCCGCGATCCCGCCCGACCGCCGCCACGGCGGCGAGCAGCGCCTCCAGGTCGGCCGGCTTGACGAAGTGGTGCCGGAACCCGGCGGCGGCGCTGCGCTCGCGGTCGTTCGGCTGCCCGTAGCCGCTGACCCCGATCACCACCGGGGCCGCGTCGCCCAGGCGGCGCCGGAGCTGGACGGCCAGCTCGTAGCCGTCGAGCACCGGGAGCCCGATGTCGAGGATGGCGACGTCGGGCCGGAGGCGCACCGCCAGCTCGAGCCCGCGCCCGCCGTCGGCGGCCACCCGCACCTCGTGCCCGGCGTGCGCGAGCACGTCGGCGAGCAGCTCGGCCGCGTCCTCGTTGTCGTCCACCACCAGGATGCGCAGGGGCGCGCCGCCGGGGGCGGCGTGGCGCGGCGCCGGCGCCGGGGCGGCGGGGGCGCGGGGCGCGGCGGGCAGCTCCACCACGAACGTGCTCCCCCTGCCCGGCCCGTCGCTGCGCGCCTCCACCCGGCCCCCGTGCAGCCCGACCAGGCTCCGCACCAGCGCGAGGCCGATGCCGAGCCCGCCCTGGCGGCGGTCCTGCCCCTGCGGCGCCTGGACGAACGGCTCGAAGATGCGCGAGAGGAGCTCGGGCGCGATCCCGCGCCCGTCGTCCCGGACCCGCAGCTCCACCCGGCCGCCGCGCAGCGCCGCCCGGACCTCGATGCGGCCGCGCGGCGGCGTGTACCGGGCGGCGTTGGTGAGCAGGTTCGCGACCACCTGCGCGAGGCGGTGCGGATCCCCGACCACCGCGAGCCCCTCCGGCACGTCCACCGTGAGCCGGTGCGAGCGCTCCTCCACGAGCGGGGTCGCCATCTCCACCGCCCGCGCGACGAACGACCGGACCTCGACGCGCTCCGGCTGCAGCTCCACCTTGCCCCGGGTGATCCGCGCGACGTCGAGCAGGTCGTCCACCAGCCGCACCAGGTGATCCACCTGCCGGCGGATGACCGCGTGCTCCCGCGTGCCGCCCCGCCCGCCCAGGTCCTGCAGCTCCAGCGCGGTCACGATGGGCGACAGCGGGTTGCGCAGCTCGTGGCCGAGCATGGCCAGGAACTCGTCCTTGGTGCGGCTGGCCGCCTCGGCCTCGGCGCGGGCGGCCTCGGCGACCGCGAGGTGCTGGTCGCGCTCCCGCTCGCGCGCGGCGAGCAGATCGGCGGAGCGCTCGAGCGCCTCGCCCAGCCGCGCCACCTCCACGATGCCGGCGGCCTCCACCCGCGGGCGGTCGCCGCGGGCGAGCGCCTCCGCGGACGCGGCCGCCGAGGCGATGGCGCGGGTGAAGCGGCCGGAGGCCAGGAACGCGCCGCCCGCGCTCAGGAGCACCACCGCGACGCCCAGCGCCGCGATGGTCAGCACCGACCGGCGGGTCGCCCCGTCCAGCATCTCGACGGGCGCCACCACCGCGGCGGTCCACCCGGCGTGGGACGAGTGGACGAACGCCACGTAGGAGCGCCCGCCGTCCAGCGGCATGTCCGGGTACACGCCCTCGCCGCGGTCCCGGACGGCCGCGAGGAACCGCGGCGTCGCGCGCTGGCCCACGAAGCGCTCCGGCGCGCGGCTCCGCGCCACCACCGTGCCGGACCGATCGACCAGCGTGCGGATCCAGGGGTTCTCGCCGTTGCCGGGCACCCGCACCAGGTCGCGCAGCGCGTCGGCGGGCACGAGCGCGCTCAGCACGTAGCGCACCCGCCCCTGGTGCAGCAGCGGGAGCCGCGCCGCCACGAGCAGCTCGCCGTCCGGGCTGGCGAAGACGTCGCCCAGCACCGGCTCGCCGGTCCGGACCGCCTCCTCCAGGCTGCGCGGGTCGCGCGGGGGCGCCGCGGGCGGGGCCGGCGATCGCCGCGTGTCGAGCAGGCGGTGTCCGTCCGGACGTGCCAGGAGCACCGCGTGCCAGGTGGGCTGGGTGCGCAGCACGCGCACCGCGTCCTCCCGGAAGCCGTCCAGGTCGCCGCGCTCCAGCCGCCCCGATCCCCCCAGCGCCTGCAGCGCCCGGAACGTGGCGATGGTCTCGCGGTCCACCCCCTCGGCGAGCGTGCGCGCGTCGGCCACCAGGCGCTGCCGGTTCGCCTCGCGCTCGCCCGCCGCCAGCCGGCTCAGCATCGCGGCCGCGAACAGCGCGACCGGCAGCAGCGCGCCCGCGGTGAGGCCGACGAGGCGCCACCGGAACGGGATCGCCCGGGCGGGGCGGCGCAGGCGCGCTCGGAGGCGAAGGGACCGCACCCGAGACGGATAGGACGCGGTGCGGCACGCTCCAACGCTCAGGCGGGGCTTCACCCAGCGTCATGTCACCGCACGCGGCCGCGCCCGCGACACGGCCGGGGCGAGCGGTCGGCCGCGAGCGGCGCGCCGGAGGCGGTCGGCTCAGCCGACGATGGACACGGACAGCTCGGACCCGGTGCAGACGATCCGGGCGGAGCGCGTCGTGCCCTTGGTCGCGGTGACGGCGCCGAGGCGCAGGTCGCCCGCGGTCCAGTCGGAGCCGAGCGCCTTCAGGAGGTCGTCGCGCGCGCGGTCGCAGCCCGCCTCGGGCGGCGGCGCCGTCAGCGTGACGGTGCGCACGCTGGGGCGCGCCACCGCGCCGGCGATCGACAGCTCCTGGAAGCGGTAGCCGGCGATCTCGAGCTGGGTGTGCGCGATGGCGGTGCGGCCGCCCAGGCCCTCCATCAGGCGGGCGTTGGGATCGAGCTTCTCGAGCTGGCCGCGGGCGTCGTCCCAGGGGGCGCCGGGCGAGACGGGCAGCTTGGCTTCGAGGGAGCCGCCGGCGGAGCCGCGGGAGCAGGCGGCCAGGGCGACGAGGACGGCGAGGACGGCGTGGGTGCGTACGGGCGAGCTGGACATCGTGCGGATTTCTCCTTCGGGTGCGGGGGCGGAATCTACTCCCGCGCCGCCCTTCGCGAAACCCGAATTCGACGCCCGGAGGGTACCCGTGCGGCGCGGCGGCCGCCCCGTTATCGTTGGCACCCGAACTTCCCCCGGAGGCGTGATGGAGATCGACCCGAAGGCCATCGTCGGCGCGCTCCTGCTGGCGGCGCTGGGCGTGCTCGCCACCGGCCCCGGGCTGTGGAGCGAGAAGTGGGGCTGGGGGTGGCTGCGCCGGAAGGACGAGCGCGGCGAGCGGGAGCGTTGAGCCCCGCGGCCGCGCCTCGCCTCCCGCGCGGTCAGGCGGCGCGCTTGCCGAGGCGGATGGTCAGCTCGCGGCCGGGCAGGTTCACCGACACCTGGATGTAGCTGAACATCGCCAGCACGAACGCGAACGTCAGCAGCAGGCCGGCCACGTGGTACGCGCCGGCGTACGAGCCGGTCGAGTCGGCGATCCGGCCGGCCAGCGTCGGCCCGATCACCCCGCCCACGCCCCACGCGGTGAACAGCAGGCCGTAGTTCACGCCCATGTTCTTCGTGCCCCAGCAGTCCGCCGCGGTGGCCGGGAAGAGCGCCAGGCAGGCGCCGTAGCTGAAGCCCACCGCCGCCGAGCCGACCACGAACCCGCCGATGGTGTTGAGGTCGGCGAAGAAGAACATGGCGAGCGCCTGCACCACGCACACCAGCGCGATGGTGACCGCGCGGCCGATGTAGTCCGAGATCACCCCGGCCACGACGCGGCCGCCGGCGTTGAAGCTGGCGAGCAGCGCCACGAACACCAGCCCGCCTGGATGGCGTTCCCGGACTGGACCGCCACGATCTTGGCCATGTGGCCGATGATCATCAGGCCGGCGGTGGCGGCGCAGGCGTACTGCGCGTAGAGGGTCCAGAACATCGGCGTGCGGATGGCGTCGCGCCAGCCCACGTCCGCGTGCGCCGGCGCCGCCGGCCCGGCCGCGGCCGCCCTCGGCTTCACGTAGCCCGGGGGCGGGTTGCGGATGAGCTGCGAGAACGCGGTCGCGGTCACCAGGAAGGCGACGCCCAGGATCCGGAACGCGTTGCTGACGCCGTAGGTGGCGAGCAGGTGCTTCGAGAGCGGCGCGATGTACACCGGCGCGATGCCGAACCCTGCCACCACCAGGCCGGTGATGAGCCCCTTCTTCTCCGGCGGGAACCACTTCACCGCGGCCGGGGTCGCGGCCGCGTAGCCGAGCCCGAAGCCGGTGCCGGCGAGCAGGCCGAACCCGACCAGCGCCGGGGCGAGCGCGCCCGGCGTCGCGAAGCTCGCCACGATGAGGCCGATGCCGGTGAGGATGCCGCCCGCGCTCGCCACGAGCCGCGGCCCGAGGCGATCCTGCAGCCGGCCGGCCGGCACCATCATCAGGGCGAAGCAGGCGATGGCGATCGTGTACGGGAGCGTGGCCTGCGTCTTGGTCCAGCCGTACCCGCCGCGCGCGACCGGCTCGACCAGCTGCTTCGAGAACACGCTCCAGGCGTACAGGATGCCCAGCGCGAGGTTCAGCCCCATGCCAGCCAGCGTGACCACCCAGCCGCGTCGGTGCATGGTCCGGCCTCCGGCGGGCCATGGCCGCGCCGGCGTGGTGGACGGCGCGGCCGGGGCGGCCCGCTGACCCCGATTGACCGCGAGATTGATCCTCGATTGAGCGCGATATGAGCATCATCTCGATCGCGATGTCACGCGCGCGGCCGCGCGCGGGCGCCTCCTGCGACCGCATGCCGCGGCGCCGCCTGACGCGGATCCAGCGCGCTCCCCCGAACGCCGGGCGATCAGCGGACGGACTGCCGCACCAGGGCGTCGAGGTCCTTCGGGGCGATGCCGGCCTCGTGCAGCACGCCCCCCCAGGTCGCCTTCCCGGCCTTCACCTGGACCAGCCGCGCCAGCTCCGGCCGGCCGGTCCGCGCCGACAGCAGCGTGAGCACGATCAGCTCCTCGCTCCCGGCGCCCGCGGCCCGCGCCTCGCGGAGGCGCGCCGGATCCGCGCCCAGGCGCTTCACCAGCGTCGCGTCCACGATCACGCCGGCCAGCTCCGCGTCCGAGGCGCCGCGCGCGAGCGCCGCCTCCAGGTCCTTGCCCAGGGCCGGCTTGCCGGCCAGCGCGGCCTTCCAGCCGCCGGACCGATCGCGCAGCGCCAGCAGGTCGGCGGCGTCGGCGCCGGTGCGGGCGGCGGCGCCGTGCGCGATCCACAGGTCCTCGGCCGGGCGCCCGCCCATCACCGCGGCGACCAGCTCGCGCTTGGGCGGCCCGTACGCGGCCGAGAGGAGCGAGCTGCGGGCCGTGGCGAGGATGTACGGGTCGGCGGCGGCGGGGCGCTCCGGCTCGAAGGTGCGGTCGCGGAAGCAGTGGCAGCCGCCGGTGGCCTCGGCGTGCGCGGCCCCGGGGCCCAGCATTCCGAGCAGCGCGAGCAGGACGGCGGCGGCGGGGGCGGCGGGGCGGAGCATGCGGCGCAGGGTAGCCGGGGGGCGGGCCGGGGCACAACGGGCCGCGGTCCGGCCGGGCGCCCGGCGGCTTCCGGGGCACGCCCCGGCAGGCGCGCTCGCGCCGGGGCGCCGCCGCGGTAATGAGGCGCGCACGCAGGGGCGCGCGCCCGCGCCCGGAACCGGAGGCCACCCGTGAAGATCCTCGTCGCCGATGCCTTCCCCGCCGACCGCCTGCAGGACCTCGCCGCGCTCGGGCTCGAGGTCGAGGTGCGCGCCGACCTGCCGGCGAAGGACCTGCCCGCCGCCGCCGCCGGCGCGTCCATCCTGGTGGTGCGGTCGAAGCAGGTGAGCGCCGAGGTCTTCGAGCGCGCGCCGGGGCTGTCGCTGGTGGTCCGCGCCGGCGCGGGGGTGAACACCATCGACGTGGCGGCCGCCTCCCGGCGCGGCGTGTACGTCACCAACTGCCCCGGCCAGAACTCCATCGCCGTGGCCGAGCTCGCCATCGGCCTGCTCGTCGCGCTCGACCGGCGCATCCCGGACAACGTGGCCGCGCTGCGCGCCGGCCGGTGGGACAAGAAGCGCTTCTCCGAGGCGGAGGGGCTGTTCGGCCGCACGCTCGGGGTGGCGGGCGTCGGCGCCATCGGGCGCGAGGTGGCGAGCCGGGCCCGCGCCCTCGGGATGCGGGTGGTGGCCTGGTCGCGCTCGCTCGACGACGCGCGGGCGCGGGCGCTCGGGGTGGAGCGCGCGCCGGACCTCCTGGCGCTGGCGCGGGCCAGCGACGCGCTCTCGCTGCACCTCCCGCTCTCGCGCGAGACGCGGGGCGTGATCTCGCGCGAGGTGCTGGAGGCGCTCCGCCCCGGCGCGCTGCTCGTGAACACCGCCCGCGCCGAGCTGGTGGACCAGGACGCGCTGCTCGAGCTGGCCGCGGCGGGCCGCCTGCGGGTGGGCACCGACGTCTTCGCCGGCGAGCCGGAGAAGGGCCAGGCCGAGTTCGACAGCCCGCTCGCGAAGCTGCCCGGGGTCTACGGCACGCACCACATCGGCGCGTCCACCGCCCAGGCTCAGGACGCCATCGCGCGCGAGACGGTGCGGATCGTGGAGGCGTTCGTGCGCAGCGGCCAGGTGCCGAACTGCGTGAACGTGGCGCGGAAGACGCCGGCGCGCGCGCGGCTGGTGGTGCGGCACGTGGACCGCGTCGGGGTGATCGCGAACGTGATGGCGCTCATCCGCGAGGCGGGCATCAACGCCCAGGAGATCCGGAACACCGTGTTCGACGAGGCGGTGGCGGCGAGCTGCGCCATCGACCTCGACGAGCGGCCGCCCGAGGCCGTGGTGGACCGGATCCGCGCCCGGGCCGACGAGATCCTGTTCGTCGGCTGCTTCGACCTGTGACGCGGCCGGCCGTCGCGCGAGGCGCCCCCCTCCACGGCGGGATCCCCGCGGCGGCGGGTTGACGCGCGCGCGCGCCTCCGGGACGCTGGAGGGGTCCCGGCGCGCCGCGGAGCGGGTCCGGACGCGGCCCGCGCCGCGCCGTGCCGGACGGGAGGAGGCCACATGCGCTTCATCGGCTGGAACCTGTTCTTCGCCGCCTGGCTGCTCGTCACCGCCTTCGCGCTCTCCCACAGCGGCCCGTCGATCTTCCTCACCTGCGTCGCGGCGCTCGCCATCGCGGTGCTCGCCTTCGCCTCGCGCGGCCTGCCCAGGCTGCGGCTGGCCATGGCGGTGGTGGCCCTGGTGCTCGGGGCCGCGGCGCTGCTCATGCCGGACCTGTCCGGCCTGGCCCGCCTCAACAACGGGCTGGTGGCGGCGCTCGTGTTCGCGCTGTCCGTGATCCCGGGCCGCGCCGACCTGGCCGGCTCGCGCGCCGGCTGAGCGGGAGGGCGGGCGGGGACCGGGGAACGCCGGCCGCGCACGGGCGCGCGGCGCCGGCACGTCCCGGTCGACACCCCGCCGCCCAGATGCGAGAGTCGGGGCGCCGGCCCCGACCATGCCCTCCTCGCCCGCCAGCACCGGCCTCCCCGCCCTCGACGCCGTGGTCCAGGGGCTCCGCCCCGGGGACAACGTGGTCTGGCAGGTCGAGTCGGTGGAGGACTACGCGCCGCTGGTCGCGCCGTTCGTGGCGCGCGCGCTGGCCGAGGGGCGCAGGCTCGTCTACTTCCGGTTCGCCCGCCACGCGCAGCTCGTGCCGGACGCGGCCGGCGCGCAGGTGCACCGGCTCAGCCCCGCGCTCGGCTTCGAGAGCTTCACCGCCAGCATCCACCGCGTGATCGAGGCCCAGGGCAAGGGCGCGTACTACGTCTTCGACTGCCTCTCCGGGCTGGCCGCCGACTGGTACAGCGACCTCATGCTCGGCAACTTCTTCATGGTCACCTGCCCGTACCTCTACGAGCTGGAGACCGTGACGTACTTCGCGCTGCTGCGCGACGGGCACTCGCACGAGGCGGTGGACGCGATCCGGAGCACCACGCAGCTCCTGGTGGACGTGTTCCGCCACCAGGCGGCGCTGCACGTCCACCCGCTCAAGGTGCAGGGGCGCCACTCGCCCACCATGTACCTGCCGCACCGCTGGGAGGGCGACGCCCTCCGGCCGCTCACCGAGAGCGCGGTGGTCGCCGAGGCGCTCGCCGACGCCACCGAGCGCCGCCACGACCCGTTCTCGCGCATCGACGTGTGGGAGCGGCGCTTCCTGCAGGCGCGCGCGGTGGCGGACGACGTGGTGGCCGGCCGGCGGACCTGGGAGGACGGCCAGGAGGCCTTCCGGACGCTGCTGCGCATGATGCTGACCCGCGACGAGCGCTTCACCGAGCTGGCGGCGCGCTACCTCGACCTCGACGACCTGTTCGCGATCCGCCGGCGCATGGTCGGCACCGGGCTGGTGGGCGGCAAGGCCGCGGGCATGCTGGTGGCGCGTGCGGTGCTGGAGCGCACCGAGCCCGGCTGGAAGCGGCGCCTCGAGCCGCACGACTCCTGGTTCGTGGGCTCGGACGTCTTCTACACGTACCTGGTGCGGAACGGGCTGTGGCGGGCGCGGCGCGGGCAGCGCTCCCGCGGCGCGTTCCTGGAGGGCGCCGCCGAGGCGCAGGACCGGATCCTGGCGGGCACCTTCCCGGACTTCGCGGTCCGGCAGTTCGTGCTCATGCTGGAGTCGTACGGCCAGTCGCCCATCATCGTCCGCTCCAGCAGCCTGCTGGAGGACGGCTTCGGCAACGCGTTCACCGGCAAGTACGAGAGCGTGTTCTGCCCGAACCAGGGCTCGCCGGAGGAGCGGCTCGAGGCGCTGCTCGCCGCGGTGAAGACGGTCTACGCGAGCGCCATGAGCGAGGAGGCGCTGCACTACCGCGAGCGCCGGGGGCTGCTCGACCGCGACGAGCAGATGGCCATCCTGGTGCAGCGGGTCTCCGGCGGCGTGCACGGGAAGTACTTCTACCCGCAGTGCGCGGGGGTGGCGCTCTCCTACAACCCGTACGTCTGGAGCCACCTCATCGACCCGCAGGCCGGGGTGCTGCGGCTGGTGTTCGGCATGGGCACGCGGGCGGTGGACCGCTCCGACGACGACTACACCCGCGTCGTCGCGCTCAACGCGCCCAAGCTCCGCCCGGAGACGAGCCTCGACGAGGTCACCGAGTACGCGCAGCGCCGCGTGGACGTCATCGACCTGGAGGCGAACCGCTTCGCGGCCGAGCGCATCGACGCGGTGGTGCGGGGCAGCCCGGACCTGCCGGTGGACCTGTTCGCGGTGCAGCGGCGCGAGGGCGGCGGCTGGGTGCTCACGTTCGAGAAGCTGCTGTGGGCGACCTCCTTCGTGGCCGAGATGCGGGCCATGCTCGCGATCCTCCGCGACGCCTACCGGTACCCGGTGGACGTCGAGTTCACCGCGAACCAGCTCTCCGGCGGGGAGCTGCGGGTCAACCTGGTGCAGTGCCGGCCGCTGCAGGTGAAGGAGGGCGGGATGCTGCCGCCCGCGCCGCAGGTGCGGGCCGAGTCGGTGCTGCTCGCGAGCCGCGGGCCGGTGGTGGGCCAGGGCACGCACGCGCCCGTCGACCGGGTGGTGTTCGTGGACCCGGACGCCTACTCGACGCTCTCCACCCAGGACCGCTACGAGGTCGCCCGGGTGGTCGGCCGCGCCGCGCGGCTCCCGACGGCCGCGGACGGCGGGCGGATCCTCCTGCTCGGCCCCGGGCGCTGGGGCACCACCACGCCGGCCCTCGGCGTGCCGGTCAGCTTCGCCGAGATCCACCGGGTCGCGGCCCTGGGCGAGATCATCGGGATGGGCAACGTGATCCCCGACGTGTCGCTCGGCTCGCACTTCTTCAACGAGCTCGTCGAGGCGGACATGCTCTACCTCGCGCTGTACCCGGGCTACCCCGGCCACGCGCTCGAGGCCGAGCGGCTGCGCGCCCTGCCGAACCGCCTGCCCGAGCTGCTCCCGGACGACGCGCGGCTGGCGGGCGTGGTGCGGGTGCTCGACTTCCCGGCGGCGCCCGGCGGGCCACGGCTCCAGCTCTACGCGAGCTGCGTCACGCAGGAGGTGCTGGGCTACCTCGCCGACGAGCCCGCCGGCGCACCCGGCCCTCCCCCGCCGCCGACCGCGGCGTAGGGGAGAACGGGACGCGCCGGACGGGAGCCCCGGGGGGCCCCGCGTCCGGCGCGCGGGCGATCACGACCGACCGCCGCGGTCCGCTACCGCATCGACACCTTCTTCGGCGCCTTCGCGCCCACCACGTCGAGCGCGCCCTGCGCCAGGACCTGCGCCTCCTTGACCTTCTCGATGGTGTACTTCGGCGCGTGCACGCCCGACGAGCCGTCGGCCGCGACGGTGTCGAGGATCGCCTGCGCCTGGTTCGCCATGAGCGTGGCCTGGCCGAGCTTGGCGGCCGGCAGCTTCGCCTTCGCGATGGCCGGGCGCGCCGCGTCGAGCAGCCGCTTCGCCTCCGCCACGCCCTGCTTCACCGGGTTCTGCCACCCCATCAGCCGGTCGTAGATCTGCTGCTGGTTGGTGAAGTGCAGGTCCTTCGAGAGCTCCGACCGCACCGGGCTGTGGCAGCCGCCGGCGCTCTCCAGGTCGTCGTCGCCCCAGCTCGTCCGGCCGCAGGCCCACATCAGGTCCACGAACGGCTTGCCGTCCTTCTTCGCGAGCCGCCAGGCGCCTTCCTTCCAGTTGCGGTCCTTCCCCGGCGGCGGGTCGAGCGTCTTCGCCTTCGGGTCCACCAGGATCTTGAAGATGTGCGAGGTGCGCTGCGTGTCGAAGCCGGCGACGTCCGTGTACTGGATCGCGCCGAAGTTCTCGCAGCTCATCATGCTCGGCATGTGGCAGCTCGAGCACTTGTTCGCGCCGTGGACGTCGTTGTGGACGAACATGGACGCCTGCGCCTGGTGGCAGTCCTGGCACTCCTTCTTCAGGCCCGGCACCGTGACCCGCTCGCGCCAGTCGTTCGCGGTCACCTCGTGCGGATCGTGGCACGTGGAGCAGGTCATGCCCGACTCCCAGTGCGCGGTGTAGTACGCCTGCGAGCCCTCGGTGCCGCACGACGGGCAGCGGCTCTTGAAGTACGCGTTGAACGCCTGGCGCGGATCCTTGGCCGCCTCGTCCGCGTTCCAGACGAACCGCTGGTGGCAGCGCTCGCAGTTGGAGGAGGCCGAGGCGCGCGCGCCCATGAGGTGCGCGCCGGCGCCGTGGCACTCCTCGCAGCTGATGCCCTTGTTGATGGTGTGCTTGCGCAGCTCCTCCGGCTTGCCC
Source organism: Anaeromyxobacter sp. Red801 (assembly GCF_049201065.2). Taxonomy (NCBI): domain Bacteria; kingdom Pseudomonadati; phylum Myxococcota; class Myxococcia; order Myxococcales; family Anaeromyxobacteraceae; genus Anaeromyxobacter; species Anaeromyxobacter sp. Red801. The sequence goes on along the minus strand of NZ_CM181236.1, from coordinate 1,263,559 downwards.
AGCGCCTGGATCAGCTCCTCCTGGCTCTTGAAGTCGAACTTGAACGAGTGGCACACCTCGCAGTACGCGGTGGCCGGCTGGAACATCATCGTCTTGCGGTTCTTCGAGCCGTAGGACGTGAGGCCCCAGGTCTTGCTGCCGTTGTCGCCGAACTCCTCGAGCTTGGTCGGGAAGCCGGGGACCCAGGTCGCGATCTGCCTCGCCACCTCGGGCGTGAGCGACTCGGCCCAGGTGCGGGAGTGCTGGTTGCCGCCCGCCACCAGCGTGCCGGTGCCGTCGCGGAGCAGCCCGCCCTCGACGTGGTAGGTGCCGCGGACCAGCCACGCGTCCAGGAAGCCGTACTTGGTGCGCGGCGTGCCGATGATCGCGTAGACCGCGTCGGGCGTGATGCCCGGGGGCAGGATGGGCGCCTCGCCGAACTGCGGCTTGGTCAGGTCCTTCGTCTCCACCATCTCGTCGGGGAACCGGACCACCAGGTTGTGGCGGGAGCGCTTCCACTTCTCGTACTGGGCGGGGTGGCACTCGCCGCACTTCTTCGAGCCGACGAACTTGTTGGGAAGGTCGAGGATCGACTCCTGGCCCAGGCGGTAGGTGATGGAGGCGTGCTCGCCGGTCTTCTCGGCGTAGGCCTTGCCGCCGCCGAACTCGACGAACTCCTCCTCGCGGTCGCTGATCGTGTACTTGCCGACGAGCCGGCCGTCCTTCTCGTACTTGAAGATGGGGTGGACCTTCCTCAGGTAGTCGTAGAAGGCCTTCTCCTGCTCGACGTAGCCCTGGAGCGTGCGCGGGGAGCCGGAGGCCGCCGGTGTGGCCTCCTTCTCCGCCGCGGACGCCGGGGCCGTCACCGCCGCCAGCGCGAGCGCCATCGCCGCGGCGCCCGCCCTCGACATCCACGTGGATTGCATGCCCTGCTCCCTCTCGTTCGGTGGAATTCAAACGATCCGAACCGTGCGCGACCCTAGTCGCCGGGCACGCGCGTGAGGCGTGGGCAAATCGTCTCGACCCGCCAATGGATGCGGCGCGGCCGCGCGCGCCGTCCTGCGTTCACTCAACGTCGATGTCGACCCGGGAGCGTCGCGCCGCGAGGCGGCGGGCACCCGGCGGCGCTACCCGGCCGCCTGCGCGTCCAGCCAGACCTCGAGCCCCTGGGCGTTCAGGTCGAGGTCCACGCCGAACAGGTCCAGCGCGGCGGCGCGGTCGAGCGGCGCGCCGTGCGCGGCCAGCCCGGCGAGGAGCTGCCCCGCGAGCGCGTCGCGCAGCGCCGCGTGGCGGCCCGGCCCGGCGGGCGCCGCGCGCGCCAGGCGCACGTGCTCGTCGAGCGCGCGCCCCAGCTCCTCGGCGTGCCGGGCCACGTCGCCCTCCAGCATGCCGTAGTGGGTGAGGTAGACGCGCTCGGGCGCCTCGGCCAGCATGCGCGCGAGCGTCGCCTTCAGCGCGGGCGGGTCGAGCTGCACCGGCGTGGTGGTGGGGAACAGGAACGGGCCGCGGGCCGAGTCGGTCTCGCGGTAGGAGATGCCGAACGCGTCGCCGGTGAAGAAGCCGCGCGAGCGCGGGTCGTGCAGCACCAGGTGGTGCTTCGCGTGCCCGGGCGCGTCCAGCGCGCGGGGGCCGGTCGCCGAGGTCGAGCGTGAAGCCGTCGGCCGCCTCGATCACGCGCTCGGCCGGCGCCGGGACCACCTCGCCGTACAGCGCGCGGACCCGCTCGGCGCCGTACACCTCCGAGGCGCCGGCCATGAGCTTCGAAGGATCGATCATGTGGCGCGCGCCGCGCGGGTGGACGACCAGGCGCGCGCGCGGCAGCGCGCGCAGGAGCGCGCCGGCGCCGGCGGCGTGGTCGAGGTGCACGTGCGTCACCACCACGTGCGACACGTCGTCCGGCCGGAGCCCGGCCGACGCCACGGCCTCGAGGACGCGGGGCACGGAGCCGGCGGTCCCGGTCTCGACCACCGCGGCGGCGTCACGGCCGCGCACCAGGTACGCGGCCGCGAGGCGGGGCCGGACGTAGCCGGTGTCGATGAGGTGGACGCCGGGGGCGATCTCGCGGGCGGGCTCGAAGGTCATGGATGCGGGCTCCGGGGAGGATGGTCGTCCAGCGTAGCGCATCGGCGGGCCGCTGCGCGCCGGCGCGCACCCGGCGCCCACACCCGGCGCAGCCCTGCGATTTCACGAGCGGTCATGAGCCCCCTAATGGGCGTTGAGCCGGACCCGGAGGATCGCCACGATGCGAGGTGAAGCACGCAGCACCTTCCAAGGAGGTCGCATAGCAGCGGAGCAACTGCAGGACACATCGAATGCAGTCGAGGCCGGGTGAGCCGGCCGCAACGCTCGCGATGACGAGCTACCAACAAGGTGAATCGAAGGGGCCCGGACCAGTGGGCCCCTTCGGCTTTTGGGGATTCCCCTCGGCGCTGCGCCGCCGGGTCACGCCCGGTCGCCCGGCGCCTCCATGGGCCGACCTCCTCGCCCGTCCAGCCCCGGAGCTCCCGCCATGAAGACGCTCGGCCGCCTCGCCGCGGCGCTCGCCCTCCTCGCCGCCGCCACCGCCTCGCCCGCCCGCGCCGCCGCGGCGCCGGCTCCGGCCCGCGCCGCGGACGAGGGCGCCCGCGCGCGCCTGAACCGCGCCGCGCTCGACCTCGGCCTGCCGCTGCACTGGCGCGGCGACGCGAACGCGAACGGCGCCATCGACCCGCCGGAGCTCGCGCTGGTGTTCGGCCTGGACGAGCTGCCGCGCGACCACTGGATCCGCCGCGGCCGGTTCACCCCGGCGTTCCGGGCCGCCTGGGCGCGGGTCGAGGCCCGGGCGTCCGCGCCGGCGGCGGAGCCTGCCGGTCGCGACGCGGCGCGCCAGACGGCGCTGGCGCGGGAGCTGTCGCAGCGGCTGTTCGCGGTGGTGGAGGCGGACCTCTCGGGCCTGCGCCCGGCCGAGCGCGAGATGCTACGCCACCTGGTGGACGCGGCCCGCATCATCGAGCGCCTGAGCGCGCGGCAGCTCGGCACCCTCGGCATGGCGGCGCGCATCCCGCCCGGCGACGGCCCCTCCCGGCTCGCGTTCCTGGTGAACAAGGGGCCGTGGTGCACCGCGCCCGCCACCGAGGGCGACCCGGCGTGCGGCGCGCTCTCCCCGGTGCCGCCGCGCCGCTCCGGCCTGTACCCGGCCGACCTGCAGGCGGACGCGGGCTTCTGCGCCGAGCTGGCGCGCGCGCCGGCCGCGGCCGCGCTCACGAACCCGTTCACCGCGGTGGTGCGCGACGCGCGCGGCGGGCTCGCGGCGGTGCCGTACCCGAAGGCCTGGCCCGAGGACATGGAGGCGGTCGCCCGCGCGCTGGAGCGGGCCGCCGCGGCGATCCGGGCCACGGACGACGAGCGGGCGCTCCACGCGTACCTGCTGGCGGCGGCGCGCGCGTTCCGCGACGGCGGCTGGGAGCGCGCCGACGAGGCCTGGGCCCGCATGAACGCCGAGAACTCGCGCTGGTTCCTGCGGGTGGCGCCCGACGAGACGTACTCGGATCCCTGCGCGCTGAAGGCCGGCTTCGAGCTCGCGCTCGCGCGCATCGACCCGGGCTCGCTGGCGTGGCAGCGCCGGCTCGAGCCGGTGAAGCAGGACATGGAGGCGGCGCTGGCCCGGCTCGCGGGGCCGCCCTACGCGGCGCGCCCGGTCGCGTTCCACCTGCCGGACTTCATCGCCGTCGTGCTGAACGCCGGCGACGCGCGCTCGCCCCGCGGCGCCACCGTGGGCCAGTCCCTGCCGAACTGGGGGAAGGTGGCGAACGAGGGCCGCGGCCGGACCGTGGCGATGACGAACTTCTACACCGACCCGGAGAGCCTCGAGATCCGGCGCCGGCGCGCGGCCTCGGTGCTGTGCCCCGACACCATGGCCCGGCGCACGCCGGATCCGGACGCCGAGCGGATGGGCTTCGTGCTGCACGAGGCGGCGCACAACCTCGGCCCGTCGCACGAGTACGCGGTGGACGGCCGGACCGCGCCGCAGATCTTCGGCGGGAACCTGGCGGCCATGCTGGAGGAGCTGAAGGCGCAGCAGAGCGCGCTGTACCTCGCCGGCTGGCTGGCGGGGCGCGGCGTCATCCCGCCCGCGCAGGCGGACCGGGCGCTGCTCGAGAACGTGGTCTGGGCGTTCGGCCAGGTGAGCGGCGGCGTCCGCACCTCGGACGGGCGGCTGCGGCCGTACGCGGCGCTCGCCGCGATCCAGCTCGCCGCGCTCGCCGACGACGGCGCGCTGGTGTGGCGCCCGGACGCGAAGGCCGCGAACGGCGACGACGCGGGCTGCCTCGAGCTCGACCGGGCGCGGCTGGGCGCGTCGGTGGAGCGCCTGGAGACGCTCGCGCTCGGCATCAAGGCGCGCGGCGACCGGGCCGCGGCGGAGGCGCTGGTGCAGGCGCACGTGGACGCCGCCACCGGGAAGAACGCGGAGCTCCGGCGCGTGATCACCGAGCGCTGGCGGCGCTTCCCGGACACGACGTTCCTGTACGCGACGCCGTGAGCTGCCCCGGCGCCCCGGACGGGCGCCGGGCGGCTTAGGCACTTCTTAGGAACGGCCGAGCGATGTTTTAGGAACCCCGCCCCGCGCGCCCGGGCATCCTCCGCCCGTCTTCGAGACGCACCGGGGGAGCGCGATGGCGGGGGGGAAGTGGCAGCGCATCGGGAAGGTCGCGGCGGCGCTCGCGGGCGCCGCCGCGGCCGCCCTGTGGACGGCGCCGGCCGGCGCGCGCGCCGCGGGCGCCGCGCCGGAGCGGCTCTCCGCCACCGGCCTGTTCGCCGACGCCGCGCACGGGGTCGTCGCGCCGGGCGTCCTCCGCTACACGCCGCAGTACCCGCTCTGGAGCGACGGCGCCGCCAAGGCGCGCTGGATCCGGCTCCCGGCCGGCCAGGCGATCGACGCCTCGGACCCGGACGCCTGGCGGTTCCCGCCGGGCACGCGGCTCTGGAAGGAGTTCTCGTTCGGCGGCCGCCGCGTCGAGACGCGCTACATGGTCCTGGGCCGCGACGGCGCCTGGACGTACGCGACCTACCGCTGGCTGCCCGACGGCAGCGACGCGGTGCGCGCGCCGGAGCGCGGCCTGCCCGGCGTGGCGGAGGTGGCGCCGGGCGTGCGCCACGACCTGCCGTCCGCCGCCGACTGCCGCGCCTGCCACGAGGGCGGCCCGACGCCGGTGCTCGGCTTCTCCGCGCTGCAGCTCTCCCCGGATCGCGACCCGCTGGCGCCGCACGCCGAGCCGGCCGCGCCGGGCGACGTGGACCTGCCCGCGCTGGCGCGCACCGGCCGGCTGCGCGGGCTCCCGGAGGACCTGCTCGCCACGCCGCCCCGGATCGCGGCGCCCTCCCCGCGCGCCCGCGCCGCGCTCGGCTACCTCCACGCGAACTGCGCGAGCTGCCACGACGCCCGCGGCGAGCTCGCCTCGCTCGGGCTCGACCTCGCCCAGCGCGTGCGCGGCGGCGACCCGCGCGCGCCGCTCGCCACCGCGGTCGGCCGGCCCAGCCGCGCCCACCCGCCCGGCATGGGCGAGGCGCCGCTGCGCATCGCGCCCGGCGAGCCCGGGGCGAGCGTGCTCGTCCGGCGCATGGCCTCGCGCGACCCGCTCCTCCAGATGCCGCCGTTCGGCACGAAGCTCGCCGACCCGCAGGCCCTCGACCTCGTCGCCGCCTTCGTCCGGGATGACCTCGGACCGGCGACGACCCACCCGGCAGCACCCGATCACCAGGAGAAGAACCGATGAAGCGCATCGCCACCGCAGCACTCGCCGCCGCCGCCCTCGCGCTGCTCGCGGCCGCCACCGCCCCGCAGGCCGCCGGCAAGGACGCCGCGATCGCCCGCGGCAAGTACCTCGTCACCATCGCCGGCTGCAACGACTGCCACACGCCGTTCAAGATGGGGCCGAACGGCGCCGAGCCCGACATGACCCGGATGCTCTCCGGCCACCCGGAGCAGCTCGTCCTGCCGCCCGCCCCCGCGCTGCCCGAGGGGCCCTGGGGCGCCGTGTTCTCGCTGACCATGACCGCCGCGTCCGGCCCGTGGGGCACGACGTTCGCCGCGAACCTGACGCCGGACCGGGAGACCGGGATCGGCGCCTGGACCGAGAAGGAGTTCAAGGAGACGCTCCGCACCGGGCGCCACCTCGGCCGCGGCCGCCAGATCCTCCCGCCCATGCCGTGGCCGAACGCGGCGCACCTCACCGACGCGGACCTGTCCGCCATGTTCGCGTTCCTGCAGTCGATCCCGGCCATCAAGAACCGCGTCCCGGCGCCGATCCCGCCGGCGCAGTCCGCCGCCCGCTAGCGCCGACGGCTCGCCGGCACCGGGCCCCGGTCGCCCCCGCGCTCCGGCGCGGGCGGCGGCCGGGGCCTGCGCACGTCCGCACGCCCGCAGGGGACCGCCCGGCGGCCCACCCGGTCCGCCGGGCGCGCACGCTTCTTCCCCCCGAGGGCCGGAATGGGCGATCCTTCCCGCGGCGGAGGTCCGGGACGGGCCGCGCGCCGTCGCGGCCCCGTCCCTTGCCGCGCCTGGGCCCTCCGGGGCGGCGGGCGCGAGGAGCGGAGCATGCCGGAGGCGGTGTCGCTGGGGCGGGTGGCGGTGCTGGATCGGAGCGAGGCGGGCCGGCGCGCGGTGCGCGCCATCCGCGAGCTGGCGCGCGAGGGGAAGTCGGCGCTCGCGGTGGCGGTCCACGCCCCGCGCGACCGGCGCCTGCCGTTCGTCCGCGACGCCGACGCCGCGGTGGAGGTGGAGGGGTCGCCGGAGCTGGCGCTGCACGTGGCCGGCGCCGAGGCCGCCTGGCTCGGCCCCGCGCCGCTGGCGGAGCGGGCCGCCTTCGCCGAGGCCTGCGAGCAGCTCGGCGTGCTGTTCCTCGGCCCGTCCTCCTCGGTGCTCGAGCGCGTGCGCACGCCGGAGGGGCTCGCGGCGATCGCGGACGAGGTGGGCGTGCCGCTCGCCGCCGCCGGCGCGGCCGATCCCGCGGCGCGGCTGCTCGAGATCGTGGTGGCGCGGGACCGGAACGGCGAGGCGCAGGCCGTCGGCGTGGGCGACGCCTCGCTGCGGCTCGCGGACGTGGCGGTGCTGGCCGAGTCCCCCTCGCCGGCGCTCGGCGCCCAGGAGGACGCGCGCGCCCGCATGCTCGGGCTCGCGATCGCGGCGGCGGCCCGCTGGGTGGGGATCGCCAGCGTGGAGCTGCTGTTCGACCCGGCCACGCGCCGGCTGGCGCTCGCCGGCGTGGACGCCTTCCCTCGGTCGGCCGCGGCGGTCGAGGCCGCCGCCGGGGTGGACCTGGTCCGGCAGGCGGTCCGGCTCGCCGCCGGCGCGCCGCTCCGCCCGGTGCCGGCGCCGCGCGGCCACGGCGTCGCGGCCCGGCTCCTGGCGCGCGATCCCGAGTCGGCGCAGCCGGCGCCCGCGCCCGGGCGGCTGGAGCGGCTGCGGCTGCCCTCCGACCCCGACGTGCACGCCGAGGCCGCCGTCGAGGAGGGCGACGAGGCGCGCGGCGGCGCCGAGCCCATCGCCACCATCGTCGCCCTCGGCACCGACCGCGGCCGCGCCCTGGGGCGCCTCGCCCAGGCGCTCTCGGACACCGACGCGCTGGCGCGCGGGAGCGGCTCGAGCAAGGCCTGGCTGCTGGCGCTGCTGGCCCGCGCCGAGGTGCGCGCCGGGACGGCCGGCGTGGGCTTCCTGCCCCGCCTCGCCGCCGCGCGCGAGCGGCTGGTCGCGCCCAGCCCCGAGGTGGCGCTGCTCGCCGCCGCGCTGGAGTCGTACGAGCTGGAGCTGGACCTGGAGCGCGCGCGCTTCCTGGCCGAGGCGCGCCGCGGGCGGCCGCGGGTCGGCCCCTCTTCGGGCCGCGCGGTGGAGCTGCTCCACGCCGGCGAGCGACACCGGCTGGAGGTGCGCCAGACCGCTCCGGACGCGTACCGGGTCTCGCCGGCGGGCGCCGCGCCGGTGGACGTGAAGGTCGATCGCCTGGCCCGCGGCGAGCGCCGCCTGGCCTGGGGCGGCCGGCGCGCGCGCGTGCTCTCGGCGGTGGACGGCATCCGCCACCTGGTGGACGTGGACGGGGTCCCGCACCTCGTCACCCGCGACCCGGGCGGCGTGATCACCTCCCCGCTGCCCGGCATGGTGGTGGCGCTGCCGGTGGTGCCCGGACAGCGCGTGGCCGCGGGCGAGCCGGTCGCCCGCGTCGAGTCGATGAAGGTCGAGCTGGCGGTGCCCGCGCCGGCCGCCGGCGTCGTCCGCGAGGTGCTGGCGGTGCCGAACGGCCAGGTCGACGCCGGCGCGCCCTTGCTGCGCATCGACCCCGAGGGCGAGGGCCCGCCCGCCGCGCTGGGCGCGCCGCTCGCGCTGGGCGGCGAGCCGCCGGCGGAGCCGTCCACCGCGCACGAGCGGTACCTCGCCGGCCTCCGCGAGCTGAACCGGCTGCTGCTCGGGTTCGACCTCTCCGACGCCGACGCGCGGGCGCTCACCGCCGGCTGGCGCGACCGCGCCGCCGGCGTGGCCCCGGAGGACCCGGGGGCGCTGCGCGAGGAGGAGCGCGCGCTCGCCGCGTTCGGCGACGTGCAGGCGCTGTTCTCGCGCGGCCGCGCGCCGGACGCCGCCGCCGACGCGCCGCCGCCGCTGGAGGAGCTCTGGCGCTACCTCCACGAGCCGGAGGCCCGCGGCGAGGGGCTCTCGCCCGGCTTCCTGGCGCAGCTCCGCCGCGCGCTCGCGCTCTACCACGTCTCCCTCGACGCCCCGGGGCGCGACCTCGAGCTGGCGCTGCTGCGGATCCAGAAGGCGCACGACCGCGCCGAGGCGCCGCTCGCCGCGGTGCTGGGGATCCTGGAGCGGCGCCTGGCCGGCGAGGGCGTCCCGCCTGGCCTGGAGGACGCCGGCGCGCGCGAGCTGCTCGACCGGCTCGCCGCGGTGGGCCAGGAGCGCTTCCCCGCGCTGGGCGACCTCGCCCGCGAGCTGCGCTACCGCCGCTTCGAGAAGCCCGAGCTGGATCAGGTCCGCGCGGCGGTGTACGCGCAGGCCGAGGCGGACCTCGCCGAGCTGGCGCGCGCCGAGGGGATCGCGCGCGAGACGCTGGTCTCCCGGCTCATCGCCTGCCCGCAGCCGCTCAGCACGCTCATGCTGGCGAGGATGGCCCGGGCTCGGCCCGACTTCCGGCGGCTGCTCGCCCAGACCCTCACCCGCCGCTACTACCGCCACCGCGCCACCGCGCCCGCCACCGTCGAGGAGGTGGACGGGATCGCCTGCACGCTCACCGAGTACGCCGCCGAGTCGCGGCGCATCCAGCTCGTGGCCGCGTTCGCGCCGGCCGCCGAGCTGCCCCGCGCCGCCGCCGCCGCGGCGCGGCTGGCCGAGCGCACGCCGGAGGGCGCCCAGACGTCGGTGGACCTGTACCTGTGGCGCGAGGGGGCGGGCGGCGATCCCGACGCGATCGCGGCCGAGCTGCGCGCCGCGCTCTCGCAGGCCGGGTTCCGGCGGCCGCTGCGCCGCGCCTCGGTGCTGGTGGCGTACCCGGCCCGCGGGCTGGGCCGGCAGGCCAGCCAGCTCCACTTCACGTTCCGGGGCGGGCCGGCCGAGTTCGTGGAGGAGCCGCGCTACCGCGGCGTCCACCCCATGATCTTCCGGCGCATGCAGCTCGCGCGGCTCTCCAAGTTCGAGCTGACCCGCCTGCCCTCGCCGGAGGACGTCTACCTGTACCGCGGCGTGGCGCGCGACAACCCGCGCGACGAGCGGCTGTTCGCGGTGGCCGAGGTGCGCGACCTCACCCCGCTGCACGACGCCCGCGGCCGCGTGGTCCAGCTCCCGCACCTCGAGCGCATGCTGCACGAGGCGCTCGCGGGCATGCGCCGCTTCCAGGCGCGGCGCGCGCCGCACCAGCGGCTCGAGTGGAACCGGGTGCTGCTCACGGTGGAGCCGCCGCTGCTCCTGTCGCGGGACGAGGTGCGCGGGGTGGCCGAGCGGATCGGCCCGGCCACCCAGGGGCTCGGCCTCGAGATGGTGCTGCTCGCGGCCCGCGTCCCCCACCCGGACACCGGCGAGCTGAAGGACGCGCTCGTCCGCGTCACCACCGACGGGCGGACCGTGGCGGTCCGCTGGGACGCGCCCACCGACCGCCCGCTGGAGCCGCTCTCCGAGTACCACCTGCGCGTGGTGCAGCTCCGGCGGCGCGGCCTCGTCCACCCGTTCGAGCTGGTGCGCATGCTCGCGCCGACGCGCGACTCGCAGGCCGGCGTGCCGCCGGGCGAGTTCGTGGAGCACGATCTCGACGCCTCCGGCGCGCTGGCGCCGGTGTCGCGCCCGCCCGGCCAGAACGGCGCCAACGTGGTGGTGGGCGTGGTCCGGACGTTCACGGCGCGCCACGCGGAGGGCATGCAGCGCGTGGTGCTGCTCGGCGACCCGAGCCGCTCGATGGGCGCGCTGGCCGAGCCCGAGTGCCGGCGCATCGAGGCCGCGCTCGACCTGGCGGAGCGGCTGCGCGTCCCGGCGGAGTGGTTCGCGGTCTCGGCGGGCGCGAAGATCTCCATGGACAGCGGCACCGAGAACATGGACTGGATCTCGCGCGTCCTCCGCCGGATCGTGACGTTCACGCAGGGTGGCGGCGAGATCAACGTGGTGGTCTGCGGGATCAACGTCGGCGCGCAGCCGTACTGGAACGCCGAGGCCACCATGCTCATGCACACCCGCGGGATCCTGGTGATGACGCCGGGCTCGGCCATGGTGCTCACCGGGAAGGAGGCCCTCGACTACTCGGGCAGCGTCTCGGCCGAGGACAACCAGGGCATCGGCGGGTACGACCGGATCATGGGCCCGAACGGCCAGGCGCAGTACCGGGCCGGCAGCGTGGGCGAGGCGATCCAGATCCTGCTCCGCCACTACGAGCACACCTACGTGGTCCCGGGGGAGCGCTTCCCGCGGCGGGCCGCGACCACCGACCCGGCCGCGCGCGACGTGCGGACGTCGCCGCACGGCCCGGCCGGCGGCGCCGGGTTCGAGACGGTGGGCGACGTGTTCGACGCCGCGACGAACCCGGATCGCAAGAAGCCGTTCGACATCCGGCGGGTGATGGCGGCCGCGGTGGACCAGGACCACCCGCCGCTGGAGCGGTGGCGCGACCTGCGCGGCGGCGAGACCGCGGTGGTGTGGGACGCGCACCTGGGCGGCTGGCCGGTGTGCCTGCTCGGGATCGAGTCCCGCCCGCTGCCCCGCCTCGAGTTCGTGCCGGCCGACGGGCCCGAGCTCTGGTCCGCCGGGACGCTCTTCCCGCAGTCCTCGAAGAAGCTGGCGCGCGCCATCAACGGCGCGAGCGGCAACCGGCCGGTGGTGGTGCTGGCGAACCTCTCCGGCTTCGACGGCTCGCCGGAGTCGATGCGGCGGCTCCAGCTCGAGTACGGGGCCGAGATCGGGCGCGCGGTGGTGAACTTCCGCGGGCCGTTCGTGTTCTGCGTGGTGTCCCGCTACCACGGCGGCGCGTTCGTGGTGTTCTCGAAGGCGCTCCGCGAGGACATCGAGGTGGTGGCGGTGGAGGGCGCGCGCGCCTCGGTGATCGGCGGCGCCCCCGCCGCGGCGGTGGTGTTCTCGCGCGAGGTGGAGACCCGCACGCGGAAGGACCCGCGGGTCGTCGAGGCGGAGAAGGCCGCCGCCGCGGGCGGCGCCGCGCGCGGGCGGCTGGCCGAGATCGTCGCGGCGGTGCGCTCGGAGAAAGTGGGCGAGGTGGCGGACGAGTTCGACGGGGTCCACACCGTGGAGCGCGCCCGGCGCGTCGGCTCGCTCGACCGGATCATCGCGCCGGCCGACCTGCGGCCGTACCTGGTGGACGCGGTGGCGCGCGGAATCGCGCGCCACTCGGGCTGACCGCGGCCGACGAGGAGCTCAGCCGCGGCCCAGCGCGCGCAGCAGCTTCGCGCGCGCCGCCGCCAGGTCGTACTCCGCCTGCACCACCTGCGCCCCGGCGGAGGTGGCCGCCACCTGCGCGTCGCCCAGCTCGATGATGCTCCCCGCGCCCGCCTGGTAGCGGCCCTCGGCCAGCCGCAGGCGCTCGCGCGCGTTCACCAGCGCCTCGTCGGCCGCGGCCGACGCCGCGCGCGCGGTCTGCACGCCCTGGCGCGCGGCGTCCACGTCCACGGTGATCTGCGTGCGGAGCGCCGACTCCTGCGCGTCCACGCCCGCCAGGTTGGCCCGCGCCTCCCTCGCCCGCGCCAGCGAGCCGCCGCCCTCGAGGAGGTTCCACCCGAGGTTCAGCGTGGCCGACCAGTTCAGGCCGTCGGCGTCCGGCCGCGTGCCCGCGTCCGAGACGCCGGTCTGCGCCGAGAGCGTGGGCAGCCACTCCGCGCGCGCGGCGTCGAGCGACAGCGCCCCGGCCCGCCGCTGCGCCTCGAGCGCGGCCAGCTCCGGGCGGGCCTGGGACGCCTCGGCGACCAGCGGCGCGAGCGGGCCGTCCTCGCCGGGCACCGGCGGGATGGCCTCGTCGGACGGCTCGATGTCGGCGGGCCAGTCGAGGCCGATGGCCTGGGCGAGGAGCGCCCGCGCGTTCTCGTAGGCGTTCCCGGCGCGCACCAGCTGGACCTGCGCGGTCGCGCGGTCGGCGCGGGCCTGGGCGAGGTCGATGGCGGGGCGCGTGCCGACCTGCACGAACGCCTCCACCTGGCGCAGGTGCGCCTCCTGGTTGTCGAGCGTCTCGCGCGCCACCCGCACCAGCGCGTGCGCGGCGCGCGCCACGAAGAACGCGGACTGCGCGCCCGCCACCACGTCGAGCTCGGTGGCGCGCTCGGAGGCGCGCTGCGCGTCGGCGCTCGCCCCGGCGGCGCGCCAGCGGGCGAGCTGCCCCAGGTCGAGCAGCGTCTGGCTCAGCACCGCCCGCGCGTCGAACGTGCCGCTCGTGCTCCAGCTCGCGCCGCCCGGCTTCCCGGCGAAGTTGTCGGTGGTGCGGCCGAGCCCGGCGCTCCCGGTGAGCTGCGGCAGGAGCGGCGCGCGGGCCTGGTCGGCGCGAGCGAGGGCCGCGTCGGTGGCGGCGCGCGCCGAGCGGAGCTGCGGCTGGTGCGCCCGGGCGGTGCGCACCGCCTCCTCGAGCGTGAGGACGCGGTGCGCCGGCGCCTCCGGCGCGGGGGCGGCCGCCGCGTCCGCGGAGGGGGCGGGCGACGGCGGCGGGGCGGGGGGCGCGGGCGGAGCCGCCTGCCCGAGCGCCAGCGCCGGGCCGAGCAGGAGGACGGCGGCGAGCCGGGGGACGATCGTCATTCGAACCTCAGCGCCTGGATGGGATCGAGCCGGGAGGCGCGCCGGGCGGGGTAGAGCCCGAACGCCACGCCCACCAGCCCGCTGAAGCCGACCGCGATCAGCACCACGTCGGCGCGGAACATGACCGGCCAGCCGAACGCCCGGGCCATCCAGAACGAGATCCCGAGCCCCAGCGCCACCCCCACCACGCCGCCGGCGAGCGACAGGACCAGCGCCTCGGCGAGGAACTGCAGGAGGACGTCGCGCGCGCGCGCCCCCACCGCCATGCGCACGCCGATCTCGCGGGTGCGCTCGGTCACCGATACCAGCATGATGTTCATGATCCCGATGCCGCCCACGCCGAGCGACACCGCCGCGATGGCGAGCAGCAGCGTGGTGAGCGTGGCGGTGCCCTCCTTCTGCGCGCTCGCGAACTCGGCCAGGTTGCGGATCGAGAAGTCGTCGTCCGCGCCGTCGGACAGGCGGTGGCGGTCGCGAAGGAGCGCGCGGACCTGCTGCTCGGCGCGCGCGGTCGAGGCGGAATCCACCGCGCTCACCGCGATGACGCCGGGGATGAGGTTCTTCAGGCCGCCCTGGATCTTCGCGAGGTAGGTCGAGTAGGGCACGAACACCGCGTCGTCGAGGTCCTGGCCCATGGGCGACTGGCCCTTCGCGGCGAGCACGCCGACCACCTGGAACGGCACGTTCTTCACGCGGACCTGCTGGCCGACCGGGGTCGCCCCCGCCCCGAACAGCTCGTCGGCGACCGTCTTGCCGAGCACGATCACCTTGGTGCCGGAGTCCACGTCCGACGGCCCGAACAGCGCGCCCTGCGCCGCCGGCCAGTTCCGGATGGCGAAGAACTCGGCGCCGGTGCCGGTCACCGAGGTGGTCCAGTTCAGGTCCTCGGACTGGATCGAGGCGGTGGTGCGGAGCTGCGGCGCGGCGTAGCGCACCGAGGGGACCTCGTTCTGGATGGCGCGCAGGTCGTCCCAGGTCAGCGTGGGGAGGCTGCCGAAGCCGCCGCGCGCGCCGCCCGCGGTGGTGCTGCCGGGCAGCACCATGAGGAGGTTCGAGCCCATCGACTCGAAGGTCTTCGCCACCTGGGCGCGGGCCCCGTCGCCCAGCGCCACCATCGCGATCACCGCGGCCACGCCGATGACGATGCCGAGCGCGGTGAGGAACGAGCGCATCTTGGAGCGGCGCAGGGCGCGCAGCGCCACGCGCAGGGTCTGGAGCAGGTTCACGCCGCGCCTCCCTCCCGCCCGTCCGCGCTCCCCGCCTCCTCGGCGGGCGGCGGCACCGCCGCCACCGGCACCTGCCGCGTGTCGGAGCGGAGCTTGCCGTCGCGCATGACCAGCACGCGCGACGCGTACGCGGCGATGTCGTTCTCGTGCGTCACCAGCACCACGGTGATCCCGGTCGCGCCCAGCGCCTGGAGGATCGCCATCACCTCCACGCTGGTGCGCGAGTCGAGGTTGCCGGTGGGCTCGTCCGCGAGCAGCACCCGCGGGCGGTTCACCAGGGCCCGGGCGATGGCCACGCGCTGCTGCTGGCCGCCGGAGAGCTGGCTGGGGTGGTGGTCGGCGCGCCCGGTGAGGCCCACCTGCGCGAGCGCCTCCAGCGCGCGGCGGTGGCGCTCGGCGCTCGGGGTGCCCGAGTACATCATCGGCAGCTCCACGTTCTCGAGCGCGCTGGTGCGGGAGAGGAGGTTGAAGCTCTGGAACACGAACCCGAGCGTCCGGTTGCGCAGGGCGGCCAGCGCGTCGGCGGACAGGCCGGACACGTCGTGCCCCTCCAGCAGGTACCGGCCGCGGGTGGGCCGGTCCAGGCAGCCGAGCAGGTTCATGAGGGTGGACTTGCCCGAGCCGGACGCCCCCATGATCGCGGTGAACTCGCCGCGCTCGACGGTCAGCGACACGCCCTTCAGCGCGTGCAGCTCGACGTCGCCCATGGCGTACGTCTTCCAGACGTCCTCGAGCCGGATGAGCGGGGTCTCGGCCACGTCGCCCCCTAGAACGGCCCGCGGCGCATGGGGCCGCCGCCGTTCTGCCGCCCGCTCGCGCCGCCGCCGGTCGCGTCGGTGACGACCGGGTCGCCCTCCCGCAGGTCGCCGGAGACGAGCTCGGTGGAGCTCCCGTCGGTGATCCCGGTCTGCACCGCGACCGCGACCGGCTCCCGCGCCTCGCCGCGGAGCACCCACACCGTCCGGCCGCCCTCCGGCCGCGCCCGCGCGCCGTCCCCGCCGCTCCGATCCGGCCTCGCGCCGGCCCGCGTCCCCTGCCCCGCCGGCGCGGTCCCCTCCTGCGCCTGCGCCCCCTGCGCCGGGCGCTTCAGACCGGCCGGCGGGCGGAAGCGCAGCGCCGCGTTCGGCACGCGGAGCACGTCGTCGCGCTGCGCGTACACGAACGTCACGGTGGCCGTCATGCCCGGCTTCAGCTTCAGCTCGGGGTTGGCCACGTCCACCACCGCGTCGTAGGTCACCACGTTCTGGACGGTGGTGGCGGCGTTGCGGACCTGCCGGACCGTCCCGGAGAACACCTCGTTCGGATAGGCGTCCACGGTGAAGCTGGCGGGCATGCCCGCGCGCAGCCGGCCGACGTCGGCCTCGGCCACGCTGGTGTCCACCTGCATCTTGGCGAGGTCCTCCGCGATGACGAAGAGGATGGGCGCCTGGAGCGAGGCGGCCACGGTCTGGCCCACGTCCACGTTGCGCGAGATCACCACGCCGTTCGTGGGCGACACGATGTCGGTGTAGCCCAGGTTCACCTGCGCCTGCTGCAGCGCGGCCCGCGCCTGGGCCAGCGTGCCCTGCGCCGCCTGCACCGCGGCGCGCGCGCCGTCCGCGTTCGCCTGCGCGGTGTCGAGGTCCGCGGCCGCGACGAGGTTGCGCTCGGCGAGCTGCCGCGTCCGGCCCAGCTGCCGGTCGGCGTCCGCCGCCTGGGCGCGCGCCTTGGCGAGGTTCCCCTCGGCGGCGACCGTGTTCGCCCGGGCCTGGGCCACCGCGGCCCGGAACAGCTGCGGGTCGATGCGGGCGATCACCTCGCCCTTGCGCACCCGCGAGTTGAAGTCCGCGCGCAGCTCCGAGATCCGCCCCGACACCTGGCTGCCGACCTGCACGGTGACCAGGGCGGAGAGCGTCCCGGTGGCCGTCACCTTCGCCACGACCCGGCCCCGATCCACCCGGGCCGTCTCGTAGTGGACCTCGCCGGCGCTCCTCGCGGCGCGCCAGCGCCAGAGGCCCAGCAGCGCGGCCAGGGCGGCGACCGCCGCCGCGGCGTACATCAGGTTCCGGCGCGTCATGGTGTGCGTGTCTCCCGGGCGGCCGGAGGCCGCGCCGCGTCGTCGTTGCCGGCCCCGCGACCCCCTCCGCGTGGTCCGCGGGCCGGCATCGCGCGCCGCGGGGAGTACCCCCGAAGCACCGGAAGGTTAACCGGCCTCGGGCCGCCGCGGGCGCGCCGCGGCAACGGGACGCTCCCACGCTCGCGGCGGACCGCTCCCCGGCCCTCGTTTGCGCCCCGCGCGTGCCGGGCGCTATCGTCCGGCTCCCGCCGCCCGCCGCGGCGGCCCGGAGGACCGGAACGCGATGATGGGCCGCCTGCTGCTCACGCTCTTCGAGGCGATGGCGGTCTTCTTCGTCCTGTTCCACCTGTACTCGCGCTCCCCGGCGTTCACGCCGGCCCGCACCGACTGGCTGCGGCCCCGCGCCAAGCTCTCGCTGCTGCTCTTCTTCACCGGCATCGCGATCCTCGGCACCTACCTCGGCCTCCCGCTCGCCGGCGGCGCCATCGCCAACACGCGCGCCGTGGGCGCGGTGCTGGGGGGCATGCTGGGCGGGCCGGCGGTGGGCGTGGCGGTGGGCCTGCTCTCCGGCGCGCACCGGCTCACCCTCGGCGGCTTCACCGCCGGCGCCGGGGCCATCGCCACCACGCTGGAGGGGCTGATGGGGGGGCTGGTGCACCGCCGGCTCGCCGCGGCCGCGCCGGACCGGCTCATCTCCTGGAAGCTCGCCTTCGCGGTGACCGCCGCCGGCGAGGTCCTCCACATGGGCCTGCTCCTCGCCGTCTCCCGCCCGTTCCAGGAGTCGGTGCACGTGGTGCAGGGCATCGGCGTGCCCATGATCCTGGCGAACTCGGTGGGCGCCGCGCTGTTCATGACGCTGCTGCGCGACCGCCACGAGCGCTACGACCGCGTGGCGGCCGCCACCTCCGCCCGGGCGCTCCGCATCGCCGAGCGGACCCTCGGCCCGCTCGCGCGCGGCTTCGACCGCTCGGTGGCCGGCGAGCTGGCGTCCATCATCCAGGAGGAGACCGGGGTGGGCGCGGTCGCCATCACCGACACCGAGACGGTGCTCGCGTTCGTGGGGCGCGGGTCCGACCACCACCGGCCCGGCCTGCCCATCGCCTCGCCGCTGACCCGCGGCGCCATCGAGCGGCACGAGGTGGTGTTCGCCGACGGCGAGCACGCGCACTACCGCTGCGCGGTCTCCCCGGACTGCCCGCTCGACTCGGCCGTGGTCATCCCGCTGGTGGTGGACGGCGCCGCCATCGGGACGGTGCAGCTCCTCGAGACCGCGCGCACCCGCTTCCGCCGGCTGAACCGCTCGCTCGGCGAGGGCATCGCCGACCTGCTCTCCGACCAGCTCCTGCGGGCCCGCTTCCACGAGCAGAAGAGCCTGCTCGTCCTCACCGAGCTGCGGCTGCTCCAGGCGCAGGTGGACCCGCACTTCCTCTTCAACGCGCTCAACACCGTCCACGCCGTGACCCGCACCGACCCGGAGCGCGCCCGCGAGCTGCTCGGCCACCTCTCCGCGCTGTTCCGCAAGAACCTGAAGCGCTCCGCCCCGCTCTCGACGCTCGAGGAGGAGCTGGAGCACGCCCGGGCCTACCTCGAGATCGAGAAGGCCCGCTTCGGCGACCGCCTGCTGGTCCTCACCGAGGTGGACCCGGCGCTGCTGGGCCTGCGGCTGCCCACGTTCACGCTGCAGCCGCTCATCGAGAACGCCGTGAAGCACGGCCTCGGCGCGACGCTCGGCGAGGCCACCACCCGCATCCGCGCCTACCGCCAGGGCGCCGCGGCGGTGATCGAGATCGAGGACGACGCCGGCGCCTACGCGCCGCGCCCCGGCGCCGACGGGATGGGCATGAGCCTGGTGGACCGGCGCATCAAGAACCTGCTCGGCGCCGAGTGGGGGGTCACCGTCTCCTGCACGCCGAGCGCGCTCACGCGCGTGTCGGTGCGGGTGCCGTTCGAGGAGCGTGCCGCGTGATGCGCGCCGTCATCGTGGACGACGAGCCCAACGCCCGGGCCGAGCTGCGCGCGCTGCTCCAGGCCAGCGGCGAGGTGGAGGTCGCGGCCGACTGCGGCAACGCGGTCGAGGCGCTGCAGGCGGTGCGGCGGGAGCGGCCGGACGTGCTGTTCCTCGACGTGCAGATGCCGGTGGTGGACGGGTTCGAGCTGCTCGGCATGCTCGATCCGGACGGCCAGCCGGCGGTGGTGTTCGTCACCGCGCACGACGCGTTCGCGCTGCGCGCCTTCGAGGAGAGCGCCGCCGACTACCTGCTGAAGCCGGTGGCGCCCGACCGGCTCCGCAGGACGCTGGAGCGGCTGCGCGCCCGCGCCGGCCTCGCGCGCGCCGCGCCGCCGCTCGCGCCGCCGCTCACGCGCGTCCCCTGCCTCGCCGGCCGCGCGGTGAAGCTGGTCCCGCTCGGCGAGATCGAGCTCGTCCGCTCCGGCCCCGCCGGCGTGCACGTGGTCACCGCGCAGGGCGAGCTGTTCACCGAGCTCACGCTGAAGGTGCTGGAGGAGCGCGGCGGGCTGCTGCGCTGCCACAAGCAGCACCTCGTGAACCCGGACCGCGTGGACGAGATCCGCCCCGGCGACGACGTCGAGGCCGGCGCGGCGGTGATCCGGACGCGCGGCGGGCACGACGTGCCGGTGAGCCGCCGCCACCTGGCGCAGGTGCGCGAGCGCCTCGGGTTCTGATCGGCCCCGGCCGGGCCCCTCGGGCCGCCCCGCTCGCCCCCGCCGGGCGACCGGTCGCGGCGCGCCCGGCGCCGGTCGCGGGATCTCCCGCGCAGCCCCGCGCGGACGTGGTGCGATGCGCGTCCGCCCGCCATGGCCCACCGAGACGACGTGCGCGCGCTCCCCGAGCCCTACCTCCGCCTCCACGAGGCGCTGGCGCGACACCTCCCCGGCGAGCGGCTCGTCACCGACCCGCTCCGGCGGCTCGCGCTCGGCACCGACGCGAGCTTCTACCGGCTCACCCCGCGCCTCGTCGTCGAGGTCCGGACGGTGGAGGAGGTCCGCCGCGTGCTCGCCGAGGCGGCGCGGCTGGGCACGCCGGTGACGTTCCGCGCGGCCGGGACCAGCCTCTCGGGCCAGGCGGTCACCGACTCGGTGCTGGTGCGCGTCACCGGGGGCTGGCGCGGCATGCGCGTGCTCGACGGCGGCGCGCGCATCGCGCTCGAGCCCGGCGTGATCGGCGCGGACGCGAACGCGGTGCTGGCGCCGCTCGGGCGCAAGCTCGGCCCGGATCCGGCCTCGATCGGCGCCTGCATGGTGGGCGGGATCGCCGCGAACAACGCGTCGGGGATGTGCTGCGGCACCGCCCAGAACAGCTACCGGACGGTCGCGTCGATGCGCCTGGTGCTGGCGGACGGCACCGAGCTCGACACCGGCGACCCGGCCTCGCGCGCGGCGTTCCACGCGGCGCACCCGGAGCTCGTGGCGGGGCTGCAGTCCATCCGCGCCGAGATCGAGGCCGACCCCGCGCTCCGCCGCCGGATCGTCGAGAAGTTCCGGATCAAGAACACCACCGGCTACGCGCTGAACGCGTTCGTGGACTTCGAGGACCCGGTGGACGTCCTGCTCCACCTGATGATCGGGTCGGAGGGGACGCTCGGCTTCTCGCGGAGGTCACCTACCACACCGTCCCCGAGCACGCGCACAAGGCGAGCGCGCTGGCGCTCTTCGCCGGCGTGGGCGACGCCGCCCGCGCCACCATGCTGCTCCAGGGCGGCCCGGTGGCGGCGGTCGAGCTGATGGACCGGGCCTCGCTGCGCTCGGTGGAGGCGAAGCCCGGCATGCCGCCCGAGCTGGCCGGGCTGCCCGACGGCGCGGCGGCCCTGCTCATCGAGACCCGCGCCGCCACGCCCGCCGAGCTCGGCCCGCAGGTGGACGCCCTGCTCGCGCGCATGGCGCCGGTCCCCGTGCTCGCGCCGGTCCGCTTCACCGCGGTGAAGGCCGAGTACGAGCGGCTCTGGGACGTGCGCCGCGGGCTGTTCCCGGCGGTGGGCGCCGCCCGGCCCATCGGCACCACCGTGGTCATCGAGGACGTGGCGTTCCCCATCCGCCACCTCGCCGACGCGACCGTCGAGCTGCAGGGCCTGCTCGCGGCCCACGGGTACGACGGGATCATCTTCGGCCACGCGCTCGACGGGAACCTGCACTTCGTCTTCACGCCGGACTTCGGCGCCGAGGGCGAGGTGGAGCGGTACGCGCGCTTCATGGACGACGTCTGCACCATGGTGGCGCGCAAATACGACGGCTCACTGAAGGGCGAGCACGGCACCGGCCGCAACGTCGCGCCGTTCGTGGAGCTGGAGTGGGGCGCGAAGGCCACCGGGCTGATGCGGCGGGTGAAGCGGCTGCTCGATCCGGTCGGGCTGCTCAACCCGGGCGTGCTGCTGAACGACGACCCGCACGCGCACCTCCGGCACCTGAAGGCGCTCCCGCACGCGCACCCCATCCTCGACCGCTGCATCGAGTGCGGCTTCTGCGAGCCGCGCTGCCCGTCGCGCGACCTCACCCTCACCCCGCGCCAGCGCATCGTGGCGCAGCGCGAGATCGCCCGGCTGCGCGTCACCGGCGAGGACCCGGCGGCGCGCGAGCGGCTGGAGCGCGACTACGTCTACCTGGGCGAGGAGACCTGCGCGGTGGACGGCCTGTGCGCCACCGCCTGCCCGGTGGGCATCGACACCGGCGAGCACACCAAGTGGCTGCGCGCCCAGGCCCACGGCGACGGCGGCGGGGCCGCGGATCTCGCCGCGGACCGCTTCGCGGCGGTGGCCGCGGGCGCGCGCGCCGGCCTGCGGCTCGCGTCCGCGGCGCACGCCGTGCTCGGCACCGCCGCGCTCTCCGGGCTGACCCGCGGCCTGCACCGGCTCAGCGCCGGCCGCCTGCCGGTCTGGAACGAGGCCACGCCGCGCGCCGCCCGCGCGCCGCGCCTCGACGGGACGCGCCGCGGCGGCGACCGGGTGGTGTACTTCCCGAGCTGCGTCTCGCGCACCATGGGCCCGGCGCGCGGCGACGCGGAGGGCGTGGAGGTCCACGCCGCCATGCTCTCGCTGCTGGGCAAGGCCGGGTTCGACGTGGCCTTCCCCGCCGGCATGGAGGGGCTGTGCTGCGGCATGCCCTTCGAGTCGAAGGGCTGGCCCGCCCAGGCGGACCGCAAGAGCCGGGAGCTGGAGGCCGCGCTGCTCGAGGCGAGCGAGGGCGGGCGCCACCCGGTGGTGTTCGACACCAGCCCCTGCGTGTACCGCATGCGCAAGGCGGCCGGCGGCCGGATCGCGATCCACGATCCGGTCGAGCTCATCCAGCGGCTCGTGCTGCCGCGCGTGTCGCTGACCCGCGTGCCCGGCCCGGTGGCGGTGCACGTGCCCTGCAGCGCGGTGAAGCTCGGGCTCGGGCCCGCGTTCCGGGCCGTGGCCGAGGCCTGCGCCGAGCAGGTGGTGATCCCGCGGGAGGTCGGCTGCTGCGGCTTCGCCGGCGATCGCGGCTTCACGCACCCCGAGCTGAACGCCTCCGCGCTCGCGCCGCTCGCCGCGGCGCTCCCGGCCGGCTGCGCCGCGGGCTTCTCCTCCAGCCGGACCTGCGAGATCGGCCTGTCGCTGCACGCCGGCGTGCCGTACCGCCCGCTGGCCTGGCTGGTGGACCGCTGCGCCTCCCCGCGCGCCGCCCGAGACCCGGAGCCTTCCGTTCCCCCGGACGCACCTACCGTGAAGGAGATCGCCCGATGAGCTGGACCCAGACGTACACCCCCGTCGCCGGCAGCTTGATCGTCTCGGCGCTGGTCGCCGCCCTCCCGGTGGTCGCGCTGCTGGGCGCGCTCGCCTTCTTCCACGTCAAGGCCCACTGGGCCGCGCTCATCGGCCTGGTGCTGGCGCTCGGGATCGCGATCGGCGTCTACGGCATGCCCGCGTCGATGGCCGGCGCCGCCGCGCTGAACGGCGCGGCGTTCGGCCTGCTGCCCATCGGCTGGATCGTGCTGAACGCGATCTTCGTCTACGACATCACCGTCAGGACCGGGAAGTTCGAGGTGGTGAAGGAGACCATCGCCGGCCTCGCCTCCGACCGGCGCATCCAGGTGCTGCTCATCGGCTTCTCCTTCGGCGCGTTCATCGAGGGCGCCGCCGGGTTCGGGACGCCGGTCGCCATCAGCGCCGCCATGCTCATCGGCCTGGGCTTCAAGCCGCTCCCGGCGGCCGGCCTGGCGCTCATCGGGAACACCGCGCCGGTCGCGTACGGCGCCCTCGGCACGCCCATCATCACGCTCGCCAAGGTGACCGGCCTGAACGAGCTGGCGCTGTCCGCCATGACCGGGCGCCAGCTCCCGCTGTTCTCGCTCATCGTCCCGTTCTGGCTGGTGTGGGCCATGGCGGGCTTCCGCGGCATGGTCGAGGTCTGGCCGGCCTGCCTGGTCGCCGGCCTGTTCTTCGCGGTCCCGCAGTTCGTGGTCTCCAACTTCTACGGCCCCTCGCTGGTGGACATCGTGGCCGCGGCGGTGTCGCTGCTCGCCATGTACGTGCTGCTCAAGGTCTGGCAGCCGCGGTCGGTGTGGCGCTTCCACGACGAGCGCGACGCCGACGCGGCCCTGGCCGCCGCCCGCAAGTCGGTCGGCGCCGCCGCCGCGCGCCGGGGGCCCACCGCCGCCGAGGGGCTGGTGGCGTGGCTCCCCTGGATCATCCTCTCGGTGTTCGTGTTCGCGTGGGGCCTGCCGTCGGTGAAGACCTGGATGAACGGCATCTTCAACCCGACCTGGGAGGTGCCGTTCCTGCACAACCTGGTGCACAAGGCGCCCCCGGTCTCGAAGGTCCTCGCGCCCGAGGCGGCGAAGTACAGCCTCAACATGCTCTCGGCCACCGGCACCGGCCTGCTGCTCTCCGGCGTGGTCTCCGGCCTCATCCTGAAGCTCGGCCCGGGCGACCTCCTCCGCACCTACCTCGGCACGCTGAAGCGCGTGCGCTTCTCGCTCCTCACCATCGCGGCCATGCTGGCGCTCGGCTTCACCACCCGCTTCTCGGGCTCCGACTCGACCATGGGCCTCGCGTTCGCCTCCACCGGCCACCTGTTCCCGTTCTTCTCGCCGCTGCTCGGCTGGCTGGGCGTGGCGCTCACCGGCTCCGACACCTCGTCCAACGTGCTGTTCGGCAACCTGCAGGTGGTGAGCGCCCAGCAGATCGGCATGAACCCGATCCTCGCGGCGGCCTCCAACAGCTCGGGCGGCGTGATGGGCAAGATGATCGACGCGCAGAGCATCGTGGTCGCGTCGGTCGCGACCGGCCAGCACGGCCACGAGGGGATCATCCTCCGCTACGTGTTCTGGCACTCGCTGGTGCTCGCCTGCCTGGTGGGCGTGGTGGTGTTCCTCCAGGCGTACGTGTTCACCGGGATGGTGCCGATCCCGCACTAGCAGGGGCCCTCCCGGATCCCCGCTTCACCGAAGGGCGGGATCCGGGCAGAGTGGCCCGGGAGGTCCCGGTGAAGGTCGCGCTGTTCGTGCCGTGCTACGTGGACCAGCTCCACCCGCAGGTCGCGCACGCGACCGTGCGCGTGCTGGAGCGGCTCGGCGTCGAGGTCGTGTTCCCCGAGGAGCAGACCTGCTGCGGCCAGCCCATGGCGAACGCGGGCTTCGCCGCCGACGCCGCGCCGCTGGCGCGGCACTTCCTGGAGGTGTTCGGCGGCTTCGACCACGTGGTGGCGCCCTCCGGCAGCTGCGTCTCGATGGTCCGGAACCACTACGGCGCGTTCCTGTCCGGCGCCCCGGGCTTCGACCGGCTGCGGCGCGGGACCTTCGAGCTCTGCGAGTTCCTCACCGACGTGCTGAAGGTGGGCGAGCTGCCGGGCCGGTACCCGCACAAGGTCGGGCTGCACCAGAGCTGCCACGGCCTGCGCGAGCTCGGCCTGGGCAGCCCCAGCGAGCGGATGGAGCCGCGCTTCAGCAAGGTCGGCCTGCTCCTCTCCCGGCTGCAGGGCATCGAGCTCGTGTCGCTCTCGCGGCCCGACGAGTGCTGCGGGTTCGGCGGCACGTTCGCGGTGGCCGAGGAGGCCGTCTCCTGCCTGATGGGGCGCGACCGGATCGCCGACCACCTGGCGGCCGGGGCGGAGGTGGTCACCGGCACCGACGTGTCCTGCCTCATGCACCTCGACGGCCTGGCGCGGCGCACCCGGCTGCCGCTCCGGTTCCGGCACGTGGCGGAGCTCCTGGCGGAGGCGACCGCGTGACCGGCCACGCCGAGCGCGCCGCGCGCTTCGCGGCCGACGAGCCGCGCGCCCACTGGCACGACCAGGCGCTCTGGTTCGTGCGCCTGAAGCGCGACCGCATGGCCGCGGCGGTGCCGGAGTGGGAGGCGCTGCGCGAGCGCGCCGCCGCCGTGAAGGCGCACGCCCGGGCCCGGCTGGCCGACTACCTGGAGCAGTTCGAGCGCGAGGCCACCCGCCGCGGCCTCCGGGTGCACTGGGCCCGCGACGCCGACGAGCACAACGCGGTCGTGCACCGGATCCTCTCGGAGCGCGGCGTCACCCGGGTGGTGAAGTCGAAGTCGATGCTCACCGAGGAGTGCCACCTCAACCCGTACCTGCAGGCGCGCGGCATCGAGGTGGTGGACACCGACCTGGGCGAGCGGATCGTCCAGCTCGCCGGCGAGCCGCCCTCGCACATCGTGCTGCCCGCCATCCACAAGAAGAAGGAGGAGATCGGCGAGCTGTTCCACCGCACCCTCGGCACCGCGGCCGGCGCCTCGGATCCCACCTACCTCACGCAGGCCGCGCGCGCGCACCTGCGCGAGAAGTTCCTGGCGGCGCAGGCCGGCCTCACCGGCGTGAACTTCGCGATCGCGGAGACCGGCGGGATCGTGGTGTGCACGAACGAGGGCAACGCCGACATGGGCACGCACCTGCCCCCGCTCCACGTCGCCTGCATGGGCGTCGAGAAGATCGTCCCGCGGCTCGCCGACCTCTCGGTGTTCCTGCGCCTGCTGGCGCGCTCCGCCACCGGCCAGCCGGTGACGACCTACACGACCCACTTCCACGCGCCGCGCCCGGGCGGCGAGCTGCACGTGGTGATCGTGGACAACGGCCGCTCGCGCCTGCTCGCGGAGGAGGAGTTCCGCGGCGCGCTGGCGTGCATCCGCTGCGGCGCGTGCATGAACACCTGCCCGGTGTTCCGGCGCAGCGGCGGGTACAGCTACGCCTGGACCATCCCCGGCCCCATCGGCTCGGTGCTCGCCCCCGGGCGCGACCCGGCCGCGCACGGCTCGCTGCCGTTCGCCTCCAGCCTGTGCGGCTCCTGCGACGCGGTCTGCCCGGTGAAGATCCCGCTGCACGACCAGCTCCTGGCGCGGCGCCGCGAGGTGGTCCGCGCCGGCGGCCAGCCGCTCGCGAAGCGGCTGGCGATGCGCGTCGGCGCGTGGGTGCTCGGGCACCGCGCGCTGTACGAGCTGGCCGGTCGCCTGGCGCGCCTCGCGCTCCGGCGCCTCCCGCGCGCGCTGCTCTACGGCCGCTGGAACGCGTGGGGGCGGCAGCGCGAGCTGCCGGCTGCACCGGCCGAGAGCTTCCGCGACGCCTGGCGCCGCACCCGGGGAGGCGGCCGTGGGTAGCCGCGAGGAGATCCTGGCCGCGCTCCGCCGCGCCGCTCCGCCCGATCCCGGGCTCCCCTCCGAGCCCGTGCGCGGCACCCCCTACGCCGACCTGGCGCTCCAGCTCGGCGAGGCGGTGCAGGCGGTGGGCGGGGCCTTCCAGCGGGTGCCGGACGCGGCCGCGCTGCGCGAGGCGGTGGCGGCGCTCGCGGCGCGGCTCGAGGCGCGCCGGGTGGTGTCGCGGGTCCCGGAGGCGGGCGCGGGAACGGCGGGTGAAGCGGGCCCGGCGGACGTCGCCGATCCGCACGAGCTCGAGGGCGTGGACCTGGCGGTCGTCCCGGGGCGCTTCGCGGTGGCCGAGAACGGCGCGGTGTGGGTGGCCGGCGAGGACCTCGGCCACCGGGCGGTGTTCGTGATCGCCCAGCACCTCGCGCTCGTGGTCCCCGCCGCGGAGATCGTGAACGACCTGCACGAGGCCTACGCGCGCATCCGCTTCGACGGCCCCGGCTTCGGCCTGTTCGTGGCCGGGCCGTCCAAGACGGCCGACATCGAGCAGGCGCTGGTGATCGGCGCGCACGGCGCGCGCTCCTGCACCGTGTTCCTGGTCGGCTGACCGGCGCCCGCGGTCAGCGGCCGCCGGCGCGCACCCGCCGCGAGCCGCCGCCCAGGTACGCGGCCACCGCGCGCCAGGTCTCCTCGAACTGCCCGCGGGTGAAGCCGGTCCCGGAGGCCAGCCAGTCGAAGTGCGGCGGCACGTGGCGCGGCTGCGAGAAGTGGCCGATGACGTCGAGGTGGTCGGCCCAGACCGCGCGGATGACGTCGCCCCAGACCTGGCTGCGGGTGGGGACCATGCCGTCGTTGGCGCGCGCGTCCGGGATGCGCCCGTAGGCGAGCCGGAGCGGCCGCGCCTGCACGATCGAGAGCGGCGGCTCGCGGTCGAGCGGCGTGCCCGAGGCGATGCGGTAGAGCCCGACGTACATGGCGTGGGTGGCCTGCGCGTACGGTCCCAGCCCCGCCGCCAGCACCGAGCGGAGGCCGGGCGGCCGGGCGCGGGAGATGACGCACCCGTAGCGCACGCCGGGGCGGTCCTCGGTGGTGGCGTTGAACACGTCCATCGCGGCCGGGCCGATCTGCGTGACCAGGTCCTGGTCGTCGCCGAGGCTCGAGAAGAAGTCCTCGATCTCGCGCCGGCGCTCGCCGGAGAAGTCCGCCAGCAGCTCCGAGAAGAGCTGCTCCACCACGCCGCTCGGCGGCGCCGCCGGCCGCCGCAGGAACGTCGCCAGCCGGAGCGCGGCGCCCGCGGGCAGCCGCCCGGCGCGGAGCGTGTACATGGTGGCGAGGGAGAGGATCTTGAGGACCTGCTGGCCGAGCAGGTTGTTGAAGAAGTGCGCGACCGGCGTGCCGTAGTGCGGCGCGGACACCGTCACCACCGACCGCACCGCGCGCGCGCACCGCTCCACGTCGGCGTCGGTGGGGAGCGACACCTCCGGGCTGAGCAGCAGGCGCACGTCCAGCCCGCCGCTGGAGTGGCCCACCACGCTCACCTCGCCGCCGGGCCCGTCCAGGACGCGGGCGACGTCCTCGGCCAGCAGGGCGGCGCGCCTCCGGAGCGTCGCGGTGGGCGCGGTGCGGACGACGCGGATCTCGCCGTCCAGGCCGTGCGCCGGGCCGATCTCGGCGAGCAGGTCGCGGACGTGGCCGAAGTAGGTGAAGTCGCCCAGGTTGGCGAACCCGAAGAACCCCGGGACGAGCAGGACGTGGTGACGCGGGGCCACGGCCCCGAGTCTACGCTCGGTCCGCCGGCCGCGGGCCAGGACTTCCGCGGGTGCGCCGAGCGCGTGCGCGCCCGTGTCCGCGCACGGGCGCCGCGCCGTATGATGCGCGCCCGGAGGCGACCGATGGACGTGAAGCAGGTGTTCGACGGGGCGGCGGCGCGCTACGACGCGCTCCGCCGGCAGCTCATCCCGTGCTTCGACGGCTTCTACGGCGCAGCGGTGGACCTGCTGCCGTTCGAGGAGGGCAGGCCGGTGCGGGTCCTCGACGTCGGCGCCGGGACCGGGCTGCTGGCGGAGCAGGTGCTCGCGCGCTTCCCGGCCGCCGAGGTGACGCTGCTCGACTTCTCGGCCGAGATGCTGGACCGCGCCCGCGCGCGCTTCGCCGGCCGGCCTGCCCGGGTGACGTTCCGCACCGGCGACTACCTG
Organism: Anaeromyxobacter sp. Red801; assembly: GCF_049201065.2. NCBI lineage: Bacteria > Pseudomonadati > Myxococcota > Myxococcia > Myxococcales > Anaeromyxobacteraceae > Anaeromyxobacter > Anaeromyxobacter sp. Red801. Next base: position 1,235,309 of record NZ_CM181236.1, on the reverse strand, counting down.
CGCGATCCGCTCGGCGGCCCCTGGGACGCGATCGTGTCGGCGCTGTCCGTCCACCACCTCTCCGACGGCGACAAGCGCGCGCTCTACGCGCGCGCCGCCGAGGCGCTCGCCCCGGGCGGCATCCTGGTGAACGCCGACAACGTGCTCGCCGAGGACCCGGCGGTGGCCGCGCGCGACCGGGCGCTCTGGATCCGCGCCATCCGCGCGAGCGGCCTGGCCGAGGCGGACCTCGAGGCGGCGCTGGAGCGGACGCGGGTGGACGTGCTCGCGCCGCTCGGGCTCCAGCTCGGCTGGCTCCGGGCGCTCGGCCTCGCCGAGGTGGACTGCGCGTACAAGTGGCACCACTTCGCCGTCTTCTCCGGCCGGCGCCCCGTCACGGACGGGTGATCTTCTGCTGGCGCGGAGGGGGTGAGTGATGCTTACATCAGCGCCCTTTCCAAGGAGGTCCGCGTGAACCGCAACACCGTCATCGCCCTCGTCGTGGGGCTCGTGGTCGGGTTCCTGATCGGCCAGCTGGCCTCGAGGCGGGATCAGGTGACGTCCGTCCCCGTGGTCGCCGCGCCCGCCGGCGCGCCGGCGATGCCGCCCGGCGGCATGGGCGGGCTGCCCGCGCCGATGCCCTCGCCCGGCGCCAGCATGGACCTGCAGGCCCGGATCACCGCCGCCGAGCAGATCGTCGCGAAGGATCCCCGGAACGTCCGCGCCTGGATCCAGCTCGGCAACGACTACTTCGACTCGCGCCAGGCGCAGAAGGCGGTCGAGGCCTACGGGCGCGCGCTCGAGCTCGAGCCCAACAACCCCGACGTCCTCACCGACCAGGGCGTGATGTACCGGGACCTCGGCAACTTCGACAAGGCCATCGCCAACTTCAAGAAGGCGAACGAGCTCGACCCGAAGCACGTGCAGAGCCTGTTCAACCTCGGCGTGGTCTACCTGCACGACCTCCAGGACGCGGACAAGGCCACCAAGGCCTGGAACCAGGTGATCGCGGCCGCGCCGGCGAGCCCGCAGGCGCAGCAGGCGCAGCAGGCGCTGACGCAGCTCAAGGCGAACCCGCCGCCGCCCAGGAAGAAGTAGCGAGGCCCGCCGCACCGGCCGGGGCGCCGCGACCGCGGCGTCCGGCCGCGCGGGGCGGGGCAGCGCGGCTCCGGCCGCGGGGCTGGATAGCCGTGCGAGGTGGCTTATGCTCACAAGGCATGCACCGCGCCCTCCTCCTCGCCGCCGCCCTGCTCGCCGCCGCCTGCCACCCGCGCCCGTCCGCGTCCACCCTCGTCGCCCAGCCGCTCGCGCCGGGGCGCGCCTGGCTCAGCACCGTCGATCGCGACCACCCGCTGGTCGGGCGCATCTGGGACGTCCGCGCCGGGCGCTTCGCCGACGAGGCGGCGCTCGAGGCCGGGCTCTCCGGCGCGCGCTTCGTGCTGCTCGGCGAGACGCACGACAACCCCGATCACCACGTGCTGCAGGCGCGCCTGCTCCGCGCCCTGGCCGCCGCCGGAAAGCGCCCCGCCGTCGCGTTCGAGATGCTCGCCACCGAGCAGCAGCCCGCGCTCGACGCGGCGCTGGCGGGCCCGCGGCCCACGCCGGAGGACGTGTCGCGCGCGGCGCGCTGGGGCCAGAGCGGCTGGCCACCGTTCGAGACCTACCGGCCGGTGTTCGCCGCCGCGCTGGACGCCGGCCTGCGCATCGAGGGCGCGAACCTGCCGCGCGCGCAGATCCAGGCCGCGGCCCGGGGCGGCGTCCAGGCCCTCCCGGCGCCGGTGCGCGCGCGCATCGAGCGGCAGGGGCCGCTCCCCGAGGCGGTGGCCCGCGAGATGCGCCAGGAGATGGCGGAGTCGCACTGCGGCGCGCTGCCCGAGTCGATGCTCGACCCCCTGGTGACCGGCCAGCGCGCGCGCGACGCGCAGATGGCCGAGTCGCTGGCGCGGACCGGGGCGGCCGGCGCGGTGCTCATCACCGGCTCGGGCCACGCGCGGACCGACCGCGGGGTGGCGTCGTACCTCGATCCCGGCGCGACGGTGGCGAGCGTGCTGTTCCGGGAGGTGGTGCCCGGCCGCGACGACCCCGCCGCCTACGCCGCCGACTACGCGGGGCGGCTCCCGTTCGACTGGGTGATATTCACGCCGGGTGAGAAGCGGCCCGACCCATGCGCCGAGTTCCGCGCCCACATGAAGGCGAAGCCTCCCGCGAAGCCGGCGGCGCCCGCACCGGCCCCCGCGCCTGCGCCCGCGCCCGCCGCGCCGCCCGCGAAGCCCTGACGATCAGTCCTCGGCGCCCACCAGCGCCGCCAGCTCGCGGTGGAGCAGGGCCTCGTCGCCGAGGTTCACCTCCACCAGCCGCCGGAGGTGGGCGATGCTGTCGAGGTCGATCCCGGTGCAGCGGACCCCGACCTTCTCCCCGTCGCGGTGCGCGATGACGCCGTCCATGCGGATGAGCGTGTCGCCCTGGTCGAGCTGGATGACGAGCGCGCAGGGCTCGCCGGCGACGCCGGGGAACGCGGCCGGGACCTCCACCCGCGCGCCCTTCAGCGAGACGTCCTGGACGCCGCAGCCGGCCCGGGCGGTCCCGGCGCGCAGCTCGCCCGGCCGGTGGAACGCGATGCGCGAGAACCGCCGGCGCTCGGGCTGCCCTTGCACGCTGGCCATGGACTTCCCCCTTTCGCGGATTGTCCCGCCACCCGCGCGCCCGGCGCAAGCGCCCCGCGGCCACGGAGGGCTTGACCCGGGGGCGCGCCGGGCCGACGGTGCCGGGTCATGCCCGCCCCGGCACGCCCCCTCGACGAGCTGATCGCCTTCGTGCGCGCGCGGACCGCGCCCGCGCCGGTCCCGCTCGTCCCGGAGCTCGTCCTGCACCAGGCCACCGAGCTGACCCCGCTCTGGCACGCCACCGCCGGCGAGCTGGCCGGGTGGGACGACTCGCCGTTCTGGGCGTTCCCGTGGGCGGGTGGCCAGGCCCTGGCGCGGCACCTGCTCGACCGGCCGGAGCGCGTGCGCGGGCGCCGGGTGGTGGACTTCGCGACCGGGAGCGGCCTGGTGGGCCTGGCCGCCGTGCGCGCCGGGGCGGCCGAGGTGGAGGCCTGGGACGTGGACCCGTTCTGCGAGGCGGCCGTCCGCGCCAACGCGGCGCTGAACGGGCTCGCGCTCCCGTTCCGGGCCGGCGACCCCATCGGCGCGCCGCTGCCGGGCGTGGAGGTCTTGCTCGCCGGCGACGTGTTCTACGAGGGGCCGCTCGCGGCGCGCGCGCTCGCCTGGTTCCGTGCGCTCGCCGGGCGGGGCGTGACGGTGCTCGCCGGCGACGCGGGGCGCACCTACGCGCCACGGGAGGGGTTCACGGTCGTGGCGGAATTCCAGGTGCCCACCACGGTCGAGATCGAGGACGCGGCGGTGCGCGGCGCGCGGGTGCTCCAGATCATGGGGTGAGCGCCGGGCCGCGTGTTACGATCCGTCGCTGGGGAGGTCTCGCCCGCTTGCCCGCCCGCGCCCCGCTCGTCACCGCCCGTGCCGTCCTGGCGCTCGGCCTGCTCGCCGCGGGGCTCGCCGTCGCGCTGCTGCTCGCGGGCGGGCTCGCCGCGGGGGCCGTCCTCGCGGTCCCCATGGGGCACTGGGCGCTCGGCGCGCTCGCCGCGGCGGCGGCCGCGCTCGTCGTCCGCTGGCTCCTGCTGCTCCGCGTGCCGCCGGTGCGCCTCACCGGCATCGACGTGCGCGCCGCCGAGCAGCCCGCGCTGATCGCGCTCGTGAAGCTCGTCGCCGGCCGCGTGGGCGCGCCCGCGCCGCGCCGCGTGTGCCTGGTGGCGGGCGTGGAGGTGACGGCCGTCGAGGAGGGCGGCGTCCTCGGCCTCGGCGCGCACCCGGTGCTCGGGATCGGCGTCGGGCTGATCGCGCTCCTCGGCGTGTCGGAGCTGGAGGCGGCGCTGGCCCATGAGCTGGGGCACCGGCGCGCGGGCGGGCGCGCCGGGGGCCTGCTGCACCGGGCGCGCGCGGTGCTGGCGCGCGCGTCGGCGCCCGGCCGCGGCGGCGCGATCGGGGCGCCGTTCCGCCGGCTCTGCGCCGCGTACCTGCGCGCCACGCTGCACCTGGCGCGCGCCCAGGAGCTGCAGGCGGACCGGGCGGCGATCCAGGTGGCCGGGGCCGCCGCCCACCTCGCGGCGCTCGAGCGCGCGGCGCGCGGCGCGGTGCTGTTCACCGCGTTCCTGGCCGACGAGGTCGAGCCGCTCGTGGCCGAGGGCCACCAGCCGGAGAACCTCTACGACGGCTTCCGCGCCTACGAGGCGGAGCTCACCGAGCAGGGCCGCTCCGTCGCGCTGGAGCGCGAGCTGGCCCGCGCGCCCGCCGAGCCGGAGGGCCTCCACCCTCCCCTCGCCGCGCGCCTCGCCTTCGCGCGCGCGTTCCCCGACGCCGGGCGCCCGCGAGACGCGCGGCCCGCGCGCAGCCTCCTGCTGAACGCCGAGCGCCTCGAGCGCGAGCTCACCGCGCGCGTGGCCGCGGAGCGCGCCGGGGAGCGGCCGCTCGCGGTGGTGCCGTGGGCCGAGGTGGGCGCGCGGGTGTACGGGCCGCGCGTCGAGCGCGCCGGCCGGGCCTACGCGGCCCGGGTGGCCGCCGAGTTCGGCGCGCCGGCCACCGGCCAGGGCGCGCTCGCCGCGCTGCTGCCGACGCTGGAGCGGCGGCACGACGAGGCCGCCGCGCTGGTGCTCGACCCGTCGCTCGCGTCCGTCCCGGTGGACGACCGCACGCGGCAGGTGGAGCGGATCGTCTCGCACGCGCTCGGCGCGCTGGTGGGGCTGTCGCTGGTCGAGCGCGGCGGCGCCTGGCGCAGCGAGATCGGCCGGCCGGTGGAGGTCGCGCTGGGGCGGGCGGTGGTGGCGCCGCTCCACGTGGCCGAGGAGGCGCTCGCCGACCGCTCCCGGCTCGCCGAGGTGGTGCGGCGCGCGGTGGAGACGCCCCAGGACTCGACGTGAGCGCGGCGCCGCTGGTCCTCGCCTGCGGTCACGTCACGCTCGACCGGACCGGTGGCGCGCAGGTGCCCGGCGGCTCGGCCTGGTACGCGGGCCACACCTGGCGCGGGCTGGGCGCCCGGGTGCGGGTGCTCACCGCCGCGGGCCCGGAGCTCCCGGCCGCGGCGCTCGCCGGGCTCGAGGCCCTCGTCGTCCCCGCGCCGCGCACCACCGCGTTCGAGAACCGCTACGGCCCGGACGGCGCCCGGGCCCAGCGCGTCGAGGCCGCCGCGCCGCCGCTCGACCCGGGCGCGCTCCCCCCCGGCTGGCGCGAGGCCGACGTGCTGCACCTCGCGCCGGTGCTCGGCGAGGTGGACGTGCGCGCGTTCACCGCGGCCGTCCGGGCGCGGGTGGTCGGGCTCGGCGTGCAGGGCCTGGTGCGCGCGGTGCTCCCCGGCGGCGAGGTGGCGCAGCCGCGCTGGGAGCCCGCGCCGGGGGCGCTCGCCGGCGTGGACGTGGCGTTCGTCGGGGAGGACGACCTGCGCGGCCAGGGCGACCTGCCGGCGCGGCTGGCCCGGGCGGTGCCGATCGTGGTGGTGACGCGCGGTGTGCGCGGGTGCGAGGTCGTGGCGCGGGGGCGCGCGCGGCGGGTCGGCGTCTCGCCGGCGCGCGAGGTGGATCCGACCGGCGCCGGCGACGCGTTCGCGGCCGGGTTCCTGTTCGGCCTCGCGCGCGGCGACGACCCGGTGGACGCCGCCCGGCTCGGCGCGGCTGCCGGCGCCATCGCGGTCGAGGCCCGCGGCGGCGGCGCGCTCGATCGCATGGGCGAGGCGCACGCGCGGGCCGCGAGGGTCCCGGTGCTCGACGGCGCGCCGGGCGCGTGAGCCGGCTACCCGCCCTCGCCGGTCGCGGTCGCCTCCAGCAGCCCCCAGAGCCGGCCCAGCGTGCGCCGCGGCCAGGGCGCGTCCTCCTCCGGCTCGCGGTGCGCGGGCGAGACGCCGTGCAGCGCCGCGATCGCCTGGATCGCGTACTTCACCACCGTGTCCTGCGCCAGCTCGCGGCCGGCCACGCCGTCGCCGATCTCGCGCTCCTCCTCGCCCGGCACGAGGACGCACACCGGGCGCCAGTAGCCGGGCTCGGCGTGCGGGAGGACCGCCAGCCAGGTCCCCTCCCCCTCGCCGCCCGAGGAGAGGTCGAGCCACAGCCCGCCGTCGCGGGGAATCCACCGGAGAGGTGCCATGATTCCGCATTCTACCCGGGAGATCGCTGCTAGGCTCCGCGCCATGGCCCCCTCCCTCGTGGTCTACGGCGCCTACGGCTACACCGGCGAGCTGGTCGCGCGCGAGGCGGCGGCCCGCGGCCTGCCGGTGGTGCTCGCGGGCCGCGACTCGGAGCGCCTCGCCCGCCTCGGCCGCGCGCTCGGCCGGCCCTGGCGCGCCTTCCCGCTCACCGACCCGGAGGCGCTGCGGGCCGGCCTGCAGGACGCGGGCGCGGTGCTGCACTGCGCCGGTCCGTACGTGGACACCTGGCGCCCCATGGCCGAGGCGTGCCTCGAGGCGCGCGTGCACTACCTCGACCTCGCCGGCGAGGCCGGGGTGTACCGCGCGCTCGCCGCCATGGGGCTCCACGCCGAGCGGGCCGGCGTGATGCTGCTCTCCGGCGCCGCCTTCGACGTGGTGCCCACCGACTGCCTCGCCGCGCACGTGGCCCGGCGCCTCCCCGGCGCGGTCCGCATCGCGATCGCGATCGACGCGCTCGGCAGCCTGTCCCGCGGCACCGCGCGCACGGTGGTGGCGCACGCGGGCGACGCCGACGCCCGGGAGCTGAACCCGCACCAGCCCGCCGCGCGGACGTTCGACCTCGGCTCCGGCCGCCTCCAGGCGGTGCAGGTGCCGTGGCCCGAGCGCGTGGCGGTGCCGCGCTCGACCGGCGTGGAGGACGTGGCGGTGTACCTGTGCGCCTCGCAGGCGCGCCGCGTCCTGCTCCGCGCCGTCCCGGCCGTCGCGCCGCTGCTCGCGCTCCCCGGGGCGCGGGCGCTCGCCGTGCGCCTCCTGACCGGCGGCGCGGCGGGCCCGGACGCGGAGGCCCGCGCGCGCGGGCGGAGCCGCGTGTACGCGGAGGCGGTGGACGCGGCCGGCGCGCGGGCGGCGGCGCGCCTCGCGCTCCCCGAGGGCTACGCGTTCACCGCGCACGCCGCCGTGGAGATCGCCGCGCGCGCGCTCGCCGGCTACGCGCCGCCCGGCTGGCAGACCCCGGCGTCCGCGTACGGCCCCGAGCTCGTCACGGCGCTGCCCGGGGTGACGCTGGAGGACCTGCCCCTCGCGCGCGCCGCGGGTGGCTAGCCGTCCCCGCCCCGCCCCAGCGTCCGCAGCGCCGCGAGCCAGAGGCGCGCCTCGCGCCGGCTGAGCCGCGAGCGCCGCAGCGCGGCGGCGAGGTCGCGGACCGCGTGGCGCTCCGGCCCGGCCAGGAAGCCCCCGCCGCGCAGCGCGGCGCGGAGCGCGTCCTCCACCGCGGAGAGCTCGGCGTCGGTCGCGCCCGCGTCGGGCGCGCGCGCCGGCGGCGCGGCGGCGGCGAGCGCCGCCTTGCGCAGCTCGTACAGGTAGACGAGGGCCGCCTGCGCCAGGTTGAGCGAGGGCTGGGCCTCGCCGGCGGGGATGGCGGAGAGGTCGTGGCAGCGGTGCACCTCGTCGTTGGTGAGCCCGCTCCGCTCGTCGCCGAACACGATCGCGGTCCGCCCCGCGGCGGCGCGCTCCAGCGCCTCGCGGGCCACCTCCGCCGGCGGGAGCCGGCGCTTGCCCTTCACCGCGCGCGAGCTGGTGCCGACCACCCAGGCGCAGTCGGCCACCGCCTCGTCGAGCGTGCGCACCAGCCGCGGCCGGTCGAGCAGCTCCTCGGCGTGCACCGCCACGCGGCGCATGGCCGCGAAGTCGTGCGTCCCCAGCTCGGCGATGGCCCAGTCGTCGGCGCCGAAGTTCTTCATGGCGCGCGCCACCGCGCCGAGGTTCTCGGGGTTGCGGGGGCGCAGCAGCACCAGGCGGACGGGGAGGCGCATCGCGGCGCATGCTACCGCGCCGGCCCGGTCCGGCCGTGCTAAAGGAGGCCCGTGCCCCACGCAGCGCGGTTCCTCGAGAACCCCTTCCAGCTCCACATCACGTTCGACCTGGCCGCGACCTACCTGTTCGCGGTGACCGGTGCGCTGGCCGCGATCTCGAAGCGCTACGACTTCGTCGGCGTGCTCGTGCTCGCGTTCGTCACCGGCCTCGGCGGCGCGCTGCTGCGCGACGGCCTGTTCCTCCAGTTCGGCCCGCCCGCCGTCGTGACCGACGGACGGTACCTGGTGGCGGTGGCGCTGGGCGCCGCCACCGGCGTCTTCTTCGGCAAGCGCCTGCACCGGTTCCAGATCCCGTTCCTGCTCGCGGACGCGGTGGCGCTCGGGACCTACGGCGTGGTGGGCGCCAACAAGTCGATCGCGGCGGGGCTGCCCATGCTCACCGCGCTCCTGGTCGGGGCGGTGAACGCGGTCGGCGGCGGGCTGCTGCGCGACCTGCTGGTGCACGACGTGCCGCTGGTGTTCCGGCCCGGCGAGTTCTACGCGCTCGCCGCCATGGCCGGCGAGGTGGTGTTCATCGGGCTCACCCGCGGCGCCGGGCTGCCCGGCACGCTGTCGGCGCTGATCGCGATCGCCGCCGCGTTCGCGGTCCGGATCCTGTCGGTGTGGCTGGGCTGGCGCACCGAGGCGCTGTCGGGCGAGGACGGGACAGGCGAGCGATAGCTTCCTTGGCGCGGGTCAAGGCCGACCCGGCGGGGCTTCCCTTAAGGTGCGCCCTCCGAGGACTTACCCCCGCGCACCAGGAGCCTCCATGACGCTCGTCCGCAGCCTGCTCGTCGCCGCCCTCGCCCTCGCCGTCCCGTTCGCCGCCCGCGCCGCGGGCGGCCACGACAGCGTGGGCTGCGGCGGCTGCCACTCCATCCACACCGCCAAGGGCAAGATCATCTTCGCGGTCACGCCGAACACCAAGGCGCTCGATCCCAAGACCAAGCAGCCGTACTCCGGCACCACCGCGCTCTGCCTCGCCTGCCACGCCGACTCGAAGGACGGCGGCCAGGGCTACGCGCCGGTGTCGGGCCACATGAGCCACCCGTACGGCGTCGGGAACGTGAACCCGAAGGTCGCGAAGGTGCCGGCCGAGCTGCTGCGCGACGGGCGCTTCGAGTGCATCGGCTGCCACGATCCGCACCCGTCCAACCCGAACTACAAGTACCTCCGCGTGGACACCGCCAAGGGCCAGCAGATGGACGCGTTCTGCGGCGTGTGCCACCCGGGCAAGGCCGACGCGGCCACGGTGAAGCAGGCGGCGCTCTTCACGTCGATGGACGAGTCCGGCGCGAAGCGCGCGGCCGCGCCCGCCCCGGCGCCCGCCAAGAAGTAGCGGCGACCTGCCCGCTCGCCCCTCGACAGGCTCGGGGCGAGCGGGCTCCCGAGACCGCCTCCGGGAGGACGGACCGGCGCCGTGCTCCGCTTCACCGCACCGCGGCCACCGCGGCCCGCGGCCGCCAGATCTCGAGCATCCCGCGCGGCGCCGAGAGCCACACCGGCTCGTAGCGCGCCGCGAGGTCGGCCGCGAGCGCGGCGCCGCAGGGCGTGGCCAGCAGCTCGCGCGTCGCGCCCCACACCAGCACGTAGTCGAGCCGGCCGAGCCGCCGCGCCCCGCGCAGATCGACGCAGGGCGGGACGCCCTCCATCCGCCCCAGCGAGCCCGCGATGACGTGGAACGGGTTCCGGCCGGCGGGGAAGCGCACCGGGCAGTGGTCGGTGTTGGCCTGGCTGTTCTTGAGGTCCACGCCGCCGCGCGCCGCCACGATCCAGCCGGTCGCGTGCAGGAACGGCTTGATGCGGTAGCCCATGCGCCGCCCGTTCGCGTCCAGCGGGCCGTGCGGCGAGAGCGCCAGCGGCAGCATCACCCGCCCCTCCTCCACCGCCGCGGACGCCGAGGCGTACTCCTCGAGGTAGGCCGAGAGCTCCCGCTGCTTGTCGAGCCGGACCCCGAGCGCGACCACCGCGATGGCCGCGAGCGCGACGGCGGCGCGCCGGGCCGGGGCGGCCGGGCCCGCGGCGGCGGCGCCGATCCACGCCGCGACGCACAGCAGCGCGAGCAGCGCCATCCGATCCGACACGTGCGCGCCCGCCGCCACCACGTCGGGGACGGCGAAGTACAGGACCACGAACGCGGCGGCGGCGACGAGCCACCCGTCGTGCGAGCGGAGCCGCGCCCCGCGCCCGGCGCGGACCAGCGCCGCGTGCACCACCGCCACGGCGAGCACCAGCATCACCGCCATCCCGAGCGGCAGCTCGCGCCGGTCGATGGAGACGAGCGAGTACCCGGCGGCGAGCTTCGCCGCCAGCTCCGGCAGCGGGATCCGCGCCGACGCGGTCGCGGTGCGCGAGCAGCCAGGCCCCGAGGAGCAGCAGGCCCGGCGCCGCCGCGGCGAGCCCCACCGCGGCGCGGCGCGCGTACGCCGCCGCCACCCGGCGCCGCCGGGCGGGGTGGCGGCGCGCCCGGGCGAGCGAGCGGGCCGCCCGGAGGCCGAGCACGGCGCCGGCGAAGAGCAGCGCGCCGGCGAACGCCACCGAGTGCGCGAGGTAGAGCAGCAGCGAGAGGACCGCGAGCGCCGCGAAGCGCCCGGGCCCGAGGCGGCCGCGGGTGCGCAGCCAGAACCCCGCCGCCAGGAACGCGAGCGCGAGCCCGTAGCAGAAGTTCCAGAAGCCCATGTGGAACGGGTAGGCGTGCACGAACGGGAACACGGCCAGCGACGCCCACCAGCCGCGCGCGCCGCGCGGGAGGACCGCGCGGAACGAGATCGGCAGCAGCACGGTGTAGCCGCTGAGCACCAGCTTCTCCGCGGTGAGCGGCGAGACGATCGAGAGCAGCGGCGCGAGCAGCGCCTGCGTGAGCCAGTTGGGCTGCGCGCCCCAGTTCGCCTCGTAGTAGCCACGGAGCAGCGGCGAGGCGCCGTGGTGGAGGAGCGCGAGCACGTTCTCGACGTGCAGCGGCCCGTCCTGCGTGGGGAAGTAGCGGACCAGCCAGATGGGCAGGACGTGCAGCGCGACGAGCGCGCCGAACAGGGCCGCCGGGAGCAGGGCACGCCCGCGCGCACCGCCGTCCGGCCCGCGCGCCGCCGCGCCCGCGCCGGCCCAGGCCCACCGCGCGCTGCCCGCCCAGCTCCAGGCGAACGCGAGCGCGATGCCGACCGCCTGCGCCGGCAGGCGCAGCGCCCCGAGCGACGGCCGCCCGAGCGCGTGGCGCGCGAGGAGCGCCAGCACGGCGAAGGTGCCGAGCTGGATCGCGACGCCCACCAGGCTCACCGCGTGGTAGCGGCCGAGCCGCGCCAGGCGCCCGTGCCGGCCGCGGCGATCGCGGAAGGTGATGGCGTCGTGGAGCAGGAAGTTGGAGAGGACGCTCGCCTCGATCGCGACCGCCGACGCGGCCACCTCGGGGACCCCCAGCCCCTGCGCCAGCCCGTGCAGGACGGCCAGGTTCACGACCACGCCGCTGCCGCCCACCGCCGCGAACCGCGCCAGGCGGCCGCCGCCGGGTACACCCCTCCCGTCCTCGATCGTCGAGCCGAGCCTCATCGGGCCGTTCCCCTCTCGGCACTCACGCTGCGGAGCCGTGCCGGCGGGGGCATCCCGCCACGGGTGGAAGGGCCCAACGGTGGTTGCACGGGCGGCCGTACGCCTCGCGCGGGCACCGGCGGCGGCGGCCGCGGCGCCGCCGCGCGGGGCGTTGACGGTCAGTTCAGGTAGCGCGGGCGCGCCGCGGCCGGGACCGGCGGCGCGTCGGCGCCGGCCAGCTCCAGCCCCTGCCGCGTGAGCAGGTACCGCACGGTCCCGCTCCCGCGCTCGGTGTCGAGCTTCGCCTCGAACGCGGGCCCGGTGATGGCCCCGAGCTGGAGCGTCTTCTTGAGGTTCACGATGCGGCCGGTGGCCAGGTCGCCTGCGACGGGACCGGTCGCGGCGTCGCGGCGGTAGAGGTCGAGCGCGCCCTCGTGCAGCGTCGCGGCGAGCGAGGGCGAGAGCGGGATCGAGGAGAAAAGGACCGAGATGAGGGTCCAGTGCGGCGGGGGCGCCTCGGAGGCCATCCGAACGATTGTAACCGAGCGGGCCTGCGCGCGCCCGCGCGAGCCATGTGCGAGCGACGTACGGATGCGGGATGCGCGCGGCGCGCCGGGAGGTATTGCATGGGGAGGTGAAACCGGCGCCGTGGTGGGGCGCAGGGCGGCGCGGGGCCCACGCAGGGAGGAGCCAGCGCCCGCCGGCATGCTTACCCACCGGGCATACGGAGGGACCAGACCGTGATCGAGGATCGTCCGCACCGCCCCGCTGCCGAGCCGCTGACGCCCGGCGCGCTGCCCCGGCGCCTGCGCGGCTGGTTCGGCATGTCGGAGGAGCCGCCCCTCCGCTCGGCCCGTCCGGCGCGCCTCGAGACCGTCCGCCGGAGCTGGGCCGCCGCCTACTGGCAGGCGCGCGTCTCGGTCCGCGCCGGCGTCCCGCTCGACGACTACCTGCGCTCGCGCCTGGCGCGCTACTCCGCAGCGCTGCCCGTGCCGCGCGCGCAGCTCCCGCTCTCCGTCGAGGTCGAGGACGGGGAGATCCTGGTCGGCGAGGCCGCCCCGGAGCGCCGGCCGGCGGAGCAGCCGGCGGACGGCGACGCCTGGCTCGCCGCGCTGGTGCACGTGGAGGGCCCGGCCGTGCGCCAGGAGGTCGCGGAGCTGGAGATCCGCCTCGCCTCGATCGAGGTGGACGCGGACGCCGCGCGCCGCCGCGCCGAGGAGCTGTCGCGCCGCCTCGCCGCCGACGTCGCGGCGGGGACCGTGTGCGCGCCGCCGCAGGTGGAGGCCACCGCCGAGCAGCTCGGGCGTCCCCCGGTGTCGAGCGCCATGCCGCAGGCGGGCCTGCGCGCCTTCGCGACCGCGTCGATCGCGGCCGAGACCTGGCAGATCGCGCTGCCCCTGCTGCGCGCGGCCGGGGTGGACCCCGCCACGCTGGGCGCCTCCGCGGCGCGCAACCCCGCGGAGACCGCGTTCGCGTTCGCGTTCGCGCTGGGCATCGCCGGCGCGCTCCTGGCGCTGGCCTGGGCCGGCTTCGACGCCGCCTCGGTGCTCGCCTCGGGCGAGCAGGACCTGGCGCGCCGCCGCTACTCCGCGGCGGGCGCGGCCGGCGCCGCCCTGCTCTCCGTCGGGCTCGCCGCGGCGGTCGCCGCGCTGCCGGGCGGGATCGGCGGGCTGCCGCCGGCCGTCTCCACGCTGCTGCTCGCCTCCGTGCCGGTGGGCGCCGCCCTCGCGCTCCGCGCCGCGCGCTCGCTGGCCACGCGCCGCGGGCTCGAGCTCACCGACGCGCTGGAGTGGGATCGCACCCGGGCCCGCTCGCTCGCCGATCGCGCGCGGCGCCTCGAGGAGCTGGACTGGGCGGAGGCCGAGGAGCAGGACCTCGAGCGCGAGCGCGAGGCCGCCCGCCGGCGCCTGCGGACCATCGGCGCGCGCGCCGCCGCCGCCGTCCGGCTCGCGTCCGAGCCGCTCCGCCGCCGCCGCGCCGAGCTGTCGCGGGTGGCGCAGAGCCTGGTGAGCGCGCTCGAGCTCGACCGCTACGAGTTCCTGCGCCAGGCCGCCGCGCGCGGCGCCACCGACCTCATCGCCCCGCCGCGCCGTCGCGCCGGCGGGGACGGCCGCCGCCCCGAGCCGCCGCGCCCCGAGGCCGCGCCGCCGTCGCCGGTCGCGGTGCCCGTGCCGGAGGGCGGCCGCCTGGCGTCGTGATGCTGAAGGTGGGGCCCCGCGGCCCCTTCGGCAGGCTCAGGGTCCGTGGGACGGGGCGCAGCCCCGTTCCCCGCGCGGCGCAGCCGCGCCCGCGGGGACCTCGCGCGCACCCGCGTCAGCGGGCGCGCGAGGTCACGGGGCCCGCGCAGCAAGGTGGGGCCCCGCGGAGCTCCGCTCCGTGGGGCGGGGCGCAGCCCCGTTCCGGTTGACAGCCCGTCGCCGCTCGGACAGGGTCCGCGCGCGTGAACCTCCTGTTGCTCGAGCCCGGAGAGCTGTCCGCCGGCGGCACCGCCCGGCTGGCCGGGCGGCGCGCGCGCCACGTGCTGGAGGTGCTCCGCGCCGGCGCCGGCGACCGGCTCCAGGCCGGCGTGGTCGGCGGGGACATGGGCGAGGCGGAGATCCTGTCCGCTGCGCCGGACGAGGTGGTCGTCGCGGCGCGGCTCGATCGCGCGCCGCCGCCGCCCGCCCCGGTGGCGCTCCTGCTCGCCCTGCCCCGCCCGAAGATCCTGCGCAAGGTGCTGCAGGCCGCCGCCTCGATGGGCGTGAAGCGGCTGGTGCTGCTCGGCAGCTACCGCGTGGAGAAGAGCTACTTCGCCTCCCCGCTGCTCGCGCCCGAGGCCGTCCGCGAGCAGCTCCTGCTCGGCCTGGAGCAGGGGCGCGACACGATCCTCCCCGAGGTGGAGCTGCACCGGTTCTTCAAGCCGTTCGTGGAGGACCTGCTCGACGCGCGCTTCCCGGAGCGCGACCGGCTCCTCGCGCACCCCGCCGGCGCGGCGCCGCTGGAGGCGCTCGCGCCGGCGGGCGCGCGCGCCGCGCTCGCCATCGGCCCGGAGGGCGGGTGGACGCCGTACGAGGCCGCCGCGCTGCGCGACCGCGGGTTCGCCCCGTTCACGCTCGGCCCCCGCGTGCTGCGCGTGGACGCGGCGGTGCCGTACGCCGTCGGCCAGGCCGAGCTCTGGCTGCGCGGTGGGGGCCGGCCGGGCTGACCCGGGCCGGCCCCGGCGCGGTCGCTACGGCCTGGCCTCGTACACCACGTTGAACGGCGTCTCGGTGGCGCGCCGGAACGTCCGGAAGCCTGCCTCCGCCACCACCGCGCGCGTGCGCGCCTCCCCCGCCTGCGCGCCCATGCACGCGCCGACCTCCTGCGCGCGCGACGCGGGGGTGCAGATCATGGTCGAGGCGCAGTAGAACACCCGGCCCACCGGGTTCAGGTTCTTCTCCACCTGGTCGTTCGCGAACGGCTCCACGATCATCCAGCTCCCGCCCGGCTTCAGCATCTCCTTCACGTGGGCCGCCGCGCCGGCGGGATCGCCCATGTCGTGCAGGCAGTCGAAGCAGGCGATCAGGTCGTAGGGCTCGCCGTGGAAGTCCTTCGCGGTCGCCACCTGGAAGCTCGCGTTCGCGAGCTTGCGCCGGGTCGCGGCGCGGCGCGCCGTCCCGATCGACGGACCGTGGTAGTCGAACCCCACGAACGTGGAGCGCGGGAACGCCTCCGCCATCAGCACGGTGGAGGCGCCGTGGCCGCACCCGACGTCGGCGACGCGCGCGCCCGCGCGCAGCCTCGCCTCCATCCCGTCCAGCGCCGGCAGCCACTCGCCCACCAGGTGCGCGGCGTAGTTCGGCCGGAAGAAGCGCTCGGTCCCCTCGAACAGCGAGGCGTCGTGCTCGTCCCAGCCCACGCCGTCGCCCGTGCGGAACGCCTCCACCAGCTTGGGCGTGTCCTTCACGACCGAGCTGATGATCTGGAACGCGCCGGGGATGTACGCGGGGCTGTCCTCCATCGCGAGCGCGAACGCCTGCTCGTCGGGGAGCGTGAACGTGCCGGCGCTCGCGTCGTACTCCACGAAGCCGCCCGCCGCCTGCGCGCACAGCCACTCGCGCACGTAGCGGGCGTCGGTGTGGGTCTTCTCCGCGAGCTGCGCCGGCGTCATGGGACCCGCCGACGCCATCGCCTTGTACAGCCCCAGCTGCTCCCCGACGATGACCAGCGCCGCGTTCATCGCGGCGCCCATCTCGCCGAGCACCTTGCCCATGAACTGGTTCAGCCTGTCCTCGTTCAGCTGCATCGGATCCTCCACGTGTCCGCGTCGGCCGGCGGCCCGGCGGAGTGCGATCGAGGTGCGGAGGCGCGGCGCCAGCGGTGCCCGCCAACCTCACCGGCGCGCCGCGCGGCGACCACGGCAAGGCGGGGTGAAAGACGGCCCTTGCGCCCTGGCCTGGCAGCGGCCGGGCGGGTGAGCGCGCCGCCATCCCGCGCGGACGAGGGTCGCCGTGCGGGGCTGCGCGGCCCGGCAAAACCCCTCCGGGGTCGCGCGGGCCCGCGGCGATGGCGTAATCTCGTCGACCTCCTCTCCCCAGGCCGGCCCCGCGCCGGCGCCACGAGGTCTCCATGAGCACCCCCGTCGTCTCCGAGCTGGCGCCTCCGCTGCGCCTGCTCCTCGGCCCCGGTCCCAGCATGGTCCACCCGCGCGTGCTCCGCGCGATGTCCACCCCGCTGCTCGGCCACCTCGATCCGAAGTTCCTCGAGATCATGAACGAGGTGCAGGCGCAGCTCCGCGCCGTGTTCCGCACCGAGAACCCGTTCACCATCGCGGTCTCGGGCACCGGCTCGGCCGGCATGGAGGCCGCGCTCGTCAACCTGCTCGAGCCGGGCGACACCGCCGTGGTGGTGGTGGCGGGCGTGTTCGGCGGCCGCATGGCCGACATCGTGGGCCGCTGCGGCGCCCGGCTGGTGAAGATCGACGTGCCCTGGGGCGAGGTCTGCGATCCGGCGCGCATCGAGGAGGCGCTGAAGAAGGAGGGCAAGGTGAAGGTGGTGGCCCTGGTCCACGCCGAGACCTCCACCGGCGCGCACCAGCCGCTCGAGGGGCTCGGCGCCCTGTGCCACGCGCACGGCGCGCTGCTGGTCGCGGACACCGTCACCTCGCTCGGCGGCGTGCCGGTCGAGGTGGACGCGTGGGGCGTGGACGCGTGCTACTCCGGCACGCAGAAGTGCCTGTCGTGCCCGCCGGGCCTGGCCCCGCTCACGCTCTCGCCGCGCGCGCTCGAGGCGGTGAAGGCGCGCAAGACCAAGGTGCAGAGCTGGTACCTCGACGCCGGGATGGTGGCGGACTACTGGGCCGAGGGGAAGCGCGTGTACCACCACACGGCGCCCATCTCGATGGTGTACGCGCTGCGCGAGTCGCTGCGCCTGGTGCTGGAGGAGGGGCTCGAGGCCCGCTTCGCGCGGCACCGGCGCCACTCCGCCGCGCTCATGGCCGGCGTCGGCGCGCTCGGGTTCGAGCCGCAGGCGCAGGAGGGCCACCGCCTGCCGTCGCTGAACTGCATCAAGGTGCCGGCCGGCGTGGACGAGGCGGCCGCGCGCAGGAGCCTGCTCGCCGACCACTCCATCGAGATCGGCGGCGGGCTCGGGCCGCTCGCGGGCAAGGTCTGGCGCATCGGGCTGATGGGCGAGTCGGCCCGGCAGGAGAACGTGCTCGCGGTGCTCGCCGCGATCGAGCAGGCGCTCGCGAAGCAGGGCAAGCTCGCCCGCGTCGGCGCGTCGCTCGCCGCCGCGCTCGAGTCGTACGCGAGGAGCTGAACGCCCGGATCCGCAGGCGCGGCGACGCCGCGCCCGCGGGGCGGTGCGACCTGCACGCTCCGCGGCAGCTACGCCGAGTGAACCAGCGTGAGCGCCGGCACGCGCGTGAGGCAGCGGCGCACCAGCTCGAGGAGCGGCCCCTCCGCGAACGGCTTGCGGATGGCGACGTCCGCGCCGGCCTCGAGCAGCGCCCGGTCCCCGCCGGCGACGCCGGAGAGCCCGATGATGGGCAGGCTGCGCAGCCGCGGGTCGGGCGAGGCGCGGAACACGCGGATGAGGTCGCTGCCCCTCATGCCGGGCATCACCTCGTCCACCACGCACAGGTCCGGCGGGTCGAAGCGCGCCACGTCGAGCGCGCTCTCGGCCGAATCGGCCGCGAGCGCGACGTAGCCGCCCGACTCGAGCGCCTGCGCCAGGAGCGTGCGCAGGATCTCGTTGTCGTCGACCACCAGGATCCGGTGCGGAGCCGGTGCGTCCATGTAGGCACGGTAGCCCCGTCGCTCGCGCCGCAGCTATCCCGTGGCCCGGCGACGGTGCATCGCGGGGCCGGAGCCGGGCCCCCTCGTCCGATGCCGCCCCGCCGGTACCGCTGGCCCGCCCCCGGTGGCCTCCCTAGGTTCCGCGAGGACAGGGGTCGAGGAGGCGAGCGCGCGATGCGTGGAGCAGCGGTGATCGCAGGTTGGGGCGGGGGCGCGGCGGGGCTTCGAAGGCTGCTGGACGGACTCGGCGACGCGGTCCGATCGCTCCGTCCCGCGAGGCCCGGCGCCGGCCGCCCGGGGTCGTCCGCGCGCGCGCCGCGCCTGCCCCGATCGCGGCTGGGGACGGCCCTCGAGGCGCGCCTGGCGGTGCGCTCGGGCGTGCGGCTCGAGGATTTCCTCCGCTACCGGCTGGCGCGCTACGCGGCCCGGCTGCCGGTCCCGCTGGAGGCGCTCCCGGTGGTGGTGGACGTGGACGGGGGCGAGCCGGTCGTGCGCGCGCGCCCGCAGCCCTCGTCCGCCCTGGGCGCGATGCCGGCCGGGCGCGGGGGCGAGCCGCGCTGGGTGCGCACGCTGGTGCAGCGCGAGGGCGCCGGGGCGCTGCGCGAGATCCGCGACCACGAGGCCGCGCTCGACGCCCTGGCGGAGCGCTCGGCGGCGGCCCGCGAGCGGATCGAGACCGCGGCGCGCACGCTCGCCGAGGACCTGGCCCGGGGCGCGATCACGGCGCCCGTGGAGGTCGAGGCCACCGCCGAGCAGCTCGGGCGCCCCCCGGTGCCCCCTCCGTTCCCCGTGCTGGCGCTGCGCGGCGCGGCGCTCGCGCTCCTGCTGGCCGAGACCTGGCGGCTGGCGCGTCCGGTCCTGGGCGCGGCGGGACTCTCCGTGGACGATCTCCCCGGGGCGCTGCAGCGCGCCCCGCTCGCCGCCGGGCTCTCGCTCGCGTTCGCGGCCGGCGCCGCGGGCGCGGTGCTGGCGCTGCTCGGGGTCGCGGTGCGCCGCGCCGTCGAGGTCGCGGACGGCGCCGCGGCCGCGCGGCGTGGGCTCCTGCTGGGCATGGGCGCCACCGGCTCGGCCGCGCTCGCCGCGGCCGTGGCCGCGTCGGGCGCCGCCCCCGGGCGCTGGACGGAGGGGGTGCTGCTGCTCGCGGTGCCGCTCGCGGCGGTGGCGTGCCTGCGCGAGGCCGCGCGCCGCGCGGCGGTTCGCGACGCGGCCGAGGCGGCGGCGCTGGAGTGGGACCGCGAGCGGACGCGCGACATGGTCGAGCGCGGCCGGCGCGCCGGGGTCGTCGCCGAGGCCGAGGCGGCGCTGGCGCGGGTGGAGGCGGAGCGCGAGGAGGTGCGGCGGCGCCTGCGGGCGCTGGAGCGGCGCGCGGTGGAGGCCGACGAGGCCGACGAGCGCGCGGCCCGGGCCGAGGCCCGGCGCCTGGAGCGGCTCTCCGAGGCGCTGGCCGGCGCGCTCGAGCTGGACCGCTACGCGTACCTGCGCCGCGCCGCGGCCGGCGCGCGCGGCGTCGCCGAGCGCCCCGCCGCCCGGCCCATCCTGCTGGAGCGCGCGGCGGAGCGGCTGGAGGTGGCGGGGTAGGACCGTCCCCGGAGCCGGCCGCTCAGCGGCCCTCGACCGGCGCGTAGAACGACACGCCGCGGACGTCCGCGTTCACCTTGAGCGGATGCTGCAGCGGCGGGAACGCCCGCTGCTCGCAGTCCATCCGCTCGCACAGGCGGCAGGTGAGGCCCACCGGCACCACCGCCTCGCGCGCCTCGAGGTTCACGCCGTCCGCGTAGACCAGCTCGCGGGCGCGCGAGGCCTCGCACCCCATGGCGATGGCGAGCACCGAGCGCGGCGCGTGGAACCCGCCGCCCTCGCGGTTGATGGTGCGCGCGATCCAGAAGTAGGTCGCGCCGTCGGGCATCTGCGAGAGCTGCGTGCGGACCAGGCCGGGCGTGGTGAACGCCTCGAACAGGTTCCAGCGCGGGCACGCGCCGGAGAAGCGGGCGAAGCGGAGCCCGGAGGCGGAGAACCGCTTGGAGATGTTCCCGGCGATGTCCACGCGGACCAGGTGGAAGGGGACGCCCTCCGCGCCGGGCCGCCGCAGCGTGGTGAGCCGGTGGCACACCTGCTCGAAGCTGGTGCGGAACCGGTGGCCGAGCAGGTCGAGGTCGTAGCGCTCGGCGCGCGCCTGCTCGAGGAACGGCCCGTAGGGCATGAGCACGGCCGCGGCGAAGTAGTTCGCGAGCGCCACGCGGGCGAGCGCGCGCGACGAGTCGCTGGTGAGGTGCGGGTCGGCCACGAAGCGATCGAGCACGTCCGCCTGCGTGAGCAGGCCGATCTGGTAGGCGAGCTGGAAGTTGCGGCTGCCGCGGCGGAGCAGCTCGGAGAGGTGGAGGACCTTCGCCTCGGGGTCGTAGCGCCGCATGGCGCCGCGCGCCTCGGCGGTGTGGACGATCCGGACCGTCACGCCGAGCTGGCCGAGGAAGCGCACCAGGCTCGTGTACAGGTAGTCCGGGTCGAGCCGCGCCTCGCGCCAGAGCGCCTCGCTGCCCGCCTCCAGCTCCGGGAAGTGGTTCATGTGCCGCTGGACGAGATCCGAGACCTCCTCGGTGGGCAGGTGCGAGGAGTCCACGCCGTCGAGGTCGCCGTCGGACAGCGTCGCGGCGAGCGTGTCCGACGCCTCGCGGGCCGCGCGGTACGCCTGGTAGAGCGACAGGACCGCGCGGGCGGCGGTGGGCGAGGACGAGGCGAGGTCCCGCACCTCCGCGTTGGTGACGTCGTGCGGCTCGAACAGCGGATCCCCAAAGACCTCCATCAGGTCGGCCACCACGCGCGCGTGGTGCTCGGTCGAGAGCGACTTCAGGTCGAGCTCGAACAGGTCCGCGAGCTTGATGAGCAGCTGCGCGGGGAGCGGCCGCCGGTTGTGCTCGATGAGGTTCAGGTAGCTCGCCGAGATGCCCAGCCGATCGGCGAGCTGCGCCTGGGTGAGGTTGCGCTGGCGCCGGAGCGCCCGGACCTTCGCGCCGAGGTGCTGGCCGGGCTCGCGCATGTCCGCCTCCTCGCCACCGCGCGCGCCGCACGGGGCGCCGTTCCCGCGCCGGGTCGGGGCGCGGAGGGGCGCGGCCGGCGCGGCAGGCTGCCGGGCGGCCGGGCGGTGGCCACGCGAACATCATGGCGCAGCACGCCATTTTCAAGCTTTACGGCTTGACCGCGCCCCATTGACAACCCGCCGACAGCTTAACTGTTCGGAATCACAGCAGCTATTGTGCTTGATCCAAATCACGATAACGATTCCGGGCACAGGAGGAACACACACGATGCCCGAGACGACCGACGCGCAGCGCCCGCCGCTCCCCCCCGGATGGACCTTCGGGGCCCCCTCCCCGCCGGACACGAGTCCGTGCTCACCGCCGACGCCCTGGCCTTCGTGGCCGACCTGGTGCGCCGCTTCCGCCCGCGGGTGGAGCAGCTGCTGGAGCGCCGGCGCGAGCTGCAGCGCCGCTGGGACGCCGGCGAGCGCCCGGCGTTCCTCTCCACCACCGAGGAGGTCCGCGAGTCGGAGTGGACGGTGGCGCCCATCCCGGCCGACCTGCAGGACCGGCGGGTCGAGATCACCGGGCCGACCGACCGCAAGATGATCATCAACGCGCTCAACTCCGGCGCGAGCGTGTTCATGGCGGACTTCGAGGACTCGAGCTCGCCCACCTGGCAGAACGTGGTCGAGGGGCAGGTGAACCTCAGGGACGCGGTGGCCGGGACCATCGCGTGCGCGTCGCCGGACGGGAAGCAGTACCGCCTGAAGGACCGCACCGCCGTGCTCATGGTCCGCCCGCGCGGCTGGCACCTGCTCGAGCGGCACGCGCTGGTGGACGGCCGGCCTGCCACCGCCGCGCTGTGGGACTTCGGCGTCTACTTCTGGAACAACGCGCGCGCGCTGGTCGCGAAGGGCACCGGCCCGTACTTCTACCTGCCGAAGCTGGAGGGCCACCTCGAGGCGCGGCTGTGGAACGACGTCTTCGTCCACGCGCAGGCGGCGCTCGGGATCCCGCGCGGCACGATCCGCGCGACCTGCCTGATCGAGACGCTCCCCGCCGCGTTCGAGATGGACGAGATCCTCTGGGAGCTGCGCGAGCACTCCGCCGGCCTGAACTGCGGGCGCTGGGACTACATCTTCTCGTTCGTGAAGCGGCTGCGCGCCGACGCGCGCGCGGTGCTGCCGGACCGCGCCCAGGTCACGATGGACAAGGGGTTCCTGCGCGCCTACGTGCAGCTGCTCATCCAGACGTGCCACCGCCGCGGCGTGCACGCCATGGGCGGCATGGCCGCGCAGATCCCGGTCAAGGACGACGCCGGGGCCAACGAGGCCGCGCTCGCCAAGGTCCGCGCCGACAAGCTCCGCGAGGTGACCGACGGGCACGACGGCACCTGGGTGGCGCACCCGGGCCTGGTCCCGGTCGCGCGCGCCGTCTTCGACCAGCACATGGAAGGGCCGAACCAGATCGGCCGGAGGCGCGAGGACGTGCGGGTCGGCGCCCGCGACCTGCTCCGCCCGGTGGAGGGGACGCGCACCGAGGCCGGCCTGCGCCACAACGTCCGCGTCTCGGTGCAGTACATCGAGGCCTGGCTGCGCGGCTCCGGCTGCGTCCCGCTCTACGGCCTGATGGAGGACGCCGCTACCGCCGAGATCTCGCGCGCCCTCGCCTGGCAGTGGATCCACCACGGCGTGGCGCTCGACGACGGCCAGCCGCTCACCGCCGAGCGCTTCCGCGCGGTGCTCGCCGAGGAGATGGACCGGATCCGCCTCGAGGTGGGGGAGGCGCGCTTCGCCGGCGGGCGCTTCGAGGACGCGCGCGCGCTGTTCGAGCGGATGAGCACCCAGGCCGAGTTCACCGAGTTCATCACCCTCCCCGCCTACGACCTCCTCGAGGCGCGGGCCGACGAGCGGGCGCGCATCCTGGCCGGCGGCGAGCCCGCCGGCGCCGCCCCCGGGCCGCACCACCCCGACCCGCGCCGCTGGGAGGGCATCGTCCGCCGCTTCGGGCGCGACGAGGTGGAGCGGCTCCGCGGCAGCGTGCGGGTCGAGCACACCCTCGCGCGGATGGGCGCGCTCCGCCTGTGGGAGCTGCTCCACGCCGAGCCGTACGTGAACGCGCTCGGCGCGCTCACCGGCAACCAGGCCGTGCAGATGGTGAAGGCGGGCCTGAAGGCCATCTACCTGTCCGGCTGGCAGGTCGCGGCCGACGCCAACCAGGCCGGGCAGACCTACCCGGACCAGAGCCTCTACCCGGCCAACTCGGTGCCCGAGGTGGTCCGGCGGATCAACGCCGCCCTGCAGCGCACCGACCAGATCGAGCACTCCGAGGGCCGGGACGGCACGTACTGGTTCGCGCCCATCGTGGCCGACGCCGAGGCCGGCTTCGGCGGGCCGCTCAACGCCTTCGAGCTGATGAAGGGGATGATCGAGGCCGGCGCGGCCGGCGTGCACTTCGAGGACCAGGTGGCCTCGGAGAAGAAGTGCGGCCACCTGGGCGGCAAGGTGCTGGTCCCGACCTCGACGTTCGTCCGCACGCTCACCGCCGCGCGCCTCGCCGCCGACGTCATGGACGTGCCGACGCTCATCGTGGCGCGAACCGACGCCGAGGGCGCGAAGCTCATCATGAGCGACATCGACCCGTACGATCACCCGTACCTCGAGGAAGGCGAGCGCACGCCGGAGGGCTTCTACCGGCTGCGCCCCGGCATCGACACCGCCATCGCGCGCGGCCTCGCCTACGCGCCGTACGCGGACCTGGTCTGGTGCGAGACGCAGACCCCCGACCTGCACGAGGCGAAGCGCTTCGCGGAGGGCATCCACGCCCGGTTCCCGGGCAAGCTGCTCGCGTACAACTGCTCGCCGTCCTTCAACTGGAAGAAGAAGCTCGACGACGCGACCATCGCCCGCTTCCAGCGCGAGCTCGGCGCCATGGGCTACAAGTTCCAGTTCGTGACGCTGGCCGGCTTCCACGCGCTCAACCACTCCATGTTCCAGCTCGCGCGCGGCTACCGCGAGCGCGGCATGGCGGCGTACACCGAGCTGCAGCAGGCGGAGTTCGCGGCGGAGCCGCAGGGCTACACCGCCACGCGCCACCAGCGCGAGGTCGGCACCGGCTACTTCGACCTCGTCGCCCAGGCCGTCTCCGGCGGCACCTCCTCCACGCTGGCGCTGGAGGGCTCCACCGAGGCGGCGCAGTTCCACCCGGCGGAGGCGGCGCCCGCGCACGGCGCGGAGCAGGTGGCCCGCGCCATCGAGGCGGACCACGAGCGGCTCCACGCCCTCGTCGCCCGCGTGCGCGGCGCCGCGGACGGGCCCGCGCTCTCCGGCGCGCTGGAGGAGCTGGCCCAGGCGCTGCGCGAGCACTTCGCGCACGAGGAGCACG
This sequence comes from Anaeromyxobacter sp. Red801, assembly GCF_049201065.2. Lineage (NCBI taxonomy): Bacteria > Pseudomonadati > Myxococcota > Myxococcia > Myxococcales > Anaeromyxobacteraceae > Anaeromyxobacter > Anaeromyxobacter sp. Red801. The sequence goes on along the minus strand of NZ_CM181236.1, from coordinate 1,211,111 downwards.
CCAAGGGCCTGTACGGGATCGTGGGCGCGCGCAGCCCGGCGCGCCGCGCCGAGCTGAAGCGGATGGTCGAGGAGCACCAGCAGATCCTCCGGCTGGTGACCGGCCTGGTGGAGCGCGCCCGCGGCCCGTCCGCGCCCGCGCCGGCCGATCTCGGCCGCCTGGCGAGCGAGGTCGCCGCGCAGATCGCCGACCACGAGCGCAAGGAGCTGCTGCTCGTCCCGGCGCTCGCGTAGCGCCCGGCGCTCCGCCGCCCGCTCCCTCCCCGCCGCCCGCGGGGAGGGGGCCGGGCGGCGCGTGGCCTCGAGGCCCGCCGCGCCCCGCGCGGCCGGCCGCTCCCCTCCGGCCCCGCGCTGGTCGGTGCGCCAACGAGACCCCGCCGTTCCCGCCGGAATCGGTTACGTTGTCGGGCGTGCTCGATCCCACCAGAGCGGGCGAGGCGCTCGCACCGGAGCTCGTGGTCGGCGTCCCCGCGGAACCGGATCGGCTGGCGGCGAGCGAGTCGGCGCAGGCGCTCCAGGCCGCGCTGCGCGCCGCCTACCCTTCCCGGCCCGCCGTCGCGGTGGTGCTCACCGGCGACCCCCGCGGCGCGGCGCCCCCCGGCGACCTGCTGGCGCCCGCCTCCCCGGAGGGCGAGCCCCCGGCGGTCTACACGGGGAGTCACGACGGGCTGGAGGCGGCGCTGCCGACGCTGCTCGAGGTGGAGCTGTCGCTCGGCGCGCCCGCCTGCGCCCTGCTCGAGCCCATGCCCCGCCCGGCGGATCCGACCTGGATGCGCCAGCTCCTCGACCCCGTCCTGGACGGCTCCTTCGACCTCGTCGCGCCGGCGTACGCCCGCGGCCGCTTCGACGGCGTGCTGGTCACCGGCGTGGTGTACCCGCTCACCCGCGCCCTGTTCGGCCAGCGCCTGCGGCAGCCGCTCGGGCGCGAGGTGGTGGTCTCGCGCGCCCTCGCCGAGCGCCTCCTCGCCGACGGCGCCTGGCGCACCGACCCGTCCAGCGCGACCGCGGACCTGTGGGTCATCGCGAAGGCCGCCGCGCACGAGACGCGCATCGCGCAGGTGTACCTGGGGCCGCGCACGCGCCCGCCGCCGCAGCCCGCCGACGTCTCGCAGGCGGTCGCGCGCGTGCTCGGGACGGTGTTCCAGGACATGGCGCTGCACGCGCCGCGCTGGCAGCGCGTGCGCGGCTCGCGCCCGGTCCCGACGTTCGGCGAGGAGCACCTCCCGGGCGAGCCGAACCCGCCGCCCGCGGCCGGCCCGCTGGTGTCCGCGTTCGAGCTGGGCTGGCAGGACCTGCGCGCGCTGTGGGGCGCGGTGCTGCCGCCCCAGACCATGCTGGCCCTGCAGCGCATCGCCCGCGATCCGCCCGAGGCGTTCCGCATGCCCGACGCGGTCTGGGCCCGGGTGGTCTACGACTTCGCGGTGGGCTGGCGCGTGAAGATCATGGATCGGGAGCAGCTGTTGCGGTCGATGACGCCCCTGTACCTGGGCTGGGTGGCCAGCTTCGTGAACGAGGTGGGCGGGCTGGGGCGGCCGGAGACGGAGGCGCGGGTGGAGCGGCTGTGCGAGGCGTTCGAGGCGGAGAAGCCCTACCTCATCTCGAGGTGGCGCTGGCCGGACCGCTTCACGCCCTAGGAGGCGCCATGTGGGAGCGCGTTTCGCAGGTGCTGGCGGAGGCGTTCGGGCGGCTGGGGGCGGCGCTCGCCGCGGACCTGCCGGCGCTCGTGGCCATGGTGGTGGTGCTGGCGGGCGGCGTGGCGCTCGCCTTCGCGGTCCGGGCCGGGCTGCGCCGGCTCCTCGCCCGGGTGGGGCTCGACCGCCGGGCCCGCGAGTGGGGGCTCACCACCGGGCGCGGGATCGAGCCGCAGCACGAGCCCTCCTGGCTGGTGGCGCGCGGCGCGTTCTGGTTCCTGGTGCTGCTGTCGGTGGCGCTCTCGCTCGACGTGCTGGGCGCCGCCACCACCACCGCCGTGGGGCACTCGCTGCTCGCCTTCCTGCCGCGCCTGGTGGTCGGCGCGGTGGTGCTCCTCGTCGGCGTGGGCGCGGCGCGGTTCCTCGAGCGCAGCGTGCTCATCGGCGCGGTGAACCTCGGGATCCGGCAGGCGCGGCCCCTGTCGCTCGCCGTGAAGTGGTTCCTGCTCGTGCTCGCGGCGGCCATGGCGCTCGAGCACGTCGGCGTCGGCGGCGGCCTGCCCACGCTGGCCTTCGGCATCGTGCTCGGCGGCCTCGTGCTCACCGCGTCGCTGGCGCTCGGCCTGGGCGCGCGCGACGCGGTCTCGCGCGCGCTCGACCGGCAGCTCCCGGCCGAGGGGCCGCACCCGACCGAGGACCCGCGCGAGAACCCGCGGCGCATCCAGCACCTCTAGGGCCCCGATGCGCGATCGCCGCTCCGGCATCCTGCTGCACCCGACCTCGCTGCCCGGGCCCCATGGCGCGGGCGACCTCGGCGGCGCCGCGCACCGCTTCGCCGGGTGGCTCGCCGACGCCGGCCAGCGCCTGTGGCAGGTGCTGCCGCTCGGCCCGACCGGCTTCGGCGACTCGCCCTACCAGGCGCTCTCCTCGCACGCGGGGAACCCGCTGCTGGTCTCGCTGGAGGTGCTCCGCAGCGAGGGCTGGCTGGACGGCGGCGACCTCTCCGGCGCGCCCGCCGGCGAGCCGGACCGGGCCGACCTCCACGCCGCGCTGGAGTGGAAGCGCGAGCGGCTGGCGCGCGCGGCGCGGGCGTTCCGGGCGGGCGCGGACGGCGAGCGCGCCGCGGAGCTGGAGGACTTCCGCGCGCGCGAGGCGGCCTGGCTGGACGACTGGGCGCTGTTCGCGGCGCTGAAGGCGGCGCACGGCGGCCGGCCCTGGACCGCCTGGCCGGCGCCCCTCGCCCGGCGCGAGCCGGCCGCGCTGGAGGCGGCGCGGGCGCGCTTCGCGCACGAGGTGTTCGCCGAGGTCTTCGCGCAGTTCGCGTTCTTCCGGCAGTGGACGGCGCTGCGCGCACGCTGCCGCGCGCTCGGGATCGAGCTGATGGGCGACCTGCCCATCTACGTGGCCCACGACTCCGCCGAGGTGTGGACGCGGCCGGAGCTGTTCCGGCTCGACGCCGCCGGCGAGCCCGCCGCCGTCGCCGGCGTCCCCCCCGACTACTTCAGCGCCACCGGCCAGCGCTGGGGCAACCCGCTCTACGACTGGGAGGCGGTGGCGCGCGAGGGCTGGCGCTTCTGGATCGAGCGCGTGCGCGGCGCGCTCGCGCTGGTGGATCGGATCCGGCTCGACCACTTCCGCGGCTTCGAGGCGTACTGGGAGATCCCCGCCGGCGCGCCCACCGCCGAGCGCGGCCGCTGGGTGCCCGGCCCGGGCGCGCGGCTGTTCGAGGCGCTCCTCCGCGCGCTCGGCCCGCTGCCGTTCGTGGCCGAGAACCTGGGCGTCATCACGCCGGAGGTGGAGGCGCTCCGGCGGCGCTTCGGCCTCCCCGGCATGGCCATCCTGCAGTTCGCGTTCGGGGACGACCCGCAGGCGCCCACCTTCCAGCCGCACAACTACGCGCCGGACCTCGTCGCCTACACCGGGACGCACGACAACGACACGGTGGCGGGCTGGTGGCGGGGCGGCGCCGGCGACAGCGTGCGGACGGCCGAGGCGGTGGCGCGCGAGAAGGCGTTCGCGCTCGAGTACCTCGGGGTGGACGGCCGCGACGTGCCCGGCGCGATGATCCGGGCGGTGCTCGCCTCGGTGGCGGACACGGCCGTGTTCCCGCTCCAGGACGCGCTGGGGCTCGGCTCGGAGGCGCGCATGAACACGCCCGCCACCCTGGGCGGCAACTGGCGCTGGCGCGTGCGCGAGGAGGCGCTCGACGCGGCGCTGGCGGCCCGGCTGCGGCGCCTCGCGGCGGTGTACGGGCGCGCCCCCGCTCAGGCGGGCTTGCGCAGCTCGAACCAGAAGTAGCCGTAGGGCGCGAGCGTGAGCGCGTAGGGCTGCCGCCCGATGCGCGGGAACTCGGTGTAGCCGACCATCTCGACCGGCACGTAGCCCTCGAGGTGGGAGAGGTCGAGCTGCGCCGGCTGCGCGAAGCGCGACACGTTCGCCACGCACAGGATCACGTCCTCGTCGTGGCGGCGCACGTAGGCGAGGACCTTGCGGTTCTGCACCGGCAGGAACTCCATCGTGCCCCGCCCGAACGCACGGAACAGCTTGCGCAGCGCGATGGTGTTCCGCATCCAGTGCAGCAGCGACGAGGGGTCGCGCAGCTGGGCCTCGACGTTGACCGCCTGGTAGCCGTACACGGCGTCGGAGATGGGCGCCGAGTAGAGCCGGCCGGGGTCGGCGCGGGAGAAGCCGGCGTTGCGGTCCGGGCTCCACTGCATGGGCGTGCGCACGCCGTTGCGGTCGTGCAGGTAGATGTTGTCGCCCATGCCGAGCTCGTCGCCGTAGTAGACGATGGGCGTGCCCGGGAAGGAGAACAGGAGCGAGTTGAGCAGCTCCATCCGGCGGCGGCTGTTGTCCACGAGCGGCGCGAGGCGGCGCCGGATCCCGACGTTCAGCTTCATGCGCGGGTCCTGGCTGTACGCGAGGTACATGTAGTCGCGCTCGTCGGCGGTCACCATCTCCAGCGTCAGCTCGTCGTGGTTGCGCAGGAACAGCGCCCACTGGCAGGTGTCCGGGATGGCCGGGGTGCGCCGCATGATCTCGACGATGGGCTCCACGTCCTCGAGCCGCAGCGCCATGAAGATGCGCGGCATGAGCGGGAAGTGGAACGCCATGTGGCACTCGTCGCCGTCGCCGAAGTACGGGCGCACGTCGGCGGGCCACTGGTTCGCCTCGGCGAGCAGCATGCGCCCGGGGAAGTGCTGGTCCACGTAGGCCCGGATCCTCCGGATGACCTCGTGCGTGCCGGGCAGGTTCTCGCAGTTCGTGCCGTCCTGCTCGATGAGGTAGGGCACCGCGTCCAGCCGGAACCCGTCCACCCCCATCTCGGCCCAGAAGCGCAGCGCGTCCAGCACCTCGCCCAGCACCACCGCGTTCTCGAAGTTCAGGTCGGGCTGGTGCGAGAAGAAGCGGTGCCAGTAGTACTGCTTCGCCTCCGGGTCCCAGGTCCAGTTCGACTTCTCGGTGTCGGTGAAGATGATGCGCGCGTCGCGGTAGCGCTCGTCCGTGTCGCTCCACACGTAGTAGGCGCGGTCCGGGGAGCCGGGCGGCGCGCGGCGCGCCCGCTGGAACCAGGGGTGCTGGTCGGAGGTGTGGTTCACCACCAGCTCCACCACCACCCGGATGCCGCGGGCGTGGGCCGCCGCCACCAGCTGGCGGAAGTCGTCCACCGTGCCGTAGTCGGGGTGGATGCCCTTGTAGTCGGCGATGTCGTAGCCGTCGTCGCGCAGCGGCGACGGGAAGAACGGCAGCAGCCACAGGCAGGTGATGCCGAGGTCCTGGAGGTAGTCGAGCTTCTCCACCAGGCCGCGCAGGTCGCCCACGCCGTCGCCGTTGGAGTCGTAGAACGACTTCACGTGCGTCTCGTAGATGACCGCGTCCTTGAACCAGAGCGGATCGACTGCCCGCCTGCGCTGCGAGATCGCCATGTGCCTCCCCGGGCCGGCCGGGCCCGCGCGTCCGTGACACGAGTCCGTAAGGTACATCCGGACCGCCCTCCCCGCGCGGAGCATGCGCGCGCGGCGCCCCTCCGGGCCGGTCCGCCGCCTGCGCGCCGCCGCGCGCCGGCGAGGGGCCGTGCGGCGGCGGGTCCTGCGCTGCGAGGGGCGTTCCACGCCGCCCGGCCGCGTGCGCAGCGTACGGCCGGTGGCGGGCGCGGCGGTCGGGCGGGCGGGGAGGCTCCGGGGGGCGGGCGCGGCGGTGGCCGCGGCCGCGGCGCTCCTGTCGCTCGCCGCCTGCGACCCCTGGCACTGCTCGTTCGAGAGCCACGGCGCCTGCGTCGAGTTCGAGTCGCCGCCCGCGGACCTCGAGGCGGCCAGGGCCAGGATGGACCGCCTGCTCGAGCTGGAGCTGCCGTTCTGGGACCTTCACTCGCTGTCCGGCTGGCGCATCCAGTACCGCGACACCACCGAGTACGTCTGCTACCTCGCCACCCGCAACGAGGGCTGCACCGACTACCTCCAGCACACGCTGTCGCTGCACGTGCCCGAGGACTCCGGGGGCTGCTTCGAGGCGGCCGAGCTGCTGCACGAGCTCGGGCACTACAAGCTGGGCGACCCGACCCACTCGAACCCTCGGTGGAAGGACGTCGAGGCGGCGTTCGCCGGGATCGTGTGGGACCGCCCCGACGCGCCCGCCGAGTGCCGCGCGCGCTACAAGGCCATCTACAAGGGCATGTGGGTGGTGGGGACCGACGCGCTGTGAGGCCACGGCGGCCCCGGGCTGACGCGGCGCGCCGAGGCCGACGGCCCCCACCAGGCGCGCTCCGACGTGGGATGCGCGGCGGCCGCGGCCGGTTAGGCCATCCTTTCACAAGGAGGCGCCGATGGCGTCGATCCACAAGCACGTGACCCGCGAGATGGTGTCCCTCGAGGCGACCGCGCCGATCCGCGAGGCGGCGCGCCTCATGTCGGAGCGCAAGATCGGCTCGGTGGCCGTCCGGGACGGCGGCCGGATCGTCGGCCTGGTGACCGAGCGCGACCTCGTCGCCACCGTGCTCGCGCGCGGCGCCGACGCGAACCACCCCATGCGCGAGGCGATGCGCCAGGGGCTCCCGCGCGTCTCCTCCAGCGCCACCGAGGCCGAGGTGGCCGGGCTGATGCGCGACCACGCCACCCGCCACCTGCTCGTCGAGGAGGGCGGCCAGGTGGTGGGCGTGGTCTCGATGCGAGACATCATCCAGCTCATGCTCGACGAGAAGCAGTTCCTCATCGAGCAGCTGCAGACGTACATCGACGGCCGCTGACGCACCCGCGGCGCGGGCGCGCGGCCGCGCGCGGGTGTTCACGCACCGTCAAAGACGCCGGCGGTACGACCCGGCTCGCCTTGCGGGTATTCCCCGCGTGGGGCCTTCTTTTGCCCACGTCCGGGGGATACCCCCGATGGACCGAGGTCAACGACGACGATGCGCATCGCGGTGCTACGTGAGGCGGCGCCCGGAGAACGCCGGGTCGCCCTGGTCCCCGAGAACGTCACACGGTTGGTGAAGCAGGGCCACGAGGTCCGCGTCGAGCGCGGCGCCGGCGAGGCCGCCGGCTTCCCCGACGAGGCCTACGCCGCGGCCGGCGCGCAGGTGGGCGACGCGGGCGCGACGCTCGACGGCGCGCGCGTGGTCGCGGCGGTGCAGCGGCCCTCCGAGGCGCAGGTGGAGCGGCTCCCGCCCGGCGCGCTGCTCGTCGGCCTGCTCGCGCCGCACGCCGCCGGGCCGCTCCTCGAGCGGCTCGCCGCGCGCGGCGTGGACGCGATGGCCATGGAGAAGGTCCCGCGCACCACGCGGGCCCAGTCCATGGACGCGCTCTCCTCGCAGGCGACGCTCGCCGGCTACAAGGCCGTGCTGATCGGCGCGAGCGCCCTCCCCCGGATCCTCCCCATGATGACCACCGCGGCCGGCACGCTCGCGCCCGCGAAGGCGTTCGTGGTCGGCGCCGGCGTGGCGGGGCTGCAGGCGATCGCCACCGCGCGCCGCCTCGGCGCGGTGGTGTCCGCGTTCGACGTGCGCCCGGTCGTGAAGGAGCAGGTCCAGTCGCTCGGCGCCGCGTTCGTGGAGGTGCCCGCGGTGGCCGCGGAGGGCACGGGCGGCTACGCGAAGGAGCTGGGCCAGTCCGAGCAGGAGCGCGTCCTCGCGGCCGTCGCCGGCCACGTGAAGGACATGGACCTCGTGATCACCACCGCGCAGATCCCGGGCAGGCCGGCGCCCCGGCTGATCACCGCCGCCATGGTCCGCTCCATGCGGCCCGGGTCGGTGGTCGTGGACCTGGCCGCCGAGACCGGGGGCAACTGCGAGCTGACGCGCGCCGGCGAGACGGTGGTGGACGGCGGCGTCTCCGTGATCGGCGCGGTCAACCTCCCGTCCACCGTGCCGTTCCACGCCAGCCAGATGTACGGCCGCAACGTGGTCACGCTGCTCGCCCACCTGTTCAAGGGCGCCGAGGCGGACCTCGACGCGCAGGAGGAGATCGCCGCCGCCATGCTGGTGGTGCACGGCGGGAAGGTGCGGGCCTGACCATGCTCGAGCTCATCCAGATCTACGTCTTCGTCCTCGCCGGCTTCGTCGGGTTCTTCGTCATCACCCGCGTCCCGGCGCTGCTGCACACCCCGCTCATGTCGGCCACCAACGCCATCAGCGCCATCTCGCTGGTGGGCTCGCTGGTGATGGCAGGCGCGGAGCGCGGGCTGCTCGCGAACGTGCTCGGCTTCGTGGCGGTGACCTCCGCCACCATCAACGTGGTGGGCGGCTTCATCATCACCGACCGCATGCTCAAGATGTTCAAGCGCGCCGACCGGGCGGGAGGCCAGAAGAAGTGAGCCCGCGCACGCTGTTCATCGAGGCGGCGTACCTCGCCGCGTCGATCCTGTTCATCCTCGGCCTCCGCAGCCTCACCATCCCGGACAAGGCCCGGCGCGGCATGCAGCTCGCCGCGCTCGGCATGCTGCTCGCCATCGTGGGCACCCTGGTGCACCACGAGGTCGTCCACTACGGGTGGATCCTGGCGGGCCTGGCGCTCGGGTCGGCCATCGGCTACCCGCTCGGCGTCTACGTGCCCATGACCGCGATGCCGCAGCGCATCGCCATCTCGCACATGTTCGGCGCGGTCGCCGCCACGCTGGTCGGCGTCGCCGAGTACTGGCACCTGGGCAACGGCGCCGAGGTGGGCCGGGGCACCATGGCGGCGCTGGGCTTCGAGGTGCTGTTCGGCGCCCTCACCATCACCGGCAGCTTCATGGCGTTCGGGAAGCTGCAGGAGCTGCTCCCCTCGCGCCCGCTCACCTTCCCCGGCCAGAACGTGGTCTCCATCGCCATGTTCGCTGCGGCGCTGGGGCTGTTCTGCTGGCTGGTCTACGACCCGGGCGCCCACCCGGCCGCGTTCTACGCGATGGTGGCGCTCGGCCTCGCGTTCGGGATCTCGCTGGTGCTCCCCATCGGCGGCGCCGACATGCCGGTGGTCATCTCCCTGCTCAACTCGTACGCGGGCCTGGCCTCCTCCGCGACCGGCTTCGCCATCGGCAACAACGTGCTCATCATCGCCGGGGCGCTCGACGGCGCCTCGGGCTTCATCCTCTCGATCATCATGAGCCGGGCCATGAACCGGTCGTTCACGAACGTCCTGTTCGGCGCGTTCGGCTCGGCGCCCCCGCCCTCCGCCAAGACCGCGCAGGGGCTCACCGTCCGCTCCATCACCCCCGAGGACGCCGCCATCCAGCTCGCCTTCGCGCGGCTGGTGATCGTGGTCCCCGGCTACGGCATGGCGGTGGCGCAGGCGCAGCACCAGGTGCGGGAGCTGGCCCAGCTCATCGAGAAGAACGGCGGCACCGTGCTCTACGCCATCCACCCGGTGGCGGGCCGCATGCCGGGGCACATGAACGTGCTGCTCGCCGAGGCCGACATCCCCTACGACAAGCTCAAGGAGATGGACGAGATCAACGACGAGTTCCAGAACGCCGACGTGGCCCTGGTGATCGGCGCGAACGACGTGGTGAACCCCGCCGCGCGCAACGACCGCTCCTCGCCCATCTACGGCATGCCCATCCTCGACGTGGACCGGGCGAAGCACGTCATCGTGCTGAAGCGCTCGATGAACCCGGGCTTCGCCGGCATCGAGAACGAGCTGTTCTACGCCGAGAACAGCTCGATGCTGTTCGGCGACGCGAAGGCCTCGCTCGCCAAGCTCGTGCACGAGGTGAAGCAGCAGTCCTGAGGCCCGGGCGGCGCCCGCCGGGGGACGGCACGGGCCCCGCGCACGCGCGCGAGGCCCGTGCTGCCTCCGGGCGACGCTACTTGTTCGAGTCGGCCTTCACCTCGATCGCCATGGGCTTGTCGCCCTTGAGGTTGAAGGACGCCTTCACGTCCTGGCCGGGCTTGAGCTGCGACAGGCGGGCGGTGCTGCCGTCCAGCTCCACCTTGGTGTTCCGGTCGCAGTGCAGCGTCGCGGTGGTCGCGTCGTCGCGATCCAGCGTGATGCTGGTGCCCGAGACCTTGGAGATCTTCCCCTTGATGTCGAAGTCCTTCTTCGACATCTCGTCCCGCCGCTGCTCGGCCTGCGCCGTGTTCTGGTGCATGGTCGAGTCGTTCGCGCTGCCGGTGCCGGTCTGATCGCGCGTCCACTGCCCGGCGCGGTCGGCCGACTCCTTCGTGTCGCGCGCGGCCGCCTGGCCGGCCTCCTTGGTCTCCTGCTTGGTGCTGCCGAGGCGATCGTCCGCCGCCGCCGTCCCGGCGAGCAGCAGCGCGCCCATCAACACTGCCAGTTTGCGCATGGTCCCCTCCTGGCGGGCGTCTGCCCGTCCGACGCAGAAGGTAGGCACGCGTCCGTACGGGCGCGATGCGCCGCGAGGGCGGGGAGGGAGGCGGGCGCCCGTGGCCCGGACGGCGGGCGGCGCGTCCGCCGCGCCGGCGCTCAGGCGGTCTCGATGGAGGCCGCCTGCTGCAGCCCCAGCTCCTGGATGGCCGTCTCGCGCATCTTGTACTTCTGGACCTTGCCCGAGACCGTCATCGGGAACCCGTCCACGAACTTGTAGTACCGCGGGATCTTGTAGGTCGCGATCTTGCCCTTGCAGTAGGCGCGGATCTCCTCGCCGGTGAGCGAGATCCCGGGCCGCAGCTTCACCCAGGCCATCAGCTCCTCGCCGTACTTCACGTCGGGCACGCCGATCACCTGCACGTCGGAGACGCCCGGGATCGTGTAGAGGAACTCCTCCACCTCGCGCGGGAAGATGTTCTCGCCGCCGCGCAGCACCATGTCCTTGATGCGCCCGACGATCTTCACGTAGCCGTGCTCGTCGATGGTGGCGAGGTCGCCCGTGTGCATCCAGCGGCCGTCGTCGATGGCGCCGCGGGTGGCGTGCGGATCGTTCCAGTAGCCGAGCATCACCGAGTAGCCGCGGGTGCACAGCTCGCCGGGCGTCCCGCGGGGCATCACGCGGCCGGTGGTGGGATCCACGATCTTGATCTCGACGTGCGGGTGGACCTGCCCGACGGTGGTCACCCGCTTCTCGATGGGATCGTCGGTCCGCGACTGCGTGGACACCGGCGAGGTCTCGGTCATGCCGTAGCAGATGGTGACCTCCGGCATGTGCATGTCCTTCTGCACCCGCTTCATCACCTCGATCGGGCAGGGCGAGCCGGCCATGACCCCGGTGCGCAGCGAGGAGAAGTCGAAGGTGTGGAACTCGGGGTGGTCGAGCTCCGCGATGAACATCGTCGGCACGCCGTAGAGTGAGGTGCAGCGCTCCTGCTGCACGGTGCGCATCACCGTGACCGGGTCGAAGTTGTCGAGCGGGATCACGATGGTGGAGCCGTGGCTGGTCGAGGCCAGGTTCCCGATCACCATGCCGAAGCAGTGATAGAACGGCACCGGCAGGCAGACCCGGTCGGTCTCGCCGTAGCCGAGGTACTCCCCGATGAAGAAGCCGTTGTTGAGCAGGTTGTGGTGCGAGAGCGTCGCGCCCTTGGGGAACCCGGTGGTGCCGCTCGTGTACTGGATGTTGATGGGCTCGTCGAACTGCAGGTCGCGCTCGAGCCGGGTCAGCTCCTGCTCGGAGAGGCGCAGCGCGTCGTGCTTCAGCGCGCCCCACTCGTCGTCGATCACCAGGGTCTGCCGCAGCTCCGGGCAGCGCAGCCGCACCTCGCGCACCATCGCCACGTAGTCGGCGTTCCGGAACGTGCGCGACAGGGCCAGCATCGACACCCCGGACTGCTTCAGCGCGTACTCGAGCTCGTGCACGCGGTAGGCGGGGTTCACGGTCACCATGATCGCGCCGATGCGCGCGGTGGCGTACTGCCAGACCACCCACTCGTACCGGTTCGGCGCCCAGATGCCGACGCGGTCGCCCTTCTTCACCCCGCGCACCAGCAGCCCCCGCGCCACCAGCGACGTCTCCTCCCAGAACTGCCGGTACGTGGCGCGGTAGCCCTGGTACACCGAGACCAGCGCCTCGCGATCCGGGAACCGCTCGACCGTGCGGCGCAGGTTCTCGCCGATGGTCTCGCCGAGGAGCGGCGTGGTGGACGGTCCGCTGACGTAGGACGGTGCGGTCAAGGCGCTGCCTCCGGGGGAAACGGGGGCGGAATCCTAGACGCGCGCGGGCCCGCGGGGAAGGGTGTGCGTGCGCGACGCCGCGCGTCAGCGACGACGGGTGCGAGCGGCGCGCACCGCCGGCTACGGCTCGAGCACGAGCGAGCCGGTGGTGGCGCGCGCCTCCAGCGCCCGGTGCGCCTCGGCCGCCTGCGCCAGCGGCAGCGCCCGGCCGACCTCCACCTTCACCGCCCCGCTCCCGACCACCTCGAGCAGCTCGGCGGCGCTGCGCTCCAGGTCCGCGCGGCGCGCCACGTAGGTGAACACGCTCGGCCGCGTGAGGAACAGCGAGCCCTTGCGCGAGAGCAGCAGCGGGTCCACCGGCGGCACCGGCCCGGAGGCGTTGCCGAACGTGACCATCATGCCGAGCGGCCGCAGGCAGTCGATCGAGCCGGCGAAGGTGGTCTTCCCGACCGAGTCGTACACCACCGGCACGCCCTCGCCGCCGGTGAGCTCCCGCACCCGCGCCACGAAGTCCTCGCGCGTGTACACGATGACGTGGTCGCAGCCGTGCGCGCGCGCCAGCGCCGCCTTCTCGTCGCTGCCCACCGTGCCGATCACGGTCGCGCCGAGCGCCTTCAGCCACTGGATCGCGATGAGCCCCACCCCGCCCGCGGCCGCGTGCCACAGGACCGTGTCGCCGGCCTTCACCGGATAGGTGCGCCGGATGAGCACCTGGGCGGTGAGCCCCTTCAGCATGGCGCCGGCGGCGGTGCGGTCGGAGATCGCGTCCGGCAGGCGCACCAGCCGGTCCGCCGGCACCACCCGCGCCTCGGCGTAGCACCCCGGGCCGCCGACGAACGCGACCCGGTCGCCCGGGCGGACGTGGTCCACGCCCGCGCCCACCGCCTCCACCCGCCCCGCCGCCTCGACGCCCAGGCCGGACGGGAGCTGCATCGGGTACAGGCCGGAGCGGTGGTACACGTCCACGAAGTTCACGCCCGCGGCACCGATGCGGAGCCGGGCCTCGCCCGGCCCGGGATCACCGACCGTCACATCCTCCAGCTTCAGGACCTCGGGGCCGCCGTGCTCGTGGAACCGGATCGCGCGCATGCGTCCGTCCTAACCCGCCCGGCCCGAGTTCGCAGCGCCCGGTTCGCCGCAGGCGGGGCGGGCAGGCGGGCAGGCGCGGGCGGGGCGGCGTGCCGAGATTCGGCCCGTGCGCACCGCCCTCCCCGCCGTGCTCGCCCTCTCGCTCGCCTGCGGAGGGGGCGGCCCCGCCCCGACGCCGGCCGCGGCCCAGCCCCCCGCGGCGCCGGACCCGGCCCCCGTGCCGCCGTCCGCCGCGCCGTCGGCCGCCCTCACCATCGAGCGGCTCGACGCGGCCGGCGAGTGCGCCGGGCTCGTGCCGCAGGACGCGCCCGAGCCGGTGGCCATCTCGCGCGACCTGCCGGCGGGCGCCACCTGCGGCCCCGCGCTGTCCGACGGCGCAGGGCAGGTGGCGGCCTCCGCGCGCGACGCCGCCGGCGGCGCCAGCTGGCAGGTGTTCGACGCGGCCGGCGCGCCCGGCCGCACGTTCCCGGCCTGGCCGCTCCTGGCGCAGCCCTCGGGCTGGCTCGGCCTGGTGCAGGACGACGCCGCGCCCGGCGGCCCGGCGGTGCGGGTGATCGCCCTCTCGGGCGACGGCGCCCCGCTGCGCGCCGAGACCGTGTCGGCCGATCCGGCCGAGGCCGTGCTGCGCGGCGCCGGCCTCGCCGGCGACCCCTCCGGCGGCGCGCTCGCGCTGGTCGCCGACACCGCCGTCGCCGGCAACCACTGGAGCGCGCTCCACGCACAGCGCTTCGACGCCGCCGGCGCGCCGCGCTGGGACGCCCCGGCCCGCCTCGGCGCGCGCAGCGAGCCGGACGTGACGTTCCTGGTGGGCGGCGTCTCCCGCGGCGGCGAGGCGCTCGCGCTGTGGCAGCGGTCGGCGTCCGTGGACGTCGCCTGGCTGGGTCCCGACGGCGGCGCGCTCGCCGCCGCCGAGCTGGTGGAGGGCGCCGCGGCGCTGACGGGCTCGGACGCGCCCCGGCACGACCTCGAGCTGGTGCCGCTCCTCGACGGCGCGCTCGCGCTGCGCGCGGACGGCGCCTTCCGGCGCGTCTACCCGCGCCTCGCCACCGCGAGCGCGCCGCTCCCCGGCTGGCTGGCCGGGCGCGCGGCCTGGACGCTGCGCCTCACGCGCGGCGACGCCGGCTACGCGCTGCTCCCGCCGCCCGGCGAGGCCGCGGCCGACTGCGCCCAGGCGGTCGAGCTGCGCGCGCCCTCGGGGCGCCTCTGCGGGCGGATCTGGCTGCGCCGGCCCGGCGCCGGCGCCTGCACCACCGGCGCGGTGGAGCAGGGCTGGGATGGGACGGTGGCGCAGCAGGACGCGCAGGGCGCCTGCCGCTGGCGCGTCTGGCCGCGGCTGCTGGCGCGCTGATCAGCGCAGCGACGCCATGATCTCCTCGAGCACCGCCGGCGGCGGCCGCACCCGCGCCTCCGGCAGCGTCGCCAGCGGCGCGTCCACCGTCCGGAGCTGGTCGGTCAACGTGGCCGCCTTCGCGTCCACGAAGAACACGCCGGTCAGCACCTCGCCGCGCGCGGACGCCTCCATCAGCCGCGCCACCGCGCGGGTGCGGTCGCGCGGGTCGAACCCCTCCTCCAGCTTCCGGAGCCGCAGGTGCGCGCCGTCGTGCAGCTCGACGTCCACCGTGGTGCCGGGATCGTAGTCCACCGCCACGTCCTCGTGCGCCGGCACGTACGACAGCTCCTGCAGCGGCGCGTCGTGCTCCTTCACGTAGGCGAACGAGCGCGTCGAGCCCTCGTGGTCGTTGAAGGTGACGCAGGGCGAGAGCACGTCGAGCATGGCGGTGCCGCGGTGCGAGATGGCCGCCTTGAGCATGGCCGAGAGCTGCCGCTTGTCGCCGGAGAAGGAGCGGCCGACGAAGGTGGCCCCGAGCTGGATGGCGAGCGCGCAGGTGTCGATGGGCGGCAGCTCGTTCGCGACGCCGCTCTTCAGGCGCGAGCCGACGTCGGCGGTGGCGGAGAACTGGCCCTTGGTGAGGCCGTACACGCCGTTGTCCTCGATGACGTAGAGGATGGGCAGGTTGCGCCGCATGAGGTGCGCGAACTGGCCGATGCCGATGGAGGCGGTGTCGCCGTCGCCGGACACCCCCACCCCGACCAGCGTCCGGTTCGCGAGCAGCGCGCCGGTCGCGACCGCCGGCATGCGCCCGTGCACGGCGTTGAACGCGTGCGAGCGGCTCATGAAGTAGGCGGGGGTCTTGGACGAGCAGCCGATGCCGGAGAACTTGGCCACCCGCTCCGGCGGGACGCCCAGGTCGAACATGGCCTCGAGCAGCCGCTCGGAGATGGAGTTGTGGCCGCAGCCGGCGCACAGGGTGGTCTTGCCGCCCTTGTAGTCCGCGAGCGCGAGGCCGAGGCGGTTCTGCCGCGCGGCGGCGCCGCCGGGGGGAACGGGAGCGGCCATGGTCACCTCGCCTCCTTCGCCAGCAGCTCGTCGGTCACCGAGCGCGCGTCGAGCGGGAGCCCGTGCACGTGGGCGATGCCGCGCAGCCGCGGCACCAGCTCGGTGGGGAGATCCAGCTTCAGCAGCGCGGCGAGCTGCCCGTCGCGGTTCTGCTCCACCACGTAGACCCGCTCGTGCGCGCGCACGAACGCCTCCACCTCGCGCGAGAACGGGTAGGCGCGGACGCGCAGGTAGTCGGTGTCGAGGCCCGCCTCGGCGGCGAGCTGCGCGCGCGCCTCCAGGATGGCCGGGTGCGAGGACCCGTAGGCGAGGATGCCCACCGGCGCCGTCCCGCCGCCGTGCCGCTCCGGGGCGGGCAGGAGCGCCCGCGCGCCGTCGAGCTTCCGCGCCAGCCGCGCCATGTTCTCCTCGAAGACGGCCGGGCTCTCGCTGTACGCCGACGCGTCGTCGTGGCCGGTGCCGCGCGTGAAGTACGCGGCGCGCGGGTGATCGGTGCCGGGCAGCGTGCGCCAGCCGATCCCGTCGCCGTCCACGTCGCGGTAGCGGGCGAAGCCGCCCAGCCGGTCGAGGTCCTCCTTCGAGAGCACCTTGCCGCGGTCGAGCGGGCGATCGGGGTACGGGAACGGGTCGGCCATCCAGTTGTTCATCCCCAGGTCGAGGTCGGTCATCACGAACACCGGGGTCTGCAGCCGCTCGGCGACGTCGAACGCCGCCACGCCCATGGAGAAGCACTCCTCGACCGAGCCCGGGAACAGCAGCACGTGCTGCGTGTCGCCGTGCGAGAGGAACGCCGTGGAGAGCACGTCGCCCTGCGACGTGCGGGTGGGCAGGCCGGTGGACGGCCCGACCCGCTGCACGTCGAAGATCACGACGGGGATCTCGGCGTAGTAGGCGAGCCCCACGAACTCGGCCATGAGCGAGAGGCCCGGGCCGGCGCTCGCGGTCATGGCGCGCGCGCCCGCCCACCCGGCGCCGATGGCCATGCCCACCGCGGCGAGCTCGTCCTCGGCCTGGACCACCGCGTAGGTGGCCCGGCCGTCCGCGTCCACGCGGTGCTCGCGGAGGTGGCCGATGAGCGTCTCGACCAGCGAGGACGACGGGGTGATCGGGTACCAGGCCACCACGGTGACCCCGGCGAACAGCGCCCCGAGCGCCGCCGCGGAGTTCCCGTCCACGATGATCTTCCCCGCGGTCGCGTCCATGCGCCGGACCGAGAGGCGGTCGCGCTTCTCCAGCGCGCCGGCGTGCTCGAAGCCGGCGCGCGCCGCGGCCACGTTCAGCTCGCGCGCCTTCGCCTTCTGCCCGAACACGCGCCCGATGGCGCGCTCGACCTCGGCCGCCTCGATCCCGAGCAGCCGCGCCAGGACGCCCACGTACGCCATGTTCCGGAGGAGCTTGCGGAGCCGGGCCTCGCTCGCGACCGGCGCGACCACCTCGTCGAACGGGACCGGGTAGAACACGAGGTCGTCGCGCAGCGAGGCGAGACCGAGCGGCGCGTCGTAGACCACCGCCGCGCCCGGCGCCAGCGCGCGCACGTCCTCGCGCGCCGTGTCCGGGTTCATCGCCACGAGCAAATCGATCTCCTTCTTGCGCGCGACCCAGCCGTCCTTCGAGGCGCGGACCGTGTACCAGGTCGGGAGCCCGGCGATGTTGGAGGGGAACAGGTTCTTGCCCGAGACCGGGATGCCCATCTGGAAGAGCGCCCGGAGCAGGACGGTGTTGGAGCTCTGCGAGCCCGAGCCGTTCGCGGTGGCGACCTGGATGGAAAAATCGTTGACGAGCGGGGAAGCGGCCGCGCGGCCGCCCCCCGCCTCCGCCGCTGCAGTGGTGTGCTCGAGCATGGCGCTCCGGGTGCACGAGAGGTGACGGACCGGAGATAACGGGGCGCGGGGGCCGCGCCAGCCAGCCCCCGGGTCGGTCCCGCTCCGCGACCCGCGCGGGCATCCCGTGCCCGCGTCTCGCGCGACCGTGCCGGCGCACTGGCCCCCCGGTCAGGCCCCCGCGCGCCCGCTCGACCCGGACCGCGCCCGCGGGCATTCCTGCGCGGCCCCGTGCCCGCACCTCGCGGGCGGGCCCGAGAGGACCACCGTGACCCGTCTGCACCTCAGGACCTTCGCCTCCCTCGCCAGCGCGGTCGCGCTGGCCGCCTGCTCCGGCGCCGGTGGCGACGCCCCTTCCGCCGCCCTGCCCGCCGTGGGCGCGCGCGGGGGCACCGGCCGCACCGCCGGCGGCGGCGCCGGCGGCGCGTTCATCGTGTCCGTCACCCCCGGCAGCGGCGCCGCGGTCCGCCCCGGCGTCGCGCCGCCCGGGCTCGCCATCCCGACGGTGCCCGCGCCCGACCTGGGCGCGAACCCGCGGACCATCGCCGCCGACACCGCGCTCGTGCCCGTCGCGGGCGAGATCCTGGGCGACGACGGCGCGAACCCGGCGACCGGCCTCTGGGTGAAGGCCGGGGCGACGCTCACGCTGGATCCCGGCGAGTCCTTCGAGGCGTACGTCGCGGTGAGCGGCGCGATCCGGGTGGACGGCACCCTCCGGACCCCCGTCCTCGAGGCCGACCGGTCCACCGCGGCGATCTCCCTCCGCGCCGCGGCGCTGCACGTCTCCCCGAGCGGCCGGATCGACGGCACGCCCCCCGACTCGGCCGGCGACGGCCTCGCGTCGGGCGGCGTGATCGTGCGCATCAGCGGCGCCATCGTGAACGCCGGCGCCATCCTCGCGCGCGGCGGCCGCGGCACCGCCTCCGGCGGCCACGCCGGCGAGCTGGACCTCGGCTCCTCGAACGGACCGCTGGTGAACACCGGGACCATCGACGGGTCCGGCGGCGAGGGCGCCGACGGAGCCGGCGGCTACGCGATCGCCGCCTCGCTGTGGGGCATCTGGGGCGAGGGAGGCACCTGCGACGCCCACAACACCGGCCGCATCCTCGCGCGCGGCGGGAACGGCACCAGCGGCGGCGGCGACGGCGGGTACGTGTACCTGTCCGGCTGCGGCGTGGGCGACACCTTCAGCGCAGGCGAGCTGGACGCGTCGGGCGGCGCCGCGACCGTGGACGGCCCCGGCGGCGGCGCCGCGGTGGTGTCCCTCGAGGCCTCCGACGGGCGGGCGCTCGCGAGCGGCGTGCTGCGGGCGCGCGGCGGGCGCGCGCAGAACGGGCCCGGCGGCACCGGCGGCGCGGTGGACGTGTACGCCACCGGCTCGACCGACGCGGTGCGCGCGGTGGTGCTCGCCCAGCTCGACGCGGGCGGAGGCGACGGCACGGTGGGCGGCGACGCCGGCGCGGTGGTGGTGCGGCAGGAGGGCTTCGCCGGCGGCGACGTGCGGGTCGAGGTGGGGACCGGCGCGGTGGACACGGGCGGCGGCGACGGCGCCGACGGCGGTGGGAACGCCGGCTGGATCGGCGTGGACGGCGCGAGCGCGCCGACGCTGGCGCCGGCGGCGGCGGCGGTGCCAGCGGACGGCATCCAGATCGAGGCCGCGCTCCGCGCCGCCGGGGGCGCCGGCGGCGCCGGCGAGGGCGGCGTGGGCGGCCACGTCCAGCTGTGGGGCACGCAGGTGGCCTGCGGCGCGGTGAACGTGGACGGTGGCGCGTCGGCCGCGATGGCGGGCGGCATCGGCGGGTCGATCGACCTGGCCTCCTCGGCCACGGCGACCGCGGTGACGGCGCCGCTCACCGCGCGCGGGGGCGCGGGCACGCCGGCCGGCGCGGCCGGCGGGGTGACCATCGACGGCGAGGCGAAGACGCTCGACGGCGGGGTGTACCGGCCGTAGTGCACGGACGGGGGTGAGGGGCGGCTCCGCGCGGGGGCCGCCCCTCACGTTCGACGGCGCGGCGGGCCGCGCGCCTCAGCCGAGGACGACGAGCAGGTCCTCCTTCTCGACCTTGTCGCCCTCCTTGAAGCGGACCTCGGCGATGCGGCAGTCGCCCTTCGCCTTGACGTTGGTCTCCATCTTCATCGCCTCGGTGACGAGCAGCACCGCGCCGGCCTTCACCTCGTCGCCCGGCTTCACGTTCACCTTCAGCACCTTGCCCGGCATCGGCGCGCCCACGTGCGCCGGGTTGCCGCGCTCGGCCTTCACGCGCGCCGCGGAGGCCTGCGTGGCCGACTGATCGCGCACGTTGATGGTGCGCCCCTCGCCGTTCAGCTCGAAGATCAGGTCGCGGGTGCCGTCCTTCTCGAGCTTGCCGATCGAGACCAGCTTCACGATGAGCGTCTTGCCCGGCTCGATCTCGATGCTCGTCTCCTGGCCCGGCTCGAGGCCCCAGAAGAACACCGGCGTGGGGACGACCGAGGTGTCGGAGAACGTCTCGCGGTGGCGCGAGAGCTCCGGCCAGACGTTCGGGTAGAGCAGCCAGGACACGAGCGCCTTGTCGTCCACCGGGTGCCCCACCCGCTCCGCCGCCTTGCGCCGCTCCAGCTCGAGGTCGGCCGGCTCCAGCAGCTCCCCGGGCCGGCAGGTGATGGGCTCCTGCCCGCGCAGGATGACCTGGCGCAGCCGCTCCGGGAACCCGCCGTGGAGCTGGCCCAGCATGCCGCGGGCGAGCCCCACCACCGACTCCGGGAACGCGAGGTCGTTCGCCTTCTCGGTGAACAGGTCCTCCGGCTCGAGCCCGTTCTTCACCAGGAACATGGCCATGTCGCCGACCACCTTCGACGACGGCGTCACCTTCACGATGTCCCCGAACAGCAGGTTCACCTTCCGGTACATGTCCTTGCACTCCTCCCACCGGTCGAGGAGGCCGAGCCCGGCCACCTGCGGCTTGTAGTTGGAGTACTGGCCGCCCGGGATCTCGTGCCGGTAGACCTCGGCGGTCCCGCTCTTCAGCCCCGACTCGAACGGCGCGTACCAGTCCCGCACCGTCTCCCAGTAGTTCGCGAGCTGCTGCAGCCCGTCGCGGTCGAGCTTCGGATCCCAGGCGCTCCCCTCCAGCACCGCCGCGAGCGAGTTCAGGTTCGGCTGCGCGGTGAGGCCGGAGAGCGGCGAGAGCGCCGCGTCCACCACGTCCACGCCGGCCCTGGTCGCCTCGAGCAGCGTGGCGGAGGCCACGCCGGAGGTGTCGTGCGTGTGGAGGTGCACCGGCAGGCCCACCGCGTCCTTGAGCGCCTTCACCAGCCTCGCGGCGGCGAACGGCTTCAGCAGCCCGGCCATGTCCTTCACCGCGAGGAAGTGGGCGCCCATCCGCTCCAGCTCCTTCGCCAGCTTCACGTAGTAGTCGAGCGGGTACTTGTCGCGCCGCGGGTCGTCGATGTCGCCCGTGTAGCAGACGGCCGCCTCGCAGACCTTGCCCTGCCGGCGCACCGCCTCCATGGCGACCTGCATGCCCCGGGTCCAGTTCAGCGCGTCGAACACGCGGAACACGTCCACGCCGGAGCGGGCCGCCTCCTCGACGAAGCGCTCCACCACGTTGTCCGGGTAGTTCGTGTAGCCGACCGCGTTCGAGCCGCGGAGCAGCATCTGGAACAGGACGTTCGGGATCTCCTTGCGCAGCTTGTGGAGCCGCTCCCACGGATCCTCGCGCAGGAAGCGCATGGCCACGTCGAACGTGGCGCCGCCCCACATCTCCAGCGAGAACAGGCCCGCGCCGAGCACGCTGGTGGCGGGCGCGACGCGGAGCATGTCGTGCGTGCGCACGCGGGTGGCGAGCAGCGACTGGTGCGCGTCGCGCAGCGTGGTGTCGGTGAACAGCAGCCGCTTCTCGGCGAGCACCCAGCGCGCCAGCCCCTCGGGCCCGCGCTCCAGCAGGATGTCCCGGGTGCCCTTGGGCCGCGGCCGCGACAGGTCCACCCTGGGCACGCGCGGCTCGCGGATCTCGGCGGGCCGGGTCGCGCGCGACACGCCGGGCGAGCCGTTGACGGTGACGTCGGCGAGGTAGCGCAGGAGCTTGGTGCCGCGGTCCTTGCGCTCCGACCGCGCCAGCAGCTCGGGGTGGGCCTCGATGAAGGAGGTGTCGCAGCGGCCGGTCAGGAACACCGGGTGGCGCATCACGTTCTCGAGGAACGCGATGTTGGTCTTCACGCCGCGTACGCGGAACTCCTGCAGCGAGCGGTCCATGACGTGCGCCGCGGCGTCGAGCGTCAGGCCCCAGGTGGTGATCTTCACCAGCAGCGAGTCGTAGTGCGGCGTGATCACCGCGCCGCCGAACGCCGAGCCGGCGTCGAGCCGCACCCCGAACCCGCCCGGCGACCGGTACGCCTTCAGCACCCCGTAGTCGGGGGCGAAGCCGTTCTGCGGGTCCTCGGTGGTGATGCGGCACTGCACGGCGAAGCCGCGCCGCTGCACGTCCTGCTGCCGCGCGATGCCGATCTCCGGGTCGGAGAGGCGCTTGCCCTGCGCGACCAGGATCTGCGCCTGCACCAGGTTCCGGCCGGTGATGGACTCGGTGACGGTGTGCTCGACCTGGATGCGCGGGTTGACCTCGATGAAGTAGTGGTGCCCCTGCTGGTCCACCAGGAACTCCACCGTGCCGGCGTTCCGGTAGCTCACCGAGCGCGCGATCTTCAGCGCGTCGCCGCAGATCGCCTCGCGCTGCGCCTCGCCGAGCGCGAGCGAGGGCGCGAACTCGACCACCTTCTGGTGGCGGCGCTGGATCGAGCAGTCGCGCTCGAACAGGTGGACGAGGTTGCCGTGGTGGTCGCCCAGCACCTGGACCTCGATGTGCTTGGGGCGCTCGATGTAGCGCTCGAGGAACACCGCCGGGTTGCCGAACGCGGCGCGCGCCTCGCTGCGCGCCGAGACCAGCCCCTCCAGCAGCTCCTTCTGGTTGCGGGCCACGCGCATGCCGCGGCCGCCGCCGCCGGCGCTCGCCTTGATGATGATGGGGTACCCGTGCTGCTTCGCGAAGATGAGCGCCTCCTCGTCGTGGAGGATGGGCTCGGGGGTGCCGGGCACCACCGGCACGCCGGCGGCCTGCGCGGCCTTGCGGCCGGCCACCTTGTCGCCCAGCCTGCGCTGCATCTCGGAGGTCGGGCCGACGAACGCGATCCCGGCCCGCTCGCAGGCCTCGGAGAACTCCGGGTTCTCCGAGAGGAAGCCGTAGCCGGGGTGGATCGCGTCCACCTCCAGCCGCCTCGCCAGCTCCACGATCTCCTCGATGCCGAGGTACGCGTCGATGGGCGGCTTGCCCTTGCCGACGAGGTACGCCTCGTCGGCCTTGTAGCGGTGCAGCGAGAGGCGGTCCTCCTCCGAGTAGATCGCGATGGTCTGGATGCCGAGCTCGGTGCAGGCTCGGAAGATCCGGATCGCGATCTCGCCGCGGTTCGCGGCCATCACGCGCTTGAACGGGATCGTCATGTCGGGCTCCGGGACGACGTAGCGGCGCGCGCACGCGAGGCGCGCGTCGTTGGCGAGGTGGAGAGTCGATGGCGATCGCCGTCCGCTCTGGGGCGGGCGAGGAACGGGGCGTCGAGGATCAAGTCGGGCGTCACGGGCTCGGCTCGGTCCAGCGGTTCGGCGTCGGGCTGGGAAGTGGAGCACAGCCTGCCGCACCGTGTCGAGGGGCGTCGGAGGGCGGGCGACCGATTCCCCGGTCGGCGACCGGAGCGGTCCACGACACCGCAAGTGAAGGGCGCCGCGCCGGGGCCGGCGGCGGCGCGAGCGCTCCGCTAGCCGCGCGCCAGCAGGTAGCGCCCGAGCTCCTGGTCCACGCCGGCGATGTGCCGCCGGAGCCAGTCGGAGATCCAGTTGTGCAGCGTCAGCGCGGCGAGCGGGCTGGCGCCGCTGCGCTGGACCTCGCCCGCCAGCTCCTCGAAGTCGCGCCGGAAGGCGTCGTGCGCGGCCTTGTGCGCGGCGTACTCCGGGAACCCGGCCGCGCGCATCTCCCGCTCCTCGGCCTCGAAGTGCTCGATCACGTAGTCGGCGAGGAACTCGAGCAGCGGCTGGACCTCGGAGCGATCGCCCGCGCGCAGCGCCACGATGAGGCGCGCGGCGCGGCGGAAGAGCTCCTGGTGCTGGGCGTCGATCTCGGCCACCCCCACCGAGAGCGACGGCGTCCACTCGATCACCATGGCGGGCCCAGTATCCCCGGTCGCGGTCCCGGCCGCCACGGGCGCGGCGCCGCAGCCCCGCTCACCGGGTTCCCCGCAGGTGCCGCGCCAGGTGGGCGTCGGTCGCGCCGATGTGCGTGGCCAGCCAGTCGGCGATCCAGGTCTCCGCCCGCACCGCGATGCCGGCGCTCGGCCCGGCCCGCTCGAACAGGTCGCGCAGCGCGTGGTACTCGCGCACGAAGCGGTCGTGGGAGGCCTTGTGCACGGTGAGGCCGGGGAACGCGGTCTCCGACATGAGCCGCTCCTCGTCCGCGAAGTGCTCGACCACGTAGCTGCCCAGGAACTCGAACAGCGGGCCGACCTCGGCGCGATCCCCGCGCGCCAGGGCCTGGACCAGCGACTCGTACCGGCGGAACAGCTCCTGATGCTGCCGATCGATCACGTCGTGACCGAGCTCCAGCGCCGGGCTCCAGCGCGTGCTCATCAGGCTTCCCCCTCGACTCCCCCGGCCGGCACAGTCCCCCGGACGACGCATTCGGGGTAGTCCCTCGTCCCGGCGACCGCGCCCTCCTGTCCCCAGGCATGCGCGCGCGCGAAAAGCTTGCCGGCTCCGCGGCGCGCGAGGTGGAGCCAACCCCGCGAAAAAGCAGGGGCTCCGCCAAAGACGCGCGGCACGAAAGCTGCTATCTTCGCCAGTTCCGCTCCACATGGGGGCGTGGAGCCCCTCCCGAAGGCACCTCGACGATGACGGCCAGCACCTCACCCCGCGAGATCCCGTTCAACTACACCTCGGCCGACGACCGCCAGGCCATCTCCCACCTGCTCGGTCCGCACGTCTGGCAGAAGCTGGAGGAGCTCCGCGGGCTCCGCGTCACCGGCCGCAGCGCGCGCCTGCTGATGCGGTTCTTCGGCGAGATCCTCATCCACCGGCGCAACCCCTTCCTGTTCCAGGAGCTGGTCGAGTCCCGCGCCCGGCGCCGGCGCTTCTTCGCGAACATCGAGACCGACCTCGGCCTGGTCGAGAAGAACGCGAACGGCGAGGCCCGCGTGCTGGAGGTCCTGTCCGAGAGCCGGCAGCTCCTCGTGGCCTTCCGCCAGGAGGTGGACGGGACCCCGGAGCTGCGCCGCCGGATGCTGCGCGAGCTGGGCCCGGTGGTGGGCAAGGACGCGGTGCTCTTCGACCCGTTCACGCTCGTGTCGCACGCCACCGACGCCACCGACTGGCGCCTGCACCTGCCGGTCGCGGTGGTGATGCCCGACGACGAGCGCCAGGTCGCGCCGGTGCTGGCGGGCATCGCGCGGCTGGGCCTGAAGGCCATCCCGCGCGGCGGCGGCACCGGGCTCACCGGCGGCGCGGTGCCGCTGCGGCCCGGCTGCGTGGTGGTGAACACCGAGAAGCTGAACCGGATCCGCGGCGTCTCGCAGCGCGCCTTCACGCTGGCGGACGGCCGGACCGCGGCCGCGCAGGTGGTGGACCTCGAGGCCGGCGTGGTCACCGAGACGGCCATGGAGCACGCCGCCGCGCGCGGCCTGGTGTTCGCGACCGACCCCACCAGCGCCTGGGCCTGCACCATCGGCGGCAACATCGCCGAGAACGCCGGCGGCAAGGACTGCGTGCAGTGGGGCACCTGCATCGACAACCTGATCTCGTGGCGGATGGCGATGCCGTCCGGCCGGCTCTGGACGGTCCGGCGCACCGATCACCAGCTGCGCAAGATCCTCCCGGAGGACACCGTCACGTTCCAGGTGTCCGACCAGGACGGCGCGGTGGTGAAGACGGTCGCGCTGCGCGGCGCCGACGTCCGCAAGAAGGGGCTCTGGAAGGACATCACCAACAAGGCGCTGGGCGGCGTGCCGGGGCTGCAGAAGGAGGGCACCGACGGCGTCATCACCTCGGCGGAGTTCATCCTCTACCCCGAGTTCGAGGTGAAGCGGACGCTGTGCCTGGAGTTCTTCGGGCCGGACTTCGACGAGGCCTCGCGGGTGATCCTCCAGCTGGCCCGCGCGTTCCCGTTCCCGAACGACGGCAAGGAGACGCTCACCGCGCTGGAGCACTTCGACGACGAGTACGTCCGCGCCATCGACTACAAGGTGAAGGCCGCCCGGGCCGACACGCCGCGGGCGGTGCTGCTCATCGACGTGGTGGGCCACTCCGCCGAGGAGGCGGCGCGCGGCGTGGGCAGCATCCGCGCCATCCTCGACGAGCACCCCAACACCGAGCTGTTCGAGGCGCGCGACGCGGCCGAGGGCAAGCGGTTCTGGGCCGACCGCAAGAAGCTGGGCGCCATCGCCCGGCGCACCAACGCGTTCAAGATGAACGAGGACATCGTCCTCCCGCTCGACCAGCTGGCCGGGTTCGCGCGGTTCGTCGAGGACATGAACGTGGAGGAGGAGCGGTACGCGCAGGGCCGGCTGGTGGACCGGGCCGAGGAGCTGCTGCGGACCACCGAGCCGCCGCGCGAGGACCCGGAGTGGCTGGCCGGCAAGATCCCGGCCGCGCTCGAGCGCTGCGCCCGCGCCCGCGACGCCATCTCGCGCGCCGGCCCGAAGGACCTGCGCGCGCTGGCGCTGCTGGAGGACTTCCGCCGCGACCTCGCCAAGCTGATGCGCGGCTGGCCCGAGCTGACCCGCGCGGTGGACCGGGCGCACCAGGAGGTGCGCGACCGGCTGGTGGTCCTCGCCACGCACATGCACGCCGGCGACGGCAACGTCCACGTGAACATCCCGGTGCTGTCCAACGACCGGCCCATGCTGCGGCGGACCGAGCACGTGCTCGACGTGGTGATGGAGAAGGTGGTGTCGCTCGGGGGCGTGGTCTCCGGCGAGCACGGCATCGGCATCACCAAGCTCAAGTACCTGGAGCCGGAGCGCATCGAGGAGCTGTCGGCGCACCGCCGCGACGTGGATCCCGGCGGGCTGATGAACCCGGGCAAGCTCGAGGACGTGGACGTGCTCGACCGCGTCTTCACGCCGTCGTTCAACCTCCTCGAGCTGGAGGCGCGCATCCTCCAGCACGGCCAGCTGGAGGAGCTGGCCCGCGCCATCGCGCACTGCGTCCGCTGCGGCAAGTGCAAGCCGGACTGCTGCGTGTACCACCCGGCGCGCGGCATGTTCTTCCACCCTCGCAACAAGAACCTGGCGATCGGCTCGCTCATCGAGGCGCTGCTCTACGACGCCCAGCGCAAGCGCTCCACGCGCTTCGAGCTGCTGCGGTGGCTGGAGGAGGTCGCCGACCACTGCACCATCTGCCACAAGTGCCTGAAGCCCTGCCCGGTGGACATCGACTCGGGCAAGGTGTCGATCCTGGAGCGCGAGATCCTGGCGAGCTGGGGCTACAAGCACTCGACCGCGGCGACCCGCGCCACGCTCGGCTACCTCGACAGCCGCTCGCCCACCTACAACCGGCTGTTCCGCTCCACCGTGGTGCAGATCGGCGGCGCGCTGCAGCGGGCCGGCTGCGAGGTGACCGCGCCGTTCCAGCCGAAGGACGCAGCGCCGCGGCTCTACCCGCTCCAGCTGCTGCGCGCGCCCATGCCGCCGGCGCCTCCGGAGACGCTCCGCGACGTCATCCCCGCCTGCGAGCAGGACCAGGTGCTGGTGTTCGAGCCGGGCGGCGGCGCCGAGGCGGAGCGGACCGTCTTCTACTTCCCGGGCTGCGGCTCGGAGCGGCTCCAGTCGCACATCTCGATGGCCGCCCTCCACGTGCTCACCCAGCTGCGCACGCGGGTGATCCTGCCGCCGCCGTTCATGTGCTGCGGGTTCCCGCAGCAGGTGAACGGGAAGGCGGACACGCACTCGCAGATCATGCTGCGGGACACCATCCTGTTCAGCCAGATCCGCGACATGTTCGCGCACCTGCAGTTCGACGGGTGCGTCGTGACCTGCGGCACCTGCCGCGAGGGGCTGGCGGAGATGGAGGCGGGCCAGCTCTTCGGCGGGCGCCTCGTGGACGTCACCCGGTACGCGCTGGAGCGCGGCCTGAAGCTGGAGGGCTCCGGCGACTTCCTGTACCACGCGCCCTGCCACGACTCGCTGGACGGCAAGGCGCAGGAGGTGCTGGTGAAGCTCGGCGGGTTCGGCAAGGTGGAGGCCGTGCCGCACTGCTGCTCCGAGGCCGGCACGCTCACGCTGTCGCGGCCGGACATCACCGACGCCATGCTGCACCGCAAGCGCGCCGCGTTCGCCGAGGCGCTCGAGACGCGGCCCGGCGGCGCGACCGTGCTCACCAACTGCCCGTCGTGCGTCCAGGGCCTCGGCCGCAACGCGCCCATGGGCGTGCAGCCGAAGCACCTCGCCATCGCGCTGGCGGAGCGGATCAGCGGCCCGGGCTGGCTGGAGCTGTTCCGGTCGAACGCGGCGCGCGCACACGCCGTGCATTTCTGACGCGGCGGCGCCCGGCGCTCCCTCGATCGGATCAGTCGATTTCCGGCGCCGGCCCCTTCTCAGGTGCCTGCGGACCGTGCAGACTGCCCGATCTTCGAACGCGGGATCGCGCCCGCAACGAAAGGGAGAGCATGTCCAACAAGATGGATGAGAGGCTGGAGTCGATGTACCAGGACGTGCTTCGCCGCAACCCCGGCGAGGCCGAGTTCCACCAGGCGGTGCGGGAGGTGCTCGAGACGCTCGGGCCCGTGCTCGCGAAGTACCCCGAGTTCCGCGAGCGCAAGATCATCGAGCGCATCTGCGAGCCGGAGCGGCAGATCATCTTCCGCGTGCCGTGGCAGGACGACCGCGGCGAGGTCCACGTCAACCGCGGGTTCCGCGTCCAGTACAACAGCTCGCTCGGCCCGTACAAGGGCGGCCTGCGGTTCCACCCGTCCGTCTACCTGGGGATCATCAAGTTCCTCGGGTTCGAGCAGATCTTCAAAACGCCCTCACCGGCCTGCCCATCGGCGGCGGCAAGGGCGGCTCCGACTTCGACCCGAAGGGCAAGTCGGACAACGAGATCATGCGGTTCTGCCAGAGCTTCATGACCGAGCTGTGGCGGTACATCGGCGACACCACCGACGTGCCCGCCGGCGACATCGGCGTGGGCGGCCGCGAGATCGGCTACATGTACGGTCAGTTCAAGCGCCTCACCTCGCGGTACGAGGCGGGCGTGCTCACCGGCAAGGGGCTCGACTACGGCGGCTCGCTGGTGCGCACCGAGGCGACCGGCTACGGCGCGACGTTCTTCGTCGAGGAGATGCTGAAGGTCCGCAAGGACTCCTTCGAGGGCAAGCGCTGCGTGGTGTCCGGCTCCGGCAACGTGGCCATCTACACCATCGAGAAGATCACCCAGCTCGGCGGCCGCGTGGTCGCCTGCTCCGACTCGAACGGCTACATCATCGACGAGAAGGGCATCGACCTCGACCTCGTGAAGCAGCTGAAGGAGGTCGAGCGGCGGCGCATCAAGGACTACGTCGAGTACCGCGGCCACGCCCGCTACGTCTCGGGCGGCAACATCTGGGAGATCCCGTGCCAGGTGGCGATGCCGTCCGCCACCCAGAACGAGATCAACGGCCACGACGCCAAGACGCTGGTGAAGAACGGCTGCATCGCGGTCGGCGAGGGCGCGAACATGCCCACCACGCCCGAGGGCATCAAGGTGTTCCTCGACGCGAAGATCTCCTACGGGCCGGGCAAGGCCGCCAACGCCGGCGGCGTCGCCACGAGCGCGCTCGAGATGCAGCAGAACGCGACCCGCGACAGCTGGACCTTCGAGTACACCGAGAAGCGGCTCGCGAACATCATGAAGAACATCCACCAGAACTGCTACGAGACCGCCGAGGAGTTCGGCGCCCCGGGCAACTACGTGGTGGGCGCGAACATCGCCGGCTTCATCAAGGTGGCCAAGGCGATGGTGGCGCACGGGCTGATCTGAGGCGCCGAGCCGGATCGTGTAGCGAGACGGCGGCGACCGAGAGGTCGTCGCCGTTTCCTTTTGTGGTGGCATTGGCGGGCTACGAGGGTGCGGCGGGGGTCGGGGGCGGTGCTGCGGGCCGGAGCCGGGGCTGCGGGGATCGGCTTACGGAGAGACCTGAGGGCGTGGCGCGGGGCGCGGGTCCTGCGCGAGGCGGGTGCGGGCGGAGCGGCGGAGCGCGGCGGCGCCCATTTGTCTCACAGTGAACGCTTGACGGGATCGGGGCTCGGGGCGGCTTTCGCGAACTGACACGCCGTCGCGCAGGGTCTCCGCGCATGCGCAGGGCGTCGCCGTGGCGCGCGTTCGTGAGCCGAGGGGTCGCGGCACCCCGGCCGCGTTCTCTCGTCCTGGGCCATCCTCGTGCGTTTTCACGGAGCACGAAGTCCGCGTGCGATGCTTCGTGCAGACCCCGCATCGCCGGGACCCCCACCGGTCGTTCTGTTTCATGCGCATGAAACGCCTGTGCCCAGCCGGGTCGAGGCCGCGGGTCATTCAGAGTCCGCTCGCACAGAGTCCGCTCGCACAGAGTCCGCTCGCAGTGAGCCTGTCGAACTGCGAGCGGGTGACGCCAGCCGCGAAGCCCAGCTCGGTGGACTGGCTCGACGGGGATTCGGCTCGCATGCACCTCACGGTGTCGAAGGCCTTCCTGAAGAAGCTCGACGCCGCCCGCGATGCGCTCTCCCATTCCATGCCCGGCGCCTCCCGCGAGGACGTCCTCGAGGCGGCGCTCGACCTCCTCCTCGCCGACCGCGCCCGGCGCAAGGGGCTCTCGGCGAAGCCGCGGCGGAACGTCCGCCCGTCGAAGCCGGACCACATCCCTACCGCTTCGGCAGCGTGATCGGCACCTCGATCCGCACCGGCTCGCCCTCGAAGCGGGGGAACGCCATCTGGCGCGCGGCGGACTTCAGGCAGGCGCCGAGCTCGGTGGAGCCGATCGTCACGTCGTCGAAGGTCGGGTAGGTGGCCGCGCCGGCCGGCGTGATGGCGACGCGCAGGTTCACGGTCCGTCCATCGAGCGCCAGCCCGCGGCCGGGCCGGGCCTCGGCGAGGCAGGCATCGAACCGCGGGCGCGAGGTCGCGATCACCTGCTGGATGCGCTCGGGCGTGAGGCCGCCGGACGTCGCCGGCGGGCGCGGGGGCGGCTGGGGCAGCCGCGGGCGCGCGGGACGGGCGCGGCGCCTCCGGGGCCGGGCGGGCGGGTTGCGCGCGCTCGGGCGCGGGCGGAGGCTCGGCCTGCGGCGTCGCGGTGCCCGGGGCCGGGGCGGCGCCTGGGGCGGGCTCCGCGGCGGCAGGCGCCTGGGCCGGACCGGGCGCGGGCGGCACGGGCGCCGGCGCGGCCTCGGGCGCCTTCGCGGCGGGCGCGCTGGCGGGCGCGGGCGGACGGGACGGCGCGGTGCGGCCGGCGCCGCGCCACACCGCGACCGCGACGATCGCCAGCATCACGAGCACCCCGAACCCGATGAGCTTCAGCGGCGCGCCGCGCTGCTCCGACGGCGGGCGGGGAAGATCGGGGACGCGGGGCGTGGGCAGCGGCGGCGCCGCCGGAACGGCGGGCTCGGGCGCCGGCGCGGGCAGCTCGCCGCTCGCGTCGTCGCCGGACGGCGGCGGGCCGGAGCGCGGGCCGCGGGCGAGCGGCAGGCCGGTGCCGTCCCCGAGCGACCCCTCCTCGAAGAGATCCACGTAGCCGGCGTCGGCGGGCTCGGGCTCGGCGCGCGGGGCCGGGCCGGGCGGCGCCACGGAAGTACGCGGTGCGGCGCTCGCCTCGTGGGCCTCGGGGAAGAGTGACTCGAGCGGCGGCGGGGGCTCGACGGGAGGGAGGGGCTCGGGCTCGGGTGGCGGCGGGGGTGGGATCTCGACGGCGGTGACGGTCGGCACCGGCGTCGGCGCCGATGGCGGCGGCGGGGCGGGAGGGACCGCGGCACTGCGCGGCGGCGCGCCGGGCGGCGCCCCGGCGGCCGGGCCCTTCAGCACGATGACGTGCCCGCACGCGCGGCACTTGAGCTTGTACACGCGGCCCGGGACGGGCGTGTCCGCGGTCGCGTACCGCTTGCCGCACCGGTCGCAGGAGAATTTCACGCGCGGATCCTACCGGCGGGGTCGCGCGCCACGCAAGCAACGGTCCCTGTCGCATGCCCGCGGGACCGTGCCGCGCCCGGGCTATCCCTCGCCTTCCTGCCGCACCATGACGCCCGCGCCCACCACCTCCCCGGCCACGGCCACCGCGAACCAGGTCGCCCGGAACCGCCGCGTGGCGCCCGGCTCGGAGGGCAGCTCCCCGACCACCACCTCCTCGAACGCGCCGCCGCCCTCGACGACGCGGCCGAACGCCGCGGCGAGCTGCTCGCCGGGCAGGCCCGGCAGGATCTCGGCGGGCATGCGCCCGAGGTGCGCCTCGACCGGCAGCCCGTTCAGGCGCGCGAGCCGGTCGTTCACGCGCACGTACCGCATGGCGCGATCGAGCAGCCCGAGCCCCACCGGCAGCGACGCGAACATCGCGTCCAGCGTGGCGGCACTCCACTGCGCGTCCCGGCGGATCCGCTCCGCCGCCTCGTACAGCCGCGCGCGCTCGAGCGCCTGCGCGCACGGGACCGCGAGCATGCGGACGAACAGCCGATCGTCCGGGTCGAACCGGCGCGGCCCCGGGAACGCGACCGAGATCGCGCCCAGCGGCTCGCCGCCGGCGAGGAGCGGGACCACGGCCCAGGCGCCCTCCCCCCGCGCCCGCCGACCGGCCTCGAGGTTGGGGAAGCTGGCGTCGATGGCCTCGGGCGACTCGAGCCACAGCGCCTTGCCGCTGCGCACCACGTCGGCGGCGGGCGCCGGCGCCCCGGGCGCGTCCGGCTCCGCCCCGGGCTCCGGCCCGTGCCGCGCCACCCGCACCAGCCGGTCCGGCGCCTCGAGCGCGTGCAGCTCGGCGGCGACCGCACCGATGGCCGAGAGCCCGCGGAACGCCGCGTCCGCCACGGCGCCGGGCGTGGCCGCGCCGGAGAGCGCCGCGGTGGTCGAGAAGATCTGCCTCAGCCGCTCGGCCTGCCTGCGCTGCCCCTCGTGCAGCCGCGCCCGCTCCATCGAGAGCCCGCACTGCGTCGCCACCGCGGTGACGAGCGCGCGCTCCTCCGGGTCGAACGCGCGCGGCTCCTCGAAGCGCAGGCCGAGCGTGCCGCGCGAGCGATCGGTCGCGAGCGGGATGGCCGCGAGCGCGCCGGGCAGGTCGGCCCCGTCCGCGGCGCCGAGCCCCGGGAAGCGATCGCGCAGCTCGGCGCCGGTGCGAACCCACACCGCGGCGCCGGTGCGGAACGCGTCGGCGCTGGGGAGCCGCTCGTCCACGCGGATCACGCGGCGGCGCGTCGTGAACGCCGGGTCGAGCCCCACCGCGTGCACCAGCTCCAGCTCGCCCGGCGCGCGCTCCCAGAAGATCGTCGCGGCGCTCGCGCGGAGCAGCGGCAGCGCGAGGCGCTCCAGCGCGCCGGCCACGGCGTCCGAGGAGGCCGCGGCGCCCAGCGCAGCGGTCACCTCCTGCAGGCGCTCGAGCCGCTCCAGCCGGAGCCGGTCCTGCGACGGACGCACCGTGAATCCTCCTGCCCGCGAGCCCCCACCCTTAGCAGGCTCGCCCCGGGCGGATGCGGTTCCTTTCGGGCGCGCGCAGAGGGGGCGGCCGGGCCAGGCGCTGCCCCGCGCGCTGTCCCGCGTTATCGGCTCACCATGACCGCCTTCCTCCAGGATCCCCCGGTCCTGCCGCACGCCTTCGACGCCGACCCGCTCCTGCAGGAGTACCTCGCGAGGACGCTGCCGCCCGACGTCCTGTCCGCGATCTCCCCGGAGCTGCGCGAGCTGGGCGCGCTCGCGTCCGGCCCGCTCGCCGCGCAGCAGCTCGCGGAGCGGCTGGTGGAGCCCGCGCTGGTGCAGTGGGATCCCTGGGGTCGGCGCGTGGACCGCATCGAGCCGACGCCTCTGTGGCGCGAGGCGGCCCGGCTGGCCGCGCGCCACGGGCTGGTCGCCGCCGCCTACGAGCGGCACCACGGCCCGCACTCGCGCGTGCACCAGATGGCGATGGTCTACCTGCTCGAGCCCTCCATGGACGTGTACGCGTGCCCGCTCGCCATGACCGACGGCGCGGCGCGCACGCTGCTCGACCTCGCCCCGGGGGCGCTGGTGGAGCGGGCCGTCCCGCGGCTCACCTCGCGCGATCCGGCGCGCATGTGGACGAGCGGGCAGTGGATGACCGAACGCGCCGGCGGCTCGGACGTGTCGGGCACGGAGACCGTCGCCCGCCGCGACGGCGAGGCGTTCCGGCTCTGGGGCACGAAGTGGTTCAGCTCCGCCACCACCGCCGAGATGGCGCTCGCCCTGGCGCGGCCGGAGGGCAACCCGCCCGGCTCGGCGGGCCTGGCCCTGTTCTACCTGGAGACGCGCGGGCCGGACGGCGCGGCCAACGGGATCCTGGTGAACCGGCTGAAGGACAAGCTCGGCACGCGCAAGCTCCCCACCGCCGAGCTGACGCTGGAGGGAGCGCTGGCGCATCCGGTGGCGGGGACCTCCGGCGGCGTCCGCGCGATCACCCCCATGCTGAACGTGACCCGCACCTGGAACGCGCTCGTCGCGGCCGCGTACATGGGGCGCGCGGTGGCGCTGGCCCGCGACTACGCCGGGCGGCGGCGCGCCTTCGGGACGCCGCTGCGGGCGCGCCCGCTCCACGCCGACACGCTGGCAGGGCTCGAGGCCGAGCGCGAGGCCGGGTTCCTGCTCGCGTTCCGCGCGGTGGAGCTGCTCGGCCGCGCCGAGGCGGGCGACGCCGATCCGGGGGTGCGGACGTTGCTCCGCGCGGTCACGCCGCTCGCGAAGCTCACCACCGGGAAGCAGGCGGTGGCGGTCGCCTCCGAGGCGGTGGAGGCGTTCGGCGGCGCCGGCTACGTGGAGGACACCGGCCTGCCGCGGCTGCTGCGCGACGCGCAGGTGCTGCCAATCTGGGAAGGGACCACCAACGTGCTCGCGCTCGAGGCGCAGCGCGCGCTCGCCACCGAGGGCGCGGCCGAGGCGCTCGCGGCGGAGATCCAGGAGCGGCTCTCGCAGGCGCGCGACCCGTCGCTCCGCCCGGCGATGCAGGCCGCCACCGGCGCGCTGGCCCGGGCGAGGGCGGCGCTCGCGGGGGGCGAGGCGCCGGAGCTGCGGGAGGCGGGCGCGCGCCGGCTGGCGCTCACGCTGGGGCGGACGCTCGCGCTCGCCCACCTCGCCGCGCACGCGCAGTGGGCGCTCGACGCCGGGCGCGGCCGGCGGGCGGCGGCCGCGGCGCGGCGCTTCGCCCGCAACGGGGTGGACCTGCTCGGCCCCGCCGGCGAGGACCTGGAGGACTCGGCGCTGCTCGTCGCCGGGGCGGACGCCTGACGCTACTCCATCGCGGCGCCGGGCTGGCCCGCGGCGGCGGCGGCGTCCTGCAGCACCACCGTCTTCAGGTTCACGAACTCGCGGATCCCCTCGCGCGCCAGCTCGCGCCCGTACCCCGAGCGCTTCACGCCGCCGAACGGGAGCCGCGGATCCGAGGCGACCATGGCGTTCACGAACGTCGCGCCCGCCTCCAGCTCGTCCACGAAGCGGTCGCGCTCGGCCGGCTCGCGCGTCCAGACGCTCGAGCCCAGGCCGAACGGCACGTCGTTCGCGATCGAGATCGCCTGGTCGAGGTTGCGCGCGCGGAACAGCAGCGCCACCGGCCCGAAGATCTCCTCGCGGTAGGACGGCGAGGTGGGCGGCACGTCGGCGATCACGGTGGGCGGGTAGTAGAAGCCCCGCCCGCCGGCCGGCGCGCCGCCGAGCAGGAGCCGGCCGCCCGCCTTCACCGCGGCGTCCACCTGCTCCGCCAGCTTCCGGAGCTCCGCCTCGCTCACCACCGGCCCGACGTCGGTGCCCGCGTCGAGCGGGTCGCCCACCTTCAGCGCGGCCATGCGCTTCACGAACGCCTGCTCGAAGCGGTCGTAGACGGCCTCGTGGATCACGAAGCGCTTCGCGGCGATGCAGGACTGGCCGTTGTTGATGGTGCGGGCGGTGACCGCCGTCGCGACCGCCGCGTCGAGATCGGCGGACGGCATCACCGCGAACGCGTCGCTGCCGCCCAGCTCCAGCACGGTCTTCTTGATGACCCGGCCGGCCGCGGAGGCCACCGCGCTGCCCGCGCCCTCGCTGCCGGTGAGGGTGGCGGCCGCGATGCGCGGATCCTCCACGATGCGCTGCACCCGCGACGAGCCGACCAGCAGCGTCTGGAAGCAGCCCTCCGGGAACCCGGCCTCCCGGAACACCGCCTCGATGGCGAGCGCCGACTGCGGCACGTTGGAGGCGTGCTTCAGCACGCCGACGTTGCCGGCCATGAGCGCCGGCGCGGCGAAGCGGAACACCTGCCAGAAGGGGAAGTTCCAGGGCATCACCGCCAGCACCGGCCCGATGGGCAGGCACCGGGTGTACGACCGCGCCGCGCTCGAGGGGAGCACCTCGTCGGCCAGGAACCGCTCCGCGTGCTCCGCGTAGAAGCGGCAGACCCACGCGCACTTCTCGGCCTCGGCCACCGCCGAGCGGAGCGTCTTGCCCATCTCCAGCGTCATGGTCCGGCCGAGCGCGTCCTTGCGCGCCTCCAGGACCTCGGCGGCGCGGCCCATGCGCTGCGCGCGGTCCGCGAACGGGACGCGGCGCCAGGACCGGAACGTCGCGGCGGCGAGCGCGAGCCGCCGCTCCAGCTCGGCGTCCGTGATCTCGTCGAAGCGGGCGAGCACCTCACCGGTGGCGGGGTTCACCGACGACATGGTGGCCATGGGCGTCCCTTCCTTTCGTGGAGCGTGCTGCGCGGATGGTAATGTGGCGCGGATGCCCACAGATACCACGCCCGCGGGCCGCCGGCCGCCCGGCGAGGCGTCCGGCGGGCGGTGCGCCGGCGACCGCGCCTGGACGACGGCGGCGGTGCTCGCGGCGCTGGGCTGGGCGCTGCTGGTGGCGGCGAGCCCGCCCCGGTTCTTCGCCTGGGCCACGCCGCTCGCGCTCGCCTGGATGGCGCTGTCCTTCGCCGGCGCGCCGCCCGGGCTGCGGGCCAGGCTGCGTCCGCGCGGCACCGACGTGCTGCTGGGCCTCGCCGTGGCGGGCGCGCTCTACGCCGGGGCCCGCGCGTTCCTGTGGGCCGGCTGCGGCGGGGCCACCGACGCGCTGTGCGCGCCCACCGCCGCCATCTTCGAGCGGTTCCGCACCCGCGCGCTCGGGCCCGGGCTGGCGCTCGCGCTCGCCATCGCGCCGGCCGAGGAGGCGTTCTGGCGTGGGCTGGTGCAGGCGCGCCTCGCCCGGCGGCTCGGTCCGGCGCGGGCCGTGGCGGCCGCGACCGCGCTCGCCGCTGCGCTCGCGCTCGCGACCGGCGAGGGGCTGCTCGCGCTCGCCGCGCTGCCCACCTACGCCGCGTGGGGTGCGCTGGCGGCGTGGCGGGGCAGCCTGGTGCCGGCGCTCGTGTCGCACGCCGTCTGGAGCGTGCTCATCGCGACCGTGGCTCCCCCGGGTTGACCGGCCCGAGGCGCGGCGCGCAGCGGTCCACCAGCGCCTCCTCGATCGCCGCCAGCGCGCCCCGCAGCCCCTCGCCGGCGGCCTCGCCGGCCAGCGCGCGGCGCGCGGCCTCGTCGAACGGCAGGGGCGCGGGCAGCCCGGCGAGCTCCCAGAAGCGGGTGTCACGCGGGAGGAGGTCCGTCGCCAGCCCCTGCACCAGCTCGCGCACCACCCGCCAGTCCGCGCCGGAGATCAGCTTCAGCCACAGCATGGAGACGCGTGGCACCGGCAGCGGCACGCGCGCGGCGGGCAGGCGCCGCCCGCGGAGCGCGGCCACCCGCTCCAGGATCTCCCGCACCGCCAGCACGTCCGGGCCGGGCACGTCGTGGACCGCGCTCGCCGGCAGCGGCAGGTCGAGCCCGGCCACCAGCGCACCCACCACGTCGCCGATCCAGACCGGACAGGTGCGCGAGCGGGCCCATGCCGGCAGCAGCATCACCGGCAGGCGCATCGCCAGGTCGCGCACCACCTGCCAGGAGGCGCTGCCCGCGCCCACGATCATCGACGCGCGCAGCTCCAGGGCGGGCACGCGCCCGGCGCGCAGCACCTCCCCGACCGCGAGGCGGCTGGCGAGGTGCCGGGAGGGCGTTCCCTGCGGCGCGACGCCGCCCAGGTACACGATGCGTCCCGTCCCGGCCCGCTCCGCCGCCCGCACGAAGCCGGCGGCGGTGCGGCGCTCCTCCTCGACGTAGTCGCCCCGGCCCGCGGCCATCCCGTGCACCAGGAAGTACGCCGCATCCACGCCCTCCAGCGCGCGCTCGAGGTCGGCCGGGCGCCGCACGTCCACCGCCATCCAGTCCACCGTCCCGCCCGGCCCGGCGCGGCGGCGGCGACTCGTGGCGCGGACCCGGTGCCCGGCCGCGGCGAGCGCCGGCACCAGCGCGCTCCCCACGAAGCCGGTCGCCCCGGTCACGAGCACGGTGCGGTGGACTGGGGGCATTCGAGCATCCTTCCGCGTCGCGGCCGGCCCGCGCCACTCCCGTCGGGAGGGGGGCCGCGCGACGTTCACGGACCGTGGCGCTCCAGGTACCGGCGCACCGGCCACTTCCGGGCGGTGTTCGCGGAGGACATGTACCGCACCGTCCCGAACACCGGCCGCTCCGGCCCCCACGGTCGATCGTAGCGGCCGAGGCACCAGGCGATGCCCGCGACCGAGTTCGGATCCCGCCCGTCCAGCGCG
Organism: Anaeromyxobacter sp. Red801; assembly: GCF_049201065.2. Taxonomy (NCBI): domain Bacteria; kingdom Pseudomonadati; phylum Myxococcota; class Myxococcia; order Myxococcales; family Anaeromyxobacteraceae; genus Anaeromyxobacter; species Anaeromyxobacter sp. Red801. The sequence continues at coordinate 1,172,835 of NZ_CM181236.1, read as the reverse complement.
TGCCGGTCGTTCAGCTCCAGCATGGTCGCGTGCGCCTCCTCGGGCGTCGCGCTCCACTCCAGGATCTTCTTCCCCCAGAGCATCCGGAGGTACCCGTGCACCACGCCCTCGCGCAGGAGCTGGCGCTGGGCGGCGTTCCAGAGCGGATCGTGCGTCCCGGCCGCCTCCAGCGCCGCCCGCGCGTAGACCGCCGGCCGCGGATCGGCGGCGTGCCGGGCCAGGGTCGCCCGCGCCCAGGCAGGGAGGGACGCGTACGCGCGGTGATCCGGGAGGTGCGCGCAGGTGACGAAGGCCAGCTCGCGCCAGGTGAGGAGCTGATCGAGGAAGGCCTCGGCGGAGGCGGGCAGGCCCCACCAGCCGGCGCGCGCGCCACGCGGCGGCGCGGCGACGGGCGGCGGGGTCCAGCCCTCCCGCCGCAGCACCGCCCGCAGCACCTCGAAGCTGCTCAGGTGGCCGAAGTGGAGCCAGGGCGAGAGCCCGCTCGCGCCCCGCGCCTCGTCCGGCGCGTTGTGGCGCTCGGCGTAGGCGTCCAGCCCGTCGCGCAGGAACGCCGCGAGCCGCCGCCGGGCCGCGACGCTCCCCCCGCGGCCGGCGGGCGGGACGCGGTGGTCGACGGGCAGCGCGGCGGCGAGCGCGGCCGGGCGGTCCAGCTCCGAGGCCCTCGCCGCCGGCCAGCGCCGCCGGATCTCCGCCGGCACCGGCGCCCCGCCCGGCGGCGGCGCGCCCGCGAGCGGGTCGTCCGCCGGCAGGCGGTCCAGCCACGCCGGCAGCGTGCGCTGGAGGTGGCGGCGGTAGGCGTGCGCGGTGGGGAAGTCCTTGCCGGCCAGGCGGAACGGGACCACGCAGCTCGCGTCCACCGCCTCGAGGCGCACATCGAGGCGGGCCGCCGCCGCGCGGAGCGCCTCCGCGGGGAAGCCGGTGGGGAAGTCGTCGGCGACGACGGCGCAGGCGCGCGCCGCGAGCGCCTCGAGCAGCCCCTCGCCCTCCCCGGCGCGCCGCTCCACCCACGGGTGGTACAGCGCGCGCCCGGCGAGCGCCGCGGCGTTGTCGCGCATGCCCTCCAGCAGGAACGCGTGGAGCCGGTCGCTCGCGTACGGGTAGCCGCACCGCAGCGGCTCGAGCACCAGCACCGGCCGTCCCAGCGCCCGCCCCAGCTCCGCGGCGCGCTCCAGCGCCGGGTTCGAGCGGGTCCGCCGGGCGCTCGTCATCCAGTGGAGCACCACGGCCCGCTCCGGCCGGAGCGGCGCGGCGTTCAGGACGCGGATCCGCTCGGCGGGGACGGGCATGCGGCTCACGCGTGGTTGCGGAGCATGAGCTCCTTGGGATCGGGGTCGAGGTACACCTGGCCGGCGAGGTACTCCAGGCCCTGGCTGCGCACGTGGTGGCGGAGCAGCGTGAGCGGCACGATGCGCGGCACCAGCCCGCGCCCGAAGTCGGCGATGCTCTCCTCCAGCTCCTTGCGGTCGGCCGCCGGGAGCCGGTCGCGGAGGTAGCCGGCCGCGTGCTGCAGCACGTTGACGTGACGGCCGCGGGTGGCGGGCACCTTCAGCGCCGCCATCAGGCCGGCGCCGTACGCCTCGACGTCCGCGCGGATCGCGCCCTTGCGCAGGCCGCCCACCCGCGCGCCCAGCGCCCGGTAGGCGGCGGGGCTGTGCGCGAGGAGCGTCAGCTTGTGCGCGGTGTGGAACGCGACCAGCGCGCCGCGGGTCATGCCCTCGCCGACGGCCGCCTTCCAGCGCGCGTACGCGAACACCCGCTCCACGAACCCCTCGCGCAGCGCCGGGTCGTTCAGCCGGCCCTCCTCCTCGACCGGCAGGAGCGGGAACGCCTCCATCAGCACGCGCGCGAACGCGCCCACCCCCTCGCGCCGCGGCGGGCCGCCCTTCGCCGGGTGGACGCGCACGCGCTCCATCCCGCACGACGGCGAGTCCTTCTTGGTCACGTAGCCGGAGAGGTCCTCGCGGGCGAGCTCCGCCACGCGGCGCTCCGCGAAGCGGCGCATCGCCTCGGTGTGATCCAGCCCGCTCCGCTCGGCCACCAGCGACGGCGCCGCGGGCCGGCCCACCAGGCGGATGGGCTCGCGCGGCACGCCCAGCCCGAGCTCCAGCTCCGGGCACACCGGCACCCATTCCACGAACGGCGCCAGCACCTCGGTGAGGAAGTCGTCGCGCTTGTGCTGCCCGTCGTAGCGGACCTTCTGACCGAGCAGGCAGGACGAGACGCCGATGCGGAGCTTCGGGCGAGCCGCCATGCGCAGAGCCTAGACCAGGTGAGGCTCGGCCGCACCGGCCGCGGCGCGCGTGCGCCGCCCGGGGGAGCGCGCGGCGGCGCTACCAGAGCCAGGTGGCCGGGTTCGGCACGGGCTGGCGCTGGTCCAGCCACTTCAGCCCCTTCACGCAGCGGACCACCAGCCAGACCGCCAGGAACAGCAGGACGAGCGCGCCGATCCCGACGATGGTGAGCAGGCCCCCCACGACGGCGTAGAGCAGCCCGATCCAGAACGTCCGGATCTGGAACCGGTAGTGCGTGCGCAGCCCCTCCGGCGCGTCGCCCTCGTTCACGTACGCCATCACCACGCCGATGAGCGTGGTGATGCCGGCCGCGAAGGACAGGAGGTACAGCACGTAGACGATCTTGGCGGTGGACTCGGTGTTGCGCGTGGCGGCGGGCGCGGTGGGTTCCATTGGCATCGGGTCCGGGCCGGAGGGCCGCGGGGCGCCGGATTGTAGCCCGGTTCGCGCCCGGGTGGTGGCGCCGGACGGGCGCGACCGCCGGTCACGCCTCGCGGCGGCCGAGCAGGATCCCCGCCGCCAGCCCGGCGGCGAGCGCGGTCAGGCCCCCGATGCGCCGGCGGCGGGGCGGCGCGCGCAGGGGCGCCGGGACGGCCCGGGCCGGCGGGCCGGGCGCGGGCGCCCGCTCGACGGGGGTGAGCCCGGTGTCCCGCATCGACCTCGCGCCCTCGCGCTTCCCCTCCGGCGAGCGGTGCTCGATGAGCGCGTTGATCTCCGCCCCCACGAGCAGGACCAGCGAGGAGATCCACATCCAGAAGAGCAGCACGATGACGCCCGCGATGGAGCCGTAGGTCTTGTCGTAGTTGCCGAAGTTCGCGACGTACTTGCCGAACCCCCAGGAGGCGAGCACCCAGAGCACCACCCCGAACACCGAGCCCGGGGTGATGAACTTGAACCGCTGCTCGACGTCGGGCAGCACGTAGTAGAGCAGGGCCCACAGGAACATCATCACCAGCGCCGCGACCGGGAGGCGCAGCCAGAGGATGGCCGCGCCCACCGGACCGCCGATCGCGTTCGCCAGCGGCTCGGTCGCGACCGCGGCCAGCGCGCCCGCCAGGGCGAGCACGCCGGCGATGACGGTCATGAGCAGGCCGATGGCCCTCACCTTCCAGAACGGCCGCGACTCGCCGACGTCGTAGGCCGTGTTCAGCGCGCGCATGAGCGCCAGGGTGGCGCCCGACGCCGCCCAGATCGCCCCGAGCGCGCCGAAGCCGAGCAGCGTCACGTTCTGCTGGGAGCCGAGCTGCTGGATGCGGTCGCCGACGATCTTCGTCACCTCGCCCGGCGCGACCTGCGCGAGCTGGTCCACCAGCTGCTGCGCCTGGGCCGGCGTGATCACCACGCTCGCGAGCGCCACCAGGAACAGCAGGAACGGGAACAGCGCCAGCACGCCGTAGTAGGTGACCGTGGCGGCCAGGTCGGTGACGTTGTCGTGGGAGATCTCCTGGTAGAGGCCCTTGCCGAACTCCTTCCAGCTCATGCCGTTCCCGGGCAGCCGCATGCCGCATCCCCCTCGCCCGCTGAAGATGCGTCACGCGGGTGGAGGACGCGGGGCCGGCCCCGCGCGCTGCGGGCGGGGGAGCGGGCGCGCACGGCGCGGGCGGATGGGCAGCCCTGCGGGCGTGCCCCGGCCCGGCGCGCCTCACCGGCGGCGGGCGCGCGCGGTCTCGACCAGGTACCAGACGCCGAGCACGATCAGCATGGGCAGGATCAGCCGCGGCCTGCGCGCCACGACCGCGATCACCACCGCGAGCAGGAGCGCGAGCGGCCAGCTGATGCGAACCATGGAGCGCATCCTACCCCGCCGGCCGGCGCGGCGGCGCGCCGTTCGCCCGGGCGCCGGCGCGGTTCACCCGATGTCACGCACGCTCGCACCACCACAGGTCGGCGACGTAGGGGAGCTCCAGCGCGTCGCGCCCGGCGGTGTCCGGGTGCGCGGCGAGCAGCGCGCGCACCTCGGCGAGCACCCGCGCGCGGCCGGCGGCGTCCATGGCGGCGACGTAGCTCACCGAGGCGATCCGATCCACCACCCCCTCCGGCGAGAGGACGTGGACGTGCCGGTGCTGGGAGGCTTGCAGCGGCCCGAACGCAGCCGGGGCCGCGTCGAACGCCGCGCGCCACCGGCCGGTGCGGTACCGGGGCGTGCCGGGCGGCTCGGCCGCGTTCAGGATCTCGTCCAGCCGGGCCACCCAGTCCACCGCGAGGTCGCGCCGGTTCCACAGGAGCGCCAGGCGCGCGCCCGGGGGCAGCGCGCGGTGCAGCGCGCGGAGCGCCGCCGGGCCGTCGAACCAGTGGAAGGCGGTGGCCGCGATCGCGCCCGCGACGCCGCCGTCGCGCACCGGGAGCGCCTCGGCGGCCGCGGCCACCGGCAGCGCGCCGGCCACGCCCGCCAGGCGGCGGCGCATGGCGGCGACCGGCTCCAGAGCCAGCACGCGGACCCCGCGCTCGGCGAGGCTCCGCGTCAGCGAGCCCGTCCCCGCGCCGAGCTCGAGGAGCAGCTCGCCGGGCCCGACCCGCAGCGCCGCGAGCGCCGCGTCCACCGCGGCGTCGGGGTAGCCCGGTCGCCCGCGCGCGTACGCGTCGGCGCCGGCCTCGAACCCCCGGGCGGCGGCGTCGTGGAGCGGCACGGGCGCAGTCTCTCACGCGGGCGGGGTGGCGGGATCCGGCGAGGCGGGGTCCGTCTCCTCCGGGACCAGCCGGAGCCCGGCCGGCAGGCTCTCGCCGAAGATGCGCGGGTCGGCCTCGGCGCTCGCCTCCACCACCTCGCGCACCGGGCGCGCCTGCTCGTCCGGGACGCCGGCGGCCGCGAGCGCCGCCAGCGCCCGCGCGCGCGCGGTCTCGCCCACGTCGCGGGCCCGGTCGCCGCTCCGGCGCGCGAGCTGCCCCAGCGCGAACGCCACCTCGCGCGGCGGCGCGACCGCGAGCAGCCGGTCGATCCAGGCCTCGGCGACCGCGGGCGGGACCACCTGGTGCACGCTCGCGTGGAACGGCACGCGCGCGCCCAGCCGGCCGAGCGCCCAGAGCAGGTGCGGCGCCGGTCCGTCCGCCTCGGCCCGCGCGAGCAGCCACCCGCCCAGCTCCTCCTTCTCGGCCGGATCGATCCGCTCCAGGCTGCCGGCGAGCCGCACCATCTCGTCCTCCGCCATGGGCCGGACGCCGGCGACCCTGGGCGGCGGGCGGCGCGCGTCGCGCGGCCGCAGGAAGGGCCGCACCGCCTCGAGCAGGCGGCGCTGCGCGGCGGCGTCGAGGCCGCCGGCGATGCGCCGCCAGGTGATCCACCACGCCGCCCAGGCCCGCGCGTCGCCCTGGTACTGCAGCCCCTCGCCGAACGCCTTCCACGTCTCGGCGGCCCGCCAGGCGTCGAGCGGCGCGCCGAAGCCGGGGCGCAGGCAGAAGCCGGTGAGCTGCAGCCAGGTGCGCTCGTGGTCGGCGCTGCGCCGCCGCCGCCCGCGCCCGGCGTGCAGCGCCGCCCACAGGTCGCGCACCACCGGCGTGGACCAGCCGTCGCGCGGGCCGAGGACCTTCTCCAGCGCGCGGAACAGCCCCTTCACCTCCTTGCGCTCGACCGCCGCCTTCTTCCCGTAGAACACCTCGACGAGCGCGCGCGCCTCCTCCAGCCGGCGCGGCACCGCCGCCGTCTCCGCGGGGCGGTCCGGCCCGCCCGCGTCGGCGGCGCCCGCCCGCAGCGAGAACTCCAGGCGCCAGCGCGCGTCGCGATCGGTGGCGGCGCACCACAGCTCCAGCGTCCCGATCTCGGTGAGCGCCGCCTCGAGCCGCACCGGCACCTCGGCGTCGCCCTGCCCCGGCGCGGAGAGCACGGTCTCGACCGGCGGCAGCGGCACCAGGTCGTCGCCGGGCTCGACCACGTCGCCCGGCCGCTCCAGCCGCGGCGCGGACGACGCGAGCAGCGCGAACCGGACCGGCCGCCCCAGCGCCAGCCGGAAGGTGCGCGGCACGGCGACGCGGGTGCCCTCCTCGGCGTGGCGCGGCACCACGCAGAGCGCCCGCTCGCCCTCGGGCGCGGCGATGCCCACGTAGAACGCCCGCGGGGTGCCGCCGCCGATGCGCAGGCCCACCCCGCGCCGGGCGAGCGCCGAGAGCGCCGCGCCGCGCGCCACCGCGAGGTCGAGCGCGGGGCTGGCGAGCGCGCGCACCGGCGGCTTGCCGGGGAACAGCGCGGACACCGCCTCGGCCAGCCGCGCGCGCACCTCCGGCGCGGCGAAGGTGCCGCCGTTCAGGAGCACCGCGTCCGGCCGGGCCGGCCCGCCCGCCGCGGCGCCCGCCTCGGCCGCGTGCAGCGCCAGGAACGCGGCGACGTGGCGGGTGACCGCCGGGTCCGGCTCGTAGGGCAGCCCCAGCTCCGCCAGCCCGGCGGTGCGCGGCGCGCGGCGCGGGCGGTCCCCGGGGCCGACCCGCGGGAAGAAGCCGTCCAGCACCAGCGCCCGGACCTCGTCGCGCGACAGCTCCGACGACACCGCGCCCGCGACCAGCCGGCTCCCCGCGCCGGCCACCGCCACCGGGACGCGCTCCGGACCGCCCGCCGCGAGCAGTCGCTCCTTCGCGAGCCGGCACGCCTGAACCAGCGCGCCGAAGCGCGCCGGGTCGAGGCGGCCGCCCAGCCGCCCCTCCACCGCCCGCGCCAGCGCCAGGTCCACGTTGTCGCCGCCGAGCAGCAGGTGATCGCCCACGGCGATGCGGGTGAGCGCGGGCCGCCCGTCGCGCGCCTCGGCGCGCACCAGCGTGAGGTCGGTCGTCCCGCCGCCCACGTCCACCACCAGCACCAGCGCGGCGCCCTCGCCGCCGGGGAGGCCCAGCGCGGCGCCCAGGTCGGCGCGGTGGCGGGAGGCCCAGTCGTGGAACGCGGCCTGCGGCTCCTCCACCAGCGCTGCGCGCGGCAGCCCGGCCTCCCGCGCCGCCGCGAGCGTCAGCTCGCGCGCGGCGGCGTCGAACGACGCGGGCACCGCCAGCGTCAGCTCCTGCTCGGCGAGCGGCGCGCCGGGGTGCGCGGCCTCCCAGGCGTCGCGGAGGTGGCCGAGGTACAGCGCCGAGGCGTCCACCGGCGAGAGGCGCGGCACGCCCTCGGGCGCGCCCCACGGCAGGATCGGCGCGGTGCGGTCGGCGCGGGGGTTCGCGAGCCAGCTCTTCGCCGACGTCACCAGCCGCCCCGGCACCCGGGCGCCCTGCTCGCGCGCCAGCTCGCCCACCACGATGGCGCGCTCCCCCCAGGGCAGCCGGGTGGCGGCGGGCGGCAGCTCCGGGCCGGGCAGGTAGGCCGAGGACGGCAGGAGGCGCCGCGCCTCGACCTCGCCCGGCCGGACCAGCTGCGGGATCGCCAGCGCCTCGACCGCCTCGGCGAGATCGCCCTCGCGCGCGAGGTCCACCGAGGCGAGCGCGGAGTTGACCGTGCCGAGGTCGATGCCGACGACGTGGCGCGGGCCGGGCATGGCGCCGGATCAGGCGGGCCGGGCGGCCGCCCCCGGGCCGCCGGCGGGCGGGTCCGCGGACTGGCGCAGGTTCCACTCGAGCGACCAGCGCTCGTCCGGGCCGACGCAGTCCAGCTCCAGCGTGCCGATCTCGGTGACGTGGGCGCGGAGCCGCACCGGCACCACCTCGCCCGCCGGGCGCGTGCCGGCGGCGATGGTGGCGGTCACCGGCGGCCCCTCCTCCAGCGAGCCGGCGTCCTCCACCACGTCGCCGGGCCGGTCGTCGCGGCGCACGGAGGAGCTGAACAGGCGGAAGTCCACCGGCTCGCCCACGACCAGCCCGAGCGGCTCGCCCGGCAGCTCCGCGCGCGTCCCCTCCTCCATGCCCATGGGCGCGAGGCACACCGCCCGGAGCGGCGGCGCGACGCCCGGCACCGCCGGCATCGACGCCTCCACGCCCACGTAGTACGCGCGCGAGGTGCCGCCGCGGATCCGGATCCCGTGGCCGGCGCGGACGCGCCCGTACACCGCCGCGCCGCGCGCCACCGCCAGGTCGAGATCGGCGGCCGGGAGCACGCGCGGCGGCGGGGCGCCCTCGCCCGCGAGCCAGCCCGCCAGCACCTCCACCACGCGCGCGGCGAGCGGCGCGGCCTTCATGACGCCGCCGTTGAAGAGCACCGCCGTCGGGTGGAGGAACGCGCCGCCCGCGAGCGGGACCTCGGCGTGCCCGCCCGACCCCAGCGCGGCGCGGTGGCGGGCCAGGAACGCGGCCAGGTGCCGGGTGATGCCCGGGTCCGAGGCGTACGGCAGGCCGAGCATGGTGAGCGCGGCCCGGCGCGGGGCCTGCGGCCGGGCGGCGGCGTCCACGCGGGGGAAGAAGCCGTCGGTCAGCACCGCCTCCAGCTCGGCGCGGCGGAGCGTGGTGCGCAGCGCCCCGCCCACCAGCGACGAGCCGCGCCCGGGGATGGCCACCGGCAGCTCCGCCAGCGACGGGTCGGCGAACATCGCCTCCTTGGCGCGCCGGGCGGAGTGCCCCAGCGCGAGCAGCTGCCAGCGATCCAGCGTGCGCCCCTCGCGCTCCAGCTGGCTCGCCAGCGCGTGCGCGAGCGCGAGGTCCATGTTGTCGCCGCCCAGCAGGATGTGGTCGCCCACCGCGACGCGCTCGAGGCCCAGGTCGCCGCCGCGGTCCACCACCGCGACGAGCGAGAGGTCGGTGGTGCCGCCGCCCACGTCCACCACCAGCACCAGGTCGCCGGGCCGGACCGCCTTCCGCCAGCCCTCGCCCATGGCCTCCACCCAGGCGTAGAGCGCGGCCTGCGGCTCCTCCAGCAGCACCACCTGCGGCAGGCCGGCGAGCCGCGCCGCCTCCGCCGTCAGCTCGCGCGCCACCGCGTCGAACGAGGCCGGGACCGTCAGCGTGACCCGCTGCGCCGCGAGCGCGCGGGCGGGATCGCCGGCGGCCACCTCGCGGTCCCAGGCCGCGCGCAGGTGCGCGAGGTAGCGCGCGGAGGCCTCCACCGGCGAGAGGCGCGGGACCTCCGGCGGCGCGCCCGCCGGGAGCGTCGCGGCGCGCCGGTCGAGCGTGGGGTGCGAGAGCCAGCTCTTCGCCGACGACACGAGGCGGATGGGTGTCTGCGCGCCCAGGTCGCGCGCCAGCTCGCCCACGATCTCCCCCGCCGCCTCCGCCGCCCCGCCCTGCGCCCATGGCAGGGCGGCCGCGCCGGGGGGCAGCTCGGCCGGGTGCGGGAGGTACAGGAACGACGGGAGGAGCGGCCGCGGCTCCACCTCGCCCGGCCGGACGAGCTGCGGCACCAAGAGCGCCTCCGCGCGCGCGCCGTCCGGCCCCGGGCCGGCCTCCACCGCGCGCCAGGCGATGGCGCAGTTGGTGGTGCCGAGGTCGATGCCGACCGCGAGCGGGGCGTCCGCCATCAGCCGTTCCTCACAGCTCGACCTCTGCCGGCGCGACGACGGTCAGGTCCTTGCCGTCGGGCGGCGGCGGCAGCTTCACCTCGCGCGCGCGCCAGCCGTGGTGGCGCAGGGCGCCCTGGAACGGCGGCTGGCCCACCACGTTGCCGCTGAGCCGGATCGCCCCCGCGTCGAACCCGGGCGCGACGGTGACGCGCGCGCCCTCCGCCTCGCGGAACACCGGCTCGAGCTGGAACATCGCCTCGATGGCCCGCTTGCACCCGGCGTGAACGGTCCGCGCGGCGGCGCCGATCGACGCGTCGGGGAAGCCGGTGAGGTCCTCCTCCAGGAAGTCCACCAGCCGCCCCTCGCGCTGGAGCGCGGCGAGCAGCTGGAGCGCCGGCGCGCGCGGGTCGGCGCGCGGCGGCTCCGGCGCGCGGACCGCGGCGGGCGCGGGCTTCTCGGGCGCCGCCTTCTCGGCTGCGGCGGGCTTCGCGGGCGCGGCCGCGGGCGGCGGGATGGGGCCGGTGGCGCCCGGCTTCGCCGGCTCGGGCGCCGGCGCGGGCGTGCGCGCCGACGGCGGCGCCGCGGCCGCGGGCGGCGGCGCGGGGGCCCGCTCGGGCGGCGTCGGCATCGGCGCGGGCGGCGTCGCGACGGGCGGAGGGGCCGCGTGCCACGGCTCGGGGGCGACGGGTGACGGCGGCAGCCCCTGCGCACCGCGCGTCACGCGGAGCATGTGGACGGCGCGGGCCACGTCGGGCCGGAAGAGGACGGCGAACAGCGCCCAGAACGCGAGGACCAGGCGCTGGACGGGCGTGAGCTCGAGGGGATCGGACATGGGGGACACCGTACGGCGGGCTGACCCGCGATGGAGCGTCCGACGGGGTTCCCTCACATGCGGGGAACCCGGTCGAACCTCCGTTGGCCGGGAGACCGTGGAATGTGCGCCCGGACGGCGCGCCGAGCGAGCCCTGGCGGCGGGTGCACGGGCGGGCGCTCGCCGGCCGACGCGCCCCGCACCGGGCGGGCGCATCACCCCGCGCGTGCGCAGATCCCACGCGTGCGCCTCCTCACCGGCACGAGCGGCTGGAGCTACCCGGCCTGGCGCGGGGCGTTCTACCCGGCCGGCCTCCCCGCCGCGCAAATGCTCCCGGCCTACGCGGCGCGGCTCCGGACGGTGGAGGTGAACAACACCTTCTACCGGATGCCCGGCCCCGAGCTGCTCGCCGGCTGGCGCGCGGCGGTCCCGCCCGGCTTCACCTTCGCGCTGAAGGCGCCCCAGCGGATCACCCACCGTCTCAAGCTGGCGAACGCCGAGGCCGCGCTCGCCTGGTTCCTGCGGGCGGCGGCGGAGCTCGGCCCGGCGCTGGGGCCGATCCTGTTCCAGCTGCCGCCCTCCATCCGGCTCGACCTCGCGCTGCTGCAGGACTTCCTCGCGCTGCTGCCGCGGGGCGGCCGGTTCGCGTTCGAGCTGCGCCACCCGAGCTGGCACGCCGACGCGGTGCGGTCCGCGCTGGCCGGCGCCGGGGCCGCGCTGTGCATCACCGACGCGGACGAGGGCTCGACGCCGCTGGCCGCGACCGCCGGGTTCGGCTACCTGCGCCTCCGGCGCACCGAGTACGGCGACGCCGCGCTGCGGTCTGCGCTGCAGGCGATCGCGGCGCAGCCCTGGGCGGAGGCGTACGCGTACTTCAAGCACGAGGACGAGGCGCGCGGGCCGGCGTTCGCGACCCGCTTCGCCGAGCTGGCCGGCGAGATGGGCCTCGGGGCCAGCACCGGCACCGGCGCCGGCGCGCGGTGACGGAACGCTACAGGTTCACCCGCACCATGCCGGACGGCGGGTAGCGCTCGCCGGCGGCCGCGCCCTTCGGCGCCACCTGATCGATGGCGGCGAGGTCCGCCGGCGTGAGCCGGATCGAGGCCGCGGCCACGTTCTCGTCGAGGTGGCGGCGGGTGGTGGTCCCGGGGATCGGCGCGACGTCCTCTCCCCGCCGGAGCACCCACGCCAGCGCGAGCTGCGAGGCCGAGACGCCCTTCGCGCCCGCCATCTCGCGGATGCGGTCCACGAGATCGAGGTTCCGCTGGAAGTTCTCGCCCTGGAAGCGCGGCGAGGTCCGCCGGAAGTCGCCCTCGGGGAGATCGTCGGGCGAGCGGAACCGGCCGGTGAGGAAGCCGCGCCCGAGCGGGCTGTACGGGACGAAGCCGATGCCGAGCTCGCGCAGGGTGGGCAGCAGCTCGTCCTCCGGATCGCGGCTCCACAGCGAGTACTCGGTCTGGAGCGCGGTGATGGGGTGCACCGCGTGCGCGCGGCGGATGGTGGCGGGCGCGGCCTCCGAGAGCCCGAGGTAGCGGACCTTGCCGTCCTTCACCAGGCCGGCCATGGCGCCCACGGTGTCCTCGATCGGCACGGTGGGGTCGACGCGGTGCTGGTAGTAGAGGTCCACGTGGTCCACGCCGAGCCGCCGCAGCGAGGCGTCGCAGGCGGCGCGCACGTACTCGGGCCGCCCGTTGATGCCGACGAAGGTGCCGTCGGCGCGGCGCTCGTTCCCGAACTTGGTGGCGAGCACCACCTGGTCGCGGCGATCCCGGATGGCCCGCCCCACCAGCTCCTCGTTCTTGAACGGACCGTACATGTCGGCCGTGTCGAGGAACGTGACGCCGAGCTCGAGCGCGCGGTGGATGGTCGCGACGGACTCGCGCTCGTCGGCGCCGCCGTAGAAGTCGCTCATGCCCATGCAGCCCAGCCCCACGGCCGAGACCGAGAGCCCCTGCGTGCCCAGCTTCCGCTGCTCCATGCGGTGCCTCCGGCCGCGCAGGTGGGCGCGCGGCGGGGCGACTCATAATCGCCCTCGCCGCGGCCCGCCGCCTCATCCCTGCGCGAGCGCGCGGACGCCGGGCGCGCCGCCGTGCGTGCGCGCGTACACCTCCAGGATCTCCGCCGGCGTGAGGTCGGTCCCCCGCGCCTCGGCCATCGCCTGGATCACCGCCGCGAAGCGGGTCAGCTCCTCGCGCCCCAGCCGGATCCCGCCGTGCTCCTCCAGCACCCAGCCCACCCCGCCCTTCCCGGACTGGCTGTTCACCCGGATGACCGCCTGGTAGGTGCGGCCCACGTCCGCGGGGTCCATGGGCAGGTACGGCATCTCCCAGCGCTCGCCGTCGGTGCGCCGGAGCGCGGCAAAGCCCTTCTTGATCGCGTCCTGGTGCGAGCCGGAGAAGGCGGTGTAGACGAGCGCGCCCGCGTACGGGTGGCGCGGGTGGACCGGCATGCGCGTGGCCCGCTCGGCCACCTCGACCAGCGCGTCGAGGTCCGCGAGGTCGAGCCCGGGATCGACGCCCTGCGTGTGCAGGTTGAGCGCGAGCGTCACCAGGTCCACGTTGCCGGTGCGCTCGCCGTTCCCGAAGAGCGTGCCCTCCACCCGGTCGGCCCCGGCCATCACCGCCAGCTCCGCCGCCGCCACCGCGGTGCCGCGATCGTTGTGCGGGTGCACCGAGAGCACGTAGCGCTCGCGCCCCTTCACGTGGCGCCCGAACCACTCGACCTGGTCCGCGTACACGTTCGGCGTGGACATCTCCACCGTGGCCGGCAGGTTGAGGATCACCGGCCGCTCCGCCGAGGCGCCCCACGCGTCCATCACCGCCTCGCAGACGTCGGCGGCGAAGTCGAGCTCGGTGCCGGTGAAGCTCTCCGGCGTGTACTCCAGCACCACCTCGGTCTCGGGCAGCTCCTCCGCCAGCTGGCGCGCGAGGCGCGTGCCGTCCACGGCGATCTGCCGGATCCCGGCGCGATCCTTGCCGAACACCACGCGCCGCTGAAGCTCGGAGGTCGAGTTGTAGAGGTGCACGACCGCGCGCGGCGCGCCGCGGATCGCGTCGAAGGTGGCGCGGACGAGGTGCTCGCGCGCCTGCGTGAGCACCTGGATGGTCACGTCCTCGGGGATGCCGCGCTCGACGAGCTCGCGGACGAACTCCCGCTCCGGCCGCGAGGCGGACGGGAAGCCCACCTCGATCTCGCGGAAGCCCGCGCGGACCAGCGCGTCGAACAGCAGCCGCTTGCGATCCGGGCCCATCGGATCCTCGAGCGCCTGGTTCCCGTCCCGGAGATCCACCGAGCACCAGCGGGGCGCGCGCTCGATACGGCGCGACGGCCAGCGCCGGTCGGGCAGCGCGACCTGCGGGAACGGGCGGTACTTGTGGGCGGGCATCCTCGGCATGACGTGATTCCTCCGGCGGGTGGGGGCCGGGAGGTCTCTGTTCGTCTTGCTGGGAGCGGTGACCTCTCCGGCCGTGGGACGGCGAGAGAGGTCGCGCGGTCAGTCGAGCCGGGCGAGCTCTCTCGCCTGGCGAAGAAGTCGACCGGTCGCGCGCTGCGAATGCATCGCCTTCATGGTTATCCGACCGGGCGCCCGGCCGTCAAGCCGCGAGGCGACCAGGCCCGCCACACCAGCGCCCGCGCCGGCGTGTAGAATGCGACCCGTGAAGCGCAAGCTCTTCCGCGGCAAGAAGAACCCGTTCGCCATCGACGCGCCCCTCCCGCCCGCCGGCGCGGCCCGGTGGGCCACCATCGCCGGGCTGGTGATCGGCGGCCTGGTGGCGCTGTCGGTCCCGATCTTCTTCGCGCTGTTCCTCCTCGGGACGCTGCGCGGGGAGTGAAGCTCCCCGCGGCGGGCCGTCCGGCGCCCGGGCACCGGCCCGGGCGGCGGGCGGTCGTGCGCCCAGCGGCAGCCGGGCGTGCGCCTCGCGCCGCCTGCCCCCATCCTTTCGCGAAGGGGGGACCGAGGCATGCAAGTGAGAGGAACCGCGGTCGCGGCGGCGCTGCTGCTCGCCGCCGCCGGCTGCAAGACCGGGACGAGCAGCAAGACCCGCACGGCGAACGCGTCGGGCGACGACAAGGCCACCACCGAGATGAGCGGCCGCGAGCGCACCGCGCAGGCCGCGCCGCAGGAGGGCCAGAGCGAGCGAGACGTCGCCGAGGCCCAGGCGGCCGAGGCCGCGCCGAGCGCGCGCGCGCAGCAGGGCGTGGGCGGGAAGGATCCGCACCCGCTCCCGACCGAGGGCGCGGACGCCACGCCGCGGTACTCGGGCGATCCGGGCGCGGGCTCGGCGGGCCAGCAGGGCCGCGTGCCCGAGACGATGGAGCCGGGCGCGACCGGCAGCGTGGCCGGCACCGGCACGCCGGGCGCCGCCACCGGCACGGGCGCGGGGACGGACGTGACCGGGCCGAGCGAGCTCTCCGGGCGCGTCGCGCTCATCGATCGCGAGCAGCACGAGATCGCCATCGACTCGGGCGACGCGACCACGCAGGTGAAGGTCGCCGACGGCGCGCGCATCACCGTGGACGGCCGGTCCGCCACGCTGGCGGACATCCGGCAGGGCGCCGCGGTCCGCGCGCGCTTGGACCGCAGCGGCGACACGCCGCAGGCGGTGCAGATCGACGTGACGCCGTCCAAGGCGAAGTAGCGGGGGCGGGGGGACGCGGGGCCCCGGTGCGCCGGACGCGCGCGCCGGGGCCCTGGCGTTAGGATGGCGCCATGACCGCGCTCCCCCGCTTCCAGCCGCGCCGCTCCCTCGGCCGGACCGGCGTCCCCGTCACCCGCATCGGCGCCGGCGACCTCGCCGATCGCAGCGTCCCGAAGGAGCGCTGCGTCGCCACGCTCCGCCGCGCCCTCGACGCCGGCGTGAACGTGGTGGACACCGCCCCGATGTACGAGGACGGCTACTCCGAGGAGATCGTCGGGGAGGCGCTCCGCGGCCGGCGCGAGGGCGTGTTCGTGGTGGACAAGATCGATCACCTCGACCGGCCCGTCGCCCCGCAGCTCGACGAGAGCCTGGGGCGGCTCGGCGTGCGGGCGGTGGACCTGCTGGTCTTCCACTCGGTGTCCGAGCCGGCCGCGTGGGCGCGCCTCGCCGCGCCGGGCGGCGGCATGGAGGAGCTCGCCGAGGAGATCCGGCGCGGGCGGGCGCGCTTCCGCGGCATCTCCAGCCACCACCCCGACGTCCTCGCCGCCGCGCTCGACGCCGTCCTGTGCGACGTCGTCATGTTCCCGGTGGGGCCGTACGTGCACCCGCGGTACGTGCAGGAGCTCCTGCCGCGCGCCCGCGCGCTCGGCGTCGGGACCATCTGCTTCAAGACGTTCGGCGCCGGCAAGCTGCTCGGGGACACCGAGGGCTACGGCCGGGCGCTGGCGGAGCGCCCGCGCGGGAAGCTCTCGTCGGGCGGGCAGGACGCGGCCGTCCCGACGCTGCCGCGGCTCCCGGTCGAGGCATGCGTCCGGTACACGCTCACCTGCGATCCCGACGTGGCGCTGCTCGGCCTCTCGTTCCCGAACGAGCAGGACGCCGCGTTCGCCGCCGCGGCGGCGTTCCGGCCGATGGACGAGGCGGAGCTTGCCGAGACGCGCCTGCGTGCGGCCGAGGCGGTGCAGGGCAAGGGAGCCGTCTGGTGGAACCCACCGGAGCGGCCCGGCGCCTGACGATTTTCCCCGCCGGCGCCTTGTGCCGCGCGCAGCCTGTGCCGAACCTCCACTCGGAGGAAGGCCATGGCGCGCATCGCATTCATCGCGGACGATCTGTTCGAGGACTCGGAGCTCCGCGTCCCCTGGGACCGCCTGCGGCAGGCCGGGCACGAGACCGTGCTGGTGGGGCTCGAGAAGGGCAAGCAGATCCGCGGCAAGAAGCAGCGGGAGACGGTCACCACCGACGCGGCCGCGCGGGACGTCACCGCCGACGACTTCGACGCGGTGGTGGTGCCGGGCGGCTACTCCCCCCCGATCACCTCCGGACCGACATGGACATGGTCCGGCTGGTGCGGACCGCGTTCACCGCCGGGAAGCCGGTGGCCGCGGTCTGCCACGGGCCGTGGATGCTGATCGAGGCGGACGCGATCGACGGCAAGACCGTGACCTCCTCGCCGTCGCTCAAGACCGACCTCATCAACGCCGGGGCCCGCTGGGTGGACCGGCAGGTGGTCGAGGACGGGAACGTCATCACCAGCCGGAAGCCCGACGACCTCGAGGCGTTCTCCGACGCCATCCTGCGCCACCTGGGCGAGGAGGCGCGGGCGCGGCCCGACGACTCGGCCGGCGCGGAGCAGGGCGCGGGGATCTGAGCCGTCGCCCCCTCCGCTCGGGGTTCGACGGGCTCACCCCGAGCGGAGTTGGGGATTCCGCTCGCCCTGAGCCCCGTCGAAGGGCGAGCGGCGGGCGAGGCGTGGGAGTGCTAGACCTCTCCCATGGCCGCGTTCAAGGACCACTTCACCCCGGTCGCGGACGCGTACCGCGCCTTCCGCCCGCGCTACCCGCGCGCGCTGTTCCGCTGGCTCGGCGAGGTCGCGCCCGCGCGCGGCGACGCGCTCGACTGCGGCTGCGGCAACGGGCAGGCGTCGCTCGGCCTCGCCGAGGTCTTCGAGCGCGTGCACGCCGTCGATCCCGGCGAGGCGCAGGTCCGGCAGGCGCTCCTCCACCCGCGGGTGACCTACTCGGTGGCGCCGGCCGAGGACACCGGGCTGCCGCCCGCGTCGGTGGACCTCGCGATCGCCGCGCAGGCCATGCACTGGTTCGACCTCGACCGGTTCTACGCGGAGCTGCGGCGCGTGGCGCGGCCCGGCACGGTGTTCGCGGCGGTGACCTACGGGCTCTCGCGCATCGACCCCGAGGTGGACGCGGTGGTGGACCGCCTCTACCACGGGCTGCTCGCCGGCGACTGGCCGCCCGAGCGCGTGCACGTGGAGAGCGGGTACCGGACCTTGCCCTTCCCCTTCCCCGAGCTGGAGGCGCCGCCGCTCGAGATCGAGGAGCGGTGGCCGCTGGACGTCTTCCTCGGCTACCTCGGTACCTGGTCGGCGGTGACCGCGCACCGCCGGCGCACCGGCGCCGATCCCCTCGCCGAGATCGGCCCCGCGCTGCGGGTCGCGTGGGGCACGCCGGAGCGGCCGCTCCGCGTCACCTGGCCGCTCGCGGTCCGGGCCGGGCGGATCCTGCCGCACGCCGGCGGGTGAGGCCGGCGCCGCCGCGTTCTTGTGCCCGGCGCGGGCCGAGGCGAGACTCCGCGCATGCCGCCCGATCCCGCGATCGCCAACATCACCCGGGTCATCCAGCTCTCCGTCGCGCCCGTGTTCCTGCTGACCGCCGCCGGGACGCTGCTCGGGGTGTTCTCGACGCGGCTCGGGCGCATCGTGGACCGGTCGCGCCGCCTGCTGGAGCGCCTCCCGGCGCTGCCGCCGGAGCGCCAGCCCGGCGTGCGCGAGGAGCTCGCGCTCCAGTTCCGCCGCCGCCAGCTCGTCAACACCGCCATCACCTTCGCGACCGCCGCCGCGCTGCTGGTGTGCCTGCTCATCGCGGTCGCGTTCGTCGCCTCGCTCCTGCACTGGGACTTCTCGCACCCCGTCGCCGGGCTGTTCATCGCCGCGATGGTGGCGTTCATCGGCGCGCTGCTCGCGTTCCTCGCCGAGGTGCTGCTGGCGGTCCGGAGCGTGCGGATCGACCATTGATGGCGGTCGCGTCCCCCGGCGCAGGCGGCGAGCGGAAGGCCGCGGAACCTGCTAGAACGCGCCCGTGACCTTCACCGAGCTCGGCGCCCACCCTGCCCTCGCCCGCGCGCTGGAGCGGCGCGGCTACTCCGAGCCGACCGCCGTCCAGGAGGCGGTGTTCACGCCCGGGCTCCGCGGCCGGGACCTCCTCGTCTCGTCGGCCACCGGCTCGGGCAAGACCGTCGCGTTCGGCCTCGTCCTGGGCGGCTCGCTGCTCGGCGACGCCCCCGCGTTCGGGCCCGCCGGCCTGCCGCTCGGCCTGGTGGTCGCGCCCACCCGCGAGCTCGCCATGCAGGTGCAGCGCGAGCTCTCCTGGCTCCTCGCCGAGGCCGAGGGGCGCGTCGTCGCCTGCGTGGGCGGCATGGACGCCCGCCGCGAGGCGCGCGCGCTCGCCGACGGCGCGCACCTGGTGGTCGGGACCCCCGGCCGCCTGCTCGACCACCACCGCCGCGGCGCGCTCGACCTGTCCGACCTGCGCGCGCTGGTGCTCGACGAGGCGGACGAGATGCTGGACATGGGCTTCCGCGACGAGCTGGAGGCCATCCTCGCCGCCGCGCCCGAAGGGCGCCGCACGATCATGTTCTCCGCCACGCTCCCGAAGCCGATCGTGGAGCTCGCCCGGCGGTACACGACGGACCCGGCGCGCGTCGCCGCCACGCCCGCCGGCGGGGCGCACGCCGACATCGCGTTCCGCGCCCACCTCGTCGCGCCGAGCGAGCGCGAGCTGGCGGTGGTCAACGTGCTGCGCGCGCTGGAGCCGCCCCGGGCGCTCGTGTTCCGCGCCACCCGCGAGGCGGCGCACCACACCGCGTCCAGCCTGTCCGAGCGCGGCTTCGCCGCCGTGCCCATCTCCGGCGAGCTGACGCAGGCCGAGCGCAACCGGGCGCTGGTGGCGCTCCGCGACGGGCGCGCGCGCGTGCTGGTCGCGACCGACGTGGCCGCCCGGGGGCTCGACCTGCCCGGCCTCGACCTCGTGCTCCACGCCGATCTCCCCCGCGACCCCGCGGCGCTGCAGCACCGGAGCGGCCGCACCGGCCGCGCCGGGCGCAAGGGGCTGGCCGTGCTGCTGGCCGCGCCGCCCGAGCGCTACAAGCTTGAGCGGATGCTCCGCGACGCCGGCGTGCGGGTCGAGTGGGCGCCGGTGCCGGCCGCCGAGGCCATCCGGGCCGCCGACGAGGCGCGGCTCGCCGGCGAGGTGGACGCGCTGTCCGAGGACGTGAGCGACGACGAGCGCGCCGCCGCCGCGCGCCTGCTCTCCGGCCGCGACCCTCTGGTCGTCGCCGCGGCGCTGGTCCGCACCACGCGGGCCCGCCTGCCCTCGCCCGAGGACCTCACCGAGACCGCCCACGCCGCCCGCCAGGCGCCCCCGCCCCGCGGCGAGCGCGCCCCGCGGCGCGGCCCGCCCGCCGAGGTGGCCTGGTTCCGCATCAACATCGGCCGCGAGAAGAAGGCCGATCCCAAGTGGCTGCTGCCGCTGCTCTGCCGCCGCGGAGGCGTCACCCGCGACGAGATCGGGAAGATCGTGATCGGCGCCGCCGAGACGCGCTTCGAGGTGGCCCGCGCCGCCGCGCCGCAGTTCGGCGCCGCCGCCCGGCGGCCGGACCCGCGCGCCCCCGGCGTGCGCATCGAGCCCGTGCGCGAGGGGCGCGCGCACGGCGAGCACCGCGCGTCAGCCGGCGGGGAGCGCCCGCCGCGGGCGCGCCGCCCGGTCACTCGGACCTGAACGTCCGGATCCCGAACAGCGCCGAGACCACCCAGGACAGGAACGCGAGCGCGAGCGCGAGCAGGAGCGAGCGCCAGAAGCCGAGGCCGTAGCTCGCCGCGATCACGCTCAGCCACACCAGCACGTACAGCAGCCACGGCAGGACCAGGAACCAGAGGAACTTCGCGAGCGTCATGTAGTAGGCGATCGACAGGACGATCGACACCACCACCGCGCGGCCGAACGTGTTGAACGGGTTCCCGGGCGAGACCCACGCCACCGCGAGCCACAGCACGCCCGCCGAGACGACCAGGCGGACGACGAACGCGAGCAGGTGGTTGGGCGGGTTCGGCGAGGCGTTCATGGCGTGCTCCGGGTCGCGGTCGCCGTCCAGCATGGATCGGCGTGCGCCCCCGCAGCGTATCCCGGATGGGCGCGCGGCCTTAGGGACAACTTAGGATTCCGCTAGCGAAGTTTGAGCACGCCCGCGCGGCGCGCTCCGCCAGATTGGTGTCCGGACCCACACCGACCTGGAGGAAGCACGCATGTCGCGCATCGATCTGTTCGGCCCCGTCCACAAGGGCATCCGGACGCTGCTGTTCGACGCCGGGACGCGCCTCGGGCGCACCGACTTCGCCGACGAGGCCGGCGCCGCCGCGGCGGCCGAGCTGGTGCACCGGCTGCTCGGGATGCTCGAGGAGCACGCCGCGCACGAGGACCGCTGGTTCATGCCCGAGCTGGCGCGGCTCGCGCCGGAGCTGCACGCCGCGCTCGCCGCCGACCACGCGCGCACCGAGGGGCTGGCGCGCGAGGCCGGGCAGCTCGCGGCCCGGCTCGCCGGGGCGTCCGCCGCCGAGCGCGCGGCGCTGGGGCGCCGGCTGCACGACCGGATCTGGGGGCTCGCGGCCGAGCACCTGCGGCACATGGAGCGCGAGGAGGCGGAGGCCATGCGCGTGCTCCACGCGCACTTCGACGACGCCGCGCTGGGCGGCCTGCACCGGGCGCTGCTGGAGAGCATCCCGCCGCCGCGGCGGGGCGAGTGGTCCGCCGTGATCGTCCAGGCGCTCAACCTGCCCGAGCGCGCCGGCCTGCTGCGTGGCATGGCCGGGGAGATCCCGCCCGCCGCGTTCGCCCAGGCCACCGCGCCGATCCGGGCGGCGCTCGGAGCCGAGGCGTGGGCCGCCGCCACCGCGGCGGCCGGGATCGCCGCGTAGCCGGGGCCGGCGCCCCGGGGGGAGGCCGCACGGCGGGTGCGCTTCGCGCCGTGCCTGCCCCGCGCGCGTGGGACGCACTTCCTGGTCGTCCCGACAGGGCGGGCCTGCGCGCGTGCGGCGGATCGGCGCGTGCCCTTAGAATGCGCGCCCAGCGTGATCTCCCACGACCTCTCCGCGTTCCTCGAGTCGGGCGTCTCCATCCTGCTGGCGAGCCGCGACGCCCGGCTCCTGCCCGAGTGCGTGCGGGCGGTCGGGGCGCGCGTGGAGGCGGGCGGGGCCGAGCTGACCGTGCTCGTCCCCGAGGCGAGCGCGGGCCGCTGCCCGTCCGCGCTCCGCGAGAGCGGCCGCGTGGCGGTGATGTTCTCGCGGCCCACCGACCATCAGACGATCCAGGTGAAGGGACAGGTGGCGGCGCTCGCGCCGGCGACCGCGGACGAGCGACCGCTGGTCGAGCGCTACACGTGCGCGCTCGCGCGGGAGCTGGCGCTCGTCGGCGTGCCGCCGCGCCTCACGCTGCGGGTGAACCGCTGGCCGTGCCTGGCGGTGCGGCTCCGGGTGGACGGCCTGTTCGTGCAGACGCCCGGCCCGGGCGCGGGCGCGCCGCTCGGGGCCGCCGTCCCGCCGGAGCGTGCGCCGTGACCGCCCCCGCGCCGCTGGCCGGGCTGCCGCCCACCTGCTTCCAGGGCATCGTCCCCGCGGCGATCGCGACCTGCTCGCGCGCCGGCGAGCCCAACGTCACCTACCTGTCGCAGGTGCACCAGGTCGACGACCGTCACGTGGCGCTCTCCTGCCAGTTCTTCAACAAGACCAAGCGCAACGTGCTCGAGCACCCGCACGCCACCGTGCTGCTGCTCGATCCCCTCACGCTCGACAGCTGGCGCCTGCGGCTCCGGTACGACCACGCCGAGACCGAGGGGCCGCTGTTCGACCGGATGGCGCTCCGCATCCAGGCCATCGCCTCGTACACCGGGATGGCCGGAGTGTTCCGGCTCCTCTCCGCCGACGTCTACGAGGTCCTCGGCGTCGAGCGGCTGGACGGCTTCCTGATGCCGCCCGACCCGATGCTCGACGCCGAGCCCGCCGCGCCGATCGCGTCCGGACCGCTCACCGAGCTGCGCGGGCTCCAGGCCGTGTCGGAGCGGATCAACCGCGCCGCGGACCTCGAGACGCTCCTCTCCGGCGCCATGGCCGCGCTCGACGAGCTGCTCGGCTTCCAGCACGCCATGGTGCTCGTGCCCTGCGAGGCCGGCCACCTCGTCGCGATCGCCAGCCGCGGCTACGGGCCCGGCGGCATCGGCGCGGAGGTGGCGCTCGGGGCCGGCATCCTCGGCACCGTGGCCGAGCGCCGGCGGATGATCCGCGTGGCCGGGGTGGGCGGGGAGCTTCGGTACGGGCGCGCCATCCGCGCGCGGGTGGCCGAGGCCGGCGAGGCGGCCGGGCTCGCGCCCGAGATTCCCCTGCCCGGCCTCCCCGACGCGCAGGCCCAGCTCGCGCTGCCGCTGCTCGTGGGCGACCGGCTGGTCGGCGTGCTCGCGGTGGAGAGCCGGGACCCGCTCCAGTTCGACGAGTGGGACGAGGCCTTCCTGCAGATCGTGGCGAACCAGATCGCCATGGGCATGGAGCGCATGGCGGCGCTGGAGGAGGACGCGGCGCCTGCCGCCACGCCGGTCCCGGCGCCGCCGCCGGCCCGCGCCGCGCCCCACGCCCGCCGCCGCACGCTCGTCTACTACCGGAACGACGACTGCGTGTTCGTGGACGGCGAGTACCTGATCCGGAACGTGCCCGGGAAGATCCTGTGGAAGGTGCTCGGGCTCCACCGCGCCGAGGGACGGACCGAGTTCACCAACCGCGAGCTGCGCCTCGACCCCGGCCTCGGCCTGCCGCCGGTGAAGGACAACCTGGAGAGCCGGCTCATCCTGCTGCGCCGGCGGCTGCTCGAGAAGTGCCCCGACGTCCGGCTCGTGCCGGTGCGCCGCGGCCGCTTCGCGCTGGAGCTCGACTGCGCGCTGGAGCTGGTGGAGAAGGAGTGCGCGTGAGCCCTCCCGCCGCGCCGGCGCTGCGGTATCCTCCGCGCGCATGAGCAAGATCCCGTCGACGCCCGCCACGCGCCTCCTCCGCGAGCAGGGCGTCGCGTACACCGAGCACCCCTACCGCTACGAGGAGCACGGCGGCACGCGAGTCTCCGCCCGCGAGCTCGGGGTGGACGAGCACGCCACCATCAAGACGCTCGTCATGGAGGACGAGGACCGCGAGCCGCTGGTGGTCCTCATGCACGGCGACCGCGAGGTCTCCACCAAGGCGCTCGCGCGCACCATCGGCAAGAAGACCGTCCAGCCCTGCAGGCCGGAGGTGGCGAACCGGCACTCCGGCTACCAGGTCGGCGGGACGAGCCCGTTCGGCACCCGCAAGAAGCTGCCGGTGTACCTGGAGCGGTCCATCCTCGAGCTCGAGAAGGTCTACATCAACGGCGGCTCGCGCGGCTTCCTGGTCGGGCTCGCGCCGGCGGAGATCGTGCGGGTGCTCGCGCCGGTGCTGGTGGACGTGGCGATCGAGAAGTGAGCGGCCGGGGTCACCGCCGGCGCAGCGCCGCGGCGAGGTCCAGCGCCTGGTAGACCGCGACCTGCGCCGCGTACCGCGCCAGGTGCCCCGGCAGCGCCAGGCGCTCCGTCCCGCGCGCGCGGCGGCAGGCGATGCGGAACGCCTCCCACGCGCCGGTGCGGTAGCGGGCGCCGGTCTTGGACGAGGCGTGCCAGCGGAACGCCGCGAGCGGACGCGGCACGAACACCGGCCGCGCTACCCGGGCGAAGCGCAGCCAGAGGTCGTAGTCCATGGCGAAGTGCAGCCCCTCGTCGAGCGGGCCCACCTCGGCGACGAGCTCGCGCCGGAAGAACGTCGCCGGCTGCGAGATGAAGTTCCGCCCGAGCAGGCGCCGCAGCTCGTACCGACGGGCCTGCGCGTTCTTGTAGGCGGTGACGCCGCGGCGGATCTCGCGGTCCTGCTCGTCCACGATCCGGCACTCGCCGAAGCACCAGCGCGCGTCAGCCCGGAGCGCCTCGACCGCCGCCTGGAGGGCGCCCGGCTCGTAGGTGTCGTCGGAGTTGAGCCAGGCGACGATCTCGCCGGAGGTCATCCGCAGGCCCTTGTTGATGGCGTCGCACTGCCCCCGGTCCGGCTCGGAGATCCAGCGGAGCCGCCCCTCGTAGCGTCGCAGCACCGAGAGCGTCGCGTCGGTGGAGCCTCCGTCCACCACCAGGTACTCGAGCTCGAAGTCACCCCGCTGCGCGAGCACGCTCTCGACGGTGCGCTCGATGAAGCCGCCCTGGTTGAACGACGGCGTGATGATGGAGACTCGCAACCGCCCTCCCAGGCAGCGTTCCGGCCGGATGGTGCCCGCTTTTCCCGGTCCCGGGCGTATGCTACGTCATTCCTGCCTTGACGCACGCACTCGTCGCCGAGACGCCGCACGCCCACCCGGCCCGTCTGCTGGTCGTGATGCCCGCGTTCAACGAGGCCCGGGGCATCCGGCGGGTGGTCGAGGCGGTGCGCGATCAGGTGGCCGGCGACGTGCTCGTCGTCGACGACGGCTCCGCGGACGAGACCGCCGCCGAGGCGCGCGCGGGAGGGGCCCGCGTGGCGGTGCACCCGGTGAACCTCGGCTACGGCGCCGCCCTCCAGACCGGCTACCGGTACGCGCTGCGCCACGGCTACGACGCCGTCCTCCAGCTCGACGCGGACGGCCAGCACGATCCCGCGTCGATCCCGCGGCTGCTCACCGCGCTCCACGACGCCGACGTGGTCGTCGGGTCGCGGTTCCTCGAGCCCGGCTCCTACCGCCCGCCGCTCGCGCGGCGCATCGGCATGTGGCTGTTCGGGAGGGTGGCGAGCGCGCTGTCCGGCCAGCGGATCACCGACCCCACCAGCGGGTTCCAGGCCATCTCGCGCGAGGCGCTGCGCTTCTACGCGCACGAGCGGTACCCGGTGGACTACCCCGACGCCGACGTGCTCGCGATGGTCGCGCGCGCCGGCCTCCGGCTCACCGAGGTGCCGGTCCGGATGCTCCCGTCGCCCGAGGGCAAGAGCATGCACGGCGGCGTCGTCAAGCCGCTCTACTACGTGTTCCGGATGTCGCTGGCGCTGTTCCTGGTCCCGCTCCGGAGGGAGACGCGATGACCCCCACCCA
Source organism: Anaeromyxobacter sp. Red801 (assembly GCF_049201065.2). NCBI lineage: Bacteria > Pseudomonadati > Myxococcota > Myxococcia > Myxococcales > Anaeromyxobacteraceae > Anaeromyxobacter > Anaeromyxobacter sp. Red801. The sequence goes on along the minus strand of NZ_CM181236.1, from coordinate 1,147,596 downwards.
GCGCGTGTTCGCGGTCACGGCCAGCCTGGTCACCTTCGGCGTGATCCTCGAGCTGGTCCGGCGCCGCAAGCTGAAGGAGGAGTACTCGTTCCTCTGGATCGTCACCGGCGTCGCCATGCTGTTGCTGGCCTCCTGGTACGGGCTGGTCGAGCGGGTGACCGCGCTCATCGGCGCGGTGACCGTCACCACCACGCTGTTCCTGTTCGGCCTGCTCTTCCTGCTGCTCATCAGCGTGCACTTCTCGACCGTGCTCTCCCGCCTGACGCAGCAGGTGCGTCAGCTCACGCAGGAGCTGGCCATCCTCTCGGCGGAGCGGGACGAGGCGGTTCGGAGCCCGACGGCCCAGGCCCCGCCGCTCCAGCGCGACTGATCGCCCGTACCGCCATCCGATGCCATTCCGCGCCTGCCCCAGCCTTGACGAGCTTCCTCCGCCGCCCGACGGCGCGAGGGGCTGGCCCTGGACCACCGGCACCGCAGTACCGCCCGCGCCGGTGCCGTTGCCCACGATCACGCTGGTCACCCCGTCGTTCAACCAGGCGCGCTTCCTCGAGGCGACGATCCGCTCCGTGCTCCTGCAGGGATATCCATCGCTCGAGTACGTGATCATGGACGGCGGCTCCACGGACGGGTCGGTCGAGATCATCCGGAAGTACGAGCCGTGGCTGGCCGGATGGGTCTCGCAGAAGGACCGCGGCCAGAGCGACGCGTTGAACCAGGGCCTCGCGCGCGCCGGCGGAGACGTGGTGAACTGGCTGTGCAGCGACGATCGGCTCGCTCCGGGCGCGCTGCACGCCGTCGCCCGCTTCCGTGCCGCGAACCCCGACGCGATCGCCTGGGCTGGCGCGTGTCGCACGGTCACGGTGGATGGTCGCTCGTACTACACGAACGCGCCGCGGGGCGCGACGCGCGAGGAACTGGCGGACTGGGGCCGTACAGGGAGGATCTCGCAGCCGGCCTGCTTCTTCCGACGTGACGCCTGGGAACGCCTGGGCGGGGTGGAGGAGTCCTACCACTACGCGATGGACTTCGACCTCTGGCTCAGGATGTCGGCGCTGGGCCGATTCGCCCTCAGCGGTGAGATCTGGGCCGAGGAGACGATGCACGACGCCACCAAGAGCTTCGGCCAGCGCGGCCGTTCGCTCGCCGAGGTCCACCTCATCCAGATCCGCCATGGATTCGAGCGCATCGCTCTCGAGCGGATGGGCGAAGCCCTTCAGCAGCGCGAGGACATCCTGGCCCGCCACCCGGCCGTTCGCCTGAAGACGCAGCTCAACCTGTGGGTGCGGCCGTTCCTGGACGCGCTCGGCAGGCGACCGAGATGACCGCGCCGGCCTTCTCGGTGATCCTCGCCACCGTGCATCGGCCCGAGCTCGCCGTGGCGGCGGTGCGCTCCGTGCTCGGCGGAACGTGGGCCGACCTCGAGATCCTCGTCGTGGACCAGAGCCGCGACGTCCGCACTCGCGAGGCGGTGACTGCGCTCGGCGACCCGCGCGTCGTCTATCTCCACTCCGACGTGACCGGGCTGAGCCGCGCCCGCAACCTCGGCGCAGCGCACGCGCGCGGCTCCTTGCTCGCCTTCCTGGATGACGACGCCGTGGCTGACCCAGCATGGCTGACGGCGTACTCGGCCGCCTTCGCCACCCTCCCTCGCCCCGGGATGGTCGGCGGGCGCCTCCGTCCGCTCTGGGACGCACCGCGCCCCGCCTGGTTTCCCGCGGCGCACGCCTTCCTCCTCGGGCTCTACGACCTGGGCGACGCGCGCTGCGAGTTCCCGCCGCGGGACCTGCCGATCGGCGCGAACTTCGCGATCCCGGCGGACGTGCTGCGGCGGGTCGGCGGTTTCGAGGTGACGCTGGGCTTCGATGCGAGCCGTTCCGGATCGCTGGTTGCCGGGGAGGACACCGCGCTTGGCCTCCGCGTTCGTCGCGCCGGTCTCCGCGTCCTCTACGAGCCGGGGGCCGCGGCCCTGCATCACGTATCGTCCGCGAAGCTCACGCCGCGCTACTACCTGTCGCGGCTCTACTGGGCAGGGCGAAGCCACGTCCGGACGAGCCGGCTGGTCGGTTCGCCCGGCGTGCTCGCCAGCGACGCCCCGCATACACCGAACCGCGCGCTGCCGGCGGGTGGACCCGCCCAGCGAATCGCGCAGGTCGCCGGGCGGGCCGCCGTGCTCGCCGGGGCGGCGGTCGAACTGCTGTCCTCCCGCGAGCGCAGCGCCGGAGGCGCGCCGGGATGAGGGTCCTGCACGTCAGCGGCTGCTATGCGCCGGCGACGGAGTGGGGAGGCGTCGTGACCGCCGTCGAAGGCATGCTCCACGCGCTCGCCGGCGCCGGGGTCGACGTGGAGCTGTTCACGACGACGCAGCGGTCCCGAAGCGATCTGCCGGCGATCGCGTCCGGCCGGCGCGACGTGGACGGCGTGCCGGTGTCGTACTTCCGTTCGGTGCACCGGCTTGGCCGCGCGTTCTACGCGCCCGCGCTCGGCCGGGCACTCAGGGCTCACGCGGAGGCGTTCGATCTCGTCCACCTCCACATGCTCTGGACGGCGGCCGGGATCGTCGCGGCGCGTCACTGCCAGGCGCGCGGCATCCCGTATGTCGTCACCTTGCACGGCGCGCTGAACCCGTGGGCGCTGCGCCAGCGCTCGCTCGAGAAGCGCGTCTTCCTTGCCGTCGCAGAGAGGCGCAGCCTCGAGCGGGCCGCGTTCCTGCACTTCACGACGGCGGCGGAACAGGAGGAGACGCCGGCGTGGGTGCGGATGCGGCCGGCGGTCGTCGTTCCGGACGTGGTCGAGGCCGAGCAGTTCCTGAGCTTGGGGGACGAGGCTGATCGGGCGCGCAGCTTCGAGGTGCTGCTGCTGTCGCGCATCCACCCCGTGAAGGGATTCGACTTGCTGGTGCCTGCCATGAAGCGGGTCCGCGAGCACGAGCCGCGCGCGCGGCTGGTGATCGCCGGGCCGGACGAGGGGGGGCACCGCGCCGTGGTGGAGCGGCAGGTCGCGGAGGCTGGACTTCAGGGCGCCGTCACCTTCACCGGCCTACTCGATGCCCAGGGCCGCGCGCGCGCGCTCGCGCGCGCCGCCGTCCTGGCGGCGCCTTCTCACCAGGAGAACTTCGGCATGTCGGTTGCCGAGGGCATGGCGGCCGGGCTCCCCGTGGTCGTGTCGGACCGGGTGAACCTCGCCCGCGAGGTGCAGCGCGCCAGCGCGGGCGAGGTCGTCCCGCTCGATGCGGGCGCCCTCGCGGAGGCCATCCTACGCTTGCTGCGCGACCCTAGCCGGCGCACGGCCATGGGCGCTGCCGGCCGGCGGCTGGTTGCCGATCGCTTCTCGACGACCGCGGTGGGCCGCGCGCTGCGCGCTGCGTACGCGTCGGCACTCTCGGGCCGGGCGGCGCGGACCGGCCACGCGGAGGCATCATGAATCCCGTCCGCCTCGACTTCGTCGACTTCTGGCCGGGGTTCGACCGGCGGAAGGACGTTCTGCTCGACGTGCTGCGCACCGGCCTGGTCGACCGCCATCGGGATCCCGGCGTGTTCCTGGACTGGCTCGAACGCGTCTACGAGCCCGCGGCGGGACGCGAGTCCGCCGCGCCGGCCGCGGTGACCGGATGAGCACGCTTCGAATCTGCATCGACGCCCGGCTGCGGGCAGGTGAGCAGGGCGGCGTGCAGCAGGCGCTCATCGGCCTCGCCTCTGGCCTCGCGGCGCTCCGGGATGGGGAGGAGGAGTACATCTTCCTCGTCAACGACGACTCGGCGGATTGGCTGGCGCCGCATGTCGCGGGTGCCTGTCACATGCTTGCATGGCCGCGCACGCCGAGGCGCGTCGCGGGGAGCGCGCTGCTCTCTCCTGCCGTCTACGACCGGCTCGCTCGCGCGGTGGTGCGGTGGATGCCGGTCCGGGTTCCACCGTCCGACGGCTTCGTCGAGTCGCTCCGTGCGGACGTTGTGCACTTCGCGCTGCAGCACGGGTTCCGCACCTCCGTGCCCTCCATTTACGTGCCGCACGACCTGCAGCACGTACACTTCCCGGCGTTCTTCTCGCGCCAGCACGTCCGGTGGCGCGCGGTGACCTACCGCACGCTTGCCCGGCAGGCGGCCGCGGTCGTCGCGCTGACACCTTACGGGAAGCGGGATCTGGTCGAGCACCTCGGACTCGACGCGTCCAGGGTCCACGTGATCGGCTGGGCGCCGGTGCTCGACGCGTACCCGGCACCCGACGAGGCGGACCTGCGGCAGCTGCGTGATCGCCTGGCGCTCCCCGGGCGCTTCGCGCTGTTCCCGGCCCAGACGTTCCCGCACAAGAACCACGTCCGGCTGTTCCAGGCGCTCGCCTTGCTCCGAGCGCGTGGGGTTGAGGTTCCGCTCGTCTGCTCGGGGCATCGCGATGCGTGTCACCCCTCGCTCGTGGCGGAGCTCCGGCGCCTCGATCTCACCGGCATGGTCCGCTTCGTAGGCTTCGTCGAGCCGTTCGACCTCGTCGGCCTCTACCGGCTCGCATCGTTGCTGGTGTTCCCGAGCCTCTTCGAAGGCTTCGGCATGCCCGTCCTCGAGGCGTTCCGGTCGGGCGTGCCGGTCGCGTGCTCCGGAACGTCATCGTTGCCCGACGTCGCCGGGAGTGCGGCCGAGATGTTCGACCCGACGAACGTTGCGGCCATGGCGACCGCGATCGAGCGGGTCTGGACCGATCCCGTTCGCGCGAGCGCCCTGGTCGATCACGGGACACGGCAGGTCGCCAGGTTCACCTGGGACCGAACTGCGCGCGCCTATCGCGCGCTGTACCGTGCTGCCGCCGGGCGCCCGCTGGACCGCGTCGATGCGCGGTTGCTCTCGGAAGGGAGCTAGGTGAGCCGCAGCAGGCGCGCGTACTCGGCGGCGACGTCGTCCCAAGTTCGCAGACGCAGTGTCTTCGCCTGCGCTTCGGCCCTGCGCCGGTACTCGGGGTATCCCGCCTCGAGCTCGGCGAGCCTGGCCGCAAGATCAGCGGGGTCCCTGGGATTGAACCAGAGGACCTGCCCACCGGTCCGCTCGAGCATCTCCCGCATGACCGGGATGTCGGAGGCGATCACGGGGATTCCCGCGGTCAGCGCCTCCAGCACCGGGAAGCTACCGCCGCCCTCGGCGAGCGTCGGCATCACGAGCGCCCAGGCCTCATCGAGGAGCTGCTCGTACGCTCGATCGTCCACGTAGCCGAGCGCGAAGAGCGATGCGTCGCGCGCGAAACCCGATGCTTCCGCGAGCTCCGTCAGCTTGCGAGCGCGCGCGCTCCGAGGCGGCCACAGGTCCATCCCGCTTCCCGTGAGGACCAGGGGGTGCCGTGCTCCGGTCCTCCCGAGGGCGCGCAGGAGTACCTCAGCGTTCTTGTGAGGCGTGATGTTGATGGGCGCAAGGAGGTACTCTCGATGCGTGAAGGCACGGCTGCTTCGCTCGGCCGGGCCGGGCGGGCGCTCGTGACTGCCGGAGAGCGGGATCAGCTCCAGGCGTTCCCTGGGGGTTCCGAACATCGAGTACAGGGTCCCGGCGGTCGCGTTCGAGGTGATGGCGATGCGCGCCTCGGACGAGAGCCAGGCCCGGACCGTCTCGCGCTCGTCGCGGCGAATCCACGCAGCGGCGATCTCGGGAAACTGCAGCGTGATGACGGTGCAACGTGGCGACCACCCGTCCCGCACGCGTCCATGGGATGCGGTGTCGGTGCAGCCACGGAAACCACACTACGTCGGCGCCGTCCAGCAGGTCGCCCGCGACCGCGTGGTGGAAACGCGCCGTGCCGAGCAACAGGTTGAGCGGCCCCGCGCCCGGGATCCCGGCCATGAGCGTCCGCGAGCGCCATGCATCCACTGGGGGAAAATCCACGAGGCGCACGCCTGGATCCCTGCTCAGCAGCGATCCGTAGCGCTCCAGCGCCTCGGCGTGGCTCACGAGCTCGATCTGCAGCCCAGGCAGGCGCTGCAGCCCGCGCAGCATCTCGATGGTGAAGCGCACCCCGCCGCCCGGGTTGGCCACGTAATCGATGACGCGCAGCAGCATCAGGGACTCACTTTCCGACGTCATTGCCTCCCCTGAGGACGGGGCGCGCCATCCAGGGAAGGATCCAGGTGAAGGCCAGGGCCGTCACGGCGCCCGACGCGATCACCACCCCGAGCACCTGCAGGTGGGGCGCCAGCCACCAGGTCAGCAACACGGTCGCGGTCGCGTTGACGAACACGAGAGCGACGAGGCCCCAGAGCCGATCGGTGATGGCGAGCAGATCCGAGTGAGCGCCGACCCATGTCACCGAGACCATCATCACCCAGAGTACGATCCAGGTGGACGGAGAGAACGACACGTCGGACCTGCGCAGCCAGATTCGTAGCAACGGATTCCCGACGAGGACCAGCGCAGCGCCGCCCAGCAGTGCCAGGCCGACGCGCACCCTCACGAACTGCGCGAAGCTTGCGCGGACCCACGCGTGCTCACCCCGCTCGACCGCCTCGCGGAAGCTCGGGACGAATGAGGAGGTGCTGAGCTGCACCACCCCGAGCGCGATGAGGTAGAGCCGCATGAGGATCGCGTACTCGGCCACGATTGCCAGGTTGCAGCGATGCGCCAGGATGATCGCCTGCGTCTCATTCACCACGAGTGCGCCCACCTGGAACAGGAACATCGGGATGGAGCGGGCCATCACCTCTCGCAACGCCTCGCGATCCACCGCTCCGACGCGGAAGCGAAGCCAGGGCATGGCGACACGCATCGCGTATCCCAGCCCCAGCGCCGAGGCGACGAGCCCGCCCAGGCCGAAGACCAGCACGAGCGCGGGCAGGCCGGCGCCGAGGCCGAGCGCGGCGAGCAGGGCGACGACGCCGACCACGGCGCCGATCATGGCGAAGGCGTTCGCGACGTACGCACGCTGGTACGCTGCGTAGATTTGCCCCCCCACCGAGAGCGGCAACCCGATGATGAAGGTGGCCAGGGCAGCCACCACCGACCAGCGGACCGTCTGCGCGTCCACGGCCCCGCGGACTGCGAGCACTCGCTCCCATGGGATGCTCCACGCGCTCGCCGCCACCCCGGCGGCCAGCACCGCCGCGATCGCGACGAGCGCGGCCAGCGCCGTCGAGACATACTTAGCAGCCAGATCGCGCTCGCCGCGCCCATGTGCCTTCGCGAGGCAGTTCACGAGCCCATTCGCGATCCCGAGGTCGAAGAGCGTCGCCCAGGCCACGACCGTCGTGACGGTGCTCCAGAGCCCGAAGCGCTCCTTGCCGAGATAGGCGAGCAGCAGCGGCACGGTGACCAGGCCGACCGCGGTGCCCAGGCCGCGCACTGCAAACCCGGAGAGGGTCGTGAGCGCGATACGACGGTACCGTTCCTGCGAGCGCCCGTGCGGAGTGTCCTGTTCGAACGGCCGAAGCCGTACCATCGACCAGCCCTCGCGCCACCATGCCCAGCTGCGCGCGAACGCGCCGGCGCGGGCACCCTCGCGCCTGGCGGGTCGAGCACTGGTCTCCGGAGCGCTGGCTGGCGGTGGCGTAGGCATGGAGGCGACGGCGGTCAGGGGCGCGCCGGCAGCGCCTTGTAGCCCACCAGCTGACCGCGCTCCTCGCCCTGGAACTCGTACCCGAGCGACCGGTACAGCGCCACGGCGGCGGCGTTGGCAGGGTAGACCTTGAGCCGGATCCGCGGGGCGCCGCGGCGGCGAGCCTCGCAGTGGAGGTACTCCATCACGAGGCGCCCCAGGCCGAGCCCGCGCGCCGCAGGGTGGATGGCGATGCCGAGGCTCGGGACGGCGTAGCCCTCGTCCCAGCCCCGCAGCATGCCGTACCCGAGCACCCGGCCGGCGACCACGGCCGCGCAGTACACGTCGAGCCCGGCGTAGCGGGCGCGCTCGGCCGCCGCTTCGGGCGTGAACGGGTGCGGGTGGAAGGACCGGTCGTCCCCCGCCGCGACCAGGGCCGAGAACAGCTCGGCGAGCGCTGCCTCGAGGTCAGGGCCGACGCGCCGGAGCTCGAGCTGCTCGCGTAGCAGGTCGGCGCTCAACGGCGCGCCTCCACGATGGCGGCGGCGACCCGGTCGACCTCCGCGTCGGTCAGCTGCGTGTGGGTGGGAAGGTTCAGCCCGATCGCGCCGAGACGATCGGTGACGGGGAGCGCCTCGCCGCGCCGGCGCGACTCCTCCCAGAACGGCGGGAGCCGGTGCAGCGGCCGGAAGAACGGGCGCGTCTCGATGCCGAGCTCGGCCAGGCGCGCCGCCAGCTCGTCGCGCGAGCGCCCGAACTCGGCCGCGTCCACCGTGACGCTGAAGAGCCACGGCGAGAGCTCCGCCCAGCTCGCCTGCGGCTGGAACCCGATGCCCGGCACCCCCTCCAGCGCGGCGCGATACCGCGCGTAGATGGCCCGACGCCGGGCGAGGAGCTGCGGCGCGCGCTCCAGCTGGGCGCACAGGAGCGCGCAGCAGATGTTCGTGAGCCGGTAGTTGTACCCGGTGATGGGGAAGAAGTAGCGCCGGTCCGGATCGACCCCCTGCCCGCGGAGCAGCCGCGCCCGGCGCTCCAGGGCGGGGTCGTCCAGCGTCACCGCTCCTCCCTCGCCGCTCGTGAGCACCTTGTTGCCGTAGAAGGAGAACACGCCGATGCGCGCCAGCGACCCGGTCGGCCGGCCCTTGTACCGCGCGAAGTGCGCCTCGGCGGCGTCCTCCACCACCCACAGGCCGTGCGTCGCGGCGATGTGGCCGATGGCGTCCATGTCCGCCGGGTGGCCGTACAGGTGCACCGGGATGATGCCCTTGGTGCGCCGCGTGATGCTCGCCTCCAGCCGTTCCGGGTCCATGCACCAGGTCGCGGGGTCCACGTCCACGAACACCGGCTCGGCGCCGCAGTAGCGGACCGCGTTCGCGGTGGCGATGTACGTCAGCGACGGGACCAGCACCTCGTCGCCCGGCCGCAGGTCCATGGTGAGCAGCGCGAGGTGGAGCGCAAGCGTGCCGTTCGCGACCCCGATCGCCGCGCGCGTGCCGCACTGCTCCGCGAAGGCTCGCTCGAAGCGGCCGACGAACGGGCCGGTGGACGAGATCCAGCTGGAACGCAGCGCCTCGACCACGTAGCGCTCCTCGTTCCCGGTCAGGTCGGGCGCGGCGACGGGGATGGACGTCATCTCTGGACCCCTGATCGGCTGGAAAGCCCGCAGTCTACACCACGCGAACCGGGCGAATCCGCCACATCAGCGGCACCTCGGCCACCGCGAAGTCTCCGCCGGTGCGTCATGGAGCCCGCAGGCATGCGCCCCGGTCCGCCTCCCGCTGGAGTACCTCGCGAACGGCGCCGGCCGATGCCCCCGGCGTCCTGGCCGCCCTCTCGGACGACGCGGTTCTCGCAGCCCCGAGAACCCGGTCGGCATACCGCGCGGTGGCGTCCTCGAGTTGCTCGTAACGACCGCAGAGGATGCGCTTCGCCCACACCTCCCTTCCCTCCATGTCGGCGAACGAGACGAGCACGCGTCCGCGTCCCAGGAACGTGCGGATTGCGGCGAGGCGTACGCGCGTCGCGGTCCCCGACTCCTCGCGCAGGTCGAGTGGAGTCTCCGCCACGACGACCGGCTGGCGCCGATCCTCGTACTGCGCCTCGTCGAGCAGGAACAGGAGCGGTGCGTACCCCGGATCGCGTACGCGGACGGTGGCGAGCAGCTCCGCGAACCCCTGGCTCGACTGTTCGCCCGCGAGGTACTGGGCGTGCGCGAGGTCGAACAGCCGCGCCGTTTCCAGGTTGCGCGACCAGCGGTCGACCGCAGCCTGCCGCTGCTCGGCCGCCGAGGCGGCGGCGAGGTAGGGCACCAGGCTCTCGCGGGCGGCGGCGAGGGCGAGCACGTTGCCGCCCGCCGTCAGCGCACCCTGCGACAGCGGCGCCGAGAACTCGAGCGTGAGGTTGTCGTCCCTGTTGATCCTGCCACCCCGGGCGAACTCGCGGGCGCCGGCGTCCCCGAGCACGAAGTAGGCGAGCAGATCCCGGACGGACCCCATGTGGACGGCCGCGAGATCGTCGCGGATCGCGGGGTTCGCGAGGCGCCGCTCCAGGCCGGCCTCGTCCACCACGATCGGCTCGTTCGAGCCGATCAGCACGGCGTCGTAGTAGGTGAGCCAGACCTGGACGTGCGGGAACGCCTCGGCGAACGTCCGCAGCACCGTCCGTACGTCGTCGGTGGACAGCTCGTAGAGCGGGAGCCACTGGCTGACCATGCCGCCCGGCGCGAGGTGGTCGGCGACGGTGCGGAAGTACTCGACCGTGTAGAGGTAGGCCGCGCCGCCGGACCACGGGTGGATGGGGTCGGAGGTGATGACGTCGAACCTCTGCCGCGTGCTGGCGAGGTGGTTCCGGCCGTCGTTGAACACGATGTGCAGCCTGGGGTCGTCGAGGACGTGCGCGTTCCACTCGGAGAACGTACGCGCCACGCCCAGCACGCCCTTCTCGATCTCCGCGAGGACGATCCGCTGGACCTCCGGGTGGATCGACGTCGCGCCCAGGGTCATCCCGCTGCCGGTCCCGAGGACGAAGACGCTGCGCGGGTCGCGGTGCAGCAGCATCGGAAGGTGTCCGAGCGCGCGCTGGAGCTGCACGTCGATGGGCGCGTTGGACGCCTCCGGCCTCCCGTTCACGATGAACGTCTGCTGGACGTCCCCCCGTGCGCGGATCACGCTCACGGTCTCGTCGACGCCCTCGTGGTAGTAGAGGACCTCCGCGTCCTGCAGGCGCGCCATGGCGCGCTCCGGGGCCTCCACGGTCCGGCGCATGTTGGAGAAGGTCGCGAAGAACTTCTGATCCCAGACGCGCCCCCAGGCCGGCGCGGCGCCGCGTGCGACGAGGAGCGCTGCACCGAGCGCTGCGACGGACGCGACGGCCCACCGCCGCATCGAGGCGCTCGCCGCGATCGCCAGGCCGCACGTGACGTTCACGATGATCAGCATCTGCAGGGAGCGCTCGATCCCGAACAGATAGACGAGCGCGAACCCGGTCGTCGCCGAGCCGAGGATGGCGCCGACGGTGTTCACGGTGAGGAGCCGACCCACGGCCGCCCCCGTCCCGGCACGGCCGGCCGACCAGACGGCCCCCGCGACCGGGAACGCCAGGCCCATCAGGAACGACGGCAGCAGCAGGTACGCGAACGCGATCCCGAACGAGGAGCCGACGCGCTCTGCGAACCCGGTCAGCGCCAGCCCGGAGAGCAGCTCGCGCGCGTGCCCCGCCGTGAGCGGCAGGTCGCGCATGAGGATCGTGACGGCGAGCGCCGACAGGCCGATCAGGACCTGGATGCCCCCGAACAGGAGGACGCCAGCGTGCCTGCCACCGACGAACAGCCGGCGGACCAGGCCGAACGCGTAGCTGCCGAGCGCGATGCCGACGAGGAACGCCACCAGCATGACCGTGAAGCTGTAGACCGAGGTCCCGACCACCAGCGTGAGCATCCGCGTCCAGAGCACCTCGTATCCCAGCGCGCAGAAGCCGGACAGGCCGATCCCGAGGAGCGTGAGCCGGGCGGCGAAGTCGTCCGAGCTCCCGCGCGCCGGCTCGGCCGCGCCCGCGCCATCGCCTGCCGCTGCGCGTCGCGCCGGCGAGACCCGCACCAGGGACTCCATTCGCTGCAACACCATGGATGCCGCGCCCACCGCGATGCTCACGCCCGCAGTCATCAGCAGCGTGGTGGTGACCCCGAGCCGCGGGAGCAGCACGAAGCCGGCCGTCAGGGCGCCCACGACGGCACCCAGGGTGTTGAGCCCGTACAGGAGCGAGAGCTGCCTCGCGACCCCACCCTCCGGGGCCGCGAAGAACCGGCTCAAGGTGGGGAGCGTGCCCCCCATGAGCGTCGTCGGGACGATGATGGCGAGCGCGGCGAACGTGGTCCGGACCACGGTCAGGTAGAGCGGGCTCTCCTCCGCGACCCGCGCCAGCGGAACGTACAGCGCGGGATAGATGCGCATCAGCCCGACGAACGCGAGCGCGGCCAGGCCGATCCCGAGCTCCAGGAGGCCGTACAGCCTGAGCGGCCGTTCGCTGCGGTCCGCCCGGGAGCCGAGCAGCGCGGCGCCCAGCGCCTGCCCGCCCATGTAGACCGCGAGGACCGTGGTGACCGCGAGGTGCGACGCACCGAAGACGACGCCGAGGGAACGAGCCCAGGCGACCTCGTAGACCAGGCCCGCCGCTCCGGACACGAAGAAGAGGAAGAACACGAGGAAGCGCATGTGCCGTCCATGGTGGCGTCGCCCCGGATCCCGTGACGCCGGATCCGGCGGCGACCGCTCGACCGCGAGCTCAGGGAGACGTGACGGTGATGGAGACGATGCCCGAGGCCGACTGCCCGTCGGTGTCGGTGACCTGGTACGTGAACGTGTCCGCGCCCACGTAGCCGGCGGCGGGCGTGTAGGTGATGGTCCCGTCGGCGTTGGCGACCGCGGTCCCGTTCGCCGGCGTGCCCGCGGTCACCGAGGCCACCCCGTCCACGACGGCGTCGTTCGCCAGGACGGCGATGATCGCCGCGGTGTCCACCGGCACGGTCGCCGCATCATCCACCGGGACCGGCGGTCCGTCATCCACCGGCGTGACGGTGACCGACACCGCCGCCGACGCGACCTGGCCGTCCAGGTCGGCCACCTGGTAGGTGAACGCGTCCTCGCCGAACCAGTTCGCGGCCGGCGTGTAGACGATGCTGCCGTCCGCCTGCACCGCGGCCGCTCCGTGCGCCGGCGCAACCAGCAAGCTCACGGTGGCGGGCGGATCCACCACGGTGTCGTTCGCGAGGACCGCCACCGCGGCCGGCGTGTCCTCCGCCGTCGTCGCCGCATCCGCCGCCGCCACGGGCGCGCCGCTGTCGGCCGGGGTCACCGTGACCGTGACGTCCGCCTGCGCGGTCTGCCCGTCGAGGTCGGCCACCTGGTAGGTGAACACGTCGGTGCCGTTCCAGCCCGCCACGGGCGTGTAGGTCACCGTACCGTCCGCGTTCGCCACCGCCGCGCCGTGGGCGGGCGCCGACAGGATCGTGACGGTGGGCGGGAGATCGAGGACGACGTCGTTCGCGAGCACCGGGACGATGGCCGGGCTCCCCTCCGCCGTGCTCGCGGAGTCGGCGAGCGCGACGGGCGTGCCGCTGTCCACGGCGGTGACCGTGATGCTCACCGTCGCGCTGGCGGCCTGCCCGTCGAGGTCGGCCACCTGGTAGGTGAACGCGTCCGCACCATTCCACCCCGCCGCCGGCGTGTAGGTGACGGTCCCGTCGGCGTTCGCGATGGCGGTGCCGTTCGCCGGAGGGACCAGGACGGTCACGGTCGCGGGGGGATCGACGATCGTGTCGTTCGCGAGCACCGCGACGAGGGTGGCGGTGCCCTCCGCCGTGGTGACCGCGTCGGCCACCGCCACGGGCGCGCCGCTGTCGACGGGCGTGACCGTCACGTTCACCGTGGCCGAGGCGGTCTGGCCGTCGAGGTCGGCCACCCGGTAGGTGAACGCGTCGGTGCCGTTCCAGCCCGGCGCCGGCGTGTAGGTCACCGTGCCGTCCGCGTTCGCCACCGCGTTCCCGTGCGCCGGCGCCGAGAGCACGGTCACCGTCGCCGGCGGATCCTGGACCGTGTCGTTCGCGAGCACGGCGACCGTGGTCGCGGTGCCTTCGGCCGTCGTGGCAGCGTCCGCGGTCGCCACCGGCGCGCCGCTGTCCACGGCGCTCACCGTGATGCTCACGGTCGCGCTGGCGGTCTGCCCGTCGAGGTCGGCGACCTGGTACGTGAACCCGTCGGCGCCGTTCCACCCCGCGGCGGGCGTGTACGTCACCGTGCCGTCCGCGTTCGCCACCGCGGTGCCGTGCGCCGGCGCCGAGACCACGGTCACCGTCGCCGGCGGATCCTGGACGGTGTCGTTCGCGAGCACGGCAACCGTGGTCGCGCTCCCCTCCGCCGTGGTCACCGAATCCGCCACCGCCGCGGGCGCGCCGCTGTCCACCGGCGTGACCGACACGCTCACCGTCGCGGACGAGGTCTGCCCGTCGGCGTCGGCGACCTGGTACGTGAACCCGTCCGCGCCGTTCCATCCCGCTGCCGGCGTGTAGGTCACCGTGCCGTCGGCGTTCGGGATCGCGCTCCCGTGCGCCGGCGCCGCGATCACGATCACCGTGGCGGGCCGATCGAGCACGGTGTCGTTCGCGAGCACCGGCACCACGAGCGCGGCCCCCTCCGGCGTCGAGGCCGAGTCCGCCACGGCGACCGGCGCGCCGCTGTCCACGGCCGTCACCGTGATGCTCACCGTCGCGCTGGCGGTCTGCCCGTCGCCGTCGGTCACCTGGTACGTGAAGGCGTCCGCCCCGTTGAACGCCGGGGCCGGCGTATAGGTGATGGTGTGGTCGGCGTTCACGACCGCCGTGCCGCCGGCCGGCCCGGCGGTCACCGCGAGCGCGGAGACGCCGTCCACCACCGTGTCGTTCGCGAGGACGCCGATGACGACCACGCCGCCCTCCGCGACCGTCACCGCCTCGCCCGCGGCCGTGGGCGGCCCGTCGTCGACCGGGGTCACCGTGACCGAGACGGTCGCAGTCGCGACCTGCCCGTCGTAGTCGCTCACCTGGTAGCTGAACGCGTCCGCGCCGAACGCGTTGGCGGACGGCGTGTAGGTGATCGTCCCGTCGGCGTTCACCGGGCGGTGCCCTTCCCCGGCGCGGTCGCGATGGTGACCGTGGCGGGCGGATCCTGCACCGTGTCGTTGGCGAGCACGTTCACCGTGGCCGCGGTGTCCTCGAGCGTCGTGACCGCGTCGTCCACCGCCACCGGCGAGCCGCTGTCCACCGCGGTCACCGCGACGCTCACCGTCGCCGAGCCGGTCTGGCCGTCCGAGTCGGTCACCTGGTAGGTGAACGCGTCCGGGCCGAAGTAGCCCGGCGACGGGGTGTAGGTGACCGTCCGGTCGGGGTTCAGGACGGCCGCTCCGTTCGCAGGGCCCGTGAGGATGGCCAGGCCCGCCACGCCATCCGCGACCGTGTCGTTCGCGAGCACGTTCACCACCACGAACGAGCCCTCGGACACCGTGGCGGCGTCGTCCACCGCCACGGGCACGCGCATCGCGGCGGTGGTCAGGTCCCAGCTCAGCTGCACCACCCCGGCCGTGGCGCAGTCCAGCGTGTACTGGCCCTGCAGGTGGTCCTGCGAGATCACCGACCCGGCGGCGAGCGTCCGCTTGCAGGTCGGGTGGTAGATGCCGAGCGTGTCGAACTGGAGCGACAGCAGCTCGTCGTACGCGGGGCCGCCGGCGTAGCTGCACGAGAGCGGCCACCGCGCGGTGATGCCGAACCGGAACGCGGGCGAGGCCATCACCTCGGCGATGGTCGCCTCGAGCTCGAACGCCGTGTCCGCCGCGGTGCAGGCGACGTCGGGCGCGGTCACGGTCGCGGAGTCGAGCGCGAGCGTCCCCCACTGCAGGAAGTAGGCGCCGCCCGGGTCCTCGGCCGCGTAGTTGAGCGCGAGGCTCCCGGTCGCGGTGTAGGTCTTGCTCAGGGTCGAGTCCACCGTGACGGTGCCGTCGAGATCGCGGGCGGAGCTTCCCACCAGGCTCCAGTCGCTGAAGTGCAGCGAGGCGACCGTCAACGTCCCGGCGGCGAGGTCACGGGCGATGTCGCGGTCGCGGTACCGCAGCCAGAAGCCCTGGCGCTCCTGATACGCGACGGCGATGCCGTCGAGCGGCGTGCCCGCCGGCCCCGCCACGAACGTCAGCTGCACCGGCGCGGAGAAGATCGTCCCCTCCGGGCCGAGGCGGTAGGCCTTGGTCGGATCGATCGCGCCGGGGGCCGTGTTCGTGATCTCGTCCACGGTGAAGGCCACCGGCGAAGCCACGGCACCGGCGGGGACCGTGACCGTGAGCAGGCCGTCCGGCGAGACGAGGGTTCCGCCCTGCCCGCCGATCGTCGCCGCCGAGGAGAGGCCGAGCACCCGACCCTTCGGCGACGGCTGCGGGTAGCCCTTCCCGGACGAGCTCGATCCGCCGCCGGCGCCGCAGGCGGCGAGCAGCGCGAGGACGGCGGCGCCCGCCAGCGGCCCGCCCGCGCGCCGAAGCCACGTCCCCGCTCGTCCTGCCTGCGCGCTCATGCGGTCCTCGCCGTCACTTCGCGTGACACTTGTTGCACAGGCTGGTCTGGAAGGTGGCGAACGCGGTCGGCTCGCGGTCGTACATCGCGCCGCGCGTCTCGGCCCGGGTGCGCCCCTGGGCCACCGCCGCCCGCCCGGCCTCCCCGATGGCGTCGATCCCCGGCCACTGCCCGCTCGCCACCACGTACTCGCTCTTCACGTTCCAGCGTAGCGATCCGTCCCAGCCCGAGGCGTGCGCGCGATGGCAGGAGAGGCACATCACGTTCTCCTGACCGCGCACCGGCCCGGTGCGCACCATCCCGTCGCTGGACGTGCTCGCGGCGAGCGTCGCCCGATCCGCGGTGCCCTCCTCGTACGGCACCAGCGACGTGTAGGCGAGCGCGTAGCTCCCGCCGAGGTCACCGGTCTTCACGTAGGCGTTGTACACGTTGGCGAGCATCCCGAGCTTGGCGCTGCTGCCGGAGGGGTGCATGAACTCCCCCGGGCGCGTCGGGTTCGCCGGGGTGTGGATCGCGCCGTGGCAGTTGCCGCACCACTCGGACATCCCGCTCCCGTACGCCACCCGGACGTCGGAGATCCGCTCGCCCTGGTTGTAGGTGCTGGGCGCGAGCGCGACCGGCGGATCCGCCGAGAACGCGTTGACGCCCGCGAGCGTCCGCGGCTGGTAGCCCACGCCGGCCAGCATGCGATAGGTGCCGATCGCGGTGGTCTGGGTCGGCGCCACGTACGCGGTGCGGTCGCCGTACGAACCGGAGGCGACGATGGGCGCGCCGCCGGTGGCCACGACCCCGCCATCCCGCACGCGGTACTTCCCGTGCGGATCGTGGCAGCTGATGCACGAGAGCTGGTTCGAGGGATAGCTGCCGCCGGGCGCGGTCGGATGCCTGGGATCTGCGAAGCGGCCGTAGTCGGCGGCCACGATGTTGTGGCCGTGGGCGTCGCCCGGGCTCGTCTCGAGCCCCGCCGTGCCGGCCCAGGACCACGACTTCGCCAGCCACGCGAAGTCGCCGCCCGGCGTCATGTTGAGCGGCGCGGCGCCGGGCTGGACCGAGAGCGAGTAGACGGAGTGCGGCGCGGAGGCCACGCCCGCGTGGCAGAGGAGGCAGGTGGAGCTCGCGTCCGCCCCCTGGACCAGGGCCGAACCGGAGGTCTTCGTCGTGCTGCCGTGCATCGTGTGGCAGCCTTCGCAGCGGGCGGCGCCGCCGGAATGGAACGCCAGGGCCGGCGCTGCCGCGAGCAGCGCGACCGCCGCGGCCGCGAGTCGACGAACCCCTGGCACTCGCTTCGACGCTGACACGATCCCTCTGCCGCCGTCCTGCGGCTTGCTGTCCATCCAGTCTTCGCCTGCGTCCCGCGACCGGGTTACGTCGCGGCGTTCCGCACCCTGCGAGGCCACGCTCAGCGGCCATGCACCAGGAACGCGCTGACGCCCCGGTTTCCTCCCTGCGATACGAAGAGCACGCCGTTGCCGACCGCCATCTCGCTGGGGATGACCAGTCCCGCCGCGCCGCCGGCGGACTCGCCGGCGAACTGGAGGTCCGGCCCGAACACCATCACGACGCGCCGGAGCTGGTCCGCCACGAAGATGTTCCCCTCCTCGTCCGCCACGATCGGCCCCACCACGTTGAAGAGCCCGGGCCGGCTGCCGCGCTGGCCGAAGACGCGCACCGTCCCGTCCGGCGCGAGGACGTATGCGTGGAACAGGGTGGGGATGGTGAACAGGACGTTGCCGCGCGGGTCCACGCTGAAGCCGTGCAGCTCGTTGCCGTCCGCCGAGGCGCCCTCCAGCGCCAGCTTGGCGAGGTCGACCGCGCGGACCGTCGCGCCCCGGAGATCCGTCACCAGCAGCTTGAGCTTCACGGTGTCGGCGAGGTAGACGAGCCCGTCCCGGTACGCCAGCCTGGTCGGCGTGAACGCGCCGAGGCTCGCCGGCGCCGAGAACTGCAGCTCGCCCGTCTGCGTGCCCCGGAAGTCGGCCCGCAGCACCCGGGGCCCGTCTCGCTCGGAGAGCAGCAGCAGATCGCCGTTCTCGATCACCGCGACGCCGCGCACCCAGCCGAGCTGGCCCTCGTCGCCGAAGCGGTACACCTCGACCCCGGTCCGGTTGAAGACGCGCACCCCCTCGCCCGGCGCGATGACGTAGAGCTCGCGGCGGGCGGCGTCGTAGCCGAGCGTCGCCCAGCTCATCGCGATGGGACCGTCCAGCGCCGCCACGTCGTAGAGGTACGCCAGCGAGACGGGACGCCGTGCGTCGCCCTCGCCGGGCGCGGGCTCCGCCGACCGGGCCGCACGAGGGAGCGCCTGCGCGATCGCGAGTGCGGCGACGAGGGTGATCGGGATGCGAGCCACTCGCCTCCTCACCGGCCGGTGTCGAACACCTGGATGCGGTCGTTGCCGCGATCCGCCACGAACACGGCGCCGTCCGGCTCGAAGCAGATCTGGGCGGGGTAGTAGACCAGGCCGGGGCTCCAGCCGAGCGCGAGCTGCCGCCCCTGGAACGAGCCGTCGGAGCCGAGGATCGCGATCCCGCCGCCGTGCTGGTCCACGACGTACAGCTTGCCCTGGTGGAACGCCAGGTAGGTCGGGAAGCTCATCACGTCCTTGCGCGACTCGGTGAGGCGCTTGAACGCGGTGGCGCCCTTGTCCGCGGTCCAGATGCCGGCGCCCACCGCGTCCACGGCGTAGAGCGTGCCGCCCCCGTCCACCGCCACGTCGGTGAACTGCGCCCCCTCGCGCGGCAGCTCGACCTGCCGGGTCACCTTGCCGGCGGGGTCGGTGACGAGCACCCGCGGCCCGAGGACGTCGAGCACGTAGAGGTTGCCCGCGCCGTCCACCTTGAAGGCGCCGGGGAGCGTGCCGGCCGGCGCGCCCTGCAGGTCGACGTTGCCGAGGAAGGCGCCCTTCGCGTCGAGCCGCACGATCTTGCGCAGCTTCTCGTCCAGCACCAGCACCTCGCCCTTGGGATCCAGCTGCACCCGGTACGGGTACGGCACCTGTGCGAGCTTCACCTGCGTGCCGCCGCTGAGGCTTCCGTCACGGTACGTGTACAGCAGCAGCCGGGCGTTGCCGGTGTCGGCGACCACGACGGCGCCGCCCGCCCCGCAGGCCACGCCCTCGGGCCGCCTCAGCTGGCCCTCCTTCGGATCCGAGTAGACGGTGGTCTGGTGGCGGAAGGCCTGGGCGGCGCCCACGGCCGGCCCGAACACCATCGCCAGGCCCAGCACCGACTGGAACACGATCGCTCTCGACACGGGCGTCACCTCTTGAACGACTCGTGGCACTTCGTGCACAGGTCGGTGGTCGTCGGGAACGGCAGCATCTGCGCGTACTCGGTCCCGTGGGCTCGGTGGCAGCTCAGGCAGTCCACGTTCCGGTTCGGGTTGCGCGGATCCTTCACCTTCTCGCCGATCGGGTGGGACGAGTGGCGCTGCCAGTCGTGGCACTTGCCGCACATCTCGATCCGGTTCGCCCCGGTGAGCATGAGCGGCGTGTCGGACGAGTGCGGATCGTGGCAGGCCCCGCACTCCCCGGCGCCGACCGGCTCGTGCTTCGCGGGCGAGAGCTTCTGCCGCTTGATGGTGTCCGCGTGGCACTCGCCGCAGACCACCGTCAGGTTCGCCCGCGGCAGGCCCGCCTGCTTCGACGCGTGCGGACCGTGGCAGGTCAGGCAGGCGTCGCCCTCCAGGACCGGCCGGTGCACCCGCGCCTTGGCGGTGAACTCGCCGATCTTCGGCGCGTGGCACAGCTTGCACAGCTCGACGCCCGCCTGCTTCGGCTTGAAGCGGTTGGGGGAGCCGGGCGGCTCGTGGCACTGCGCGCACTGCCCGCGCGCGACCGGCGGGTGGACGTGGTCGTAGAGCATGCCCGGCTTGTTCGAGCCGTGCGGGTCGTGGCAGGTCGTGCAGCGCGCCTTCCCGACCGGGTAGTTCATGTGCTTCTTCAGGAAGATGGCGCCGTCGGGGCGGTGGCACCCAACGCAGAGATCCGGCGCGTCCTTCTTGAGCAGGCTCGGCGCAGCCGTGGAGCCGTGGACCTCGTGGCAGGTCGCGCAGTCGTTCTCGACCGGCTTGTGCTTCACCTTCGCCGCCGCGATGCCGTCCACCAGCTTCTTGTGACAGCCGGCGCAGAGCTCCGCGCCGCCCTTCAGCAGGTTGTTCTTGAAGTTCGAGGCGTGCGCCGCGTGGCAGCTCGCGCACTTGCCTTCGCTGACCGGGGCGTGGAGGCTCTTCGCCGAGGCGGGGACCATCGCGCCGTGGCACCGGGCGCAGATCTGGCCGCCGGTGTCCGCGAGCAGCTTGCCGTGGTCCGAGGCGTGCGGGTTGTGGCAGCCGACGCAATCGCGCGTCCGGACGGGCGTGTGCACCGACTTCTGCGCGAGCTTCTGCTCGAAGTCCGCGTGGCAGTCGAGGCAGAGCTTGCCCTCGGCGCCCGCCTTCAGGCGGTACGGGTTGCCCTGCTTCGGCGCGGCCGCGGTGGGCTGGGCCTTCGCCGGCGGCGCCTTGGTCGCGGCCACCGCGGGGCCGGCCGCAGCCATCAGCGTGAGGAGGAGAGCGATTCGCGAGCGCATGGGTCCTCTCACTTCGCGGCCACCGGCAGGTGGCAGCTGTCGCACTGGCGCGCGGCGAAGGGCGGGTGGACCGCCGTCTTGAGGAACTTCGGGTCCTTGGACGAGTGCGGGTCGTGGCACGCCACGCAGTGCATCACCTTCGGGTCGATGCCCGCATGGCGGGTCGAGAACTGCGACGCCTTCACGTCGTGGCACTGCTCGCAGAGCGCCCCCACCGGCTCGCTGGTGAGCTTGGGCTGCGCCGACTGGTGCGGCGAGTGGCAGGAGAGGCAGTCGTCGGCGGGCGCGTGCCGGGTCTCCCCGGCCATCTTCTCCTTCTGCTTGGTGTGGCAGGAGAAGCAGAGGTCCGGGCCGGCCGCGTTGAGCAGGCCCTTCAGCTTGGCGCCGTGCGGGTTGTGGCACTTGGTGCACTCACCCGACGCGAACGCCGCGTGGACGCTCTTCGCCGACTCGGAGTTCGCGGCCACCTTGGCGTGGCAGGAGAGGCACAGCGCCTTCTGGTCCTTCACGATCATCCCGCCGGCGTTCGAGCCGTGCGGATCGTGGCAGGTCAGGCAGGCCCCCTCGGCGAACGGCTTGTGGACGACGCCGGCGGAGGCGAGCTTCATGAGCTCGCCGTGGCACCCCTGGCACATCTTCGCGCCGTCGGTCTTCAGCAGCTTGGGCCGGTCGGCCGAGTGGCCGGCGTGGCAGGCGCTGCACTTGCCCTCGAGCACGGGCTTGTGCGTGTGCGCCTTCACGAACCGCGTCTCGGCGTCGGCGTGGCACCCGAAGCACAGCTTGTCCTGGCGCGACCCGGTCATGCCCGGGAAGTCCGAGCCGTGCGGATCGTGGCAGGTGGCGCACTCGCCGTCCGCGAACGGCACGTGGACGACCTTGCGCTTGGTCTGCTCGGCGACCTTGGGGTGGCAGGCGGCGCAGCTCTTCGAGACCTCCGCCGCGAGGAGCCCCTTCACCGGCGCCGCGTGCGGCTGGTGGCAGCCGAGGCAGGCCTTGGGCCCGGACATGGGCTTGTGCGCGACCAGCTTCCTCGCGTCCTTGCCCGCGTGGCAGCCGGTGCAGAGCGCGGCGCCCGCGGCCCGGGTCATGGCGGGGTTGTTCGAGGCGTGCGGGTCGTGGCAGGCGACGCACTCCTCCTTGCGCACGGGCGCGTGGACCACCTTCTGGCCCTTGGTCACGTCCTTCGCGTCATGGCAGTTGGCGCACAGCTTGCCCCCCGCCTCCTGCACCGCGAACGGCTTCGGGCTGCTCGGAGCGGCGTGGCACTGGTCGCAGCCGCCGGACAGCGCCGAGTGGACCGAGGCCTTCATCAGCTTCGGCTGGTCGGAGGAGTGCGGCTCGTGGCAGGCGCTGCAGCGCTTCCCGGCGACCGGGTACCCCCCGTGCGCCTTGGCGAACCCGCCCGACGTCGGCGCGTGGCACTTCACGCAGAGCTGCCCCTCCTCGGCCTTGAGGAGCGACTTCTGCGCCGAGGCGTGCGTCGCGTGGCAGGCGCCGCAGCCCTCCTTGGCGAGCACCGGGTGCACGTTCTTCCGCTCGAACGCCTTGCGGTCGTGGCACTCCCAGCAGGCGGCGCTCCCCTCCGCCTTCAGCATGTGCGGCGCGTTCGAGCCGTGGACGGCGTGACACTGCGTGCACGACCCGGTCCTCAGGACCGCGTGCACGTTCGGCTGGTCCATGCCGATGGACGCCGGCTTGTGGCACGAGTAGCAGAGCTTGTTGCCGCTCTCCTTGAGCAGGAGCTTCGGGACGATGCCGTGGCGCTGGTGGCAGGCCTCGCACTCGCCCTTCTTCACCGCCTCGTGGGTGAAGCGGAAGGCGGAGAACTTCTTCGCCTCCTCGGTGTGACAGTCGAGGCACTCCTTCCGCTTGAACTTGCGATCGGCGGCGCCCGCCCCCGCGGGCGCCGCGAGCACGCCGGCGGTGAACGCCGCCAGCGCGAGGATCCGCCAGAGTCTCATCGTGCGCGTCACGGCCATTCCCTCGCTGGAGGACCCAGCCTCAGTTGCCGATGCGGGTGATGAACGTCTCGATCTCGTGCGCGGCGCGCAGCTTCGCGGCCCAGTCGGTCACCGCGCGGTTCAGCGCCTGCCCGAACAGCTTCTTCTGGATGTCCTTCTTGGCCTCCTCGTACGGCTGGACCTGCGGGTCGGTGCGCGACACCACCAGCACCACGTAGCCCTGCCCCCTGGGCCCCTGGTGCATGCGGTAGTCGCCGACCTGCGCCGACGCGAGCGCCCCTGCGAGATCCTCCGGGAGCCCCTTGGCGGAGAGGAGCTGGCCCTCGAAGTCGAGCGCGCGCTGACCGGGGGTGAGCTGCCCCTCGGCGTTCGCCTTGAGCCACTTGAAGTCGGTGCCGCGGGCGAGCCGCTCGGCGGCGCGCTGCGCGCCCTTCATGTCGGGGAACGCCAGCTGGTCCAGGCGATACAGGGGCGCGGCGGTGAACTCGTCGCGGTGGCCGTCGTAGTACGCCCGCAGGTCCTCGTCCTTGAGGGAGACGTCCGGCACCAGCACGCGCTGGACGAACGTGCCGAACACGAGCGAGTTCTCCTGGTCCGCGACGGCCCGCAGGTACTCCTCGGACTGGTCGAGCTTCCGGACCCGCGCCTCCTTCGTGAACACCCGCTTGTAGATGAGCCCGTCGAGCCGCGGCCGCTTGAGCTTGTCCACCCGCTTCTCCTGCTGCGGCTTCTCCACGCCGTGGAAGAACTTCTCGCCGACCGCGTTGGCGAGATCGCCCACGGTGATGGGCGCCTCGCCGGCGATGCGGGCGATGGGCCGCTTGTCCTTGACGAGCACGGCGAACCCCGGCTTCGGCGCGTCGAAGTCGATCTTCCGGAGCAGGGCCTCGTCGATCTTCACGTACTTGCGGTCGAGCTCCTTCCGGAACGCGATGAGGAGCTGCCCGCCCTGCCGATCGATCGACGCCGCCTCCGCCTCGGCCCGCTTCGCCGGATCGTCCGGGTAGACGAGATCCTCCACGTAGAGGACGGCGGACCCGTTCTGCAGCTTCAGCGGCGCAGTGACCTGGCCCTTCTGCAGCGGCTGGAGCGCGGCCACGACGGCGGGCAACGCCTGGTCGGGCGACAGGATCTCCGGCTCGCTGCTGCCCTCCGCCTTCTTCTCCGCGATGAGCTGCTTCGCAAGCTCGGGGAAGGTCTTTCCGCCAGCGAGCGCGGTCTTCACCGCCGCCGCGTCCTCCTCCTTCTTGAAGAGGAGGGAGCGCACCTTCCAGCGCCGCACCGACTCCTTGTAGATGCGCTCGACCTCGAGCGCGTCGGGCTTGACGTCCTTGGTGACCTGCTGCTGCAGCGTCTCGCGCAGCGTCACCTCCTTGAAGACCGTCAGCTGCTCCCTCAGCTCGGGCAGCTCGTCCAGCCCCATCTCGCGCGCCTCCATGATGAGGAGCCGCGAGTCGATGATCCGCTGGAGCACGGCCTTGAAGTCCGGCGCCGTGGCGGCCCCCGCGCTCCGCTCACCGTGCGTGGACGCCAGGGCCTCCTGGAGCTCGGAGAGCGGGACGACCTGGTCGTCGATGCGCGCGATCGGCATGCGCGCGAAGAGCGGCGAGAACAGGGGCGCCTCGATGCGCGCCGTCATCGGCGCCGCCTTGGCAGCGGCCGCCGGGTCGGCTGCCTTCGCCGGCTGGGCCGCCGCGCCGGGGCCGGACGGCTTGGATGGCTCCGCCGCGAAGACGGCGCGGGGCGCGGTGAGCGCGAGAACGGCGACGAGCAGGGAGCGGGACGTGACGTGCGGGATGGTCATGTGGGCGGCCGACCTCGATGCAACGGTTGTGCCTCGCGACTACATCGTAAGATGCGGAAATTTCGGGCTCTTTTCAGGTGGATCGAGCCCTCCGAGCGCAATGATTGCGCCGCGCGACGGATTCCCGCAGCGGCCGTCGGCGAGCGCGTTCTCGCCGGTCATCGGGTCCCGTATCCGCGGCGCACGGAGCCCCGGGTCCGGCTTCGAGGGGAAGCCTCGTCGGCGCCGCCCGAGCCGCGCGCGACCTGCAGGTCCATCCGATCCACCACCGACGCGGCGACGCGGCACAGGAGATCGGCGGAGTTCCGCACCAGGCCGAGATCGAACCACCAGACGCCATCGGCGCCGTCTCCCTCCGAGACCGAGCTCCACGCCACGACCTCGTGGGCGCGATCGAGCACCTGGAGCGTGAACTCCACGCGCGCGGCGCCGGACGCGCCTCCGCCGTCCTCGTACCGACGCACCACGCCGGCGACCACCAGGTCGGCGTCGAGCTTGTCGAGCACCGTGCTCGCGACGTCCACGGAGACGCCGCCGGGCATGAGCAGGCGGTTCTCCAGCAGCACCGACCGGACCAGGCCCGGCTCGACGACCTCGACCGCGGGCGAGGCCGAGAGCTGCCGGGCGAGCTCGAGCGTCGCCGCATCGCCTGCGCTCCGTCGCCGCGTCTCGTTCATGAAGGGCAGGACCGCGATCTTGAAGGGCCCCTCCCGCAGCCGGGGCGAACGGAACACCAGCCGCGGCCGGAAGCGCCGCTCGGGCTCGCAGCGGCTGGCTCGCGCGCCGCCGTGCAGGAATGCCCGGAGCGACCGCCCGAGCCGGTCGAGCACGATGCGCTGGACGCGCGCCGGATCGTGGATCAGCCCCAGGCCGAGCAGGCCGGGCCGCTCGTCGCCGGAGCGCACCGCCCCGTCGATCCAGAGGATCCGCGGCGGCCCGCCCGTGGACACGAGCCGGAGCGTGACCGCGAGCATGGGAAAGGACTGCGGCTGGTAGGCGCCCACCGAGGCGACGACGATCGCGTCGACGCCGAGCTCCTCGCGCGCGGCGACCGCGGTCTCCGCGTCCACGCCGCCCGTGCTGCGAACCCGGTGCCGGGCCAGGAACTCGTCGAGCGCCTGGCGGGGCACGACCTCGAGCCCGGCGCGCGCGACGGTCTCCTCGACGGCGCGGTCGAAGTCCTCCGCCGGCGCGGGTCCTCCGCCGACGTTCACGCTGGGGAAGACGGCGACGCGCGCCGGGGCCGGGGTCGTGGCGACGGGTACGCGCGCCCCGCCGCACCCCGCGCCCCACGCCGCGAGCGCCAGCAGCAGCGCCGTCCTAGTGGAAGAGCTGCGACAGGAGGTCATCGACCGCCTCCTCGGTGATCCGGTTCACCGGCTCCCCCCCGCTCCCGAGGAGGCGGTCGCTGAGGGAGACCCCTCCCTTGGTCGACTGCCCCGACCAGACCACCTTCCCGGTGGAGGCCTCGAGCATCTGCGCGCTGATCGAGACCACGTTCGAGGCCGTCGTGCCGGACCGGACCTCCCCGTACTCCTTGACCACGCCCACGATCACCGCGTCCGCCTTGAGCACCGAGCCGAGCTTCACCACCTCCTCGACCGAGGGGCTGGACGGGAGCGCGACGCCGGCGCGCGCGATCCCGCGGGCGACCTCGCCGGGCGGCAGCACGTAGATGCCACCGGTCGCCAGGAGCGCGCTCGAGAACACGTCGCGCACGCGATCGGCCGCGGCCGCCTCGCGGGTCAGGTTCGAGAACGGCATCACCGCGACGGTCCGGATCGAGCCGAAGTCCATGTTGGCGTCGTGGTACACGCGGCCGGAGGAGCGGCAGGCGCTGGCAGCGAGGAGCAGCGTCATCGCCAGGCAGGTCGAGATCGAGGTTCGGGTCGTCATGGCATGCTCGAGCGTGCGTCGCGTTCAGGACAGCGTCAGGAAGAGATGGAGCATCAGGGAGTCCGTTCTCGTCCTGCTCTGCGGGGAACGGTTGTCGATGTTCGAGTAGTTGAGGTCCAGGTACGCGTTCGGCCGGAGGTTCCAGCGAACGCTCCCGCTCGTGGACTTGGTGGTCGCGTCGGCGACGTCGTCGGAGGTCTCCTGGTGCTGCGCCGTCAACACCAGGTCCCCCCCGCGCAGCGGCGCGTACGAGACCAGGTAGTTCCAGAGCAACCGGGGGCTCGTTCCGGACTGCGTGGACCTCGTGGCGCCCGCTGTGGCGAGCAGCGCGGGGACGGGGTGAACGTCACCAGCCCGGACGCCTGCTGCCCCTCCGAGTCGCGCACCCGCTCGCCGACCTCCGTGCGCGTCCGGTTGTAGCCGTACGTCCCCGACAGGTTCAGCGCGCGGTTCGGGACGATCGAGGTGGTCGCGGAGGTGAACGTCGTCCGGGTCGAGGATCCCAGGCCCGAGACGTAGGACTGGCCGGCGTTCCCGGTCACGCTCAGCCCCTGGTACAGGTCCGCGCGCGCGAAGACGCTGGCCGAGTTGCGGAGCTGGTCGCCCTCCTTGAGCTGCGACCAGGCGCCGGCATAGGTGGCTCCTGCCGACGCAGCCGGGATCGGGTTGACGCCGAGCGAGGTGCCCCAGTCGAACTGGCCGACGTGCTCGCCGCCGGATCGGCTGTCCGTTCGCGCCACGCGCGCGGTGAGCGTCGCCGTCCGGTGCAGCCGCTGCGTGAGCCCGAGGCCATTCGCGATGGTCCACGCCGCCGACGTCCCGCTGGCCTTGGCCAGCTGGAAGCTGAGATCGTGCTGCAAGGCCGGCGAATCCAGCAGCCGGGTGGTCACCGTGCCGCTCACCGCGTTCGTGAGGCTGGTGCTCCGGCCCGCGACCGCCGCCGCGGACACCTCCTCGAACAGCATCACGTCGGTGACGAGGATCGCCCCGAGCGCCGCGTCCGTGGTCACGGTGGCGGCGAGCGGCCGGGTCACGACCTTCAGGTACTTCGACCGGGTCCGCTGGATGGGGATCTCGAACCGGTTCTGGAACGGCCCGAACGTCACCGCGCCGTCCAGGGGCACCGGCACCCAGTTGACGTTGTCGTCGCTCCGCCAGGCGGACCACTCGACCGCGCGCCAGACCGACTCCGGCAGCAGTCGATCCACCCAGACCTGCACCACGTTGACGGGCTCGAGCGGCTCCCCCATCTGCACGCCGAGGTCGCGCTGCGCCGTGTCGCCGGCCAGCGTTCGCTGGAAGCCGAGGTCGATCCCGGCGCTCGCCTGGACGTCCCGTCCACCAGCGCCGGGTTCGGCTTGAGCGTGTCGGTGGACGGGATGTCCGGGAAGGTCTCCACGAGCGAGAGCCCGGAGAGCGGCGGGCGCTGCGTTCGTACCGCCCCCAGCTCCGAGGTGGCCTTGGTCTCGGAGATCGCGCTCTGGAGGCCGTAGGTGAGATACGCGTTGGAGCGACCCTCGAAGAAGCGGCGCCGGTACGTCGCCGTCGCGACCTGGCCGAGCGTCCAGGTGCTGGTGTCGTCGACCCGGTCGTCGACGGTGCTGTAGGTCGTCGCGTAGGACAGGCCCACCTCGTTCGTCGGCGAGTACGTGGCGGTGACCCCCGCGGTCGTGCTGGACGTGTCGTACTGGGCGCGGTCCTCGTCGAACTGGTTGGTCCGGCTCAGGCGGAGGTTCAGGTTGGGCAGGTCCGCCGGGCTCCACCTCATCGACGCGCCGTAGGTCTCGCTCACCAGCGTCGGCACGCGCGTCCGCTGGCGGCCGCCGCCCGCAGCCTCGGCGCTGTACTTCGCGTCCACGGTGTCCCGATCGTACGTGAAGCTGCCGCCCAGCACCGTCCCACCCCACCCGAGCCCCGTCGAGAGCGTCCACTCCTGGCGCGTGCTGTCGGAGGACGCACCGTCGGTATCGGACCAGATCTCGTCTCGCAGGAGCATGCCGTTGGCCCGCCACAGCAGGGCCTCGGTGAAGGCCTTGTCCAGCCCGAGCCGGTACTGCTGGGTGAGGCTCTGCGAGTCGGTCGTGGTGGTGAGGCCCGTCGCGTCGGTGAGCCGCAGCCGCGTGAGCGCGTACGTCGGCTCGGCGGCGACCGAGAGCCCGTCGGCGCGGGTGGCGCCCGGCCCGAGCCCGGCGGCCGCGACGAGCAGGATGGTCATGGCTCGCAGCGCTCCCCTCAACGCCGCTCCCCGGACAGCGCCAGATCGTAAGGCTCACGCCCGACCTCGAACAGGCCGACCTGGCGCTGCGCGGTGAGATCGACCACCGAGACGGCCCGCCGCTCCGGCAGGAGCGCGAACAGCAGGTTCTGCGTCGCGTCGAACACCAGGAACGAGGCCGCGCCGCCCACGTCCACGCCCCCGAGCGGCACCAGCGAGAACGGGTCGAACACCGCGAGCGCGGGGCTGCCCGCCTGCGCGACGTAGAGGAGGTCGGTCCGGGGGTCGACGAGGATCGCGCTCGCCCCCAGCCCCACGAACAGCCGGCCCGCCGGCGCGAGCCCGGGGAGCGTGTAGATCGACAGGTACGCCGAGCCCGCGTGGACCACGAACAGCCGGGAGCCGCTCCGGTCGAGGTCGCCGCGGAGCGGCTCGGGCTCGGTCGCCGCCGAGCCGACCGCGGCGCGGCGCGTGACGTCCACGGCGGTGACCGTGTTGGCGCGCCGTCCGAACACGTAGGCGCGGTGGCGCTGCGGGTCGAGCCGCAGCGACCAGGGCTCCTCGCCGACCGTGACGCGACCGACCTCCACGCGTGCGCTCGTGTCCAGGAACGAGACGGTGCTGGAGCGCCGGTTGACGGCCAGCAGGGTCCGGCCGTTCTCGACCAGGGCGACGTCGTACGGTCCGTCGCCCGGGCGCAGCCGGATCGGCTCGCGCACCTGGCCGTTCGTGAGGTCCAGGACCTCGATCCGGTCCTCGAGGGAGAGCGCCACGTAGGCGAGGTTGGCGCCCTCGTCCATGGCCACGCCCGCGGGCCCCATGCCCGTCGCGATCGCAGCGGTCACCTGGCGGTCGTACCGGTCGAACGCGACGAGCACGTTGTCCGCCGTGCTCGCGCAGTAGCCGATCCGCTGCGGGTGGGTCGTCTCCGGCGCCAGCAGCGAGAAGCGCGGCGCGAACGCAACCTCGTCGCCGGCCGGCTGCGCCTCGCGGAAGACGAGCCACAAGACCTGCGCCCGCCCGGGCGTCACCGTCAAGGCGGCGGGCACCTGCACCGCCTCGGAGCGAACCAGCAGATCGGCGGGTCCGTCCGGCGTCTCGAGGCGAGCGCGGCCGACGTGGATGCGAAGCCCCGCGTAGTTGCCGGCGGGGAGCCGCCCGTGCGCGAGGAGCCGCTGCCGCCCGCGTCCGTCGCGGCCCACCTCGGAGAGCGCCACCCGCATCGGCTGCGCGCCGCCCTCCCCCGGCCCGAGAATCTCGACACCGGTCACGCCGAAGGTCACGTTCTCGACCTCCCGGCCGACCGGCTGCAGGTAGACGTAGAGGTCGCCATCGGCGCCGAGCGGCCCCGGGTTCGCGGACCGTGCGCGCACCGCCGAGCACCCCGAGCCGCCGATGGCCAGCAGCAATGCGAGCGCGGCGCCTCGATGTCGGACCATGGGCGACCCCCGCCCCACACTTTGCCACGACGCGCGAGCCCGTTCCATCGGGGCCGGAGCGTCCCGGTGGCAATCCGGACAAAAAAAAGAAAGGAGGGAGCCGCGTGCTGCGCGGCTCCCTCCGGATCCAGCTACGTCAGCAAGCGACCACTAGTCCTTCGCGTGGCACTTGTTGCAGAGCGACTTCTGGAACGTCGAGTACGCGGTCGCCGGGCGGTTCTGGTGCGCCGCCTGGATGATCGCGGAGCTGCGCCACTCGCCGCGGGCGCCGGCCTCGACGCCGTAGTACTCGCCGGCCTCGATGATGAACTCCTTGTCGGCCCAGCGCAGCGCGAACTCGTACGGCGACGCGTGCGCGCGGTGGCAGGAGAGGCACATCACGCCGCTGGTGCCCGCGACGGCGGTGATGGACGGCGTGCCGGTCACGCCCACGGCCTCGGCCTCGAGGGAGGCGCGGTCGGCAGCGTGCTGCTCGAAGGGGACGATCGCGTCGTACGCGTTCGAGCCGGTCAGGTCGCCCGACTTCAGGTAGGTGTTGTAGTTCGCGGCCACCGTCGCGCTCATCGTGGCGGTGTTGCCGGCCGGGTGCTTGAAGATCTGGCCCGAGGTGTTGGTGTTGTTGTGCATGCCGGGGTGGCAGGTGGCGCACCACTCGGACATGCCGCTGCCGTACGCGACCACGACCTGGCCCGCGCGCGTGCCGGCGTTGAAGGTGTTGAGCTCGGAGGAGTTGTAGCTCGACGGCGCCACGGCGACCGGCGGGGCCACCGTGAAGGCCGGCTGGGTGGCCGAGGACTTCGGCTGGTAACCGACGCCGGCGAGGAGGCGGTACGCGCCCATCGCGGTGCCGGCGGGGAGCGCGCCACCGATCGGGTAGGAGCCGGACTCGGCGATCGGCAGGCCCGTCACCTGGGCGCCGGTCGCGTCGAAGCGCGCCTTGCTGTGCGGGTCGTGGCAGGAGACGCAGGAGAAGTTCGCGCCGTTGTACACGCCAGCCGCGTCACCGGCCGGAGCGCCCGGACGGGTGTCGGCGACCATGCCGGCATACGCAGCCGCGATGACCGAGTGGCCGAAGCGCCGCTGGTTGCGCGCGCCGAACCCGGTGTTCGCCTGCCAGCCGAAGTCGCCGCCCGGGGTGAAGTTCACCATCGACGCCGCGAACGTCGCGGTCGTGGCCGTCACGAGGCTGGGCTCGTACACGTGGTAGCTGCTCACGCCGGCGCGGCCGTGGCAGATGAGGCAGGTGGAGCTCGGGTCCTGGCCCTGGAGCAGGTAGGCGCTGGCCTGCCCGATCGTCGGGTTGTTGCCCATGACCGTCGACGCGGTGCCCGCGCCGGCCGTCGTCGAGTTGTGCATCGTGTGGCAGCCCTCGCACTGGGCGACGCCGCCGGCGTGGAACGCATACGCCCGGCCCGAAACGAGCGCGAGCGCTGCAACGATTGCGAAACGCGTGAACTTCATCGTGTCCCCTCTGCTCCGTTCAATGGGGCCGCCATCCATTGGCGGCCCGGCTGAGTTGCTCCGCTGCGAACCTTCTTCCCTGCTGCCCCGGGGTCGGTCATCCCGGCTCCGGCGGCGGTGCTGCGTCCCCGTCACTACGTCGCGCCGCCTCTGTGCATGCGCGGTGCCGCCGGAGCGCCCGGCCGGATCGCGCGAAATCGGCCGGATCCGCGGCTTGCGCGAGCGACCACGGCTCGCGATCTGGGGGATTTCACCCAGGCCGGGGGAAGGCACCCACACCGGAACCCCCAACCGCGCCCCCACGCCGCGAGCCGCGGCCCGCGAGCGCCTCGCGCGCGCCAAGCGTGGACGCAAGCGATGCGCGCGCTCGACGCACGCGTTGCGCGGCGAGGGTCGCTCCGGACGGCCAAGGTGCTAGCGGCCGCGTTCCAGCAGCGGCCGCGCGAAGGTCTCGAGTCGGAGCGCCAGCTCCGGCGATGCGGTGCGCAGCGCCTCGATCTGGCGTCGCGCGCCCTCCGCGTCGCCGAGCATCACCCGCGCGACCCCGAGGTTGAACGCCGCCTCCGCGCTCGTCCCCAGCATCGCCCCGGCGTCGCCCAGCACCTGCGCCGCCTCGGCGTAGCGCTGCGCCCGCACCAGCGCGGCGCCGAGGTTCGCGTACGCCTCGGGGTAGTCGGGTCGGAGCGCGATGGCGCGCCGGAACAGCGCGATCGCGTCGTCCAGGGCGCCGCCCGACTCGAGATAGAGCCGCCCGAGGTTGTAGCAGGACTCCGCGTGCCCGGGATCGATCCGCATCGCGGCGAGGAACGCCGCCTCCGCCTCGTCGCGGCGCCCTGCCTCCTCCAGCGCGACCCCCACGTTGTTCAGCGGCCTGGGGCTCCGCGGCGACTTCCGCGCCGCGTCGGCCCAGAGCGTGAACTGGCTCTCCCACACCCGGTTGCGCGCGTGGGTGCCGGCGGCGAGCACGGCGGCGAGCACCGCGCCGGCAACGACGTTCGCCGCTCCGGCGCGCGCCGGGGCGAGCCACGCCGTCACCCAGCCGATCGCGACCGCCGCGGCCAGGAAGAAGCCCACGGACGGGAGGTAGACGCGGTGTTCGTTGATCACGTCCACGATGGGGAAGACGCTCGACTCCACCGTGAGCGCGAGGAGGAACCAGAGCACCCCGAAGCCGGCCAGGGCGGCCATCGCGTCGTCCCGGCGCCTCCGCACGACCGCGTAGAGCGCGAGCGCTGCCGCGAGAAGGATCCCCGCGCTCGACAGCAGGACCGGCCCGTCCAGGAACGAGAGGTGGATCGGGTGCACGTGATCCACGTTCTGCCCGATCGGGAGCAGGAGCAGCCGCACGTACTCGACGACCACGGTCGTCTCGGTCGCGAGGTACTCGAGCCGGCCGAGCGTCGTCTGCACGCGGGTCGCGCTCGCGGCGGCGGAGAGCACGTCCGAGACCGCCGCCCCGGCGAGCGTTCGCGCACCGATCATGGTCAGCGGGATCGAGAGCGCGACCAGCGCGAAGGGCGTCAGCGCGAGCGCACGCCGCCAGGGACGCCCGTCGAGGAACGCGAGCTCGAGGAGCGCGAGCGCAGCGGGAAGCGTGACGGCGATCTCCTTCGTCCGGGCAGCGAGCGCGGCGGAAGCGACCGCGCCGGCGTAGGCGGCGACGCGACGCCCGCGCGCGCCGGGGGGGGCGAGCCGGGCCCACAGGTACAGGACCACGCTTCCGACGTAGAAGAGCGTCGCCAGCGAGGTGAGCCGCTGGACGACATACGTGACGGCCTGGGCCTGCAGCGGGTGGCACGCGAAGAGCGCCGCCGTCACGAACGCGAAGGCGCGGGGCGACCGCGCGACCCGCGACCCTGCCAGCCTGGGCGTGCCGAGGAGCAGGACGGCGAGCCCGTAGACCAGGCACGCGGTCGCGAGGTGGATGGCGACGTTGACGGCGTGGTAGCCGGCCGGCGCGAGCGCGCCGGCGCGGTAGTTGAGCGCGAACGTCAGGTAGCCCACCCAGCGGTTCGGGCGGCCGAGGTACCCGTGCCCGCCGGGCAGGTAGCCCCCGAGCTGCCGGATGTCGGGGTTGTGCACGATCGAGGGGAGGTCGTCGAAGACGAACCCGCAGGTGAGCGCGTTGGCCCACGCGAGCGCGCTCAGGGCCAGGAGCGCGGCGATGTACGGTCCGTGACGGCCCGGCCCCTCGAAGGCGCCGGACATCTCCGAGGCGCTCATCTCACGGGCCCGCGCCGGTTCTGAGCCTGAGCGCCGCCGCCCGGGCAGCGTCGGCCTGTTCACCGGCACCGAGCCTCGCGTACGCTGCGGCCAGCCGGTCGAAGGTCTCGGGGTCGCGCGAGCCCAGCCGGACCGCCAGGCTCAGCTGCTCCGCCGCGGGCGCCGCCTGGTCCATGGCGAGGTAGGCGCCCCCGAGCACCGCGCGCGCGCCGGCGTGCCGCGGGGCGGTCCGGAGGGCCGCCTCGGCGGCGGCCCGCGCGCCGGCGGCGTCGCCGAGCGAGAGCAGCGCGCGACCGAGGTTCACCGCGGGCTCCGGATCGCCGGGATCCAGCTCGGCCGCCCGCCGGAAGTGCTCGACGGCGAGGTCCAGGCGGCCCATCTGCGCGTACGCGACGGCCAGGTTGTTCAGGGCCAGCCGGTGGCGACCCGACCGGCCGAGGACCGCCCGATATGCCTCGACCGCGCCGGCGAGGTCCCCGGCCGCATGCAGCGCCCGGGCGAGGGCGAAGCGCGACGGCGCGTCGTCCGGCGCGAGCGCGACGGCGTATCGCAGGTGCTCGAGCGCCGGCGCGAGCTGGCCCTGCTGCAGCAGCAGGACGCCCTTGTTCGTGTGCGCCTGGTAGAAATCGGGCTTGAGGCGGAGCGCGGTGTCGATCTCGGCCATGCCCGACGCGACGTCGCCGCGCTGCGCGAGCGCATAGCCCAGGTTGCCGTGCGTCCTGGGGTTGGACGGGGCCTTGGCGGCGGCGTCCGCCCAGAGGCGCACGTCGTCCGACCACACCTCGTTCCGCGCGAACGTCGCCGCGGCGAGGCCGATCCCGAGCGCGAGCGCGCCGCCCGCCAGCCCTCGCCCCCAGCGCCGCGGCGCGACGCGCTCGGCCGCGAGCCCGGCGGCGGCCGCCACGGCGACGAACAGGCCGGCCGAAGGCAGGTACATGCGGTGCTCGACCATCAGGTCCTGCAGCGCCACCAGCGACTCGAGGGAGAGGCCGAGCAGGAACCAGACGATGCCGAACGCGACGAGCCGCGCCGCCGGATCCACGGCGCTCGGGCGCGCCGCCCGCCGCCGCGTGGCGGCCAGCAGCCAGGCGGTGAGCACGGCGAGCCCGCCCAGGATGGCGAGGCCGAGGAGCACCGCGGGATCCGCGAGGGGGTAGGTCTCGAAGCCGTGGTCGATGCTCTGGCCCACCGGCAGGATCACCATCCCGAGGTAGCGAGCGATGATCGCCGGCTGCGAGGTCACGTACTCCGCGTAGGGGCGGGCGCTCGTCGTGTTGGCCGCGGCGGCCGCGGCCGACGCGAGCCGTGTCGCGCCCGCCTCCGCCCCGCCGCCCTCCGCGATCCTGCCGCCGAGCTGGGTCATGGGGATGACGGTCAGCGTGGCCAGCACGGGCGCGAGGTAGAGGAGACGCCGGCGCGGCGTCGCGACCAGGAAGCAGAGCTCGTACGCGGCGATCGCGAGCGGCAGCGTGAGCGCGATCTCCTTCGATCGCATCGCGAGGAGCGCCGCCAGGATCACCGGCAGGTAGCCGAGCACCGCCCGCGAGCCGGCCACCGCACCGCCGTCGAGGCGCTCGCGCCAGCGCGCATACAGCACCACGGACGCGAGGTAGAGCAGCGTCGCGAGCGACGTGAGCCGCTGCACCACGTACGTCACGGCCTGCGTCTGGAGCGGGTGCGCCACGAACAGCGCCGCCGCGCAGAGCGCGACGGCGCGCGGGGATCGGGCCAGGACCGACCCGGCGAGCCGCGGCGTCCGGAGCGCCAGCAGGACGAGCGCGTAGACCAGTAGGGCGCCGGCCAGGTGGATCGCGACGTTGACCGCCTTGTAGCCGGCCGGGTCGAGCCCGCCGAGCCGGTGGTTCAGCGCAAGCGTGAAGTACGTGAACGCGCGGTTCGGTCCGGACGCGTAGCCCGGTCCGCCCGGCAGGTAGCGCGCCGGATGGGCGATGTCCGCGTTGTCGATGATCGACGAGTGGTCATCGAGGACGAACGGCCCCCCCAGCGCATTCGCATAGGCGGTCAGCCCCAGCGCGAGGATCGCGGCGATCGGCAGGGCCCTCGCGAGCTTTCGCGGCGCGGTCGCGTTCATGAGCAGTCCCGCGGTCCGGGACCGCGGGCGCGCGACGATAGCACGGCGGCCGGTCGCGGCGCGGCGGGCGGGCCGGCAAGCCGGCCCGCCGGCGCCGCTCACCAGTCGGTGTGGCAGTCGGTGCAGGCCAGCGCCTCGACCACCCCGTTCACGTGGCGGTCCTTGTTCACCGCCTCGTAGCCCGCCTGCGTCTGGTACCCGGCCCCGTGGCACTCGGCGCAGGCCTTGGCGCCGTGGTAGCGCCGGAACGTCGAGGTCCCGTGCGCCGGCCCCGTGGTCGGCGGCAGCCCGTGGCACGAGCCGCACTCGGCCTGGCCCGGACCGCCGGTCCACGACGGGATCACGCTGCCACCCACCCTGGCGCCGTGGCAGGCGACCGTGGCGCACCCGCTCCCGTCCCACACCGGCGCGAGCACGCCTCCGCCGGTCGCGAGCACTCCGAACGACACCTGCGCGGCGCCGTCGGTGTGCAGCATGTCGGTGGGCACCACGTGGCACTCCGTGCACGCGAAGCCGTTCGACCAGCGGCTGCCGGCGAGGTGGGCCTGGTGCGCGCCCACCGCGCGGGTGGACGGGTCGGTCTCGCCGCCGGTGCCGATCGGCGGGGCCGCCGCGTTGGTCGGGCGCGAAGCGTCGCCGTGGCAGGACGTGCAGGTGAGGCCGCCCACGTCCAGCCGCCCGTCCACGTGCGTCGCCACGTTCACGCTGGTGGAGGTGTAGCCGGTATGGCACGCCCCGCAGTCCGGGTTCGCGGGGTGCGGCGGGGGCGGAGGCGTCCCGTGGCAGGTTCCGCAGGCGGCCTGCGTCCCGTCCACCTGCGTCCAGGCCGGCTCGACGTTGGTCCCGCCGGCCCGCAGCGTCCCGCCATGACAGTACGTGGACGCGCAGGTGGCGCCGCTCCAGATCGGCGAGACGTTCCCGTTCGCGGACGCGAGCGTGCCCCACACGATGGCCGGATTCCCGTCGATGTGGCCCAGGCCCGTGGGCTTCAGGTGGCACTCGTCGCAGTCGAACGGCCGCGCGATGGCGCTGCCCTGCACGTGCGCCTGGTGCGCGCCCACCGCGCGATCGGTCGTGGCCGTCTCGCCGTGCGTGCCCGCGGGCGGTGCGGCGGCGCCGACGGGGCGCGAGGCGTCGCCGTGGCACAGCGCGCAGCCGGCCGCGGTCACGTCCACCTTGCCGTCCACGTGCACGTCGCGCGCGGGCGCGCCGTCGGCGGCGCCCGGGTGGCAGGTGCCGCAGTCGGTCCGCGCCGGGTGCGGATAGGGCGGGGGCGCGCCGTGGCAGGTGCCGCAAGCCGCCTGGCTGCCGTCCACCACGGTCCAGGCCGGCCGGACGTTGCTGCCGCCGCCGGCCAGCGTGGCGCCGTGGCAGTACGTCGAGGCGCAGGTGGCGCCGTCCCACTGCGGCGACCCGCCACCGCTGGCGAGCGCGCTCCACACCAGGGCCGGCGTGCCGTCGATGTGGTGGAGGTCGGAGGGGTTCAGGTGGCACTCGTCGCAGTCGAACGGCCGCGCGATGGCGCTGCCCTGCACGTGCGCCTGGTGCGCGCCGACGGCGCGGTCCGTGGTGGCGGTCTCGCCGCGGGTGCCCACGGGCGGCGCGGCCGCGCCGACCTCGCGCGAGGCGTCGCCGTGGCAGGAGGTGCACGCCATGGCGTTCACGTCGAGCTCGCCGTTCACGTGCGTTGCCACGTTCACCGAGGTGGCGGTGTAGCCGTCGTGGCAGCGGCCGCAGTCCGCGTTCGCGACGTGCGGCGGCGGGGGCGGCGCGCCGTGGCAGGCGCCGCAGGCGGCCTGCGTCCCGTCCACCACCGTCCAGGCAGGCGCGACGTTCGCGCCGCCGGCGCCGAGCGTGGCGCCGTGGCAGTAGGTCCCGGCGCAGGTGGCGCCGTTCCAGGCGGGCGCGGCGGAGTCGGTGCGCGCCAGTGTGCCCCAGGTGACGGCCGGCGCCCCGTCCACGTGCGACAGGTCCGTGGGCTCGACGTGGCACTCGGCGCAGCCCAGCGGCCGCGCCAGCGGGCCGCCGAGGACGTGGGCCTCGTGCGCGCCGACCGCGCGATCGGTGGTGAGCGCCTGCCCGCGCGTCCCGACCGGCGGCGCGGCGCGGTTCACGGAGCGAGACGGATCGCCGTGGCAGAACGTGCAGTTCGACTGCCAGCCCGTCCCGTGGCAGGCGCTGCACGACACGCCGCTCGTGCCGCCCTCGAGGTCGGCGCCGTGGCAGGTGCGGCAGGACGCGAGCCCGGCGTTCGCGGCGTAGCCGTGCTGCGCGGGATCATTCCAGCCCGCCGGGTGCGTCTCGGAGCGCTCCAGGTGGCCGTTCATGTGCTTGCCGCCGTCCAGCCTCAGGTTGCCCGCCGCGTCCACGGTCTCGGGGTGGCAGGCGCCGCAGTTGGAGAGCTGCGCATGCGGAGGAGGAGGCGGCAGGCCGTGGCACGTGCCGCACGCGGCCTGCGTGCCGTCCACGGTGGTCCAGCGCGGTGCGTGGTTCGTCCCTCCGGCCGCGAGCGTCGCCCCGTGGCAGTAGGTCGACGCGCATGCGCCGCCCTGGTACGCGGGGGTGGCGCCGTCCGTCACCGCGAGCGAGCCCCAGGCCAGCTCGACCGCGCCCGTCACGTGCGTGAGGTCCGTGGGCACCGTGTGGCACTCCGCGCACGGCAGCGGACCGCGCAGCGTCCCGGCCTGGACGTGCGCGAGGTGCGCCCCGACGGCGGGAGCGTCGGTGCCCAGCTCTCCCTGCGTGCCCACCGGCGGCGCCGGCTTGTTCACGGCCCGGTTCGCGTCGCCGTGGCAGAACGTGCAGTTCGACTGCCAGCCGGCGCCGTGGCAGCTGGCGCACGAGATCCCGGTGCCGCCGCCCGCCAGGTCCTCGCCGTGGCAGGTCCGGCAGCTCGCCAGGTCGCGGTTCGCCGCGTAGCCGTGGGCGGTCGGCTCCATCCAGTTCACCGGGTGGAACTGGTTCACCTGCACCGTGCCGTCCACGTGCATGCCGCCGGCCACGTTGACGGTTCCGTCGCCGTTCACCGTGCCCGGGTGGCAGATCGCGCAGCCGGTGCCGCGGGGATGCGGCGGCGGGGGCGGCGCGCCGTGACAGGTGCCGCACGCGGCCTGGCTCGCACCGCCGGTCCACACCGGCGTGGTCCGCTCACCGCCGCCGTTCCGCAGCGTCGCGCCGTGGCAATAGGTGGAGGCACAGGTGGCGCTGGCGCGATCCCAGGACGGCTGCGCGCCGCGCGCCGCGAGCGGTCCGAACGTGACGCGCGCGGTGCCGTCGAGGTGCTCGAGGCCGGTGGGGACGACGTGGCACTCGGTGCACGCGAACGGTCCGGCGAGCGGACCGGCCTCGAGGTGCGCCTGGTGCGCGCCGACCGCGACGGACGACGAGG
This sequence comes from Anaeromyxobacter sp. Red801, assembly GCF_049201065.2. Taxonomy (NCBI): domain Bacteria; kingdom Pseudomonadati; phylum Myxococcota; class Myxococcia; order Myxococcales; family Anaeromyxobacteraceae; genus Anaeromyxobacter; species Anaeromyxobacter sp. Red801. Next base: position 1,108,472 of record NZ_CM181236.1, on the reverse strand, counting down.
CGGTCTCGCCGTGCGTCCCCCGGGGCGGCGCGGCCGGGTTGCGTGGCCGCGTGGGATCGCCGTGGCAGTCCGCGCAGCCGGTGGAGAAGTCCACGGTGCCGTTCAGGTGCCGGCCCCCGGCGACGTCGATGGTGCGGAGCGTGCCGGCGAGGATGGTCGCCGGGTGGCAGATCCCGCAGTCCGTGGACTGGGGGTGCGGCGCCGGCGGCGGATCGCCGTGACAGGCGCCGCAGGCGGCCTGCGTCCCGTCCACGCGCGTCCAGGTCGGCCGCGTCGCGGCGCCGCCGGCGAGCGAGACGCCGTGGCAGTACGCGAAGCAGGTCGCGTCGGCCGGGTTCCAGGAGGCCGCGGTGCCGTTGGCCTTCGCGGCCACCCCCAGGACGACGCGGGGCTTCCCGTCCACGTGGCCGAGCGGATTCGCGGGATCCGGGACGGCGTGGCAGGCCTCGCAGCCGAGCGGCGCGGCGACGCCGTGCGACCCGGACACGTGCGCCGTGTGCGCGCCGACCGAGATGCGCGTGGTGTCGCTCTCGCCGTGCGCGTCGAGCGGCGGCGCGCCGCTCGCGTTCTCCGCGCCGCCGTGACAGCGGGTGCACGCCGGACCCTCGGCTCGATCCTCCGTGGCTGCGTTGCGCGCGGAGTTGCAGCCCGCGAGCGCGAGCGCGAGGACGACGGCCGGCAGACCGGCGGTGCGTCGGGACATGGGTGAAGCCTCCCCCGTCTGTGAGATCCGGGGCATCCGGTATCAGCCCGCGGCCCCTGGCTTCCTTGCCGCGCGTCAACTCCGTGACCCGTCCGTGTTGACGCGCTGGACGCAGCGGCGCCGGCGACACCTCTCGGGGGAGCGGCGCATCGCGGCCGACGGATCGAGCTTGGTCGATTGCCGTGCCGGCTTCGCGCACGGGGGTGACCATGACCGGCCTCGCGCTCCCGCTCACGATCCTTGCCCTGATGGTGGTCTCGCTGGCCGCCGTGCTCGTCGCCGGGCGCCGCCGCCGGGCGCGCTCGGCGGTCGCTCCGCTCCCGGCGGGCATCCGGGCGCTCGCTTCCAACGTCCGCACCATCAGCGGGCTCGGCGCGAACCTCGCGCTGCCTCCGGCACGGGGATCCCTCCGCCCGACGGTCACGCTGACCGCGCTGCGATAGCGCCGTCCCGTTCCTCCGCGCCTGGCGTCCCGCGCGTTCGCGACACGCCGGGGAGCACTGCGGCTGCAGCGCGCAGCCGCGCCCGTGCTCGCCCTTTGTGGTGTTCCAACGGAAGCGCGCCCCGTGGCTTGCTGCAACTTCCTGCTCGGGGGGAGCAGCCATGCTCGACGATCTCGTCCTCATCCTGACGCTGGTCGGGACCGCCTACGGTGTCGCGCTGCTGGTGCAGCGGCGGGTGCACCGGCTGCGGAGCGCGCCGGCGCGGGTCGCGGTGGGCCACCGACTCTACGCATCGCCGCTGGTCTCGAGCCCGGACACGCTGGTGCTCCCGCGCACCCGCGTGCGCGGGCTGCGCGGAGCGATCGGCCGGCTGCTCGGCTGACGCGATCCGACGCCTACCCGCCCCGCCTCGCCCGGTAGCGCCGGATGAGCGCGTTCGTCGAGCCGTCGTGCGCCAGCGGCGGCTCGCCGGGCGACTCGAGCTCCTTCACGATCCGGTTCGCGAGCACCTTCCCCAGCTCGACGCCCCACTGGTCGAACGAGTCCACGTCCCAGATCACGCCCTGGGTGAACACGGCGTGCTCGTAGAGCGCGACGAGCGCCCCGAGCGTCCGCGGGGCGAGGCGGTCGGCGAGGATCGTGCTGGAGGGCCGGTTGCCGGGGAAGGTGCGGTGCGGCACGAGCGCCTCCGGCGTGCCCTCCGCGCGCGCCTCCTCGGCGGTCTTGCCGAACGCGAGCGCCTCGCCCTGCGCGAACAGGTTCGCCATGAGCAGGTCGTGGTGGCGGCCGAGCGGGTTGAGCGTCCGGCAGAAGCCGATGAAGTCGCAGGCGACGAGGTGCGTGCCCTGGTGGAGCAGCTGGTAGAAGGAGTGCTGCCCGTTCGTGCCCGGCTCACCCCAGTAGATCGCGCCGGTGCCGTGGCCCTCCACCGGCGCGCCCGTGGTCGTCACGCGCTTCCCGTTCGACTCCATGGTGAGCTGCTGCAGGTACGCGGGGAAGCGGTCGAGGTACTGGTCGTAGGGGAGCACCGCGACGGTGTCCGCGCCGAGCAGGTTCGCGTTCCACACGCCGATGAGGCCGACCAGCGCGGGCAGGTTGCGCGCCAGCGGCGCGTCGCGGAAGTGCTCGTCCATGGCCCGGAACCCAGCGAGCAGCTCGCGGAAGCCGTCGGGGCCGACGGCGATCATGGTGGAGAGCCCGATGGCGGAGTCCATCGAGTAGCGCCCGCCCACCCAGTCCCAGAAGCCGAACATGTTCGCCGGATCGATGCCGAACCGGCGCACCTCGGCCTCGTTGGTCGAAATGGCCACGAAGTGGCGCGCCACCGCGCGCTCGTCGCCGAGCGCCGCGAGCAGCCAGGCCCGCGCCGAGGCGGCGTTCGACATGGTCTCGAGCGTGGTGAACGTCTTCGAGGCCACCAGGAACAGCGTCGTGGCGGGATCGAGGTCGCGGACCGCCTCGGCCAGGTCGGTCCCGTCCACGTTGGAGACGAAGCGGAACGCGAGCTCGCGGGTCGCGTACGCCCGCAGCGCGCGGTACGCCATGGCCGGCCCCAGGTCCGAGCCGCCGATGCCGACGTTCACCACCGTGCGGATGCGCCGTCCGGTGAAGCCCGTCCAGACGCCGCTCCGCACCTGCTCCGCGAACGCCGCCATGCGGTCGAGCACCGCGTGGACCTCGGGCACCACGTCCTTCCCGTCCACCTCGATCCGCTCGCCGCGCGGGGCGCGCAGCGCGACGTGCAGCGCCGCCCTGCCCTCGGTGGCGTTGACCTTCTCGCCGCGGAACATGGCCGCGCGCCGCCCGGGCAGGCCGCGCGCCTCGGCCAGCCCGACCAGCAGCCGGACGGTCTCCTCGGTCACGCGCTGCTTCGAGTAGTCGAGGTACAGCCCGGCGCCCTCCGCCGCGAGCCGCTCGCCGCGGCCCGGATCGCGCGCGAACAGCTCGCGCAGGTGCAGGGGACGGAGCTCGGCGAGGTGGGTCTCGAGCGCCCTCCAGGCGGGCGTTCGGAGGAGGGCATCGTTCCGGTCGGCCATGCGCACGCTCTTACCGCACCGTGCGGCGCGTGGCACGCGCGGCGGAGGGTCGGCTCCGGGCGGGCGCACCGCCCCCGCCCTTCACGGTTCGTGACGGCCGCCCGGGCCCCCCAACCGCTCCGCCGCCTCCCGCAGCCCCTCGCGCGCGCACGCCTCGGCCACGCGCCGGGGGAGCCCCTCGTCGCTGGCCCCGAGCTGCACCGCCTGCGCGACCACGTGCTCGGCCTCGGCGACGCTCCCGGACATGCAGTGCAGCAGCGCCAGCCGGATGGCCTCGCGCTCGGTGAACGGCTCGGCCAGGCCCGCCTCGGCGAGCGCGCTCACCTCGTCCCAGGCGCGACGCCGGGCCGCCTCGAAGGCGCCCCACCAGCGCACCTCGCGCAGCAGCCCCTCGGGCGCGCCGGGGGCCTCCGCGAGCCGCAGCCAGGGCGCCGCCTCCTCGGCGGTGGGGCGCCAGGCCGGGTCGCGCGACAGGAGCTCGAGGGTGGGTTCCACGGGGGAGAACCTACCGCGCCAACCCGGCAGGGCGCGAGCGCGGGGCCGCGCGCCGCTCGACCGCCCGCCGCCGCGGCGGTTACGATGGGCGCCCGACCATGCCCGGCCCCACCGAGCCCGACGCCCGCTTCGACTACGACTACCTGGTGATCGGCTCCGGCTTCGGCGGCTCGGTCTCCGCGCTGCGCCTCGCCGAGAAGGGCTGGCGCGTCGGCGTGCTCGAGATGGGCAAGCGCTGGCGCCCGGAGGACTTCCCGCGCACGAACTGGAACCTGCGCAAGTTCCTGTGGATGCCGAGGCTGCGGCTGTTCGGGATCCAGCAGATCACGCTGCTGCGCGACGTGCTGGTGCTGCACGGCGCGGGCGTGGGCGGCGGCAGCCTGGTCTACGCGAACACGCTGCTGGTCCCGCCGGATCGCGCGTTCGAGGACGCGCGCTGGCCGGGGGGCGGCTGGAGGGCGCGCCTCGCGCCGCACTACGCGATGGCGAAGTTCATGCTGGGCGCGGTGGAGGCGCCGGAGGTCTTCCCCGGCGACGAGGCGCTGCGCCAGGCCGTGGACGAGGAGACCGGGCGCGGCCACACCTTCTCGCGCCACACGGTGGCGGTGCACTTCGGCGACGCGAAGCGCACCGCGCCGGACCCGTACTTCGGCGGCGAGGGGCCGGAGCGGATCGGCTGCTCGCTCTGCGGCGAGTGCATGACCGGCTGCCGCCACGGCGCGAAGAACACGCTCGACCGGAACTACCTCTACCTGGCCGAGCGGCGCGGCGCGGAGATCCTGCCGGAGACGCTGGTCACCGACCTCCGCCCGCTGGCGGGCGGCGGCTGGGAGGTCCACACGCGATCGTCCACGCACGTGGTCCGGCGCAACCGGCGCGTGCTCCGCGCGCGCGGCGTGGTGCTGGCCGCGGGCGCGATCGGCACGGTGCGCCTGCTGCTCCGCTGCAAGGCCGGCGGGAGCCTGCCGGCGCTCTCCGGCCAGCTCGGCAACCACGTGCGCACCAACAGCGAGGCGCTGCTGGCGGTGACGGCCCGCCGCGACGACGTGGACTACAGCCACGGCCTCGCCATCACCTCGGGCCTGCAGGCGGACGACGACACGCACATGGAGGTGGTCCGCTACGGCGCGGGCCACGACTTCATGTCGCTCCTCGCCACGCACCTCACCGGCGGCGGCCCGCCCTGGCCGCGCCCGCTGCGCTGGCTCGGGAACCTGTTCCGGCACCCGGTGGACTTCTTCCGCGCGCACTGGCCGTTCGGCTGGGCGCGCCGCACCGCGGTGCTGCTCGTGATGCAGCCGCTCGCGAGCCACCTGCGGCTGCGCCTGGCGCGCCGGCCGTGGGGGCGGTCGCTCACCAGCGCGCTCGACGGCCCCCGGCCGCCGAGCTACATGCCGCTCGCGAACGCCGTGGCGCGGAGGATGGCGGTGAAGATGGACGGCGTGGCGCAGAGCGGGCTCCACGAGGTCTTCCTGGGCGCCTCGAGCACCGCGCACATCCTGGGCGGCGCGACCATGGGCGCCTCGCCGGCCGAGGGCGTGTGCGACGCGCAGGGGCGCGTGTTCGGCTACCAGGACCTGTTCGTCGCCGACGGCAGCCTGGTGCCGGCGAACCTGGGCGTGAACCCGTCGCTCACCATCACCGCGCTCGCCGAGCACGTCATGAGCCGCATCCCGGCCAACCCGGCCGGCGAGCAGCGGCCGGCCCCGCGGCCGCCGGGTGGCGGCGCGTGACCGGGCGCCGCGCGCCCTCCCGTCTGGGCCCGAATTGGGGCTTGAGTCCGCGGGGCGCGGGCGCGCACGCTTCCAGAGGGTTCACGCCACGCCGCAGCTCACTTCCGAGGAGGGTCGATGGCCACGAAGGCTGAGCGGTTCCGTTACGAGACCGAGCGTTCCGGCCCGAAGAAGGCGAAGCAGCCCCGGCCGCCCCGGCGCGACACGCCGGTGGACACCTCGCAGCCGGGCGTCAGCGCCACCCACCGCAAGAGCGCGCGCCACGAGTCGGTCCGCGCCGGGAAGAAGGCGCAGTACGCGCTGGAGGACTCCGCGGGCAAGCCGTCGCGCAAGTCCACCCGCAAGGCGTCCAACCGCCAGAAGACCGACAGCCAGATGCGCGTGAAGCGCCGCACCGGCGAGATGCGCCCCGAGTCGCGCGCGACGCGCGGCCGCTGACGCCCTGGCCGGCGTTCTCATGGCCCGCCACCCCTCCCCCTCGCCCACCACCGCCACCCTCTCCGACCGCGTCTACAGCCCGACCGGCGGCCCGGTGCACCTGCCGCAGGGCCCGGTGTACGCGCTCAACGTGGGCGACACCTGGCGCGAGCCGCCCGCCTGCGCCCGGGCCGAGGCGCAGCGCGTGGCCGATCACCCGGGGCTGCACGGGTACGCGCCGGTGCAGGGCGAGCCGGCGCTCCTCGAGGCCGTCCAGGAGCGGCTCCGGGCGCGCGGCGGCGCGCCGGTCGCGCGCGAGGGGCTCCAGGTCATGGTGGGCGCCACCGCGGGGCTGGGGGTGGTGGTGGACGCGCTGCTCGACCCGGGCGACGAGGTGATCGTGCTCGCGCCCTACTGGCCGCTCATCCGCGGCATCGTGGCGGCGCGCGGCGCGGTGCCGGTGGAGGTCCCGTTCTTCGACCGGCTGGACACCCCGGGGTTCGACCCCGAGGCGGCGCTCGCCGCCGCGGTGACGCCGCGCACCGCCGCCGTCTACGTGAACTCGCCCAACAACCCCACCGGCCGCTCGCTCCCGGACGAGCTGGTGACCGCGCTGGCCCGCCTGGCGCGGCGCCACGCGCTCTGGGTGATCGCGGACGAGGTCTACGAGGACCTCCAGTACGGCACGCCGCGCCCGCCGCTGTGGGCGCGGCCGGAGCTGCGCGAGCGCACCATCGCCACGCACTCGTTCTCGAAGGCGTACGCGCTCGCCGGGGCGCGGGTGGGCTACACGCACGGGCCCGAGGAGATCATGCGGGCGGTGCGGGCGGTGCAGACGTTCAAGACGTACTGCGCGCCGCGCCCGTTCCAGATCGCCGCCGCCCGGGCGCTCCGCGAGGCCGACGCGTGGCTGGCGGAGACGCGCGCGCTCTACGCCGAGGCGGGCCGCACCGCCGCCGCGGCGCTCGGGGTGCCCGCCCCCGAGGCCGGGACCTTCCTGTTCCTGGACGTGGCCCCGCACCTCCGCCCGGGCGAGGCGCTCGACGGCCTCCTCGCGCGCTGCCTCGAGGCCGGCGTGCTGCTCACGCCGGGGCCGGCGACGGGCGCGGCGTACCGGACGCACGTGCGGCTCTGCTTCACCGCGGTGGCGCCCGACGCGCTCGGCGCGGCGCTGGCGCGGCTGGGGCCGCTGCTGGGGCGGGCGGGCTGAGCGGCGCCCCCGCTCGCCCTTCGACGAGCTCAGGGCGAGCGCATCACGCCCTTCGGCGTCCGCTCATGGTGAGCCCGTCGAACCATGAGCGGCGTCCATCGCGCGAGCGCAGGCGGCGCTCACCGCCCCGACGCGAGCCGGAGCGGCGGGGCGGGCGGCGCGGAGGCCGGCGCCGCGTGCGGCCCGGTCGCGACGCCGCGGAAGAAGCCGATCGCGTCGCGCAGCGCCTCGGCCTGCGCGGCCAGCTCCTCGGCGGTGGACGACAGCTCCTCCGCCGCGGCGGCGTTCCGGCCGCCGATCTCCTCCAGGCTGCGGAGCGCCTCGCTCACCCGGGCGGCGCTCGTCCCCTGCGCGGCGCTGCCGGAGGAGATCTGCTGCACCAGCGCGGCGGTCCGCTCCACCTCGGGCACCACCGTGTCGAGCGCCGTCCCGGCCTGCGCGGCGAGGTCCACGCTCGCGGCGGTGAGCCGGCCGATCTCCTCGGCCGCCGCCCGGCTCCGCTCGGCCAGCCGGCGCACCTCGGTCGCGACCACGGCGAAGCCGCGCCCGTGCTCGCCGGCGCGCGCGGCCTCGATGGCCGCGTTCAGCGCGAGCAGGTTGGTCTGGTAGGCGATCTCCTCCACGATCGAGATCTTCTCGCCCACCTCGCGCATGGCCGCCGCGGTCCGGGCCGCCGCGTCGCCGCCGGCCCGCGCGCCCCGCGCCGCGCCCGCCGCGGCCTCGCCGGTCCGCACCGCCGCCGCCGCGTTCTCCTGCGCGTGCCGCGCGATCTCCTGCATGGCCGCCGAGGCCTGCTCGGTCTCGGAGGCCTGCTCGCTGGACGCCTGCGAGAGCGCCGCGGCGCCGCCGGCGAGCTGGCCGCTCCCGGCGGCGAGCGCGTCCGCCGCCCCGCGGATGCTGCCGGCCGCGCCGGAGAGCGCGGCCACCATCCCGCGGAGCGCCTCCACCACGCGGCCGATCTCGTCCGCCCCGCCGTCCTCCTCCAGCTCGACGTCGAGCCGCCCCCGCGCCACCAGGTGGAGCGCCGCGCCCACGCGCTGCAGCCGCGCCAGCAGCGGGCCGAGCAGCAGCGCCGAGGCGAGCAGGCCCAGCGCGAGCACCGCGGCCCCGGTGGCGAGCGCGCGCCACAGCGCCGCCCGGATCGCGCCCTCCAGCGTGGCGGTGTGGACGTCCACGCCGAGGAAGAACTCCTTGCCGCTGCGGGAGCGGAGCGGCACGTAGACCGAGCGCAGCGAGTCGGTGGGATCGACGTACGTGTCGAAGTGGATCCGGTGGTCCGCGAGCGCCGCCACCAGCCCCGGGCTCGGGTGCGTGGTGACCTGGAAGAAGCGCGGGCCGGTGCCCGAGGCGAGCTCCTCGCGCGTGGCGCTGGACGAGGTGAACACGCTCCCGGAGCCGTGCGCGACGACCGTGTACAGGTACGCGAGGTCGGTCTCCTCCGCGAGCGCGGAGAGGCGCCGCTGCACCTCGAGGTGCTCCTCCGGCGCGATCGAGCCGGGCCCGTCCACCCGGTCGTGGAACGGCACCAGGAAGAGCGCCGCCGCGCGGGCGGCGGTGAGGAGCTTGTCGTCCACCGCCGCGCGGATCTCGCGGGCCTGCACGCGGTACGAGATCGTCACGAACGCGGCCGCCGACGCCGCGTTCACGACCGCGAGCAGGACGAGCAGCTTCGTGCGGAGCTTCAGGTCGCGCAGGCGCGCGAGGCCGCTGCGGGCGGTCCGCGCGGAGGGAGGGCGTGCGTGGGCCATGGACCCCAGTCCTAACCCGGCGCGCGCTCCCGTCGCAGGGGACGCCGGGGCGTCGATGTGGGCGCAGGGAGCAGATCCGGCGCGGCCGCGCGGCCGCGCCGGTGATCACTCGTCGTCGCCGGAGCCGAGGAGCGCGCCGAGGCCGGGGCCGCGGGTGGCGGCGCCGAGCTTCCGGACGGCGTCGAGGTGGTGCAGCAGCAGGTCGCGGTTGTCGCCCACGCTCAGGTTCTGCAGCTCGAGCGCGCCGATGCGGTCCTCCGGCGTGAACGCCGGGTCGGCCACGCGCTCCATCGACAGCTTCTCCGGCGCGTAGCTCATGTACTCGGCGCGGGTCGAGAGGACCGTCCAGTCGTCGCCGCGGCGCAGCTCGACCTTCACCGTGCCGGTGACCGCCGGCGCGATCCAGCGGGTGAGCGCGTCGCGCAGCATGAGCGCCTCGGGGTCGAACCACTTGCCCTCGTAGAGCAGGCGGCCCAGCCGGCGGCCCAGCGTGAAGTACAGGTCGAGCGTGTTCTCGTTGTGGATGGCGGAGAGCAGCCGCTCGTAGCCGAGGTGCAGCAGCGCCATGCCGGGGGCCTCGTAGATGCCCCGGCTCTTCGCGTCGATGACCCGGTTCTCGATCTGGTCGCTCATCCCCAGGCCGTGGCGGCCGCCGATGCGGTTCGCCTCGAGGAACAGCTCGTAGGGCGAGGCGAAGCGCTTGCCGTTCAGCTCGACCGGCTGGCCCTGCTCCCAGGTGATCTCGAGCTCCTCGGGCGCGATCTGGACCTCCGGCTTCCAGTGCGCGACGCCCATGATCGGCTCGACGATGCGCATGCTCGAGTCGAGCCGCTCGAGGTCCTTCGCCTCGTGCGTGGCGCCGAGCACGTTCGCGTCGGTGGAGTAGGCCTTCTCCTTGCCCATCTTGTAGGGCAGGTCCCGGCGCTCCAGGTACTCGCTCATCTCCTTGCGGCCGCCGAACGCGGTCACGAAGGCCTGGTCGAGCCAGGGCTTGTAGATCTTGAGCTGCGGGTCCACCAGGATGCCGTACCGGTAGAACCGCTGGATGTCGTTGCCCTTGTGCGTGGAGCCGTCGCCGAAGACGTGCACGCCGTCCTCGCGCATGGCGCGGACGATGGCGGTGCCGGTCACCGCGCGGCCGAGCGGCGTGGTGTTGAAGTACTTCTTGCCGCCGGAGGACAGGTGGAACGCGCCGCACTGGATGGCGGCGATGCCCTCGCGCACCATGGCCTCGCGGCAGTCCACCAGCCGCGCCTTCGCCGCGCCGTGCTGCAGCGCGATGGGCGGGATGTCGGCCGGGTTCGCCTCGTCGGGCTGGGCGAGGTCCGCGGTGTAGGCGTGGACCGCCATGCCCTGCTCGGACATCCAGGCCACCGCGCAGCGCGTGTCGAGGCCGCCGCTGAACGCGATGCCGATGGCGGTGCCCTTGGGAGGAAGCGACTTGTAGATCCGGCTCATGGGAGGGGCCAAGTAGCAGAAATCCCGGCCGTGTTCCAGCGCGGGGCGGCGGCGGGGCGGCGGGCCCGCCGGAGCGGGCGGGCGGGCGCTCGCGCGTCGTTCACCCACAGTCACCATCCGCGCCGCCGCCTGATCGCCGTCAAATCGCGCCTCCCGCGACGCGGTGCGGCAGCGTCGCGCACCGCCGCGCCGAGAGCGCCCTGGATCCGCGGACCTGCGGCGCGTCCGCCGGCGGCGCGCGGCGCGCCGGCGGACCCGGGGGATTGCCGCGGCATCGCGCCGCATGCTTCGCTTCCGCACATGCCGCCTCGCACCGCGGCCCTGATCGCCGGCCTCCGCAGGATCGTCGCGATCGAGACCCTCCCCCCGGCGCCCCCCCCGGCGCCGCCGCGGTGCGAGCGGCGCAGCCTCCTCGGCCTCCTGTTCCTTCCCGAGCCCCTCCCGCTCGCGCCGCCCCGGCCGCGCCGGCGGGCGCGGTGGCTCGCCTGGCTCTTCCTCCCGGAGCCGCTCGACCGGGAGGGTCCCGAACCGGAGGTGCGGTGATGGAGCACGCACGCCACGTCTTCCGCGCCGCGCTGGTGGTCCTGGTGCTGCTCGCCGGCGTCGGGATCACCCGCGGCTTCCTGGTGCCGCCCACCTACGGGCTCCACGGCCCGTACCGCTGGGCCAACGTGGCGGAGCAGATGAACGCGCGGACGCCGGCCCACCGCGGACCGGCGGCCTGCGGCACCTGCCACGAGGACGAGCTGCGCCGTCGCGCGGCCGGCGCGCACCGCGCGGTGAGCTGCGAGATCTGCCACGGGCCGCTCCTCGCCCACGTCGCGGCCGACGGGCGCACGACCGCGCCGGCGGTGGACCGCTCCCCCGCGCTGTGCGCCCGCTGCCACCGCAAGGTGCTCGGCCGGCCCGCCGCCTTCCCGCAGGTGGTGCTCGAGGAGCACGTCTCCGGCCCGCTCGACGCCGGCGCCTGCCTCGCCTGTCACGACCCGCACGCTCCCACGCCGTAGCGGAGGCGATCATGGACGAACGCACGCCGTGCCCCGCGCCGACCGGAGGGCCCTCGACCCCGCGCGTCCTCGGCCGCCGCGCGTTCCTGGAGGACGTCCTCATCCTCTCCGGCGGGGCGGTGGCGTTCCTCGCCGGCGCCACCGCGGCGGCGCCCGCGGCGGCGGCGGAGGGCGCGGCCGGCGCGTCGCCGCTCGCCGAGGGCTACCAGCCCTGGGAGCACCGCTGGGCCTACCTGGTGGATCCCGAGAAGTGCATCGGCTGCGGCTCCTGCGTGCGGGCGTGCAGCGCCGAGAACCACGTGCCCGACGGCTTCTTCCGGACCTGGGTCGAGCGCTACGTCACCGGCATGGACGGGACCAGCGTGGACTCGCCGAACGGCGGCAAGGACGGCTTCCCGGCGCTCCAGGTCGCGTTCGTCGCGACGAAGTCCTTCTTCGTGCCGAAGATGTGCAACCACTGCCGCGAGACCCCCTGCATCCAGGTCTGCCCGGTGGGCGCCTCCTATCGCACGCCCGACGGCGTGGTGCTGGTGGACGGCGAGCGCTGCATCGGGTGCGCGTACTGCGTCCAGGCCTGCCCGTTCGGCAGCCGCTTCCTCTCGCCGGAGACGCACACGGCCGAGAAGTGCACCTGGTGCTACCACCGCATCAGCCGCGGGCTGCGCCCCGCCTGCGTCGAGGTCTGCCCCACCGGCGCGCGCGCGTTCGGCGACCTGCGGCGCGAGGGCGACCCGGTGCGCCACGCCATCGAGCACGACCGCGTCGCGGTGCTGCAGCCGCACCTGCGCACGGAGCCGCAGTGCTTCTACCTCCACCTCGACGGGGAGGTGCGGTGATGCCCCAGATCAGCGGCTTCGCGTTCCCGAACGACGTCCACGTGTGGTGGAGCCTGATGATCGTGATGTACCCGTACATCACGGGCTTCGTGGCGGGCGCGTTCATCGTGACCAGCCTGTTCCACCTGTTCGGCCGCACCGAGCTCCGGCCGGTGGCGCGCCTCGCCATGGCGACGTCGTTCTCGTTCCTGCTGGTGGCGTCGCTGCCGCTCCAGCTCCACCTCGGCCACCCGGAGCGCGGCCCGCTCGTGCTGGTCACGCCCCACTTCACCTCGGCCATGGCCGGCTTCGGGATGCTGTACGGCGGCTACCTGCTCGTCCTCGCGCTCGAGGTCTGGTTCGTCTGGCGGCGCGAGATCATCGACCGCGCCCGCCGCAGCCGCGGGGCGGCGCGCGCGTTCTACGCGACGCTCGCGCTCGGCACCTACGACACCGGCCCGGAGGCGCTGGCGGTGGACCACCGCGCCATCGCGGTGCTGGCCGGCATCGGCCTCCCCGGCGCCTGCATGCTCCATGGCTACGTGGGGTTCATCTTCGGCGCCATCAAGGCGAACCCGTGGTGGTCCACGCCGCTCATGCCCATCATCTTCCTGGTCTCGGCGGCGGTGTCGGGCATCGCGCTGCTGCTCGTGCTCTACCAGGCGGTCTCGAAGCTCCGCGGCCGGCCCGCGGACCAGCCCTGCGTCTCCTCCCTGGCGCGCTGGCTGTGGCTGTTCCTCATCCTCACGCTGTCGCTGGAGCTGCTCGAGATCCTGGTGATGGCCTACGAGCGCTCCGACTCGTGGCTGATCATCTCGGAGCTCATCACCACCCGGCTCGAGCTCTCCTACGTGACGGTCCAGATGATCGTGGGCGGGCTCATCCCGGTCATCCTGCTCGCGGTGGTGGTGCTGATGAACCGCTACCTGCACGCGCGCGTCCGCAACACGCTCTCCACCGTGGCGGCGCTGCTGTGCCTGCTGCAGGTGTTCTCGATGCGCTGGAACATCGTGATCGGCGGGCAGCTCCTCTCGAAGTCGCTGCGCGGGCTGCGCTCGCACTACGAGCCGGAGCTGTTCGGGCGCGAGGGCGTGCTCATGGCCCTCGCGCTGGTGCTCGCGCCGTTCGCGATCCTGTGGGTGTTCGACCGCGTGCTCGGGATCGACCCGCCCGGCGAGGCCGAGGCGGGGGCCGCCGGGGCCGGGGCCGCCGCGCACGCGACCCCGGCCGCGCCGGAGGGAGCCGCGGCCGCCGGGACCGGGCTGGGAGACGTTCACACTTAGCGAACGACGTGGAGGCGGGCCATGACGGACGGCGCGCCGGGGACGATCGAGGCGAGGTTGCAGGCGCTCACCGCGGCGGTCGAGCGGCTGGAGCGGCGGGTGGGCGCGCTGGAGGGCCAGGCGATCGCGCCGCGGAGCGCGCCCGCGCGGGCCGCCGGGGACGGCGCGACCGGGCGCGGGCCGGCCGCCGACGCGGCCGCGCTCGCCGGCGGGCTGACCCTGGCCGGCCGCAGCTTCCTGGTGCTGGCGGGCGCGTTCGTGCTGCGGGCCGTCACCGACGCCGGCCGGCTCCCGCCCTGGCTCGGGGTGGGCCTGGGGCTGGCGCTCGCGCTGGCGCTGCTCGCGCTCGGCGACCGCGCCGGGCGCGGCGCGGCCGCGGGCGGGCCGGCCCGGGCGAGCGCCATCGCCCACGGCCTCACCGCTGCGCTGGTGGGGTTCCCGCTCGTGTTCGAGGCGGCCACCCGCTTCCGGCTGCTCGGCCCCGGTGCGGCGGCCCTCGCGCTGGCGGCGCTCGCCGGCCCGGCGCTGGCGGTCTCGGCCCGCCGCCGCCTGCCCGCGCTCGCCTGGATCGCGGCGCTCGGCGCGCTCGGGACCGCGCTCGCGCTCGCCGCTGCCTCCGGCCGGTTCGCGCCGGCGACCGTGGTGCTCGTCGCGGTGGGGACCGCCACGCTGTGGATGGGCTACGTGCTCGACTGGTACGGCCCGCGCTGGCCGGTGGCGGTCGCCGCCGATCTGGCGGCGCTGGCGCTCGCGGTGCGCGCCGCCCGCGGCGCCGAGGACGCCGGGACCGCGCTGCTCGTCCTCGGGATCCTGCTCGCCGCGTACCTCGGCAGCGTCGCCGTCCGGACGCTGGTGCTGCAGCGGGCGGTGGTGCCGTTCGAGGTGTTCCAGGCGGCCGCCGCGCTCGCGGTGGGCCTGGGCGGCGCGGCGCTGCTCGACGCGCGGGCGGAGGGCGGCGCGGCCGGCTTCGGCGTGGCGGCGCTCCTGCTCGCGTCGGGCGCCTACGGCGTCGCGTTCGCGTTCGCCGACCGGCGCGACGCGGCCCGGGCCAACTTCCGCTTCTACGCCGGCGTGGCGCTGCTGCTCGCGCTCTGCGGCAGCGGGCTGCTCCTCGCCGGCGCCGCGCGGGCCATCGCCTGGGCCGCGCTGGGCCTGGGCGCGGCGCTGCTCGCCCGGCGGCTCCGCCGGACCACGCTCGCGGTCCACGCGGCGCTGGCGGCCGCCGCGGCCGCGCTCGCCGGCGGGCTCGTCACCGGGGCCGCGGTGGCGCTGGCCGGGCCGGCCGAGCCGCCCGGGGCGGCGGCGCTGGCGGTGCTCGCGCTCGTCCTCGCGACGGCCTGGCGCTGCGCCGGCGCGGTGGGGCGCGCCACGCGCGCCGAGCGGGCGCCGCAGCTCGTGCTGGTGGGGGTGGCGGCGGCCGGGCTGTGCGGCGCCGCCGTGGGCCTCGCCGCGCCGGCGCTCGCCGGATCGCCGGCGGGCCTGTCCGCGGCGCGCACCGCGGCGCTCGTCGCGGGGGTGCTCGCGCTGGCGGCGCTGGGCCGCCGGCCGGAGTGGCTGGAGGCGTCCTGGCTCACCTACCCGGTGCTGGCCGTCGCCGGGTTGCAGCTGCTCGTGGACGCGGTCCCGCACGGCCGGCCGGCCACGCTGGTGCCCGCGTTCGCGCTGTTCGGGCTGGCGCTCCTGGCCGTGCCGCGCCTGCGCCGGCCGCGCGCCGCGCCGGCGGCGACGGCGAGGGTGCGGTGACGGCGGGCCGCGGCCCCGGACGCACCGGGACCGCGGCCCTCCCCCTCACCCGCGCGCTACGGACAGCCGACCGGCCGGGTGGCGGCGCCCTGGTACAGCTCGCACACCGGGACGCGCGCGCCCGGAGCGTGGCAATCCATGCACGCCGAGATCGCCTGCGCCCGCGGCGCCACCTCGTGGTTCACGTTCATGAACATCTCGGTGTAGCCCCAGCGCCAGTCCACGCCGCGGACGAGCGCGCGGAAGACGCGCACCGGCTGCGTCGAGACCACCGGCGCGGCCGGGGGCGGCAGCGCCGCCTCGTGCCAGCGGAGCGTGTTCGCGTCCACCACCGTGACGGCCTTGATGCCGGGCGCGAACCCGGCGTCCGGCGTCATGACGTTGTAGGTGCCGGGGGCGAGCCCGTGCCCGGGCGCGTCGAGCGTCACGTCGCCGGCGGCGTCGCGCGTGGCGTGGCCGGCGGCCACCGTGACGAGCGCCGGGAGCTGGCCGGCCGTCGCGGCGCCGAACGAGACGACGTCGTTCCACATGGCGTCGAGGAACGCCGCGTAGGTGGCGTGGTCGCCGTACCTCGGCCCGGTCGGCTCGGCCGAGGTGGCCGGGATGACCGGGATCGACGCGCCCGCCGTCGTCGGATCGGGCTTCACGCCCCACAGCGACCACTGGCCGAACACGTGCGGCACGATCGCGAACGAGCCGTCGATCATGACCGGCTGCCGGCCCTGCATGTGCTTGAACGGGGTGATGCGCGCGCCGGCGTCGCCGAGCCGGGCGGCGGGCTCGGACAGCGCGATGGGGGCGGCCGCCGCCTGCCCGTCGGCGGGATCGAACGAGGCCAGGGCGCCCGAGATGGTGGCGTGGCGGGCGGTGCCGTCGTACCAGCGGTACGCAGGCTTCACGTCCTTCTCCATCACGAACACGCCCTTTGCCAGTTGTAGTCCACCTCCACGCCGTCGATGACCGCCTTGGAGGTGCCGAACGCCGCGCTGGCCGGGTTGGTGACGCACGCGTCCACGATGGCCTGCGGCGCCCCGGGGTACCTGCAGTCCTTGTAGCCGGCCTGCGCCCAGTTCCAGTTCGTCTTGGTGGCGAGCTGCCGCGAGAACGCCGGCACGTGGCAGGTCTGGCAGGCGAGCGCGGCGAGGTGCTTCGCGGTGTGGATGGGCGCGGTGGGCGCGTGGCAGTCGGCGCAGGCGAGCGGCGCCTCCTCCACCATGGCGACGGAGAGCCCGGTGCCCTTCATCCGGTCGTGGCGGAAACCGTCGCCGGCGTGGCAGTCCACGCACAGCGTGGGCGCGCCGGCGTTCGCCGAGCCCATGTGCACGTCCACCTCCGGACCGACCGGGACCGCCAGCGACGAGGCGAGGTCGCCCATCTTCACGTTGTCGCCGCCGCCCGCGTAGAAGTGGCACTTGCCGCAGTTGTCGCGGCCGGGCCGGCGCACCGAGCGCGCGGCCTGGAGCAGGACGTCGGAGAGCTTCGCCGCGTACTCCGGCGAGCCGGGCGCGACGCAGGTCGGGCCGCCGGCGAGCGGCAGGCACACCTGCGCGGCGGTGCAGGCCGGGGTGCAGCCGGACGCGGGCTTCACGTCGGCGATGCCGAAGTTCTTCTGCGCCTTCACGTAGCCGGTCGCCAGGTCGGCGTGGCAGACGAGGCAGTCCACGCGGCCGGCGTCGGGCGCGAGCTGGTAGGCGAGCTTCTTCTGCGCGGGGTCGCCGTAGCCGGCGTGGCACTCGCCGCAGCGCCCCTCGTTGCTGGGCACGGCCACGCAGAAGTCGTTGATGAGCCCCTTCTTGCCGATGGTCCCGTCGTCCACCGGGTTGCCGGCGGCGTCGCGGAGGCCCGGCGTCGGGCCGGCCCAGCGGAAGTGGGCCGAGGCCAGCATCTCCTCGCCGGCGCCGGCGTGGCAGGTGAGGCACTCGGCGGTGACCTCCTCACCCTTCGTGAACGGGCCGGTGAGCCAGGCCGCGTGGATGTTCGTGATCTCGCAGCGCAGCGCGGTGGCGTTCCAGGCCTGGCCCGGGCCGCAGAGGGAGGCCGTGGCCTCGCACCGCTGCGCGCCGGCGTTCCACGCCTGCCCGGCGCCGCACACGCCGACGCACGCGGCCGCGCCGCCGGCCGCGATGCACACCTGATCCTGCGCGCACCCGGCGGCGCAGGCGCTGGAGAGGAGCGGCACGCAGCTCGCCGACGCGCCGGCGCCCTGGCACACGGTCCCGGCGTCGCAGGCGGGGCTGCAGGCCTCCACCGCGACGCACGCGCCGCCCACGCAGGCGGCGCCCTCGCCGCAGAAGTCCTGGCACTTCTTGTCGTCGCTCGACGAGCAGGCGGCCAGCCCGGCGGCCGCGGCGAGCGCGGCGGCCAGGGCGAGGCCCCGGATGGAAACGGTTCGGATCAAGACGTTCTCCTCGGAACGGGGTTCACCGCCGGTGGCGGCGCGCCGCGCGCCCGCGGGCGGGCGGCGCGGGGCCGGTGAGCAACGCGCGTGCCCCGCCGGGCGCCGCGCCGCGCCCTGCGCGCTTCCGTCCACGTCCCGAGCCGTCCCGGGCGGATGGCGCGGCCGCCCGCGGGGCGCCGTCGCGCCGGGCGTTCACGCGTGAACGTCTCCCGTCTCGTTCGCGCCGGCGCCCGTGAACGCCCGCCCGCCGCGCCGGCGACGCGGGCCGGAATCCCCCGGGATCCGGCCCTGCGGCCATCTGCCGCAGCCCTGGGCGGAACCCACGACGGGGCGCGCGGCTCCGACCCGGCGTTCACGTGAACGCCGGAGGAGACGTGTCCCCGCCCAGCGCCGCCCCCCTCCCGTTCCTCGGCCTCGGCAGCGAGGACGCGCTCCACGCCGTCGCCGACGCGCTCCCCGACGGCCTGTTCACCACCGACGCCGCGGGGCGCATCACCTTCTGGAACCGCGCCGCGGAGCGGATCACCGGGTGGTCGCCCGGCGAGGCGGTCGGGCGCGACTGCTCGCTGCTGGCCGGCGACCCGGTGCACGGCTGCGCCTGCGGCGAGGGCCCCATCCGCTGCGGCATGGCCGAGCGCGAGCGCACCTCCAAGACCTGCTCGGTGCGCACGCGCGACGGCCGCCTGCTCGTCATCGTGAAGAGCGCCGTCCCGCTGCTCGCGCCCGACGGCGCCGCGGTGGGCGCGCTCGAGTCCTTCAGCCCGGTGGACCCGGTGCCCGCCGGGCGCCGGCAGGACCCGTGCGCGCGACCGCAGGCCTCGGGGCTGCTCGGGCGCGGGGCGGCGATGGAGGAGCTGCGCCGGATGATCGCCCTGGTGGCGCGCTCCGACGCGACCGTGATGCTCCACGGCGAGAGCGGCTCGGGCAAGGAGCGGGTGGCCGAGGCCATCCACGCCGGCAGCGCCCGGGCCGCCGGCCCGTTCGTGCGCGTGAACTGCTCCGCGCTCAACGAGAACCTGCTGGAGAGCGAGCTGTTCGGGCACGTGCGCGGCGCGTTCACCGGCGCGCTGCGCGACCGGCGCGGCCGCTTCCAGGAGGCGGACGGCGGCACGCTGCTGCTGGACGAGATCGGCGACATCTCGCCGGTGGTGCAGGTCAAGCTCCTGCGCGTCATCGAGCAGCGCCAGATCGAGCGCGTGGGCGACTCCGCGCCGGTCCCGGTGGACGTGCGCATCGTGTGCGCCACCCACCGCGACCTGCGCGCGCTGGTGGACGCGGGCCGCTTCCGCGCCGACCTGTACTTCCGCCTGGCGGTGTTCCCGCTGCGCGTCCCGCCGCTGCGCGAGCACGTCGAGGACCTGCCCGAGATCGCCGCCGCGTTCCTGGAGCGCCACGCGCCGGCGTCCGGCGGGCGGCCGCGCGCCCTCTCCGCGGCCGCGGTGGCGACGCTGTCCGCCTGCACCTGGCCCGGCAACGTGCGCGAGCTCCAGAACGTGCTCGAGTTCGCGGCGCTGCAGGCGGGCGACGGCGACATCGGCCTGGAGCACCTCCCCGCCGAGCTGCGCGGGGCCTGCGCGCCGCCGGCCCGCCGCCCCGGCGCGATGCCGGGGCCGGAGGAGATCCGGGCCGCGCTGGAGGCCTGCGGGGGGCGCCGGGCGGAGGCCGCTCGGCGGCTGGGCATCTCGCGCGGGACGCTCTGGAAGCGGATGCGGGCGCTGGCGCTCGGCCCACCCGAGCCGGGCTAGGCTCGTCCCCGGGGGCCTCCTCCGGCATCCGCCGGCCGCGCGCCGGCAAGCTCCCGATCTCGCAGGGCACCCGGCCATG
Organism: Anaeromyxobacter sp. Red801; assembly: GCF_049201065.2. Classification (NCBI taxonomy): domain Bacteria; kingdom Pseudomonadati; phylum Myxococcota; class Myxococcia; order Myxococcales; family Anaeromyxobacteraceae; genus Anaeromyxobacter; species Anaeromyxobacter sp. Red801. The sequence goes on along the minus strand of NZ_CM181236.1, from coordinate 1,089,159 downwards.
CGTCATGCGCCGGATGGCGCCGCCGCGCGGGTCCTCCCATGGTGACCGTCGCCCCGGGCTGGTCCGGGAGGCGCGACGGAGGCTCACGATGAGGACGATGGCGATCGCGGTCGGGACGTGTGTGCTGCTGCTCGCGGGAGGGGCGCTCGGCGCCGAGCCCTCCCCCACGCAGGCGAACCTCCAGGCGGCGCACCAGCGCGACCTCGACGCGCACGCCCGGTACCAGGCGTTCGCCGCCGCCGCCGACCGCGAGGGTTACCCGGCCGCGGCGACGCTGTTCCGGGCGGCCGCGCGCTCCGAGCAGATCCGGGCGGAGCTGCACGCGGCGGCGCTCCGCCGCCTGGGCGGCTCGGTCACGACGGCCGCGGCCGCGGTGGGGACGGTGCGAGACACCCCGTTCAACCTGCGCGCGATGCTGTCGCACGAGAGCGCCGAGCGGTTCGGGTCCTACCCGCGCGCGGTCCGGCAGGCGCGCCGCGAGGGGCTGGCGGAGGCGGCGCTCGGCTTCACGCTGGCGCACGCGGTGGAGCGGGAGCTGGTGGCGCTCTACCAGGACGCGGTGGGCCGGCTCGACCAGCTCCGCGCTCCCGCCGAGCCGCTCCACGTCTGCCGCACGTGCGGGCACGTGGCGCGCGGCGCCCAGCCGCCGGAGACGTGCCCGGTGTCGCTCTCGCCCGCCGAGGCGTTCGAGCGCGTCCCGTAGCGCGTCCGGCGGCGGGCTCGGCTCAGGCGGCGAGCGGGACCAGCGGCGGCTGGAGGTCGCCGGGATCCACCCCGACGAGCTCGCCCGCCTCCTCCGGCGTGAGGCAGCGCTCGGCGACGAGCATGCGCCCGGCGAGCGCCCGGGCCGCGCGGGCGCGGCGGGCGTCGCGGACCAGCAGCGAGGCGTGCAGCGCGCGGCGCGCGTCCGCGGGGATGGCGTTCTCGACCAGCAACATGGGAACGAGGGACCAGGTGTTCATCGGCACCCCCGCTACTTAATTCGACGCCCGTCGATTTTCATCCGAAAGCGGGCGGGGGCGCCGGGGTCCCGCGATGGGCGGCCGGAGATCAGGCGCCGCGCGCCCGCGATTCCGCGGGCTTGCGCGGTGGCGGGGGCGCAAGGGTGCGAGTCCGCAGCTCCTCCAGGTACGCCTCCATCACGTCGCGCCGGAGCCGGAAGTACGCGAAGTGCCCCTCCCGGCGGCGCTCCAGCAGCTGCGCGCCGACCAGCTCCTTCAGGTGGTGCGAGACGGTGGACTGGCAGAGGGCGACGCCCTCCACCAGCTGCGAGCACGCCACCTCGCCCTCGGCGGCGGCGCGGCGGAGGATCTCGCAGCGCTGCGGGTCGGCGAGCGCCCGCGCGATGCTGCAGAACTCGTCGTCGGTGAGCTGGACGGGCATGGAGAGGCTCCTGGCGGGCCTTCGATAGCCGTCGATGCGCGCCGCGTCAAGGGCGGCCGTTCCGCGCCGGGCGAACGGTGCCGCGGCCCGGTATGCAAGGCCCGATTCCCGGGCGCCCCGCGCCCGAAGGAGAGATCCCGTGATCGCCATCACCGCCGCCTCCGGACACCTCGGCCACCGGGCCGTCGAGGCCTTGCTGAAGCGCGTCCCCGCCGCCGGGCTGGTGGCGCTGGTCCGCCACCCCGAGCGGGCGGGCGACCTCGCCGCCCTCGGGCTGCAGGTCCGCGAGGGCGACTACGACCGCCCGGAGACGCTCGCGCCCGCGCTCGCCGGCGTCGAGAAGCTCCTGTTCATCTCCGGCAGCGAGGTCGGCCGGCGGGTGCCGCAGCACCGCGCGGTCGTGGACGCCGCCCGGCGCGCCGGCGTCCGCCTGGTCGCGTACACGAGCATCCTGCACGCCGACACCTCGCGCGTGCTGCTCGCGACGGAGCACCGCGAGACCGAGGCCCTGCTCCGCGCCTCCGGCGTGCCGTACGTGCTGCTCCGCAACGGCTGGTACCTCGAGAACTACACCGAGCACCTGGCGCCGGCGCTGGCGCACGGGGCGATCGCGGGCTCCGCCGGGAACGGCCGGATCGCCGCGGCGTCGCGCGCCGACTACGCGGAGGCCGCGGCCGCGGTGCTCACCGGCACCGGCCACGAGCACCGGGTGTACGAGCTGGCCGGCACGCCGTTCACCATGGCCGACCTCGCCGCGGAGGTCTCGCGCCAGGCCGGCAAGCCCGTCGCCTACCGCGACCTGCCGCCGGCCGAGTACCGGGCGGTGCTGGTCGGCGCCGGCCTCCCGGGCCCGTACGCCGACGCGCTGGTGGACGCCGACCTGGGCGTCGCCCGGGGCGAGCTCGACGACGCGAGCGGCGAGCTCCAGCGGCTGATCGGGCGGCCGAGCACGCCGCTCGCGAGCGCGGTGGCGGCGGCGCTGGCGGCGCTGCCCGCCCCGTAGCCTACGTCCAGGCCAGGGTGGCGCGCCGGGCCCAGTAGCGGGCCGGCGGCTCGACCAGCGCGGCGAGCCGCTCCTGGGCCTCGGCGCTGGGCTGCAGCTCGAGCGCGCGCAGGTTGGAGCGGAGCTGGTCCACGGTGGCGGCGCCGAGCAGCACCAGGTCCGCCCACGGGCGGGCCAGCGCGGCGGCGAGCGCGAGCGCGTCCGGCGTGGTCCCGACGTCGCGCGCCACGCGCGCGAGCGGCCCGTCGGCCCCGGCGTCGCCGCGCGGCCCGAGCCGGCCGTTCGCGAGCGGCTCCTTCACGATCACCAGCCGGCCGGACGCGTGCGCCTCGCCGAGCACGGCCTCGCAGGAGCGCTCGAGCAGGTTCCAGGTGCCCTGCACCGCGGTGAACAGCGGCCGGCCGCCGCGCTCCACGCCGAGCGCGCGCGCGGCCGCCTCGGCCTGCCCCGGCCCGCTCACGGTCACCCCGATGCGCAGCCCGCCGTCGCGCAGCCGGGCCAGCTCGTCCAGCACCGCGCCGTCGCCGAGCACCGGGCCGTCCGCGGTCACCGAGTGGATCTGGTACAGCGAGAGCAGCGGGCCGAGCGCCTCGACCGACTCGGCGTGCTGGCGCCGCAGCGCCTCCAGCGAGTGGTCCTTCACCTCGTGCTTCTCGGCGTCCACCCGCCAGCCGCCCACGTAGCGGTACCCCCACTTCGACGACACGGTGACGTCGCCGGGGCCGAGCCCGCGGGCGTCCGCCCAGGCGCGCAGGAACGCCTCGCCGGCGCCGTAGGAGCGGGCCGCGTCGAGGTGGCGGATCCCGGCGTCGTACGCCGCGTCGAGCACCGCGTGCGCGTGGCGGCGGAGCTGCTCGGGCGAGCGGCCCTCGGGGAAGTCGGTGCCGTGTCCGATGGTGTGGTAGGCGGGGCGGCCCAGCGCGGCCATCCCCAGCCCGAGCCGGCGGACGGCCGGCGCCGTCCGCGGGGGTTGCGGGATCTCCATGCCGTCCTTCTAGCAGGGATCCCGCCCCCCGTCCGCCAAAGCGGACGTCACTTCGCGAGCTTCGCGATGAGCGCGTTCGCCTCGGCGGGCGCGCGCTTGCACTCGAGCAGCGCGGTGAGCATCAGCGGCGCCACGATGGTGGCGTCGGACTCGACCACGAACATCGGCGTGTCCTGGGTGAGCTTGTCCCAGGTGATCTTCTCGTTGGGCGTCGCGCCGGAGTAGGAGCCGTACGACGTCGTCGAGTCGGAGATCTGGCAGAAGTAGGCCCAGGGCTTCACCGGCTCGCCCAGGTCGTACTTGATCGACGGCACCACGCAGATGGGGAAGTCGCCGGCGATGCCGCCGCCGATCTGGAAGAACCCCACGCCCTGGCCGGCCGACAGCTCCTTGTACTGGTCGTAGAAGGCGGCCATGTACTCGATGCCGGACTTCACGATCGACGGGCTGCACTCGCCGGTCTTCACGTGCGAGGCGAAGATGTTGCCGAACGTCGAGTCCTCGTGGCCGGGGACCACGATGGGCAGCTTCGCCCGCGCGGCGGCGAGCAGCCAGCAGGCCTCGGGATCGCCCTCGTAGAGGTCCGTCCCGATCGACTGGATCAGCTCGTAGAAGTACTCGTGCCAGAACCGGCGCTCGCCCTTCTCGGTGGCGCGCGTCCACATCGGGACGATGAACTTCTCGACCGCGCGGAACGCCTCGTCCTCCGGGATGCTGGTGTCGGTCACCCGGCGCATCCGGTCCTCGAGGATGCGGGTGTCGTCCGCCTTGGTGAGGTACCGGTAGTCGGGGAAGTCCTTGTAGCTGTGGTGCGCGACCAGCCGGAACAGCGACTCCTCCAGGTTCGCGCCGGTGACGGAGAACCCGTGGATGAGCCCGGCCCGGATGGCGGGCGCGAGCGTGAGGCCGAGCTGGGCCGAGGACATGGCGCCGGCGACGGCCCAGAACATCTTCCCGCCCGCCTCGACGTGCCGCCAGTAGGCGACGAGCGCGTCGCGGGTCTGGCGCGCGTTGAAGTTCTTGAAGTTCGTGAGGACGAACTCGAGGACGGGCAGCTCGGTCTTCGGCATCTCGGCACCTTTCCGTCGCGCCGTCGAGGCGCGCGCACTGCGATCCGGGCGCTCGTACCCGACTGCGCCCCGCCGATCAAGCCCGGCGTTCGTCCGGGGACCGGCGGCCGGCCGTCGAGGCGGTTCCCCGGCGCGCCGGGGCGGCGTATCGTCTCCGTCTCCGGAGGTGAACCGTGACGTCGATGCGCCGCGCCGCTCCGCCCCGGCTCCACCCCGCCCTCCTCGCAGCCGCCCTGCTGGCGCTCGCCTCGCGCGCGACCGCGGCGCCCGTGTCGCCGCCCGGCGCGGCGCCGGCCCCCCGGGACGCGCACCGGCCTCCGCTGCTGCAGCTCCCCGGCGAGGTGCGCCCGGTCCGCTACGCGCTCGACGTGGAGGTGCTGCCGGACCGCGAGGACGGGATCCGCGGCCGGGCCGAGATCGCGGTGGTGCTGGAGCGGTCCCTCGCCCGGATCTGGCTCCACGCGCGCGACCTCGCCGTGGCGGAGGTCACCGTCGAGGTCGCCGGCGGCCCCCGCGTGGCCGGACGGCTGACGCAGGTCCACCCCACGGGCGTCGCGCGGCTCGACCTGCCGCGGGCGGTGGGACCCGGGCCGGCGACGATCCGCCTCGCCTGGTCGGCGCGCTGGGGCCCCGGCACCGGCTCGTTCCGCGCGCGCGATGGCGACGCGTTCTACGCGTCCACGCAGTTCGAGGCCGTGGACGCCCGCCGCGCCTTCCCGTGCTTCGACGAGCCCCGGTTCAAGACGCCGTTCGAGGTGACGCTCACCGTTCCGGCCGGGCTGGTCGCGATCTCGAACGCCCCGGAGCAGGCCAGCGAGCCGGCCGCCGGCGGCCTCCGCCGCGTCCGCTTCTCGGCCACCCGCCCCATCCCCACCTACCTGGTGTTCTGGACGGTGGGCCCGTACGACGTCGTGGACGCGCCGGCGCCGGCGAACGGGGTCCGCAGGGCGCCGCTGCCGGTGCGCTACCTCGTCCCGCGGGGCCGCGCCGGCGACGCGGCGTTCGCGCGCGAGGCCGGGCAGGCGCTGCTCGCGGAGCTGGAGCGGTGGTTCGGGACGCCGTTCCCCTACCCGAAGCTCGACCACGTCGCCCTCCCGGGCTTCCCGCTCGCCATGGAGAACCCGGGCGCGATCTCCTACGTCGAGTCCGCGCTCCTGTTCGACCCGCGCCGGCAGGGCCCCGACGAGCGCCGGTCGATCGCGGACACCATGGCCCACGAGATGTCGCACCACTGGTTCGGCGACCTCGTGACGCTGCCGTGGTGGACGGAGATCTGGCTGAACGAGTCCTTCGCGCAGTGGATGGGGACGCGGGCGGTCCAGCGCTGGCAGCCGTCGTGGGGGGCGGACGTGGCCGCCGCGGCCGGGACGGCGCGGGCGATGCGCCAGGACGAGCTCGCGACCACCCGCGCCATCCTGAAGCCGCTCGAGCGCATCGAGGAGGTGGAGGGGCAGTTCGACGCGATGAGCTACCAGAAGGGCGCGGCGCTCCTCGGCATGATCGAGCGCTGGGTGGGCGAGGCGCCGTTCCGCGAGGGCGTCCGCCGCTACCTGGCGGCCCACGCGGACGGGACCGGCTCCACCGACGCGCTGCTCGCGGCCATCTCCGCGGCGGCCGGCCGCGACGTCGCCGGGCCGTTCCGGACGTTCCTCTCGCAGCCGGGGGTGCCGCGGGTGGAGGCCGCCGTCGACTGCGGGGGCCCCGGCGCACGGGTCCGACTCCGGCAGGCGCGGGCGCTGCCGCGCGGCTCCGCGGCCGCGCCGGGCGGCGCCTGGAGCATCCCGGTGTGCGTGCGCTACGAGGCCGCCGGCGCGGTGCGCGAGCGCTGCACGCTGCTGGACGAGGTCGAGGGGACGCTGGCGCTCCCCGAGGGCTGCCCGGCGTGGCTCATGCCCGACGCCGGCGCGGCGGGCTACTACGCGTGGGCGCTCGCGCCCGCCGACCTGGCGCGGCTGCGCGCGCGGGGGCTGGCGCGGCTCTCCACCCTGGAGCGGCTCTCCTACGCGCGGTCCGTCGCGGCGGCCGAGCGCGCCGGGGCGCTGCCGTACGCGGACGCGATGGACGCGCTCACCGCGCTGGCGCGCGACCGGCAGCCCGAGGTCGCCGCCGCGCCGATCGAGGCGCTCGAGCGCGCCCGCGAGTGGCTGGTGCCGGCGGCGGACCGGCCGGCGGTGGAGGCGCTGGCGCGCCGGCTCTACCGGCCCGTGCTCGCGCGGCTGGGCTGGGCGGCGCGGCCGGGGGAGTCGAGCGCCACGCGCGACCTCCGCGCCCGCGTGGTGCGCCTGCTCGCGTTCACGGGGCGCGATCCGGCGGTGCGGCGCGAGGCGGCGAGGCGGGGCGCGGCGTACGCCGGGGTGGCCGACGGGAAGCTCCACCCCGAGGCGGTGGATCCCGAGCTCGCGCCGATCGCGCTCGCGGTCGCGGTGCAGGACCTCGGTCCGCCGGCGTTCGAGGCCGTCCTCGCCCGCGCCCGCGGCGCGCCGGACCTGGCGACCCGCGAGCGGCTGCTCCCGGCGCTCGCCGCGGCGGACGATCCCGGCCTGGCGCGCCGCTTCGCCGCGGTGGTCGCAGGCGACGAGTTCCCGCTGCTCGAGCGCGTGGGCGCCGTCCTGGACCTGCACGCGGTGCGCGGCGACGCCGCCTTCGTCGCGCGCCGGCTGGCGCTGCTCGAGGACGAGGTGGACGCGTGGGCGGCGGGGCTCCCGCCGTACCTGGCCGCCCGCCTGCCGGCGGTCGCGCTCGGCGCCTGCTCCGGGGAGGACGCGGCGCGCGTCGAGGCGCTGTTCGCGGGGCGCGCGGCGGCGCTGCCGGGGGTGGAGCCGATGGTGGCGAGGGCGGTGGAGCAGATCCGCCTGTGCGCCGCGGGGCGGGAGGCCGACGCCCGGCCGGCGTCGGAGTGGTTCGCGCGTGCGGTCACGCGCGGCGCGCCGTCCCGGGCCCGAGGCCCGCGCTAGCCGCCGCGCCGGCGGGCGCCCGGCGCCGCCCGCGCCGCCCAGGTGGGGCCCGGGCGGATCCGGGCCTGGCACGAATCGAACGACCGTTCTATTTTGGCGGCATGGGCAAGGGCGCCGAGACGCGCGAGGCGATCCTCCACCGCGCCGTCCAGCTCGCCAGCGAGGTCGGGCTGGAGGGCGTGACCATCGGCCGGCTGGCCGAGGCCATGGACCTCTCCAAGAGCGGCCTGTTCGCCCACTTCCAGTCCAAGGAGTCGCTCCAGGTCGCGACCCTCGAGCACGCGGGCGCGCTGTTCGTCGAGGCGGTGATCCGGCCGGCCATGGCGGAGCCGCGCGGCGCCCCGCGCATCCGGGCCCTCGTCGAGCGGTGGCTGCGCTGGCCGGAGCTCGTCCCGCAGCCGGGCGGCTGCGTGTTCGTGCAGGCCGCGGTGGAGCTCGACGACCGCCCCGGCCCCGCCCGCGACCGGCTGGTCTCGATGGAGCGCGCGTGGCTCGGGACGCTCGCCCGCGTGGCGCGCGACGCCCGGGACGCCGGCCAGTTCCGGGCGGACCTGGACCCGGACCAGGTCGCGTTCGAGCTCCACGGGATCATGCTCTCCACCCACCACGCCTGGCGGCTCCTCGGCGATCGCCACGCCCGCCGGCGCGCCCGCGACGCCGTCGAACGGCTGCTGGCGGACTGCCGGCTGCCCACCTGACCACCCCCTCCCCCGCAGCGCCCGAGGTGTCCATGTCCCGCCCCGAAAATAGCACGAACGTTCGCTCTCCTGCCCGCCGCGCGCTCCGCGCCGGCTTCTCCGCGCTCTCGGGGGTGGCGCCGGGCCTCGCCGCCCGCGCCGCCGGCCGGCTGATCCTGACCCCGCCGCGTCACCCCGCCCCGCGGGCCGAGCGCGAGGCGCTGGCGCGCGCCGAGCCGCTGGCGCTCCCCGGCGGCGGCGGGGCGCTGCGGGCCTGGCGCCTCGGGTGCGGGCCGGCGGTGCTGCTGCTGCACGGGTGGGGCGGCCGCGCCGGCCAGCTCCTGCCGATCGCCGAGGCGCTCGCGGCGGCCGGGTGCAGCGCGGTCACCGTGGACGCGCCCGCCCACGGCGCGTCGCCGGGGTGCCTCGCGTCGATGATCCACTTCGCCGAGGCGGCGAGCGCGGCCGCCGCGGCGCTGGGCGCCCGCATGGCGGTCGGCCACTCGCTGGGCGGCTCCGCGGTGGTGCTCGCCATGATCCGCGGCCTGCGGCTCGACGCGGCGGTGGCGATCTCCCCGCCCCGCGGGCCGGCCGGGTTCGTGTCGCACGCGGCCGCCGAGCTGGGCGTCTCCGCCGCGGCGCTCGGCGCCGACATGGAGCGGCGCCTGGGCGTGTCGCCGGACGCGCTCGACCTGCCGCGGCTGGCGCCGCCGGGCGCGGCACCGCTCCTCGTCATCCACGACCCCGGCGACCGCGAGATCCCGTTCGCGGACGGCGCGGCGCTCGCCGAGGGCTGGCCCACCGCGCGGCTGCTCGCGACCGAGGGCCTGGGCCACCGCCGCATCCTGCGCGATCCCGGCGTGATCGCCGCGGTGGTCGCGCACGCGCGCGAGCGGCTGCCGCGCTGCGGCGGGTGCGGCCGGCTGGCGACGGCGGCCTCGCCCGAGCCGCGCTGCGACGGCTGCGCGATGGCGGACGACCTCTGGGACCGGGACCGTCGGCGGGCCGCGTCCTGAGCGGGCGCGGCGGCGGTCAGGGGCCCGACGGCCCCGCGCCGAGCGGGGAGAGCCAGTAGGCGAGGCCGTTCAGGTCCGCCACCGAGAGCGCCACGAACCAGCCCTGCGGCCCCGGCCGCGCGCCGGGCTCGCGCGCCCCGACGATCACCGCGAACCGATCCTGGACCGCGGCCAGCCGCGCCTCGACCCCCAGCCCGGAGGATCCGTCCCAGTCCGCCCACCACCGGGGCCCGGCGCCGAAGGAGACGCCGCGGGCGTGCCCGAGCACCACCACGCCGGCCGCGCTCGACCAGGTGTCGTGGCTGGCCCGGTAGCCGACCGGCTCCAGCGTGGAGGCGATGGTGAGCCAGCGCCGGAGGTGGAGCTCCGGCTCCAGCCAGGCCAGGGCGAAGCCGCCGCGCGACACGTCGAGCGAGACCCGGTACGGGACGAGGCGCGCCACCAGCGGCCGCCACGCCGCCTGCCCGGGAGGCGCCGAGGCCGGGAGCGTCGAGGGATCGAGCACGAGGCGCGGGGTCGGCCCGCGCTCGGCCTCGCGGCGGGAGAGCAGCTCGGCCGCGCCGAACGCGGAGATCATCGCGCCGGAGAGCGGGCCCGGGTCGGCGCCGGTGGCGGCGCGCTCGACGGCGAGCGCGCGACCCGCCAGCCGGTCGAGGGTGTCCGCCCACCAGGCGTCCTGATCGCGCATCGCGAGCCGCAGCCCCTCCGAGCCGGCCCGGTAGCCGTGGGCGGAGAGCGCGGCCAGGAACTCGCCGAACCCGAGCTCCGCCGGGCAGAGCGCCTCGGCGTCGCCGGGGCGGCACGGCACCCGCCGCGCGGTGAGCGCCTCCAGCGTGGCGAGGACCGGGTCGCCGGCCGGCGCGGGGCGAGGCGCCAGGCCGTCCAGCCAGCTCCAGCTCGGATCCTGCCGGAGCAGCTGCGCGCGCGTGGACCGGCCCATCCACGCGGCGAGCTCCAGCTCGGCGAGGCGCGCGACCACGTGGCTCGCGTACGGCGACGCGCGAACGCCCAGGAGGTCCACCGTCCGCCGCAGCGCCCGGCCGATGCAGCGCTGGCTCGCGGGGGCGGTGAGGTCCACCTCCGCGGGCCGCCCGCGCAGGCGGATCGGCCCGGCGTCGCCCGGCCCCGGCGCGGCGCCGGCGCACTCGGCCACCGCGATCGCGTGCGCCGCCTCGTAGACGCCCGCGTAGTAGTCGTAGCGGCGCAGCGGCCGGTCGAGGAAGCCGGCGAACCCCGAGAGCTGGGCGCCGGCGAGCGGCGCGAAGCGGCTCGGCGCCACCAGCCGGCGCTCCGTGGCGCCCCGATCGGCGAGCGCCACGGCGTCGGCGCGGAGCACGGCGACGCGCGCGGACAGCCCGAGGAGGCGGGTCCTCGCCTCCAGCACGCCCAGCACGCCGCGCCACGCTTCGATCATCGCCGGCGCGTCCCACTCGCCGCGCGCCAGCAGCTGCGAGGACGCGGCCACCGTCCCCTGGAGCGCGTCCACGTCGAGCCGCGCGCCCTCCGGCAGCGCCGCGAGGCGCGCGCGGGCGCCGCGCGCCTCGGCCGCCACCGCCGGGGGCGCCACCGCGGCCAGGCGCAGGAGCTGGGCGTCGAGCAGGTCGCCGAGCAGCAGGCTCGCCGCGTGCGTGAGGCCGTCGGAGCGCCGGATGGGCTCGAGGACCGCGGCGCGGAACCGGTGCAGCACCTCCTCCGGCAAGCCGCTCGCCGAGACGCGCTGCACCTCGTCGGCGAGGAACAGCAGCGCCGTCGCGACCAGCGTCGAGCGCTCCTCGAACGCCCCCGGGGCGCCGAGCGCCGAGGCGCGCAGCGCGGGCGACGCGGCCGCGGCCTCGCGGAGCAGCGCGGCGAGCCCGTCGGCGAGGCGGACCACCTCGGCCGGCGGAGGCGGGGCGTCGTGCGGGGCCGGCGCCGCGAGCGACAGCGCCGCCACCTCGCCCGCGCACGGCTCCGGGCCGCCGCCGGCCGGCGCCGCCGCGAGCCGGTCGATGCAGGCCGAGAGCGCGCGCCCGAACGCCGCCCGGCTCACGGCCGGCGGCGCCGTGCGGCCCGCGGCGGGCGGCCGTGGCGCGCGCTCCGGCGCGAACGCCGCCGACGACGTCGCGCTCAGCTCCGCGAACTCCGCCGCGACCTCGGCGAACTCCCGCAGGACGCGCTGGGTGGTCCGGTTCCAGCCGCTCGACCCGATGGCGCGCGAGAGCTCGGCGCTGCGCCCGGTGGCGAGCAGCCTCCCGAACAGCCGCAGGTGGCGGCCGAGCGTGAAGCGCTCCGGCGCGTCCGCGACCGCGTCCTCGGGCGGCGGCCGGAGGCGCCGCAGCTCCGGGTCCACCAGGAAGAAGACCACCGGGTGCAGCACGCTGCCCCCGCCGCCGGCGTCCACCAGGTCCACCGCCAGCCCGATGGGCGCGTTGTCGAAGACGCCGCCGTCCACGTAGTCGTGGCACTCCCCGGGCGCGCGCTCCCCCCGGGCGTCGGCCCGCTCGGGCGCGCACAGCCGCCGGGGCGCGAAGGCCATCGGCACCGCCGCCGACGCCAGCAGCGCGTCCTCGATCACCTGCGGCCGGAACGGCGCCGCGTCGCCGGCCGCGGGGACGCCGTCCAGCTCGAGCACGCTCTCCGACAGCTCGCCGGGCAGCAGCGGCTGGCGGCGCACGGCGACGGCGCCGTCCGGCGCCACCTCCAGGCGCCACGGGACGACGAGCCGCTGCGTCGAGGTGGTGAGCCCCGCCACGTCGCGCTGGCGCGGCTCGGCCTGCGTCACCGCGATCCCGAGCGGCACCCGGCAGCCGGGGCGGAAGGCCCCGGCCGCCTCCGGGCCGAACAGCGCCGAGCGGATCAGCGCGCCGGTCCGCTCCAGCGGCGCCGCGGACAGCAGGCCGTCCCCCGGCCGGTAACCCCGCGCCGAGCGCGGCAGCAGCTCGTCGAAGTCGAGGTGGATCCAGGCGCTCAGCAGCAGGTTCTCGTCCACGTCGCCGGCGCGCTCCGGCTGCGCGCACCAGGTCGCGGCGGCCAGGAGCGCGTTCACCGCGCCGGCGGACGTCCCGGTCACCGCCGCCAGCCGCGGCCGGAAGAGCGCCGCGAGCTCGCCCCTCCCTTCGCGGACCGCGGTGAGGTACCGGACCGTGGCCCAGGACAGGCCCGCCTCGTAGGCGCCCAGGCTGACCCCGCCGCTCACCGTGAACGCGACCAGGTCGTCGGGCCGCCCGCCCGCCTCGGCCGGCGCAGGCCCCTCGCCGCGCGCGCCCACCGGCGCCAGGATCGCGAGGCCGATGGCGACGACGGCGGCGCGGCGCGGGATCACCGCGCCACTCTGCGCGACCCACCGTGCACCGTCAACGCGCGCGCGCACCGCCCGCCACGAAGGCCTCGAACCAGCCGAGCACGGCGGCCTCGATGGGCTCCTGCGCCCGGTCCACGACCGGCGCGATGCCCGCCGCCTCGAGCCGCTCCCTCGGGCAGCTGCCGACGCGCGCGACCAGCACGGCCCTGCAGTCGCCGATCGCGCGCAGCGCCCCCTCCAGCACCTCCTCCTCGCCGGCGCCGCCGCGGCAGGTCCGCTCCACCCGCCGCACGCCCACCAGCCGCGCGCCGCCTCGATCCACGTCGTAGACCAGCAGCTCCTGCGCGTGGCCGAAGTGCTCGTTCACCAGGCCGCCGCCGCGCGTCGCGACCGCCACGCGGGCCCGGACGGCCGGGTCGATCCCCGCCACGCGGGCCAGCGCGTCCTGCCGCGCCGCCTCTGCGCGCGCGCGCACCCGCTCCGCCGCGGCCCGGTGGGCGGCCCGCACCTCCGCCGCGTCGCGCGCGGGCTCCGGCGGCAGGGCCGCGAGCGCGAACTCGGCGCCGCGGTCCTGGCCGATCAGCCCCACCGCGTCGGCGCGGCACTGCCGGCAGTGGCGCATCACCCGCCCGTCCGCGGCGCAGGCCCGCTGCACCGCCTCCAGCTCGGCGGCGGTGGGCCCGCGCTGGCCAGTGAGGCCGTACCGCGTCCCGTGCTCCGCGGCCGAGACGAGCGGCATCACGTTGTGGAGGAACACGCCCATCCCGCGGAGGCGCCGGCTCACCCCCGGCAGGTGCGCGTCGTTCACGCCCGGGATCACCACCGAGTTGACCTTGCAGAGGACGCGGCGGGCCACCAGGCGCTCGATGCCCTCGAGCTGGCGCTCGGAGAGGATCCGCGACGCCTCGGCCCCGCGCACCCGGCGCCCCTTCCAGACGATCCAGGGGTGGATCCGCTCGCCCACCGCCGGGTCCACCATGTTCACGGTGACCGTGACGTGCCGGACCTCCAGCGCGGCCAGGCGATCGACGTGATCGGGCAGCGCCAGGCCGTTGGTGGAGAGGCACGGGGTCAGGTCCGGCAGCTCGCGGCGGAGCCGCTCCAGCACCGCGAAGGTCGGCGCCGGGTTCGCCAGCGGATCGCCCGGCCCCGCGATGCCCACCACCGAGAGCTGCGGCACGGCGGCCGCCACGGCGTGGATCTTGGCGAGCGCCTGGTCCGGCGTGAGCCGCTCGGAGACCACGCCGGGGCGGCTCTCGTTGGCGCAGTCGTACTTCCGGTTGCAGTAGTGGCACTGGATGTTGCAGCCGGGCGCGACCGCGACGTGCATCCGCGCGAAGTGGTGGTGCGCCTCCTCGCTGTAGCAGGGGTGCTGGCGCACGCGCGCCGCGACGTCGGCGGGCAGCGCGCGGGCGGCGGGGGGCGGGCGGGAGCAGCCCGCGGGGGCGTCTTCGGCGTAGCAGGTGAACGCGGAGCGCATCGTGCGCGCCGGCAGTGCACCGGGCGTTCCACGCCGGCGCCGCCTGCGCAGCGGACGATCGCCGGCGCCGCGGGAGCGCGATGTCGCGTCCCGAACCCGCCCGTGTCCGGTTCCGGCCACGGCGGGGTCCGGAACCCGACAAGCCCGGGCGCCCCTCCGGCGTGGGCGGCGCGGAACGCACGCCCGCGGCCGCTTCCGCGCCCCGCCGCCGGCTGGCCCGCCGCTCGCAATGCGGCAGGCCACCGGCCGACGCTCACCGCGACCGGGGCCGGTCGCCGCCAGGCGACCACGGGAACGGAGACGACATGAGGCAGATCGCAATCTACGGGAAGGGCGGCATCGGCAAGTCCACCACCACGCAGAACACGGTGGCGGGCCTCGCCTCGCTCGGCAAGAAGGTGATGATCGTCGGCTGCGATCCGAAGGCCGACTCGACCCGGCTCATCCTCCACGCGAAGGCGCAGGCCACCGTGATGGACCTGGTGCGCGAGCGCGGCACCGTCGAGGACCTCGAGCTCGGGGACGTGATGAAGGTCGGCTTCGGCGCCGTGAAGTGCGTCGAGTCCGGCGGCCCGGAGCCGGGGGTCGGCTGCGCGGGCCGCGGCGTCATCACGGCCATCAACTTCCTGGAGGAGCAGGGCGCGTACACCCCGGACCTCGACTTCGTCTTCTACGACGTGCTCGGCGACGTGGTGTGCGGCGGGTTCGCCATGCCCATCCGCGAGAACAAGGCCGAGGAGATCTACATCGTGTGCTCCGGCGAGATGATGGCCATGTACGCGGCCAACAACATCGCCCGCGGCATCCTCAAGTACGCCTCGTCCGGCAAGGTCCGGCTGGCGGGCCTCATCTGCAACAGCCGCAAGACCGATCGCGAGTACGAGCTCATCGACGCGCTCGCGAAGCGCCTCGGCACGCAGATGATCCACTTCGTGCCGCGCGACAACGAGGTCCAGCGCGCCGAGCTGCGCCGCATGACGGTCATCGAGTACGCGCCGCAGCACCCGCAGGCGGACGAGTACCGCGAGCTGGCGCGCAAGATCGCCGAGAACAGGATGCTGGTGGTCCCGAAGCCGCTGGAGATGGAGGAGCTCGAGGACCTGCTGCTCGAGTACGGGATCATGGCCCCCGAGGACGAGTCGAAGGTCGGCAAGGCCGCCGCGGTCGCGTAGGCCAGGCACGCAGGACGCACGGAGGGATCGCACCATGGCGGACGACGTGAAGGTGAAGACGGTCGAGGGCATCACCCGGGAGTCCACGCAGGCGATGATCGACGAGGCGCTCGCGCGCTACCCGGAGAAGGGGCGGAAGAAGCGCGCCCCGCACCTCGCGCCCAACGATCCCTCCGCGTGCTCGACCTGCGTGAAGTCGAACCGGAAGACGGTCCCCGGCGTGATGAGCGCGCGCGGCTGCGCCTACGCCGGGGCCAAGGGCGTGGTGTGGGGGCCGATCCGCGACATGGCCCACGTCTCCCACGGGCCGGTGGGCTGCGGCTGGTACTCGTGGGGGACCCGCCGCAACCTCATGTCCGGCAGGAACGGCGTCACCCAGTTCGCCATGCAGATGACGTCCGACTTCCAGGAGAAGGACATCGTCTACGGCGGCGACAAGAAGCTGGCGGTGCTGCTGAAGGAGGTGAAGGAGCTGTTCCCGCTCGCGAAGGGCATCTCGGTGCTGTCCGAGTGCCCGGTCGGCCTCATCGGCGACGACATCAACGCGGTCGCGAAGAAGATGTCGGCCGAGCTGGACCTGCCGGTCGTGCCGTGCAACTGCGAGGGCTTCCGCGGCGTCTCGCAGTCGCTCGGGCACCACATCTCCAACGACACCATCCGCGACTACGTCATCGAGACCCGCACCTTCGGCGAGCCCGCCGGCCCGTACGACGTCGCGCTGATCGGCGACTACAACATCGGCGGCGACGTCTGGAGCGCGCGGGCCCTGCTCGAGGAGATCGGCCTGAACGTGAAGGCCACCTGGACCGGCGACGGCGAGCTCGAGCGCATCGCGGCCACCCACCAGGTGAAGCTGAACCTCATCCACTGCTACCGGTCCATGAACTACATGTGCCGGGTCATGGAGGAGAAGTACGGGATCCCCTGGCTGGAGTTCAACTTCTTCGGCCCGACCAAGATCGCCGAGAGCCTGCGCAGGATCGCCGAGCGCTTCGACGACCGCATCAAGGAGAGCGTCGAGCAGGTGATCGCCCGGCATGAGGTGGAGACGAGGCAGGTCATCGACACCTACCGGCCGCGCCTCGAGGGCAAGAAGGTGATGCTGTACGTCGGCGGCCTCCGCCCGCGCCACACGGTCGGCGCCTACGAGGACCTGGGGATGCAGGTGGTCGGCTCGGGCTACGAGTTCGCCCACTCCGACGACTACGACCGCACGCAGCCGGAGATGCCCGACGCCACCGTCATCTACGACGACGCGTCCGAGGCCGAGCTGGAGCACTTCGTGAGCCGGCTGAAGCCCGACCTGGTCGCGTCCGGCATCAAGGAAAAGTACGTCTTCCAGAAGATGGGCCTGCCGTTCCGGCAGATGCACAGCTGGGACTACTCCGGCCCGTACCACGCCTACCAGGGCTTCCCGGTCTTCGCCCGCGACATCGACATGGCCATCAACAGCCCGACCTGGAAGCTCGTGAAGGCGCCGTTCTAGCCGGCGTTCCCCGCACCACCCGCGATCACGCAGCGCACGCCGCCCGTGGGACGGATGGGTCCCCGTGCGTCCGGAGGAGCAGGACATGGCGAACAACCTCGGCCTCACCGTGAAGCCCGTCACCCCCACCACGCCGGAGGAGGAGGCCCGGGTGGCGGCCTGGATCGACACCCCGGAGTACCGCGAGAAGAACTTCGCGCGGCAGGCGCTGGTGGTGAACCCGGTGCACGCGTGCCAGCCGCTCGGCGCGGAGCTGGCCGCGCACGGCTTCGAGGGCACCCTCCCCTTCGTGCACGGCTCGCAGGGGTGCGCGTCGTACTACCGCTCCACGCTCAACCGGCACTTCCGCGAGCCGGCCCCGGCGGTGTCCGACTCGATGACCGAGGACGGCGCGGTGTTCGGCGGGCAGAACAACCTGCACGAGGGGCTCGAGAACGCGGTCGCGCTCTACGAGCCCAGGATGCTCGCCATCTTCACGTCCTGCATGCCCGAGGTGATCGGCGACGACCTGACCGCGTTCATCAAGAACGCCCGGCAGAAGGGCGCGCTGCCGAAGGACCTGCCGGCGCCGTACGCCAACACGCCCAGCTTCAGCGGCACGCACGTCACCGGCTACGACGCCATGCTCGCGGCCATCCTCCAGACGCTCACCGAGGGCAGGAAGGTCGAGGGGCGCTGCACCGGCAGGCTGAACTTCCTCACCGGCTTCGACGCGAACACCGGGAACTACCGCGAGTACAAGCGCATCTTCGCGGCGTTCGGGATCCCCGCCACCGTCCTCGCCGACATCTCCGACACCTTCGACTCGCCCAACGACGGCACCTACCGGCTCTACCCCGGCGGCACCCCGCTCGCCGACGCGGCCGACTCGATCAACGGGAAGGCCACGCTGACTGTGGGCCCCTACTCCACCGCGAAGACGTTCGGCTGGATCAAGGAGGCCTACGCCGGCGAGCACGTCTCCCTGCCCATGCCCATGGGCATCGCGCGGACCGACGCGCTCGTGCTCGAGCTGTCGCGCCTGTTCGATCGGCCCGTGCCCGAGTCCATCCGCGCCGAGCGCGGCCGGGCGGTGGACGCGATGACCGACGCCCAGCAGTATCTGCACGGAAAGCGCTTCGCCGTGTACGGCGACCCGGACCAGCTCCTCGGCTACGTGGCGTTCCTGCTGGAGATGGGCGCCACCCCGCGCCACGTGCTGTGCAGCCGCGGCTCGAAGAAGCTCGAGAAGGAGCTGCGCGCGCTGCTCGACGCCTCCCCGTACGGCAGGGACGGGCAGGTCTGGATGAACCGCGACCTGTGGCACCTGCGCTCGCTGCTGGTGACCGATCCGGTGGACGCGGTGATCGGCGACACGCACGGCAAGTTCGCAGCGCGCGACGCCCGGGTGCCGCTGTTCCGCTTCGGCTTCCCGGTGTTCGACCGCGTCAACAAGCACCGCTCGCCCATCGTCGGCTACCAGGGCGCCGTCAACATGCTCACCGAGATCTGCAACAAGTTCCTCGACCTGCGCGACGAGACCTGCGAGGAGCGGTTCTTCGAGATGATGCGGTGATGCCGGGGGCGCGCCCCCCGGGCGCGCGCCCCACCGGCGGACGTGGAGCGTACCCATGGCGCGGCCCAGCTACCTCGATCCCACCGACTGCGAGACCCTGGAGAAGGGCGCCCCGCGCTTCTGCAAGAAGTCGGAGCCCGGCGAGGGCACCGAGCGGAGCTGCGCCTACGACGGCGCGCGGGTGGTGCTCATGCCCATCACCGACGCCATCCACCTGGTGCACGGCCCCATCGCCTGCGCGGGCAACAGCTGGGACAACCGCGGCGCGCGCTCCTCCGGCAGCCAGCTCTACCGCCGCGGGTTCACCACCGAGCTGGTGCAGAACGACGTGGTGTTCGGCGGCGAGGAGAAGCTGCACCGGGCCATCGTCGAGCTCGCCGCGCGCTACCGCGGCGAGGCGAAGGCGGTGTTCGTCTACTCCACCTGCGTCTCGGCTCTCACCGGCGACGACGTGGAGGCGGCGTGCCGGCGCGCCGCCGCCGAGGTGGACATCCCGGTCATCCCGGTGAACGCCCCCGGCTTCGTCGGCGACAAGAACATCGGCAACCGCATGGCCGGGGAGGTGCTGCTCGACCACGTCATCGGCACCGCCGAGCCGGCCGTGCGCACGCGCTACGACGTCAACCTCATCGGCGAGTACAACATCGCCGGCGACCTGTGGGGGATGCTCCCGCTGTTCGAGCGGCTCGGCATCCGCATCCTCTCCTGCATCTCCGGCGACGCGCGCTTCGAGGATCTCCGGCACGCCCACCGCGCCCGGCTGAACGTGATCGTCTGCTCGAAGAGCCTCACCAACCTCGCGAAGAAGCTGCGCAAGCGCTGGGGCATCCCGTACCTGGAGGCGTCCTTCTACGGGATGACCGACACCGCCCGGGCGCTCCGCGAGATGGCGCGCGCGCTGGACCTCGCGGACGGCGACGCGGCCGACACCACCCTGCGCGACCGCGTCGAGCGGCTCCTCGGCGAGGAGGAGGCGGCCTGCCGCGCCCGCATCGCGCCGCACCGGGCGCGCCTGGAGGGCAAGCGCGCGGTGCTCTTCACCGGCGGCGTGAAGACCTGGTCGATGGTGAACGCGCTGCGCGAGCTGGGCGTCGAGGTGCTCGCCGCGGGGACGCAGAACTCCACGCTCGAGGACTTCCACCGCATGAAGGCGCTCATGCACCGCGACGCGCACATCATCGAGGACACCTCGACGGCCGGGCTGCTGCAGGTGATGGGCGAGAAGGCGCCGGACCTGGTGGTGGCGGGCGGCAAGACCAAGTTCCTCGCGCTCAAGACCCGCACCCCGTTCCTCGACATCAACCACGGGCGCGCCCACCCCTACGCCGGCTACGCCGGCATGGTCACCTTCGCGCGGCAGCTCGACCTCACCGTCAACGACCCCATCTGGAAGGCCCTCGACGCGCCGGTGGCCTGGGCGACCGAGGCCGGGGCGGCAGCGGCGGCCCGGACCGCCCGCGGCCACGCCGGGCGGCTCGAGGCCGAGGACCTGTCCGCCTCGCGCGTGAAGGTCCCGGCCAAGGCGGCCACCGTGAACCCGCAGAAGAACTCGCCGGCGCTGGGGGCGACGCTCGCCTACCTCGGCGTGGACCGGATGCTGGGGCTGCTGCACGGGGCTCAGGGCTGCTCGACCTTCATCCGGCTCCAGCTCTCGCGTCACTTCAAGGAGTCCATCGCGCTCAACTCCACTGCGATGAGCGAGGACTCGGCCATCTTCGGCGGCTGGGAGAACCTGAAGCAGGGGCTGGCCCGCGTCGCGGCCAAGTTCCGCCCCGGCATCATCGGCGTGATGACGAGCGGGCTCACCGAGACGATGGGCGACGACGTGCGCAGCGCGATCGTCCAGTTCCGCGCCGAGCACCCGGAGCTCGAGGGGCTGCCGGTGGTCTGGGCCTCCACGCCCGACTACTGCGGCTCGATGCAGGAGGGCTACGCGGCGGCGGTGGAGGCCCTGCTCGACACGCTCGCCGGGGGCGGCGAGCGGCTCCCCTCACAGGTGACGCTGCTCGCCGGCGCCCACCTCACGCCCGCCGAGGTCGAGGAGCTGAAGCAGCTCGTGGAGGCGTTCGGCCTCGACTGCCTGGCCGTCCCCGACGTCTCGTGCGCGCTCGACGGCCACGTGGACGACCAGGTCTCGCCGCTCTCGACCGGCGGCGTACCGGTGGAGGCGATCCGGCGCGCCGGGCGCAGCGCCGCGACGATCTACGTGGGGGACTCGCTGGCCCGCGCCGCGCGGCGGCTGGAGGAGCGCTTCGGCGTCCCGGCGCACGGCTTCACCTCCGCGACGGGCCTGCTGGAGACGGACGCGCTCGTGGCCACCCTCTCGGCCATCTCCGGCCGGCCGGTCCCCGAGGCGCTGCGGCGGGCGCGGAGCCGCCTGCTCGACGCGATGGTGGACAGCCACTACGCGCTCGCCGGGAAGAGGGTCGCGCTGGCGCTGGAGGCGGACCACCTGAAGGGGCTCGTGCCGTTCCTCGCCGGCATGGGCTGCGAGGTGCAGGTTGCGCTCGCCGCGACGCGCACGCGCGGCCTCGATCGCCTCCCCGCGGCCCGCGTCGCGGTGGGCGATCTCGAGGACCTGGAGGACGCCGCGCGCGGCGCAGACCTGGTGGTGGCGAGCTCGAACGGCCGCCAGGCGGTGCAGAAGCTCGGCGTACGGGCACACCTGCGCACCGGCTACCCGGTGTTCGATCGCCTCGGCGCGCACCAGGAGGTCCGGGTGGGCTACCGCGGCACCATGAGCCTGATCTTCGAGGTCGCGAACCTGCTCCAGGCGGGCGCGGGCGAGGCCCGGAAACTGGCCCACAACTGAGGAGGCGGCATGCGTGTCGCGTTCACCAGCAGCAACGGCAGCGTCATCGACCAGCACTTCGGCCAGTGCGGGCGGTTCTGGATCTGGGAGGTCGGCCCGGCCACGGCCGCGCCGATCGGCCAGGTCGAGGCGCTCGCCGCGGGCGACGAGGACGACCGGACCACCGCCCGCGCCGCCGCCGTCGCAGGCTGCGCCATCGTCTTCACCCGCCAGATCGGCGGCCCGGCCGCCGCGAAGCTCGCGGCGCGCCGGATCCACCCCATGAAGCTCCAGGCCGACGTCCCCATCGCCGAGGCGGTCACCCGCCTGCAGGAGGTGCTGCGGGGGACGCCCCCGCCCTGGCTGCGCCGGCTGCTGGCGCAGGACGAGGCCACCGACGAGACGGACGCCCGACGAGGAGCATGAGATGAGCTACCTGACCGGACTCACCCGCGGCAAGAAGGCGTGGACCCCGAGGTTCGTGAAGTCGATCGACCCCGAGCTGTGCATCGGCTGCGGGCGCTGCATCAAGATCTGCGCGCACGACGTGCTGGCGCCGGCCGAGGTGGACGAGGAGGAGTCGGCGAAGATGTTCGCCACCGTGGCGAGCCCCGACGACTGCATCGGCTGCCAGGCCTGCGGGCGCACCTGCAAGAAGGACGCGTTCGCGTTCGAGCCGCTGGCCGCGTGAGCCGATGAGCGCGGTCGAGCCCACCGTCCGCGCCGCCGGCGTGGACGACCTGGCCGCCATGGCCGAGCTGCTCGCGGCGCTGTTCGCGATCGAGGCGGACTTCCGCCCCGACCGCGACCGGCAGCTCCGCGGGCTCGCCGCGCTGCTCTCCGCCCCCGACCGCGCCGCGGTCCGGGTGGCGGACGCGGGCGGCGCGGTGGTGGGGATGGTCACCGGGCAGCTCGTGATCTCCACCGCCGAGGGCGCGCCGAGCTGCTGGGTCGAGGACCTGGTGATCGCCCCGGCCTGGCGCGGGCGGGGCGTCGCGCGGGCGCTGCTCGCGGAGGTGGAGGCCTGGGCGCGGCGCGCCGGGGCCACGCGCCTGCAGCTCCTCGCCGACCGCGAGAATGCCCCCGCCCTGGCCTGCTACGGACGGCTCCGCTGGCGCCGCACGCGCCTCGTGGCGCTGCGCCGCTGACTACCCCATCACCCGCCGCACCCGCATCTCGCCGCCGATCACCAGCGCCTCGCGCTCGGCGCGCATCACCCCGTGCAGCAGCCAGGAGGCGCAGAAGATCCGCGGCGCCGCCACCCGCGCCTCCCATACCGTGGAGCCGAACTCCCAGGCGCGCTCCGGGTCGTCGGTGAAGGAGCACAGGTTGTTGAGCCGCACGAGCTGCTCGCGGCCGGGCCCCGCCGCGATCACCTCGCCCGGGCCCACCTCGTGCTGGCCGCGCCACAGCGTGACCCAGCGCGCCGCCGGCCGGGTGCGGGCCAGCTCGTACTGCGTGAACGCGTAGACGAGGTCGAACTGGTCGAAGATGGCGCTGGTGCGCGCGCTGCCGGCGGTCCGGTCCACGGCGAAGCGGCGCGCCGGCTCGCCCGCGGGATCGTCCAGGCGGCCGTGGTGCCAGGTGGGCGGGATGCCCATCCGGCTCTGCACCCAGGCCTTGAGCACCGCCCCCTCCACCGAGCTGGAGTCGTGGCCCCAGCCGCGCAGGAAGCGCAGGTAGCCGTTCCGCAGGCTGCGCCGCGCCGAGGACGTCGCCTGCGCCTGCCACTGGTGGAGCTGGAAGCGCACCGTGATCCAGTCGTCCAGCCGGCGGGCGCGCTCGGCCGGATCGTCGATGCCGTCGAGCGCGCGGAACAGCCAGGCGTTGGACGCCCGCACCCCCTGCACCTCGATCGGCCGGGGGTCGTCGTTGAACTCCGCCGACGCGATCACCCAGGGCGGGAGGTTGCAGCGGTTGAACGAGGTGGGCGGCTCCATGCACCGGCTACAGCCGCTCCATCGGGATGCCGTACTTGCGCACGCGGTACGCGACCTGCCGGTAGGTCATCCCGAGGAGCCGGGCCGCCTTCGCCTGCACGTAGCCGCAGCGCTCCAGGGCCGCCAGCACGCGGGCCCGGTCCGCCTCCTCGCCGGCGGACGGCGCAGGCGGCGGATCGGCCGGCGTGGACGCGAGGGGCGGCGGCGGCGGGGCGACCGGGGCAGGGGGCGTGGGGCCGAGCGCCGCGACGGGCTCGAGGACGCGCTCGAGCATGCACCGGATGCCCCCCGCGCGCGCGCACGGGAAGTCCTCGCGGCCGAGCGCGTCCTCGGTCGAGGAGACCAGCGCGCGCTCCAGGCAGTTCCGGAGCTGCCGCGCGTTCCCCGAGAGGCGGCAGGCGCGCAGCACGTCCAGCACGCCCGGCCCGAGCGCCGCCGCGCGGCCGTGCTCCTCGGCCAGCCCGGCGAGGAAGTGCTGGGCGAGCGCGGCCAGGTCCTCGGGACGCTCGCGCAGCGGCGGCAGCTCCAGCGCGACCACCGACAGCCGGTGGTACAGGTCGAGGCGGAACGTCCCCGCCCGCACCATCTCCTCCAGGTCGCGGTTGGTGGCCGCCACCAGGCGCACGTCCACCGTGACCGTCCGCCGCCCGCCGATGCGCTCGAACTGCCGCTCCTGCAGCGCCCGGAGGAGCTTCGCCTGCGCGCCCGGCGCCAGCTCGCCCACCTCGTCGAGGAAGAGCGTCCCGCCGTCGGCCTGCTCGAAGCGCCCGGGCCGCGCCGCCGCCGCGCCGGTGAACGCGCCCTTCTCGTGCCCGAACAGCTCCGACTCGACCAGCGTCTCCGGCAGCGCCGCGCAGTTCACCGCCACGAACGGCCGCTCGGCCCGAGGGCTGGCGTCGTGGATGGCGTGGGCGAACAGCTCCTTGCCGGTGCCGCTCTCGCCGCGCAGCAGCACCGTCGCGCGGCTGCGCGCGACGCGCGAGACGAGCCGCAGCACCTCGCGCATGCGCGGCCCGTGGCCGACCACGCCCGGGAAGCGCTCGAGCTCCGGGGCGACCGGCGGGAGATCCTGCGCGGCGCGGCGCTGCGGGCTCTCGAGCTGCATGAGCCGCACGCGGGCGCCCATGAGGTGCGCGACCGAGGTGAGGAGCCGGACGTCGCGCCCGAGCCGCAGCGGGCCGGCCCGGTGCGGCCGGTCCACCGTGAGCACGCCCAGGATGGCGCGGGCGTCCTGGACCGGCACGCCCACGAACGCGCGGGGATCCCGCTCCAGATCGCGCCAGCTGCCGGTGCGGTTCAGGAACACCGGCTCCCGCGCGATGTCCGGGATCGCGACGGGCATGCCGGTGGCGAAGATGCGCCCGACCAGCCCTTCCCCGGGGCGGAAGCGGCCGAGGATGCGCTCCGCGTCGCGCATCTCGGGCGCCGCCTCGATGAACACCTCCCCGGTGACGGGATCGAACAGCGACAGGGTCCCGTTCTCCATCCCGAGGTACAGCGCGAGGAGGTTGAGCGCCGAGGTGAAGGCCTTGTTCAGGTCGGTCGAGAGCGAGAGGACCTTGCCGATCTCGTACAGCGTCTCCGCCTCGAGCTCGGCGCGCCGCGCGTCCATCCCGCCCACCGGTAGCAGGGCGCGTGCCACGGCCGCCGGCCCGATCCAGCGGGCTTTCTGCGGGCTGGAGCGCGTCCTGCCCCGGTCCGGGCAGCCAGCTGCCCGCGGCCGGGGCAGGACCGGCGTCCTACCCGGCGCGCTTCGCGGGCCGGAGCGGCAGCGCGCGCAGCCGCTCGCCGGTGGCGGCGAAGACCGCGTTCGCGACGGCCGGCGCGATGGGCGGCAGCGCGGGCTCGCCCATGCCGCCGGGCTCGGCGTTGCTCGGGACGAGGTGCACCTCGACCACCGGCATCTCGCTCATCCGGAGCGGCTCGTACGCATCGAAGTTGCCCTGCTCCACCGCGCCGCCCTTCACCGTGATCTCGCCGCGCAGCGCCGCCGACAGCCCGTACACCACCGAGCCCTCCGCCTGCGCCTCCACGCTGTCCGGGTTGAGCGCGGTGCCGCAGTCCACCGCGCACACCACCCGGTGCACGGTGATCCGGCCCTCGCGCACCGACACCTCCGCGACCTGGGCGACGTAGCTCCCGAAGGACGCGTGGCAGGCGAGGCCGAGGCCCCGTCCCGCCGGCGGCGCCTTGCCCCAGCCCGCCTTCGCCGCCGCCAGCCGGAGCACGCCGCGCAGCCGGCTGTCGCGCGGGAGGTTGGCGAGGCGGAACGCGAGCGGGTCCTGGCCGGCCGCGCGCGCCAGCTCGTCCACGAAGACCTCCTCCGCGAACGCGTTCTGGGACGAGTAGACCGACCGCCACCAGCCGAGCGGCACGCCGATCTCGGGCAGCGCGTGCTCCACCCGGACGACCGCCGCGGTGTACGGCACGTCGGCGGCGCCCTCCACCGTGTCGGGCCGGTCGCCGCGGCGGCGCGCCTCGCCGAACAGCTGCTGCCCAATCGACGGGTTGCGCACGACGTGGTGCCAGGCCACCAGCCGGCCCTTCGCGTCGAGGCCGCCCCGCAGCTCGTTCCGCCCCGGCGGGCGGTAGAAGTCGTGGCGCATGTCGTCCTCGCGCGTCCAGGTCACCTGGACCGGCGCGCCCGCCGCCCGCGAGACGTGCGCCGCCTCCACCGCGAAGTCCGGCAGCGCCCGCCGGCCGAAGCCGCCGCCGAGGAAGGTGACGTGCACCGTCACTGCGGCCTCGGGGATGCCGAGCGCCTTCGCCACCTCGGCGCGCGCCCACAGCGGCGCCTGCGTGGGCGCCCACAGCTCCGCCTTCCCATCGCGGACGTGGGCCGTGCAGTTCATCGGCTCCATGGTGGCGTGGGCGAGCAGCGGCAGCTCGTACACCGCCTGCACGCGCTGCGCCGCGCGGGCGAGCGCCTGCTCCACGTCGCCGCCCTCGCTCCGCGACGGGACCGGGTCCACCTTCGCCTCCGCCAGCAGCCGCGCGATCGCCGCGCCGTCGAGCGCGCCGTTCGGGCCCGCCTCGAAGGTCGCCTTCAGCGCCTCGCGCCCCTGGATGGCGGCCCAGGTCGAGTCGGCGATCACCGCCACGCCGCTCGGGACCTCCACCACCTTGCGCACGCCGGGCACCTTCCCCGCGGCGGCCGCGTCGAACCCCTTCACCTTCCCGCCACGCACCGGCGGCCGCGCCACCGTGGCGTGGAGCATGCCCGGGACGCGCACGTCGAGCCCGAACACCGCCTCGCCGCGCACCTTGGGCGGCGTGTCGAGGCGCGGCACGCGCTTGCCGATGAGGCGGAACTTCCTCGGATCCTTGAGCGGCGGGTTCGCCGGGACCGGCAGCTTCGCCGCGTCGGCGACGAGCTCGCCGTACCCGAGGCGGCGCCCGCTGGCGGCGTGCACCACCGCGCCCTCCTGGGCGCGGCAGGCGCGCACCGGCACCCCGAGCCGCTTCGCGCCCGCCTTCAGCAGCACCTCGCGCGCCGCGGCGCCGGCCTTGCGGAGCGGGACGAAGCCGCCGCGCACCGAGCGCGAGCCGCCGGTGACCATGTCGCCGAACTTCGGATCCGCGTCGCCCTGGACGATCTTGACCTTCGTCCAGTCCGCCTCCAGCTCCTCGGCCACCAGCACCGCCATGCCGGTGTAGCTCCCCTGCCCCATCTCCGAGCGGCCCAGGAAGATCGTGGTGGTCCCGTCCGGCGCGAGGTGCAGCCAGACCGACGGCTCGAAGCCGTCCGTCGAGGCGGCCGGCCCCGCCGCCAGCACGCGCCCCGGCCCGGACACGGCCAGCCAAAGGCCGGCGCCCGCGGAGAGCTTCAGGAAGTCCCTTCGCCCCAGCGCGCCCGCGCTCATCGCGCACCTCCCTTCACCTGCGCCGCGCGGTGGATGGCGCGGCGGATCCGCTGGTACGTCCCGCACCGGCAGATCACCCCGTCCATGGCGGCGTCGATCTGCGCGTCGGTGGGATCGGGGGTCTTCGAGAGCAGGGCCGCCGCCTGCATGATCTGCCCGGACTGGCAGTAGCCGCACTGCGGGACCTGCTCCTCCACCCACGCGGCCGGCACCGGGTTGCCGGCGGCGGCGAGCCCTTCGATGGTGGTGATGCGGCGGCCGACCGCGTCCTTCACCGGCGTCTGGCAGCTCCGCACCGCCTCGCCGTCGAGCAGCACCGTGCACGCGCCGCACAGCGACATGCCGCAGCCGAACTTGGTGCCGGTGAGGCCGAGGGTGTCGCGGAGCACCCAGAGCAGCGGGGTGTCCGGCGCGACGTCCACGGTGCGCTGCCGATCGTTCACGAGCAAGCTCAGGCTGGCCATCTCGTCTCCTCCGCGGTGCGTCTCGAGGTCAGGGGTCGGTCGCGCCGGCGGCGGCGCCGGGCGCGAGGGCGGGCGCGGGCGCGCGCCGCAGCGTCGCCACCAGCTGGGCCAGGATCTCCACCGCGAGCTCCGCGGGCGCCTCGCCGCCGAGGTCGAGCCCCACCGGCCCGTGCAGGCGCGCCAGCTCGGCCTCGCCGAGCCCCTCCTCGAGGAGGCGGCTGCGGATGGCGGCCTGCGTGCGCCGGCTCCCCAGCGCGCCGACGTAGAACGCCGGGGACCGGAGCGCCGCGGCGAGCGCCGGGTCGTCGAGCTTGCGGTCGTGACTCAGCGTCACCACGGCGGTGCGCGCGTCGAGCCCGATCCGGGCGAGCGCCTCCTCCGGCCAGGCGCGCTCGACGGGGACGCCGGGGAACCGCGCCTCGGTGGCGTACACCGGGCGCGGGTCCACCAGCCGGACCTCGTAGCCCGCCACCTCCGCCATCCGCGCGAGCGGCTGCGCGAGGTGCACCGCCCCGACGATCACCAGGCGCACGGGCGCCTCGAGCACCAGGCGGAACGTCTCGCCCCCGCCGAGCTCGAGCACCCGCTCCACCCGCTCGCGCGCCCGGAGCGCGCCGGCGTCGCGCGCCAGCGCGTCGGCGCGGGCCGGCTCCACGAACACGCGCACCCGCCCGCCGCAGGGGAGCCCCACCTCCCAGGCGCGCTCTGCGGTCACGCCGTACTCGAGCGTGCGGGGCGCCCCGGCGCGCAGCACCTCCAGCGCCTCCTGCGCCACCGCCGACTCCACGCAGCCGCCGGACACCGAGCCCGCCAGCTCCCCCCGCTCGCTCACCGCGAGCTGGCTGCCCGGCGGGCGCGGCGACGAGCCCCAGGTCGCGACCACGGTCGCGAGCGCCACGCGCCGGCCCGCCGCGCTCCACCCCGCCGCGCGCTCCAGGATCTCGCGATCCGTCACCGCGTGCCTCCGTCGCCGAGCCGTGCGCGCAGGCGCTCCAGGTCGGCGGGCCCGTCCACGTCGGCGAGCGCGCCGGGCGGCGCGTCCACCGCCTCCACCTGCGCCCGGTAGCGCCGCAGCAGCGTTCGGCCGATCCCGTCCCCCGCGCCGCCCGCGGCCAGCTCGGCGAACCGCGCGCGAGCGTAGAGCACCGGCGGCGCGAGCGCGTCGCCATATCGGGTCGCGACCAGCGGCGCGGCGGTGGACCGGTGGCGCTCCACCAGCGCGCGGATCGCGGCGGCGTCCACCAGCGGCATGTCCGCGAGGAGCACCAGCGCGCCCGCCGCCGGGGCGGGCACCGCGGCCAGGCCGGCCGCGAGCGACGCGTTCATCCCGCGCGACGGCAGGGAGGGATCCGCGACGATGCTGCAGGGGAGGCCGTCGAGCTCGGCGCGGGCGCGCGCCGCGGCGTCGCCCAGCACCACCACCACCGGCCCCACCGCCGCGTCCACGGCGGCCTGCACGGCGCGCCGGAGCAGCGACACGCCCCCGAGCTCGAGCAGCAGCTTGCTGCGGCCCATCCGCGACGAGCCGCCGGCCGCGAGCACGATGGGCGCGAACATGGCCGGAACCTTAACCCGGCCGGCCCGCGCCCGCCGTGACGGCGACGCGCGGGCGCGCACCGCGGCGCGCCCCTTCCGGGAACGCGCCGCGGGCGCGAGACGCCCGCCCCGCGGGGCCGCGGGGCGGGCGGACGGCTACCGGCCGCCGAAGTAGACGCTGAGGCCCACGCCGACGTTCAGGCCGGAGATGTCCCAGTCGCGGTTCACGTCGTCCTCGAGGTACAGCGCCTGGTACCCGAGCCCGGCGTCGATCGAGAGGTACGAGACCGGGAAGAAGCTCAGCCCCGCGCCGACGCCCCAGCCGAACCCGTCCATGTCGAGGTCGTCCTGCGAGCCCCGCGCGAACACGAGGTTGCCGTTGAGCTTGAGCGAGAGCTGCTGGGCCAGGCTCACGTTGAAGCCGATCGCCGGGCCGAAGGTGGTGGTGCTGGACTCGGTCTTGTCGAGGCCGTAGGTGGTCTCGACGTTCTGGTGCCCGAGGACGAGGCCGATGCCGAGGTTCGGGGCGATGTAGACGAGCCCCGAGCCGTGGACGGTCCAGATGTCCTGGTCGAAGTCGTTCGGATCGCCGTCCACCTCGGTCGAGGTGGTCGAGAACCCGAGCTGCGTCGAGCCGGAGAGCTCGAGCGTGCCCGGGGACAGGTTGCGGGCCTGCGCGGCGAAGGGGGCCAGCGCGAGGGCCGCGAGGACGGAGATGAGCATCCGCTTCATGTGTGATCGCTCCGTGGGTGGGTGAGGGGCGGCGCGCGGCGGCCCGGCTGCCGCGGCGCCCGTGGCGCGCCGGCGAGCGCCGGCGCACGGACGTTCAACCCGCCTTCGCGCGCCGTGTCAACCAGGGATCGCACCGGAAGGTGGGAGCCGGGCCGACACGACTGCCGAGCCTGCGCGGGCCTGGCGGTGCGGCGCGCCGCCGCAACCCGTCGCGCCGCCCTCCTTCCTCCGCCCCCGACAGCACCCGGAGACGCCGTTCACCCGGCGCGCGACCATGGCACCAGCCGGCGGGCGAGGAGCTCGCGTCGCCCGCCGGCCGGGGGACTCCATGTCACACGCGACTCGCAGGCTCGCCTGCGCCCTGCTGGCGACCGCGCTGGCCGCCGGGCCGGGGCCGGCCGAGGCGACGGCGCTCACCATCCTGAGCGTCAACGACACGCACTCCAGCCTCGACGCCGCCGGGCCGAAGGACGCCAGCCTGGACGGCACCGTCGGCGGGCTCGTGAAGGCGTCCGCCGTGATCGCCCGGCTGCGGGCGGAGGAGCCGAACACGGTCTTCCTCCACGCGGGCGACCTGTTCATGGGCGACCTCTACTTCAACGCCACCTTCGGCTCGGTGGAGCTGCAGCTGCTCGGCCTGCTCGGGCTCGACGCCATGGCCGTGGGCAACCACGAGCTCTGGTTCCCCGGCTGCGTGCTCGCGGGCTCGTACCTCGCGGCCGGCGGCTCGTTCCCGCTGCTCGCCGCGAACGCGACGCCCTTCGAGTGCGCCGGGATGGTCGCGCCGCACGCGCTAATCGGCGTGGGCGACCTGAAGATCGCGGTGGTCGGCCTGACGACGCCGTTCGACCTGCCGTCGCAAGCGAACGCCGCCTTCACGGGAGGTGACGACCCGCCGCTCGGCATGCTCGCGGCGGCGCAGGCCGCCGTGGCGGCCGCGCGGGCGGTGGACGAGGACGGCGACGGCGTCCCGGACGCGCAGGCCGTGATCGTGCTCTCGCACCTGGGCCAGGCGCTGGACGAGGCCATCGCCGCGAACGTGATCGGGGTGGACGCGGTGGTGGGCGGCCACGACCACTACGAGCTCGCCGAGCTCGTCCCCGGCGCGAGCGGCCGGCCGGTGCCGGTCGTGCACGCCGGGGCGTACTACCGGAAGGTCGGCCGCGTGCGGCTCGACGTCGAGCCGACCGGCGTCTCGGCCGTCTCCGTAGACCTCGTGCCGGTGGACCGGACCGTCGCGCGGCCGGCGCCCTCGCCGACCTCCGTGCCCGGCACCGTCGCGCTCGCGGTGGCGCAGCTGCAGGCGGCGATCCCGGTGATCTTCGCGCCGTTCTTCCCGCCGCCGTTCGAGGACCCGTTCCACACGCCCATCGCGTACGCGGCCGGGAACGTCACGAACGCGATCCGCTTCGACGCGCCGAAGCGCGACACCGGGACCGGGAACCTGATCACCGACGCGCTGCGCCTCCGCAGGCCGGGCACCGACCTCGCCTTCACCGTGGCGGGCCAGACGCCGCAGGGCATCGCGGAGGGGCCGGTGGTGCAGGAGGACCTGTTCCGGATGGTGGGGGTCTCCTTCGATCCGGTCACGTACTTCGGGACGCGCATCGCGACCGGGCGCATCCGCGGGGACGTCCTGCTGGCCGCGCTGGAGCTCGCCATCGGGATCTCGACCGCGGACGACGACTACGTCCCGCAGCTCTCGGGGGCGCGCCTGGTCTACGACTCCAGCCTGGCCGCGCCGCCCCGGATCCGGTCGCTCGAGGTCGGCGGCGTCCCGGTGGCCCCGGCGGCGACGTACTCCATCGCCATGAACGCGTTCGTCTACCAGCTGCTCCCGTCCCTCGGGATCGAGCTCGTCCCCGGCACGGGCCAGGTGCTCGACGACTTCGAGTTCCTGGCGCTGCGCGACCACGTGGTCGCGCTCGGAACGTTCGAGTCCTCGGGCGAGAACCGGGTCCGCGACCTCGCCGCGCGCGGCCCGAACCGCTGACCCGCCGGCCGCGGACCCCGGGGCGCCGCCTCGCCCCGGGGCCGCGACGAGGGACTTGACCCGCCCGCGGCCCCGCGAGAGACAACCTCGACGCCATTCGGCGCGGAGGTCGTCCATGTCGGCACTCGTCGCGAGCGCGCTCGCACAGCTCGTCCTGCTCTCCAGCCCGCCCGCGGCCCCCGCGCGCGCGGAGGTCCCCGTGAACAACCCGCTGCTCGTCCCCTGGGCGGGCCCGCACGGCGGCGTCCCGCCGTTCGACGTCGCGCGCGTCGAGCAGCTCGCCCCGGCCATCGAGGCCGGCATGGCCGCGAAGCTCGCCGCGGTCGAGGCGATCGCCGCCGACCCGGCCGCGCCCACCTTCGACAACACGCTCGCCGCGATGGAGCGCTCCGGCCGGGCGCTCGACCGGGCCATGACCGTGTTCGGCGTGTTCTCCAGCGCGATGAGCACGCCGGAGTTCCAGGCCGTCGAGCGCGACCTGGCGCCGAAGCTGGCCGCGTTCGACGACCGCATCACCCAGGACGAGAAGCTGTTCGCGCGGATCGCGGCGGTCTACGACGCGCGCGAGACGTCCTGCAAGACGCCCGAGCAGAAGCGGCTCGCGTGGCTCTACTACACGACGTTCGTCCGCGCCGGCGCGAAGCTCGATCCGGCCGCGAAGCAGCGCGTGGCGGCCGTCAACGAGCGGCTCGCCACGCTGTACACGAAGTTCTCGCAGGACGTGCTCGCCGACGAGTCCGGGTACACCCTGGTCCTCGAGGACGAGGCGGCGCTGGCGGGCCTCCCGGCGAGCGTGCGCGCCGGGATGGCGGCCGCGGCGGCGACCCGCGGCAAGCCCGGCAAGTGGGCGGTGCTCAACACGCGCTCCAGCGTCGAGCCCTTCCTCGCCTACTCGGAGCGCCGCGACCTGCGCGAGCGGGTCTGGCGCGACTTCACCAGCCGCGGCGACCACGGCGACGCGCACGACACCAAGGCGGCCATCACCGAGATCCTGAAGCTCCGCGCCGAGCGCGCGAAGCTGCTCGGCTACCCGACGCACGCGCACTGGCGGCTCGAGGACTCCATGGCGAAGACGCCCGAGCGCGCCATGGCGCTGATGGAGGCGGTGTGGCCGGCGGCGGTGGCGCGCGTCCGCGAGGAGGTCGCCGACATGCAGGCGGTGGCCGACCGCGAGGGCGCGGGCATCACCATCGAGCCCTGGGACTACCGCTTCTACGCGGAGAAGGTGCGCAAGGCGAAGTACGACCTCGACGAGAACGAGGTGAAGCCCTACCTGCAGCTCGAGAAGCTGCGCGAGGCGATGTTCTGGGTGGCGGGCCGGCTGTTCGACCTGCACTTCACGCCGGCGAAGGGCGTGCCCGTGTACCACCCCGACGTGCGCGTCTGGGAGGTGAAGGACGGCAAGGGCCGCCACGTGGGCCGCTGGTACTTCGACCCGTACGCGCGCGACGGGAAGCGCTCGGGCGCGTGGATGAACGCGTACCGCGCGCAGGAGCGGTTCGACGGCGAGATCCCGACCATCGTCTCGAACAACGCGAACTTCGTGAAGGGGAAGCCGGGCGAGCCGGTGCTGGTGAGCTGGACCGACGCCCAGACCCTGTTCCACGAGTTCGGGCACGCCGTCCACGGCCTGGCCTCGAGCGTCGTCTACCCGTCGCTCTCCGGCACCGCGGTGGCGCGCGACTACGTGGAGTTCCCCTCGCAGCTCCTGGAGCGCTGGCTCGAGACGCCGGAGGTGCTGGACCGCTTCGCGCGCCACGTGAAGACCGGCAAGCCGCTGCCGCGCGCGCTGGTGGCGAAGATCCAGAAGGCGTCCACCTTCAACCAGGGCTTCGCGACCGTGGAGTACCTCTCGGCCGCGCTGGTGGACCTGAAGATGCACCTCGCCGGCCCGGCCGAGATCGACCCGGCCGCGTTCGAGAAGGAGACGCTCGGCGCGCTCGGCATGCCGCGCGAGGTGGTGATGCGCCACCGCCCGCCGCACTTCCTCCACGTGTTCTCCGGCGACGGCTACTCCGCCGGCTACTACAGCTACCTCTGGGCCGACACGCTCAGCACCGACGCCTGGGAGGCGTTCACCGAGGCGAAGGGCCCGTACGACCGGGCCGTCGCGGCCCGCCTGCGCGAGCACGTGTTCTCCGCCGGGAACACGGTGGATCCCGCCGACGCGTACCGCGCGTTCCGCGGGCGCGACCCCGGGATCGGCGCGCTCATGCGCAAGCGCGGGTTCCCGGTGCCGCCGGCGCAGCCCGCCGCCGGGCCGCGGTAGCCGCCTCCGGCGCGCGATCCGCGATCCTCCTCCCGGGATCGCGGATCGCGCCGGCTACGGCCCGGGCGCGGCCGGGCGCGCCGGCAGGACCAGCTCCGCGGCGGTCCCGCCGTCGGGCCGGGGCGCGAGCGAGACCTCGCCGCCGTGCTGGCGGGCGATGGCGCGCGCCACGGTGAGGCCCAGGCCGGACCCCTTGGCCTTGCTGGTCACGCCGGGCTCGAACACGGCGTCGCCGAGCGACGGGTCCACGCCGGCGCCGCGGTCCAGCACGCGCACGCGCGCACCCCCGCCGGCGGCGGGCGCGACCTCGAGCACCACCTCCCCGCCCGGCGGGCTCGCGTCCAGCGCGTTCTGCACCAGGTTGATGAGCACCTGCTTCAGCTTGCGGCGATCCGCGTGCACGGCCACGCCGTCGCCGTCGGCGGACAGCGCCAGGCCGCGCTCGGAGGCGACGCCCTCGTGCAGCGCCGCGACCTCCTGGCAGAGCGCGCCGAGATCGCACGGCGCGAGCGAGAGCGGCACGAGCGGGCGCGAGAAGTTGAGGAAGTCCTCCAGCACCGCCTGCATCCGGTCCACCTCGTGCCGGAGGACCTCCAGCCGCTCGGCGCCCTTGCCGTCCGGCAGCTGCTGGCGCAGCAGCGCCGCGAGCGCCTTCACGCTGGCGAGCGGGTTCTTCAGCTCGTGGGCGATCTCGCCGGACAGCTCGACCAGCTCGGCGGCGCGCTCCTGGTGCGCGCGCAGGGCGTCCTCCTGCGCGGCGAGCTGGCGCCGGAGGACGGCCTGGTACGCGTGGCGCAGCCCGTTCCCGAGGGCGTGGACGCCGGCCAGCATGAGGCAGAGCAGGGCCGCGTCGGCCCACAGGTAGGCGGTCCCCGCGCCGACGCGCGCGCCGCCGCCGAACGCCGCCAGGTTGAGATCGGGGATGGCGCCGCTCGCCCCCAGCGCCGCCAGGGTCAGCACGCCCGAGAGCTGCATGGCGGGGACGAGCCAGCGCACCGGCCCCTCCACCAGCATCGCCGGGATCACCGCCAGCATCAGCGCGGCGGGCAGGAACGGGCTGTCGATGCCGCCCGTCGCGAAGGAGACCACCAGCTGCCCGAACGTCGCGAGCAGCACGTTGCGGTTCACCGACCGCTGCCCCGCCCCGCCCGCCCGGAACGCGAGCAGCTCCCGGACGAAGAAGGTCGACACCGCCACCAGCGCGCCGAGCAGCACCGCGCGGCGCCAGGGCGACGGGTCGATCCACACCACCCAGCCGACCAGCAGCAGCACCGGCAGCAGCACCCACACCCGAAACGTGAGCAGCCGCCCGAACAGCCTCGAGAACTCCTCCCGCTGGATCCGCTCGGGCAGCGGCGGGCCCGAGCCCGCCCGCCGCCGCGCCGTGATCGCCGCCGCGCGCATGGCCGCCCCGGCGCTACAGGTCCCGCCCCAGCGCGCGCCCGAGCGCGAGCCGCGCCTGCGCGAGCCGCGCGCGCGCGTCGGCCAGGCCGATCTCGGCCAGGTACTGGCGGTCGTTCGCGTCGATCACGTCGAGGCTCGACGCGATCCCCGCCTCGAACGAGCGGCGCGCCGAGGCGGCCGTCTCGCCGGCGAGCTGGGACTGCGTCTGCGCGAGCCGGAGCCGCTCGCGCGCGACGCGCAGGTCGCGGCGCCCGTCCTCCACCTCCTGGCGCACCGCCAGCCGCTGCGCCTCGGCGCCCGCGCGCGCGCCGGTGACCTGGGCCTCCGCCTGGCGCCGCTTCCCGTACCGGAAGCCGCCGTCGTAGAGCTGCCAGGTGAGGTCGAGCGTGACGCGCCAGCCGTCCTTCTCGCCGGTGACGTAGGGCGTGTCCGCGGCGAACGCCGCGCCGGAGGCGGAGAGCTGCGGCACGAGCCGCGCCCACGCCGAGCGGACGCCCGCCTCGGCCGCCGCGACCTGCGCGTCCTGGGCCGCGATCTCGGGCCGGCGCTCGAGCGCCTCGCCGGCCAGCGCCTCCGCGGGCACGTCCAGCTCCGGCGCGGGCGCGGCGGCGCCGTCCGGCACCACCACCCGCACCGGCTCCTTCCGCCCGAGCAGGATCCCGAGCGCGAGCCGCGCCCGCTCCAGGTTCGCGCGCGCCGCCACGAGATCGCCCTCGCGCTTCACCTGCTCGGTGCGCGACTTCAGCACGTCGAGCGGCGCGGCGGTCCCTACCGCCACCCGGCGCTCCGCGCTCCGCACCAGCTCGGCCGCGCTCTCGACGGCGCGCTCCGACGCGGCCACCACCTCCTCCGCCGAGGCGGCGCCGTGCGCCGACTGCGCGAACCCGGTGCGGAGCGTGCGCCGGGTCGCCTCGGCCCCCAGCTCCGCGGAGCGCGCCGCGTCGCGCGCGGCCGCGAGGTCGAACCAGGCGGTGGGGACCACCAGCGGGACGCGCGCGGTCGCGGTCACGCTCAGCGACTCGTCCGGCT
This sequence comes from Anaeromyxobacter sp. Red801, assembly GCF_049201065.2. Classification (NCBI taxonomy): domain Bacteria; kingdom Pseudomonadati; phylum Myxococcota; class Myxococcia; order Myxococcales; family Anaeromyxobacteraceae; genus Anaeromyxobacter; species Anaeromyxobacter sp. Red801. The sequence goes on along the minus strand of NZ_CM181236.1, from coordinate 1,053,077 downwards.
GGATGACGCGCTCGGGCCCGCCCGGCAGCGCCAGCGTGACGCCCTCGCTGTTCTTCAAGTAGGTGCCCTGGGCCGAGAGCGTCGGCAGGAGCGCGGCCGCGGACTGGCGGACCAGCGCGCCCGCCTCGCCGGCGCGGCTGCGCGCCTGCACCAGGGTCAGGCTCTGCGCGTCCAGCTCGCGGAGCGCGGCCTCGAGCGTCAGCTCGGGGGCGGCGTCCGGCGGGGCCGCCGGCGTCGCCGCCGGGGCGGTGGCCGGCACGGACAGGAGGAGCGCGAGGAGGATCGACGTGTTCACGGTGCGTTCTCCGGCGCGGCGCGGGGGTGGCGCCGCCGGGCGCGGAGGAGAGCAAGGACGGTGCCGGCGCGGGGAACCGCTGCGCGGCTGAGGTTTCGGCGCGCGGCCCGGGCGGCCGCGTTCGGATTCCCTTACGCCGCGTCGGTTCTCCTACGCCGGAGGGCCGACGCGCGGGGCGCAACGCCGCGTCCAGGCGGCTTGCGGGCGCCCGCCGTGGGGCGGCACGCGTCTTGCGAAGGGACCGGGCGCAGCCCGCGGAATCCACCGCGGAGGGAGCAGACATGAGACGAGTCGTCGCGGTCCTGGTGGTGCTCACCCTCGTGCTGGGCAGCCTCATCGGCTATCGCCTGTGGAGCCAGGCGCGCGCCCTGTCGGCGCCGTCGGGCGGCTCGGGCGAGGTGGAGGGGACCGTGGTCGAGCTCTCGTCGCGCGTGGGCGCGCGCGTCCTGGAGCTGAAGGTGCGCGAGGGCCAGGCGGTGAAGGCGGGCGAGCTGCTGGTGCGCCTCGACTGCGCCGACCCGCAGGCGGCGCTCGCCGAGGCCGAGGCCCGCCTGGCGGCGGCGCGGGCGCAGGCGTCCGCGGCCATGGCCCAGGTGAAGGCCTCGGAGCGATCGCGGGTGGCGGCGCGCGCCGCGGAGGAGGCGGCGCGGGCGCAGGCCGCCGCGGTGGCCGCCCAGGCGGAGGCGGCGGAGCGCCAGGCGCGCCGGCTCGCGAACCTCCCGCAGGACGTGGCGGCCTCGAACATCGACCTGACCCAGGCGAGCGCCGCGCAGCTGTCGCAGCAGACGCTCGCGGCGCGCGCGCAGGCGTCCGCCAGCGCCGAGCAGGCGCGGGCCGCCGCGGTGACCACCGGCGCCACCGCCTCGCAGGCGCAGGCGGCGCTGGCGCAGGTGCGCGCGGCCGAGGCGGCGGTGGAGCGCGCCCGGATCCTGGCCGGCGAGTGCGAGCTCCGCGCGCCGCGCGACGCCGAGGTGCAGACGCTGCCGCACGAGGCCGGCGAGCTGGTGCCGCCCGGCGCGGTGCTGGCGCGCCTGGTGGACCTGTCCGAGGTGACCGCCACCTTCTACCTGCCGAACGCCGAGATCGGCGCGGTGAAGCCGGGGCAGAAGGCGGAGGTGGTGGCGGACGCGTGGCCGGGCGAGCGGTTCCAGGCGACGGTGCGCACGGTCTCGCTGGAGGCCGAGTTCACCCCCAGGAACATCCAGACCCGCACCGACCGCGACCGCCTGGTCTACCCGGTGGAGGTGGTGGTGGTGAACCGGGACGCGAAGCTCCGGGCCGGCATGCCGGTGCAGGTGACGCTGCTCGGGACGGGCCGCTGAGGCGCGCGCCATGACGCACGAGCCCTTCCCCTCCCCCGGCGCCGGGCCCGCGGTGATCGCGCGCGGGATGGTCCGGCGCTTCGGCGCCACCGCCGCGCTCGACGGCCTGTCGTTCGAGCTCGCGCGCGGCGAGCTGCTGGGCCTGGTCGGCCCGGACGGCGCCGGGAAGACCACCGCCATCCGCGCGCTGGCCGGCCTGCTCGCGCTCGACGGCGGGGAGGCGCAGGTGCTGGGGGCGGACCCGCTCTCCGGTGCGAACCGCGAGCGGCTCGGGCTCATGCCGCAGCAGTACTCGCTCTACCGCGACCTCACCGTGGAGGAGAACCTGCACTTCTTCGCGCGGCTGTACGTGCTGCCGCGCGCGGTGTACCGGGAGCGCAAGGAGCGCCTCCTCGCCATCACCCGCCTCGACCGCTTCACGGACCGCCGCGCCGACGCGCTCTCCGGCGGCATGTACAAGAAGCTCGCGCTCGCCTGCGCGCTGCTCCACCAGCCCGAGGTGCTGCTCCTCGACGAGCCGACCAACGGCGTGGACCCGGTCTCGCGCCGCGAGCTGTGGGCGCTGCTCCACGAGTTCGTGCACGGCGGCATGACCGTCCTGGTGTCCACCCCGTACATGGACGAGGCCGAGCGCTGCAGCCGCGTCGCCCTGGTGCACCGCGGGCGCGCCCTGCTCGACGGCGAGCCGGGCGCGCTCATCGCCCGGTTCGAGGACGAGGCGTACGAGGTCCACGGCGGCGACCGCGAGCGGCTCGACGCGGCGCTGGCGGCGCACCCGGCGGTGCTGGCCGCCTCGCCCGCGGGCGCGCGCCTGCGGGTGGTGATCGCGCGCGGGGCGCGCGACGAGGTGGCGCGGGCCGTCGCGCCGCTCGGCGCCGGGCTGGAGCCGACCCACCCCGACTTCGAGGACCTGTTCCTGGCCCGCATCCGGGAGGCCGCGTGACCCCGGCCACGGCCACGGCCGCGCCGACCGTCGAGGCGCGCGAGCTGACGCGCCGCTTCGGCGCGTTCCTGGCTGTGGACCGCGTCAGCTTCGAGGTCGAGCGCGGCGAGATCTTCGGCTACCTGGGCGCGAACGGCGCGGGGAAGTCCACCACCATCCGCATGCTCACCGGGCTGCTCGCGCCCACGTCCGGCGCCGGCCGTGTGGCCGGCCACGACCTCGCCACCGAGCCGGAGGGGGTGAAGGCCTCCATCGGCTACATGTCGCAGAAGTTCTCGCTCTACCTCGACCTGCCGGTGCGCGAGAACCTGATCTTCTTCGGCGGTGCGTACGGGCTGTGGGGCAAGGCGCTGGAGCGGCGCGCCGACGAGGTGCTGGCGCTCGCCGACCTGGGCGACGCGGGCGACGTCATCACCGGCGACCTGCCCGGCGGCGTCCGGCAGCGCCTGGCGCTCGCGTCCGCCATCCTCCAGCGGCCGCAGGTGCTGTTCCTGGACGAGCCCACCGCCGGCGTCGATCCGGTCGCCCGCAGGACGTTCTGGCGCGTGATCCGCGATCTCGCGCGCGAGGGGACCACCGTGTTCGTCACCACCCACTACCTCGACGAGGCCGAGTACTGCCGGCGCATCGGCCTCATGGTGGACGGGAAGCTGGTGGCGCTGGACACCCCGGCCGGCCTCAAGGCGCGGTGGGTGCCGGAGCGGCTGCTCGTGGCGCGCGGCCGGGACCTGGCGCGCGCGATCGAGCGGGCGCGGGACCTCCCCGGCGTGAAGAACGTGATGCGCTTCGGCGCGGCGCTGCACCTGCGCGTCGAGCCGGGCGCGCTCTCCGAGCAGGACGCGGCCGCCGCGCTGCGGGCCGGCGGCGCCTCGGAGGTCGTGGTGGAGGCCGCCGAGCCGACGCTCGAGGACGTGTTCCTGGCGGTGGTCGGCGCCGGCGGGCGCGGCGAGGAGGGCTCGCCGTGACCGGGTCGAGGGAGCGGGTGCGCCGGTCGCTGGTGCGCATCGGCGCCATGGCGCAGAAGGAGACCATCCACGTCCTGCGCGACCCGCGTACGCTGTACCTGGCGCTGGTCATGCCGGTGGTGATGCTGTTCCTGTTCGGCTACGGCGTGACCACCGACCTGGAGCGGATCCCGCTGGCGGTCGCCGACGCCGACCGGAGCGAGGCCTCTCGCGCGCTGGTCCGGACGCTCACCGAGAGCGGCGAGCTGGCGCTCGCGGGCGAGGTCGCGCCCGCCGACGCGGACCGGCTGTTCCGGCGGGGCCACGCCGCCGCGGTGCTGGTGATCCCGGAGGACTACGAGGAGCGGCTGGCCCGGCGCGAGCCGGTGGAGCTGCAGCTGCTCGCCGACGCCTCGGACGTCAGCTCGGCGAACCAGCTCCTCTCCAAGGCCGACGCGCTGGTGCGCGCCGAGTCCCGCCGGCTCTCCGCCGCGGCGCTGGCGCCCGCGGCGCCGCCGCTCTCGGTGAAGGTCCGGACGCTCTACAACCCCGCCGCGCGCTCGGCCCTGTTCCTCGTGCCCGGCCTGGCCGCGTACATCCTCGCGATCACCGCCATCCTGCTCACCACGCTCACGGTGGCCGGCGAGTGGGAGCGCGGCTCGATGGAGCAGCTCTTCGCCTCGCCGGTGGGCCGGCTGGAGATCGTGCTCGGGAAGCTCCTGCCGTACCTGGTGCTGGCCATGCTCGAGCTGCTGCTCGTCATCGCGTTCGGGGCGGCGGTGTTCGACGTGCCGGTCATGGGCAAGCCGCCGCTCCTCATCGCCATGGGGTTCTTCTTCGTGGTGGGCATGCTGGGCCAGGGGCTGCTCGTGTCGGTGGTCACCAAGAACCAGCTCCTCGCCACGCAGGTGGGGCTCATCTCCGCGCTGCTGCCCTCGCTGCTCCTCTCCGGCATGGTGTTCCCCATCGAGAACATGCCCCTGCCGCTGCAGCTCCTCTCCCGCGTGATCCCGGCCCGCTACATGGTGCACGCGCTCCGCGAGATACTGCTGAAGGGCAACGGCCTCGACGTGCTCTGGCCGGACCTGCTCGCGGTGGTGGTGTTCGCGCTGCTGGTGATCGCGCTCTCCACCGCCCGCTTCAAGCGGAGGCTCGCGTGACCGCCCCTCGCCCCCGGCCCTCGGCCCGCGTGCAGTTCCTGGCGGTGTTCCGCAAGGAGGTCCGCCAGACCGCGCGCGACAAGCGCATGATGGCGGTGCTGGTGGTCGCGCCGCTGCTGCAGACGGTGGTGTTCGGGTTCGCGGCCAACTTCGACGTGGACCGGGTGCGCACCGTGGTGCTGGACCGCGACCGCACCGACGTCTCGCGCGAGCACGCGCGCCGGCTGCTCGCCGACGGGACGCTGATCCGCGCCGGCGACACCGCGTCCGCGATCGAGGCCGAGCGGCGGGTGCACCGCGGCGAGGCCGCCGCGGCGGTGATGTTCCCGGAGCGGCTCGCCGCCGACCTCGCCGCCGGCCGCCCGGCCGAGGTGCAGGTGCTCATCGACGGCGCCGACCCGAACCGCTCCACCGTCGCGGCCGACGCGGTGGCGCGCTACTTCGCCGGCGAGGGGGAGCGCCTGGCGCGGGAGGCGCTCGCGGCGCGCGGCGCCACGGCGCCCGGCCAGCTCGCGCTGGTGCCGCGGCTCTTCTACAACCCCGGCCTCGACTCGCCGCCCTACATGGTCCCGGGCATCGCCGCGCTGCTGCTGGTGGTGGTGACCACCATCGTGAGCGCGATGGGGCTCGCGCGCGAGCGCGAGATGGGCACGCTGGAGCAGGTGCTGGTCACGCCCATCCGCCCGGCGGTGCTGCTCGCCGGCAAGATCGCGCCGTACGTGATCATCGGCTTCCTCAACCTGGCGCTGCTGGTCGGGGCCGCCACCGCCATCTTCGGCGTGCCCATCCGCGGGCCGCTCCCGGTGCTGGCGCTCGGCACCCTGCTCTACCTGCTCACCACGCTCGGGGTCGGCCTGTTCATCTCGACCATCTCGAAGAACCAGCAGCAGTCCTTCCTGGGCGGCTTCCTGTTCCTGGTCCCGGCGCTGCTGCTCTCCGGCGTCATGACGCCGGTGGCGGCGATGCCCGCCTGGCTGCGGGCCATCACCTTCGTGAACCCGGTGCGCCACTTCGCCACCGTGATGCGCGGCTCGCTGCTGCGGGGCGCGGGGCTCGTCGACCTGGCGGTGCCCCTCACGGCCCTCGCCGTGATCGGCTCGACCATCTTCGTCCTGTCCGCGCTCCGCTTCCGCAAGACCCTGGGCTAGCCGGGCAGGAGGGCCCGGCCTACCGCGCGGGGTGCGACCCGACTTCCGCTGACCGCCGCGGCGGCGGGGCGCAGTATGAGCACCGGCGGCGCGCCATGTCCGAGCGGATCCTCGTCCTCAACGCCGGGTCGTCCTCGATCAAGTTCGCGCTCTTCGCCGGGCGGGCGGACGGCGCGCTCGCCGCCGAGCTGCGGGGCAAGGTGGAGCGGCTGGGCGGCGAGGGCGAGCCGCACCTGCTGGCGCGCGGCCCGGGCGGCGAGCTGGCCGCCGAGCGCACCTGGCCGGCGAGCGCGCACGTCGACCACGCGTCGGCGCTGCGGGCCGTGCTCGAGCTCGTGAACGGCGCGCTCGGGGGGCGCAGGCTCGCGGGCGTGGGGCACCGGGTGGTGCACGGCGGCACCGTGTTCGACGGGCCGGCGCGGGTGACCGACGAGGTGCTCGCCCGGCTGCAGACGTTCGTCCCGCTCGCGCCGCTCCACCAGCCGCACAACCTCTCGCCCATCCGCGCCGTGCGCGAGCTGCTGCCGGACGTGCCGCAGGTGGCGTGCTTCGACACCGCGTTCCACCGCACCGCGCCGCCGCTGTACCAGCGGTTCGCCATCCCCGAGGCGCTGCACGAGGCGGGCCTGCGCCGGTACGGGTTCCACGGGCTCTCCTACCAGCACGTGGCCGAGGCGCTCCCGGCGCTCGACCCCGCGGCCGCCTCCGGGCGCGCCGTGGCGCTGCACCTCGGGAACGGCGCGAGCCTGTGCGCGCTGCAGGCGGGGCGCAGCCTCGGCGCCACCATGGGCTTCAGCGTGCTGGACGGCCTGGTGATGGGCACGCGCTGCGGCGCGATCGACCCGGGCGCGCTGCTGTGGCTCTCCGCCGAGCGCGGGCTGCGGGCGCGGGAGATCGAGGCGCTGCTCTACGACCGCTCAGGCCTGCTCGGCGTGTCCGGCCTCTCCGCCGACATGCGCACGCTGCTCGCCTCGCCCGACCCGCGCGCCCGGCTGGCGGTGGACCTGTTCGTGTACCGGATCCGCCGCGAGGTGGGCGCCGCCGCGGCCGCGCTGGGCGGACTCGACGCGCTCGTGTTCACCGGCGGCATCGGCGAGAACGCGCCGGAGATCCGCGCGCGCGTCTGCCGCGACGCCGCCTGGCTGGGCGTGGAGCTCGATCCGGACGCGAACGCGGCCGGCGGCCCGCGCGTCTCGGCCGCCGGCAGCCGCGCCTCGGCCTGGGTGGTCCGGGCCGACGAGGAGCTGACCATCGCGCGCCAGGCCCGGGCGCTGCTCGAGCGCGCGCCGCCGCGCGACAGGGAGGGTAGCCACGTGACCTCGAACCCCGCCGTCCCGGCGGGCGCCGCCGCGCTGTCCGCGTACGGCCCCGCCCGCGCCACCGTCACCGAGCGGCCGCTCGCGCCCGAGGAGGTCCGGCGCATCGACGCGTTCTGGCGCGCCTGCAACTACCTCGCGGCCGGCATGATCTACCTGCGCGACAACCCGCTGCTCCGCGAGCCGCTGCGGCCCGAGCACGTGAAGCACCGGCTGCTCGGCCACTGGGGCGCGAGCCCGGCGCTGTCGTTCGCGTACGCGCACCTGAACCGGCTCATCCGGCTGCGCGGCACCGAGCTCCTCTTCATGGCCGGACCCGGCCACGGCGCGCCCGGCGTCCTCGGCCCGGTCTACCTCGAGGGCACCTACTCCGAGGTCTACCCGGACCGCAGCCTGGACGAGGAGGGGCTGCGCCGGTTCTTCCGCCAGTTCTCGTTCCCCGGCGGCGTCGGGAGCCACTGCACGCCCGAGACCCCGGGCTCCATCCACGAGGGCGGCGAGCTGGGGTACGTGCTCTCGCACGCCTGCGGCGCCGCGTTCGACAACCCGGACCTGATCGTGGCCGCGGTGGTGGGCGACGGCGAGGCGGAGACCGGGCCGCTCGCGACCTCCTGGCACGTGAGCAAGTTCCTGAACCCGATCCGCGACGGCGCGGTGCTGCCGATCCTGTCGCTGAACGGCTACAAGATCGACAACCCCACCCTGCTCGCCCGCATCGGCCACGACGAGCTGGACGCGCTGCTGCGCGGCGCCGGCTGGACGCCGTTCTTCGTGGAGGGCTCCGAGCCGGAGTCGATGCACCAGGCCATGGCCGCCACGCTCGACCGGTGCGTCGAGCTGATCCGGGGCGCCCAGCTCGAGGCGCGCCGCACCGGGATCGCGGCGCGCCCGCGCTGGCCCGCCATCGTGCTCCGCACGCCGAAGGGCTGGACCGCGCCGGCGGAGCTGGACGGCCACCGGCTGGAGGGCTCGTGGCGCGCGCACCAGGTCCCCACCCCGCGCGTGAAGGACGACCCGGCGCGCCTGGCGCTGCTCGAGCGCTGGCTGCGCAGCTACCGGCCGGAGGAGCTGTTCGACGCGTCCGGCGCGCCGGTGCCGCTGGTGCGGGAGGCCGCGCCGCGGGGCGAGCGCCGCATGGGCGCGAGCCCGCACGCGAACGGCGGCGTGCTGAAGAAGGCGCTCCTGCTCCCGGACTTCCGCGGGTACGCGGTGCCGGTGCCCGCGCCGGGCGAGTCGCGGGCCGAGAACACGCGCCCGCTGGGCGCGTTCCTGCGCGACGTGATGCGGCAGAACCCGACCCGCTTCCGGCTGTTCGGGCCGGACGAGACCAGCTCCAACCGGCTCGACGCGGTCTACGAGGCCTCGCGGAAGCTGTGGCTCGCCGAGCGCTTCCCCGAGGACGAGGACGGCGGGCGGCTCGCGCCGGACGGGCGCGTGGTGGAGATGCTCTCGGAGCACACGCTGGAGGGGATGCTGGAGGGCTACCTCCTCACCGGCCGCCACGGCCTGCTCTCCACCTACGAGGCGTTCGTCCACATCATCGACTCGATGTTCAACCAGCACGCGAAGTGGCTCTCCATCTGCAACCAGCTCTCCTGGCGCGAGGAGATCGCCTCCCTGAACCTGCTCGTCACCTCCACCGTCTGGCGGCAGGACCACAACGGCTTCACCCACCAGGACCCGGGCTTCCTGGACGTGGTGGTGAACAAGAGCGCCGCGGTGACCCGCATCTACCTGCCGCCCGACGCGAACTGCCTGCTCTCGGTGGCCGACCACTGCCTGCGCAGCGAGGACTACGTGAACGTGATCGTGGCCGACAAGCAGGCGCACCTGCAGTACCTGCCCATGGACGCGGCCGTCACCCACTGCGCCAAGGGGATCGGGATCTGGGACTGGGCCAGCAGCGACGAGGGCGCCGAGCCCGACGTGGTGATGGCCTGCGCCGGCGACGTCGCCACGCTGGAGGCGCTGGCCGCCACCGCGCTGCTGCGCGAGGCGTTCCCGGACCTCGAGCTGCGCTTCGTCAACGTGGTGGACCTGTTCACGCTGCAGCCGGACACCGAGCACCCGCACGGCCTCTCCGACCGCGACTTCGACTCGCTGTTCACCACCGACCGGCCCATCATCTTCAACTTCCACGGCTACCCCTGGCTCATCCACCGGCTCGCCTACCGCCGCCGCAACCACCCGAACCTGCACGTGCGCGGCTACAAGGAGAAGGGCAGCATCGACACGCCGCTCGAGCTCGCCATCGACAACCAGATCGACCGGTTCAGCCTGGCCATGGACGTCATCGACCGCGTGCCGCGCCTCCGCGCCACCGGCGCGCACGCCAAGGAGCGGCTGCGCAACCGGCAGCTCGCGGCGCGCATGTACGCGCACGAGCACGGCGTGGACGCGCCGGAGGACGCGGGCTGGACCTGGCCCGGCGGGCGCCTGGCGCCCCGCTAGCCGCTCGCCGCGTCCACCTCGGAGCCCTCGGGCGCCGGGACCTCGTCGGCGGCGGCCTCGGCCGCGCGCCGCGGCCAGAGCACGAGCGCGCCGAGGACGCCGGCGAGCAGCGACGCCGCGAAGATGGCGATCTTGGCGGCGCGGAAGTCGGCCGGGTCCGGGAAGGCCTGGCCGGCGATGAACAGCGACATGGTGAACCCGATGCCGGCGAGCGCCCCGGCGCCGGCGAGCTGCCGCCACGCGTAGGACGCCGGCTTCACCGCCAGCCCGGCGCGCACCGCCAGCCGCGCCGCCACCACCATGCCGAGCGGCTTCCCGGCCACCAGGCCGAGCACGATGGCCGCCACCAGCCGCCCGCGCCCGTCCAGCGCGCCCGGCACCCAGGCCACGCCGGCGTTCGCGAGCGCGAACACCGGCAGCACCGCGTAGCTCGCCCACGGGTCGAGGGTCCGGAGCAGCTTGCTCGCGGGCGACTCGATGCGATCGTGGATGGCGTCGAGCGCGCGCAGCGCCGGCTCGGAGGGCCCGTGGCGCAGCACGCCCTCGCGCGCCCGGCGCAGCTCCGCCTCGAGCACCGCCTGCGCCTGCCCCGTGAGCGCGCGGAGGTCGGGCGGCGGCCGGGTCGGCGTCACCACCGCCAGGATCACCCCGGCGAGCGTGGGGTGCAGCCCCGCCGCGTGGAGGCAGGCCCACAGCAGCACGCCGAGCCCGGCGTAGGGCGGCGCCGCCGAGATCGACGCGCGGTTCAGCCCGGCGAGCAGCGCGGTCACCACCGCCGCCGCGAGCAACCACGGCACGGAGACCGCGCCGGAGTAGAACAGCGCCACCACCGCGATCGCGACCAGGTCGTCCACGATCACCGCCGCGGTGAGGAACACCCGGAGGTCCACCGGCACGCGATCGCCGAGCAGCACCAGGATCGCGACCGCGAAGGCGGTGTCGGTCGAGATGGTCGTGCCCCACCCCGCCGCGAGCGGGCCGGCCGGGACCACGAGCAGGTACAGCGCGGCGGGCGCGGCCATCCCGCCGATCGCCGCCGCCATGGGCAGGGCGGCGGCGCGCCAGCGCGCCAGGCGGCCCACGGTCAGCTCGCGCTTGATCTCGAGCCCCACCACCAGGAAGAAGAGCGTGAGCAGGCCGTCGTTCACCCATTGCACCAGCGGCAGCGCGAACGCGTGGCCGCCCAGCGACAGCCCGAGCGGCGCCTGCCACCCGGCGGTGAACGCGGCGCCCGCCGGCGAGCTCGCGATGGCGACCGCGAGCGCGGTCGCGGCCAGCAGCAGCAGGCCGGTGGAGGGCGCCCAGCGCGCGAAGTCCACCGTCGCCGCGTGCAGCCGGTGGCCGAGCGAGCCGAGCAGCGCCTCCGTGAGCGAGCTCGCGTCCCACGGCCCCTCGTAGCGGCGGCCGCCGATGAAGAACGTCGGCGTGAGGTGGACGCCGCTCCGGCGCGCGCTCTCCACGTCCTCGCGCACCCGCGCCGCCGCCGCCTCCCACGGGCCGGCGCCGCCCTCGCGCGGCGGCAGCCCCAGCTCGCGCGCGATCGCGTCCAGCTCGCCGGGGGCGAACGACGGCCCCCGGCGCATGAGCAGGTCGTGCGCCTGCCAGAAGCGATCGCCGGCGAGCCCGGCCGCCTCGGCCAGCTCGGCCGCCGGCCGGGCCGCCTCGGCGCGGATGGGGCGCTGGCGGAACACGTAGCGGAGGCGAGCCCCCAGGCGGTCGCGCAGCTCGGCGACGACCTCATGGGCGGCGTGGCAGTGCGGGCACGCGTAGCTGCCGTACTCGACCAGCGTCAGGTCCGCGCCGGGGTCGCCGAGCACGTGGTCCCGCGCCGGGTCCACCGGCCGATCGAGCCGCACCGGCAGGGGAGCGGACGCGCTCATCGGGCGGCCTTCCGGGGCGGGGCGAGCGCGTCGGGCATCCGTGCGATTCAACCTTGCGCCCGGGCCGGGCGGCAAGCACCAGCCCGGGCCGGCAGCGCCGTCCCCGAGCGCGCGGCCCCCACGCGCGGGCCGTCGCCATGGAGGGATCACGCGCGGGCGGCCCCAAGCGACGGGGCGCCGGACCCGTCAGGCGCACGGCCGCTAGCCGCGGGCGTCCTTACCGATGCAGGTGGTCACGGTATCGCGCGCGAGCGTTCGCGCGCCGGAGGTGGTCGGCATGGCAGGCGATCGCGGGTCCTCGAGGTGGAGCCGGCGGCAGTTCGTGAAGGCGGCGGGCGTGGGCGCGCTGGCGGCCGCCACCGGGCTGCCGCGCCGCGCGCGCGCGCAGGGCAAGACGCTCAAGATCATCCAGTGGAGCCACTTCGTCCCGGGCTACGACAAGTGGTTCGACGGCACCTTCTGCAAGCAGTGGGGCGACCGGCACGGCACGCGCGTGATCGTGGACCACATCTCCATCCCGGAGATCAACGCGCGCGCCGCCGCCGAGGTCTCGGCGCAGAAGGGCCACGACCTGTTCATGTTCCTCTCGCCGCCCGCCGCGTACGAGAAGCAGGTCCTCGACCATACCGAGATCTACCAGCAGGTGGAGAAGCGCTGGGGCAAGGTGAACGACCTCGGGCACAAGTCCACCTTCAACCCGAAGACGAAGAAGTACTTCGCGTTCGCCGACAGCTACGTCCCGGATCCCGGCAACTACCGCCAGGACCTCTGGTCCCAGGTCGGGTTCCCGCACGGCCCGGACACCTGGGAGGACCTGCGCAAGGGCGCGGCGGCCATCAAGCAGAAGATCGGCAACCCCTGCGGCGTCGGGCTCTCGCAGGAGCTCGACACCAACATGGCCATGCGCGCGCTGCTCTGGTCCTTCGGCGGCTCGGTGCAGGACGCCGAGGGCCGGGTGGTCATCAACTCGCCGCAGACCGTCCAGGCGCTCGAGTTCATGCGCGCGCTGCAGAAGGAGGCGCAGACCGGGGAGGTGTTCACCTGGGATCCCTCCTCGAACAACCGGGGCATCCTGGCCGGCAAGCTCTCCTTCGTGCTGAACGCGATCTCGGTGACGCGCACCGCCGAGAAGGAGAACCCGGAGATGTCGAAGAAGATCCAGATCGTGCCCGCGCTGAAGGGGCCGGTGCGCCGGATGGCCGCCGAGCACGTGATGGACTGCTACGTCATCTGGAAGTTCGCCGAGAACAAGGACGGCGCGAAGCAGTTCCTGGTGGACTACATGGACGCGTTCGGCGACGCGTTCAAGGCGAGCGAGTTCTACAACTTCCCCTGCTTCCCGAAGACGGTGCCGGACCTCGCGCAGCAGGTGTCGAACGACCCCAAGGGCGTGCCGCCGGACAAGTACAAGGTGCTCTCCGGCGTCACCGAGTGGGCCACCAACGTCGGCTACCCCGGCTACGCCACCGCCGCCATCGACGAGGTGTTCAACACCTTCGTCATCCCGACGATGTTCGCGAAGGTCGCGCGGGACGAGCTGCCGGCGCGCGAGGCCGCGAAGGCGGCCGAGGCCGCGGTGAAGCGCATCTTCGACAAGTGGAAGTGAGCCGGAGGGGCGCGTGGCGGTCGTCGAGACGCGGAGGCTCACCAAGATCTTCCGGAAGGCCGACCAGGGCGCCGCGGTGAACGAGGTGGACCTCGCCACCCGCGACGGCGAGTTCCTGGTCTTCCTCGGGCCCTCGGGCTCGGGGAAGTCCACGCTCCTGCGGATGATCGCCGGGCTGGAGGAGCCCACCCGCGGCGACGTGCTCATCGGCGGCCGCGTGGTCACCGGGCTCCCTCCCCGCGCGCGCGGCATCGCCATGGTGTTCCAGAGCTACGCGCTCTACCCGCACCTCTCGGTGGAGCAGAACATCGGCTTCCCGCTCAAGGCGCACGGGGTCCCGCGCGACCGGCGCCGCGAGCGGGTGCGCTGGGCCGCGGAGCTGCTCGGGATCGGCCACCTGCTGGCGCGCAAGCCGCGCGAGCTGTCCGGCGGCGAGCGGCAGCGGGTGGCGCTGGCCCGGGCGCTGGTGCGCGAGCCCACCGTGTTCCTGCTGGACGAGCCGCTCTCCAACCTGGACGCGAAGCTGCGCGCGTCCGCGCGCGCCGAGCTGATCCAGTTCCACGCGCGGGTGGGCACCACGACCATCTACGTCACGCACGACCAGGTCGAGGCCATGAGCATGGGCGACCGGATCGTGGTGCTGGACAGGGGCGTGGTGCGGCAGGTGGGCACGCCGAAGGAGGTCTACGACGAGCCGGCCGACACGTTCGTGGCGACGTTCCTGGGCTCGCCGCCCATGAACCTGCTCGACGGCGGCGACGTCATCGCCGGCTTCCGGCCGGAGAGCCTGCTGCCGCGCGCCACGGTGGCGGGCCCGGCGGTGCCGCTCGACGTGCGGGTGGACGCGGTCGAGTACCTCGGCTCGGAGCGCATCCTGCACGGCGCGGTGGAGGGCGGGCGCTTCGCCGGCCGCAAGGTCGTCTCGCGCATGACGCTGGGCGCGAGCGCCGGCCTCGACGAGGGCGCCGTCCACCCGCTGGCGGTGGCGGAGCGGGACCTCCGGCTGTTCGACCCGGGCACGAAGCGGCGCGTGCCGACGCGGGAGCTGGCGTGGCGATGACCCCGGCCGACGCGGCGCGGCGCCCGGCCGCCGGCGCGCTCCGCGACGTCCCGCGCCGCCGCGGGCCGTCCCCCGCCACCTGGCTCGGCGTGGCGCTCTTCACGCCGGCGGTGGTCTACATCCTGGCGCTGGTGGGCCTGCCGCTGGCGCTCGCGTTCCTGTACAGCGTCAGCGACGTCACGGTGGGCTCGGAGGGCTGGTCGTTCGTCGGCCTCGAGAACTTCCGCAGCGTGCTCGGCAGCCCCACCTTCCGCCGGGCGCTGCTCGACTCCTTCGTCTTCACCGTCTCCACGCAGGTGATCGTGCTGGTCTGCGCCACCGCGCTGTCGCTCGCGCTGCGCGAGCGCTTCCGCGGCCGGGCGGCGGTCCGGTTCCTGATCCTGCTGCCGTGGGTCGCGCCGATCAGCCTCGGCGCCATCGGCTGGAAGTGGATCCTCGACTCCATCTACTCGGTGGTGAGCTGGGTGCTCGCCCAGCTGCACCTGGTGAACCGGTTCGACCCGCCCATGTGGCTGGGCGAGCCCGCGCTCGCCATGGGCTCGGTCATCGCCGTGCACGCCTGGCGCATGATCCCGTTCGCGACCGTGATCATGCTGGCCGGCCTGACCTCCATCCCCAAGGAGATCCCGGAGGCCGCCGCGGTGGACGGCGCGGGGTTCTGGCGCACGCACTTCGAGATCACCCTCCCCATGATGCGGCCGATCATCAACGTGGCGGTGCTGTTCGGGGTGGTCTTCACCTTCACCGACATGACGGTGGTCTACATCCTGACCCGCGGCGGCCCGTACGACACCACCCAGGTGCTGCCGTCGCTGGCGTTCTTCACCGGCGTGCTCGGCTCGGACCTGGCCGAGGGCGCCGCCATCTCGGTGTTCCTGGTGCCGATCCTGGTCGCGGTGGCGGTCCTGATGCTGCGGGTCGCGCACCGGGCCGAGGTGGCGTGAGGGGGCGCGCGTGATCCGGACCCAGGCGACGCTCGCGACGCGCATCGGCCGGTGGGCGATCGTGGCCGGGTTCGCGGCGCTGCTCGCGTTCCCGTTCTACTGGATGGCGATCACCTCGTTCAAGCAGACGTCGGACCTGTACGACGTCGAGCACAACCCGTTCATCTTCAACGCGAGGCCCACGCTCGAGCACCTCCGCTTCCTGTTCGAGCAGACGCTGTTCCTGCGCTGGTTCTGGAACACCACCCTGGCCGGCGCGGCGGTGGTGGTCATCACGCTCGTGCTGGCGCTGCCCGCCGCCTACGCGCTGGCGCGCCTCACCGGCGCGGCGGGGCAGCAGCTCGGCATCGGCATCTTCCTCACCTACCTCATCCCGCCCACCCTGCTCTTCATCCCCATGTCCCGGGTCGTCGCGGAGCTCGGGCTGCAGGACACGCTCTGGGCGATCATCGTCACCTACCCGACGTTCACGGTCCCGTTCTCCATCTGGCTGCTCATGGGGTTCTTCAAGGCCATCCCCAAGGATCTGGAGGAGGCGGCGCTGGTGGACGGGCTGACCCGGTTCGGCGCGTTCGTGAAGCTCGTCATCCCGATCTCCGTCTCGGGGATCCTGACGGTCGTGATCTTCTCGTTCACCCTGGTGACGCAGGAGTTCGTGTACGCGCTCACGTTCATCTCGTCGGCCGAGCACCAGACGGTGAGCGTGGGCGTGCCGATCTACCTGGTGCGCGGCGACGTCTACTACTGGGGCTCGCTCATGGCCGCCTGCCTGCTGGCGAGCCTGCCCATCGCGATCGTCTACAACGTGTTCCTCGACCGCTTCATCGCCGGCTTCACGGTCGGCGCGGTGAAGTGACGGGCGCCCGGCCGCCGCGCCCCGCCCCGCGCGGGGGCCGGCGGTGGCGCTTCGCACGGGGGCGGTCCTCCGCTATGACCTCGCTCGCATGGTCACGGTCGATCAGCTGGAGACGCACCGGGCGGCGCTCACCGGCCACTGCTACCGGATGCTGGGCTCCGCCGCCGAGGCGGACGACGCGGTCCAGGAGACGCTGGTGCGCGCCTGGCGCAGCCTGGATCGGTTCGAGGGGCGCTCGTCGGTCCGCACCTGGCTCTACCGGATCGCCACCCGGGTGTGCCTCGACGCGCTCGAGGACCGGGCGCGGCGGGCCCGCCCGATGGACCTCGGGCCGGCCGGCACGGTGGCGGACCCGCTGGAGGCGCTCCCCGGGGAGCGCTGGATCGAGCCCATCCCGGACGCGCAGGCGCTCCCGTCCGACGCCGATCCGGCCGAGCGGGCCCTGCTGCGCGAGAGCATCCGGCTCGCGTTCGTGGCCGCGCTCCAGCAGCTGCCGCCGCGCCAGCGGGCCGCGCTGCTGCTGGCGGACGTGCTGGGCTGGTCGTCCGCCGAGATCGCGGGCGACCTCGACACGTCCGTCGCGGCCGTGAACAGCATGCTGCAGCGGGCCCGCGCAACCTTGCCGGCGCGGGATCCCTCCGCGCCCGGCGCCGCGCTGTCGGAGGCCGAGGCCGCGCTGCTCGAGCGCTACGTGGAGGCCTTCGAGCGCTTCGACGTGGCGGCGCTCACCGCGACGCTGCGCGAGGACGCGTGCTTCTCCATGCCGCCGTTCTCGCTCTGGCTGCGGGGGCGGGACGCGGTGGCGGCCTGGCTCACCGGGCCCGGCGCCGAGTGCCGCGGCTCGCGCCTGGTGCCCACCGCCGCGAGCGGCCACCCCGCGTTCGCGCAGTACCGGGCCGCGGGGCCCGGCCTCCACCGCCCCTGGGCGCTCCTCGTGCTGGAGCCGTCCGCCGGCGGGATCGCCGCCTGGACCGCGTTCCTCGACACGGCCACCCTGTTCCCCCGGTTCGGCCTGCCGGCCGAGCTGCGGTCCTAGCGCTCAGGCGGGCCCGGCGGCCCACAGGTCCGCCCCGGGCGCTCCCGGCCGCCCGGCGGCCTGCAGCCCGAAGGCGACCTCCTCCAGCGTCTCGGCCAGCAGCTCCGGCTCGACCGCGTGCGTCTGCCCCGGGAGCTCCAGGTGGCGCGCGCCGGGGATCGCCGCCGCGGCGCCGCGAGCCGCCCGGGCGAGCGCCGGCGCGGTCTTCCCGCCGTTCATCAGCAGGACCGGCACCCGCAGCGCCGACAGGCGCGCCGCCGGGACGGCCCAGTCGCCCATGATCGCCGCGTCGTACGGGAGCGTGTGCGCCACCGCCTCCAGCTTCCGCCACATCGGGAGCAGCCGCATCGCCCAGACCGCCATCGCCGGCACGCCGACCATCCGGCGCATGAAGTAGCGGACCGTCGCCCCGCGCCGCCCGGCGGCGAGCAGGCGCCGGAGCTCCACGTCGTGGCCCGCGTTCGCGCCGCCGCCGTCGTCCACCCAGGGCGGCTCGTACGCCGCGACCTCGGTCAGGCGGACGCCGCTCGCGGCCGCCTCCAGCGCGAGCGCCGCGCCGGAGGAGAAGCCGAGGGCGGCCGCCGACCCGCCGGCCGCCTCGACCAGCGCGGCCAGGTCCTCCACCTCGCGCGCCACCGCGTACGGCGCCGTGTCGCCGCTCCCGCCGCGCCCGCGCCGGTCGTACGCGATGACGGTGAAGCGGCGCGCGAGGAGCGGCGCGAGCCGTGGCACCGGGCCGAACGCCCGGCTGCACAGCGCCCCGTCCACCACGACGAGCGCGGGGCCGGCGCCGTGCCGCTCGAACGCGATGGCGGTCCCGTCCCTTGAGATCACCCGCTCCATCAGGCCTCCTCGTCCGCCGCGCCGGCGCGCCCGCGCAGCAGCGCCGCCAGCAGCCGCCGGTCGCGCAGCACCAGGCCGCCCCAGATCAGCGCGGCGACGTAGGTGGGGAACAGCACGTGGCTGAAGAGCGGGTTCCCCACCCGCACGTGCGTGGCGACCGCGCCGCCCAGGTAGCCGGTGAGCAGGATGGCCCCGAGCGCCGCCGTGCGCGGGATCGCGTAGAGCGCGACGCAGGCGAGCAGCGTCGCGCCGATCCCGACCACCGTGTCGAGCGGGTAGCCGAGCTGCTGCGAGCCCTCCAGGACCGGCGCCGCCCGCATCAGCTTCCCGAGCGCGTCGAAGGCGAGGAACACGATGGCGAGGCCGCTCAGCACGCGCCCGGTCCACAGCGCCCTCCTCGACGTCGCGCCCGCCCGCGTCCGGTCCACGCCCGCCGCGCTCCGCCCACCGATGTCCGTCGTCAGCTCCATGTCGTGCTCCCGTCCGTCAGGTCCGGGCTCGCGCCCGAGGGGTTTCGTGGCGGCGTCCATCCCGCCGGCTCCTCCGACGACGATCGACGCCTCGCCGGATCGACACGATCAGGAGGGAGATCTCATCGGGGCGTGAACGGGGCGTCGCGCGAAGCGTCCTCCACGGGGCGTAAACGGGTCTCCGCGCCACCGAGCAGGGTGTGGGCCTCGCGGGGCGTCGCCCCGGCGCTCCCCGAGACGGCACCTTGACGCCGGGGCGATCGCGTCTCACGCGCGATCGGGGAGGCGGCCGTGGGACGCGCGGGCTGGCGGGCGGCGTGGATCGTCGTCGGGGTGGTGGCGTGGCTGGGCTGCGGCTCGAGCGGCGGCGGCAAGCGGGACTCCTGCACGCCGGCGGACTGCGCCGCGGCGGGCGCGTCGTGCGGACAGGTGAGCGACGGCTGCGGCGGCTTCCTCCAGTGCGGCGGGTGCCCCGACGGCCAGACCTGCGGCGGCGGCGGCACGGCGAACGCCTGCGGGGCGCCGGCGTGCCACCCCGCCACCTGCCAGTCGCTCGGGAAGAGCTGCGGCCAGGTGGACGACGGCTGCGGCGGCAAGCTGGACTGCGGGAGCTGCCCCCAGGGCCAGACCTGCGGCGGCGCCGGCACGCCGAACGTGTGCGGGACGCCGTCGGCGGGCTGCACCCGCACCACCTGCGCGAAGGAGGGCAAGACCTGCGGCACGATCCCGGACCGCTGCGGCGGCACGCTCGACTGCGGCGCCTGCGGGAGCGGGAAGGTCTGCACGGCCTCGAACACCTGCGGGGCCGCGCCGTGCACGCCGACCACCTGCGCCGCCCAGGGGAAGGACTGCGGCCGCATCGACGACGCCTGCGGCGGCACGCTCGACTGCGGCGCCTGCCCCGAGGGCCAGACCTGCGGCGGCGGCGGCAACCAGAACGTCTGCGCCGCGCCCGCGCCGGCCCCGCAGGTGCGCTGGTACGCGACCGTGAGCACCCCCGGGCCCGACGCCTACGTCGCGGTCGGCGTGGACGCGGAGGGATCGCGCGTGCTGCTCTCCACCACCATGGACGAGGCGGGCCCGGGCGGCGGCACGCTGCGCCTCGAGAAGCGGGATCACGACGGCGAGGTGGTGTGGTCGAAGCGCTTCACGTACACCGGCTGGCCGGTGTTCCGCATGGCGGTCACCCGGCTCGGGAACGTGCTGCTGACGGTCGACGCGCAGTGCTGGGGCGACTGCAGCGGGCGCCCCGGGCTCGATCTCGGCGGCGGGGCCATCGAGGACTCGGCGCTGGTGAAGCTCGGCCCCGACGGCCGCCACGTCTGGACGGTCTCGCTGGCCGGGTCGAGCGTCAACCAGCTCGCGACCGACGACTCCGGGTCGGCGCTGGTGTTCCGCGCCCCCCGCCAGACGTACGCCCCGGTGGTCGAGAAGTACTCCTGGGAGGGCAAGCTGCTCTGGTCGAGGTCGTCGCAGTGGCTCGACGCGCTCACGCTCGCGCCCACCGGCGAGGCCTACGTGGCCGGCTACTCGTACAACGGCCTCGTGGACGGCGCGCCGGCGCCCTCGCCGGCCGCGTGGACCGCGCAGGTGGTGAAGCTCGGCACCGACGGCAAGGTCCAGTGGTCGGTCCGCAACGACACGCTCGGCTACTTCAGCGGGCTCGGGGCCACCAGCAAGGGGACGCTGGTGCTGCTGGCGGATCGCGCCGGCACGGTCACCTGGGGCGACTCGACCGTGGACAACGGCGCGCTGGTGCTGGCGGTGCTGGAGGCCGACGGGACGCCGCGCTGGGCGCGCGGCGTGGAGCGGCTCTGGCCCGCGCTGCTGGGCGTGGACCCCACCGGCCGGGCGGCGGTGGCGGGCAACTCGAGCAGCTGCATGGCGGTGACCGTCCGCGCGTTCGATCTCGCGAACACGCCGCTCTGGACGCGCACCGTGCCGACGAACGGCCAGTGCAGCTCGACGCGCGCGCAGGCGCTCTCGTACGGCGCCGACCACGAGGTCACCATGGGCGGCACGTTCGGCGGCACCATCGTGGTGGGCGAGGACACGCTCGTGCCGCAGGGGGACGACGGGATCGCGGTCGAGCTGGCGCCCTGACGGCTCGTCGCGCGGGCCCGCGCTGGCCGCACCCACGGTGCACCCACCCGGTCGGGGCCGCCGGCGCGGCCCGCTTGCGCGCGCCTCGCCCGGCGGCGTATCACGCGCGGCCGCGGGGGGACATCGGGCGCCGCCGCGCCGCCGGAGCCGCACGTGCTGAGACCGTACTCGAACCGGCGCGCCCCGCGCGCCCGCTGCGCGCTGGACGGCTGGGCCGGCGAGGGCTGGACCTTGCTCGAGCGGCACGCGCTCGCGGTGGCCTCGCCGCCGGAGGTCGCGCTCTCCGCCGCGCTCGCGCTCCGGCTGAGCGACCTGCCGGCGGTCCGGGCGCTGTTCACGCTGCGCCGGCTGGGGCACGCTCCCGACCAGGCGCTGCGGGACTTCTTCTCCGCGGCCCCGTTCGCCATGCTCGCGGACGAGCCCGGCCGCGAGTGGGTGTTCGGCGTCCAGCGCCCGGCCGCGGCGCGGCACGGGCCGGCCGCGTTCGCAGGCGCGCTCGCGGCGGCGGAGTTCGCGGCCGTCGGCAACTTCCGCGCCGAGCCGCGGGACGGCGGCGCGCTGCTCTGGACGGAGACGTGGGTGCGGACGCGCGGACGGCGCGCCGGGCTCGCGTTCGGCGCGTACTGGCTCGCGATCGGGCCCTTCAGCGCGTGGATCCGCAGGATGATCCTGCGGGCCGCGCGGGCGCGCGCCGAGCGCGTGGACGGCGCGAGCCCCGGGCCTGCGCGGCCCGGGGCCCGGCCGGAGCGCTAGCGGCGATGCCTAGGCCCGCTGCGCGGCGGGCTCCGCCGGGGCGCGGTTCGCGCCGACCTGGTACGTGCCGACGGGCGCGCGGAACGAGACCGCCAGCCGGTTCCACCCGTTGATGGCGACGATCGCCATCGTGAGGTCGACCAGCTCCGCCTCCTCGAACTCCTCGCGCGCCGCCTCGAACGCCTCGTCCGGCACGCCGGTCTGGCCGATGAGCGTGACGCTCTCCGTCCAGGCGAGCGCGGCGCGCTCGCGCGGGGTGAAGAACGGGGTCTCCCGCCAGACCGGCACCGCGTAGAGCCGCTGCTCGGTCTCCCCGTGGGCGCGGGCCTCCTTCGTGTGCATGTCCACGCAGAACGCGCAGCCGTTGATGTACGACGCGCGCAGCTTGACCAGGTGGTAGAGCGTCAGGTCCAGGCCCGAGCCCCGCACGTACTGCTCGAGCGCGTACATCGCCCGCAGCGCACCCGGCGCCACCTTCCAGTGATCGATCCTCGGCTGCATGGCCTCTCCTCGGTGTTCGTGGTTCATGCCCGGAAGACGGCGCCGCCACGTCGCCGTGACCGGCGGCGCGCGGACGCCCCGTTCGGTTCGAGCGACGCGACCGCGGTCACGCCACCCTCCCCTCGATCGTCTTCCACGCATGTCCACCGCCTTCGCCTCCACCCCCGCCGGCGCAGATCCGAGCGACCGCGCCGCCGCGTTCGAGCGCCTCCGCCCTCGCCTGTTCGGCATCGCCTACCGCATGCTCGGCACCGTCCCGGACGCGGAGGACGTGCTGCAGACCGCCTACCTCCGCTGGCACGAGGCGGGCGGCTCGGACGTCCAGAACCCGGAGGCCTGGCTGGTCTCGGTGACGAGCCGGCTCGCGGTCGATCGGCTGCGACAGGCGAGCGGCGAGCGGAAGCGCTACGTGGGCGACTGGCTGCCGGAGCCGCTCCTCACCGGCGCCGCGCCGCCCGCCGACGCGCGCTCCGAGCTGGCCTCCGATCTGTCCATGGCGTTCCTGGTGCTGCTCGAGCGGCTCTCGCCGGACGAGCGCGCCGCGCTCCTGCTCCGCGACGTCTTCGGCGCCGGCTACGGGGAGATCGCCCGGGTGCTCGACCGGAGCGAGGAGGCCTGCCGGCAGGTGCTCCACCGGGCGCGGCTGCGGGTGCGCGAGGGGCGCCCGCGGTTCGAGGTGCCGCTCGAGGCCCGGCACCAGCTCGTGGCCCGCCTCCTGGACCGGCTCGCGGCGGCGGACGAGCAGGCCCTGCTCGCGCTCGTGTCGGACGACGCCACCTGGACCTCCGACGGCGGCGGGAAGGTCCACGTCGCCCGCGGGCTCCGCGGCAGCGCGCGCATCGTGCGCTTCCTGCTGAACGTCGCGCGCAAGGCCGGCGGCCGGATGCGGCGCGAGCTGGTCTGGATCAACGGCGAGCCGGCCATGCTCACCTACCTCGACGGACGGCCGTTCTCGACCACCTCGATCGCCACCGACGGCGGGCGCGTGACCGCGTTCTACGCGGTGCTCAACCCGGACAAGCTGCGCCGGGTCGAGCAGCGCCGCGACGCCTGAGCCGGTCAGCCGTGCCGGCGCGGGCGCCGCGGCCCGTCCGCCCCGCCGGGCTCCGCCCGCCGCACCCAGTCGATGGCCTCGCGCACGCGCCGCGGCACGAGGCGCCGCGACGGGTAGACCGCGAACAGCTCCCGCCCCTCCGGCTCCCCGAGCGCGCACTCCAGCGGCACCAGCCCGCCCGCGCGCGCGATCATCTCGGCCGGCGCGCGCACCACGCCGAGCCCCGCCAGCGCCGCCTCGACCGCGACGCGCGGGTCGCTCGCCGCGAAGCGCTCGTTCGGCCTCAGCTCGCGCTGCGTCCCGTCCGCGCCCCGGAACCGCCACGGCCGGCCCGGGTGCGTCACCACCGCCGGCGCCCGCGCCAGCGCCGCCGCGTCCACCCTCCGGCGGCCGCCGAGCGCGCGCGCGACCACCGCCGGCGACGCGGCCAGCGCATACGGGATCGCCCAGAGCCGCCGCGCCACCACGTCGGCCTCGGCCACCGGCCCGACCCGGAACGCGAGGTCGAGCGCCTCCTCCACCAGGCTCAGCACCGAGTTGGTGAGCCGCAGGTCCACCGTGACGCGCGGGTGGGCGGCCGCGTACGCGATGAGCGCCCGGCCGACCCGCTCCGCGCCGGTGACCACGGGCGCGGTCACCCGCAGCCGGCCGGAGGGCTCCTCGTCGCGCCCGGCCGCGTCCTCGAGCACGTCCCGGAGCTGATCCAGCACCGGCGCCGCGCGCGCGAGCAGCCGCGCGCCCTCGTCGGTCGCGGAGACCCGCCGCGAGGTGCGGTGCAGCAGGCGGACCCCGAGCCGTTCCTCCAGCCGCGCCACCGCCCGGCTCACCGTGCTGGTGGGGACGCCGGTGCGCCGGGAGGCCCCCACGAAGCTCGCGTGCCGGGCCACCGCCACGAACAGCCGCAGGTCCCCCGGATCGATCATCTCGTCCATGGGACGAAGCGTACCGGATCGTCCCGTTGCGTCGGGCGGCGGCGGCGCGCATGGATGCGCGCATGACGACGACACCTGCTGGGCTGAAGGACCGGACGGTGGTGGTGGTGGGCGGCGGCTCGGGGATCGGGCTCGCCGTCGCGCGGGAGGCGCTGGCGCGCGGCGCCGAGGTGGTGCTGGCGGGCCGCTCCCCGGAGCGCCTGGCGCGGGCGCTGGGAGGGCTCGGCGCCGGCCCGAGGGCGCGGGCGGTCGCGGCCGACGTCCGGCGCGAGGACGAGGTGGTGCGGCTGTTCCGGGAGGTCCCGGCCGCCGACCACGTGGTCGCGACCGCGGTGGTCCCCGCCTACCAGCCCATCGCCGCCTTCGACCTCGAGGCGGCCCGCGCGGTGGTGGACTCGAAGCTGCTCGGCGCGCTGCTGCTCGCGAAGCACGGGGCGCCGGCGCTCCGGCCGGGCGGCTCGCTCACGTTCACCACCGGGATCGCCGCGGATCGCCCCATGCCGCGGGGCTCGATGATCGCCGCGGTGAACGGCGCGCTCGCGGCGTTCGTGCGGGCCGCGGCGCTCGAGCTCGCCCCGCTGCGCGTGAACGCGCTCTCGCCGGGCTGGGTGGACACGGAGATCTGGGACGCCGTCGCGGGCGAGGGCAAGGCGGCGACGTTCGCCGCGATGGCCGAGCGGCTCCCCGCCCGCCGCATCGGGCGGCCCGAGGACGTCGCGCACGCCGCGGCGTTCCTGATGGAGAACGGCTTCACCACGGGCAGCGTCCTCCGGGTGGACGGGGGGCATCCGCTGATCTAGCCCGGCGCCGTTGACAGCCTCGCGCCGGCTCGGCTAGCGTGCCGCGTATCTTGAAAGTGATTCGCAATATCGGCGGCGGAAACGCCGGCCGCCCGGCGCCGCCCGCGGGCGCGCCGGGTGGCGGCGCGGCCGCCCGCGCGCCGGCGGGGGCCCGGCGCACCAGCACCGCCGCGCTCCTGGGCGACGCCCGCGAGCTCGTCATCGAGCACGCCGGGGAGGTCTACCGGCTCCGCCTCACCAGCAAGGGCAAGCTCATCCTCACGAAGTGAGCGCCCCGGCCGCGCCCGTCGCGGGCCGGCCGGGGCGCCCGGGTCACCCGCGATCGCGGTCGCGGTACATGCGGCGCAGCGCCTTCGCGATGGGCCGCCAGCGCAGCTTCTCGGCGCGCGCGGCCGCGCCGCCGCGGCGGGCCTCCTGGAGCGCCGCCTCGTGCTCCAGCTTGCGCAGGCTCTCGAGCCGCCCGGCGTCGAGCCGGCCCGCCTCCACCGCCTCGGCCACCGCGCAGCCGGGCTCGCCGGCGTGGCGGCAGTCGCGGAACCGGCACCCGGCGGCGAGCGCGGCGACGTCGTCGAACGCCGCGGCGAGCCCTCCGGCGTCCCACAGCCGGAGCTCGCGGATCCCGGGACCGTCGATCACGCAGCCGCCCCCGGGCAGCTCGAACAGGCGCCGCGCGGTGGTGGTGTGGCGCCCGCGCGCGTCGCGCGCCCGGACCGCGGCGACCGGCTGCTCGGCGCGCCCGAGCAGCGCGTTCACGAGGGTGGACTTCCCCGCGCCGGAGGGGCCGACGAACACCGCCGTCCGCCCCGGCCCCACCAGGCCGGCCAGCCCGTCCACGCCCTCCCCGCTCACGCCGGACGCGAGCAGCACCGGGGCGCCGGCGGCGGCCGACCGCGCCTCGGCGAGCGCCGCCCCGACGTCGGGGAACAGGTCGGCCTTGGTGAGGACCACCGCGGGCTCGGCGCCGCTCGCGTACACGGCCGCGAGCGTCCGCTCCAGGCGGCGCGGGTGGGCGCCCTCGTCCAGGCCCTGGACCAGGACCACGAGATCGACGTTCGCCGCGAGCACCTGCTCGACGGTCGCGCGGCCGGCGGCGTTGCGCGACAGCGCCGAGCGGCGCTCCAGCACGCGCGCGACCACCGGCGGCTCGCCGGGTACGGCGACGACGAAGTCTCCCGCGACCGGGGCCGGCTCGGCGCCGAGGAGGTGGCCGGGGACGATCGTCAGGCGATCGCCCGCCTCGAAGCGGACGCGCAGCCGGCGGCCGCGGTCCGCGACGACGCGGCCGACGAGGAGGGTGGAGGCTTCTTCGGAGGAGAGCTGCGCTGAGAAGTACGGACCCCAGCCGAGATCTGCGAGGGTGGACACGGGTGGACCTCGAAGGCACGAGCGGACGGACGCGCCGGCGCCGCGCCGCAGGGGCGGACGCGTCGGCGGCGCACGGGTCGCGCGGGCGCTCGCGGGAGCGCGGCGCGCGACGACTCGGGCTAGAGGACACGATCGGTCACGACGCAGTTCTAGGCGCAGCCACGGGCCGGCGTCAACCACGAGGGGCGCGGCCGGGCGCCGCGCCGCTCCGCGGCGGTCGCGGGCGGGCTCCGCCGCCCGGGCGCGGCGCGCGCAGCCCGGTGCACCTTCACCACCGCGTCGGCGATCCCCTCCGGGCCGAGCCGCTTCGCGAGCACCGCGTCGACGCCGCACGCGCGGAGGCGCGCGGCGAGCGCAGGATCCTCGCTGGCGGTGACGGCGACGATGGGCAGGTCGCGCTCGCCGCCCACCTCGCGGACGCGCCGCACCAGCTCCTCGCCGTCCACCTCGGGCATCACCACGTCCGTGACGAGCACGTCCAGCGAGAAGATCTCCTCCGCGAGGCGGAGCAGGCCGGCCAGCGCGTCGCGCTCCGCCACCACGCCGAACCCGCGGCCGGCGAGCGCGTCCGAGATGAGCGCGCGCGCGAGCGCGTCGTCGTCCACCAGCAGCACGCGACGGCGCGCGGCCGCCCCCGCGGCGGCGCCCGCGTCCAGCTCGGCGCGGGCCGCTTTGCCCTCGCCGGGCGCGACCTCCGCCCCGCCGGCGCCCCCGTGGACGGCGGCGGCCTGCGCGGGCGGCCTCGCGCGCGCGGCGGTCCGGCCGTTCGCCGGGCCGCCGGCGCCACACGTCTCGGCCAGGAGCGCGTGCAGCCCGCGGCCCTCCTCCACCGCCACGACGAACCCCGCCGGCGACGGCGCCGACGGATCGAAGGGATCGCGCACCGCCACGGTACGGACGGTGCCCGCGACCGGCGCCCCCTCGCCCGGCTCGCCCTCCAGCGCCAGCGCGAACCGATCGCCGGGCGGCGGCGACAGCGGGCTCGGCACGAACAGGCGGCGCTTCACGGGATCGTAGGTCGTCGCCTCCCACCCCGGACCGCCCATCGCCAGCGCCAGCACCGGCCGCGGCCCGGGCGGCTCGGGCGGCGCCTCCAGGCCGGCCGCCGCCGCGAGCGCCGCCACGCCCTCGGGGATGCGGTCCGGCGCGATGGAGGTGCGCGCGTCGCTGGCGCGGAGCGCCTCGGCCACGTTCGCGCGCGTGGAGGCGGTGGCGTGCGAGAGCGGCAGCGCGAGGCCCCCGGCCCGCGCGCACCAGAACGCGAGGCGCGACACGTGCGCGGCAGGCGCCGACGGGCCGAGGCGCACCACGGCCAGCAGGCCCTGCGAGTCGCGGCGGAAGCCCGCCTCGCAGCCCTCCAGCCCGTCGCGCACCAGCGAGAGCAGCGTGGCCAGCGCGCCCATCACCTCGCGGGCGCGGTTGCCGTGCAGGTGGCCGAAGCTCACGACGATGGACTCGGACATCAGAAGCTCACCTCCAGCACAGGGTGACGGTGGGGACAGGGGACGCCGGCGCGGGCGGCGTCCTCGCAGGGCGCGAGCAGCTCCACGCGCGGGCGGCCGACGTCGGCGGCGGGCTCGGGCTCGGCCTCGGCGCCCTGGGCCGCCACGGCGCTGGCGCGGACGGAGGCGCCCGGCGCCGAGCAGGCCGCCAGGCCGGCGAGCAGGCAGGCGGCCGCCGGCCCGAGGACGAGGAATCGTGCGGTCATCGACGCGCCCCGAAGCACGGATCGCACCGCCGCGCCGGGCCCGGAATGACGCCGGTTTCGCGGCCGCACCCGGGTCGCCGCGCCCCACCCGCGCTGCGCGCTGCACCCGGCGTGCGGGCTCACCCGCCCCCCCATCGACGCGGAAACCCGCGCCGGCCGTGAAGTTCGCGATCCGTCGCACGCCGCCCCGCCGGCCCCCGCGCGCGGCGGGTCCGCCGGCACTCGCGAGTCCCGCGCCGCGTCGGCCGGGCGTGGGACCGCCCGGCCCCTGCGGACGGGAGGAGGCGCGTCAGGCCCGTGACGGCCGGGCGCGCGAGCCCGCCGCGCGCCTCGGCGGCCACGCGCGAGGGTGCGACCGGATGGCGCCCCGCCCCGTCCTCCTGGGATGGGCACGTCCTGGCCGTCCGGCTTATCCGGTGGGCATGCGCTTCCTGCACCCGGAGCACGACGAGACGCTCGAGCTGTCGCTCGAGGACGTGTTCCTCGTCCCCAGCTACTTCGACGGCGGCTCCCGGCTGGAGGTGGACCTCCGGCCGGTGGACTTCCCGGGCGGCTCGCACCCGGTCGTCTCGGCGAACATGAACGCGGTCACCGGCAAGCGGATGGCCGAGACCATGGCGCGGCTGGGCGGGATCGGCGTCCTGCCGCAGGACATGAGCCTCGAGACGGCGGCGCGCATCATCCAGCACATCCGCTCCGCGGACCCGCGCCACGACACGCCCCTCTCCGTCTCGCCGCGCGCCACGCTGCGCGACGTGCAGGGCATCATCCGGAAGCGCGCGCACGACATGGTGGTGGTGGTGGACGACGAGCGGCGCCCGGTCGGCATCGTCACGCACGCCGACCTGCGCGACCAGGACCAGTACTCGCCGGCCGCATCGTTCATGTCGTCGCGCCTCGTGACGATCCCGGTGGGCACGCCGAACCGCGAGGCGTTCCTCCGCATGGAGGAGCAGCGGGTGAAGGCCGCGCCAGTGGTGGACGCGGCGGGCCGGCTGGTCGGGGTCCTCACCCGCGACGACGCCGTGCGCCTCGAGCTGCTCGCCCCCGCGCTCGATCCGGCCGGCCGGCTCATGATCGCGGCCGCGGTGGGGATCTCCGCCGACGCCGCCACCTCGGCCGCGCGCCTCGCCGAGCTGGGCGTCGCGGCCATCGTGCTCGACACGGCGCACGGGCACCAGCGCCGGATGATCGAGGCGATCCGCGAGGTGCGGCGGGCCGTCGGCGACCGCCTGCCGCTGGTGGCCGGCAACGTGTGCACGCCGGAGGGCACGCGCGACCTGCTCGAGGCGGGCGCGGACGTGGTCAAGGTGAACGTGGGCCCCGGCGCGATGTGCACCACCCGCATGCAGACCGGCGCCGGGCGGCCGACGTTCACCTCGGTGCTCGCCTGCGCCCGCGAGGCCCACCGGCGCGGCCGCCACGTCTGGGCGGACGGCGGCGTGCGCGATCCGCGCGACGTGGCGCTCTACCTCGCGGCCGGCGCGTCGCGCGTCATGATCGGCACGGCGCTGGCCGGGACCTACGAGAGCCCCGGGGACGTGAAGGAGGATCGCGAGGGGCGGCCGTACAAGGAGAACTACGGGATGGCGAGCGCGCGCGCGGTGAGCGACCGCACCGCCGGCATCGACCCGTTCGAGCGCGCGAAGAAGGGCTTCTTCCGCGAGGGCATCTCCACGTCGCGCATCTACATCCGCGAGGGCCGCGAGAGCGTGGGCGCCATCCTGGTGGACGTGATCACCGGCGTGCAGTCGGCCTTCACGTACGCCGGCGCGGCGTCGGTGCCCGAGTTCCACCGCAAGGCAGTGGTGGGCGTGCAGACCGCCGGCGGCTACGGCGAGGGCAAGCCGCGCGGGTGAGCGGCGGCGGCCCCGCCGCGGCCGGCCACGGCCCGGCGCGCGAGCGCGCGGAGCAGGTCCACGTAGGAGACGATCCCGACCACCCGATCGCCCGCGTCGAGGACCGGGACCGCGCCCACCCCCTCGTCGGCGAAGATCGGGAGCACGTCCGCGAGCGGGGCCCCAGCGCGCACGTAGATGGGATCGGGGGTCATCGCCTCGGACACCGGTTCCTGCAGCGCCTCCAGCGTCGCGTCGAGGAAGGACGCGGCGTCGGTCCCGAGCCGGCTGCGCAGGTCGCGCTCGGACAGCATGCCGGCCAGCCGGCCCTCCGCCGTCACCACCGGCAGGTGGCGGAAGCCCCCCTCGAGCAGCGCCTCCGCCGCGTCCGACAGCGTGGCGTCCAGCTCCAGCGTCACCGGCGACCGCGTCATCACCGCGTCCACCGCCACCGAGTGCAGCCTCTCGCGCGCGCTCGCCATCCTCGAGCCCTCCTGCTGCGTATGTGGCCGGGACGGACCCCGGCGGCCCGGCCATCGCGGGGCTGCGCCGGGGCGCCGCGTCGAGCCGGGTCACCCCGCGCGCGCACGGGCGCCGGTCACCCCACCACCGCCGCCTGCGCCGCCAGCCGCTCGCGAGCCCGATGAGCACGGTCATGGCTCGGTCCGGTAGAACCAGCCCTTGGCGAGCTCCGCCGCGGCCACGTACAGGGCGGTGATCGCGCAGAGCGACGCGAGCAGCGCGGGGGGCAGCGGGACGAAGCCGAGCACCCCCGCGTGCGGCAGGTACGGGATGGCGAGCGCGAGCGGGACCAGCGCGATCGTCGTCCCCAGCAGCAGGGGCCCCGGCCGGCTGCGGAAGAACCGGCGCCGGGTGCGGACCACCAGCGCGATGGCCAGCTCGGTGAGCAGCGACTCCACGAACCACGCGGTCCGGAAGCGCTCCGGGACCGCGTGGAACGGCCCGAGCAGCGCCGCGAAGGTGAGCAGGTCGAACGCGGAGCTCAGCAGGCCGAACTCGACCATGAAGCGCGCGACGAAGCGCAGGTCCCAGCGGCGCGGCCGGTCCACCAGCTCGGGGTCGACCGCGTCGCCCGCGAGGCCCACCGCCGGCACGTCGGAGAGGAAGTTGTCGAGGAGGATCTGGCCGGCGAGCATGGGCAGGAACGGCAGCACCAGCGAGGCCGCGGCCATGCTCACCATGTTGCCGAGGTTCGCGCTCATGGTGGTGAGCAGGTACTTGAGCGTGTTGGCGAAGGTCCGGCGGCCCTCCTCGATGCCGCGGCGGATCACGTCCAGCTCGCGCTCGAGCAGCACGAAGTCGGCCGCCTCGCGCGCGACGTCCACCGCGTCCGCCACCGAGAGGCTCGTGTCGGCGGCGTGCATCGCCGGCGCGTCGTTCACGCCGTCCCCCAGGAACCCCACCACGTGCCCGGCGCGCTTCAGGGCGAGGATGATCCGCTCCTTCTGGTTGGGGTCGACCTCGACGAACAGGTCGGTCCGCTCGGCGGCGTGCCAGAGCGCGTCGCCGTGCAGCGCGTCGAGCTGCTGACCGGTGAGGACGCCGCCGGCGCGCAGGCCCACCCTCGGCGCGACGTGGCGGGCGACCAGCTCGGCGTCGCCCGTGATCAGCTTCACGGTGACGCCCAGCGCGGCCAGGTCCGCGACCGCCTCCGCCGCGCCCGCCTTGGGCCGGTCGCCGAACGTGAGGAACCCGGCCAGCTCCAGCTCGCGCTCGTCCTCGCGGCCGTGGGCGCGCCCGGGCGCGAGCGCGCGGGTGGCCACCGCCAGCACCCGCACCCCGTCCGCGCTCCAGCGCGCGAAGCGCGCCTCCAGCGCCGCCCGGGCCGGCCCGTCCAGCGGCGCCCCGCCCTCGAGGCGCGCGCAGGCGGCGAGCACGGTCCGGAACGCGCCCTTGGTGATCAGCCTGACGCCGTCCGGCCCGCCCGCCACCACGCTCACGCGCTTGCGGACGAAGTCGAAC
This sequence comes from Anaeromyxobacter sp. Red801, assembly GCF_049201065.2. NCBI lineage: Bacteria > Pseudomonadati > Myxococcota > Myxococcia > Myxococcales > Anaeromyxobacteraceae > Anaeromyxobacter > Anaeromyxobacter sp. Red801. Next base: position 1,021,766 of record NZ_CM181236.1, on the reverse strand, counting down.
GGGATCTCGCCGAGCTTCTGCAGCGCCGAGACGTCGGCCTGGCGCGCCCGCAGGATGGCCTCGTCGAGCGGGCTGGCGACGCCCGTCTCCAGCGCGGCGCACCGGGCGGCGAGCTCCAGCACCCCGGGCGACGGGGCACCGGCCACGTCCCAGGCGCCCTCCAGCGCCACCACGCCCTCGGTCAGCGTGCCCGTCTTGTCGGTGCAGAGGACGTCCATGCTCCCGAGGTTCTCGATGGCCCCGAGGCGGCGGACCAGCACGCCGTGCCGGGCCATCGCCTGCGCGCCGCGCGCCAGGTTCACGGTCAGGATCGCGGGCAGCAGCTCGGGGCTCAGGCCGACCGCCAGCGCGACCGAGAACAGCAGCGTCTCCACGGCGGGGCGTCCGCGGAGGACGTGCGCCGCGAACACCACCAGGACCATCACCAGCATGGCGATGGTCAGCAGGTAGCCGAACCGCCGCAGCCCGCGCTCGAACTCGGCCTCCGCGGGCCGCACCGTGAGGCGGTGCGCGATGGCGCCGAGCTGGGTGGCGCCCCCGGTCGCCACCACCACGCCGCGCCCGGTGCCGCTCCGGACGTTCGTACCGAGGAACACCGAGCCGGTGCGGGCGGGCATCGGCGCCGAGGCCGGGACCCGGCCCACCCGCTTCTCCACCGGGAAGCTCTCGCCGGTCAGGACGGCCTGGTTCACGAACAGATCGGTCGCCTCGAGCAGCACGGCGTCGGCCGGGACCAGCATGCCCGCCGAGAGGATCACCACGTCGCCGGGCACGAGCTCCTCCGCGGCGACGGATCGCGGCGCCCCGTCGCGCACCACGCTCGCGTGGACGCGCAGCCGCGCGCGCAGCGCGGCGGCGGCCCGCTCCGCCTGGTACTCGCGCGCGAAGCCGATGGCGGTGCTCGCCGCGAGGATCGCGAGCACGATGAGCGCGTCGAGCCACTCGCCGCTCGCGGCGGCGGCCAGCGCGGCGAACACCAGCAGCAGCATGAGCGGGCTGCTCAGCTGCCGCGCCGCCACCCGGAGGCGCGAGAGCGGGCGGTGCGCCCGCACCACGTTCGGCCCGTGCGCCCGGAGGCGCCCGGCCGCCTCCGCGGAGGTCAGGCCCGCCGGCCCGGAGCCGAGCTGCGCGAGCACGACGTCCGGCTCGAGCATCCACGGCGGCTCGGGCGCCGCGGCCGGTCCTCGGGGCGCCTCGCGCCGCGGCTGCAGTCGCGCCTCCATCGGCTCGCCCCCCAGCGCGCGCCGTCGGCTCGACGGTACGCCGCACGGCGCTCCGTCCGAGCCGGCTCCTCCGGGCTGGCCCGCAGGCGTGCGCCGGACGGCGCGCCGGGTGCCCCTGCGTCGCCCGGACGCGGCCATAGGGAGTCCCCCTGCTGCCTGCGCGTGCCCCGACGACGAGTGACTACGATCGCGGGCACCGGGGACGCCGGGGCGGTGTGCCCGGCGCGGGGGAGCAGGCCATCTCGCAGCAGCTTCCAGCTCCCGAGGCCGGGCGCGTGCGCCCGCGCTGGCTCGCCGGCCGCCGCCGCGATCGCGCGCCGGCCGCCGCCGCGCTCGAGCTGCGCCGCGAGGACGACGGCGCGCTGGTGGTCGAGCTGGCCGGGGCCTGGCGGCTCGCGGACGGGCTGCCGCCGGCCGCGGACGTCGAGCGCGAGCTGGACCGGGCGCCCGCGCCGCGCGTGGCCATCGACGCCGCCGGCGTCGCCGCGTGGGACAGCGCCCTGGCGGTCTTCGTGCACTCGGTGGGGCAGGCCTGCCGCGCGCGCGGCGTGCCGCTCGACCCGCGCGCCCTGCCGGACGGGCTGGTGCGCCTGCTCGAGCTGGTCCGGGAGCCGGCCGCGCCCGCGTCCCGGGCCGCCCCCGCCGCGCGCGGCATCGCCCGGCTCGGGGTGCGCGCGCTCCGGCGCGAGGAGCGGCTGCGCGCGGCGGTCGCGTTCGTGGGGGAGACCGCCATCGCGTTCGCCCGGTTCGCGGTGCGCCGGGCCCGCCTCCGCCCGCAGGACCTCTGGCTGCTCGTGCAGCACTCCGGGGCGGAGGCCCTGCCCATCGTCGCGCTGGTCAGCTTCCTGGTCGGGATCATCCTCGCGTTCGTGGGGATCACCCAGCTCCGCTTCTTCGGGGCCGAGGCGTTCGTGGCGGACATCGTCGGCATCGCCATCGTCCGCGACATGGCCGCGCTCATCACCGGCGTCACGCTGGCGGGGCGGAGCGGCGGCGCCTTCGCGGCGCAGCTCGCCACCATGAACGTGACGCAGGAGATCGACGCGCTGCGCACGCTCGGGATCTCGCCGGTGGAGTACCTGGTCGTGCCGCGCGTCCTGGCCCTCACCGCCATGATGCCGCTCCTCACCCTGTTCGCCGACGCGAGCGGGATCCTGGGCGGCGCCGTGGTCGGCACCACCATGCTCAACCAGCCGCTGGCCGGCTACCTGCGCCAGACCGCGCTCGCGCTGGTCCCGGGCGACCTCGCCGGCGGCCTGGTGAAGGGCGCGACCTACGGGCTGCTCATCGCGCTCACCGGCGCGTTCCGGGGGATGCAGGCGGAGCGCAGCGCCGAGCGCGTGGGCGAGGCGGCGACGCAGGCGGTGGTCACCGGGATCGTGGCGATCATCGCGGCCTGCGGGCTCTACCAGTACGTGTTCTTCCTGTTCGGGTGGTGAGCGTGGACGACGGGGTCATCAGCGTGCGCGGGCTGGCGATGGGCTTCGGCGACCGGGTGGTGGTCCGGGACCTCGACTTCACCGTCCGGCGCGGCGACGTGTACGTCGTCATGGGCCCGAGCGGCTGCGGGAAGACCACCCTGCTCCGCCACCTGCTGGGCCTGCAGGAGCCCGCCGCCGGCGAGGTGCGCTACGGGGCCGAGCCGTTCACCGCCGCGCCGCCCGAGGTCCGCGAGCGGCTGCTGCGGCGCGTGGGCGTGCTGTTCCAGGGGGCCGCGCTGTGGACCTCGATGACGCTCGCCGAGAACGTCGCGCTGCCCCTCGAGCAGTTCACGGCGCTCCCGCCGGACGCGATCCGCGAGGTGGTCCGGCTCAAGCTCGCGCTGGTCGGGCTGGGCGGGTTCGAGGGGCTCTACCCCTGGGAGCTGTCGGGCGGCATGCAGAAGCGCGCCGGGCTGGCCCGCGCCATCGCGCTCGACCCCGAGATCCTGCTCATCGACGAGCCGTCGGCCAGCCTCGACCCGCCCACCGCGCGGCGGCTCGACGCGCTCATCCTGCAGCTCCGCGACGCGCTCGGGACCACCGCGGTGGTGGTCACGCACGACGTCGCGACCATCCTGGGCATCGGCACCCGGGCGCTGTTCCTCGACGCCGAGCGGGGGCGGGCCGTCGCCGAGGGCCCGCCGGCGGAGCTGCGCACCACCGGTCCACCCGAGGTGCGCGCGTTCTTCGGGGGCGGCGCGGTCCCGCCGTGAGGGAGGTCGCATGGCACGCAGGTTCGATCCGAGGGTGGTCGGCGCGTTCGTGCTCTCCGCGATCGCGCTCGGCGTCGTGGCCGCCATCTACCTGGGCGCCGGCCGGCTGCTCCAGCACCGGGTGCGGTTCGTGGCGGTGTTCTCCGAGGACCTGGCCGGGCTGGAGACCGACGCGCCGGTCAAGTTCCGCGGCGTGCCGGTGGGGCGGGTCTCGAGCATCCACCTGTCGATGGAGTCGGCCACCGAGCCGCTGCGCGAGCTGCGCATGCCGGTGGTGATCGAGCTCAACCAGACCCGCATCCAGGAGATGGGCGGGCGGATCGACCTCGCCGATCCCCAGGCGATGCGCACGCTCATCCGCCACGGGCTGCGGGCCCGCCTGGCGCTGGAGAGCTTCCTCTCCAACCGGCGGTACGTGGACCTCGACATCCTCCCGACAGCCCCGCCGGCCACGCCGTCGCCCATGCAGCTCCCCTACCCCGAGATCCCGGTCTACGCCGAGCCAGGCTGGGCCGCGCTGCAGGCCGACGTCTCGAAGCTGCTCACCAAGCTGCACGCGCTCGACCTCGAGGGGCTGGTGGCCGACCTGCGCCGCGCGGCCTCGACCATCGACCGGGCGGCGGCGCGGGTGGACGCGGCCGCGGCCGCGGTGCCGCCCGCGCTCGGCACCGCCCAGGCCGCGATCGCGTCGGTGGGGGCGGCCCTCGGCGACGCGGCGCGCACGTTCGAGGCGGACCTGCCGCCGCTCGCCGCGGACGCGCGGGCGGCCGCGGTCCAGCTCCGCGCCACCCTGGAGCGCGCCGACGGCGCCCTGCGCGACGTGGGCGCGCTGGTGGATCCCTCGTCCCCGGTCGCGTGGCAGCTCGGTGCGACGCTCTCCGAGCTCCAGGGCGCCGCGCGCGCGCTGCGCCACCTGGCCGAGGACCTCGACCGCGACCCCAGCGCGCTGGTGCGCGGCCGCGCGGAGGTGCGCCGGTGAGACCCGTGATCGCGATCGCGGCGGCGCTGGCGCTGCTCCCCGGCTGCATGTCGCTCGGGCCGCGCCCGGACCGGACCCGCTACTACGCGCTCGAGGCGCGCACGGCGCCGCCCCGGGCCGGCGCGGCGCCGCTCGGCGTGCTCGGGCTCGGACCCGTCCGGCTGCCGGCGTACCTGGACCGTCCCGAGCTCGTCACGCGCGGCGAGGGCGCCCGCGTGGACGTGGCCGGGGACGAGCGCTGGGCCGCGCCGCTCGAGACCTTGTTCGTCGCCGCGCTGGCCGAGGACCTTCGCGCCGCCGTGCCCGCGCGCGAGGTGGTGGCGTGGCCGTGGCCGGCGGGCGCGGCGCCGGAGTGGGTCGCGTCGGTGGAGGTGCTGCGGTTCGAGCGCGCGCCGGACGGCGCCGGGGTGCTCGAGGCCCGCTGGACGCTGCGCCGGGGTGCCGAGGTGGTCGAGCGGGGCGTCACCCGGGCCCGCGAGCGTCCGCGGGCGGCCGGCACCGCCGCCTCGGTCGAGGCGCTGAGCGCCGCGGTCCGGGCGCTCGCGGACGAGCTCGCGGCAGCCGCCGCCGGCGCGCGGCCGTGATCCCGCCGCTCAGCCGGCGCCGTCCCTGCGGCGCCCGCGGGCGGCGCCCGCGCGCCCCGCCCGCGGACGGACCAGCGCGTCCCACGCCGCCAGGGCGGACTCGACGATGCCGAGGAGCTCGGCGCGCGACGCGCCGTCGCGCGCCCGCAGCGACAGCCCGTGCAGCACCGTGGCGTAGAACGCGGTGAGCGCCTCCACGTCGGCGCCCGGCGGCACGTCGCCCTGCTCGATCCCGCGGCGCAGCCGCCGGCGCACGTCGTCGACCGCCCGGGCGCGGCGCGCGCGCAGCAGCCCGTCCACCTCCGCCGCCTCGCCGGCGTCCGGGGCACCACCCTGGCATGCGCCCAGGACGATCAGGCAGCCGCGCGGCTTCCCGGCGGCCGTGAGCGCCTGCACCGTGCCCCGCAGCATGGCGCGGACGGCCTCGCGCGCGGTGGCCTCGTCGGGCGCGCACCGGCCGCCCGCCGCCCCCTCGGTGGCCGCGTACAGGTCCACCGCTTCCCGGAACAGCGCCGCCTTGCTCCCGAACGCCGCGTAGAGGCTGGGCGAGTTGATCCCCATCGCGCGGGTGAGGTCCGCCATGGACGCGCCGCCGTAGCCGCGATCCCAGAACACCTCCATCGCCTTCCGCAGCGCCTCCCCCCGGTCGAACGAGCGGGGTCGCCCGCGCGTGGCCATGCCGGACCCCTTTCTGTGTCGTACAGCATAAAAAGATGGGCGGCTCCCTGGCAAGCCTCGTAGGCTTTCTGTGTCGTTCACTACATAACTGGAGCAGCCATGGGAAACCTGAAGGGCAAGGTGGCGCTGGTCACCGGAGGCAGCCGCGGCATCGGCGCCGCCATCGTGCGGCGGCTGGCGCGGGAGGGCGCCACCGTCGCGTTCACCTACGTCAGCTCGGAGGAGCCGGCCCGCCGCGTCGAGGAGGCGGTGGAGCGCGCCGGCGGCCGCGCCCGCGCGTACCGCGTGGACAGCGCCGACGCGGTGGCGGTCGAGCGGATCGTGGACGCGGTCGCCGCCGAGCACGGGCGCCTCGACGTCCTGGTGAGCAACGCGGGCGTGGCGGCGTTCAAGCCCGTCGAGGAGACGACCCTGGAGGAGTTCGACCGGATCGTCGCGATCAACGTCCGGGCGGTGTTCGCGGGCGCGCGCGCGGCGGCGCGCCACCTGCGCGAGGGCGGGCGCATCATCACGGTCGGCAGCGCCAACGACGAGCGGGTCCCGTTCGCAGGCGTCTCCGCGTACGCGCTCAGCAAGTCCGCGCTCATCGGGCTGACCAAGGGGCTGGCGCGCGACCTCGGCCCGCGGGGCATCAGCGTCACGCTGGTGTCGCCGGGCCCGATCGACACCGACATGAACCCCGCCGACGGTCCGCTCGCCTCCACCGTGCTGCCGATGCTGGCGCTGCCGCGCTACGGCACCGGGGACGACGTGGCCGGCCTGGTGGCGTACCTCGCGTCGGACGAGAGCGCGTTCGTCACCGGCGTCTCGCTGGCGATCGACGGTGGGCTCACCGCCTGAGGCCGCGTCAGCCGGCGGCCGCGCGCGCGGCCGCCGGCGCCGCGGGCCGCACCGTCAGGACCATGCAGGGCGCGGTGCGCACCACGCTCTCCGCCACCGAGCCGGTGAGCATGTGCTCGCGGTCCACCCGGCCGTGCGTCCCCATCACGATCAGGTCCACGCCCTCGGCCGCGGCGAACTCCACGGTCCCGACCTCGGGCGGCCCGGCGGCGTGCGCCAGGGTGACCCGCGCCGCCCCGAGCCGCGCCGCCTCGTCGCGCCACGAGCCCAGCGCCGCGCCCTGCAGCGCGGCCGGCGGCAGCTCGTCCGACACCCTCGAGCCCGCGTCGGTCCGCAGCAGCACCAGCTCGCACCCGAGGCGGCGGCTCAGGTCGGCCGCGACCGCCAGCCCCGCGCGCGCCGGCTCCGAGAAGTCCACCGGACAGCAGATCCGCCTCCACTCGATCCCGGCCATGGCCGCCTCCCTCATCGCTCGACGAGGTTTCGCACCCCGTCCACCCCGAACACGCACCAGGCGTCGCGCTCCGCCGCCGCGCGCTCGATCTCGCAGCGCACCGCCCCGCGGAGCGTCACGACCGCCCCGCGGGTGGACACCGCGATGGCGTCCGCGTCCACCAGCGGGTCCTTCTCCAGCGCGAGCCGGACCGCGTCGGTGATCTCGTCGTCGCCGTCCTGCTCCGGGGGGACGACCTCCAGCCCGTTCACCACGTCGCGCACGCCGGGGATCCACCAGGCGAGCACGCCCGCGAGCCGCTTGTGCGCGAGGCTCGGGACCGCCCCGTCCAGCGTCACCACGCCCTCGCGGACCGACGCGCCCAGCGACCCGAGCCGGAGGTCGGGCCCGCCGGGCGCCGGTCCGCCGGCCGGCGCGGGGCCGGCGCGGGCCACCGGCTGCAGCTCGGCGGCCTCGAGCAGCAGGTCGCGCAGGTGGTCGCGGATCTCCGCGTCGGTCATCCGCCGTGCCGGGGCGACCCGGAGCCGGTCCACGATGTGGCGCACGCCCGCCACCGCCGCGGCCCGCTCCAGCGCCAGCTTCTTCGCGCCGACGTCGCCCAGCTCGCCCTCCATGGTGAGCACGCCGTCGTCGAACGCGAGCGCGACCGGGTGGCGCCCCAGGTCGAGCCGCGCCTCGCCCGAGAGGCGCCTCCGCACCACCTCCACCGTCTCGCCCGTCCTCATCTTCGCCCTCCTCGCCCCGTGTCCGTCCGCCTACGCCGGTGCGCGCGCCTCCGGCGCGGCCGCCGTCGCGAGCCAGCGCGCGAACCAGCCGGTCGCGAGCCGCGCCGCCGCGTCGAGCGCGCCGGGCTCCTCGAACAGGTGCGTCGCGCCGGGCACCACCGCCAGCCGCCCGCCGGACAGGTGCCGGAGCGCGGCCCGGTTCAGGCGCAGGACCTCCTCGTCCCGCGCGCCCACGACCAGGAGCACCGGGGCGCGGACCCGCTCCAGCGTGGCGGCCGGGACCAGGTCGGGCCGGCCGCCCCGCGACACCACCGCCGCGACCTGCTCCGGCAGCTCGGCCGCGGCCGCCAGCGCCGCCGCGGCGCCGGTGCTCGCGCCGAAGCAGCCCAGGCGCAGCGCGCGGGTGCCGGGCAGCGCGCCCAGCCACCGCAGCGCGGCGGCGGTCCGTCCCGCGAGCAGGCCCACGTCGAAGCGGAGCCGCCCCGTGACCTCGTCCTCGATCGCCTCCGCCGGCGTGAGCAGGTCGAACAGGAGCGTGCCGATCCCGGCGCGGCGCAGCGCCGCCGCGACCAGCCGGTTCCGCGGGCTGCGCCGGCTCGAGCCGCTCCCGTGGACGAGCGCCACCAGCCCCGTCGCGCCCTCCGGGATGGACAGCTCGCCGTCGAGGGTCCCGGGGCCGCGGGACGAGCCGTCGAACGGGATCACCACCGTCCGCGCCTCCTCGGGGTCGGCCGGCTCCGCGTCGCCGGCGAGCCAGTCGTCCCCGCCCCATGGATCGGCCGCGACCTCCTCGCCGGCGCGGTGCAGGCAGGCGACGACCTCGTCGTCCGAGACCTGCGGGAACCGCCGGTACCAGAGCCCCACCGCCATGAACGGCTCCGGGAGGTCCACCGCCACCACCTCGTCCGCGTCCGCCCGCAGCTCCGGCGCCGTCGCGGCGGCGATCACCGGCGCCGCCACGATGACCCGCGCCGCCCCGCGCTGGCGCGCGGCCCGAGCCGCCGCGCGCGCGGTGGCCCCGGTCGCGACCCCGTCGTCCACCACGATGACCGTCCGGCCGGCCAGCTCGAGCGCGGGCCGGTCGCCGCGGTACAGGCGGACCCGCCGCCCCACCTCCGCCGCCTCGCGCTCGGCGATCGCCGCCACGTCCTCCTCGGACACGCCGGCCTCGCCCAGCGCCTCGTGGCGCACGCAGGCCGCGCCACCCTCGGCGACGGCGCCGAGGGCGTACTCGGGCCACCCGGGCGCGCCCAGCTTGCGCACCACCAGCACGTCCAGCTCGGCGCCGAGCGCGCGGGCCACCTCGGCCGCGACCGGCACGCCGCCGCGCGCCAGGCCCAGCACCACCGGGTGCCGCGCCCGGAGCCGCTCCAGCCGCTCCGCCAGCAGCCGCCCCGCCTGCCTCCGGTCCTCGAACACCATGGCGCTCCACCTCCTGCCCGGCTCACCCGTGCGCGCGCCGCGGCGCGCGCACGCGGCGCGCCAGGCGGCGTCGCAGCTCCGGCAGCGGCAGCGTGTTCAGCACGTCCTTCGCCTCCAGCCACCCCCGGCGCGCCACCCACACCCCGTAGCGGAGGTTCGCGAGCTGCGCGGCGTCGTGCGCGTCGGTCGAGATCACCACCGGCACCCCCGCTGCGCGCGCGGCGCGGCAGCCCTCGGCGCCGAGATCCAGCCGCTCCGGCATCGCGTTCACCTCCAGCGCGACGCCCTCCTCGCGCGCGGCCTCCAGGAGCCGGTCCAGCTCGAGCGCGTACCCGTCGCGCGTGCCCAGCTCCCGGCCGGTGGGGTGCGCCAGCACGTGGACCACGCCGGACCGGAGCGCGCGCACGATGCGGTCGGTGTTCCGGGCGGCCGGGTCGCCGAAGCGGGCGTGGACCCCGGCCACCACGCAGTCCAGCCGCGCCAGGTCGTGCTCCGGCAGGTCCAGCGCGCCGGTCGGCAGGATGTCCACCTCCACGCCGGCCAGCAGGTGCGGCTTCCCGCGCAGGCGGCCGTCCAGCGCCCGGATGGCGCCCGCGTGCGCCGCCAGGCGCTGCGGGTCGAGCCCGAGCGGGCGCGAGCGGGAGTGATCGGTGATGGCGAGGTAGCGCCGGCCCAGCGCGCGCCCGGCCGCGGCGAGCGCCTCGAGGTCCGAGCGCCCGTCGCCGGAGGCCCGCGAGTGGACGTGCAGGTCGCCGAGCAGGTCGCCCTCCTCGACCAGCCGCGGGAGCGTCCCCGCCTCGGCGGCCTCCAGCTCCCCCTGCGCCTCGCGCAGCTCGGGCGGGATGAACGGCAGCCCGACCGCGCGGTACACCTCCGCCTCCGTCGCGCCGCCCAGCCGGCGGCCCTCGCGATCGAAGACGCCGTACTCCGAGATCTTCAGCCCGCGCCGCAGGGCCCGGGCGCGGAGCGCGATGTTGTGGGCCTTGCTCCCGGTGAAGTACAGGAGCGCCGCGCCCCAGGCGTCCGGCGGCAGGACGCGCAGATCGGCCTGCATGCCGCAGCGCAGCCGCACCGAGGCCTTGGTCGGACCCTCGGCGAGCACCGCCACCACGCCGGACAGCCCGGTGAAGGCGCGCACCGCGGGCGCCGCGTCGCCCGCCGAGACCAGCACGTCCAGGTCGGCGACCGTCTCCCGCCGGCGCCGCACGCTCCCCGCCACCTCCGCGGCGCGCACACCGGGCACCGCGCGGAGCCGCTCGAGGATGGGCTCCGCGTGCCCGATGGCCCGGTGCAGCAGGGTCCGGCCCGCCCGCGCCCGGTGCCGCCCGATCGCGCCGAGGATCGCCTCCGCGCGCGCCGGGCCCATCCGCGGCACCTCGAGGACGCGGCCGGACCGGCACGCCGCCTCGAGGCCCGCCACGTCCTCGACCCCGAGCCGGTGCCACACCGCCTCGACCGTCTTCGGCCCGACGCCCTCGAGGCGCAGGAGCTCCAGCACGCCCGCCGGCACCAGCGCGGCGAGCCGCGCGTGCTCCCGGCACCCGCCGGTCTCCACCAGCTCCGCGATCTTCTCCGCGATGCGCTCGCCGACGCCGGGCAGCTCCGCGAGCCCGCCCTCCCGGGCCAGCCGCGCGACCGCCACCGGGTGCAGGTCCACGACCTGGGCCGCCCGGCGGTAGGCGCGCACCTTGAACGCGTTGCCGCCGGTGAGCTCCAGGAGATCCGCGATCTCCGCGAGGACGCGCGCGACCTCGCCGTTGTCCACGGCCGCCTCCGGCGCGAGGGCCGGTCGCACCTCGCCGCCGGCCCATTGTAGGACCGCCCCCCGCGGCCGGGGCGCCGAGCGTGCGGGGGACTCCGGAAGACGCGCGAGCCGGCTCGCCCGGCCGGACGGCCGGGCCACCGGTGCGCACGCGAAGGCGGGTCCCCGGTTGCCGCCGACGCCCCCGTCGCCCGGGGGTCCTAAGCTGTTCACATGAAGAAGGCGCTGCGCTTCGCGGACAGCGCGCGGGAGGGCGTCCTCCGTGGTGCCACGCTCCTCGCCGACGCGGTCCGGGTGACCCTGGGGCCGAAGTCCAAGTGCGTGCTCATCGACCGCCGATGGGGGGAGCCGATCGTCTGCAACGACGGCGTGACCATCGCGAAGGAGCTGGAGGTGGACGATCCCACCGAGAACCTGGGCGTCCGCATGCTGCGGGAGGCGGCCGAGCGCACCGGCGACGCGGTGGGCGACGGGACCACCACCGCCACGCTGCTCGCCCACGCGATCCTCGCCGAGGGCGTGCGCAACGTGGCCGCGGGCGCGAGCGCGATCGACCTGAAGCACGGGCTCGACCGCGGGCTCCGCGCCGCGGTGGCCAGCCTGCGGGCGCTGTCGCGGCCGGTGACCACCCGCCGCGAGAAGGCGCAGGTCGCGACCATCTCCGCGCACAACGACGCGGCCATGGGCGAGCTGGTGGCCGACGCGGTGGAGCGCGTCGGGGGCGAGGGCGTGGTGTCGGTGGAGGAGGCGAAGGGCACCGAGACCACGCTGGAGGTGGTCGAGGGCATGCAGCTCGACCGCGGCTACCTGTCGCCCTACTTCGTGACCGACGCCGACCGGATGGAGTGCGTGCTCGAGGACGCGCTCGTGCTCCTCTGCGACCGGCGCATCAGCCTGATGAAGGACCTGCTCCCGCTGCTCGAGGAGGTGGTCAAGGCGGGGCGGCCGCTGCTGGTGGTGGCGGAGGAGGTCGAGGGCGAGGCGCTCGCCACGCTGGTGGTGAACAAGATGCGCGGCGCGCTGCCGTGCGCCGCGGTGAAGGCCCCGGGCTTCGGCGACCGGCGCAAGGAGCTGCTGCAGGACCTCGCCGTCCTGACCGGCGGCAAGGTGGCGTCGGAGGACCTCGGGACCAAGCTGGAGCGCCTGGCGATCGGCGACCTGGGCCGCGCGCGCCGCGTGGTGGTGGCGCGCGAGACCACCACGCTCATCGGCGGCGGCGGCGACCGCGCCCGCATCCAGGCGCGCACCGACGAGCTGCGCCGGCAGATCCGGGAGACGAAGGGCGACTACGATCGCGAGAAGCTGCAGGAGCGGCTCGCGAAGCTCGCGGGCGGGGTGGCGGTCATCCACGTGGGCGCGCCGACCGAGGCGGAGCTGAAGAGCCGCAAGGAGGCGTTCGAGGACGCCATCAGCGCCACCAAGGCGGCGGTGGCCGAGGGCATCGTCCCGGGCGCCGGCCTGCCGCTGCTGCGCGCCATCGACGCGGTGCGCCGGGAGGAGGCGGCCTGCGAGGGCGACGAGCGGACCGGGCTCGAGGTGCTGGTGCACGCGCTCGCCATCCCCACCCGCCAGATCGCCCAGAACTCCGACGTGGAGGGGGCGGTGGTGGTGGAGCGGATGCGCGCCGGGACCGGCAACTTCGGCTTCGACGCGGCGCACGGCACCTGGGTGGACCTCGTCGAGGCGGGCATCGTGGATCCGACCAAGGTGGTCCGCGTGGCGCTCGAGAACGCCGTCTCGATCGCGAGCGTGCTGCTGCTCACCCAGGCCACCCTGGTCGAGCTGCCGTCGCCCAAGGCCGAGGCGCCCGCGCCCGCCGAGCTGTGATCCGGGGACTCGCCGCCGCGTCAGCGGCCCGGCGTCTCCCACCACGGCCACGGGCCCTGCCGCAGCGGCCGCTCCGGCGCCTGGAGGTGCTCGACCACGGCGCCGGCCAGCGCCGGCGCGCGCGCCACGTCGTCCACGCTCAGCACGCCGGCCAGCCGGCCCGACGCATCCAGCACCACCAGCCGCCGCACCGCGCGCTCCGCCATCCGCCGGACCGCGTCCTCGAGCGCGTCGTCCTCGCCGCACTCGACGACCTGCGGCGTCATCGCGCTCCGCACGTCCGCCCGCGCCGGGTTCCCGCCCTCCGCCACGCACCGCACCACGATGTCGCGATCGGTGAGGATCCCGACGGGCCGGTCCCCCTCGCACACGACCAGCGCGCCCACGCCGTTCGCCTTCATCCGCCGCGCGGCGGCCTCCAGCGTCTCGCCCGGCGCGATCGCCTCGGCCCGGCGCGTCATGATCTCGCCCACGAGCATGCAGGGATCGTACGCCGCGCCGTCGCGGCGAGGACGGGCGCTCGTTGGGGACGCGCGCCGCGTCGCACCGCGAGCGGGGGAGGACCGGCCGCCACGGTGCCCCGCGCTCCGGTAGAGTGACCGCGATGGCCCACGCCCCTGCCCCCTCCTGCCCGCGCTGCGGCGCGCCGCGCGCGACCGGACCGGAGTGCCCGCGCTGCGGCGTCATCTACGCGAAGGCCCGGCCGCGGGCGACGGCGCCCCCTGCGCCCCCGGGACCGGAGGAGCCGCTGCCGGGCCTCGGCGCGGCGGGGGTCGCGCTCGGGATGCCGGCCCCGGCGCGCTGGTCCGGCGAGCTGGACGGCGCGCGCCGCGAGCTGTGGATCCGTGCGGTGGCGGCGCCCGCGGCGCTGCTCCTCGCGCTCGCGATGGTCGCGTCCGGCCCCGGGCACGCGCTGCTCCGCACGTTCCTGTCCATGTGGATCCACGAGCTCGGCCACGCCGCGGCCGCCTGGCTGTGCGGCCACGGCGCCTTCCCCGGCCCGTGGCGGACGCCGATCTCGGCGGGGCGGCTCCCGGTCGTCGTGATCGGGGTGGCCGCGGCGCTCGCCGCGCTCGCGTGGCGCGGCTGGCGCTCCGGGCGCCGGGCGCTGCTCGCCGCCGGCGCGGCCGGGCTCGCCGTGCAGCTCGTCTGCACCCTGCTGCCGGGGGCGACCGCGCGGGCGCTGATCACGTTCGGCGGCGACGCGGGCTGCATGGTGATCGGCGCGGCCCTCGTCGCGACGATCTGGGCGGATCCCGAGGGTCCGCTCGGCCGCGGCTCGCTCCGCTGGGGCTTCCTCGTCATCGGCGCGGCCGCCCTGGTGGACGCGCTCCACGGCTGGGTGCGCGCCTGGCGCGATCCCGGGGAGCTCCCGCTCGGCGAGATCGAGGGCGTCGGCCTCTCCGACGCGAGCACGCTCATGCAGGTGCACGGCTGGAGCGCGTCGGCGCTCTCCGGCCGCTACGTGGCGCTCGGGCTCGCCTGCCTCGCGGCGCTCGGCGCGGCGTACGCGCTGATGCTCGCGCGGGCCCGGGCCGCGGTCGCGGCGGCGGAGCGCCAGGGCGGGCCAAGTTAGACATATATCCGTCATAACGGACGACGCCGTGTCCTACCAAACGGGTATTTCGACGCCCAATCCATGATTAACGGACGACCGTCCTATGAAACGGACGACGCTTCTGGTAGGAACGTCGGCCCGGCCGCGCCCGCCGCCCGGCCCCAGGAGCCGCCATGTCCGACGACGTCCACCTCGACTCCAACGTGCCCGGGAACCCGGCCTACCACTTCACCATCGTGCCGCCCGGCACCCCGGCGCGGGCCGGCTGGGCGGAGCGCGCGCCGCTCGTCCCCGGCGCCGGGCTGGCCACGCAGTGCGTCCACGCGGGCGTGCAGCCCGACCCCGCCTACGGCGCGGTGATGCCGCCCATCTACCAGTCGTCCACGTTCGCGTTCCGCGACGTGTGCACCAACGCGGGCTACGACTACACGCGCAGCGGCAACCCGACGCGCGCCGCGCTGGAGGAGGCGATCGCCACGCTGGAGGGCGGCGCCGGCGCGACCTGCACCACCACCGGCATGGCCGCGGTGCTGGTGGCGCTCAACCTGCTGCCGCACGGCAGCCACCTGCTCTGCACCGTGGACTGCTACGGCGGCACGTTCCGGACGCTCGAGCACGCGCGGCAGGCCTACGGGCTGGAGGTCACCTACCTGGATCTCGCCGACCTGGACGCGGTCGAGCGCGCGCTGCGCCCGAACACCGGGATGGTCTGGATCGAGACGCCCTCGAACCCGCTGCTCCGCCTCACCGACATCCGCGCGGTGGCCGAGCTCGCGCACCGGCGCGGCGCGCTCGTGGTGGTGGACAACACCTTCCTCTCCCCCGCGCTCCAGCGCCCGTTCGAGCACGGCGCGGATCTCGTGGTGCACTCCACCACCAAGTACCTGAACGGCCACAGCGACGTGGTCGGCGGCGCCGTGGTCGCGCCGCGCGGCCGCACCGCGCTCCTGCAGCGCATCCAGTCGATGAACAACCTGCTCGGCACCTCGCAGAGCCCGCACGACGCGTTCCTGGTGCTGCGCGGGCTGAAGACGCTGGCGCTCCGCGTGAAGGCGCACGAGGCCGGCGCGCAGCGCGTGGCGGAGTTCCTGGCAGGGCACCGGGAGGTCGCGCGGGTCCACTACCCCGGCCTCGCCTCGCACCCGCAGCACGCGCTGGCGCGCGCGCAGCAGCGCGGCTTCGGCGCGATGCTCAGCTTCGAGCTCCGCGACGGCCGCCCAGCCCGCGTGGATCACGTGCTGCGCACGCTGCGCTGGTTCACGCTGGCCGAGTCGCTGGGGGGCGTCGAGAGCCTGGTGGCGCACCCGGCGTCGATGACGCACGCGTCGATGACGCCGGAGGCGCGGCAGCGGGCGGGCATCACCGACTCGGTGATCCGCCTGTCCATCGGCATCGAGGACCCCGGGGACCTGATCGGCGACCTCGACCGCGCGCTCGCGTCGCTGCCCGCCTGACCGGGCCGTCCGGGCGGCTAGCGCAGGAGCCGGCCGAGCCGCTCCAGCTCGCGATCCGGCTCCCGCGGGAGCGTGGCGGCGAACGGCCAGGTGCCGAGCCGGCGCAGCGCCTCCCGGAGCGCGTCGTCCTCGCGCCGCACGCGCTCCCCCTGCTCGCGCACCGCCGCGCGCCGGCGCTCGTCGCCCGTCAGGCGCGCGCCCTCGTCCGCCAGCACCAGCCCGAGCATCCGGTCGATGGACGCGCCGGAGGAGCCCAGGCGGCCGCCCACCGCGAGGAGCAGCTCGCCGGCGCGCCCGCGGAGGGCCGGATCGGCCGTGGCGCCCGCGCGCTCGCGGAGGCGCAGGAGCGGCATCGCCGGCCCGGCCTGGTCGGCCGCGAGCGCCATCACCCCGGTCCCGGGATCCCGGATCCGCCGCGGCGACGGCCGGGCCGACGCGCGCCGCCGCCCGCCGCATCGCCACCTCGGGCGCACCGGGCGCGCCCTCGTGCCGGCCCAGCGCCGACAGGATGGCGAGGTTGACCGAGAGCGGATTCGACCCCGCGGCGGCGGCCGCCGCGAGCGCGTCGTCCAGATCCTTCCCCCTCCGTCGCTGGCGGAGTCGGCCGGGCGGCCGTAGGGGAACAGCAGCCGCTCCCCCGCGTCCATCCGGGCGCGCACCTCGGGGGCGACCGCGCCGGACAGGAGCCGCGCTCCCCAGTCCGCGGGCAGGAGCGGGCTCGAGGCGAGGTCCGGACGCCCGGCCTCCGTCCACGCCGCGACGAGCGCGTCGTCGAGCGGCTCGCGCTCCAGCCGCGCGCGGCGCGCCAGCAGCGCCCGCAGCACGCCCGCCAGCGCCGGCGGGGCCGGGAGCCGCTCCAGCCTCGACACGTGCGCCGACGCCGCCGCGGCGTCGCCCGCCTCGACCCGGCACAGGCAGCCAGCGTGCGCCGCAGCAGGGCTCTACGCGAATGGGCGGCGCTATATACTGCGCCGCGACATGCCGACGCCCGGGACGACGCGCACCGTGTTCGCGGTGCCGAGGATGGATTGCCCCTCCGAGGAGCGGATGATCCGGCTGGCGCTCGACGGCGCGGCGGGGATCGACGAGCTCCGCTTCGACCTCCAGGCGCGCACCCTCACCGTGCTCCACGCCGGCGATCCCGCGCCGCTCCTGGCCCGCCTTCGGCCGCTCGGGCTCGGCGCCCGCTTGGCGTCCTCCGCCGCGTCCTCGGCCGCCTCGCCGGCCGCGCACGGAGCCGAGGTGCCCGGCGCCGCGGTGGCCGCGCCCGACCCCGGCGCGGAGGCCCGCACGCTCCGCCTGCTGCTCGCCGTCAACGCCGCCATGTTCCTGGTCGAGGGCGTGGTGGGCTGGCTCGCCGAGTCCACCGGCCTCATCGCCGACTCGCTCGACATGCTGGCGGACGCGCTGGTCTACGGCCTGAGCCTCTGGGCGGTGGGCCGCGCGGCGCGGGCCCAGCTGCGCGCGGCGCACGTGTCCGGCGTGCTCCAGGCCGCGCTCGCCCTCGGCGTGTTCGCCGACGTGGCGCGGCGGTTGCTCGCGGGCAGCGCGCCGGAGCCGCCCGCGATGATCGGCGTCTCGGCCCTGGCGCTCGCCGCCAACGTGGGCTGCCTCGTCCTCGTCGCCCGCCACCGCCACGGCGGCGCGCACATGAAGGCGAGCTGGATCTTCTCGACGAACGACGTGCTCGCGAACCTGGGCGTCATCGCCGCCGGCGCCCTGGTCGCGTGGACCGGCTCGGCGCTGCCGGACCTGGTGATCGGGACGGCGGTGGCGCTGCTGGTGCTCGCGGGCGCGGTCCGCATCCTGCGGCTGCGGTGAGGGCACGGGCCGGCCCAACCGTCACCCCCTCCGCAGATCCTCCACCACCCGCCCGTCCAGCAGGCGGATCACGCGCCGGCAGCGGCCCGCCAGGCGCGCGTCGTGCGTGACGACCAGGAACGCCACGCCGAGCTGCTCGTTCATGGCGCGCATCCGCTCGAAGGCGGCATCGGCCGCGGCGGAGTCGAGGTTGCCGGTGGGCTCGTCGGCGAGCACCACCGCCGGCCGCCGGACGAGCGCGCGCGCCAGCGCGACGCGCTGCTGCTGCCCGCCGGAGAGCGCGCCCGCACGCACGCGGGCGTGCCCGGCCAGCCCGAGCGTCCCGAGGAGCTCCTCCGCGCGCGCCACGTGCTCGGGCAGGAGCCGCCCGTGCGCGATGGCGAGCGGGACGGCGACGTTCTCGGCCGCGGTGAGCGCCGGCAGCAGGTGGTGCGACTGGAACACGAAGCCGATCGTCCCGCCGCGCAGCGCGGTGAGCGCGTCCTCGTCGAGCGCGCCCGTGTCGCGGCCGAACACCTCCACCCGGCCGGTGGTGGGCCGGTCGAGCAGCCCCATGACGTTGAGGAGCGTGCTCTTGCCGGAGCCCGAGGGGCCGACGACGGCGGTCAGCTCGCCCGCGTCGATCGCGAGGTCGATGCCGTGGAGGACGGGCGTGACGACCGAACCGCCGAACGCCCGGCTCACCCCGTGCAAGGCGAGCGCGGGTCCGGGCTCAGTCACGGCGGATCGCCTCCGCCGGATCGAGCCGCGCGGCGCGCCGGGCGGGCGTGAACGCGGCGGCGAGGCCGGCCCCGAGCGCCAGCAGCGCCGAGGCCGCGTACAGCGCCGGCGACAGCTGCACCGGGTAGAGCGGCGTGCCGTCGGGGTGGCGGGCGCTGGTCTCGAACACGAGCGCCAGCACGGACCCGATGGCCACGCCCGCCGCCGCGCCCAGCAGCCCGATGACCGCCCCCTGCACCAGGAACAGCCGCTGGACGCCGCCTCGCGAGAGCCCCATGGCGCGGAGGATCCCGATCTGGCGCTGTCGCTGCACCACCGACACCACCAGCACGCTGGCGATGCCGGCGACCGCGGCGAGCCCCACGAACGCCTGGATGGCGCGGGTGGAGCCGCGCTGGGACCGGAGCGCCGCGAGCAACCTCCCGTTCAGGTCCATCCAGCTCTCCACCCGCAGACCGGTCCGCCGCCGGAGGCGATCGGCGACCTCCGCCGCCGCCCACGCGTCGTCGAGCCGGACCTCGAGCGCGCTCGCGCCGGGCAGCGCGTGCAGCGCCTGCGCGCTCCGGTAGGCCGTGAGCACCCAGCGGAGGTTCTGGTCGCGGGTCCCGAGATCGAACAGGCCTGCCACGACGAACGCGCGCGCGCCGGCGGCGGTGGCGACGCGCAGCGTGTCGCCGCGGGAGAGGCCCAGCTCCTCCGCCAGCTCGATGCCCACCACCACCTCGGACGGCCCGAGCCTCAGGTCCCCCTCGACCACGCGGCCCGGCAGCGCCACCAGCACGCGCCGGTAGGCCTCCGGGTCCACGCCGATGAGGCTCACCGAGCGGCTCGCCTCACCCCTCGACGCCATGGCCGGACCCGACGCGACCGCCGCCACCGCCCGCACGCCCGGCGCCGCCGAGACCTCGCGCGCCACCGCCTGCCACTGGTCCACGGCGCGCAGGCGCTGGGGCGCGCGCTGCACGTGGCTCACCGCCGCGGCGCCGTCCGGCGAGGGCGGCGTGCGGGGAGCCTCGGGGCGAGGGCGCAGCACCACGTGCGGGAGCGCATCCAGGGTCTGCGCCACCATCCCGCGCTCGACCGCGGCCACCAGCGCGTTCAGGAAGAAGAACACCGCCACGCCGACCGCGGTGCCGCCCACGATGAGCGCGGTCTGGGCGCGGCCCTCCCGCAGGAAGCGGAGCGCGAGGAACAGGTCGAGGCGCATCAGCGCTCCTCGCGCGGGCGCACCCGCTGGCCGAGCAGCGCCTCCACGGCCCCGGTCGCCACCGCCTCGCCCTCGACGAGCCCGCCCGTCACCTCGACCGCGCGCGCGCCGCGCAGCCCGGCGTGCACCGCCGCGCGTTCCAGGCGCCCGCCGCGGACGACGGCGCACCAGGTCGAGCCGTCCGGCGCCTCGCGCAGGCCCTCCGGTGGGATGGCCAGCGCGTCCGGGCGCGCGCCGGTCTCGATCTCCACCGAGACGGTCTGGTCCGGCACCAGGCCGCGCGGCGGGTCCGGGACCCGGAGCCGGACCTCGCTCGTCCCCCGCGCCGCGTCCACGCCCGGGCCCACCGACGCGACCACGCCGCCGAGCACCACGTCCGGCCACGCGTCGGCGGTGACGCGGGCGGACTGCCCGGGCCGGGCCCGCGCCAGGTGGCGCTCGTCCAGCTCCACCGCAACCCGCGCCTCCCCGTCCGCCGCCATCACCAGCAGCGCGCGCCCGGCCGTGACCACGTCCCCCGGCTCCGCCCGCCGCTCGAGCACGAGCCCGTCCGCCGGCGCCCGGATCCGCGCCTCCCGCAGCCGGGCCTCGGCGGTGCGCACCGCCGCTGCCGCCTCCGCGGCGCGCGCGCGCGCCAGCCGGAGCTCGGCCCCCCGCACGTCCTGCTGCGCCGCGAGCGCGGTGGCGCGGCGGCTCCTGGCGCGATCCGCCGCGAGCGCCGCGTCCTCCAGCGCGGCCGGCGCGATCGCCTCCTCCGCGCGGAGCGCCTCGGCGCGCCGCAGCTCGGTCTCGGCGCGCCGGAGCGCCGCGTCCGCCTCGCCCAGGCCGGCCGTCGCCGAGGCCGCCGAGGTCGTCGCGAGCTGCGCCACCCGCGCCTCCGCGGCGCCGAGCGCGGCGCGACGCTCCTCGAGCGTGGCGGCGAGCGCGCCGTCGTCCAGCTCGAGCAGCACCTCGCCCGCGCGGACCCGCGCGCCGCGATCGACGTGGACCGCCCGGACCACCCCCGCCAGCGGGACGCCCAGCTCTGCCCGCGCGGCGGCCAGGACCCGCCCGCTCGCGACCACGGTCTCGCGCAGGCCCATGCGCCGGACCCGGGCCACCGCCACGGGCGGCGGGCGCACGGCCAGCGCCGCGGAGCACGCGGCGGCCAGGACCGCCGCGGCGAGCGCGATGGCCCGGCCGCGTCGCGCGGCGAGCGCGCGCAGGAGGCGACGGAGTTTTGCCGACATTGCGTCGGCAACGTTGCCAACCGTGCGTCGGGAAGTCAAGCTGCGGTCGATGCCCCGCATCTCCGCGCCCACCGTCCGCGAGCACCGCGCGGCACGGCGCGCCCGGCTCCTCGACGCCGCGCGCGCCATCCTGCTCGAGCGGGGGCCGGACGCGCTCGCCTTCGGGGCCGTGGCGGATCTGGCCGGCCTGGCGCGCCCGAGCGTGTACGAGTACTTCCCCTCGCGCGACCACCTGCTCGCCGCGCTCGTCGACGCCGAGCTGCCTGCGTGGCTCGCCGAGGTGCGCGCCGAGCTGGAGCGCCACGCGGCCCCCCTCGATCGCCTCGGCGCGTTCGTGCGCGTCCAGCTCGAGATGTTCGCCGGCGGAAAGCACCGGGTCGGCGCCGCCCTGGGCGGCGGCGCGGTCCGGCCTGGACCCGAGCTGGCCCGCACCGTGGCCGCGACGCACGCTCAGGTCTACGCCCTCGTGCAGCCCGCGCTCGCCGCGCTGGGCGTGCAGGACGAGCCCGCCGTGGCCAGGCTGGTGGCCGCCTGCGTGGCGGACGCGATCCGCCAGCTCAAGGGCGGGGCTCCGCCTGCCGCCGTGGCGCGCACGGCGGTCGCGTTCGTGCGCGGCGCGGTCGCGGCGTGCGCCACCCGGGGCGCGGCCCCGGCGCGTCGCGGCAACGCGACCGGCGGGCGCCCGTCCGTGCGCCGCGCGCGGGCGCGGTGATACCCTCGCCGCCGCCCCGCGCCCGAGGAGCCGCCCCTGCCCCGCGTCCACGTCGAGCTGCCCGACACCTTCGCCTTCTCCACCGAGCTGCCGGTCCGCATCGGCGACGTGAACTACGGCGGGCACCTCGGCAACGACGCGGTGCTCTCGCTCGTGCACGAGGCGCGCGTCCGGCTGTTCGCCCGCCACGGCTGGACCGAGCTCGACGTGGGCGGGCCGGGCATCCTGATGGTGGACGCGGCCGTGGTCTACCGGGCCGAGGGCGCCTGGGGGATGACGCTGCGCGTGGACGTCGCCGTCGCGGACCTGGGGTCGCGCGGCTGCGACCTCCTCTACCGGCTGTCCGACGCGGCGAGCGGCAAGGAGATCGCCCGGGCCAAGACCGGCATCGTCTTCTTCGACTACGCGGCGCGCCGCGTGGTCCACGTGCCGGACGCGTTCCGCAGCGCCTTCGACGTCCCCTAGTCCGCGCCCGCCGCCCCAAGGCGGTGCGTCACCCGGCGCGAAGGATCGGTGTCAGTCCGGGCGGCCGATCTCGCGCCAGGGAGGACTCGAACCATGGGACACGTGTTGCTTCGATCGCCGTCGCACGCTGCGCTGCTCGCCTCGCTCCTGCTCGCCGCCTGCGGGGGCGGTGGTTACGGAGGCGGAGGCGGCGGAGGGGGCGGCGGCTACGGCGACGGCGGGGGAGGTGGCGGCGGCGGGGATGGCGGCGGCGACGCGGGCGCCGCCGCGCTGTGGGTGGTCCCCGAGTCCGCGCCGGCGCTGAGCGCCGCCGGGCAGGCCGCGTTCACCGCAGGCGAGCTGTTCTACAACGCGCACACCGCCGCCCACGCCGGCGGCGAGCTCCGCGGCCAGCTCGACCTGGGCGGCGCGCTGCGGATCGCCACGCTGGACGGCGCGCAGGAGACGCCGCCGGTGCTCACGAACGCGTTCGGCGCCGCGGCCTTCACCGTCGATCCCGGCACGCTCCGCATGCGCGGCCTGGTGGTGACCTCGGGGGTCCCCACCGCGAACGCCGCCCACGTGCACCTCGGGGCGCGCGGCGCGCCGGGCGAGATCATCGTCCCGCTGGCCGGCGGCCCCGAGGTGTGGGTGGTGCCGGACGGCGCGGCGCCGCTCACCGCGGCCCAGCGCGACGCGTTCGAGGCGGGCACGCTGTTCGTGAACGTCCACACCCCCGCCCACGCCGGCGGCGAGATCCGCGGCCAGCTCGACCACCGCGGCACCGCGCGCCTCGCCGCGCTCGACGGCGCGCAGGAGGTCCCGGCCACGACCTCCGGCGGCTTCGGCGCCGGCCTGCTCGTGGTGGACGACGCGACCGGCCGGCCGGGCGGCTTCGTGATCTCCCGGAAGCTCACCGCCGAGTCCGCCGCGCACGTCCACCAGGCCGCGCGGGGCGCCTCCGGCGGCGTCATCGTCCCGCTGTTCGGGCGGCCCGGGCTGTGGGTGGTGCGCGACGACGCGGACCCGCTCACCGCCGAGCAGCGGGCCGCCTTCGACGCGGGCGGGCTCTACTACAACGTGCACACCACCGCGAACCCGGCCGGCGAGATCCGCGGCCAGCTCGAGCGCGGCGGCCCGATCCGCATCGCCTCGCTGGACGGCGCGCAGGAGACCCCGCCGGTGACCTCCGCCGGGCTCGGGGCCGGGCTGCTCGCGCTCGACGACGGCGGCGGCGGCGAGGTGGGCGGGTTCGTGATCGCCGCGGGCCTCACCAGCCCGACCTCGGCCCACGTCCACCAGGGCGCGCGCGGCGCCCCCGGGGACATCGTCGTGCCGCTCTCGGGCCCCTGAGCCCCCCGGGCCCGACGAGACGCGCTCACGCCGGGACGTGCACCGTCACCGCCAGGGCATCGGCGGTGACGTCGTACGTCCCGAGCGCGCGCGTGGCCGGGCCCTGCTGCACGCTGCCGTCGAGCGCGTAGCGCGAGTCGTGGCACGGGCAGATCACCAGCCCGCGCCCCGCGTCCCAGCCGACGGTGCAGCCGAGGTGCGTGCAGATCGCGTCGAGCGCGGCGTACGCCCCGCCCGCGAGCGCCACCACGACGAGCGCGAGCGGCCGGGGCGCGCCGCCCGGGCGCCCGACCACCGAGCCTCCCGCGGCCGCGAGCTGCGGGAAGTCGGCGAGCGGGAACGCCACCGCGCCGTCGTCCCAGCGCGGGAACCCCGGATCGCCGGCGACGAGGTCCACCGCCACCTCGTCGAGCGCCGGGTCGTGGAACGCAGCGTACGGCGTCAGCCCCTGCACCGCGGGCGGGCGCGTGACGCGGCCCTGCAGGTCGAAGGTGGAGGCGTGGCACGGGCAGACCACCTCGCCGGCCTCGAAGCCCACCGGGCAGCCCTGGTGCGTGCAGGTGCTCGACATGGCCGCGAACGTGCCGTCGGCCGCGTGGACCACGAGCACCGGGTCGGCGAGCCCCGGCGCGCGCGCCCGCACGGCGCCCCCGGGCCGCGCGAGCGCCGGGTAGCGCGACAGCGCGAGCGTGAGCCGCCCGTTCACCGGCGCGGGGACGTCCACCAGCGGGGCGGGCGAGGTGTCGGGCGCGCAGGCGGGCAGCGCCGCGGCGGCGGCGGCCCCTGCGCCGCCGGCCAGGGCGCGGCAGAGGAACTGACGGCGGGTGACGCTCATGGCTCGCCCTCCAGCTCGAGCCGCGCGTCGATGTCCACGCGGTCGTCCACCTTCACGAACAGCAGCTCCGGCCGCTCGACCTGGTGGTCGTCCAGGCTCACCGGGAAGCTCGCCTCGACGCGGGCGCGATCGGGCGCGTCGAAGTGCACGGCGGCCGCCACCTCCACCGGCCGCGGCGACTTGAGCGTCAGCTCGCCGCGCAGCGCGATCCGCAGGTCCGCCGGGTAGCGGTCCGGCGCGTCGAGGTGGCCGACGCCCTTGAAGACGACGTACGGCTGCCGCGCCGCGCCGGTGACCTCGAGCATGTGCGCGTCGCGGTTCGAGTTCCCCGAGTGGAAGGAGTCGAGCGGCGCGCGGATCATCACCTGCACCGTCCCGTCCGGCAGCACCCGCGCCCTCCCCTCCACCGCGCGGGACAGCCCGTTCACCTCGTGGAACTTGTGGACGAGCCGGTACCCCAGCGTGCTGGCAGGGCCGACGGCGAAGGTGCGCGGGGCCGCTCCAGCGGGCGAGGCCGATGGGGCGAGTGCGGCGAGGATCGAGACGGCGAGCGCGGCGATCATGCCGTCGAGACACCCGGCGTGCGCCGCCGGGGACACCGCGCACCCGAGGTGCGCGTACCCCCGTTGGGCCCGCCGCTCCGGGACCCACGCGCCGGTTCGCGGGTGTCGTTAGGAACGTGCGGTGCCGATGGACGAGCAGGCGGCTGCCCGGCTCTACCGGACCTACGGGCCGGCGGTGTACCGACGTTGCCTGCGGCTGCTCCGCGATCGCGAGCTGGCCCGCGACGCGACCCAGGACGTGTTCGTGCAGCTCCTGCGGCACTGGACCCCCTCGACCGAGCCGGAGGCGGTGCTCCACTGGATCTACCGGGTGGCCACCAACCACTGCCTCAACCTCCTGCGCAACGCGCGGCGCCACGGGGAGCAGTCCCTGGAGCTCGCCCCGGCGCGCGCGGCGGCGGGGGCGGCGGCCGAGCCGCAGCGACTGGTGGCGCAGCGGGTGCTGTCGCGGTTCGACGAGGTGACGCAGGCTGTCGCGGTGGGGGTGTTCGTGGACGGGATGGAGCACGAGGAGCTGGCGCGGGCGCTCGGGATCTCCCGGCGCACCGTGAGCCGTCGCCTCGACCGCTTCGTCGAGTCCGCGCGCCAGTTCCTGGCCCGAGGTGAGGGATGACGGCCTGCCCGTCCGACCTGAGGCTGGAAGCCCTGCTGCTCGCGCCCGACGGCGCGGACGCGGCGCACGTGACCGCGTGCCCGGCCTGCCAGGAGCGGCTCGCGGAGATGCGCGCGCCCAGGGCGAGGCGTTCGCGCGCGAGGTGTACCCGGCGACCGTGGACGCGGTGGTCGCGTCCGTGCGGAACGCGCCGGGGTGGGATGCGCCGGGCCCGCGAGCGGCGCCGCGCCTGCGCTGGCTGCGGTTCGCCGTCCCGCTCGCCGCGGCCGCCGCGGTGGCGCTGTTCCTCCTGGTGCGCCTGCGCCCGGCGCCCACGGTGGAGCTGTCGGTGTTCGTGCAGGACGCCGCGCGCGCGGCGCCGGTGGCCGACGGCGAGCGCGTCCCGGCGTCCGCGGCCCTCCGCTTCGAGGTGCACCCCAGCTCGCCCTGCTGCCTGTGGATCCTCTCCGTCGATCCCAGCGGGAACATCGCGCGGCTCTATCCGCCGAAGGGCGACAAGGCGTCCGAGGAGCTCATCCACCCGGCCGAGCCGCACGTGCTGCCCACCACGGCGGTCCTCGACGGGCAGGCCGGCCCGGCGCGCATCTTCGCGGTGTGCACCAAGGCGCCGGTGCCGTGGCCGGCGCTGAAGGACGCCGCCGCGAAGAAGCTCGAGAAGGGCGAGGAGGCCGTGCGCCAGCTCCGCGCCATCAGCGGCCTGCCCCGCGGCTCCGCGCAGACCTCGGTGCTGATCGAGAAGCGCGGCTGACCGGCGCCGCGGAGCAGGCGCAGCCGCTCAGAACAGCAGCACCGTCACCCCGATCGTCATCGCGCCGAGCGTCGCGTACCCCACGCCCTGGTGCACCGCCGCCAGGTCGCGCTCGGAGAGGCTGCCCGCCCGCCGCCGCGCCACGATGCCGAGCACGATCTGCGTGACCATGCCGGCCGTGGCCGCGCCCATGGCGAGCTTGTGCAGGAGCGCGGTGTCGAGCCGGACCGGCTCCGCGAGCGGCTTCGGGGCGAGCACGCCGAGGAGCGCGGTCGAGAGGAACAGCGCGCTCGTGCCGTAGGCGAGCCCGCGATGCCAGGCGTGGTAGCGCCCGGTGTCGCCCCCGCCGCGGAAGCGGTCGTCGAAGTCGAGCTGGCCGACCACCGTGGTGGCGGCCAGCGCGGCCCAGGTGGCGAGGCCGATCGCGGGGTGCAGCCTGAGCATCAGGCGGCGCCGCTCGAGCTGGCGCTGGACGCGCGGATCGGCCTGCTTCGCGGGCCGTCCCAGGAGATCGAAGTCGAGGTCGGGCGGCGTCGGCTCGAGGTTCGGGCGAGGCTCGGCGGGCGCGTCGCGCGGCCTCTCGTCCCCGGCCTCCTTCGCGGCCTCCCCGGCGCGCGCCGGCCCGGCGGCGGCCAGCGCCAGGGCGAGCGCCACCCCGGCGGCTCCACGCAGTGCGTTCGCGGTCATCCCGGGTTCCGACACCCGCCGCCGCCCCCGTGCGACACGCGCCGTGTCGAACGGCCCGGATGAAGCCCGCCGAAACGCGCCGCAGCGCCCGCGCATCGGATGCCTGGACCGGAACCGGAGGAGCGAGATGCCTCGACGCGTGAACGCAGGAACGGCCGCCTGGCTGCTGGGCGGTGGTGCCATCGTCGTCTTCACCCTCGCTACCGCGGCGCTCGCGACGCCGAGGGGCGGGCCGAAGGCGTCCATCGCGGAGGGCCGGCAGGTGTTCCGCTACGACACCTTCGGCGACGAGGCGTTCTGGAGCGGCGTGCTGCGCCTGCACGAGCCCATCGCGACGCTCACCCCGCTCCAGGCGCTCGGCGCCGGCCTGAAGGTGGACCTCGACGCGCTCCCTCGCGAGACGGTGGACGCGCTCCGCGCCGGCCAGGTGAACCTGGAGGACCCGCGCGTCACGCTGGACCTGCTCGCGCGCGACGCGGTGGTGGGCGTGAAGGCGAAGGTGGAGGACGGCGCGCTCCGCTCGGTCGGCATCACCTGCGCGCTCTGCCACTCCACCGTGGACGACGCGCTCGCGCCCGGCGTGGGCCGCCGGCTCGACGGCTGGCCCAACCGCGACCTGGACGTCGGCGCGATCGTGGGCCTGTCGCCGAACCTCCAGCCCGTGGCGGACCTGCTCGGCGTGGACGTGCCGGCGCTGCGCTCGGTGCTCGGGGCGTGGGGGCCGGGCAGGTTCGACGCGACCGTGTTCCTCGACGGGAAGGGCTTCCGGCCGGACGGCAAGACCGCGGCCACCCTCATCCCGCCGGCGTTCGGCCTGGCCGGCGTGAACCTCCACACGTTCACCGGCTGGGGACAGGTCACCTACTGGAACGCGTTCGTCGCGAGCCTCGAGATGCACGGGCAGGGCACGTTCTTCGACCCGCGCCTCGACGACGCGACGAAGTACCCGATCGCCGCGCGGAACGGCCTCGGGCACGTGCGCCCGCCCGAGGGCCAGCCCGACCTCGTCACGCCGAAGCTGCCCGCGCTCCACGCCTACCAGCTCTCGCTCGACGCCCCGACGCCGCCCGAGGGCGGCTTCGATCCGGCGGCGGCCGCCCGCGGCGGCGCGCTCTTCGCCGGCGCGGCGAAGTGCGCGAGCTGCCACGTCCCCCCGATCTTCACGGAGCCGGGCTGGAACCTGCACACGCCGGCCGAGCTCGGGATCGACGACTTCCAGGCGAACCGCGGTCCCGAGGGGCGCTACCGGACCACGCCGCTGCGCGGCCTGTGGGCCCACGCGAAGGGCGGCTACTACCACGACGGCCGCTTCGCGACGCTCGGCGACGTCGTCGACCACTACGACCAGCACCTCGGCCTCGGCCTCACGCCGGCGCAGCGCCAGGACCTCGTGGAGTACCTGAAGTCGCTCTGATCCTTCGAGCCGAGCGACCTCCGCCCGCCCCTCGACGGGCTCGGGGCGAGCGGCGTGCTCCGCCCCCCGTACGCACCCTCCCGCGAGCCCGGCTCCACGGCCGGGCTCGCGCCGTTCCACCCGATCCGTCCGTCAAACCGGACAATCATCCGTTGTCCGCTTGACAGGATTCACGTCCGTCATCCAAGATGCGGTCACCATGCGCTCCCCCGCTCCCCGGATCGACGCGCGCGCACGGCAGGCGCGGTGCGCCTGTCGCCGGCCGGCGCCCACCGCGCGAATGCGCGGCTGAGCGCCGGCGAGCGCGTCCTCCCTCTCCCCTCGTTTCCGCTCACCCCCGGCGCGGCCCGTGACCGCGCCCGATGGAGACCTCCATGTCGAAGGCCGTCACCGCAGCCCTCCCCTGGCACCGCCGCGAGGACACCTGGGCGATCCTGATCGCGCTCGGGCTGGTCCTCGCCGTCACCACCGCGTTCTTCCTGGGCGGCGCGCGCGCCGTCTCGGCCACCGCGCTCTCGTTCCCGACCTGGTCCGACGGCGGCAAGCTCCTCGGCGCGGTCGGCGCGAACCCGCTCGCGCCGCTGGCGCTGTTCGGGACGTTCCTGGTGGCGTTCTCCGTCGCGTCCCTGGTGATCGGCTGGGACGTCGCCCGGTACGCGGCCGGGTTCGCGCTCCTGTTCGCGTTCTCCATCGTGGTGACCGCGCTCGGCTCGAACGCCGTGCTGAAGCAGTGGCAGCTCGAGACCCCGCTGCTGGCGCTCGCGGTGGGGATGCTGCTCGGGAACGCGGTGACGCTGCCCGCGTGGTTCCAGTCGGCGCTCCGCACCGAGTTCTACGTGAAGGTGGGGATCGTGCTGATGGGCGCGACGCTGCCGTTCACCATCATCCTGGAGGCGGGCCCGCTCGCGATCGCGCAGGCCACCCTGGTCGCGGTCACCACGTTCGTCACCATCCACCTCGCCGCCACGCGCCTGTTCGGGCTCGATCCGCGCTTCGCGGCCACGCTCGGCGCGGGCGGCTCCATCTGCGGCGTGTCCGCCGCCATCGCCATCGGCGGCGCGTGCCGGGCGGAGAAGTCCCACGTCTCGGTCGCCATCTCCATGGTCATCCTGTGGGCGGTGGCGATGATCTTCGCGCTGCCGTTCGCCTGCCGCGCGCTCGGGCTCGCGCCCGGCGTGGCCGGCGCCTGGATCGGCACCTCCGAGTTCGCGGACGCGGCCGGGTTCGCGGCCGCCTCGGCGCTGGGCGACGAGCGCGCGGTGAAGACCTTCACGCTCATGAAGGTCGTGGGCCGCGACATGTTCGTGGGCGTTTGGGCGCTGGTGGTGGCGTTCCTGTCGGTGACCCGCTGGGACCGCGAGCGCGCCGGCGCGCCGGAGCAGGTCGGGACCGGCGAGATCTGGCGGCGCTTCCCGAAGTTCATCCTCGGCTTCCTGGCGGCGTCGCTCGTGGTGACCGTGATCCTCGCCTCGGTGGACGCCGGGGCCGGCACGCGCTTCTCGAAGGAGGCGATCGGCCCCCTCAAGAACCTGCGCGGCTGGGCGTTCACCTGGACGTTCCTCTCCATCGGCTTCACGACGCGCTTCCGCGAGCTGACCCGGTTCGGCTGGCGCCCGTTCGCGGCGTTCGCGGTGGGCGTGCTCGTGAACGTCCCGCTCGGCTACTGGCTGTCCACCCACGTCTTCGACGCCTACTGGCTCGCGGTGCGGTGAGGCGCGCCATGGTCGACCACGTCACCCGCATCACCGTGGACGCCGGGGCGCCCCGCGCCGCCGAGCTGGGCCGCGCGCTCGCCCGGCTTGGGTTCACCGTCCACGCCGGGCGCCGGCGCCTGGTGGGCGAGTCGAGCGACGTCGAGGCGCAGGACGCGAAGCGGCGCCTCCGCGCGCTCGGCTTCGCCGACCGGGAGTACCGCGTCTTCCTCGAGTACGTCCGCCGCTGGGGGGTGCTGTGACCGCGCCGCTCGTGCCGCTGTTCGTGAAGCTCGCCGGCCGCGAGGTGGTGGTGGTGGGCGGCGGGGCGATGGCGGCGCTCCGCGTCCGACAGCTCGCCGAGGCCGGCGCCCGCGTGAAGGTGGTCGCCCCGGAGATCCGCGAGGCGGTCGCCGGGCTCGCGGCGGAGCTCGTCCGGCGACCGTTCCGCGGCGGCGACCTCGACGGCGCCTGGCTGGCCGTGGCCGCCGCGACGCCGGAGGTGAACCGCGACGTGGCGCGGGCCGCCGAGGCGCGCCGCATCCTGGTGAACGCGGTGGACGACCCGGAGCACGCCACCGCCTACACCGCGGGCGTGGTCCGGCGCGGGGACGCCACGGTGGCCATCTCCACCGGCGGGCGCGCCCCGGCGCTGGCGGGGCTGCTCCGGGAGGCGCTGGACGCGCTGCTCCCGCCCGAGGTGGCCGGCTGGGTGGACGCCGCCGAGGCGGCGCGGCCCGGCTGGAAGGCCGCGCGCGTGCCGCTCGCGGCGCGGCGCGGGCACCTGCTCCGGACCCTGAACGCGCTCCACGGCGAGGCGGCCGAGGCGCCCGCCCCGCCCGGCCTCGTCTCGCTGGTGGGCGCCGGGCCCGGCGACGCGGGGCTGCTCACGCGCCGCGGCGCCGAGCGGCTCCGGACCGCCGACGTGGTCCTGTACGACGCCCTGGTCGATCCCGCGGTGCTCGCGCTCGCGCCCTCCGCCCACCGCTTCCACGTGGGGAAGCGCGCCGGGCGCCCCAGCGTCTCGCAGCGCGCCATCGAGCGGCTGCTGGTGCGGGCCGCCCGCGCCGGCAAGCGCGTGGTCCGGCTGAAGTGCGGCGATCCGTTCGTGTTCGGCCGCGGCGGCGAGGAGGCGCTGGCGCTCGCCGCGGCGGGCGTGCCGTTCGAGGTGGTGCCCGGCGTCTCGTCCGCCGTCGCCGCCCCGGCGCTCGCGGGCATCCCGGTGACCCACCGCGGGACGTCCGCCGCGTTCGCGGTGGTGGCCGGGCACGCCGAGGCCTCCTACGGCCCGGTGCTCGACGGCCTCGCGCCGGGCACGCTCTCGCTGGTGGTGCTCATGGGCGTGGGCGAGCGCGCCGGCATCGCCGCGCGGCTCCGCGCCCGCGGCTGGTCCTCCGACACGCCCGCGGCGCTCGTCCTGGGCGCGTCGGGCGAGCTCGCCCACACCTGGCGCGGCCGCCTCGCCGACCTGGCCTGCCTCGCGCTCCCGCCGGATCGCGCCCACCTCCCCGGCACGCTCGTCATCGGAGCCGTCGCCGCCCTCTCCCTCCGCTCGCCGCTCTCCACCCCGCAGCCGCCGCCCGCGCCGACGCGCGGCCGGCCTGAAAGGATCCCCAGTGACCTCCACGCCCCCGCCCGCCGCGCGCGAGCGCGCCTCCTTCGCGGACGACGCCGAGATCTCCGCCTTCCTCGACACCCTGGGCCGCTTCGAGCGCGGCGAGCTCGACGCCGAGGCCTGGCGCGCCTACCGCGTCCCCAGGGGCGTCTACGGGCAGCGCCAGGACGGCGTCCACATGCTGCGCATCAAGCTGCCGCAGGGCGCCGTGACCGGCGCGCAGCTGCGCGCCATCGCGAACGTCGCCACCCGCTGCTCTCGCGGCTTCGGGCACGTGACCACGCGCCAGAACTTCCAGCTCAACTACGTCCGCCCCGCCGATCTCGAGCCCGCCCTGCGGCGCCTGGCCGGGGCCGGCATCACCACCTCGGGCGCGTGCGGCAACACGGTGCGCAACGTGCTCGCCTGCCCGCGCGCCGGCGTCTCGCCGGACGAGGTCTTCGACGTGACGCCGTACGCGGAGGCGTTCACCCGCCACTTCCTGCGCCACCCGCTCGGCCACTCGCTGCCGCGCAAGTTCAAGGTGGCGTTCGAGGGCTGCGCCGCCGACCACGTCGCGACCGCCATCCAGGACCTCGGCTTCCGCGCCCGGCTGCGCGACGGCGTCCGGGGCTTCGCGGTGACCGTGGCCGGCGGGACCTCGTCGCTCTGCACCGCCGGCGCGCTCCTCGTGGACTTCCTGCCTGCCGCGGACGTCCTCGCGCTGGGCGAGGCGGTGATCCGGGTGTTCCACGCCCGCGGCGATCGCGTGAACCGGCACCGGAACCGGCTCAAGTTCCTGGTCCGCGCGCTCGGCTTCGAGCCGTTCCGCGCGCTCGTCCTGGAGGCGCTGGAGCAGGTGCGGGCCGAGGGGGCCCCGGCGCTGCCGTTCGATCCGGAGCGCCCGCCCGTCGAGGACCCGCCCGCCGCCGCGCGCCCGCCCGCGCCGGCCGTCGCCGACCTCGCCGCGCGGATCCGCGGCGCCCCGCTCCGAGGGCCCGGCGAGCCGCCGGCGCTCCGGATCGTCACCGAGCCGGCCCCGGGCGCGCTCGCGGCGTTCCGCGCCACCAACGTGCTCCCGCAGCGGCAGGCCGGGTACGCGATCGTCGCCGCGTCGCTCGCGCAGGGGGACGCGACCGCGGCGCAGCTCGAGGCGCTCGCCGCGCTGGCCGAGGCCTACGGCGACGGCGTGGTGCGCTTCACGAGCGGCGGGCACGTGCTCCTCCGCTGGGTCCGCGAGGAGGACGTGCCGGCGCTGCACGCCCGGCTCGCCGCCGCCGGCCTGGGGCGGGACGGCGCCGGGTCCGCGGCCGACGTGGTCGCGTGCCCGGGCGCCGACGTGTGCCGGCTCGCGGTGACGCGCACCCGCGCGCTCGCGCGCCTGATCGAGGCCGAGGTGCGGCGCGCGGTGCCGGGCGCCGCGGCGGCGCCGCTGCCCGTCGCCATGTCCGGGTGCCCGAACGGCTGCAGCCAGCACCACCTCGCCGCCATCGGCCTGCAGGGCAGCGCGCGCAAGCTGGGCGGCCGCGCGGTGCCGCAGTACTTCGTGCTGCTGGGCGGTCACGTGGACGCGGGCGGCGCCACCTTCGGCCGGCTCGCCGCCAAGGTGCCGGCGCGGCGCGTCCCCGAGGCGCTGGCGCGGCTCACGTCGCTCTACCTCGCCGGGCGCCGCGACGGCGAGGCCGCCGGGCCGTTCTTCGCGCGGAGCCTGGACCGCGCGAAGGCGGTCCTCGCCGAGTACGAGCACCTGCGGCTCGAGGACACCCGCCCCGAGGACTTCATCGAGCCGGGCGCGACCGAGGACTTCCGCCCGGGGGCGGACGTGGGCGAGCGCGCCGCGTAGCGCATCCGGATCCCGGGCTTCCGCTCGCCCCGAGCCCGTCGAGGGGCGGGCGGAGGGTCGCTCGCCCCCGGCGGCCAGGGCCATCACAGCTCCGCGCGCCGGAGGAGCTGCGCGTTCGCGGCGACCACGATGGTGCTGACGGACATGAGCACCGCGCCGACCGCCGGCGCGAGCACGATGCCCCAGGGCGCGAGCACGCCCGCCGCGAGCGGGATCGCGACGACGTTGTAGCCCGCCGCCCACCAGAGGTTCTGGATCATCTTGCGGTACGTCGCCCGGCTGAGCGCGACGATGCGGGGGACGTCCCTCGGGTCGCTCCGCACCAGCACCACGTCGCCCGCCTCGACCGCGACGTCGGTCCCGGCGCCGACCGCGACGCCCACGTCGGCCGTCACGAGCGCCGGCGCGTCGTTCACGCCGTCCCCCACCATGGCGACCCGCTTGCCGCCCCGCCGGAGCGCCTCGATCACCTCGGCCTTCCGGTCCGGGAGGACCTCCGCGTGGACGGTGTCGATCCCGAGCTCGCGTGCGACCGCCTCTGCGACCGCGCGCGAGTCGCCGGTGAGCATCTCGACCTCGAGGCCCATGGCGTGGAGGCGCCGCACCGCGTCCGCCGACTCGGGGCGGGCCGCGTCGGCGACGGCGAACGCCGCGGCCGCGGTGCCGCGGTCCACGAGGAACACGACCGCCTGGCCCCGTCCCGCCGCCTCGCGCGTGAACGCCTCGAGCCCGGCGGCGGGCGTCAGGTCCAGCCGGCGGAGCAGGTTCGGCCCGCCGACGAGCCGCTCGCGTCCGTCCACCCGGGCGCGAACGCCGTGCCCGGGGATGGCCTCGAACCCCTGCGCCTCCGGGATCGCGAGCCCTCGGGCGCGGGCGGTGCGCACGATGGCCCGCGCCACGGGGTGCTCGGAGTCGCGCTCGACCGCGGCCGCCAGGGCCAGCGCCTCCGCCTCGCCGAGCCCGTCCGCCCGGACCCCGACCACGCGGTGCTCGCCGAGCGTCAGCGTCCCGGTCTTGTCGAACACCACCGTCGTGAGGCGGCGCGCCTCCTCGAGGCCGCGCCGGTCCCGCACGAGCAGCCCGGATCGCGCGCCGAGCGTGGTCGAGATCGCGACGACGAGCGGGATCGCCAGGCCGAGCGCGTGCGGGCACGCGATGACGAGGACGGTCACGACGCGCTCCACCACGAAGGCGCCCGGCGCGCCCGCGAGCCCCCAGCCGGCGGCCGTGATCACCGCCGCGGCGACGGCGATCAGCGTCAGCGCGAACGCCGCCCGGTCCGCCAGCGCCTGCGCGCGGGAGCGCGAGGTCTGCGCCGCCTCCACGAGCCGCATGATCCCGGCGAGCGCGGTCTGCTCGCCCGTCCCGGTCACCTCGACGCGGAGCGACCCCGCCCCGTTGACGGTCCCCGCGATGACCGCGTCGCCCGTGCACTTCCTCACCGGCCGCGACTCGCCGGTGATCATCGACTCGTCCACGCTGCTCTCGCCGGAGCGCACCCGGCCGTCGGCTGGGGTCCGCGCGCCGGGGCGGAGCAGGACGGTGTCGCCGGTGCGCAGCGACGAGAGCGGGACCTCCTCCTCGCGGCCGTCGACGACCCGGACCGCCGCCGAGGGCAGCAGCCGGGCGAGCTCGCGGAGCGCTCCGCCCGCCTGCGAGATCGAGCGCATCTCGATCCAGTGGCCGAGGAGCATGACCGTGACGAGCGTGGAGAGCTCCTCCCAGAGCGGCATCCCCGGATAGCCGGCGGTCACGGCGACACTGAACGCGAACGCGACCCCGATCGCGAGCGCGATGAGCGTCATCATCCCGGGCAGCCGGGCCCGCAGCTCGCGCAGCGCCCCTGCCAGGAACGGGGTCCCGCCGTACGCGAAGACCACGATCCCGAAGACGGGCGGGATCCAGCGCGAGCCCGGGAAGGCCGGGGCATTCCAGCCGGTCGCCGAGGGCAGCATGTGACCCCAGACGACCGTCGGCACGGTGAGGGCGAGCGCGACCCAGAACCGGGTCCGGAACATCCCGACGCTGTGTCCCTCGTGCCGGTCGTGGGCCGCGTGATCCCCGTGCCGCCCCTCCGCGTGCGCCGGCGGGCGCTCGCGCTCCGGCGCGCCCGGGAGCTCGGGATGCCGAGGGTACCCGGGCTCGGCGGGCGTGCGCCGGGGCGGCGGAGCGGGACGCCCCGCCGGATGCCCCTCGTGTCCCCGGTGCCCCGTGTGCTCGTCCATCCCATCACCTCGCGCCGCGAGCTCCCGGCGCTGCGCACATAGCGGCGCGGGCGCGTGGCTTCAACACGGGGGGGCCGGCACGCCCCGCTCAGCGGGCCGCGGTGCGCCACCACGCGTCGGTCGCGTCCCACGCCGCCTGGTGATCGAGCCCCTTCATCATCTCCTCCGCGTGCTTCCCGGCGCGGGCGGCCATCACCTCGCCGTCGTCGCCGGAGCGGGTCGCGTCCCACGCGGTCTGGTGATCGCTGCCCTTCATCATCTCGACCGCGTGCCCGTGCATCCGGGCGGTGAGGTCGGTGCGAGAGACCGAGGCGCGCACCGCCTCGCGGGCCTCGTCGGTGCTGGTGGGGGTCTGCGCGGCGCGGGCCGCTCCGGCGCCGAGCGCGAGCGCCGCGGCGAGCGGGATCGAGTGGCGGAGCTTCATGGTCGTTTCCTCCAGGTCGTGGACGGGTTTACCGCATGCAGGCGCAGGCCATCCGCGCCGCCTCGGGCCGGGCCGGCCGCTCGCGCGCCGGCGCCTGCGCCGGGTAGCGGGTGTCGTCGTAGGCCGGGCCTGCGGCGACCGCGCCCGTCCCGGCGGTGCCGCTCGTGGTGAGGGTGACGTGCGTTGCCTCCCCGTAGTTCACGTCGTCGTGCGAGCCCGCGTTCGGCGGCAGGTCGGCGGCGAGGGCGGAGCCCCCGAGCATCGTGGCGGCGGCGAGGGCGAGGAAGATCCGGGTGCGCATGTTCTCTCCTTGTGCGGGCGTCCGGCCCGCGGCTTCGTCGTGGATTCGACGCCGACTCGAGATTGCAGCGCGCGTGCCGGACGCCGCGCGCGCGCCTGCCGCGGAAACCGCGCGAGATCCGGCGCGGCCGGGCGCGCGGCCCGGCGCGCGGCGTGACCGCGACCGTCACATCGTGATCGCCCGCGATCCGCTCCTGCGCGGCCGTGCCGCAGCCCGGCCGTTGTCCCCCGGCGGCGGCCGTGCCAAGGTCTCGGCGTGGACCCCGCCGCCGCCCTGCGCGCGATCCCGCCGTTCGACCGGCTGCCCGAGCCGCTGTTCTCGGACGCGGTCGCGCACCTCGAGCCGTGCGCGTTCCCCGCCGGCACCTGGATCGCGCGCGCCGGCGGCGAGCCGCTCCGGCACCTCTTCATCGTCCTCGGCGGGACCGTGCGCCTCGAGCGCCACGGGCAGAGCGTGCAGGTGCTCGAGGAGGGCGAGACCTTCGGGTTCACCTCGCTCCTCACCGGCGCGGCGGCGCTCGACGTGGTGGTCGAGGAGGACCTCGCGGCGTGGCGGCTGCCGCAGGAGGTCTTCGAGCGGCTGCTCGCCGACCGCACCTTCGCGGGCCACTTCGCGGCCGGCCTGGGCCAGCGGCTCCGCTCCAGCCTCGAGCAGTCGCCGGTGGCCGCGTTCCAGCCCGACCTGGCGCTCCCGGTCGGCGACCTGCTGCGCGGCCCGGCGGTCTGGATCGAGGGCGGCGCGACGGTGCTCGAGGCCGCGCGGACCATGCGCGACCACCGCATCTCGTCGGTGCTGCTCCGCACCGAGCCGCCGGCGATCCTCACCGATCGCGACCTGCGCAACCGGGTGGTGGCCGAGGGGCTCCCCGGGAGCGCGCCGGCGGCGAGCGCCGCCTCGGGCCCGCTGCGGACGGTCGAGGCCGCGACGCCCGTGTACCAGGCGTGGCTCGCGCTCCTCGACGCGGGCCTCCACCACCTGCCGGTGGTCCGGGCGGGCGAGATCGCCGGGGTGGTCACCTCCACCGACCTGATGCGGGTCTCCGGGCACGGGCCGATGGCGCTGCTGCGGCGCGTGGAGCGGCTCGCCTCGCGCGAGCGCCTCGCCGGCTACGCGGCGCAGGTGTCGGACATGGTGGCGGGCCTGCTCGGGGCGCGGCTCGACCCGATGGTCATCGCGCAGCTCGTGGCCCGGCTCAACGACACGCTGCTCCGCACCGCGGTGCGCTGGGCCGAGGCGGAGCTGGGGCCCGCGCCCGCGCCGTGGGCGTGGCTCGCGCTCGGCTCCGAGGGCCGGATGGAGCAGACGCTCCTCACCGACCAGGACAACGCGCTGGTCTTCGCCGACGAGGGGCTCCCGGCGCGCGGGTGGTACCAGGCGCTCGCGGACCGCGTGGTGGCGGACCTGCGCACCGCCGGCTTCCCGGCCTGCCCGGGCGGCTACATGGCGACGCGCTGGAACGGGCCGATGACGGAGTGGCGCGAGCGCTTCCGCACCTGGCTGGCCGAGCCGCGGCCGCAGGCGCTCCTCGAGGCCGCCGTCTTCCTCGACTTCCGGCGCGCGGCCGGCGCGCTCGACGTGGCGCCGCTGCAGGAGGTGGTCGCGGGCGCGGCGGAGCTGCCGCTGTTCCTGCGGGGCATGACGGAGCAGGCGGTCCGGTTCCACCCGCCGCCCGCATTGCTGCTGCGCCTGCGCGGCGCGTCCTCCACCGTGGACCTCAAGAAGCATGGCCTGGCGCCGGTGGCGTTCCTGGCGCGCTGCTACGCGCTGGAGAGCGCCGTGGCGGAGCGCGGGACCCTCGAGCGGCTGGCCGCGGCCGAGCGGGCCGGCCGGATGGACCCGGAGCTGCGCGAGAGCGTCGCCGAGGCGTACCGGTTCCTGGTGGGCCTGCGGCTCCGGCTGCAGCTTCGCCACCTGGCCGAGGGCAGGCCGCCCGGCGACGAGGTGGCGCTGTCGGCGCTCTCGCCGGTGGAGCGCACCCGGCTCAAGGAGGCGTTCCGCGCCATCCGCGGCTGGCAGGACGCGGTGGCGTTCCGGTACCGGCTGTGAGGCGCCGGTCCCTCCCCGCGGCGCGCGGGGAGGGACGCGGGCCCTGCGCCGTCAGTGCTTCGCCGCGGTGGCCGCGCCGAAGCCGGTCTGCGCGCGGACGTACTGGTCCTCGAACGCCTCGATCTCCGCCTTCGCGCGCGCGGTCCCGTCGAGCTTGGAGAACGTGAACGCGGCCAGGAACGCGGCCGGCATGGCGAAGAGGGCCGGCTGGTCCCACGGGAAGATGGGCGCCGCGTTCCCGAGGACGTTCACCCACACCGACTTCGACAGGAACACCAGCGTCACCGCCGAGACGAGGCCGGTCACGCCGCCCGCCACGGCGCCGCGGGTGGTGAGCCCGCGCCAGTACATGGACAGGATCAGCACCGGGAAGTTCGCGGCCGCGGCGATGCCGAAGGCGACGCCCACCATGAACGCCACGTTCTGCTGCTCGAACAGGATCCCGAGCGCGATGGCCACGATGCCCAGGCAGATGGTGGCGATCTTCGACACCCGCATCTCGCTCGCCTCCGACGCCTTGCCCTTCTTCAGCACGCGCGCGTAGAGGTCGTGCGAGATGGCGGAGGCGCCGGCGAGCGCCAGGCCGGAGACCACCGCCAGGATGGTGGCGAACGCGACCGCGGCGAGGAAGCCGAGCAGCAGATCGCCGCCCACCGCGCGGGCGAGGTGCATGGCCACCATGTTGTTGCCGCCGACGATCTTGGTGGCGACGCCCGCGGCCGGGAGCAGCCCCTTCTCGAAGAACTGGGGATCCTTCCCCACGATCAGGATGGCGGCGAGCCCCATCACGAAGATCACGTTGAAGAAGTAGCCGACGAACGCGGAGGCGTAGAGCACCGACTTGCGGGCCTCCTTGGCGTTCCCGACCGTGAAGAACCGCATCAGGATGTGCGGCAGGCCGGCCGTCCCGAACATGAGCCCCAGGCCGAGCGACACCGCGTTCACCGGGTCCTTCAGGAAGCCGCCGGTGGCGAGCAGGTTCTTGCCGGCGCCGAGCGTGCCGTCCGCCGCCTTCGCCCGGGTCACCTCCGCGAACTGCGCCACCGCCTCGCGCACCAGCGTGGGGAACGAGAACCCGAACCGGCTCATCGCCAGCACCACCAC
This sequence comes from Anaeromyxobacter sp. Red801, assembly GCF_049201065.2. Lineage (NCBI taxonomy): Bacteria > Pseudomonadati > Myxococcota > Myxococcia > Myxococcales > Anaeromyxobacteraceae > Anaeromyxobacter > Anaeromyxobacter sp. Red801. The sequence continues at coordinate 982,492 of NZ_CM181236.1, read as the reverse complement.
CACCGTGCCGCCGGTGAGCAGCATGCCGGCCTTGATGATCTGGACCCAGGTGGTGGCGAGCATCCCGCCGAAGATCACGTACACCATCATCAGCGTGCCGACGGCCACCACCGCGTAGTTGTACGGGAGGCCGAACAGCAGCTTGATGAGCTGGCCGGCGCCGACCATCTGCGCGATCAGGTAGAAGATCACCACCGTGAGCGACGAGACCGCCGCGAGCGAGCGGACCTTGGTCTGGTCGAGCCGGTACGAGGTGATGTCGGCGAAGGTGAAGCGGCCCAGGTTGCGCAGCCGCTCCGCCATCAGGAACAGGATCACCGGCCAGCCGACGAACCAGGCGATCATGTAGATGTAGCCGTCGTAGCCCTGCGAGTAGACCATCGCCGTGAGGCCGAGCAGCGTCGCGGCGGACATGTAGTCGCCGGCGATGGCGAGGCCGTTCTGGAAGCCGGTGATGCCGCCGCCCGCGGTGTAGAAGTCGGTGGTGGACCGGGTGCGGCTCGCCGCCCAGTAGGTGATGCCCATGGTGAGCGCCACGAACACCAGGAACATCGCGATGGCGTGGACGTTGAGCGGCTGCTTCTCGACCGGGCCCTCCAGCGCGCCGCCGGCGGACGCGAGCGCGGGGAGCACGAGCAGCAGGAGCGCGCCGGCGGCCTTCTTCACCGCGCCGGCCGCGCCCTCCTCGCGCACCGCGTCCTTCACGATCCGGGCGGTGAGCTGGTCGAACTCGGAGTTGGCGCGGCGGACGTAGACGGCCACCAGCACCCAGAAGCCGACGAACATCGCCAGCTCGAAGGCGATGCCCACCGTGAGCGTGGAGCCCTGCGCGACGGGCCGGGCCAGCGTCGTCGGGGCGAACGCGACCATCAGGATGTAGCCGTAGAAGAAGAGCAGGACGACGGAGGACAGGAGCCAGGCGAAGCGGCCGCGGCGGCGCTCCAGCTCGTGGAACTTCGGATCGTTGCGGATGCGTTCGTAGACGGCGCTGCTCATGGGTCGACATCTCCTCGCGGCGCGGGGCGCCGTGGGTGTGGTGCGATCGGTGGGCTGGGAGGTGTGCCCCGTGAGGTGGCACCCGGAGTGAACGAGCGTCGGGCGAAGCGAAGGTGAGCAGGCTGCCCGTTCGCGCGCGCGGGTTCAAGCCCCGCCCGGCGGTGGCGCCGCTGATTCCCGAATCGACGGCGCCGGGACGGCCCGCGCCCGCTCGGGCGCGGCCGCGCGTCCGGGGCAGGCCGGGCGAGCGAGCGCCGGCGTCACATCGCGCTGCGCGAGCGGCGGGCGCCGCCGGTGCCGACCAGCTCCTGCAGCGCCTCGCGCGCCGCCGGGTCCGCCTCCAGCACCTGCCGCGGGAGGCGGCGCAGCGCGAGCCGAGCGAACTCGGGCATGCCGGCGACGTCGAGCGGCAGCCACACGTGCGCGCCGTGCTCGGTGGTCAGGTGGAACCAGCGCTGCGCCCCGTTGAACGAGAGCTTCGTCACGCTGCCCCACCCGACCAGCAGGCGGCGGAACACCCCGACGCGCTCGAGGCCGGTGTCGTGGACCACCACGTGGGCGCGCGCGGCCGAGGCGAGCTGGAAGGCGGCGACCGCGAGCAGGAGGAGGACCACCGCCGCCCCGCCGGCCATGCCCAGCGGCCCGACGCGGCGCGGCTCGGCGGCCCAGGACCGGATCATCAGCGCGGCCACCAGCGCGGCGGGCACGAGCGCAGTGACGCACGACAGGAACGCGTTCCGCGGCGGGGTCCGGAGCACGAGCCGCTGGCCCGGCTTCCAGGGCACATGGGCCGGCGCGGCGGGGCGCCGGCGCCCTCGGGCCCGCACCGCCTGCGCTGCGAACATCAGGACCGCGAGCACCGCGAAGGCGATCAGGCTCTCGCGCATGCGGCCAGTGTGCACCACGGCCGCCGCTGCGGTGAAGGCCGCCCCTGGGTGCGTTCACCGCTTCGAGGTGGGTCGCCGGATGACGACCGCTCCGGTCCGCTGCACCGCGGGCGCCGGACGGATGGACGCTCCGCCAGCGCCCTCGGGCGTCCCCGCACGTGCCCGCGACACGGCCGCGGCCCGGCCCTAGCCTCGGAGGAACGGGCCATGGGCCGCGCCACCTTCCGCTTCTACGCCGAGCTGAACGACTTCCTCCCGCCGCACCGGCGCGGGGTGCCGTTCGAGCACGCGTTCCTCGGCCACCCGGCGGTCAAGGACGCGATCGAGTCGCTGGGCGTGCCGCACACCGAGGTGGACCTCGTCCTCGCGGACGGGGAGTCGGTCGGCTTCTCGTGGCCGCTGCGCGACGGCGCGCGCGTGAGCGTCTACCCGGTGTTCGAGGCGCTGGACATCGGGCCGCTGGCGCGCGTCCGCCCGGCCCCGCTCCGCGAGGTGCGCTTCGTGCTCGACGGCCACCTGGGCCGGCTCGCGCGCCACCTGCGGATGCTCGGGTTCGACGCGCGCTGGCGATCGGACGCGGCCGACGAGGAGCTCGCGGCCGTGTCGGCGGCCGAGGGCCGCGTCCTGCTCACCCGCGACCAGGGCCTGCTGAAGCGCCGCGTGGTGACCCACGGCTACTGGGTCCGCGCCACCGAGCCGCGGGCCCAGCTCGCCGAGGTGGTCCGGCGGCTGGACGTGGCGCGCGCCGTCGCGCCGTTCCGGCGCTGCCTGCGCTGCAACGCGCCGCTCGAGCCGGCCGCGCCGGAGGCCGTCGCGGAGCGCGTGCCACCGGCGGTGCGGGCGCGGCACCACGCGTTCCGCCGGTGCCCCTCCTGCGACCGGGTCTACTGGGCCGGCTCGCACCACGCGCGGATGGAGCGGCTCGTCGCCGAGCTGCTCGAGGAGTGCGCGCCGCGCGGCCCCTGAGCGCCGCGTCGGCGCCGGACCCCGCCGCGGGGCCCGGCGCCGGGCGGGGTCAGTCGGCGGTGTACGCGCCCGAGCCCACCAGCACGTCGCCCACGCGCTCGGTGTAGGCCTTCTTCGGCTCGACCTTGCCGGTGGCGGGGTTCCTGAACTTGAACCGGGTCCAGCCCGAGCCCTTGGTCTTCGCGAGCTCCACGTACTCCTTCGTGTAGAGCTTCCCGTCCTCGTCGGCGACGTTCATGTAGTTCTTGCCCACGCGCGACGGATCCGCGCCGTGCGCCACGCACGTGCCCTCGAGGTCGTACACGAACAGGTAGAGATCCTTGTAGATGAACGGCCCGTTGCGGTTCTGGAACTCCTGGAACGCCCGGTCCTTGCCGTGCTTCTTCAGGTAGGCGACCGCGGTCTTCACCAGCTCCTGGGCGTCCTCGGGCGTGGCGCGGACGTCCGCCGCCCAGGCATCGCCGACCAGGACCATCGCGACCGCGAGCGCGGCGAGCAGCTTCTTCATGGAGGCACCTCTTCGCAGGACGTTGGTGGAGTCCCCGCGCGCGCCGACGTCCTGCGGCGCGCCGGGCTGCTCGGGCCCGCGCTCAGGCCTCCGCCCGGCGCGGGGCCGCGACGACGTCGCGGTCCGCCGGCCGGTCGAGGGCCTGCGGCGGCGCGGCGGGCGCCGCCCCGGCGCGGGCGATGCGGAACGCGCCCACCATCGCGGCGAGCTCCTCGGCCTGGCCGGAGAGCTCGCTGGCCGCGGAGGAGGACTCCTCGGCGCTGGCCGCGTTCTGCTGGGTCACCTTGTCCATCTCGCCGACCGCGGCGTGGACCTGCGTGACGCCGGCGGTCTGCGCGCGGGCGCTGTCCGCGATCTGGCGGACGAGGTCGGACACCTGGCCGATCGAGCCGACGATGTCGGTGAGGCGCGCAGCTGCCTGCGTGGCGACGGCGGCGCCCTCGTCCGCGCGGCCCATCGACTCGCGGATGAGCCCCTCGGTCCGGCTGGCCGCCTCCTTGGAGCGCAGCGCCAGGGAGCGGACCTCCTCGGCGACCACCGCGAAGCCGCGGCCGGCCTCGCCCGCGCGCGCCGCCTCGACGGCGGCGTTCAGCGCGAGCAGGTTCGTCTGGAACGCGATCTCGTTGATGTCCTTGATGATCTGCGAGGTGCCCTCCGCGCTCGCGCGGATGCTCGCCATCGCGCCCTGCACCTGGGCCACCGCCGCGGCGCCCTCGCCGGCCGCGCCGCGCGCCAGCTCGGCCAGCCGGCTCGCCTGCTGCGCGCCCTCCGCGGCCCGCTGCGCCACCGCCGCGACCCCGTCCACGGAGGCGCGGGTCTGCTCGAGGGAGGCGGCCTGCTCCGAGGCGCCGCTCGCCACCGCCTGCGACGAGGAGGCGATCTGGGACGCGGCGCTCGACACCTGGTCGGCCGCCTCGGCCACCTGCGCCAGCGCGTCGTGCAGCGCGGTGGCGGTCGCGTTGAGCGCCTCCTTCAGCCGCGCGTGGTCGCCGCGGTACGCGCCGCCCATCCGCACGCGCAGGTCCCGCTCGGCGAGGCGCCCGAGTGCCTGCGCCGCCTCGTGCACCGGCGCCAGCAGCGCGTCGAGCGTGGCGTTGACGCCCTCCAGGATGGCGCGCGACTCGTTGCGGTACCGCGCGGCGTCGGCGCGCGCCGAGAGGTCGCCCTCCGCGAGGCGGCCCAGCACCGCGGCCACGTCGCGGATGGGCGCGACCACCGCCGAGAGCGTCTCGTTCGTGCCCTCCACGATCTCGCGGTAGACGCCCTGGTGACGCGCGGCCTCGGCGCGGACGTCCAGCCTGCCGTCCAGCGCCGCGCGAGAGAGCAGGCCTGCGTCGGCCACCAGCGCGTCCACCGCGCCGATGCAACCGTTCAGGCTGCCCTTCAGCGCGTCGAAGTCACCCGCCCACCGCTCCGAGATGGCGCCGGGGAGGTCGCCGCGCGCGATGCGGTCGACGCAGGCCGCCGCGGCCCCGAGCGGCCCGATCACCGCGTCCAGGGTGGCGTTGACGCCCTCCACGATACGCCGGAAGTCGCCCTGGTGGCGCGTCGCGTCCGCGCGGGTCGCGAGCCGGCCCTCGACGGCGGCGGCGGACAGGGCGCGCGCGTCCGCCACGAGCGCGTTCACCGCGTCCACGCAGGTGTTGAGGTTGTCGCGCAGCGGGGCGAAGTCCCCGGGGTACTCCCGCTCGATGCGCGGCGGGATGTCGCCCCGGGCGATCCGATCGACGTAGTCGGCGGCCATGGCCACCGGCCCGGTCACCGCGTCGAGCGTCTCGTTCACGCCGGCCACGATGGCGCGGTAGTCGCCCTGATGGCGGGAGAGGTCGGCGCGCGCGGAGAGCCGGCCCGCGGCGGCGGCGCCGGCCAGGCCCTTGGCGTCGGCGACGAGCGCCTCCACCGCCCCGGTCACGGCGTTGAGGCTGTCGCGGACGCCGTTGAAGTCCGCGCCGCGCGTCTCGGTGATGCGCGCGGGCATCCTCCCGGCCGCGATCTGATCGAGCGTCCCGGCCACCCGGGCGAAGGTGGCGGTGACGTCGCGCGCCACCAGCGCCCCGACGGCCAGCACGGCGACGGCGATGAGCAGGATCGCCGCGGCCAGCGCCACCCCGGACACCACCGCCGCGCGCCTCGCCCGCGCCCCCTCCGCCGCCACCTGCGCGGCCTGGCTCGCCTTCAGCCCATCGAGGAGCCCCATGGCGGCGTCGTAGCCGTCCCGATGCAGCAGGAGCGCGCCCAGGATCCGGTGCTGTGCGCGCTCCACCTGCGGGTCCTCCACCGGCAGCCCTTGCGCGAGCAGCGCGTCGCGGCGCCGCTCCAGCTCGAGCACCCGCGTCACCGCGCCGGCCCAGTCGTCCAGCGGCGACCCCAGGGCCCGCCAGTGCGCGTCCTCCTCCGCCGACCTGGGGCGCGCGCCGTACTCGCTCCGCGCGCGGGCGACGGCCTCCAGCGACCGGTCCGCGTCCCGGCGGAGCGCGGCGCGGAAGTCGGCGTCGAAGCGGGCGTTGGAGAGCGCGTGGACGGCCCGGGAGACGTCGGTCATCTCGGACTCGAGCGTCGCCACGGAGCTCAGGTTCGGCACGGCCACGCCGGTGAAGCCGGCGGAGATGCCCTCCAGCGTGCGGAGCGCCACGACGCTGCCCGCCAGCAGCGCGAGCAGGAGGGCGACCGCGATGGCGTAGGTGCCGACGATCTTCGTTCCGATCTTCATTCGAGCGAGCATGGCGTCCCGGGGGTTGGCGGTCCGGACGCGGCAGCAAGCGCCGGGCCAGGGGAGGCGCTCGCGATTTCCCGGCGCCGCGCGCGGGTTTGCCCTCACCCCGGGTGACACCCGCCGCCGCGGCCGCGGCGCGCGCCCGCGCCCCTGGCGTCAACGGCGTGACGCCCTGCCCGCCCCCACGGGCGGGGCCCCGGCCGCGCCGGGCCGGCGTGCGGTCCGGCCGCCCCCGTGCGCGGCGGGCCGCCGGGCGCAGGAGCTTTCCCGGCGTGCGCGATTGCGCAGCGACCATTGCCGCACCGGGCCATTCGATTGATCCCGGATTGTGGCGTGGTCGGCCGTCGCATTGACCGGTGGGATTCGGGGGCGTCTCATCGCACTCCGACGTTCGCGGGTTCCGTAGCGCAACCCAACGTAGGGAGGGGGAGTCATGAGGAAGCTGATGATGCTCGTCGCGATCGCACTCGCGACGACGCTGTCCGCCGGCTGTCAGGGCGACAAGGGGCCGGTGGGCCCGCAGGGGCCGCAGGGAGACAAGGGGGACCAGGGCGACAAGGGCGACAAGGGTGATCCGGGCGAGCCGCCGCTCGCCACCACCGAGGCGTGCGCCAGCTGTCACGCGGGGTCGATCGGCTCCGTCCATGCGCTCGCGCCGACGGACGCCGTCCAGGTGACGCTGTCCACCGACGATCGGTACACGATCCGCGTCAACCCCGACACGCACGCGGTGACCTTCCGCTTCAACGTGAAGGTGAACGGCGTGAACCGGATCGACTTCACCAACAAGGCGGCGACGCTGCGGGCGCACAACGAGGACGCGTTCTGGGTCTACGACCCGGCGATCCGCGCCGGCCGCCGGACCAAGATCCCGTGTGGCACCACCGCGACCGCCACCTGCGATCCGAACGTGCAGTGGTCCGTGGCCAGCAACGGCAGCGGGAACTACACCATCACGGTCTCCGCTTCGCGGCCGACCCGGCGCCCGGCACGACCTTCATGCTGAGCACCATGGGCCCGGACGAGATGACCGCGACCGTGGTCGCGACCCTCGGCGAGGTCGCGCACGACTCCGTGAGCAACGAAGCCTGCATGAACTGCCACGGCAACCACATCTGGCGCGGCGCGGCCCACGACGTGACCAACCCGCAGGGCGTCGGCCCGTGCGTCGTCTGCCACAACCGCGACGGCGCCGTCGAGACGCGCCTCACCGGCTACGTCGCCGCCAACAACAACGTGACGCCGCCGATCGTGGAGGTCCCGCCCGCCGACGGGACCCGCGGCACCGGCCTCATGGGCATCGTCCACGGCATCCACAACTCGAAGAACATGCCGGACGGCGTGTACCACTGGGTGTGGCCGTCGAACGGCAACTTCACCGACTTCTCCAAGGGCTTCCCGGGCAACATGAACAACTGCGCCACCTGCCACCAGGGTGAGCGGCTCGCCGCCGCCGCGAACGCCCCGGTGTCGTTCGCCCTGTGCGTGTCCTGCCACGACGACATGGGTGCGTTCCCCGACGCGCCCTTCAACCACGCCGCGTTCACGCCGTTCGACACCTGCACCCCGTGCCATGACGGCCAGACCGCCTCGATGTTCCACGACGGCCAGGTCACCGAGCGCGCCGGCCTGATCTGGGACGGCGCCGACCAGTCGATCGTGCTCGCCTCGACGATCAAGCTCGCGATCACCGACGTCGCGGTGAGCGCCACGGACATGACGGTCACCTGGACCGCCACCAACCCGGAGAACGGCGGCGCGGCGTGGGATCCGTGCAACGACAACTACGCAGTCGGCCCGGTGTTCTTCCGGACGCCGCCTGACCTGGCCACCGAGGGCTGCACCAACACGGCCGCGGGCTGCGGCAACTCGATGAGCTTCATCCGCTCCTACGCGCAGGCGGACGACTGGGTGAACGACGGCCTCACCGGCACGTCCACCACCATCCTCCCCGGCCAGCCGAACGGCTCCACCCAGCTCAACACCACCAACACGACCTGCGACGCCAACCACGTCGCCACGACGGTGCTGCCGCTCCAGACCACCACGGCCACCCGCGGCATCGTCGCCCTGCAGGGCAAGCCGCAGGTCCGGTTCGACAACGGGAACGTCATCTGGGTCCGCGCGACCACCCCGACCCGCGAGTTCATGGTGGCGGACGGCGCGCTGCCGGACACGATCCGCCGTCAGATCGTCTCGGTGGACAAGTGCAACGCGTGCCACTTCGGCACCCTGTACCAGCACGGCGGCAGCCGCGTGGACAGCATCGAGCTGTGCGTGATGTGCCACAACCCGGCGTCGAGCGAGCAGAACCGTCGCCTCGACATCGGCATCACCGCCGCGAACGCGTACGACGGCCTGGCCGGCCAGACGTACGACCTCCGCACGATGGTGCACGCGATCCACTCGGCCGGCGAGACCGGCCGCGGCCTCATGTACTACCGCACCAACGGCATCTACTTCTTCGGGTCCGCCGAGGCGCTGGCGGTCCTGCCGAACTGGCCGACGGGTGACGCGTGCGTGAGCTGCGTGGACGAGGAGGACGGGCCGCTCAGCTACTGCAAGGTGTACGGCTCCGCCGCCACGGGCAAGGACTACTCGAACGTGGCGAACACCGACGGCAGCTGCAAGGCGCAGGGCGAGCTCGCCGACAGCACCGACGGGACGTGGCGCCCGCACCGCTTCGTCGAGGTGGAGTACCCGCGCGCGCTGAACGACTGCGGCGCCTGCCACGTCGACACGGCCGGCGGCACCACCGCGAACGTGCTGCCGGATCCGCGGCAGGTGGTCGGGGTGACCTACGACGCCGGCGTGGCGCCGTGGAACGACCTGGCCGACGACCAGCTCCTCGGGCCGTCCACCGCGTCCTGCATGAGCTGCCACCAGTCCGGTGACGCGCTCGAGCAGTTCCAGCTGCGCAAGCACGCGTACGACAACGGCTGGGCGCCGTCGGTGTTCGAGAACGGCCGCCAGACGCTGATCGACGCGGTGCCGTAGCAACCGCTGCGAGGCGGCGGGGAGCGATCCTCCCCGCTGCTCCCAAGGGGCCGGGGCGTCTCAGGGCGCCCCGGCCCCGCTCGTTCTCGGCGGGGCCGGCGGACCCCCGTCGCGAGGCGGCTCCGGGGGTGGCCGCGACGCGCGGCCGGCGAGCGCATCGGCGCGGCGGGCCAGCAGCGCCTCCACCTGCTCGAGCTGCCCCGGCCGGAACACCCGCCGGACGCCCTGGACGCTCGCCGCGTCCAGCGCCTGGTAGTCCGCGAGCAGGCGCTGGTCCCGGACCTGGATGGCCCCCGGCGGCGGGGCGGCGCCGGTGCCACCCCGGAGCGGTCCGTCGCCCGGCCCCGGCGCCCCGCTCTGCGGTCCCGACCTCGACTGCTCCACGTCGCGATCGCGCTCCGCGACCAGCTCCCGGACGCGGAGCTGGAGCTCGCTCAGCTTCAGCTCGAGCGTGACGGCCTGGCCGGCGTCGAGGCCGAGCGCGTCGCGGCTCCTCAGGATGAGCTGCAGCGAGGACTCGGGGAGCTGGGCGCCCTTCCCGCGCGCCTCGCGCGGCTGCGCGGCGGCCGCGAGCGGCGCGAGGAGGAGGAGCACGGCGACGCGGCGTGCGCACTGCGGAGACGGTCGGATCATGGCGGCGATACGCTGGGGCGCCCGGCGTTGCGCGCCCGTGACGTCCGGTTGACGGATTGTTCGGGCATCATCTCACGGCCCGGCCCGGAGCTCCCGCGCCGCCTCGCCCAGCCGCGCGACGGCGGCCTCGAGCTGCGCGTCGTCGAGGTAGGGCGCCGGCCCGAGCCGCAGGTGGCGCCCGCGGCTGTCGGCGAGCACGCCCCGGGCTGCGAGGGCGCGCTGCAGCGCCGCCGCGTGGGGCGAGTCGAGCGCCAGGAACGCGCCGAGCCGGTCGAGCGAGGTGTCGCGGTCCCGCGTCACCACGGCCTCGTCCAGCCCGAGCGCGTCGAAGCGCGCGGCGAGCAGCGCGAGCTGCCGGCGGTAGCTCGCCCGGAGCGCCTCCGGGGTCAGCCCCTGCTCGCCGAAGAAGTCCATGACGCGCGCGGCGCGGTAGTGGCTGGTCGGATCGTACGTCGAGCCCGCGAACGCGGCGGCCCCGCGGCCGTACGGCACCAGGCCCGGACGCGCCGCGTCCGCCAGGGCGTCGAACTCGGCGTACCACCCGGTGATGGCCGGCCGCAGCGCGCGCGCGTGCGGCGGCAGCCGCAGGAAGCAGTTCCCCTCCCCGAGCTGCAGGTACTTGTAGCCGCCGCCGACGATCCAGGCGGACCCGAGCCCCATGGCCGGCAGCGGGAACGGGATCGCGCCGAGCGCGTGGTAGGCGTCCACCAGCAGCTCGACCCCGCGCGCCGCGCAGGCCTCGGCGAGCCCCCCGAGGCCGGGCACGATCCGGGCGTCCTCGTACAGGACCGCCGAGACCAGCACCGCGGCGGTCGGGTCGCCGGCGCGCGCGGCGAGCCGCTCGGCGAGCGTGTCCACCGGCCGCGCCGGGACCACCTCCACCTCGAGCCAGTCCTCGCCGAGCCGGGCGAGCTGCCGGCGCAGGGTGTGGAACTCGCCGTCGGTCGTGACCAGCCGCCGGCGCCGCCGCAGGTCGAGCGCGGAGAGGAACCGCAGCACCAGCTCGTGCGTGCTCCCGCCGAGCGCGATCTCGCCGCCGGGATCGGCGAGCAGCGTCCGGAATCCGTCGCGCACCCGCTCGGCCCTGGCGAGCGCCCGCCCCCACTTCTCGTCCACCTCGCGCGCCGCGTCGTCGAACGCCTCGAGCTGCCCGTCCCGCGCCACGTCGGGCCAGGCCTGGTGCGAGTGGCCGGTGAGCAGCAGCCGCTCCGCCACGCGGAAGCGCGCGTAGTGGCGCGCGAGCGGGCTCACAGCGCGCCCCGCACCGCCCACAGATCCGGGAACGCGGGGGTGAACAGGGTCGAGCGCAGGTACTGCGCGCCCGCCGACCCGCCGGTGCCCGGCTTGTCGCCGATGGTCCGCTCGACCATCTTCACGTGCCGGTAGCGCCACTCCTGGACGCCCTCGTCGAGGTCCACGAACCGCTCGCACACCAGGGCCGGCTCGCCGTCGGCGCGGTACACGTCCAGCAGGACGCGCTGCACCGCCTCCGACGGCTGGCGCCAGCCCGCCGGGCGCGGCTCGGGGGCCGCCGGCGTCGCGAACCCCTGGGTGGCGAGGTAGCGCAGCAGGGAGTCGAACAGCGACGGCGCCGCCATCGCCGCGGCGATCCGCGCGTGCCCCGGGCCGTCGGGCGGGTACGGCGCGAGCATCTGCTCGTCGCGGCGCCCGAGCGTCGCCTCCAGCACCCGGAACTGCGCCGACTGGAACCCGCTCGCCGCCTCCAGGCGGCTGCGGAACGCGGTGAACTGGCGCGGCGTCATGGTCTCGATGACGTCCACCTGCGCCACCACGGTCTTCAGGATGGTGAGGACCCGCTTCAGCGTGGCGAGCGCGTGGCCGCCCTCGCCCCGGTGCAGCCGCTCCTGGAGCCAGGTCAGCTCGTGGAGGAGCTGCTTGAACCAGAGCTCGTAGACCTGGTGCACCACGATGAACAGCAGCTCGTCGTGCTCCTCGGAGCGCGGCCGCTGCGCCGCGAGGAGCTCGTCGAGCGCCAGGTAGGAGCCGTAGGTCAGGGCCGCCGAGTGGGCCGAGGGGTCGGTCATCCAGTCCTCCGTCCTGGGTGCGAGCGTGAGCCCGACTTATCCGGGAGGGCCGACGGCCGAACCTGCTCATCCGGGTCGCGGGGGACCGCGCTCCGACGCGCCGCGCTCGGAGAGGTACGCGATGCACGAGGCGAGCGTGCGCACCCTCGCGTAGTCCTTCTCCGGGACGCTCACGCCGAGCCGCTCGTCCAGGCGGACGACGAACCGGAGGAAGTCCATCGAGTCGATGTCGAGCGCGTCCCGCAGGTCGGCGTCGGGTCGGATCGCGGCGAGGTCGACCTCGGGCGCGTGCCGCCCAGGATCGAGAGCACCGCGGCGCGGATCGCCGCCGGGGTCATGGCTCCTCCGGCGCCTGCAGCAGGCGGTCGACGGCGGCGAGGAACCGGGCGCCGCGGATCCCGTCGCTCACCCGGTGATCCCCGGCGAGCGTCGCGGTCACGACCGGCCGGAGCTCGACGCGGCCCTCGACCGCCCAGGGGCGATCCTGGATGCATCCGAACCCCACCAGCGCCACCTGCGGCGGGTAGATGATCCCGTACACCCGGTCGACGCCCAGGTCGCCGAGGCTGGTCACGGTGAGCGTCGCGTCGGTCAGCTCGGAGCTCCGCAGCCCGCCGCCGCGCGCGCGGGCGACGAGATCGCCGAGCTCGCGCATGAGCTCCCCGAGCGGCTTGCGATCGACGTCGTGCAGGGCGGGCGCGACGAGCCCGCCCTGGCGCAGCGAGATCGCGACGCCGAGGTGGACCGCCCCGGCCGGCCGGAACGCGCCGTCCACGTGGTACCCGTTCACCTCCGGGACCGCCCGCGCGGCCCGGGCCACCGCCCGGAGCAGGAGCACGAGCGGGAGGAGGCGCTCGGCGACCGGGCGGCGCTCGTTCTCGGCGGCGAGCCAGGCGAGCGCGCGCGAGACCTCCAGATCGGCGGCCAGGTAGTAGTGCGGGATCTCGCGCTTCGAGCGCGACATCGCGGCGGCGATCGCCTGGCGCATGGCGCTCGCCGGCGCGCGGGTCGCCCCGTCCACGTCGGCGCGCGTCACCGCGCCGCCCGGCCCGGTCCCGCGGACGGCGGCGAGGTCCACCTCGAGCTCGCGTGCCCGCGCGCGCGCCCCGGGCGAGGCGCGCGCGCGCCCGGACGCCGGCTGCGGGGAAGGCGGGGACGGCGCGGGCGCCGGGAGACCGGTGGGCGCCGCCGCGGGCCGCTCGGGCGGCGGCGCGGCCGTGGCCGCGGCGGGCGGGGCGGCCGGGGCCGCGCGCTCGCCCGGGGCGGTCAAGAGCGCGAGCACGGTCCCCACCGGCACCTTCGTCCCGGGCTCGACCAGCAGGGAGGCGATCGTGCCGTCCTCCCATATCTCGACGTCGATGGCCCCCTTGTCCGTGTCCACCACCGCCACGAGGTCGCCGCGCTGCACGCGGTCGCCGAGCTTGACCTTCCACTCGACCAGCGTGCCCGCCTCCATGTCCGCGCCGAGCGACGGCATCCGGAACTCAGCCATGGATCAGCTCCCGGGCGGCGGCGGCGATGCCCTCGGGCTGCGGCAGCGCCGCCTCCTCGAGGTGGCGGGGGTACGGGATGGGCGTCTCGGCGGAGCAGACGCGCGCCACCGGGGCGTCGAGGTCGTAGAACGCGCCCTCCATGATGCGCGCCGAGATCTCCGCCGAGAGGCTCCCCGACCTCCACCCCTCGTCCACGATCACCGCGCGGCGCGTCTTGCGGACCGAGGCGAGGATCGCCCCGCCGTCGAGCGGCCGCAGCACGCGCAGGTCGATCACCTCCGCGTCGATCCCCTCGCGCCCGAGCGCCTCCGCCGCGGCGAGCGCCTTGGGCAGCGTGCCGCCGTAGGTGAGGATCGAGACGTCGCGCCCCGGGCGGCGGATCGCGGCCCGCGCGATGTCGACCGCCCCCGCGCCCTCGGCCAGGTCCCCCTCGGCCGCGTAGAGCGTGGCGTGCTCGAACAGCAGGACCGGGTCCGGGTCCTGCAGCGCGGACCAGAGCATCCCGCGCGCGTCCTCGAGGGTCGCCGGCGCGAGCACCTTGATGCCCGGGATGTGCGCGTACCAGCCCTCCAGGCTGTGGGAGTGCTGCGCCGCGACCTGCCGCCCGGCCCCGGTGGCCATCCGGATCACGAGCGGGACCGAGACCTGCCCGCCCGACATGTGGCGCAGCAGCGCGCCGTTGTTCACGATCTGGTCGAGGGCGAGGAGGCTGAAGTTCACCGTCATGATCTCGACGATGGGCCGCATCCCCGCCAGCGCCGCCCCGACCCCGGCGCCCACGAAGGTGGACTCGGAGAGCGGCGTGTCGCGGATCCGCTCCGGGCCGAACTCCTCGAGCAGCCCCTTGCTGACCGCGTACGACCCGCCGTACCTGCCCACGTCCTCGCCCATCAGGAAGACGCGCGGGTCCCGCCGGAGCGCCTCGCGGTGGGCCGTGCGCAGCGCCTCGCGGTAGGTGGTCCTCATGGCGCCCCTCCGCTCGCCGGCCCCGCCACGACGTCGCGGAGCAGGTCGTCCACCGGCTCCCACGGCGAGGCCTCCGCGAAGGCGACCGCCTCGTCGATCTCGCGCGCGATCCCGGCCTCGAGCCGCTCGACGTCCTCCGGCCGCAGGACGCCCGCCTCGCGGAGGGCGCGCTGGAGGGCGGGGATGGGGTCCCGCTGCTTCCAGCGCTCCACCTCCTCCCTCGACCGGTACAGCTCGGGATCGTAGGCGGAGTGGGCGCGGAAGCGGTACGTCCTCGCCTCCAGCAGGAACGGCCCCTCGCCCGCCCGGACCTGCTCCGCGGCGCGGCGCGCCGCTCCCTCGACGGCGAGGACGTCCATGCCGTCGACGCTGGCGGCCGCGACAGCGTAGCCGCGCGCCTTGAGCGGGAGATCGAGCTGGGCCTGGTGACGCTCGATGGCCGTGCCCATCGCGTACAGGTTGTTCTCGCACACGAACAGCACCGGCAGGCGCCACAGCGCCGCCAGGTTCAGGGACTCGTGGAACTCGCCCTCCCCGAGCGCGCCGTCGCCGAAGAAGCACGCCGTCACGCGCCGCTCCCCGCGCAGCCGGTCGGCCAGGGCGACGCCCGCCGCGAGCGGCAGGCCGCAGGCGACGATCGCGTTCCCGCCGTAGAAGCGCGTGGCGGCGTCGAACAGGTGCATCGACCCGCCGCGGCCCCGGCTGCAGCCGGTCGCCTTCCCGTACATCTCGGCCATGACCTTCGTGGCCGGGATGCCCCGCACCAGCGCGTGGCCGTGCTCGCGGTAGGTCGCGACGATCGCGTCCTCCGGGCGGAGCGCCTGGAGCGCGCCCACCGCGACGGCCTCCTCGCCGATGTACAGGTGCAGGAAGCCCCGGATCTTGCCCTGGCCGTACAGCTCCGCGCACCGCTCCTCGAAGCGGCGGATGCGAATCATCTCGCGGAGGAGCGCGAGCCCGTGCTCGCGCGAGGCCGGCTGCGGGCTGCCCTGGTCGGTCATGCTCCGCCCTCCAGCGTGGACGTGTCGCCCTCGGGGAGGCCCAGCTCGCGCGCCTTGAGCAGCCTCCGCATGATCTTCCCGCTGCGGGTCCGCGGCAGCGCCGGCAGGAAGTCCAGCTCCTTCGGCGCGACGGCCCGCCCGAGCCGGCTGCGCCCGAAGCCGATGAGCTCGAGCCGGAGCGCCTCCGACGGCGCGTACCCCGGCTTCAGCGAGACGAACGCCTTCACGAACTCGAGCGCCACCGGATCCGGCTTGCCGATCGCGGCCGCCTCGGCGACGGCGGGGTGCTCGAGCAGCGCGCTCTCGACCTCGAACGGGCCGATGAGGTGCCCGGCGGACTTGATGACGTCGTCCTTCCGGCCGACGAACCAGAAGTAGCCGTCGGCGTCGCGGCGCACCAGGTCGCCGGTGAGGTACCAGCCCTCCGCGAAGCAGGCGCGGTACCGCGCCTCGTCGCCGAGGTAGCCGCGGAACATCGACGGCCAGCCGGGCGCGAGCGCCAGCTCGCCCTCCACCCCCGGCTCGGCCACCTCGACGACGCGGCCGTCGGGCCCGCGGGCGACGACCGCGGCGGTGATGCCCGGCAGCGGGCGCCCCATCGAGCCGGGCCGTACCGCCATCGCCGCGAGGTTGGCGATCATGATCCCGCCGGTCTCGGTCTGCCACCAGTTGTCGTGGACGGGCAGCCCGAGCGCGTCGAGCCCCCACACCACGCCCTCCGGGTTGAGCGGCTCGCCCACGCTCGCGACGAAGCGCAGCCGCGACAGGTCCCGGCCGCGCGCCAGCTCCGCGCCGGCCTTCATGAGCATCCGCACCGCGGTCGGCGCGGTGTACCAGACGCTGACGCGCTCCTCCTCCAGGATGCGGTACCAGCGGTCGGCGTCGAACTCCGCCTCGTCCACGACGCTGGTCACGCCGCAGGCGAGCGGCGCGACGATGCCGTAGGACGTCCCGGTCACCCAGCCCGGATCGGCCGTGCACCAGAACACGTCATCGTCGTGCAGATCGAGCGCGATGCGCCCGGTGGCGTGGTGGGCGACGACCGCCTCGTGCACGTGCATGGCGCCCTTCGGCCTGCCGGTCGTGCCGCTGGTGAAGTGCAGGAGGGCGAGGTCCTCCGGATCGGTCGGCGGGATCTCGAACCGCGGCGCCGCGCCCGCCAGCAGCGGCGCGAGGGCGCGCGCGCCGGGGATCTCCGCCGGCGCCGCGTCGCCCGCGAGGAGCACGTGCTCCAGCGAGGAGAGCGCCCCGCGGATCCCGGCCACCTTGCGCCGGTAGAGCTCCTCGGTGGTGACGAGCACCCTCGCGCCCCCCAGCTCGAGCCGGGCCCGGACCGGCTCGGGGCCGAACGCCGAGAACAGCGGGCAGAAGACGCTGCCGTTCTTGAGCGTGCCCAGCGCCGCCACGTAGAGCTCCGGGACGCGCCCCAGGAGCGCGAAGACGCGGTCGCCCCTTCCCACGCCCAGCGCCCGGAGCGCGTTCGCGAAGCGCGCCGTCTCGGCGGCCAGCTGGCGGTAGGACAGCTCGGTGCGCGCGCCGGCGGCGGCGAGGAAGCGCAGCGCCACGCGATCGCGCAGGCGGCCCCCTGCGTGGCGGTCCACCGCCTCATGGGCGATGTTGAGCCCGTGCCCGCCGGGCAGCCCGTCGAGCTCGGCCCGCGCCGCGGCCCACGAGAACTCGCTGCGCGCACGCTCGTACTCGAGCACGTTCGGGACGACCGCCCAGGTGCGGGGCTTCTCGATGACGTCGCGGTGCATCCTTCCCCCCCCCGGCGGCCAGACCGGCGCTCAGGTCCGCCGCTCGCGCTCGACGACCCTGCGGATGGTCTGCATGGCGCGCGCCGCGTCCTCGCGCGCCGCGAGGTCCGCGAGGCTGATCACGCCGGCGAGGCGCCCCTCGCGATCGAGCACCAGGATGCGGTGCTTGCGGCGCCCCTCCATCCGCTCCTCGGCGCTCCGCACGTCGTCCTCGGCGCGGCAGGTGAGCAGCTCCCGCGTCATGATCTCCTCGACGTGGGTCCGGCCGGCGCGGCGGTCCTCGGCGCACACCCGCAGTGCGATGTCGCGGTCGGTGACGGCGCCCACGGGCCGTCCGTCGTCGGTGCAGACCGGCGCGAAGCCGAGGTTCTCGTCCCGCATCCGGCGGGCGACCGCGTCCACCCGTTCCAGGGGCCGCACGGAGAGCACGTCCCGTGTCATCAGCTCGTCGCACGTCATGGGACACCTCCGCCCGGGGCCCGGCCGAGACCGGCGGCGGCTCCGCCGCGGGACCGAACGCGTCAGCGCGGAGGCGCTCCCCACGGCCATGGACCGCCGGAGATCACGTGCGGGATCGTACGCCCGGTGGGCTTGCGCGGACCGGGCGCTCGTTGGGGGGCTTCGGAGTGGGCAGCGGCGCCGTGGCGCAGGCCCGGCGCCGACCGGCTACCGGATCGACGCCGGTGGCCTGCTTCGCCCACTGGTAGCACTCGTGCTGGGCAAGAGGTTGCGGACGTCACGCCGTCACAGCGTCAGGCCGAGCCCGACGAGGAAGCCGTGCATCGCGCCGCTGATCTCGCCCTTGTCGCCCTGATAGTCCATGTAGAGGCGGCGGTACCCGAGCCGCGCCGCCACGTGGTCGGTGAGCTGGAACTGCAGGTGCGGCTGCAGCTCGTAGGTCCAGTCCGAGTCGCCGAAGGCGCCGATCGAGAAGGTGGGGTTGAGCCGCAGCCAGCGGGTGATCGGGATCGACGGCGTCAGGATCAGCAGCGGGTCCACCAGGGTCTTGCTGCCGCTGGCGCTTCCCATCCCGTAGAGCGTCAGGTCGTTCTGGAAGTACGAGACGCGCAGGCCGATCATGGCGCCGAGGTTCGAGCCGCCCCACAGGCCGGGGAACTGGTACCCCACGCCGAACGCGGTGAGGAGGGCCTCGGAGTCGAGCTTCCCGGCCGCGGGCGGGTGGTCGAGGTTGCCCGTGCTCAGCTTCATGTAGTCGAGCTGCAGGTACGCGAGCAGGCGCTGGTACTCGAACTGGCCGAACACCGAGCCGCCGAAGTCGGCCGCGTCCATCAGGTCGGAGAAGCCGATGCTCGGCGACACCGTGGTGCCACCGACCGTCACGTCGGCGTCCATGCCGACGATCCACAGGTACGGCGTGATCTCGGCCCGCACCTCCCGCCGGGCCACGGGCTCGGCGAGATCGCGCTCGCCCTCGACCGCGTGCGCCGGCGCCGCCCCGGCGGCCAGCAGCGCCGCCATCGACATCGCGAACCCTCTGGTCATGACCGCCCCCCTCGTCGCCCGGCGCGAGGGCGCGTCGTGCGACGCGCGTGCCCCTCACGAACGCGACGGAACGGAGGCAGTATCGCGCCCGGGATCGGCCGCGGGCGCTTCCCGCGGGGGCGCGCCGATCGACGTGCGGCTTCTGCGTGCGCCGGGGCGGACCGTGTGCCGGCGCGACGCACGGTCCGCCCTCGTCGGCGGCAGGCGGCGGCGAGGGCGCGCTCGGCCGACGAGGTGCGACCCGAAGCCCGTTGGCACCGCCGCGGCGCGCGCGCACGCTGCGGCCCAGGGCCGGCGGGGCCACGGCGCGCCGGCAGGGGACGCCATGACCGCTCTGCGATCGCCGCCCGCGCTCGATCCCGAGAGCGTGCGCCACCCGCGCGAGCGGCTGGTGTTCTGGCTCTCGGTGCTCGTCAACGCGGCCGTGGGCGCCGCGGCGATCTGGCTCGTCTACCGCGCCCCCGGCTGGCTCACCGGCCGGCCCGCCCTCTCGAGGCTCGCGAACGAGCTCCGGGTCGCGGGCGTGGCGACGCTGGCCCTGATCCCGGCGCTGGCCTGGCTGCGCCACGCGCGGTGGGCCGAGTTCCGCGAGGGCTCGCTGCAGCTGGGGCCGGATCAGCTCCCGGCGATCCACGCCATGCTCGAGCGGCTCTGCGCCGCGGTGGGCGCGCCGGTCCCGGAGCTCTTCTCGTCCACCTCGCGGAGCGCGGGGATCGCGACCGCCATGGGCCTGGTCCGCCGGCGGCGGATCATCGTGCTCGGGCCCGACCTGTTCCGCGGCCTGAAGTCGCTCGACGATCGCGCCGACATCATCGAGTTCGTGCTCGCGCACGAGCTCGGCCGGCTCGTGATGGGGCACGCGAGCTGGCGGGAGGAGCTGCTGCTCGCCTACCTGAAGCGCATCCCGCTCCTGCGCGTGCCGCTGCTGAACGTGCAGGAGGCCTCGCGCGACCGCCTGGCCGCGAGGCTCTGCCCGGGCACCGTCCGCGCGATGCTGTTCACCGCCAGCGGCGGCAAGCTGATCTACTCCGCGGACGTGGCGGCGTTCCTGCGCCAGGCGCTGCGCGACGACACGCCGCCGTTCTGGGAGTGGGCGAGCAGCATCACGGGCGACGGCCCGGACGTCGGCCGGCGCCTGCGCCACCTGCACGCGCATGGGTTCGTGGACCTCGACGCCGAGCTCGAGCGGCTGGGCGCCCGCCCCGGGCCCGCGGTCACGCCGGCGGGCCCGGCCGCGGAGCACCGCCCGGCCCGGTGAACGGCGACGGCGGCGCCCGGTCCCCGTGGCAGAAGCGGAGCTTGCGCCCGCTGCCGCAGGGGCACGGCGCATACGGACCGCGGAGCGCGTCCTCGGCGGCGGTCATGGCCACGATCTCCGCCGGCGCCCGCCCCTGCCGCAGCAGGGCGGCCATGGCGTCCATCGCCGGCCGCGTGTGCTCGAAGAAGCGCCGCAGCCCGGGGCAGAGGTAGTTGTGGCCCGGCTCCCCGTCCGCGGAGCGCGCGAACCGGTCCTTGGGACAGCCGCCGTTGCATGCGGCGAGCACCGGGCAGCGCCGGCACTCGGCGGTCAGCGCGTCGCGCTTGTCCTGCCCGAACCTGCGCTGGCGCGGCGAGGCCACCAGCTCGGCGAGGTGGATCGCGTGGAGGTTGCCGAGCAGGTACGCGGGCTCGACGAAGTGGTCGCAGGCGTACACGTCGCCGTTCGCCTCCAGGGCCGGGCCGGCGCCGCAGGTCGGGGCGTGCAGGCAGAGCAGGTGCCGCCCGAAGCGGGCCTCGAGCGTCACGTCGAAGAGCTGCACGAACACGCGCCCGACGTCGCGGCGGATCCACTCCTCGAAGACGTCCACCAGGAACCGCCCGTAGCCCTCGGCGCCCACGGAGCGATCCGTGACCCGGTCCCCGGCCTGCGTGTACAGCGGGCGCCGCCGGCCCGCCGACCCGTCCGCGCCCGCCGCCAGCGCCTCGGCCGTGGCGCGCTCGACCACCGGGATGAACTGCACCCAGCGCGCGCCCAGCTCGTCGCGGAAGAAGCGGTACACGATCCTCCCGTGGCCCTGGTTGGCCGCGTTCACGGTGCAGAGCACGTTGCGCTCGACGCCGTGGTGCTCCAGCAGCCGCCAGCCGCGCACCACGCGATCGAACGTGCCGCGGCCCCTCCGATCCACGCGGTAGGCATCGTGCAGCTCGCGCGGGCCGTCCACGCTCAGGCCGACGAGGACGTCGTGCGCCCGGAAGAAGTCGCACCAGGCGTCGTCGAGCAGCGTCCCGTTCGTCTGGAACGTGTACTCGACCGCCTGCCCGGGGCGGCGGTGGCGCTCCACCGCGGCG
The DNA here is from genome assembly GCF_049201065.2 of Anaeromyxobacter sp. Red801. Classification (NCBI taxonomy): domain Bacteria; kingdom Pseudomonadati; phylum Myxococcota; class Myxococcia; order Myxococcales; family Anaeromyxobacteraceae; genus Anaeromyxobacter; species Anaeromyxobacter sp. Red801. The sequence goes on along the minus strand of NZ_CM181236.1, from coordinate 961,699 downwards.
AGCGCGCGCCGGTAGAAGTCGAGCCCGAGCAGCGCGGGCTCCCCGCCCTGCCACGCGACCGTGACCTGCGGCCCGCGGTGCGACTCGAGCAGCTGGCGGACGTACGCGTCCAGCGTCGCGTCGGACATGCGCGCCGGCCCGTCCGGATAGAGCGCCTCCTTGGACAGGAAGAAGCAGTACCGGCAGTCCAGGTTGCAGGCGGAGCCGCTCGGCTTCGCGAGCAGGTGGAACCGCGGCGGCAACCCCGCCGGCAGCGCCCCGCCCGAAGGACCGGTCTCGCTGGACATGTGGTGCTCCCCCGGAGGCCGCGATGCTCCAGGCAGCGTAGCGCGGCCCGCACGCGCCCGCGCCGCGACGCAGCGCGCGCCCCCATGAGCACCGCCGCCGGCGCGCTACCGCGCCGAGGCGACGATCCCGTGCCGCGCCGCGCACGCATCGCGCGAGCGTAGAGTCGGCTCGCGAACGTGGCAGGGGGTGGACCATGCCAGGGGGCAAGCCGAACATCCTGATCCTGTGGGGCGACGACATCGGGTGGTGGAACCTCAGCTTCAACAACCGCGGCCAGATGGGCTACCGGACGCCGAACATCGACCGCATCGCGAACGAGGGGGTGGCGTTCACCGACTACTACGGCCAGCAGAGCTGCACCGCCGGCCGCGCGGCCTTCATCACCGGGCAGAACCCGATCCGCACCGGCCTCACCAAGGTCGGCACGCCGGGCGCCGACCTGGGCATCCGGCCGGAGGACCCGACCATCGCCGAGCTGCTGAAGCCGCTCGGCTACGCGACCGGGCAGTTCGGCAAGAACCACCTCGGCGACAAGGACGAGTTCCTGCCGACGGTCCACGGCTTCGACGAGTTCTACGGGAACCTCTACCACCTGAACGCCGAGGAGGAGCCCGAGGATCCCGACTACCCGAAGGACCCGGCGTTCCGGGAGCAGTTCGGCCCGCGCGGCGTGCTGCACACCTGGTCCGACGGCAAGGGCGGTCAGCGCATCGAGGACACCGGCCCGCTGACCCGCAGGCGGATGGAGACGATCGACGAGGAGATCACCGACCGCACGCTCGAGTTCATCGAGCGCGCCCACCGCGAGGGGAAGCCGTTCTTCGTCTGGTACAACACCACCGCGATGCACTTCCGGACGCACTGCGCCGAGAAGCACCGCGGCAAGAGCGGCCAGGGCGAGTACAACGACGTCATGGTCGCCCACGACGAGAACGTCGGGCGCGTCCTGCGGAAGCTCGACGACCTCGGCATCGCGGCCGACACCATCGTCCAGTACTCGACCGACAACGGGCCGCACTACAACAGCTGGCCGGACGCGGGCATCACGCCGTTCCGCTCGGAGAAGAACACCAACTGGGAGGGCGGCTGGCGGGTGCCGTGCTTCGTGCGCTGGCCGGGCCACTTCCCGGCGGGGACGATCCTGAACGGCATCGCCTGCCACCAGGACTGGACGCCCACGCTGCTCGCGGCCGCCGGCGACCCGGCGGTGAAGTCGAAGCTCCTCGAGGGCTACCCGATCGGCGACCGGACGTTCCGCGTCCACCTCGACGGCCACGACCTCCTCCCCTACCTCACCGGCGCGGTGAAGGAGAGCCCGCGCGACGCGTTCTTCTACGTCAGCGACGACGGCGACCTCCTCGCCATCCGCTTCGGGGACTGGAAGCTGAGTTACGCCGAGCAGCGGACCAAGCGGATGCAGTGCTGGAGCGATCCCTTCGTGCCGCTGCGGATGCCGAAGCTCTACAACCTCCGCCGCGATCCGTTCGAGCGCGCCGACGAGGAGTCCAACACCTACTGGGACTGGTTCATCAGCAAGCTCTTCAGGCTCTACGAGTCGCAGCTGGTCGTCGCCAGGGAGCTCGCCGACTTCACCCGCTACCCGCCGCGCCAGAAGCCGACCCGGTACGACCTGAAGGCGGTGCTGCAGCAGCTGCAGGAGGCGACGGGCAGCAGGAACCACTGACACCGGTGGCCGGGCGCCGCGCCGCGGCGCGGGAGGATCCCATGGACGACCTGCTCACCACCTGGTGGCGCGAGCTCGCCGAGCGGCCCGGCGGCCCGCTCGCGTTCCGGTACTACCTGCAGCCTGCGATGGCGCTCCTCCTCGCCGCCCGCGACGGCGTGCGCGACGCGCGCGAGGGGCGGCCGGCGTACTTCTGGTCGCTGTTCACGGATCCCGCGCACCGGGGCGAGGCGATCCGCTCCGGCTGGAGGTCGATCGTCCGCGTGGTCCTGCTGGCGCTGGTGCTCGACCTCGCGTACCAGGTGCTGGTGCTGAGGGGCCTGCGGCCGCTGCAGCTCGTGGTCGTCGCGATCGTGCTCGCGATCCTGCCGTACGTGCTGCTGCGCGGGCTGGCCGGCCGGATCGCGCGGGTGGCGAACCGGCCCGGCCACCCGCCGCACCCGGCCGCCTGAGCCCCTCGCGCGTCGTGAAGGTTTCCTGAACGGCCCATGCGCGTTCCGCGCGTTTCGGGCCGCCGCGCGCGCGCGTAGGTTCCTCCCCGCCGCCCGGCTCCCGGTGGAGCCGCGGCGAGCCCCGGAGGAAGACCCATGTTCCACGCCAAGGCCTACGCCGCCACCAGCCCCACGTCGCCGCTCGCCGCCACCACCATCCCGCGCCGCGACCCCACCCCGCGCGACGTCCAGATCGAGATCCTCTACTGTGGCATCTGCCACTCGGACCTGCACACCGTCCGCAACGAGTGGAGCAGCCTCGCGTCCACCGTCTACCCGTGCGTCCCCGGCCACGAGATCGTCGGCCGCGTCACGCGGGTCGGCGCCGAGGTCACGCGCTTCGCGGCCGGCGACCTCGTCGGCGTCGGGTGCATGGTGGACTCGGACCGGACCTGCCCCGAGTGCCGGGCCGGCCTCGAGCAGTTCTGCCCCGGCCAGACGCTCACCTACGGCGCGCCGGACCGGCACCTCGGCGGCGTGACCTACGGCGGCTACTCGGGGAGCGTCGTGGTGGACGAGCACTTCGTGCTGCGCGTGCCCGAGCGCCTCGACCTCGCCGCGGCCGCCCCGCTCCTGTGCGCCGGCATCACCACCTGGTCGCCGCTCCGCCACTGGGGCGTCGGGCCCGGCAAGAAGGTGGGCGTGGTCGGGCTCGGCGGGCTCGGCCACATGGGCGTGAAGTTCGCGCGCGCGCTCGGCGCGCACGTGGTGGTGTTCACGACCTCGCCGGGCAAGCGCGAGGACGCGCTCCGCCTCGGCGCGCACGAGGTGGTGCTCTCGCGCGACGCGAACGCGCTGCGCAGGCACGCCGGCAGCTTCGACTTCATCCTCGACGCGGTCGCCGCGGACCACGACCTCAACGCGTACGTGAACCTGCTCCGCCGCGACGGCAACCTGACGCTCGTCGGCGCGCCGGAGAAGCCGCTCCCGGTGGCGGCGTTCGGCCTGCTCCTCGGCCGCCGCAGCATCTCCGGGTCGCCCATCGGCGGAATCGCCGAGACGCAGGAGATGCTCGACTTCTGCGGCGAGCACGGCATCACCGCCGACGTGGAGGTGATCCCGATGCAGAAGGTGAACGAGGCCTACGAGCGGATGCTCCGGTCGGACGTGAAGTACCGCTTCTCGATCGACATGGCCTCGCTCCAGGCGGGGTGAGCCGGCGCCGGCTCCCGCGCGGCGGTAGGATCGAGCCGCCGGGGGCCGGGCCCGCGGCGAGACGGAGGTCACGACGATGTCCCCGAAGCGCGCCAGGCCGTCCGGCCGGTCCGGAAGGCCGTACGTCATCTGCCACATGGGCCCGTCGGTGGACGGGCGCATCGTCACCGACCGCTGGCCGGGGTCCGCGCGGCTGAGCGCGGAGTACGAGCGGATCCACCGGGCGCTCGCGGCCGACGGGTGGATCATCGGCCGCGTCTCGATGAAGCCGTACGCCGGCCGGGCGCCGCTGCCGCCGGGCGGGCGCCGGGTGCGGATCCCCCGCACCGACTTCGTCGCCCGGGCGGACGCGCCCTCGTACGCCATCGCCCTCGACCCCTCCGGCAAGCTGCGCTGGGAGTCGAGCGCCATCGACGAGGAGCACGCCGTCACCGTCCTCACCGAGCGCGTCCCGGATCGCCACCTCGCGTTCCTGCGCGACCGCGGCGTGTCGTACCTGTTCGGCGGCCGGGACCGGATCGACCTGCCGGCGGTCCTCCGCAAGCTCCGCGCGCGCCTCGGCATCCGCCGGCTGCTCCTCGAGGGCGGCGGCAAGATCAACGGCTCGTTCCTCGCCGCGGGCGTGATCGACGAGCTCAGCCTGGTCGTCGCGCCGGTGGCCGACGGGAGCGTCGGCACGCCCGCCCTGTTCGACGCCGGCGCGTCCGGGCCCAGGTCGCGCCTGCGGCTTCTCTCGGCGGAGCGCCGCCCGGGCGACCTGCTGTGGGTCCGGTACCGCGTCGTGAACGCGGCCGCGCGCGCCCGCCGCCGGTCCTGACGGGCGCCCGGCGCGGTCAGCTCACCGTCTCGGCGCTGTAGCGCGCCAGGAGCCCGGTGCGGACCGCGTGGCGGTAGACGCGGACGAACGCCCACGCCGCGAGCACGATGGCCGCGGCCGCCAGGAGCGCCCCCACGCCGAGCGCCCCCCACGACACCGGGCGGCCGGCCGTGAGCGCGCGGAGCTGCTCGAACACGTACGACGGCGCGAGCAGCCACGAGACCGCCTGCATCCAGCGCGGCAGCGTGGCGATCGGGTAGAACACGCCCACGAACGGCGAGAGCACCGCCGGGATGGGCCAGATCAGCCACTCGGCCGCCGGGCCGAGCCGGAGCACGATCGCGCAGCCCAGGATGCCGAGGGCGATGCCGAACAGGAACAGGATCAGCAGCGCCGGCAGGATGGCGAGCCCGTAGGCCGCGAACGACAGCCCGAACGCCGCCGTGGCGAGGCCGAGCATGACGGCGAGCCCGAGCGTGCTCGTGAGGACGGCCGACACCACCAGACCGGAGACGTACTCGCCGGTGGTCATGGGCGTCGCGAACACGTTCAGGAAGTTCCGCGACCACACGTCCTCGAAGAACGCCATGGTCACGCCGTGCATCACCCGCGAGAAGAAGTCCCAGAGCAGGACGGCGCCGAGGAGCAGCGGGACGAAGTCGAGCCCGGACGCGGCGACCAGGTTCAGGTAGCGGGAGATGAAGCCCCAGAGCACGACGTCGATCGCCACCCAGGCGAAGAGCGGCAGGATGCGCGCCGGGCTGCCGCGCAGCAGGTACGCCTGCCGCAGCACCACCGCCGACACCCGCCGGACGCGCGGCCCGATCACGGCTGCTCCAGCGCGAGCGGCTCGCGCGCGACGGTGATGAACAGGTCCTCGAGCGACGCGCGCCCGTGCTCGCCCGGCAGCCTGCGCGGATCGCCCTCCAGCAGGATCCGGCCGTGGGACAGGAACAGCACCCGGTCGCAGACCTCCTCGACCTCGCGCATGTTGTGCGAGGTCCACAGCACGCCCTGCCCCTCGCGCGCCGCCACCCCGCGGATGCGGGCGCGCAGCTCGCGCGCGACGGCCGGGTCGAGCGAGGCGGTCGGCTCGTCGAGCAGGAGGAGCCGCGGCGCGTTCAGCATCGCCTTCGCGAGCGTGACCCGCGACTGCTCGCCCGACGAGAGCACGCCGGTCTTCGTGTCGCGGAACGCGACGAGGTCCAGCGCCGCGAGCAGCGCCTCGACGCGGGCGCGGACGTCGCGGACGCCGTAGAGGAGGCCGAACACGGTGAGGTTCTGGGAGACGGTCAGGTTCCCGGGGAGCGGCGCGTACACCGCCGCGAAGTTCGTGCGCTCGAGCGCCTCGGAGCGGCGGCGCGCCAGGTCGATGCCGTCGATGCGGATGCCGCCCGCGGTCGGCGCGAGCACGCCGAGGATCATGCTGATGGTGGTCGTCTTGCCCGCGCCGTTCGGGCCGAGCAGGCCGACGATCTCGCCGGGCGCGACGTGGAAGGAGATCCCGTCCACGGCCGGCGCCGCGCCGTACGTCTTGCACAGCCGCTCCACGAGCAGGATGGGGCCGCGAGCCGTCACGAGGCCTCCGGCGCGTCGTCGCGCGCCAGCCGCCGCAGGCTCAGCTCCTCGAGGTCGAGCTCCTCCTCGACGCGCTGGAACGCCGCGTCGCCGATGGTCCCCTCCGCCCGCAGGGAGAGGAGCCGCCCGCGCTCCGCCTCGACCGCCCGGCGCGCCACGGCCGCCCCGCCGGTGCGCGCGTCGCCGTCGCCGCCGGCCGGCGGCCCCTGCGAGGCGCCGCCGCCGCGCAGCTCCGCCTCGGCGCCCCGGAGCATCACCTCGTACCGCCGGCGCAGCACGTCCGAGAGCGGATCGGCGGCCGCCCCGCCGGTCGCCGACAGGCCGGCGCGCAGCGTCTCGACCCGCGCGACCCGGACCTCCCGGTCTACCGAGCCGTCTCCCTCGAGGCGGAGCACGCGCATGAGCGGGCGGAGCGTCATCCCCTGGAGGACGAGCGTCCCGAGCACCACCGCGAACGCGGTGAACACGACGAGGTCGCGGTGCGGGAACGCCGGCGCGCCCCGGGCGCCGGTGGGCAGCGCGAGCGCGGCGGCGAGGGTCACGATCCCGCGCATGCCGCACCAGCCGACCACCGCGGCGCCGCGCGGCGAGAGCCCGACCGCGTCCGGCCGCGCCTTCGAGCCGTCCTCGGTGGGCCGGCAGCGCAGCCGGCTCACCGCCGCCGTGGCGGACACCCAGGCGATGCGCGCGAGGACGGCGGCGAGGCACACCGCCCCCGCCACGCCGGCGTACCGGAGGAGCGTGGGCGCGTCGATCCGGCCGAGGATGGCCTTCAGCTGGAAGCCGACCAGGATGAACGCGAGCACGTTCAGCACGAAGACGGCGAACCCCCAGACGGCATACGACGGGATGCGGACGCGCGCGGCCATCTGGCCCGCGGCCCGCTGGGCGCTCGCCATGGCGAACACGACGACGGTGAGGATGCCCGAGAGGTGGAGCCGCTCGGCGAGGATCCAGACCGCGAACGTCCCGCAGAACTGGACGACCACGGCGATGGGGACGTCCTCGATCCGCGCGATGAGCGGTGGGATCACGCGGGAGAGCACGTACCCGAGCGCCACGCTCCCGGCGGTGGTGACGAGCAGCAGCGGGAGGATCCGCGCCGGCGTGAGCGCGCCGGCGACGGCGGCGCCCACGGCCAGCCGGTAGACGAGGAGCGCGCTGGCGTCGTTGAAGAGGCTCTCGCCCTCGAGGATGACCATGAGGCGGTGCGGTGGGCGGAGCTGGCCGAGCACCGCGGTCGCGGCCGCCGCGTCCGGGGGCGCCACGATCGCCCCGAGCGCCACCGCCACCGCCCACGGCATGCCCGGCACGAGCGCGCGGGCGACGACGGCGACGACCACGACCGTCAGGGCGACCGCGCCCACGGCGAGCCCGGCCACGGTGCGCCAGCTCGCGCGGAGGTCGCGCTGGGAAGCGTCGTAGGCCGCGTCGAGGAGCACCGGCGCGAGGAAGAGCGTGAGCGCGAGGTCCGGCTCGAGGACCAGCGTCGGCGTGCCGGGCACGAGCGCGATCGCCGCGCCCGCGAGCGCCACCAGCGCCGGGTACGGGGTCCCGATCCGGCGCGAGAGCGCCGTGAGGGCCGCGCCGGCGAGGAGCAGCCCGATGATGATCTCGAAGACGAGCATGCGAGCCGGACGCCCCGCTCCCGGCGACCCCGCCGCGGGCACGTCCCGCCCACCATTCTGTCGCGAGTCGCCCGCGGCGTGCCGTGAAGATTTCCCGAACGCCCCATGCGCGTTCCGCCCGCGACTCCCTCCCCGGCGGCCGCCCGGGGGAGCGTAGGATCGGGCCGGCCCCACGCCATCCGGCAAGGGAGAGGAAGCTCACCATGGCCTTCACGCCGCTCAACGCGCTCAACTCGTTCATCGCGGTCGCGCGGCGCCGGAGCTTCGCCGCGGCCGCCCGGGACCTCGGCGTCTCCACCTCCGCGCTGAGCCAGTCGGTGCGGCAGCTCGAGGCGCGCCTCGGCGTCACGCTCCTCACGCGGACGTCGCGCACCGTGGCGCTCACCGACGCGGGCCAGCGCCTGCTCGAGAACGCGGGCGCGGCGGTGGATCAGGCCGTGGAGTCGCTGAAGACCGTGTCCGTCCGGCCCGGCGAGGTCACCGGCCGCGTGCGGCTCACCGTGCCCAGCACCGCCGTGACGCCCGTCCTCGCCCGCCTGCTGCCCCGATTCATCGAGCGGCATCCGCGCGTCGAGGTGGAGGTGCAGGTGGAGAACCGCTTCGTGAACATCGTCGCCGAGGGGCTCGACGCCGGGATCCGCCTCACCGAGGCGATCGAGCGCGACATGGTCCAGGTGCGCCTGACCGAGCCCGGCCGCTTCGTCGTGGCGAGCGCGCCCTCGTACCTCGCCCGGCGCGGGACGCCGGAGCGGCCGCAGGACCTGCTCCAGCACGACTGCCTGTGCATCCGCTCGAGCACGCACGGCGGGCTCTACGCCTGGGAGCTCGAGCGCGGGACGAAGTCCTGGCGCGTTCCCGTCCGGGGGACCGTGACCACGAACGACCCGGAGCTGATGCGGGCCCTGGCCGTGGCCGGGGTCGGCCTCCTCTACATGTTCGAGGCGGAGCTCGCGGACGACCTGCGCAGCGGGCGCCTCCGCCTCGTCCTCGAGCCGTACGCCGCGGCGGTGCCCGGCTTCTTCCTCTACTTCCCCAGCCGCGCGCAGGTGTCCCCGGCGCTCAGGGCGTTCGTGGACGTCGCGCGGGAGCTGGCCGGGCCGGCGAGGGCCCGCCCGCGCTGACCGGGCGCGGCGGCCTCGCGCGACCCGGCGGCCCTCCGCCGGACAGGGGGGCTCGCCTGAGCCGGTCGGCGCGGCGGGGGGCCCGCTAGCATCCGATCTCGCGTCACCTGCGCGGCGGATGCGTGAGGCTCGACATGGCCGACGGACTCGATGATGGCGGGCTGCTCGCCCCGCTCGACGGACTGCTCCCGGATCTGGAGAAGCTCTACACCGACGTGCACGCGCACCCGGAGCTCTCGATGCAGGAGACCCGGACCGCGGGCATCGCGGCGGAGCGGCTCCGCGCGGCGGGCTTCGAGGTGACGACCGGGATTGGGAAGACCGGCGTCGTCGGCCTGCTGCGCAACGGCGACGGCCCCACCGTGATGCTGCGCGCCGACATGGACGCGCTGCCCGTGAAGGAGCTGACCGGCCTGCCCTACGCGAGCGACGTCACGGCGACCGACGCGGAAGGCCGGAGCGTCCCGGTGATGCACGCCTGCGGCCACGACATGCACGTGGCGTGGCTGGCCGGCGCCGCGGCGCTGTTCGGCCGCGCCCGCGACGCCTGGCGGGGCACGCTCCTCGCCGTGTTCCAGCCGGCCGAGGAGATCGCCACCGGCGCGCAGGCGATGATCGACGACGGCCTGTTCACGCGCTTCCCCAGGCCCGACGTCGTGCTCGGCCAGCACGTGATGGTCGGCGCGGCGGGCGTGCTGGGCTGGCGCGCCGGGGTCATGACCTCCGCCGGCGACAGCCTGCAGATCCGGCTGTTCGGGCGCGGCGCGCACGGGTCGATGCCCCAGGCCAGCATCGATCCGGTGGTGATGGCCGCCGCGACCGTGCTCCGCCTCCAGACCATCGTCTCCCGCGAGCTCGCGGCGAGCGAGGCGGCGGTCGTCACCGTGGGCGCGCTGCAGGCCGGCACGAAGGAGAACGTCATCCCCGACGAGGCGCTCATCAAGCTGAACGTGCGCACGTTCGACGAGGGCGTCCGCGCCCGGGTGCTCGCCGCCATCGAGCGCATCGTGAAGGCCGAGGCGGCCGCGTCCGGCGCGCCGAGGCCGCCCGAGCTCACGCCGCTCGACCGGTACGGGGCCGTCCGGAACGACGCGGAGGCGACCCGCCGCGTGGTCGAGCGGTTCCGCCTGAGCTTCCCGGCGGAGCGCGTGCAGGAGGTGGCGCCGACCTCCGCGAGCGAGGACTTCGGCTGCTTCGGCGCGCAGTGGCACGTGCCCTCCGTGTTCTGGTTCGTGGGCGGGACCGACCCCGAGACCTACCGGAAGGCCCAGGCGGCGGGGCGGATGGGAGAGCTCCCCACCAACCACAACCCGCGCTTCGCGCCGGTGCTCCACCCGACGCTGCGCACGGGCGTCGAGGCGGCGGTGGCCGCCGCGATGGGCTGGCTCGCGCCGTGACCGTCACGCAGTTCACCGTCGATCTCGGCGTGCTCCCGGTGGCGCTCGACCTCGGCGGCACGTTCGTGTTCGCCCTCAGCGGCGCCGCCGCGGCCGTGAAGCACCGGCTCGACGTCTTCGGGGCGCTGGTGCTGTCCCTGGTGGCAGCGAGCTCCGGCGGGATCATCCGCGACGTGCTCATCGGCGCCGTCCCGCCGGCCGCCCTGGCCGACTGGCGCTACCTCGCGATCTCGCTCCTCGCCGGCGTGGTCGTGCTCGCGGCGCACGCCAGCGTGGACCGGCTCCGGAACCCGGTGCAGCTCTTCGACGCCGCCGGCCTGGCGCTGTTCGCGGTCGCCGGCACGCACAAGGCGCTCGTGTATCACCTCGGGCCGCTCCCCGCCGCGCTGCTCGGCACGCTGACCGGGATCGGGGGCGGCGTCGTGCGCGACCTGCTGGTGGCGGAGGTCCCCACCGTGCTGCGGGCGGAGATCTACGCCGTGGCCGCCCTGGCCGGCGCGACCATGGTGGTGGTCGGGAGCTGGCTCGGCGTCCCGTCCTCGGTCGCCACCACCACCGGCGCGCTCCTCTGCTTCGGCCTCCGCTTCATGGCGCTGCGCCGCGGGTGGCGGCTGCCCGTCGCCGGCGCCTCCGACCCCTGAGGCGGCGGGTCGCCGCCGAGGTGAGCCGTCGGAGCGCCTGTAGGCGCTCAGTACCGGTACGTCCAGGTGCTCGAGTCCACGCGCTCGTGGACCGTGCCGTCGGGGGTCGCGACCTTCGTGCTGCGGGTGACCTCCAGCCGATGCGGGACGAGCCGGTCGGGCTCGGTGATCAGCACCGCCTCGGCGATCACGCTGGGCGGGCCCATGCCCGCCGTGGCCCCACCGACCTTCAGCTTCTCGAACATCGCCCGGCTGATCCGTTCGACGTCCTTCGGTTCGGGCGCGCTCCGGAACCACAGCTCCACGCACCGGCGGCCCTTCGCCCCGGGGCAGTCGAGCACCCTGCGCAGCGAGTACCGCGTCTCCATCCGGATGCGCTCGCCGGGGAGCACCGCCACGGGCGCGTCGGCCTTCAGCTCGTACGTCGCGCCCGGCTCCAGGCTCCCGCCGGACCAGAAGGCGACCAGCATGGACCACGTCTCGCTGAAGTCCTTCTGCATCGCCGCCGGAGCAATCCGCATGAGCTCGCCGCGCGTGCTCTCCGGCAGGTCGGCGACCATTCCCCCCATCAGCTCGACGGCGCGGTCCATGCCTTCCAGGCGGACGAGCCCGCCGTCGCCGTCGATCACGGCCGTGATCCGCTCGAGGGAGCGGAGCAGGGCGCGCGTCGCCCCGTCCAGCCCTGCGGCCTCCGCTCCCTCCATGTCGCGATACCCGAGGCGGAGCTCCTTCCCGGCGGCCCGGCCCTCGAACCGGCCGGTGAACCTGCCCTCGACGGAGCGCTCCGGCTGCCCGGGCTGACGGCGCACGCGGTGCAGCTCGAAGCGGGCGTCGAGCGCCGCCGGCCAGGCGAAGGTGAGCGCGACCTCGGGCGTCGGCGGCTCGGCACGGACAGGCGTCGCGGCGACGAGCGCGAGCACGGCGAGCAGGGGTCTCGGGCGCATCGGTGAACCATACCACGGGTGCGGGCGGGGTCGTCGCGGCTCCCCACCCGCGTCGGCGCGGACGCCGGGTCAGCCCTCCCGCACCGAGCGCCCGAGCTGCTCCGCCTTGTCGATGGCCGCGCGAAGCGCCTGGGAGGGCTCGCGCGTGCGGTCCCCGTCGCGCAGGAGCCGCTGCGCCTGGCTCACGGCGCGCGCGAACTCGAGGTTCCCGAGCATGCGGTCCGGCTCGCCGGTGAGCCGCTCGGTGAGCTTGCGGAGCCGCGCCTTCATCTCGCCGAAGTTCTCGTTCATGTCTCTCTTGTAGGCTCGAGGAGGGGGGTGCGCCGCGCGCCGGCGCGGAACTGGCCCTTGCTGGGTAGGCGCGCGCCCGAGCGGCCGGCGCGGTGGGCCCAGGAAACGGCGAAGCCCGGCCTGGTGAGGCCGGGCTCCGTCTCCGCTGCGAAGCGGATCAACAGGTCAGCAGATCAGAGCGGGCGGACGTTGGCCGCCTGCAGGCCCTTGGCCCTTGGCGACGTCGAACTCGACCTTCTGGCCCTCGGCGACGCTCCGGAAGCCCTCGGCCTGGATGGCGGTGTGGTGGCAGAACACGTCCTCGCCGCCGCCGTCCTGCGTGATGAAGCCGAAGCCCTTCGCATCGTTGAACCACTTCACGGTACCGGTAGCCATCTATGTCACGACACTTTCTCGTTCTCGGGCGGCGATGTGGCGCCGCTCGCGCCCAGCCCAGAGTGGGCCGGGGAGCGGAGTGTATAGCCTTAACTTTCTGTAAAGTCCACCCGCGACGCCGCGCGACGGTGAGTTGCCCCTTTTGCTGCTGCGGCTCGGCGGCTCGACCGGCGGGCTGCGCGAGGCGGCTGCGCGGCCGCGGTGAGCGCAGATGCCTGCGCGCCTTGCGCTCCGATCGGGGCGAGCGCGATGAGATCCCGCCGGCCATCGCGTCGGTCCTCTGCGCCTGCGCGGCGGCCGGCCCCCAGCGTCCGGTGACCCCGGAGAAGACGACCATGACCACCCCCACACGCATCAACGCCTCCGGATACGCCGACATCGACGGCCTTCGCCTCTACTACGAGATCCGTGGCGCCGGCGGGACGCCGCTCGTCGTCCTGCACGGCGGCCTGCACAACACCGCGCTCGACGCGCCGGTCGCCGAGCGGCTCGCCGCGCGCCGGCGGGTGATCTCGGTGGACCTCCAGGGCCACGGCCGCACCGCCGACGTGGACCGTCCGCTCCGGTTCGAGCGGCTCGCCGACGACGTCGCCGCGCTGCTCGCCCGGCTCGAGATCCCACGCGCGGACCTCCTCGGCTACTCCTTCGGCGGCCGCGTCGCGCTCCGGACCGCGGTGCAGCACCCGGAGCGCGTCCGCCGGCTGGTGCTGGTGTCGGTGCCGTTCGCCGACGCGGGGTGGTACCCCGAGGTGAAGGCGGCGTTCCAGCACCTCGGCCGCGCGCTCGCCGGGCCGATGCGGCCGTCGCCGGCCTACCAGACGTACGCCGCCATCGCGCCGCAGCCCGAGCGCTTCCCGGACCTCCTCGACAAGATGGGCGAGCTCGGGACCCTGCCGTACGACTGGTCGGCCGAGATCGCGCGCCTCGCCGCGCCCACCCTGCTCGTCTACGCCGACGCGGACGCCGTCCGTCCCGAGCACGTGGTCCAGTTCTTCCAGCTGCTCGGCGGCGGCCACCGCGACGGCGGCCTCGACCGGAGCGGCGTGTCGAAGGCGCGGCTCGCGATCCTGCCCGGGCTCACGCACTACGACGTGTTCGAGTCGCCGGCGATGACCGCGGCCGTCGAGCCGTTCCTCGACGCGGAGGGCGGCTGACGCGGCGCTCCCGCCTCACGCCGCCCGCGTGACGGCGGGGCGGGCGCGCAGCGCCGCGAGCAGGCCGGCCGTCAGCACCGCGAGGATGCCCGCGTGGAACGCGAGGTCCGGCGCGGTGCGCGGACCGACGCCGACCGCGATCGTGAAGAGCCCGACCAGCGTCCCCACGAGCGCGAAGCCCTGCGACGCCACCGCGGCGCGCCGGGACCGGTCCGGGCGGAGCAGGCTCCAGCCGACGCCGGCGAGGAGCACGAGCGCGATGACGGTCTCCGCGACGCGGGCCTTCGGGTGCTCGTACCCGCCGACGAGGATGCCGGCGTGGACGAGCGCGGCGGCGAGGAACGCTGCTGCCTCGAGGGACATGAGCAAGCGAAGCTTCGGCATCGGTACACCTCCCGCCCCGCAAGATGGCGGTCCCGGCGTGGCGGCGCACGCAGCGAGCGCCACCTTCACGCTTCTTCACGATCACGACGCGCGCCGTACAAGGGCGGGCGCGATCATGCGCCGGTGACGTTCACGGAGGCCTCGCCCATGAGCTCGTTCCTGTCCGGCGCCCTCGGCGCCCTCGCCGTCCTCCTCGCCGCCGGCCTCGTCCGCGCCGCGGCCTTCCGCCGGTGGCGTCACCGGGGCCCCGCGCGCGCCGGCTGGCTCCTGCGCCGCATCGGCGCGACGCCGGAGCAGGAGCGCGCCGTCCGCGCCGAGCTCGACGCGCTCTCGGAGGCGTTCCGGGCGCTCCGCGCCGACGCGCACCCGCTCCGCGGAGATCTCGCCGACCTCATCGTCGCCCCCACGCTCGACGCCTCGCGCGTCCGCGAGGCCATCGACGCGCGGCTCGCGAGCGCCTCGGCGCTCCGGGCCCGCGTCGCGGAGGCGATCGCCCGCGTCCACGGCGTGCTCGACCCCGCGCAGCGCGAGCGGCTCGCCATCCTGCTGCACGAAGCTCCGCGCCGGCACGGCTGCGGCCGCATGCACGGCGGCGCGGCCGCGTGAGGCCGTTCACCTCACGACGCCCGCAGCAGGTGCCACATCGGCCTCGCGTTCTTCAGCGGGCGCGGGAGCCGTGACTCCCGCGCCGGCTCCGACCGCACCAGCCGCCACGACGGCCCGAACGCCGAGGCGACGTCCTCGGCGCTCGCGCCCCGGGGCGCCGGCCCGCGCCACCCCCGCGCGAACGCGAAGAGCAGCGCCACCGCGTCCGGGGCGCGGAGCGCGGTCACGCCTCGCGCGTAGGCCGCGCGCTCCGGGTCGCTCAGGCCGTGGAAGCAGCCGGCGTCGAGCACCAGGCGGTACCCCGGCGAGAGGCCGAGCGCGCCGAGCCGCGTCACGTCGCCCTCGAGGAGCTGCACGTCCACGCCCGCCTCCGCTGCCCGCCGGCGCGCCTTCTCGAGGGCGCCCGTCACCAGGTCCACCCCGGTCACCTTCCACCCGTGGCTCGCGAGGTAGACGGCGTGCGCGCCCCTCCCGCACCCGAGGTCGAGCGCCTTGCCCGGCGGGAGCGCGCCCGGCCCCTCGACGAGCGCCTCGAGCTCCGGCGGCAGCGGCTGCCGTTCCCAAGGCGTGAACCCGAGCCAGTACGCGAGACGGTAGGACGTCCCCATCGCGCAGCGATCCTAGCCGCTCGCTCCGGGGGTTCACCGTGCCGTGCGGGTCGAGCCGCGCGGCCCCCGCTGCGCGCCCGTCGCCGCGGCTAGATCATGTGCGCGCCGCCGCACACCGGCAGGTAGACGCCCGTCACGTGGCGCGCTGCGGAGGAGCAGAGGAAGGCGACGGCGCCGGCGATGTCCTCCGGCTCCGCGAGCCGCCGCAGCGGCGTGTGCGCCGCGACCGCCTCGTGGAACTGCGCCGGCTGGTCGCGCGTCGCGTCGGTGAGGGTCAGGCCCGGCGCGACGACGTTCACGCGGATGCCGTGCGGGCCCAGCTCCAGGGCGAGCGCCTTGGAGAAGCCGTCGAGCCCGGACTTGGCGCTGGAGTGCGCGACGAAGCCGGGCCCCGGGAACCGCGACAGCGTGCTGCTCACGTTGACGATGCAGCCGCCCCGCCGCTGGATCATCCCCGGGATCACCGCCTGGCAGGTGAAGAAGCTGGCCTTCGCCTCGCCGTTGACCTTGCGCTCGAAGTCCTCCCAGGCGTACCCGGCGAACGGGACGACCGGGAACCCGATGGACGCGTTGTTGACGAGGATGTCCACGGGGCCGAGCTCCGCCTCCACGCCGCGGACCATCGCCTCGGCCTCCGCCCGGACGGTGGCGTCGGCGCGAACCAGGATGGCGCGTCCCCCCGTGGCGACGATCTCGTCCACGACCTTCTGCCCCTTCGCGCGGCTCGCCACGTAGTTCACCGCAACCTTCGCGCCCTGGCGGGCGAGCGCCTTCGCGATGGCGGCTCCGATGCCGCGGCTCGAGCCGGTGACGACGGCGACCTTGTCCTTCATGGCGAGCTCCTGGGGTGGGCTGCGGGGTTGGATGCTGCGGTCCTTCGCTGAACGACGTTCTCGAAGACGAGGCGGAGGAGGCGCTTCAGCTCCCGCACCTCGCGCGCGGTGGATCCGGGTGAGCGTGGTCGGGTCCTGGCCGTTCCGCCGCGCCGGCCGGGAGGGGATGGGTCCACGTGCTCTCAGCCCACGAAGCGCGGCGCCACCGCGGAAGCGGCCCAGAGCACCAGCGCCACGGACAGGCCCAGCGCCGGCCGCCCGTGAAGGCGCGGCGGCGCGCGGAGGGCCTCGCGCCGCCACCAGCGGACCGCCGCCAGGAGGAACAGCGCGACCGGCGCGGCGGCGGCGACGAACGCCACCCGCTCGGCGGCCGTGGCCGGCGGAGCGAACAGCCCGAGGCACTCCGCCAGCGTCTTGGCCCCGGCCGCCACTGCGGCCCAGCCCCAGAACCGCTCCCAGCCCTCCGCGCCGCGCGCCGACGCGGCCGTCGCCGTCGTGGCGCCGAGCTGTGCGAGGCCCATGGCCGCGATGCGGCCGACCGACACGATCGACCTCGGGGCGAGGAGCGCCGCGCCCGTCCACGGCACCCGGTACAGCGGGATGTGCTCCGGGAGCGACTGATGGCCGGCGGCGAGGGCGAGGATCCCGAGGACGCCCAGCGCCCAGCCGGACGCGAGCAGGCGGACCGTCATCGGGCGCAGGGGAGGTGGGTTCACACCTTGCGTGTATCGCGGCCCGCCCGGGCGACTCAAGCGCGGCGGTGTGCCTCCTGGTCGGGAGCATGGTCACCCTCCCAGCTTCGTGAGCACGAACGCGCCCAAGAAGCCGAACACCGTGACGAGCCCGGCGACGTCGTGCGCGTTCTCGAACGCCTCCGGGATCATGGTGTCCGCGAGCATCGCGAGGATCGCGCCGGCGGCCGTCGCGGTCGTCCCCGCGACCACGCCCGGCGGGAAGGCCCGGAACACGGTGAAGCCGAGCAGGGCCGCGACGGCGGACGCGATCGCGATCCCCGCCCACACGCCGAACACGCGAGCGGCTCGTCGAGGAGAGCCGGCGCGCCCGCGCCGTCGAGGAGGAGCTCCTCGCCCCGGGCCGGAGGGTGGCGTGACGCGGCTCGTCGAGCTCCAGGCGGCGTTCCACGCGCTCGCGACGCGCGCCCCCTCCCCGCCGCTCGCCGCCGAGGCGTTCCTCGTGGGCTCGCGCGAGCTTTCCGCGGCCGAGCGCGCCGGCATCTACGCCGACATGTACGGCTGGCGCCTCGCGGATTCGCTTCGCGAGGACTACCCGAAGCTCGCGTCGCTCCTCGGCGACGCGCGGTTCCTCGCGCTCGCCGGCGCGTACGCGCGCGCGCATCCCCCCGACCGCCCGGACCTCGGTCAGCACGGCCGCCACCTCCCCCGCTTCCTGCGCCGGCTCCCTGCGCCGGAGCGCGCCGATCTCGGCGACCTCGCCGCGCTGGAGTGGGCGCGCGCCGAGGTGTTCTTCGAGGCGCCGGCGACGGCCGCCGCGCACGCGTCGCTCGCCGCGCTCGGGCCGGCGGCGTTCCCCGACACCAGCATCGTGCTCGTGCCGGCGCTCCGGGTGCTCGCCCTCGATCACGACGTGGCCGCGCTGTGGCGCCGGCTCGAGGCGGGCGAGGCCGCGGGAGCGGCCGTCGCGGCGCCGACCGCGGTGGTGGTCTGGCGCGCGGGGCTCGACGTGTTCCACGCGGTGGTGGAGCTCGACGAGGCGCGGGCCCTCCGGCTCGCGCGCGCAGGCCGCCCGGTCTCCGCGATCTGCGCCGCATTCGCCGACCGAGAGGATCCGGCGGCCGCCGCGTTCGCCGCGCTCGCCTCCTGGCTGGACGAGGGCTGGGTCGCGGCCTTCCGGCTTCCGGCGGCGCCTGGGGAGCGCGCGTGAGCCTCCTCGGGGTCGAGGGACGACGGCCGGCGGGGGGCGGCCACGCTTCGGCTTCGCGCTCGCGCGCCCGGACGTCGCCCCCCGAGCGGCGTCGCGCCGCCTCGCGCCCGCGCGCGCCCCCGCCCCTTCTGAGCCCGACAGCCGGCCGCGCGCCGGACCACACTGGCCCCTCGCGATCCCCGATGCCCGGCCAGCCCTCCCCGCTGCAACCACGCCCCGAGGCGGACGACGCCGCGCTCCTCGAGCGCATGCGGCAGGGTGATCGCGCCGCGTTCGCGGCCGTCGTCGACCGCCACGCCGGCTCGCTGCTCCGGGTGGCCCGCTCGCTGCTTCGCGATGCGGCCGCGGCAGAGGAGGTCGTGCAGGAGACCTGGATCGCTCTCCTGACCGGCCTCGCCGGCTTCGAGGGCCGGGCGTCGGTGCGGACCTGGCTGTTCAGGGTCCTCGTGAACAAGGCGCGGACGCGCTTCCACCGCGACGGCCGCACGGTCCCGTTCTCCGCGCTCGGCGACGAGGACGGCGGCGCCTCGCCTTCCGCCGATGCCGAGCGCTTCGCCTCCGGCGGCGGCTGGGCGATCGCGCCGGGCCGCTGGACCGAGACCGACCCCGAGCAGCTGGCCCTGGGCGCCGAGACCCGCGCGGCCATCGAGGCCGCCATCCGGGAGCTCCCGGACGCGCAGCGCGCCGTCCTGACGCTCCGCGACGTGGAGGGGCTGGAGACCGAGGAGATTCTGTCATCTTCTCGGCGTGACGGTGACGAACCAGCGGGTGCTCCTGCACCGGGCGCGGGTCCGGATCCGGGAGGCGCTCGCAGCGCGGCTGGGAAGGGAGCCATGACGCCGACGTGCCGCCAGATCGCCGAGCAGGCGTCCGAGCTCCTGGATGGGCGGCTCGATGCCGGGACGCGTCGCGCGATCGACGCCCACCTCGCGGGCTGCAACGGCTGCCGGGCGTTCGTGGATCAGCTCGAGGCCACCCGGCTCGCGATCGGGCGGCTCCCTCCGCCCGAGGTGCCGGTGGGGATGCGCGACGACCTGCTCGCCCGGTTCGACGCGCTGGCCGGAGGCGCTCCGGCACATGCACGGGTGGAGGCCAGCCGGGGCGGCGGCGCCGTTCGGCTCCTGCCGTGGACGGTCGCGGGGGGCGCCGCGATGGTCGGCGGCCTCCTCGTCCTCGCCGCGCGGCACGCGTCCCTTGCCCCGACGGACCTGGTGGTCTCGGCCGGGCTCGCTGCGGCCGCCCTCGCCCTGGCCGCGACGGCCCACCGCTTCGCCGCGCGCCACGCGGCGCTCGGCACGGCCGCGGCGGGGCTCGCCGCGCTCGCGGCTGGCGGGGGGGGCGGGCTCGACGCGGGCGAAGGGGCGCTCTGCGTCGCGATCGAGCTGGGCGCTGCCGCGGCGGTGGGCCTCCTCGCCTGGGCCCTGGCCCGGCGCATCCCGGGCGTTCCGGCCCGGCGCGCGCTCGCGGGCGGCGCGCTCGCCGGCGCGCTCGTCGCGGACGCGGCCCTGCAGGTGACCTGCGGCGCAAACCTGGCGCTCGCCCACCTCGCCGCCTTCCACCTGGGCGGCGTCGCGGTGGTGGCGGCCGCGACGGTGCGGCTCCTGCGGAGCACGGCCCGCGCCGCGTCCGCGTAGGGGCGAGCGAATGGCCCAGCCCGTCCTCGAGCTGCACCAGGTCACGAAGCGCTTCCGCGGGCCGGCGGCCATCGGGCCGGTGTCGCTCACCGTGAGCCGTGGAGAGGCCGTGGCGCTCCTCGGACCGAGCGGCGCCGGCAAGTCCACCCTCCTGCGCATGGCGCTCGGGCTCCTCCGCCCCGACGACGGCGAGGTCCGCTTCCTCGGCGCGCCGATCGGGCCCGCGGACCACGCGGCGCGCAGGGGGATCGGCTACGTCGTGCAGGGCGGCGGCCTCTTCCCGCACCTGACCGCCGCCGCGAACACTGCCCTCGTCGCGCGCCACCTGGGCTGGCCCGCGGAGCGCGTGCGGGCGCGGCTCGCGGAGCTCGCTGCGCTGGCCCGCCTCCCGGCCGACGCGCTGGAGCGCCACCCGGGCGCCCTCTCGAGCGGGCAGGCGCAGCGTGTCAGCCTCATCCGGGCGCTGATGCTCGATCCCGAGCTCCTGGTCCTCGACGAGCCGCTCGGCGCGCTCGATCCCATCACGCGGGCCGGCCTCCAGGAGGACCTGCGGACCGCCTTCCGCGCGGTGTCGAAGACGGTGGTCCTGGTCACCCACGATCTCGCCGAGGCGGCCTTCCTCGCGGACCGGCTGGTGCTGCTGCGGGACGGCCAGGTGGTCCAGGCCGGGACGCTCGAGGATCTCGCCCGCAACCCCACCGATCCCTTCGTGGCCCGGTTCGTCGGCGCGCACCGGACCCTCGTCCTCCCGGAGGCGCGGTGACGCTCGCGGCGGCCCTCGCGCTCGCCGCCCTGGCGGCGCCCGCGGTCGAGGTCGGCTCGAAGGCGTTCACCGAGTCGGACGTCCTCGGCGAGATCGTCGCGCGGGTCGCCGCGTCCTCGGGGACGGCCGCCGTCCACCGCCGGGCGCTCGGCGGGACGCGCGTGGTGTGGGAGGCACTGACGCAGGGCGAGATCGACGTCTACCCCGAGTACACCGGCACCCTCGTCCGGGAGATCCTGGCCGGTGAGCGGATCGACGACGACGCCGCCCTCCGGCGCGCGCTGGCGGCGCGCGGGGTCGGCGTCGCGGCCGTGCTCGGCTTCGAGAACACGTACGCGCTCGGGATGCGGCGCGCGGCCGCCGAGCGGCTCGGCATCCGGGCCATCTCGGACCTGCTCCGTCATCCCGGGCTCCGGTTCGGCTTCACGAACGAGTTCGTGGACCGGGCCGACGGCTGGCCCGCGCTCCGGTCGCGCTACGCCCTCTCGGCGTCCTCGGTCCGCGGGCTCGACCACGACCTCGCCTATCGCGCGCTGGCGGAGGGCGCGCTGGACGTGGTGGACCTGTACTCGACGGATGCCCAGATCGCCCAGCTCGACCTGGTCGTGCTGGACGACGACCGGCGGGCGTTCCCGCGCTACGACGCGGTGATCCTCCAGCGGCTGGATCTCGACGCGCGCGCCCCTGCGGCCGTCGCGGCCATCCGCCGGCTCGCGGGCGCCATCACCGCGGGAGAGATGACCGCCATGAACGCGCGCGTGCAGCTGGAGCACGCCGACCCCGGCGAGGTGGCGGCGGCGTTCGTGGCGCGAGGGCTCGGGCTCGCGCAGGCGCCCGCCGCCAGGGACGGGCTCGCGCGCCGCGTCGCCGATCGCACGCTCGAGCACCTCGTGCTGGTGGCCGTCGCGCTCACCGGCGCGATCCTGGTCGCGGTGCCCCTCGGGATCCTGGCCGCGCGCCGGCCGCGGCTCGGCCGGCTCGTCCTCGCGCTCGTGGGGGTGGTGCAGACCGTCCCGTCGCTCGCGCTCCTCGTCTTCATGATCCCGCTCCTCGGGATCGGGGCGCGCCCGGCCATCGCCGCGCTGTTCCTCTACGGGCTCCTGCCGATCGTGCGGAACACGCACGCCGGGCTCACCGGGCTGGCCCCGGAGCTGCGGGAGTCGGCCGAGGCCCTCGGGCTCCCCCCGCTCGCCCGCCTCCGGCTCGTCGAGCTGCCCCTCGCCACCCCCGCCATCCTGGCCGGCGTGAAGACCTCCGCGGTCATCACGGTCGGCACCGCGACGCTCGGCGCGCTCGTCGGGGCGGGCGGGTACGGCCAGCCCATCCTCACCGGCATCCGGCTGCTGTCGGTGCCGCTCATCCTCGAGGGCGCGGTCCCCGCGGCGCTCCTCGCGCTCGGCGTGCAGGGGCTGTTCGATCTGGCCGAGCAGCTCCTCGTGCCGCCGGGCCTGCGCGCGGAGCGGGGGTGACCTCCCGGGCGTCGATCCGGTCCGACGGCGCGCGCTCGCGCCGCGCGAGCACCAGGAACGGGACGACCGCGAGCTCGACGGCGGCCCCGGCGACGTAGGAGATGGGATAGCTCCACACGTCCGCGATCTTGCCGAGCGCCGGCTGGGCGATCGCGCCGCCCGCCGAGGTCAGCAGGTTGTCGAAGGACAGGACCGTCGCGCGCTCGGCGGACGGGATGAGGGAGTTCAGGTACGCTTGCCGGATGGGGATCGCCATCGCGAAGACGATCGCCCAGCCCGCGAGCAGGGCCAGCACCACCCAGAACCGCGGGAAGAGCCCGATGCCCGCGAGACAGGCCGCGCTCGCCCCCGTCGTGAAGAGCAGGATCGTCGTGCGCCGGCGGAGGCGCCTCGACGCCCACGGCACGACGTAGGCGCCCGAGATCTGCGCCAGCGCCACCAGCGCGGCGGCGAGCCCCGCGACGGCGTAGGACCCGCCCTCCCCGCGGAGCTGCAACAGGTACGGCTGCATGGCGTAGAAGCCGAAGATGGGGACGCCACCGCCCAGCAGCCCGCCCAGCATGACCCAGCGCACGGGCCGGTGTCCCAGGCCGTGGTGGAGCGAGGCGCGCAGCACGCCGCGAACCTCAGCGACGACCGACGCGCCTCGCCGGGGCGTGAAGCCGACGTCGTGCATCGACGCGAGCGCGATGGCGAAGGTCAGGGCGAGCGCCGCGGCCCTCAGCGCGTAGGGCACGCCGAGGTTCGTCGCCTGCGCGACGACGCCGCCGAGGATGGTGCCGACGAGCATCCCGGCGCCCTCCGCCATCTTGCCCCGCGCCAGCGCCGCGTCCACCGTGCCCTGGTAGCGGGTGGCGCTCAGGCCGTCCACCAGCCACGCCTCGGTCGCACCGGAGAAGAACGTGAACCCGAGCCCGAGCAGGATCGACGCCCCCGCCCAGCCCCAGAACGGACCGTGGACGCGCCACATCGCGAGGTAGAGGAGCGTCCCGAAGAACAGCGTGGCTGCGCCGAGCAGGTACGACACCCGCCGCCCCATCGTGTCGGCGACCACGCCGGTCGGCACCTCGAAGAGCACCTCTCCCACCGTGAAGAACGCGTTCGCGGCGAACGCCTGCGCCACCGAGAGGCCCGCGTCCAGCAGGAAGAGCGTGTTGATTCCCCAGATGAAGGAGGACGCGAACGTCGAGAGCAGCGTCAGGACGACGTAGGTCCGCAGGATCTGGCGCGCCGTCGTCGCCATGCCGTCGCCTCGTCATGCCTCGCGCTCTGCGCGTGACAAGTAGGCGCGGCGCACCCGAGGTTCAACCGCCGTTCGGGACTCGCCCGGCGCGCCGCCTCACGCCAGCGGAGCCACGGCCGCCGGCGCGCCGAGCAGCGCCTCCACGCGCGCCTTCAGCTCCGTCCGCTCGATATCGTCCGCGCCGGCACCGGCCGCGCTCCCTCGCCTCGGTCAGTTCGAGTTCTGCGCGGCCTTCTCGATGATCCGGGCGATCACCTCCGGGTGGGCGACGGGAGAGGCGTGGCTGGAGTCCACCTCAATCGTCTCGGCGCCGATGCGATGCGCCAGCGAGCGCTCGCCATCGGGCTGGATCACGCGGTCCTGCGTCGAGACCTGGTACCAGGAGCGAATCTGCCGCCAGGCGGGTGTCACCTGCAGCGGCTCTCCGAAGCTGGCGGCCGACGCCGGGCGCTGCGCCGCGGCGAGCACCGCGGCGCGCTCGCGATCGACGTCCTGCGCGAACACGTCGCCGAACTGGGCGCGGTCGAGATAGATCAGCGTCTGGGGATTGTCGAGCGGACCGTCTGGGCGCAGAACGGGGCCGACGCGGGACGGGCCGAACTGGCTGTCGAACTGCGCGATCAGCGCCAGCACGCTCTCCCCCGTGTCAGGCGCGAAGGCTGCCAGGAAGACCAGCCCCTTCACGAACGTCAGACCGCTCGCGGCACCCGTGATCACCGCGCCGCCGTACGAATGGCCGACCAGCAGCACCGGCGCGTGGAGATCGGTGATGAACTTTCGCGTCGCGGCGATGTCATCACTCAGCGACGCCATCCGGATGGCGGGCGCGACCACCGTGTAGCCGTCCGCCTGGAGCCGGCTGATGACCTTCGACCAGGAGCCCCCATCCGCCCATGCGCCGTGCACCAATACGACGACTGGCTTGTTCGTGTCCGCGCCGTTCGTCGTGGGCCGGGCGCCTTCGCTCGCCCGCGCGGCCTCTGGAAGGGCAATCCAGGCCAGGAGCGAGAATGCGGCGAGCACCACTCCGCGCAGGCCGGCCCTCCACGAGACCTTCGCCGCGCCTGCGCCTCCAAGAACCGTCCTGCTCCGTAGGCCGAAGTCGCTCATAGAATTGCTCCTCTCGATTCGCCAAGGGTTCACGTCCGCGCATCGAGCTAGCACGTCACGCGCCAATTCGACGCCCATCGGCGATCAGGCATTCGAATCTGGCCCCCCGTCGTCATTCGCGGCCGGTCGACTGGAGTCCGCACGCGATGCACGGACGAGCATCGATGACGAGGAATCAGCAGGCGCTTCTGAAGCCTCGGAACGGTGATCGCCCGCATGACGCTGAGTGCGCGTGCCGTCCGGTCGCCCACTGCCGTGCGGCGGCACGGCAGCGTGGTCTCCGCTGCCCCCGGGCAGCCCCCAGGAGAGTCGGGTAGCCTGCGGCACCCGTTCAAGCGCAGCGCGGGCCGTTTCGGGGGGTAGGACCGGCGTGCGGGAGCGGAGACACCCTCCCGTCGAGGAGGGCGAATGGAGAGCGGCCCGGGTGTGGCGCGCGAGAAGGCGGCGGAGGCGCTGCTGGCGGCAGAGCGGCGGACCCTGAAGCTGATCACGAGCGGGGCCAGCCTGACCGCCATTCTCGAGGAGCTGTGTGCCACGATCGATGGCCAGGCTCCGGGCGTGATCTCGAGCGTTCTGCTGATGGATCCCGACGGGACCCGGCTGTGGCCAGCCGCCGGGCCCAGGGTGCCGACCGGCTGGGCGCAGGCCATCAGCCCGCTGATGATTGGGCCCAGCATGGGGTCGTGCGGTGCGGCCGCGTTCACGAAGCAGCGCGTGATCGTCCCGGACATCGCCAGCGACCCACTCTGGGAGGTGGCGGGCTATCGGGATCTCGCGCTGAAGCAGGGACTGCGCGCTGCATGGTCCGAGCCGCTCCTCTCGAGGGAGAACGAGGTCCTCGGCACCTTCGCGATGTACTATTCGACCCCGCGGCGGCCGACGGAGAACGATCTCCGCTTGATCGAGGGCGCCGTGCACGTGGCCATCGTCGCCATCGAGGGGGAACGCGCGCAGGCGGCGCTCACGACGGCCTTCGAGAAGCTCAGGCAGGACGAGAGGGAGCTGCGTGAGATCGTCGATGCCATTCCCCATACCATCGCGGTGCTGGATCCGGAGGGGAGCACGCTCTACGCGAATCACGAGCTGCTCGCTTACACCGGCCTCACCCGCGCGGAGGTGATGGCGCCGCACTTTCGCGCCAGGGTCTTTCATCCGGAGGACGTCGCGAGCGTCCGCGAGGAGCGCCAGAAGGCGCTCACCGGCGACGTGCCCTTCGAGAACGAGCAGCGCATCCGGCGGAGGGACGGGCAATACCGCTGGTTCCTGATCCGTTACCGCCCGGTCTGCGATGTCGCTGGACACGTGCTTCGCTGGTATGCGACCGGAACGGACATCGAGGAACGCAAGCAGGCCGAAGACCGTGCGCGGAACGAGAATTTCGCGCTCCGCGAGGAGATCGACCGGTCGTCGATGTTCGAGGAGGTCGTCGGCAGCTCCGAGGGGCTTCGGCGGGTACTGGCGCAGGTGGCGCGCGTGGCCCGAACCGACTCCACGGTGCTGATCCTGGGCGAGACAGGAACGGGCAAGGAGCTGATCGCTCGGGCGATTCACAAGCAGTCCCGCCGCGCCGCGCGAGCCTTCATCCGCGTCAATTGTGGAGCGATTCCACCATCGCTGGTCACCTCGGAGCTGTTCGGGCACGAGCGGGGTGCCTTCACGGGCGCGGTGCAGCGGCGGCTGGGACGCTTCGAGGCCGCGAACGGTGGCACCCTCTTCCTCGACGAGATCGGCGAGCTCACGGTTGAGGCGCAGGTCGCGCTGCTGCGAGTGCTCCAGGAGCGGGAGATCGAGCGCATCGGCAGCAATCGGCCCGTCCCCGTGGACGTCAGGGTACTCGCCGCGACGAATCGCGATCTGAACGAAGCCGTTGCTTCCGGATCGTTCCGGCAGGACCTGTTCTATCGAATCAACGTCTTCCCGCTCCAGGTGCCTCCGCTACGCGAACGCCAGGACGACCTCCCCCTGCTCGCCGAGTATCTGATCGAGCGCTACGCCAGGAGATCGGGCAAGAGGATCACGAGGATCAGCAAGGAGACGCTGGAGCTGTTCCGCGCCTATGAGTGGCCCGGCAACGTCCGGGAGCTTCAGAACGTCGTCGAGCGGGCCGTGATCCTCTGTGACGGGGAGACGTTCGTCGTGGACGCGTCGTGGCTGAAGAGGCAGACGACTGCGCACCGCGGGCCGACGGTCTCTCTCGTCGGCACGCTCGCCGAGCGCGAGCGAGAGATGATCGAGTCCGCGCTGGTCGCTTCCGGGGGGCGAGTTGCAGGTCCGTCAGGAGCCGCGGCCAGGCTTGGCATTCCTCGACAGACGCTGGACTCGAAGATCCGAGCCCTGCAGATCCAGAAGCAGCGATTCAGTCCGCCCTGAGCCGAGAAGTCGCTGACGACCCATCACCATCGCATCGACCGCATGTGCGCGGCCACGCTGCGCGGCGGTGGAGCCCGACGTGACGAGGGCCCGGGGCCGCCGCCGTCGCGTCACCCTCCCAGCTTCGTGAGCACGAACGCGCCCAGGAACCCGACCACGGTGACGAGCCCGGCGACGTCGTGCGCGTTCTCGAACGCCTCGGGGATCATGGTGTCGGCGAGCATCGCGAGGATCGCGCCGGCGGCCGTCGCGGTGGTCGCGGCGATCACGTCCGGCGGGAAGGCCCGGAACACGGTGAAGCCGAGCAGGGCGGCGATGGCGGAGGCGACCGCGATCCCCGTCCACACGCCGAAGACGTAGGCGGGCGTCCGGCCGGCGTGCCGCATCCCGGCGGCGCTCGAGAGCCCCTCGGGCACGTTCGACACGAAGATCGCGATGACCGCCACCCAGCTGACCGCCCCGCCGCCGATCAGGGAGAGGCCGATGACGATCGACTCGGGGATCCCGTCGAGCAGCGCGCCGAGCGCGATCGCGAGGCCGCTCCCGGACCGCTCGGACTCGGACGGCTGCTTCCCGGGTCCGGATCGCTTGCGGTGCTTCGCCCCGCGGCGGGAGAGCACCGTCGTGAGCGCCGTGTACACCACCGCCCCGGCCACGAACCCGATCGCCGTCGAGTCGAAGCCGCCGCGGCGGTACGCCTCGTCCATGAGGTCGAACGACAGCGCCGAGATGAGCACCCCCGCCCCGAACGCCATGACGACCGCGATGACGCGCTGCGGGACGCGGGCGTAGAAGCCGGCGACCGCCCCGACCACGAGCGCGGAGCCGGCGACCAGCCCCCACGTCCCCGCCCACGCCCAGACCGGCATCAGGCGAAAGGTGTGCACGTGGACCGCCCTCGACCGCTGCGGCCGCCCGCCCGCAGCACGGGCGCCCGGCCCGCTCACAGCCTGCGCGGCGCCGCGTGGCCCCCGGAGGCGCCCTCGGCCGCCGCGCCGGGTCCGTCCACGTCGCTGAACAGCGGGCTCTCCCCGCCGGGCGCGGTGGCGGGCCGCGGCGCCGCGCGGATCCCTCTCCAGCACAGCACCACGAGCGGCAGCACGCCGCCCACGATGAAGAGGGCGTCGCCCGGGAGCCTCCACCACTCGAACAGCGTGAGCGGGCGGGCGGTGACGTATTCGAGCTGCCGCGCCTCGAAGTACCCGACCGTCACCGACCGGTAGAGCTGGAGCACGCCGACCGGGAACAGCGTCGCGAACACCATCCAGCCGAGCCCGAGGTTGAGCGACCAGAAGCTCACCTTGGCGAGCCGGTCGGACCAGCGCTCCGGCGCGACCAGGTACCGGATCGCGAACAGCGCGAGCGCCACCGCGAGCATGCCGTACACGCCCATCATGGCGGCGTGCCCGTGGTTCGCGGTGAGCGCGGTGCCGACCTGGTAGTAGGAGACGATCGGGAGGTTGATGAGGAAGCCGAAGATCCCCGCGCCCACGAAGTTCCAGAACCCCACCGCCGCGAGGAACATGACCGCCCACCGGTGCGGGAACGGCGCCGCGCCCTCGCGCTGCTGCGCCTTCGCGAGCGACAGGAAGCTCCAGGCCTCGACGGTGAGGAACGTGAGCGGGATGACCTCCGCGGCGGAGAAGAACGCGCCGAGCGCCATGTGCTCGGCCGGCTCGCCGGAGAAGTACACGTGGTGCATCGTCCCCACCACGCCGCCCACCGAGTAGAGGATGATCTCGAGGTAGACCAGCCGCAGCGCGGCCTGCTCCGCGACCACGCCGAGCAGGACGAACAGGTACGCGACGATCGCGGTGGTGAAGAGCTCGAGGAAGTCCTCGACCCACAGGTGCACGACCCAGAACCGCCAGTAGTCGGTGACGGTGAAGTGGGCGCGCGGGTGGGCGAGCAGGCCCACCGCGTAGAACGCCGGGATCGCCAGCGCGGCGAAGAAGAAGAGCCACGGCATGTTGCCGAGGTGCTCGCGGACGAGGCGCGGCCGCAGCGTCCGGTAGAGCATGGCCGCCCAGGCGAACAGCCCGATGATGAGGAGCACCTGCCAGAGCCGGCCGAGCTCCAGGTACTCGAACCCCTGGTTCCCGAGCCAGTAGCCGCGGATCCAGCCGTGGATCCCGGCCAGCTCGCCGACCAGGCTGCCCACCACCACCACCGCGAGCGCCCCGAGCAGCGCGAACGCGAGCGCCCGCTGCCCGCGCGGCTCGCGCCCGGCGATCATCGGCGCGACGAAGATGCCGGCCGCGAGGTACGACGTCGCCACCCAGAAGATGGCGAGCTGCAGGTGCCAGGTGCGGACCACGTTGAACGGGAGCAGCGCCGCCAGGTCGATGCCGAAGAAGCCCTCCAGCTCCGCGCGGTAGTGCTGGGACGCGCCGCCGACCAGCGTCTGGGCGAGGAACAGCAGCGCCATCACGAGGAAGTACCACCCGGTGACGCGCTGGCCCGGCGTGAGGGGCACGTCCTGGGGCCGGCGGAACGTGAGGGTCCGGGTCTCGCGCCCCTGCCAGCCGAGGAACCGCCAGCGGCCGAAGGCGGCGAAGAGGAGCCCCGTGCCGCCGAGCAGCGCCACCAGCGAGAGCACGCTCCACACCACCATCGAGCCGGTGGGGCGGTTCAGGACGAGCGGCTCGGGCGGCCAGTTGTTCGTGTACGAGTAGTCGGCGCCGGGGCGCTGCGTGGAGGCGGCCCAGGCGGTCCACGCGAAGAACGCCGTGAGCTGCCGGAGGTCCTCGGGGCTCGAGACGAGCCCCGGCGAGAGCCCGGTCCTCGCGCTCGGCTGGGCGAAGAACGCGCGCAGGGACTCGCGCTCGTGCTCGAAGGCCGCCGCCTGACCCTCCGTGAACGCCAGCACGTCCGCGGACGCGTCGTAGCGGTTCTCGCGCAGCTCGGCCCACGTCCGCGGGCCGCCCTCCCGCTCCGACTCGCCGTTCCGCGCCGCCACGAAGCGGGCCGACCGCCGCAGGTACTCGGCGGTGAAGTCCGGACCGAGGTAGCCGCCGTGTCCGAGCACCGAGCCGTAGTCCATCAGGCCGCGCGTGAGGAACAGCTCCTGGCCCGCGAGGATGTCGTCGCGGTCGAACACCACGCGGCCGCGCGGGTCGACGGTCTTCCCGGGGATGGGGGGCGAGGCCGTGTAGGTGCGCCAGGCGAGGACGCCCAGGATCCCGAAGCCGACCACCATCACGAGGAGCGCGGCCTGCGGCCACCCTCGCGAGACGAGCAGTCCTCGGCGCATGCGGTCTCCTTCGAGAGAGCGCCTGCACGCTGGCGACCGGGCGGCCGCCCGGCAAGTGCGCTGCCCGCGAGGGGAGAGAGCCGGGCCGGGCGGCCGCGCACCTCCCGTCAGCGGCCCGCCCCTCCCCGGAGCACGATCGTGATGCTGCCCGATCGCTCCAGGAAGGCGTCCTTCACGTCCCGGAGGCTCTCCTTCCCGAGCCGCCGCACGTGCGCGAGGAGCTCGTCCTCGGAGACCCGCGTCGCCCGCATCACGTCGCGCTGGAGCGCACCGTCGCGGACGAGCTGGCGGATCCGCCCCTCGAACAGGTCGGCCGCGCGCCGGCTGCGCGAGGTGAGCAGCGAGAACAGCCAGTCGAGGCCGATGAGCGTGGTGAGCGCCACGACCGCGGTGGTGAGGCTCGCGTCGTCGGCGACGATGCTCTTCCGCGCCGCGGTGGTGATGAGGAACAGGAGCACGATGTCCGAGACGCCCCACCGCGCGAACTCCTTCCGCCCGACGAGGCGAAGAGGAGCTGGACGAACAGGTAGACGAACGCCGCGCGGAACACGACCTCCCACGGCGGCAGCTCCGGGCGCCAGAGGGCACTGTCCATGCCGCAACGATGCGGCCGCCGGTCCTGCCCCGCACCGGAGCGCTGCGAGCAGGACGGACGCGCGTCCCCTGCGGAGGGGACACCCGCCCGACGACGCGCTGCGCATGAACACGGAGCGTGCACGCGCCCCACCCTTCGGGGATGCCGTTGCCCATTGCGGTCGCGCGACGCGCGTTCTTACGAAGCGTCCACACCGCCTCACCTTCACCACCAGTCAGCGGGGAAACATGCGCCCTACCGTACCGTTCGTCATGGCCGTGGCCGCGCTGCTCGGAGCGCCGGGGGTGACCCGGGCCCAGCACGCCGCGAAGGAAGCACCGCAGGACCCGAACGCAGCCGGCGCGGCGGCGGCCCAGGCCGCCACCGATCCGCGGACGCGCGCGCTCCGCCAGCCGACCCAGGCCGAGCTGGAGGAGCTGCTCCGCGGCCTCGAGCCCCTCGTGAGCCAGTCGTCCGAGGGCCTCACCCAGGTGGCCCTGCCGAACGGCGCCGTGGGCATGGACCTGCAGGACCGCTTCCAGAGCGTGTCGCTGGCCCGCGTCGGGCCCGAGGGCGTCCGCACCGAGTGCGTGGGCACGCCGGCCGAGGCCCGGTCGTTCCTGGAAGGCCAGGCCGCCCCGGCGGAAGCGCCGGCCGCCGCGCCGCTGGAGGAGAAGTGACCATGCGCGCCAGCCGATCCTCGCTCCTCCTCACGCTGCTCGCGGTCGCGCTCCCGGGCACCGCCCTCCCCGCCGCCCAGATCACGATCGTGAACGTCAACGCGCCCGGCGTGGGCTTCAACGACCCGACGCCGGCGACCCCGGTCGGCGGCAACCCCGGCACCACGGTGGGCCAGCAGCGCCTCATCGCCTTCCAGCGCGCCGCCGAGATCTGGGCGGCGTCGCTCGACAGCGCGGTCGAGATCCGGATCCAGGCGTCGTTCGTGCCGCTCGCCTGCACCGCCAGCGCCGCCACGCTCGGCTCGGCCGGCGCGATCCAGGTCTTCCGCGACTTCCCCGGCGCCGGGTTCGAGAACACCTGGTACCACGTCGCCCTGGCCAACAAGCTCGCGGCGGCCGACCTCGCCCCGGGCGACCCGAACTCCAGCGCCGACGACCTCCGCGCCCGCTTCAACAGCGACATCGGCAAGGTCGGGTGCCTCACCGGGACGAGCTGGTACTACGGCCTCGACACCGGGCACACCGCCAGCCAGATCAACCTCGTGACCGTGCTGCTGCACGAGTTCGCGCACGGGCTCGGCTTCTCCAGCTTCGCGAACGTCAGCACCGGCGCGTACCTCGTGGGCTTCGGCGACGTGTACTCGAAGTTCTACTTCGACGGCACGACCGGGAAGTTCCGCGACCAGATGACCGACGCCGAGCGGCAGGCGTCCGCCGTCAACCCGCGGAAGGTGGTCTGGAACGGCCCGCGCGTCACGTTCGCCGCGCCCTCCGTGCTGAGCGCGGGGACGCCCCTGCTGCACGTGAACGCCCCCGCTCCGGCGGACTACCAGGTCGGCGCGGCCTCGTTCGGCCCGCCCATCGGCTCCCCCGGGACGACCGGCGACGTGGTCCTGGCGACCGACGCCTCGAACGCGACCGGCCCCTCCACCACCGACGCGTGCACGGCCATCGACGCCGCGGCGGGGGTGACGGGCAAGATCGCGCTCGTCGATCGCGGCACCTGCGGCTTCACCGTGAAGGTGAAGAACGCGCAGGACGCCGGCGCGATCGCCGTCATCGTGGCCGACAACGTCGCGGGCGGCCCGCCGGCCGGGCTCGGCGGGGCGGACCCGTCGATCGTCATCCCGGCGGTGCGCGTCACGCTGGCGGACGGCAACGCGCTCAAGGCCGCCCTGGCGCAGGGCACCGTCAACGTCACGCTCGGCCTGGATCTCGCGGTGATGGCCGGCGCCGATCGCGACGGGCAGGTGCTCCTCTACACGCCGAACCCGGTGCAGCCCGGCTCGTCGGTGTCGCACTGGGACACCAGCACCTCGCCCAACCAGCTCATGGAGCCCGCCATCAACGCCGACCTGCGGCTGTCGGTGGACCTGCCGTACGACATGACCCGGCCGCTCCTGCGCGACGTCGGCTGGTACCCCGACGGCGACCTCGACGGCGTCGCCGACGACGCCGGGGACCAGTGCCTCGGCTCGGACCTGCGCTCGACGGTGATCGTCGGCGGGGAGGACACCGGCGTCGTGAACACGCTGTTCACGAACGGCTGCACCGTCGCCGATCTCCTCGGGCGGTGCGACGCCGCCGGGAACCGCGGCGCCGTCCTGAGCTGCGCCGCGCACCTGACCAAGGCGCTCTCGGATCAGGGCTTCGTCCCGGTCACCAAGATCGGGGCCGTGGAGCGCGCCGCGGCCCGCAACCCGTAGCGCGGCGCCGGGTTGGCGGGGCCGGCGCGGTGCCGGTCCCGCCACGCCGGGGCCCCCTCGCAGGTGGTCGGCCGAACACCGATTGACGACCGGTTTTCGGGCGTGCGAGAACGTCCGCTCCTGGATGATCCCGGTGCCCGCCCTCCCCAGACTCGGCGAGCTCGAGACGGCGGTCCTGGACCACCTCTGGGCCGCCGGCCGATGCGACGTGAAGGCCGTGTACCGCGCGATCGGGGCGGCCCGCGGCATCACGCTGAACACCGTCCAGTCGACGATGGAGCGCCTCTTCCGCAAGGGGCTGCTCGCGCGCGAGAAGGTGAGCCACGCGTACGTCTACTCGCCGCGCCACAGCCGGGAAGAGCTCGGCGCACGCGCCGTCCAGGACGTCATCGGGCGGCTGCTCCAGGGCGAGGCCGCGCCCCTCCTCGAGGCGTTCGTGGACCTCGCCGCGCGCACCGACACGGCGAACCTGGATCGGCTCGAGAAGCTCATCGCTCGCAAGAGGAAGGCCTCGCGATGACCGCCGGCCTGCTCAGGCTGGCCGCCCTGGCGGGCGTGGTCGTCCTGGGGTTCGCGCTGCTCGCGGCGGTGGCCGCCGCCCTGCTCAGCCCCGGAATCTCCGCCCGTGCCCGCCTCCTACCGCCGGCCGTGCGCGCGCGCGTGCTGCTCGCCTGGGCGGCGCTCCCCGCCGCGGCCGGCGCGGGGCTGCTCGTCCTGACCCTCTGGCCGTCGCTGGGCGCGGCGCTCGGCCTCGCCGTCGATCACTGCCCGGCGCACGTCGGCCACGTCCACCTCTGCGTGCACCACCCGCCCGCGAGCGGTCCGGCGGCCGCCGGGGCGATCGGCCTCGCGCTGGGCGGGCTCGCCGTCGCGGCCGCGCTGGCGCGCGGGGCCCGCCCCCTGCTCCTCGCGCGGCGCGCCGCGCGCCTGCGTTCGTTCCAGCTCGCGCCCGGCGTCGGCGCGATCGACGCCTCGACCCCGCTCGCCCTCACGGTCGGCTGGTTCAGGCCTCGCGTCCTCGTCTCCACCGCGCTCCTCGATCGCCTCACGCCGCCGCAGCTCCGCGTGGTCGTCGCGCACGAGCGCGCCCACGCCGACCGCCGCGACGCGCTCTGGCTGGCCGCCGCGCGCCTGGTGTCGCTCGCGCACCTCCCGGGCGTCCGGCGCCGGCTCCTGGCGGACCTCGCGCTCGCGAGCGAGCAGGCCTGCGACGAGGTCGCCGCGCGCGCCTGCGGTGATCGCCTGCTGGTCGCCGAGACCATCGTCGCCGCGGAGCGCGCCCTGGCGCTGTCGCCCGCGACCGGGGCGGCGCTCGCGTTCGGCGGCAGCGACGTCGCCGAGCGCGTCGAGTCGCTGCTCGAGCGTCCCCCCGACGCCCCGAGGCTCCGCCGCGCGCTCTGGGCGGCGGCCGTCGCCGGCCTGCTCGCCGCCGGGCTGCTGGCCCCGCACGTCCACCACTGGACGGAATCGCTCCTGGACCACCTTCCCCACTGACCCGGGACCGCCGCTCGCCCGCGAGGTGCTCGCTTGAACGAAAGACCGACCGTCGCTCGGTGTTGGCTCTCCGCGCTGCTGGTGCTCGCCTCGCCGGCGTGGGCCTCGGCGGAGGAGCCGGCGCCGCTGTCCCTCGACGAGGCCGAGGCCGTGCGCAGGGCCCTCGCCCGCCCCGCGCTCGACGAGCAGCTCCGCGCCACGGTGGACCTCGCGCGCGCCGACGAGCTCGCCGCGCGGCGCTGGCCGAACCCCGAGGCCTCGTGGTCGCACGAGCAGGTCGGAGGCGACGGGAAGACCGAGCGGCAGGACGTGGCGATCCTCTCGCAGCGCTTCGACCTCTCCGGCCGGCGAGGGCTCCGCGGCGACGCGGCCGGGAAGCGCGTCGAGGCCGCGCGCGCCGACGCGGCGCTCACCCGGAGCGCGGTCGAGGCCGACGTCCGGCGGGCGTTCGTGGATGTCCTCGCCCGGGGCAGGCGCGCCGCCGCCGTTCGCGAGGCGGCCGCCCGGCTCGAGGCCGTCGCGGCCGCGGTGGGCCGGCGCGCGGCGAGCGGCGACGTCGCCGTGTACGACCGGCGGCGCGTCGAGCGCGAGCGCCTCACCCTGCTCGCCCGGCTCGACGTCGAGGAGGGCGCGCTCGCCCGGGCGCGAGCCCTGCTCGCCGCGCTGGTCGGCGCGCCGGCTCCCGCGTCGCTCGCGCTGCGCGGCGAGCTCGCCCCCTCGGAGCTGCCCGCGCTCCCCGCCCTGCTCGAGCGCGTCGCGGAGCGCTCCGACCTGCGGGCGCTCGCGCTGGAGGCGGAGGCGGGCGAGCTCGAGGCGCGCGCGGCCGGCCGCTGGCTCGTGCCCGAGGTCGAGCTGGGCGGCGGCCTCAAGACGGTCGGCGCCGGGGCCCGGCGCGACACGGGGTTCGCCGCCGCGCTGACCGTCCCGCTGCCGCTTTTCTCCCGCGACCAGGACGCGCGCCTGCGCGGCCACGCGCGCGCCCGGTCCGCGCGGTCCCGCCTCTCCCTCGCGCTCGACGCCGCGCGCGCCGAGGTGTCCGGGCTCCACGCCGAGGCGGCGCGGCTCGGGGCCGCGGCCGGCCGCTACGCGCAGAGCGGCGACGCGGACGGGTCCGCGCTCGCGGCCACCGCGGAGGCCGCCTATCGCGGCGGAGAGGCCGGCGTCCTCGAGCTCGTGGACGCCTACCGCGCCACCCTCGAGGCGAGCCTCGCGCTCGTGGACCTGCAAGCGGCCGCGCGTCGCGCCCGCGTCGACCTCGACCGTGCCTCCGGAGGACTCGCCCGATGAACCGCTCCCTGCTCGCGCTCACCCTCGCCGCCGCGCTCGCGTCCTGCAAGGGCGCGGAGGCGCCCGAGGATCACGGCCACGCTCACGGCGGCGTGGCGCGCGGGGCCGCCGCCGAGCGCCCCGGCGCGTCCATCACCCACTTCGCCGGGCGAACCGAGCTCTTCCTCGAGTTCCCCGCCCTCGTGCGGGGCGAGGAGTCCCGGTTCGCCGCGCACCTCAACGACCTCGAGCGGTTCAAGCCGCTCGAGGCGGGCCGGGTCGAGGTGCTCCTCACCGGCGGTGGCGCGCCGGACGAGCGCTTCGAGGTGACGGACCCGTCGCCGGTGGGCATCTTCCGCCCGGTCGTGAAGCCCGCGCACGCGTCGAGGCGGCGCCTCGTGCTCACGATCCAGACCGCCGCCCTGTCGGACCGGCACGACCTGGGCGAGGTGCAGGTGTTCGGCTCGGTGGCAGAGGCCGCCGCCGCCGGCGAGGCCGACGAGCCCGCCGGGCTGGTGCCGTTCCTGAAGGAGCAGCAGTGGCGGACCGACTTCGCCACTGCGCCCGCGCAGGAGGCGGCGCTCCGGCCCTCGGTGCTCGCGAACGGGTCGATCCGCGCGCGCCCCGACGGCGAGTCGCGCGTCGCGGCGCCGGTCTCGGGCCGCGTCGTCGCGGCGCGTGGCGGGTTCCCCTTCATCGGCCGGCAGGTCCGGGCGGGCGAGGTGCTGGCCGAGCTCGGGCCCAAGGTCGGCGGCGACGCCGATCCCGCGTCGCTCCAGCTGGCGGTCACGCAGGCACGCCTCGACCTGGAGCTCGCCCGCAAGGATCTCGCGCGCCTCGAGGAGCTCGCGGGCGCGGAGGCCGTCCCCGAGCGGCGCGTCCTGGAGGCGCACCGCGCCGTCGCCGAGGCCGAGGCGCGGGCGTCCGCCGCGGACGCGCGCAAGGCGCGCTTCGAGGGCTCGTCCGCGGGCGGCGCCGGCTCCCGCATCTCGCTCCGCTCCACCGTGAGCGGGACGCTCGCGGTGGTCGGCGCGTCGCCGGGCACCTTCGTCGAGGAGGGGCGCGAGCTGTTCCACGTCGTCGACCTCGACCGGCTCTGGCTCGAGGTCCAGGTGCCCGAGGCGGACGTCGGCCGCATCGGGAGGCCTTCCGGCGCCTGGTTCGAGGTGGAGGGCTACGACCGTCCGTTCGAGATCTCGCCGGACCGCGGCGGCCGCGTGGTCGGCTTCGGCGGCGTCATCGATCCCCAGAGCCGCACCGCGCCGCTGGTCCTCGAGGTGCCCAACCCCGGGCGCGAGCTCCGCGTCGGGATGTTCGCCCGCGTGCACGTGCTCACCGGCGAGCCGGTGAAGGGGGTCGCGGTCCCCGCCAGCGCGATCGTGGACGACGGCAGCGAGCAGGTCGTCTTCGTCGAGGTCTCGGGCGAGCGGTTCGAGCGCCGCCCCGTCCGCGCCGGCATCCGGGATCGCGACCGCGTCCAGATCCTCGCCGGCGTCGCCCCCGGCGAGCGCGTCGTCTCGCGCGGCGCCTACCAGGTCCGCCTCGCCGCCGCGTTCGGCGCGATCCCGCAGCACGGCCACGTCCACTAGGGTCCGCGATGATCGACGCCGTCATCCGCTGGTCGCTCGAGAACCGGCTCGTGGTCCTCCTCGGGGCCGGGATCCTCCTCGCCTGGGGCACCGTCGTCGCGGTCCGGATGCCGGTGGACGTCTTCCCGGACCTCACCGCGCCGACGGTGACCGTGATCGCCGAGGCGCACGGCATGGCCCCGCAGGAGGCCGAGAGCCAGATCGCGTTCCCCATCGAGACCGCGCTGAACGGCGCGCCCGGCGTGCGGCGGGTCCGCTCCACCGCCGGCATCGGCATCGCCATCGTGTGGGCCGAGTTCGAGTGGGGCACCGACATCTACCAGGCCCGGCAGGTCGTGGCCGAGAAGCTGCAGCTCGCGCAGTCGGCGCTGCCGCCCGGCGCCGGCGCGCCCGTGCTCGCGCCGGTCTCGTCGATCATGGGCGAGATCCTCTTCATCGCGCTCACGTCCGACCGGCACACGCCCATCGACCTGAAGACCACCGCGGACTGGACGCTCCGCCGCCGGCTGCTCGCGGTGCCCGGCGTCTCGCAGGTCGTGCCCACCGGCGGCGAGACGAAGCAGTACCAGGTCGTGCTCCGGCCGGAGCGGCTCTCCGCCTACCGCGTCACGGCCGACGAGGTGGTCCGGGCGCTCCGCGCCACCAACGAGAACACCTCGGCCGGCTTCTACCTCGAGGGCGGCCAGCAGCTCCTCATCCACGGCGTGGGCCGCGTCCGCACGCCCGCCGACCTCGGCGAGACCGTGGTGGCGGTGCGCGGCGTCGAGCCGATCCTGGTGCGGCAGCTCGGCGAGGTCCGCGTCGGCCCGGCGCTCAAGCTGGGGGAGGGCTCGCACGACGGCCGCCCCGCCGTGATCCTCGGCATCCAGAAGCAGCCCGGCGCGAACACGCTCGAGCTGACCCGGCGCCTCGACGCGGAGCTGGACGCCATCCAGAGGACGCTCCCCGAGGGCATGCAGCTCGACCGGAACATCTTCCGGCAGGCCGACTTCATCGAGATCGCCATCGGGAGCGTGGTCGGCGCGCTCCGCGACGGGGCGATCCTCGTCATCGCCATCGTCTTCCTCTTCCTCGCGAGCGCCCGGGCCACCGGCATCACCGTCCTCGCCATCCCGCTGTCGCTGGTCACGGCGATCCTGGCGATGCGCGCGCTCGGCGCCAGCATCAACACCATGACGCTGGGCGGGATGGCCATCGCGGTGGGCGCCCTGGTGGACGACGCCATCATCGACGTGGAGAACGTGGTGCGCCGCCTCCGCGAGAGCCGGGAGCAGGGCGGTCACCTGCACTACCTGGGCATCGTGTTCGAGGCGAGCCGCGAGATCCGCGGCTCGATCGTCTACGCGACGCTCATCATCGTGCTGGTGTTCCTGCCGCTGTTCTTCCTCTCCGGCGTCGAGGGCCGGCTGCTGCAGCCGCTCGGGTTCGCGTACGTCGTCTCGCTCGCCGCGTCGCTGCTGGTCGCGCTCACGGTGACGCCCGCGCT
The DNA here is from genome assembly GCF_049201065.2 of Anaeromyxobacter sp. Red801. Taxonomy (NCBI): domain Bacteria; kingdom Pseudomonadati; phylum Myxococcota; class Myxococcia; order Myxococcales; family Anaeromyxobacteraceae; genus Anaeromyxobacter; species Anaeromyxobacter sp. Red801. The sequence continues at coordinate 923,165 of NZ_CM181236.1, read as the reverse complement.
CTGCCTGACGGCGCTGCCCACCGCGCGCGCGGTCCGGGAGAACCGCGAGGGGAGGCTCGTCCACTGGCTCAGGGCGCGGTACGAGCCGCTCCTCGTGCGCGTCCTGCCCCGCTGGAGGCTCGCCGGCGGCGCCGGGCTCGGCCTCGCCGCCGCCGCGGCGCTCGCGCTGCTCCTCGCCGGGCGCACGTTCCTCCCCGAGTTCAACGAGGGGACACTCACGCTGTCGGCGGTCACCCTCCCCGGCACCTCGCTGGAGGAGTCGAACCGGCTCGGGCTGATGGTGGAGCAGGTGCTGCTGGAGCACCCCGAGGTCGTCGCCACCGCGCGGCGGACCGGGCGCGCGGAGCTCGACGAGCACGCGCAGGACGTGAACTCCGCCGAGATCGACGTCGGCCTGAGGATGAGGGACCGCTCGAAGGCCGACTTCCTCGCGGCGCTCCGCCGCGACTTCGCCGGGATCCCCGGCCTGAACGTCACGATCGGCCAGCCCATCTCGCACCGCATCGACCACATGCTCTCGGGCACCCGCGCCAACGTCGCGGTCAAGGTCTTCGGCGACGACCTGACCGAGCTCCGCCGCCTCGGGGAGGACGTCCGCAAGGTGATGGCGGCGGTGCCCGGCGTGGTGGACCTGTCGCTGGAGCAGCAGCCGGACATCCCGCTGCTCACGGTCCGGTTCGACCGCGCCGCCATCGCGCGGTACGGCCTCCGGGTCCAGGACGTGGCCGAGGCGATCGAGACCGCGTTCCAGGGGACGACCGTGTCCCGGGTGCTGGAGGGTCAGTCGAGCTTCGACGTGGTCGTGCGCTACGACCGGTCGGCGCTCGCGGATCTGGACGCCATCCGCGGGACGCTGGTGGCGACCCCGGCGGGCGCGCGCGTGCCGCTCCACGCGCTCGCCGACATCCGCAAGGACCGCGGTCCCAGCATGGTGACCCGCGAGAACGTGCAGCGGAAGGTCGTGGTCATGTGCAACGTCGCCGGGCGCGACCTCGGGAGCGTCATCCGCGACGTGCGCGCGGGGATCGACGCGGGCGTGGAGCTGCCCCGCGGCTACCACGTCGAGTACGGCGGCCAGTTCGAGAGCGCCGAGGAGGCGGTCCGGACCCTCGTGCTCCTCGGGATCGCCGTGATCGCGGGGATCTTCCTCCTGCTCTACCTCGCCCTGCGGTCCGGCCGCGACGCGGCGCTCGTCATGGTGAACCTGCCGCTCGCGCTCGCCGGCGGCGCCGCCGGGGTGTGGCTGTCCGGCGGCGTGCTCTCCATCGCCTCCATCATCGGCTTCATCACGCTGTTCGGCATCGCCACGCGCAACGGCCTCATGCTCGTGTCGCACGTGCAGCACCTGGTCGAGCAGGAGGGCGTCACGGACCCGGAGACCGCGGTCCGCCGGGGCGCGGTCGAGCGGCTCTCGCCCATCCTCATGACCGCGCTCGCGACCGGCCTCGGCCTCGTGCCGCTCGCGCTGGCCGGCGGCCAGCCCGGGAGCGAGATCGAGACGCCCATGGCGGTCGTGATCCTCTGCGGCCTGTTCACCTCGACCGCGCTCAACATGCTGGTGGTGCCGGCGCTCTACCTGCGCTTCGGCTCGGTGCGGAGGACGATCCCGGGCATCGCCGCCGCGAAGTAGTGCGGACCCTCGAGGTCGGCGAGGAGGCCGGGGCCGGCGGGCGCCAGGCGCGGGGCGGTCCGGCAGGGAGGAGTCGCCGGATGGAGCTCGACGGCCGGGCGCGACCGGGCGAGCGCGTCCTCGCTGGGGCAGGCCCGGCAGCCGCCCTCGGGCTCTGCTAGCCTCTCGGATCGCGGGAACCGGGCGAGGCAGCCGTGCGCGAGCTGCTGGACAGCATCATCCTGCTGGGAGGCCTGCAGGGCGTCGGGCTCGCGGCGGTGCTCGCGCGTCGCCGGGAGGATCGCGTCGCCAACCGGCTGCTCGCGGCGCTCGTCGGCGCGCTGTCGCTGATGCTGCTCCTCGGCGTCCCGGAGCAGCGCTGGGGCCTGACGAGCCACCCGCACCTGCTGGCCCTGACGGCGCCCCTCCCCTTCCTGTTCGGCCCGCTCCTCTACCTCTACGTCGCCGCGCTGACCCGGCCGGCCGCGCGGTTCGAGGCCCGCTGGCTCTTCCACGGCCTCCCGGCCGCGGCGAACCTGCTCTTCCTGCTCCAGGGCTTCTACCTGAAGCCCGGCCCGGAGAAGCTCGCCCTCGCGCACGCGTACCTCGCCGGCCACGGTCCGCCCGCGCTGCGCTTCTTCGAGGTCCTCCAGACGGTGCAGGCCGTCGGCTACCTCCTCTGGAGCTGGCTCGCGCTGCGCCGGTACGACCGCAGGATCGAGGGCTACTTCAGCGACGTCGCGCGGATCGACCTGCGCTGGCTGATGGGCATGGTGCTCGCCCACGCGGCGGTGTGGAGCATCGTGATCGCCGGCCGGGTGCTCGACCTCGTGGGCGTCGCGCCGGCGTCGCTCGACGCGCTCTCGCACGCGGTCCAGGTCGGGACCGCCCTGGTCGTCTTCGCGACCGGGTACGTGAGCCTCTGGCAGCCCGAGCTGTTCGAGAAGGCGCAGGCGGCGCGGACGGCCGAGCCGCCCCCGCGCCCGCGCCCGCTCCCGAAGTACCAGCGCAACCGCGTCGACGACCGGGAGGCCGCGGAGCTCGCGAGCAAGCTCACCGCGCACATGGCGGAGCGCAAGCCGTACCGCGACGGCGCGCTCACGCTCCAGGCGCTCGCCGACGCCGTCGGCGCGACGCCCCACCTGCTGAGCCAGGTGCTGAACGTGCACCTGCGCAAGAGCTTCTACTTCTTCGTGAATTCGTATCGCGCGGAGGAGCTCATGGCGGCGCTCGACGACCCCGCGCGACGCGACCGCGGCGTCCTCGAGCTCGCGCTCGAGGCGGGGTTCAACTCGAAATCGACCCTCAACAGCTTCTTCAAGCGCTATACGGGCGTCACGCCCACCGAGTTCCGGCTGTCGAGGTCGGCGGCGAAAACCCCCGGAAGATTGGCAGGCTAAGAAGGTCGGACGTCCCGATGGTCGGGTCGCCGTCCGGGTTCATGGGGAGCGGCGAGGCGGCGCGCGCCGATCCGTACGGTGCCTCCGAAGCCACCACCGGAGGACCACGATGCCCATCCCCACCGCTGCCGCTGCCATCTCCTCACCGACCTCGAAGGAGGGAACGACCCGCCGCCTCGTCGCCCGCCTGCTCCTGATGCTCACGCTCGCGGCCGCCGCGGCGCTGGGCTGGCCCGCCCGCGCGAGCGGCGGCCCTTCGACCGACCCGAGCCGCTCCCTCGAGCCTCGCGCGACGCGCGTCCTCGAGCGACACCTCGCCCGCCGCGAGTTCCCGGGCGCGGTGCTGGCGCTGCGCCCCCGCGCTGGCGGGACGCTCCTCGTCACCGCGGGCACCGCCGACCCCACGCGGCGCGCCGCCCGGATCGACCCGAGCGCGCCGTGGATCATCGGCAGCACCACCAAGACCTTCGTCGCCGTCGTCGTGCTGCAGCTCGCCCGCGAAGGGAAGCTCGCCCTCGATGCCACGGTCGAGCGCTTCTTCCCGGACCTCCCGGGCGCGTCGCGCATCACCATCCGGCAGCTCCTGCAGCACACCAGCGGGATGGCCGAGTACCTCCACACCGACCCGGTGGACCGCGACGCGCGCCGGGAGTGGAGCGCGCGCGAGCTGATCGCCGTCGCCGCCGCCCGGGGACCGGTGGCCGAGCCCGGCGCCGGGTTCCACTACGCCAACACGAACTACCTGATGCTCGGCGAGATCGTCGAGCGGGTGACCGCGCGGCCGTGGCATGCCGAGGTGCGGAGCCGGATCCTCGAGCCGCTCGGGCTGAGGCACACCGGGTACGCCGGCGAGCCCTCGGCGCCGCGCCTCGGCGCCGGGTACGTGCTCGCGAGCGGCGAGCCCGTGGAGGCGACGGCGCTGTGGCACCCGTCGATCGGCGGCGCCGCCGGCGGCATGTACTCGACGGCGAGCGACCTCCTGGCGTTCACGCTGGCGCTGTTCGAGGGCGACCTGCTCGACGCGAGGTCCGCCGCCGAGATGCGGACCTTCGTCCGCGGCGAGGACCACGGCTTCGTGGCGCACGCCTACGGGCTCGGGCTCGAGCGATACACGGTGAACCACCTCACGGTCCTGGGGCACATGGGGACCGGCAGCGCGCACGGCGCGTTCATCGGCTACGACCCGGCGAGCCACGCGGCCGTGGCCGTGCAGATCAACGCCGCCAACCCGGGCCCCGCCGCCATCGTGGCCGCCGAGGTCCTCGGCGAGGTGACGGGCAAGGACGTCTCCGCCCCGCCGGCGCCGTCCGCGTCGGCCGGCTACACGTTCTTCCCCTACCAGGCGCTCGAGCGCGCCGGAACGGGCGAGCGCCTCGGCGAGCTTCGCGTCACCACGCAGCAGGTGAGCGCCACCTACCCGATCGTCGCGAACGAGGGCCGGACCCGACTCGACCTCTCGGTCGCGTACCAGCGCCTCCAGTTCGACTACCGGGGCCTGACCCACCCGCTGGACAGCGCGCAGTCGATCGGCGTGACGGCGTTCTTGCGGCAGAAGCTGACCGATCGCTGGGGCCTCGTGCTGGTGGCGTCGCCCGGGTACGCGGACGACTTCGAGGGGCCCGCCACGCTCGACGCGGTCACGATGACCGTCGTCGGCGCCGGGACCTACCGCTTCGGCGACCGGCTCGAGGTCGGCCTCGGGGTGGCGATCCAGAACGCGTTCGGCGAGCCGCTCCCGCTGCCGGTCGCCTCGATCGACTGGACGATCACCGACCGGCTCTGGCTGAAGTCCATCCTGCCGATCAGCGCCGAGCTGACCTGGCTCCCGCACCGCGCCCTCGGCGTGCGCGGCGCCCTGCTGGTCAACGGCGGCAACTACCACGGCGCCGAGCGCGTCTACGGCGTCGTCAACCCGCAGCTGAACTACTCCGCCGCGGTGGCCGACCTCGGCGTGCGCTGGTTCGCCCTGCCGTGGCTGCACGTGACGGTCCACGGCGGGCACACGCTCTTCCGCCGCTTCGAGTTCTCCGAGGGGCGCCACCGGGTGCCGGGCGGCAAGTACGACCTGGCGAACGGCCCCGTCTACGGGATCGAGCTCGGCGTGGGGGGCTGAGCTGGAGGACCGTGCGCGCCGCCCGAAACGGTAGAGCGGGCCGGGGGATCTCCTCGCATATATCCGGCCAATCCTCCGGTACCCGCGAAGCGGCTCGACCGCCAGCGCACCCCATCCAGACCTCGCATCACGCCGCCCCGGGAGACACGCCATGCCGCAGAGCCCCGCCGTCAACCGCCGCATCGTGCTCGCCGCCCGCCCGCGCGGCGCGCCGACGGCGCAGGACTTCCGCCTCGAGCAGGTCCCCGTGCCGGCGCCCGCCGACGGGCAGGTGCTGCTTCGCACGGTCTACCTGTCGCTCGATCCCTACATGCGGGGCCGCATGAGCGAGGGCCCCTCCTACGCCCCCCCGCTGGCGCTCGGGGACACGATGGTGGGCGGCACGGTGAGCCGCGTGGTGGCCTCCAGGCACCCGGGCGTCCGCGAGGGCGAGCTGGTGGCCGGCGCCGCCGGCTGGCAGGACTACGCGCTGTCCGACGGCCAGGGCCTGACGCCGATCGGCGACGGCGCCCATCCCTCGTACGCCTTGAGCGTGCTCGGCATGCCCGGCTTCACCGCGTACCACGGCCTGCTGAACATCGGCGCGCCGAGGCCCGGCGAGACCGTGGTGGTGGCCGCCGCCAGCGGCGCGGTCGGCGCGGTGGTGGGCCAGATCGCCCGGCTCCGGGGCGCGCGCGTGGTCGGCATCGCGGGCGGCGACGAGAAGCGCCGGTACGTCACCGAGGAGCTCGGCTTCGACCTCTGCCTCGACCGCCACGACCCGCACCTGGCACGGCAGCTCGCCGAGGCGTGCCCCGACGGCATCGACGTCTACTTCGAGAACGTCGGGGGCGCGGTGCTCGACGCCGTGCTGCCGCTCCTGCGCGAGGGCGCGCGCGTCCCGGTCTGCGGGGGGATCGCGCACTACAACGACGAGGCGCCGCCGCCCGGCCCGGACCGCCTGCCGATGCTGATGGCGCTCGTGCTGCGCAAGCGCGTCCGCCTCCAGGGCTTCATCATCCTCGACCACTACGCGGACGGCTACGCGCCGTTCCTGCGCGACATGAGCGCGTGGGTCGCCGAGGGCAAGGTGAAGCTGCGGGAGGACCTCGTCGCCGGGCTGGAGAACGCGCCGGCGGCGCTCATCGGCCTGCTCGAGGGCAGGAACTTCGGCAAGGTGGTCGTCCGCGTCGCAGATTGAAGCTGCTCGCGCCGAACCATCCCGCATGGGGCGCGATCGATGAGGTCTCCCCCGCCGCCAGGTCCATCGAGCGGCACCCCGCAGACACCACGAAACCGGAGGACGCGCACATGACGAAGAACACGATCTGTCTCTGGTACGACAAGGACGCCGAGGCCGCGGCCCGCTTCTACGCCAAGACCTTCCCGGACAGCGCGGTCGGCCGGATCATCCGCGCGCCGAGCGACTCTCCGAGCGGCAAGAAGGGCGACGTGCTGGTGGTCGAGTTCACGGTCGCCGGGGTGCACTGCGTCGGCCTGAACGGCGGTCCCGCGTTCAAGCAGAGCGAGGCGTTCTCGTTCCAGATCTCGACCGAGGATCAGGCGGAGACCGATCGGTACTGGGACGCGATCGTCGGCAACGGCGGCCAGGAGAGCGCGTGCGGCTGGTGCAAGGACCGGTGGGGCGTGTCGTGGCAGATCACGCCGCGGGTGCTGATGGAGGCGCTCCAGGCCGGCGGTGAGGAAGCGCGGCGCGCGTTCGAGGCGATGATGCCGATGTCGAAGATCGACGTGGCCAAGATCGAGGCCGCGCGGCGCGGGTGACGTCGTCCCGGCCAGCGTTCGTGGTGGTGATGGAGGTCGAGCCATGCCCAGGATCGTCGTGAACGCGTTCCTGACCCTGGACGGCGTCATGCAGGCGCCCGGCGGTCCGGACGAGGACCGCGAGAGTGGCTTCGTGCACGGAGGCTGGCAGGCGCCCTACGACGACGAGCTCGGGGGGCGGCTGGTCACCGAGGGCATGGGCGACGCCGACGGGTTCCTGCTCGGGCGCAAGACCTACGACATCTTCGCGAGCTACTGGCCGAAGGTGACCGACCCCGCGAACCCCGTGGCGACCCCGCTCAATGGGCGCCCGAAGTACGTGGTGTCGCGCACCCTCGAGCGCGTCACCTGGAACAACTCCCGCCTGATCGAGGGCGACGTGGTCGCCGAGCTCCGGAAGCTGCGCGCGCAGCCGGGCCGGACCGTCCACACCTGGGGCAGCACCGAGCTGCTCCAGACGCTCCAGCAGCACGACCTCGTGGACGAGTACCGGCTGTTCATCTTCCCGCTGGTGCTCGGCACCGGCAAGCGCCTCTTCGGCAGCGGCACGGTGCCGCTGGCGCTCCGGCCGCTCGAGTCGGTCACGACCGCGAAGGGCGCGACGTACCTCCGCCTCGAGCGCGCCGGGAAGCCGGAGTACGGGCGGATGGGCGCGTAGATACGCCCCGAGTGCGGGTCCCCCTACGCGCGGCCTCCTCGAACGAAGATACTTCGCCGTCGAAACCCTCCCAGGAGAGCGCATGGACAGCAGCGCGGTCGCGAGGAAGGCATCGAGGACGCGGAAGGCGAAGGCCGCAGGAAGGAAGGCGGCAGTCACGAGGAAGCGGAGGGCGGCGGGCAGCAAGGCCGCCGTCACGCGCAAGCGACGAGCGGCCGCGCACAAAGCGGCCGCGACCAAGAGAGCGGGTGCCTCCGCGGCCCGGAAGCCGGTCCTGCTCTCCGGCGGCAACCCGCAGATCGCGAAGGCCGACGGCGACGCGCCCGTGCAGGCGTACCTGGCGGCGCTGCCGGGCTGGAAGCGCGAGGTCGGGCAGCGCCTCGACGCGCTCATCACCCGGACCGTGCCCGGGGTGCGGAAGGCGGTGAAGTGGAACTCCCCGTTCTACGGCGTCGAGGGCCAGGGCTGGTTCGTCGGGCTCCACGCGTTCAGCAAGGCCATCAAGGTGACCTTCTTCAAGGGAACGTCGCTGCAGCCCGTTCCCCCCGGCGGCACGGGCAAGGACGGGCGCTGGATCGACGTCCACGAGGACGATCTCGACGAGGCGCAGCTGGCGGCGTGGGTGAAGCAGGCGGCTGCGATCCCGGGCTGGGGCAACGTCTGAGGACGCCATGGGCCTCCTGACCTTCGCGCTCAACGTCACGCTGGACGGGTGTTGCGACCACCGCGAGGGGATCCCCGACGACGAGATGCTCCGCTACTGGACCCGCCGGATGGACGCAGCGGGCGCGATGCTCTTCGGGCGGGTGACCTACGAGCTGATGGAGGACGCCTGGCCGCAGGTCGCGCGAGACCCGAAGGCGAAGCCGGCCGACCGGAGCTGGGCGAGGAAGCTCGAGGCCAAGCCCAAGTACGTGGTCTCGACGACCCGCCGCGACTTCCCGTGGAGCAACACGCACCTCGTCGAAGGCGATCTGAAGCGCGCCGTGAAGGCGCTGAAGAAGGCCACGCCGCGCGGGATCCTGGTCGGCAGCCCCCAGCTCTCGGCCGCGCTCCAGCGGCTCGACCTCGTGGACGAGTATCGCTTCGTCGTGCACCCGGTGGTGGCCGGGCACGGTCCCTACCTGTTCCCGGGCTTGCAGCCGTCCGTGCACCTGAAGCTCGTGGCGACGCGGCGGCTGAAGTCGGGGATCGTGACGCTGCACTATCGCCGGGGGTAGGCGCCGAGCCCCTACCGTCCGGCCGGCTCGCGCTCGCGCAGCCAGTCGGCGAACCGGATCCTGCCCATCGTCCGCCGACCCTGCGGCGTGTCGAGCGCCGCGCGGTAGCCCTCGAGCGTCGAGCGCGTCGACGGTCACCGGCCCCCCCGGCGGAATGACGGGGGTCCGCCGGCCGCGGCTCATGTGCGGAGGATGCTCTCCAGCTTCTTCCCCCTCGCGAGCTCGTCGATGAGCTTGTCGAGGTAGCGGATCTTCTGCATCACCGGGTCGGCGATCTCCTCGACGCGAACCCCGCACACGACGCCCGTGATGAGCCCGACGTTCGGGTTCAGCCGAGGCGCCTTCGCGAAGAAGGTCTCGAGGTCCACCCCGGAGTCGATGGCGCGCCGGAGCTTCGCACCGCTGTAGCCGGTGAGCCACGCGATGATCTCGTCCACCTCCTCCTTCGTCCGCCCCTTCTTCTCAGCCTTCTGCACGTAGAGCGGGTACACGCTCCCGAACGACATCGTGAAGACGCGCGGCTTCTCGTCCGTGCTCGCGCGGTCCTTGGCTCGTTGCGCTGGCATCCGTGATCCCTCGCCTGGTTGGCTCGAGGCGCTCGAGACCATGCAGCAGCTCGACGTGGCCGCGCAAGGTCGGGCGCTGCTCGCGGCGGGGGACGGCGGCCCCGGCGGGCGTCCGCGTTCCGCGTGCGTCGGGTGCGACGCGCAGCTATGGGGGAGCGGCCGCGCACCCCATCGCTCGGAGGACCACCATGGACGAGCTGCAAGCACTGATCGAGCGCCAGCGGATCGTGGACCTGATCACGGAACTGTTCGTCTCGACGGATCGCCGTGACTGGCCGGCGGTGATCGGCTGCTTCACGCCGAAGGTCCAGTTCGACATGAGCTCCCTCGGCGGCGCGCCGCCCGCCGAGGTCGCCGCGACCGAGATCGTGGCCGGCTGGGAGCGCGGGCTGGCACCGCTCGCCGCCGTGCATCACCAGGCCGGCAACTTCCAGGTGCGGCTGCGGGGGGACGAGGCCGACGTGCACTGTTACGCGATCGCCTCGCATTACCTGCCGAACCCGACGGGCCGGAACACGCGCGTCTTCGTGGGCAGCTACGACCTCGGCCTCCGAGCGGAGGCCGGGCGCTGGCGCATCCACGCCTTCCGCTTCAACGCGAAGTACGTCGAGGGGAACCTCGAGCTCGAGAAGGCGGCGGCGGGCTCGTGAGGCGGTGAACCCGCGGGCGCCGCGGGAAGACCAAGGATCGAGCTCAGCGCGGCGAGGGGCCTTGACACGAACCTACTAGTTGGTAGATTACCCGGTCATGGACACCGAGCTTTCCCCCAAGGCTTCCGAGATCGTCGCGTGCGCGCGGTCGCTGCTCGCCTCCGGCGGCTACAACGGCTTCAGCTACGCCGACATCTCGGAGGCGGTGCACATCAGCAAGGCCAGCATTCACCACCACTTCCCGAGCAAGGCCGAGCTCGTGCACACGGTCGTGGTGCAGTACCGCGAGGACGCGCGCGCGGGCATGGCGATGATGGCAGAGCGGACCCCCGACCCGGTGGCGCAGCTTCAGGCATACACGGGCTTCTGGGCAGCGTGCATCCGTGACGGCAGTCTCCCCTTCTGCATCTGCGCCATGCTGGCTGCCGAGCTGCCCGCGATCCCGAGCGAGGTAGCGACCGAGGTCCGCGGTCACTTCTCGGATCTGGCCGGATGGCTCGCATCCGTCCTGGCCAGGGGCGCGGCAGAGGGCGTGATTTCCCTGCAGGCGAGCCCCGCGGCAGAGGCGATGACCTTCATGGCGGTGGTGCACGGAGCGATGCTGTCGGCGCGCGCCCACGGCGACCCGGAGCTGTTCGTCACGATCGTTCAGCCGCTCATGCGCAGGCTGACCTCCCGCTAGCCGACAAGGAAGGAGACAACCCCGCCCCCGCATTTCACTAGATGTGCATGTGCTTCTTTGCCTAATGGCTCTACCAACCAGTAGATAGGAGTTCTATCATGGCTCATCCCCTCTCGCATCTCGGCGTCGTCCACACCGTCATCAGCCTGCCCCCCGTCGTCGCGGGCCTCTACGCCTTCGCTCGCCATCGCACGATCGAGCCGGCGACGCGCTCCGGCAGGATCTACCTCGCCGGACTGGCGCTCTCGGTGTTCACGGCGTTCGGTCTGTCCAGCACGGGCGGCTTCAATCCCGGACACGCCCTCGGCATCCTGGCCCTCCTTGCGGCCTTCGGCAGCCTGCTCGTGCCGCGCTTCTCCTTCCTGGGAAGGCTGCGGCCGTACCTCGCGGCGTTCGGGCTCTCCTTCAGCTTCTTCCTGCTGCTGGTGCCGGGCATCAACGAGACCCTGACGCGCCTGCCGGCGGCGCATCCACTCGCCGACGGCCCGCAGTCTCCGCTGGTGCTCCGCACGCTGCTCGCGTGGCTCGTCACCTTCATCGTGGGCTTCGCGCTTCAGGTCTGGAGCATCCGGTCGCGGCGGCAGGACGCGACCGGTACCTAGGTGGCTCTCGGGCAGCGGCCGCTGGCGGGGTTCTGCCGGGCGTGACGGCGCGAACTACCGTGTCATAGTCCTTATGGGTCAGACACTTCTAGCCAGCGCGGGGCATCATGTACCCCGAACATGGCACCCCAGGCGCAGCCACACGAGGAGGCCTTCCAGGCAGTGACCGCGGCGTTCGCGTCGCTCGGGCGCGTGTGCCTGGCGCTCGACGCCGAGTACCGGATGCGGCACGTCTCTCCGCTGCTCGACGAGCTCCTCGGGCCGGGGGCTGCCGACCGCTACCGCGGCCGCCCCATCACGGAGCTGCTCGGGTGCGAGCTCTTCGGCGTGGAGGGGCCGTTCCGGGCGGCGCTCGCGGCGAGCGAGCGCCGCGAGGGCTGGCGCGCGTGGCTCCCGGACGGCGAGGGTGGACGGCGGCCGACGTCCGTCACCGCAGCGCCGCTGCGCCACCTCGGCGGCGCCTGCGATCGAGAGGCCCGCTACCTCATCGTGCTCCGGCCGGCGGATCCGGAGATCGGCGAGCCCGTCGGCCCGGCTCGCTCCACGGGCTTCGTCGCGCGGTCCCCTGCCATGGAGCGCGTGCGCCGCCTGGTCGAGAGCCTCGATCACTCCGACGTCTCCGTGCTCGTCGGCGGCGAGAGCGGCGTGGGCAAGGGCGTCGTCGCCCAGGAGATCCACGCCCGCTCGCACCGGCGCGAGCGGCCGTTCGTGGCGGTCAACTGCGCCGCGCTCCCGGACGCGCTCCTCGAGTCCGAGCTGTTCGGGCACGTGCGCGGCGCGTTCACGGGCGCGCTGAGGGACCGGACCGGCCGCTTCGAGCTCGCCGACGGCGGCACGCTGTTCCTCGACGAGATCGGCGACCTCCCCCTGCACGTGCAGGCGAAGCTGCTCCGCGTGATCCAGGAGCGGGCGTTCGAGCGCGTCGGTGACAGCCGCACGATCACCGTGAACGTCCGGATCATCGCGGCGACGCACCGCGACCTCCGGCGCGAGGTCGAGGCGAGGCGCTTCCGCGAAGATCTGCTCTACCGGCTGCGGGTCTTCCCGCTCGACATTCCACCGCTCCGCGAGCGCCGCGAGGACGTGGCGCCGCTGGCGCGTCACCTGCTCGCGCGCTCCGCGGCCCGCACCGGCCGCGAGCTGAGGCTGTCGCCGGAGGCGCTGCGCCTGCTCGAGGCGTACCGCTGGCCCGGCAACGTCCGGGAGCTGGAGAACGCGCTCGAGTACGCCGCCACGGTCGCGACCGGACACACGCTCCAGCCGGAGGACCTCCCGTCCGAGGTCACCGGTCCCGCCGCAGAGGCGCCGCGCGTGTCGCCCGACGCGCCGGAGGAGGACGAGGCGCGCGTCGCGTCGAGGCGGCGGGATCCGCCCAGCCGCGAGCGGCTGCTCGCCGCGCTGCAGGAGAACCGCTGGCACATCGGCGACACCTCGCGGGCGCTGTCGATCTCGCGGTCCACGCTCTGGCGCTGGATGCGTGAGCGCCGCGTCGCGCGCTCCTCCTAGCGACGTCGCGTTGCGACCCATTGTCGCGACAGCGCGGGCGTGTCGCCGGCGCCGGCGCCCGAACCTCGCGAAACGACGGGGCATACACCCCATGGCGTGCCCCTTGCTCATGTGACTCCCAGGCGACGCGACCGCGATGCGGCACGGTTCGGAGCCCGGGCGCGTCGTGCGCGCGGGCTTCGCACCGAGCGGGGGACGTGTGCGCGCTCGCCGGCGTCTGCGCACGGTGCGCCGGCGCCAGCGATCACGAACGAACGTTGGGAGGATGCACATGACGAGACGCACCCTCGCCGTCCTCATCGCCTCCGCCGCCGCGCTGGCCTGCGGCGGCGCGACCGATGGCGGCATGGCCGAGACGACGCAGGCCGCGAGGAGCCCGGGCGGCACGCCGGGCTTCAAGATCCTGGCGAGCAACGACCTCGGGATGCACTGCGCGTGTCCGAGCTTCAGCACCTTCATGCTGCTGCCGCCGTACAACACGCTCCGCGCCCAGGTCTTCCAGACCGGGAGCCTCGACCCGGTGCTGCTCGGCGCGAGCAGCCAGTACAAGGTGACCTACGACGTCGTCGAGAACACCGACGCGGGCCTGAAGGCGGACCCGTACTTCGCCAACTGGATCCAGAACGCCCCCAAGATCTTCCCGGGCTTCGAGCCGGTGCGTGCCGACGGCCGCATCCAGGGGCTCACGGGCGCGACCTTGAGCGGCGACATGGACCTCAAGACCACGGCGGCGACGACCTACTTCGAGAAGGCGGGCATCCCGGCCTATCCCGTCGTGACGGGGACGTCGACGGACATCATGACGGACCCGCTCGGCGGGCCGCAGCGGACGCCGTACCTCACCGGACGGATCAAGGTCGTGGAGACCGCGACCGGCAACGTGATGGCGAGCGACGACGTGACGGTGCCGGTCGCCTTCGGCGGCTGCTGCAACTGCCACGTGAAGCTCGCGGGCGAGTACGGGAAGCCCGCGACGCCGGCGGGGTCGTTCGAGACCATGGGCATGCTGCACGCGCGCGACGCCGGGATCGACTTCTCCAAGCTCGATCCCGACGGCGACGGCGTGGGCGGCCCCATCCGCTGCTCGGTGTGCCACTGGGATCCCGCGATGGGCGAGAGCCAGGCGCCTGGGTTCGCGAGCGTCTACCCGAACTACCAGATCCTCGCGGGCGCCACGTTCACGAAGGCCGACGTGCGCGTCTCGCAGCACTCGTTCTCCGACGTGCTGCACCGGTTCCACGCGCAGAGCTCCGCGGTGCTCACGTCGTACGACGCGAACATCGCGAAGAACTGCTACGACTGCCACCCCGGCAACAACGTGAACTGCTACCGCGACACGCACACGCAGAAGACCAACGCGAGCGGTCAGCCGATCTGGTGCACGGACTGCCACGGGGACCTGAACCAGCGGATCGCGCAGAACCAGATGGCGCAGCCGTGGTCGGAGCAGACGCTGCCCACCTGCGGGCAGTGCCATGGACCCAAGTACGGCGAGCTGTCCTCGACCGACCCGAACTCGCTCAAGCTCGGCATCTTCGGCAAGTACCTGAACTCGAGCGGCCACAAGTTCGACAAGGTGCTCTGCTCGTCCTGCCACGGCTCGCCGCACGGGCTGAACCCGTCGACGCTCGCCAAGGACAACGTGCAGAACATCGCGCTGCAGAACGACGCGCGGGCGATCGGCGTGTGCAACACGTGCCACACCGGCAAGTCGTCGTCCTGGGGAGTGCCGCCGCACTAGCGGCGTGACGGGAGCCGGTCGCGGGGGGCGCGTGCCTCCCGCGACCGCGCCTTTCCACGGTCTCTCTCGAAACACGGAGGCGGTTCCGATGACCCGACGGGTCGTGATGGTCTCGGTGGCTGTGGCGGTGGTGTGGGCGGGCTTGCTTGGCGTGCTGGTGCGGCTCGGTCCCCCGCGCCTGGGCAACCCGGCGCGAGGCGCGGCCGCCGGCGGCGCGCCCGACGGAGCGAAGACGCTCGGGTACCTCGAGCAGTGGGCGCGGCGCGACCGATGGGACCGGTTCCCGGAGTCGCCGTCGTTCGCCTTCTACAACCTGTACGCCACGCGCGCGCTCGGCGGAGCGGTCTCGCCGGAGCTCCGCGCGCAGGTGGTCGAGTACCTTCGCTCCTGCCAGGCGCGCGACGGCGGCTTCACCGCCACGCCCGGGACCGGCGAGTCGCACGTCGTCGCAACGCTCTATGCGCTGCGCACGCTCGCGCTCCTCGGCGCGCTCGACGCGATCGACCGCCCGCGCGCCGTCGAGTTCCTCGCGTCGCTGAAGGCGCGGGACGGGGGCTTCCGCGGCCGCGCGGGCGAGGCGGGCGCATCGCTCGGCACCACGTACCACGCGCTCGCCGGGCTCGAGCTCCTCGGCGCGCTCGATCGCGTGGACCGCTCCGGCGCGGCCGCCTTCGTGGCCTCGCACCGGGCCGCCGACGGCGGCTTCGCGCTCCGGCGCGGCGCGACCTCGTCCCCGGTCGCGACGTTCATGGCCGTGCGGTCGCTGAAGCTCGCGGGCGCCCTCGACGCAGCGACGTCCGCCGCCGTCGCGGCCTACCTCCAGGGCTCCCGGTACTCCGGGCGGCTCCGCGAGGGCACGTTCACCTCGCCCCCCGAGCTGGAGGAGGAGGCGCACGTGCTGGCCGCCCTCGCGGACCTCGGGCGCCTGGATCTCGTCAATCGCGGAGAGGTGGAGCGGTTCGTCTCCAGCCTGTACGTCGCGGAGAACGGCGGCTACGGCCCGCGGCCGGGCCTCGGCACGACGCCGCCGAGCACCTACCACGCCGTCGCGTGCCTCGTCGCGCTCGGGAGGCTGCCCTCGCCCGCGGGCGGATAGGGCGGGCAGGCGCGCGAGGCGGGGCCGTGGCCCGCGTTACCTCACGCGGAGGCGAGCCTGGAGACGCCGACCCGCCGTCGAAGCGCTCGACGGAGGACGCCATGGCTCGCTTCCGTCGTGAAACCGGCCAGCTTCGGTGACGACGCGTCGGGCTGCAGATCAGGGTTCCGCTGTCCGCGCTCGACGAGCACCTCGCCGGGCTCGCGCTGACGCGGCGACGCCCCTTCGATCACCCCTTCGCCGCCGCGCCCCGGAGCTCGAGGCCGAGCGCCCGGATGACCTTCATCACGGTGCCGAACTCGGGGTTCCCGCCCGGCGAGAGCGCCTTGTAGAGCCCTTCGCGGGACAGGCCCGTCTTCCGTGCGAGCTGGGACATCCCACGCGCACGGGCGATGTTCCCGAGCGCCGTCGTGATGAAGCCGGGATCGTCGCGGCCCTCCTCGAGGCAGGCATCCCAGTAGCGGGCGATGTCCGCCTCCGTTCTGAGGTGCGCTGCCGAGTCCCACTTCTTGAGCTTGAGCTTGCCTGCCATCGGTTGCTCCTACACCTGTTTCGCCAGCTCCTTCGCCCGCTCGATGTCCTTCGCCTGCGTCGCTTTTCCGCCACCGACCAGCAGGATCACGACCTCGCTTCCTCGCTGCAGGAAGTACACGCGATACCCGGGGCCGTAGTCGATCCGCATCTCCGACACGCCCTCGCCCACCGGCTTGCAGTCGCCCAGGTTCCCGGACTCTGCACGGTCGATGCGTGCCTGGATGCGTGCGGCCGCCTTCCGGTCCCGGAGACGCTCGAACCACCTGTCGAAGACGGGGGTGGTGAAGATCGCCGGCACCTCACCACGTTAACCATGGTTCACACTGGAGTCAACCATGGTTCACGGCTCGCATCCGCATGAGGACCGCGCGTCGCACTCATCTCGTCCGAGATGATGCGTCTTGCGAGCGGAACTCGGACGGCGAGCCCAGCATCGTCACGGCCCGCTGATGCTCGGCGCCCCACCTCGCACGCACGTCCAAGGCTGCACGGATCGTGACTCCGCGGTCAGCGGCGTGGCGCTCCCGTGGCGCGGTCCGATCACGAACCGTAACGACGAAGCCCCCGGGCCCCCAGTTACGCTGCAGATCCGGGGGCTTCGAAAGTCGGGGAGACAGGATTTGAACCCGACCGGCGCCGTTCGGACAACCACGCGACGACCCACGCCTTTTCGTCGTTTTCCCTGTCCAGACAGCCGGTTCCGGGTTCGATCCTGTGCCCCACCGTGCCCCAGCTCTCCCCGCCGTAGCCCCCGAAGTTGAGAGACATTGAGGAGAAGCTGGGCGTCTTCTACGCTTCCCGCGCGCTAGCCACCTGGTGCCATGAGAGGACGCCGTGAAGACGCCTAGAACTCATCCAAGTTTCGCCGTCTTCCCGTACATCTCCGTTGACCGAGACGAGGTGGTCGATCTCGATCCGTTCGTGCTGTGGCCGAACACACCCAGACACTGGGTCTCGATATTCGGCCACGACCACACCAAGTTCCTTCAGATGTACGTCGATGAGCGCGG
This sequence comes from Anaeromyxobacter sp. Red801, assembly GCF_049201065.2. NCBI lineage: Bacteria > Pseudomonadati > Myxococcota > Myxococcia > Myxococcales > Anaeromyxobacteraceae > Anaeromyxobacter > Anaeromyxobacter sp. Red801. Next base: position 906,014 of record NZ_CM181236.1, on the reverse strand, counting down.
GCGTCCGGTTGGCGAACGAGCCTCGCTCCTCTCACGGCGCGACAAGTCAGCGGCCCCGCTGGGGGATTTCCGTGACGCAGTAGTGGCCCTCTCAAGCGCAGCGTGGCTACGGGGAGAGCCGGGCGCCGACCGCTGGCTGTTCGAAGCTTGGAGTGCGCCGCGTGACCCCGCTGCAACCGGCTTCGACTACACGTTCGTACGAACCAGTAAGTTCACACGCGCGCTCACGGATCCCGAAACGGAGCGCATTTTTCCGACCCCTTACCTCCGTCCGCTTCGGTTCTTGAAGCACCAGATGGAGGAATTCCTGAACTACGTAGTTCCCGAACTGTCGAAGCCTTCCGGCGAGTCGATCATGACTGCGCTCGGATACTTCCATCGAGCCCGATTCGAAACGCCGTACTTCTCGTCCGATGAGGACGACATCGAAGCGCTGTGGTCCGGGTTCGAGTCACTGTTCGCGTTTCCACGCACCACGACGAAGACTGTTTCGCAGGACTGGGCGACCACGATCCGCTGGGCACGCGCAAGGAGGCGCGCTCACGGCCTCGACGTCCATACGAGACGCGAGATCCTGTATCAGCTCGCGCGGCCTCCACGATTCGCGAAGACCCTTGTGATTCCCAGGAACGAACACCTCGTAGCGTGCCTCAAGTCGGAACTCGGAGCAGACGCATTCCCTCCTGAGTTCTGGGCAGGGGTCACTGCATGGGCATGCCGCGCGTACGAGATACGCAGCGCACACGCGCACGGGGCACGCGTCCCTGAGGCGCAGCTGCGCCTCGATGAATACAAACGCGGAGTGTACGCAATCGGACTAACTTTGGCGCGGAGCATCCTGAGGCTCCGCGCCTGGTCGCACCAGCCAGCGCTCGCGATGCTCGAAGCCATGGAGCGGGATGAACTTATCTCGCTCTTCTCCGAAGCGCCCGCCGTCGTCGGCGCCACCAGGCTGCTCCGCAAGCACGACGCCAAGGACTGGGCTCCTGGAGCTGCCAACGATGAATGTCGTGCGCGCGCGGCCGCGCTCGAGAAGCACTTGAAAGACCTTATCGCGCTGCCGCACGTAACGGAACGGTATCGACACGACATCCGCGTTCGCGATGCCTGCAAGAAGATGGCCCTTACGCTGTCTCGATGGTCGGACAGCTTGTCGAAGAATCCGCCTCCGGGAGCAGACGTTGGAGCTATCGCGATGCTCCCCGGCCTGATCTCGTCACTGTTGAAGGCCCAGACTTCCGAGGAGAAGCTGTACAAGGGGATGAGCGAGATCCTGGTGCGCAATCACGCACACACGCGCGATAGGTATCGGCTACCTGACGGTCCGCCTTCTGACAGTCTGGTTGCCAACGGCACGATCCCGATTTGGACTTGGGTCAGCGGGTTCATCCGACTGTCCGAGTTGCTTGTCGGCTACGAACTGCGGTGAGGGACTCGGGGTGAGAGCCGGGCGAAACGGCGTCAGCGCATGTCCCCGGAAGAGCCCTCGCGAGAACTGCCCGTAGCGAGTCGCGGTCACAGCAGGTCAGAAGAGGATGGACCGATCTTCGGGGAGCGAATGCGATGACCCAGCTACTGCCGTTCGCATTCGACACGATTCACACGCTCGAAGCTCGGTCCAACGTCTTTCTCGAAGTCACCGCGAAGCACTTCGAACTAAGCGATGACCATGTATTCGCTCTGATCCACCTTCTACTTAAACGGCTTCGCGCCGCGCTGTCATCCAAAGGCATCGAGTACGAGCGACTTCGCCCCGCGCTCACGCCGTCCATCGATCGCGACGAGCACGCCTTCGTCTTCGATTCGGCGGAATGCCACTCTTCACTCTACGGCCGAGAGGCCATCCGCACGATACTGCCTCTTCTCGATCGTGACTCGACGCACAGCGTTTTGTGCGGCGACTGGCTACCCTCTCGCGGATCGTTCGCAGAGTGGGCGGAGCTGTCACGCTCGTGCGTGGCCTCGCTCCCTAGCTGCCTCGGCGGCCGCGGCGACACCCTGTACTTCGTGTATTTGAACCACCTGACGCCCACGACCACGGCCCGACTGCATGCCACTTTTCAGCAGTCGTCGTTCTACCTTGGGTACCTCGACCTCACGCTCGCGAGCCCGCTCAAGGCATGCCTCGCCACAACGCTCGTTCGCGAGTGCATCAAACATCGACGCATCATCCTTCGAGCCCACGAGGATGACCGAGATGACAGCGAGGATGTGGACTTATCTCTGTTCGAGTTCGCTACGCTGGGCTTCACCGTGAGAAGTGTGCCCGCGATGCTGTATGGGCCCTTTCTTTCGTACAAGATCGAGCGCCCAGTTCTCAAAGGCGAACTCGATATCCACTTCTCTCTGAATGCGCTCACGCCGGCGCCGCTCGCGCTTCGAGGCTTCGACGTAGTCCTTGAACCGTCGAAGCTCGAGTACTTACGTACCCACAAACGCGGGTCGCTTGAATCGGCAGGCCTACACGAACTCGATCCGCAGGAATTCGCCCGGCAGATCCGCGCTAAAGTCGAGGCGAACTACATATACCGCCTCGCCAGGTCCGCTGACGGAACCACGCTTAAGTTCAACGTCGTTGCCGAGTTCGCTGGAGCGAGGACCGTGTGCGCGCTCGAATACATTCCAGCAGAGCGCAGACTCCGGGTGATTACACTGTACTGACCGACAGCGGTGATGCGTCCTCAGGAGGCGAAACATGGAGAAGGGATTCTGGACCCTCGTAGAAGAGTTCGTCGGGCAGAAGCAGATGCCGGTAACGACCACGACTGCGGTTCTGAAGGCGTACCTCGCAAGTCGAGACGCCACGACATATGGAAGCATCTCCACGGATTTCTTCGAGGACGTGCTCCAGAAAGACGACGGCGAGAACCGTAACCTTGCTTGGCGCGTCACCGCGCCGGTGCCCGGAACTCTTCGATTCGAATTGCGGTGAGCCTCGACCCCAACGGCGCGCGACAGAGCGCCGTCGCAATGCGTTGCTTACGCTGGCGGCCACCCCGGCGGCGGCTCCTTACCTGACATGTCGAAATCAGGGTACACCCAGATTCTACGGCGATCGTATAGCGCCGCGAGGGGTTGGCGCGGGTTCGCGTTCTTGTCTCAGGGCTGAAGATCTCCGTCCCGCTCGCAGAACGCGAACGTTGCATCCGGCTCGGCACCGGTCAGTTCATCCGCTCGACGCAGAACCGCGGCGAGCACAGCCTGATCGAACGGCTTAATGCCGAGGTCCCGCAGGTCGCGAAACGAAAGCTCAACGGAGAGCTTGAGCATCTCGTCGTTGAGCGGAAAGACGTCTACGTTGCGAGTGTCTCGGATACCCGCAAGCGGTCCTGCCGAACGGCGAGCGCTTCGAGGAGCGCAAGAAGTCGCCGCTGTCCGGCAAGGCGGACTCGAAGCGCTTCGCCGAGGACCGGGCGGCTCACGTCGCTCGCTTCGGCGCGCTCGAGGGGAAGGAGGAGACGCGCGCCCGCGTGCCGACGCTCGACGCGTTCTGGCCGCGGTACGTCGAGGAGTACTGCGAGGCGAACCGCCTCAAGCCCTCGACGATCGCGCAGAAGAAGGTCGTCTACGACTACTACCTGAAGGAGCGGCTCGGACCCCGCACGCTGGATCAGGTCCGCGACTCCGAAGTCGCGAAGCTCAAGGCCGCGCTCAAGGACCTGAGCCCCAAGACCGTGAACAACGTGCTCGTGACGCTGAGCACGATGCTCAAGGCGGCGAAGGAATGGGGCGTCCTCAGCGCCGTCCCCTGTACGTTCAAGCTCCTCAAGACGACGGTCCCGACGGTCGGGTTCTACGAGCCGCCCGTCTACGAACGCCTCGTCGAGGCCGCACGCCAGATCGATCCCCGCATCGAGCTGCTCGTGCTCCTCGGAGAGAAGGTCACGGCGGTGCTCCTCGCGAAGTGGATGCGGCGGGCGCAGCGGCGAGCGGGCCTCAAGCCGACCGGCGCTCTACACGTCCTGCGGCACACGTTCTGCTCGCGGCTCGCGATGCAGAACGCGGCGGCGCTCGCGATCAAGGAGCTGGCCGGGCACACCAGCCTGACCACGACGATGCGCTACATGCACCTCTCGCCCGCGGCGAAGTCCGCCGCGATCGAGTTGCTGAACCGGGAAGTGTTGGGAGACATTAAGGAGACGGCCCAGGGGTCCACGAAGAACCCCTGAGCCGTCAGGTACTTAGAATGTCGGGGAGACAGGATTTGAACCTGCGACCCCTTGGTCCCGAACCGGAGTTCGCCACGGTGGACCAGGTCGCACCGAAGAGCACGGTCTCGCAAGCTCGCGTAACTCCTCGGCGGTCACCTGCGGCGCACGCGGAAGGGACGGCACCGCGTAGCACCACGGCGACGGAGCGGGGTGCGGCATGGGGTGCGGCCCTGAACGCACTCTCTGTCGTGGAGCCGCTCCTGACGATGCGCGAGGTCGCGGGCATGCTCGCGGTCAGCCGTGCTACTGCGTACCGGCTTACCGCCGAAGGCGAGCTGCCGTTCGTTCGCATCTCTGGTTCCATCCGGGTTCGGAAAACCGACTTCGACGCATTCTTGCTGCGGGTGCGGTCGTGATGCCGCCCCGGAGTGCCGCTCCGAGCGCCTCCGCGGCCGTGCCGCACGCGATCTGCGCCCCACCACGACCGGAAGGCGGGGCCAGTCGGAGCGCGCGCGCGTGCGCCCGCTGCGGCCGTTCGGTTCCTCGAACCGCTCGGGGTCGCATCAGGCGCGGCGCCCGGTACTGCGGTGCCGAGTGCCGCCGCCGCGCGACCGTGGAGCGGCGCAGGGCCGAGCGCATCGCTCTACGCGGGGCGCTCGCCGCCGCCCGTGCTGCGCTCGACAGAGCCGAGCAGGCAGCCCGCGGCCTCGGTCTCCTGCCCGACGCACCGCGGTCAGGAGATCGCGAGTGACGCCCGCAGCCTCACCGAGTTCGGCTGTTCGCCAGTGTTCGCCGATGTTCACCGTTAGCGGCGCTTTTCGCCGCGCGGGCGGCATCGCCCCCCACCGCGCAACGGCGGTCGCGCACGGCGCAACACGGTTTCCCGGAACAGCGAAGGCTCGGAGCGAACAAGGGGAGCCCGTCCTTGAGTAGCGTACCGCCCGACCTTCTCGTCGCTCTAACGGAGGCAGTGCGCGCCGAGCGCCGGTGGCGCGCCTTCATCCGAGTCGGGCGCCGACAGCACCGGAAGGCGCTCGCCCGCACGACGGCGCTCGTTGTCCGCATCCGGGAACGCGGCGTCACGCTCACGGCCATCGCCGCGAAGATCGCGAGGGCCCTCCGGCTCACTCCGACGGTCGAGCGACGGCGGCTGTACGCCGCGCGCCTGCGCAAGCGGATCGAGCGGACACCGGGTCACGCCGATCTGCGGCGCGGCACTACCTGAGTGCGCCCATCGGCACGAGCGTCTTGCTCGGAACGGAGGGCGCATGTCTCGGCTGGTGAGGCGCACGACGACGGTCGAGGAGTACGAGCGGGAGGACGAACGCAGCCCCTCACCGCTCGGTTCTCTCCGCGTTCCCGTTTCCGAGGAGCCGCTCGACCCGCTCGAACTGCGGTCGCTGTTCGAGGAAGCCCCCACTCCGCCGCGACACTCGCGGCGCACCGCCCGCACAAGGAGGAAATAATGGCCCCCAGACTGGTCCGCAGAGTCACCGAGACGTTCGAGGACAACGACCTCGGCCCGGAGGAAGAGGCCGACGAGGAGCTTCTCGAAGAGGAGTTCGAGAACGACGGCGAGGAGGAGCCCCGAGTCACGCGCCGGATCACGAAGCGCACTACGACGCGCAAGGGGTGATCCGAGGGCGAAGAAGACGAAGCCGACGATGAGCCGCGCGTGCCTCACGCGCGTGGAAGACGGAGAGGACGCCATCGTGGTGCGCGTCGAGGTCTCCACCGACGACGAAGAGCAAGCGCGGCGCATCGCGCGCGAGTTCGGGAAGGTGATCGCCGCGGAGGACGCCGTCGGGCGCTGCCGCGAGAAGGTCTACGGCTGATTCGCGACGAATCAGTCCACGCGGAGACAGTCGCCGCTCACGAAGACGGAGCGATCCTTCACATCGGGCGGCAGTCCGGGACCGACGATTGCTCTTCCTTGCGCCTCGCGCTTCGCAAGCTCGTGGTTCAGTGCGAGCAGGGATCCAAGCACTGGCTTCTTCGTGCTGAACCCGTAGGCCCCCATCACGGCGGCATCAAGACGCTCTTGCGCGTCTTTTAGGTCATTCCTGCCAGGCTGCTCTGCAAGCTGGTACAGCCTGCGCAGCCCGTAGCCGCCTGACTTCATCAGCTTTCGCCGGACTTCGCGAAGCGCCACTCCGGCAGAAGCGACAGCCTTCACATGCGCAAGCGAAGGGTGCTGCGGCCAGGGGAAAGAGTCGAAGACGGTGTCGGACGTGTACCTGAACCGTTCTTCGAGGGTAGAGCAACGGGCAGTGAACCACTGCCAGTGAATGCCAGACTGCAAGATCCCGAACGTGTAGTCGTCGTCGAACGGGAAGACTTGCAGCGCATCGCTCGGTCGAATCGCTGTCTCGACAAACTCGAAGATCGGGCGCTTCGTTACACGCGAACACGCGACGTAGCGCGGAAGCGCTGCAAGTACGTTCACAAGCTCAGCGCGAGCGTACGACAGCACCCACCACTTGCTCAGGAAGTTCGCATGGTGCCTGTTGACGCGGGCACCTGGGTTGTCTCTCAACGCCTCCGCGTTACGGGCGTCCTCCTTCGCCTTTGCCTCTTCCCTGTCCGGGAGGACCTCTCGCTTCACGCGCTGAAAAAGCGAGGCATACTTCTGCGCCTCGAAGATGCTCAACCCGTGGAAGTCGATCACGTACCGTGTTGGCTGCCCGCTATCGAGCAGATCGTCGCCGATGAGGAACGGATAAAGGACCGCACGGAAAGCGGGCTTCCCCTTCAGCAACTCCCGCGCTTCCGGCGCAGGCATCAAGAAGCCGTCGTGGCCCTGCGTCTGCCCCTGCGCGCACAGTCCGTCTTTCGCACACGCCTTGAGCGTGTCGGCAGAAGCGACGTCGATCCGGTCCTTCAGGGCGGAGTTGATCTCATCGAGTTCCGTGATCGTCCACTCACCATTTTCTGCCTGCGCCCACAACTTCTTGCGACCACGGGCGTCACCCTTGACCCAGTTCACGATTGAGACGTGGACGGCAGCGTCGCCCGACCACGCCTGCGTCGAGACTGCCTCGGTGATCGTTCCGCCATTTCGCAGGATGTAGTCGAGCCCTCCCTCGCGCGACTCGTTTTCACGAATCGTATTCGTTCCGACCAGTCCTGCTCGGCAGCCCGCCCTCAGTTGGTCATGTGCCTTGCGGAAAAAGTAGACACAGTAGTCTGCACGGCCGGGAACATCTGGGAACGCGGCGCGAACGCGGTTCAGGTACTTCCGCCCGAACTCGCGCTGCGCCTTGTTCTTAGACTGGTACGGCGGGTTCCCGATGACCGCATCGACAGAAGGCCACTTGGCGAACAGCGCATCGTCGCAACGCACGTTACCGTCGAGGTTCTCTAGCGGCAGCGCCGGGTCGATCTCAAGTAGGCCCTGAGCGTCCCCGAGTGCCTCCTGCGTCTCAACAATCGCCAATTCCTTCGCAAGCAACAGAGTCACCTTGGCAAGCTCGACCGCGAAGGGCAGCACGTCGAAGCCGTGGAACTGCTTGACGCTGAGATGCCCCGCTCCGATGGACTTCGCGCGCTTGCCCGAGAACTCCTGGTGAATCCTCGTTACAAGGTCGGTCTCGACCCTCTTCAACTCACGGTACGCGACGTAGAGGAAGTTTCCGCTACCGCATGCCGGATCGAGGACCTGGTACTTCAGCAGGTCCTTTCGTAGTGCCACCAGTGCTTCGAGCGTCTTGGCCGCCGCCAGGCGCTCTCTCCACGGAGCAACGACGGTGGGAAGCACCACCTTCAGGATGTCCGACTCACTCGTGAAGTGAGCGCCGTACGCGTGCCGCTGCGCCTTTCCGAGACTGGCTTGAAAGATAGACCCAAAGATCGCGGGACTGACCTTCGACCAGTCCTGAAGAGATGCCTCCCGAAGCGCGTGTAGCTCGGCCGAGGTGAGCTTGATCGGCTCGACGCGGGCGAACAAACCACCGTTGAAATACTGCACCTTCTGAAACCGGCCGCTCGGCGCAGGGATCCGGCTGTTCATCTGTGTGAACAGTTCGCCCATTAGCTGAAACGCGCGCTCGGACGGCGATTTGCTCTCGACGCTCTCCTGCAAGACGCGCGTGAACAACTCCGGAGGGAGGAGCCTAAGATCCTCCGCGAAGAGCGCGACGAGGCTCTGCAAGACGAGCCGCTGCGCTGACTCCTGCGGAACGCGCCGCTTGACTAAGCTGTTGAAAACCTGAGCGAGAGAGTCTGCGGCGGCCTGGGTTACTGCAAGTCGATTCAGTTCGAAGACTGGCTCATCGTACTCAGGCCGAAGAAACGCCAGCGCTGCACTCCGCTGCGGCAACTCCGCAAGGGAGACGATGTCCATCGGCTCTTCGACCATCCGCTCGAAGTCGTAGATCCAGAACTCGTCAAAGTTGCAGAGGACTGCCCAGCGCGGGCGATTGGGGACAAGGTGCGCCCAGTAGTGGAACACCTGCTCATAGTGGCGTTCGAGCTTCACGCCACCGGCCTTCATTTCGATCACGACGCGCGGCTTCCAGACGAGATCCGCGAACGTCGTGCTCTTCTTCTTCTTCCCCTTGACCGTACCCTTGACGCGCTCCTCGAAGTGCGCGCCAGCTTCCGCAACCCCCTTGTGCCCGAACGCTTGGAACAGCCGCTCAAGGAACAACTGCGCCTCTGACTTCTCGTCGCCGCGGAGGTTGGCCTTCACCCACCCGACAAACTCCTGAAGAGGATTCGGCGTCGCCTGGTTGTGCGCAGTGGTCATCGGGTTGCTCCGGTCTCGGTCGCCCGGCGACTCTACACCCACTCCCTGACAGTGACGCATTCCGGGCTAAGGTTGCCTTTGGCGTGCTCGGGACTCAGCGTCCCTTCTGATGCGCTCAAAGCAGACCGCCGTGGCTGCGGCGTACATCCGTGTTTCGGGTCGCGCGCAGGACCACGCGAGCCAGCGGTCCGCGCTCGAACGCGCATCCAAGGCCCGGGGCGACAAGATCGCGTTCTGGTACGCCGAGAAGAAGAGCGCCCGGACCTTGGCGCGACCCGAGCTTCAGCGCCTCCGCGAAGACGCGCGGCGCGGCTTGTTTCGTCGCCTGTACGTGTTCCGGCTGGATCGCCTCGCCAGAAGTGGCGTTCGGGACACTTTCGAAATCATCGAAGAGATGCGGGCGAGCGGCGTCGAAGTCGTCAGCATCGCCGACGGGTTCTCACTCGACGGGCCTGCCGCCGAAGTGATCCTCGCGGTGATCTCGTGGGCGGCGAAGATGGAGCGCCTTGCGCTACTCGACCGGATCGAAGCTGCCCGGGAGCGCCTCGCAAGCGAAGGGCGAGCGTGGGGGCGGCCGACGCGCGTATCGCCCGCGGAGCATCGAACGATCCAAACCCTCGCTGCCGCGGGGCGGACGGTTCGCGAGATCGCCGTGGCAGTGAAGATTCCGCGCTCGACCGTGGCGCGTGCCCTGTCCCGAAAGCTCCCCCCGCTGACGCGCTCCGGTTCTGGCCGAGAACGCCGTCTCAGCGGGGGGCGCACCGAGTAGATCCTTCCGGGATGCGACCCGACGGCTGTTCACCGGTGCGTCACTGACCAGCCTCTAGGCGGCTTGCGTACTCTGGCGGGCGAGCGAGAACGTAGGCTCGGAACAGCGAATCCTTGAAGCGGTAATAGCGATCCCGCACCTTCACAAGTTCAGCCCCGTACTCATCCGTTACGAGGTTGCCGACGTACTGACTCGGGTTCTCAACCCCGACTCTAAACGCGACGGGATAAGCATCGCTGGTCCACACTTCTCCGCCTTTCTCCGTTTCAGCCATCGCCCGGAGCACGGCTTCGCGTTGCGGCGACGACGCGATTGCGCGCTTGTAGCGAGCCTCAAGCACCGGGTCAGCGCGTGATGCCGCGATGAGACGCAGGGTAGCATCGATGTCGTCTGTGGTGATGCGCGTCCGCTTGTCTTTCCAGGCCGCACGAAGCGAGTGCTTCCCAACAAGATGAACCATGTACGGATGTCCCTGCGCGAGCGCGACGAGCCGCGCCTTGGCCGCGTCCTCGAACGAGATCTCATGGTCGATGGACGCTTCCGCGATCCCGATAACCTCCGCAAGTTCCGTGTCCGTCATGCTAGGCAGGTTGATCACACCGCCAGCGAAGAGGCGGTCCGCGGACTGATGCTCATTCATCAAAGCGTAGAGGTCGTGCGCAACACCGACGATGCAGAACCGGACGTGCGGCACGTTGGTCGCGAGCGATTTGAGGACCGAGGCGAATCCAGACGGATCGCGGATCTGGTCGAATTCATCGACGACGACAAGGATCCCATTCTTCGCGAGATCCTTCTTCACCATCGCAGACACGACGTTCGTGAACACCGTCGTCACGTCGGCTGATGGTGCCGCGCTATGCGCCTCCGTTTCGGTGGACTTTTCACCGCCAAGCTCGACGCCGATGCCGAACAACCCGGCGCTGAACTTGGGCGAGTAGCCCTCAACGATCTTCTTCGCTTCGGGTACGTGGTAGATCCACCCGGCGAGACAGTCATGCGACGTGAGCAGCCGCGTGAGAAGGTGGTCGATGCTGAGAGTGTCTTTCCCGCACGCGAGATAGAAACTCAGGAAGTCGAGCGACGCGTCCGCCCTGATGCCGTGCCTCACAAGCAGGTCAGTCTTTCCGGCGGAGATCGCGATCACTTGCCGCGCCAGCGACGACTTGCCGATGCCGCGATTCCCGACGATGGCGATGTTCGCGCCCTCCGAAACGAGCGCGAGGTATGCCTGCTCGACCTGTGGGGCGCGCCCCGCGAACCGCGCGGGGTCAGTGATCTCCCGCGCGGGCAGAAAGGCGTTCTCGATGCGGTCCACGGTAAGCGGGGGCATGCCTGCATCATACCGCGCCCGGGTCCGATGGGACTTCCGTCGTGACAATGGACGGCCGCGCCCGAAGGGCGCGGCCGTCCACTTCGTCACCTAGGCCCTGAGCACCGTATCGGCATCGGCGGTTCGGCAGAGTACTAGGGCTGGCGCCGCACCGCCGTTACCCGTTCCGCCCTCGGCCGCCCTCGCGGCCTCCTCGAACCCGCGCGGCGGATCTCCTCTGCGAGGCGCCTCTCCGAGATACGTGCTGCGCGAGCAAGCAAGCGTACTGCGCTCCGAGCAGGACCGCCCGCCCCCGGCTCCAACGCGCGGATGTCGTCGGGACCGCACACCGCGTCGAACCCGACTTGCGTGAGCATCGCGTTCACCGCCCGCACGAAACCACCGACGAACTCCCCGCGGGCACGTCTCGCCAGGAGTTCCGAGTGCTCCCGAATGTTGCGCGCGCTGTCCCGCATGAACTCTTCCACGGGCTTTCGCTCCTGTACCGCCTTCAGGACCCGCTCGCGCATTCCGCGGGTGGTCTCGAACTTGCGCGCTTCGGTCGCAACGCTCCGCAGCAGGCGTTCCGCCTCTCGGCGGAGGACTCCGTCCGACGCTTCGCTCGGCCGCTGAATGAGATCGAGCGCGACCGCCCGAATCACCTCGGCCGCCCGGACGCCCTCCGCAGCGCGGCGCCGCTCGTCGGGCGTGAGCACCGCCCTGTTGAAGGCAGGCGTCTCGCATGCGACGGTCCAGCGGGTCCTTCGGCACAGCGACCCCCGGATCACGACGGAGACCTACGGCCACCTCGACGTGGAGGACATGCGCGCCGCGCTCGCGCGCCTGCCGTTCGGGTCCGAGGCGATCCCGGCCGACGAGGTCGCAGAGCGCGCCGCCGAAAGCCGCGTGCTTCTCGCCGCCGGGCAGGGTGCGGCAGTGGGTGCGGGGCACGAGCCAGAACAGAAAAACGCCGCTGGTCCGAAGGCGAAAGCCGAAGGATCCAGCGGCGTTAGTGAGTCGGGGAGACAGGATTTGAACCTGCGACCCCTTGGTCCCGAACCAAGTGCTCTACCAGGCTGAGCCACTCCCCGATGCTGCAGGACGCCGGTGCTTCACCAGGGCCTCGGGAGGGCCTCGGTCCGACGTAAGGCCGCGTATCTACTGGACGGCCGAGAGGGTGTCAAGGGGCTTCTCCGCGGCGGGGACAGAAAAGCCCGGGGGTGTTGAAAGGCCTGCGTGGGAAGCGTTTCGGGCGCCCGAACCTGCGCCTCCGCTCACCGTTCGACAGGCTCAGGGTGAGCGGGGAGAGGACGGGCCGCTCGCGTTCGCTCACCCTTCGACGGGCTCAGGGTGAGCGGGGAGAGGACGGACCGTACGCGTCCGCTCACCCTTCGACGGGGCTCAGGGTGAGCGGCGGGAGAGGCGACAGAGCGCGGGAGACGCGCTGGTGAGCTGAACGGGGACGACCAGGCCCTCCCCTACCTCACGCAGACCGCCTCCATCTCGGCGATCTCCTTCGGCACGGCCTCGGTCAGGTTCGCATGGCCGTCCGGGGTGACGAGCACGTCGTCCTCGATGCGGATGCCGACGCCGCGCAGCGCTTCGGGGGCGGTGTCGTCGTCCTCGGCGACGTACAGGCCGGGCTCGATGGTCAGCACCATGCCGGGCACGAGGGGGCGCGACTTGCCGTCCAGGTAGTAGTCGCCGACGTCGTGCACGTCCATGCCGAGCCAGTGGCTGGTGCGGTGCATGTAGTACCGGCGGTACGACTTGTCGGCGATGCGCTCGTCCACGCTCCCCTTCAGCAGGCCGATCCCGATGAGGCCGTCGGTCAGCTCGCGGACGGTCTGGTCGTGGATGGCGTCGAGCGTGAGGCCGGGCTTCACCGACGCCACGGCGCGCTTCTGCACCTCGAGGCAGAGCGAGTACAGCTCGGCCTGCGCGGGGGAGAACTCGCCGGACACGGGGAACGTGCGGGTCACGTCGGCCGTGTACCACTGGTACTCGCCGCCGGCGTCCACCAGGCACACGTCGCCGTCCTTCAGCACGGCGTCGCCGGCGCGGTAGTGGAGGATGGTCGAGTTCACGCCGGCGGCCACGATGGTCCCGTAGCCGGGGCCGCTCCCGCCGCGGCGGCGGAACGCGTACTCGATCTCCGACTGCACCTGGTACTCGCGGCGGCCGGGCAGGCCGTCGCGCATCGCGGCCATGTGCGCCTCGGCGCTGATCTCGGCGGCGCGGCGGAGCTTCGCGATCTCGTCGGGCGTCTTCACGAGGCGCAGCTCGTGGACGATGCGGCCGGGATCGACCACCGCCTCGGGCGGCATCTTGCCGAGCCGGGCGGCGCCGCGCAGGTCGGTCAGGATGCGCGAGAGCCGCGCGTCCCAGGCGGCGTCGAAGCCGATGCGGTACCAGAGCGTCCGCGCCCCCTCGACGAGCCGGGGCAGCTTCTCGTCCAGCTCGGAGACGACGTACGCCTCGTCGGCGCCGTACTGCTCCTTCGCGCCCTCCACGCCGGCGCGCCGCCCGGTCCAGATCTCCTTCTCGCGATCCCGCGGCCGCACGAACAGCACCAGCTTCCGCTCGCCGCCGCGCGCGAGCAGCACAGCGCAGCCGGTGGGCTCGTCGAGGCCGATCGCCCACGCGTAGTCGGAGTCCTGGCGGAACAGGTACTCGGAGTCGTGGTTGCGGACCTTCTCGTCGGCGGCGGGGAGCACCATCACGCCGCCGCCTCGCTTCTCCATCTCCTCGAAGACGCGGGCGCGGCGGGCGGCGTGGATGCTGAGGTCGTGGGCCATGGCGGACCCTTATAACCCAGCCCCCGCAGGCAGGCTCGGGCCGTGATCAGGGCACGGCCGGCCGGGGCGCGGCGCCCCGGCGGGCGGCGGTCATGACGGCGTCAGCGCGCCGGGAACGGCACGCCGGCCCAGGCCTCGAACGCGGTCTTCTGCGCGGGCGACGGCGTCGCGGCGGGCTCGAGCCAGACGGTGTCCTCGGGCGCCTTCCCGAGCGTCACCGGCACCTCGACCAGCTCGTCGCGGCGGAACACGGTGAGCCTGAGCGCCCCGCCCTCCCCCACCTCGCAGAGCCGGTTCCACAGCGCGCCGGCGTCCACGCGGAACCCGTCCTCGGCGACGACCTCGTCCTCGGGGTAGAGCCCGGCGCGCCAGGCGGGGCTGCCCTCGCGCACGCTCCGCACCGCGAGCTTGGGCGAGGTCGCGAGGTCCGCGCCGAGCCAGCCGGCGGGGGGCCGGCCGTTCTCGGGGATCCCGGCGTCGCCAGGCTTCCCGGGCGTGCCGCCCTTGTCCTCGAAGCCGCTCGCGGCGCGCCGCCGCAGCCCGAGGCCGACGAGGTCGAGATCGGCCTCGAGCGGCGCGGTCCCGCGGACGTAGCGGTCGAAGAACGCGCGCGCGGGCGCCTCGCCGAGCAGCTCCGCGGCGACCCGCTCCACGCCGTCCTCGGGCACCCCGCCGTCGGCGAAGCGCGCGTACAGCGTCCGCAGCAGCGCGTCGAGCGAGTGCCCGGCGCGGCGCAGCGCGAGGTCGAGCGCGAGCGCCACCAGCTCGCCCTTCAGGTAGTAGGAGATGGCGCTGTTGGGCGAGTTCTCGTCGGGCCGGTAGTGCTTCACCCAGGCGAGGAAGCTCGCCTCCTCCACGCTCATCTTCCCGGCGCCGGGCGTGCGCTCGAGGCTGGTGAGCGCCTGGCCCAGGTTCTCGAGCCACTTCCTCGGCGCGAGGATCCCGGCGCGCACGAGCGCGAGCTGCTCGTAGTAGCTGGTCGCGCCCTCGAACCACCACAGCAGGCGCGTGTACTGCTCCTGCCCGTAGTCGAACGGCGTGAACGCCGCGGGGCGGAGCCGCTTCACGTTCCACAGGTGGAAGTACTCGTGCGAGAAGAGCCCGAGCGTCTCGACGTACGCGTCGCGCGGGAAGAAGCCGCTCCGCGCCACGTTCAGCGTGGTGGAGCGCGCGTGCTCGAGCCCGCCGCGCCGCTTGTCCGTGACGTGCACGATGAAGAGGTAGCGGTCGTAGGGCAGCTCGCCGCCCATGAGCTTCCCGTGCGCCTCCACGATGCGCCGCGCGTCCTCGGCGAGCCGCTCCCCGTCCACGTGGCCGCGCCCCCACAGCGCGATCTGGTGCGGCTTCCCGAGCGCCTCGAACCGGACCAGCCGGTGCGTGCCGATCTCCACCGGCGAGTCGGCCAGCTCGTCGTAGTCGCGCGCGGTGAACCTGGTGGGGCCGCCCTCGAGCGCGGTGGCGACCGACCAGCCGGCGGGCGGCGCGACCTCGAGGACGTGCGGCTCCCGCTCGCGCCCGGGGACCCACGGGAACACGGCGGCGCCGTTCAGGTAGCCGTGCGTGCCGTCGAGGTGGCAGGTCCGCACCGTCAGCTCGTTCGCGTAGACGCGGTAGCGGAGCACGAGGTGCGTCGCCTCGCCGCAGGCCACTCGGACCCGGTGCTTGTCGAGCCGCTCGACGGCGAGCGCCCGCCCGCTCCCGTCCTCGGCGGCGAGCCCCTCCACGTGCCGCGCGTACTCGCGGACGAGGTAGCTGCCGGGCGTCCAGACCGGGAAGCGCAGCTCGGCGGTGGGGCCGGGACGGTCGAGGTGGACCTCGACGTGGAACAGGTGGCCGTGCGGCTCGGGCATCGAGAGTCGGTAGTGCATGCGGCCGGCAAATGTAGCCCGGGATCAAGTCCGCCGCGGGGGCTTCTTGGTAGGTTGCCCCGGGGGGAGACGCGGCGATGGAAACCCAGGTCCATCGAGGCGGAGCCCGGCCCGGCGAGCCTGCATCGCCGCTGCTGCGGCTCTACCTGCTCGGACGGTTCGAGGTGGTCCGGGAGGACGCGCCCATCCCCGCGCACGCCTGGCGCCGCCGCCGCCCGGCCGACCTCCTCCGCCTGGTCGCGCTCACCCCGGGCCGCGCGCTCGGCCGCGACCAGACCATCGACGCGCTCTGGCCGGACAAGGACCCGGCCAGCGGCGCCAACAACCTGCACCGCGCCCTCTACGACCTGCGCCAGATCCTGGGCGGGCGCTGGGTGGACATCGAGCGCGGCCAGGTGCGGATGCGGCCGGACGTCTGGGTGGACGTGGACGCGTTCGAGCAGGCCATCGCCGACGGCGGGCGCGAGCGGCTCGCGGAGGCGGTCTCGCTCTACCGCGGCGACCTCTGCCCGGGCGACCGCGACGCGCCCTGGCTCTCGGCCCGCCGCGCGGTGCTGCGCGCGCGCTTCGTGGAGGCCGCCTACCCGCTCGCCCACGCGCACGCGGAGGCGGGCGCGCCCGCCCAGGCCATCCCGCTGCTGCGGCGGCTGCTCGAGGTGGACCCGGCCGCGGAGGACGCGCACCGCCAGCTCATGCGCCTGCTCGCCGAGACCGGGCGGCGCGCGGAGGCGCTGCGCCAGTACGACGCCTGCGAGGGGGCGCTCCGCACCGCGGGCGTGGCGGTGTCCGACGACACGCGGCTCCTGCGCCAGGCGATCCAGCGCGGCGAGGTGGGCCACCCGCAGGCGCGCCCGGCGCTCGACGGCGTGCGGCGCGCGGCGCGCCGCCTGCTCGGCACGGTGGACCCGCCGCCGGTGCGCGGGCGCGGCGCCATCTTGCTGCTGTTCGAGTCGCTGGTGGAGCGGGGCAGCGGCACGCTGGTGCTGCTGGGCGAGCGCGGCGTGGGGAAGACGCGGCTCGCGGTGGAGGGCGCGCGCATCGCGCAGTCCCGCGGCGCGGTGGTGCTCTCGGGCGTGGCCGGCGCGCAGGGCGCGGGCGTGCCGTACGGCCTGTTCGCGGACCTCTTCCGCGAGGAGTGCCGGCTCGCCCCGGCCGTCCCCGACCCGTTCGCCGACGCGAACTTCGACGGCCGGGCCTCGGCGGAGGCGGTGCGCCTGCGGGTGTTCGACGGCGTGATCCGCGGCCTGGCCGCGCTGGGCGAGGGCCGGCCGGTCTACCTCCTGCTGGACGAGCTGCACGACGCCGACGAGTCCTCGCTCAACCTGCTCCACCACCTCGCGCTCCGCGCCGCCGCCCAGCGGCTCATGATCGTCGGCACCTGCCGCGAGGACCGCATCCACGCGGGCACGCCCATCCAGATGGCGCTCTCGCACCTCGACGGCGGCCGGCTGGCGCGCGGCATCCGCGTGCCGCGGCTGGGCCTGGTCGCGACGCGCGAGCAGGTGGCCGACCTGGTGGGCGGGATCCCGCCGGACGCGCTGGTCGAGCAGGTGTACCGGGTCACCGACGGCTGCCCGTTCCTGGTGGAGGAGGCGGTGCGGGCGCAGCGCGAGACCGGGCACCAGGTCCCCGCGGAGCCGCGGGCGGGCCTTCGCGCGCGCGTGGCGCGGCTCGGGCCGCGGGTGGAGGTGCTGCTCGCGGCCGCCGCCGTGGCCGGGCAGCGGTTCGACTTCGAGCTGGTGCGCCCGGTCACCGGTCTCACCGCGCACGAGGCGGTGGGCGCGCTGGAGGCGTGCCTCGAGCACGGGCTGCTCGACGAGGACGGCAGCGGGTACCACTTCCACCACGGGCTGGTGCGCGACGCGATCCTGGACGGGCTGGAGCCGGCGCGGCGCGCGGCCCTGCACGGCGCGCTCGCCGACGCGCTGGAGGCGAGCGCCGGGCACGAGCCGCCCTCGGAGGCGCTGGCGCGCCACCGCCGCGAGGCCGGCCAGCCGGAGCGGGCCCTGCGCCACCTCGTCGCCGCCGGGCACCGCGCCGCCGCCCGGGCCGGACTGCGCGAGGCGGTCGCGTTCTACGCGGAGGCCCTGGAGCTGCTGGCCGGGCAGGCGAGCCCGGATCCGGCGCAGCGGCTCGAGCTGCTCGAGGCCATGGGCCGGGTGCAGCTCGAGCTGGGCGAGGTGTCCGGCGCGGCGCGCAGCTTCGGCGACGCGGCCCTGCTCGCCGGCGCGGGCGGAGCAGAAGGCGCCGACCGGCCCGACGTGCGCGCGCGGAGCCACCGGCTCGCGGCCATCGCGCACGCGGCCGCCGGGCGGATCGACGCGGCGCTGGCGGAGGTGGCAGCGGGGCTGGGGCCCGCGGGCGACGAGCCGGCGCCGCTCCTCCACCTGCGCGCCCAGCTCGACTGGCACCGCGGCGCGTACGCCGAGGCGCGCGAGTCCGCCCGCGCCTGCGCCGAGGCCGCCGCCCGGTCCGGCGACGCGGACCTGCTCGCCCGCAGCCACGACCTCTCGGCGCTGGCGCGCGGCATGCTCGGGGAGGCCTCCACGCCGGAGGACGAGTCGGACGCGGTGGGCGTGGCCGAGCGGCGCGCGCAGGACGCCGCCCCGGAGCACCCGCTCGACCTGCACCTCGTCCTCTGGGACCGCGACCTGCTCGGCGACCTGGGCTGCGCCGAGCTGGCGCGCGGCGCGGGGCTGCTGGTGGACCGGGCCCGGCTGCGCGACGCCCCGGAGGCGCAGGCCTCCGGCCGGCTCGGCGAGGGCACGTTCGCGCTCGCCGCCGGCCAGCCCGAGGCGGCCGAGCTCGCCATCCGCGCGGCGCTGGACGGGTTCCGGTCGGCGGGCTCGGCGCTGGGCGAGGCGCTCGCGCTCGAGCGGCTGGGCGTGCTGCTCACCGTGCTCGGGCACCTCGAGGAGGCGCGCACGGTGCTGGGCGAGGCGGTGGTGGTGGCGGAGCGCGCCTCGCTGCGCCGCCACGCGCTCACCCGCATCCACGCCGCCGAGGTGCGCCACCGGCTCGCGTCGGGCCTCACCGCGGCGGCGGAGGACGCGCTCCACGAGGCGAGCGAGACCGCCGCCCGCCACGGCGACTGCCTGGCCTGCGACGCGGCGTTCCGCCCGGAGGCGGTGCGCGTGGCGCTGGCGCGCGGCCGGATCCCCGACGCCGACCTCGAGGTGCTCTCGCTCGAGGAGATCGCGCGGCAGCGCGGGGGCCGGGGCCTCGCGGCGGTGGCGCGGCTGGCGCGCGCGCGGGTGCTCGCGGGACAGGGGCGCACCGGCGACGCGCGCGCGGCGCTGGCGCAGGCGCGGGCCGCGTTCCTCGCCGGCGGCCAGCGCTACGACGCCGCGCGCTGCGTGCGGCTCGAGGCGCGGCTCGGCGGCGTGGTGCCGGACGACCTGAAGGCGCTCGACGCGCTGGTGCGGGTGGACGCGGACGCGTAGTCGCGGCGCGCGCTCGCGCGCCGCCGTCGCCCGCGGCCCGGAAAGCGCTCGGCCCCAGCGGAATTGACCCGGATCAAGCGCGCCAGCGCCCTTGACGCCGGCGCTCCGAACATGAGAATGATTCTCAACTTCATCGCTCACGGGCCAGCCGCCGTCCGCCAGCCCAGCCAGAGCCCAGGTCCGCAGCATGGCCGTCCCGCACCTCGCGGCCGCAGTGACAGCCCTCCTCCTCGCCTCCGCGGCCCGCGCCCAGGAGCCGGCGCCGCCTTCGCCCGCGCCGGATCACGGCAAGGTGGCCACCGACGACGCCACGCCGGCCGGCGCGGGGACGCGCGAGCTGGAGCTCGGCTATCTCCCCTCCGTGACGCACCACGGCGGCGGCCGCTTCGAGCGGGCCGCGCACGCGCACGTGAACGCGTTCTCGGTCACCGCGCTCTACGGCGTCACCGGCGACCTCGACCTGAAGGTCACGGGCGGCTTCGCGCACGCGATGGATCGCTCGGATCCGTCGGCCGCGACGCGCGGCTCGGGCCTCACCGACCTCACCGTCGCCACGCGCTGGCGCCTCCTCGCCTCGGCCCGCCGTGCGCTCGACGTCATGCTCACCACCGCCGTCGTCGCGCCCATCGGGCACGAGGCGGCGACCGGGTCGCTGGGGCTGACGCAGGGCTTCTGGAGCGCCCGCAACGCGCTCGTCGCCTCGAAGGACTGGGGCCGCCTGACCGGCAACGCCGAGCTGGCGCTCACGGTGCCGCTGGGCGGCGGCGCCGGCGGCTTCCGCTCGGTCACCTGCGCCAACCTCGCGGCCGGGTACGCGGTGCTGCCCTGGCTGCAGCCGCTCGTCGAGGCGAACTACGACCTCACCCGGAGCGCCACCACCGCGCAGCGGGTCGCGGTGACCGCGGGCGTGAACCTGGCCGGCAGCGGCGGCACGCGCCTGCTGGCCGGCGTCCAGCGCGCGGTGTGGGGCCGGAACGTCGTCGAGTCCACGAGCGGCCTGGTGGCGTTCAAGACCGGCTTCTAGCCGCGCCCGGCGCTCCGTCGCGGGCCTCGACGCGCCGTGGCCGGCCCCTTAAGCTGCGCCGCCATGGATCCCTACGGCCTGCGCCGCGTCGTCTCCCCCGCGGGCGTGCTCCCCCAGCGCGCCGACGTCCTCGACCCGGCGCTGCCGCTCGGGGAGGACGAGCTGTCGATCGCGGTGGAGGCGCTCAACGTGGACGCCGCCAGCTTCCGCCAGCTCGAGGGCGCGGTGGGCGGCGATCCCGGCCGCATCGGCGACGAGGTGCTCCGCCTCGTCCGCGCGCGCGGCAAGATGCACAACCCGGTCACCGGCTCGGGCGGCATGCTCATCGGCCGCGTCCGCGCGGTGGGCCCGCGCCACCCGGCGGCGGCCGCGCTGCGCCGGGGCGACCGGATCGCGACGCTCGTCTCGCTGACGCTCACCCCGCTCCGCATCGACCGCGTCCGCGCGGTGCGGCCGGAGATCGACCGGGTCGAGTGCGACGGCGAGGCGATCCTGTTCGCGACCGGCCTGTGGGCGCGGCTGCCGGACGACCTCCCCGAGACGCTGGCGCTCGCCGCGCTCGACGTGTGCGGCGCGCCCGCGCTGGTGGCGCGGCACGTGCGCCCGGGCATGCGCGTGCTGGTGCTGGGCGCGGGGAAGTCCGGGGCGCTCGTCGCGGTCCAGGCGCGCGCCTCGATGGGCGGCGACGGCGCGGTGGTGCTGGCGGACCGATCCGAGCAGGCGCTCGACGCGCTCGGCGCGCTGGGGGTCGCCGACGCCCGGCTGCGGGTGGACGCCACCGATCCGCTGGCGGTGCTCGCCGCGGCCGAGGGCGCCGGCGGGCGCTTCGACCTGGTGGTGAACTGCGCCAGCGTCCCCGGCACCGAGATGGCGGCCATCCTCGCCGCGAAGGACGGGGGGACGGTGATCTTCTTCTCGATGGCGACCAGCTTCACCGCCGCCGCGCTGGGGGCGGAGGGCGTGGGCAAGGACGTCACCATGCTGGTCGGCAACGGCTACGCCCCCGGCCACGCCGACCTCACCCTCGAGCTCCTCCGCCGCCACCCGCGGCTGCGCGCGCTGTTCGAGCAGCGCTACGCGCGCTAGTAGAGGAAGTCCCAGACCGTCGGGACGTTCGCCTCCACCTGCCCGTCCGCGTCGTCGTCCACGGCAAGGTTCACCGCGCCGCCGCTCGCCAGGTGCACCGCGACGCGGGTGCCGTCGGCCGCGGTGACCGTCAGCTCGCCCGTGCCCGGCGGGTCCGGCTCGATCCAGGCGATGCTCCCGGTGACCGCCACGGATAGCGCGCCGTCGATCCCGGTGATGGTGAACGTCGCCGTGTCGCCGCCGGTGGTGAGCGTCGCGCCGCCGGCGAGCGTCGCCTCGCTGTGCACCGAGTACGCCGTCAGCCGCAGCTCGGCCGTTGCGCCGCCGGCGGTCAACGCCAGGACGAGCGGGGTGCCCGGCTCGGCCTCGGCATGGTGCGAGACGATCCCGGCAGACGCCTCGCGCTCGCAGCGGAGCGCGCCCGTGACGTGCGCGGTCACGGTCGTCTCGGACATGGTGAAGTCGAGCGCCGAGACGTGCAGGTCGAGCGTGTAGGCGGCGCCCGCGGGATCCCCCGTGACCCCGGCCACGGTGGCCGTCGCCGCGCCGCGCATCAGGCCCTTCTCGTCCACGCAGTCGTTGAACGCGATCGCGAACACGTGCCCGGCCGCGACCGGGAGGCCCGGCGTGACCGTCACCGTGATGCAGGGCGGGAACGGCTCGTTCGCGATCCGGCCGACCACGAGGTCCGCCAGCAGCTCGCCCAGGCTGGGCGCCGTGTCGAGCGCGTTCACCGCGAGCCCCGCGACGTCGATCGCGTTCTCGGCGTTGATGATGGGTCCGCCGCCGTCGTGATCGTCGCCGCCTCCCGAGCACGCGGCCACCGTCAGCAGGACGGCAGCGGCCGCGCTCCGGATCACCCCCATGGAGCGGAACGTCATATGCGCCCCCTCCTCTCCCCCGGCAGGATGAGCGTACGCCGCGCGGCTGGACCCCGCGTCCGGGCTGCCGTGGTCCCCCGCTCCGGCCGCGGCCATCCGCCGCCGCCCCGAGCACGGGTCCGCTGGCGCGGTAGCCCGCCCGCGGTATCATCCCGCCGCCGCGCGGCGCGCGGCCGTCGTCACGGGGCCGTGGCGAAACTGGCAGACGCGGGAGACTTAAAATCTCCGGCCGCGGAAGCGGCGTCCCGGTTCGAGTCCGGGCGGCCCTACTCTTTGAAACGCCGTCGCCGCAGGGGCGAGAACGCGGGGGGAGCCGAGCCCGGGCACCGGTTGCAGCCCTGGTGCAGCCCGCGGAACATCGAAGGCCCGGGCGACCACGCCGCCGAGCAGGTCCTCGGCGAGGTGCGTGTAACGAGCGGTCATGCGCGGGTCGGAGTGCGCGAGCAGCGCCTGCCCCGCGCCCGTCCCGCCCGCCGCAACCACCGCGGTGCCGAACGAGTGCCTCAGGTCGTGGAAGCGGACCTTCCGCGGCACGGGCCGCGCGTAGACGCTGTCGTGGCCGCAGCGCGGGCAGGCGTCCGGAACCGGCGGCGGCTGCACCCCGCCCCGCTCCTCGGTCCAGCCGCACGCCGTGCGGCGCCGGCAGCGGAGCTCGTGCCCGGTGACCAGCCCGGCCCGGCCGCAGGCGCGGCGGAGCATCTTCACCAGGTTCGGGAGGCGCTTCGTCCGGTCCCACGCGAAGAGGTACGGCCCCGGCGTCGCGAGCTGGCGCTCGAGGTCCGCCACCAGGTCGCCGTGGATGGGGAGGCGGCGGGCCTTCTTGCCCTTCGAGATCGTCGCGTTGATGACCTGGTGCTCGAGGTCGATGTCGGCCTTCCGGAGGCCGAACACGTCGCCGCGGCGTAGCCCGGTGAAGAACGCCACCTTCGCCACGGTCCGCCAGCGCTCGAAGATGTGCGGCTCGAGCAGGGGCCACTCGGCCGGCGTGATCACCTGGATGGTCTTCTCCGCGGGCCGCAGCTGGCGCGCCTCCGTCACCGGGTTCGGCCGGCCCTCCCACGGCCCGCCCTGCACCCGCGCCGCCTCGAAGATCGCGTTCAGGTGGCCGCGGAGGTGCTTCACGCTCTTCTCGCTGAGCTCGCCCAGCTTCGCGCCCAAGAGGCGGTCGACGGCGGCCGTGGTGACGTCCACCGCCGGCATCCGGCGCAGGCGCACCAGGTGGCTCGAGCACCACGCGACGAACGTGGGCGAGCGCAGCCCGGCGCCGCGGGTGGTCTCGTAGAAGTCCTCGAGGTCGCCGAACGTGATGCCGGCGCTCGAGCCCCGCGGCCGCGGCGCGAGGCCGGCGCGCTGCCGCTCGGCGAGGTCCTCGAGCTCGGCCAGGAGCCGGCGCGCCTCGCCGCGCAGCGCGATGATGGAGAGCGGGCGCCCGTCTGCGCGGCGCTTCTTCACGGTCCGCTGCCGCTTCCGGCCAGCGCCGTCCACCCACTGCACCACGATCCGCTCGCCGCGCTCGAGGATGGTGCCCATGCCCTACTCCTCCGCCGCGTCCAGGTACCGGCGGACGACCTCCGGCCGCCAACGGTACAGCGCGCCCAGCTTCACCGCCGGCAGCTTGCCGAGGCGGCGGAGCTTGTAGACCAGCTCGACCGAGCACGCGAGGTGCGCTGCGACCTGCTCGGCCGTGAGCAGGGGTGCGCCCAGCGCAGTGGCGGTCGTCCCGCTCATGCCTTCGCACCCGAGCCAGCCGCGGCCGTGCCGATCAGCTCGGCGCGAAGGGCATCGCGGTCGATCTCGAGCTCTGCTCGCACGTCGAGGACGGCGCCCGCGAGCGTGGTCGTCAGGCCGGCGGCGAGCTGCAGCAGCATCGCTCCGCGCCCGTCATCCCCGGCGACGATCGACGCGCCCTGCACCTCGACCATCACGTGCTGCGGGTCAAGCCTGCGGACTGCACCGTGCCGGAGCTCCGTGAGCGCTTCGAGCACGCGCAGCACCTGAGCGGACGCATCGAGCCCCTCGAGCAGGGCCAACGCCACGAACAGCCGGCGCGCCCCGCCGAGCTCGCCGGGGAGGAAGCCGAGGACCTCGATCACCTGCAGGCAGCGAGGCCCCATCCCGCCGCTGCCGCGGCCGCCCTGCTTCCTCTGCCCTCCGCCGGGGCCCTCGTTGGGCGGCGCGAAGCCGGCCGCCGCGAGCGCCGCGCGGGCGCGCTTCGCCGCGAGCCCGCGAACGACCCCGCCGGCCAGGAGTTTGTCGAGACTGCGCCGGTCGCACGGAGCCGCGGCGGCGATCGAACGCTTCGTCGTCCTGTCGAGCACTCGGAACATGGTGGACATGCCGCGCATCATGCGCGCGGCGGCTCGGGGGTCGGGCGGAGAACCCATCTCCGCGGGCGGAGAACTAGACTCCGCCCTACTCCGCATCTCCGGTTCCCCGCTTCCTGGGACGCAGCTGGGCCCTGAACGCCTTCTCCCTACGCCACGCGCGCCACTCCCGCTCCGCACTCCCGCGAGATCGGGTGGGCAGCCCCGCGGCCTTGAGGCACGCGGCGGTGTTGGTCTGCCGGTGCGCGGCCGCCGCGAGCGCGAAGGCTGCATCCTCCAACCGCTCGCCGTACACCGGCCACAGCAGCCGGAATCGGCGCAGGGCTTCGGGGGCAGCGCATCGACCTGCCCTGACGTCGTCCAGTGCGTCGAGAAGAGCGAACGACGCGAGCTTCTCAACGGAGTGCCCCGTCACGCCGGCCAGCGCGTCGTGTGCCAGCAGGATGGCGACTTCGACCGCACGGGCGTCGGCCCTGACATCGAGCAGGGTGTTCTGCGCGCGCCGGACCAGGCGCAGCACGGAGTGCGCCGAGTTGAGCGCCATCCTCCGCCTTGCGTCGATCCCAACCGCCTTGCGCACGCCGTCGACGAGTTCGAGCCCGGCGAGGGTCGCAACTGCGCTGTGCCGATCGACCGGCATGGTGCGCCTCCCCAGGCGCTCCCCGAGAAGGAGGCGCAGGGGCAGGCCGCCGGGGGGAGGCGGCTCTTCGGGCTGCAGACCCTAGCCCCACGCCGTGCTGCTACTTCACCTGCCGCGCCGCTTCATCCACGAGCCGACGATCTCGCGCACCAGCGCGCTGACGTCCGGCCGGAGCCGGCGACCTCCCTCGGCGCGCTTGAACGCCTCGCTTCGCAGGGCGTCCACCTGCCCTGGATCGAGGCTGATCATCACCTTCAGGCGGCCCTCGGGCGGTCGGCCCTTCGTCTTCGGCGGGGGGACGGTCGGCATGGGTTTCAGCATACCAGCCACCCCCCACCCCACGCCGCCCCTACGCCCCGCGGACTCCCCAGCCCGCGCGCCGCGCCACGGCGACCACGTCCGAGCACGCACACGCCTGCGCCGCGCAGCACGGATGGCTCCAGTCCCCATCGTCCACGTCCCAGCTCGGCGCCGAGGGCGAGACCGCGCAGATCATCCGACCCAGCACGTCGTCGCCCTCGACCTCGTACCCCGCCCGCACCACTTCGACACCGAAGCGCTCCGCGCACGCGCCCTCGAGCCGATCCAGCGCCGCCTGCTTCGCGCGCTCCTCCCCCGCGGATCCCGGCGCGACGACGACGGACGCGCGGAGGTCGCCCTTCTCGAAGCGCGGGCGGAGCTCCTCGGCGAACCGCTCGACCTCGGCGAGGTAGGCCGGCCGGAACTGCGCGAGGACCGACTCCTCCGCCGCCTTCATCGCCTCGACCGCGACCGGCCACGACTGGACGGCTCCGCCCGCCGCGAGGCGCGCGCGGCCGCTGGCCGCCGCCGCTGCGCCCGGCGCAGTCACCACCGCAGCGCCCACGCCCACGGTCGTCAGGAAGCTGCGCCGCGTCAACTTCGCCATGCTGTTCGTCGTCATGTCTCCGTCTCCCCAGTCGTCCGATTATCGGACTGCTGGAATGCTAGACGGCTCATGGCTCCTACGTCAAGAGCTGGCGCAGCGTCCTGCCTCCGGCCTCCTGCAGCTTCTCCAGCGCGGCCACCTCGATCTGCCGAACGCGCTCCCGCGTGACGCCCAGGATCTTCCCGACCTCGTCGAGCGTGAGCGGGCCGCGGTCGGCCACGTCGAGCGCGCAGGTTTCCACGTCCTCGGGGCGCGCGCGCCGGCTCGTCTCCACGCCCAGGTGGAACCTGCAGCGGACATGCGGGCAGGGACGAGGTCCGCTCACGCACTCCGCTCGCGTCCTGGGCATCGCCATCCGGACCGCCTCGGCGGGCCTCCTACTGCCACGGCCAGCGCCACGTGGGCGAGCCGTTGAAGAACGTGACCGAGATGTCGAACCAGGGGGCGCTCGCGCCGAGGCCTGGCCAGTCCACGCTCTCGCACACCGTCTGCAGCCCGAGCATCTCGTCCCAGTAGGCCCGCATCCGCCAGAGCTCCACGTCGAACCAGACGTCCGTCCCGTTCGATCCGCGGTTCAGGTGGCCCGAGCGCAGCTCGTACGCGTACCCGGCCGTCACGCCGTCGATGCGGGTAGCGTGCACGACTGCGTCGTTGAATCCGGCTGCTCCCGCCCCCGTACCCCAGATCCGGAGCTGCTTGTTCGTGGCGTTCCACGTCCCGAGCGTCAGCCCGGAGCTGGTGAGCGTCCACGCGCCGGACGCGTACGTGAGCCGGCGCCCGATTACCTGGCGCTGGTTCGCGAACCACGTGTCGCGGATGAGCGTCTGCCCGATCTGGAAGTTGGCTGGCGCGACCTTCAGCGCGGTGCCGTAGCTGTCCAGCTTCGCACCTGCGGTCGGGTTCCCGCTCGCGTCTTGGGCGTAGTTCGCCGTTTCGAGGGCGTCGCCAGTGAGCTTGTTCGCGGAGATGGTGCACTGCGCGTCGACCGCGGGTCGCATCCCCTGCCCGGCATGCGGGCCAAGCACCCTCGCGCGCAGCCCCCGGCGTACCCGAAGCATCGCGGACCGCAGGGTCTCGAAGCGGATCGCGGGCTCGGCCACCATGCGCGTGAACGCGCGGGCTCCCTCGAGATCGGAGATCGCGTCCGCCCAGCACCACTCGAGCGCGACGTCCGGCTCGAGCGTCTTCACGTCCCAGAGGCCCTTCGCCGGGTTGAACTGGCAGGCCAGGGCGTCGTCGATCGCGCGCGGGGGGATCGCGCTCCGCTCGAGCGCCGTCGCCCTCGTCACCTCGTTGTGCGCGAGGCGGATGCGCTCGAGCTCTTCGGCCGGCCGCCCGCTTCCGCCCATGATGACCGCGCTGTGCAGCACGAACACCGACTCACGGTTCATGAGCACGTAGTCTCCGGCGAGCGCGATGTGCGCCGCCGAGCTCGCCGCCATGCCCTCGAGGTACACGACGACCTTGCCGCCCCGATCCGAGATCCGCCGGAGCGCCGCGTAGACCTGGTCCGCGGCCGAGCTGCTGCCGCCCTCGCAGTTGGAGATCGTGAGCAGGAGCGCGCGCGCCCCGGCCGCCGCGTGGCGCTCGATTTCCCTCACGAGATCGGCTCCGACGTGCACCTTCTCGGGCCCGTAGGACTCGCCGCCGTGGTGGTCGAAGCTGTAGCCTCCCGGCGGCGGCTGCGCGTCCATGATCTTGAGGCGGGTGATGGCGATCTCGGCCCAGGTTCCGGTCTGCATGATGTGACCCCCCAGAGAAGATCCGCGGGCGGGGCGGGGTGAGCGCCTGGGGGAGCGTCTCGACGCACCGCCCCGCCCGCGGAGGGTTGAACTGCAGCTCGCCCGAGGTCGCGCTCCGCCAGAGCGGCGCGGTCTCTCACGGAGTCGAAGGCCGGAAAGTCGGCAGCGAACAAGGTGACGCTGCCTCGCGACGTCTGACGCGCCGCGCCCTTTATGACGACCCTGCGACCCCGGACGAGCCCAGCCGCTACGCGGCCAGCGTGTGGACCACGATCGCGTTCGAGTCCTCCACGCCGCCGCCGAACCGCTTCGTCGTGTAGAACAGCACCCAGCCCTTCTTCGTGTACGGGTCGCGCAGCACGCGCGTGCCCTGCCGCAGGTCCGCGATCGTGTACCCGCGCCGCCAGTCGCCGAACGCGATCGAGTGCGAGCCGGTCGCCGGCGCGGGCAGCTCCGGCCACTCGTAGGCGGGGTAGCCGAGCAGCATGCCGGGCTCGCCCGCCTGCTTCGGCGCCTCGAAGAGCCAGCGGCCCTGCGAGTCCTTGAGCTGCCGGACCTGCATGAGCGCCTGGGTGTTCAGCATCCACGCAGCGCGCCGGCGGTAGGCCGGCTTCAGCGCGAACACCACGTCGAGCAGCTTGTCGGCCACGACGGCGCCGTTCGACCCGCTCTTTACCTGACGAAGCTGCCCGAAGGACGGGTTCGCCACGATGTCGTACGACAGCAGCCCGCGGGCCGACTTCACGCCGGTGCCGGCCGCGAACATCGAGCTCTCCTTCGCGCCGAACGCGAGGCCCAGCTCCTCGGTGAGCCAGCCGGCCACGTCGTGCGACGAGTCGTCGAGCAGCTTCTGCGTGATCGGCGGCTCCGCGTAGATCTCGCAAAAGGACGGCTTCACCAGCTCGAGCGACGGCGTGCCGGTCTCGGTCCGCTCCTCGCGCTCGCCGACCTCGCGCGCCTCGGCGGTCCCGGTCGACATCAGCTTCTCGTAGCCCTCGCCGTCCACGGTGATCACGCGGGCGACCTGGCGGAGCGGGCATGCGTCGCGCTCGCTCACGCCGATCACGTTGTCGAGGTACGTCGGCACCATCCAGCCGCCCTTCGGGTCGGAGTCGGTGCTCAGGCTCTTCTCCTCGGCGCGGCCAGTGCGGAGGAAGCCCACGAACGCCTTGGTCTCCTCGTCGGTGCGCGGCTCACCGGCGCCGCCGGCACCGAGCTGCACGCGGCCGAACTTCGCCTCGATCTCGTCCATGCGGTTCGTCTGGTGCTTCTTGAACTCTCTGAACGCGTCGTTCATCTCGGTCAGCGCGGCCTTAATCTCTTCGCTCATCGTTGCCTCTCCTGTCGTGTGTGTCGGTTCGTTAGCCCCATCACCCGTTGGTCAGTTCCGATCCCGGTCGCATCACGCTCCGGAGGGCCTGCGATCCCGCCATCTCGGCAGGGGTCCCGCGGCCGCCCGGCGGTCTGCATCGCGCAGCACGCCGGGGAGCCGCGTCCGCAAGGACCGTAGCGCCCCGGGGCGGTACGTGGGGACGTGCCTTCGGACCCGGCTCCCGATGCGCTGTTTCGCTGCGAGGCGCTGCACTGCATGCTCCGGCAGCGCGTGTGCGTGCGTCGCCAGGTGCTCGCCGAGCTCGACATCCTCGGCGGATCGCCAACCACTCGCCGGTCCGCGAGCGTGCGCCACGGCGGTGTGAGCGACGTCGAGGCGCTCCGCGGGTGGGCAGCCGAGCGACGGATGCTCGCGGTCCTCGGTGAGCCGCCGACGATCGACATGCCCCCGATGCGACGATGAGCGCCTCGGGCCGCGATCTCTCGGCGAGCCGCCGAGGCCCATGCTTAGAGTCATTTCGCCCTCGCGGCGAGCTCGCACACCTGCGACTTGCCGAGCTGGAGCAGATCGGCCGCGTCGCGCACGCTCAGCCGACCGCGCCCGAGGAGCAGGCGCAGCGCCGCAACGGTCGCGGCTTGCTCCGCCGCGCCGGCAAGGCTCGCCTTCGCGCGCGCCTCCCGGACGCGGTCGAGCGCGCGCTGCAGGGCGGGCGGTAGGCGCACGTCCTCCACGAGCACGGCGCCACCCAAGCCATCAAGCGCGAGCATCATCCGGACGTGCTTGCGCGTCTGCGACAGCGAGCGTCCGGTGGCCTCAAGCCTCGGAGCCCCCTCGACCTTCGCCTCCCACCACGCTTCAGTCCGCCTGTAACGTACGGTGTACCTGCCGGGCCGCTTCATCGCGCCTCTTCCTGTCCGCGGCGGCGGACGACCCTCTCCCTCGAAATCCGACAGATCTTCCTGCGCTCGGGGAGGCCGGTCCGGCGGGCTGAGGGCTGTGAGGATGGCGATCCCCCTGCCGCGGCCGCCGTCGCGCCGCATACACGCACGGTCCATCCGATTTTTATGGAGTGCGTTTGCCCGACCGCGACTGCGGAGTCGGTCGCGCCGGGAGGGCGGCGGGAGGACGTGACGGCCCCCGGGGTCGTGCACATCACCGCGGCTCCCGCCCGGGCGCCGCCCGCCTGTAGAACCATCGCGAGCGCCCGCCGGCGTCACGCGCCTCGCCCTCGACGTCGAGCGGCGGGCCGCCGTCCTGTCCGCGGCGGAGCTCGAAGAGGCGGGCGCCGAAGCGGAGGCCGCCGGCCTCGACCAGCTCGAGCGCCGAGTGCCATGCGCCATCGGCGAGGAGAGCGCGCAGCCGCGCGCACGCGCCATCGCGGGCAACCAGGTCGCCCAACTCGACCTGCAGTCGCGAGCGCGGCGGCTGCCGGACCTCGAGGCTGCGCTCCTCGGCCAGCTCCTGCCAGTGCTGCGGCGGCCCCTCCTCGCGCACGGGCACGGCCGCTGCGGGGCGATCGGCCCTGCCGCCGTGCTCCGGAGCGGCCTCGGGTCCGATCGCCTCTCCTGCGGGCAGCGCGGCAGCGGCAGCGCGGCAGCGAGAGATTGCCAGCGCCAGCTTCTCCTCCCACGTGAGCTCCCCGCCCGCCATCACGGTGCCCCGGCCGCAGTGGTGGCCCGCTCGAACGCCGGCAGCTGGAACTTCGCCTGGAAGCGCACGCGCGCCTCGTGCAGTAGTCGCCGCCGCTGATCGGCGTACGCTGAGTAGGCCACCTGCGCGCGAACGTCTGACCACTGCTCGATCGCCCGAGGGCGGTCGTTCTCGGGAAGAGAGTCGAGCCAAGCGCGGTCCAGGACGGGGAGGCCGTCCATGTCCAGTTCGTCGTCGAAGAGCGCGGACGCGGGGGCAGGCACCCCAACCCCGACCTGCGGGCCGTGGCGCCGCTGCGACCACGGGGCCTCGGCCAGGTCGCTCGCCGTCCCGACCCCGCCCATGCGCCGGCGCTCATCACCGCCCGACGGCCCTCCTCGCGAGCCGCCGTGATCCTGGGCTCGGGTCAACCAGCGCACGAGAAACGCTGGCATCCCGCGGTGCGTCTTCCGCCTCGTCCCGTTCGCCTCGAGCCAGGCGTTCGCCTTCCGGACCTCGCCCAGGACATCGACCGCGGGGAACGCCTCCCGCCAGGTCGTGACCTGCGCCTCGCTGACCTCGAACACCTGCGGTCCTGCCCCGACGCATGGCAGCCTCACGAGCACCGGCGAGGGCGGCGCCGTCAGCGCGTCAGCGCTCGGCGCAAGCTTCAGCGTCTCCGGTGGAGCAGGTGGATCAGGTGGAGCTACAGGTAGAATGGGGCCGCTCGGCGGGGCCGAATCCTGGGCCGAAGCTTGGGCCGTTACTTGGGCCGAATCGATGCCGGCCGGCCACAGAATGTCCCGGAACTTCAGGAACCTGACCACCGTTGGGCTTGGGCCGTTTCTTGGGCCGTTCTCCGGGCCGTTCCTTGGGCCGCCCACCTGGGCCGCACGTCGTGACGCGATCCCGTCGCGTTCCAGCCGCTCAAGCACGCGCCGCACGAGGGCGCGCCGGCCGGCGGCAGACACGTCGCGATCGAGCGTGAGCCCGCCCCAGAGCTTCTCGGAGCGCTCGTCCATGAGCGCCTCGCCGGCGTCCAGATCGAAGCCGTCCACCACGCCGCGCGTCCACCGGCAGGCCCGCAGCAGGCGCCGCGCGATCTTCCCGTAGTCGCCCGGGAGCGAGTCCAGGTACTCGTCCAGCGGGAACGGCATGAAGATCGCCGGAGGGCGCTCCATCACGCCACCTCGGCGAGCAGGCGCGCCGCCTGGGCGGCGCCGCGCGCGATGAGGGCCTCGAGCTCGTCGACGGTCGCCCCGCCGACGGCCGCGCGCCGCGCGCAGATCGCGGCCGCCCGGGTGAACAGGTCGACGGGGATCGGCGGAAGTTGCAGCCCTGGTGCAGCCCGGAGCGTCGCGTCGGATGCATCGGAGCCGTCCCGGTACAGCGGAGGCCCGGAACCGCCGTCAGTGAATCCGGCGGGATGCGCGCCCGTGAACGCGTCTCGACCGTATACAGTGCGGGTCTGGGGCGGTTCGAGTCCGGGCGGCCCTACACCCTCCTGCACGCGACGTGCTCGCCGTTCCTCGCTTTTCACGGCGCAGGCGCCCTACACACTCTCCGTGTGGTACACCTTCCGTACTGGAAGTTCGCTCGGGAGGTCACCGGTGGCGCGCAAAGGGCAGACGTCGGTTCGGATCGTTCCTCACGCCCTCGCGCTGATGGTGCTGTGCGCGTGCGGTGGAGACTCCTCGAGCGGCGCGGGCGGCGGACCCGTCACTCCCCCTGCGACGCCGGCACCGGCGGGCCTGGCCTATTCGGAGAACCCCGCCGTCTACGTGGTGGCGAACGCCATCGTGCCCAACGTGCCGAGCAGCAGCGGCGGGCCTGTCACCTCGTACGCCGTCTGGCCGCCGCTGCCGGCGGGTCTGAAGCTCGACCGCAGCTCCGGGGTGATCTCGGGCACCCCCAACGACGTCACCGCCGTGGGCAGCTACCACGTGACGGCGGTGAACGGCGGCGGCCTGGCCACCGCGTCCATCCGCATCACCATCAAGGCCGAGGGAACGGACGCTGCGCCGCCGAAGCTCGTCGAGCTGTCGATGGCCCCCGCGACCATCGACACCGGCACCCAGGACCAGATCGTCCGCGTGACCGCTCGCCTCACGGACGACCTGGCTGGCGTGTCGGAGCGCCGGGTCGTGTTCCGCAGTCCCACCGGCAAGACCGTTTACGTGGGTTCGACGCGGATCTCAGGCGATGCGCTCGACGGGACCTACACGTTCGTCGTCGGGGTTCCTCGCTACGCCGGGCCGGGCACCTGGCACCTCGAGCGCGTCGAGCTGGCCGACAGCATCGGCAACGCGGCGACGTTCCCGGAGGAGGAGCTCATCGCCCGCGGATACGCGACCACGTTCGTCAACGTGGGCAGCGAGAGCGACACCGTCGCCCCCCGCTTGCTCGGGCTCTTGATCGCCCCGTCGGAGATCGACGCCAGCGCCCAGGCCCAGGTCGTCACGGTGGCGGCTCGCTTCACCGACGACGCGTCCGGCGTGATCTCGTGGGAAGGCAGCGTCACGTTCGTCAGCACTTCCGGAAGGCACCTGTTCGGCTTTCCGACGCTGGACTCTGGCGACGGCCTCGACGGAATCTACACGTTCAGGGTCGAGGTGCCGCGGTACTCCGAGCCCGGGACCTGGCACCTTGACCGGATCCGGATGCTCGATCGCGCGGGAAACGAGGCGACCTTCGGCGAGCAGCAGGTCGTCGCGCTCGGGATTCCGACGACGTTCGTGAACGTCGGCACGCCGGGCGACACCTCCGCGCCGCGCCTGCTCGCGCTGTCGATCGCCCCCGCGAGGATCGACACACGCGCCGGGGTCCAGGTCGTCACGCTCACGGCTCGCCTCACCGATGACCTGTCCGGCGTCGATCCGCTGGGCGCCGTCGTCGTCTTCGACGGTCCTTCTGGAACGACGTCCCTGGGCGCGGACCCGAGCCTGGTATGGGGCGACGGCCGCGACGGGATCTACACGTTCACCCTGAAGGTGCCCCAGTACGCCGAGTTCGGAACCCGGCAGCTGCGGGAGCTCACACTCAGGGACGAGGCCCGCAACTGGACGGTCATCCCCGGGGCGGAGCTCGCCGCCCTCGGGTTCCCGACGACGTTCGTGAACGGGCCCTGACCCGGCGCCTCACCGCGAGGCGGTCGCGGTCGTCGCACCGCTGCGCGCGCCGCCGTCCTCGCCGCCCGCCTCGAGCAGCGGGCGCAGCGGCGCGCGACCGTGGTGCCCGATCCCGATCATCCGGACCATCCGCAGGTTGATCCAGACGAAGCGCACGAGCTGCCAGGGCAGGAACGTGCGGAAGAACAGCGTCGCGCGCGAGGGCGTGGGGACGAAGAAGCCGCGATCGGTGGGCCGGTACATGGGGTCGCCTCCGCTCACTCGGGGATGAGCCACCAGCCGGGCCGCGCCCGGGCCTTGTAGAGGAACATCGTGTGCAGCAGCTGCTTGATCCAGTGGCCGGCCGAGCCGATCTCGCCGAAGGTGAAGCGCAGGTCGCGGCCGAACTCGGGGTACTTCTCGAAGTCCGGCACCACCGGGAACATGGTCATGGACGCCGCGGTGCCGCCGAGCCAGCTCGCGCCGGCCGAGGCCACGCACGACGCGCCCACCTCGGCGAGCGAGGCGGTGCGGGTCGGCCGGTCGAGGCCCAGCTCGACCATCCCGTAGATCGACTCCGCCACCATCCGCGCCATGACCGCCGACGGCATGCCGGTGCGCGGCGGCGAGGGCGCGATGGGCGTCCCGCGCGCGCTCTTGCGCGGCATGGAGATCGGGTGCGGCGGCGCGAACGCGATGCCGATGGCGAAGAGGTTCGGGTACGCGGGGCTCTGGTAGGTGCGCGGCCAGTCCGCCGCCCGCCACTGGTCGTACGGCTTCTGCGCGTAGTCCGCGTCCACCTTCATGAAGCCGCTCGGCGCGAAGAGGCGGTCGGTGACGTCCTCGCCGCCGCGCCCGCGCGCCTTGATGGGCTGGCCGGCGAACTTCGGCAGCAGCATGGCGAAGTCGAACGGCAGCGCGTGCTCCTCGCCGTCGAGCGTCTCGTAGTGCACCACGCCCGGCTCGACGCGCTGCACGTGCGCCCCGAGGATCCACTCGATGCCGCGCTCCGCGTAGAGCGACTCCGCGAACGTCTTGCTGTGCACGCGGTAGCCGCCCCGCCGCAGGTGCACCCCGCCCACGCCGAAGTCGCCCAGCTCGGCCTCGTTGGTCAGGTAGACCAGCCGCGCCCGGTCGCGCACGCCCGCCTGGCGCAGCGCGAAGTCCACGCTGAACGTGTACTCGAACGCCGCGCCCTCGCAGGTGCACAGCCCGTGGCCCATGCCGACCACCAGCGTCTGCCGCGCGCCCTGCTTCATGCGCGCGATGCTGGCGGCGAGCGCCTCCGCGGCGTGCGCCGCGTGATCGTGGGTGCACACCGAGGTGCTGTTCCCGTCGGGGCCGAGGCCGGGCGTCGCCGCGAAGTCGAGCCGCGGCCCGGTCGCGTTCACCAGGTAGTCGTACGGGATCCGCGCCCGCTCCCCGGCGCCGGGCCCGGTCCGCTCCACCACCACGTGCGGCGACGGCTCGTCCGGCCCGCCCTCCGGCCACAGCTCGACGGCGCGCGCCTGCTCGAAGCGGATGCCCTTGCGCGCGTAGACGGGCGCGAGCTCGAACACCACCTGCTCCGGCCGCATCTTCCCGACGCCGACCCAGATGTTGGAGGGGATCCAGTTGTAGGTCGGCTTCGGGGAGACGACCGTCACCTCGTGCCCGCGGGCGAGGTGCTTTCGGAGCAGCAGGGCGGCGGTGTGGCCGGCGATGCCGGCCCCGAGGACCACGACGCGTGCCACGGCAGCCTCCGATCCGGCCGCAGGGGCGGCCGCGAGCGATGGCTGTCCGAGCCGCTGCCGGTGCACGCAGGTTCGCGCGCACCGGCGGCCTCGAAGGGTCGCTCAGTCGATCGGGATGCTCCGGCCGTCGTGCGCGTGCACCGGCACCGCGGCCGGGTCCACGCCCTCGAGGCAGCGGACGTTCACCGCGACCATGGGCGTGCCGTCGGGCATGGCGCCGCGCGAGAACGAGCGGACGCCGCAGTGACGGCAGAACAGGTGGTGGATGCGCCGCTTGCCGAACTGGTAGTCGGTCACGGCGTCCTCGCCGCGCTCGAGCCGGAAGCTCGCGGCCGGCGCGAACGCGAGGAGCGTGCCCGACTTCGAGCAGATGGAGCAGTTGCAGGAGACGGCGCCGTCGAGCTTCAGGTCCACCTGGTAGCGGACGGCACCGCAGTGGCAGCCGCCGGTGTAGGTCTGGGTTTCTGGCATGCGCGACCTGATACCAGCGCGCCGGCCGGGCAGCGTGCGCCGAATCGGGGCGTGCGCGCGCGCCGCGTCCGTGCGCCGCGCGGCGCGGCGGCCGCCGTGGACGGCTCCGCCGCGCCGCGGGCCTCCGCTCCACTCAGTGGATCGACGGCTGGTCGCTCTTCACCGCCTGGACCGTGTCGCCGATGGACCGCTCGCTCTCCACCTCGGCGATGTCGGCCAGGCTGATCACGCCGCGAAGCCTGCCGTCGTCGTCGCACACCATCACGCGCGAGAGCTGGCGCTGCCGCATCAGCTGCTCCGCGTCCCTCAGGTCGTCGCCCATCCGGCAGGCCACCACCTCGCGCGTCATGCAGCTCGACACCTGCTCGTCGCCCGATCGCCCCTCCGCCAGCACGCGGATGGCGAGGTCGCGATCGGTGATCGCGCCCACCGGCTCGCCTGCGTCGTTGCAGACCGGCACGAACCCGATCTCCTCGTCCCGCATCAGCGCCGCGCAGTCCCGCACCGAGTCGCTCTCCCGGCACCCCGTCGCATGACTCATCGCCTGTTCGACTCGCATCGTCGGCCTCCTCCCCGTGGATGAGGGTGCGGACGGTGGCGCGGGCCGCAATGGCCGGGCGCGCGGCCGCCCGGTGCCAAGTCCCCAGCCCCATCAGGAGCCTCGCCGACACGCACAGTGAACCAGGCCCCGTGGATCCGAGCGCTTGTACGTGCATCCGCCCCGCGAGCGGCCGACCTCCCAACGGACCACCCCGCTGCGGCATCTGGTCTCCCTCCGGGTCTGTGAGCAGGTGTGCGGAAGTGGCTCGGCCGGTCACGGTCCGGGCGCGCGAGCGGGCGGTCGGCGGGGGCTGGTCGCAAGGGGGAAGCATCCGATCTCGCACTCCGACGTCTCGCCTCGAAGGCGAGCGGGACGGTCGGGCCATGTCCGAAGGGGGAAACCATGGTCCGCATCCGCATCGCCCTGGCGCTGTCGGCCGCACTGTCCGCCGTCGCGCCACCGTCCGCCGCCGCCCAGCCGCTTCCCACCACCTACCTCACGCCGCAGACGCGGCTCCCGCCGAAGGCGATCCCGTCGTTCACGGACCGGCTGCCGGTGCTCTCCGCGAGCAGCGAGCCGCTGTGGTCGGCGTACCCGCGCATCGCGACCGTCGTGGACGACGGCGCGACGCCGCTCGCCGTGCACATGTGCGAGTTCCAGTCGAACGTGCTCCCCACCGGCACCTTCGCGGCCGGCAAGCGTCCCGCGACGTGGACGTGGGGCTACAAGCTCGGCGGCTGTCCCGCCGCCGGCGCGCTCCCGCAGGACACGTACCTCGGCCCGGTGATCGTGGCGACGCGGAACCACCCGACCACGGTGCGCTACGTGAACGCGCTCCCCGCCTCGCCGGATCCGATCGCCTCGAACCCGCTGGGCACGCACGTGCTCGCGTACTCGGACAGCGTGGACCAGACGCTCCACTGGGCGGACGCGAACATGCAGATGTGCATGTCCACCATGCCGCCTGCGCTCCGCGACGTCTGCACCTATCCCTACCGCGACGCGAACGGCGCGATGGGCATCCCCGCCGCCCCGCACCTGCACGGCGGCGGCGATCCCCGCCGAGCTCGACGGCAGCCCGGACTCCTGGTTCACCAGCACCGGGATGATGACGGGGCCGACCTGGTACGCGAGCCCGCTGTTCGACCCGGCGCCGAACGAGACCGTCTACCGCTACCCCAACACGCAGGAGGCCGGCCCGCTCTGGTTCCACGACCACACGCTCGGCGCCACGCGCCTCAACGTGTACGCCGGCCTGGCGGGCGCGTACGTGCTCGTCGATCCCGCACAGCCGCTCCCCGCCGGCCTCGAGGACCCGACCGACATCGTCCCGCTCGTCCTGCAGGACCGCATGTTCGACACGAAGGGCGAGCTGTTCTTCACGGCCGGCACCAAGGGCGGCGTGCTCTGGGCGCTCAACCCCGAGCACCCGTACTGGAACCCGGAGTTCGTGGGCGACACGCTGCTCGTGAACGGGACGGTCTGGCCGTACCTGGAGGTCGAGCCGAAGCGCTACCGCTTCCTCTTCGTGAACGGCTCGAACGCCCGCACCTACGAGCTGTTCCTGACGAACCCGAAGACGAAGGTCAACGGGCCGGCGATGTGGGTCATCGGCACCGACGGCGGCTACGTGGACGTGGCGCAGAAGCTCGACCCGAACGCCCTGAAGCCCGCGCCGCAGCGCCTCGTGATCATGCCCGGCGAGCGCTACGAGGTCGTGATCGACTTCGGCGCCCAGCCGGTGGGCACGGCGCTCGTGCTCAAGAACGTCGCCAAGACGCCGTACCCCGGCGGCGCCACGCCGGCGGGCGGCCTGGGCCAGCTGATGCAATTCAGGGTCGCCTGCCCGCCCGCGCCCGCGCAGTGCGGGACCGGCGGGATCGCGTGGGACCCCGCCGCCAGCCCCACCATCCGCAGCGGCGCGGGCGCGGTGAAGCCGCTCGTGGCGTTCGGCACCGGCACGCTCGGCGCCGGCGTGATCGCGCAGAAGACCCGCCTGCTCACGCTGAACGAGGTCATGGGGATGCCGGTGAACGCGGTGAACCCGATCGACGGCGTGACGACCGCCTACCCGGGCGGCCCGCTCGAGATCCTCGTCAACAACTCGAAGTGGAGCGGCGCCTCGGCGCGCAACGATCCGGCGTCGGGCGCGGCGTACCGCGGTGACTTCACGCAGACGCTGCCCGGCGGCCTCCACTACTCCGAGCTGCCGGCCGAGGGCGAGACGGAGCTCTGGGAGATCGCGAACCTCACCGCCGACTCGCACCCGATCCACCTGCACCTGGTGCAGTTCCAGCTCATGAACCGGCAGGCGCTCGACGTGCCCAAGTACTCCGCGGCGTACGCGGCGGCGTTCCCGCAGGTGAACGATCCCGCCACCGGCCAGCCGCTCATGCTCGGCATGAACGTGTGCACCGCCGGCGCCTACTGCCCCGGCTACGGGCCGCCGCTCGACTACGACACGGGCACGCCCGGCAAGCTGGGCGGGAACCCGGACGTCGCGCGCTTCCTGAAGAGCGCGCCCGTCCCGGCGTCCGCGCAGGAGCGCGGCTGGAAGGACACGGTGCAGGTGCCGCCCGGCACCGTGACGCGCTTCGTGGTCCGCTGGGCGCCCACCAGCGCCGACGTCGGCACGACCGCCGCGTTCCCGTTCGACCCGGGCGGCCAGGGCGGCGCGTTCAACTACGTGTGGCACTGCCACATCATCGACCACGAGGACAACGAGATGATGCGGCCGGACGCCGTCCTGCCCATCCCCGGCGCCGTCCGGAGCTACGTGAGGGGCACCGACTTCTGAGCGCGCGCCGCCCGGGGCCGGCCCGCTCCGCCGGAGCCGGCCCCGCGGCCGCGGTCACCTCCCGCCGGCGGGCGGCTCCTTGCCGGCGGCGCCCCCGCCCGCGGCCGAGTCCATGCCCGGCATGTCGCCCCAGCCGCTCTCCATCATCGCGGCGAAGCGCCAGCTCCCGTCCACGCGCACCAGCATCGCGGCGCTGCGGCCGGCCATCTTCTTCTTCCCCATCGTCATCGACCAGGTGTCGCCCACCAGCGCGAGCGAGTCGCTCACCAGGAAGATGGTCGGGTTGTGCGCCATCTTCGCGTCGGACATCGGCTTCGCGTACATCGGCTTCATCACCTCGAGCCACTGCTCGCGGGTCCACGCCTCGGCGCTCCCCTGCCCCTTCGCGTCGTCGGTCGCCATGAGCACCGGGAAGTGGACGAGCGTCGCCGCGGCCTCGACGTCGCCGTTCACCGCGGCGGCGTCCATGGCCTTCATGACCGCGAGGATCTCCTTCTTGTCGGCCGCCTCGCGCGCGACCTTGTGCGGCTTCCACGCGGACATGGGATCCGCGGCGGGTGGGGCCTTCTCCTGGGCGGCGGCGCCGGCGGCGGTGAGTGCGAGGGTCAGCAGGAGCGCGATCCGGGTCATGGTTCCTCCTCGATGGTCCATCGCCGCGCTCGGCGCGCGGCGACCCGGAAGCATCCGCCTCCCGCGTCGCGCCGCCTCGCGCCCGGGCGGGGCGGCCTCGCGAAGGTCGCCGTCCCGGCGACGTACCGGCCGCTCCGAGGCCGGCGCGGCGTGCGCTCCCCGTCGGGCCCCCGCCTTGACAGGGGATCCCCCGCGACACCATGTGCCGCTGCATGCCACTCGCCGCCCCGCCTCCCGCCGCCGGCACGCTCGAGCTCATCGGCGCGACGCCCATGGTCCGCGTGCGCCACCTCGACACCGGCCCCTGCGAGCTGTTCCTGAAGCTGGAGAGCGCGAACCCGGGCGGCTCCATCAAGGACCGCATCGGCCTGTCGATGATCGCGGCGGCCGAGCGCGACGGGAGCCTCGGCGGCGACCGCCGGCACCTGGTGGAGGCCACCGCGGGCAACACCGGGCTCGGCCTCGCGCTGGTGGCCGCGCAGCGCGGCTACCGGCTGACGCTCGTCATCCCCGACAAGATGAGCCGCGAGAAGATCCTGCACCTCAAGGCGCTCGGCGCCGAGGTGGTGATGACGCGCTCCGACGTGGGCAAGGGCCACCCGGAGTACTACCAGGACCTCGCCGAGCGGATCGCGCGCGAGGAGGGCGCGTTCTACGTCAACCAGTTCGCGAACCCGGCGAACCCGGCGGCGCACGAGACCGGCACCGGCCCGGAGATCGTCGCGCAGCTGGGCGGCCGCCTCGACGCGATGGTGTGCGGGGTCGGCTCGGGCGGCACGCTCACCGGCCTCTCGCGCCACCTGGCGGCGGCCGTGCCCGGCTGCGAGCTGGTGCTGGCGGATCCGGAGGGCTCGGTGCTCGCCGGCTACGTCGAGACCGGCACCATCGGCCGGGCGGGGAGCTGGCTGGTGGAGGGCATCGGCGAGGACTTCCTGCCGCCGGTGGCCGACCTCTCGCGCGTCCGCCGGGCGTACCGGATCCCGGATCGCGAGAGCCTGGAGACGGCGCGGGAGCTGCTCCGCGCCGAGGGCATCCTGGCCGGCTCGTCCACCGGCACGCTGCTCGCGGCAGCGCTGCGCCACTGCCGCGCCGCGGACCGGCCGCTCCGCGTCTGCACGCTCGTGTGCGACTCGGGCAACAAGTACCTGTCGAAGATGTTCGACGACCTCTGGATGCTCGAGCAGGGGCTGTCGGACCGGCCCACCGTGGGCGACCTCACCGATCTCGTCACCCGCCGCTTCGCCGACCGCGCGGTGGTGACCACCGGCCCCGGCGACCCGCTGCTCGTCGCGCTCAACCGCATGAAGGCGAACGACGTCTCGCAGCTGCCGGTGGTCGAGGGCGGGCGGGTGGTGGGCATCGTGGACGAGTCCGACCTGCTGCTCGCCGCGGTGGACGACGCGTCCCGCCTCTCGCTCCCGGTCCGCGACGTCATGGCCACCCGGCTCGAGACGGTGACGCCCGCGACCCCGCTCAAGGTCCTGCTGCCCATGTTCGCGGCGGGCCTCGTGCCCATCGTGATGGACGGCGACCGCTTCGTCGGCCTGGTCACGCGCATGGACGTGCTCGGCGCGCTGCGCCGGCGGCTCGCCCGCTGAGCCTCGCCGCCGTCCGGCCGGCGCGGATTCGCGGGCCGCCCGGCCCCGTGGCACCATGGCGCGATGGACCCGCGCGCCGAGCTGCTGGCACGCCGCGCCGCGCTGCGCACCCGCGTGCGCGCCGGCGACGCCCGCGCCGCGCTCTCGCTGGCCCGCTCGCTGGAGCGCGATCCGCCGCGCGACCACGCCGCGGCCCGGCGGGCCTACGAGGCCGCGGCGAAGGCGGGGCTCGCGGACGCGATGGCCGCGCTGGGCGAGCTGCTCCGCGACGGCCGCGGCGGCCCGCGGGACCTCGAGGGCGCGGTGCGCTGGTTCTCCGAGGCGGCGCGGCGCGGCAAGCCCGAGGCCATCGCCGACCTGGCCGGCGCGCTGCTGCACGGCGAGGGCGCGCCGCGGGATCGCGCCGCCGCCATCCGGCTCTTCCGCCGCGCGGCGTCGGCCGGGGTGGTCCGGGCCATGGTGGACCTCGCGCAGTGCCTGCGGCAGGGCGCCTCCGGCGTGCCGCGCGACGACGCGGCCGCGCTGCGCTGGCTCCGGCGCGCCGCCACGCACGGCCACGCCGGCGCGGCGCTCCTGGTGGGCCAGGCCTACTGGTTCGGGCGGATGGGCGCGCCGCGGGATCGCGCGCGGGCCGCGCCGTTCCTGCTCGCCGCCGCGCGCAAGGGCGAGCCGAAGGCCACCGAGCTGGCCGCGGAGGCCCGGACGGTGCTCGGCGGCGCGGCGCCGCGGAGGGCGCCCGCGCGCGTCACCGCCCCCGCCGCGCGTCCCGCAGGATCTCGCGCGCCGCGTTCCGGCCGCACGCGCCCATGACGCCGCCGCCGGGGTGCGTGGCGGCGCCGCACAGGTACAGGCCCGGCACCGGCGTGCGGTAGCCGCCGCCGCCGGGGAACGGCCGCAGGAAGAGCAGCTGCGCCGGCGTCATCGCGCCCTGGAAGATGTTCCCGCCGGTGAGGCCGAAGCGCCGCTCCAGGTCGAGCGGCGAGAGCACCTCGCGGTGCAGCACCGAGGCGGCGAAGCCGGGCGCGTAGCGGTCGAGCAGCGCCACGCAGCGATCCGCGAACGGCTCCTTGAGCTCGTCCCAGGTACCCGCGGCCAGCCGGTAGGGTGCGTACTGCACGAACATCGACATGAGGTGGCGCCCCGGCGGCGCGACGCCGGGATCCACCGCCGACGGGATCGTGCACTCCAGCACCGGCTCCTCCGAGGGCCGGCCCGCCGCCGCGTCGGCGAACGCGCGCTCGATGTGGTCGAGCGTCGGGGAGACGTGGATCGTGCCGCGGTGGTGCGGGCCGGGCGCCGCGCCGGCGTGCGGCGCCGCCGGGAAGCGCGGGAGCTCGGAGAGCGCCAGGTTGATCTTGAGCGAGGCGCTCGCGTAGTCGATGGCGCCGACCGCCTCGGCCACCTCCGGCGCGAGGTGCTGCGCGCCCACCATCCCGAGCAGCGTCCGGCGCGCGTCCACCGACGAGGCCACGCGCCGGGCCGCGATCTCGGTCCCGTCCGCCAGCACCACCCCGTCCGCCCGGCCTCCGCGCACCCGCACCCGCGCCACCCGGGCGCCGGTGCGGACCTCCGCCCCCGCCGCGCGCGCCGCGCCGGCCAGCGCCGCCGCGAGCGCGCCCATCCCGCCGCGCACGTAGCCCCAGACGCCGCGCGCGCCGTTCACCTCGCCCATGACGTGGTGGAACAGCACGTAGGCGGTGCCGGGCGTGGAGGGCGACGCCATCGCGCCGATGATCGCGTCGGTGGCGAGCGTGGCGCGGAGCGGCTCCGACTCGAACCAGCGCTCGAGGATGGGGCGCGCGGCGCCGAGCAGCAGCTCCAGCGCGCGCGGGCCGTCCTTCCCGAGCCGCAGCAGCCGCCAGCCGGTGCGCGCCAGCCGCCACAGGTCGCCGGGCCGGCCGGAGAACGGATCCGGGGGCGGCTCGAGCAGCGACGGCTCGATGGCGCGGGCGAGCCGGTCGAGCAGCGCCTCGTAGCGCGGGAAGCGCTCGGCGTCGCGCGGGGAGAACTTCGCGATCTCGCGCTGGTTCATCGCCGGGTCGGGACCGAGCAGCAGCGAGCGGCCGTCGGGGAGCGGCGTGAAGGAGGAGGGATCGCGCGGGAGCACCGCGTAGCCGTGGCGGGCGAGGTCGAGCTCGCGGACGATCTCGGGGCGGAACAGGCTCACCACGTACGCGGCGGTGGAGACCCGGAAGCCGGGCCAGGGCTCGTCGCCGCCGCTCGCGCCGCCCAGGCGGTCGAGCGCCTCCAGCACCAGCGTCCGCTGGCCGGCGCGCGCCGCGTACGCGGCGGCGACCAGGCCGTTGTGCCCGCCGCCCACCACCACGAGGTCGAACGGCTCCATCCCGCGGTGGTAGGCGTCCGGGCCGCCGGGCGCAAGCGCAGCGGACGCCGCGCCCCGGCGGAGCGGGACGACGGCGCCCGGTCCCGGCGACCTCCGCCCGCCCCTCGACAGGCTCGGGGCGAGCGGAGACCGGGTCCGCTCGCGGTGAGCCGAACCGCGAGGTCGTGCGCGCGGTCGCGCGGGATCCGCTCGCGGTGAGCCCGTCGAACCGCGAGCGGACTCCGGGGCTCAGTTCGCGGCCTTGACCGGCTTCTCGGACGGCGCCTGCGCGGTCTTCGGCTGCGCCTTCTTCTCGGCCTTGGCGACGGCGGTGGTCTTCGCCTTCGCCTCGGTGGCGGTGGCCGTGGTGGTCTTCTTCTCGCCGCACGGGAACGCCGGCGACGCGAGGCCGACCAGCGCGAGCGCCGCGGCGGCGCGGAACAGCAGCTTCATGGGGAACTCCTTCCGCTCCTCGCCGCCCCGGGGATCGGGGCGACCCGGGGCCCATGTCCGCCGCGCCTCACCGCCGCAACCGCGGCGGCGGTGAACGTCCGCTTGCGCCCCCACGGCGCGCCGCGGCAGGGGGCGGGCGTGCGCCGGCCGGGCGCCACCCACCGCGGGGCCGCCGCACG
This sequence comes from Anaeromyxobacter sp. Red801, assembly GCF_049201065.2. Classification (NCBI taxonomy): domain Bacteria; kingdom Pseudomonadati; phylum Myxococcota; class Myxococcia; order Myxococcales; family Anaeromyxobacteraceae; genus Anaeromyxobacter; species Anaeromyxobacter sp. Red801. The sequence continues at coordinate 861,528 of NZ_CM181236.1, read as the reverse complement.
CCGCCGGCGACGCGCGTCACCGAGGTGCTCTGCACACCCACCTCTCACCCTGACGACGCACGCCGTCGCCGGATTCGCAGGTGGCCTGCGCCGGCGGGCGGAGGTCTACTGCGCGGCGTGTCCCGCGTTCCGGCGACACGCCCTCCCCCTCCACGAAGGAGCATCCTCGATGAAGCGCCTCCTCCTCCTCGCCGCGATCGCCACGGCCACCGGCTGTGGCGGCGGCTCGGACAAGAAGGACCCGAACTGCAACCAGGCGGATCCCGCGGCCTGCGCCGACGGGCTCGTCTGCGAGGTGGTCCAGGGCGTCGGGACGCGCTGCGCGTCGCCGGTGGTGATCACCGGCGTGGTGTACGACCTCTCGCTCGGCCTGGACGCCGGGCCGATCGAGGGCGCGCGCGTGGTCCCGCTCGACGTGAACGGCGCGCCGGTCGGCTCCGCCGCCACCACCGACGCGACCGGCGCCTACTCGGTGCAGGTGCCGGCGGAGCGCGACGCGAACCTCGCGCCGGTCTCCGGGCACGTGACGCTGCGCGCCGACGCCGACGGGTTCGCCACGTTCCCGTCCGGCATCCGCTCGGCGGTGCCGGTCGATCTCTCCGCGGCGACGGAGGTGACCGCGGGCACCACGGAGTGGGTGGTGGCGTCCTCGCTCACCGACGTCGGCCTCGAGCCGACCACCGGCGCGGGCACCGGCCGCATCCACGGCAACGCCGCGCAGGCCACCGCCGGCGCGCTGGTCGTGGCCGAGCGCGCCGACGGCACGGTCCGCACCGGCGTCGCGGACGCCTCCGGCGACTACGTCATCTTCAACGTGCCCGCCGGCGACTGGGCGGTGCAGGGCTACACGCAGGGCGTGAACTACCAGCCGGCGCCGGTGGCGGGGCTCACCGACCTCGAGGACCGGCTGGTGAACCTGGTGGTGAAGAACCGCGCCGCCGCCACGGTCACCGGCAGCATCCAGCCGACCGGGCAGAACCAGCCGCCCGCGCTCGACACCACCGTGGTGCTGGTGGTCCGCGCCACCTACGACGTCGAGCTCGATCGCGGCGAGTCGCCCCCGGGGCTGGTGGCCCGGCTGACGAACGCCACCGGGACCACCTTCCACGTCACCGGCGTGCCGGACGGCGAGTACACCGTGCTCGCGGCGTTCGGGACCGACGGCTACATCCGCGACGTCTCCGGCATCGGCGGCACCGCGCCGGTCGAGGTGCGGGTCGAGAACGGCGTCATGACCAGCGCGCCGGGCGCGTTCAAGATCACCGGGGCGGTCAGCTTCGCCGTGGACGGGATCAGCCCGTCCACCGGCACGGTCGGCGAGACGCTGGTCACCGACTCCGCCACCCCGACCTTCGACTGGCTGGACTACCCGTCGGCCGTCGGCGGCTACGACGTGGTGGTGTTCGACTCGCTCGGCACGCCGGTGTGGGCCCCGGCCCGCCTCGCCGCCGCGGTCACGTCCGCGACCTACGCCGGCGTGACGCTCGAGCCGGGCCGCACCTACCAGGTGCGCGTGACCGCGTACGACAACGCCGGCATGGCCGTGTCGCGCACCGAGGACCTCCTCGGCGTCTTCACCTACCTCCCGCCTGCGGCCCCGTAGCCCGGCGGCCGCCGCGCGCGCGGCACCGGGCTTCCCGGTCCCGGTGCCGCCGCGCGCGTCCTACCCCCTCCCACCATCCGGCTGTGGCATCCTCCCGTTCGCGCGCGGTGCGTCCGCTGCGCCAGGAGGGAACCCATGTCCGTGGTGCTCGTGCTGCTCGGGCTCGTGGTGCTGGCGGTGCTCGCCGCCGTCGGCATCTACAACGGGCTCGTCACCCGGCGGAACGCGTACAAGAACGCGTTCAGCCAGATCGACGTCCAGCTCAAGCGGCGGTACGACCTCATCCCGAACCTGGTCGAGACGGCCAAGGGCTACCTGAAGCACGAGCGCGAGACGCTCGAGGCGGTGGTCGCGGCCCGCAACGGCGCCGCCGCCGCCGCGCGCGCCGCCGCGGCGAACCCGGGCGACCCGGCGGCCATGGCCGCGCTGTCCGGCGCGGAGGGCGCCCTCGCCGGCGTGCTGACCCGCTTCCTGGCCGTGGCCGAGGCCTACCCGGACCTGAAGGCGAACCAGAACATGCTGGCGCTGCAGGAGGAGCTGACCTCCACCGAGAACCGGATCGCGTTCGCGCGCCAGGCCTACAACGACGCGGTGATGGCCTACAACAACGCCCGCGAGACGTTCCCCGGCGTGCTGCTCGCCGGCGGCTTCCCGCCCGCGACCGCGTTCGAGCTGCAGGTCGCCGCCGAGCGCGAGCCGGTGCGGGTGCAGTTCTAGCCGATGGCCGCCCAGGCCCCGCCCGCCGGGCGGGCCACGCTGGACTTCTTCGCCGCCCAGCGGAACGCCCGCCGGCGCACCACGGTCCTGGTGATCGCGTTCGCGGTGGCGCTCGCCGCCGTGATCGCGGTGGTCTACCTCGCGCTCGCGGTGGCGCTCGGGCTCGGCGCCGGCACCGGGGGATGGGCGGTGGACGCGTCCGGCGCGGTGTACGGCCCGCCGCTCCTCCAGCCGGGCCTGCTCGCGCTCACCGCGCTCGGCGTCGGCGCCATCACCGGGGTGGGCGGCGCCTGGCACGCGGTGCGGCTCTCCTCGGGCGGCGGCGCCGCGGTGGCGGAGCTGCTGGGCGGCACGCCGGTGGACCGCGCCACGCAGGATCCCGCCGAGCGGCGCCTGGTCAACGTGACCGAGGAGATGGCCCTCGCGGCCGGCATGCCGGTGCCGCGGCTCTACGTGCTCCGCGGCGAGGGCGGCATCAACGCGTTCGCGGCCGGCTACACGCCCGGTCACAGCGTGGTGGCGGTGACGCGGGGCGCGCTGGAGCGGCTCACCCGCGACGAGCTGCAGGGCGTCGTGGCGCACGAGCTGTCGCACGTGCTGAACGCCGACACGCGCATCGACCTGCGGCTGATGGCGGCGGTGGGCGGGCTCGGGTTCCTGACGCTGCTCGGGCGGCTGCTCCTCGACGTCGGCTCCGGGCCCCGGCGCTCGCGCGACCGCAACCGCGGCGCCATCGCGCTGGTCGGCCTCGGGCTGCTCCTCGCGGGCGCCATGGGCAGCCTGTGCGGGCGGCTGGTCCGCTTCGCGGTGGCCCGGCAGCGCGAGTGGCTGGCGGACGCGTCGGCCGTGCAGTTCACGCGCAACCCGGACGGCCTGGCCGGCGCGCTCCGCAAGATCGCCGCGGAGGGCTCGGCGGTGTCCGGGCCGCACGTCGCGGAGGCCGCGCACCTGTTCTTCGCGCGCGCCTCGGGCGGCCTCCTCGCCGGCCTGTTCTCGACCCATCCGCCCATCGAGGAGCGGATCCGCCGGATCGCGCCGCACCTCGCCGGCGCGCCGCTTCCCCGCGCGCCCGCCGCGGCCGCGGGCGGCCCCCCGGCCGCCCCGGCGCAGGCGCCGGACCGCGCCGGCGTGGCGGGGCTCGCCGGCGGGACGGCTGTGTCCGCAGCCTCCCCGCCCCCCTCCGCGCTCCGCGCCGACCACCTCCCCCGCGCGGCCGGGCTGCTCTCCGGGCTGCCGGCGGCGCTCGCGGCGGCGGCGCGCGAGCCGTTCGGCGCCCGCGCCATCGCCTGCGCGCTGCTGGTGGACGCGGCGGGCCCGGCGCGCGCGGCGCAGCTCGCGTACCTGGAGCGGAACGACCGGGCGCTCCGCGCCGAGGTGGAGCGGCTCCTGCCGCCGCTGGCCGGGCTCGATCGCGCCGCCCGCAACGCGCTCCTCGCGCTCGCGCTCCCGGCGCTCGACGCGCTCTCGCCGCGGCAGGGCACCGCGCTCGGCGCCGACCTGCGCGCCCTCGCCGCCGCGGACCGCGCCGTGTCGCCCTACGAGCTGGCCGTGCTCCGCGCCGTCCTCCGGCGGCTCTCCCGCGGCGCCGGCCCCCCGCCGCGGGCGCTCCTGCGCACCGTGGACGAGGCCGGGCCGGAGTGCCTGGAGCTGCTCTCCTGCCTGGCCTGGACCGGCGGGCGCGACGCGGCCGCGGCGCAGGCTGCGCTCGACGCGGGCGCGCGGGCGCTGGGCGCGCGCGGCCCGTGGCGACTCCTCCCCCGCGAGCAGCTCGGGCTCGGGCGGCTGGAGACCGCGCTCGACCGGCTCGACGCGGCGTCACCTACCGTGAAGGCCGCGACGCTGGAGGCGTGCTCGGCCGTGGTCCGGGCCGACGGCCGCGTCACCGCGGACGAGGCCGAGCTGGTGCGGGCGGTCGCTGCCTCGCTCGGCCTACCCTTTCCGCCCGGGCTGGAGGCGGCGGCGGCCCCCGGCGCCGGCGCGGTCGTACCCCTCAGTTGAGGAAGGCCGGGGGCCGGACCGTCACGCCCTCGATCGGCTGGCGGGAGGCGAACCCCTCGTCCACCGGGTGCCAGTGCGACACCGCCGGCTCTCCGTACTGCCAGCACAGGAACACCGGCTCGCCGTCCTGGAGCGAGTAGAAGTCCACCAGGCCCGCCTCGAGGTCCTTCACCAGGCACCCGAGGCCGTTGATGCGCTCGACCGCCGCGGCGAGCTGGTCCGCCAGCGCGCGCAGCCGCCGCGCGCCGGCCTCGTGCCCGGCGGGGCCCGGCTCGCCCCGCTGCAGGATGGCCATCGCGACCTCGGCGCCGCCCAGCGCCTCCACGCACGCGACCATGTCGGCGCGCACCTGGGCGACCCGCCCGAACTCGATCTCGAGGTCGGACACGAGGTCGTTCGCCTCCTCGACGGTGAAGTACCGGGGGCCCTCGTCCATGGGCGGAAACCTCGTCATCTCCGTGTTATAAGCGCGGCGCGTGGCCCAGCCAGGGCCGAAAGGATCACGCCGAGTGCTCGAGACCGTATCCAAGGGCTTCAAGGCTGCCCGCAACAAGCTGAAGGGGCGCACCGAGATCACCCCGGAGGTCGTGGACGACGCGCTCCGCGACATCCGCGTCTCCCTGCTCGAGGCCGACGTCTCGTTCGACGTGGTGAAGCGCTTCGTCGCCCGGGTCCGCGAGAAGGCCATCGGCGAGGTGGTCGAGACGAAGATCAAGACGGAGAAGGGGCAGCTCCGCGTCACGCCCCAGGACCACTTCGTCAAGATCTGCCACGACGAGCTCGAGGCGCTGATGGGCCCGGTGGACACCTCGCTCCGCCAGGGCGAGCGCGGCCGCCCGACCGGCATCATGATGGTCGGCCTGCAGGGCTCCGGCAAGACCACCACCGCCGGCAAGATCGCGAACCGCCTCCTCAAGGACGGCAAGAAGGTCATGCTGGTGGCGGCGGACGTGTACCGCCCCGCCGCCGTGGACCAGCTCAAGGTGCTGGGCGAGCGGCTCGGCGTGCCGGTGTTCCACGAGCCGGGCGTGTCGCCGCCGGACATGTGCCGCCACGCCTTCGAGGCGGCGCAGCGCGAGCACCGCAACGCGGTCATCTACGACACCGCCGGCCGGCTCGCCATCGACGACGAGCTGATGACCGAGCTCGAGAACATCAAGGCGAACGTCGCGCCCGAGAACATCCTGCTGGTCGCCGACGCCATGATCGGCCAGGACGCGGTGAAGACCGCGAGCGAGTTCGACCGGCGCCTCGCCATCGACGGCTTCATCCTCACCAAGCTCGACGGCGACGCCCGCGGCGGCGCGGCGCTCTCCATCAAGGAGGTCACCGGCAAGCCCATCAAGTTCCTCGGCATGGGCGAGGCGCTGGACCGGCTGGAGGAGTTCCGGCCCGAGGGGCTCGCCTCCCGCATCCTGGGCTTCGGCGACATCGTCGGCCTGGTGAAGGACTTCGAGCAGCACGTCGACGAGGAGACCGCCGAGGCCGAGGCGCAGAAGATCCTCTCCGGCGACTTCACGCTCGAGGACTTCGTCAACCAGATCCGGATGGTCCGGAAGATGGGCCCGCTCGGCGAGCTCATGGAGAAGTTCCCGATGTTCGGGGAGCTCCCGGAGAACTTCCAGTTCGACGACTCCGCCCTCACCCGCATCGTGGCGATGGTGGACTCGATGACCCAGGCCGAGCGGCTCCGCCCGGACTCGATCACCGAGCCGCGGCTGAAGCGGATCGCGAAGGGCTCCGGCCGGACCGAGAAGGACGTCCGCGACCTGCTCAAGCAGTACAACGCGATGCGCGGCGTGATGAAGCAGGTGGGGTCGGCGCCCGGCCTGCTGGCGCGGCTGCCCGGCGTGAAGCAGCTCATGCAGCTGCGGAAGATGCAGGGCAAGGGCATGGAAGACGTGCTCGGCGCCGACGCCGACGCGGTCGAGCGCGCCATGCAGGGCGGCCTGGTGGACCCGCGCATGGCGGCGCAGATGGCCGGGCTGCCCAAGGGCTACACGCCGCCCATGTCGGCCGGCGCCATGGCGCGCGCGCGGATGATGGGCTACGCGCCCGAGCCGATCGCGATCGAGTCCGCCAAGGAGCGCGAGGCGCGCAAGAAGAAGCGCAAGGCCGAGCGCCAGGCGCGCAAGAAGGCCCGGAAGAAGGGCCGCCGCTGAACGGAGCGCGGGGTGGACGGGCCAGGCCAGCGCGCGCTCTCGACGTACCGCGCGGCGCCGTTCCGGCCGCCCGCCTGCGCCGGCGCGGTCTACCCCGACGCCCCCGGCGCGCTGCGCCGCGCGCTCGACCGCTGGCTGGCGCTCCCCGCCGGCGCCCCGGCCGCGCCGCCCGCGCCAGGCCGGGTGCTCGTGGCGCCGCACATCGACTACGCGCGCGGCGCCGCGGGCTACGCGCACGCGTACCGGACCCTCGAGGCGAGCCGGGCCGACCTGTTCGTGATCTTCGGCACCGCCCACGCCACCCCGCCGCGCCGGTTCACGCTCACCCGCCTCGACTACGGCACGCCGCTCGGGCCGGTCCGCACCGACCGCGCGCTGGTGGACGCGCTCTGCGCCGCGCTCGGCGAGGACGCGCTGCTCGGCGACGAGCTCTGCCACCGCGACGAGCACTCGGTCGAGCTGCAGGCGGTCATCCTGGCCCACCGGCTGCGCCGGCCCTTCACCGTGCTGCCGGTGCTCTGCTCCTCCATCGGCCACCTGGCCGACCCGGCCGCCGCGACCGCCCCGTTCCTCGGCGCGCTCGCCCGCGCGGTGGCGGGGCGGAGCGTGTGCTGGGTGGCGGCCGCCGACCTCGCCCACGTCGGGCCCATGTACGGGGACGCCCGGCCGCCCGCGCCGGCCGAGCTGGCCGCGCTCGCGGCCGCGGACCGGCGGACGCTCCGCTACGTCGAGGCCGGGGACGCGGCGGGGTTCCACCGCGACGCGGTCCGCGACGGCGCGCGCCGGCGGCTCTGCGGGATCGCCCCGATCTACGCCGCGCTCCGCGCGGCCGGCGCCGGCGCGCGGCTGCTCCACTACCAGCAGTGGACCGACGGCGTGGACTCGGTGTCCTTCGCCGCGGCCGCGGGCTGACCCCTAGATCTCGCCGCCCCCGTGCGCGTCCTCCTCGCCCGCCGCCTCGCCGTACTCGATGGCGCAGCGGGGGCAGAAGGCGTTCGGCGCGGGCGCGCCGGGCACGGCGATGGTGTCCCCCTCGGCGCCGCACACCTGGCACACGCCGGCGATCACGACCTCGCCGCGGTCCTGCGGGCTGTTCTTGGTCGGCTCCCTCATGACCCACCTCGCCGTCTGCGCTTCGGCACCACCAGGCCGCGCGAGAGGCGCCGGAGCACGCGCTTGAGCTGCCGGCGCTTGTACCGCTCGTGCGACGAGTCACCCGCCTCGTTCGCCTCCGCGGTCGCGCGATCCACCACCTGGAACTCCACCAGCGAGAACACGATCCGCCCCAGCTCGTCGGCCATCGGGTCGAGCGGCGGCAGGAGGTCGTCGATGCGGACCGGCAGGTCCACCACGAAGTTCAGCACGCGGTAGCCGCGGCCGCTGAACTCGTTGCGCGGCTCGGAGGGATCGCGCCGCTCCAGGTCGGGCGGGAGCTGCAGCTGGCCGGAGAGCTCGGCGCCCCGCGGGTGCCGCTTCAGGAGGTCCACGAAGCGGACCAGGCTGTTCTGCGTCTGGCCCGGGACCGTGTAGTTGAACGGGAACAGCGTCCGCGTGAGGTGCCACACCACCGGCGCGATCTGCTCCGGGGTCTCGGTGACGACGCGGTACCGCACCCGGTCGAAGATCTGCGCCGCCACCGACTCCTTCTTGGCGATGAGCTTCGTCACCAGCGAGCCGCGCGCCTTCACGCTGCCGGCGAACTCGAGGATGGGCAGCCCGCCCGCCTGCATGCGGGCCCCCTCGGCCATGATGCGGCGGTCCACCCGCTCCGAGAGATCGCTCTCGCGGATGGGCGTGCGGAACAGCAGCTCGCGCGCCTCCAGGTGGTGGATCACGTGCATCACCTTGAGCACGACGCAGGCGATGCGCCGGTACTTCCGCGGCTCGGCGGCGCCGGAGGCGAGCAGGAACAGGTCCCGCACGTCGTCCGGCATGGCCACCGGGTCGGCGACGCGGTAGCCGAACGCGTGGCGCAGGTACTCGACCGCCTGGCCCAGGATGGCGCGCAGGCGGCGCTCGTCCCGCGGGTCCTCCAGGTCGAACAGGTTCAGGCCGAGGAACGCGTCGACCTCGGCGGCGGTGGTGAAGTCCAGGCGGCGCCAGTCCACCACCGAGCCGCCGCGCAGCACCAGCCGGAGCGCCTCCAGCTCGGCCAGCCCCATCTCCTCGAGCGGGCGGTAGAGAGCGCCCGGGACGGAAGGCTGCTTCGGCTGCTTCAGCTCGAAGGGCATCTCACCTCGGAGGTCGCGGGGCGCGAGCGGCGAGGCTGAAGATGTCAGCGCGGGGTGACGGGGTCAAGGCGCCGATGGCCGCACGCGCGAGCGGCCGCCTGGCGCCACGGGGAGCGCCCCGCCCCGCCGGCCCCGAGCCCGTCCGAGGGCCGGCGGATCCGGCCCCCGCCCTGCGTGAACCCGGATCGCGCGGCTAGAACTTGATCGGGAAGGTCACGTCGGAGCGACCGCTCTTCGACCTCGGGAACTTCGTGCCCCGGAGCACGCCCGAGAGGCACTGGGCGAGCGGGCCGGAGGCGTACTCCGGCGTGGCGCACTTCGCGTTCTGCACCGACCCGTCGGGGGTGATGCTCCAGCGCATCTTCAGCACGCCGGACGCGGCCGGATCCCGCGCCTTCTGCTCCTGCACGCACTGCTGCAGCGAGGAGACGCGTCCGAGGATGGTCTCGTTGACCTGCGAGTCGGAGACGCGGTCCGGCAGCGCGCCCCCGCCGGGCGCGGGCGGCACGTACACCGAGCGTGCGCCGGGCTTCGTCCCGCCGAGCGCGGCGTCGAGCGCGGCGTCGTTGCTCTCGAAGTCGAGGACGGAGTCGCGCTTCCGCGTCGCGGGCGCCGGCGCGGGCTCGGCCTTGGCGACGCGGGTGGGCTCGCGCACCGTCCGCTCCGGCGCCTCGCGCCGGACCGGGCGGGCCGCCGCGGGCTCGCGGCGCGCGGGCGCCTCCGCGACCTTGCGCGCCGGCTCGGGGGCCGGCGCCGCCTTGGCGGCAGCGCGCGCGGGTGCGGGTGCAGGTGCCTCGGGCGCGGGCTCGACGGCGGCCGGGGCCGGCTCCGCCTTCGCGACCACCGGCTCCGCGGCCGGCGTAGGCGCCGGCGCGGGCGCCTGGGCCGTGGCCGCCGCGGGCTGCGCGGCCGCCGGGGCCGGCTCGGGCCGGGCCGGCGCGGTCGCGACCGGGGCCGGGGCGGCCGGGTTCGCCGGCGCGCGGCCGAGCAGCCAGTAGCCGGCGCCCGCCGCCGCGAGCACCGCCACCGTCGCCACGGCGCCGAACACCGCCGCGCGCGAGGCGGAGCGGCGGTTCCGCAGCTCCTCCGCGCCGCGCGCCACCGACGAGCGCCGCTCGATCTTCTTCTCGCCGGTGGTCTCGAGCGCCTTGATGGGCAGCGGCACCGCGCCGGTGGGATCCACCCCGCCGCCGTCCGGCAGGTCCATCGAGTCCATCAGCGACTTCACGCCGCCGTTGGCCGGCCGGGCCGCGGCGGGCTCCGGCGCGCGGGCGGCCAGCTCGTCGCTGGCGAGCGCGGCGAGCGCCGACGCCCCCACCGGCTTCCAGTCCACGTCCGCGCCGGGCGCCGGGGCCGGCGTCGGCTCCGGCGCGGCCCGCGCCGTGGAGGCGGACGCGGCGAACGGCGCCGGCGTGCGCGACGGGCGCGCGCCCCGCGGGATCGGCGAGAGGTACGCGGCCAGCTCCGGCACCGCGGACACCGCCGCCCAGTCGCCCATGCCCGGGCGCCAGACCAGCGAGTCGGGGCCGACGTCGCCGCCCTCCCACTTCTTCTTCACCTCGAGGAGCGGCAGCGGCCCGACCTGCGCCTGGCCGATGGCCACGTACCACTCGGTGGCGGGCAGCTCGGCCGCCGGCGCCGCGGACGCGGCGGCGATGCGCGCCTGCTCCTCCGGCGTGGTCTCCTGGGTGGCGTCGGGATCCGGCCCGGGCGCCGCCACGCCGGCCGGCGGCGTGTCGCCGAAGGCGTGGTCGAACGCCTGGCCCAGCTCGGCGTCGAGCCCGCCCTCCGGGGCGGCGCCGCCGCCGGGCGCCGGGGCCCCCGCGGCGCCGTCGCCGGGCACCGCCGCCGTCGTGGACGCGGGCGTCTCCGGCGCCACGGCGCCGTTCTCCGCGGCCCGACGGACCCGGATGACGTTCCCGCACTTCTTGCAGCGCACCTTGACGCCGTTCGGACCGACCTTGTCGTCCGAGATCATGTACTGAGCGTCACACCGATCGCAGCCGAATTTCATGTGCCAACCCGCCCAGATCCTAGGTTTGCCTGCTCCGCACCGTCAAGGACGCCCCCGCTCACGCCGGCACGACGCAGGAGAGGCCGAGCTTCTCCCGGAGCGTCGCATACTCCTCCGAGACGCAGAACGTCGCCAGGTCGCGCAGGCGGGTCTCCTCCCGCAGCTTCGAGACCTGCGGCTTCTCGGCCGCCGCCGCCCGCCGCACCACCTCGAGATCGCCGGCCAGCAGCGCGCCGGCGCGGTTCGAGGTCAGCTCCGCGCCGTCCAGGTACGACCGCACGTCGCCCGGGTGCTGCACCTCGCAGTAGCTCCGGGCCAGCAGCTTGAGCGTGTTCTTGCGCACGCCCTCGGGCAGCGTGCGCTCCAGCTCCCGCTTCAGCTTCTCCACCAGGTGCGGATCGGCGGTCACCACGAAGCGCGAGGTGCCCACCGAGCACGCCGCCTGGAACACCAGGTCGAGCTGGTCGTGCGGCATGAGCCGCGCGAGGTACAGCTCGGGGCGCGCGAACGCCATCGCCTTGCCGATCGCGAACCACAGCTCCTTCTTCGGCGCCTCCTCGAACAGCTCGTCGGAGGCGACGAGGCCCGCCGGGTCGGTGGGCACGATCGCGAGCTTGGCGGCGGCGCCGGACTTGCGGAACAGCCGCAGGCCCTTGAAGCCGAGCGTGCGCTCCACGTACTTGAACATGTTCGCGAAGAAGAGCATCGAGCCCTGCACGTCCAGCTCGTCCTTCTTCGGGTTCAGCCCGAGGTCCTTGTCGCGCTGCAGGAACAGCGGGCGCGCGTGCACCGCGAGCAGCGTCATCATGTCGGCCAGCGGGCCCTTCACGCGCTCGTGGAGCAGCAGCGCCCAGAGCGCGTCGTCGAGCGGGCGGCTCGCCTGCTCGCGCGCGAACTTGCGCAGCCGCGCCACCACCTGCACCTCCTCGCCGTCGGTGGCGCCGAGCAGGTGCACGAGCACCTGCGCCGCGGAGTAGGCCTGGTCGTACTCGCGCCGCGACGCGTGCAGCTTGACCAGCGCCGCGGCCGGCTTCTGCGTGCGGCTCCCGCCGCGCAGCAGCTGCCGGTACGCCGCCACCGCCTCGGCCTCCTCGCCCGGCTTCCGCGCCGCCAGGTCGGCGTACAGCTCCAGCGACACCGCGTCGTCCGGATCGGCCTTCGCCACCACCTGGTAGGCGAGGCGCGCGCCGTCGTCGTTGCGGAGCACGCTGCGGTACAGCTCGCCGACGGTCTTCCACAGCGCCAGGCGGGCCTGGGCCACGTCCGGCGTCTTGGGCAGCCGCTGGATCATCCGGAGGTAGGCCTGCTCCAGCTCCTGCCAGCGCTTGCCGCGGGTGAGGGTGTCCTCGAGGCCGCGAACGCCTGGACCAGCCGCGGGTTGCGGTCGAGCGCGCGCTCCAGCTCGGCCAGCGCGGCGTTCTCGTCCTTGACCTCGTCGCGCAGCACCTCCGCGCGCGCCAGGTGGAGCCGGGCCGCGCGGAGCGGATCGGCCTGCACCTCGGGCCGCGCCACCATCTGGCCGAGCACGTCGGCCGCCTTCTGGCCCTGGCGCGTCTCGCGGTACAGGCCGAGCAGCGCCTCGGTGACCGGCAGGCTGGTGGGGTCGATGCGCGCCGCGCCCAGGAACGCGTCGATGGCCTGGTACGGGTCCTGGAGCTTGTCGCGGCAGGCCTCGCCGATGGCGACGAAGTCGTCGAACCGGGCCTTGCCCTCGAGCAGCGCCAGCAGCCGCTGCCGCTGGTCCACCGCGCCCTCCCAGTCGCCCACCGCCTCGAGCACGCGCACCAGGCTGCGGCGCGATGGCTCGTGGTTCGCGTCGATCTCGAGCGCCTTGCGGAACGCGTTGGCGGCGCGGTCGAGCTGCCCCAGCTTCGCGGCGATCTCGCCGATCTGCCAGTGCGTCTCCACCACCTCGAGGTCGGTGAGGCCGTCGCGGTGGTGGATGATCACCGCGGTGAAGATGCGCAGCGCCTCGTCCCACTCCTCCCGCCGGACGAGCAGGTTGCCCAGGCCCTCCAGCGCGGGCAGGTAGGTCGCGTCGAGCTCGTAGGCCCGGCGGTAGGACGCGAGCGCCTTGTCCAGCCGCCCGAGCTTCTCCGCCACGTAGCCCTGGCGGTAGCACTGGCGGCACAGCTCGCGCGCGTCGCCGGCCGAGTCGAGCACGCCCACGATGACGTCGAGCACGCGCTCGGCGTCGGCCCAGCGCGCCTGGGCCACGTAGATGTCCGAGAGCGGGCGCGCCGCGTCCAGGTGGCCGGGGGTCCGCTTCAGCGCCTCCTCGTAGTAGCGGACCGCGCTCTCGCGGTCGTCGCGCTCCTCCTGGTAGACGCGCGCCGCCTCGGTGTAGCGCTCGGTCTTCTCCTGGACGTCGGTGGCGTAGCGGGCCTCGTCCACCAGCAGCTCGAGGTAGCGGTCGCGGTCGCGCTCGCGCTCGGCGATCCCCTTCAGCGCGCGCAGCGCCGGGAGGTTGCCCGGGTCGAGCTGCAGGGCGCGGCCGTAGGCCTCCTTGGCCCCGGCCACGTCCATGAGCATGTCCTCGAAGATCGCGCCCATGCGGACCTGGAGGTCCACCGCGTCCCGGGACCCGCCCGCCACCCGCGCCTCGCGCCGCAGCATGTCGAGCGCCAGGTTCCAGTTGCCGCTGTTCTCGTAGAGGCGCCCGAGCGCGCTGACCGCCTGGCGCGAGTCGGGGTCGAGCTGGAGCGCGTGGCTCAGCATCGCCTCGGCGCGGTCCACTCGCTGCAGCTCCTTCCACCAGATCTCGCCGATGGCCACCTCGAGCGCGACCTGCTCGCGCCGGTCCTGCACCAGCGAGACGTGGTGCTGCATGACGCTGATGAGCCGGTCCCAGAGCGCCTCGTCGCGGTAGAGCCGCTCGAGGTTCTTGATGGCCACGGCGTTCGCGCCGTCGATGCGCAGCACCGCCTCGTTCTTCTCGATGGCGGAGCGCGGGTCGCGCAGCTTCTCGTCGTGGATCGCGGCGCTGCGCGACAGCACGCGCACCTGCTCGCGCGGGTCCTGGGTGAGCGCGATGAGCCGCTCGTAGACGCGGTTCAGCTCGGCGAAGCGGTCGAGCTTGGTGTACAGGCGCTCCAGCCCGGCCAGCGCCTCGGCGTTCCGGTCGTCCAGGCCGAGCACGGTCCGGTAGCCCTCCACCGCGGCCTCGTCGTCGCCGATCTCGTTCTCGTGCAGCGACGCGATCTGGAGCTGGTAGGCGATGCGCGCCTGGTCCGAGGCGGACAGGTCGCGCGCCCGGGCCAGCACGCCGGCCAGGTCGGCCCACCGCTGCTCCCGCCGCAGCAGCTCGGAGAGCGCCTCCAGCGCCGCGGGGTCCGCGCCGTCCAGCTCCAGCACCCGCCGCAGCGCGCTCACCGCCTCCTCGACGTCGTGCAGCTCGCCGTCGTAGATGCGCGCCATCTCCAGCAGCGTGGCCTTCTTCTCCTCCAGGCCCGCGGCCGCCTCGAGCTTCTGCTCCAGCGTGATGACGAGGTCGCGCACCCGCCCGCGCCGCTTGAAGAGCTGGGTCAGCGCGTCGAGCGCCTCCGGGCTGGCCGGGTCGGCCTCCAGCGCCCTGCGGTAGGCGGCCTCCGCCTCGTCGGGCGCGTCGAGCCGCTCGTCCCGCACCTTGCCCAGGCGCAGCAGCAGCCGCGCCCGGACCATGCCCTTCGCGTCCTCCGCCACCTGCTCCAGCACCGCCGCGAGCTCGTCGAAGGCCTCGGTCTCGCCGGCCAGCCGCTCGGCCTCGGCGAGCGCCTCGGCGTCGCCCGGCCCCTCGGCCAGCGCGCGGCACCAGCCGAGGAAGCTCATCTCCTTCTGGCCGAGCCGCTTCTCGTGGACGCCGGCCACCTCCTTCAGCAGCGCCAGCTTCTCCGCCGGGTCGGGCAGGTGCGGCGCGAACAGGTCGCAGACCCGCGCCAGCGCGCGCCAGTTGCCGGCCGCCTCGTGCAGCGCCCGGAGCTGGTCGTAGGCGGTGCGGTTGGCCGGGTCGAGCTCCAGCACCTTGTCGAGCGCCGCCGCGGCGGCGTCGCCCCGCTTCTGCGCCCGCCACAGCTCGGCCACCGCCAGCCACGCCGGCACCGCCTCGGCGGGGCCGCCCTCGGCGGCGAGCAGCGCGGCGCGCGCCTCGGCGGCGCGGACGCCGTCCTGGGCGGCGCCGCCCTGCCGGAAGATCTCCTCGATGCGGACGAGGTCGTCCGCGGTGTGCGGCTCGATGTCGAACGCGAGCTTGGCCTGCTCCACCGCCTCGCGCTTCTGGCCGGCGCGCAGCAGCACGTCCGCGAGCTCGAGCCGGACGCGCTTCACCCCGGCCGCGTCCTCCTGCAGCGGCACCAGGCGCCGGTACACCGAGACCAGCGCGTCCTGGTCGCCCTGGGCGGCGTGGATGTCGCGCAGCGCCTCGAGCGCGCGCCGGTTGCGCGGATCCGACTCCAGCACCGCCTTGTACGACTGCACCGCCTGCGCGGCGTCGCCGAGCCGCGTGCCCAGCACGTGGCCGAGCTTGTCGTTCAGGCGCGCGATCTCGCGCCGGTCCACCGTGGCGGACACGCGGACCCGGAGGTGCTGCGCCAGGTCCTGCCAGCGCTCCAGCCGCTCGTACAGGTCCTCCAGCGCGGCCAGCGCGGCCTCGTGGCGCGGGCGGATCCCGAGCAGCTCCTTCCACAGGGCCACCGCCTCGTCGAGGCGGCCCAGCTCGGCGGCCAGCGCGGCCATGCGGGCCAGCACGCGCTCGCGGGCGGCCGGCTCCTGCGCGGCGGCGCGCTGCGCCGCCAGGTTCTGGAACAGGTCCTCGCGCCGGCCCGCGCCCTCGTACAGCGCCTCGAGGGCCCGGAGCGACGGCACGTGGCGCGGGTCCGCCGCCACCGCCGCCTCGTAGGCCTCGGCGGCGCGGTCCGGCGCGGCGAGCCGCTCCTCGCAGAGCTGGCCCAGCCGGAACAGGAGCTGGACGCGCTCGGCGCCCTGGGCGGAGGAGGCGAGCGACGACAGCGCGTCGGCCAGGTCCGGCCAGCTCTCCAGCTTCCGGTAGATGCGCTCCAGCGCGGGCAGCGCCGCCGGCGCGGCGGCCGGGTCGAGCGCCGCGGCGCGCCGCAGGAACTGGGCGGCGCGGGCCGGCTCGGCCAGGTGCTCCTCGTAGAGCGCGCCGAGGCGCAGGGCCACCTGCGCGGTGTCGGCCGGCGCCAGCCGGTCCAGCTCGTCCTCGTAGATGGCGGCCAGCTCCTCCTCGTGGCCGCTCCGCCCCGCGAGCGCCTCCATGCGCGCGCGCAGCGCCGCGTCGGCGGGGTCCTCGCGGAACGCCTTGCACAGCGCCAGGAACGCGAGCGAGGGATCGCCGAGCCCCTTCTCGCGCAGCTCGGCCAGGGCCAGGTAGAGCGCCTTGCGCTCCTGCGGGTCGGGGCGCTCGCCGGCGCGCTGCTCCAGCACCGCCGCCTGGCGCAGCGGGTCGCCGGCCGCGGCGTACGCCCGCTCCAGCGCCACCGCGGCGCGCGCGTTGCCCGGGTCCTTCTGGAGCATGGCCTCGAGGCGCGCCAGCGCCTCGGGGTGGTCCGGCCGGGCGCGCAGCACCTCCTCGTACAGCTCCAGCGCGCCCTCGCGGTCGAGCAGCCGGTGCTCCTTCAGCTCCGCCAGGCGCTGCCGCAGGGACCCGAGCACGTTCGCGTCGCCGGCCTCGGCCGCGGCCGCGATCTCGCGCGCGAGCACGTCGCCCAGGTCCACCCAGCGCTCCGCCTTCACGCACAGGCGATCCAGCCGGGCGAGCGCCTCGCGGTCGTCCGGCGACAGCTCCAGCAGCCGCTTCAGGCTCTGGATGGCGCCGGCCGCGTCGCCGAGCCGCTCGTCCTGCACCGCCGCCAGCCGCCGCAGCAGGTGGGCGCGGCCCTCGGGCAGCTCCTCCACCGCCAGGCCCCGCCGCAGCGCCTGCGCCAGCGCCTCGGGATCCGCGCCGGCCTCCAGCGCGTCGATGAGGCCGACCAGCGCCTCGCGGTCGTCCGGGGCGAGGTCGAGCACCTTCTGCCAGGCCGCGGCCGCGCGGGCCGGCTCGCCCTGCGCGAGCCGCGCGATCCGCCGCTGGTACTCGGCGCGCGCGACCGGCTCGCGGGCCCGGTCGGCGTGCTCCTCCAGCAGCGCGGCCAGCTCGTCGCCCAGGCCCGCCGCCTGCGCGTGCCGGACCGCCAGCTCGAGCGACTCGGGCGCGTCCGGGTCCGCCGCGAGCGCGCGCGACGCGGCCAGGAACGCCATCTCGGCGTTGCGCAGGGGGCCGCCGTACGCCTCGGCCACGCGCCGCAGCAGCGCCGCGCGCCGGGAGGGCTCGGTCTCGTTCGCCGCCCGCGCCTCCAGCGTCTCCACCACCTTGCCGTGCTCGCCCTCGGCCGCGTACACCGGCTCGAGCAGCAGCGCCGCCTCGAGCGCGGCCGGCCCGGTGCCGCGCGCCAGCTCCTCCAGCGCGGACAGCGCGGCCGGGTGGCGGGGCACGCGGTGCAGCACCTCGCGGTAGGCGACCAGCGCGCCCTCCGCGTCCGCCAGCCGCTGGTGGCGGATGCGTCCGAGCCGGAAGCGCAGCTCGGCGGCCTCGGCGACGAAGTTGGGCTGCCGGTCGGCCAGCGCCACCTCGCGATCGAGCACCTGGACCAGCTCCTCCCAGCGCTCGGCCGCGCCGAGGAGCCGCCCGAGCAGCCGGAGCGCCTGCGGATCCTCCGGGTCCACCGACAGGATCTTCCGGTACGCGTCCACCGCGCCTTCGCGATCCGAGAGCTGCTCAGCCATGATCTTCGCCACCTCGAGCAGGAGTTCCTTGCGCGCCGCCGCCGCGGGGGCGACCTCGGCGAGCCGCGAGAGCGTGACGGCCAGCTCGCGGTGCGCGCCCATGCGGCGGTAGACGCGCGCCAGCGCGCCGAGCGTCTCGGGAGACGGCGCCGCCGCGGCCACCTCCTCGTACTGCCGGGCCGCCTCGGCGAGGTCGCCGAGCCGGTCGGCGCACACGGCCGCCAGCCGCCGCCGCGCCTCCAGCGCCGCGCGCGCCGGCAGCCCGGCGGCGAGCGCCACCCGCAGCGCCTCCGCCAGCTCGGCCCACGCGCCCGTCGCCGCGGCCAGCCGCTCCAGGTCCGCCCGCGCGGCCGGCGCGTCGCGCCCCGCCCGCGCCGCGTCGGCCAGCTCGCGCACCCGCGCCTCGAACGCGCGGCGCCGGTCGCCCAGCCGCTCGTGCAGCGCGGCGATCTCGGCCAGCAGCGGCGCGCGCTCGGCCTCGTCGGCGCCCTCCAGCCGGACCTCGAGCAGCGCCACCAGCCGGCCCGCGTCGCCCGCGGTGCGCAGCACGTCCTCCAGCAGCCGCGCCGCGCCCTCGCGCGCGTCCGGGCGCCTCAGCAGGCGCTCCAGGCCGGCCACCGCCTCCGGCTCGCGCGGGCGCTCGGCGAGCACCTCCGCGTAGCCCTCCACCGGCCGGCGCGGGTCCGGGTCCGCCTCCAGGCAGGCCGCGCGCCGGAGCAGCGCCGCCACGCGGCGGTCCGGGTCGGCGCCGCTGGCGCGGGCGAGCGCCTCCAGCACCTGGAGCAGCTCCGCGGTCGCCGCCGCGGGCTCCGCGCCCGGCGCCCGCTCCAGCACGCGCGCCAGGCCCTCCAGCGCCTCCACGCGGTCCGGGGCCTCGTCGAGCACGGCGCGGTACGCCTCGGCGGCGACCGACGCGTCGCCCAGCTCGTCCGCCACCACCGCCGCGTGCAGCAGGTGGCCGACCCGCTCCTCGCCCTCCGCCAGCGCGGCGCGGCGGCGCGCGACCTCGAGGATCTCCCGCGCCGAGCGCGCGGCCTCGTGCAGCGCCGCGAGCGCCTCCAGCGCCTCGGCGTCGTCCGGCGCGAGCGCCAGCACCGCGTTCCACGCGTCCACCGCCGCCTGGCCGCCGGCGCGCGCCTCGCGCAGCCGCGCCGCCTGGCGGAGCAGCCCGAGCCGCTCCCCCGGGCCGGCCCCGGCCGCCGCCTGCTCGTAGACGTCGGGCAGCTCGTCCTCCGAGCCGGTCTCGCGCGCCAGCCGCGCCAGGTCCTCCTCGGCGCCGGCGCGGGACGGCCCGCCCTCGGCGAACGCGCGGCAGGCCGCCACCCAGGCCAGGCCCGGCTCGCCCAGGTCGCGCTCCAGGATCGCGCGCAGCTCCGCGTGCAGCCGGGCGCGCTCGCCCAGGTCCTCCACCGCCGCGAGCCGCGCCTCGCGCGCCGCCACCCGCCGGGCGTGCTCGCCGCCCTCGCGCAGCGCCGCGTCGGCGGCGTCGAGCGCCTCGCGCCCCACCGCGCCCGGGACCGCGGCCAGCTCGGCGAGCGCGTCGCGCACGTCCGCGCGCGACGGATCCCGGCGCAGCAGCTCGGCGTGCAGCGCCAGCGCGCCGGCCGGATCCCCCAGCCGGAAGCGCCGCAGCTCGGCCAGCCGGGCGGCCGCGTCCGCGTCGAAGGCGCGGGCCAGCCGGCGCTCCAGCAGGGCCGCGAGGGCCTCGGGCCGGTCGAGGCGCTGGTAGAGCCGCTCCAGCGCCGCCGTCGCCTCGGCGTCGTCGGGCGCGAGCGCCGCCACCTCGGCCCACGCCGCGGCCGCGCGCCCCGGGTCGCCGAGGCGCGACTCCGCGACGGCGGCCTCCTCGCGCAGCGCGTCCTCGCGCGCGGCCGGCGCGGCGGCGGGCATGGCGGCCAGCGCGGCGCAGACGTCGGCCAGCTCGCCCCAGCGCTCGCGGGCGCGGTGCAGGCGGCGCAGCGCGGCCAGCGCGTCGCGATCGCCCGGCGCCGCCCCGGCCACCTCGGCCCAGGCCGCCGCGGCGCGGTCCCGGTCCAGCCGGCGCTCGGCCAGCTCGGCGCGCTCGCGCAGGACGGCGAGCCGCCCGGACGCCGGCACGGCGTCCACCAGCGCGTCGTGCACGCGCGCGCAGGCGTCCCACTCCTGGGCCTCGCCCGCCACGCGCCGCAGCTCGGCCCGCAGCTCCGCGTCCTCCGGCAGCTCGCGCGCGGCCGCGGCGAGCGCCGCGAACGCGAGGGACGCCTGCCCCAGCTCCTGCTCGGCGACGCGCGCGGCGGCGCGGTGCGCGGCGGCGCGCCCGGCCGGCTCCGGGTGCGCCCGGGCCTCGGCCTCCAGCGCCCGCAGCCGGCGGCGCGGATCCGCCTGCCCGGCCAGCGCGCGCGCGGCCATCACCACCGCGGCCGGATCCTCCGCCGCGAGCTGCTCCTCCAGCGCCGCGAGCGCGGCCGCGTCGTCCGGCGAGGCCCGCAGCGCGGCGGTCAGCCGCTCGACCGCGGCGCGCGCGTCGCCCATCCCGGCGCGGATGCGCGC
Organism: Anaeromyxobacter sp. Red801; assembly: GCF_049201065.2. Classification (NCBI taxonomy): domain Bacteria; kingdom Pseudomonadati; phylum Myxococcota; class Myxococcia; order Myxococcales; family Anaeromyxobacteraceae; genus Anaeromyxobacter; species Anaeromyxobacter sp. Red801. Next base: position 841,518 of record NZ_CM181236.1, on the reverse strand, counting down.
GCTCTCCAGCGCGGCCCGGGACGCCTCGGCCGGCTCCTGCGAGGCCGCCGACAGCTCGCCGAGCGCGTCGGCCCGCCCGGCCTCGTCCCCCGCGGCGCCGAGCGCGCCGGCGAGCCGCGCCAGCAGGCGCGCCCGCTGCTCCGGGGCGCAGCGCTCCAGCGCCGCGCGGCAGACCTCGGCCGCGGCGGCCGGGTCGCCGAGCCGCTCCTCCAGCACCTCGGCGCGCTGCGCGAGCAGCGCCACCTGCTCCGCGCCGGTCGCCGCCGCCGCGCGCTGCGCCAGCAGGCGATCGGCGTCGGCCCACCGCTCGGACGCGAGCGCGGCGCGGGTGAGCCCGGCCAGCACCGCCGGGTCGCCGGGCCGCAGCTCCAGCGCGCGCCGGAGCTGCGCGGCCGCGTCGTCGAACGCGCCCAGGTCCTCCTCGGCGGTGGCGGCGGCGCGGATCCGGAGCGCCGCCTCCTCCTCGGGGCGCCCGGCCAGCCGGCCCGCCACCTCGACCAGCAGCGCGAACAGCTCGCGGTGGGCGCCGACCTCGCGGGCCAGCGCCTCGCAGCGGGCGCGGGCCTCGGCGTGATCGGGGCAGGCCCGCAGCGCCGCGGCCGCGGCGGAGAGGGCGCCGCGGCGGTCGCCCAGGCGCTCGGCCCGGGCGGCGGACGCGTCGAGCAGGTGGCGGGCGCGCTCGCGCGGGTCGGCGGAGGCGGGCAGCTCCTTCGCCACCCGCTCCAGCATCGCCGCCTGCCGCGCCGCGTCCCCCGCGGCGGCGTGCGCGCGCGCCAGGGCCTGCGCGACGCGCAGCGGCTCCGCGCCGCGCGCCAGCAGCCGCTCCAGGAGCGCCACCGCCTCGGCGCGCTGCGTGGCGGAGAGCCCGCCGGCCTCGACGACCGCCAGGGCCACCCCGGCGGCGTCGGCGTGGCGCCCGAGCGGCTCGGCCAGCGCCTCGGCGCGGGCCAGCTCGATCGCGGCGCGCTCGGCGGGGCCGCGCGCGCGGGCGGCGAGCCGCGCCAGGATCGCGATCCGCTCCTCGGCCGCGGCCGCACCGCCCTGCGCCTCGAGCGCGGCGTGCAGGCCCCACAGCGCCTCCTCGTCGTCGGGGCCCTCGGCGAGCACCGCGCGCCACGCGGCCCCGGCGCGATCCGGCTCGCCGGCCTCGGCCCACAGCCGCGCCAGCTTCGCCCCGAGCGCCCGCCGCTCGTCGCCGGTCGCGTGCTCACGCCGCGCCTCGAGCTCGCGGGCCAGCTCCTGCTGCTGGCCCGCCCGCGCCAGGCACGACTCCAGCGCCGCGCGGGCGCCGCGATCCTCGGGGTCCACCTCGACCAGCGCGCGCCAGGCCCGGACGGCCTCCTCCGGCTGCCCGAGGTCGCGGTCCAGGATCTCGGCCACGCGCCGCAGCAGCGTCTTGCGGGCCTTGAGGTCGCCGTTCGTGGTGGCGGCCGCGGCGCGGTAGGCGCGCGCCAGCTCGGCGAACGCGTCGGCGCGGGCGGCGGCGCCCTCCATCGCCTTGCGGGTGGCGGCCCGGGCCGGGTCGAGCGCGAGCGCGCCCGCCAGCGTGCGCAGCGCGTCGCGGGGGCGCCCGAGGCGCTCCTGCTGGATCTCGGCGAGCCGCTCGAGCAGCCGGACCCGCTCCCCGGGCGAGCGCTCGCGGCGCGCGGACAGCTCCAGCACGCGCGCGAGCGGCTGCCACTCGCCGGCCTCGGCGAGCAGCGGCGCCAGCGCGGCGGCGGCGGGGGCGTGACCCGGGTCGGCGCGCAGCGCCGCCTCGAGGTGGCGCCGGGCGCGGGCGGGGTCGCCCAGCTTCTCGCGCGCCAGGGCGGCGGCGCGCACGCGCAGCGGCGCGTGGGCGGGCTTCGCCGGGGCGGCGGCGAGGTGGCGCTCCAGCACCTCCAGCGCCTCCCCGACGCGGCCCGCGTCGGCCTCGTGCTCGAACGCCTGCAGCGCGGCGGTCTCGCAGGCCGGGTCGAGCTCCAGCGCGCGGCGCAGCGCCGCCAGCGCGGACTCGGCGTCCCCGAAGCGCACCAGGTCCACCCGCGCCATCTCGAGGTGGAGCGCCACCTGCGCGGCGCGGTCCCGCGTCTGGGCCGCGAGGCGCGCCAGCGCGTCGGCGTGGCCGCGGTGGTCGCCGCGCTCGGCCAGCACGCGCTCCAGCAGCTCCAGCGCGGCCGGCGCGCCGGGCGCGAGCGCCCAGGCCCGCTCGATGCGCTCCACCGCGCGGCCCGCGCCCTCCGGATCGTAGGCGGCGTGGATCTGCGCGAGCCGGAGCTGGAGCGCCGCGGCCGTGCGCCGGTCCGACGCGCGCGTCGCCTCGGCCTCCACCCGCCCGGCCTCCTCGCGCCAGGCGCGCGGGAAGCCGCGCAGCCGCTCGCGCGCGGCGGCCGCGCCCGGCGCCGAGCGATCGAGCGCGAGCGCGTCGATGAGCGCGTCGGTCGCGAGCGCGTGGTCGAGCGGCTCGTCCACCAGCGCGGTGCCCAGCCGCGCGTACGCGGCGGCGAGTGCGCGCGGCTCGGCGCCGGCGTCGCGCGCGGCGTCGAGCAGCCGCTTCGCCTGCGCGAAGCGGCGGAGCGCGGCGAAGCACTCCAGGGCGCGGGCGCGCGCCTCCTCCAGCGCGGGGTCGAGCCGGTGCGCGCGCGCGTAGAGCAGCGCGGCGCGGTCCCGCCGTCCGAGGCGCTCCTCCTGGACCTTGGCGAGCCGGAGCGTCACCGCCGCGGCGGCGACCGGATCGGAGGTGCCGGTGGCCTCGCGCTCCAGCGCGGCCGCGACGCCCGCCCAGTCGCCGCGCTCCTCGAGGAGCTCCACCAGCGCGCGAAGCGCGACGGGGTGCGCGGGCTCGAGCTGCAGGAGCTGGCGGTAGAGGTCCTCCGCGCGGGCCACGTTGCGCAGCTTCCGGTGCGCGAGCGTCGCGGCCTCGGCAAGGAGCGGCCCCGGTCCGGGCGCGTGGCGCGCGCGCCCCTCGTAAAGCGCGATCAGCTCCTCCCAGCGCGCGTCGCGCTCGTAAAGTCCCACGAGCGCGTGAAACGCCTCGTCATCGCCGGGGGCCGCCTCGAGCGACTCGACGTGGGATCGGATCTGCTCGTCCAGGGAGGGTGCGCTCAAGGTGGCTTCGCGGGGGAGTGAGGAACCGGAAAAAAGCGCCTGACGACGCGGAAGTATAGGGCGCTGTTCGCAGGAGGGTCAACGTTGTCCCGGCCGGATTCCCTTGCCCTTACGGGCATTTGACTACATTGCCCCCGGTCGCGGGCGGGGTGGCAGGAACCCGGCCGACCCAGGGCCCGGGGCCACGGTGACCGTCCCTCGGCGGGACGGGTTTGGGGGCGCCGGGGCGCGTTTCGCGGCCGAATCGCGCGCTCCGCGGCGGCCGGCGCGGCCGTGCACGCGCGGTGATCGCGGGCGGCCCGCGCGCGGCGCCGCGCGGCGCGCGCACGGCGCGGATAGCGCCCGATACCAGCCCGCGATCGCCTCACGGCGACTTCCGCGACGCGTCGGCGAGCCGCGGCGGCGCCACCTCGGCGGCCGGCGCGCCGGCGGCGCGCGCGGCCGCGTCCGCGTCCGCCGGCTCACCGGCGGGGAGCAGGTCGAGCGCCGCCAGCACCGCCGACGCCGCGAGCCCGGCGGTGAGCGCGAGGCCCAGCGTCCCGTGCCCGCACGCCATGCCCAGGCCGATGGTGAGGAACAGCACGGCCGCGTCGCGCGGGTCCTTCAGCCCGGAGCGGAACCGGACGAAGCTGCCCAGGCCCACCAGGCCGAACGCCTTCGCCACGCTGTCGCCGATCACCATGGTGATGATCGCCGCCGCGGCGCACAGCAGGATCTGCGCCTGCGCCATCTCCGGCCTCGGCAGCCGCCGGCCCATGAGCAGCCGCCAGGGCCGGAACCCGAGCGCCACGCCCACCGCCAGCGCCGCGCCGATGCGCGGGAGCACCGTGCCGAGCGGCAGCGTGTGCAGGTCGATCCCGGCGGGGAACGTCACGGGGTGCATGACGCCTCCACAGCGGCGGGCAGGCCCGGGGCCGGGCCCGGGGCGTGCGCGGCGAGCGCGAGGGCCGCGTGCGCGTTCCGCAGCACGGGCAGGCTCGCCGGCGCGGTCCGCAGCGCGGCCGCGACGATCTCCCGGCCGCGCGCGGTCGCGGCGAGGTGCCGGAGCGACGAGACGGCGGTGGCGGGCCAGCGCGCGACGCCCTCGGCCCGCAGCGCCCAGGCCAGCGGGTGGTCCATCCCGTCCACCGCGTCGAGCGCCTCCTTGGTCTCGGCGAGCGCGCGCTCGCGGAGCGGCCAGGTCCAGGGCGCGGCGTTGCCCGCCAGCGTGCGGAGCACGCGCTTCGGCGCGAGCGGGAACAGCCGCTCGCGGAGGGCGCGCGCCGGGCCGCTGTCCACCCCGGCCGTCCCGCGCAGCGCGGCGAGGCGGTCGTGCGCGGCCAGCGCGGTCCGCAGGGCGTCGGCGCGCGCGCCGTCCACGCCGGCCAGGCTGCGCCCCACCGCCTCCCAGAGCCCGCGCCCGATCCCGTCGGCCCGCAGCGCCCAGGCGCGCTCCGAGCCGAGCCCCGCCAGCCCGCGCAGCACGCCCTCCAGCTCGCCCCGGTCCAGCGCCTCCTCGCGGAGCGCCCACGCGTCCGCCCCGTCCGCCGCGACCAGCCCGGCCACCGCCGGCCCCGGCGCGCGCGCCAGCAGCGCGGCCCGGAGCCGCATCGCCTCGGGCGACGCGTCCGCGCCCAGGCCCGCCGCGACGTCGGCCGGGACCCGGCCCGCCAGCGCCCACCGCAGCGCGTGCGACTCCGGATCCGACAAGCCCTCGAGCGCGCGCGCCACCACGGCGGGGCAGCGGCCGGCGAGCGCCGCCCGCCGCGCGTGGGCGGCGCGGCCCGGGATGCCGGCGAGCAGGTGCGCCGCGAGCGCGGGCTCCCGCGCGGCGAGCGCATCCACCGCCGCCTCGAACCGCTCGGCGATCCCGGCGGGCCCGGGCAGGCGCGCCGGCGGCGGCGCGGGCGCGGGGCGCCGGCGCGGGGCGCGGCCCTCCGCGCGGGCCGCGATCGCCTCCGCGACCTCGTCCGCGAGCGCCTCGAGCGACCTCCCCTCGTTCGCGACCCGCAGCCAGGCGCGCGGCGCGGCGGCGGCCTCGGCGGCGAGGTGCTCGCGGATGCGGACCAGCAGGCCGTGGCCGGCGAGCCCCTTGCGCGAGCCCGGCTCGTCGGCGCGGCCCTCCAGGATCTTCCCCACGCGCTTGCGCAGCCGCGCCAGGTCCGGATCCACGTCCACCAGCACGGCGAGGTCGGGCCAGGTGCCGCCCGAGGCGGCGCGCACCGCCGCCTCCGCCTCGGCGCGCGGGAGGCCGCGGCCGGCGACGGCTAGGGCCAGGATCGAGTGCAGGCTCCGGTCGGCCACGCACAGCGCGCCGCGGGCCAGCGCGGGCCGCACCACCTCCTCGAGCTGCTGCGCCTCGCGGGCGAGGTTCAGGAACAGCTCGGCGCGCGGGGAGAGCTCGAGCAGGCGCGGGTCGCGCGTCAGCTCGCGGACGCGGCGGGCCGCGGCGGTGGCGAGGACGCCGCGCTCGCGCGCGTGGACCACCTCGCGCCCGCCGCGCCGGAGGCGCTCGCACACCAGGTTGGAGAGCGCGGTCTTGCCGCTGCCGTCGATGCCTTCGAAGGAGACGAGCATGAGGTCAGGCCCTGCGCGTGCGCGCCGGCGCGGCGCGCGCGAACGCCTCGGCGAGCTTGCTGTACGGCTGGGCCCGCTCGGTCACGAGCGCGACCAGCCAGCGCGGCGGCGCGCCCGCGCCGAGCTTCAGCTCGAGGACGGCGCGCGGCTCGGCGCCGGCCGGCGGCGGCAGCCCGTCCGGCCACGGCGGCGCGTCCGGGTCGAGCAGCGGCCAGCCGGCGGGGTGGAACCGGAGCCCGTCGTCGAGCGTGACGCGCCACCCCTCGCACGGCTGCCACACCCGCCGCCGGTACGAGGTCGCGACGAGCGGCGCGAGCGGGCCCGGCACCGGCAGCCGCGCCAGCGCGCCCGCCAGCGCGGCGCGCGGGATCCAGGTGCGGTCCTTGGTGGTGACCCCTCCCCGCTCGCGCTTCAGCTCCAGCACCACGCGCCCCGGCCGGCCCGAGCGGTCCGGGCAGTAGGCCTTGGCCCGCACCTTGACGCAGTCGCCGGGCGACTCGAGCGCCCGCAGCGCCAGGGGCGCACCGGGCGCGTCGAAGTAGACGGTCGCCACCCGGGTCGCGGGCGATCCCCCGGCGCCGAGCCGGGCGGCGACGTCCCGCGCCTCCCCGGGCGCGAGCAGCACCTTGTGCTCGCGCCGCAGCAGCGTCACCGGTCCCTCCGCGTAGGGCACCACGCTAGAACCTCGTCGCGAGCTGGACGGCGATCGCGTTGGCCGGCGCCTTTTCCCCCGGGCGGCGCGCCCGCTCTCCCTGCACCTTCAGCTTGAGCCCTTCCCCGAAGCCGAGCACCGCCCCGCCCACGGCGGACGAGCCGGTCCCCTGCGCGGGCGCGCGGAGCCGCAGCGCCTCCACCCCTGCCATCGGCGTCACGCGGAGCCGCTTCCCCACCGGGATGGTGTACTCGACCAGGCCGATACCGGCGGTGAAGGTGCCCTGCTCGATGCGACCCGTCAGCGCCTCCAGGCTCACCGCCAGGGGCCCCGCGTCGAGCGCGGCGAACGCGGAGCCCGCCTCGCGCCGGGGCGCGTCCGGGGCGGAGCGGCCGGCGCGGTAGCCGGCGGCGCCGAGCTCGAGCGCGCCGGCGAGCCGGACCGCGGCGCGGGCCACGTAGTCCTGGGGCGGCTTCTCGTCGCCGTTCGGCGTGCCCTGGAACACGCCCGCGGAGACCTCCAGCGCGCCGTCCCACGGCCGGACCGCGCCCACCGCGCCGACGCGCCGCCCGCCCAGCTCGTTCCGGTCCACGAGGTAGTCGTTCACCACGCCGCGGCCGATGCGCGGGAGCTTCCACGCGGAGACGTTCTCGCGCTCGAGGAACGGCGGCTTGAACCGGCCGGCGGTGAGCCGCGTGGCGGAGGGGCCGTCGAGGCGCACGAACGCGTCCTTGAGCGGCTTCGTGTCCGCGACGTCCGCCTCGATGACGGTGAGCAGGCCCGGCATGCTCCCGCGCACCTCGATGCGGGCGCGGTCGAGCGCCACGTCGCGCTTCCACCCGTCGCGCGCGTCCGCCGCGCCGCCGACGAACACCTGCCCGCCCACCTCGATCTGCAGCCCCTCGCGACGGGCGCGGATCGGCTCCGCCACCGGGCTCGCGGGCGGCGCCACGGGCGCGGGGGGCGCCGTCCTCGGCGGCGGCCCGGGCGCGGCGGGCAACGGCGCCGTGCGCACCACCTCCACGCGCGCCGTCCGCGCCGGCGCGCCGGCCGGCGGGTGGCCGACCTCGCGGACGCTCGCCGGCCCGGGCGCCCCCGCGCTCGCCGCCGCCGGATCCGGCTGGCCGGCGAGCGGGCTGCCGGCGGCCGGGACGGCGAGCGCCTCCTCCTCCGCCTGTGCCACGGCCGGCGCGGCGTCCGCCTCCACGCCGAGCGCGGCGCCAGGGGTGGTGAGCAGGAGCAGCAACGGTAGCGCACGGTGCGAGGGTCGGTCGGCGAGCACGCGGGGCCGCGGTGCAACGGCGGTGCCCGCACATCCGCGCCCACGCTCCCCCGCTCCCGCGGCGCCCGCACGTCGCCTCCCGCGGAAGCGCGCTTCCCACCTGCGGCGCCGGAGCGCCACGCGCTCGGCACGCGATCGCCGCGCCCGCGCCCGCGCCGGGATGGCCCGGCGCCCCGCGCGTGTTCAGACGGGCTGACCCCCTCGACACGCCGACCTGCGGCGCGCGCCCCCGGGCGCACGGAGACGCCACATGCGCTCGATCACCCGCCTGCTCCTCGCGCTCGCCGCGCTGCCCTCGGCGGCGCTCGCCGCGAGCGTCACGCGCGGCCCCTTCCTCCAGCAGACCGGCCCGTCCTCCGCGCTGGTGGTGGTGGACACCGACGCCGCCGCGGCGGTGGAGGCCGTCGCGGACCTCCCGGGCGGCGGCACGGCGCGCGCCGCGAGCGACGGCACGCACCACCTGCTCCGCCTCGAGGGGCTGCCCGCGGCGAGCGCGATCCCGTACCGGCTCACGGTGGACGGCGCCGAGCGGCCGGGCGGCACGCTCCACACGCCGGGCCGGCCGGACACCGCCGCCGGCCGCGCCGCGATCCTCGCGGTCGTCGGCGACTACGGCACCGGCGATCCCGCCGAGCTGAACCACATCGCGCGCATCCGGGAGGAGGGCGCGCAGGCGATCCTCACCGTGGGCGACAACGCCTACCCGGACGCCACCGCCGCCGACTTCCTCTCCAAGCTGTTCCGCCCGATGGCGGCGCTCCTCGCGGACGTGACGATGTGGCCGGCGCCCGGCGACCACGAGTACCGGCAGCCCTGGGCGCAGCCGTACCTCGACGCCTTCGAGCTGCCGGAGGGGCCGCAGGGTGAGCGCTACTACGCGTTCGACTGGGGCGACGTGCACGTGGCGGCGCTGGACTCGAACTGCATCGTCCCGATGGACGCGGCGACCGCCGGCTGCGACGCGAAGACGATGGTCGGCTGGCTCACCGCCGACCTCGCGGCCACCCGCGCCCCGTGGAAGATCGTCCTCATCCACCGGCCCGTGGTCGCGACCGGCAAGTACGGCGTGTACCCGCAGATCCCGGCGGCGCTGCTCGGGGTGCTGGAGGGAGCCGGGGTGGACCTGGTGCTCCAGGGCCACAACCACCTCTACGAGCGGAGCTGGCCGACGCGGCAGGGGCAGCCGGTGCAGAAGGACTACGACCACCCCGCCGCGCCGGTGTACGTCACGAGCGGCGGCGCGGGCGGCTGGCTGTACGACTTCGTGCTCCCCGCCGAGCCCTGGACCGCCTACCGCGAGAAGATCGATCAGCACCTCCGCCTCACGCTCGACGGCGGCACGCTGAAGGTGGACTCGATCCGCGGCGACGGCGTGGTCCACGACACCTTCACGATCGTGAAGGACGTCCCGGCGCTGCCCGCGCAGCCGCCGGGCGGGGACGACGGCACGGGCGGCACCCCCGGCGCGCCGCCGCCGAACGGCGCGGTGGCGGTCGGCTGCCAGGCCGCCGCCGGCTCGGGCTGGGCGCTGCTCGCGCCGCTGGCGGTGGTTGCCGCCGCCGCGCTGCGCCGCCGCCGCCGCTAGGCCGCCCGCACGCACCCCCGGCGCCCGCCCGCGCGTCCGGCGACGGCGGGCAGGCACGGTGGGTGATCACCCGCGCGCCCGCTTCCCGGCGCGTCGCCCGCTGCGCTGCATGTGGTCATGCGACGCACGTTCGCGGCCGCCCGCCTGCTGATCCCGATCCTGCTGCTCGCCTGCACCGGGGGCGCGCCCCTCCCCGACGGCTCGCTCGGCGGCCAGCCGGGCGGCGGCCCGGGCCCGGGCGGCGGGGGCGGGGGCGGTGGCGGTGGCGGTGGCAACGGCGGGGTCGTGAACCCGGACGCGCCGCTCGGCGCGCCGGCGTGGCCTCCGCTGCAGACGAGCGTCGAGCCCTACGCGCTCGCGTTCGACGACGCGACCGCGGCCATCGTCTACACGATGTGGAGCAAGGAGTACGCGCCGGGCCGGTTCCACTACCACGGCGCCTGGTGGGACGTGACGCTCCGGCAGCGCGGCGACGGCTCGCGCGAGCACCCCAAGCACAGCTGGAAGGTCCGCCGCCCCAAGGACGCGCCGCTCGACGGCGAGCGCACGCGCAACCTGCTCGCCGAGTGGCCCGACGGCGGGTACCTGTCCGATCCGTTCTCCTACGCGCTCATGATGGGCGCCGGCGTGCCCACGCCGCGGGCCCGGTTCGTGACGCTCGACGTGAACGGCGAGCACCAGGGCGTGTACGTCGAGGTCGAGGAGCCGGACGAGAAGCACTTCCTCCTGGAGAACGGCATCGACCCGAACGCGAACGTCTACCGCTGCGGGCTGCGCGACTGCGAGCTGAAGCTCACCCCGCCCGCCCACTACCAGGGGCCGTGGGAGAAGAAGACGAACTCGAGCGAGCCCTCCGACGACCTCGACGCGTTCCTGGTCGGGCTGAGCCGGACGCCCGAGGGCGAGATCGAGGCGTGGCTGGAGCGGCACGTGGACCTGCCCCGGTTCTTCCGCTTCTACGCGGTGGGCATCCTCATCAGCCTCTCCGGCATCGACGACTCCGGCAGCTACCTCGTGCACGACCGCGTGCGCGACAGGTGGCTGTGGGTCCCGTGGGATCTCAACAACGCGAAGCTGGTGTTCTGGCGCGACAACGCGGTGGAGTGGGGCGTGCCGTTCCGCTACGCCATCCCGTTCTACACGCTGTACGACGCGGGCACCCTCGGCGTCGCGGCGGGCAAGGAGGCGCGCTACGGCGGCGCGCACCCGCCGTTCGTGGTGCTGTTCCAGCGCATCTGGGACCGGCCGGCGCTGCGGAACCGCATCCTCGACGAGGTGGAGGCGATGCTCGACGGCCCGTTCGCCGAGGCCGAGACGTCGCCGCGCATCGAGGGGCTTCACGCGCTCATCGCCGGGCTGCTCCCGGCGGATCCCTGGGTGGACCCGGCGCACGCGGACGCGTCGGTGCAGGTGCTGAAGGACTACGTCCGGCGCCGGACCGGGTTCCTGCGCGAGCAGATCGCGCTCGAGCGCCACCGCGGTGAGGGCGGCCTGGTCGTGAACGCCGTCGCGCCGGACGCGATCGAGCTCTACAACCGCGAGGACACGCCGCGCGACCTGGGCGGCCTCGCCATCACCGGCGACCTCCGCCAGCGGCTCGCGACGCCGCTGCCCGCCGGCACGGTGGTGCCGCCGCACGGGACGCTGCGGCTCCCGTTCCCGGTGGCGGCCGAGGGCGGCGAGGTGGGGATCTTCGACGTCGCCACGCAGCTGCCGGTGGACGCGGTCTACTACGGGCCGCCCGGCGGGCGGACCTACGCGCGCACGCCGGACGGCGCGGAGACCTGGGGCTGGCGGTGAGGGGGGAGCCGGGGCGGGCGCGCGGCGAGGACCGCGCGCGCCCGCCGCGGGATCAGAACGTGTAGCGGACCGTCGGGTAGACCGCGAACCCGCTCGCCTTCGCCTTCGTCGCGTAGACGTAGTCGGCGGCGAGGCCCACCGAGAAGTGGCGCAGGCGCGTGAAGTACTCGATGCCGGGGCCGCCCTGCACCACGACGTCGTTCGTGCTGAACAGGCCCTCGGGCCAGCTCTTCGCGTAGCCGCCGCGGCCGTGCACGTACAGGAAGAAGCGCTCCCAGTCGTTGCGGTCGGTCCAGCCGAGCAGCGCCACGCGCGCGTCGAGGCCGCCCGCGAACAGGCTGAACGCGCCGTAGTTCGAGCTGCCCTTCTGGTTGCCGCCCTGGCCGTAGATGGCGAGCGAGAGCCGGTTGCCGAAGTCCATGCCCAGCGTGAGCCCGACCATCAGGCCGCCGGCCGAGCCGCCCGCCTTGCCGGCGTACGGGTACTTCGCCGGGTCCTCGGTGGGCGTGTCGGTGAAGGCCATGTAGCCGGCCTCCATGCCGACGAAGAGGCCGCGCTCGACGTCGCGGAAGCGGGCGGCGCGCGGGTCCTCCTGCAGCCGGGCGCGGACTCCTGTGCGCCGGCGAGGAGCGGCGCGGTGAGCGCCAGGATGGCGAGGATGTTCTTCACGGAGATGTCCCTCCTATTCGCCGCCGGCGGACCGGAGGATCCAGGGATAGGTGATGACGGCGATGCCGCCGCCCTTGGGCTTGGGGAACTGCCAGCTGGTGATGCGGCTCATCATGCAGTCGTGGACCTTGGCGTCCTCGAGCGTGGTCGCGCCGGAGTCCACCTGCGGGCTGGTGGCGCTGCCGTCCGCCTGGATGATCCACTTGATCGACACCTTGCCCGCGAGGCGCGGGTTGATGGCGAGCTGCTGCTCGTAGCAGTAGCGGATCTGCGCGGCGTGGTCCTGGATGACCTTGCGGACCAGCTCCTTGTCGATGGAGCCCATCACCTGCGCGGCGCCGGTGCCGATGCTGATGTCGCGGTCGCCCTTCTTGCCGAGGCCGCCGACGCCGGTGCCGTAGGTGCCGAGCCCGCCGCCGCGGCCCTTGGTGCCGACCGCGCCGATGCCGATGGTCTCGCCGGAGCCGCCGCCGCCCGAGCCGGAGCCGCGGATGCCCAGGCCGCCCAGGCCCTGCGCGTCCCCGACCACCGGGCCGAACATGTTGCCGACCGCGCCCTTCAGGTCGCCGCCCAGGCCGCCGGAGCCGAACACGGTGGAGAGGCCGCCGCCGCCGCGCCCGAGCGCGCCGAGCAGGCCGGTGCTCTTCACGATGTCCTTGGCGTTCGGGTCGATGGCGCGCGGCGCGGACCGGGCGTTCGACTTGGGCGCGTCCCGCTTGCCCATCTTGCCCTCGTCGCCCTTGTGCTTCTCGGCCATCTCGCCCGGATCGTCCTTCTGCGTGCCGCCGGCGAGCTTCTCCGGCTTCTTCGGCTTCGCCTCGGGCGGCTTGATGATGAACTTCGCCATCCGCGAGGGGTTCTTGAACAGGTCGTCGGCGAGGACGTCGGTGTCGTACGGGAAGTTGTTGGCCGCGACGATGAACCCGGACTGGATGAAGAACAGCACCAGGAACAGGTTGAGCAGCCGGTAGTTGATGCGGTCCCAGAACGGCACCGGCTTCACCGGCTCCGGCTTCTTCGGGCGCGCCTCGATGGCGAGGCGGCTGCCGACCTCGGCGCGGACCGCGCCGGCGCGCGGCACCGGGATCCAGTAGGCGCCCTTCACCTTCTCGTCGCTGGCGGCCTTGCGCGACTTCACCAGCTCGCCGAAGGCGGTGCGCTGCCCCCGCTCGTCCACCACCCCGGTCATCCCGGAGCCGAACGCGAACTTGTAGTCGCCGTCCTCGAAGCGGAGCATCGGGAACTCGGCGAGCGGCAGCCCCTCGACGCGCAGGCTGCACTTCTCGCCGTCGCCCACCAGCACCGGCTGCTTCGGCCGAACGAAGGTGGCGGCGTCGAGCAGCGTGTCGCCCCAGAGCACGCGCAGCTCGACCCCGAGGTCGGCGGCCGCGGAGAGGTCCTCGGCGGCGCTCTCGGCGGGCCGGAGCGCGGCGCGGCGGCGCGGCTCGGCGGGCCGGCGCGGGGCCGGCGCGGGGGCCGCGGCGGGCTCGGGCTCCGGCTGCGGGGCCGGGGCGGGCGCGGCGGCGACCGCGGCGGCGCCGGCCGCGGCGACGAGCGGCGCGGCCGCGAGCGGTGCGGACGCGAGCGGTGCGGCGACGGGCGCGGGCAGCTCGGCGTGCGGGTGCCCGTGGCCGTTCACGCCGTTGCCGTTCACCTTGGCCGGGCGGGCCGCCGCGGGCGCGGCGACCGCGTGGTTCACCGCCTCGACCGCGGGAACGGCGGCGAGCACCGGCGCGGGCGCCTCGGCCGCGGCGCCCTCCACCACGATGAGCAGGCCGCCCAGCGTGATCTGGTCCCCGGCGCGCAGCGCGCCGCGGCTGACCTTCTTGCCGTTGACGAAGGTCCCCTCGGCGCTGCCCATGTCGATGATGGAGATGGCGCCGTCCGGCGAGACCTCGATCACCGAGTGGATGCGCGAGACCTTCTCGTCGTCGAGCACGAGGTGCGCCGACGCGAGGCGTCCGATCTTGATGATCTCGCGGCTGAACTGCTCGCTTCGCACGAGCTCGTTGCCGCGGAACACCTTGAGGGTGATGGGGGTGGCCATGGTCTCCCGGGTGGTCGCCTTGGGTGACGGCTACAGGTCGCCGGATGCCTGCATCACCTTGTCGCGCCAGTCCTCGCGGATCTTGATGAGGTTGGAGTGGTCCACCTTCTGGCGCGACTCCACGTACTCGCCGTCGGGCCGCTTCAGGTCGCCCTCGATGGTGTCGTCCTCGAAGTTGATCACCGTCTTCTTCTCGTACTCGACCTTGCCCTGAGGCTGCTGGGCCGCCCCCTGGCCCTTCGACTGGGCGGATGCCGCGAGCGGAACGCCGAGCACCAGCATGAGCAGAAGCATTCGCATCTTCGAACCCCGATTCTCGTTGGCCGAGGCTATCACCGCGGCCGGTGGTGCAAGTAGCAACGCCTGTGCTCCGGAACCGACCTCGACGCTCACCGTGACGGGTTCGGGGGCGATGTGGGAGCGGCACCTCCGCCCGCACCGGTGCCCGGCTCCGCCGGCTCGCCCTTCCCCGCCCCCGCCCCTGCCCCGGCGGCGGCAGGCGCGACCGCGGGCGCGGTCGCCGCGGCCTTGCGCGCGGCGGCCTCCGCCGCCTTGCGCTCCGCCTCCCGCTGCATCTCCTTCGCGGCCTCCTGCGCCCGCCGGTTCTCGGCCACGATCTGCTCGCACTCCCGCTGGAGCTTGAGCGCCGGCGAGTCGGCGGCCGCCACCGGCCCCACCATCCGGCCGTAGGCGCGGAGCTCCTCCAGCGCCGGCTCGCACTCGTTCTTCACCCGCATGAACAGCACGCCGCGGGCGAGGTGCACCTCGGGCAGCGCGTCGCCGGATGCCTCCTGCGCCCGCGCGTACGCCGCCAGCGCCTCGTCCGGCTTGTCCAGGTGCCGCTTCGCGACGCCCAGCGCGAGCCAGGCGGGCGCGCTCTTCGGATCCGCGCGCACCATGGCCTGGGCGTGCTCCGCCACCACCGGCCAGCGGCGACCCTTCACGGCGGCGTCGAGCAGCGCGCGGCGGGCCGGCAGGAAGCCGTCGTCGAGGGCGAGCGCCTTGCGCCACTGCACCGCCGCGGCCTCGACCTCGCCCTGCTTCGCCAGCACCTCGCCGGCGAGGAACGGCAGCTCCGGCTCGGACGGCGCGAGCTTCTGCGCGCGCAGCAGGATGAGCTGCGCCACGTCCAGGTTGCCGCGCTGCAGGGAGACCCGCGCCATCACCATGTACGCGCCCACCGAGCGCGGGTCGCGCAGCAGGGCCTCGCGGGCCAGCCGCCAGGCCTCGTCGAGCTGCCCGGCGTTGCGGTACATCGCCGCGAGCCGCTCGCGCGCGCGGGCGTCCTCGGGGAAGTCGCGCACCACCGCCGCGTAGATCGACTGCGCGCCGGCCAGGTCGCCCTGCTTCTCGAGCAGCACGCCCAGGTTGACGGCCGCCTGGCGCAGGCCCGGCTTCGCGGCGAGCGCCTTCTGGTACTCGGCCCGCGCCTCGTCCACGCGCCCCTGCGCCTCGAGCGCGACGCCCAGGTTGTGCCGCGCCTCGGCGACCTCGCCCGCGTCGAGGACCGCGCGCCACTTGCGCTCGAGGACCGCCCAGTCGGTGGGCACCTTGAGCCGGCGCTGGTCCTCCTGCGCCTGGACGGCCTCGGAGTAGAGCCGCTGCGAGCGGGCCGAGAGCGCCTCGGCCGCGTCGGCGGGGAGCCCCGCGGGGCGGGCGCCGGACGCCGGCGCCGGGGCGCTCGCGCGCGAGCCGGCGCAGCCGGCGGCGGCGAGCAGGAGCAGCAGGGAGGCGGTGCGCGCGGTGGTCACGGCAGGAGGTCCTCGTCCTCGTCGCCGCCCTTCTTGCGGCGGGGGAGCTGCGGCTCGGCGTCGGCGCGGCCGGCGCGGGCGTCGGCGGGCTCGGCGGCGCCGCGCCCGGTGCGCGGATCGGCGGGCTCCGCCGCGGCGCTGCGGGCGCCGACGGGCTGCAGGCGGAGCGCGGGCAGCGGCGCCTCGGCGGCGCGGGGCGCGCCGGCCGCGGGGCGGGCCTGCACCGGCTGGATCTCGGCCAGGATGCCGTAGCCCTTCGGCGCCTCGGCGAGCGGCGGCGCCGGGACGGGCGGGACGACCTCGGCCGCCGCGGCGCCGGCGGCGTGGTCCGGCTTCGCCTTCGCGAGCTGGGCCGAGGCGTCGCGGGCGCAGGCGTTCACCACGCCGTAGTCGCGCGAGGCGTTCGCGGCGAGCTCGAAGCCCTCCACCGCCTTGCGCTCCAGCGGCTCGGAGGCCTGCGTGAGCTGGGCCCGGTACTCCTCCACGAACGCCTTGTTGCCGCGGATCTCGCGCGGGATGGGCGCGGCGTGGAGCGCGCGGGCGAAGCGCTCGTAGCCGAGGCCGATCTTGTAGAGCGCGCAGATGGCGGGCCCGGCCTGCTTCAGCTTCACGACCTCGCCGTAGGCGTCCTCGAGCTGCTTCAGCTTGCGCCCCTTCACCTGCAGCTGCGCCTTCAGGTAGTTCGGCGCCACGTCGAGCGTGATCTTGTCGTACTTCGCGAAGTCGTCCTCGAGCTCGAGGTACATCGCCTGCGCCACCAGGCCGAGCCCGCGCTCCTTCACCTTGTCGCGGTTCCGCTTCCAGTAGGCGTAGCCGGCCTGGTACGTGCGCTGCGCGGCCGCGCCGTTGCCGGACTTCTCCTGGATGGCGGCGATGCGCTGCTGCGCGTCCATCCAGTCCTCCGGGTCGCGGGCGTACTTCAGCTGGAACTCCTCCAGCTGGCGCAGCTCGCGGCTGGCCTGGCCCTGCTTTCCGTAGAGGTCGGCGAGCGAGCGGAACATCCGCCGCGCGTCCGGCCCGTTCGGCCACGTGTCGAGGTAGGCCCGGGTGGCGGCCTCCGCCTTCGCCCACTCGCGCAGGCCGGCGCGGAACACCGCCGCGTTCACGATGGCGTCGTTCGCCTTCTTCTCCTCGTACACGGCGGGCGGGCCGGCCGGCGCCTCGGCCGCGGCGGCGGCCTTGCCGCGCGCCTTGCCCCTGGCCTTCGCGGCGGGCGGCGGCTCGCGCCGGCTGGCGGCGCGCCAGGCCTGGAAGTAGCGCTCGTAGTGGTCCGCGGCGCGCCCGAAGTCCGCCACCGCCTCGTAGGCCTCGGCGTTGTCGTAGAGCGACTTCGGCGCGAGCTGGTGCGTCGGGTAGCGCTGCAGGAACTGCTCGCGGATCTCCATCGCGCGGTCGAGCCGGTGCGCGCGGACGTAGTCCACCGACGCGTTGTAGTACGCGGTGGGGGCGAGGCGGGACGCCGGCCAGTCGCGCGCGAAGGCGAGGTACTGCTCGGCCGCGCCCACGAAGTCCTGGGCCTTCTCCTTCTCCTCGATCACCTTGAACGCGCTCTGCTCGATGACGCGGGAGAGGTCGTCCTTGAGCTGCGGGTGCGCGGCGATGAGCGCGCGGTTGTCGTAGAACCGCTTCGCCCAGCCGTTCACGTTGCGCCAGTCGCCGAGCAGGTTGTAGGCGTCCAGCACCAGGTTCGCGGAGTAGCCGGCCAGCTCGTGCTGCGGGTGGTCGAGCGCGATGCGCGTGAACAGGTCGCTCGCCTCGCCGAACGCGTTGTGGCGGTAGTGCAGGTTCGCGAGCTTGTACGCGATCTCCACCCACTTCTCGCCCTTCGGCTGGTACTCGAGGTACCGCTGGCACGCCTCGGCCAGCTTCTGCCGCTGCGGCGCCATGGGGAGCTTCTTCCTCGGGTCCGAGGGCTGGCGCTTCTCGGTCTCGTCGAGCTTCTTCGCCACGAGGTCGTAGGCGAACACCGCGTTCTCGAGCGCGTCCTTGAAGAACTTGCCCGGCTTCGGCGCCGGCTGCCCGGCCTGCGGCTTCGCCTTGAGCGCCTGGACGTCCACGAGCGCCACGCGCTCGTACTCCGCGCCGGCGGCCTCGAACTCGGCCAGCGCGTAGAGCAGCTCGGCGTGGAAGAACCGCATCTCGTAGGCGGGCGGCTCGCCCGGGAAGACGTCGAGGTAGTCCTTGTAGACCGCGGCGGCGAAGCCGGCGACCGGGTCGTCGCGCGTCTTCTTCCACTCGTTGTGGTACTGCACCGCCAGGATGCGCAGGGTGGCCTCGGCGTCGCGCCGCGCCTCCTTCAGCACCTTCTCGTTCTTCGGGTCCTTGCCCTCGGCCGACGCCTCGATGTCGCGGAGCATCCGCACGAAGACGTGCGCCTGGGCCACCGCCGCGTCCTTGCGGCCCATGCGGCCGGCGCAGGTGACGATGCGCGACTGGAAGAACGGCGCCTCGACCGAGAGCGGCTTCTCCTGGATCATGCGGTGGTAGACCAGCACCGCGTCGCGATCCTTGCCCTCGTCGAAGTACAGGCCGGCCAGGGACTTCAGCATGTCCCACCAGCCGGTCTGCCCGCCGACGCGGCGGAAGTCGTCCCAGGCGCCCTCGGCCGAGCCGACGTGGCTGTAGGTGCGGACGTAGTCCTTCCGCGCCTCCTTCACCAGCGCGAGCTTGCGGTCGGCGGGCACCGTGCTGGTGGGCATCTCCCCGAAGAAGATCACCCCGCGGAACAGCTCCAGCGCCTCGCTCCAGTTGCCGAGGTTGTAGTGGACCCAGCCCTGCTTGTAGAGCGCGTAGCCGTAGACCGAGCTCTCCTGGTACTCGGCGGCCTTCCGGTACGACTCGAGCGCCTTGCGCAGGTTGCCGTTGCGGTCGTTCTTGTTGGCCCGGTCGAAGTAGTACTCGCCGAAGGCCATCCACGCGTCGGGCACGTAGCGCGAGCTCGGGAACTTCTGGATGAGCGCGCGGTAAGCCTTCAGCGCGTCGGGGTCGTTGCGGTCGCGGCGGGAGAGGTTCTCGCCGAGGAAGTAGAGGACCTCGTCCAGCCGCGGGTAGTTCGGGTAGCGCGAGATGATGGCCTTGTAGAGCGCCACCGCCTGCTCCTGCAGCCGCCGCGACTGCTGGTCGAGCCCCTTCTTCTCGTCCTGGAGCCGGCCGACCTCGGCCGGGTTGGAGGTGCCGATCTCGATGATGCGGTCGTCGCGGCGGTTCGCCTCGAAGAAGAAGTACTGCGACTCCTCCCAGAGCAGCTCGGCCAGCCGGAAGTACCACTGCGGCGTCTCGGTGGCCGACCCGCCGCCGAGCTGGATGAGCTGCTGGAGGCTGGCGATCTCCTCGCGGCGCTTGGCCGAGATGTCCACCTCGACCTTCTTGCGGAACGTCTCGAAGTCCAGCTTCGGGCCGCCCGGCTCGGACGCCTTCTTGGCGGCCTGCAGGCTCCCGCCCAGCGACGCGTCGGGCGCGACCTGGCGCTTCTGGCCGAGGTCCGCCTCCTTGGGCTGCGGGCGCGGATCCGCGGCGCGCGCGGGACCGGCCGCGAGCGCCACCACCACGGCGCCGAGGGCGAGAGCACGGGTCATGCTTCGGTCTCTCCTGGTGAAGCCCTACTTCGAGGCGGTGCCGGGCCGCGAGAGGCGGTCCTTGCAGCCGCGGGTGAGCGTGTACGAGTACGTGCCGAGCTCGTCGCGCCAGAACTCGCCCTCGTACGGCCAGTACAGGTGCTCGTCGGACACGGCCGAGGAGTACTTCAGGTCCTTCACCACCTCGACCTGGCTGCCGCGGGCCAGCGAGCCCTCCAGCGCCTCGCGCTCCTTGCGCGAGACCTCGATCTTGATGCGGAGCGCCTGGGCCAGCAGCGAGCGGAGCTGGTCGCGCTCCCACTCGAGCTTGGCGCGGGTGCGCGCCCCGGCCTCCTCGACCAGCGTGACCTTCTCGGCCCGGAGCTGGTCGCCCAGCCGCTTGGCCAGGGCCGACTGGCGGAACTCGGAGCGCCGCCCGCCGATGCCGCGGTCCATCTCGTCCTCGACCTCCGCGACGCTCTGGGCGAGCTGGCGGACGTTCTGGTCGGTGAACGCGAGCTTCATGATGCGGCGCGGGAGGGCGCCGCCGCGCGCGTCGGTGTCGAGCAGGTCGTAGTAGGCCGCCGGCGGCCGCTGCGCGGCGGTGGTCTTCACGAGCTCGTCGTAGACCGGCTGGTACAGCCCGGCGAACGTCTCGAGCACGCGGCGCGCCTCGGGGTAGCGGCAGTTCTCGTAGTAGACGATCGACTTCAGGACGTACGACTCCGGGAAGTACTCGTCCTTGAAGTACGGCGACTGCAGCGTCAGCAGGTTGCCGAGCGTCTTCTCGTAGTCGCCGATGCGGTAGTGGGCGTACGACGCCTCCCACAGCCCCTCGAGCCAGCTCTCGCCGCCCCACGGCATCTTCCCGTAGTAGAAGATCGCGTAGCGGTTCTGCCGGTTCTGGTAGTGGATGCGCGCGAGCTGCAGGAACGCGAGCTCGCGGAGCTGCGGGTCGGAGGCCCGCCCGCGCTTCGGGTTCGTCAGGCGGACCACCTGCTTGAAGGCCTCGGACGCGCCGACGTCGTCGCCGGAGGCGTAGAGCACCAGGCCGTCCACGAACCGCGCCTTCGCGTACACGTCGCCCTGCTCGTTCGACGGGGCGTCGCCCTTCGGCGCCGCGGCGCCGGCCTGCTCGCGCACCAGCGACACCAGCCGGCGCGCCTCGCCCCAGGCGCCGCGCGCCTCGTCGGCGCGCCCGGCGTCGGCGAGCGCGCGGCCGCGCTCGAACTCGTACTTGGCGAGCAGGAAGTGGAAGCGGTCCTCGAAGCCGGGCGGGAACGAGTCGCGGGCGTGCTTCGCCACGCGGGACAGCAGCGGCTGCTCGTTCTTGAGCTTGTTGCCCGCGTAGAACAGCCACTCCATCGAGGAGCCGTAGAAGCGCGAGCCGCCCGGCCCCTTCGCCAGGATCTCGTCGAAGGTGGCGAGCGCCGAGTGGAGCAGGCCCATGCGCGCGAGCGCCTTGCCGAGCTGGTACCGCGCCTCGTCGTGCGCGACGGCCAGCGCCGGCTCGCGCAGGATCTGGTCGAACGCGAGGGCCGCCGTCTCGGTGGCCTTCTCGTCGAGGAGCCGCTTGGCGGCGTCGAGCCGCGCCTTCGCCTCGGCGGCGGGCGCGGTCTTGCCGAGCTCGAGCGCGGGGAGCGAGAGCGACTCGTCGCGCTTCTGCGCGGCGGGAGGGGCCGGCTTCTTGTCCGGCGCGGTGAGATCGATGCCGAGCTGCGCCTCGGCCGCGGGAGCGGCGGCGAGGGCGGCGACGGCGAGGAGGATCTTGGAGGTGGCGCGCGCCATGGTGGCCTAGTGCCCCGCCCGGTTGTGGAACGGGAAGAAGAACGACAACCCGATCTCGGTGAACAGCTGGTTCTGGATGTCGTCCCGGGCCGCGCCGCCCTCCTGCCAGTTGGGCACCGGGACCGAGTAGATGTAGTCCTTGAACTCGAGCCGGGCGGCGATCCACTCGGCGAAGAACACGCGGAAGCCGAGCCCCACGTGGCCGCCGAAGGTGCTCTTCGTGCCGGGCTTCCCGCCCGAGACCGCGAGCGCCTCCGCCTGCGTGGCCGACAGCACCTCCTCGTAGGAGATCCAGTCGGCACCGGCGATCACCGAGAGGTCGAAGTGCGCGACGCGCTCCGCGAACACGTTGAGCTTGCCGTAGACCGGCGACCAGCCCACCTCCAGGCCCGTGACCATCTTGAGGTTGCCGGGCACCTGGTACAGCTGCGTGTCGGCGGCGTCCTGGCAGCCGCCGTTCGAGGGGCACACCACCGCGGACCCGGTCCGGGTGGAGCTGCCCGCCGCCACGGCCGCGCCCACGTAGAGCCACTCCGCCGGGTGATAGCCGAGCTTCAGGCCGCCCCAGCGCTTCGCGTAGAACGCGTCGTTGAGCGAGAGGTTGCCGGTCAGCGAGAGCTCGAAGCGTCCGGCCTTCTGGAAGAGCGCGCCGGAGACCGGCGGGATCTTGCCGGCGAAGGCGTCGGACTTGCTCTGCGCCCGCGCCGCGAGCGGCGCCAGCAGGAGCGCCAGCGCGAGCGCGGCGAGCGCCCGTGCGGCGAGGGATCGGATCGTCAGGCCGTCGGTCGTCATGGGTGGACGTACTCGAACGTCGTCGGGAAGAAGAACGAGAAGCCCACGTTCGCGGTGAACACCTTCTGCAGCGTGCTCGGGACCGAGGCGACGGGCTGGTCGGGGTAGAGCGTCGCGAGCAGGCCGAGCTCGAACGCCATCCACTCCCGCGGGTAGAAGCGGACGCCGCCGCCGAGGTCGGTGGCCAGGTGCGGCCCCTCGTTGCGCGGCGCGACGCTGGTCGCGGTCCACACCGCGCCGAACCCGGCGGTCAGGAACAGGTCGAAGTGGATGATGCTCTGGTTGAGGAAGGCCGCCTTGCCGTAGATCGGCGACCACACCCCGGCCAGCATCGCCTGCCCGTACAGATCGGACGTGAGGAGCTGGCTCTGGAAGGCGAGCTTCCCCTCGCGCACGTTGTCGGTGCGCAGCGAGGTGCCGCAGCCCCAGTCCTCGCGGTAGCAGGCGCCGCGCAGCGCGATGGCGAAGGAGTCGTGCACGCTGTACGCGAGCCGCAGGCCGACGCCGAGCTTCTGGTAGAACGCGTCGTTCACCGTGGCCGAGAACATCGGCGCGATCTCGAAGCGCCCGCGCTTCATGAACCCCTTGCGCTGGACGGCCTTCACCTTGTCGCCGAGCGCCACGTCCTTCTCGGAGAAGGGCAGCACCGGCGCCGGCTCGGCCTTCGCCGCGCCCTGGGAGGGCGGTGGCGTGGCCGGCTTGGGTGGCGGAAGGTCATCCGTGCGCACCGGGTCCGCGTCCTTCGCGGGCGGAGGTGGCTGGCTCAGATCGAGCCCTGGAAGGTCCTGGGCGGCCCCGGACAGCGGGACCACCACGACGAGCAACCAGGCATATGCGAGATGTTTTCTCATTCGATGGCGTCCCACGTACACGGGGCATCCTAGCCAAAGCAAATGGGAGGAGCAACGGAGCGTACCGCGCAGAAATGCGTGATTCTGTGCGCCTGTAGGCGCTTGTAGCGGGTCGAGAGCCTTCCTTGTCGAGCCGCGAGGTGCGTGCTAACGATTCCCACAATCATGCGTCCCCAGGTCATCCGATTGATCGCCGCGCTCGCCTCCGTCGCCGCGCTCAGCGCCTGCCAGAACCCGAACGTCGGAGAGCGCTGCAAGCTCTCGTGGGGGAGCGGCGAACCGCCGAGCCCGCAGACCGCGTCGGGCGACTACTTCGAGTCCGGCAACATCGGCTGCGAGGACCTCATCTGCATCGTCTCGCCGGCCCCCGCGGGCTCCAAGTACGGCGGCTGCTCCGGCGATTCGTGCGGATATTGCTCGAAGCCGTGCGTCTCCGACCAGGACTGCTACAAGTCCGAGACCGGCCTGGTCTGCGACCAGGTGGTGCTCGACCCGGCGTTCCTCGCCAGCCTCGACGAGACGACCCGCCAGCGCTACCTGGGCGAGACGCAGTACTCGTCCTACTGCGTCGTCCCGCGGCAGTGAGCGGCGCGCGGGCCGTGCTCCTGCTCGCCGCCGCGCTGGCGTGTGCCTCTCCCAAGGCACCCGAGCCGGCGCGCCCCGCCCCGCGCGTCATCGTCGAGACCGCCGCGGGCGCGAGCCACGCGGTGCGGGTCGAGGTCGCGCGCGACGAGGCCTCACGCACGCGCGGCCTCATGGAGCGGTCCTCGCTCGCCGCGGACGCCGGCATGCTGTTCGTGTTCGACGAGAGCGACGTCCACACGTTCTGGATGCGCAACACGCTCATCCCCCTCGACATGATCTTCGTCGACGACGCCGGCCGCGTGGTGGGCGTGGTGGAGCGGGCCGAGCCCCTCACCCTGTCGCCGCGCGACGTGGGCGTGCCGAGCCGCTACGTGCTCGAGGTGAACGGCGGCTGGGCCGCGGCGCACGGCGTGAAGGCCGGCGACCGGGTGCGGTTCGAGAACGTGCTGTATTGAGGACCGGCCCGGTCGAGCGCCCCCCGCCCGCCCTTCGACGGGCTCAGGGCGAGCGGAGCTCTCGGGCCTGGATCCGCTCATGGTGAGCCCGTCGAACCATGAGCGTTTCCCACCGGCGCCTAGCCCTTCCTCAGCAGCCGCTTCGCCAGCAGCGGCCCGAGGCTCTCGGACATCAGGCGCTCCACCGTGCCCTCGAAGTCGGCGCGGAGGCGCGCGTCGGACCAGACGAAGCGGATGCCCATCCCCGCCTCCTCGCCCTGCGCGCTCGCGTGCACCACCTCGCCGTTCAGCTCGAACGCGGCCGGGCGCCCCGGCACCGCGAGCCGGAACACGAAGCGCGTCCCCACCGGAAGGGTCTTCCGGGTCTTGATGAACGTGCCGCCCTTCGAGATGTTCTTCGTGTAGTCGGCGAAGAAGCTGTTCAGCTTCTTGTAGTCGACCTTCAGCTCGATGGGCGCGCGCGCGTGCTCGCGGTTCTCCGGCATCGCGCGCCATGTTATCCCGGGGCTGGCGCGGCCGATAGCTGCGGCGCCGATATCGGCGGGACGCGATGCTCGATCTCCTCCAGGCGCTGGTCCGGCGGCGCGCCGTGCGCGGCGCCGCGGCGCTGCTCGCCGCGCTCGGGCTGGCGAGCGGCTCGCTCCCGCTGCTCGACGCGCCGGGATACGAGCTGGCCGAGGCCGGCGCGCTGCTCGCGGCGCTCGCCCTCGGTCCCTGGCTCGGGTTCGCC
Source organism: Anaeromyxobacter sp. Red801 (assembly GCF_049201065.2). Classification (NCBI taxonomy): domain Bacteria; kingdom Pseudomonadati; phylum Myxococcota; class Myxococcia; order Myxococcales; family Anaeromyxobacteraceae; genus Anaeromyxobacter; species Anaeromyxobacter sp. Red801. The sequence continues at coordinate 817,334 of NZ_CM181236.1, read as the reverse complement.
GCCGCCCGCGAGGCCCGGGCCCGCCCGTCCCCGTCGCCCGCGGCCGCCGCGGCCGCGGCGGGGGCGATCGCCGCCGCGCTGCTCGCGCTGCTCTTCGCGGGCGCCCTCGTCCGCGCCGCGCTCGGACCGTGCAGCGCCTTCGCCGCCGCCGGCTTCTTCCCGCTGCTCGCCCTCCCGTCGGCGCTGCTCGCGGCCGCCCTGGGCGCCGCGGCCGCCTTCCTCGCCCGCGGCCGCCCCGGCCCGGCGGCGGCCCTGTACGCGCTCGCGGTGCTGGCCGCGCTGGGCGCGGCGCTCCGGGGCGCGTACGCCGGCCCGGCCGCGTTCGCCTGGAGCCCGCTGCTCGGCGCCTGGCCCGGGCCGCTCTACGACGAGGCGCTCCGGGTGGACGGGCGGGTGGTGCTGGGCGCCCTCGACGCCACCGCGCTCGCGGTCGCGGTGGCCGCCGCGGCCGAGCTCGCGCTCGGCCCCCGCCGCGCGCGACGCCGGCTGGCCGGGGTCCTGCTCGCGCTCGCCGGCGCGGCCGGCGCGGTCGCCGCCGCGCGGGGCGCCCGCGCCGCGCTCGGGCTGGACGGCTCGCGCGAGACGGTGGCGCGCGCGCTGGGCGGCGTCCGCGAGGGGCCGCGCTGCACGCTGGTGCTCCCCTCGGAGAAGCCCGAGGCGGCCGCGGCCGAGCTGCTGGCGGAGTGCGAGCTCCACGTGGCCGAGGTGGCTGGCGCGCTCGGGGTCGAGCGGCCGCCGCGGGTGACGGTGTACGTCTACCGGAGCGCCGAGGAGAAGCGGCGCCTGGTGGGCGCGGCCGGCACCGACTTCACCAAGCCCTGGCGCGCCGAGATCCACCTGGGCGACGCGCCGCTCCCGCACCCGGTCCTGCGCCACGAGGTGGTCCACGCCGTCGCCTCGGCGCTCGCGCCCGGCCCGCTGCGCGTCCCGGCCCGGGCCGGGGTGCTGGTGTCGGCGGGCCTGGTGGAGGGGCTGGCGGTGGCGCTGGAGGTGCCGCGCGGCGCCTGGACGGTGCACGAGTGGTCCCGAGCCGCGCGCGATCAGGGGCGGCTCCCGGAGCTCCCGGCCATCGTGGGCCCGGGCGGCTTCTGGACGCAGGCGCCGGCGCGCGCGTACACCGCGGCCGGGAGCTTCCTCGCGTTCCTGCTCGCGCGCCACGGCCCGGCGCCGGTGGCGCGCGCCTACGCCACCGGCGACGTCGCCGCCGCGCTGGGCCGCCCGCTGCCGGCGCTGGTGGAGGAGTGGCAGCGCTTCCTCGACGGCGTGACGGTGCCCGAGGGGCTCCGGCGCGAGGCCGAGGCGCGGCTGGCGCGCGGGAGCCTGTTCGCGCGGCGCTGCGCGCGCGAGGCGGCGGCGCTGGAGTCGGGCGCCGGCGCCGCGGCCGCCGCCGGGCGGACCGGGGAGGCCTGCGACCTGTACCGCCGCGCCGGCGCGCTGACCGGCTCGCCCTGGGCGGCGAAGGCGCGCGGCGACGCGCTGGCGCGCGGCGGCGACCTCGCGGGCGCGCTCGCCGCGTACGCGGAGGCGCGGGCCCGGGGCGAGGGCCAGGGCGCGCTCGAGGGCGCGCTCGACGCCGCCGAGGCCGACGTCCGCTGGCGGCAGGGCGACGCCGCCGCGGCCGCGGCCGGCTGGGCGGAGGCGCTCGCGGCGGGCCCGGACCGCGGCGAGGCCCGGCTCCTCTCGGCCAAGCTGGCGGCGCTGCGCGACCCGTGGCTCGCCCCCGCCGCGCTGCCGTACCTGCTCGGCCTCGGCGACGCGACGCTCGCGCTGGCCCGCACCGCGGCCGTGGACGCGCCGCTCGCGGCCTACCTGGTCGGGCGCGCGCACTGGATCCGCGGCGAGGCGGCGCCGGCGGCGGCCCTGCTCGCCCGCGCCGCCGCGGGCGGCCTCCCGCCCGCGCTCGAGGCCGAGGCGCGCGCGGCCGGCGGCGAGGCGGCCTGCGCCGCCGGCGAGCGCGAGGAGGGGGAGCGGGCGCTCCGCGCGGCGCTGGCGCGGGCGGCCGGCGACGCGGAGCGGGAGCGCCTCGAGGCGGGGCTGCGCCGCTGCGCGTTCGAGGCCGGGGCCAGGCCCGGGGCGCGCTGACGCGCGGGTGTCAGACGCCGTTGCGGAGCCGGTCGATGGCGGCCTTCGGGTTCTTCACGCCCTTCTTCAGCAGCCACCAGCCGACCTTCATGCCGCCCACCGCGAGCACGCCCAGGTACCCGTGCTCCAGCAGCCGCGCGGTGGACGCGTCCACCTTCACGCGGACCTTCACGGCGGGGTCGCGCTCGATGACGAGCCTGAAGAACTCCACCCCGAACTCGCCCACGTCGTCGGAGCGGAGCCCGGTGATGCGCTCCACCGCCCCGGCCGGCAGGGTGAGCGTGAAGTCCGGGTCCGGCGCCGCGCCGGCCTCCACCGCGGGCGCGCCGCTCGCCATGGTGAAGCGCGCCGGGCCGTCGTCGAGCGCCAGGTTCACGCGCGCGCCGCGCGCCAGCGGCCGGGTGGCCTTGCGGGCGGCGGGGGCGGTCTCGAAGAAGGCGCGGAGCGAGGCGAGGCTGGGATCGGCCATCGCCGGAAATGTATGCGGCGGGAAAGCGCGGCGGCAACCGCCCGCCGCGGCGCCCCGGAAAGGCCCGAGAAGATTGACGCGGCACCTCGGGCGGGACAAAGTCGCGCGCATGACGAAGCGCCTCGCCCTCCTGCTCGCCCTGGCCACGGCCTGCGCTGCGCGCCAGCTCCCCGGCACCAACATCGAGGACACCCGGGACAACCGCGGGGTCTTCGAGGCCATCCAGCAGTACGTCCAGGCCATGGGCCGCCGCGACGCGGCCGCGGTGGTCGCGCTCGCCGCGCCGGACTACTTCGACGACGCCGCCACGCCCGCGCCGGAGGACGACGTGGATCGCGCCACGCTCGCGCGCACGCTGCCCGAGGACCTCGCGAAGGTGGACGCGCTGAAGCTGGAGATCCAGGTCCGCAAGATCGAGGTCCAGGGCGACCGCGCCGTCGCCGAGGTGTTCTACGACGGCTGGTACCGGGTGAAGACCCCGACCGGCGTGGTGCCGCGGCGCGACTCCGACGTGCACCGCATGCACCTGCGCAAGGTGGACGGCCGCTGGCTGTTCACCGCCGGCATGTAGATCGGGAGCGATCCGGTTCGAGCCGTCCGCGCGCCCCTCGACAGGCTCGGGGCGAGCGGAGACCGGGTTCGCTCGCGGTGAGCCCGTCGAACCGCGAGCGGAGACCGAGTTCGCTCGCGGTGAGCCCCTCGAACCGCGAGCGGGGCGCGGCCGTCACACGCCGAGCAGCGCCCGGAACCCGCCCTCGCCCATGTCGCGCAGCGCGGCGAGCCGGTCGCGGTAGCGCCGCCAGTCCTTCCAGGCCAGCCGGTCGGCGCCGAGCTCGGCGCGGTGGAACGCGTGGATGCGCGAGGCGGTGAAGCGCAGCGCGGCGTAGCGCGCCCACGGGTAGAGCGCGTCCGCGGTCTCCGGCTCGAGCCGGCGCTTCGACCGGTAGCCGGCGAGCAGCGCGGCCGCGCGCGCCGGGTCGTAGCGGTCCACGTAGCACCAGGCGTTCACCGCGACCCCGAGGTCGTAGGCGAACGGGTCCACGCAGCTCATCTCCCAGTCGAGCACCGCGCCGACGCGGTCGCCGATCCACAGCACGTTGTCGATGAACAGGTCGCCGTGGACCAGCCCGCGCGGCGCGCCGGGGAGCCGGTCCGCGCGCGCCAGCTCGTCGTCCAGCATCGGCAGCGCCGCCCGCACGTCGGCGTCGCCCCCGCCGTCCGGCCGCAGCTCGGAGATCCACCCGCGCACGCGCTCCGGCGCGTACGGGTTGCGGCGCTCCGGCACGAACCCGGACGCGAGCTCGTGCAGCCGCCCGAGCTGCTCGCCCACCCGGCGGCAGCGCTCGGGGCCGGCGGCGTCGCGCGAGATCTCCTCGCCGGCCGCGTAGGCGAACAGCATCGCCTGCTTGCCCTCCACCGGCACCCAGGGCCGGCCGTCCACCGCGAGGCGCAGGCGCGCCACCGGGAACCGGGCCTCGTGGAGGTAGCGCTGGACCTCGGCCTCGAACCGCACGTCGGCGTCGGTCTTGCCCTCGTTGAGCCGCAGGAACCAGCGCTCGCCGCCGGTCCACAGGTGGTAGTTCGTGTTGACGCTGCCCTTCGGCTCCGGCTGGACGCGGTCCGGCGCGGGGAGCCCGAAGCTCCGGACCGCGGCGGCGATCTGCTCGCTGGAGAGGACGGTGTAGAGGGCCATCGGTCGGGGCCGGCGCGAGCCGGGAGGCGGAGCATGCCCTCCAGGGTCGTCCCCGTCAACGGTCCGGGGCCGGCGCGAGCTCCGCCGGCGGCGGCCCCGCCAGCGCCTCGGCGAGCGTGATGGGCCGCCAGGCCGCCTCGACCACGCGCCAGCCGTCCCCCTCGCGCTCGAGCCGCAGCGCGAAGCGGTGCGCGCTGCCCTCGCCGGGGAGGAGCTCGGCGAGCGCCTTCCCGCGGCCGGCGGCGCGCGCCAGCACCGCGTCCACCTGCGCCGCGGCGCGCTCCCCGTCCACCGCCACGGTCGCGCCGGCCACCGTGGCCGAGACCCAGGCGCCGCGCAGCACCTCGAGCGCGACGAGCTGCTTCGCGCCATGCCGATCGAGGCCGTGGCCGCGGAACCGCTCGGAGAGCGGCGCCACCACCCCGTTCACGTCGCGCGAAGCCACCGCCGCCGCGGCGCCGTCCACCAGCCGGCGGATGCGCGCCTCGTCGTCCTCCTCGCCTCGGCCCCACCACCAGGCGGCGCCCGCGGCCGCGATCGCCAGCGCGATCGCCGCCGCCCACCACGCGGTCCCTCGCCTCACCCTCGCCTCCCGGGCGCCCGCCCGTCCGCCCTCTCCGTCCCTGGCCCCGGGGCCGGCGCCGGTTAGATTCGCCCCTGCCGACCTCCGCGCCCCTGTTCCGGGCGAAACGAAAGTACACTCCGCCGCCGTGAGCCGCGACAAGAAGGACCCCATCGCCCAGTCCGACGCGCACAACTCGCGCGGGATCGAGCTCGCCGACCGCGGCTGGCTCGACGAGGCCATCAACGAGTTCCACAAGGCCATCGAGCTCGACCCGAGCTCCGCCCACGCGCACGACAACCTCGCGACCGTGTACTCGGAGAAGAAGCTCTACCGCGAGGCGCTGAACGAGTACCTCACCGCGCTGCGGCTGGAGCCGGACAGCGCCACCGCGCACTACAACCTGGCCTGCTTCCTCGCCACGCACGGGCCGGACATGGCGGTCGCGGAGTACCGCGACGCGATCCAGCTCGAGCCCGACCACCCCGACGCGCACCTGAACCTCGGGCTGACGCTGGCCGACCAGGGCAAGACGGAGGAGGCCGTGAAGGAGCTCGGCGTCGCCATCGAGCTCGAGCCGTCCGACCCGTTCCCGCGCCACGAGCTGGCCGGCCTGCTCATGGACGAGGGCGACTACCGGGCCGCCATCGCCCACCTCCGGGAGGTGGTGCGGCTCGAGCCGTCCAACTTCGAGGCCGAGCTGGACCTGGGTATCTGCTACGCGCAGAAGGGCTTCTACGCCGAGGCCGAGCGCGCCTACGCGCGGGCCGCGGCGCTGAAGCCGGACGACCTGCTCCTCAACTACGACGTGGCGGCGCTGTACGCGCTGTGGGGCAAGCCGGCCGCGGCGCTCGAGGCGCTGCGCAAGGCGCTGGCGCAGGACGCCGACAAGGTGCGGGACTGGCTCCGCACCGACCCGATGTTCGACGGCCTGAAGGGCAACGCCGAGTTCGAGGAGCTGGCCAGGGGCTAGCGCCCCGGGTCAACCACGCACTCCCCGTCTTGCCGCACTCACAGCGGAGGCCGGACCTTCACCCGCGGCGCGGGGTTGGCTAGCCTCGGGCGCATGCCCGAGCTTGCCTTCTTCCGCCACGGCGAGGAGCTGCTGCGCGTCACGCTGACCGATCGCACCGCGCTCGGCAGCGGCCCGGAGTGCGACGTGTCCCTGCCCGATCCCGGGCTCGCCCGCGTGCAGGCGGTGGTCGAGCGGCGCGCCGACGGGTGGTGGCTGGTGGACCGCTCCGGCGCGGGCACCGTCATGGGCGGGACGCCGGCGCGGGAGGCGCGGCTCGCGGACGGCGCCGACCTCGCGCTCGGCGCGTGGCGGGCGCTCTTCCGCGCCGTCGAGGGCGTCGCGCCGGGCGCGGGCGAGACGCGGCTGCGCGCGCCCGGGGACGCGGCCGCCGCGGCGCCGCCGCCCGCGCGGCTCCGGCTCCGCGCCGGCGGCCGCGAGCGCACCGTCCCCGTCACCGCCGCGGGCGTGGTGGTGGGCAAGGACCCGACCTGCGACGCGCCGCTCGACGACCCGTTCGTCTCGGCCCGCCACCTGCGCGTCGAGGCGCGCGGCGGCGGCGGTGGGCGCTCGTGGACCTCGGCTCGACGAACGGCACGTTCATCAGCGGCGCGCGCGTGACGCGGGCCGAGCTGCCGTTCGGCCTCGCGGTGCAGCTCGGGGACGCGGAGATCGTGCTCGAGCCGCGCGAGGCGCCCGAGCCCGCCCGCGCCGAGGCGTTCGAGGGGATGATCTCGCGCGACGGCGCCATGCGGCAGGCGTTCGAGCTGGTGGAGCGGGTCGGCCCCTCGGAGGCGGCGGTGACCATCCTCGGCGAGACCGGCACCGGCAAGGAGCTGTTCGCCCGCGCGCTGCACGCCCGCTCCGCGCGGCGGGACGGGCCGTTCATCCCGGTGAACTGCTCGGCCATCGCCGAGACGCTCATCGAGTCCGAGCTGTTCGGCCACGAGAAGGGCGCGTTCTCCGGCGCGGAGCGCATGCGCAAGGGCGCCTTCGAGGAGGCCGACCGCGGCACGCTCTTCCTGGACGAGATCGGCGAGCTCCCGCTCGACCTGCAGCCGAAGCTGCTCCGGGTGCTCGAGCTGGGCGAGGTGAAGCGGGTGGGCGCGTCGCGGCCGATCCAGGTGAGCGTCCGCATCGTGGCCGCCACGCACCGAGACCTGCGCGCGCAGGTGCGCGCCGGACGGTTCCGCGAGGACCTGTTCTACCGGCTCTGCGTGGTGCCCATCACCGTCCCGCCGCTGCGGCGGCGCGCCGGGGACGTGCGGGAGCTGGCGGAGGCGTTCCTGGCGCGCGCGGCGCCGCGCGGCGTGGCGCTGCGCTGGAGCGAGGAGGCGCTCGCGAAGCTGGAGGCGTACGACTGGCCCGGGAACGTCCGGCAGCTCCGGAACGTGGTGCAGCGCGCGCTCCTGTTCCGCGGCGAGGGGCTGGCCATCGGGCCCGCGGCGGTGACGTTCGAGGACACCCGCGCCGCGCCCGCCGACGGCGGCGACGACGACACGCTCTACGTGCGCGGCCTCACCCTGGAGGAGATCGAGCGGGAGGCGATCCGCCTGTCCCTGCGCCGGAACCGCGGCAAGCGCGCGGCGGTGGTGAAGGAGCTGCGCATCGCCAAGAGCACCGTCATGAAGCGGATCGGCCAGTGGGGCCTGCACGACGAGGGGCGGCCGCCCGGCGAGGCGCCCGAGCCCGACGACGAGGCCGAGGTGGCCTGACGCCGTGGATCAGTTGTAGCTCGACGGATCCGCGCGGCGCAGCAGCGTCAGCGGGCTCGTGTCCTCGGGCAGGTCCAGCGCGTCCGGGCGGTAGGCGAAGCCGCCGGGCCGGAGGGTCGCGCCGTCGAGCAGCCGCGCGATGGCCTGCTCGAGGTCGTCCTCGGCGGCCAGCACCGGCTTGACCCGCAGGCCGGTGGCGAACGTGATCTCGTCGAGGACGCCGAGGTCGGCCGGGTCCGGCAGCGCCACCACCACCGCCGCGCCGCGCGGCTCGTTCACGCGCGACAGCGGCAGCACCTTGCGGGTGCGGATGAGCTTCTCGGGCAGCAGGCGGAGCACCGCCGGCGGCACGTGCCGATCGCCGATCTCCATGAACGGCACCCCGAGCTGCGCACCCACCGCGCCGAGCACGACCGGCTCGCCCAGGAAGCCCAGGCTGACGATGCTGCGGCCGAGGCGCCCGCCCCAGCGGCGCTGGTGCGCGAGCGCGCTCTCGAGCTGGACCGCGTCGATGGCGCCCTGCGCCACGAGCAGCTCGCCGATCCGCATCCTCGCCATCGCACACCCTCCACGGACGGTGGAACACCGCCTCGAACGGGACGGAGTGTACCACCTACCTCGGAGGGAGGTGAGAGGAACGAACCTACTTCCGGCGCGGCTTCTTCGGGGCGAGCTCGGCCTGGAGCTTCTTCGCCTGCGCGGCGGCGTCCGACCTGGGGAACTTCGCCACGAGCTCCTTCAGCACGCCCGGGGCGTCCTTCTTCAGCTCGTCCACCTCGAGCATGGCCCGGGCGATGCCCAGCATCGCGTCGGGCGCGCGCTCGGAGCGCGGGGCCTTCTCGTAGATCCAGCCGTACGCGACCAGCGCCTCGCGCCAGCGCTTCTGCTCCATGCAGATCTCGCCGGAGCGGAAGGCGGCCTCGGGGGCCATGGCGTCGGCCGGCCAGCGGCGCAGGTACTCGTCGTACAGCGTCTTCGCGACGCTTTTGTCGCCGGTCGCCTCCTCCTTCTGCGCGAGCGCGAGGAAGGAGACCTTGTCGTCCGGCCGGTCGAGCGTGCCGATGCGCTCCTTGGCCTCGAGCTCGTCGAGCGCGCCGCGGCCGCGGAGGGCCGCGAAGCGCTTGTCGGTGCGGTCGGAGAGGGCGGCGACGGACTTCTCGACCTGCCCGAGGCGGTGCGCCTCGACCTCGAGGTCGCCCTTCACGCGCGTGAAGTCGTCCTGCAGGCGCTGGAGGGAGACCCCGAGATCGGCGCCGCTCCGCCGGGCGGCGCGGTTCAGCTCGTCGATCTTCTGCTGCACCTCGGCGATCTTGCGATCGACCGCGGCGACGCGATCGGCGACGACCCGCTGCTGCTCGGCGGAGTCCGCCTCGAGCTTGTCCAGGCGCGCCTCCATCTGACGCCCGCGCTCCAGCGGGACCCAGCATGCGGTCAGCAGGAGCGCGAGCGCCGGCGCGGCGGCCCGGATGGAGGTGCGGAGGATCACCGCTCGATCTGGAAGTCGTCGCGGCGGTTCTTGGCCCAGCAGGCCTCGGTCGCCTCGGTGCAGACCGGCTTCTCCTCGCCGTAGCTCACCGTGTCCACGGTGGAGCTGACGCCGAGATCGGTCAGGTACTTCTTGGCGGCCTCGGCGCGGCGGTTGCCGAGCGCGACGTTGTACTGCGCGGTGCCGCGCTCGTCGCAGTTGCCCTGCACGAGCACGCGCTTCGCCGGGGCCTGCTTCAGGCAGTCGGCCAGCTTCTGCAGGTTCTGCTGCGACTCGGCCGTCAGGTTCGAGCGGTCGAACGCGAAGTGGACGCTGAACGCGGTGACGTCGGCGCACTCGGGCGGGACGGACGCCTCGGGGGCGGCGGCGGCGCAGCGGCCGGCCTGGCACTTCTCACCGGCGCCGCAGTCGCGATCGGACGCGCAGGAGCCGGGCTCGCGGGCCACGCAGCGCTCGCCCTGGCACATCTGGCCGGCGGGGCAGTCGGTGTCGGCCGCGCACTGGGGCTTCGGAACGCACGCGTTGGCGCGGCACACGAAGCCCTCCTTGCAGTCGGAGTCCTGGCCGCACTCCTGGCAGCGGCCCTCGACGCAGACCTTGCCGTACCCTTCCTGCTCGGCGCAGTCCTGGCTGGTCTTGCACTCACCGTTCTTGGGCTTCGACGGACAGCCGCCGAGGACGAGGGCGCCTGACACGGTCAGGGCGAGAAGGAGAACACGACGCATGACGACCTCCAGTCGAAAAATGACAAGTCTGGGAACTTGGGGACGTCCGCTTATTGGCTCCATTCGGATCGGCTGTCAAAGGATTTCCTTCTCGCAGAACCATCCGGGATTAACATCCCGGCATGCCGGCGACGGTCCTCGTCGTGGACGACGAACGCAACATCCAGCTCACGCTCTCGCGCGCGCTCTCCATGGAGGGCTACGCGGTGGAGACGGCCTCCGGGGGCCGCGAGGCGCTCGAGAAGCTCGCCGCACTGCCGGTGGATGTGGTGGTCATGGATGTGCGGATGCCCGACCTGGACGGGCTGGCAGTGCTCCAGAAGGCACGCGAGACCCGCCCGGAGCTGCCGGTCGTGATCATGTCCGGGCACGGCTCGATCGACACCGTGCGCAGCGCCTTCAAGCTCGGCGCGTTCGACTACCTCGAGAAGCCCATCACCGAGAAGGAGAAGCTGCTCGTCGCGGTGAAGAACGCGCTCGCGCTCGAGTCGCTGCGCGCCGAGAACGCGGCGCTGCGCCGCGCGGCGGGCCAGCTCGAGATGATCGGCGGCGGCCCCGCCATGCAGCGGCTGTTCGACCTGGTGCGCCGCACCGCGCCCTCCGAGGGCCGCGTGCTCATCACCGGCGAGAACGGCACCGGCAAGGAGCTGGTGGCGCGCGCCATCCACGAGCAGTCGCGGCGGCGCGACCGGCCGTTCGTGAAGCTGAACTGCGCAGCGGTGCCGGCGGAGCTGATCGAGAGCGAGCTGTTCGGCCACGAGCGCGGCGCGTTCACCGGCGCCGTGGCGGCCCGCCGCGGCCGCTTCGAGCAGGCCGACGGCGGGACGCTGTTCCTCGACGAGGTGGGCGACATGCCCGCCGCCATGCAGGCGAAGGTGCTGCGCGTGCTGCAGGAGGGCGAACTGGAGCGCGTCGGCGGCCAGCAGACGCTGCGCTGCGACGTGCGGGTGGTGGCCGCCACCAACAAGGACCTGCAGGCCGAGGTGGCCGCGGGCCGCTTCCGCGAGGACCTCTACTACCGGCTCAACGTCGTGCCCATCCACACGCCGGCGCTGCGCGAGCACAAGGAGGACGTGCCCGAGCTGGCGGCGCGCTTCCTGGGCGAGGCCTGCGAGCGGAACGGGCGGCGCGCCATGCGCCTCGGCCGCGAGGCGATCGCCGCGCTCCAGACGCACGACTGGCCCGGCAACGTGCGCGAGCTGCGCAACCTGGTGGAGCGGCTCGCCATCCTCTGCGACGGCCCGGAGATCGGCGCCGACGACGTGGTGGCGATGCTGCCCGGCGCCCGCCGCCCGCGCGGCGATCGCCTGCGCGCCGGCGCCGCGTTCCACGAGCTGGTCGAGGAGGCCGAGCGGGAGATCGTGCTCGCCGCCCTCGAGGCGCACCAGGACAACGTGTCCGACACCGCCCGCGCCCTGGGCCTCGAGCGGAGCCACCTCTACAAGAAGATGCGCGCGCTCGGCATCAAGCGCGGCGCCGAGTAGCCGCCCGCCCGCCCCCGCCCGGCCGTGTCGCCCCGGCCACGTGCCGGCGTGTCGGCCGGGACACGCCGGCACGGAATCCGCTGCGCCGCCGGGCGTTCCATGACGATGGGGCCCCTGGCACGCCGACTGCTCCCCCAGGGGCATGACCTTTCGCCGCCGCGGCGCTTTGCCGGACGCCACCCCGGGAGCTATCGTTCGAGCCCTCGCCGTGGACACCCCCTCCCACCCCGCCACACCGCCCCCGGCCGCCGTGGTCCGCGCCGCCGAGGGCGAGGAGCCGCCGCGCGTGCGCCGTCGCCTCTCCCGCAAGTCGAAGCGGCTCCTCCGCGCCGCCGCCCTGACCGTGCTCGCCGGCGGCCTGCTCGGCGGCGGCCTGCTCCTCGCCTGGACCCGGGAGCTGCCCGCGTTCGACGGCCTCAAGGACTACGCGCCGCTCGTCTCCACCCGCGTGTTCGGCGCCGACGGCGAGGAGGTGTTCCAGTTCGCCCGCGAGCGGCGCACCGTGGTCCCGATCGACGGCATCCCGGACGTGCTGCGCAAGGCGGTGCTCGCGGCGGAGGACGCGCGCTTCTACGAGCACGAGGGCGTGAACTACCTCGCCATCGCGCGCTGCGCGGCCAAGGGGCTGCTGGGCGGGGGCGTGAAGTGCGGCGGCTCGACCATCACGCAGCAGGTGGTGAAGACGTTCCTGCTCCCCACCGAGTGGCGGGTGAAGCGCAAGGTGAAGGAGCTCGTGCTCGCGCCGCGGCTCGAGCAGAACCTGACCAAGGACGAGATCCTCTACCTGTACCTGAACCAGATCTACTTCGGGCACCGGCGCTACGGCGTGGAGGAGGCGAGCCGCTTCTACTTCGGCAAGGGCGTGAAGGACCTCACGCTCGGCGAGGCGGCGGTGCTGGCCGGCGTGATCCAGTCGCCCATGCGCTGGTCGCCGGTGAACCACCCCGCCCGCGCCAAGGAGCGGCAGCGGTACGTGCTGCGCCGGATGATGGAGGAGGGCTTCATCACGCGGGCGCAGGCCGAGGCCGAGTCGGCGCGCGCCATCCGCACGCGCCCGCCGCCGGAGGATCCGCCCGGCGCCTGGTACGCGGACGCGGTCCGGAAGTACCTCGACGAGCGCTACGGCGCCGAGGTGGTCGAGACGCAGGGGCTCCAGGTGGACGTGGCCATGGACGCGCGCCTGCAGGCGGCCGCCGAGAGCGCGCTCGAGGGCGCGCTGCGCGCCGTGGACAAGCGCCAGGGCTGGCGCGGCCCGCTCCTCCACCTCGACCGGCCGCGCGTGGAGGCGGCGCTGCCGCTCTGGCGCAAGCGGCTCGAGGCGATCGAGCCGGGCCCGGGCGAGGTGTACGTCTGGGACCTCGGGCGCGTGAACCCCGACCAGATCGAGCCGGGCGAGGACGCGGAGCAGGAGCGCGACGTGGCGCGCATGGCGCGCGCGCGGCGCCTGGAGGACGGCGGCGTCTACGCCGGCCTGGTGCGCGAGGTGGACGACCGGGCCGCGGTGGTGGACCTGGGCAACGCGCGCGGCGAGGTGACGCTGGCGCAGGCCGCCTGGGCCCGCAAGTGGAACCCGACCTCCGCCACGGCCGCGCCGAAGAAGATGTCCACGGTGGTGCAACCGGGCGACGTGGTGAACGTGCGCGTGGTGCCGGGGAAGGTGCCGGCCGCGCGCACCGCGGCCGCCGGCAAGCCGCTGCCGCTCGCGCTGGAGCAGACGCCGCTCGTGCAGGGCGCGCTGGTGGCCATCGACCCGGCCACCCGCGGCGTGCGCGCGCTGGTGGGCGGGCTCGACTTCCAGGCGTCGCAGTTCAACCGCGCCACGCAGGCGCGGCGGCAGCCGGGCAGCGCCATGAAGCCGTTCGTGTGGGGCGCCGCCATCGAGTCGCGCCGCTTCACCCCGGCCACGGTGGTCTACGACACCCCCGACCTCTACCGCGACCCGTGGACCGGCAAGGAGTGGAAGCCGCGCAACTTCGAGAAGGACCAGTTCGACGGCCCCATGCTGCTGGCCGCCGCGCTGGCCCACTCCAAGAACACCGTCTCGGTGAAGCTGGTGGACGCGCTCGGGGTGGACGCGGTCATCGGCTTCTCGAAGCGGATGGGGATCGCGTCCGAGCTGCCGCGCAACCTCACGCTCGCGCTCGGGACCGGCGAGGTGCTGCCCATCGAGCTGGTGAACGCGTACGCGAGCCTCGCGGCGAATGGCTTCCAGACGCCGCCGCTGGTGGTGCTGCGCGTCCGCGACCGCGCCGGCAAGGTGCTGGAGGAGCAGCGGCCGGTCGCGCCGCCGGCGCCGTCCGCGGACGGCGCGGTGGTGGTGACCGCGTCCGCCGTCGAGCCGGCCGGCGCCCCCGCGGCGCCCGCCGCCGCGCCCACGCCCGCCGCCCCGGCGGGCGCCCCGGCCCCCGCCGACGCCGCCGCCGGCGCGCTCGCCGCCGCGGCCCCGGCCGTCGCCGGCGCGGGCGCCACCGCCGCGCCCACCCCGTTCCCGGTCCCGGCCTCGGGCACGCGGCCCGACGTCTCGTACGTCGTCACCTCGATGCTGCGGGGCGTGATCGAGGGCGGGACCGGCGCCGCCGCGCGCGTGCTGGCGCGGCCCGCCGCCGGCAAGACCGGCACCGCCCAGGATCACCGCGACGCCTGGTTCGTCGGCTACACCCCGGAGCTGGTCGCGGGCGTGTGGGTCGGCTTCGACGACCACTCGCCGCTCGGGCCGCGCGAGACCGGCGCGGTGGCGGCGCTCCCGGCGTGGATCGCGTTCATGCAGGGCGCGCTGGGCGGGCGGCCCGCGACCGACTTCGACCCGGTGCCCGGCGTCGAGCTGGCGCGGGTCGATCCGCAGAGCGGGATGCTCGCCCCGCCCGACCAGGCCGCCGCCCCCGCGCTGCCGTTCCTGTCCGGCACCGCGCCGGCGCAGGAGGCCTCGTCGCACCCGGGCTCGGCGCCGCAGAACTTCTTCATGGACGACCATTGACGCCGCGGGCGGCCATCCCCGTGATCCCGCCCGCGCTGCTCGCCGCCCTCGCGCTCGCCGCCCTCCCCGCCCGCGCCCAGGCGCCCGGCGCCGCGCCCCCGGCGCTCGCCGCCGCCGCCGAGGCGCTCGCGGACGCGCTCGGGCCGCCGCCGGACGGCCGCCGCGCGCTGACGCTCTCGGTGGAGACGCGCGCGCGGGCGCTGGCGGCGCCGCTGGAGGCCGCGCTGGAGGCGGCGCTCGCCCGGCGCGGCTACGCCGTGACCCCGGCGCGCGTCCCGGCCAGCGAGGCCGAGGCGGCGGCGCGGGCCTCCGGCCAGGACTGGCTCCTGCGCGTGCAGGCCGGGCTGGTGCCGGGGCGGCGCGAGCTGTCGCTGGTCGGCGAGGCGATCCCGGCCTGGGCGTCCTTCTTCCTGCAGCACCGCCCGGGCGCGCGCGCCATCCCGCCGCGGCTCGTGCAGGCCCGCGCGCCCGCCGACCCGGACACGCTGCTCCTCGCCCGCGAGGACCGGCCGGCCGGCGCGGGCTTCGCGAGCGTGCGCGCGATCGGGCAGGTGCCGGACGAGGTCCTGGCGCTCGCGGTGGGCGAGCCGGGCGAGGCCGGCGTCCGGGCCATCGTCGCCGTCACCGCGTCGGAGGCCTGGGTGATCTCCACCGGCGGTGCACCGGTGGCGCGGCGCGCGCTCGACCCTGGGGAGCGCACGCCGGTGCGCGCGCCGGCCGCCGCGCTGGCGGTGGGCGACTTCGGGCCCGGGCGGATCGCGGTGCGCCTGGCGGGCGCCGCGCGCGGCGAGGTGCTCGCGCTCCGCGCCGGCGCGCTCGAGCCCGCCGGCCCGCTCGACGGGACGCCGCTCTGCGCCGCCGAGGGCCTGCGCGTGTGGGGCGCGTTCGCGCCCGGGCGCGGCGAGCTGCTCGACCGGCTGGCCGCGGATCCCGCCGGCGCGACCCCGGCGGCGGTCCCCGCCCCCCCGGACGCCGGCGCGCCGCGACGCCTCTACCGCGTGGCCGCGGCGCCGCACGGCGGGCGCGTGGCCGTCGCGGCGCTGGGCGTGGACGGCCGGCTCGACCTGCTCGGCCCCGACCTCGCGCCCGCCGCCCCGCCGCTCCGCGGCGTGGGCGCCGGCCTCGCGCTCGCGGATCTCGACGGCGACGGCGCCGCCGAGCTGGTGGCGTCCGAGCCCGGCCCCGCGGCGCCGGATCGCGTCCGCGTGCTGCGCACCTCCGGCGGTCCGCCGCTGCTCGAGTCCGGCCCGATCCCCGGGCGCATCCTGGCGGGCGCCGGCGGGGACGTCACCGGCGACGGCGTGGACGACGCGGTCCTCGCCTCGGTGGGCGCCGGCCCGGACGGCCGGCCGCTCACGACGCTCCTGCTGGTGAGCGCGGACGCGCGGGAGGCCCGGTGATCCGGGGCGCCGCCGCGCCCTGCCTCGCGCTCGGGCTCGCGCTCGGCGCCGGCCTCGCCGGCCCGGCGACGGGCGCCGTCCCGCCCGCCTCGGGCGGCGAGCTCCGCGTGCTGCTCCCCGCGACGCCGCGCGTGGGCGATCCGGCGCAGGCCACCGCGCCCCAGGACCTCGCGCTGGTGCGCGCGCTGCAGGCCACGCTCGTGGAGCTCGACGCGGCCGGCGGCCTCGCGCCGGGCCTGCTCGCCGAGCTCCCCGCGCCCGAGCCGGGCGGGACCGCGTACCGGCTGCGCCTCCGCCCCGGGCTGCGCTTCGGCGACGGCACGCCGCTCCGCGCCGCCGACGTGGCGGCGAGCCTGGCGCGCCTGCTCGCGCGGACCGGCCCCGGGCGCGAGCCGGCCCCGCACGCCTGGGCGCTGCTGCCGGTGGCGGGCGCGGACGCGGTGCTGGACGGGCGCGCCGCCGCGCCGGCGGGGCTCGAGGTGCTCTCGGAGCTGGAGCTGCGCGTCGTGCTCGCGTTCCCGTTCCCGGAGCTCCCCTGGGCGCTCGCCGCGCTCCCCTCGGCGGTGGTGTCGCCGCGCGGCGCCGGCGCCGGCCCGTTCGTGCTCGACGGGCACGACGCGCGCGGCGTCCGGCTCGCGCCCAACCCGTACGCTGTGCGCGGCCTGCCGTTCGCCGACCGCCTGCTGCTCGGCGCCGCCGACGCGCGGGCCGCGGCGCGCGCGCTCGAGCGCGGCCAGGCGGAGCTGGCGCTCCGGCCGGAGGCGGTCTCGGACGGCGCCGTCCCCGCCGCGCCGCTCACCGTCACCGTGCTGGCGCTCCAGCGGTCGCGCCTGGGCGCGGGCGCCGAGGCGGTGCGGCGCGCGCTGGAGGCCGTGGACCGCGCCGAGCTGGCCCGCCGCTTCGTGCGCGGCCCCTCCGCGCCGCTCGAGACGCTGGTGCCCCCGGCCATCCTCCCCGGCCGGCCGCGCCCGCTCCCGGCGCCGCTCGCGACCACGCCGGCGCCGCGCCAGCTCACCCTGCTCGTCCCGGCCGGCGCGCCCGAGGCCCGGGCCGCCGCGGATCGCCTCCAGGTGAAGCTCCACGACGCCGGGATCCGCGTCTCGGTGGAGGTGGCGCCGCCGGAGCGCTTCGCGGCGCGCCTCGCCGCCGGCGACTGCGAGGTGGCGATCGTCTCGGTCCCGATCCTCGGGCTTCGCCCGGCGCTCGCCGCCGGCCAGGTGGCGCTGGCCACCCGCGGGCCGGCCGCCGCGCGCCGCGCCCTCGCCGCGCTCGCGGGGCTGGACGGCCCGGCCGCGCTGGCGCGCGTCGCCGAGCTGGAGCGATCGCTCGACCTCGTGCCGCTGTTCGCGTCCGGCCAGCGCGCCTCGCCGGCGCCGGCGCTCCAGGGGGCCGCGCCGCGCGCCGACGGCGGGATCGACCCCGGCGATCTCTGGCTGCTGGGGGGAGGCTCGCGATGACGCTCCGCACGAAGCTCGCGCTCGCGTTCGCGCTGTTCGCGGCGGTGCCGCTGGCCGCCACGCTGGTGCCGGTGTCGCGGGCGCTGGGGCGCGCCCTCACCACCGAGCACGCCGCCCGCCTCGACGGCGCCGCGACCGCCGTGCAGAAGGAGCTGGCGCGCCTCGGCGAGCACGCCGCCGGCGCGGTGGCCGACCTGGCCCGGGCGCCGGAGCTGGAGGCGCTCGCGCGCGACCGGGCCGCGGACGGGGCCGAGCTCGCCGAGGCGGCGGCGCGCGCCGGCGAGTGGATGGGGCCGCGCGGGCTCGACGTGCTCGCGGTGCTGGAGGCGGACGGGCGGGTGGTCTCGTCGGGCCACCTCCCCGGCCGCGCCGGCGATCCCGACCCGGAGCTGGCCGACCTCCCCGACGCGGCGCGCCCCGGGCGCGCGGTGCCCCGCGTCGTCTCGCGGGCCGGGCCGGAGGGCGTCGAGCCGGTGCTGGCGCTGGTGGCCTGGGCGCCGGGGCCGGGCGATCCCCCGCTGCGGGTCGCCGGCGGCGTGGCGCTCACCGAGGCCCGCGCGGCCCGCCTCGCCGCGCTGACCGGCGGCGCGGTGGTGATCCGCTCCTCCGACGGCGAGGTGGTGGCGGCCGCGTCGGCCGAGGCGCCCGGGCCGGCGCGCGGCTGGCGGCGGCTGCGCCTGCTATTCGGCGGGCTCTCCGCCGCGCCGCGCCGGACGCTCGCGCTCGGCCCGGCGGACGCCCCGGTGGCGCGGGTCGAGGTGTCGCTCGCGTCCGAGGGGCTGGCGCGCGCCGAGACCACGGTGCTGCTCGCGTTCCTGGGCGCGCTCGCCGCGGGCGTCGCGGCCGCGGCGGCGCTGGGCGCGGTGGTGGCGGCGCGCATCACGCGGCCGCTGGAGAGGCTGCGGGCCGCGGCGGCGCGGGTCGCGGGCGGGGACCTCGCCGCGCGGGTCGACGTCCACGCCGGCGGCGAGGTGGGCGAGCTGGTGCGCGCGTTCAACGCCATGACGCAGGACCTGGCGCAGGGGCGCGCCCGGCTCGCGCAGGCGGAGCGCATCGCGGCCTGGCGCGAGGTGGCCCGCCGCCTGGCGCACGAGATCAAGAACCCGCTCACCCCCATCGCCATGAGCGTGGAGACGCTGCGCGAGGCGCACGCGCAGGGGCGCGCGGACTTCCCGGAGATCTTCGACGAGGGCACGCAGGCCATCGGCGAGGAGGTCCGGCGGCTGAAGCGGATCGTGGACGAGTTCAGCCGCTTCGCGCGCCTGCCCGCGCCGGAGCGCGCCGAGGTGCCGGCCGAGGAGCTGGCGTCGGCGGTGCTGGCGCTGTTCCCGGCGGCGCCCCCGGGCGTCGAGGTCGAGCGGGCCGTCGCGCCGGATCTCCCGGCGGTGCTGGCCGACCGCGACCAGGTCATGCAGGTGCTGCTCAACCTGGTCCGGAACGCGCTCGACGCGATGCCGTCCGGCGGCCGCCTGCGGCTCGCGGCCTACCGCGACGGCGACGCGGTGGCGTTCGAGGTGTCCGACTCCGGCCCGGGGATCGCGCCCGGCGACCTGGAGCGCGTGTTCGAGCCCTACTTCACCACCAAGCCCGGCGGCACCGGGCTCGGGCTCGCCATCGCGCGCCGCATCGCCGAGGAGCACGGCGGCGCGCTCGAGGCGGCGTCCCCGCCAGGCGCGGGCGCGACGTTCACGCTGAGGCTGCCGGTGGCCGCGCCGGCGGCGCCCGCGCCGCAAGCCGCACGGGGCGCCTGATTGCGCGGCGGAGCCGCGCCCGCGGGGACCTCGCGCGCGCCCGCGAACGCGGGCGCGCGAGGTCACGGGACCCGCGCAGCGGGGGTGAGGCTCCATCGAGCTCCGCTCGATGGAGCGGGGGGCGCAGCCCCCCGCCCAGAAGCCGCGACGTTCACGCTGAGGCTGCCGGTGGCGGCGCCTGCGGCCGCCGCGCACGGCGCGTGAGCGCGGCGGGGGCGCAGCCGCCGCTCACCGCACCGGCGTGGCCTTCAGCGCGGTCTTCCCTTCCTTCACGTAGACCTGGAAGCGGACCGTGCGGCAGCCGTACTTCGCCACCAGCGTGGCGCGGTTCTGCTCGAGCTTCTGGCGGAAGCGCTCGAACGTGAGCCCCTCGACCGGCTCGCCGCACTCGCCGCGGACCCGGAGGAAGTCGCGGAAGACCTCGCGCCAGTGCTCCTCGTCGCTCGCCGGCTCCGGCGCCGCGGTGCGCGCGGCGGCCTGGAGCAGGTCGCCGGCCACGGCCTGGGGCGGCTCGGGCGCGAACGCCGGGGCCGGGCGGGCCGGCGGCGGGGCCGGGACGGGCGCCGCCTCGAACGCGCCGCCCTGCAGCGCGCTGGCGTCGAGCCGCTGCGTGGCGCCGGCGGACGGCGCGGCCACCGGGGCGGGCGGCGGGCGCGGCGGGAGCTGGAAGCTCTCCGGCTCGGGGGCGGGCGCCGGCGCGGCGAAGAACTCCTGCGTCAGCGACGGGGCCGGCCCGTGCGCCGCGGCGCCGGCCGCCTCGGTGGCCCGGTTCAGCGCGGCCGAGAGCGTGCCCATCTTGCCGGCCATGGCCGGCGCGCGGGCGGCGAAGTCGCCGCGGCCGATCCGGTCCGCGGCGGCGAGCAGGTCGGCCGGCACGTCCGGCGCGGGCTCGGCGCTGCGCACCAGCGCGCCGAAGAGCAGCCCGAGCACCAGCAGGACGGCGAGGAGCGCCACGCCGTTCCACTGCAGCCGCACCAGCGGCGCGAGCGCCGGCGCCGCCTGCGCCGACACCACCACCGCCGCGTCCTGGAGCCCCGCGACCGGCACCGCGAGCACCCGGTGCGCCGGGCGGCGCCGACCAGGAACCCTTGCGCGCCGAGGCCGACGCCGAGCACGTCCACCTTCACCGGCGCGAGCCGGCCCGCGTCGCGCTCGCGCCCGGCGCCGCCGCGGGCGGCGGCCGCGAGCTCGTCGGCGCCGGCCGGCGCCGAGGACGCGACCTTCGCGCCGGGCACGGCCAGGGTCAGGTCCACGCCGGTGCCCGCGGCGACGCCGCGCAGCCAGGCCGCGTCGAGCGGGACCACCACCGCGACGGCGCCGGCCCCGCCGGCCGGGACCGCGACGGCGAACGCGAGCCCGCCCTGCGCCCGGGTGTAGGCCCGCCGCGGCTTGCCGGCGAGCGCCTCGCGGAGCGCGGCCACCACGTCGGCGTCCGCCGCCGGCTCGGCCGCGCGGCGATCCAGCTCGGCCGCGTCCACCGCGACCGCGCGCGCCCCTGCCAGCGCCGTCCCCAGCTCGGACTGCGCCGCGGCGAGCGCGGCCGCGGCCGCGGCGTCGAGCGCCGCCGCGCGCGCGGCCGGCTCCGGGGCCGCGGCGGGGACGCCCCGCGCCTTCCCGGCGGGGACGGCCGCAGCGGGGGCGAGGGCCTGGAGCAGCGCGGCGTCGCGGGCCGCGAGCGCCGCCACCCCGTTCGCCTCCGCCTGCAGCGCGTGCTGCGACGCGGCGAGCCGCGCCGCGCCGGCTTGGAGCCGCCCGTCGAGCTGGCGCAGGGCGCTCGCGCGGAGGTCGGAGGTGAGGAGGTGGAGGGCGGCCGCACCGGCCCCGACCACGATGAGCGCATAGAGCCAGAGCTTGAGCCGGTTCATCGTCCGCCCTTATAGGCGGCTTGCCGAGGGGGTGTCAAACCTGCCGCCGGGCGAGCGAGCGCCTCTTTTCTTCCGTGTTCCCAGGCGCTTCGACGCCGGGCCCGGGTTCACGCATAGTGCACGATGCCCCGGATCGAGCAGGCGGCTGGCACGGGGCCGGACCCCGGGCCAGAAGGGGCGCCGCCCCCTCGCCCTGTGTCACGTCCGAGTGCACCTTTCCTCCGTACGATGCTGTTCCAACCTCGATCGGGCTGCCCCTCCGGGCCGGTCCGACTCGCCCGGAGACCCACCTCGTGAAGCGACTCCTGCTCGCGCTCCTCCTCGCCACCCCGCTCGCCGGCAGCGCCGACGAGGGCATGTGGACCTACGACGCGTTCCCGTCGGATCGCGTGGCCCGCAAGTACGGCTTCGATCCCTCCGCGGCCTGGCTCGACCGCGCCCGGCTCGCCTCCGCCCGCCTCGCCGGCGGCTGCTCGGCGTCGTTCGTGTCGGACGGCGGCCTGATCATGACGAACCACCACTGCGTGCACGGGTGCGTGG
The DNA here is from genome assembly GCF_049201065.2 of Anaeromyxobacter sp. Red801. Taxonomy (NCBI): domain Bacteria; kingdom Pseudomonadati; phylum Myxococcota; class Myxococcia; order Myxococcales; family Anaeromyxobacteraceae; genus Anaeromyxobacter; species Anaeromyxobacter sp. Red801. The sequence goes on along the minus strand of NZ_CM181236.1, from coordinate 796,119 downwards.
AGGATCTCTCCAGCGCCGGCAAGGACCTGGTGGCGAGCGGATACCTCGCGCGCTCGGGCGCGGAGGAGCTGCGCTGCCCCGCGATGCAGGTGGACCAGTTGCTCCGGATCACCGACGTGACGAAGCGCGTGCACGGCGCGCTGGCGGGGCTGGAGGGCGCGCGCTTCAACGCCGCGCTCGTCGCCCAGAAGGCCGCGATCGAGAAGGAGTGCCAGGGCGGCGACCCGGGCCTGCTCTGCGAGCTGGTGGAGCTGTACCACGGCGGCGTCTACAGCCTGTACCAGTACCGCCGCTACGACGACGTCCGCCTCGTGTTCGCGCCGGAGTTCGCCATCGCGTTCTTCGGCGGCGACCCCGACAACTTCATGTTCCCGCGGTACGACCTCGACGTCGCGTTCATCCGCGTGTACCGGGACGGCAAGCCGGCGCCGACCCCGGACCACTTCAGCTGGTCGCCGGCCGGCGCCCCGGCGGGCGCGCTCACGTTCGTGTCCGGCAACCCCGGCAAGACCGAGCGGCTGCTCACGGTGGCGCAGCTCGAGTACGTGCGCGACCACGCCCTGCCCGACGCGCTCGAGCGGCTGGCGGAGGAGCGCGGCCTGCTCACGGGCTTCCAGCTCACCGGCCCGGAGGCGAAGCGCGTCTCCACCTCGCGGCTCTTCTACAACGAGAACAGCGTCAAGGCGCGCCGCGGCCAGCTCGCCGCGCTCCGCGATGCGGCGTTCTTCGCGTCGAAGGTGGCGGACGAGAACCGGCTCCGCGCCGCGCTGCGTCGCGATCCGGCGAAGGCCCGGAAGTACCTCCCGGCCTGGGACCGCATCGCGGCCGCGCAGGTGCGGGCGCGCGCGCTCGACGTCCCCTACGACTGGCTCGAGCTCTTCCCCTCGGGGCGCACCCGGATCGGCGGCGACCTGTTCTGGATGGCGCGGCACCTGGTGCGCGCCGCGGAGGAGCGGAAGAAGCCGGACGGCGAGCGGCTGAAGGAGTACCGCGACACCGCCCTCCCCTCGCTCGCGGACCGCGTCGACAGCGCCGCGCCCATCGACGCGGCCTACGAGACCGTCCGGCTCGGGTTCTGGCTGGAGAAGGTGCGCGAGCGGCTCGGGACGGATCACGCCGCCGTGAAGCACGCGCTCGGGACCGCCTCGCCCGCCGAGGTCGCGCGCAAGGCGGTGGCCGGCACGGCGCTGCGCGACCCGGCGGTCCGCAAGGCGCTCTGGGAGGGCGGCGCGGCGGCGGTGGAGGCCAGCAAGGACCCGCTCATCGCGCTCGCGCGCGCCACGGACGCCGACGCCCGCGCGATCCGCACGCGGTGGGAGGACGAGGTGGACTCGGTCGAGACCCAGAACCAGGCGCTCATCGCGCAGGCCCGGTTCGCCGTCTACGGCCGGACCATCTACCCGGACGCCACCTTCTCGCCGCGGCTCTCCTACGGCCAGGTGAAGGGCTGGAAGCAGGACGGGCACGAGGTGCCGCCGTTCACCACCTTCGCGGGCGCGTTCGAGCGCCACACCGGCAGCGAGCCCTACGCGCTCCCGAAGAGCTGGCTGGACGCGAAGCCCCGCCTCGACCTGGCCACGCCGCTCGACTTCGTCACCGACAACGACATCATCGGCGGCAACTCCGGCTCGCCGGTGTTCGACCGCGACCTCCGCATCGTGGGGCTGGCCTTCGACGGCAACCTGGCCTCGCTCGGCGGCGACTACGGGTTCGACGACTCGGCGAACCGCGCCGTGGCGGTCCACTCGTCCGCCATCGTCCACGCGCTGCAGCGCGTCTATGGCGCCGACCGCCTCGTCTCGGAGCTCGGCGCCGGGCCGGCCGGCACCGCCGGGGCCGCCACCCCGCCGGGCGGCACCCGCAGCACGAAGTAGCGAGACGGATCGCCGCGGGCCCGGGTGCCGCCGAGGCGCCCGGGCCCGTCCATTTTGCCGCGCCGCCCCGCCCAGGGCCCCTGGTATCCTCCGCCGCCTCAAGGAGACCGCCGTGACCGCTTCCGCCTCCGCCCTCGATCGCTTCTTCGGCCTCCGTGCCCGCGGCACCACCGTGCGCCGCGAGATCCTGGCCGGCACCACCACGTTCATGACCATGGCGTACATCCTGTTCGTGAACCCGGAGATCCTCGGGAGCGCGGCGGGCGCGGGCCACTTCGCGGCGATCCTCACCTCGACGGCGCTGGTGGCGGCGGTCATGACCGCCGCCATGGGCCTGTTCGCGAACCTGCCGCTCGCGCTCGCCTCGGGGATGGGGCTGAACGCGGTGGTGGCGTTCGGCCTGGTGCTGGGCAAGAAGCTCTCCTACCCGCAGGCCATGGGCGTCATCGTGGCCGAGGGCGTGCTCATCACGCTGCTGGTGGCGACCGGCCTGCGGCAGGCGGTGGTGCGCGCCGTGCCGATGACGCTGAAGCGCGCCATCGGCATCGGCATCGGCCTGTTCCTCGCCATCATCGGCTTCAAGGCCGCGGGCTTCATCTCGGCCGGCGGCGCGCTGCTGCAGCTCGGCCCGGAGGGCGCGGCGGGCCGGCTCACCGGGTTCCCGGTGGTGCTGTTCGCGCTGACGCTCGTGTTCACCGCCTGGCTGGTGTCGCGCGGCGTGCGCGGCGCCCTGCTCATCGGCATCGCGGTCTCGACCGCGGTGGCCGTCACCGCGAAGGCGGCGTTCGGCGGCGCGGGCTTCGCCCCGCACGTCGCCAACCTGCCCACCTCGATCTTCGGCCTGCCGGACTTCTCGATGCTCGGCCAGGTGGACTTCTCGTTCGTCGCCGTGCTCGGCCCGCTCGCCGCCTCGCTGGCGGTGTTCTCGATCATGCTCTCCGACTTCTTCGACACCGTCGGCACGGTGGTGGCGGTGGGCCAGGAGGCGAAGTACCTCGACGAGAAGGGCAACTTCCCGCGCGCCAGCACGGTGCTGATGGTGGACTCCCTCGCCGCGATCGCGGGCGGGCTCGCCGGCGCCAGCTCGGCGACGACCTACGTGGAGAGCGCCGCGGGCGCGGCCTCGGGCGGCCGGACCGGGCTCACCTCGGTGACCACGGCGGCGCTGTTCGCGCTGTGCCTGTTCATCTCGCCGCTCGCGGGCATCGTCCCGCCGCAGGCCACCGGGGCGGTGCTGGTGCTGGTCGGCTACATGATGATGCGCGACGTCGGCGCGATCGCCTGGGACGATCCCACCGAGTCGATCCCGGCGTTCCTGACCGTGACGGTGATGCCGTTCACCTACTCGATCACGAACGGCATCGGCGCGGGCTTCGTCTCCTACGTGCTCCTGAAGCTCGCCGGCGGCAAGGCGCGCGAGGTCCACCCGCTCATGATCGGGGCCTCGATCGCGTTCGTGGTCTACTTCGCCATCGGCGGGTAGGCGGCGGGCCGGCGGGCGCGCGCGGGAGGGCCCGCGGCGGCCGCGCCGGGCTCACGCGTCCCGCGGCACCGCGATCATCCGCTCCAGCGCGCGGCGCGCGCCGGCGGCCACGTCGGGCTCGACCTTGACCTCGTGCTTCCCGCGCACCAGCGCGTCGCGGATCATGAGCAGGTCGATCATCTTCATGTAGGGGCAGTGCATCCGGCACCCGATGCAGCCGTCGGCCACGATGAACTCGCGGTCCGGCCAGCGCTTCTTCATCTGGTGCACGATGCCGTGCTCGGTGGCGACGATGAACGTCCGGGCCGACGGGAACTTCTCCACCGCGGAGATCATCGCGGTGGTGGAGCAGACCACGTCGGCGATGTCGATCACGTCGGCGCGGCACTCCGGGTGCGCGATGACCACCGCCTCGGGGCGGCTGGCGCGCACCTTCTCGACGTTGGCCGAGCGCAGCACGTCGTGCACGGGGCAGCAGCCGTCGTAGACCACCACCTCCTTCTCCGGCACCTTCGCCGCCACCCAGCGGCCCAGGTTCCGGTCCGGCGTGAACAGGATCTTCTGCTGCGGCAGCGAGCGCACCACCGAGGCGGCGTTCGCGCTGGTGCAGCAGATGTCCGAGAGCGCCTTCACCTCGGCGGTGGAGTTCACGTAGGTGACGACCGCGTGGCCGGGGTAGCGCGCCTTCCAGTCCTCCAGCGACTCGGCGGTGATCGAGTCCGCCAGCGAGCAGCCCGCGGACAGGTTCGGCAGGAGCACCCGCTTGTCCGGCGCCAGCACCTTGGCCGACTCGGCCATGAAGTGCACGCCGCAGAAGACGATGGTGGACTGAGGCACCTTCTGGCCCACGATGGCGAGCTGCAGCGAGTCGCCCACGTGGTCGGCCACGTTCTGGACCTCGGGCAGCTGGTAGTTGTGCGCCAGGATGACCGCGTCCTTCTCCTTCGCCAGGGCGCGGATCTCCGCCTCGAGCCCGGCCACCTCGGCGGCGGGGAGGTCGCTGCCGGTGCCGGGGTTCGCGACCGGATCGTGGATGGGGACGACGGGCAGGGTCATGGCTTCACCCGGGCGCCGCGCGCGGGCTTGATGTCGCCCGTGCCGGCGGGGAAGAGGCGCCAGAACTCGCGGCGCACGAGGCCGACCAGGGTGGCCGATTTGGAGAACCCGTGGTAGCGGGCCACCGCGTCGAGCATCGCCACGTCCTCGTCGGTGGCCGAGTAGCTGCGGACCTTGGCCGCCCTGCCGCCCTGCCGCTCGCCGTTCTTTCGGTTCATGCGCCGCGGTTCCGACTGCTCGAACAATTATATAAACGTTCGCGAAGACGTACGCATCCTACGCCGCCTGCGCGCTCCGGCGCAACCCGCCCGGCGCCGGCCCGCGCACGCCGGGCCTTGCGCGCCGCGCCGTGAGCGGGCATCCCTGGCGGCGTGCGCCTCGTCGTCACCACCCCGCTCCGCCCGTCCGCCGAGGAGGAGCGCGACGCCGTGCTCGCCGCGGCGCGCTACGACCTGCCCTACGCCGCCCGCGGCGGGCGGGCGCTCACCCGCGTGGTCGCTGCGGCCGGCGGCGAGACCGCCCTGGTGCTCTCCGCGGCGCGCGCGGTGCTCGTGGCCGGCGGGGCCGAGCACGCCTGGTCGCCGGGGATGGGCATCCTGCGCATGAAGCGGGTGCTGGCGGCGCGCGCCTCCGGGCGCCCCGCCGCGCCGCCCGATCGCGATCCGTTCACCGAGGCGGCCGGTCTCGAGCCCGGGGATCGCGTGCTCGACTGCACGGCCGGGCTGGGGGCGGACGCGCTGGTCGCCGCCGCCGCGGTCGGGCCGCGTGGCGAGGTGCTCGGCCTCGAGTCCTCGCGCGCGCTCGCCGCGTGGACCGGCGAGGGGATGCGCCGCCTGGAGCACGAGCCGGCGCGGCGGGTGGAGATCCGCTGCGCCGACCACGCCGCGTTCCTCGCCGCCGCGGCGGACCGGTCCTTCGACGTGGTGGTGTTCGACCCGATGTTCCGGCACGCGCGCGCGGAGCCGGGCGGGTTCGACGTGGTGCGCCGGCTCGCCGACGCGCGGCCGCTCGCGCCGGAGGCGCTGGCCGAGGCGCGGCGCGTGGCGAGGCGCTGGGTGGTGGTGAAGGACGGCGCGCCGGGGTGGGACCTGGCGCGGCTGGGGCTGGTGCCGCTGCCGAGCGCGCGGGGGGCGCATCGGTATTATGCGAGGGTCGTGGCGGGGTGAGGGCCGGGGGGGCTGGGCTACGAGGGTCCGGCGGGATCTGGACCGGTCCTGCGTGGCCGGAACCGGGGGCGGCGGGATCGGCTCACGAGAGGCCCGAGCGCGGGGCGTGGCACGCGGAACGTGCGCGAGGTGGGCACGGGTGACGCACCGAGAGTGCACCCGTTTTTCCTCGCGTGAACGCTTGACCGCGTTCAGGCGCAGCGCGGCGTTCGTGAGCAGCGGCGTTCGGGCGCAGCCCTCTCGCGCGCTCCTGGGGCGCCGCTGCGGCGCGCGGACGTCAGCCGAGGGGGCGCGGACCCCTGCTCGCGTTCGCGCGCCCTGAGGCGTTCTCGCGCGTTTTACGATGCGCGAAATTCGCGTGCGATGCTTCGTGCATGGACACCGCACTCGAGTTCACGAAGCGTCTCGTCGTTCTCCTTCGCTCCGAGCGCCACGCCATGGCGGAGTTCCTGGTCGCCCTCGCGGAGTTCGACCGCAGGGGGCTGTGGAGGGAGCGCGGGCACACGTCGCTGTTCTCGTTCCTCCGCCGCGAGCTGGGACTCTCGGCCGGCGCGGCCCAGTACCGGAAGACCGCCGCCGAGCTCATCCAGCGGTACCCCGCCGTCGAGGGCGCGCTCCGGGACGGCCGGCTGTGTCTGTCCTCCGTCTGCGAGCTGGCGAAGGTGGTGACCCCCGACAACTGCGCCGAGATCCTGCCGCGGTTCTTCGGGCTGTCGAGCCGGGATGCGGCTGCGGTCGCTGCTTCGATCCGGCCCGTGGAGAACCCGCCCCGCCGCGAGGTCGTCGTGCCGGTCCGGGCGGTCAGTGCGCCGGCGTCGGTGGCGGCGCCCATCTCGGCGCCGATTCCATTTCGGGCGCCCGAACCAAACGCACCCGACCGGGTCGAGCCCGCGGGCCATCCGGATTCCGCTCGCGGTGGTCCTGTCGAACCGCGAGCCGTGGGGGCGTGCCCGGTGGCGCTCACTCCTGGGCTGCCCCCTGCCGCCAGGCCCAGCTCGGTGGACTGGCTCGACGGGGACTCCGCGCGGATGCACCTCACCGTCTCCAAGGCCTTCCTGAAGAAGCTCGACGCTGCCCGCGATGCGCTCTCCCACGCGATGCCCGGCGCCTCCCGCGAGAAGGTCCTCGAGGCCGCCCTCGACGTGCTCCTCGCCGACCGCGCCCGCCGCAAGGGGCTCATCGCTCGGCCGCAGAAGAAGGCTCGCCCCTCGAAGGCGGACCACATCCCTGCCCACGTCCGCCGGGAGGTCTGGGCGCGGGACGGCGGGCGGTGCACCTTCGTGCTCGCGTCCGGGGAACGCTGCGAGTCCACGCACCAGCTCGAGCTCGACCACATCGTGCCGCGAGCGCGCGGCGGGGGCTCGACGGAGGACAACCTCAGGATCCGTTGCCGGGGCCACAACCTCGCGGAGGCGCGCCGGGTCCTCGGGGACGCGCTGATGGACGGGTACGCGCCACAAACGAAGAGGCCGGCCGCGCCTGCGCGCGACCGGCCCCGGAGTTTTCCGAGCGGCGGAGGCTAGGCCTGCGCCGCGGCCCCGCCGGCGGACGGCGCCTCGGGCTTCGGGCCGCCGGGCTTCGCGAGGAACTCCTCGGGGCGCTCGAGCACCAGCGCCTCGCGCAGCACCTCGTCGGCGTGGTCCACGGGCACGATCTGCAGCTTCTCGCGGACGCGGCGCGGGATCTCGCGGATGTCCTTCTGGTTCTCCTTCGGGATCAGGACCTTCTTGATGCCGCCGCGGTGGGCGGCGAGGACCTTCTCCTTCAGGCCGCCGATGGGGAGCACGCGGCCGCGCAGCGTGATCTCGCCGGTCATGGCGACGTCCTTGCGGACGGGGATCCGGCAGAGCGCGGAGACCAGCGTCGTCGCCATGGTGATGCCGGCGGACGGGCCGTCCTTGGGGATGGCGCCCTCGGGCACGTGGACGTGGATGTCCACGTTCTCGAGGAACCGCTTGTCGAGGCCGAGCAGCTCGGCGCGCGAGCGCACGTAGCTCATGGCGGCCTGCGCGGACTCCTGCATCACCTCGCCGAGCTTGCCGGTGATGGTGAGCTTGCCCTTGCCGGGCATGACCTGCGCCTCGACGGTGAGCAGCTCGCCGCCGAGCTCGGTCCAGGCGAGGCCGGTGGTGAGGCCGACCTGGTCCTGCTCCTCGGCGGTGCCGTAGCGGTAGCGCGGCGGGCCCAGGTACTTCTGCACCATCCGCTCGCTGACCACGTACGTCTTCCCGTCCACCTGGCCGGTCTTCAGCACGTCCTTCGCGATCTTCCGGCAGATCGAGCCGATCTCGCGCTCCAGCGAGCGGACCCCGGACTCCTTGGTGTACTTGTGCACCAGGGCCCGCAGCGCGCTGCGCTTGAACTCGACCGGCACGTGCTCGAGGCCGTTGACCTCCTTCTGCTTCGGGATCAGGTACCGCTGCGCGATGGAGAGCTTCTCCAGGTCGGTGTAGCCGGCGAGCCGGATCACCTCCATGCGGTCCTGCAGCGGCAGCGGGATGCCCGCCATCGTGTTCGCCGTGCAGATGAACATGACCTTGGAGAGGTCGTAGTCGAGGTCGAGGTAGTGGTCGTTGAAGTTGAAGTTCTGCTCGGGGTCGAGCACCTCGAGCAGCGCGGCCGACGGGTCGCCGCGGAAGTCGGTGGACATCTTGTCCACCTCGTCGAGCAGGAACACCGGGTTGCCCGAGCCCGCCTTCTTCAGCGACTGGATGATCTTGCCGGGCAGCGCGCCGATGTACGTGCGGCGGTGCCCGCGGATCTCGGCCTCGTCGCGCACGCCGCCGAGGCTGATGCGCACGAAGCGGCGGTTCATGGAGCGGGCGATCGACTTCGCGAGCGACGTCTTGCCCACGCCCGGCGGGCCCACGAAGCAGAGGATGGGGCCGCGGATCCGGTCCACCAGCTTCTGGACCGCGAGGTACTCGATGATCCGCTCCTTGGGCTTCTTCAACCCGTAGTGATCCTCGTCGAGGACCTTCTCGGCCTCGGGGATCTCGAGCTTGTCCTCGGTGTAGTCGTACCAGGGGAGCGAGAGGATCCAGTCGATGTAGTTGCGCACCACCGTGGCCTCGGCGCTCATCGGGCTCATCATCTTGAGCTTCTTGAGCTCCTTCTTGGCCTTGAGGGTGGCCTCCTTCGACATCTTCTTGTTCTTGATCTTCTCCTCGAGCTCCTGGATCTCGTTCTTGAACTCGTCGCGCTCTCCGAGCTCCTTCTGGATCGCCTGCATCTGCTCGTTGAGGTAGTACTCCTTCTGCGTCTTCTCCATCTGCTTCTTGACGCGCGTCCGGATCTTCTTCTCGACCTGCAGGATCTCGATCTCGCCCTGCATCAGCTCGTAGAGCTTCTCCAGCCGCTTGGCCGGGGACTCGGTCTCGAGGATCGACTGCTTGTCGTTCAGCTTGAGGGAGAGGTGCGCGACGATGGTGTCGGCGAGCCGGGCCGGGTCGTCGATGGACGACACGGACGTCAGCATCTCCGGCGGGATGCGCTTGTTGAGCTTGACGTAGGCCTCGAACGTCGAGTGCACGGAGCGCATCAGCGCCTCGAGCTCGACCGTGCGCTCGCTCTCCTCCTCGATGTCGTCCGCCTCGACCACCAGGAACTTGTCCGAGTCGAGGAAGCGGCGGATGCGGGCGCGCTGCTTGCCCTCCACCAGCACCTTCACGGTGCCGTCGGGGAGCCGGAGCAGCTGGATGATCGAGCCGACGGTGCCGACCGCGAAGATGTCGTCGGCGGCGGGCTCGTTCGTCTTCGCCTTCTTCTGCGCGCAGAGGAGGATGGCCTTGTCGTGCGCCATGGCCTCCTCGAGTGCGGCGATCGACTTCTGACGACCGACGAACAGCGGCACCACCATGTGGGGAAACACGATGATGTCGCGGAGCGGGAGGAGCGGCAGCGTGCGGCTCTTCTTCCCGTCCTTCTTCCCGTCGTCGTTGCGCGAGAAAATGGGCACGGTGTTCAGGCTCCTTGATGGCCCCGGAGCTGCCCGTCGAGGCCGGTGAGAGACTAACACTTAACATCCGGGCCGACCCCGTTCTTCGGGACCGCACACAGGTTTCGCACCGGCCGGGCTCCCCCGCCCGCCCGCGCTCTTGTCGGGCGTCCCGCGCCCCGCTACAAGCCGGGACCCATGTCCTTCGACCAGGTGGCCGCGCACGTTCGCCGCGGCGAGATCGGCCGGCGTACCTTCGTCCGCACCCCCTTCGGGCGCCGGCTCGTGACGTACGCCGACCTGACCGCGACCGGGCGGGCGCTCGCGCCCGTGGAGGCGCTGGTGGCCGCCGCGCGGCCGCTCTACGCGAACACCCACACGGCCATCTCCACCACCGGCCGGGTCACCACCCGGCTGCGCGAGTCGGCGCGGGACGCCATCGCACGCGCCGTGAACGCGGGCCGGGACGACGTGGTGCTGTTCGTGGGGAGCGGCGCCACCTCGGCCGTCAACAAGCTCGTCGGCCTGCTGGGCCTGCGCATCTCCGAGCCGCTGGAGCGCGCGTACGGCCTCTCGCGCCACCTCCCGGCGGACGAGCGGCCGGTGGTGCTCGTCTCCCCCTACGAGCACCACTCGAACCAGCTGCCCTGGCTCGAGTCGGTGGCCGAGGTGGTGGAGGTGGAGCTCGACGGCGACGGCCAGGTGGACCTGGCCGACCTCGACCGGAAGGCGGCCCGCTACGCCGGACGCCCCCTGCGCGTGGGCGCGTTCTCGGCGGGGTCGAACGTGACCGGCGCGCTCACCGACGTGCGCGCGGTCGCGCGCGTGCTCCACCGCCGCGGGTTCCTGGCCTGCGCCGACTACGCCGCGGCCGGCCCGTACGTCCCCATCGATATGCACCCGGCCGACCCGGACGAGCGGCTCGACGCCATCGTGGTGTCCACCCACAAGTTCGCGGGCGGGCCGGAGGGATCCGGCATCCTCGTCGCGCACCGCGACCTGTTCCGCAGCCGCACGCCGGAGCGGCCCGGCGGCGGCACCGTCGAGTACGTGGCAGCGTTCGACCGGCTCTCGGTGGACTACACCGAGCGGCTCGCGGAGCGCGAGGAGGGCGGCACGCCGGACATCCTGGGCGACGTCCGCGCCGGGCTCGCGTTCCTGGTGAAGGAGGCGCTGGGCCCCGAGGCCATCCTCGCGCACGAGACGGCGCTCGCCGAGCGCGCCATGGCGCGCCTGCGCCGGCACCCGCGCATCCAGCTCTACGGGCCGGCGCGCGGGCCCCGCCTGCCCATCCTCTCGTTCAACGTGGAGGGGCTGCACCACGACTTCGTCTCGGCGCTGCTCGACCACCTGTTCGGCATCCAGAACCGCGCCGGCTGCTCCTGCGCGGGGCCGTACGGCCACCGGCTGCTGGGCATCGGCCCGGAGCGCTCGGGCGAGCTCCGCCGGGCCATCGCGCTCGGCGTGCTGGCGCTGAAGCCGGGCTGGGTCCGGATCTCCCTGCCCTACACGGCCACCGACGAGGAGATCGAGTTCCTGCTCGAGGCGGTGGAGCTGGTGGCGGACCACGGCGAGGCGTTCCTGCCGCTGTACCGCCTGGGCTGGGGCGACGGGATGTGGCGGCCGCTGGACGCGGCGCCGGCCGATCCGGTGCCGGTGGAGCTGACGGTGGAGGCGGTGCGCGCGGCGCTCCTGCGCGACGAGCCGCCGGCGACCCCGGCCGAGGAGCCGGTCACCGACGCGCAGGCGGCGGCGCTGCGCCGCGACTACCTGGACGAGGCGCGGCGGCTCGCGCGGGAGCTCGAGGCCCGCCACGCCGCCCAGCCCCCGCGGTGGAACCCGCCCACCGGCGACGCGTTCGTGGACCGGCTGGTCTGGTTCCGCTACGTGCACGCGGACCCTTCGACCCCGGCGGCCCAGGAGCCGCTCGCTCATCCCTAGCGTAGCGCGGCCCGTGGGCCGCGCGGAGTCGAGGGACGCTCAGGGTGAGCCGGTCGGGCCCGCTCATGGTGAGCCCGTCGAACCAGAAGTCGAGGGACGGACGGCCTAGGCCGACTCCGCCTCCTTCTGCATCACCACGAGCGGCGCCTCGTGCTTGTCCACGACGTCCTCGGAGATGACGATCTCCCGGACGTTCCGGCGGCTCGGCACGTCGTACATGATGTCGAGCATCGCGTTCTCGAGGATGGCGCGCAGGCCGCGGGCGCCGGCCTTGTTCTTCATGGCGGCGCGGGCGATGGCCACCAGCGCGCCGTCGGTGAACTTGAGGTTCACCCCGTCCATCTCGAGCAGCTTCTTGTACTGCTTCACGAGCGCGTTGCGCGGCCGGGTGAGGATGTCCACCAGCGCCGGCTGGTCGAGCTCCTCCAGGCTGGTGATGACCGGCAGGCGGCCCACGAACTCCGGGATCATCCCGAACTTGAGCAGGTCGTCCGGCTCCACCATCGCGAGCAGCTCGCCCACGTTCTTCTCGGTCTTCGACTTCACGTCGGTGCCGAAGCCGAGGCTGCGCCCGCCGGAGCGCCGCTCGATGATCTGCTCCAGCCCGCAGAACGCGCCGCCGCAGATGAAGAGGATGTTGGTGGTGTCGACCTGCAGGAACTCCTGCTGGGGGTGCTTGCGACCGCCCTTCGGCGGGACGTTCGCGCGACCGTGCCCTCGATGATCTTGAGCAGCGCCTGCTGCACGCCCTCGCCGGAGACGTCGCGGGTGATCGACGGGTTCTCGCTCTTGCGGGCGATCTTGTCGATCTCGTCGATGTAGACGATGCCCTTCTGCGCCCGCTCGATGTCGTGGTCGGCGGCCTGCAGCAGGTTGACGATGATGTTCTCGACGTCCTCGCCGACGTAGCCCGCCTCGGTGAGCGTGGTGGCGTCGGCGATGGTGAACGGGACGTTGAGGATCTTGGCGAGCGTCTGGGCGAGCAGCGTCTTGCCGGAGCCGGTGGGGCCGAGCAGCAGGATGTTCGACTTCTGCAGCTCGACGTCGTCGATGGAGACGCGGCTCTCGATGCGCTTGTAGTGGTTGTGGACCGCGACCGCGAGCGTCTTCTTGGCCCGCTCCTGGCCCACCACGTACTCGTCGAGGATGGTCTTGATCTCGGACGGGCGCGGCACCCGCAGCTTCTGCTCGCGCTTCTCCTCGCCGGCGATCTCCTCGGCGATGATGTCGTTGCAGAGCCCGATGCACTCGTCGCAGATGTAGACCGTCGGCCCGGCGATGAGCTTCTTCACTTCCTTCTGCGACTTGCCGCAGAAGCTGCAGCTCAGCGTCTCGCGCTTCTCCACGTGCCACCTCCGGTTCGCGAGCCCGCTTCCTCGGCTGCTTCCCCTGGTGAGGATGCCCTCCGGCGCCTCGCCTGTTCCTTCATCTTACTGTGGCTTCTTCTCCGCCGCCTTCTTGTGCAAGAAGACGTCGTCGATCAGCCCGTATTCCTTCGCCTCTCCGGCGCTCATGAAGTAGTCCCGCTCGGTGTCCCGCTCGATCCGCTCGATCGGCTGGCGGGTGTGCCGGGCCATGATCTCGTTCAGCTTGGCCTTGAGACGGAGCGCCTCCTTGGCCTGGATCTCGATGTCGGTGGCCTGCCCCTGGAAGCCGCCGGAGAGCTGGTGGATCATGATGCGCGCGTTCGGCACCGCGAAGCGCTTGCCGGCGGCGCCGCCCGCGAGCAGGAAGGCGCCCATGCTGGCGGCCTGCCCGAGGCAGATGGTGGACACCTGGGGCTTCACGTACTGCATGGTGTCGTAGATGGCGAGCCCCGAGGTCACCGAGCCGCCCGGGCTGTTGATGTAGAGGTTGATGTCCTTGTCCGGGTCCTCGGATTCGAGGAAGAGGAGCTGGGCGATGATGACGTTCGCCACGTCGTCGTCCACCGGCGTCCCCAGGAAGATGATCCGGTCCTTGAGGAGCCGCGAGTAGATGTCGTAGCTGCGCTCGCCGCGGTGGGTCTGCTCGACCACGTACGGCATGGGGATGTAGGGCATCGCGGATCTCCGACGTTCGCTACTGCTGGATGGTTGCGGCGGAGGAGAGCAGCGAGAGCGCCTTCTCCTCCCTGATCCTGTTCTTTAGCGCCTCGCGCGCGTCCTTGCCGCGCGTCTGCTGCTGGACCTTCGCCAGGGGCATCCCCAGCTCGTCCGCGATGCGGGCCGCCTCGGCCTCCAGGTCCTCCTCGGTGACCTCGACCTTCTCCGCGTCGGCGATCGCCTCGAGCAGCAGGGCGCCGCGCACCTGGAGGAGCGCCTGCTCGCGCAGGTCGGCGCGCATGCGCGAGACGTCGAGCTGGAGCTGGCGGATGTCGATGCCCTGGCGGGCGAACCGCTCGGCCGCGCCCTCGATCATGGTGTCGATGGCGCGCTCCACCAGCGCGGGGGGCACCTCGAACTCGTTCTTGGCGAGCGCCGCCTTCACCAGCGCGTCCTTCAGCTCCGACTCGGCGCGCCGCTTCTCGCGCTTCTCCAGGTCGGACCGGATCCGGGTGCGCAGCGCGTCCAGCGTCTCGACGCCCTCGATGCCCAGCTCCTTGGCGAGCGCGTCGTCGAGCGCCGGCGCCTGGCGGACCTTCAGCGCCTTCAGCGTGACCTTCATGTGCGCCGTCTTCCCGCGCAGCGCCTCGTCGCGGTGATCGGCCGGGAACGGCTCGTCGAGCTCGACGGTGTCGCCGATCTTCTTGCCCTTCAGGGCCTCGACGTTGCCCTCGGTGATCGGACCCGGCGCCACCTTGACGGTCACCCCCTCCGCCGTGCTGCCGTCGAACGGCTTCCCGTCGATGGTGCCCTCGTGATCGATGACCGCCCAGTCGCCCTCCTGGGCCTCGAAGCGTCCCTCCACCGCCACGAGCTGCGCCATCGAGTCCTGGATCTTGGTCAGCTCGGCGGAGACCGCCTCGTCGGTGACCTCGGGCGGCTTCCGCGTCACCTCGAGGCCCTTGTAGTCCTTGGGCTCGAGCTTCGGCTTCACCTCGACGCGCGCCGAGTAGCGCATGGGCTTCCCCTCGGCCACACCCTCGGTGATGGAGACGCTGGGCGCCGCCACCACCGGCAGCGCCTCGACCCGCACCGCCTCCGTGAACGTCTCGGTGACGATCCGCTCGGCGACCTCGCCCTCCACCTCGGCCTTGAACTGGCGCTCCAGCACCTTGCGCGGCGCCTTGCCGGGCCGGAAGCCGCGCAGCTTCACGCGGCGCGAGAGGCTGGCGTACGCGCGATCGAGCTCCTTGGCGACGCGATCGGGGTCCACCTCGATGGTGACCTTCCGCTCGACGGGGGAGACCGTTTCGACCTGGATCTTCATGTCCTGTTCGACCTTTGCGGGTGTGTGGGCGGGGAAATCGGCTAGTGCTACGTGCCCGCCGGTGGCGGGTCAAGGGTGAAGTGGGCGGGGAGGGGCTCGAACCCTCATGCCTTGCGGCACTGGATCCTAAGTCCAGCGCGTCTGCCAGTTCCGCCACCCGCCCCCGGGCGCCTCTTTACCATGCTCGCGAGGACGGGGAGCCGCGTCCTGTAGTACACAGGACCCCGTGGAGTCGCACCACGACCATGCACCCGACGACCCCTGCCTGCCCGCCTGCCCGGGCTGGTCGCAGGGCGCGCTCGAGCTGTTCGCGCTGCAGCGGCGGTACGGCGAGATGCTGGAGGCCTGCCGCACCGCCTCGGCCATCGAGTGCGTGATCGTCGCGCCGGCCGCACCCGCGGTGGAGATCCCCGAGTACCTCCACGAGGAGGAGCTGGTCCGCGTGAACCTGGTGGTCGGCCGGGACACGCCGGAGGTGCTCCTCGACGAATGGGGGATCCGCTGCAACCTGACGTTCCGCGGGCGCCGCTTCGACTGCGCGTTCCCGTGGCCGTCGGTGCTGGCCGGGATCCTCAAGCCGCCCGAGCGCAAGCGGCCCCGCTTCGGCGTCATCCAGGGCGGCAAGAAGGACTAGGCCGCGCCGCTACCGCGGCCGGAGCACCACCACGTGGTTGCGGAGCGCGCCGCCGCCCCAGCGGGCGTCCACCGCGCCGTCGTAGACGCCCAGGTCCTCGACGCGGAAGCGCTGCGCCAGCTCCGGCGCGAGCACCCGGTCCGGCGGCTCCGAGGTCATGAGCAGCAGCGGCGGCGCCACCGGCGGCTCGGGGCGCTCGCGCGGATCCCAGGCGTGGATCTCGCGCCCGCTCGCCCAGATCACCTCGATGAACTTGCCGGTGACGTCGCCGGCGCGGAAGAACGGCACGCCGGCGAGGTCGGCCCGGTGGCGGAGCTCGCCGTAGGGGCGGTAGCCGGGGTTGCGCGTGATGATGGCCGGCACCTGGCCGAGCACCAGCACGCAGGCGGCGGCCACCATCCCCACCATCCCGCCCCACATCACCAGCGGGCGGTGGCGGAGCCCGGCGTGCCCGAGCAGCGCGGCCAGCGCCCAGAACACCGCCGCGACCGCGGCGAGCAGCGGCCAGCCGGGGGCGACGCCGCGCGCGCGGAGCGCGAGCCAGAGCGCGAGCGGGACCGCGGCGGCGACCGCCGCCATGAGCCACGCGTTCGCCCGGACGATGGCGCGATCGGCGCGGGTCTCGGCGCCGGCCCGGAACGCGTCCGCCAGGGACCGCACGTAGAGCGCCGTGAGGAGCGCCATGGGCACGAGCACCGGGAGCAGGTAGCGCTCCTTCTTCTCCGGGAAGAGCGACAGGAGCAGGACGCCGGTCCAGATCCAGGCGGCGAGCAGCCGGTAGTCGCCGTAGCGCGCCACGCGGCGGCGCGCGTACGGGAACACCAGCGCGGCGGTGGCGAGCACGGCCCACACGCCCGACTGCGCGGTGAAGCTCCAGTACTGCCAGAACGGCCGCACGTTCCGGTTGATCCAGGCGGTGGACTCCTTCTGCGCGACGTACGCGGAGGCCTCGGGGCGGGTCAGCCAGGCATAGGCCGGCCAGGCCGCGCTCGCGGCGAGCGCGAGGGCCACCGTGAGGAGCAGCGGCCGCCACGCGGCGCGGTAGGGCGCCGCGCCGGAGGAGAGCGTCCGCGCCACCAGGTACGGGAGCAGGAGCGAGAAGAAGGAGACCGGGCCCTTGGAGAGGAACGAGAGGCCCATGAGCAGGCCGGCGGCGGCGAAGCTCCCGAGCCGCCCGGCGGGGCGGGCCAGGCCCCGGTGCAGCTGCCAGATCGCGCCGAGCATGAACGCGTGGCAGAAGATGTCCCAGGTGATGTCCCGGGCCATGAAGAACACGTAGAACGAGGTGGCGGCGGTGCCGGCGGCGAGGAACGGCGCGAGCCGGTCCTCGGTCAGCTCGCGCGCCAGCAGCCACGCGAACGCGACCAGCAGCGCGCCGGCGAGCGCGGCCGGCAGGCGCAGCCGGCCGAGGTCCTCCTCGCCGAACGCCCCCATGGCGACCGCGGTGGCCCAGGTCGGCAGCGGCGGCTTCTCCAGCCGCGGCTCGCCGTTCATGGTGGGCAGCAGCCAGTTGCCCTTCTCGAGCATCTCGCGCGCGGTGGTGAGGTTGCGCGACTCCATGATGTTCGCGGTGAGCGCGCCCGCGTTCACCACGAACGTGCAGGCGCAGAGCGCCGCGAGCAGCAGGAGCTGGGCCCGCCCGCCCAGGCCGGGCGGGCCGGCGCGACCGGGCGCGGCGCTCATGCGGCGGGGCGGCGCTGGGTGCGGAGGCCCAGCACCAGGTTCGGGAGTACGCCACCGCGCCGCCGGCCTGCCCGAAGAACAGCACCGGGTCGCGGCGGAACACGGCGTAGACGAGGATCATGGTGGAGCCGACCAGGCTCACCACCCAGAAGCCGTTCGAGAACACCGACTCCTTGCGCGACTCGGAGTCGATCCACTGCATCACGAAGCGGAACGTGAACACCACCTGGCCCACCGAGCCCCACACCTTGAGCCAGAGCGGGATCTCCACGTTGCCGAGGATGTCGCGCAGGTTGCCGGGCGCGCTGGAGACGAGGTACGCGACGCTGAGCACCGGGACGAGGTAGGCCGCCCAGCGGAAGGGCGCGCTCACCGTCATCCAGCGCTGCTGGAGGTGCAGGTTCCGGATGTAGATGAAGTAGACGATGAGCTGCCCGAGGACGATGGCGAAGTCCTTGCGCAGGATCCCGTAGACGAAGAACAGGATCCCGCCCAGCAGGCTGAGCTGCCAGAAGACCACCGGGGAGATGGGCTTGCCGGCCTTCTCCGAGTGGAACCACTGCACCAGCATCCTGGCGGCGAACAGGAGCTGGGCGGTGAACCCGACGGCGAAGATCCAGAGGTGCGAGGCGGTCATCCCTTTTTCGCGATCTCGTAGCGGATGTAGCGGCTCCGCATCCAGCGGTAGGCGAACAGGTCGGCGGTGGGGCCGAGCAGCCGGTTCCACAGGTGGTACTTCGACTCGCCGGCCACGCGCGGGAAGTGGCGCACGGGCACCTCCTTCACCTTGCCGCCGTCGAGCTGCACCAGCGCCGGGAGGAAGCGGTGCATCCCCTTGAAGAACGGGATGCGGCGGGCCACGTCGGCGCGGATCACCTTGAGCGGGCAGCCGGTGTCGCTGGCGCCGTCGTGGGTGAACGAGCGCCGGATCGCGTTCGCGATGCGGGAGGACAGCTTCTTCACCAGCGTGTCCTTGCGCTTCACCCGGACGCCGGTGACGAGCTCGTGGTCGGCCGCGAACGGCATGAGCAGGTCGAAGTCGTCGGGCGAGGTCTGCAGGTCCGAGTCGATGTAGCCCGCCCAGCGCGTCTCCACGTGGTCGAAGCCGGCCTTGAGCGCGGCGCTCAGGCCGGAGTTGCGGGCCAGGTGGAGGAAGTGCAGGCGCGGATCCCGGGCGCAGAGCGCCTCGATCATCGGGCCGCTCCGGTCGCGCGACCCGTCGTTCACGAACAGCACCTGCGCCGGCGTGGAGGTGCGGTCCAGGTACGCGGTCAGCTCGCGGCCGACGCGCTCGAGGTTGTCCTCCTCGTCGAAGACCGGGACGATGATGGTGAGCGTGGGGTCCATGGGCCTCGGGCTCCGGCGACGCGCGGCGCTAGGGGCGCCCGGCCGTGGCGCGCGCGCCCGGCTCGCCCCCGGGCGCGGCGGCCTCGCCGGGGCGGGCGGCCGGGCCGCGGATGGCGGCGGCGTTGAGGGGGAACAGCAGGATCATCGCGAACAGCCAGGTGGCGCCGAACTCGAGCAGCTCGTCCCGCTCGCGCGACGGCACCAGCGCGATGAACGCGAAAGCCGCCACCACCGCGATCACCTGGCGCACGCGGGGGACGGGCACGGCCCAGGCGTCCACCAGCCGCGCGAACGCGGCCCGGCGGCGGTAGGCCCAGGGCAGCACCAGCAGGAACAGCGCGGCCGCGACCGTGAAGAGCTGGGAGAAGACCAGCTTGTTCACCTTCACGCCGTCCACCACCAGGTTGTGGAGGTTGGTCTCGTGCTGCGCGTTGTGGCTCTGGAAGAAGTCGGGGCTCTGGATGCCGAGGAGGCGCTGGCCCCAGCTGATCTCCTCGCCGGCCGCGAAGAAGCACAGCAGCGTGAGGCCGATCCAGGTGAGGCGGTGGAGGCTCGGGTTCCCCGCCCCGGGGCGGCGCGCGGTGACCGCGGCGATCCCGGCGCCGACCAGCAGCGCGACGGCGGTGGCCCACTCGATGGGCCCGTCCTCCACGGCGTAGACCTGCTCGAACCAGTGCACGTCCACGATCGCCGCCGCCAGGCCGACCAGCATGCCCACGGCGACGAGGACGTAGACGGCGAGCTCCAGGGGGTGACGCTTGTCCGTGTCCACGTTCGAGTCCTGCTGCGAGGGTGAGGGGCGGGCGCGCCGCCCTGCCGCAGCCGCGGCGGATACTACGTCGGCCCCCTGCCCGGATCCACGTCGGCGGGGGCCAACGCCCCGCCGCCCGCGGGGCGCCGCGAGGCATGCCCCGGATAAGCGAAAACCCCTGGGGTCGCCAGGGGTTTCGAGTGAGCGCGGAAGGAATCGAACCTTCAACCTATGGATTAAGAGTCCATTGCTCTGCCAGTTGAGCTACGCGCCCGATGCATCTCGGGATGGCCGAGGGGCGCCGTATTAGCAGCGTCCCGGTGGGCTGTCAACGACCTCCGGCGCCTTCTGCGCGACGGAATCGCAGCACATCTCAGCACGCCCGGAGGGATTCGAACCCCCGACCCGCGGCTTAGAAGGCCGCTGCTCTATCCGACTGAGCTACGGGCGCGTACGTCGAAGGTTACCTCAGGGCGTCGGGCGAAAAAGTGGGTGAGTAAAGGGGCTCGAACCCTTAACCCCCGGATCCACAGTCCAGTGCTCTACCGATTGAGCTATACTCACCGTAAATCTTCATCTCAGCGCGCCCGGAGGGAATCGAACCCCCGACCTGCGGCTTCGAAGGCCGACGCTCTATCCAACTGAGCTACGGGCGCATGTCACCGGCGCACCCGGCCATCACCATTGCTGTCAAAGAGTCGGGGCGGCCGGATTCGGACCGGCGACCTCCTGCGCCCAAGGCAGGCGCGCTACCAGGCTGCGCTACGCCCCGGAACACCTGCGGTGGCGCCGAGCGCCCCTGAGCCGATCCGAGAACGCCCGTCTCTAGCCGACCCGCCGCCGTCCCGTCAAGCGCCGCGAGCGGCGAGCGTCGCCAGGAGCGGGAGCAGCCTGCGGAACGCCTCACCTCGGTGGGAGAGGGCGTCCTTCTCCTCCGGCGTGAGCTCGGCCATGGTCCGCGCCCCGCTCCCCTCCCCTCCCCGCAGCTCCGCGGCCGGGATGAACAGCGGGTCGTACCCGAAGCCGCCGTCGCCCCGGCGCGCGTGGCCGATCCGCCCGGGGCACGTCCCGGTGACGGTCCCCACCAGCGTCCCGTCCGGACGGGCGAGCGCCAGCACCGCCTCGTACCGCGCGCCGCGGCGCGGGTCGGGGAGGCCGGAGAGCGCCGCCAGCAGCTTGTCGTTGTTCCGCTCGTCGCGGGCGGCCCGCCCCGCCACCGGCCCCAGCTCCAGCTCGGCCACGCCCGCCAGCTCGCACACCGGGCTGGCCGGGCCCTCGGGCTCGAGATCGGACCAGCGGGCGGAGTGGACCCCGGGCGCGCCGCCCAGCGCGTCCACGCACAGCCCGGAGTCGTCGGCGACGGCGTGCAGCCCGGACCAGCGCGCCCAGGCGACGGCCTTCTTCTCGGCGTTCGCCTGGAACGTCGCCCCGTCCTCCACCACCTCCGGGAGCGGCCTGCCCAGGTCGTCGGGCGAGACCACCCGCACCGGCAGGCCCGCCACCAGGCGGCGCAGCTCGCGCAGCTTCCCGGGGTTCGTGCTGCCGAACAGCAGGTCCACGGGGCTCACGGCGTGCGGAGCGCCGCCTCCTGGAGCTCCTTCAGGCGCGACAGCCCCGCCAGCGCCGCGTCGAGCATCCGGTCCAGCTCGGCGCGCGGGAACGGCTTGCCCTCGGCGGTGCCCTGGACCTCCACCAGCGCGCCGTCGCCGGTCGCGACCACGTTCATGTCCACCTCGGCGGTGGAGTCCTCGTCGTAGTCGAGGTCGAGGTGCACCTCCCCCGCGACGATCCCCACCGACACCGCCGCCACGCTGCGCTTCACCGGATCCTGGGCGAGCTGCCGGCGCTTCTGGATGCTGCGCACCGCCTGGACCAGCGCCACGTAGGCGCCGGTGATGGCGGCGGTGCGGGTGCCCCCGTCGGCCTGGATGACGTCGCAGTCGAGCGTGACGGTGCGCGGCCCGATGGCGCGCAGGTCCACCGCGGCGCGCAGCGCCCGGCCGACCAGCCGCTGGATCTCCAGCGTGCGCCCGGTCTGCTTGCCGCGGGCCGCCTCGCGCTGCATCCGCTCGTGCGTGGAGCGCGGCAGCATGCCGTACTCCGCGGTCACCCAGCCGGCGCCGGTGCCGTACACGTGCGGCGGGACCTTCTCGTCCACCGAGGCGGTGCACAGCACGTGGGTGTCGCCGAAGCGCACCAGGCAGGAGCCCTCCGCGTGCTTGGAGACGCGGGGCTCGAGGAGGATGGGACGGAGGTCGAGCTGGCCGCGGCCGTTCTTTCGCATGGCGGCGGGATTAGCACGGGCGCGCCGGGCGCGCCACGCCCACGGGGCGCCGCCTAGCGGCTCGCCCGGAGCGTCTGGGCGCGGTAGGCGGCGATCCCCTCGACGATGGCGCCCGCGACCTGCTCCTGGTACGCCGCGCTGCGCAGCCGGTCACCCTCGGCCGGGTGCGAGATGAACCCGACCTCCAGCAGCACCGCCGGCATGCGCGCGCCGGCGAGCACGTAGAACGGGGCCTGCTTCACGCCGCGGTCCTCGGCCCCGAGCGCCGCGACCAGCCGCTCCTGCACCGCGTAGGCGAGGCGGGAGGACTGCTGCAGGGCCGCGGTGTCCTCGAGGTCGCTCAGGATGGCGGCGACGGGGTCGGACGGGTCCAGCTCGGGCTCGCCGGCCAGCCGGTCGGCGTTCTCGCGGGCCGCCACCGCCGTGGCCGAGGCGTCGCTCGCGTCCGCCGACAGGAAGTAGGTCTCGATGCCGTGGGAGGTGCGGCGCGCCTCGGCGCTGGGCATCGAGTTCAGGTGGATCGAGACGAACAGGTCGGCGCGGATGGCGTTCGCGAGCGCGGCCCGCGCGGCGAGCGGCACCGACGCGTCCGCGGTGCGGGTGAGCACGGCCTTCGCGCCCGTGCGCTTCAGCCGGGCCGCCACGCGCCGGGCGATCTGGAGCGTCAGCTCCTTCTCGCGGTCGCCGCGGGGCGAGACCGCCCCCTCCTGCTCGCCGCCGTGGCCCGGGTCGATCACGGCGACGAAGCTCGGCCCGCGGGCGGCGGTGAGCGCGAGCAGCGCGGCGGCGAGGTGCGCGATCACGGCCGCGCATTGTAGCAGGAGCTACGGGACGAGCTCGATCCGCGGCGGGTCGCCGGGGAGCACCTCTCCCACCTCCACCGCCGCGACGCCCGCCGCCCGGAGCGCCTCGAGCACCGCGCCCGCCCGGGCCCCGTCCACCGCCGCGAGCAGCCCGCCGTTGGTCTGGGCGTCGGCGAGCACCGCCGGGAGCGCCTCCGCCACCCCGGGCGCCACCCGCAGCGCGGGCGTCACCCAGGCCAGGTTCGCCTTGGAGCCGCCAGGCAGCACGTCCTTCGCGGCGAGGTCGAGCACGCCCGGGAGCACCGGCACGGCGCCGGCGTGGAGCCGGAGCGCGACGCCGGAGCCCTCCGCCATCTCCCAGGCGTGGCCGAGCAGGCCGAAGCCGGTGACGTCGGTGAGCGCGCGCACCGCGCCGCTCTCCGCCAGCGTCTCGCCGGCGGCGCGGTTCAGCGCGGACATGAGCTCGATGGCCGCGTCGATCATGGGGGCCGGCGCGATGCCGCGCTTGATGGCGGTCGTGATGATGCCGGAGCCGAGCGGCTTGGTGAGGAGCAGGCGGTCTCCCGGCCGGGCGCCCACGTTGCGGAGGACGCGGTCCGGGTGGACGAGGCCGGTCACGGCCATGCCGTACTTGGGCTCGGGGTCGTCGATGCTGTGGCCGCCCAGCACCGGCGCGCCCGCGAGCCGGGCCACCTCGGCGCCGCCGCGCAGCACCTCGCCCAGCATCTCCATGGGCAGCGTCTTCACCGGCCAGGCGACCAGGTTGAGCGCGAACAGCGGCTTCGCGCCCATGGCCCAGATGTCCGAGAACGCGTTGGCCGCGCCGATCCGGCCGAACCAGTACGGGTCGTCCACCACCGGCGTGAAGAAGTCCACCGTCTCGACCACCGCCCGCTCCGCGTCGAGCGCGTACACGGCCGCGTCGTCGCGGGTCGAGTGGCCGACCAGCACCCTGGGATCGTCGACGACCGGGAGGCGGCGCAGGACCTGCGCCAGATCCGCTGGGCGGATCTTGCAGGCTCAACCGGCCCCGTGGCTCAGGCTGGTCAGCCGGACGGTCTTCTCGGCCTCGCTCATGGCCGGGACATATCGTCCCCGGCGCCCCGCGGCAACGAGGACGCCGCCGCGCGCGCCCGCAGCCCCGTACGCGCGGCGCAGCCGCGCCCGCGGGGACCTCGCGCGCACCCGCGTCAGCGGGCGCGCGAGGTCACGGGACCCGCGCAGCAGGGTGGGGCCCCGCCGAGCTCCGCTCGGTGGGGCGGGGCGCAGCCCCGTTACGACTGCCCGGCGGCCAGTTGCAGGTACATCTCGGCGTTGCGGTTGCCGGGCGAGATCTCGAGCACGCGCTGCCAGTGCCCGACCGCCTCGTCCTTGCGACCGACCGTGAACAGCGACAGGCCCAGGTTGAGGCGCGCGAGCACGTAGCTCGGGGCCTGGCGGACCGCCTCCTCGTACTCGGCGATGGCCGCCTCGCGCTCCCCGGCGTCGCGCAGCGCGCCGGCCAGCTTCGCGCGGATGTCCACGAACGCCGGCCCGAGCGCGAGCGCGCGCCGGTACTCGGCGATCGCCTCCTGGTACAGGCCGGAGGAGAGGTACACGTCGCCGATGTCGGCGTACATGTTCGCGAGCTTCCCCTGCACGAAGCGGTCGAGCTTCCCGTGCTGGGCGCCCGAGCGCGACAGCGCGTGGCGGTACGTCTCCTGCGCCTCGCGGTACTTGCCGGTGTCGTTGTAGGTGACGGCGAGGTTCAGCGCCGCGTCGGTGTAGCCGGGGTTGATGCGGAGCGCCGCCTCGAAGGCGCGCAGCGCTTTCTGGTACTGCCCCTGGTCGTGGTAGATGACGCCGAGCATGTTGTACACGTCGGCGAACGACTGGTTCTGCTCGACGACCTCGGTCAGGTATTGCTCGGCGAGCCCGTAGTCCTTCTTGAGGTAGTAGCCGCGTCCGAGCGCGAGGGCCTGCTTCAAGGTGTCGTCCATGTCGGGGCCTCCCGGCGCGGGAGTCTACACCAGACCGCGCCGCGCTCAGAGTCGGCGCGTCACAGCCCGTCCACGAAGCGCCAGCGCTCGCCCTCGCGCGCGAGCACGTAGCGGGCGCGGCGGCGCTCCGGGTCGCGGCCCTCCCGGACCAGCTCGTAGTCCTCGCCCACCTCGGCGCGGTCGCGCTCCACCCGGATCTGCCAGGCCGCGATCCGGGCCCGCGCGCCCGCCGCCGCGGCGAGCTCGGCCCGGAGCCGCGCCCCCAGCGCCGCGCGATCGCCGGCGTGGGCCTCCGCGACCAGCCGCTCCAGCGCGGCCGCGTCGCCGGCGTTCCAGGCGTCCTCGCGGCGGAACAGCGCCGTCAGCACGCCGCGCAGGCCCGCGAACTGCTGCCCGTCGCCGCACCAGAGCGCGATCGAGCAGCGGGTCATCCCGAACGCCTCGCGCCCGACGTAGGAGACGTCGGCGCGCTCGTCGCGCCAGGTCACCCGCCCGTCCGCCTCCACGATGGCGAGCACCGAGGCGCGGTCGCCCTCCACCTGCACCGCGACGTCCGCGAACCGGACCGGGACGAGCTCGGCGGTGCCGCCGGACTTGAAGCCGTAGACGTCGTTCAGGTGCGCGCGGTCCTGGTGGCGGAGCGCCTCGCGCACCTGCGTCTCGGGGCTGGCGGCGGAGATGGCGAGGTCCGCGCCGGCGAACCGGTCCCAGTAGCGCCACAGCAGCAGCGCCGCGATCGCGGCGAGCGCCAGGGGCACGAGGTAGGGCGCGCCGACCTTCGCGGCGCGCGCGCGGCGGCGCGCGGCGCGGGAGCCTGGGGAGAAGGGCGGCGGTCGCGCCGGCGGGGGCGCGGGCGGCTCAGCGGATCGAGGCAGAGCTTCTCGGCCTCGGCCCGGCGCGCGTCGCCCGGGTGCTTCACGATGAGCTGCTGGAGCGCCTTCCGGGCGCGGTGCTTCTCGTCCATCTTCAGGCAGGCGCTGGCGAGCTTCCAGAGCGCCTCGGACTCGTGCCGGGACCCCGGGTACCTGTCCACCAGCGTCTCGTAGCGCCCCGCGGCGCCCGCCCACAGCGAGCGCTTGTAGTAGTACTCGGCCACGTACCACTCGCGCGCCGCCAGCCGGGTCTGCGCCTCGGCCAGCACCTTCTTCGCCTCGGGCAGGTACTTCGACTGCGTCCGGGTCTGGACGAAGTCGGTGAGCACCTGCACCGCCTTCTCGGCCTGCCGCTGGTCCTTCTCCGCCGCCGGCGGGAACAGCGCGAACTCGCCGGGCGCGTCCTTGAAGTAGGACAGGCCGGAGCGGTACTCGGCGTAGTCCACGTCCTCGTGGGTGGGGTGGAGCTGGACGAACTGCTTGTAGGCCTCGGCGGCCTCCAGGTACCGGTCCTGCTTGAACTTCACGTCGGCGAGGCGCAGCTCGGAGAGCGCCGCGAACTTCGAGAACGGGTACTTCGTCTTCACGAACTCGAAGAACTTCACCGCCTCGGTGAAGTTGTCCGCCTTCAGCTCGTCCATGCCGGCCTGGTAGTTCTCCTCGGGCGTCTTCCCGAGCTTCAGGCTGCCGGTGAAGGTGGTGTGCTTGGTGCCGCACGCCGCGAGGGCCACGGCGGCGGACAGGGCGGCGGCGAGGGCGAGGTTCCGGCGCATGGGGCCCGGAAGATAGCAGAGGCCCGGCCGGCGCGCAGTCGTTCCGGGGCGGGGGCCCCGGGGCTCGGGGCTATCCGTCCTGGTCCTCGTAGACGCCCAGCGCCCTGGCCACCACCGGCCCGGAGAAGCCGCGCCCGAGCAGGAAGCGCGACAGCCGGCGCCGCCCGGCGGCGTCGAGGTCCGCGAGCGGGCGCCCCCGCGCCCGGCGCTCCGCCAGCGCGCGGCACAGGGCCAGCTCGGCGGCGCGCGGATCCTCCCCCGCCTCGCCGGCCAGCGCCGCGGCGACGGCCGCCCGCGCCTCGCCCGCCCCGATCCCCTCCCCCACCAGCCGGCGCTCGGCCATGCGCGGCCCGAGCCTGCCGCCCGCGACCAGCGAGCGCGCCCGGGCCCGGGCGTAGGCGGCGTCGTCGAGGTAGCCCAGCCGGCGGAGCCAGGCGACGGTCTCGTCCGCCTCGCCCTCCAGCCCGTCGCGCGCCAGGCGCGCGCGGACCTGCGCCTCGGTCCGCATGCGGGACGCGAGCTGGCGGAGCGCGATCGCCTTGGCGCGCGCGAGCGGGGTCTGCCCGGGGGACGGCACGGGGGCGCGGCGCTAGAAGCGCTCGATCTGGAAGTCGTCGTCCGGTCCGCCCTGGCCGCCGGCGCGGGGCGCGGCGGCGGGCCGGGGGGCGGCCCCGGGCGCGAGGCGGCCCAGCGCCGCGCCGGGCGCGGGGCGCGGCGCGGCGGGCTGGCCGGGGGCGGCGGCGCGGGGGGCGGTGCCGGCCTCGGCGGGCTTCTCGAACGAGTCCCACTTCGAGTCGGAGGTGCCGCTCACGCCGGAGACGCGCAGCGCGAAGTCGTCCGGGTTGGTGGCCTGGCGCAGCGCCTCCTCGTAGGTGATGAGGCTCGAGCGGAGCAGCGCCATCAACGACTGGTCGAACGTCTGCATCCCGTAGGTGGTGTGGCCCTGCGAGATGGCGTCGGAGATCTCCTTCGTCCGGTCCTTGTCCTCGATGAGCTCGCGGACGCGCCCCGTCGCGAGCAGCACCTCGATGGCCGGGACGCGCCCCTTCCCGTCGGCGCGCGGCACCAGGCGCTGCGAGATCACGGCCTTCAGCACCGAGCCGAGCTGCAGGCGCACCTGCTTCTGCTGGTAGGGCGGGAACGCCGAGATGATGCGGTTGATGGTCTCGGTGGCGTCGAGGGTGTGCAGGGTGGACATCACCAGGTGGCCGGTCTCGGCCGCGGTGAGCGCGGTCTCGATCGTCTCGAGGTCGCGCATCTCGCCCACCAGGATGACGTCGGGGTCCTGCCGGAGCGCGCTCTTCAGCGCCTGCCCGAAGCTCATCGTGTCCACCCCGACCTCGCGCTGGTTCACGATCGAGCGCTTGTCGCGGATGAGGAACTCGATGGGATCCTCGATGGTCATGATGTGGCAGGTCTCGGTCGCGTTGATGTGGTCGATCATCGCCGCGAGCGTGGTGGACTTGCCGGAGCCGGTGGTGCCGGTGACGAGCACCAGGCCGCGCTGCTCCCCCGCGACCTTCTCCAGGATCTTGGGCAGCATGAGCTGCTCGATGCTCTGGATCCGGAACGGGATGACGCGGAGCACCACGCCCAGGGTGCCGCGCTGCTGGAAGACGTTCACGCGGAAGCGGCCGAGGCCGGGCACGCCGTAGGCGAGGTCCACCTCGTTCGTCTGCTTGAACTTCTCCTTCTGGTACTCGTTCATGATCCCGAAGCCCATCCGCGCGATCTCCTCGGGCGGCAGGCGGCGGGCGTCCTTCAGCGGCACCAGCGAGCCGTCGACGCGGAACATCGGCGGGAGGCCCGCCTTCAGGTGGATGTCCGAGGCGCCGGCGCGGAGCGCGACCTGCAGGATCTCGTTGAGTTCCATCGCGGGGGCGAGGGTAGCATTCGTGATCCGGCGGATCCAATCGGACGGCCCCCGCGCGCGGCGCCTATGTAGGCGCGCGTGAGCGGCGCCCGGCCGCGGGCGCGCCCCCGGCCTCCCCGCCCGGACCGGCGCCGCGGCGCCCCGCCCGCGCCCGGCGCAGCACGTCGCGCAGGGCGTCGCGGCGGACGGCCGCCGAGGCGGCGCCGACGGCGAGCAGCGTCAGCACCGTGGCGGCATGGGTGAGCACCGCCAGCGCGGCCGCGTCCGCCGGCCCGGCCCCGAGCCGGCGCGCGCCCAGGGCCGCGAGCGCGTAGTACACGCCGGTGCCCACCGGCAGGCCCGGGGTGAGCTGGCCGAAGGTGACGAGCGCGAGGATCACCGCGCCGCCGGCGAGCGGGGCGGCGACGCCGGACGCGGCGAGCGGGAGCGCGTAGGCCGCCGCCGCGGCGAGCGGCGGGAGCGCGCCGGCCGCGAGCGCACGGGACAGCCGGGCCGGCGCCGCCAGGCCGCGGATCCCCTCGGCCCCGGCCGCGACCAGCCCGGCCCAGCGCGCGTGGCGCGGCGCCAGCCGGCGGGCCGCCCCCGGGCCGAGGCGGGCCAGCGCCACCGCCGCGGCGGCCAGCGCCGCCACCGCCGCCGCGCCCGCGAGCGCGGCCCCGCCCGCGCCGCCCCCGCGCGCCGCGGCGGCGGCCGCGCCGAGCGCCACCACCGCCGCGAGCTCGAGCAGCTTCGCGACGAGCTGCGACGCCAGCGCCGCCCCGAACGGCCGCCCGGTGAACCGCGCCAGCAGCGCCGCGGCGGCGGCCGGGCCGAGCTTGCCCGGCACGGCGTTGTGCACGAGCGCGCCGAGCGCGGTGGCGTGGTACGCGTCCGCCCAGCGCACGCGCGCCGGCGCGAGCGCGGCCCGCCACACCAGCGCCCGCAGCGCCGGCAGCGCGGCGGTGATCCCCGCGAACGGGACGAGCCAGCGGGCCTGGGCCGGGAGCTCGCGGGCGAACGCGCCCAGGTCGAAGCGCGGGGCCAGCGCGGGCGCGCCGCCGCGCCACTCGGGCCGGAAGAACACCAGCGCGACGAGCACCGCCCCGCCCGCCGCGGCGGCCGCGAGCACCACTCCCCGTCCGGCGCCGCCCCGCTGCGACATGCCGGCAAGGTCGTCATCGCGACGGCCCGCGCGCCCGGGCCCGGACCGCGTCCCCGTGCCCAACCTTCGGGCATGCGCCTGAGGACGGACGGAGTGCTGGCGAGCGCCTTGCCGGTCGCGCTCGGGGTGGCCCTGGGCGGCCACCTCTCGCGCCGGCTGCGCCGGCAGCAGCTCGCCCGCCGGTTCATCCGCCTGGCGGACGACGTGCCGCTCGACGTGCTGCTCGAGCGCGAGGTGGGCGTGCCGGTGCGCGAGGGGAACGAGGTCGCGCTGCACGCGGACGGCTCGATCTTCGACGCGCTGGAGCGCGAGATCCGGTCCGCGCGCGAGTCGATCCACATCTGCGAGTTCATGTGGCGCGGCACCGGCGATCCCTCGGACCGGATCGGCCGCGCGGTGCTCGAGCGGCGCCCGGGCGTCGCCTGCCGGATCGTGCTCGACTGGTTCGGCTCGAAGCGCTTCGACCCGGCGCTGGAGCGCCGCCTGGTGGCGAGCGGCTGCGAGGTCCGGCGCCACGCGCCGCTGCCCGACCCGTTCCGCTGCAACCACCGGCGCGTGCTCGTGTTCGACGGGCGCACCGCGTTCGTGGGCGGCTTCGGGATCTGGAAGAGCTGGCTCGGGAACGGGGTGGGCGAGGAAGGCTGGCGCGACACCGCCGCCCGGGTGCGTGGGCCGGCCGTCGGCGATCTGCAGCGCGCCTTCGACGACAGCTTCCAGGCGGCGGGCGGCCAGCCGCTCCCCGCCGCGGCCTACCCGCGGCTCGCGACCGCGGGGCCGCACCGCGTGGCGGTGGTCGCGTCCACGCCCGCCTGGGCCCGCGCCACCCTGGCGGCGCGGATGAGCTACGCGCTGCTGGCGTCGGCGCGCCGCCGGCTCTGGATCGCGAACTCCTACTTCGTGCCCGATCGCTCGCTCCAGGACGTGCTGCTCGCCCGCGCGCGGGCGGGGGTGGACGTGCGCGTGCTCGCGCCCGGCCCCTGGCACGACGTGCCGCTGGTGCAGGCCGGGCAGCGCCGGACCTACCGGCGGCTGCTCGCGGGCGGGGTGCGGGTGTTCGAGTACGCCGCGTCGATGATGCACGCGAAGACCATCCTCGCGGACGGCGCCTGCGCGATCGGCTCGACCAACATGGACTCGCAGAGCCTCTCGTTCCTGTGGGAGACGTCGATCGTGACCGACGCGCCCGAGGCGGCGGCCGGGCTGGCGCGGCGCTTCGAGCTGGACCTGACGCGCTCGTACGAGATCGAGCCCGGCGCGTGGCGGCGGCGGCCGGCGGCGATGCGGCTCCGCGAGGCCGGCGCCGCGGTGGCCGAGCCCTGGCTCTGAGCGATCCGCGCCCCGGACGCACGACGGCCGGCGCCGCGTCGCCGCGGGCCGGCCGTGAGCGTCCCGGAGGACGGAGCGGCTAGCGCTTGGAGAACTGGAAGCGCTTGCGGGCGCCCGGACGGCCGTACTTCTTGCGCTCGACGGCGCGCGCGTCGCGGGTCATGAAGCCGGCCTTCTTGAGGACCGGGCGGTACTCCGGGTTCAGCTCGACCAGCGCGCGGCTGATGCCGTGGCGGATCGCGCCGGCCTGGCCGGAGAGGCCGCCGCCGGCCGCGTTCACGAAGACGTCGAGCTTGCCCATCTGGTCGACCAGCTTGAGCGGCTCGACCAGGATCATCTTCGAGGTCTCGCGGCCGAAGTACTCGTCCATCGAGCGGCCGTTGATGGTGATGTTGCCCGTGCCGGGGACGAGCCGCACGCGCGCGACCGCCTCCTTGCGACGGCCGACGGTCATGTTCGCCTGGGTAGCCATGTGCGATCGTCCTTACTGAGCGAGGCTCAGCGCCTCGGGCTTCTGCGCCGCGTGCGGGTGCGTGTCGCCCGCGTAGACCTTGAGCTTGGTGAGCATCTGCCGGCCCAGGTTGTTGCGGGGCAGCATGCGGCGGACGGCGTTCTCGATGATCTGCTCGGGGTGCCGCTCGCGGAGCTTGTTCATCGGCGTCTGCTTCGCGCCGCCCGGGTGCATGGTGTGCGTGAAGAAGACCTTGTCGGTCTCCTTGTTGCCGGTGAAGCGGACCTTCCCGGCGTTCACCACGACCACGAAGTCGCCGGTGTCCATCGAGGGGGTGTACGCCGGCTTGTGCTTGCCCTTGAGGATCGAGGCGATGCGGGTGGCGGCGCGGCCGACGGTCAGGTCGGTGGCGTCGACGACCCACCACTTCCGACCGTTCAGGGCCTCTGCGCGGGTGGCGCTGTGCGTGGTGCCTTTGGACATGGATAAACCTGCGGAATCCCGAGTTTGGAAACGCGCCTTTTAGAGGACGCGTGCCCCGTTGTCAAGCGTGATCGGACCCCTGTCCTGGCACCCGGCACGCGAGCCGTGCCTCCAGCCGGAGGGGAGCGGAAAGCGGCGGGCAATCTAGCGGCTTCGGGGCTTCCCCACAAGACCTCGCTCGCCGCCCCGGCCGGCGGACGCCGCGCGCCGGCGCGCGGCGCACGTTGCGCTCGGGGGAGGGGCGTATGGCCGATCGGCGGATCGGGGCGCTGGGCGCGGTGTTGCTGCTCGCCGCGTGCGGGGGCGGCGGGCGGGGCGGGGGGACGGCCGATCGGGGTCCGGTCCCGGCGGTCCCCACCCCACCGGTCGTCACCCCTCCCCCGACCGGCGGATCCAGCCTCCCGCCGCGCCTGGGGGTGTCGTTCACCGCGACCGGCTTCCGGTTCCTCGGGATCGGCGCGGACGGGACCGCCTACGCCGTGAACCTCTCCGGTCCGCCGCGGATCCACGCCAGCACCGACGGTCGCACCTGGACGCCGCGCGGCCCGACGCCGGGCGGCCGCGGGATCCGCGTCTTCACCACCCTCTCGGGCGGCGCGCTGCTCGCCGACACGGCCGACGCGACCGGCCACCTGATCTCCCGCTCCGGCGACGGCGGCCGGACCTGGACCGACGTCCTCTCGCTGGGCGACTACCGCATGCTGACCCCGGGCAGCGTGGCGGAGCTGGGCGGCGAGACGTTCCTGCTCGAGTACCAGTCGTTCACCGGCGCCAGCGTGCCCATCCGCCTGTGGGCGAGCGCCGACGCCGGCCTCACCTGGTCGGTGCGCGCCGAGACCTCCGAGCACCGCCACGGGCACGGCCTGCTCGCCGACCCGGCCACGGGCGCGCTCTGGCTGTTCTACGGGGACCGGGCCGGCGGCGCGTACCTCTCCTTCGACGGCGGCCGCACCCAGGCGCTGGTGCGCGGCCCGCTCGAGGGCGGCGTGCTGGTCCGCGCGGTGGCGACGAGGGACGGGCTGCTCGGCGGCATCGACTCCCCGTACATGCTGGTCGAGCCGCGGGTGATCACGCTGTCGCTCGGCGGCGCGTACGCGGCCGGCTTCCGGCTGCCCGGCCCGAGCTACTCGGCGCTCGCGCTGCGCGGGGGCGGCTACCTGGTCGGCGCCGCGCACGAGCCGGGCGGCGACGTCTACCCGGCCGGCGACGTGTCGGCCCATCTGTTCGCGTCCGCGGACGGCGACGCCTTCGACGAGGTGTTCGCCTGCCCGCGGCTCTCGCCCGACTCGACGGCGCGCGCCGACGCGAACTGGCAGCTCGCGAGCGGCGAGGTGGTGGTGGAGGTCCAGAACTGCGAGGGCTTCGGACCGGGCGGCGCGGGGTACGTGCTGCTCGCGCCCTCCGCCGGACCCTGACGGTCAGCGCCCGCCCAGGCGGGCCCGCAGCGCGGCCATGACGCTCTCGGTGTGCGCCGCCACCTCCTGCGGCGGCGCGGCGAGCGCGGCCGGGTCCACCTGCTCGTGGGCCGCGGCGGGCAGGTCGTCGAGGAAGCGCGACGGGGTGCGGGGCAGGAGCTTCCCGCGCTTGGAGCGCGCCGCGACGCGCGTCAGGTAGAGCCGCTCGCGCGCGCGGGTGATGCCGACGTACGCGAGCCGCCGCTCCTCGTCGAGGTCGCGGGCCTCGCCCTGGATCCCGGCGCAGGGCAGGTAGTCCTCCTCGACGCCCACCAGGAACACCACCGGGAACTCGAGCCCCTTCGCCGCGTGCAGCGTCATGAGCGTGATCCCGCCCTCCCCGGCCGGATCCTCCTCCTCGCGCGAGTCGAGCGCGAGGCGCTGCAGCCAGGTGGCGAGCGAGGGGCGCGCGGTGCGCTGGACGTAGCCGTCGAGCGAGCGCAGCAGCCCCTCCAGCGCGTCCACCCGGCGCGATCCCGCCTCGAGCGACTGCACGCCGGCGCGCACGTGGCTGAACAGGTCCACCTCCGCCACCAGCGCGCGCGCGGCCTCCGACACCGGCCCCTCGCGGAAGCGCGCCTGGAACCGGTCCACCAGCGACACGAACGCGGCGACCTTCTCGGCGGCGCCGCGCGGCAGGTCCGGGATCTCCGCCGCCCGGCGCAGCGCCTCGAGCAGGTGGAGCTTCCGCGGGATGGCCCAGTCGTGCACCCGCTCCATGGACGTGTCGCCGATCCCGCGCGGCGGCACGTTCACGATGCGCGAGAGGGACACGTCGTCCTCGGGCTGCACGCAGAGCTTCAGGTACGCGAGCAGGTCGCGCACCTCGGAGCGGTCGAAGAAGGCGGGCCCGCCGTGCACCTTGTACGGCATGGAGCCCTCGCGGAACGCCTCCTCGAACGGGCGCGAGAGCGCGTTCAGCCGGAACAGCACCGCGAAGTGGCTCCAGGGCCGGCCCTCGCCGCGCTGGCGGGCGATCTCCTCGGCCACGAACCGCGCCTCGTCCTCCTCCTCGGGCAGCGCCACCACGCGCACCGGCTCGCCCGGGCCGTCGGCGGTGAACAGCGCCTTCGGCTTGCGGGCGGCGTTCTTCGCGATGACCGCGTTGGCGCAGGCGAGGATGTGGCCGGTGGAGCGGTAGTTCTGCTCGAGGCGGACCTCCTTCGCGCCGGGGAAGTGCCGCTCGAAGCGCAGGATGTTCTTCACCTCGGCGCCGCGCCAGCCGTAGATGGCCTGGTCGTCGTCGCCCACCGCGCACACGTTCCGCCGCTCGCCGGAGAGCAGCTTCAGCAGCTCGAGCTGGGCGGCGTTGGTGTCCTGGTACTCGTCCACCAGCAGGTACCGGAAGCGCTCCTGGCAGCGGGCGCGCAGCGCGGGGTCGTGCGCCAGCATCGCCACCGGCCGGGCGATGAGGTCGTCGAAGTCCACCGAGCGCATGGCGCGGAGCGCCTTCTCGTAGCGCGGGTACACCTCGGCGGCGACGAGGTCGTAGTCGTCGCCCTGCCCCGCCTCGCGCGGCACGATCCGCTTCTTGCCGGCGTTCTTCGCGCGCGACACGAGCGAGAGCACCCGGTGCGCGTCGAACTTCCGGTCGTCCACGCTCACCTCGCGCATGCAGCGCTTCACGAGCGCGAGCTGGTCCCCGGCGTCGCAGATGGCGAAGCGGCGCGGCAGGCCGGCCGCCTCGTGCTCCTGCTGGAGGAGCCACAGGCCGAAGCTGTGGAAGGTGGAGACGAACACGTCCACCCCGGGCGGACCCGCCAGCGCGGCCACCCGCTCGCGCATCTCGCCCGCCGCCTTGTTGGTGAACGTGACGGCGAGCACCTGCTCCGGGTCCACGCCCTGTACGAGCAGGTAGGCGACCCGGTGCGCGATGACGCGGGTCTTGCCCGAGCCCGCGCCCGCGAGCACCAGCAGCGGGCCCTCGGTGGTCATCACCGCCTCGCGCTGCGGCGGGTTGAGGGTGGAGAGGTCGAGCATGGCGCGGGGTCGCGTATCTGGCACGCCCACGGGTCGCCCGCAAGACTTGAAAATCCCGGCGCGGCGCCGGGCCCGCGCCGTCGCGCGGCGCGCAACCGTGAGTTCCCCGTTTTGCCGCACCGGGGCGGGCCGCGGCCGTTAGGAGTACGCCGGTCCACACACCGGAGGTCCCCCCACCATGATCCGTTTCCTCGAGACCGACGACTCCTCCACCCGCCTGTTCCAGCGCGTCGTGCTGGGCCTGGTGATCTTCCCGCACGGCGCCCAGAAGCTCCTCGGCTGGTTCGGCGGCCGCGGCCTGGAGGCCACCCTCTCCGGCTTCACCACGGGCATGGGCCTGCCCTGGCTGCTCGCGCTGCTCGTGATCCTCGCCGAGTCGGTCGGCGCGCTCATGCTCGTGGCCGGCGTGCTCTCCCGGCTGGCGGCGCTCGGCATCGCCTCGGTGATGGTCGGCGCCATCGTCACCGTGCACGGGCAGCACGGGTTCTTCGCGCCGGACGGCTTCGAGTACCACCTGCTCGCGCTCGGCCTGGCGCTGCCGCTCGTCGTGACCGGCGGCGGCCGCCTCTCGGTGGACCGCGCGCTGGTGCGCCGGCTCTCCGCCGGGCGCGCCCCCTCGGCGCTCCCGGCGGCAGGCTAGGCGTCCCGGCGTCAGGCGCCCGGGGTCTGCAACGTCGCGCTCACCGCGGCCCCCGGCGCGCCGGCGCCGATCCGCCCGAGCGGCGCGGCCACGCCGACGGCCACCCAGGCCCAGAGCGACAGCCACACCGCCAGGATCAGCAGGCTCCCCAGCAGGTCCATCAGCCTTCGCCAGCCGTCGGCCTTCGCGGCGCGGGGGACGGTCGGATTCGCGGAACGGGCCATGGCCTCTCTCCTTGTAACCGGCATACCGGGCGTATAACCGGCAAACCGCGTTTAGATGGTTACAGCTTGACCCTGGCCATCTAACCTGTCAAGTGGCATCATGCCGGTTAAAGGAGCCTCCGTGACCGCGTCCGTGACCCAGCCCCCCTTCCAGTTCGACCTCTCCGGCGGGCGCCTCTGCCTGGACTTCGCCAACACCGTCGGCGGGATGCGCGGCGTGACGCCGAGGGAGCGCCTGGCCGGCTACCCGGATCTCGTCGAGTTCGCGCGGCAGGCCGGCGCGGTGGACGACGCGCGCGCCCGCCGCCTCCTGGCCGAGGCGCGCCGGCGCCCCGCCGAGGCGGAGCGCGCGTTCGCGGACGCGATCGCGCTGCGCGAGGCGCTGTACCGGATCTTCCTGGCGCGGGCGGAGCGGCGGGCGCCCGCCGGCGAGGACGTGGAGCGGCTCTCGACGGCGCTGGGCGCGGCGCTCGCGCACCGGCGGCTGGAGCGCCGCGGCGACGCGTTCGCGCTGGCCTGGGAGGCGGACGCCGGCGCGCTGGACGCGCCGCTCTGGCCGGTGGTCGCCTCCGCGGCCGACGTGCTCACCTCCGGCGCCGAGGCCGACCGGGTGCGCGTCTGCGGGCTGTTCGAGACGCACGAGTGCAGCTGGCTGTTCGTGGACGAGACCCGCGCCGGCACGCGCCGCTGGTGCTCGATGCAGGACTGCGGCAACAAGGCCAAGGCGCGCCGCCACCACCAGCGCGCCCGCGAGCAGCGGGAGAGCTAGCCCGCCACGCCGTCACGCCAGCAGCAGCCAGGCCAGCCCGCCCAGCAGCGCGAACTTCACGGCGTAGTAGGTGGGCCGGTTCCAGGCCTTGAGCCGCTTGCCCACCAGCCGCACCTGGTAGACGCGCGAGAACGCGCGGTTCACCCACCCGATCTCCTCGCCGTCCTCGTTCCGGGTCCGGCTGGCGCGCATCAGGTGATCGCCGAGCCAGCGGTTCATCCGGCCGGCCGCGCGCCAGCGCATGGGCCGCTCCACGTCGCAGAACAGGATGATGCGCGCCTGGTCGGTCTGGTTCACCGCGTGGTGGACGTAGGTCTCGTCGAACAGCACCGCCTCGCCGTCGTGCCAGGCGTACGGCTCGCCGTCCACCACGATGCGGCACGCGTCCGAGCCGGGCGTGACCAGGCCGAGGTGGTAGCGGATCGAGCCCGCGAACGGATCGCGGTGCGCCATGAGCGTCCCGCCCGGCGGCAGGAGCGCGAACATCGCCGCGCGCACCCCGGGGATCGCCTCCAGCAGCTCGACGGTGCGCGGGCAGCGGGCGCGCGCCGAGGGGAGCGGCTCGCCGTACCACTTGAGGTAGAAGCGCTTCCAGCCGCGGCGGAAGAACGAGTTGAACCCCGCGTCCACGTGGCCGTCGGCCGCGCGGATGCGCTCCTCGGACTGGAGGCGCAGCGCCTCGTCGCGGATCTCCCGCCAGTGCGCCTGGAGCGGCGCCAGCGCGGGGAAGTCGCCGAGGTCGAGGAACGGGCGGCTCGGGACCGCGGACGCGAGGTAGACGAGCGCGTTCACGGGCGCGAGGAACGTCGAGTGGTCGGTGAGCTGCCGGAAGAAGGAGTGGCGGACGCGGCCGCGAAGGTGCACGTAGGCGGCGGAGCCGACCAGCGCACCGACGGCGCCGAGCTTCAGCACGAGGGCTGGGTTCACGGCCGCGTCTCTATGACGCGGGACGCGCGCGGGCCGCTCCCGGGCGGGGATCCCGCGGACCCGGCGCGCGCACCGCGCGCGGCGGGCGCCGCGGCGATCTAATGTGTCCGCGCGGCCGGGTGGGCGGCCCGGCGCGGGAGGGGCGGACCGTGCAGGCGCAGGTCGACGAGCGGCGGCGCCCGCCGGAGCGGATCCCCGCGGGCGTGTGGGTGCTGGGCGGCGTCAGCCTGCTCATGGACGTCTCCTCGGAGATGATCCACGCGCTCCTGCCCCTGTTCATGGTGACCGCGCTCGGCGCGGGCGCGCTGACGGTGGGCGTGGTCGAGGGGCTGGCCGAGTCCACGGCGCTGGTGGTGAAGGTGTTCTCGGGCGTGCTGAGCGACGCGCTCGGGCGGCGCAAGGCGCTGGCGGTGGCCGGCTACGCGCTCGGCGCCGCCACGAAGCCCCTGTTCGCCGTCGCGCCCTCGTCCGCGGTGGTGCTCGCGGCGCGGCTGCTCGACCGCGTGGGCAAGGGGGTGCGCGGCGCGCCCCGCGACGCGCTGGTGGCCGACCTCACGCCGCCGGCGGTGCGCGGGGCCGCGTTCGGCCTGCGCCAGTCGCTCGACACGGTGGGCGCGTTCCTGGGCCCGCTCGCCGCCACCGGCCTCATGCTGCTGTGGGCCGGCGACTTCCGCCGGGTGTTCTGGGTCGCGGTGATCCCGGGGGCGCTCTCGGTCCTGCTGCTCGCGGCCGGCGTCCGGGAGCCGGAGCGCCACGCCGGCGCGCGCCGGCGGAACCCCATCCGCCGCGAGGCGCTGCGCCGGCTCGGCGGCGAGTACCGGTGGGTGGTGGCGCTCGGGGCGGTGTTCACGCTGGCCCGCTTCAGCGAGGCGTTCCTGGTGCTGCGCGCGCGCCAGGGCGGGATCCCGCTCGCGCTCGTGCCGCTCGTGATGGTGGCGATGAACCTGGTGTACGCGCTCGTCGCCTACCCGGCCGGCCGCCTCTCGGATCGCGCCGGCCACGCGCGGCTGCTGGCCGCCGGCCTGGCGGTGCTCGTAGCCGCCGACCTGGTGCTGGCGCACGAGGGCGGCTGGCCGGTGGTGGTCGCCGGCGTCGCGCTGTGGGGCGTGCACATGGGGCTGACGCAGGGGCTGCTCGCGAGCCTGGTCGCCGAGACCGCGCCCCCCGACCTGCGCGGCACCGCGTTCGGCGTGTTCAACCTGGTGAGCGGCGTCGCGATGCTGATCGCGAGCGGCCTGGCCGGGCTGCTCTGGGACCGGCTCGGCCCGGCCGCCACCTTCCGCGCCGGCGCCGCCTTCTGCGCGCTCGCGCTGGCGGGGCTGGCGTGGCGGCCGGTGGGGCTCCGCGCCGCGCCGCGCGGGTGAGGGCCCGGCCGGCGGCGCTCAGCCCGCGAGCACGGCGACGGCCCGCTCCAGGTCCTCGGGCACCGGCGCCCGCACCTCCACGCGCGCGCCGTCCGACGGCCGCGGGAACGCCAGCCGCTCGGCGTGGAGCGCCTGCCGCGCGATCGCCTCGGCGCGGACGCCGTACACCGCGTCGCCCAGCACCGGGAACCCCGCCTCGGCGAGCTGCACGCGGATCTGGTGGGTGCGCCCGGTCTCGAGCCGGACCCGCAGGAGCGCGGCGCCGCGGAGCGGGCGCTCCACCGTCCAGGACAGCCGCGCGCGCCGGGCGGACGGGAACCGCGTGGTGAAGCGGCGCGGATCCTCCGGGTCGCGCCCGTAGGGCGTGTCGAGGCGCCCGTCCGGCGGCGGGGCGCCGGCCACCAGCACCAGGTACTCCTTCTCGACCGCGCCGGCCTCGAACGCGGCGCGCAGCGCGGCCAGCGCCCGGTCGTGGCGCGCCAGCAGCAGCGCGCCGCTCGTGTCGCGATCGAGCCGGTGCGCCAGGCCGGGCGCGGCGCGGCCGTCCACGTCGAACGCGCCGAGGCGGCTCGCCGCCGCGACGGCCGACGCGCCGCCGGGCGCCGCCGCCTCCACCGCGAGCCCGGGCGGCTTCGCCACCACCAGGCAGTCCGGGTCGTCGTACAGCACCGCCAGCGCCGGGCCCGCCGCCCCGGCCGCGCGCGGCGCGGGGCGCTCGACCGCCACCTCCTCGCCGCCGAACAGCTTGCGGTGCGGCGAGCAGGCCTTCCCCCGGATGCGCACCCGGCCCGTCTCCACCAGCCAGCGGGTGCGCTCCGCGGTCGCGCCGAGCGCGGCGGCCAGCCAGCGGTCCAGCCGGGCGCCGGCCGCCTCGCGGGGCACGCGCAGGAGCTCCGGCGCGGCGGGCGCACCCACCGTGAACGGCCCCCTTCTTCCGGGCCCCGCGGGGCCGCGACCCGGTCTAGAACGATCCGAACCCTTCACGGAGGACACCGGGATGAAGCTCTACTACGCGCCGCGCACGCGGGCCACCCGCCCCCGCTGGCTGCTGGAGGAGATGGGCGTTCCCTACGAGCTGGTCCGGCTCGACCGCGCCGCCGGCGCGCTGCGCACGCCGGAGCACCTCGCCCGCCACCCGCAGGGCCGCGTGCCGGTGCTGGAGGACGGCGAGGTCCGCATCTTCGAGTCGGCCGCGATCTGCCTGTGGCTCGCCGAGCGCTTCCCGGAGAAGGGGATGCTCCCGCCGGCCGGGACGCCGGGCCGCGCGCTCACCTACCAGTGGCTGTTCTTCGCCATGGACGAGCTGGAGCCGCCGCTCGAGGTGCTGCACGGGCTGCTCCGGCCGCCCGAGGGGGAGCGCGACGCGGCCGCGATCGAGGCCGAGAAGGCCCGGTTCCTGGAGGGCGCGCGCGTCCTCGACCTCGCGCTCCGGACCCGCCCGTTCCTCGCCGGCGACGCGTTCGGCGTGGCCGACCTGGTGACCGGCGCGGTGGCCTCCTGGGGCAAGGCGCTGGTGGGCGGCATCGACGGCATGCCGGCGCTGGCGGCCTGGCTCGCCGGCGTGAAGGCGCGGCCCGCCTGGAAGCGGGCCATCGCGGACTGATTCGCGCACGGCGGGCTACGCGCGGCCCCCGCGCGGCGCAGCCGCGCCCGCGGGGACCTCGCGCGAGCCCGCGAACGCGGGCGCGCGAGGTCACGGGACCCGCGCAGCCGGGTGGGGCCCCGCGGCCCCTTCGACAGGCTCAGGGTCCGTGGGGCGGGGCGCAGCCCCGTCAGAACCTCGCTGAACGACAGCGTGAGCCGCGCCAGCGGCTCACGCGCTGTCGTTCAGCGCGCCGCCGCCGCCGCCGTGGGCTTCACGGTGCCGTCGGCGTCCACGAGCTGGATCTGCCCGAGGCCGATCTCGCGCAGCCCGGGCTCGATCTTGGCGCGGTCGCCGATGATCACCCAGGTGACGCGGTCCGGCTCCACCATGCGGGCCGCGTCGGCGAGGTCCTTCGGGCCGAGCGCGGCCACCTTCTGCGCGAAGCCGTCGAAGTAGCGATCGTCGAAGCCGAAGCGGACGATCTGCGCGATGGACCGGGCCACCGCCCGCGAGGTCTCCCAGCGGCCGGGCAGCGACAGCGTGAGCGTGCCCCGCGCCACGGCCGCCTCCTCGGCGGTGATGGGCTTCGCGCCGCGGATGCCGGCCAGCTCCTTGCGGATCTCCAGCACCGTCTCCCTGGTCTTGTCGGCCTGCACCGGGGCGAGCGCGAAGAACGGCCGCTGCCCGCGGGCGTCGGTGAGCAGCGCCCGGGCGCCGTACGACCAGTGCTTGTCCTCGCGCAGGTTCATGTTGAGGCGCGAGGTGAACGCGCCGCCCAGCACCGTGTTCATGGCGGTCTGCGCGATCTCCTCGGGGTTCGCCCGCGGCGGGGCGACCTGGCCCGCGATCACCACCGACTGGATCGACCCGGGCCGGTCGAGCAGGAACACCCGCTGCCCCGCCGGCAGCGCCACCTGCGCCAGGTTCTTCCTCGGGACGTCGCCCGCCTTCCAGCCGCCCAGCAGCCGCTCCAGCTTCGGCACGATCTCCGCGGCGGTGGTGTCGCCCACCACCACCAGCGTGGCGTTGTTCGGCTTCACCCAGGTGGCGTGCCAGCGCGCCGCGTCCGCGCGGGTGAGCTTCCCGACCGTGGCCGCGGTGCCGGAGCCGGTGAGCGGGTTGGAGTAGGCGTGCCCCTCGCCGTAGAGCAGGCGCGGCAGGATGCGGAACGCGGCCGTCACCGGCTGCGCCGCCTCCTGCCCGAGGCCCGCGAGCTGCTGGGCCTTCAGCCGCTCGAAGTCGGCCTCCGGGAACACCGGGTTCACCACCACGTCGGCGAACAGCGAGAGCGACGCGTCGAGGTTCGCGCGCAGCGCCGCCATGCTCACCAGCGAGGTGTCGAGGTCCGCGCCGGTCTCCAGGCGCGCCCCGAGCCGCTGGAGCGTGTCGGAGATCTCCAGCGCGGAGCGCGCGCGGGTGCCCTCGTCCAGCATGGCCGTCGCGAGCTTCGCGAGCCCGGGCGCGCCGTGCTGGTCGGAGGCGTAGCCCGCGTCCACCAGCAGGTCGAGCTGCACGTCCGGGACCGCGTGGCGCTCCGCCACCACGACCTTCAGGCCGTTGGAGAGCTGGTGGCGCGTGAACGCCGGGAAGCGGGGCGCCGGCGCCGGCCCGGGCTCGGGCCGCACCTTGCGATCGGCGCCGGTGGCGGCGGCGTGCAGCTCGGGGAACGGCAGCACCGAGAGCACGTAGACGCCGTCGGAGAGCCAGCGGCGGCAGGCGTCGCGGACCTGGGCGGCGGTGGCCGAGCGGATGCGCCCGAGCCGGGTGCGGTAGGCGTCCGGCGTCCCGCCGTAGACCTGGTTCTCGGCGAGCACGTCGGAGACGCCGCCGAAGCCGCCGATGCGCTCCACCCCGCGCACGAACCCGGCGAGGATGCCGGTCTTGGCCCGCACCAGCTCCTCGGCGGTCGGCCCCTGCGCCACCAGCCGCGCCACCTCCTCGCGCACCGCGCGCTCGACCTTCGCCAGGTCGCCGCCGGGCTTCGCGGTCGCCTCGACGAAGAACGTCGAGCCGATCTCGCCGGTGCCCGGGTCGGCGCTCACGTCGGTGGCGATCCGCTCGTCGTAGACCAGCCGCTTGTAGAGCCGCGAGCTCTTCCCCGACGCGAGCACCCGGGCCGCGAGCGTGAGCAGGTCGTCGTCCGGGTGGCCCCACTCCGGCGTGTTCCACACCAGGTAGGCGCGGGCCTGCGGCACCCGATCCTGCATCACCTGGCGCTGCTCGCCGGTGCGCTTCGCGATCCAGGCCTGCTGCTTGGCGATGGGCTCGCCGGGCGGGACGTCGCCGAAGTAGTGCTCGACCTTCTTGCGCACCTCGTCCGGCTTCACGTCGCCGGCCACCACCAGCACCGCGTTGCTCGCGCCGTAGTAGGTGCTGAACCACTCCTTCACGTCCGCGAGCGAGGCGGCCTGCAGATCCTCCATCGAGCCGATCACGGTCCAGGAGTACGGGTGCGCCTTCGGGTAGAGCGACGGCGTCATCACGTCGTACGCGCGCCCGTACGGCTGGTTCTCGCCCTGGCGCTTCTCGTTCTGGACGACCCCGCGCTGCTCGTCGAGGCGCGCCTGCGTGATGGCGCCGAGCAGGTGGCCCATGCGGTCGGACTCCATCCACAGCACCGTGTCGAGCGCCGACACCGGCACGTTCTGGAAGTAGTTGGTCCGGTCGTTGCTGGTGGTGCCGTTCAGGTCGGTGGCGCCGACGCGCTCCAGCACCTTGAACCAGTCGTCGTCGAAGTGCTCCGAGCCGTTGAACATCAGGTGCTCGAAGAGGTGCGCGAACCCGGTCTTGCCCGGCCGCTCGTTCTTGGAGCCGACGTGGTACCAGACGTTCACCGCCACGATGGGCGCCTTGTGGTCCTCGTGGACGATGAGCGTGAGGCCGTTCGGCAGCACGCTCTTCACGTACGGCAGGTCCGGGATCTCCGGCAGGCGCACGGCGGCCGCGGCGGGAGCGGCGGCGGCGGGCGCGGGAAGGGCGGCCAGGGCTGCGAAGCCGGCGAGGGTGAGGGATGCGAGGAGGCGGTTGGGCATGTGGGCTCCGTTCGGTCGCAGAGGCCGGGATCCGGCGGACGTGACGGCCGCCGCCGCCTCGAACCCGGCCGGGGGTGCGCGACGCCGCGCACCCGGCCCGCGCACACGCACGCACCGTCCGCGCAGGGGCTTCGCGGGCCGGTCACCACGCACCCGCGGCGCATGATAGCGTTCCGGGGCAGCGGCAACCCGCCGTCTTCCCCCAGCCGACCCTCCCCGCCCGCCCACCATGCGCTCCGTATCCCTCGAGCTCCGGCTCCTCGTCGCCCTCTTCGCCCTCTGCGCCGGGGCGGCGCTCCTCG
Source organism: Anaeromyxobacter sp. Red801 (assembly GCF_049201065.2). NCBI lineage: Bacteria > Pseudomonadati > Myxococcota > Myxococcia > Myxococcales > Anaeromyxobacteraceae > Anaeromyxobacter > Anaeromyxobacter sp. Red801. The sequence continues at coordinate 752,634 of NZ_CM181236.1, read as the reverse complement.
GCGCCCGCCTGAGCGGCGGGATCGTCGAGCAGCAGGTGGAGCAGGCCGGCACCGAGCGGCTGCGCGGCGCGGCCGAGGCGTTCGCCTCGCAGGAGCGGGCCGAGATCGAGAAGCTCTCGGCCACGCTCGACGCGCTGCTGTCGAGGGACGACCTCCGCCAGGCCTTCGTGGCGCGCGACCGCGAGCGCCTGCTGGCGCTCGCCGCCCCGCTGTTCGAGACGATGCGCGAGCGGGACCGGATCACCCACTGGTACTTCATCGCCCCCGAGCCCGACGCGACCGTGTTCCTCCGGGTCCACCGACCCGAGCTGCGCGGCGACAAGGTCGAGCGGGTGACGTTCCGGCGCGCGGTGGAGACCGCCGACCTGGGCGCGGGCAAGGAGCTGGGGCGCACCGCGTTCGCGCTGCGGGTGGTCCGGCCCTGGATCCAGGACGGGAAGGTGGTCGGGTACCTCGAGCTGGCCGAGGAGATCGACCACTTCCTGGGCGCGATGAAGTCGCGCACCGGCGACGACTACGGGATCCTGGTGAAGAAGCGGTTCCTCGACCAGCGGCGCTGGGCCGAGGTGCTCGGCGAGCGCTCCAACACCTGGAACGACCGGGCCGACGTGGTGGTGGTGGACACCACGACCTTCACCGAGGGGATCATCGACTACGAGGGCGACCTCGAGGTGCTGCCGGACGACGGCGTCGCGCTCGGCGAGGTGGTCCGCGACGACCGCGCGTACATGCGCGGCATCTTCCCGCTGCGCGACGCGGGCGGGCGCAAGGTGGGCGGCCTGTTCGTGCTGCACGACTTCAGCGCGGAGCACGGCGCGGCGCGCGCCGCCATGCTCCGCTCGTTCATGGTGCTGGCCGGGCTCGGCGCGGTGCTGGCCGCGCTGCTCGCGGCGCTGCTGCACTACGCGGTGTTCGCGCGGCTGCGCCGGCTGGAGCGCCGCCTGGAGCGCGAGGCCGCGCAGCAGCGGCTTCCGCCGGGGCGGGTGGTCGAGCTCACCGACGACGAGATCGCCCGGCTCGAGGTGCTGCTGCGGCGGGCGCTCTTCCCCAGCCGCGACGAGTTGCCGCGCGACGCATCGTCCCCCGGCCGCGACGGTTGACCCGAGGCAAGGCCGCACGGATCCCGCGGGCGCATCCTGCGCCTGGGCCGGAGGGAATCGGCCAAGGGGATCATGGCGGAACCGCGCGCAGCCGAGGAGCGTGGCACGGGCGCCCCGGCGCCGGCCGGCGCCGTCCCGGCGGGGCGTGCGTCCGGCCGCGCAGTGCCGTTCTGGCGCCGGCTCTCCACCAAGCTGCTGGCCGCGGTCGTGCTGCTCGCCCTGCTCGCGCTCGCGGCGGTGGTGCTCGCGGAGCGCCGCTTCGAGCGGCACCTACAGGACCAGGTCGTCCGCTCGACCGCGCTGCTCGGCGAGGCGGTGACGACGGTCGGCCAGCCCGCGCTGCTCGCGGCCACCGACCGCCACGACTTCCGGACCATCGGCCGGCTCGCCGCGCTGGAGGGCGTGGACCGCATGCGCGTCCTCGGCCCCCGCGGCGCGGTCCGGTTCTCCAGCGTGCCGGAGGAGGTGGGGCAGACCCGCGACAAGGGCCACCGCTCCTGCTCCCCCTGCCACGCCGGGCACGAGCTGCCGCTCTCGCGCGTCCCCGCGGACCAGCGCTGGCGCGAGGAGAGCGGCCCCTCCGGGCGCCGGCTGGTGGTCACCACCCCGATCTACAACGACCGGACCTGCGCCACGGCGGAGTGCCACGTCCACCCGCCCGGCCGGCAGGTGCTGGGGCTGCTCGAGACCGACGTGGCCATGGAGCCGATCCTCTCCGGCGTGGCGGCGTTCCGGCGCGGCTTCGTGACCCTGCTCGTGGTCGCGATCATCGCGACCTCGGCGCTCATGTACCTGTTCCTCCGCTCCGAGGTGCTCGGGCCGGTGGCCGCCCTGGTCGAGGGCACGCGGCGCGTGGCGAAGGACCAGCTCGACGTGGAGGTGCGGGTGCGCTCGCGCGGCGAGCTCGGCAACCTGGCCGCGTCGTTCAACGACATGACCTGCTCGCTCCGGCGGCTGGAGGACGAGCTGAACGGGCTGCTCGCGGGCCTGGAGCAGCAGGTGGAGGCGCGCACGGCCGACCTGCGCAACGCGCAGGAGCAGCTCGTGCGCACCGAGAAGCTCTCCTCCCTGGGCAAGCTCTCGGCCTCCATCGCCCACGAGATCAACAACCCGCTCGCCGGCATCCTCACCTTCGCGAAGCTGGTGTCGCGCACGCTGGCCGAGGGCCCGCCCGACGACGCGCGGCGCGCGGTGCTGCAGCGCAACCTGGCGCTGGTGGAGCGCGAGGCGCAGCGCTGCAGCGCCATCGTCCGCAACCTGCTCGACTTCGCGCGCGAGCGGCCCATGGCGAAGAAGCCGGTGGACCCGGGCGCGGCGGTGGAGGAGGCGCTGTCGCTCATCGCGAACCAGATCGCCATCCAGGGCGTGAAGCTGCAGCGCGACCTGCCGCCGCTCCCGCAGGTGCTCGCCGACTTCGGGCAGCTCCGCCAGGCGTTCGTGAACGTGGCGATGAACGCCTGCGAGGCGATGGGCGCGAAGGGCGGGCGGCTCCGGGTCAGCGCGCGCGCGCCCGAGGGCGCGGTGGAGATCGCCTTCGCGGACGACGGGCCGGGCATGCCGCCGGAGCGGGTGAGCCACATCTTCGACCCGTTCTTCACCACCAAGGAGAAGGGCACCGGCCTCGGGCTCTCGGTGGTGTACGGCATCGTGCAGCGCCACGGCGGGACCATCGCGGTGGACAGCACCGAGGGCCAGGGCACCACCTTCACCCTCCGGCTGCCGGCGATCCCGGCGGAGCGGCCGGCGGACCCGCCGGTGCCGCCGGTCCCGGCCGACCCGGCCGCCGCGCCGGCGCGCGCGCAGGGCTGAGAGCACGTGAACCCATCCCCTCCCGTCGCCGCGGCGGCGGGCCGCCGGCTCACCCGTTCCGCTGCGCGCCGCGCAGCAGCGCGGCGGCGAGCGAGAGCGGGCCGGAGGCGATGTCGTCCGCGTCGATCACGATCACCTCGTCGTCGCCGTCCCACTGCGCCTCGCGGCCCGGGAGCGGCCCGGCGCCGGGATCCACCACCAGCACCGCGGCCGGCAGCAGCGCGCGCACCCAGCGCAGGACCGCCGCGAGCCGGCGCGGGCTGGCGCCGCGGCGCACGATCACCACCGGAGCCTGGGAGCGATCCCGCACGTGATCCAGAACAGGCGTCCGGCCGGCGCATTTCACCCCCTGGCGGGCATGTCCGCATTAGCATCCCGGGATGCGCCGGCCGCTCGTCACGCTCGACCGGGTGGACGTCCGCCTGGGCGGCGTCCCCGTCCTCGCCGACGTCACCCTCGCGCTCCACGCGGGCGAGGGGCTGGCGGTGCTGGGCGGGAACGGCGCGGGGAAGTCCACGCTCCTGCGGCTCCTGCGCGGGGAGCTCTGGCCGGATCCGCGCGGCGGGCGCCGCCTCTTCCACGGGCCGGACGGGGCCTTCGAGAGCCCCATCGGCGCGCGCGAGCGGTTCGCGCGGGTCGCGCCCGAGGCCCAGGACGCGTACCTGCGCAACGACTGGGACCTGCCGGTCGAGGCGGTGATCCGCTCCGGCTTCTTCGACGCGCTGTGGCCCTCGGAGGCGGCGACGCCGGAGCAGTCGCGGCGGGTCCGCGAGGTGGCCCGCGCGCTCGGCGTGGAGGGGCTGCTGGGGCGCTCGGTGCTGGAGCTGTCGCGCGGCGAGGGGCGGCGGGTGCTGCTGGCGCGGGCGCTCGCGCCGCGGCCGGAGGCGCTGTTCCTGGACGAGGCCTGCGACGGGCTCGACGCGCCGGCCCGGGCCGGGCTGCTCGAGACCGTGTCGGCGATCGCGCGCGGCGGCGTCGCGGTGGTGATGGCCACGCACCGGCCCGAGGAGCTCGTGCCCGAGCTCGGCCGCGTCGTCCGGCTGGAGGGCGGGCGGATCGCGTGGGAGGGCGACCGGGCCGCCGCGCTGGCGGGCGCGGGTGAGGCCGCGCCGCCGTCCCGCGCGCCGCGGCGCGGCGCCGGCCCGCGCGCCGCGCTCTTCCAGCTCCGCGGCGCCACCGTGCTCGTGGACGGGCGCGCGGTGCTCGACGGCGTCGACTGGACGGTCCGCGCCGGCGAGCGCTGGTCGGTCACCGGCCCGAACGGCGCGCGGGAAGTCCACCCTGCTCCGCCTGCTCGCGGGCGAGGAGCAGCCGGCGCGCGGCGCGGTGGACCGGCTCGGGCTCGGGCCGCGCGCGTCCGCCGAGGACCTGCGCGGCCGCGTGGGCCTGGTCTCGCCGGAGCTGCAGGCGCGCCACCGCTTCGACGCGCGCGCTGCAGACGTCGTGCTCTCCGGGTTCGCCGGGACGGTCGGGCTCGCGGTGGAGCCCACCGCGCGCGAGCGGGCGCTGGCCGCCGCCGCGGCGGAGCGGCTCGGGGTGACGCCGCTCCTCGAGCGGCACGTGCTGTCGCTCTCCTACGGCGAGCTCCGCAAGGTGCTCATCGCCCGCGCGCTCGCGCCGGCGCCGCGGGCGCTGCTGCTCGACGAGCCCCTCGCCGGGCTCGACCCCGCCGCGCGCGCCTGGGTGCTCCGGGTGCTCGACGAGCTGGGCGCGGCCGGCACCGCCATCGTGGCCGTCTCCCACCACGCCGACGAGCTGCCCGGCGCGGTGGACGGGCGCGCGCGGCTCGAGGCGGGCCGGCTCGCCGTCGACGGCGCCTGACGGGCACCGCCGGCCCGATGCGGGCGGGCGCACGGCGCGCCGGCCGGGCGGTGGCGTCGCGGGCCGCCCGGGGGTATCACCGTCGCGTGCCGCTCGCCCCGCTCCTCGCCCTGCTCGCCGCCGCCCCGTCCCTGACCCTCGCGCCCGAGGCGGCCCGCCCTGGCGACGCGGTGCTCGTGCGCGTGGCGGGCGCCGGCCCGGAGGCGCCGCGCGGGACGCTCGGCGGGCGTCCGCTCACGTTCTGGCGCGCCGGCGCGGAGTGGCGGGCGCTGGCGGCGCTCCCCATCGAGACGCCGCCCGGCGACCTCCCCGCCGAGGCAGAGGCCGCCGGCGCCGCGCTCCGCGGCGTCCTGCGGATCGTCGAGCCCGGGTTCTCCTCGCGCGCGCTCACCCTGGCGCCGAAGTACGTGGAGCCGCCCGAGGAGGTGAGGGCGCGCATCGCCGCCGACCGCAAGGCGTTCGCCGAGGCCTACGCGCGCCCGTTCGAGCCGCCCGCGTTCTCGCGCCCGTTCGCGCTGCCCCGGCGCGCGCCCACCTCGGGCCGCTACGGCGACCAGCGGGTGCTGAACGGCGAGAAGGCGAGCGTGCACTACGGGCTCGACCTGACCGGCCCGCGCGGCGCGCCGGTCGCGGCCGCGAACGCGGGGCGGGTGGTGCTGGTGCGCGACGCCTACCTGTCCGGCCGGAGCGTGGTGCTGTGGCACGGGGCGGGCATCTACACGCTCTACTTCCACCTCGACCGGGTGGACGTCCGCGCCGGCCAGGTGGTCCGCCGCGGGGAGCGCATCGGGCGGCTCGGCTCGACCGGCCGCTCCACCGGGCCGCACCTGCACTGGAGCGTGCGGGTGGACGGGCTGCTCGTCGATCCGGAGTCGCTCGTCGCCATCGACTTCGCGCGCGGCGTCGCGCCGGATCGCGTGCCGGCGCCGTCCCGGGCGGTGGCCGCGCCGGCCGCCGTCGCCGCGCCCGCCGTCCCGGCGCCGCCGGTCGCGCCCGCCGCCGCCGGGGCACCCGCGCTGCCCGGCACCGAGCGCTGAGCGCGCGCGCCTATCCCTCGCGCCGGATGACCTCCAGCATGGGCGCGTGCAGCGCCGGCGCCGCGGCCAGGATGTCGCCGGTCTCCAGCATCCGGTCGCCGCCCTCCAGGTCGGTGACGAGGGCCCCGGCCTCGCGCGCGATCAGGATCCCCGGCGCCACGTCCCACGGCTTGAGCCGCTCCTCCCAGAAGCCGTCGAAGCGCCCCGCCGCCACGTAGGCGAGGTCGAGCGCCGCGCTCCCGAGCCGGCGCACGCCCCGGGCGCGCCGCACGAACGCGCCGAACAGCCTGAGCGGCCGCTCGTGGCGCTGGTGCACGTCGTACGGGAAGCCGGTGACGAGCAGCGCCTGCACCAGCTCGCCCCGCGCGGACGCCCGCAGCGGCGCGCCGTTCAGGTGCGCCCCGCCGCCGCGGGCCGCGGTGAACAGCTCGTCGCGCAGCGGGTCGTAGGTCGCGCCGGCGGCGATCCCGGCGCCGTCGAGCGCGGCCACGTTCACCGCGAACTGCGGCAGCCCGTGCGCGTAGTTGGTCGTGCCGTCGAGCGGGTCCACCACGAAGCGGAGCCCGGCCTCGCCGCCCCCGCCGCCGCTCGCGCCCGACTCCTCCGCCAGGATCCCGGCCCCGGGGAAGCGGCCGCGCAGGAAGCCCAGCACCGCCGCCTCGCTCGCCCGGTCCGCGTCGGTGACGAGGTCGATCTCGCCCTTCAGCTCCACCGAGCGCGCCTGGCCCCACCGCTCCCGCAGCACCGCCCCGCCGCGCCGCGCCGCCTCGGCGCAGCCCTCCCGCAGCTCCGTCGCCTCGCTCATCCGCCCCGGCTCCTTTCCGCCCGCGGAGGATAGCCCGCCCCGCCCCGCCCCGCAGCGGCGGCGCGCGCGCTCGGACGGAGCGCCCGGCCCGCTCGCTTGGTAGAATGACCGGATGCTCAAGGCGCTCGCCGTGCTCCGGACGATCTTCCTCCTCGGCCTGGTGGTGTACGTGGTCGCCTGGGCGATGCCCTGGTCCACCTACGTCGCCGATCCGATCGAGGTGCAGTACCGCCACTGCTCCGCCAGCCTGAGCCGGATGAGCGGCGCCGTCTGGATCGCGATCGGCTGGCTCGCGTTCGAGACCATCGTGGGCTGGATGATGTCCGCCTGGTCCGGCCGCAAGAAGGGCGCCCCCCGCGTGCCCCCGCCGGCCAGCGGCGAGCCGCCGTTCGCGCCGCCGCCGCGCGGGTGACCCCGGCGCCGCGCAATGCGCCCGCGCGCCCTCCTGTACCGGCTCCGCTCCTGGTTCTACCGCCGGGACGTGACGCTCTGGTACGACCCGCGCTACCGGCTGCCGCTCTCCGGCCTGGAGTCCGGCGCCGGTGTGGAGCCGCGCCGCGCCGACTTCGTGGCCTGGTGGCTGGCCGAGTGCGGCGCCGTGCCGCGCCCCCGGCGGCGCGCGCCGCGGCGGATCTCGTTCGAGGACCTGGCGCGCGTCCACGGCGCGGAGCTGCTCGAGTCGCTGGGCCACGCCGAGACGCTGGCGCGGGTGTTCGCGGTGGACCCGTCCGACGTCCCGGTGGACGAGGTGATGACCACGGTCCGGCTGGCCTGCGGCGGCACGCTGGGCGCGGCGCGCGAGACGCTCCGCACCCGCGCCCCGGCGCTCAACCTGCTGGGCGGCTTCCACCACGCGTTCCCCGGCGCGGCCGGCGGCTTCTGCCCGCTCAACGACGTCGCCGTCGCGGTCGCCGCGCTCCGCGCCGAGGGGTTCACGGGCCGCGTGGCGGTGCTCGACCTCGACGCGCACCCGCCCGACGGCATCGCCGCCTGCCTGGCGCAGGATCCCGATCACTGGATCGGCTCCATCTCCGGGTCGGACTGGGGGCCGCTCGAGGGCGTGGACGAGACGGTGCTGCCGCCCGGCAGCGGCGACGCCGCCTACATCGAGGCGCTCGGCGCGCTGCTCTCGCGGATGCCCCGGCCGCAGCTCGCGTTCGTGCTGGCGGGCGGCGACGTGCTGGCCGGCGATCGCTTCGGCCAGCTCGGGCTCTCCCTCGACGGCGTGCGCGAGCGCGACCTGCTCGTCGCCGCCGAGCTGGACTTCGTGCCCAGCGTGTGGCTGGCGGCGGGCGGCTACTCGCGGCGCTCCTGGCGCGCGCTGGCCGGCACCGGCATGGCCGTCGCAGCGGGCTCGCTCGCGCCCATCCCGGACGAGTACGACCCGCTCTCCGCCCGCTTCGAGCTGGTCTCGCAGCGGATCCTGCCCGGCGACCTGGGCGACACCGGCGACATCACCGCCGAGGACCTCGAGGAGGCCCTCGGCATGCGGCCGCGCCGCCAGCGGCTGCTGCTCGGCTTCTACACCGCCTCCGGCATCGAGCACGCGCTGTTCCGCTACGGCGTGCTGGAGCAGCTCGAGCGGATGGGCTACCGGCAGTTCCGGGTCGGGTTCGACTCCGCCGGCCTGGGCGAGCGGGTGCGGCTCCACGGCGAGGCGGAGGGGCAGGAGCACCTGCTCGTCGAGCTGATCCTGGAGCGGCGGCACGTGCTCGGGGTCGAGGTGCTGTTCGTCCACTGGCTCTCGCTGCGCAACCCGCGGGCGCAGTTCAGCGACCGGCGGCCGCGGCTGCCCGGCCAGGAGGTGCCGGGGCTCGGGCTGGCGCGCGAGGCCGGGTCGATGCTGGCGCGCATGGCCATCCGCCTCGGGCTGGGCGGGGTCGCCTTCCGGCCGGCGCACTTCCACACCGCCTACGCCGCCCGGCACGCGTTCGCGTTCATCGACCCGGAGCGGCAGGGACGCTTCGAGGCCCTGGTCCGGGACCTCGCGGCGGTGCCGCTGCTCGAGGCGACGCGCGCGGTCTCCGACGGGCGCGTGCTCCTCGACGGGCGGCCCTACGCGTGGGAGGCGGACGAGATGGCGTACTGGCTGCGCGAGTCGCCGTCCGAGCCCGGGGAGGTGGAGCGCGAGCGCGAGCGGGTGCGGTTCACGCTGCTGCCCGAGGCGCCCCGGGCGGCGGTCAAGGCGCCGGCTCCGCCAGGAGCTGCCTGACCTCGTCCTCCAGCTTCTCGCCCTCGGCGCGGTCGTAGCCGCGATGCACGTGGCGCACCACCCCGCGCCGGTCGATCACGAGCGTCGTGGGCAGCCGCTGGACGTCGAGCCGCTCGCCGAGGGCGGTCCCGCCCGGATCCCAGAGGATCTGGAACGCGACCGGGGCGGGCGCCAGGAACGCCTCCACCGCGGCCCGGTCCTCGTCGAACGCCACGCCGGTGACCCGCAGCCCCTCGCCGCGGTGGTCCCGCGCCAGCCGGTCGAGGTGCGGCAACTGTTCCTTGCAGGGCTCGCACCAGCTCGCCCAGAAGTCCACCACCTGGACCAGCCCGCGCCCGGCGGCGCCGCCCACCTGGACCTCCCGGCCGGCGAGATCCGGGGCCGAGAACGAGATCTCCGCGCCGACCAGGCGCGACGGCCCCGGCGGCGGGCGCGGGATCGGGCGCTGCTGCGGGCGCGGGGCGGCGCACGCGGCGGCGAGCGCGAGCAGGGCGGCTGCGAGCGGGGGGCGGCGCATCCCCCGATTGTAAGCGCGACCCCGGCGGCCCGCCCGCAACCGCCGCGCGGGCCGTGAACGCGTCCTTGCGCTCCGCGGCGGTTCACGCAAGGTGACCGCCCGCCCCGGGCCCGGATCCCAGGTGGGAGCGTGCCTCCCGCTTACGCGTGATCTAGCGCAAGATTGCGCACGCCTGCCTGTGCGATCTTCCGCGCCGACCCGGGCGGCGGACACCGCGCCGCCGGGTGAATCATGACCCGCCGTCGAGTGAGATCCTGATGCGCACTCCGAGACACATCGTCGCCGCCGTGGCGCTGCTCGCCGCCTCCGGCGCCGGCGCCGACACGGTCGAGGTCACCTCGACCACCCTCGTCTCCGCCGGCCAGCAGGCCCGCGACCGCCGCCTGGGCCAGGAGCCCGACCTCGTCACCGTGGTGCCCGCCTACGAGATCGTCAGCATCACGGCGCGGGACATCCGCACCTCGATCGCCGACGACCTGCAGCTCCAGCTCTCGGGCTGGGGCTCCTACGACTTCGACAGCCTCCGCTGGGACAACGGCACCAGCGAGTCCCTCACCGGCGACCTGATGAGCGCCCAGGTGCAGGCGAGGTTCCTCGACCGGCGCCTCACGCTGCGGCTGGGCCGCGAGCACGTCATGAGCGGCGTCGCGCGCATGATCCAGATCGACGGCGGCGAGGCCATCCTGGTGCTGCCCGGCGGCTTCCGGCTGTCCGGCTACGTCGGCTCGCCGGTGGCGCAGCGGTTCGCGTCCCGCACCGGCCTGAAGAGCTGGAACCCGGCCGGCGGCGACTTCGCCTACGGCGGCCGGGTGGGCTGGTCGCTGGCGATCCCCGGCCACGCCGGGCGCGGCCTGGACGTGGGCGCGTCGGCGAACGTGGTCGAGGACGCGGGCGACCCGGTCCGCCAGGAGGTGGGCGCGGACTTCCGCCTGCAGCCGCTCCAGACCGTGTCCTTCACCGGCTTCGGCGCGTTCAGCGTGTACGACGAGCGCTTCAGCGAGGCGAGCGTGGCGGCGCGCTGGAAGCCGGTGCACCGGCTGGAGGTCACCGCCGACTGGCGGTTCCTGGCGCCGGACCTGCTCCTGGCCCGGAACTCGATCCTGTCGGTGTTCTCCGCCTCCACGCGCAAGGAGTACGGCGTGGGCCTGGACTACGAGGTCGGGCACGGCTTCTCGGTGGGCGGCGACTACCACCTGTCGGTGGAGCCGGGCGAGACCGCCGAGGACAACAGCTACCTCGGCCAGGACCTGGTGGTGCGCGCCGACTGGACCCGCGGCGCCACCGAGGCGGGCGGCGAGATCACCTACCTCGACGCGCTCGAGAACGGCTACTGGGCCGGGCGGCTCTACGGCAAGCAGGGCTTCGGCAAGGTGTTCGCCGCGGCCGACGTGATGAGCTACTTCTTCAAGGAGGACGTGAACGGCGAGTCCTTCGCCGTCACCGGCTCCCTCAGCGGCGGCATCGAGCTGGCCCGCGGCTTCAGCGCGGTGCTGGCGGGGCGCGCCGGCGTCACCCCGTTCATGGAACAGACCTACGACGTCATGGCGAAGCTCGTCTACAACCAGACCTACACGGTGCGGGAGGTGCGGTGATGAACCGGATCGTCCCGGTGATCGCGGCCGCGCTGCTGGCGGCCTGCGGCGCGAAGAGCAGCAAGACGGTGACCGCGGCGGCGGCGGAGCAGCCGGCCGTCGAGTTCACGCACGAGGCGCACATCATGGCCGACGTGGCCTGCCTCGACTGCCACTCCGGCATCGACAAGGCCACCCGCCTCGAGCCCAAGCGCCACGTGAGCGTGAGCTGCTCGGACTGCCACGACGACGCGCGCGGCCAGGTGAAGGTGCCCGAGCGGGTGAAGGAGGTCCGGTTCACCTTCTCGCACCAGGATCACCTGGCGAAGGTGAAGGACTGCAAGACCTGCCACCAGGCGCTCCCCGAGCCCGGCGACAAGGAGATCAAGGCGCCGCCCATGGCCGCCTGCACCTCCTGCCACAACCACCAGATGGACTTCGCGCAGGCGAAGTGCACGCCCTGCCACACCGACCTGAAGGGCTTCGTGCCCGAGTCGGCGTTCGCGCACACGGGCGACTGGCTCCGGACGCACGGCAACTACTCGCGGACCAGCGCGCAGAGCTGCGCGGCCTGCCACGACCAGACCTACTGCGCCACCTGCCACGCGTCGCAGACCACGCCGGCCCTCCCCTCCTCGATCTTCCCGGAGGAGGTGAAGCGCGACTTCATCCACCGCGGCGACTACGTCTCGCGCCACATGATCGAGGCGGGCGCGAACCCGTCGAGCTGCCGCCGCTGCCACGGCAGCCCGTTCTGCGACTCCTGCCACACGCAGCAGAACCTGACCATGAAGTCGCTCACGCCGTTCCCGGTGCACCCGGCCGGCTGGGCCAACGACAAGGCCAGCGGCCACTTCCACGGCGACGCGGCCCGGCGCGACATCACCTCCTGCGCCGGCTGCCACGACAACGGCGCCTCGGCGGTGTGCGTCGCCTGCCACCAGGTCGGCGGCCTCGCGGCGAAGAGCCCGCACCCGAAGTCGTTCGCGCGCAAGCACGACGCCGGCGATCGCCGGTCGAACGCGATGTGCGCGGCCTGCCACCACGGCGCGTAGCCGGCGGCGCAGGACGAGACACGAACGGCCCGGTCGCGCGAGCGGCCGGGCCGTTTCCTTTGCAGAGGGCGCCCCGAAACCCGCTCGCGGTGAGCCTGTCGAACCGCGAGCGTGCCCGGCGCGCCGCTCAGCGCCCCAGCCGCGCGAGCAGCTTGCCCCAGATGCCGCCGAAGGCGCCGTTCGACATGGCCACCGCCACGTCGCCGGGGCGCGCGCCGGCCCCCATGGCCTCGACCATGGGATCCACCGCGTCGAACACGCGCGCGGGCAGCCCGTGCGCCGCGAGCGCGCGCACCACCGCGTCCACGTCCAGGCGCTCGGCCTCGGGCACGCGGTCGGTCGGGGCCGGGCGCAGGACGAACACCTCGGCCGCGCCGGACCAGGTGGCCGGGTCGGAGTAGTCGGCCTGGTGCAGGTTGCGCCGGCTGGTGTTGGAGCGTGGCTCGAACGCGGCCAGCACGCGGGCGCCGGGGAAGCTCCCGCGCACCGCCGCCAGCGTCTTCCTCACCGCGCGCGGGTGGTGCGCGAAGTCGTCGATCACCGTCACCCCGCCCGCCGTGCCGCGCACCTCCTGCCGGCGCCGCACGCCGTGGAACGCGCCCAGGCCGGCCGCGATCTCGGCGGGGGAGAGCCCGAGCGCGGTGGCCGCGGCGGCGACCCCCAGCGCGTTCTCCACGTTGTGCGCCCCGCCCACCGGCAGGTGGACGTCGGCGAGCGCCGCGCCCTGGCGCAGCAACGTGAACCGCGCGCCGTCCGGCCCGAGCGACAAACCGCGCGCCTCCCAGTCGGCGCCGGGGACGTCCACGCCGTAGGTCTCGACGCGGCACTGCGCCCGCGCGGAGATGCGCCGGACGCTCTGGTACGCGGCGCAGGCGGCCAGGAAGCCGTCCGGCGGGAGCAGGTCGGCGAACCGCTCGAACGCCGACTCGTAGTGCGCCTCGTCGCGGTAGATGTCGGCGTGGTCCAGCTCGCAGCTCGTGAAGATGGCGGTGCGCGGCCGGTAGTGGAGGAACTTCGGCCCCTTGTCGAAGTAGGCGGTGTCGTACTCGTCGCCCTCGACCACGAAGTGCGGGCCGCTCCCCAGGCGGAAGTTCGAGTCGAAGTCGCGCGTCACGCCGCCCACCAGGAACGACGGATCCCGTCCGGCGTGGTGCAGCACGAAGCCCATCATCGCGGAGGTGGTGGTCTTGCCGTGCGTGCCCACCACCACCACGCCGTGCCGCGGGCCGATGAACAGCTCGCCCAGGGCCGCCGGGAACGAGACGTGCGGCAGGCCCCGCTCGCGCACCGCCGCCGCCTCCGGGTTCACCGAGCGCACCACGTTGCCCACCACCACCAGGTCGGGCCGGGCGCGGCCGAGGTTCGCGGCGTCGTAGGGCGTCATCGCCTCGATGCCCCAGCGCTCGAGCTGGGTGGACATGGGCGGGTAGACGTTCTCGTCCGAGCCGGTGACCTGGTAGCCGGCGGCCTTCAGCATGCCGGCGAACGAGCCCATGCCCGTGCCGGCCACGCCGATGAGGTGGATGCGCTTCACGCTCTTCCAGTCGATCACGTTCGCTCCGGTGCCGCTCCGGCGGGCGCGCGCGGGCGCGGGCGCGGCGGCGAGATGCAGGGCCTACCCGATCCCCAGCGCCTCCGCCACCGCGTCGTGGAAGCGCTGCCGGAAGGCGCGGATCCGCGGCCGGTCGCTCTCGCCGGCGGGGTGGACGTGGTTGGTGAGCAGCGCGCACACCAGGCGGGCGTCGCGGTCGATCCAGAGCGAGGTCCCGGTGAACCCGAGGTGGCCGAGCGCGCCCCGCGGGCCTCGCCCCAGCCGGCCGCCCAGCGACGAGGCGCCGCGGCTGGGAGTGTCCCAGCCCAGGGCGCGCTCGCTGCCGGGGGTCGGATCCCGCTCGGCGAAGGCGGCGGCGGCGCGCGCCGGCACCACCGAGGGCCGGCCCTCCAGCGCCTCCAGCCACGCCTGGCCGAGCGCCGCGACCTCCGGCGCGGTGGAGAACACGCCCGCGTGGCCGGCGGCGCCGCCCATGGCCCAGGCGTTGTCGTCGTTCACCTCGCCCTGCAGCGCCGCCTCGCCGCGCCGCGGGCACGCGCCGGTCGGGACGAAGGCGCGGCCGGCGGCCCGGGCGGCGGCGGCGGCCGGGTCGAGCCCGTCGAGGAAGAACGTGGCGCCGAGCCCGAGCGGCCGGAACACCCGGCGCTCCGCGAGCACCGCGAGCGGCGCGCCCCCGAGCGCCTCGACGAGCAGCCCGAGCGATGAAGCCGGGGTCGCAGTAGACCGCGCGCGCCCCGGGCGCGGCCTCGAGCGGCTCCGCCAGCACCGCCTCGCGGACCCGCGCGCGGCCGCGCGCGAACGCGCCGGCCAGCGCGGCGGGCGGGGGACGGCGCCCCGGGGGCAGGAACGCGGCGCCCGCCTCCGGATCCGCGGCGGCGCGCTCGAAGTACGGCCTCCAGCGCGGCAGGCCGCTCGAGTGCGCGAGCAGGTGGCGCGCGGTGACCCCGGCCTTCCCGCCGGCCTCGAAGCCCGGGAGCCGATCGGCCACCGGCGCGTCGAGGTCGAGCGCGCCCTCCTCCACGAGCTGCGCCGCGAGCGTGGTGGTCGCCATCACCTTGGTGAGCGAGGCCACGTCGAACAGGTCGTCGCGCCGCAGCGCGCGCGGGGCGGGCCCGGACAGCTCGCCGTGCCAGCTCGCGTGGACGAGCCGCCCGTCGCGGAGCACCGCCGCCGAGAGCGCCGGCGCGACGCGCTCCCGCGCGCCCGCCTCCAGCACGGCCGTCACCGGCGGCAGCGCGGCGCTCACCGGCCGGCGCCCTCGCCTTCGCGGGCCCACCAGCCGTCGAACAGCAGCCGCGGCGCGCCCTCGTCGCCCGGGCCGGGCGCCACCAGCGTCGCGCGCGCGCCGAGCGGGACCGAGAAGTTCGCGTCCTCGTGGCCGGCCGGGAAGCCCTCCGCCACCGGCACCCCCAGGCCCGAGACCCGCTCGCGGACCACCTCGGCGCCGCGCACCCCCGCGGCGTCGCACTCCGCGAACTGGCCCAGCGCCACCCCGGCCACCCCGTCCAGCGCGCCGGCCAGCCGGAGCTGGGTCAGGTAGCGATCGAGCCGGTAGGGCTTCTCGCCCACGTCCTCGAGCAGCAGCAGCGCGCCCTCCAGCCGTGGCATGAACGGCGTGCCGCACAGGTGCGCGAGCAGGGTGAGCGACCCGCCGAGCAGCGGTCCGGCCGCGCGGCCCGGCCGGACCGTGGCGGTCCCGGCCAGCCCGGCGCCCGCCGCGGGCGGCGTCCACGCATCCGGGCGCGGCGCCCCGCCCATGAGCAGGGCCTCCAGCTGGGCGACCGCGGCCTCGGGCGCCCGGCCGAGCTGCGTGAGCACCGGACCGTGGACGGTGGCGAGGCCCGCGCGGTTGAGCGCCGCGTGGAGCGCGCACACGTCGGAGAAGCCCACCAGCACCTTGGGGCGCTCGAGCAGCGGCGCCGGGTCCACGTCGGGCAGCAGCCGGCTCGCGCCGAACCCGCCGCGCGCGCAGAAGATGGCGCGCGCGTCCGGGTCCGCCACCGCCTCGCGCCACTCCTCCAGCCGCCGCGCGTCGTCGCCGGCGAGGTAGCGCGCCCGCGCGCCCAGGTCGGCGCGCATGCGCGGCTCGAGCCCGAGCCGGTCGCGCAGCACGGCCAGGCCGCGGGCGAGCTGCTCCGGCTCGAAGGGGCTCGACGGCGCGATCACGCGGACGGGGTCGCCGCGGCGCAGCAGCGGGGGGAGGCGCACGGCGCGGAGGATAACCGCGCGGCCGGTGGGGGTCGAGGCGGCGTCCCCGCCAAGGCGGGAGGCGCTCGCCCCGCGGCGGCGCCACGTCACCCTCCGTGCGGGCGGGCGGCCCGGGGCGAGGCGTGGGACCCACCGGGGGACACGCTGCCGGCGGGCCCTGGACGCATGATTCTTCGCTTGTCCGCCGCCGCCGGCCGGCCGTGGCTGCGACGAAAACCCGCGGGGCTCGCCTGTCCGTCTGCTAATGTCGATGGTCCGACTCGATCTCCGATGCCCCCACGCCGCGCCGGCCGCCCCCAGCCGGCGCGCGACGTCCGGCCCGATCCGGCGAAAAGGAGCCCGTGATGAGCTCGAAGAAGACGCAGCTGGAAGGTGAGGTCTTCTACCCCTCCGCCGAGGTGGTCTCGCAGGCGCGCGTGCCGGACTGGGCCGCGCTGGCGAAGCGCGCCGACGAGAACCTCGAGGGCTTCTGGGCCGCGGAGGCCGAGGAGCTCGAGTGGTACCGCAAGTGGGACAAGGTCCTCGACGCCTCCGAGAAGCCGTTCTACCGCTGGTTCAAGGGCGCGCAGACCAACATCGTCCACAACTGCCTGGACCGCCACCAGCGCACCTGGCGCAAGAACAAGCTCTCGCTGGTGTGGGTGGGCGAGAAGGGCGAGGTCCGCACCTACTCGTACTTCGCGCTCAACCGCGACGTCTCCAAGTTCGCCAACGTCCTGAAGGCCATGGGCGTGAAGAAGGGCGACCGCGTCACCATCTACATGCCCCGCATCCCCGAGATCGTGATCGCCATGCTGGCGGCCGCGAAGATCGGCGCCATCCACTCGGTGGTGTACGGCGGGTTCTCGGTGGACGCGCTGCAGGGCCGCATCGAGGACTCCGAGTCGAAGGTCGTGATCACCGCCGACGGCGGGTTCATGAACGGGAAGATCGTCGAGCTGAAGAAGACGGTGGACGACGCCGTCCGCCGCTGCCCGACGGTGGAGACGGTCATCGTGGTGCAGCGCACCGCGCACGAGGTCCGCATGGAGGCGGGCCGCGACTACTGGTACCACGAGCTGATGAAGCTCCCCCTCGCCGCGGGCGTCTGCCCGACCGAGGTGATGGACGCCACCGACCCGCTCTACATCCTCTACACCTCCGGCACCACCGGGAAGCCGAAGGGGCTCATCCACGGGCACGGCGGCTACCAGGTCGGCATCTACTCCACGCTCAAGTACGTCTTCGACATCAAGGACGAGGACCGCTACTGGTGCGCGGCGGATCCGGGCTGGGTCACCGGCCACAGCTACATCGTGTACGGGCCGCTGCTCATGGGCGCGACCACGTTCATGTACGAGGGCGCGCCGACCTACCCGTACCCGAACCGCTGGTGGTCGCTGGTGGAGAAGTACGGCATCACCATCCTCTACACCGCGCCCACCGCCATCCGCGGGCTGATGCGCTTCGGCGAGTCGTGGCCGAACCGCCACGACCTCTCCACGCTCCGGCTGCTCGGCTCGGTGGGCGAGCCCATCAACCCCGAGGCGTGGAAGTGGTACCACCGCGTCATCGGCAAGGGCCGCTGCCCGGTGATGGACACGTGGTGGCAGACCGAGACCGGCATGTTCATGATCACGCCGGTCCCGACGCTCCCGCTGAAGCCGGGCTCGGCGGCGAAGCCGTTCTTCGGCCAGCAGGTCTCGATCCTCGACGACACCGGCAAGCCGGTCCCCGACGGCGAGGAGGGGTTCCTGGTGCTGGAGCGGCCCTGGCCGGCGATGGCCATGACCGTCTACAAGGACGCCGAGCGGTTCGTGAAGACCTACTGGGAGAAGTACCCGGGCCGCTACATGGCGGGCGACGCCGCCAAGCGCGACGCGGACGGCTACTACTGGGTCATCGGCCGCACCGACGACGTCATCAAGGTGTCCGGCTACCGGCTCGGCACCGCCGAGATCGAGAGCGCGCTCGTCGCGCACCCGGCCATCGCCGAGGCGGCGGTCATCGGGCTGCCGCACGAGGTGAAGGGGCAGGCCATCCACTGCTACTGCCTGCTGCGCCAGGGCTTCAAGCCCAGCCCCGAGCTGGAGGACGAGGTGAAGCAGCACGTGGCGCAGCACCTCGGGCCCATCGTGCGGCCGGAGAAGGTGACGTTCGTGGACTCGCTGCCCAAGACGCGCTCCGGCAAGATCATGCGGCGCGTGCTCAAGGCGCGCGCCCAGGGCCTCCCCGAGGGCGACGTCTCCACGCTGGAGGAGTGATCGCCCTCCCCCACGTCCGCCCCGTCCGCTCCCGGCGCGAAAAGGGAACGGGCGGGGCGCCGCGCTTTCGGCGATACTCGCCGCCCGATGCAGACCGACCTGCCCCTCTGGAGGCGACCGCGCACGCGCCTCTACGCGCTCACCGCGCTGCTGTGGGTGATGATGCTGGGGGTGGTGGCGCTGGCCTGGCCGGTGCTGCTGCCCTTCACGCTGGCCGGGCTCGCCGCCTACGTCATCGACCCGGTCATCGCCGGGATCGCGCGCCAGCGGGTGGCCGGGCGGGCGGTGCCGCGCGTCGTCGCGGTGCTGGTCGTCTACGCCGTGCTCGGCACGCTCGTCTGGATCGCCGCGGTCTCCATCCTGCCCGCGGTGTACCGCGAGGCGATCCGCGCGCTGCTCGAGCTGAGGGACTTCCTCGCCTCGATCACGCCGGAGCGGGTGCAGGAGTGGACGCGCGCCATCGACGCGTTCCTGCAGCGCTACGGGATCCCGCTCGACGTCACGCCCTCGGCCGGCGGGCTCGACACCCCCGGCGGCCGGTTCTCGGTGGACCTCGCCGCGGGGATGGCGAGCGCGCTGCACGACCTCACGCTGGCGCTGCGCGGCCGGGTCAGCGACGTGGTGGCGTTCTCGCGCGCCATCCTGGCCGGCACCATCCAGACGCTGTTCTTCGTGGTGCTGCTGTTCATGCTGACCGCGTTCATCTCGATGGACGCGCCCCGCATCCTGCGCTGGTTCGAGACGGTGGTCCCCTCGCACTGGCGCGCCGACCTGCGCCGGCTGCGCGCCGGGATCGACGCGGGGCTCTCCGGCGTGGTGCGCGGCCAGCTCACCATCATGGTGGTGAACGGCGTCCTCACGCTGATCGGCCTGCTGGTGCTGAAGGTGCCGTTCGCGTTCGCGCTCGGCTTCCTCGCCTTCGTCCTCTACGTCGTGCCCATCTTCGGCACGATCCTCTCCTCCGTCCCCATCGTGCTCCTGGCGCTCACCGGCGGCGGGCTCACCAAGGCCCTGCTGGCGCTGGGCTGGATCACGGTGGTCCACGCGCTCGAGGCGTACGTCCTCAACCCGAAGATCATGGGCGACGCCGCCCGGATCCACCCGGTGCTCATCGTGCTGGCGCTGGTGGTGGGCGAGCGCAGCTTCGGGATCGTGGGCGCGCTGCTGGCGGTGCCGGTGGCGAGCGTGGTGGTCGCGGTCTTCCGCTTCCTGCACCGGAAGCAGGTCGAGCTGGACGAGCGCGCCGCCGTCCCGATCGGCCAGAGCCTCTCCGCAGCGCCGGGACCGGCCCCGTCAACGCCGGACCAGAAAGGGAGCCCCACATGAAGCCGTTCCGCATCGCCCTCGTCGCCGCCCTGGCGCTGGCCGCCTCGGCGCGCGCCGAGGACAAGAAGCCCGCCGCGCCCGCCGCCAAGCCGGCCGCCCCCGCCGCCAAGGCGCCCGCCGACACCGACCGCGCGCTGTACTCGGTCGGCCTGGCGGTGGCCAAGAGCCTGGACGTGTTCGCGCTGCAGCCGGGCGAGCTCGAGAAGGTGCTCCAGGGCATCCGCGACGGCGCCGCCGGCAAGCCGAAGTTCCAGCTCGACGAGAAGTCGCAGCAGCAGGTGAACGAGCTGGCGCGCTCGCGCATGGCCGTCACCGCCGAGCGCGAGAAGACCAAGGGCGCCGGCTACCTCGACAAGATGGCGAAGGAGAAGGGCGCCATCAAGACCGCGTCCGGCGCGGTCGTGATCCCGGAGAAGCAGGGCACCGGCGCCACCCCGACCGCCACCGACAAGGTGAAGGTGCACTACGAGGGCAAGCTGGTGGACGGGACGGTGTTCGACTCCTCGCGCAAGCGCAACGAGCCGGCCGAGTTCCCGCTGAACGGCGTCATCAAGTGCTGGACCGAGGCGCTGCAGAAGATGAAGGTCGGCGGCAAGGCCAAGGTCGTCTGCCCCGCCGCGATCGCGTACGGCGAGCAGGGCCGCCCGCCCGTCATCCCGGGCAACGCGGTCCTCACCTTCGACGTCGAGCTGCTCGACATCGTGAAGTAGCGTCCGCGCGGCGCGCCGCCCGTCCCCGCGCGGGCGGGCGGCGGCCGCGCAGGCGGGCTTGCGGCCGGGGCCGCCGGCGCATAGAGAGCGCGGCATGACCGACGACCTCGTCCTGTACGGCAACAAGGGCTGGACCAGCCCCTACGTCTTCTCCGCCTTCGTCACGCTGAAGGAGAAGGGGCTCCCGTTCCGCGTGGAGGCGCTCGACCTCGAGGCGGGGCAGCACCGCCGGCCCGAGTACGCCGAGCCCTCCTGCACCGGGCGCGTCCCGGCGCTGCGCCACGGCGACTTCTGGGTGGCGGAGTCCTCCGCCATCGACGAGTACCTGGAGGACGTGTTCCCCCCGCCCGCCCACGCGCGGCTCTACCCCGCCGACCCGCGGCAGCGCGCCCGCGTCCGCATGGTGCAGGCGTTCGCGCGCAGCGACGTGCTCGAGGTGCGGGTGGAGCGCTCCACCGCGACGCTGTTCGAGGGCGCGGTGGCGAAGCCGTTCACGCCCGCCGGCCGCGCCGCGGCCGAGCGGCTCGTGGCCGTGGCGGGCCGCTTCCTCCCGCCCGGCGCGGAGCACGTGGCCGGCGAGTTCACCATCGCGGACGCGGACCTCGCGCTGCTGCTGCAGCGGCTCGTCCACAACGGCGACCCCTGCCCGGAGCGGCTCGCCGTCTACGCGCAGCGGGTGTTCCGGCGCCCGTCCGTGCGCGAGTGGCTGAAGCAGACCGCCTGGCGCGACCGGTAGCGGGCCCCGGCCCCGGCTTCGCCCTCCCCGCCGCCCGCCCGCCGTGGCACCATGGACGGCGGGAGGGCCTCCATGTCCGACGATCCCCGCGCCACCGCCAGCCTGCTCGCCCGCTTCCGCACCGCCCTGCTCGCCACGCGCGGCGAGGACGGGCACCTGCGCTGCCGACCCATGGCCATGCGCCACGAGGTGCGCGGCGAGGAGATCTGGTTCGCGACCGCGCCGGACTCGACCAAGTGCCGCGACCTGGAGCACGACCCGCGCTGCGCGCTCATCTTCTTCGACGCGCAGGACGGCACCACGGTCACGGTGTCGGGCGCCGGCGAGGTGATCCGCGACCGCAAGCTCATGACCGAGCTGTGGGACCCGTCCTGGAGCCGCTGGTTCCCGGCCGGGCCGGACCCGCGCGAGGTGGCGCTGCTGCGCGTGATCCCGGAGCACGTCGAGCGGCACGACGGGACGACCGGGCGCCTGCAGGTGCTGTTCACCGCGCCGGCGCGCAAGCGCGCGCCCGCCCGCGGCAAGTAGCGGCTACGCCTCGACGGCGCGCTTCAGCCCGGAGGCGAGGTCGTTGAGCGCCTTGGCCTCGGTCGCCACCGCGTGCGTGGTGCTCATGGTCTCCTGGGTGGCCAGGTAGATCTCGTTCATCGCCTTCAGCACCTGGTCGATCCCGTGGTCCTGCTGCTGGGCCACCGCCGCGATCTCCTGCGCGGCCTGCGACGAGTCGCGCAGCGCCGAGGCGAGGCGCCGGATCGTGTCGCCGGTGCCGCTCGCCACCTGCGCGCCCTGCTCGGCGCGCCGGATCCCCACCTCGGCGGCGGTCATGGCGGCCAGCATCGCCTTGTGGACCTCGGCCAGGATGGCGCGCACCTGGCCGGAGGCGCGCTTCGCGTCGTCGGCGTGCTGCCGCATCTCGGCGGCGACCTCCCGGAACCCGTCCGCCCCCGCGCCGGCCCGCTGCGCCACCTGCCCGGCCTGGTCCGCGAGCCGCTGGGAGCGCTCGGCCACGAACCCGACCACCGAGGAGATCTCGAACACGTCGCGCATCCGCCCGTTCAGCGCCTCGATCCGCTGCGAGAGCCCGCGCACCTCGTCCGCCAGCTTCGCCAGCTCGCCGATGCCCGCCTCGACCGCCTGCAGCCCGTCGGAGGAGGCGCGCTCGCCCTGGCGCGCGAGGCCGATGACCGTCTCGGCGGTCAGCGCCGCGCGCGTCGCGGTCTGGCCGAGCTGGCCCATGGTGGCGGTGGTCTCGCGGACCGAGGCGGCGGTCTCGGCGGTCATGGACGAGAAGGACGAGACCGTCGAGAGCAGGGACTGCGCGGCGGTGAACAGCTCCGACGCGGTCTTCAGGAAGCCGTCGCGGCGCACCGACTCGATCGCGACGAGCTGGTCCTGGCGCTGCCCGGCGAAGCTCGCGAGCACGCCCAGGAAGAAGGGCGCGGTGAAGATGATCCAGAGCAGCGGGGTGCCGCCGATGGCGCGGACCATGCCCGCCGCGCTCAGGCCGTACTCGGGCCGGCTGGCCGCCTCCACCACGGTGCCGGCGACGGGGAACAGGACGCCGAACAGCGCGCCCCACAGGGCATACGTGGTGGCGTGGCTACGGGTGCGCATCGGCGGAATCCCTCCCGGATTCGCGCGATTGTGCACCAGGCGGGGGGAGCCCGCCAGATCGCCGCGCCCAGGCTAGGCGCGGGTGGCGGCCCGCAGCGACGCGGCCAGCCCCTCCAGCTCGCGCGCCTCGCGCGCCACGTGCTGCGTCGAGGTGACCGTCTCCTCGGTGGCGAGCGCGATCTGGTTCATGGCCTTCAGCGCCAGCTCGATGCCCCCCTCCTGCTGCTGGGCCACCCGCGCGATCTCCCGGGCGGCGCGCGCCGACTCGCGCAGCGTGGCGGAGAGCCCCCGCACCTCCTCGGCGAGCGCGGGCAGCCCGGCGTCCGGCGCCTCCGCCTGCCGCAGCCCCTCCTCGCCGGCGCGCTCGGCGCGCAGCGCCAGGCCGATGACGCCGTCGGCGGTGAGCGACGCCGCGGCCGCGGTCTGCGAGAGCTGGTTGATGGCGGTGGTGGTGGCGCGGACCGAGGCGGCCGTCTCGGTGGTGGTGCGCGTGATGTCGCGGACGTCGGCCAGCAGCGCCTGCGCAGCGTGGGCCAGCTCCGAGGCGGTCCGCTCGAAGCTCTCGCGGCGCGCCTGCTCCAGCCGCACGATCTCCTGGCTCTGCCGCACCAGCGCGTCGCTCTGCCGGACCAGCTCCTCGTGCTGGCGGACGATCACCCGCCCGAGCCCGCCCAGCACGAACGGGGTCGTGTCCATGATCCACAGGAGCGGCTGGCCGAGGTGCGCGTGCAGCAGCGCCCCCGGCGCCAGGCTCCCCAGGTGCGTCGCGGCCTCGATCACCGTGCCGACCAGGGGCAGGCCCACGCCCGCCAGCGCACCGTACCAGTCGTACCGGAACTTCCTCGCCATCCGCTCCACCTCACCACCTCGCCGCCGCGGGACGCCGGGATTCTGCCCCCGCCGCGGCCCGGCCGCCACCCCGGCGGTGCGGACGCGCCGCGGCGGGGTGCGGCGGCCGATCCCGGGCGCGGCACCGCGCAGCGGGTGGTAGGCTCCGCTCCTCGCGACCCGCTCCGGAGGAGCACCGAACGTGAACCTGCCCGCCGTCCCCGCCGCGCTCGCAGCCGCCGCCGCCCCGCCCGCCGGGGCGCCCTTCCCGCCGCCGCTGGACAGCTACGTCGGCGAGGAGGGGCTGTCGCTCTGGGGGGTGCTCCTCCACCGCGTGCAGGCCGAGCCGCTCAACGCGGTCGCCACGGCGCTGTTCCTGCTCGCCATCCTCCACACCTTCCTCGCGCCGCGGTTCCTCGCAGCCTCGCACCGCCTGCGCGAGCGGGTGGAGGCGGACCGCGGCCCCGGCGCGCACAGCGGCAAGGTGGAGGTGCTGCACTTCCTGGGCGAGGTCGAGGCGGTGTTCGGCATCTGGTGCTGCCGCTCATGATCGCCATCACCGTCGCGAAGGGCTCGAAGACCGCCGAGGCGTTCCTGGGCCACGTGAACTTCACCGAGCCGCTGTTCGTGGTGGTGGTGATGGCCCTCGCCTCCACCCGGCCGGTGCTGTCCTTCGCCGAGGCGGTGATGGGGCGCGTCGCTCGGCTGGGGGGCGGGACCCCTTTCGCGTGGTGGCTCTCGACGCTCACGCTCGGGCCGCTGCTCGGCTCGCTCATCACCGAGCCCGCGGCCATGATCATCTGCGCGCTCCTGCTCGGCCGGCGCGTGCTCGACCTGGATCCCACCCGCCGGCTCCGCTACGCCACGCTGGGCCTGCTGTTCGTGAACGTCTCGGTGGGCGGGACGCTGACGCACTTCGCCGCGCCGCCGGTGCTGATGGTGGCGGCCCGGTTCGGCTGGGACACGCCGCACATGCTGGCGAACTTCGGCTGGAAGGCGGCCGTCGCCATCGCCGTGTCGAACCTGCTCTACGCGGTGATCTTCCGGAAGGACCTGGCGGCGCTGGCCGCGCGCGCCGAGGCGGACGCGGCGGCGCGCGACGCGGGCGCGCGGCCGGACGAGCCGGCGTCCCGGTCGCCCGCCTGGATCGTGGTGGTGCACCTCGTCCTGCTCGCGCTGGTGGTGAAGGCGGCGCACACGCCGCCGCTGTTCGTGGGGCTGTTCCTGTTCTTCATGGCGTTCCACACCGCCACCGCCCCCCACCAGCAGCCGCTCGACCTGCGCGCGCCCATCCTGGTCGGCTTCTTCCTGGCGGGCCTGGTGGTGCACGGCGCGCTCCAGCAGTGGTGGATCGCGCCGGTGCTGGGGCGCCTCGACCCGCTCTCGCTCATGTTCGGCGCGGCCGGCCTGACCGCGTTCAACGACAACGCCGCCATCACCTACCTGGCCTCGCTGGTGCCGACGTTCGACGCGACGGCGCGCTACGCGGTGGTGGCGGGCGCGGTGGCGGGCGGCGGCCTCACCGTCATCGCGAACGCGCCCAACCCCGCCGGCCAGGCCGCGCTGGCGCGCTACTTCCCGGACGGCGTGAAGCCCGCCTCGCTCGCCGCCGCGGCGCTCGCGCCCACCGCGGTCGTGCTGGCGTGCTTCCTGTGGCTGTAGCGGCGAGCGAAGCGAGCCCGCCGCGAGCTGTCGTTCAGAAGGCGACCTCGACGGTCGCGCCGAGGGCGGTGTCGGTGCGGACCTTGCCGGGCGCCGGCGCCGAGTCGTAGGCCACCTGGTAGGACAGGCCGAAGCTCACCGCCTTCACCAGGCGGCTGGCGAGCTTCGTCAGCGACCGCACCTGCCAGCGCTCGCCGTCGGTGACGTTCGCGAGCACCTCGGCCTCCTGCACCAGCTTGACGTGCTCGGAGAAGCCGTAGCGGAACGCGAGGCCCGCGCGCGGCGCCACCGCCTCGACGTCGGGAAGGTCGCCCTCGGGCGCGTCCGCGGTCCCGTAGTACTGCCAGCGCGCGTCGTAGGTGTAGCGCACGCCCAGGTCGGTGCGCAGGAGCAGCTCGCCCCCGGCGTCCTGCTTCCGGTCCAGCCACAGCCAGCCGGCGCCGCCCTCGCCGTAGGCCCGGTACTCCAGGCTGGCCACGTGGTCGGTCTCGGCGCCGCCCAGGGCGAACACCGTGACGTGCTCGGCGAGCTTGCGGTCGGCCCGGAGCTGCCCGGCGGCGCCGAGCGCCACGGTCTGGGCCGGCTCGTCCCGGCTGGCCGGGCGCGTCCGCCCGTACACACCGGTGGCCTTCCCGGCCAGGATCCACCCGCCCGCCTCGCGCTGCGCGCTGGCGGCGCCGTTCATGGTGGTGGTCTCGGCGTTGCCGGTGAGGACGATCACCCCCGCGCCCACCACGCCCGACCACTGCGGCCCCGGCTTCGCCGGCGCGTCCGCGGCCGCGGCCAGCGCCGGCGCGAGCAGCGCCACCCACGGTGTCAGCTTCATCCGGTTCCTCCTCATCCCTCCCTGATACCCGGCCGGCGGCGGGTCGGGCAACCGGTCGCGGCGCCGCAGCGAGCGGCCTCCGCGCGGCTGGCGCCGCGGGCGCGCACGCGGTACGAAGGCCCACGCATGTCCACGCCCAGCCCCGCGCCCGCCCCGGGCCCCGAGCCCCTGCGCGCCCCGCTCGCCGCGCTGCTCCCGCCCGCCGGCGCGCCGCCGCTCCCTGCCGACGCGGTGCTCGACCGCTTCGTCTCGTGGGTCGCCTCGACCGGGCTCTCGCTCTACCCGCACCAGGAGGAGGCGATCCTCGCGCTCCTGGACGGCAACCACCTCGTGCTCTCGACGCCGACCGGCTCGGGCAAGTCGCTGGTCGCGACCTTCCTCCACTTCCAGGCGATGGCCGCCGGGCAGCGGTCCTTCTACACCTGCCCGATCAAGGCGCTCGTCAACGAGAAGTTCTTCGACCTCTGCCGCCTGTTCGGCCCCGAGAACGTGGGGATGATGACCGGCGACGGCGCGGTGAACCGCGACGCGCCCATCGTCTGCTGCACCGCCGAGATCCTGATGAACCTGGCGGTGCGCGAGGCCGAGCCGCCCGTGGACGCGGTGGTGATGGACGAGTTCCACTACTACGGCGACCGGGAGCGCGGGGTGGCGTGGCAGGTGCCGCTCCTCGTGCTCGAGAAGGCCCGCTTCCTGCTCATGTCCGCCACGCTCGGCGACACGCGGGCCATCGAGGCCTCGCTGCGCGAGGTGACCGGGCGGGAGGTGGCGGCGGTCCGGAACGCGGCGCGGCCGGTGCCGCTCGAGCACGAGTGGCGCGAGACGCCGCTCCACGAGACCATCGAGGAGCTGGTCACGTCGAGCCGGGCGCCCATCTACCTCGTGAACTTCACCCAGCGCGCCGCCGCCGAGCAGGCGCAGAACCTCATGAGCGCGAACTTCTCCTCGAAGGAGGAGAAGGCGCGCATCGCCGAGGCGCTGGCCGGGGCCCGCTTCGACTCGCCCTACGGCAAGGAGCTGCAGCGCTTCCTGCGCCACGGGATCGGGCTGCACCACGCCGGCCTGCTGCCCCGCTACCGGCTGCTGGTCGAGAAGCTCGCGCAGGGCGGCCTGCTGAAGGTGGTCTCCGGCACCGACACGCTGGGCATGGGCGTCAACATCCCCATCCGCACCGTGCTCTTCACGCAGCTCTGCAAGTTCGACGGGACGAAGACCGCCATCCTCACCTCGCGCGACTTCCACCAGATCTCCGGGCGCGCCGGCCGGAAGGGCTTCGACGATCGCGGGTACGTGGTGGCGCAGGCGCCCGAGCACGTGGTCGAGAACAAGAAGCTCGCCGAGAAGGCCGCCGCCGGGAAGAAGGTCGTCAAGAAGCAGCCGCCCACCAAGGGCTACGTGCACTTCGACCGGAACACCTTCCAGCGGCTCCAGGAGAAGGAGCCGGAGCCGATGGAGAGCCGCTTCGAGCCGACCTTCGGGCTGCTCGTGAACCTGCTGCAGAGCGAGACCACGCGGGTGGGCGGCGGCTACGGCAGGCTGGTCGAGATCATCGCCCGCTCCCACGGGAACGACTACGTGCGCGCGCGCCACCGGCGCGTGGCCGCCCAGCGCCTCCGCACGCTCCGGGCCGCGGGGCTGGTCGAGGTGCGCCGGATCGAGGGCTACCGCGGCGCGTACCTGCGGCCCGCGCCCGGGCTGCAGCGCGACTTCTCGCTGTTCCACACGCTCGCGCTGTACCTGCTCGACACGCTCCCGGCCATCCCGCGCGAGCGCGAGACCTACGCGCTCGACGTCCTCTCCATGGTGGAGTCGATCCTGGAGGACCCGGACGTCATCCTGTGGAAGCAGCTCGACCGCGCCCGCGGCGAGGCCGTCGCCGAGATGAAGGCGCGCGGCATGGAGTACGACGAGCGCATGGCCGAGCTGGAGAAGGTCGAGTACCCGAAGCCCAACCGCGACTTCGTGTACGCCACCTTCAACGAGTTCGCCGCGAAGCACCCCTGGGTCGGCGCCGAGAACATCCGCCCGAAGTCGGTGGCCCGCGAGATGGTCGAGCGGTTCATGACGTTCGCGGACTACGTGCGCGAGTACGAGCTGCAGCGCTCGGAGGGGGTGGTGCTGCGCTACCTCTCGGAGACGTACAAGACGCTGGTCCAGACCGTGCCCGAGACCTACCGCGACGACGCGCTCCTCGACGTGATCGCGTTCCTGCGCGCGACCGTGCGCGGCGTGGACTCCTCGCTCATCGACGAGTGGGAGCGCATGCGCGATCCGTCCTACCAGGCGGCGGCGGTGGACGCCCGCGCGGCGGTGGCCGCGACGCTGGGCCCGCCGCCGGTCTGGGCCGACCCGCGCGCGTGCGCGGCGCGCATCCGCAACGAGCTGCACGCGCTGCTCGTGGCGCTCGCGCGGAAGGACCACGCCGCGGCGATGGCGGCGCTCGCGCCCGGCGCGGAGTGGACCCCGGCCGCGCTCGAGGCGGCCATGGCGCCCTACTGGGAGGCGCACCCGCGCATCGACGTGACGCCCGCCGCGCGGCGGCCGCACAACACGTTCGTGAAGGAGCTGGGCCCGCGGCGCTGGGAGGCGGTGCAGCGGATCGTGGACGAGGCCGGCGAGGTGGACTGGGCCATCACCTGCGAGCTCGACCTCACCGAGCCGCCCCGCGATCCCGACCAGCCGCTGCTCACGCTCGTCCGCGTCGGGACCTGAGAGCACGTGAACCAATCCCCTCCCGTCGCCGCGGCGGCCGATCCGCGTCGCATCGCGTCGTTGCTCCTCCCTCACATGCCTCGGGGCATGCTCGGTCGTCGCGCCTCGCGCTGCTCGCGTCTCGACCGCCCGGCTCGGTCCGGGGATTGATTCACGCGCTCTGAGCCGTCCGGCGCTACGGCCGGAACGCCGCCGGGTCGATCCGCGCCGGGAGCTCCACCTTCTCGAGCACGGTCTCGCCGGTGGTCTGGCCGTTCGCCCAGTTGCCCTCGTGGAAGGCCACCAGCACGCCGTCCACGGTCCGGAAGTCCGAGTAGGTGGTGACGAACTCGACCGGCCCGCCGCCGCGCGAGGCGCCGCGCGAGCGCAGGATCCGGCCGGTGGCCGGGTCGATGCCCGCCTCCACCACCACGCCCGGCGCGACCTCCAGCGCCAGGACCCGCAGCGTCGCCCCGTCCGCCTCCCACGCGCCGCGATCCTCGAGCTTGTTCTCCCAGGCGGCGAGCAGCGCCGGCAGGTCGAGCCGCGAGGCCTGCAGGATCATCGACATCAGGAACGGGCCGCCCACCTCCTCGCCGAAGCGCCAGCCGCGGCCGCCGTCCAGCACCCGGACCTCCACCGGCGCGCCGGGGAACGCGATCTCCACCCGCAGCTTGCCCGACCGCTGGTAGACGCGGGTGATGCGCCCGGGCTGCCCCGGGTGCAGCAGCGAGGTGACGGTCCCCTCCTCCCGGACGCGGGCGAGCCGCACCACCGCCTTCTTGCCGCCGTAGGCCGCCACGCAGCGCTCCACCAGCGCGTGGACCTCGGCCCGGGCCTCGGCGCCCGGCTGGGCGCCAACCGGGGCGGCGGGCGCGCCGGCGGCGGGCAGGGAGGGGGCGGCGGCGAGGACGAGCGCGGCGAGCGCGAGCGCAGCGGTGGGCACGGGGACCTCCGGATCGGGCGATGGGGCGGCGGCCAGTGTCGTGGCTGGGCGGGCGGAAGGCAACCGCGGCGTGCCCGCGCGGCGGCCCGGGGCCACCGTGATCCGGCGTGACCGAGCTCCTCGGCTGGCTCAGCTCCGCGGTGCTGCTCGCCACGCTCGCCCGCCAGGTGCACAAGCAGTGGCGGGAGGGCACCGGCGCGGGCGTGTCGCGCTGGCTCTTCGCCGGGCAGACCACCGCGTCGGCCGGGTTCACGCTCTACAGCCTGCTCGTGGGCAACTGGGTGTTCGTGGTGACGAACGCGCTCATCCTGGCGAGCGCGATCGCCGGGGTGGCCATCACGGTGCGGCAGCGGCGGGCCCGTCCGCAGGGTACGTGACGCGCCGCCCCTCC
Source organism: Anaeromyxobacter sp. Red801 (assembly GCF_049201065.2). Classification (NCBI taxonomy): domain Bacteria; kingdom Pseudomonadati; phylum Myxococcota; class Myxococcia; order Myxococcales; family Anaeromyxobacteraceae; genus Anaeromyxobacter; species Anaeromyxobacter sp. Red801. The sequence continues at coordinate 722,974 of NZ_CM181236.1, read as the reverse complement.
ACCCGCGCGAACGGGGTGAGCCGGTGCGGGCGCGTCCGCCCGGCGCCGGTGACGTGCTCCACCCCCACGCCGCGCGCCAGGAGCGCGTCCGCCACCAGCGAGCGGTGGCAGCGCCAGGGGACCGCCTCGGCGCAGACCAGCGCCACCGGCCCGCGGCGCGCCAGCTCGCGCAGCTCGAGCAGCCCCTCCTCGAACTCCGGCGTGGCCATGTGGTCCGCGTAGCCGCGGAAGCTCGCGTTGCGCCAGGCGCCGTTCGGCGAGTCGCGCCGCGCGTGGCGCAGCCCGCCGAGCCGCGGGAGGTGCGCGTAGCCGATCCCGGCCCTCGCGAGCGCGGCGCGGAGCGCCGGCCCCTCGTACTGCGGGTTCGCGCGCGAGCGGGGGATGGTGCGGATGTCGGCCACGGTGACGGCGCCGACCGAGCGCAGCAGGTCGATGAACGCGTCGATGGGCCGGGTGGAGTGCCCGAGCGCGAGCACGCGCACGCCGCCCCAGCCCGGCGCCGCCCTGCGGCGCGGCGCGTCCGCCGACCCTGCCGATCCCCGCGTGACCACGGACGGTTGCATGCCGCCGCGGCCGCGCCGGCGCACGGCTCCGGGGCCCGCTGCCCGGCCGGAACCCTTCCGCCCGGTCCCGGCTCCCACCCCACCATGAGTGCCTCCACCGAGACGACTCCCACGATCGAGGTGACCGACGCGGCGCGCACCGCGCTGCTCGAGCACCTCTCCCGCGACCCCAGCAGCCGCTACGTCCGCATCCACGTCGGCCATGGTTGAGGTGGCATCAGCTACCAACTGACTCTGGACGAGTCGGCCGACCCCGAGCGCGACGCGCTCATCGAGCAGGACGGGATCACGTTCCTCGCGGAGCACCGGCAGAAGCACCTCATCCCGGGCCTCCGCATCGAGGTGCAGAAGGTGTTCGGGCGCGAGGGCCTGGTCGCCTGGAACACGGCCTGGGAAGGCGGCGCCTGCTGAGCGGCCCCGCGCACCCGCGCTTGATGCCTCCCAGCCGTTGCGGTTGACAAGGACCGGCCCGAAGGCCGATACCCGTCCTCCGACCATGCAACCGAAGCCTCGGGAAGGCCCGCGCTGGGCGCGCGGGCAGAAGTTCACGCTGTCGCCCGCCGGGCGCGACGCCGAGGAGGCGTACCGCGCCGCGGTGCTGGGCGCGCGCGGCGCCGGGCGCGCGGTGCTGGACGCGGCGCTGGCGGGCTGGGCCTCCCCACGCGCGGTGGAGCCGGGCGACGGCGTGCTGCTCGGCGAGCTGAAGGGCAAGCCCCGCGGCCTCTCCGAGCTGGGCCATGCGCTCGAGGACGCCGGGATCCCGGGCGCCGAGGTGCGGGCCGCGCTCGACCGGCTGGTCCGCGCCGGCCTCGCCGAGCTGGTCCCGCTCGCCTCGCAGCTCGAGGCGCAGCGCGCGCCGCCGGTCACCGGCCGCTGGTAGTCACTCCCAGCCGCGCCGCGACGCCTTCCGCTCCCCGCGCCGCTTCTTCTCGGTGAGGCGCCGCTCCTTGGCGCCGCGCGTCGGCTTGGTGGGCCGCCGCGGCTTGGGCCGGTGCGCCAGCGGCTGGAGCCGCGCGCGCAGCCGCTCGAGCGCGGCGCCGCGGTTCTGCAGCTGGCTGCGCCGCTCGGTGGCGGTCACGGTGAGCTCGGTGGGCCGGTGCACCAGCCGCACGCCGCTCTCGGTCTTGTTGCGGTGCTGGCCGCCGGGCCCGCCGCCCACGAAGAAGCTCTCGTCGCACTCGGCGAGCAGCGCCTCGTCGGAGAGCGCGAGCGCCCGGCGGGCCTCCGCCCGCAGCGCCTCGGACACCGTCATGCTCCGCTCCTCGGGTTGGGCCGGTCGGCCACGATGCGCCCGTCCACCAGCTCGACGATGCGGTCGCAGCGGTCGGCGAGCCGGGGGTCGTGCGTCACGATCAGGAAGGTGATGCCGGCCCGGCGGTTGAACTCGCGCAGCAGCGCGAACACCTCGTCCGCGGCGTGGGTGTCGAGGTTGCCGGTGGGCTCGTCGGCCAGCACCAGCCGCGGGGCCATCGCGAGGGCGCGGGCGATGGCGACCCGCTGCTGCTGGCCGCCGGAGAGCTGGGTGACGCGGCGGTGCAGCACGGCGCCCAGGCCCACCTGCCGGAGCAGGTGCTCCCCGCACTCGGCCATGTCCGGGGCCGGCCGGCCCCGCGCCGCCATCATCGGGATCATGACGTTCTCGAGGGCGGTGAACGCGGGCAGCAGGTGGTGGAACTGGAACACGAACCCGATGGTGCGCCCGCGCGTGCGCGCCATGGCGTCGTCGTCGAGCGCGGCGGTGTCGAGGCCCGCCACCCGCACCCGGCCCGCGGTGGGCCGGTCGAGCAGCCCGATGAGGTTGAGCAGCGTGGACTTCCCGGAGCCGGACGGGCCCATGAGCGCGGTGAACTCCCCCGCGCCCACCTCGAGGTCCACGCCGTGCAGCACCGGCGTGACCACCGGGCCGGCCACGTAGTCCTTGCGGACGCCGGAGAGCTCCACCGTGGGCGTGGCCACCGGCTCAGCCATAGCGGATCACCACCGCCGGATCGAGCTTCGCGGCGCGCCGCGCGGGGTAGGCCGCGGCCACCAGCCCGGTGCCCACCGCCACCGCCGACGCCAGCAGGAACAGCCCCGGGGTCAGCTCCACCGGGAAGAGCGCCTCGCCGTACGGGTTGCGCACCAGCGTCGCGAACGCGAGCGACATGGCGGTGCCGAGCAGGGAGCCGAGGATCGAGCCCGCGCCGCCGACCAGCGCGCCCTCGATGAGGAAGATGCGGAGCACGGTGCCGGTGGTGGTCCCGGTGGCCTTCAGGATCCCGATCTCGCGCGACCGCTGGATCACCGAGATGCCCAGCACGCTCGCGATCCCGAGCGCCACCGCCAGCACCACGAACGACTGGATGAGCAGCGACGAGGCGCTCTGCGAGCGCAGCGCGGTGAGGAGCTGCTGGTTGAGCTGCATCCAGCTCTCGGCCAGCAGGCCGGTCCGCGCGGCCAGCGAGCGCGCGACGCGCTCGGCGGCGAACGGCTCCCGCACCTTCAGCTCGACGCCGGTGATCCCGCCCTGCAGGTCGAGCAGCGTCTGCGCCGCCCGGAGCGAGACCAGCACCCAGCGCTGGTTCACGTCCCGGCTGCCCAGGTCGAAGACGCCCGCCACCGTGAACAGGTCGGAGCGCGACTCGGCGCTGGTGATCCGGAGCTTGTCGCCCACCGCGAGCCCCAGCTCGTCGGCGAGCACCGCCCCGATCACCACCTCCTCGCCGCCGACCCGGAACGCGCCCGCCTTCATGCGCCGCGACATCGGGATCACCCGGTCGAAGCTCCCGGGCTCGACCCCGCGCAGCGCCACGGCGCGCGACACCCCTGCCCGGCTCGCGAAGGCCGAGCCCGCCGCGGTGGGCGTGGCCGACACCACGCCCGGCGCGCCGCGGACCAGCGCGAGCACCTCCGGCCACTGCTCCACCGACCGATCGCGCTCCGGGATCTTCTCCACCACCGCGGCGAGCGCCTCGCCCGGCCCGGGCGGCAGCACCGTCGGGACGCGCTCGGGCCGGCGCAGCACCACGTGCGCCTGCGACCCGAGCGTCTGCTCGACCAGCGTCTCCTGGAGGCCGCCGATGAGCGCCGTCAGGAAGACGATCACCCCGACGCCCACCGTGGCGCCGCCCAGCACCAGCGCGGTCTGGGCGCGGCCCTCGCGCAGGAAGCGCAGCGCGACGAACAGCTCAAAGGGCACGGCCCAGCTCCGGCCCGGGCAGGCGGCGCACCCGCACCCGGCTCCCCTCGGCCACCGCGGCGGACGGCGCCAGCACCTCGTCGCCGGCGGCGAGCCCCTCGGCGATCTCCACCAGCCCGTCGCCCCGCAGCCCGAGGCGCACCGCGCGCCGCTCCGCCCGGCCGCCGCGGACCGCCAGCACCCACGGCGAGCCGCCGGCGTCGCGGACGGCGTCGGCGGGGAGGACGAGCGCCTCGGCCTTGCGGCCCACCTCCACGTTCACCGAGACGGTCATGTCCGGGCGCAGGAACGGCGGCGGCGCGGGGACGGCGAGGCGCACCTCGACCGTGCCGCGGGCGGGATCCACCGAGGGCGCGAGGAAGGACACCGTCGCCTCGAAGGGCGCGTCCGGGAACGCGTCCGCCACCGCGCGGGCCGGCTGGCCGGCGCGCAGCAGCGCCAGGTTCTTCTCGTCCGGCTCGACCGAGAGCCGCGTCTCGCCGGTGCGCGCCAGCACGAGCAGGCGCGCGCCGGCGGTCACGGTGTCGCCGGGCTCGACGTCGCGCAGGATCACCGTCGCCGCGGCCGGCGCGCGGAGCTGCCGGTCCTCCAGGCGCGCGCGGGCGACCTCCTCGGCGCCGCGGGCCGCCGCGAGCGCGGCCTCGGCCAGGCGCTGGTCCGGGCCGGCGCCGGCCGCCGCCGTGGCCTGCGCGAGCGCGCTCTCCCGCGCGCTCCGGGCCAGCGCGAGCGCCTGCTCCGCGTCGTCCAGCTGGGCGACGCTGGCGCTCCCGCGGGCCAGGCTCCGCGCCCGCTCCCGCGCGCGCTCCGCCAGCTCGACGCGCAGCTCGGCCTGGCGCAGCGCCTCGCTCGCCCCGCGCGCCGCCGGGCCGCGCGACTGCTCCAGCCGCGCCGCCGCCTGGAGCACCTGCGCGCGCGCCTGCGCCAGCGCGGCGCGGGCCTCCGCGTCGTCGAGCTGCACCAGCAGGTCGCCGGCGCGGACGGCGTCGCCCTCGTCCACCCGGACCGCGGCCACCTTGCCGGTCGCGACCGCGCCCACCTGGATGCGCGCCGGGGCCATCACCCGCCCGCTCGCCACCACCCGCTGCACCAGCGGCCGCCGCTCCACCGCGTAGCCGGGCGCCGCCGTCCCGCGCGCCGCGCGCACCGCGGCCACCGCCGCGAGCGCCAGCGCGACGCCCGCGGCGACGCGGCCGGTCCGGGACCGGAGCAGGCGCGCGACGGGGCGGCGCGGGGCGTCCATGTCCCCATTGGTACACCGGCGTCGTGCGCGCGCCCAGCGCCGCGGTGCCGCTGCCACCCGCCGCGACATCGCCGCACGGTCGGCGGGGCGACGCCCCGAGACGGGCGACCTCCGCGTGTGGCCGGCCGGCCGTCCGCCGGGTCGAACCGCCACACCGACCATGGCGCTCTCGCACCCGCACAAGCTCGGCCTCACCGTCCTCGCGCTCGTCCTCGGCACCGCCGGCCTCATGGCGTACAAGGTCCGCGCGCTCGGCTACCGCCTCGCCGACATCCTGCCGGTGCGCCAGTACGAGGTCACCTACGCGCTCGACCTCGACGGCCACGGCGGCGACGTCCGCGTCCGCAGCTTCCTGCCCTCGAGCGACGCGCACCAGACCATCTCCGAGGAGCGCGACCAGACCTCCGGCCTGCACCTCTCGCAGTCGATGGAGGGGCCGAACCGGGTGGCCACCTGGAGCGGCGCCGACGTGCCCAACGGCGCGCGCATCCGGCACGCGTTCAAGGTGCTCCCCCGGCGCGTGTCGTACGACCTGCCCGCCGGGCTGGAGGTGCCCTCCGCCTACCCGCCCTCGGCGGCCGCCTGGCTCCGGCCGGAGAAGGAGATCCAGGTGGACGCGCCGGAGATCCGCGCCACCCTGCAGCGCATCGGCGGGGACCAGGGCGGCGTGGTGGAGCGGCTCCGGCGCATCCACGCGCTGGCGGCGTCGCTGCAGCCCCGGCCGTTCAAGGGGACCACCGACGCGCTCACCGCGCTGCGCCTGGGCGAGTCGAGCTGCAACGGCAAGAGCCGGCTGTTCGTGGCGCTGGCGCGGGCGGCCGGGATCCCGGCGCGGCTGGTGGGCGGCCTCATCCTCGAGCCCGGCGCGAAGCGGACCTCGCACCAGTGGGTGGAGGCCTGGGTGGCCGGGCACTGGGTCCCGTTCTGCCCCACGAACGGCCACTTCGCCGAGCTGCCCGAGCGCTACCTCACGCTCTACGTGGGCGACGAGGCGCTGTTCCGCCACACCGCCGACGTGAACTTCGACTACCGCTTCGAGACGCACGGCGCGCTGGTGCCGTCGCCGCAGGCCAAGGCGACGTTCACGCTGTTCGACGTCTGGGGGCTGTTCGACCGCCTGCGGCTCCCGTTCGCGCTGCTCCGCACCGTGCTGATGCTGCCGGTGGGCGCGCTCCTGGTGGTGCTGTTCCGGAACGTGGTGGGCATGCCCACGTTCGGCACCTTCCTGCCCGCGCTGCTCGCCGCCTCGGCGGGCGAGACCGGCGCCGGGTACGGCGTGCTGGCGGTGCTGCTGGTGGTGGCGGCGGTCGCCGCCGTGCGCTGGGGGCTCACCCGGCTCGAGCTGCTGCACTCCCCCACCCTCGCGATCCTGCTCGCCGCGGTGGTGCTGACGCTGCTCACCACCTCCATGGTCGCCGAGCGCGCCGGGATCGCGGCGCTCACCCGCGTCACCATGTTCCCGATCGCCGTGCTCGCCATCTGCGCCGAGCGCTTCTACCTGTCGCTCACCGAGCACGGCGCGCGCGCGGCCGGGAAGGAGCTGGCCGGCACGCTGGCGGTGATGCTGGCGTGCCACGCGGTGATGAGCTCGCTGGCGCTGCAGGTGCTCGTGATCGGCTTCCCGGAGGTGCTGCTGCTGGTGGTGGCGGCGAACGTGTACCTGGGGCGCTGGGTGGGCATGCGGCTCAGCGAGTACCGCCGCTTCCGCGGGCTGCTCGGGGGCGAGGCGTGAGCGCCCTCTCGCGGGCGGCGGCGCGGCTCCGGGGCGCGCTCGTCCGGCGCGCCGAGGTCTACGGGATCAACCGGCGCAACCTGGCGCTCGTCTACCCGAACAACGACCGGCGCCACTACCCGCTCGCCGACGACAAGCTGCTCGCGAAGGAGCGGTTCCAGGCCGCCGGCGTGCCGGCGCCGGAGACGCTGGCGGTGTGCGAGGGGCTGTACGCCGTGCCCGGCGTGGTGGAGGCGCTGCGCGGGCGCTCGCAGTTCGTGGTGAAGCCTGCGAACGGCGCGGGCGGCGGCGGCATCCTGGTGGTCGGCGGCTGGGACGCGGAGGCCGGCTGCTGGCGCAAGGCGGGCGGCGAGCCGCTCTCGCCGCGCACGCTCGGGCGCCACCTCGCCGACGTGGTGTTCGGCGTCCACTCCAACCAGCTCGAGGACCGCGCGTTCGTGGAGCGGCGCGTGGAGCCGCACCCGCTGTTCGCCGGGCTGTGGGGCGACGGCCTGTGCGACCTGCGCGTCGTCACGCTCCGGACGTCGCCGGTCATGGCGATGATCCGCGTCCCGACCGCCGAGTCGGGCGGGCGCGCCAACCTGCACCAGGGCGGGCTCGGGATCGCCGTGGACCTCGCCACCGGCCGGACCTTCCGCGCGCTGCACCGCGGCCGCCCGGTGGAGCGCCACCCCGAGTCCGGCGCGCCGCTGCTCGGGCTCGAGCTCCCCGCCTGGCCGGCGGTGCTGGACGTGGCGCGCCGCGCCGCCGCGGCGGTGCCGCTCGGCTACCTGGGGGTGGACGTGGTGGTGGACCGCGAGGTGCGCCCGCTGGTGCTGGAGATCAACGCCCGGCCCGGGCTGGAGATCCAGAACGTGAACGGCCGGGGGCTCGGGCCCGCGCTGGCGGCCGCGACGGAAGGGAGGGCCGCGTGAGCCCCGGCGATCGCGTCGCCCTGGACCGGCTCTGGCCGATGCTGCTCGGGCTCGCGGCCCTGGTGGCGGGCGCGCTCGCGCTGGAGGCCTGGGCCGGCCGGCGCGGGAACGAGCCGCTCCGCATCGCGGTGACCGACGAGGCGCTGCCCGCCGGCGAGGACGAGGAGCCGTCGGGCGACGCGCCCGACGGGCCCGAGGCGCCGCCCGTCTCCGACGCGCACGCGCGCGCCCGCACCGCCGCGCGCCGGGCGCTCTACGCGGACGCCATCCCGCTCTACGAGCAGGCGCTGCGCGACCACCCCGACGCCCCGGCGCTGGAGGCGGAGCTGGGCGCGTGGCTCCTCGCCGCCGGCCAGCCCGAGCGCGCGCTGCCGCACCTCGCCCGCGCCGACCAGCTCCGTCCCGAGGCGGCCACCGCGCTGCGCCTCGGGCTGGCCCGCGCCCGCCTCGGGGACCGGGAGGGCGCCGAGCGGGACCTCCGGCGCGCGCTGGCCCAGCGGCCCTCGTCGGGCGCGGTCCGGATCGCGCTCGGGACGCTGCTGCGCCGGCGCGGCGCGGTGGCCGAGGCGGTGGCGCTGCTCGAGCCCGCCGCCGCGGCGGGCTCGAACGAGGAGCGCGCGCGGGCGCTGGTGGCGCTCGGCGCCGCGCACCTCGCCGCGGGGCGCCGCGCCGAGGCGACGCGCGCCTTCGAGCAGGCGGTGCTCTACGCGCCGGCCCGGGTCGAGATCCGCCTGGGCGTGGCGCGCGCCTGGCTCGGCGGCGACGCCGGCGACGCGGACCGGGCGCTGGCGGTGCTGGCCCGCGCCGCCGACCTCGCGCCCGACGTGCCGGCCGTGCACGCGGCGCTGGGGCGCGCCCGCGAGCGGACCGGGGACGACGCCGGCGCGGCCGAGGCGTACGAGCGCGCGCTCCGGCTCGACCCCTCGAACCGCTACGCCCGCCGCCGCGTGCTGCGCCTCGCGCTCTCGGCCCGCGACTTCGCCCGGGCGCGGCACGAGGCCGACCGGCTGGTGACCGACGGGCCGGAGGTGGCCGAGCACCACTTCCTCGCCGCGCTGGTGGCGGATCGCGACGGGCGCGCGGCGGACGCGCGCCGCGCGTACCGGCGGGCCATCGACGTCGCGAAGGGCGACTACCCCGAGGCCTGGCTGAACCTGGGCGTGCTGGAGAAGGGCGAGGGCGACCTCGCCGCGGCCCGCGCCGCCTACCGGCGCGCGCTGGAGCTGCGGCCCGGCTACGGCGCGGCGCTCGTGAACCTGGGCAAGCTGGAGGAGGCCGCCGGCGACGCCGCGGCCGCGGAGGCCGCGTACCGCCGCGCGGTGGAGGCCGACCCGCGCCACGCGCCGGGCTGGCTCGCGCTCGGCCAGCTCCAGTCCGACGCGCGCCGCTTCGACGAGGCGGTCGCGTCGCTCCGCCGCGCGCTGGAGGCGCGGCCCGGCTACGACGCGGCCGAGCTGTCGCTGGGCGTCACCGCGGCCCGCGCCGGGCGCACCGACGAGGCCATCGCCGCCTACCGCCGCGTGCTGGCCCGCTCGCCGCGCTCGACCACCGCCTGGTACGACCTCGGGCTGGCGCTCCTCGACGCGGGCGACCCGCGCCAGGCGGGCGACGCGTTCCGCCAGGCCGCCGCGATCGACCCGGACCACGTGCCGTCGCGGCGCAAGACGGCCGAGCTGGAGCTCGCCTCCGGCCGCGTCGCCGACGCCCGGGCCCGCTTCGAGGAGCTGCTCGACCTCGTCCCCGGGGACCTCCCCGCCCGCGCCGCGCTCGCCGAGGTCGCCGCCCGCGAGGGCGACCGCGCCGGCTGCGAGGCCCGGGCGCGGGCGCTGCTGGCCGAGGCGCCGAAGGATCCCGCCGTGCAGCCGCTGCTCGCGCGCTGCGCCACCCTCGCCCCGCGGGCCGCCGCCCGCTGATCTCCCCCCGCACCGAGCCCCCCGGAGCCCCCATGCCACGCCCTGCTGGACCCGCCGCCCGCCTCGCCCTCGCCGCCCTGCTCGCCGCCGCCGCCTGCGGCGGAGGCGGAGGGGGTGGCGCGAGCGGCCCGGGCGGCGTGCCGCTCGACCCGACGCGCCCCGGCGACGCGCTGCTCATCTCGGCGCTCGGCCACTACGACGCCGCCAACGCGCTCGCGGCCGCCTCCCGCGCCGCCACCGATCCCGCGGTCGCCGCCGCGAAGGCCTCGGAGGCGATCGCCGAGTACCGCCTCGCGCAGGCGGACCTGGAGCGCCTGCCGGTGGAGTTCCCGCAGTCCATCCGGCTCGACAACGCGGCCTACCTCGACGGCCGCTGCAGCTACGAAGTGGGCACGCTCTCCGCGGACCCCGCCGACTTCGCCGACGCGCGCGACCGGCTCGACGCCGCCGAGGCCGCGTTCCCCGGGTCGCCGCTGCTGGACGCGGTCGCCTACTTCGAGGGGCGCGCCCGGTTCCAGCTGGCGGCGCTCGCGCAGGCCGCGGCCGGCGCCTCCACGGCCGCGGTCCAGGCCGGCTACGCCGCCGCCTGGGACGAGTTCCGGCGCTCCCGGCAGGCCAGCGCCACCGGCACCTGGTCGGACAACGCCGCCTACTACCTGGGCCGCGCCGACTACGAGCTCGGCTACCTCTCCGTCCACCCGCTCGAGACGGGCGCGGTCGCGCCGGCCGACGGCACGCCGGAGCAGGCCGCCGCGGTGGCGAGCTTCGACCGGGCCGAGGCGGAGCTCGCCGCCGTCGCCGCCGCGTCCAGCTACTTCGACAACGCCCGCTACTACCTGGGCCGGAGCCACTTCGAGGAGCCGTCCGACTCGACCGTCGCCGGCTGGCAGGCGCTCCGGACCGCCTCGCTGGACGCCGCCGCCGCGGCGTTCGGCCAGGTCCTCGCCGTCCCGGGCAGCTTCTACCGCGACGCCGCGCTGTACTGGCGCGGGCGCGCGCACCAGTCGCTCGCGGTCTACGCGGCCGACCCGGCGCCCGAGCTGGGCGCGGCGTCGGCGGACTTCCACGCGGTGATCGCGGGCGCGAGCAGCTGGCGCGACAACGCGCTCTACCACGTGCTCAAGGCCTACCTGGCCTGGCCCGCGCCCGGCCCCTACTGCTCCGCCGCGCGGCCGGGCGACGCGTCGCCGGCGAGCGCCTGCGCCGCCTCCGGCGCGCTCTCCACGCTGGTCGCGAGCGACCCGGCCTTCGCCGCCAGCACCTACCCCGCGCTCGCCGCGTCGGCGCTGTCCGCCGCTGGCTGCGCCTGCCCCTGAGGTGATCCCATGAACCTGCTCCTCTCCCTCGCCGCCGGCCTCGCCCTCGCCGCCCAGGCGCCCGACGCCTCCGACGCGCCCGACTCCGCCCGCCTCCGGCACGCCGCCCGCCGCGACGCGTCCGGCTGGACCCTCGACGCCCGCCTCGGCGCCTACGCCGGCGCGTTCGACGGCATGGGCGTGCGGCGCGATTCCGGCGCGCTCGGCATCGTGGAGGGCGCGCTCACGCCGGAGTGGCGGGGTGGCGACTGGACCGTCGGCGTCCCGCTCCGGCTCGCGCACCGCCAGACGTTCGGCGCGGACCTCTCCGAGACCGCCGGCGCGCTCGACCTGACGGCGGAGCGCCGCTTCACCCGCAGCTTCCGCGCCGGGCCCGAGGTCGGCGTGTCCGGGGCGTACCGGCCCGGCTGGCCCGACCTGTACCAGCGCGCGCCGGGCGGCGCGCTCGCGTCCACCGACCGCTTCGGCTACCTGGCCTGGCACGTCGGCGGCCAGCTCTGGGCGCGGCCGCTGCCGCGGAGCCACCTGCGGCTCCACTACCGCTACGTCTCCTACGCGTACCAGGGCGAGGCGGCGTTCCAGCCCGACGTGAACCCGATGCACCTCACGCCGCGCGACAACGTCCAGCACCAGCTCGACCTCTCCTGGCGGTACCTGGGCGGCGAGAGCTGGGCGGCCGCGTTCCGCCTCGGCTACACCCACCGTCACGATCTCGACCTGCTCGCCCGGAACGCCGGCACCGGCGGGACGAGCGGCTACACCAACCCGGACCAGAAGCTGAGCAAGCTCGAGCCGTCGGTGGAGGTGGAGCTGAAGCGGCTCGGCGGCCAGCTCGACGCCGCGCTCCGCTACGGCTACGTGGTCCAGGACGATCCGTTCCAGGGCTACTACTCGTACACCGGCCAGCACCCGCGCCTCGACGTGGACTGGGCGGCGACCGGCCGGCTCACGCTCGAGGGACGCGTGGAGGCGTGGCTGCTCGAGTACGGCGCGAACGGCACCAGCCCCGCCCGCCTCGACTCCGGCTCCCGCCGGTACGACCGCCGGGTGGCGCTCCGCGCCGGCGCCCGGTACGCGCTCACGCCGGCCGTGTCGGCGGTCGCGGAGGCGGAGTGGGTGAAGCGCGACACGAACTACCCGGACTACGTGCCCGACCCGGTCACCGACACCGGCTACGACATCCGCTTCGACTACGAGAACGTCCGCGCCATCGCGGGCGTGGAGTGGCGCCTGTAGGGCCGCCCCGGTCGCGTGGTACCGTCGCCGGCGTGTCCCGGCGAGGCGCCTCCCCCGACGATCCGCGCCGCTGGGTGTTCAACCGCCTGGCGGAGGACTACGCCGTCCGGCCCGGCTACCCGGCGCCGCTCTGCGACCGGCTGGCGGCGCTCGCGGGCGGGCCGAGCGCGCGGGTGGCGGACCTGGGCGCCGGGACCGGCCACCTCGCGCGCGCGCTCGCCGGTCGCGGGCTGCGCGTGTGGGCCGTCGAGCCCGCGCGCGCCATGCTGGACGCGCTCGCCGCCGCGCCGGCGCCGACCGGTCCGGCCGTCGAGCCGGTGCACGCCGCCGCCGAGGAGACCGGCCTCCCGGCGGGCGCCTTCGACCTCGTGGTCGTCGCCGACGCGCTCCACTGGCTCGACCCGGACCGCGGCGCGCGCGAGGCCGCGCGCCTGCTCGCGCTGGGCGGCGCGCTGGCGGTGGTGACCCCGCGCCTGGCGGACACGCCGTTCCTCCGCGCGCTGGGCGAGCGCATCGCGCAGGCGAACTTCAAGGCCCGCCCGCGCCCGCCGCCGGTGCCGCTGTTCTTCTCGGTGGCCGGGCTCCCCGCGCCCGCGGTCGAGGCGTTCGAGGACGAGGTGCGGCTCGGGCCCGACGCGCTCGACGCGGTGCTGCGCTCGCTCTCGTACGTCGGCCCGGCGCTCGGCCCGGCCGCGCTCGAGGCGCTGCTCGCCGACGCCCGCGCCCTGGCCACGGCCCACGGCGGCGCCGCCTGGCGGCGCGAGATCGCGCTGGCCTGGGCCCGCGATCCCCGCTCACCCTGAGCGTAGGCGAGCCGAAGGCTCGCCGGAGTCGAAGGGCCGCCGGAGTCGAAGGGTCGGGATGAGCGGCCGGAATCGAAGGGTCACCCGCCCAGCCGCGGGTGCTCCTCCCGCCAGCGCGCCACCGCCTCCAGGCGCTGCGGGCGCTCCAGCTCCAGGTGGCGGCGGATGGGCGCGTCGAGCCGCCGGTCGAGCAGCAGGTGCGCGCTCCAGGTCTCGGCCGGCTCGAAGCCGCGGGCGAGCTTGTGCTCCCCGCCGGCGCCGCCCTCGAACCGCCGGACGCCGCGGCGGATGCACTCGTCGATCGAGTGGTACAGCGCCACGTTGAAGTGGAGGAACGGGTGCTGCTCGACGCAGCCCCAGTAGCGGCCGTAGAGCGCCTCGGCACTGGCCAGGTTGAAGGCCATCCCCACCAGCCGTCCCTCCCGCCGGGCCTCCACCACCTCCGCCGCGTCCGGCATCCCGCCGAACACCCGCGCGTAGAAGGCGCGGTTCACGAAGCGCATGCCCCAGGCCATCTGGTCGGTGGAGGCGCGGTGCAGCGCGAAGCAGTCGCGCGCCCAGCCCTCCGGGTCCCGCGACAGCTCCTCGCCCCGCACCGTGCGGACGGCGATGCCCTGCCGCTCCGGCGCGGCCTTCTCGCGCCGGATGGCGTTCCGGCGCTTGGAGGGGAACGCCGCCAGGAACGCCTCCGGATCGGCGTACCCGGCGTTGCGCCAGTGGTACTGGAAGTCCACCCGCAGCGCGAGGCCGGCCTCCTCCAGCTCGCGCGCCTCGTCCGCGCCGGGGAACAGCACGTGGAGCCCGTGGAGCCCCTCCTCGGCGCAGAGCCGCCGCGCCCGCTCCAGCAGGGCGCGCATCAGCTCGGCCCGGTCCTCGCCGGCGGCCACCAGGAAGCGGCGCCCGGTGGCGGGCGTGAACGGGACCCCCAGCACGAGCTTCGGGTACCAGGCGACGCGCGCCCGCGCGGCCGCCGCGGCCCACTCCCAGTCGCGCCCGAAGTCGCCGTCGGAGCTCTCGCGCGCGTAGGCGAACGCGGCCGCCACCACCCGGCCGCCGCGCCGGGCCACCAGGTGCCGCGGCGCCCACCCGGTCCGCGGGGTGGCGCAGCCGCTCTCCTCGCACGCGGCCAGGAACGCGTGGCGGGCGAACGGGCTGGCGCGCTCGAGCTCGTGCTCGAGGAGCGCGTCCCAGTCCTCGGGGCGGATCTCGGTGATGGAGCCGTGGACGGAGAGGGTGAGCCCGGACACCGGCCGTTCATAGCCGCCGCGGCGCCGACGGCGCAACGCGCCACGAGCCGCGCTCGCCCCGAGAGGGCCCGCCGGCGCCCCGATCCTCGGGTCGCAACCCGCCGAGCCACCCATTACTAGGTTGCACCCAGAATGCGCCTCGCGACGCTACGTGACGGCAGCCGCGACGGGCGGCTGATGGTGGTCCGCCGGGACGGCGAGGCCCTCCTCGATGCCACCCCCGCGGCCAGGACGCTGCAGGACGCGCTCGACCGGTGGGAGGAGGCGGAGCCGAAGCTCCGTGCCCTCGCCGAGTCGCTCGACGCGGGACGCGCCGCCGGCGTGCCGCTCGATCCGCGCGCGCTCCACTCGCCGCTCCCGCGCGCGTACGAGTGGGTGGACGGCTCCGCGTACCTCAACCACGTGCGGCTCGTGCGCAAGGCGCGCGGGGCCGAGCCGCCGCCCACGCTCGAGACCGACCCGCTCGTGTACCAGGGTGGCTCCGGCGTGCTCCTCGGGCCCACCGAGGACATCCCGCTCCCGGATCCGGGCTGGGGCCTCGACCTCGAGGGCGAGGTCTGCTGCATCCTCGGCGACGTGCCCCGCGGCACCCGCGCCGCGGACGCCGGCCGCCACGTCCGGCTGCTCTGCCTCGCGAACGACGTCACCCTGCGCAACCTCGTGCCGGGCGAGCTCGCCAAGGGGTTCGGCTTCTTCCAGTCGAAGCCGGCCACCGCGTTCTCGCCGTTCGCGGTCACGCCGGACGAGGTCGGCCCGGCCTGGCGCGACGGCCGCCTGCACCTGCGCATGACGGTGCGGTGGAACGGCGAGGTGGTGGGGACGGTGGACGCCGGTCCGGAGATGCACTTCTCCTTCTTCCAGCTCCTCGAGCACGTGGCGCGGACCCGCGGGTTCACCGCCGGCACCCTCCTCGGCAGCGGCACGGTCTCGAACGCCGATCGCGCCCGCGGCTGGTCCTGCATCGCCGAGCAGCGCGCCCTCGAGATGATCGACGGCGGCGCGCCGCGCACGCGGTTCCTGGCCGCCGGCGACACGGTCGAGATCGAGGTCCGCGACGGCGCGGGCCGCAACGTGTTCGGCACCATCTCGCAGCGGGTGCGCGCGCCATGACCCTCCGCCTCTACTCCTACTGGCGCTCCTCCTCCGCCTGGCGCGTGCGCCTCGGCCTCGCGCTGAAGGGGCTCGCGTACGAGTACCGCGCCGTGGACCTGCTCGCGCAGGAGCAGTTCCAGCCCGCGCACGAGGCCCGCAACCCGATGTCGCAGGTGCCGGTGCTGGAGGTGCAGGAGGACGGGCGGACGCGCCTGCTGGTGCAGTCCATGGCCATCCTGGAGTGGCTGGAGGAGCGCCACCCCGAGCCGGCCCTGCTGCCGCCCGACCTGTGGGGCCGCGCCCGGGTGCGCGCCCTCGCCGAGCACGTGAACTCCGGGACGCAGCCGATGCAGAACTCGCTCGTGCTCCGGATGCTGCGCGAGAAGGTGCCGGGCTGGGACCGGGAGTGGGCCCGGTTCTTCATCGCGCGCGGGCTCGCGGCCCTGGAGACGGCGGTGCGGGACGGCGCCGGCCGCTTCGCGCACGGCGACGCGCCCGGGCTCGCCGACTGCTACCTCGTGCCCCAGCTCTACAACGCGCGCCGGTTCGGCCTCGACCTCGAGCCCTACCCCACGCTCCGGCGCGTGGACGAGGCCTGCGCGGCGCTCGCGCCGTTCCAGGCCGCCCACCCCGATCGCCAGCCGGACGCGCCGCCGCCCGACAGGAGGAGCCCATGACCTCGCAGAAGACGCAGCTCGAGCCGCTCGGCATCGTCCGCATCGAGGGGCTGCACTACTACGTCCACGACCTCGAGCGCAGCCGCCGCTTCTACGGGCAGAGCTGGACTTCGCGGAGGTGGCCCGCAGCACGCCCGCGCTGGAGCGCGAGGGCCGGCAGCGCTCGGCGGTGTTCGAGGCGGGCGACGTGCGCGTGGTGTGCTCCGAGCCCGTCGGCCAGGGCGGCCGCGCCTGGCGCTGGCTGCGCAAGCACCCCGACGGCGTGGGGACGGTGGTGTTCGAGGTGGAGGACGCGGACCGCTGCTTCCGGCTGCTGGAGGAGCGCGGCGCGACGCCCGTCACCGACGTGCAGGAGCACCGGGACGACGGCGGGACGCTGCGCACGTTCAACATCACCACCCCGCTCGGCGACACCACCTTCCGCTTCGTGGAGCGCCGCGGCTTCCGCGCCGTCTACCCGGGCATCGAGCGGCTCGCCGCGCCCGAGGGCGGGCGCAACGCGTTCGGCTTCGGCCACGTGGACCACCTCACCAACAACTTCCAGACCATGAAGCCGGCGCTCCTGTGGATGGAGCACGTCATGGGGATGGAGGAGTTCTGGGAGGTGGAGTTCCACACCAAGGACGCGGCCGGCGCGCGCCGGGCCGCGCTCGAGGCGCAGAAGGGCTCGGGCCTCCGCTCGGTGGTGATGCGCGAGCCGCGCTCCGGGGTGAAGTTCGCGAACAACGAGCCGTGGCGCCCCGCGTTCAAGTCCTCCCAGATCAACGTGTTCAACGAGGACCACCGCGGCGACGGCGTGCAGCACGCGGCGCTCACGGTCCAGGACATCCTCTCCTCGGTGCGCGGCATGCGCGCGCGGGGGGTCGAGTTCATGCCCACGCCGGCGGCCTACTACGAGGCGCTGCCGGAGCGGATCCGCAGCACCGGCATCGGCCGCATCGACGAGGACCCGAAGGTCCTGCAGGAGCTCGAGATCCTGGTGGACGGCGCGGGCGACCACTCCTACCTGCTGCAGATCTTCCTGCGCGACGCCGCCGGCCTGTACCACGAGCCCGACGCCGGGCCGTTCTTCTTCGAGATCATCCAGCGCAAGGGCGACCAGGGCTTCGGCGCGGGCAACTTCCGCGCGCTGTTCGAGTCCATCGAGCGCGAGCAGGTGCGCGAAGGGCGGGCCTGAGCGGATGCTCGACCGGATCGTCCAGGGAGAGGTGCCGCGCAAGCACCACCTCGCGTTCCGCGACGCGGAGGGCCGGCTGCTCCACGAGGAGGCGTACACCCGCGCCGGCTTCGACGGGCCCTACGCGCTGCTCTACCACCGCAACCGGCCGCACGCGGTCCACGCCGCCCAGGCCCGGAACGGCTTCCCGCTGCCGCAGCCCGCGCCGGCGCGGGCGCTGCTGAAGCGCCACTACCGCACCCAGGACCTCGCGGCGCGCGGCGGGCCGCCGGTGGACGCGCGGCGCCCGCTGCTGTTCAACGCCGACGTGGTGGTCGGGCTGGTGACCCCCACCTCCGAGGATCCGGTCTACTTCGCGAACGGCGACGGCGACGACCTCTACTTCGTCGCCGAGGGCGGCGGCCTGCTGCGCTCGCCCATGGGCGACCTGCGCTTCGGGCAGCACGACTACGTCTACGTGCCGAAGGGCCTGCTGCACCGGATCGTGCCCGACGCGGGGCCGCAGCGCTGGCTCTCGCTCGAGTTCCCGGGCGGCATGCACCTGCCGGCGCAGTGGCGGAACGAGACCGGGCAGCTCCGGATGGACGCCCCGTACTCCCACCGCGACTTCCGGCGGGTCGAGCTGAAGGGGCCGGTGGACGAGGGCCTCCGCGAGCTGGTGGTGAAGCGCGCCGGCGCGTTCCACGGCTTCCGCTACGACGCGTCGCCGCTCGACGTGGTGGGCTGGGACGGCGCGCTCTACCCGTTCGCCTTCCCCATCCTGAACTTCCAGCCGCGGGCCGGGCTGGTGCACCTGCCGCCCACCTGGCACGGCACGTTCGCGGCGCGCGGCGCGCTGGTCTGCTCGTTCGTGCCGCGGGTGACCGACTTCCACCCGGAGGCCGTGCCCTGCCCGTACCCGCACGCCTCGGTGGACGTGGACGAGATCCTGTTCTACGTGCGCGGCGAGTTCACCAGCCGCCGCGGCGTCGGCCCCGGCTCGATCTCGCACCACCCCGCCGGCACGATGCACGGCCCCCACCCCGGCGCGTACGAGGCGTCGATCGGCACGCGGAGCACGAACGAGCTGGCGGTGATGCTCGACTGCTACCTGCCGCTGCAGCCCACCGCCATCGCGCTCGGCATCGAGGACCCGGGCTACCAGGAGAGCTTCGTCGGCTGAGGCGCCCCGGCGCCCGCCGCCCCTCCCCGCGGCCCCGCGCATCCGCTATGGTGCGCCGGCATGCCCTTCCGCGTCGTCCGCCCGCCCACGCCGCCGGTCACCCGCTACCGCGGCCTCGTCGAGCACCTCGGCTTCCGGCTGAAGCGCTACGCCTCGGTGGAGGCCGGCTCGCCGTTCGCGGAGGAGCGCTTCCGGAGCGGGCGCGGGCTGGCGCTCTCGGCGCTCCCGGAGCCCGCCGTCCGGCACGATCGCCCGGGCGTGGGGCTCGTCGTCGAGCACCAGCTCCCGGAGCTGGACCGCGTCACGGTCGCGTGGTGGGACCGCGAGCGCGAGCTGCCGCTCCGCGTGATCGTGGGCGACGACGCGGGCTGGCGGCCGGCGCGCGAGGGCGAGTCGCTCTGCGTCTGGGATCTCGCGATCGTGGCGGCCGAGCGCGACGCGTACGTCGAGACCGTGCTCACGCCCGGCGGCGGCGGGATCGACGCCTACCTGGCGCGCGCCTGGGCCGGCGCGCTGCCCGGCTGAGCGCCCGCGCCGCGGCTCGTGGTTCGACGGGCTCACCACGAGCGGACCTGTTCCGGGTGATCCGCTCGCCCCGCGCCCGTCGAAGGGCGAGCGGCGGATCCAGCGTCCGCTCACGGTGAGCCTGTCGAACCGTGAGCGGATGGGGTGGGCGCGGGCGGGGGGCCGATCATCCGCTCACGGTGAGCCCGTCGAACCGTGAGCGGATGGGGTGGGCGCGGGCGGGGGCCGATCATCCGCTCACGGCCTGTCGAACCGTGAGCGGATGGGGTGGGCACGAGCGGGGGCCGATCATCCGCTCACGGTGAGCCCGTCGAACCGTGAGCGGATGGGGTGGGCGCGGGCGGGGGCCGATCATCCGCTCACGGTGAGCCCGTCGAACCGTGAGCGGATGAGGTGGGCGCGGGCGGGACTACTTCCCCTCGACGGCCTTCCGGGTCTCCTCGGCCTTCTCCGCGGCCTCGGCGGCCTTCTCGTCACCCTTGGCCGCGGCCGCCTTCGCCTTGGCGGCGGCGTCGGTCGCCTTGCGGTCCGCGTCCTGCCCGGCCTTCACGCCGGTCGCCTTCGCCTTCGTGGCGGCCTGGTGGCCCTTCTTCTTGCCGTGCGCGGCGGCCGCGGCGGCCTTCTCCTGCCCCTTCGCGGCGGCGGCGTCGGCCTTCGCCTTGCCCTCGGCGACGCCCTTCGGCTCGCCGACGTGCGCGGTCCCCTCGCCGCCGGCCCCCTGCTCCTGGCGCATCGCCTCGGCGGCGGACTGCGCCTCCAGCGCCTTCGCCTCGGCCGCGCTCCGGTGCGCCCTGGCCTTCGCGGCGGCGGCGTCCTTCTGCGCGCCGGCCTTCGCCTCGGCCTGCTTCGCCGCGCCGTCCGCCTTCGCGGCGGCCGCGGTGGCGTGCTCGGCTGCGTGCGCGTCGGCCTTCGCCCTGGCGGCGTCGGCGTCGGCGCTGGACGGCATGGACGGGACCTGCGCGCGGGCGGTGCCGGCGAGGGCGAGGGCTGCGATGGCGGCGGCGAGGAGGAGGCGCATGGCGGGACTCTCCGTGGGACGGGTGCACTGCGCGTGGATCCGGATCCCCGGCACGCTAGCACCCGTCCACGGGCCCCGCCACCACCGTCGTCCCGCCTGCGCTTCGCGGGAGGCGGTCCGGGGCGTGCCCGGCTAGGCGGCGCCGCCGGCGCCGCGCGCCATCTCCAGCAGGCGCTGCGTCGAGATCGGGATCTTGAGGCCGCGGCCGCCGTTCTCGAGGAACAGGCGCAGGCCGTAGTCGTAGTGGCGCTTCACCGCGTTCAGGATCGACTCGTGGAGCGGCTGGAGCGCCTCGGGGGTCGGCTCCGCCATCTCGAAGTCCTCCATCCCGAACAGCGAGATGATGTAGCGGGTCTCGAGCTTCTTGAAGCGGATCTCGAGCAGGATCGAGTCGCGCCCCTTCGGCTCCTCCAGCGCGAGCCGGAGCCCGACGTGCCAGAAGCCGTCCTCGCCGAGGTGGATGGCGTCCTCGATCTTCTGCGTGGGCTCGCCGTTCGCGCCGGGCGACACCGGCTCGTACCCGACCAGCTCGCGCGGCCAGCCCGAGTACTCGATGAGCCCGCGCGAGAGCGTCGCGGCGAACAGCACGCACTCGGAGCGGTAGCCGGCGAACCCGGCGCGCGCCTGCTCGAGCGACTCACAGAGATCCTGGTAGCGGCTGCGGCTCATGCGCTTCCTCCCGTGCTTGGGCGGCCGAACGCCCGGTCGAAGGGCCGGCAGGGTAACACGCGCGGCCGCCGGCGCGCGCGTCCCGGCGCGAGGCCGCCCGACGCACCGCGCTGCCTTCTCCTGTCCAGAATTCCGGCGGGGGCTAAGATGCGCGCCATGTCCATCGTCCCCTCTACCTGGGGTGGCCGGCCCGTGTGGGCCGAGATCGACCTCGACGCCCTCGCCCACAACGTTCGCCTCCTCGCCGCCCGTGCTTCGCCGGCCCGCCTCTATGCCGTGGTGAAGGCGAACGCCTACGGGCACGGCGCGGTGGCGTGCGGGCGGGCGGCCCTGGAGGCGGGCGCGCACGGGCTGGCGGTGGTGTGCGTGGACGAGGCGGAGGAGCTGCGCCGCGCCGGCGTGGAGGCGCCCCTGCTCGTCATCGGCCACACCCCGGCGAGCGACGCGGCCCGGGTGGTCGCGCTCGGCCTCCGCCCGGCGGTCGGCGCCGTGGACCTGGTGGAGGCGCTCTCGGCCGAGGCCCGCCTCCGCGGCGCCGAGGTCCCCATCCACCTCGAGCTGGAGAGCGGCCTCAACCGCCACGGCCTCCCGCCCGACGCGCTGGTGGCCCTGGCCGAGCGGGCGCGCGCGCTCCCCGGCCTCCGCGTCGAGGGCCTGTTCACGCACTTCGCCGCCGCGGAGGAGGGCGACCAGCGCTTCACCCGCGCGCAGTTCGAGGTGCTGCGCGACACCGCGCGCCGCCTGCCGTGGGTGCCCGAGCGGCACTGCGCCGCCTCGGCCAGCATCCTGCTCGACCACGAGATGGCGCTCGAGGCGGTCCGGGGCGGGCTCTCGCTCTACGGCTACCGCCCCGCGCCCTGGTGCGGCACCGACGCCGACCTGCGCCCGGTGATGTCGCTCCGCGCCCGCGTGGCGCGGGTGTCGGAGATCGACCGCGGCGCCACCGTCGGCTACGGCCGCACCTGGGCCGCGAGCCGCACCACCCGCGTGGCGCTGGTGATGTGCGGCTACGCCGACGGCTACCGGCGCAGCTTCGGCAACCGGACCCAGGTGCTGGTGCGGGGCCGCCGCGCGCCGGTGGTGGGCCGCGTGGCCATGGACATGTGCATGGTGGACGTCACCGCGGTGCCGGGCGTGACGGCCGGGGACGTGGTGACGCTCATCGGGCGCGACGGCGACGAGCGGGTGGACGCCGACGATCTCGCCACCATCGCCGACACCATCTCCTGGGAGATCCTGGCCGGCATCTCCGCCCGCGTGCCGCGCCTCTACCTGCGCGGCGGCCGCGCGGTGGAGGCGAGCACGCTGGTGGAGCGGGCGCCGGTCGCGGTCTAGACGGGCTCGACCCAGCCGTGCGGGTCCGGCGCCTCGCCGCGCTGGATGGCGTGCACGGCCGCGCGCAGCCGCTCGCCCAGCGACTGCGGGCCGGGCGCGGGGAGGAGCAGCTGCCGGCCCTCCCAGGCGAGCTCGCCGATGGGCGCCACCACCGCCGCGGTGCCGGTGCCGAACAGCTCCTCCAGCGCCCCGGCGGCGTGCGCGCGCTCCAGCTCCGCGAGCGAGACCCGCCGCTCCTCGACCGGCACCTTCCAGTCGCGCAGCAGCGTGATGACGGAGTCGCGGGTGATGCCGGCGAGGATGGTGCCCTCGAGCGCGGGGGTGACCACGGTCGCGCCCAGCTTCGCGAACACGTTCATGGTCCCGATCTCCTCGAGATCGGCGTGCCGGGCCGCGTCGAGCCAGAGCACCTGGTCGTACCCGTGCGCCTTCGCCTCCTCGCCCGCGAGCAGGCTGGCCACGTAGTTCGCGGCCGCCTTGGACGCGCCGATGCCGCCCTGCGCCGCGCGGGCCCGCGCCCGCTCCACCCAGATGCGCAGCGCGTGCGCGCCGCCCGAGAAGTAGGCGCCGACCGGCGAGACGATCACGAGCAGCGTGTACGTCTTGGACGGCCGCACCCCCAGGAACGCCTCGGTGGCGAACATCACCGGCCGCACGTAGAGCGCGGTGCCCGGCGACGCCGGCAGCCAGTCGGCGTCGGTGCGGAGCAGCGTGCGGATGCCCTCCAGCACGACGCCGGGCTCCGGCTCCGGCATGCTGAGCCGGCGCGCGCTCGCCGCGAGCCGCGCCACGTTCGCCGCCGGCCGGAACAGCCGCATGCCGCCGTCGCGGTGCCGGAACGCCTTCAGCCCCTCGAAGATCGCCTGCCCGTAGTGGAGCACCGAGGCGGCCGGGTCGAGCGAGAGCGGCCGGTACGGCTCGACCCGCGGCGCGTGCCAGCCCTTCCCCTCGGACCAGTCGATCCGGAACAGGTGGTCGGTGAAGTGGCGGCCGAAGCCGAGGTCGGCGTCGGCGGGGTGCGGCTTCGGGCTGCGGGTGCGCTCCACGGGGATGCCCATCGTGTCCTCCGCTCGCCCGGTGCTACACTGGTGCCCCGGCGCGGCTCAGGTCAATGCCGTTGACGTATTACAGCCGCCCGGACCGTGAGCGTCAACATGATCGACCCGACGGACCCGCTCGACGACGCGTCCCAGCTCCTGTTCTTCGCGTTCCGCAACCTCACCGCGGAGCCGGACCGGATCCTGGCCGGGCGCGGGCTGTCGCGCGTGCACCACCGCGTGCTGTACTTCGTGCGGCGGAACCCGGGCCTCTCCCCCGGCGACCTGCTGGGCATCCTGCGCGTGTCGAAGCAGGCGCTGGCGCGGCCGCTGCGCGAGCTGCTCGGGCACGGGCTGGTCGCCTCGGCGGCGGTGCCGGACGATCGCCGGCGGCGCGCGCTCACGCTCACCGCGCGCGGCGCGGCGCTGGAGCGCCGCGTGTCCGGCGCGCAGCGGCGCCTGTTCGCGAGCGCGTTCCGGGCGGCGGGGCCCGCGGCGGCGGACGGCTGGCGCGACATCATGGCGACGCTCGGCGATCGGGCGCCCCGCGCCCGCGGCTCCGCCGCCGGACGTAGACGAGCTTCTCCACCCGGGCGTGCGGCGTCCCGGCCGCGTCGGTGAGCTCCACCGCGTAGCTCCGGTCCACCGACGCCTCGGTGCGGAGCGTCGCGCGGATCGCCTCCAGCTCGGCCTCCTCGAGCGTGAAGCGGGCCGCCAGCGTCCCGCGGCCCGGCTTCAGGAACCGGATGCTCGCGGCCTTGTCCCAGACCACGTAGTCCGGCCCGAGGTTCCGGATCAGCATCAGCATGTAGATGGGGTCCACCGCCGCGTACATGCTGCCGCCGAAGATGGTCCCGACGTAGTTGCGCGTGCGCCACCCGAGCGGCAGCTCCACCCGGACCTCGCGCCAGTCCGCGGCGATGTAGCGGATCCGCGCGCCCGTCCCCGCGTAGGCGGGGAACAGGCCGAAGGCGAGCCGCTCGAGACGCGTCCGGAGGGACTCGGGCACGCCCCCGGATTAGCGGTCCGGGCGGTCGCGGTCGCGGACCCGCATGGGCTGCGGCCGCCGCCTGCCCGCGGCGCGCACCGGCGGGGGCACGGGCGCCGGCCGGGCGCCGCGCGGCATGCCCGACGTCACTCCTCCCCGTCCGGCCGGCCCAGCAGCACCCGCACCGCCTCGTTCACGGCGTCGGCGGCCGTCGGCGGCCCGCGGTCGCCGGGCGCGCCCGCGCCGGCGCCCCACTCGAACCAGACGAGGTGCCCGTCGCGATCCACGAGCGCGAGCGCGCCCGCCGGCCGGGCCGCGGGCCGCGGCGGCTCCGCGAACATGGGCCCGCCCGGCGGCGCCATCGGCGGGAGCGGCCGCCGCTCGAAGCGGACGAGCAGCGCCGCCGCGTCCACGCCGGCCTCGCGGATCGCCGCCGCGTCGCGGCGATCCAGCCGCGCCGACCCGCGGCCTGCCGGCGCGCCGAACGGCCCCGCGCCGGCGCGCGCCTCCACGTGCGCCTGGAGCCGCGCGAGCGGCGCGAGGTCCTCGCGGAGCCGCGGCCCGAGCTCCACCACCCGGACCGTCCGCCCGGCGCCCTCCAGGCTCTCCTGCAGCGCGTCCAGCGCGTCGCGCGGGCGCGCCGCGGACGGATCGCGCGGCGCGGGGCGCACCAGCAGCACCGAGGCGACGCCCTGGAACGGCGGCGGGCCGGGCGGCGAGGCGGGCCCGGCGGAGGCGCAGGCCGCGGCCGCGATCGCCGCCGCGACGGCCGCGCGGGCGCTCACGCCGCCTCCCCGGGCCGGCGCCCGGCGGCGCCGCCCGCCGCGACGAGCTCGCGCCGGAGCACGGTCACGTCGTTCACGAGCCGCCCGGCCCGCACCCGCGCGCTCGCCACCGGCCAGAAGCCCATCCGCTCCCAGAACGCCCGGGCGCGCGGGTTCTGCGCCTGCACCATGAGCTGCACCGCCCGCGTCCCGGCCGCGCGCAGCTCGCGATCCAGCTCGGCGAGCAGCGCCGCGCCCAGCCCGCGGGAGCGGGACGCCGGCTCGAACAGCATCAGGCCGATCCAGGTGATGCCGCGCTCCGGCCAGCCGTCGGTCGCGTCGAGCAGCCCCGCCAGCGCGCCGCCGCCCGCGGCCACCCCCACCAGCCGCCGGCGGTCGAAGCGCGGCGGGACGTCCTGCAGCAGCCACTCCGCCTCGTCGTCGCGCGGCGCGCGGCCGTGGATGAGCGCCCACCACTCGGCGCACCGCTCCAGCAGGTCCTGGATGCGCGCCAGATCGCGCGCGCCCAGCTCCTGGAGCTCCAGCCCGGCTGCGCGGAAGCGATCCATCGCGGCCTCGACCCGCGCCGGCGCGGCGTGCGCCGTGCGCCCCGCGCGCGATGGGCCCCGCGCGCGGACCTTCGACGCTATATTCCCACCCATGCCCGTCACCGTCGAGACCGGCTCGACCCTCACGTTCGATCGCTTCTGGCGCTGGCTCAAGCGCCACCCCAACTGCATCCTGCGCGCCGGGACCCCCGACACGTTCCTCTACGATCAGGAGGACCTGCACTGGCACCTCGAGGAGGACGAGGAGCGCGTACCGGTGGTCCAGCTTTCCCGCGGCAAGCAGACCCTGGCCGAGATCGCCATCGAGGCGCGCGAGGTGCTGTTCGTGCAGGTGCTCCCCGACCCGGACGGCGACGCCGGGCAGTTCCTGTTCGAGCTGATCGGGGGCAGCGGCGACGAGCCGTACCCCGTCTACCACTTCGTCCTCGCGCACGGCTTCGACGAGGAGGCCGGGCACCGCGCGCAGCTCAAGCAGTGAGCGGGCGTTGCGCCGGCGCGCCCCGGCGGCTATCCTCGTGACGTGGTCCTCCTGAGCGCGATCGCGCGTCGATATTGCGGCCCCTCGTCCCGGCCCGGTGCCCGGACGAGCCCGTGTGCGCGTCGATTTAGCGGCCCTCCGTCCCGGCCCGGTGCCTGGACGGACCCGCTCGCGCGGTGAGCAGGGGCCGCTCCGCACCATCGAGATCGTTCGGGCCGTGGCGGGGGGAGTCGTCGCTCCACCCTTCCTTCCAACGGCGCGCCGCCGCGCGGCGCGCCCCCGGCGCTCGAGGCCCGAACCATGTCGAAGCTCCCCGTCCTCTCCCCCGGCGCGCTGAAACGCGCGCTCGCGATCCGCGATCTCACCGACCCTGCGCAGGGTCCGCACGCCGTGCAGCTCGTGCTGCGCAAGGCGGTGGACGCGCTCTCCGCCACCTGGCGCTGCCCGGTCGCCGTGGAGCGCGCCAGCCCGGTGGTCGCGGTCGCCGACAACTACGACCGGCTCCACTACCCGCCCGGCGGCGCGGCCCGCGACGCGCGGCACACCCGCTACGTGTCCGAGACGCACCTGCTCCGCACCCAGACCACCGCCATGGTGCCGCCGGCGCTGCGCAGGCTCGCCGCCGCGCCGCCGCGCGACCTGCTGCTGGTCTGCCCGGGCCTGGTGTACCGGCGCGACGCCATCGACCGCCTCCACACCGGCGAGCCGCACCAGGTGGACCTGTGGCGGATCCGCCGCGGGCCGCCGCTCGGCGTGCACGAGCTGGCCGAGATGATCGCCACCGCGGTCCGGGCGGTGCTGCCCGAGCTGACGCTCTCGGTGGTGCCGTCGCCGCACCCGTACACGCGCGAGGGCAGGCAGATCGACGTCCGCGTGCGCGGCGAGTGGATCGAGATCGGCGAGTGCGGCCTGGTCGCGCCCGAGGTGCTCGCCGAGGCCGGGCTGCCCGCGGACGCGAGCGGGCTGGCCATGGGGCTCGGGCTGGACCGCCTCGTGATGCTGGCGAAGGGGCTCGACGACATCCGCCTGCTCCGCTCCGACGACCCGCGCATCGCGGCCCAGATGCAGGACCTCTCGCCGTGGCGGGCGGTCTCGCGCCACCCGCCGGTGCGCCGCGACCTCTCGGTGGCGGTGGCGGCGGACGCCGGCGCGGAGGCGCTCGGCGACCGCGTGCGCGAGGCGCTCGGGCCCCGGGCCGGCGACGTCGAGGCCATCGAGGTCCGCTCGGAGACGCCCTGGGACGCGCTGCCGGAGGCGGCGCGGGCGCGGCTGGGGATGCGCCCGGGGCAGAAGAACGTGCTGCTCCGGCTCGTGCTGCGCGCGCTGGGGCGGACGCTCACCGACGACGAGGCCAACCGGCTCCGCGACGCCGTCTACGCCGCGGTGCACCAGGGCACCGAGCACGCCTGGGCCTGCGGCGCGCCCCCCATCCCGTAGCTCCCGCCCCGGCCGGGGTGCGGGCGTGCCGCGTCCGCCCCGCGCCCCGGCCCGGGGCTATCCTGGGATTCCCCAGGAGGCCACGCCGTGCGACTGCCGGAGTACGACCGCCTCGACGCGCTCGGCCTGGCCGAGTTGGTCGCGCGCCGCGAGGTGACCGCGCTCGAGCTGCTCGAGGCGGCGCTGGAGCGCGCCGACCGGCGCAACCCGCCCATCAACGCCATCGTCGCCCGCTACGACGACGAGGCGCGCGCCCGCGCCCGCGGCCCGCTCCCGGCCGGCCCGCTCTCCGGCGTGCCGTTCCTGCTGAAGGATCTACTCGCCGCGTGGAAGGGGCACCCGTACACGTGCTCGTCGCGGCTGCTGGCCGGGTTCGTGGCGCCGGAGGACGCCGAGACGGTGCGGCGGTTCCAGGCGGCGGGGCTGGTGCTGTTCGGGCACGAACACGCCGGAGCTGGGCGTCATGGGCGTCACCGAGCCGGCGCTGCGCGGGCCGACCCGGAACCCGTGGAACCCGGCGTTCACGTCGGGCGGCTCGTCGGGCGGGAGCGCCGCGGCGGTGGCGGCCCGGATCGTCCCGGCCGCGCACGGGAACGACGGCGGCGGCTCGCTGCGCATCCCCGCCTCGGTGTGCGGCCTGTTCGCGCTGAAGGCGACGCGCGGGCGCGTCACGCTGGCGCCGGCGTTCGGCGAGGCGCTGGGCGGGTTCGCCGTGGAGGGCGTGCTGACGCGCTCGGTGCGCGACTCGGCCGCGCTGCTCGACGCGATCGACGGCCCGGCGCCGGGCGATCCCTACGCGGCGCCGCCCAAGGCCCGCCCGTTCCTCGCCGAGGTGGGCGCGCCGCCGGGGCGGCTGCGGATCGCGTTCACGCGCGAGGGCCTGTTCGCGCGCTCCACCGATCCCGACTGCGCCGCGGCGGTGGACGCGGCCGCGCGGCTCCTCGCCGACCTCGGCCACGAGCTGGTGGAGGCGCGGCCGGAGTTCCCGCGCGACGCGCTGGCGCGGGCGTACCTGGTCACGCTCGCGGCGCAGACCGCGGCCGACGTCGAGCTCGCGGCGCGCCACGTGGGGCGCCGCCCGCGCGGCGGGGACCTCGAGCCGGAGACGGCCGCGCTCGCCGCCGGCGGCCGCGCGCTCTCGGCGCAGGACCTGGTGCTCGCCCGGGTGGAGCTGGAGCGGGCCTCGCGCGGCGTGGCGGCGTTCTTCGAGCAGCACGACGCGCTGCTCACGCCCACGCTGGCGCGCCCGCCGGTCCGGGTCGGGGCGCTCGCGGCGCGCTCGCACGAGCGGCTGGCGCTGCGCTTCGTGGCGCGGCTCGGCTCGCGGCGGCTGCTGGAGCGGCTCTTCGACGAGCTGGGGAGCCGCTCGTTCGACGCCACCGGGAACACCATGCTGTTCAACCAGACCGGCCAGCCGGCGATGAGCCTGCCGCTCCACTTCAGCCGCGACGGCCTGCCCATCGGCGTGCAGGTGGTGGGGCGGTTCGGGGACGAGGCGGCGCTGTTCCGGCTGGCCGCGCAGGTGGAGGACGCCGCGCCCTGGGGCGACCGGGCGCCGTCGCTGCCCTGAGACGGCGCGTCCGCGTCAGCGCGCGAACGGCCAGACGAGCGGCACCGCCAGCGTGAGCAGCGCCACGATGCCGAGCGTGAGCGGCGTCCCCACGCGCACGAAGTCCGAGAAGCGGTACCGCCCCGCCCCGTAGACCAGCATCGACGCCGGCTCGAGCGGCGTCACGAAGGAGCACGAGCCCGCCAGCGTCACCCCGATCGCGAACGGGCGCGGGTCCACGCCCAGCCGGTGCGCGGCGGCGATCGCGACCGGCAGCATCACCAGCGCGGCGGCCTGGTTGCTCATGGGCGCGGACAGGACGATGGTGAGCACCACCAGCGCGAGCAGCACGCCGTGCGGGCCGGCCAGCGCCCCCGCCGCCGCGAGCCGCTCGCCGACGAGGCGCCCGGCGCCGCTCTCCTCCATGGCGAGGCCGAGCGCCAGCATCGACCCGACCAGCAGCACCACGCGCCAGTCCACCCGCAGCGCCCGCCGCGCGTCCACGCAGCCGGTGAAGATCATCGCGAGCAGCCCCGCCAGCCCCGCGACCGCCAGGGGCAGCAGCCCGGCGGTCCCGACGCCCAGCGCCCCGAGGAAGATCGCCGCCGCGAGCAGCGCCTTCCGCCGTCGGAGCGGCTCGGCGTCCACGCCGCTCAGCACGAGGAGCAGCCCGCCGTCGGCGAGCGCGCGGACCCGCTCGCGCGGCCCGCGCAGCAGCAGCAGGTCGCCGGCCGCGATGGGGAGCGCGCCGATGGACCCGCCGCGCCGGCGGCCCGGCGCGAGGAGCTGCAGCTTGGTGAGGCGCTGCACGACGGGGCGCCGGTGGATCCCCAGCACGTCGAGGCCGAGCTGCGCGGCCAGGTCCGCCTCGGCCACCGCCTTGCCGGCCAGCCGCGAGCCGGGCGGGACCGACGCCTCCACCACCACCGGCGCGTCCGGCGCGCCGGGCGCCGGGTCCGGCGCGGCCGGCGCGGGCGGCGGCGCGCCGCCGGTGCCGAGCGCCACGCCGGGCGCGGCGGCGGCCCCGACGATCTCCTCGCGCCGGCCCTCCACCACCACGCGATCGTGCGGCGCCAGCACCGCACCGGGCTCGGCGGGCTGCGGCTCGCCGTCTCGCACCACCGCGACCGGGCGCGCGCCGAGCGTCGGCGCCACCTCCGAGAGCGGCTGGCCCACGTGCGGCGAGCCGGCCGGCACCGCCACCTCCGAGAGGTACGCGCGCTCCGGCACCGCCTCCGGCTCGGCGGGCCGCTCGCCGCGCCGGAGCAGCGGCCTCGCCACGAGCACCACCAGCGCGATCCCGAGCGCCGCGATGGGCAGGCCGAGCGGCGCCAGCTCGGTCACGCCGATCCGGCCGAGCCCGGAGCGCGCCATGGCGGCGCTCATCACCAGGTTCGTGGAGGTGCCGAACAGGAGCACCGTGCCGCCCAGCATCGAGGCGTACGCCATCGGCATCAGCACCTCGCGCTTGGGCAGGCCGACGCGCTCGGCGCCGCTCACCGCCACCGGCAGGAACGCCGCGGCGGTGACGGTGTTCGAGACGAACGCGGAGAAGGCCGCCACCGTCACGAGCAGCGCGAGGAGGAACGCGGTCGGCCCGAACCGGCCCAGGACGGTGAGCCGCTCGCCGACCGCCTTCACCACGCCGGTGGCGGCGAGCCCCTGCGTCATGGCGAGCAGGGTGAAGATGAAGATCACGGTGTCGTCGGAGAACCCGGAGAACGCCTGCTTCGGCGTCAGCACGCCGGTCGCCGCGAGCAGGCAGACCACCAGGAGCGAGGTGACCTCCACCGGGACCCACTCCGTCCAGAAGAGCACGAGCGCGAGGAGCACCGTGCCGAGGACCAGGGCCGCCGCCACGCGCCGCCGCCCGCCTCACGCGCCCGCGGGCGCGGCCGCGTCGCCGGCCGCCCGCTCGCGCACGAACCTCAGCACCACCAGCGCCACCACGTGGTCGAGCTCCACCTCCATGCGGCGGACGTCGGCGGGCGCGACGCCGTCCGGCGCCGCCACCCAGGCGTCCAGCAGGCACTCGCGCAGCAGCCCGAGCTCGGCGACGACCTCCACGAGGTCGAAGCCCTGCGCGAGCCGCTCCAGCGCGTGGTGGTGCCCGAACGCGTCCCGCTCGTCCTCCGCCGCGCCCCCGTCGTCGAGCCGGTCGGCCAGCCAGCCGAGCAGCTCCGGGACGCGATCCAGCAGGGCCGGCTCAGGCGCCCTCGCCGCGCTGGCGAGCGTCCGCACCCCCGCCTCCCAGGCCGCCAGCACCTCTTCCCCGCTCTCCCGGATCCGCTCCGCCAGCCGGCTCCCCACGCGCGCACCTCCACGGCAGAGGATGTCCACGCGCCGGCGCCCGGGTCGCCGGGCGGCGGGCGGGGGCTCAGCGCGCGGCGGAGGGGGCAGGCGCGAGCCCGCCCGCGAGCGCCTGCAGCGCCTCGCGCGTCCCCGGGCCCTCGAGCGCGCGCGCCGGGGCGCGCTGGAGCAGCGCGCCGGCCAGCTCGGCCGACCCGTCCAGCCAGGCGCTCACCCCGAGGGACGGGCTCCCCTCCTCGCCCAGCAGCACCAGCCCGGCGTGCGCCCGCCAGCGCTCCACCCGCACCTCGCGGACCCGCGCCCACGGGAGCAGCGCGGCGGGGCGGCCGCGCAGGCGCAGCTCGAGCCCGTCCTCGCCGAGCCGGAAGGCGCGGGCCGGCCGGAGCGCGCCCGCCGCCAGGAAGAGCACCACCAGCGCGGCCAGCGCGGCCAGGCCGAAGCCGCGGGCGCCCGGCTGCTCGCGCACCGCGCGCACGGCGACCGCGCCGAGCGCGGGCGCGAGCAGGAGCGGGAACGCGAGCCGGCGGGCCAGGCCCGCGCGCAGGATGGCGGCGCCGGCGGCGTCGCGCGGCGCCCGGGCGCGCGGCGGCCGGCGCACCGCCACCATGAGCAGGGCGAACCAGCCGAGGAGCGCGGCGGCCTGCGCCGCGAGCGCGACGTCCGGGCGTCCGGTGCCGCGCCCCCAGAGCACCACCGCGCCCACCACCAGCGCGACGGCGGCCACGGACAGCGCGACGCGGCGGTTCTCCTTCCAGGGGGGCCAGGCGGCGCGGCGGCGGGCGAGCGGCATAGGGCGCGGAGTCTAGCAGCCGCGGTTCCCGCTCCGGCGTGGAACGTGGCAAGCTTCCGCCATGGAAGCGGCGCTGAACCGGCTCGAGGCCCGGGTCCTCGTGTACGTGATGGAGCACGTCCCCGCCGCGGGCGGCGGGCGCGCGGTCGAGCTCGCGCTCGATCCGGACGGCCCGCCGGCCGTGTTCGCGTCCGCGCCGCTCGCCCCCAGCCCGGGCGCGGCGGTGGTGTTCACGCTCGGGCGGTCCGGCCGCCGCGTGGTCGCGACGCTCACCGACGCGGATCCCATGATGGTCGGGGCGCTGCTGGCGCGCGTGGAGCGGGCCGCGCCCGCGGGCGACGCGGTCCGCGTCCTCCCGCTCGCGGACCCCGCGCTGGTGGACGCGGGGCGCGCCGGGGTGGCGCTGCTGCCGCCCAGCGCCGGCCGCTGGTTCCCGGACCTGCCCGACGCGATCCGCTTCGACGCGGAGCTGGTGCAGGTGTCGATGGCCGTGTTCCTCTCGCCGCAGGAGCTGGCGGACGCGCAGGCCCACGGCCCGGCGGCGCTGCTAGGCGCGTTCGGGCGCGGCGAGCGCGACCTCATCCGCTTCGGCGCGCGGCCGCGCGGCTGACCCGCCCGCTATCCGGCCGCCGGCAGCCCCGCCAGCGCCCGGACCACCTGCACCACGCCCTGGCCCAGGCGCGGCGGGACGTACCCGCCCTCCAGCACCGCCGCGATCCGCTCGCATCCGGCCGCGGCGCACCGCTCCACCAGCGTCCGCGTCATCGCGTGCAGGTCGGACGGCTCGAGGTGCAGGCCGCCCTCCGGATCGCCCTCCAGCGGGTCGAAGCCGGCCGAGAGCAGCACTAGGTCCGGGCGGAACTCGGCGAGGGCCGCCGCGAGCCCGTCCTCGAACAGGCGCCGCTGCTCGGGCGCGCGCGTGCCGTGCGGCACCGCCACGTTGCGCGTCGTCCCCTCGCCCGCGCCGGCGCCGCGCTCCTCCGGCGCGCCGGTGTGCGGGTAGTGCGGCCACAGGTGCAGGGA
Source organism: Anaeromyxobacter sp. Red801 (assembly GCF_049201065.2). Lineage (NCBI taxonomy): Bacteria > Pseudomonadati > Myxococcota > Myxococcia > Myxococcales > Anaeromyxobacteraceae > Anaeromyxobacter > Anaeromyxobacter sp. Red801. The sequence continues at coordinate 690,232 of NZ_CM181236.1, read as the reverse complement.
GAGCACGTAGACGGCCGGGTCCTCCCAGAAGATCGACTGCGTGCCGTCGCAGTGGTGGACGTCCCAGTCCACCACGAGCACCCGCCGCGCCAGCCCCGCGGCCTGGACCGCGCGCGCCGCGATCGCGACGTTGTTGAGCAGGCAGTAGCCGCCGGCGCGGTCGGCCCAGGCGTGGTGGCCGGGCGGCCGGACCAGCGCGAACGCCGCCCGCGCCTCGCCGCGCGCCACCCGCTCGGCGGCCTCGATGGCCGCGCCGGCCGCGGCCACCGCCGCCCGCCAGGAGCCCGCCGACACCGGCGTCTCCGGCTCGAGCCAGTCGAGCATCCCGGTGCGCGCCGCCGCCTCCACGTGGCCGCGCACGCGGGCGAGGTGCCCGGGCGTGTGCACGCGGAGCAGCGCCTGCTCGGTCGCCCGCGCCGCCTCGACGCGCTCCAGCACCTGCGGCCCGAGCGCGGGATCCGCGGCGAGCGCCTCCAGCGCGGCCTCGAGCCGCGCCAGGCGCTCGGGGTGCCCGGGGCCGGGATCGTGCGCCTGGCAGTCGGGGTGGGAGACGAGGAGGACGCGCTGCGGCATGGTTCGGCGGGCACCATACTCCCGGCGGGCGGGCGGGGGAACCCCGGGCGGCCCGGAGGGCGCTTCACCGTTGGTGATGCAACCATCCCGGTGCGCGCGCGGGCGCGTCCGGTGCCGCCCGCGATCGGGTCGCCACGCCGAGGGCGCTCGACGCCGGCGCGCGGCGGTGCGCCTGCTGGCAGGCGGAGGTGGCCCATGGGCGTCCCGTTCACCTCGCAGCAGCTCCTCGACGCGTTCGAGCAGTTCAACGGCGCGGTGTGGCCCATGCCGCTCGTCGCCTACGCGCTCGCGCTCCTCGCGCTCGTGCTCGCGGTGCGCGGCGGGCGCGGGGCGAGCGCCGGGACCGCGCTCGTGCTCGCGTTCCTCTGGGCCGCCGCCGCCGCCTTCCACGCGAGCGCGTTCGCGCGCGTGTCCTCGCTCGCGCCGGCGTTCGCCGCGGCGTTCGTGGTCCAGGCGGTGCTGTTCGCGACGGCGTCGGTGCGCGGGTGGCTGTCGTTCCACGCCCGGCCCGGCGGGCTCACCACCGCGGGGCTCTCGCTCATGCTCTACGCGGCGGCCGTCTACCCGCTCGTCGGCGCGCTCGCCGGGCACGCCTACCCGCGCGCGCCCGCGTTCGGCGTGACGCCCTGCCCGAACACGATCTTCACCCTGGGACTGCTGCTGCTCACCGACCGGCCGGTGCCGCGCCGGCTGCTGGTGGTCCCGTTCCTGTGGTCGCTGATGGGCATCCCCGCCGCGCTCGAGCTGGGCATGACCGAGGACCTCCCGCTGCCGTTCGCCGGCGTGCTCGCGACCGGCCTCCTGCTCGGCCGCGATCGCCCGCGCGTCCACCGGCGGCCCGCGGCGCGCGGCGCGGGCGCGCGTTGACCGGCGCGCGCGGCGCGTGCTTCCATCGGCCCATGCTCACGCACAAGACGTTCTTCGAGGGCCAGGTCCAGAGCATCGGGTTCGAGCGCAACGGCCGCCGGCAGACCGCCGGCGTGGTGGACGTGGGCGAGTTCCACTTCGGCACGGAGGCGCCGGAGCGGATGACCGTGGTCTCGGGCGAGCTGTGGGCGCGCCTGCCGGGCGAGGCCGGCTTCCGCGCCTTCCCCGCCGGCACCTGCTTCGAGGTCCCGGGCCGGAGCGGCTTCGACGTGAAGGCGACCGCGCCGGCGGCGTACGTCTGCGAGTTTCTGTAGGGCGAGGGCTGCCTGGCGGCGCGTCCCTAGCTTCCCTTCGCCGCGCCCCCGCGCGCGCCGCGCAGCAGCTCCTTCACCACGTGCGCGCCGAGCGCGCGGAGCCCGGCCTCGAGCAGCGCGCGCCCCGGTCCGGCCGCGAGCGTGGCGCGCATCGACTCCGGGGCGATGCCGACCTCGAGGTCGAGCCGGACGAGCGCGGCGGAGACGGCCGGCGTCGAGGGGGCGGGCTTGGCGCGGCCGCCGCGGGTCACCACGCCCGCGGAGAGCCGGTCCATGAGCGCGTCCTCCGAGGTGCGCGGGCCCTGCGCGTCGCGGAGCGCCTCGGAGATGCCGCCGTACAGCTCGTCGAGCGCCGCCGGGGCGGCGAGCGCGCGCGAGAGCCGCTCGGCGGCCTCCTCCTCGTCCACGCCGCGCGCGGCGGCGTACGTGGGCACGAGCAGGCGGACGAGGTCCTTGCGCGGCAGGACGCCAGGGAGGCGGCGGGAGAAGTGGGGCACGCGCCACAGTTAGCACGCGCCGGTCCCGGCCGCAGCCCGCGCCGGCGCGCCCCTGGCGTGGCGGCGCCCGTCACATCGCCCGCGCCGGCGCATCGGTCCGGGGAGCCCTCTTCACGTGAGGTGACCATGGCCCCCGTCGCGCGCCCGCCCCCTGCCCGGCCGCTCCCGCTCGCGCTCCTCGCCGCCGCGGCGAGCGCCCTCGCCGTCGCGTGCCACCACGCCCCGGCGACGGCGCGCGCGCCCACGCCCGCGGCCCCGGCCGCGCCCGCCGGCGGCGCGCCCGCGCCCCAGGATCCGGGCGACCCCGGCCTCCCCTACCTGCGCGCCTGGCTCGCCGCGAGCCAGGGCGACGCGGACGGCGCCCTGGCGCTGCTCCGGTCGCTCGACGAGGCCGGCTGGTCGAACGGGATGGATCCCGCCGACTTCCCCGCGCTCGCGGACCGCCCCGAGCTGAAGGCGCTCGCCGCGCGCTTCGCCGCGCGCGTGCCGGCGACGCCCCATGCGCCGCTCGCGGCCACGCTGGCCGAGCCGGGCCTGGTGGCGGAGGGCATCGCGGCCGACCCGCGGGACGGCGCGCTCTACGTCGGGAGCATGCGGCTGCGGAAGATCGTGCGCGTCGATCCGGGCGGGGCGGTGCGCGACCTCGTCCCGCCCGGCGCCGGGCTGGACCAGGTGCTGGGGATCAAGGTGGACGCCGCGCGCGGCCTGCTCTGGGCGGCCTCCCTCGCGCGGGCGGACGCGGCCGCGGGGACGCCCGCGCGCACGCGCCTCCTCGCGTTCGACCTCGCCACCGGCGCGCCGCGCCGGAGCGCCGGGCTGGACGGCCCGGGCCACATGCTGAACGACCTCGCCGTCGGCGAGGACGGCACCGTCTACGCGACCGACAGCGAGGGCGGCGAGGTGTGGCGGCTCGACCCCGGCGCCGCCGCGCTGGTGGCGGCCGGCGGCGGGCGGCGCTGGGTCTACGCGAACGGGATCGCCATCGCCGACGGCCGGCTCCTCGTCGCCGACGCGACCGCCTGTGGGACCTGCCGCGCGACGGCGGCGCGCCCCGCCGCCTGCGCGGCCCCGGCCGCTTCCCGCTGACCGGCATCGACGGCCTCTCCGCCGCCGGCCGGACGCTCGTCGCCGTCCAGAACGGCGCCGGCACCCCGCGCATCATCCGGCTCGAGCTCGAGCCCGGCGCCGCGGGCGTGCGGACGGCCGAGGTGCTCGAGACCGCCAACCCCGGCTGGCGCGTGCCCACCACCGGCGCGCTGGTGCCCGGCGCGTTCGTCTACATCGGCAACAGCCACGTGGACGGGTGGAAGGACGGGAAGCTCGCGCCGGCGGGGATGGAGCCGACGCGGATCTACCGGCTGCCGCTGTGAGCGGCGGGGGCCGGCCGAGGCCCGCCGCCACCTGCGACGGCGCGGAATTCCCTCTTTTCCGCTGCCCACTTCCGGCGCCTTCCGCGTGTCACCCCCGCCTGCTAGACATCGGGCCCGATGCCCGACTTCGTCCACCTGCACCTGCACACCCTGTACTCCCTCCTCGACGGCGCGATCCGCATCAAGGACCTGCTGAAGACGGTCAAGGCGAAGGGCATGAATTCCGTGGCCGTGACGGACCACGGGAACCTGTTCGGCGCGGTGGACTTCTACAAGAAGGCCAAGGAAGCCGGGGTGAAGCCCATCCTCGGCATGGAGGCGTACGTCGCGGGCGACAAGGGGCGCACCGACCGCTCCGAGCGCGTCGGCCGCCACCTCATCCTGCTCGCGAAGAACGCCGAGGGCTGGGCGAACCTGCGCTACCTCTCGTCCAAGGCGTTCACCGAGGGCTTCTACTACGACCCGCGCATCGACAAGCAGCTCCTGCGCGACCACTCGAAGGGCCTCGTCGGCCTGACCGCCTGCCTGGCGGGCGAGGTGCCGCGGCTGGCGCGGCAGGGCGACATGGACGGCGCGCGGCGGGTGGCGCGCGAGTACCGCGACATCTTCGAGCCGGGCTCGTTCTTCCTCGAGGTCCAGTCGAACGGCATGCGCGAGCAGCTCGACGTCAACGCCAAGCTCGCCCAGCTCGGCCGCGACGAGGGCATCCCGCTCGTCGGCACCGCCGACGCGCACTACGTGAGCCGGCAGGAGGCGAAGGCGCACGAGGTGCTGATGTGCATCGCCTCCAACAAGACGTTCCAGGATCCGAAGCGGCTCCGCCACGACACCGACGGCCTGTTCGTCGCCGGGCCCGACGAGATGGCGGCGGCGCTGCCCGACTTCCGCGAGGCGCTCGACAACACGCTGCGCATCGCCGAGATGTGCAACGTCGAGCTGCCGCTCGGGAAGACGTTCCTGCCCTCCTTCACGCTGCCGGAGGGGATGAGCGAGGACGAGTACATCGTGAAGCTCGCGCGGGAGGGGCTCGACCGGCGCTTCCGCGAGATCGACGGGAAGTACCCGCACGACCGCGACCTGTACCGCCAGCGCCTCGAGATGGAGCTCGGCGTCATCAAGAAGATGGGGTTCCCGGGCTACTTCCTCATCGTCCAGGACTTCATCAACTGGGCGAAGGAGCACCGCATCCCGGTGGGCCCGGGCCGCGGCTCCGGCGCCGGCTCGATCGTGGCCTGGTCGCTCCGCATCACCGACCTCGACCCGCTCCGCTGGAACCTGCTCTTCGAGCGCTTCCTGAACCCGGAGCGCGTCTCGATGCCGGACTTCGACGTGGACTTCTGCCAGAACCGCCGCGACGAGGTCATCCAGTACGTCCGCGGCAAGTACGGGCAGGACAACGTCGGGCAGATCATCACGTTCGGCTCGCTCAAGGCGCGCTCGGTGATCCGCGACGTGGTGCGCGTGATGGGCCTGCCGTTCGCCGAGGGCGACCGGATCGCGAAGCTCGTCCCGGACCCGGTGCAGGGCAAGACGCCGCCGCTCAAGGAGCTGGTGTTCGGCTCGGACAAGATGCCGGCCGAGCCGCGCCTGAAGGAGCTCTACGACAAGCCCACCGTGATCTCGCAGTGGGTGGACGACAAGGGCGTCCAGAACAAGGTCACCACCAAGGACCTGCTCGACATCGCCATGTCGCTGGAGGGCCTCAACCGCCAGGCCGGCCTGCACGCGGCCGGCGTGGTGATCGCGGACAAGCCGCTGTGGGAGTACGTGCCGGCGTACAAGGACGACAAGTCCGAGATGCTGGTGTCGCAGTTCGCGAAGGAGGAGGTCGAGGCCGCCGGCCTGGTGAAGTTCGACTTCCTCGGGCTGAAGACGCTCACCGTCATCGACGACGCGCTGCGGATGGTGAAGCGGAACCACCCGGAGATGAAGGACTTCGCGGCGAGCGACATCCCCATCGACGATCCGGCGGTGTACGAGCTCATCAGCCGCGGCGACACCGGCGGCGTGTTCCAGATGGAGTCCTCCGGCTTCACCGAGATGGTGGTGAAGATGAAGCCGTCGCGCTTCGAGGACGTCATCGCCGCCGGCGCGCTCTACCGGCCCGGCCCCCTCGACCAGAAGCTCGAGGACGGCCGCACCATGGTGGACGTCTACATCGACCGCAAGCACGGCCGCGAGAAGGTGCAGTACCCGCACCCCAGCCTGGAGCAGGTCCTCGAGCCGACCTACGGCGTGATCGTCTACCAGGAGCAGGTGATGCAGATCTCGCAGGTCCTGGCGGGCTACTCGCTGGGACAGGCCGACCTGCTCCGCCGCGCCATGGGGAAGAAGAAGGCCGAGGTCATGGCCAAGGAGCGCGTCGGCTTCCTCGCCGGCGCGGTCGCGAACGGCGTGGACGAGAAGGTCGCCGGCGGCATCTTCGACCTCATGGAGAAGTTCGCGGCGTACGGCTTCAACAAGTCGCACTCCGCCGCGTACGGCCTGCTCACCGTCCAGACCGCCTGGCTGAAGGCGCACTACCCCGTGGAGTTCATGGCCGCGCTCATCTCGAGCGAGGCCTCCAACACCGACAAGGTGGTGCTCCACATCTCGGAGGCGCGCGCCAGCCAGCTCGAGGTGCTCCCGCCGGACGTCAACGAGTCGGACGCCGCGTTCGGCGCGTTCCCGCCCGGCCCGGAGTCGCCCAAGGGGTCGCGCGGCCGCATCCGGTTCGGCCTGGGCGCGGTCCGCGGCGTGGGCGACTCGGCGGTGCAGGCCATCGTCGAGGCGCGCGCGTCGGGCCCGTTCAAGTCGTTGTTCGACCTCGCCGGGCGGGTGGACTCGAAGAAGATCAACAAGAAGGTGCTGGAGGCGCTGGTGAAGTCCGGCGCGCTCGACTTCGAGGGCGTGCCGCGCTGGCAGCTCTTCTTCGGCATCGACGCCGCCATCTCGGCGGGCGCGTCGGCGCAGGCCGACCGCGCCAGCGGCCAGGCCTCGCTGTTCGGTGCGCTCGCGGCCTCCGCGGCGACCGAGGCGAAGCCGCGCTACCCTCGGCCCGGCGACGCCGTGGGCGAGGTGAGCGTGGAGGAGTGGCCGGAGCGCGTCCGGCTCGCGTTCGAGAAGGAGGCGCTCGGCTTCTACCTGACCGGCCACCCGCTGATGGGCTACGAGCGCGAGGTCCGCCGCTACGCCTCCTCCACCTGCGCCGCGGTCGCGCACAAGCGGCACGGCGACAAGGTCACCGTGGTCGGCGTGGTCGCGTCGCTTCGCGAGCGCATGAACAAGGAGAAGGGCACGCGCTTCGGCTTCCTCACCCTGGAGGACCTCACCGGCACGACCGAGGTCATCTGCTGGGCCTCGCGGCCGGCCCAGAACGGCCGCCCCGCGCAGAAGGGCTGGTCGGACTGGGAGCACTTCGTGAAGGGCGACGAGCCGGTGCTGGTGCACGGCGAGGTGCGGATCAACAACCGCGAGGAGGAGAACCCGCGGGCGGAGATCACCGCGCTCGACATCGAGCCGCTCGCCGCGGTCCGCAACCAGAAGACCAGCGAGATCGCGCTCCGCATCGACGCCGACCGGCTCACCGCCGCGCGCGCGGGCGACCTGAAGGCGCTGCTCGGGCGCTTCTCCGGGAGCTGCCCGGTGACGGTCCGCGCGGTCATCCCCGAGCAGACCGAGACCACCATCGCGGTGCCGCTGAAGGTGCAGCCCGCCGACGAGCTGCTCGAGTCGGCGCGCCGCCTCGGCTTCGAGGTCGAGCTGCGCTGAGCGTCCCCCGACCGAGCGGAACGCACCGCTCACCCTGAGCGTCCCTCGACTCCGGACCGCTTCGCGGTCCTACGCTCGGGATGAGCGCGCGAGCCGGAGTCGAAGGGTCGGGATGAGCGCCGGAATCGAACCCGCTCGCCCTGAGCGTCCCTCGACTCCGGACCGCTTCGCGGTCCTACGCTCGGGATGAGCGAGCTGGAGTCGAAGGGTCGGGATGGGCGGCCGGAGTCGAAGGGCCGGGATGGGCGGCCGGAGTCGAAGGGCCGGTTTCCGGGCGCCCGTCCGTACGCTAGAGTGGCCGCCCCGTGACCGCTCTCCTGCTCGCCGCCGTCGGCCTCGGCGCCGGCACCCTCGGCGCCCTCATGGGCATCGGGGGCGGCATCATCGTCGTCCCGATCCTCACGGCCGGCTTCGGCCTCCCGTTCCGCCACGCGGTGGCGGTCTCGCTGGTCGTGATCATCGCCAGCTCCTCCTCCGCGGCGGCCTCCTACGTGGACCGCAAGCTCTCCGACATGCGCGTCGGCGTGGTGCTGGAGCTCGCGACGGTCGCCGGCGCCATGCTGGGGAGCGCCGTCGCCGGCCTCGCGCCGGTGGGCCTGCTGAAGGCGCTGTTCGCCGCGGTGGCGGTGTACTCGGCGCTGGTGATGTGGCGCCGGCGCCCGGCCGGCCCGCAGGCGCCGGAGGGCGCGCCCTACACCGTGCGTCGATGGGGCACCGGCCTCGGCGCGAGCGCGGTGGCGGGCGCCATCTCCGGCCTCATCGGCGTGGGCGGCGGCTTCATCAAGGTGCCGGTGATGACGCTGGCGATGGAGCTGCCGTTCAAGGTCGCGGTGGCGACCTCGAACTTCATGATCGGCGTGACCGCCGCCGCCAGCGCGTACGTGTACTACGCGCGCGGCGATCTCGAGGTCGCCGTGGCCGCGCCGGTGGTGGTGGGCGTGTTCGCCGGCGCGCGGCTGGGCGCGACGCTGCTCGGCCGGATCCCGGCGGCGCGGCTCCAGGCGGCGTTCTCCGCGCTGCTGGTGCTGCTGGGCGGCCGCATGGTGTGGGACGTGCTGCGGGGGCTGCCGTGAACCGCTCCGTGTCGCTCGCGCTCTGGGCCGGCACGCTCACCGGCGTCGGCCTCTGCGGCGCCGCCACGCTCGCGTACGCGCTCGACGTCGAGGCGGCGAGCCACCTCGCGCGGCTGGGCGTGATCGCGCTCTTCGTCACGCCGCCGCTCCGGCTCGCCGTCGCCGCCGGCGGCTTCTTCGCGGTGGGTGAACGCCGTTTCGGCGCCGCCTCCTCGGTGGTGCTGCTCGCGCTGCTCGCGGCCGCGGTCCACGCCGCGCTCCGCTGAGCGGCGCCGACCGCGCGGGTCGCGCCGTCGCGCGGGGGCGCGGCCCGGCCCGGCCCGCGTGCGTACGTTGCGGGCGGAGCCGCCGCGCATGTCCTGCCCGTTCCTTCGCCGCTCGCACCCGCCCCGCTGCGGCGGGGTGGACGGAGCGGCCCAACCGGTCCCGCACGATGCGTCAACGTCCCTGTGCCGGGGCGCTCATCAGGGTTGCCTCGTCTTCCGGGTGATCCGCGCCACCGGACGGGCGGTGCATCCCTCCGATTTCAGGGCATGGGTTGCCACCTCCGTCGCACCAGGAAGGACCGGACCCGATGCGCCCACCCCCTCCGACGCAGATGCGTCATAAACCCCCGGAACCCCGAAGGAGATCGCGACCGCTCGGGATGCGAGTGACCACTCGTTCGCAGGGCTGTAGTATGTGGGTCCTGTCTCCACACGGAGGCAAAGGGGGTGCTGGCCATGATGCGAGCGAACGTTCGCGTTCCCGCTCCGCGCGGGGCTGCCGCTCATTGCGACGCGGGTGGGCTGCTGCGCGCCGACCGGCAAGCGGAGGAGATGCTGAAGGTGTTCTTCGCGGACGCCGCCGACGGCGCGCTGATGCCGTCCGAGCTCCGCGGCCTCACCGACGGGGCCCAGAACGGGCCGCCCGGCGTGCGCCGCACGCTGGTCATGGAGGGCCACGGCGAGCGGCTCCGCATCGAGGTGACCGCCGTCGGGAAGGGCAAGACGCAGCTCCACCTCTGGCGTGAGCCGCTCCCGGAGCCGCTGCAGGCCGGTCCCGAGGCCGCCACCGCCACGCCGGCCGATGGCCTCACCCAGCGCGAGCGGGAGGTCGCGCTGCTCGTGGCCGACGGGCTCCGCTCCCGCGAGGTGGCCGAGCGGCTCGGGATCGCCTCCCAGACCGTGAAGAGCCACCTCAAGACCATCTTCGACAAGCTGGGCGTGCGGAATCGCGTCGAGCTCGCGCGGAGGCTGGTGCAGCACTAGCGGCGGGCGGCCGCGGGCCGCTCGCGCCGGGCCTCTCCGGCGGCGCCCCGCGCCGCCGCGACGCCCGTTCCTCGTCCGGATCACGCGCGCGGGCGGCGCTTGCCGTTCGCGGCCGCGGGGCGGTAGCGTTCGCGATCCGCCATGGTGACGCTCCCCGACGTCCAGGCCGCGCTCGGCCGGATCCGCGACCGGATCTACCTCTCCCCCTGTGCCCGCACCGAGACCCTCTCCCGCCTGAGCGGCACCAGCGCCTTCCTCAAGCTCGAGAACCTGCAGATGACCGGCTCCTACAAGGAGCGCGGCGCCCTGAACACGCTGCTGCTCGTGGGGGAGGCCGAGCGCGCCCGGGGGCTGATCGCGGCGAGCGCCGGGAACCACGCGCAGGGGGTCGCGTACCACGCCGGCAGACTCGGGGTGAAGGCCACCATCGTGATGCCCGAGACCACGCCCATCATGAAGGTGGCGAACACCCGGGCCCACGGCGCGCGCATCGTGCTCCACGGGGCGAACTACGACGAGGCGTACGCCGAGGCGCGGCGGCTCGAGCAGGCCGAGGGGCTCACCTTCGTGCACCCGTTCGACGACCCGCGCATCATCGCGGGCCAGGGCACGGTCGGGCTCGAGATCCTCGACCAGGTCCCGGAGGTGGACGCGATCCTGGTGCCCATCGGCGGCGGCGGGCTCGCCTCCGGAGTGGCCGTGGCCGCGAAGGCGCTGCGCCCCGAGGTTCGGATCGTGGGCGTGGAGACCGAGGTCCTTCCCAGCATGCTCGCGGCGCTCGAGGCGGGCCGGCCGGTCACGCTCGAGCCGGCCAGCACCATCGCGGACGGCATCGCCGTGAAGCGCGCCGGCGACCTCACCTTCGAGCACGTCCGGCGCCTGGTGGACGAGATCGTGACCGTCTCCGAGGAGGAGATCGCGAGCGCGATCCTGTACCTGCTCGAGAAGGAGAAGACGGTCGCGGAGGGGGCCGGCGCGGTCGCGGTGGCGGCGCTCATGAACCGCCGGGCGGCCGGGCTCGAGGGGCGGCGCGCCGCCGCCATCGTCTCGGGGGGCAACATCGACGTGAACCTGGTCGCGCGCATCATCGAGCGGGGCCTGGTGAAGGACGGGCGCCTGGTGCGGGTGAGCGTCGCGCTCACCGACAAGCCGGGGCAGCTCGCCAAGGTGTCGGCGATCATCGCGCACCACCGGGCCAACGTGATCGAGGTCCACCACACGCGCGCCTTCGCGACGCGGTTCGGCGACACCACCCTGCAGCTCACCCTGGAGACCCGCGGCCTCGAGCACGTCCAGGAGCTCCTCCAGGCGCTGCGCGAGCGCGGGTACCAGGTGCAGCAGCTCGGGATCTGACGTGTCCTTCCGCGCCCGGACCGCCCTCGCCGCGCTCCTGCTCGCCGCCGCGATCGGGTTCGCCGCCGGCTGGCTGGTCGGGCTGCGGTCGGACGACAGCGTGGAGGCGCGCGTCCGGGACGAGGCGCACCGGCTCCGGGAGCGCGTGCACGAGCTGTCCCGCTGAGGCGCGCCGCCCCGGTCACGCCCGCGCCCGCCGCCCCTCCCTCGTCCGGAACGTCCACGCGGAGGGCCCCACCGTGCGCGCCACGCCGATTGCGGCAAACGGCACCGTCCGTTATGGTCGGCCCTCTCCCGGCCCGTTCCCGGCCGTCCGGCCGGTCCGCGCCCCGGAGCCCCTCGCCCGGATGACCGACCACGGACGCGCCGCACCGTTCCTCGAAGCCGGCGATCACCGGGGGGCCGCCGAGGCGGTCCTCCGCGAGTACGGCCCGCAGCTCCTCGGCTACCTCTCCTCCATCCTCCGCAACGACGCCGACGCGGCCGAGGTGTTCTCGCAGTTCACCGAGGACCTCTGGCGCGGCCTCCCCGGCTTCCGCCGCGAGTGCCCGGTCCGCGTCTGGGCCTACCGGCTCGCCTGGCACGCCGCGGCGCGGCACCTCCGCGATCCGTACCGCGGCCGGGGCCGCCGCCTCGAGACCCACGAGCTGTCGCGCATCGCCGACGAGGTCCGCTCGTCGGCGCTGCTCGGCCGGCGCGAGGCCCGGCAGCGCGGCATCGACCGGCTGCGCGCGCGGCTGCAGCCGGACGAGCAGACGCTCCTGGTGCTGCGGCTCGACCGGGGGCTCTCCTGGCGCGAGGTCGCGACCGTGCTCGCCGACGAGGGCGACGCGGTGGACGAGCCGGCGCTGCGCAAGCGGTTCGAGCGCCTGAAGGAGAAGCTCGCGCGCATGGCGCGGGAGGAGGGGCTGCTCGAGTAGCGGCCGCACCCCGATGCGCGAGGCACCCCGCGTGGTCCCCCCGGAGCTGGAGGGCGAGAGCCAGGAGTTCTCGGACCTGCTGCTGGAGCTCGCCTCCGCGCCGGCCCGCGATCCGTCCCAGCTCGCCGCGCCGCTCGAGGCCGGCATGGTGGTGGGCCGCTTCGAGCTGCTCCGCGAGATCGGCCGGGGCGGGTTCGGCCTGGTGTTCGAGGCGCGCGACCGCGAGCTGGGCCGGCTGGTCGCGTTCAAGGCGATGCGCCCCTCCCGCGCCGAGCCGGCCGCGCTGGAGAAGCCGCTCCGCGAGGAGGCGGAGGCGGCGGCGCGGCTCAACCACCCGAACGTCGTCACGCTGCACGACTTCGGGATCCACGAGGGCACGCCCTACCTCATCCTCGAGCTGCTCCGCGGCGAGACGCTCCAGCAGCGGCTCAAGCGCGGCCGGCTGCCGCCCGAGGAGGCGGTGCGCATCGCCCGCGACGTGGCGAGCGGCCTCGTGCACGCGCACTCGCGCGGCGTGCTCCACCGCGACCTCAAGCCCGGCAACGTGTTCCTCACCGAGGCGGGCGGCGTGAAGCTGCTCGACTTCGGCCTGGCGCGGCTGCTCGACCGGGCCAGCCTCGCCGGCGGCACCCCCGCGTACATGGCGCCGGAGCAGCTCCGGGGCGAGCCCGGCGACGCGCGGGCGGACGTGTTCAGCGCGGGCGTGGTGCTCTGGCAGATGCTCACCGGCGAGCTGCCCTTCCCGCTCGTGGACGGGCGCAGCACCGTGCTCGACCCCGGCCCGCCGCCGCGGCTCCCGCTCGAGGACGCGCCGCCCTCGCTCGCGTCGCTGCTCACGGCGGCGCTCTCGAAGGCGCCCACCGGACGCCCGCAGACCGCGCTCGGCCTGCTCGACGGGCTCGCCGGCGTGGAGCAGGCCTACGCCGGCCGCGCCGCGGCGCAGGCCCGCGCGGCCCGCCTGCGGCGGCTGCGCCGGACGGCCACCGCGGTGGCCGGGCTGGTGGTGCTGGGGCTCGCCGCGGCCGCGGCGCTCGCCATCCGCAGCGGCGCCCGGGCCGAGCGGGCGCTCCGGGCGGCCCGCGTGGCCGGCACGGCCGACGGCGCCTCGGATCCGCTGGTGGCCGCGCTGCTCATGGCCGAGCTGCCCGACGACCCGCCCCCGCGCGCGGTCGCGATCGCGCAGCGCCTGCTCGCGGAGCCCATCCCGGAGACCGTGCTCGACGGCGTGCCGAAGGGCGAGGGCGTCGCGGTCAGCCCGGACGGCGCCTGGGTCGCGGCCGGGGGCGAGGGTGGCGGCGCGAAGCTCTGGCGCGCCGACGGGACCGGGGCGCCGCGCGTGCTCGCCGCGGACGGCCCGGCGCGCACCGACGGGCTCGCCTTCACGCGCGACGGGCGGCGGCTCGTCACCGCCGATCACGCGGGGACGCTGCGGGTGTTCACGCTCGACGGCGGCGCCCCGCCGCGCAGCCTGCCCGCCGGCGACGTGCCGCTGCTCCGGCTGGCGCTCGACCCGGCGGGCCGGATCGCGGCGGCCGGCGCGCCGGACGGGCGGCTCTGGCTGGCCGACCTCGCCGGCGACGCGCCGCCGCGGCCCGTGGTGCACGACGGCGCCGTGCTCGCGCTCGCGTTCTCCCCGGACGGCACCCGGGTCGCCACCGGCACCGCGGACGGCTTCGTGCGCGTGATCGCGTCGCCCACCGGCGCGGTGCTCGCGTCGGCGCCGCTGCCGGGCGGGGTGGTGTGGTCGGTGGCCTGGTCGCCGGACGGTCGCGTCATCGCGGTCGGCTCGGAGGACGGCGTGGTGCGCCTGCTCGGGCTCGACGGCCGCGTCCGCCAGTCGCTGGGCGCGCCCGGCATGGCGGTGTCCTCGGTCGCGTTCGACCGCGCCGGCACGCGGGTCGTGGCCGGCTCGCAGGACGGGGCGGCGCGCGTGTGGCGGCTCGGCGTCGCCGGGCCGGAGATCCGGCTGCGCGGCCACCGCGGCGCCGTCGCGTACGCCGCGTTCGCGCCCGACGGGCGGCGCGTCATCACCGGCGGGACCGACGGCACGGTGCGGATCTGGCCGGCCGACGGTGAGGGCTCGCCGGTGGTGCTGCGCGGCCACACCGTCGTGGACGGCGTGCCCACCCCGGACGGCAGCCGCCTGTTCACGCGCGGCACCGACGACGTCATCCGGGTGTGGCGCACCGACGACCCGCGCCAGCGCGGGCAGCTGGTGGGGCACGAGGCGCTGGTGGACACGGTGGAGTGGACGCGCGACGGCACGCGCGTGCTGACGGCCAGCCACGACGGCACCGCCCGGCTCTGGCCGGTGCACGGCGGCGCGGCGCTCACGGTGCGCGACCCGGGCAACGTGATCCACTCCGCCGATCTCGATCCCACCGAGCGCACCTTCGTGACCTCGTCCGAGGATCGCACCGTGCGCGTGTGGGACGCCCGGACCGGCGCGCTCGTCCGCGAGCTGCGCGGGCACGAGGGTCCGGTGCTGTCCGCCGCGTTCAGCCCGGACGGCACGCTCATCGCGAGCGGCTCGCTGGACAAGACGGTGCGCGTGTGGCGCGCCGACGGCACCGGGACGCCGCTCGTGTTCCGCGGGCACGGCGCGGTGCTCACGGCGGTGACCTGGACGCCGGACGGCAAGGCGGTGGTCTCGTCGTCGCAGGACGAGGCCTCCGTCCACGTGTGGCCGCTCGACGGCTCGCCGCCGCGGGTGGTCCGGGCCGGGCGGCCGGTGTTCCGCGCTGCGGTGGCGCCCGACGGCACCCTGGTGGTCCCGGAGCAGGGCGGGACGCTGCGCCTGTTCGGCCCGGACGGCGAGGAGCGGGCGCCCTTCCCGGCGCTGCCCGAGGGGCTGTTCTCCGTGGCGGTGAGCCGCGACGGGCGCCGCTGGGCGCTCGCCTCGAGCGACGGCACCGTGCGCGTGTACCCGCGCGACGGAAGCGGGGACCCGCTGGTGCTCCGCGCCCACGAGGGCGCGGTGGGCAACGCCGCCTTCAGCCCCGACGGCACCGAGCTCGCCACCGTCTCGGCCGACGGGACCGCCCGCGTCTCCACCGTGGACTGGTCCCGCCTCCGCGCCGCCCTGCGCGGCGCCACCTCCGCCTGCCTGCCGGTGGCGCACCGGGTCCAGGTGCTGGGCGAGGCGCGCGCCGAGGCGGAGCGCCGCTTCGCCGCGTGCGAGATCGCGCACGGCCGCGTCCCGCCGCCGCCCGCCGCGCCGGGGAGCCCGCGATGACCGTCCGCCGACCGCACGCGCTCGCCGCCCTCGCGCTCGCCGCGCTCGCCGCCACCCTCCCCGTCCGCGCGCGGGCCGACGCGCCCGAGCGCCGCCGCGAGCCGCCGCCCGCCGCCGAGCTCCCGCCGCCCGGCGCGGAGCGGATCGAGATCGACGTGGTGTTCCCGGACTGGCAGTACACCGGCACGTTCCGGCTGCGCAGCGCCTCGGGCGCCACGCTGGACGAGGGCGTGGCGCGCGACATGGGCGGGTTCCCCGCGGGCGGCGGCGTGGTGGAGCGGGTGCTGGAGGGCGGGCGCGGCACGCTGCGGATGCGGCTGACGACGGCGCGCAAGGGCGCGGCCCTGCCGGTGGTGGGCCGCTGGACGGTGCTCGACGGCACCGGCGCCTACGCGTCGTTCGCGGCCAAGGGCACGTTCACCTCGTGCTCGAGCGGCAAGCCCGGCCGGAGCAGCATGTACGAGCAGTGGTACATGCTCGGCCACGCGCGCTGAGGCGCGCGCTAGCCCGGGGGCGGCGGCAGCCCCGGCAGCACCTCCGCCAGCGCCGCCAGGAACCCGTCCACCTGCGCCTCGTCGTGCGCGGCGGAGAGCGCCACGCGCAGGCGGCTCGTGCCGCGCGGCACGGTGGGCGGGCGGATGGCTCGCACGAACCACCCGCGCTCGCGCAGCGCCGCCGCGGCCGCCAGCGCGCGCGCCTCGCTCCCCAGCACCACCGGGAAGATCGGCGACGCGACCCGCGCCACGTCGAAGCCGAGCCGCGCCAGCCCCGCCTGCATCCGCGCGCACAGCGCGAACAGCCGGGTCCGCCGCGACGGCTCGGTCGCCACCACCTCCAGCGCGGCCAGCGCGGCGGCGCAGGCGGGCGGCGGGAGCGCGGTGCTGAACACGAACGGCCGGGCGCGCGAGAGGAGCAGCTCGACCAGGCGCCGCTCGCCGGCCACGTAGGCGCCGAACGCGCCGAGCGCCTTGCCGAGCGTGCCCATGTGCACGTCCACCCGGTCCTGGACGCCGAGCGCCTCGGCCAGGCCCGCGCCGCCCGGCCCGAGCACGCCGGCCGCGTGCGCCTCGTCCACGTAGAGCATGGCCCCGTGCCGGTCGCACAGCTCGGCCAGCTCGCGGAGCGGCGCGGCGTCCCCGTCCATGGAGAAGATCGCGTCGGTCACCACCAGCTTCCGGCGGGCGCGCGTCCGGGCCAGCAGCCCGGCCAGCTCGTCCACGTCGCAGTGCCGGTAGCGGACCAGCTCGGCGCGGGAGAGCAGGCACCCGTCCACGATGGAGGCGTGGTTGAGGACGTCGGAGAACACCGCGTCGTCGCGCCCCACCAGCGCGCCGGGGACGCCGGCGTTCGCGTGGTAGCCCGAGCCGAAGAGCAGCGCGGCCTCGCGGCCCTTCCACGCGGCGAGCCGCGCCTCCAGCGCGCCGTGCGGCGGCAGGTCCCCCGCGACCAGCCGGGCCGCGCCGCTGCCCGCGCCGAAGCGCGCCGCCGCGTCGGCGGCCGCCGCGCGGACCCGGGGATCCGCGGCCAGCCCGAGGTAGTCGTTGGAGCAGAGGTTCACGAGCGCGCGGCCGCCCACCGTCACCACCGGCCCCTGCGCCGGGCCGATGGGCTCGAGCGACCGGCGCAGGCCCTTCGCGTCGAGGGCCTCCAGCTCGGCGCCGATCCAGTCGAGCGCGCCGCGCGCCATCGCTCAGCGGACCACCGGCAGCGCCCGCGGGCGCGGCTCCGCGGCGCGGCGGTTCCAGTCGGCGTCGGACGGCGCGTGGCCGTCGAACGCCCACGCCTTGCCGGTGTCGGGCGGCCGCAGCGTGAGGCCCTGCCGCTCCACCATCCCCACGGTGAGATCCGGCGCGCGCCCGGCGCTGGTGAGGTAGTTGCCCACCATGGTGCCGTTCGCGCCGGCGCGGAAGATGAGGTGCTGGCGGTCGCCGAGGTTCACCTCGCGCCCGCCCATCACGAAGATGTGCGCGCCCGGCATCATCAGGCGGAACACCGCCAGCGCCGCCAGGCACTCCTCCGCCGTGATGGCCTTCAGGTGCTCCATGGGCGTGCCGGCGCGCGGGTTGAGGAAGTTCACCGGCACGCAGTCCACGCCGAGATCGCGGACCTCCTCGGCGAACTCCACGCGCTGCTCCGGCGTCTCGCCCATGCCCAGGATGCCGCCGGAGCAGAGCTTCAGCCCGAGCCCCTTCGCGGCGCGGATGGTCTCGAGCTGCTCGTCGAAGGTGTGCGTGGTGCAGACGTTCTCGAAGTGGCTGCGCGCGGTCTCGAGGTTGTGGTGGTAGTGCATGAGCCCGGCGTCCTTCAGCCGCCGCAGCTCCGGCTCGCGCATGAGGCCGAGCGAGGCGCAGGGCTCGACCGCGGTCTCGGCCCGCAGCCGCCGCAGCGCGTCCTCCACGGTCGCGAGCTCCTGCTCCCTCGAGAGGCGCGTCCCGCTCGCCACGATCGAGAACTCGCGCGCGCCGGCCCGCTCCGCCTTGCGCGCCTGCTCCACGATCTCGCCGGCCCCGATCATCGGGTACACCGGCGCGTCGGCGCCCTCGAAGCGCGCCGACTGCGAGCAGAAGCCGCAGTCCTCGGGGCAGCGGCCGCTCTTCGCGTTGGTGATGCCGCACAGCGCGACCTCGTCGCCGTGCACCGCGCGCCGGACGGCCTCGGCGCGATCGAGCAGCGCCTCGAGCTCGGGGCCGGAGGTGTGGTGGATGAGGCGGCGGGCCTCGTCGCCGGAGATCGGCTCGATGCCGGGCGGCAGCGTCCTGGAAGCGGTCTCGCACATGGGGCCCGCACGATAGACAGGCGGGGATCCGCTCGTCAACCGGGCGGCCCATCATCGGTTGACGACCCCCGGCCCGGGCGGCCGGCGGCCCCGGCGGACGGCGCCCTGCCCGGCGCGCATGCGCCTGCCGCAGGCACGGTTCCACCCCGCGCCGCGTGCGTACCTTTCGATGCAAGGGAGGGGGGCGCATGCTCTGGACGATCACAGTCATCCTGCTCGTGCTGTGGGCGGTGGGCCTGGTGTCGGGCGCCACCGTGGGCTGGTGGGTGCACCTGCTGCTCATCCTCGCCGTCATCACGCTCATCCTGGCGGTGATCCGGCGCGGCTCCGCAGCGATATAGGGGGCGCGCCCGGCGCTCAGGGGCACGCGCCGGGCGCGCCTTCGCTGCACCAGCCCCGCTGGAACGCCGGGCCGGGCGGCGGCGCGCCGCGGCTGTCGCGGCCGAAGGCGCCCGTCGCGCCCCACCGCCCGGGCCAGGCGAGGAACGCGACGCGGGCCGCGCCGCGCTCGCCCATGTTCACGACGCCGCCGAAGCCGGGCGCGCCCGGCCGCCAGAGGGGGCAGCCCGCCGCGGCGGCGCGCGCCGGCTCCGCCTCCGGGCAGAGCCGCTCCCAGCGCGGCGCGTCGTCGGGCGACGCGTAGCTCGCGTGCGTCCCGCGCGCGGAGAGGACCACCGGGTGCTCGCCCTCGCGGCGCAGCGCGCTCCAGCCGAACCACGGGCCGGGCTGCGCGTCGGCGTGGCGCGCCAGCCAGGCGCCGAGCGGCCGGCCCGCCGCGTCGAGGCGCACCGTCATGTGCTCCCAGTCGCCGTCGTGGTCGAACGCCCAGAACGCCTCGTTGAACGGGTACAGGAACCAGTACTGGAGGAGGATCCCGCCGTCGGCGGCGCGGTACGCGTGGCCGTACGCGGTCCAGTCGGCCGGATCCGGGCTGCCGGCCTGCGCGGCGGCGTCGAGCCGCAGGCGCGCGCCCGGCTCCTCGGTCCCCGGGATGAGCAGCGCC
The DNA here is from genome assembly GCF_049201065.2 of Anaeromyxobacter sp. Red801. NCBI lineage: Bacteria > Pseudomonadati > Myxococcota > Myxococcia > Myxococcales > Anaeromyxobacteraceae > Anaeromyxobacter > Anaeromyxobacter sp. Red801. Next base: position 671,251 of record NZ_CM181236.1, on the reverse strand, counting down.
GCGAGCGCGCCCAGCGCCGAGGCCTGGAGCACGCGGGGCGGGGGACCGGGCGCCGTCTCGAGCGCCGCGCGCGCGAGCAGCCAGGGAGCGCTCGCGGGGCGCACCGGCTCGTCCGGCGCGAGCACCACCACCGGCGCGAAGCGCGCCAGCAGCGCGTCCTCGAGCGCGTCGTCGAGGCCGTCGCGATCGAGGTCGGCGGCGCGCGCGGCGGCGGGGAGCACGGCGAGGGCGGCGAGGAGCAGCGCGGCGGGCAGGCGGCGGGACGGGTGCGAGGGCATCGGCTGAGGTGGGAGTCCGCCCGCAGCCCGTGCGGGCTACCGAGCGTCGAGCGGCGCGGAGGATCGTGCATCGCGGCCCGGATCGGCAAGAGACGGCGCGGCGGGCGCCCACGTGTCGGACGTGCGTGCTAACGCCTGCTCCATGTCGCGCGCCGCGCCGAAGGTCCGCACCGTGTTCGCCTGCGCGGAGTGCGGGCAGCAGAGCCCGAAGTGGCTCGGGCAGTGCCCCGCCTGCAAGCAGTGGAACACGCTGCAGGAGGAGCTCGCCGCCCCGGAGCCGAAGGCCGGCGCCGCGCCGCGCGGCTGGGGCACGCACGCGGCGGCGAGGCCGCTGCCGCTCCGCGAGGTGGAGGCGCGGGAGGAGCAGCGGCAGCGCACCGGGATCGGCGAGCTGGACCGGGTGCTGGGCGGCGGCGTGGTGCCCGGCGCGCTCGTGCTCCTCGGCGGCGACCCCGGCATCGGCAAGTCCACCCTCGTGCTCGCGGCGCTCGATCGCGTGGCGCTGGCCAACCCGGACCGCCCGGTGCTCTACGTCTCCGGCGAGGAGTCGGCGCGCCAGGTGAAGCTCCGGGCCGACCGGCTCGGCGTCGCCGCCCGCAACCTGCAGGTGCTCGCCGAGACCGACGCGCTGAAGGTGCTGCAGGCGGCCGAGGCGCTCGCCCCGGCCGCGGTGGCGGTGGACTCGATCCAGACGCAGTACCTGCCCGAGCTGCAGAGCGCGCCCGGCACCGTCACGCAGATCCGCGAGGTGACCGCGCGGCTCATGGCGCTCGCCAAGACCACCGAGACGCCCATCTTCCTGATCGGGCACGTCACCAAGGACGGCAGCATCGCCGGCCCGCGCGTGCTCGAGCACATGGTGGACACGGTCCTGTACTTCGAGGGCGGCGGCGCCCACCCCTACCGCGTGCTCCGCGCCCACAAGAACCGCTTCGGCTCGGCCAGCGAGATCGGCGTCTTCGAGATGAAGGCGGGCGGGCTGGCCGAGGTGGCGAACCCGTCGGCGCTGTTCCTGGCCGAGCGTCCGGAGGACGCGCCCGGGAGCGCGGTGACCGCGGTGCTGAACGGCACGCGCACGGTGCTGGTGGAGGTGCAGGCGCTGGTGGCGCCCACCGGCTACGGCACGCCGCGGCGGACCGCGCTCGGCGTGGACGGCAACCGCGTGGCGCTGCTCGCCGCGGTGCTCGAGAAGAAGGTCGGGCTGGAGATCCTGCCCTGCGACCTGTTCGTCAACGTGGCCGGCGGGCTGTCGGTGGACGACCCGGCCGCCGACCTCGCCGTGGTCGCCGCCCTCGCCTCGAGCTTCCGGGAGCGGGCCCTGCCGGCCCGGACGCTGGTGCTGGGCGAGGTGGGCCTGGCGGGCGAGGTGCGGGCGGTGTCGCAGCCCGGGATCCGCCTGGCGGAGGCGGCCCGCCTCGGCTTCCAGCGCGCCATCGTCCCGGCCGCCAGCCTCCGCCACGCGGACGCGCCCGACGGCATCGAGCTGGTGGGCGTCACGACCGTCGCCGACGCCCTCGACCGGCTCGCGTAGCCCACACCCGCCCCCACGGGAACGGGTCGCCGGGTTGCGCCGCCGCGTGGGCTCTCGCAAGATGAACCTGCGATGAACCACGTCGTCCGACGCCTCCGCCCCGATGGCATCGTCGAGCTCCGGCCGCGAGACGTGCGGGTCGAGCGCCCGGAGTGGTACCTCGGCGCCTACACCACCTTCCTCGTGTCCGGGGCGCTGTTCATCAGCACGGCCGTCCCGGCGCAGCTCGTCGCGATCACCTTCCTCGGCTGCCTCCTCGGAGAGGTGTGCTTCGGGCTCCGCGCGCTCGTCGCGCTGCGCCGCCCGCTCGCCGAGGTCGAGGTGCTGGCGCAGGTCCGCCGCGCGCGCTGAGCCGGTGGGCGTTCGGGGCTCCCGACCTCCGCCCGCCCTTCGACGAGCTCAGGGCGAGCGGACGTGCGGAGCCGCTCATGGTGAGCCCCGTCGAACCATGAGCGGGCCACCTGCTACGCCGACTGGACCGCCTTCCGCCACTTGGCGACGTGCTGCTCGCGCTCGACCGGCTTCATCCTCGGCTCGAAGCGCTTGCCGACCTGCCAGGCGCGGCGGATCTCCTCGCGGTCCTTCCAGAAGCCCACCGCCAGGCCGGCCAGGAACGCGGCGCCGAGCGCGGTGGTCTCGATCATGCGCGGCCGCTCCACCGGCACCTCGAGCAGGTCGGCCTGGAACTGCATGAGCAGGTCGTTCTGCGAGGCGCCGCCGTCCACCTTGAACACCGGGAACGGCTTGCCCGCCTCGGCGCGCATCGCCTCGGCGAGGTCGTGGATGAGGAACGCGATCCCCTCCAGCGTGGCGCGCGCCAGGTGCGCCGCGGTGGTGCTCCGGTCGATGCCCGCGATGAGGCCGCGCGCCTCCGGCCGCCAGTGCGGCGCCCCCAGCCCGGCCAGCGCCGGCACGAACACGAGCTCGCCGGTGGACTTCACCTGCTTCGCGAGCGCCTCCACGTCGGGGGCGCGCGCGATGAGCCCCAGCCCGTCGCGCAGCCACTGGACCGCGGCCCCGGCGATGAACGACGAGCCCTCCAGCGCGTACGCCGTCTCGCCGCCCACCGTCCACGCGACCGTGGTGAGCAGCCCGCGCGACGACATCACCGGCTCCGGCCCGACGTTCTGGAGCAGGAAGGCGCCGGTGCCGTAGGTGCACTTCGCCTCGCCCGGCCGGAAGCAGGCCTGGCCGAACAGCGCCGCCTGCTGGTCGCCGGCCATGCCCGCCACCGGAATGCCGTCCGGCAGCACCTTCACGCCGCGGGTGGTGCCGTAGACCTCCGACGACGGACGGATCTCCGGCAGCACGTTCGGCGGGACGCCGAACAGGTCCAGGAGCTCGCGATCCCAGCGCCGCGCCCGGAGGTCCATGAGCAGCGTGCGGCTCGCGTTGGAGACGTCGGTGACGTGCGCCGCGCCGCCGGTGAGCCGCCACACCAGGAAGCTGTCGATGGTCCCGAAGGCCAGCTCGCCGTTCTCGGCCTTCTGCCGCGCGCCCTTGGTGTTGTCGAGCAGCCACCGCAGCTTCGTGCCGGAGAAGTACGGGTCGAGCACGAGGCCGGTCCGGTCGCGCACCAGCGGCTCGTGCCCGGCGGAGCGGAGCTGCGCGCACGCGTCGGTGGTGCGGCGGTCCTGCCAGACGATGGCGTGCGCCACCGGGCGCGAGGAGCGCCGATCCCAGAGCGCGGTGGTCTCCCGCTGGTTGGTGATGCCCACCGCCGCCACGTCCGAGCCGCGGATGCCCGCCTCGCGGAGCGCGCGCTGCACCGTGGACACGGTCGAGCCCCAGATGTCCTCGAGGTCGTGCTCGACCCAGCCCGGCTTCGGGAAGATCTGCCGGAACTCCTGGTTCACCCGCGCGCGCGGCGAGAGCCGCCGGTCGAGGACCAGCACGGTGGTGCCGGTGGTGCCCTGGTCGATGGCGAGGACGTAGCTGGCCACGGTTCACCTCCTGCGCCTGCGCCCGGCGCCGCCCTTCCCCTTCGACGCCGTCGCGCCCGCCTTCCGCCGCCGCGACGGCGCGGGCCCGGCCTCCCGGCGGCGGCCGCCCGGGATCGGCAGCGCCTCCAGGAAGCGCGCGGCCGCCTCGGCGCAGCGCTCCCGCTCCACGTCGATGCCGACCAGGTGCCAGCTCTCCGGCAGCACCCGCAGCGCGGCGGGGCCGGAGCCGATGCGCCGCGCCAGGCGGCGCGCGCCGCCGAGCGTGACGGTGTGGTCGTGCCCGCCCGCGATGACCAGGGCCGGCGCGGCGATGCCGGGCAGCTGCGCGTCCACGTGCCGCGCCAGCTTCGCCAGCTCGGCCACCGCCCCGAGCGGCACGCCGGGGAAGGCCGGGTTCGCCGCGCGCATCTCCGGGTCGCGCACGTCGGAGCCGGCCGCCTTCGGGATCACCACGCGCCGGAGCGGCCCGAGGCGCCCGAGCAGCGCGCCGAGCCGGCCCTGGAGCTGCAGCTCGAGCGCCGGCGCGAGGAGCACAGGCCGTCCGCGCGCTCCGGGTGATCGTGGGCCAGGGCGCAGGCGACCAGGGCGCCCATCGAGCAGCCCACCAGGAACGTCCGGCGCGCGCCGGCGAGCCGTTCCAGGTCGCGCCGGGCCTGCGCGATCCACTCCGTGTACGAGACGTCGCCGAGCGCCTCCGGGCCGCCGGCGTGGCCGGCCATCCGCGGGGCGAGGCAGCGCATGCCGGCGGCGTGGAGCCGCTCCGCCACGGGCAGGACCTCGAACGTCGAGCCGGTGAGCCCGTGCAGCAGCAGGACCGCGTCGGGGCCGCCCGGGAGGTCGAACTCGTCGCCACGCGCGCTGGAGGTCCGGACCACGCTCCACGAGCGTTACCCCTGGCCGGGCCGCCTTTCAATCCTCCGCTGCGGGCGGCCCCCTCGGGATGCGGGGCGAATTGACGCTTCGTGAAGGCGGCGCGGGGCGGGGCGTTTCCTGCTAAGCCTGGGGCATGTCCGACAAGCCCGCCACCCCGCCGCCGCACGCGATCCCGGTGCAGATCGAGATCGACCCGGTCACCGCGCAGGGCGCCTTCGTCAACATGGCCATGGTGAACCACACCGAGACCGAGTTCACGCTCGACCTCATCTACGTCCAGCCGCAGGCGCCCAAGGCGACCGTGCGCGCGCGGGCGATCACCACGCCCAAGCACATGAAGCGGCTCCTCCTCGCCATCCAGGAGAACCTGGCGCGCTACGAGGCCCGCTTCGGCCCGATCGAGCTGGGCGACGCGCCGGCGTTCCCGCAGGGCGGGATCGTGAACTGATCCGACGGGGACTGCATCCCTCCCCGGCCTGCGGCCGGGGCCCCTCCCTGCAGGACGCATCCCCCAGGTCCGCGGCGCGGCCGGCGGTCCGCCGGCTGAACGCACGTTCAAGGCCTGCCCTCCGTGTTCCCGCGGGGTTGGGAGCGGGCACGCCGGCTGCTCTCCCCGGCTCGCCGCCGCGCACCTCGCGCGGCGGTCCGAACCCACGGAGAGGCACATGAGCGACACGAACGGAAGCCGGCGGCTCGCGGTCTACGCGATCCCCGAGAGCAAGGACGGCGAGAAGCGCTACTGGCCGCGCATCGGCGCGGCCTACGTCAACCGCGACGGCAGCATCACGCTGCAGCTCGAGGCGCTGCCCATCGGCACCGCCACGCTGCAGGTGCGCGAGCCCAAGCCGCCGGCCGAGCGCGGCGGGAACGCCCCGGCGCGGCGCGAGGGCTTCGAGACGGTGGAGGTGCGCCAGTGAGCCCGCGGTGGAGGGCGCTCGCGGTCGCGGCCGCGCTGCTCGCCGCCGCCCCGGCGCTCGCGGCGAAGAAGGCGCTCGCGCAGGGCGAGAAGGTGGACCTGAACCGCGCGCCGGTGGTGGAGCTGATGCGGCTCCCCGGCGTCGGGCAGCAGCGCGCGCAGGCCATCGTCGCGCACCGCACCCGGCAGCCGTTCCGCCGGGTCGAGGACGTGCTCGCCGTGAAGGGCCTCGGCCCCGCCTGGCTCGCGAAGGTGCGCGCCAGCGTCACGGTGGGCGGCGCCGCCGCACCCGCCGCCCCGGCGGCCCCGCAGCGGACCGCCTCCGCGCGGCGCTGAGCGGGCCGGGACCGGCCGGCCGCGCCCCGCGACCGGCCGGCCGGTCCGCCATCCGCCCGCGCGCGCTCCGGAATCGGCGCCGCCCGCCCGCGACGCTTGACGGGTCCGTGCGCCTCCGCTACTCCGGGGATGCTTTTCGGCTCGGAGGAACAGGGAAGCCGGTCCAAGTCCGGCGCGGTCCCGCCACTGTAGCCGGGGTGAAGCACCCTCGATGCCGTCGCCACTGCCGCGGATGCCCGCGGCGGGAAGGTGGAGGGTGCCTGGCGGAGCGACGCTGCTCCGCGGCCCCGGAAGCCAGGAGACCTCCCTCCGGGTCCGCCGCGAATGGTTCGCGGCACGTGAAGTCCGCGGGTCCGAAGGAGACCCGGCGACTTGGACTCGAGGCCTCCCCTCGGGCGGCGCGCGCGCGCGCTCGCCCTCGTCTTCTCCGCCGCGGCCGTCTGCGCCGGCGCCGGCCCGGTGGCCGCCGCGCGCGCCGACGGCGCGTCCCCGGCCCCGGCGGATGCCGGGGCGCCCGACGCCGGCACCGCGCCGGTCGAGCTCGACGAGCTCGTCATCCGCGTGCCCGGTGCCGAGGCGACGCGCGACCCCACCGGCGCGGTCACCGTGGTCGAGGCCGGCCGCTACGCGGGCGAGGCCAAGGCGGTGGCCGAGCTGGTCGCCACCGCGCCCGGCGTGGCGGTGAGCGCGTACGGCGGCCTCGGCCAGCTCTCCACGGTCTCCATCCGCGGCTCGAGCGCGAGCGGCGTGCTCGTGCTGCTCGACGGCCTGCCGCTCAACACCGCCTTCGGGGGCGGCGTGGACCTGTCCACGCTCCCGCGGCAGTGGATCGAGCGCATCGAGGTGCTGCGCGGCGCCGAGGGCGCCCACTACGGCGCGGGCGCGCTGGGCGGGGTCGTGAACGTGGTCACGCGCGGCGGCGAGCCGGGGCGCTGGTCGGCCGAGGCGAGCGGCGGGGAGTTCGGCACCGCCGCGGCCTCGGCCGAGGCGGCGGCGGGCGGGGAGCGCTGGACCCTGTTCGGCGCGGCGGGGGCGGAGCGGAGCGACGGCGACTTCACCTACCGCAAGCGCCCGCAGAGCTCGCTGCCCGGCAGCCCGTACCAGACGTTCACGCGCGAGAACAACGGCAGCGCGCGCGCCGGCGGGATCGCGAAGCTCACCGCCCGCCTCGGCGAGCGCCGCCTGGACGCGCTCCTGCAGCTCTCCGGCGGCCGCCGCGAGCTGGCCGGCTGGCCCGGCAACGACACGCCCGACGACTGGCAGCGCGACGCCCGCGCGCTCGCGTCGGTCCGGCTGTCCGGCCCCGGTCCCGCGCCCGGCCTCACGCTCGGGGCGCGCCTCACCGGGCGCGCCGACCTGCTCGACACGCGCATCGGGAGCCTGTCCGGCGGCGACCCGGTGCACCAGCGCGGCGGCGCCGCCGGCGCGGAGGCCGAGGCGGTGCTCCTCCACCCGCACGGCGCGCTCCGGGCCGCGCTGGGCGCGGACGGCGAGGCGCTCCGCGCGGACGGCCTGGGTGACACGCGGACGCGCGCGCAGCTCTCCGCCACGCTGTCCGAGGACGCGCGCCTCGCCGCCGGCCGGGTGCGGCTCTCGCCGGCGGTCCGCGCCGAGCGGGTGGGCCCGTTCGCCGGGCTCTCCGCGAAGCTCGGCGGCAGCGTGCGGGTGCTCGGGCCGCTCTCGGCGCGCGCGAGCGCCGGCCGCACCTTCCGCGCCCCCGGCTTCGCCGAGCTCTACCTGCAGCAGGGCGGCGCGCTGCCCAACCCGTCGCTCCGCCCCGAGACCGGCCTCTCCGCCGACGCGGCGCTGGTCGCGGAGGGCGCGCGCGGCATGGCGAGCGTGGGCGGCCACGTGACGCGCTACGAGGACCTCATCGTCTACCAGGCCACCGCCCTCGGGCGGATGAAGCCCTTCAACACCGGCCGCGCCCAGGTCGCCGGGCTGGAGCTCGAGGCGGCCACCGCGCCGGCGCCGCGCCTGCTCGGCCTGTCGCTGGGCGCCGCGTACACGTACCTGCGGACCGAGACGCTGCGCGGCGAGGCTGCCGAGGTGGGCCGGGACCTGCCGTTCCGCCCCCGCCACCGGCTGTTCGCGCGCGCCGCCGTCGCGCCCGGGCCGGCCGAGGCCCACCTCGAGGCGCACTACGTGGGCCCGCAGTGGCGGGACGCGCGCAACGCGGACCGCGTCTCGGAGGCGCTGCTCTGGAACGCGGGCGCCTCGGTGCGCCTCGCCCGCCGCGCCGGGCTGCGGCTCGGGCTCGAGGCGCGCAACCTGCTCGACGACCGGACGCTGACCGATCCCATCGGAAACCCCCTTCCCGGCCGCATGGTGATGGTCACCCTGCGCGCCGGATCGACGCCAGGAGACCCCACCCCATGATCCGGATGCCCCTCCCCGCCCTCAGGGCGGCCCTCGCCGCGGCGGCGCTCGCGCTCGCGGCCTGCAGCAGCGACCACGAGCTCGTCTGCGCCGCCGGCGAGCAGGTCTGCGGCGGCGCCTGCACCTCGGTCGAGATCGACTCCTCGAACTGCGGTGCGTGCGGCACCGCCTGCGGCGCGTACCAGGAGTGCAACGCGGGCGCGTGCGAGTGCGGGCCCGGCACGGTCGAGTGCGGCGGCGGCTGCGTGGACCTGTCGTCCGACCCCGCGAGCTGCGGCGCCTGCGGCAACGCCTGCGGCACGGGCCAGGTCTGCGCCGGCGGCGTCTGCGCCAGCGCCTGCCCCGCCGGGCAGCTGTCCTGCGGCGGCGCGTGCGCGGATCCGTCGTCGGACCGGTGGAACTGCGGCGCCTGCGGCGTGCGCTGCGACCGCGGCGAGAGCTGCCGCGAGGGCGCGTGCCGGCCGGACGTGTACGTGGCCTGCTTCGCCACCGACGACGTGCGGCCGGCGAACGCCGCGCTCCGCGGCGGCCTGCCCCGCGCGGCCGGCGACGGCCCCATCGCGCTGGGCGTGGCGGCCGGCCGGCTCTGGGCGGCGGCCTCCCTCTCGCACTCGCTCGTGTCGTTCCCGCTCGACCTCGGCGCGGCGGGCGTCGAGACGGTGCTGGGCGGCGGCGACCTCGAGGCGCTCTCCGTCGCCGGCGACCGCCTGTGGGTCGCGAACGCGGCCGCCGGCTCGCTGGTCGTGTACGACGCCGCCGCGCGGCGCGTGGTGGACGAGGTCGTCCTCGGGACGACCGGGGTGAACCCGCGCTGGGTGGCGTTCGCGAACGGGCGCGCCTACGCGGCGCTGTACGGCCTCGACCCGACCTCGGGCGGCCAGGAGGTCGCGGTCATCGACCCGGCGACCGGCGGGATCGTCCGGCGCGTGGACCTGCGGGCGCTCGCGGACGCCCCGGGCCTCCCCTTCCCGTCCCACGCCGTGGTGGCGGGCGGGCGCGTGTTCGTCACGCTGGCGAACCTGCGCCTGGGCGAGTGGGGCTACTACACCGACCCGGCGGGCAACGGGAAGCTGGCGGTCATCGACCCGGCCGCGGACGACGCGCTCTCCTCGGTGGACCTGGGCGGCGGCTGCCTGAACCCGGGCGGCCTGGCCGCGAGCGCCGACGGGCGGATGCTCTGGGTGGCGTGCGGCGGGAGCGGCGCCGTGCTCCCGGTGGAGCTGGGCGACGCGGGGATCACCCTGCACGCGCCGGTGGCCGGGCCGGACTTCTCGGCGCCGGGTAACATCGCCCTGTGCGGCGGCATGGCCTACGTCACGGATCAGTGGTCCGGCTCGGTGTGGCGCTTCGATCCCTCCACCGGCGAGCGCCTCGCCGCCGGCGAGATCTGCCCGCAGAGCCAGGCGGGCTGGGCCTGGGCCGCGGACGTGGCGTGCGCGCCGTAGCCGCCGGCTGCGCCGCGCTGGCGCTCGCGCTCGCCGCGCCGGCCGCCCGGGCCGGCGGGGTCGCGGACCTGCTCCGCCCGAGCGGCCGCGGCGCCGCCGAGGGCGGGACGGTGTGGGCCGGGCCCCGGCCCGCCACGCCGCCCCGCCGCGTGGTGGTGCTCGCGCCCAGCCTCACCGACGTGGTGCTCGCGCTCGGGCTCGGCGACCGCCTGGTCGGCGTGACCCAGCTCGACGACGCGCCGGAGGTGCGGCACGTGCCGCGCGTGGGCGGCTTCATCGACCCGAACCCGGAGGCGATCCTCGGGCTCCGCCCCGACCTCGTGCTCTGGATCTCCGACGGCGGCGCGCTCGCCGCGGTGCGCCGGGTGGCCGAGCTCTCGCAGGCGTCGTCGCGCCCGTTCCCGGTGGTCGCGATCCCGGTGGTGAGCGTGGCCGACGTGCTCGCCACCCCGCGCATCGTGGGCGAGGCGCTGGGCGCGCCGGAGGCCGGGGCGCGGCTCTCCGCGGAGCTCGCGGCGGAGGTGGAGCGGGTGCGGGCCCGCGCCGCGTCGCTGCCGCGCCGCCGCGCGCTGTTCCTGGTGGGCCGCGAGCCGCTGGTGGTGGCCGGGCCGGGCAGCTTCCCGGACGAGCTGCTGCGCATCGCGGGCGCCGTGAACGTGGTGGGCGGCTCCCGGCCCTGGCCGGTGTTCCCGCTGGAGCGCGCGGTGGCGCTCGATCCGGAGGTGGTGGTGGACGGCGCGCCGCAGGAGCCGGCCGAGGGCATCGTCCGGCTCTCCGCGATCCCGGCGGTGCGCCGCGGCGCGGTGGTGCGCCTCCCCGACGACGCGCTGCTCCGCCCCGGGCCGCGGATGATCCGCGGGCTGGAGACGCTGTTCCGCGGGCTGCACCCGGAGGCGCGGTGACCGCCTCGCGCCGCACCCGGCTCGCCCTGGCGCTCGGCGCCGGCGCGCTCGCGATCGCGCTCGCGGTGGCGATCTCCTGCGCGCTCGGCCCGCAGCCCATCTCGTTCCGGGCCGCCTGGGCCGGCGCCGATCCCGACGCGGCCATCCTGTTCGGCCTGCGCCTGCCGCGCGCCGTGCTCGCGGCGCTGGTCGGCTGCGCGCTCGCCGCGGCGGGCACCGCGCTGCAGGCGCTCCTGCGCAACCCGCTCGCGGAGCCGTTCGTGCTCGGGGTCTCGGGCGGCGCCGCGCTGGGCGGCTCGCTCATCCTGGTCGCCGCCGCGGGCGTGACCCGCCTGGCGGGGCGCGCCGGCGAGGCGCTGGGCGGCGCGCCGCCGGTCGCGGCGGGCGCGGTGGCCGGGGCCGTCGCCGCGACGGCCATCGTGTTCGGCCTGGGCCGGATCGGCGGCCGCCTGGTGCCCGAGGCGGCGCTGCTCGTGGGCATCGTGTTCAACGCGTTCGCGGCCGGCGTCATCACCCTGCTCAAGATGCTCGTCCCGCCGGAGCAGGCCGGCCGCCTCATGTACTGGCTGCTCGGCGCGGTCGGCTACGAGGCGCCCGGGACGCTGGCGCTCGGCGCCGCCCTGGTGCTGCTGTCGGTGGGCGCGCTGGTGGCGCTCTCGGCGCGGCTCAACCTGCTCACGCTCGGCGACGAGGAGGCGGCGTCGCTCGGGCTCGACGTGCGGCGCGACCGCGCCGCGGTGTTCTTCGCGGCGAGCGCCGCCACCGGCGCGGCGGTGGCGCTGGCCGGGATGGTGGGGTTCGTGGGGCTCATCGTCCCGCACCTGGTCCGGCGGGTGGTCGGGCCCGACCACCGGCTGCTCGTCCCGGCGTCGGCGCTGTTCGGCGCCGCGTTCCTGGTGCTGGCGGACGCGCTGGCGCGCCTCGCGTTCCTCCCGCTCGGCACCGAGCCGCCGGTGGGCGCGGTCACCGCGTTCCTGGGCGGCCCGTTCTTCCTGTGGCTGCTGCGGCGGACCGGGCGCCCCGAGGCGGAGGGCGCGCGATGAGCGGCCCGGCCGCCGGCGCGGGGGCGCCCATGGTGGACGTGCGCGGGGTCACGTTCCGCTACGGCGCCCGCGCGGCGCTCGAGGACGTGTCGTTCTCGGCGCGGGAGGGCGAGTTCGTGGGGCTGCTGGGGCCGAACGGCGCGGGCAAGTCCACGCTGGTCCGGCTCATCGCCGGCCTGGCCGCGCCCGCCCAGGGCACGGTGCGCCTGACCGGGCTCGACCCGGCCGCCGCCCCGCGGCGCGCCGTGGCGCAGGTGTGCGCGCTCGTCCCGCAGGAGCCGCGGCTGACGTGGCCCTTCACCGTACGTGACGCGGTGATGATGGGCCGCGCGCCGCGGCAGGGGCTGCTGGCGGTGCCGTCCCGCTTCGACCACGGCGCGGTGCAGGGCGCGCTGGAGGCGTGCGACCTCGTGCACCTGGCCGACCGCCGCCTCGACGCGCTCTCCGGCGGCGAGCGGCGCCGCGTGTTCTTCGCCCGCGCCCTCGCGCAGGAGCCGCGGGTGCTGCTGCTCGACGAGCCCACCGCGTTCCTCGACCTCGGTCACCAGGTGGCCGCCATGCGGATGGCCCGCGTGGCCGCGCGCGGCGGGCTGTGCGTGGTGGCGGTGCTGCACGATCTCAACCTGGCCGCCGCCGCGTGCGACCGCCTGGTGGTGCTCTCGCGCGGCCGCGTGGTCGCCGAGGGGGCGCCGGACGAGGTGATCACGGCCGAACGGGTGCGAGAGGTGTGGGAGGTGCCGGTGTGGCGCGGCGAGAACGGCGTGACGGGCGCGCCGGTGGTGCTGCCGGCCATCGGGCGGGGGGAGTAGGCGCCGGTTCTGATGGGCGGGCGTTCATGGGCTGTGGGGGTGCGGCGGGGTCGGGGGCGGTGCCGTGTGACCGGAACCGCGACGGCGAGATCGGCTCGCGAGAGGCCTGATGTTGGGGCGCGGGGCGCGGGGACGCGTGGGGCGCGCGGGTGAAGCACCCATTTGTCTTGCAGTGAACGCTTGACGTGTTCTCGACGTCGGCCGGATTCCGCAGGCGGGCAGGCGCGAGCGAGGGTCCTCAGCGCGTCTCCCGGGCGGCGGCGCGGCGCGCCAGCGGGAGTCGAGGGGTCGCGGCACCCATGCCGCGTTCGCGCATCCTGAGGCGTTCTCGTGCGTTTGACGGAGCGCGAAATTCGCGTGCGATGCTTCGGGCATGGACATCGCACTCGAGTTCACGAACCGTCTCGTCGCTCTCCTCCGCTCCGAGCGTCACGCCATGTCGGAGTTCCTGGTCGCGCTCGCGGAGTTCGACCGCCGGGCGCTGTGGCGTGAGCGGGGGCACACCTCGCTGTTCTCGTTCCTGCATCGGGAGCTGAAGCTCTCGGCGGGATCGGCGCAACTCCGCAAGACGGCGGCCGACCTCATCCAGCGCTACCCCGCCGTCCAGGAGGCGCTCCGGGATGGAAAACTGTGCCTCTCGTCGGTCTGCGAGCTGGCGAAGGTGGTGACGACGGAGAACTGTGCCGAGATCATGCCGCGGTTCTTCGGTCTCTCGAGCCGCGACGCCGCCGCCGTCGCCGCTTCCATCCGACCGGTCGAGAACCCGCCCCGACGCGAGGTCGTCGTTCCGATCCGGGCCACCGTGCCTGCGGTCATTTCGGTGGCCGACTCACGCGACGCTGCGTCCCGGGAACCCGCACGGGTTGCTTCACTTCATGCGCTGTGCAACCGGAGACATGGGTAACGAGTAGACCGGAGACATCGGTAACACTCGTCAGGCGGCGACGAGGCCCAGGTCCGGGTGAGAAGTGTGGATGCGGCCGAGCAGGAGCTTGCAGAAGTAGACCTCGAAGCAGCCCTCCTCGACCTCGACGAAGCCGACGCGTTCGCCTCGCGTCGCCACGCTGATGAAGTACTGGTGACGCCGGAGTGTGACGAGGCCCCACTGGTTCGGGGTGAGGACTTCGAAGCAGCGCGGGTAGTCCGGCTCTGCGATGCGGGTCGGGAACTTCCGCCGCGAGGGGACGTACACATCGGCCGGAGTGCGTTGCTGGAGCGCTTCGTGCGGGCGCCGCTCGTTGTAGATGCGGCGAAACGCATCGAAGCGCTGCTGCTGGGCGCGCATGTTCCTCTCGGGAGGGCGCGCTGTCTCTTGCAGCGTGAGGTGGAAGCGCTCGTGACGGCCGTTCTGATGCGGCTTCCCCGGCTCGATACGCTCGATGGCGATGTCGAGCTTGAGGATCTGGACGGCGAGCTTCGTGATGGCGAGCTGGCCCTTGGGCGCCGCCCAGGGCTGACCGTTGTCGACTCGAAAGGCTTCCGGCAGCCCGTGCTCCCGAAACGCTCGAACCAGTTCGCCCCAGACCTCCCGTCCCGCGCCGCCAACGCCGAACGTGCCGCCCTTGCAGCAGAGCAGGTATCTGCTGAATGCATCGGTCACCGTCAGTGGGTCGCACCGCGTGCCGTCGCCCAGTCGAAACCACCCCTTGAAGTCCATCGCCCAGACCGCGTTCGGCTTGTCTGCGTGCCGAAGCGGCTGCGTACGAGGCTGCCTGTTGCGCATGCGCAACTTGCGCGGGTTTACGAGCCCGCGCCGCTTCAGCAGCTCGCCCACGGTGCTGGCCGCCGGCACTTCCCACCGCCGCTCCTTCTCGAGCTCGACCACGAGCTTCTTAGGCCCCCAGCCCAGTTCCTGGCGTAGCTCGATCAGCCGTTCGGCGACTTCGGGGGCGATGGACCGGCTGTTGCTCTTTGGCCGTCGGGAGCGATCCTTCAGCCCTCCCGGGCCTTCGGCCTCGAACTGGCTCAGCCACTTGTAGCCGGTTTTCGGCGCCACGCCGAACGCGGCGCATAGGCTCGTGAAGGTGGCCTTGTGCTTGCGCGCTGCGAGCACGAATCGGAGGCGTTCGCTCATCGGGTCGGTGTGGGCCCAGGGCATGGGCTCGGACTGTTACCCATGTCTCCGGTCTGACCGTTACCGATGTTGCCGGTTCGGACCGCGCATGAAATGGGGCCGCCGCCCTCCGCTCGCAGTGAGCCTGTCGAACTGCGAGCGGCGACCGCCGCCCCGAAGCCCAGCTCCGTGGACTGGCTCGACGGCGACCAGGCTCGGATGCACCTCACCGTCTCCAAGGCCTTCCTGAAGAAGCTCGACGCGGCCCGGGACGCGCTCTCGCATTCGATGCCCGGTGCCTCCCGCGAGAACGTCCTCGAGGCCGCCCTCGATCTGCTCCTCGCCGACCGCGCGCGGCGCAAGGGGTTCACGGCCCGGCCACAGAAGACCGCTCGCCCCTCCCAGCCGGACCACGTCCCTGCCCACGTGCGCCGCGAGGTCTGGGCCCGGGACGGCGGGCGGTGCACCTTCGTCCTCGCGTCCGGGGAGCGCTGCGGCTCCACGCACCAGCTCGAGCTCGACCACATCGTGCCGCGGGCGTGTGGAGGTCCCTCCACCGCGGACAACCTCCGGATCCGTTGTCGGGGGCACAACCTCGCGGAGGCGCGCCGGGTCTTCGGGGACGCGGTGATGGACGCGTACGCGCCGCGGCGACGCGGCGATCAGTTGAACATGTAGATCTTGAGCGACGCGGCGATCTGGCGGGCGCTCGGGTCCGTCGTGCTCTGGCGGTAACCCACGTCCAGCGCGGCGCCGCTCTGCGCGGCGATGCCGAGGCCGGCGGACCACCAGTTCGTGTCGAGCGTCTCGTCCTTCATGAACCCTGCGCGCAGCGCCAGCATGCGGCCGGCCAGCACCTCGGCGCCGACGGAGTAGCGGTTGCTGGTCTTGCCGAGGCGGTCGAGGTCGGTGCGCCAGTCGGCGGTGAGCTGCGCGCCCTGGTCGTTGCCGATCGCCAGGCCGGCGCCGAAGCCCATGGGCGCGATCTGGTCCTGGTGGATGGCGACCAGGTTGTAGCCGGCCGCGCCGAGCGAGAATAGCTCGGACACCTGCCAGAAGAGGCCGGCGTCCACGGTCGCGGCGCGGATCTCCTCCCGGCCGAGGGCGAGGGGGCCGCGCAGGTCGAGCCACTTGCCGGCCGCGCCGATCCACATCCGCTCCACGAGCGGCGTCACGAGCGCGAGCGTGAGCTGGTTGCCGACGGCGTCGCCCTTGGCGGCCCGCGTGAAGCCGAAGCCGGCCGTCACCGAGGAGGACATCGCGTCCACGACCGACGCGTTCAGGAACTGCCCGGGGGACTCCGAGCCGCGGCGGTCCAGCATGCCGCCCGCCTCGAACGCGTACCGGCGCCGCGCGCCGACGGCGGCGGGGTTCACGTAGAGTCCTTCGTTGTTGGCGGCCACGCCGATCGAGGCGGAGAGGCCGAGCGCCCGGGGGCCCGCCACGTCGGGGAGGCCGCCGGCGGGGGGAGCTTCGGCGGCGGCGGCGGCGCCCGCGACGAGGAGCGCGGCCGCATGACACAGGATCCGTGCGTGCACGTGCCGAGGATACGGGACGTGTCGCGCCCCCGGCAAGGACGCTTGTGGCGCGCGGACGCGAGCGCTAGCGTCGATCGCCACGCGGAGGTCGTCATGAAGGCACGCGAGACCGAACGCTTCCGCCGCATCCTGGCGGCGCAGCTCGAGACGCTGGTGGGCCAGGGCGAGCGCGCCGTCCACGAGATGGCCGACTCGGAGGGTGGCGGCGAGATCGCCATCCCGGACCCGAACGACCGCGCCACGGCGGAGGAGCGCCGCAACTGGGCGCTGCGCCTGCGCGACCGCGACCGCCGGCTGCTCGGGAAGGTGCAGGCGGCCCTGGCCCGCCTCGACGCGGGCACGTTCGGCACCTGCACGTCCTGCGGCTCGCCCATCAGCGCGGCGCGCCTGCGCGCGCGGCCCGTCACGGATCTGTGCATCGCGTGCAAGACCGAGGCGGAGCGCGTGGAGCGGCCGAGATAGCGCCCGGCCCGGGGCGGCGCTCACCGGTGGTGCCTGGCCCGGGGCCGGGCTAGATTGGCGGCACCATGGCGCCCAAGAAGATCCGCAAGGCCGTCATCCCCGCCGCGGGCCTCGGCACCCGGTTCCTCCCAGCCACCAAGGCGGTCCCGAAGGAGCTGCTCCCGATCGTCGACACGCCGACCATCCAGTACATCGTGGCCGAGGCGGTCGCGGCCGGCGTCCGGGACATCATCCTCATCTGCGCGCGCGGCAAGGACTCGATCGTCGACCACTTCGACATCGCCGGCGAGCTGGAGGACCGGCTGGAGAAGGCCGGAAAGCACGAGCTGCGCAAGCAGATGCGCGACATCGCCCACATGGCGAACGTGCTCACCATCCGCCAGCAGGAGCCGCTCGGGCTCGGTCACGCGGTGCTGTGCGCGCGCGACGCCATCGGCGACGAGCCCTTCGTGGTGATGCTCGGCGACGACATCATCGACGCGCCGGTGCCGGGCGCGAAGCAGCTCGCCGACTGCTGGGAGCGGCACGGGCTCGGCACGGTGGCGCTCATGGAGGTGCCGCGCGAGGACACGCACATGTACGGCATCGCCGCCGGCCAGGCGATGGACCCGCGCACCGTGCGCATCGACCGCCTGGTCGAGAAGCCCAAGGCGGACCCGCCCTCCAACCTGGCGGTGATCGGCCGCTACGTCCTGCCCCCGCGCATCTTCGAGATCCTGGAGCGCGTGAAGCCCGGCGTGGGCGGGGAGATCCAGCTCACCGACGCGCTGGCGGTGCTGGCGCGCGAGGAGGGGCTGCTGGGGTACCGGTTCGAGGGCGAGCGCTACGACGCGGGCGACCGCTTCGGCTACCTGAAGGCCAACATCCTGTACGCGATGAAGCGCCCCGAGCTGGCGGGCCCGCTCCGCGCGCTCATGAAGGAGCTCGTCAAGTGAACCTCCGCCGCCTGGCCGCGGCCGCCGCGCTCGCGGCGGCGATGCCCTCGCTCGCCTACGTCCTCCACACCTCCGCCGTGCTGCGCCGCATGGGCGAGAAGCGCGCCTCGCTCTCGCTCTCCTCGCTCGAGGTCACCGGCACCCTCCAGGTGGAGGGGCCGGCCGCCGAGCGCCTCGCGGCGTCCGCCGGGCTGCCGCGCTCGGCCACCGGCGAGGTGTCCGCCCCCGCCCGCTTCCTCATGAAGGTCCCGGGCCGCTGCCGGCTCGAGCTCGCGCCCGCGGGCGTCGCCGAGGCGCAGCGCCCGGCGGTCTCGCTCGCCCGCGACGGGCGGCTCGGCGGGCGCGGCGGGCTCGACCAGGTCCCCGCCGCGGCCGCGCTGGTCCGGGCCGCGTGCGCGCTGCTCGCGGCGCCCACGGCCGGAGACGCCTCCGGCGCCTACGCGGCCGCGCTCTCCCGGCGCGGCGTGGCCGTCTCGGAGATCGGCCTGGGCCGCTTCGACGGGCACCTGGCGTACGTGATCGGCGGGCGCTCGCGCGAGGGTCGGCCGGTCGCCTTCGTGGACAAGGAGGCGTTCCAGCCGCTGCGCCTCGTCGCGGCCGAGGGCGGCGCCCTCCAGGACGTGCGGCTCCTGGGCTGGGGCTCCCCGGCGGGCGGCGACTGGTTCCCGCGCGCGGTCGAGGTGGCGGAGCAGGACGCGCTGCGGCTGCGCTTCACCACCGAGCGCGCCCACGCGAACCCCGCCCTGCCCGACGCGGGCTGGTGAGGCGCCCCGCCGGCGGGGCCGCGGCGGCGGCCCCGGGGCGGGCGGGCGGCGAGCGGCGCTAGGCGAGCGCGCGCGAGGAGCCGCCCTCGTCCTCGGCGTCCGGCTCGACGTCGGTGCGGTACTTGCGGAGCACGCGCTTGAAGTTCGAGCGGTCCATCCCGGCCTTGCGCGCGGCCGCCGAGATGTTGCCGTCGCAGGCGCGCATGAGCGCCTCGACGTAGCCCTTCTCGAACCGGCGCAGCGCCTGCTCCTTGGCGGCGGCGTACGAGAGCGCCAGCCACGCGGCCTCGTCGCCGGACGCCGGCACCTCGCGCACCAGCGGCGCGGTGCGCCCGGTCACCGCCGGCGGCAGGTCGCCGGGCACCACCGAGTCGCCGCGGCACAGCACCACGGCGCGCTCGATCGCGTTCTCCAGCTCGCGCACGTTGCCCGGCCAGCGGTAGCCGCACATGAGCTCGAGCGCCTCCGGCGCGACCGTCCGGACCTTCTTGCCCAGCCGCTCGGCGTAGCGGCGCACGAAGTGGTGCGCGAGCAGCGGGATGTCCTCGACGCGCTCGCGCAGCGGCGGCAGCGGGATGTTGATCACGTTGAGCCGGTAGAACAGGTCCTCGCGGAACCGGCCGGCCTTCACCAGCTTGGGCAGGTCGCGGTGGGTGGCGGCGAGCACGCGCACGTCCACCCGCACCGGGTCGGCCGAGCCGACGCGCTTGATCTCGCCCTCCTGCAGCACGCGCAGCAGGCGCACCTGGGTCGAGAGCGGGATGTCGCCGATCTCGTCCAGGAAGATCGTGCCGCCGTCGGCCGCGTCGAACAGGCCGCGCTGGTCGCGCTGCGCGCCGGTGAACGCGCCCTTCACGTGGCCGAACAGCTCGGACTCGAGCAGCGTCTCGGTGAGCGCGCCGCAGTTGAGCGCGACGAACGGGTGGCTGCGGCGCGGGCTGCGGGTGTGGAGCGCGCGCGCCACCAGCTCCTTGCCGGTGCCGCTCTCGCCGGTGATGAGCACGGTGGTGGCGCTGTACGCCACCGCCTCCACCATCCGCGTCACCTCGCGCATGGGCGCGGAGTTGCCCACCAGCCCCTCGGCCGGCGTGCCCTCGCGCTCGCGCAGCGCGCTCTCGAGCTGGCGGTTGCGGTCGAACAGCATCTTCCGCTCGGCCGCCTTCGCCACCGCGCGCGCCACCACCTCCACGTCCTCGAACGGCTTGGTGAGGTAGTCGTAGGCGCCGGCGCGGACCGCGGCGAGCGCGGTCTCCACCGTGGCGTGGCCGGTCATCATGATGACCTCCACCTCCGGCCGGCGGTGCTTCACCGCGTTCAGCAGCTCGAGGCCGGACAGCTGGGGCATCTTGATGTCGAACAGCGCGACGTCGAAGTCCTCCTGCGCGAGCCGCTGGGTGGCCGCGATGGAGGAGTCGAGGCCGACGACCTCGTGCCCCTTCCGCCGCAGCAGCGCCTCCATGGCGCGCAGCAGCGTCGGCTCGTCGTCCACCACCAGCACGCGGGCCGGCCGCGCCTCGGTTGCCTCGTTCATGGGACCGCTTCTCCTCGCTCGTGCCTCGGTTGCGCCGCCGGGAGCTCGAGCACGAAGCAGGCCCCGGGGTGCGGGCCGGGCTGCTCGAGGCGGATGGTCCCGCCGTGCTCCTCGACGATCTGGTAGCAGATGGACAGGCCCAGGCCGGTGCCCTGGCCCTCGGGCTTGGTGGTGAAGAACGGCTCGAAGATCCGCGGCGCGGCGTCCTCGGGGACGCCCGGCCCGGTGTCGGCCACCGAGAGGCGCAGCCGCCCGGGCGCGGCCGGGCCCACCGCGACGGTGACCGTGCCGCGGTCGCCCATGGCCTGCAGCGCGTTCACCAGCAGGTTCACCACCACCTGCTGGAGCTGGTTGCCGTTGCCGACGGCGACCGCCGGCTCGAACCGGCGCGCCACCTCGAAGCGGCCGGCGCGGAGCTGCGGCGAGAGCAGGAACAGCGCGTCGTCCACCACCTGGCGCAGGTCCACCGGCCCGCGCTCCTCCTCGCGCGGGCGGCGCGAGAAGCGCAGCAGCGACTCCACGATGCGCTTGGCGCGGTTCGCGGCGTCCTGGATGAGCCGCAGGCTCTCCATGTCCTCGGGGGAGCGCTCCTCGCGGCTCATGAGCTGCGCGAACGCCAGGATCCCGCCGAGCGGGTTGTTGATCTCGTGCGCCACGCCGCCGGCGAGCTGGCCCACCGCGGACATCTTCTCGGCGTGGAACAGCCGCCGGCTCACCTCGCGCTCGTCGGTGACGTCCTTGAACGTCACCACCAGGCCGCCGTCGCCGAACGGGAACGAGCGGATCACCCAGGTGCGATCGCCGAACGCCAGCTCGCGCTCGGCGGTGCCGCCGCGCGGCAGGTCGCAGCAGGCCGGGCACGGGAGCGCGCCGAACGCGTGCTCGCGGCAGCGCAGCCCGGCGACCTGCGTGATCGCCACGCCGGCCGCGCGCGCGAAGGCGGCGTTGGCGCGCGCCACCTCGCAGCCGCCGCCCCGGAAGATCGCGAGCGGGTCGCCGATGGCGTCGAAGCTGGCGCGCCACTCCTCGGCGGCCCGCACCAGCGCGGCCGAGCGCGCCGCGAGCTGGCCGTCGAGGTCGCGGTTCAGCTTCTCCAGCTGCGCGTTGCGCTCGGCGAGGAGCTGCTCGAGGCGCCGGTTCTCCTCGAGCATCCAGTGCTGGTCCACCGCGCTCTGGACGGTGATGCGCAGGTGCGCGTCGTCCCAGGGCTTCCAGATGAACCGGAAGATCTCCGACCGGTTCACCGCCTCCTCGATGACCGCCGAGTCGGCGTGGCCGGTGAGGAGGACGCGCTGCACGGTGGGCCAGCGCTCCTTCACGATCCGCAGCAGCTCGACGCCGGAGGTGCCCGGCATGCGGTGGTCGGAGACCACCACCTGCACCGGCTCGCGCTCCAGCAGCGCCAGCGCGCCGCTCGCGTTCCCGGCGTCGATCACGCGGCAGCGCGCGCGGCGCAGCACGCGGCCGAGCGCGCGGCGCACGTGCTCGTCGTCGTCCACCACCAGCACGGTGGAGTCGGGGCGGGCGTCCAGGGCGCCGCTGCCGGCCTGGGATTCCGGGGGTACCATCGGCTGCGCCCTCGAAGGTGCACAGAGGGGTCCAGCCGGTCCGCTATCGGAGGTCCCTGTTTCCAGGCGGTTGGGAGGTTCACTCCCCGGGTCGTTCATCGCCCCCGGGTGATATCACACCCTCCGGGTTTCGGCGTACCGGAGACGCGGTACACGGCAACCCGCCCTCTAACGGTCGCTCGCCTCGTAGCGATACGCCTGCGCCTGGTAGAGACAAATCGTGTTACGTCCCGCCTTCTTGGCCTGGTACAGCGCCTCGTCGGCGTACCGGACCAGCGCCTCGGGCGACCCGATGTCCTTCGACGGGTAGAACGCGATGCCCATCGACGCGGTCACCTGGATGGCGGTCTCGGGTCCCGCGGACCCAGCCGGAACGGGGTAATTCCGGGCGGACAGCTCCTTCCAGATCCGCTCCGCCACCGCGAGCGCGCCGGAGAGGTGCGTCTTGGGGAGGATGACCGCGAACTCCTCGCCGCCGTAGCGCGCGCAGATGTCGGGGTCGCGGGTGGAGGCGCGGAGCTGCTCGGACGCGCCCCGCAGCACGAGATCGCCGAACGGGTGACCGTAGCGGTCGTTCACCAGCTTGAAGTGGTCCAGGTCGATCATGATGAGCGACACCGGATCCGAGTAGCGGTGCGCGCGCCGGAACTCCTCCTGGAGCCGCTCGTCGAAGGCGCGCCGGTTCTTGAGGCCGGTGAGGTCGTCGGTGAGCGTCTGCTCGCGGAGCCGCCGCTGCGTCTCGCGGAGCTGGTCCTGGAGCGTCTTGATGCGCAGCATCGCCGCGCAGCGCGCCAGGATCTCCGCCTCGGCGAACGGCTTGGCCAGGAAGTCGTCGGCGCCGATGCGCAGGCCCGCGACCTTCGAGTCGAGGTCGGACTTCACCGACAGGATGATCACCGGGATGAACTGGTCCTCGGGCCGCGCCTTCACGATGCGCAGCACCTCGAGCCCGTCCATGTCCGGCAGGATCATGTCGAGCAGCACCAGGTCGGGCGGCTCGCCGCGCACCTTGCGGATCGCGTCCTTGCCGTCCGCGGCGGTGCGGACGTCGTACCCCTCGCGCTCGAGCACCCGCACGAGCCAGTCGAGCTGGGTGCGCGAGTCGTCCACCACCAGGATCTTGGCGCGCGGGGCCATCGGAGCCTGGAAACATACCTGCTTCCGCGCACCTCCGCCACGCACCGGCCGCGCAGGCACGGCGCGCCGCCGCGGCCGGCCGCCCACATCGGGAGCGTTCCTCGACCCCCGCCCAAGGGCATAGGTTCGCCCCATGCCGGGGCGGGCACGCATCGAGGAGCAGGCGTCGATCCTGGCCGCGGTCCTCGCCCGCGCGCGGGCCGGCGCGCCGGACGGCGTGGTCGTGTTCGACCTCGACTCGACGCTGCTCGACAACCGGCCGCGGCAGGCCCGCATCCTGCGCGACTACGGGCGCGCGGCGGGCGTGCCCGCGCTCCTCGGGGCGCGCCCGGAGCACTGGACGAGCTGGGACCTCGCGGCCGCGCTCGCCGCCGCGGGGCTCCCGCCGGACGAGGTGGCGCGCCACCTGCGGCCCGCGCGCGCGTTCTGGGCCGAGCGGTTCTTCACGAGCGCCTACTGCCGCCTCGACCTGCCGCTGCCCGGGGCGCCCGGGCTGGTGCGCGCGACGGCCGACGCCGGCGCGATCGTGGCCTACGTCACCGGGCGGCCGGCGGCGATGGAGCCGGGGACGCTGGAGGTGTTCCGGGCGGCGGGCTTCCCGCTGCCGGACGGCGCCCGCGTGCACCTGTTCATGAAGCCGGACGAGGCGCTCGGGGACGAGGCCTGGAAGGCGCTCGCGCGCGGCCGCGTCGAGCGCATCGGGCCGGTGGTGGCGGCGTTCGACAACGAGCCCGCCCACGTGAACGCCTACGCGCGGGCCTGGCCGGACGCGCTGTGCGTGCACCTCGACACCGACCACTCCGGCCGGCCGGTGGAGGTGCTCGCGCGCGTCCCCTCGATCCGCGACCTCCGCCTGCCGCCGGCGGCGGCCGAGGCGACCGCCGCCGGCGCCTAGGCCTCGCCTACCGCAGCGCCTCCATCACGTCCTCGGGGATCACCGGGGCGAGCCCGCCGCCGCCCAGGATGTTCACGATCGGTGATGCAGCGGCGCGGACCACCGAGCCCGACGGGCGCGACGGCCCCAGGCCGCAGTAGGTGGACACGTCGCGGTACAGGTCGGACCGCGAGACGCCCTCCGGCGCGACGCGGGTGGCCGGCCGCCGCACCGCGAACACGCGCTCCTGCGCCACCCAGCCGCCGGCGCGGGGATCGGCGAGCGCCTCCTCGACCGCGCGGGCCCACGCCTCCGGCGCCGTCTCGGCGCCGAGGTGGACGCTCTTGCCGCCGTAGTCCCAGCTCCGCTTCAGCACGAACCGCTCGCGGTCGGCGACGAGGCGCGCCGCCACCTCGGGGGTGAGCCGGCGCGTCCAGGGCAGCCGGCCCGCGGCGGCCCGCTCCTCCGCGTCCAGCCCGGCGCGCTCCGCGAGCGCCCCGTCCTCGGCGCACTCCGAGAGGCGCGCGAACAGCGCCTTCGCCTCGAGCAGCCCGTTCACCGGGTTGAGGAGCACGTACCTGCCGGGCGCGCGCAGCGCGCGCGCGAAGGGATCGGCCGGGTCCACCTTGTGCGCCCAGACGTGCCGGTACAGCACGTCCCACGCCTCCGGCTCGCACTCCGCCGGCACCAGGTTCTCGGCGCGGTGGCCCATCTGCCGGAAGTGGGCCGCCAGCCGGCGCAGCTCGCCGATCTGCGCGTCGCCCGGCCGGGCCACCAGCGCGATCGACGGGCGGGCCCGCCCGCCGCCGCGCGCCCGGTACGCCGCCACCAGCGCCTCACGCAGCCGCTCCATGTGGCTGCCGCAGGCCGCCACCAGCGCCTCCGCCTCGCGCGGCGACCTGCCGCGGGCGCGCGCGGCGGCCCGGATCCAGGCGAACGCGGCCAGGTCGGCGTAGGCGGACATGGCCGGGATGGTGGCGTTCAGCTCGAGGGCCCGCGGCGCGCCGCCGCCCTCCGGCACCAGGAAGTCCACCCGCGCCATCATCACCGCGAGCGGCGCCTCGTCGAACAGGCGCGCCATGGCCTCGGCCTCGAGGCCGGAGAACGGCTCCTCCAGCGCGGCCCGGTCGCGGGCGTCGCCCGAGGCCACCAGCGCCCGCGCCAGCTTGACGCTGCCCGAGAGGATGCGCTCCGCCTCCCGCGCCAGCCCGTCGAGCGCGGCGCGCGAGAGCACCTCCGGCTCGGCCAGCAGCGGGATCGGCACCACCGTGCCGTCCGGCTTCCGCACGGTGAGGCCCTCGGCCCAGGCGCGCTCGGCGGCCTCGCGGCCGATCGCGGCGAGCGCCCCTCCCTCGAAGACGTCGGTCATGCGCCGGTCCTACCGCGGGCGTTGCGGCGCGTCCACGGGCTCTGCTAGGGACCGCAGGGTGAAGATCTACACGAAGACCGGCGACGCCGGAGAGACCGGCCTGTTCGGCGGGCCGCGGGTGCGCAAGAGCGACGCGCGGGTCGAGGCCTACGGCGAGGTGGACGAGCTGAACGCCTGCCTCGGCACGGTGCGCGCGCAGGTCGAGGACCCGGAGATCGACGCGCAGCTCGCGCGGATCCAGGACGAGCTGTTCTGCGTGGGCGCGGAGCTGGCCACGCCGCACGGCGAGAAGGCCCGCTCGGCCATCCCGGCGGTCGAGCCGCGCTGGGCGGAGCGGCTCGAGGGCGCCATCGACGCGTGGGAGGCGGAGCTGCCCCCGCTGCGCCAGTTCGTGCTCCCCGGCGGGACCCGGACCGCCGCGCAGCTGCACCTGGCGCGCTGCGTGTGCCGCCGCGCCGAGCGCCGCGTGGTGGCGCTCGCCGCCGAGGCGGAGGTCTCGCCGGTCGCGCTCGCCTACCTGAACCGGCTCTCCGACTTCCTGTTCGTGGCGGCGCGCGTCGCGAACCACCGCGCGCGCAAGCCGGAGACCGCCTGGGACCCGCGCCGGGAGAGGTGACGCCGTGGCCGACCGCATCGCGCTGGTGACCGGGGCCGGGGTCCGCGTCGGCGAGGCGATCGCCCGCGGGCTGGCGCGCGACGGGTGGACCGTCGCCGCGCACTACCGCACGCACCGCCCGCGCGGCTTCGCCTCCGCGCTGCAGGCGGACCTCGCCGCCGCCGACGGGCCGGCCCGGCTCGCGGCCGCGTTCCGCGCCCGGCACCGCCGCCTCGACCTGCTGGTGAACAGCGCCTCGGTGTTCGACGCGCTCCCCCTCGCCGGCACCGACGCGGCGGCGTTCGACTCGCAGATGGACCTGAACGCGCGGGCGCCGCTCCTGCTGGTCCGGGCGCTCGCGCCCCTGCTGGCGCGGTCGCGCGGCTCGGTGGTGAACGTCGTGGACGTGGGCGGCGGGCTGGTGCCGTGGAAGGGCTACGCCGCCTACGCGGCGTCGAAGGCGGCGCTGGCGCGGCTGACCGAGTGCCTCGCGCTCGAGCTGGCGCCCCGGGTGCGGGTGAACGGCGTGGCGCCCGGCACCGTGCTCTGGCCGGAGCACTACCCCGCGGCGCGCCGCCGCGCCCTCACGGCGCGCATCCCGCTCGGAAGGCCCGGCACGCCGGAAGACGTCGCGGCCGCCGTGCGTTATCTCGCGGACGCACCGTTCGTGACCGGCGCCGTGCTGCCGGTGGACGGGGGCCGCCACCTGTCGGGGCGCGCCGGCTGAAGGACGGTAAAAGCCCTGTCGGTGCGGGCCCAACCGCGCGTTGAAGCGCCCAACCCTCCCTGTTAGACTCCTTGCGCCACGTCAACGAGGGCGCGTCCCTCGATGGAGAACTCGAAGAAATGGAAGCCACCACCGTCGTCGCCCCGACCGCGCTCTCCCCCGACATGGGGATCCCGAACTTCGTCAGCCTGACCTCGAAGGCGATCGAGATGGTGAAGGACGCCATCGCGCGCGAGGGCCTCGCGGGCTACGGCATCCGCGTCGGCGTCATGGGCGGCGGCTGCGCCGGGTTCCAGTACTCGATGGACTTCGAGAAGGACCCGCGCGACGGCGACATCTCGCTCGAGCAGGAAGGCATCAAGCTCTACGTCGATCCGATGAGCTCGATGTACCTCCAGGGCGTGACCATCGACTACGTCGTCGGCCTGCAGGGCGCCGGGTTCAAGTTCAACAACCCGAACGCCCGCACCACCTGCGGCTGCGGCTCGTCCTTCTCGTACTAGGCATTCGCCTCGCCGGCCCGCGTGGCCGGGCGGTGCGCGCGGGCCGGAGGGGAGACCCTTCGGCCCTTCGCGTCTGGAGGAAGCGATGCTCGTGGTCCGCCACGCGGTGGTCGGCCCGTTCGCGGCGAACTGCTGGCTCGCCGCCTGCGGGCGGACCGGCGAGGCCGTGCTGGTCGATCCCGGCGCCGAGGTGCACCGGGCGCTCGCGCTCACCGGGCCCTCCGGCTGGCGCATCACCCGGATCTTCTGCACCCACGGTCACATCGACCACGTGGGCGGCGGCGCCGAGGCCCGCGCCGCCACCGGCGCGCCGCTGCAGATCCACGCGGCCGACGACGCCTGGCTCGAGGCGCTGCCCCGCCAGGCCGAGATGTTCGGCTTCGACCCGGTGGAGGCGCCGCAGGTCGATCACCACCACGTGGACGGCGAGGCCTTCCGGGTGGGCGACTGCGAGGCGCAGGTGATCCACACGCCGGGGCACAGCGCCGGCTCGTGCAGCCTGTGGTTCCCCGGCGAGCAGGTCCTGTTCACCGGCGACACGCTCTTCGCCGGGTCGGTCGGCCGGACCGATCTCCCCGGCGGCGACTTCGACGCGCTGGAGCGGTCGATCAAGGACCGCCTGTTCCCGCTCGGCGACGCGGTGCGCTTCCACCCCGGCCACGGGCCGTCCGGCACGCTGGGCGAGGAGCGCCGCGCCAACCCGTTCGTCGGCGAGTCGCCGCGGCGGGGGCGGTTCATCTAGCGTCCGCTACGACATGCTCACCACGCCCATGATTTCTGGCCGGCGTCCACGTGGAGGATCTCGCCGGTCACGTTGCGGGCGAGGTCCGAGCACAGGTAGAGCGCGGCGCGGGCGCAGTCGTCCTGCTCGATGTTCCGGCGCAGCGGCGTCTTGTCGGCGTTCTCGCCGAGCATGGTGCGCATGCCCTTGATGCCGGCCGCGGCCAGCGTCTTGAGCGGGCCGGCGCTGATGGCGTTCACCCGGATGCCCTCCTGCCCGAGGTCCTCGGCCAGGTAGCGCGTCGAGCACTCCAGCGCGGCCTTCGCGACGCCCATCACGTTGTAGTTCCGGACCACCTTCTCGGCGCCGTAGTACGTGAGGCACACGATGGAGGCGCCCGGCTTCATCATGGGCTTGAACGCCCGGGCCAGGCCGATGAGCGAGTAGGCCGACACGTCGAGGGCGATGCGCCAGGTCTCGCGGGTGGTGACGTCGGTGAACCGGCCGTCGAGCGCCTCGCGCGGCGCGTAGCCGATCGAGTGCACCAGCACGTCCACCTGCGGCCAGATCTTGCCGATCTCGGCGGCGGTGCGCGCGATGTCCTCGTCCTTCGCGACGTCGCAGTCGAGGATGGCCTTCGCGCCGGCCTGCTCGGCCAGCGGGCGCACCCGCTTGCCCATCGCCTCGCCGGGATAGGTGAACGCCAGCTCGGCGCCCTCGGCGCGGAACGCCTCCGCGATGGCCCACGCGATGGACCGCTCGTTCGCGACGCCGGTGATCAGCGCGCGCTTGCCCTTCATGAGCCCGCCGAGCGGGAGGTGGGCAACCGCGGTCTCGTTCTGCTCGCTCATCCTTGAGCTCCTCTGGCGCGGACCGCCTCGAGCGCCTGGGTCAGCTCGCTCACCGCGTGTCCGTCCTGCTTGCGGGTCGCCACGGCGACCCCGTCCTGGTAGGCCTTCGCCGCCTCGCCGTCACGCCCCAGCGTCTCGAGCACCTGCCCGAGCATGAGGTAGGTCGGCACGTAGTCCGGAACGCGGCGGGCGAGCTCGCGGAACTCCTGCGCCGACTCCTCGCCCTGGCCCGCGGAGCGCAGGGCCATGGCGAGCGAGTAGCGTGCGAAGGGGTCGTCCGGGCTCTTCTCGACGAACTTGCGGAACGTCTCGAGCCGCTGCTCCGGGGTCATGAGCCGGCCGTTTTAACCCGGATCACCCATGGGTTCCAGCGCTCCGCGCTAGACTCGACGCATGGCGTCGGTCCGCATCGCCGGCTGCACCGGGGCGCTCGTGGCGGGCGGCAAGGCCACGCGCATGGGCGGGCTCCCGAAAGGGCTGCTCCGCGTGGACGGCGAGCCCATCGCCGCCCGCGCGCTGCGCCTGTTCCGTGCGCTGTTCGACGACGCCTTCGTCGTCGCGAACGACGCGGCGCCGTACGCGGCGCTCGGCGCGCGCGTGATCCCCGACGCCCTCCCGGGCAAGGGCGCGCCGTCGGGCGTGCACGCCGCGCTCGCCGCCGCGTCCACGGAGTGGGTCTTCACCGCGGCGTGCGACATGCCGTTCCTGGCCGAGGCGCCCATCGCGTTCCTGGCCGGGCTGCGGGCCGGCGCGCCGGCGGTGGTGGTGCGCTGGGGCGGGCGGCTGCAGCCGCTGCACGCGCTCTGGTCGCGCGCCTGCGTGCCGGTGCTCGAGGCGGAGCTGCGCGCCGGGGATCCCTCGCTGCAGGGGCTGGCGCGGCGGGTGGGCGCGCGGATCGTCGAGGAGGCGGACTGGCGCGCGGTGGATCCGCTGGGCCGCGCGTTCGAGAACGCGAACACGCCCGAGGACGCGGCGCGGCTCGGGCTCTCGCGCTGACCGCGCGCGCGGCAGACCTAGCCCGCCAGCCAGCGCACCAGCAGCGTGGCGACGACCGCCGCGGCGAGGCAGCCCAGCACGGTGGCGAGCAGGTACCCGGCCGCGGCCGCGAGCCGCCCCTGCTCGAGCAGCGCGAGCGTCTCGTAGTTGAACGAGGAGTAGGTGGTGAACCCGCCCATCACGCCGGCCGCCAGGAACAGCCGCAGGTCGGGCGGGAACGCCTCGCTCTGCAAGGACGCGGTCATGATCCCGGCGAGGAGGAACGAGCCGGACACGTTCACGAGCAGCGTGCCCCGGGGGAAGTCCGGGCCGAACGCCCGCAGCGCCCAGGCCGAGGTCAGGTAGCGCGCGCCGCTCCCGAGCGCGCCGCCGAGGCAGACGAGGAGGAGGCGGGCCACGCGTCCGTTTACCGCGGCGGTGCGCTCCCGGCAACCGGGCGCGTCACTCCTTGCCCGCCGCGCGCCAGCCCTCGACGGTGAGCGCGTCGAGCTCGCGGGCGTAGGTGCCGGCGTCGAACGCGCGCCCCTCCAGCGCGGCGCTGGCCGCGTTCGCGACGAGCAGGCCGATGGCGTGCACCGCCTCGTGCCGCGGCAGCCCGCCCCGCAGGAGCCGCTCCAGCGCGCGGCGCGCCTCGGGCGGCTGGCCGCTCGCGAGCTGCGCCTCGACCACGAGGTGCAGGGCGGCGTGCAGGCGCGGCTTCGGCATGCGCGCGTGCGAGGCGAGGCCGGAGTGGTGCGCCTCGACGGCGCGGAGGCGCTCGTCCTCGTCCGCCGCGAGCCAGGCGCTCGGGTCGGGGGCGTGATCGGCGTCGTAGTCCAAGGTTCCTCCGCGGGCGGGATCCTGTCCGGGAGCGCCCGCCGGGGCAAGGCCCGCAGGGCGCGCGGGCGTGCTCCGCGATACCATGCCGCCATGCCTCGACGCATCCTCGCCGCCGCCGTCCTCGCCGCCGCCCTCGCGCTCGGCTGCCGCACGCCCGAGCAGAAGCTCCTCGACTCGCGCCGCGAGCTCCGCAGCACGCTCGACGACCTCTACGCGGACTACCGCGAGGCCGCGGCGCCGGAGGGCGGCGACGACGGCGGGGTGATCGGCCGGCTGTTCGGCGAGGTGGACCGCAGCTGGTTCGAGCAGCAGTGCCTCGCGCTCGGGCGCGGCGAGCGCCCGGTGGGGATGTCGGGGCGGCTGGAGACGTTCCTGCGCGAGCGGAGCAACGCGCGCGCCTGCCGCAAGGCGGCCGACCTCCAGCTGGAGATCGACGAGCTCGAGCGCAAGACCGGGGGGCGCGAGGCGAGGTAGCGCCGCCTCAGCTCCCCGGCAGGTGCCGCCAGACGCTCGGGTACAGCTCGCAGGGCGCGCTGCCGTCGGGGTAGCCGATGCGGCCCGCCAGCTCCTGCGCCACGCGCTCGAAGTCCATCCAGCGCGGGTCGCGGTGGTCGCGGTCGCCGATCACCGCGTGGCCGATCTCGTGCACCAGCACCGTCGCCTCGACGCAGCGGAACGTGCCGATGGACGGATCGCGCGTGGTGAGGCGGATGTCGCCGTCGAAGCAGCCGAGCGCCGTCCCCATCCCGCCGCACGCCACGAACTGCTCGTCCTGGAAGGTGACGGTCCGGTGCGCCAGGGCCTTCCAGTCGCCGCCCCAGTACTCGAGCGCGGCGGACATGGTGGACTCGAGGCGGCGCGCGAAGTCCGGGTGGTGCGCGAACGGCGCGGTGGTGTCGAGCACGACCGCGGTCTGGTGCACGACGAGGTCCGGCCCCCGACCGCAGGACGTGGACACCGTCAGCAAGAGCAGGGCTGGAATCGCGACGCGCACCGCACGCACCCCGTGAACCGTGGAGTGAAGCGTAGGCTGTGGTGCGCGGACCGGGTAGCCACTGCTACCGTGACACACGACCTCCGGACGCGATGCGGGTGCGGCAGCATGGGACGCCGCGGAGAGGTGGGACGGATCGCCGATATCGCCGGGGCGATGCGCCACGATCGCGCGGTGCGTCGCGCCGATCCGGCCGCTCCCCGATGGTCTCAGACCCGGGCGCGCACCGCGATGGCCCGGGCCGGAAGCGTGAACGCGCCGGAGGGACGCCCCAGCCGCTCCCAGCAGCCGTCGCGGAGCAGCGCCTGCCGCTCCGGCGGCTGGGCGGCCAGGTAGGCGCCCATGGGTCCGATGCCGGCGCCCAGCGAGCGCCACAGGTCGTCCTCGAAGTCGTCGTAGCGCGCCTCGACGTCCAGGGTCCCGGCCCGGAGCTCGCGGAAGCCGGCGCGCGCGAACAGCGCCTGCAGCTCGGGCAGGCGCCGGAACGGGATCCGCGCGTCGTCCGGCGCGGCGGGATCGAGCGCGATGGCCGCGTCCCAGAACGCGGTCGCGAGCGCGAGGCCGCCCGCCTCGAACGTGCACGCCGCGACCACGCCGCCCGGCCGCACCACGCGGCCGAGCTCCGCCGCCATCCGGTCCGGCTCCTTCACGAACGAGAGCACGAGCTGCGAGAGCGCCGCCGCGAACGCCCCGTCCTCGAACGGCAGCGCCTCCCCGGACGCGCGCCGCACGTCGGCGCCGGGCACGCGCGCGCGGCACGCCTCCACGAACGGCTCCGAGGGATCGACGGCCGCCACCTGCGCGGGCCCGAGCCGCTCGGCGAGCGCGGCGGCGAGGTTGCCCGGGCCGCAGCCCACGTCGAGCGCGGGCCCCTCCCCCACGCCGGCGAAGTCGAGGAAGCGCGGCGCGAGCGGCCGCGAGTAGCGGCCCATGAAGCGGTCGTAGGCCGCGGCGGGGACGGCGAAGGTCATGCGCCGAGGGAGCGCACGCGGCGGTGCGCCGTCAACCGACCTCCCCGGCCGAGCCGGCGCCTACTCCTCGTCCTCGGCCGCGACGCGGGTCCAGGGCACCGCCGCCAGCCGCTCGTACGCGATGGGCTCGCCGGTGCGCTCGCTCACGCCGTACGTGCCCGCGTCCAGCTTCGCCAGCGCGCGATCGATGTCGGCGAGCAGCGCGCGCTCGCGCTCCGCCACGCCCAGGTGGTGGGCGGCCTCGGTGGAGCGCTGGGCGACCTCCTCGGGCTCGGTGCGCTCGCCCTCCGCCGGCACGGCCTCGACCGGCGTCGCGAGCAGGCGCTGCACGCGCCTGCGCTCCGCCTCGAGCTTCCCGCGGAGCGTCTCGAGCTGCGCCCCGGTGAGCCTCCCTGCGCTGCGCACCATGACCGTCCTCCTCTCCGGCTCCCCTCGCGCGGGGGAACGTGACCAGCATAGCCTCCGGCGCCGCGTCCGCCGCGTCCCCCGCAGGCCTGCGGCATCGCGCGCCACGGCGCGCCGTCAGCGGATGCGCATGCCCGGCGGCCGCTCCGGCAGCGGGACGGGGTCCCGCTCACCGGGGATGGACGGGAACCGCCCGGCCCGCCAGTCCGCCGCCGCCTGCTCGATCCGCTCGCGCGAGCTGGAGACGAAGTTCCACCAAACGTGGCGCTCGCCGTCCATGGGCTCGCCCCCGAGGAGCAGCACGCGCGCGTCCGACGGGGCGCGCAGCACCACCGGCGCCCCCGGGCGCAGCACCAGGAGCTGCCCGGCCGGGAAGCGGGCGCCGTCCACCTCGAGCTCGCCGCTCGCCACCAGGGCCGCCCGCTCCTCCTGGTCCGCCGGGACCTCGAGCCGGGCGCCCGCCGCGAGCGCGGCGTCCACGTAGAGCGTCTCGGACAGGACCCGCACCGGCGAGCGCGCGCCGGCGAACGCCCCGGCGATCACCCGCAGGCGCACCCCGCCGTCCTCCAGCGCCGGGAGCGCCTCGGCCGCGACGTGCGCGAACGCGGGCTCGTCCTCCTCGTGGGCGCGCGGCAGCGCCACCCAGCTCTGGATCCCGGACAGCCGGCCGCCGGCGGCGCGCGCCGCGGGCGGCGTCCGCTCCGAGTGCGCGATCCCGCGCCCCGCGGTCATCCAGTTCACCGCGCCCGGCGCGATCACCTGCACCGAGCCGAGGCTGTCGCGGTGCAGCAGCTCGCCCTCGAAGAGATACGTGACGGTCGCGAGCCCGACATGCGGGTGCGGGGCGACGTCGAGCCCGTCCCCGCCGCGGAACAGCACGGGCCCCATCTCGTCGAGGAACACGAACGGCCCCACCATCCGCCGCTGCATCGCGGGCAGCACGCGCCCCACCCGCACCCCGCCGAGCTCGCGCGTGCGCGGGACCAGCACCGTCTCGATCGCCCCGTGCCGGGCCGTGCTCGCCGCATCCTCACCCATGGTCATCGTCCTCGGCTGGGGCCCCGGAATCGCCGGCTTGCGCGCCGCGCCCTCCGGGGGTTTAAGGGGCGCACATGTCCGACACCACCCCGAAGGCGCCGCGCCGGCGCCGCTGGCTCCGCGCCGCCGCCGTCCTGGGCGCGCTCCTGGTCCTCTACACCGCCTTCGGCTTCCTCGCCGCGCCGTCGCTGGTCCGCCGGATCGCGGTGAAGCAGGCGTCCGCGGCGCTCCACCGGCCGGTCGAGATCGACCGCGTGCGGGTCAACCCGCTCGCGCTCTCGGTCACGGTGGAGGGACTGCGGGTGAAGCACGCGGACGGCGCGCCGTTCGCGGCGTGGGACTCGCTCTACGTCCGGCTCGCCCCGCTCCGCCTGCTCGCCGGCGACCTCGGCTTCGCCGAGATCCGCCTGGTGCGCCCGGCGCTGCACGTCGGCCTCGACCCGCGCGGCGCGCTCACGTTCGAGGACCTGCTGGCCGGCGACGCGAAGGCGGCGGAGCCGGGCGCCCCCGCGGCCCCGGAGAAGGAGGGCGGCGGGCTGGGGCTCTCCATCGGGCGGCTCGCGGTGGAGGAGGCGCGGGTGGTGTTCCGCGACGCCACCCGCAAGCCCGCGTTCGAGACCACCCTCGGCCCGCTCACCGTCCGCCTGGACGCCTTCCGGACGCGCGGCGGCGGCGACAGCCCGTACTCGTTCACCGGCACCACCGAGTCGGGCGAGACGTTCCGCTGGACCGGCACGGTCCGCAGCGCGCCGCTCCGCTCCTCGGGCACGCTCGCGTTCGAGCGGATCCAGCTGCCCAAGTACGCGCCCTACATCCACGACGAGGCGCCGGTGGACCTGGCCGAGGGCGTGCTCGACCTCGAGACCGCCTACGAGCTGGCGTGGGGCGCGGACGCCCGCGTGCTGCGCACCTCCGGCGGCAAGCTCACCGTGGAGCGCCTCGCGCTCGCGCCGCGCGGCGAGGCCGACGCGCCGGTGCGGCTGCCGCGGGTGGAGGTCGCCGGCATCCAGGTGGACGCGCTCGCGAAGGAGGCGTCGGTCGCGACCGTGGCGGTCCGCGGCGGATCGGTGCGGGCCCGCCTGGAGCAGGACGGCAAGCTCGAGCTCGCGCGGATGGCGCCGCCGCCCTCCCCCGCGTCGCCCGAGCCGTGGAGGTGGTCGGTGGGCGCGCTGGCGGTCTCGGGCCTGGCGGTGGAGCTCGAGGATCGCTCCACGGCGCGGCCGGTGCGGCTGCCGCTCACCGACGTGGCGGTGACCCTGGACGGGATCCGCCCCGGCCCCGAGACGGCCTGCCCGCTCACCGCCTCGCTCGCCTGGAACGGCAGCGGCCGGCTCGCGGTGAAGGGCGAGGTCCGCCCGTTCGGCGACCGCGGCACCCTCGCGCTGGAGGCGGAGGCGCTGGACCTCGTGCCGCTCGCGCCGTACCTCGACGCGTCGCTGGTGGCGCGGCTCACCGGCGGGCGCGCCGGCGCGAAGGCGACGGTCGGCTACGACCTCGGGGGCAAGGCGCCGCGCTGGACGTTCGCCGGCGACGTGCGGCTCGACGCGCTCGCGGTGGCGGAGGCCGGCAACGAGGACCTGCTCCGGTGGAAGGCGCTGGAGGTGACCGGCATCGACGCCGCCTCCACCCCGCCGCGCGCGACGGTGCGCCGGGTGCGGCTCCTCGAGCCGCGGGTGAAGGCCTACGTCTGGGAGGACGGCGCCACCAGCGTGGCGCGCGCGCTCCCGCCGCCGCCGGCCCAGCCGGCGCCGGCCGGCCCGGCGTGGCAGACCGCCATCGGCAGCGTGGAGGTGGTGGGCGGGCGGCTCGCCATGGTGGACCGCTCGGTGACGCCCGCGGCGGTGGTGAACCTGACCGGCGCGCAGGCGACGGTGACGCGGCTGTCCTCGGACCCGAAGGTCCGGTCGAGCGTGGACGTGCGGTTGCAGGTGGAGGGCGCCTCGCCGGTGCGCGTCACCGGCACGCTCAACCCGCTGCAGAAGGAGGCGTACACGGAGCTGGTGGTCGCCTCCGAGGGCGTGGACCTCTCGCCGCTCGGCCCCTACGCCGGCAAGTTCCTGGGCTACGGGCTGCAGAAGGGGAAGCTCGACCTCGATCTCAGGTACACGGTGGTGAACCGCGCGCTCACCTCCACCAACGTGGTCCGCGTGAACCAGCTCACGCTGGGCGACCGGACCGACAGCCCGGACGCGACCAAGGTCCCGGTGCGGCTGGCGCTGGCGCTCCTGCAGGATCGCGAGGGCGTGATCCTGCTCGACGTGCCGGTGGAGGGGAACCTCGACGACCCCGAGTTCCGCCTCGGCAAGGTGATCTGGCGCACCATCCTGAACGTGCTCGTGAAGGTGGCCACCTCGCCGTTCACCGCGCTCGCGTCGCTGGTGGGCGGCGGCGAGGCCGACCTGTCCATGATGGAGTTCACCCCGGGCACCGCCGAGCCGCTGCCGGCCGCGAAGGAGCGCATCGCGCTGCTGGCGCGGTCGCTCGGGCAGCGGCCCACGCTCGGCCTCGAGCTGGAGGGCTCCGCCGACGCGGCCCAGGACGGCCCCGCGCTGCGGCGCGCCGCGCTGGAGCGCGCGCTCCGCCGCGCCAAGGCCGAGACGCTCCGCGCGGCCCCGGCCAGCCTCGACGAGGTGACGCTCGGCGCCGAGGAGCGGGTCCGGCTGGTGAAGGCGGCGTACCACGCGGCCTTCCCCGCCCCGCCGCCGGCGGCGAAGGGCGAGGCCGCGCCGGCGCCCGCGCCGCAGGAGATGGAGGAGCGGCTCGCGGCGGCGGCGCAGGTGCCGGACGACGCCTACCGGGCGCTCGCGGCCGAGCGGGCGCAGCGCGCGCGGGAGGCGCTGCTCGCGGCCGGCCTGGACCAGGCGCGGCTCTTCCTCGCGCAGGGCGGCGAGCGCGCCCGCAAGGAGGGCGGCGCGCGCGTCTACTTCAGCGTGCGCTGACCCCCGGCGCCAGGGGACCCTACAGCTCGACGGCCCAGTCCGCGGCGCTCGGGGCGACGCCGCCCTGGATCACCCAGGAGACCTGGAACGCCCAGCCGGCCTCGCGCACCGGGCCGCTCGCGTCGGCGGTGGCGTGCCGGAGGTGGCGGCTGACGTCCACCGCCACCGCGTGGGCGCCGAGGATCCGCACCGACCCCCGCGCGCCCAGCTCGGCGATGCGCTCGTCGCCGGCCACCTCGCCCTCGCCGAAGATCAGGTACTGGCGCGCGACCACGCCCAGGCGGGCGCGCGTCCCGGCCACGAGGTCGAGGCCGGCGAGCGCCTGCGCGCCGGGGCCGATCCGGTAGTCGCGCCCCTTGCCGTCGTCGCCGCGGTCCACGCTGCCGGCCGCGCCGAGGATCACGGCCGCGCCGACGAGATCGCCCTCCAGCGCGAGGCCGCCGCCCAGGTCGGCGCGCGCGCTCGCGCCCGCGCCGAGCGCGCTGGTGGAGACGCGGAAGCGCTGCGGGGTGTCGAAGTCGAACAGCAGGAAGAGCCCGTACAGCCCGCGCGCCGGCGCCGCCTCGAAGCTGCGGCCGGCGAGGAGCCCGCGCGCCCGCACGGTCGCGTCCGGGTCGCGCGCGAAGCCGTAGCGCGCCTCCAGCACGAAGTGGTCGAACGGCTTCTCGAGCGCGAGCTCGGGATCGCCCGGCAGGCCCCAGGCGAAGTCGAGCCCCACCCCGCCGCCCCAGGTGCCGCGGTCGCCGGTGGCGTCGCCGGTCGCGCCGCCCATGGCGAGCGCCCAGCGCGACGAGGTGGCGCGCTCCGGGCGCGTCGGCCCGAGCAGGCGCCGGTTCACCGCGCCCATGGGCGAGAGCACCGCCGCGGCCACGCCGTTCCAGGTCCCGCCCTCCGCGCGCAGCGCGTCGGAGAAGCGGCCCAGGATCTCGCCCAGCACCATGCCGGCCACCGTGGTCGTGACCTGGTCGTTGCGCGAGGGCCGCTCCGTCTCGCCGGCGATCTCCCAGAGCCCGCTCGCCGCGAACGCGTACGCCGACGAGACCCAGAAGCCCTGGCCGGCCGAGCGCGCCGCCGAGAAGGCCCAGGTGCCCTGGTACGGGTGGCCGAACTGGTTCACCCAGAACTGGTCGTCGTCGAGCACCCAGCGGCTGCGCAGGTTGCGGCCGATCGAGTCGCCGGAGATGTCGGCCCACGGGGCCGCGCCCACCCAGCGGTTCCACCCCATCATCGCCAGGTTCACCGAGAGCGACTCGACCGCCGGCACCGTCCAGCGCGACGCGGCGCCGCGGCGCGGGAGCGGGTCGTGCCAGGCGTCCTCCGGCAGCGTGCCCACGCCCGGCCCGGCCTCGCGGGGCGGGATGCGCAGGTCCGGCAGGCCGGCCGCGAGCGCCTCGCGGTGCGCGGGCGCCAGCCCGGCCGCCGCGACGCCGCGCGGGGTGCCGCCGGGCGCCGGCGGCTTCAGCCCCGCCCGGCCCTGCACGGCCGGCGACGCGGCCGCGGCCGCCTCCGCCGCCGCGGCGGCGAGGGGGGCGGCCAGCCAGGCGAGCGCGGCGACGAGGGCGACGGGGTGGAGAGGCTTCTGCACGACCGCGGCCAGTGCAAGCGGGCTGCCGCGCGAAAAGCCGCGTGATCGCGGAGGCGTCGCCCCGGACTGTCGGAATTCCACCACCGCCGGTGAGCGCCGGTGTCGCCGCGGCGGCGGCCGCCGCTTGCGCCGCGTCAAGCGCGCGGCGGGGCCCGCTCAGCCGAGCGCGGCCTCGACGAAGTCGCCGCCCTCGAAGCGGAAGCGCCTCGCCTCGGTGACCTTGCCGCCCCGGAGGCCGAACACCAGGTACTCCGCGCCGGGCACCACCGGCACGCCGTCGGCGAGCGCGTCGGCGCGGTCCTTCGCCGAGAAGGACGCGCCCACCTCCACGTGCGAGTGCCACACCGCCACCACCTCGCCGCCCTCGGCGTCGAGCGCCTGGAGGAGCCGGAGGTGCGCGTGCGGGTCCATGAGGTAGCTGTCGCGGCTGGTCCTCGGGAATCCGAGCGGATCGTGGCGGTGGTAGCGGTCGGCGGCGTTCGGGATGGGCTCGACCTCGAGCACGCCGCGGCGGCGCACCACGAACCCGCACGCCTCGCGCCCGGGGTCCGCCTCGCACAGCGCCGCGATGCGGGCGAGCAGCGCCGCGCCGTATTCGATCTCGACGCTCACGGGCGGGCGGGCTCGGCTAGTAGCGCGGGACGGTCGGGTCGATCTCCTCCGCCCAGCGGAGGATCCCGCCCTCGAGGTTCCACACGCGCCTGAAGCCGGCCTCCTGGAGCTGGCGGACCGCCTTCGCGCTGCGCTGCCCGCTCTTGCAGTAGACGACGAGGTCGCGGGCGCTGTCGAAGGTGCGGAGCGCCTCGGCGAACGTGGAGAGGGGCGCCAGCCGCGCGCCCTCGATGCGGCCGATCTCCCACTCGTGCGGCTCGCGCACGTCCACGAGATCGAAGTCCTCGTGGCGCCGGCGGCGGGCGTCCAGCTCGCCGACGGTGATGGTCGGGACGCCGTCCGGCGGCTGCTCCGGCTCGGCCCCGCGGATCCCGCAGAACTGCTGGTAGTCGATGAGCGCCTGGATCTCGCGCGTGCCGCAGGCGGGGCAGCGCGGGTCCTTCCGCAGCTTCACGGTGCGGAACTCCATCCCGAGCGCGTCCACCAGCAGCAGCCGCCCGACCAGCGGCTCGCCCACGCCGGTGATGAGCTTCACCGCCTCGGTCGCCTGCACCAGACCGACCAGGCCCGGCAGGATCCCCAGCACCCCGCCCTCGGCGCAGGACGGCACCATGCCCGGCGGCGGCGGCTCCGGGTACAGGCAGCGGTAGCAGGGGCCGTCCGCGGTGCAGAACACGGTGGACTGGCCCTCGAAGCGGAAGATCGACCCGTAGACGTTGACCTTGCCGAGCAGCACGCAGGCGTCGTTCACCAGGTACCGCGTGGCGAAGTTGTCGGTGCCGTCCACCACCAGGTCGTAGCCGGAGAGGATCTCGAGCGCGTTCTCCGAGGTGAGCCACGCGTCGTGCGCGATGACCTTCACGTGCGGGTTCACGTCGCGGATGCGCTCGCGCGCCGATTCGAGCTTCTTGCGGCCGACGTCCTTGGTGCCGTGCAGCACCTGCCGCTGCAGGTTGGTGAGGTCCACCACGTCCGCCTCGACGATGCCGAGCGTCCCGACGCCGGCGGCGGCCAGGTAGAGCGCGTTCGGCGAGCCGAGCCCGCCCGCGCCCACCAGGAGCACGCGCGCGGCCTTCAGGCGGCGCTGCCCCTCCACCCCGACCTCGGGGATGATGAGGTGGCGGCTGTAGCGGAGGATCTCCTCCCGGGAGAGCTCGGGCAGCTCGGAGGTGGGGCGGCCGATGGACATCGCTACCCTCCGGCGATCGCGGGGACGACCACGATCTCGGCGCCGTCGGGCACCGGCGTGGCGAAGCCCTGCTGGAACCGGATGTCCTCGTCGTCGAGGTAGAACATCACGTAGGGATACGGCTCGCCCCGCGCGTCGCGCAGCCGGGTGCCGAGCTCGGGGAAGCGGCCGGCCACCTCGGCGACGACCTCGCCCACGGTGGCCCCGCGCACCTCGTGGACGGTGGTCCCGCCGGCGGCCCGGGCGAGCACCGCGGGCAGCCTCAGGGTTGCGGACATTCGTTCGTTCCTCTCGGTCCTCGCAGGCGCCGCGGGCACCCGGCGCGGACCCTACACCAACACCCCGGATCTTGCCGACCCCGGCGCGCCCGGGCACGAAGATCCACGCGCCGGGGCCGGCGGCCTCAGCGGACCTGCCGGTACATGAGATCCAGCAGCTCGTCGTACATCGCGTCGGCCTCGGGGCCGCCCGCCTGGATGGCGCTGGTGGCGCAGTGCTTCAGGTGGTTGCGCATCAGCTCGCGGCCGACCGCCCGGAGCGCCTCGTGCACCGAGGCGATCTGGGTGAGGACGTCGGCGCAGTAGCGCCCCTCCTCCACCATCCGTTGCAGGCCCCGCACCTGGCCCTCGATGCGGCGCAGGCGCTTGAGGTTCGCCTCCTTGCCGGCCGCGTCCACCGCCACCGCCCGCCCCCCGGGCCCGACGTGCTCGCCGGTGGCGCACGCGCAGGCGGCGAGCGCCGCGGTCCCCTTGCTCTCCCTCGTCGCCATCGCCTCCTCCTAGGCCCCGCGGAACCGCCGCAGGCGCAGGCTGTTCGTCACCACGCTCACGCTGCTGAACGCCATCGCCGCGCTCGCCAGCACCGGCGAGAGCATCAGGCCGAACGCCGGGAACAGCACGCCGGCGGCCACCGGGATGCCGACCACGTTGTAGGCGAACGCCCAGAACAGGTTCTGGCGCATGGTCCGCATGGTGCGCCGGGAGAGCGCGATCGCGTCGGCCACCGCGCGCAGGTCCGGCCGCATCAGCGTCACGTCGGCGGCCTCGAGCGCCACGTCGGTGCCGCTCCCCATGGCGATGCCGATCTCCGCCCGCGCCAGGGCCGGCGCGTCGTTGATGCCGTCGCCCACCATGGCCACCACGCGGCCCTCCGCCTGCAGCCGCTCCACCTCGGCCACCTTGCCCTCCGGCAGCACGCCCGCCACGACCCGCTCGACGCCGGCCGCGCGGGCCACCGCCTCGGCGCTGCGGCGCACGTCGCCGGTGAGCATGACCACCTCGAGGCCCATCCGGCGCAGCCGCGCCACCGCCTCGCGCGAGGTCGGCCGCAGCTCGTCGGCGACCGCGAGCAGGCCGGCCAGCCGCCCGTCCACCGCCGCGAACACCGCGGTGCGCCCCTCCGCGGCGAGCGCGCCCGCCTCCGCCTCCAGCGGCGCGGTCGAGACGCCCTCCGTCTCGAGCAGCGCGGCGTTGCCCACCACCACGCGCCGGCCACCGGCCAGGCCGCGGGCGCCGCGCCCGGTCACCGACTCGAACGCCTCCACCGCCGGCACCGCCGCGCCGCGCGCCGCCGCGTGCGCCGCGATGGCGGCCGCGAGCGGGTGCTCGCTGGCGCGCTCCACCGCCGCCACCAGGCCGACCAGCGCGTCCTCGCCCACCGGCGCGCCGGGCGCGAGCCGCACCTCGGTGACCGCCGGCTTGCCCTGCGTGAGCGTGCCGGTCTTGTCGAGCACCACCGTGTCCACCGTGTGCGCCCGCTCCAGCGCCTCGCCGCCCTTGAGCAGCACGCCCAGCTCGGCGCCCTTGCCGGTCGCGACCATCACCGCGGTCGGGACCGCGAGGCCCATGGCGCAGGGGCAGGCGATGACCAGCACCGCCACCGCGGCGACCAGCGCGCGGACCGCGGGCGCGGCGTCGGCGGCCACGAACCAGACCACGAACGTGGCGATGGAGATGGAGAGGACGACCGGCACGAAGATGCCGCTGATGCGGTCGGCCAGCTTCTGGATGGGCGCGCGCGAGCCCTGCGCCTCGCGCATGAGCTTCACCACGTGCGCGAGCACCGTGTCCGCGCCCACGCCGGTGGCCCGGAAGCGGAACGACCCGGTGCCGTTGACGGTCGCGCCGATGACGCGGTCGCCGGCGCGCTTCTCGACGGGCAGCGGCTCGCCGGTCAGCATCGACTCGTCCACCGCGCTCGCCCCGGAGACGATCTCGCCGTCCACGGGCAGGCGCTCGCCGGGGCGAACCACCACCACGTCGCCCTCGCGCACGTCCTCCACGGGCACGTCCACCTCGGCGCCGCCGCGCACCACGCGCGCGGTGCGGGGCTGGAGCTGCATGAGCTTGCGGAGCGCGACGGAGGTCTGCCGCTTGGCGCGCGCCTCCATGGTGTTGCCCACCAGGATGAGCGCGATGATGAGGACGACCGCCTCGTAGTACACGTCGGGCGGGACGCCGCGCGCCACGAAGAAGCCGGGCGCGACGGTGGCGGCGAGCGAGAGCAGGTACGCCGCGCCGGTGCCGACCGCGACGAGCGTGTTCATGTCGGCCGAGTGGTGGCGGAACGCGGCCCAGGCCCGCGTGTAGAAGTGGCGCCCGGCCCAGGCCATGACGGCGGTGGTGAGCGCGAGCAGCCCGTAGGAGAGCACCTGCTCCGGGATCGCGTAGAGCCAGGGCAGCGCGCGCTCCAGCACGGGATCGAGCACGCGCATGCTCCAGCTCATGAACGGGTCGGTGGGTGCGCCGAGGCCGTGGTGCGCGTGCGCCGCCATGAGCGGCATCGACGCGATCATCGCCACGGCGCCGGCGGCGAGCGCCACCAGGGCGCGGGCGCGCAGCTCGCGGAACTCCTTCGCGCGGGCGGCGTCCTGCTGCTCGAGCGCGTCGGCGCCGGGCTCGGAGAGCGCGGCGCCGTAGCCGGTCGAGCGCACCCGCTCGATGAGCGCCTCGGGCGCGGCGACCGCCGGGTCGTAGGAGATGGCGGCCTCGGCGGTCATGAGGTTGACGCTGGCGTCGAGCACGCCGGGCGCGCCGGAGAGCGCCTTCTGCACGCGCGCCTGGCAGGCGGCGCAGGTCATGCCGGAGACGTTGATGGTGACGCGCGCGCGCCGGTCGGCGGGGCTCCCCTCGACGGCGACGCCGGGAACGGCGGCGGGCTCGCGCCCGCGGACGGTGGGATCGGCGGGGCTGGTCATCGCGCGTCCTCCACCACCAGGCTGCCGCGGAGCATGCTCATGCCGCAGGTGAACTCGTAGGTGCCG
Organism: Anaeromyxobacter sp. Red801; assembly: GCF_049201065.2. Taxonomy (NCBI): domain Bacteria; kingdom Pseudomonadati; phylum Myxococcota; class Myxococcia; order Myxococcales; family Anaeromyxobacteraceae; genus Anaeromyxobacter; species Anaeromyxobacter sp. Red801. Next base: position 628,358 of record NZ_CM181236.1, on the reverse strand, counting down.
GCCTTCGCGGGCGGCAGGTCTATGGTCGTCCGCTGGTGCGCGGGGAGGAACCGGCGAACGCCGAACTCCGGGATCACCACCTCCTCGGAGCAGCTCGAGTCCTCGCGCCGATCGAACACCAGCCGGGCGGGCTGCCCGGACCGCAGCCGGACGCGCGACGGCGTGTAGCCGCCCTCCACCCGGATCACGGCCTGCTGCACGCCGGCCGCCCCGACCTTCGCCTCCGAGGCGCCCTTCCGCTTCTCGGCCAGGAAGAAGTACCAGTTCACCCACGCGATGGCGGCCACGCCGCCTGCGACCACCAGCATCTCCACGAAGTCCACGATTCGCTCCCGGGGCGGTATCATACCCCCACCCCCTATTCTTTGGTGCCCGGAACATAGATAGGGGGGGGGGTATGTCAAGCCGGCCGCCTTTCCACCCCTTCAAGGCCGGCGTACCCCCGGTCCGGCGCCCCCCCGATCCGCTCCGGCGAGCGTCTGCCCGCCTGCGTATCACCGCGCCGCCGCATGCCCTCCCGGCGGGCGGCACCGGAGAACGTCATGACGTCTCGAGCTGCTGGCCTGCTGTCGTTGCTGCTCGCCCTTCCCGCGCTGCCCGCGCGCGCGGAGCACGCCACCCTCCCGCCCGACCTCGAGAAGACCGTTCGCGAGTTCGAGGCCGCCTTCGGCGCGCAGGACGCCGACCGCGTCGGCGCGCTGTTCGATCCCGAGGGCACGTTCATCAACCCCATGGGCCAGCGCGCGGTCGGGCGCGAGCAGGTCACGGCGCAGTTCCGCAACGACTTCGAGAAGGTGCTGAAGGGCGTGCACAACCAGCTCGCGGTCGAGCGGGTCCGGCTGCTGGGCGACGTCGCGCTCCTCGACGTTCGCCAGACGCTCTCGGGAGGCCACCCGCCGCCGGGCGCGCCGCGGCCGTGGGTCGCGCACGCCGTCGTGCTGGCGCGCCGGGCCGACGGCGCGTGGCGACTGCTCGACGTCCGCCCGTACTTCTTCCTTCACGGCGGCGGCCCGGGCGCCAAGACCGCCCCTCGCCCGCAGCGCAAGGCGCCGACGCCTCCGTAGCGAACGGCCGCTTCCCGCGGCCCGGTCCTCGCGGGGCCGCGTGCAGCGAGCCCCCTCCTCGCGGGTCCGCCTCCAGCGGGCCCTGTCCTGGAGGCGGGCCGCTAGGTCGGCGCTCCGGGCATTCGCGGCGGTGCTCGCTCCGCAAGGCCCGGGACGTGGAGGGATGGCCGGAACCGGGGCCGCGGGATCGATGAAGCCGACGCACCGGACGGGCCAGCCGCGGGATCGGTTCCAGCGCCGGCTGCGCCGGTCCCTGCGCAGCGGCTGTCCACGGCGGTGCAGGTCCAGGATCCTGGGGACGTGCCGAACGCTTGCTGCGCTGCGCTCCGGCGCGAACGCCCGGATCGCCTCCGGGGCGGCCTGACGTGGAGGGGAGGCGGGGTGGAGGCGCCGTTCTTCTGATTGGCGCTCGAAGCCGCCAGTACGGCCCCCGTCCGCAGCGCGGACGCCCTCGCCCGCGACCGCGACTGTCAGCGCAGGCGCAGCGCGAGACGATCACGTCCCGCGCGCGTATCCAGCCGGCGTGCGCGGCGAGCACTGTCTGAGGCCGCGCGTCGCGCCAGCGATACGCGCGGCCGAGTTTGCGAGCGCGCCCAAGCGCGTCGAACGCGATCCGCGCGCGTCCTACGACCGAAGTCCCGCGCCGAGCATTCCGCCTCCACGTCGCGAGAGCGGGCGAGGGCGGGAGCGCAAACCAGGACCGCGCCCCCTCGGCCTCCCGGCTTCGAGTGCACGCGACGATGACACATGAGCATCGGCCGCTCGCCCTTCGACAGGCTCAGGGCGAGCGGATCTCGGGAACGGCTCGCCCTGGTCACGACCCCACGAACTCAGGGCGAGCGGATCTCCTCAGGGGCCCGAACCGCCGCCGCCGGAACCGCGCGCGCACGTGGCGGCGCGGGCGAGCAGCAGGTCGCGCTCGCGGGCGTTCCGCGTCATCCCGGCGGCCCGCTCCAGCTCGGCGCGGGCCTCCTCGTGGCGGCCGAGGCGGGAGAGCAGCTCGCCGCGCACGCTGGGCAGCAGGTGGTAGCGGCGCAGCGACGGCTCGTCCGCGATCGCGTCCACCAGCTCGAGCCCGGCCGCGGGGCCGAACGCCATCGCCACCGCCACGGCCCGGTTCAGCTCGACGACCGGCGACGGCGTCAGCTCCGCCAGCGCGTCGTAGAGGGCGGCGATGCGCGGCCAGTCGGTCGCGGCGGCGGCGCGGGCGCGGGCGTGGCAGGCGGCGATGGCGGCCTGCAGGGCGTAGGGACCGAGCGCGCCCCCGAGCCGCTCGGCGCGCTCCAGCGCCGCCAGCCCGCGCTGGATGAGCAGCGGGTCCCACCGGCTCCGGTCCTGCTCCAGCAGCAGCACCGGCTCGCCGGACGGGCCGGTCCGCGCCGCGGCGCGCGAGGCCTGCAGCTCCATGAGCGCGGCCAGCCCGTGGACCTCCGGCGCGCCGGGCACGAGCGCCTGCAGCATGCGGCCGAGGCGCAGCGCGTCCTCGCACAGCGCCGGGCGCATCCAGTCGTCGCCCGCCGTCGCGGTGTAGCCCTCGTTGAAGACGAGGTAGACGACCTCGAGCACCGAGCCGAGCCGCGCCTGGAGGTCCGCGCCGCCCGGCACCTCGAACGGCACGCGCGCCTCGGCGAGCGTGCGCTTCGCCCGCACGATGCGCTGGGCGACGGTGGGCTCGGGCAGCAGGAACGCGCGGGCGATCTCCTCGGTGGTGAGGCCGCCCAGCAGCCGGAGCGTGAGCGCGGTGCGCGCCTCGCGCGAGAGCACCGGGTGGCAGGCGATGAACACGAGCCGGAGCAGGTCGTCGCGCACCGGCTCGTCCACCGCCGCGTCGGGCGCGGGCGGCGCGGTGGGCCCGAGCGCCTCCGGATCCGGCCCCAGGGCCTCGTGCTTGCGCTCCACCATGCGCTTCCGGCGCAGCTCGTCCACGGCGCGGCGCTTCGCGGTGGCCATGAGCCAGGCGCCCGGGTTCTCCGGGACGCCCGACTCCGGCCACCGCTCCAGCGCCGCGACCAGCGCGTCCTGCGCCAGCTCCTCGGCCAGCCCGACGTCCCGCACCATCCGCGCCAGCCCGGCGATGAGCCGGGGCGCCTCGATGCGGAACACCGCGTGGACCGCGCGGTGCGCGTCCGGGCGAGTCACCCGGCGCGCCTCCGCGCCGCCGGGGCCGTCACGGGTTCGCCGCGTTGCGCTTGGCGCGCTCGAAGATCTCGGTCTCCTTGGCGGCGTCCTCCGGCGTGAACACCTCCGGCGGGAAGTCCGCCGCCTCCGCCACCTGCCGCAGCTCCAGCACGCCCTCGGCGCCCTCGCCCATCGGGTTCGGGCAGCGCCGCGCCCAGGCGATCGCCTCCTCCTTCGACTTCACCTGGATCATCCAGAAGCCGGCCACCAGCTCCTTGGTCTCGGCGAACGGCCCGTCCACCACCTCCACCTTGCCCTTCGAGAACTTCACCCGCGCGCCCTTCGACGACGGGAGCAGGCCGTCGCCGGCGAGCAGCACGCCCGCGTTCACCAGCTCCTCGTTGTACCGGGTCATCGCCTGGATCAGCTCGCGGCTGGGCGGCGCTCCCGCCTCGCTCTCCGGGCTGGCCTTCACGATCATCATGAACCGCATGGTGTCTCTCCGTGGTCCGGGTTGGTGCGACGGGCCGGGCGGCCCGAGCCGCCGCGTTCCGTGCGTCTAGCCCTGCGACGATCCGGGAGCCGCCGGATCGACGCGTGCGACCGTCCCAGAGGGGGCCGGCGCGCGCCCGGGCGAGGTGCGGGATTCACCCACCGGCGTTCCCGTGCGGGCTCGAACGGCCGCCCGCGTTGCGCGCCGCCGCGCCGGCCCCAAGTAAACGTCCGTGCACACCCCCGTCCCCCGCCTCCACCGCTTCCCTGGCCGTCCCGCGCTGTTCGCCGCCCTCCTCCCGCTCGCCCTCGCCTGCTCCCAGACCCGCGACACGAGCCACGACGCCTGCCCACCCGAGGCGCCGGCGCTCGCCACCGGCGGCGCGCCGCACGCGCTGAAGACGGTGTTCGTGATCGTGATGGAGAACCAGGACTGGTCGGACGTGGCCGGCAGCCCGTCGGCGCCGTACGTCAACGGCACGCTGCTGCCCGCGTTCGCGCACGCGCTCGACTACCGGACCGGCGGCCTGCACCCCAGCCTCGGCAACTACGTGTGGCTCGAGGCCGGCGATCCGCTCGGCATCCACTTCGACGCGCCGCCCGCGGACGTGCCGCTGCCGGTGACCTGCCACCTCGCGACGTACCTCGAGGACGTCGGGCTCACGTGGAAGGCGTACGCGGAGGGCATCTCCGGCGACACCTGCCCGCTCGTCAACGAGGGGAAGTACGCGGTGCGGCACGATCCGTTCGTCTACTTCGAGGACGTCTCCGGGAGGCCCTTCGACCCGCACAGCGCCCGCTGCATCGCGCACGTGCGGCCGTTCGAGGAGCTGGCCTCGGACCTCGCCGCCGGGACGGTGCCGCGGTACGCGTTCATCGTCCCGGACGTCTGCGACGACGGCCACGACGCCTGCCCGCCGCTGAACGATCCCGTCGGGCAGCAGGACGCGTTCCTGGCGCGCGAGGTGCCGGCCATCATGGACAGCGCCGCGTACCGCGACGGCGGCGTGATCCTGATCGTGTGGGACGAGGGCCACCGGGGCGACCACCCCATCGGCCTCATCGCCGTGTCCCCGCTCGCGAAGCCCGGCTACGCCGCGCCCGGCGCGTACACGCACGGCTCCACCGTGCGCACCGTGCAGGAGATCCTCGGCGTCACGCCGCTGCTGCGGACGGCGGCCACCTCGGCCAGCCTGTCCGACCTGTTCACGGCGTACCCGTAGCCGCGGCGAGCGGCGCGACGGGCGTCGGCCCGGCGGCGAGCGGCGCCGCGCCGACCGGCGCCAGCGCCGTCTGCGTCCGCAGCCTGCGGTCCAGGAACCCGCCCACGCGCCGCTCGTACTCGGCCGGCGCGAACGCGTGCAGGTCCACGTGCCCGGCGCCGGGCACCTCCCAGAGCGCCTTCGGCCCGCGGGCGTTCCGGTACAGCTCCCTCGACTCCGACGGCGGCGTGTACGGATCCGCCGCGCCGGCGAGCACGAGGAGCGGCGCGACCTGGTCGCCGATGCGGTCCACCGGGCGCAGGTCGGCCGCGCGGACGCCCTGGCGCGGCAGCATCAGGCGCTCGACGAGCGGCGCGAGCAGCGCGCCGAGCGGCCCGAGCCAGGCCCGCGCCCGGTTGCGGATCGCGGCGTCGATGGTGGGGTAGACCGACTCGAGCACCAGCGCGTCCACCTTCAGCGGCGCCGGGCCGAGCAGCGCCGCCGCGCCGCCCATGGAGATGCCGATGACGCCGATCCGCTCGCCGGGGAGCGCCGCGCGCAGCCACTCCACCGCCGCGCGCGCGTCGCGGCTCTCCAGCCCGCCGTAGGTCGTCTGGGCCGACCCGCTCGCGCCGTGCCCGCGGAAGTCGATGGCGAGCACCGAGTAGCCGGCCGCGGCGAGGAAGCGGGCGCGCCCGGCCATCTCCGCGGCGCTCGCGCCGATGCCGTGCAGCAGCAGGACGGCGCCGGCGCCCGGGTGGCCGCGCGCGAGCCAGCCGCGGATCGTGCTCCCGGAGCCGCTCCGCAGCTCGACCGGCCGCGCGTCGAGGTCGGCCGGCGCCGGCGGCGCGCGTCCGGCGCGGGCCGGGGCGGCCATGGCGAGCGCGGCCGCGATCGAGAGCAGGACGCCGAGGCGGCGAAGCCGGGTGGGCCGATGGGTGGAGCGCGTCGGGGTCAAGCGGGCGTGGCGTGCGTCCGGAGCAGCCGGCTCCGGGCGGCGCCTTCCGCGCCGCTACAGCTCATCTCTAGCCAGCGGGACCGGCTCGCGCACGACGGACCGGTGGCGCGAACGGAGGCCGAACACCAGGCGGAGCGGCTCCCACGCGGCGACCACCCAGCAGAGGGCGACGCTGATGGCGAGCGACGCCGCGGCGAGCCCCACGAACGCGGCGGGCAGCCCGGCGGAGTCGGCGCCCCGGCGGACCATCGCGGCGGCGAGCGCGACGATCACCCCGTGATGCAGCACGTAGAAGGGGTAGACGAGGCCGCTGGCGCGCTGGAGCGCCTCGCCGTCGTGCGCGAGGAACCGGCGCGCGCCGCCGAGCAGCGCCACCAGCCAGCACCAGGACGCGCAGCCGTAGCCGCCCCACAGCAGCACGCCGCCGGCCGACCGCGCGGCCGGCAGCCTCGCGAGCACGTCTCCCGGCCAGGCCCACGCGCAGAGCCCCACCGACGCGGCGACCGCGATCGCCAGCGCCGGGCGCCAGTGACGGTCCACCGCCGCGGCGAAGCCGGGCTCGGCCGCCACCGCGAACCCCCACAGGAACGCCGGGAGCAGCAGCCCGCGGTTCGACCAGTCGTAGGCGAGCGGCGGGAACCCCGGCGCCGAGGTCGCGGTGAGGATCCGGATCGCCACCGCGGGGAGGACCAGCCAGGCGAGGCCGGCCGGCCCCTGGCACGGCGCGGCGAGGCGCGCGAGCAGCCGGCGGCCGGCGGGGGCGCGCAACCGCGCGAGCAGCGGCGCGGTCGCGAGCGAGAACGCGAGCAGGAAGACGAGGAACCAGAGGTTGTGCCAGGCGAAGTTCCCGTCCGGATAGATGCCGTCGAAGAAGTGCGGGTAGAACGCGAGCAGCGACCCGTCGAACCGGCCCTGGAGGCGCCGCTCCACCCAGACCTGCGGCGGCACGAGCACCAGGATCCCGAGCACGAGCGGCAGCCCGAGGCGGAGCAGGCGCTCGCGGACGTACCGGGCCGGCGAGCGGCTGCGGAGCGCGAGCCAGGCGGCCTCGCCCGCGAGCGCCATGAAGAGCGGCATGATCCACGGCGCGGGGAAGAACACGAGCTCGCCGAGCCACTTGCTGCGCAGCGCGCTCTGCACGTGCCAGGTGTCCCAGGGGTTGAAGGGCTCGGCGGCGTGCACCAGGAACACCGCCAGCATCCCGAGCACGCGCAGCCAGTCGAGGTCCGCGCGCCGCGGCTCGCTCCGGTACCCCGTCGGCGTCACCTCGGTCGGCATCGCCCCGGACTGCTCCTCAGACCACCTGCTGATACAGGTCGAGCACGCGCCGCGCCACGATCGGCCAGGCGTACCTCGCCGCGGTCGCCCGGCCGCGGGCGCCCAGGGCGGCGGCGCCCGCCGGGTCGCGCGCGAGCGCCTCGAGCGCGCCGGCCCACGCGTCGGCGTCGTCCGGCGGGAGCAGCCGCCCCTCCTGCCCGTCGTGCAGCACCTCGCGGAACCCGTCGATGTCGGACGCGAGCACCGGGCGCCCGGCCGCCATGGCCTCCAGCAGCGTCACGCCGAAGGAGGCGACGCTGGTGGGGGCGCAGTAGACGTGCGCGGCGGCATACCAGTCGGCCCGCCCCTCGATCACCGCCCCGGCGAACACCACGTCGCCGGCGAGGTCGCGCGGGACCATCCGCTCGTAGCGGCGGCGGAGCGGCCCGTCGCCCAGCACCAGCAGCCGCGCCGGGAGGCGGGCCCGCAGGCGCGCGAACGCGCGCAGCATGCGGTCGAGCCCGTTGCGCGGCTCGAGGCGGCCGACCCACAGCACGTTGAAGCGGCCGTCGTCGAAGCGCGCCGGGCGGCGCCCCTGGCCGAACCCCTCCGCGTCCACGCCGTTCGGGACGATCTGCACGTCGTCGCGGATGCCGGTGGCGAGCGACGCGGCCGCGTGCGAGACGGCCAGCACCAGGTCGAGCCGGCCGAGGTAGCGCCGCTCCAGGCCGGCCGCCAGGCGCGAGCCGAGGCCGGGGGTGTAGTGCGTGTGGAGGGTGCCGGCGACCGGCACGCGGGCGTGCTGGAGCGCGAGCCAGGGCAGCACCGGCGTGATGGGGCAGTGGACGTGCACGAGGTCGAAGCGCTCACGGTCGAGCGCGTCGCGCATGGCGCGGGACAGGCCGAGGCCGACCGAGACGCGGCCGAAGCCGCCGTTCAGGTAGAAGGGGCGGCTGCGCGCCAGCCTCAGCACGTCCGGGCCGCTCGCCTCCGGCGAGGGTGGCGGCAGGTCCGGCATCTCGCTGGTGAGGATCTTCACGGCGTGCCCGAGCCGCCGCGCCTCCCGGGCGAAGTGGTGGACGTGCTCCTGGACCCCGCCGATGCTCGGGTAGTAGTACTCGGTGACGATCCCGATCTTCACGCCCGCTCCCCCCGGCCCGCGCTCACGACGTGGCGCTGCCCCGGCCCGGCTCGGCGTCCGGCAGCGGGGCGCCGGCGCCCTCCTCGCGCGGCTTCCGCCGGCGCGCGCCGGCGGGCCGCCGCAAGAGGATCGGCAGCATGGCGAGCGCGGCGCCCGGGAGCGCGCGCAGGTTCAGCCACATCACCTGGACCAGCGACCGCGCCTTCATGGGACCCCCCGCCCGCGCTGCCCCGCCAGTGTTTCATCGAAGGCGGCGCGAGGCAGCAGCCCCGAAGGAGCCGCGCCCATGCGCGCACGGGGGGGCCCGGCGCGTCAGACGGCCGGCGGGGAGAGTCGCGCGAAGCCGGCCTGCCGCCGGTAGGGCCAGTACGGATAGGGAGCGGGCGCCGCGCTCGCGGCGTCGAGCGCCGCGACCTGCTCCGGCGTGAGCGCCCAGCCCACCGCGCCCAGGTTGTCGCGCAGCTGCTCCTCGGTCCGGGCGCCGATCACGACCGTGGACACGGTCGGACGGCGGAGCAGCCAGTTGAGCGCGACCTGCGGGACGGTGCGGCCCGTCTCCTTTGCCACCGCCTCGAGCGCGTCCACCACGCGGTACAGCAGCGCCTCGTCCACGGGCGGCCCGTACTCGGCGGTCTGGTGGAGCCGGCTCACGGCCGGGAGCGGCTGGCCGCGGCGAACCCTGCCGGTGAGCCGACCCCAGCCGAGCGGGCTCCAGACCACCGCGCCCACGCCCTGATCCTGCGCGAGCGGCATGAGCTCCCACTCGTAGTCGCGTCCGACGAGCGAGTAGTACACCTGGTGCGCCACGTGGCGCGGCCACCCGTGGCGATCCGCCGCCGCGAGGGACTTCATCAGCTGCCAGCCCGAGAAGTTGGAGGCGCCCACGTAGCGGACCTTCCCGGCGCGGACCAGCTCGTCGAGGGTGGCGAGCACCTCGTCCACCGGGGTGCGCGCGTCGAACGCGTGGAGCTGCAGCAGGTCGATGCGATCGGTGCGGAGCCGCCGCAGCGCCGCCTCGCAGGCGCGGACGAGGCGCAGGCGGGAGGTGCCCGCGTCGTTGGGGCCGTCGCCGGTGGGGAGCCCGGTCTTGGTGGAGACGAGCACCCGCTCGCGCCGGCCCTCCAGCGCCGCCCCGAGCACCTCCTCCGAGGCGCCCGACGAGTAGACGTCCGCGGTGTCGAACAGGGTGACGCCCGCGTCCAGGCACATGTCCACCATGCGCCGGGCCCCCGCGACGTCGACGGTCCCCCAGGCGCCGAACAGCGGCCCCGTCCCTCCGAACGTCCCGGCGCCGAAGCTCAGCGCCGGCACCTCCAGCCCCGATGTCCCCAGTCTCCGATGCTCCATGGTGCTCCTCCTCCCCCGGGTTGGCGCGCCCCGCGCGACGGCGGCGTCGGCCTGCGGGCAACGCGCGCGGAAAGGATGCGCGGCACCCCCCGCCCGCGCTACCACTCCGCCGGCACAACACCTGTGAACGGGATTCACCGATGCCGCACGGCGAGGGCAACCGGCTGTACGAGATGGAGGCGTTCGCGACCGTGGCGGAGCTGGGCGGCTTCTCCGCCGCGGGCCGCGCGCTCGGGAGGACGCCCTCGGCGGTGAACAAGCTGGTCACGCGCCTCGAGGCGCGGCTCGGCGCGAGGTTGCTCACGCGCACCACGCGCGCCGTCCGGCTCACCGCGGAGGGCGAGGCGTTCCACCGGCGGGCGATCGCGATCCTGGCGGAGGTCGAGGACGCCGAGGCGGCGGCCGCAGGCGGCGCGCCGCGCGGCCGCGTCCGCGTGAACGCGAACCTCCCGTTCGGCGTGCACTGCCTGCTCCCGCGGGTGCCGGCGTTCCTCCAGGCGAACCCCGGGGTCACGCTCGACGTGGTGCTCACCGACGAGGTGGTGGATCTGGTGGAGCGCCGCGCCGACGTGGCGATCCGGGTGGGCCCGCTGCGCGCGTCCCGGCTGCTCGCGCGCAAGCTGGGCGAGAGCCCGGTGGCCGTGGTCGCGTCGCCCGCGTACCTCGCGCGGCGCGGGACGCCGCGCACGCCCGCCGACCTCGACGCGCACGAGCGGATCGGCTTCACGTTCGCGCGCGCCCTCGACGACTGGCCGTTCCGCCGGGGCGGCGAGGCGCTGCGCGTGCCGGTGCGCGGCGCCGTGCGCGCGGGCGACGGCGAGACCGCGCGGCAGCTGGCGCTCGCGGGCGCCGGCCTCGCGCGCCTGGCGCTGTTCCAGGTCGCCGCCGACCTCGAGGCCGGGCGCCTGGTGCGCGTCCTCGAGGCGTTCGAGCCCGGCGACGTCCTCGAGATCCACGCGCTGTTCCTGGGCCCCGCCGGCTCCGTGCCGGCGCGGGTGCGCGCGTTCGTGGACTTCGTCGCGGCCGCCCTGCGCGGCGGGCGCGGCCCCGGGGCGCGGGCCCGGCGGGCGCCGCGCGTTTGACAGCGGCCGCGGCGTACGCATGTTCGAGCCATGTCCTCCCCCCTCATCTACCGGTGCGCCCGCTGCGGCGCGATGAACCGCCTCGCCCTGCTCACGCCGGGGCGCCAGCCGGTCTGCGGGAAGTGCAAGGCGGACCTCGACACCTCCGGCGCCCCCGGCCACGCCGACCTCGCGGAGCTGGAGCGCGCGGTCGCGAGCAGCCCGGCGCCGGTGCTGGTGGACTTCTGGGCGCCGTGGTGCGCCCCGTGCCGCGCCTTCGCGCCGGTGCTCGAGCGGCTCGCGCGCGAGCAGGCCGGGCGCCTGGTGGTCCTGAAGGTGGACACCGAGGCGAGCCCGGCCGCCGGCGCGCGCTTCGGGATCCAGGCCATCCCCACGCTCGTCGTGTTCCGCGACGGCAAGGAGGTGGACCGGGTCTCCGGCGCGCTGCCGTACGAGGAGCTGCGCCGCTTCACCACCGCCGCGACCTTCGCCGGCTGAGCCGTCAGCGCAGCACCACGCGGGGCCGGCGCCGCTCGACAAAGGCGGCCACCGCGGCGACCTCCGGGTCGGACCCGAGCGCCACGCAGCCCGCGGTCCAGTCGGCCCACGTGTTGAGCCGCCCCGCCCAGCGCATCCTCCTCGCCGGTCCGTGGATGCCCACGTTGCTGCCGGTGAGCCCGGCGCGCCGCTGCTCCGGCGTCGGGTAGCCGATGGGGATGAACGTGCCGAAGCCGGCGGACGGCCGCGGCGCGCCCAGCGCGTACGCGCCGAGCGGCGTGCGCCGATCGCCCTCGGCGCGCTTCTCCGTCCCGGCGCTGCCGAGCGCCACCGGGAAGACCGCGGCCGCGGCGCCGGCCTCGCAGAGCGCCAGGCGATGCCCGGCGGTGTCGACGAGGACCACCGCGTCCGCGGGCGGGCAGGCCGGGGGCGGCAGCGCCCGGCGCGCGCACGCGAGCAGGAACGCGAGCGGCGGGACGAGGAGGAGCGAGGCCACGGCGGCGCGGAGGGCGAGCGGGGTCATGGCGCCGGCTCCTCGCAAGCCCCGGGCCGCCGCCCCCCCGCGTGCATCTCCGCGGGATCAGGGCGCATCCCGCCGGCGCGTGTCCGGCCGCCCACACGCTCCGTGTGCCGGGCGACGCATCCCGGGGCGGCCGGCCCCGCTACGGCGCCAGCACCGCCAGCTGCCCCGGCGCGACCCGGAACTCGGCCGGCGTGGACCCGGCCAGCTCGCCGTCCGCGTCGATCTCGAGCGGCGGATCGGTCCAGAGCGAGGCGCGCGTCGCGCGCACGTGGAGCACGCCCGGGTGCTCGAGGTGTCGGCCGCGCAGGAGCAGCAGCGCGTAGCGCGCCAGCCCGGCGACGTCGCGCAGGCGATCCCGCAGGCGCGGCGCGCCCGGCGACGACGCCGCGGCGAGCACGTACACGTCCAGGAGGTGGTCGTCGGCGCGGGCGCGCGGCGCGACGAGCCGGCCGCCGCCGTGGTACCGGCCGTTCCCCACCACCACCTGCAGCGCGTCCAGGTCCTCGCTTCGACCGTCCACCTCGAGCCGCGCCCGGAACGGCGGCTGGCCCGCGGCGGCGGCGCCCGCCACCGGGTACGCGAGCGTCCCGGCGCGCCGCTTCAGGCCGTCGTCGAGCCGCCGCGTCAGCTCGGACGAGGCGCCCACGCTCGCGGCGTTCAGGAACGCGCGCCGGCCGGCCCAGCCGACGTCCACCCGGCGCACGCGCCCGCGCGCGATCGCCCGCGCCCGCCCGCGAGGTCGTCCGGGATGCGCAGCGTGCGCGCGAAGTCGTTCGCGGTGCCGAGCGGCAGGACGCCGAGCGCCGCGCCGGTGCCGGCGAGCGCGGACGCCGCCGCGGCGAGCGACCCGTCCCCGCCCCCCACGATCACGCGCCGCGCCCCGGCCGCGAGCGCCGCCTCGACACGCTCCGTCAACTCCGCCGGCTCGATGGCGCGCGCCTCGGCGAGGATCACCCCCGCCTGCTCCAGCGCGGCGCGCGCGGCGGCCAGCGCGGACTCGCCCCTCCGCGCGGCGCCGTTCACGAGCAGCACCGCGTCGCCGCCGGCGCTCAGCCCCGGGGGCGCCGGCGCTCGGCGAGCCACAGGAACAGCTCCTCCAACTCGGTGTCGCTCGTGCCCGGCTCGGCGGCGCGCGCCACCTCCTCGAGCAGCCCGCGCTCGCGCGCCCGGTCGAGGAGCGGCCGGTCGATCTCGGCGCCGGCGGCGAACACCACCAGGCCGGCCCCGTCGCGCACGTCCGCGGCGAGCCTGCGCCCGACCAGCGTGCGCGAGAGCAGCGCCTCCTCCGCCCTCGTGAACGCCCTCTCCAGCACGGAGCCGTCCATGCGCGCAATGTGGGGCCGGCCGGCGCGCCGGGCAGGGAGCGGTGCGCGTTCCAGTTCGAGACACCCTGGAACACGCTTCGCTCCCGCGAGGGGCGGCGCCGGTCGCCCTCTCGCTCACGAAACGCCTGGCGTCCAGGGAATCCGCGATGCAGACCGCCCGCCCGCGAGGGGCACGACCCGTGCAACCCCGGCCTGTGTCCCCGCAGTTCGACAGGAGCGAACCCGATGCCCCAGCAGCCCCGCGTGATCGACCTCCGAACCCTCCCACCGCAGGTGCGGCACGGCCTCGTCTTCCAGTGCTTCGACGCGCTCGCCACCGGCGAGTCGATGGTGATCGTGAACGACCACGACCCCATGCCGCTCCTGCAGCAGTTCCGGTTCGTCCGGCCCGGCGAGGCGCAGCACGAGTACGTCGAGCAGGGCCCGACCGCCTGGCAGGTCCGGATCGCGCGCAAGGCGCCGGGGCGGCAGGCGGCCGCGCCCGCGGACGGCGCGCCCGACACGGTGACCGGCTACCTCGAGGCGGACCACCGCCGGCTCGACGCGATCCTGCCCGAGGTGGAGCGGCTCGCGGCGGTGGGCGAGTACCGGGACGCGGCGCGGCGCTTCGCCGAGTTCGCGTCCGGGCTCGACCGCCACATCGACGCCGAGGAGCAGGTCCTGTTCCCGACATTCGAGGGCGCCACCGGCATGACCTCCGGCCCGACGCAGGTGATGCGCATGGAGCACGTGCAGATCCGCGAGCGGATGCGCGAGGCCACCGAGTCGCTGCACCGCGAGGACGCCGGCGGCCTGGCCGCGGCGGTGGGCGGGCTCACGCAGGTCCTCTCGGTCCACAACATGAAGGAGGAGCACATGCTCTACCCGATGTCCGACCGCGCCGTGCAGGGCGACGCGCACCGGCAGCTCCTCGACCGCCTGCGGTCGTTCACGGAGGCGACGCCGTGACCGGCCGCCGCTGGAACCCCGCGGAGGGCCACGCGGCCGCCCCCGAGCAGCTGGCGCCGCGCCACGCCCTCCACCCGGACGGCAGCGAGGAGCGGCCGCTGTGGGCGCCGAGCGAGGGCCCCTGCCGCACGGAGGTCGGCGGCGCGGGCGGCGAGCCGGAGGGGCGCGGGCTGCCCTTCCGGAAGGTCTGCTGGGACTGACCGGGCTCAGCGCGCGCGCCGGCCGGCGTCGCGCACCTGGAAGAAGCCGACCTGCTGCAGGAGCGCCTCGGCCTGCGAGGCCATCTCCTCGGCGGTCCCGGAGAGCTCCTCCGCCGCCGAGGCGTTCCGCTGCGTGACCTGGTCCACGGTGGCCATGGCCTTCGAGACCTGGGCCACCCCGACCGCCTGCTGCTGCGACGCCGCCGCCACCTCCTGCACCAGGTCGGCGGTCCGCTGCACGGCGGGCACCAGCTCGGCGATCAGCGCGCCGCTGCGCTCCGCCACCTGCACGCTCGAGCCGGCCACCTCGCCGATCTCCTTCGCGGCGCGCTGCGCGCGCTCCGCGAGCTTGCGCACCTCGGCGGCCACCACCGCGAAGCCCCGCCCGTGCTCGCCGGCGCGCGCCGCCTCGATGGCCGCGTTGAGCGCGAGCAGGTTGGTCTGGTAGGCGATCTCCTCGACGATCGAGATCTGCTGCGCGATCGTGCGCATGGCCGCCACCGACTCGGCCACCGCCTTGCCGCCCACGTCGACGTTGCGCGCCCCCAGGGTCGCCATCTGCCCGGTCTGCCGCGCGTTGTCCGCGTTCTGCGCGATCGACGCGCCCATCTCCTCGAGGGACGCGGTGGCCTCCTCGGCGCTCGCCGCCTGCTCGCCGGTGCCCTGCGACAGCGACTGCGAGGTGGAGGCCACCTGCGCCGAGGCGGCGGTGAGCGCCTCCGCGCCGCCGCGGACCTCGCCGATCACCTCGGCCAGCTTCTCGCCCATGTCGCGCATGGCGCGCTGGAGCAGGCCGAGCTCGTCGCGCGAGGTGACCTGCACCGGGTCGCGCAGGTCCCCGGCCGCGATCCGCCTCGCCGCGCCGATGACGCCGCGGAGCGGCACGGTGATGCTCCGGGTGATCCACACGCCCAGCGCCGCCGCGAGCAGCACCGCGGCCGCGCCCATCGCGAGCGTGGTCGTCCGCGCCGCGGCGTGGTCCGCCTCCACGGCCGCCGCGGCGGTCCGCACGTGGACGCCCTCGTGCGCGAAGAACGCCGCCCACGCGCGGTGGACGTCGTCGAGCCGCGGGAGGACCTCGGCCCGGGCCAGCGCGCGCGCCTCCTCGAGGTGCCCCTGCTCGAGCAGCGCGTGCGCGCGCTCGAACGCCGCCGCGAAGGCCCGCCGCGCCGCGGCGACCTGCTCCATGGCCGCGACGCCCGGCTCGCACCGGAACGTGCGCACCCGCTCCGAGAGCGCGTCCACCAGCGCGTCCGCGTCGCGGTCGGCCGCGTCCGCCGCGGTCACCGCGGTCCGGGCGGCCTCGACGTCGGGCGCCAGGAACACCGCCGAGACCAGCGCCGTCTCGCGGCCGATCTGCTCCAGGCCCCTCACCCCCTGCTCCGTCTCCTCCCAGCGCGGGCCCGCCACCGCGCCGATGGCGTCCTTCTGGCTCGAGAGCCGCTGCACGCCCAGCCACGCGACGACCCCCAGGATGGCGATCAGCACGGCGAACACGCCCCCGAGGCGCTCGCCGATCCCGACGTTCTTCGTCACGTTGGCCTTCTCCATGGGCAGGGGCCGCCCCGGCGTCGGGGCGGCCGCCGCGGGATCATGCAACCCGCGGTCCGCCTTCAGTCACGCACCGTGAACGTCCGCGCGCCGGGAATCCGGAGCGAGACCGGGCGGCTGGTGCGGCGCCCGCCCAGGCGCGACCGGCGGCCGCACCGGTCCGCCGGGGACCCCCGGGTCCGCTGCGTCCCCGTACGAAGCGGTGAGCGCTCCCGCGCCCGCTCGCCGTGCGAGGGCCGCCGGATCCGGCGCCCGCCGTGGCATCATTCGGCCCCCCTCCCACCGACCGGAGCTTGCATGCCCCGCCGCGACGACGTGAAGAAGGTCCTGATCATCGGCTCCGGTCCGATCGTCATCGGCCAGGCCTGCGAGTTCGACTACTCCGGCACGCAGGCCTGCAAGGCGCTGCGCAAGCTCGGCTACCGGATCGTCCTCGTCAACTCGAACCCGGCCACGATCATGACCGACCCGGGCATGGCGGACGCGACCTACGTCGAGCCGCTCGACGTCGAGACGCTCACCCGGATCATCGAGAAGGAGCGGCCGGACGCGCTGCTCCCGAACCTGGGCGGCCAGACCGGCCTGAACCTCTCCTCCGAGCTCGCGCGGAAGGGCGTCCTCGACCAGTACGGCGTGCGCGTCATCGGCGTGAACCTGGACGCCATCCGGCGCGGCGAGGATCGCGAGACGTTCAAGGAGACGATGACGCGCCTCGGGATCGAGACGGCGCGGAGCGAGATCGCGACCACGCTCGAGCAGGCCATGGCGGCCGGCCAGCGCCTCGGGTTCCCGCTGGTGGTGCGGCCCGCGTACACGATGGGCGGGACCGGCGGCGGCTTCGCCTACAACGTCGAGGAGCTCGAGGAGATCGCCGCGCGCGGCCTGCTCGCGAGCCCGGTCTCGCAGGTGCTGGTGGAGGAGTCGGTGCTCGGCTGGGAGGAGCTCGAGCTCGAGGTGGTCCGCGACGCGAAGGGCAGGAAGATCACCGTCTGCTTCATCGAGAACGTGGACGCGATGGGCGTCCACACCGGCGACTCGTACTGCACCGCGCCCATGCTCACCATCTCGCCGGAGCTGCAGGCGAGGCTGCAGGACCAGGCCTACCGGATCGTGGACGCCATCGAGGTGATCGGCGGGACGAACGTCCAGTTCGCCCACGACCCGCGCACCGGCCGCGTGATCGTCATCGAGATCAACCCGCGCACCTCGCGCTCGTCCGCGCTCGCGTCGAAGGCGACCGGGTTCCCCATCGCGCTCGTCTCGTCGATGCTCGCCGCCGGCCTGACGCTGGACGAGATCCCGTACTGGCGCGACGGGACGCTCGACCGGTACACGCCGTCCGGCGACTACGTGGTGGTGAAGTTCTCGCGCTGGGCCTTCGAGAAGTTCAAGGGCGTGCAGGACCGGCTCGGCACGCAGATGCGCGCGGTCGGCGAGGTGATGTCGATCGGCAAGAGCTACAAGGAGGCGTTCCAGAAGGCCATCCGGTCGCTCGAGAACGGGCGGCCGGGGCTCGGCTTCGCGAAGGACTTCCACGAGCTGCCGCTCCCGGAGCTGCTGGAGCGGCTGCGCGAGCCCACCAGCGAGCGGCAGTTCCTGCTCTACGAGGCGATCCGCAAGGGCGCCGACCTCGACCTGCTCGTGCAGCGCACGCACATCAAGCGCTGGTTCCTCGAGCAGATGAAGGAGCTGGTCGCGCTGGAGGAGGAGCTGCTCCGGCACGCCGGGCGGCTGCCGCCGGACGACCTGCTGGTGCGCGCCAAGAAGGACGGGTTCGCCGACCGGTACCTGGCGCGGCTGCTCCGGGTCTCGGAGGCGGAGGTCCGCGAGCGGCGCACCGCGCTCGGCGTGGTGGAGGGCTGGGAGGCGGTCCCGGTCTCGGGGGTGCAGGACGCCGCCTACTACTTCTCGACCTACCGGGCGCCGGACGCGGTGCCGGCCCGGGCCGGCGCGAAGAAGATCATGGTGCTCGGCGGCGGGCCGAACCGCATCGGCCAGGGCATCGAGTTCGACTACTGCTGCGTGCACACCGCGTTCGCGCTGCGCGACGCCGGCTACCAGTCGATCATGGTGAACTGCAACCCGGAGACGGTCTCGACCGACTACGACACCGCCGACCGGCTGTACTTCGAGCCGGTGACGGTGGAGGACGTGCTCTCCATCTACCGCAAGGAGCGCCCGGACGGCGTGATGGTGCAGTTCGGCGGGCAGACGCCGCTCAACATCGCCCGCCAGCTCGAGCAGGCCGGGGTCCGCATCCTCGGCACCTCGCCCGAGACCATCGACCTCGCCGAGGACCGGGAGCGCTTCAGCGCCGTGGTGCGGAAGCTCGGGATCCCGCAGCCGGAGTCCGGCCTGGCGCGCGACCTGGACGAGGCGCTCGCGCTGGCGCGGCGCATGGGCTACCCGCTCATCGTCCGGCCCTCCTACGTGCTCGGCGGCCGCGGCATGGAGGTCGTGCACGACGAGGAGATGCTGCGCGAGTACGTGCGCAAGGCGGTGGACGTCTCGCCGGAGCGGCCGCTCTACGTGGACCGCTTCCTGGTGGACGCGGTCGAGACCGAGGCGGACGCCATCTGCGACGGGACCGAGGCGTTCGTGCCCGCGGTGATGGAGCACATCGAGCTCGCCGGCGTGCACTCCGGCGACTCCGCCTGCGTGATCCCGCCGGTGAACGTCGCGCCCGAGCACCTCGCCACCATCGAGGACTACACGCGCCGCCTGGCGCTGGAGCTGGGCGTGGTCGGGCTCATCAACGTGCAGTACGCCATCGCGGGCGGCACCGTGTACGTGCTCGAGGCGAACCCGCGCGCCAGCCGGACCGTGCCGCTCGTCAGCAAGGTCTGCGACCTCCCCATGGCCCGCATCGCCGCGCAGGTGATGCTGGGGATGCGGCTGAAGGACCTGAAGCTCGAGCGTCGCAAGCCCGGCTACTTCGGCGTGAAGGAGGCGGTGTTCCCCTTCTACATGTTCCCGGAGGTGGACCCGGTGCTCGGGCCCGAGATGCGCTCCACCGGCGAGGTGCTCGGGCTGGCGCGGAGCCCGGGGCTCGCGTTCTACAAGGCGCAGCAGGCGACGCGCTCGCCGCTCCCGCTCGCCGGGACGGTCCTCGTCACCGTGGCCGAGGCCGACAAGCCGCGGGTGGCGGGGGCGATCCGCGAGCTGGCCGGCATGGGCTTCCGCGTGAAGGCGACGCGCGGCACCCGCGACTACCTGGCGGGCCAGGGCATCGAGGCCGAGCTGGTGCTGAAGCTGCACGAGGGGCGGCCGAACCTCGCCGACGCCCTCCTGAACGGCGAGGTGAGCCTGCTCGTCAACACCCCCGCCGGCAAGCAGAGCACCCACGACGACTCGTACATCCGCAAGGCGGCCATCCGCGCCGGGGTCCCGTACGTCACCACCGCGGCGGCCGCGGTGATGACCGCGAAGGGCATCGCGGCGCGGCGCGCCGGCGCGGAGGGCGTGAGGAGCCTGCAGGAGTACCACGCGACGCTGCGCTGAGCGGCGCGCTGCCGCGCGGGGTGGGCGGCGGCGAGGCCGTCGTGAGGCACGCACGCCGTGCTAGAGGGATGGGATGCGCTTCGGCCCGCTCGTCGCCGCCCCGGCCCTGCTCACCGCCCTCGAGGACGTGCGGCTGCTCGACGCGCGCCCCGGCCCCGACGCCTACGCCGCCGGGCACCTCCGGGGCGCGCTCCACGCCGACCTGAACGTCCACCTCAGCTCGGCGTCGGCGCCCGGCTTCGACCCGGCGCGCGGCGGGCGCCACCCGCTGCCGGCGCCCGCCACCTGGGCCGCCCAGCTCGGCGCCTGGGGCATCGGCCCGGACACCCGGATCGTGGTCTACGACGCGGCCGGCGGCCAGAACGCCGCCGCGCGCCTCTGGTGGATGCTGCGGGCGTTCGGGCACGCGCAGGTCGCGGTGCTGGACGGCGGGTTCCAGGCGGCGCGCGCCGCCGGCGTCCCGGTGACCACCGCGCCCGGCGCGGTCGCCGCCGTGCCGCCGTATCCCGCCCAGGCCTGGTCGCTCCCGACGCTCTCGATCGACGAGGTGGCGGGGCGGCTCGGGGATCCGGCGTGGAAGGTGCTCGACGTCCGCTCGCGAGAGCGCTGGCGCGGCGAGGTGGAGACGCTCGACCCCGTCGCCGGCCGCATCCCCGGCACCCTGAACCTCCCCTGCGCCGAGAACCTCGGGCCCGACGGCCGCTTCCTCGCGCCCGAGGCGCTGCGCCGGAACTACCTCGCGCTGCTCGGCGGCACGCCGCCCGAGCACCTCGTCGTTCACTGCGGGTCGGGTGTCACCGCGTGTCACACGCTGCTCGCGCTCGACGCCGCCGGGCTCGGCGGCGCCGCGCTCTACGTCGGCTCCTTCAGCGAGTGGTGCCGGAGCGGCCGGCCGATCGGGAAGGGGTGAGCGCGCGCCACGCGCACTGCGCGTACGTGCCTCGACCCGCGCGCCCGGGACGCCGCAGCGACGGATGTGGGTTCCGCGCGCACACCGCACCCCACGACCACCCGATACCGGGCGGGGCGCTCTGCGAGCAGAGTCCTCGCCGTGGAGACGCGCGCGGGACACCGCCCTCCCCGCCGGATCACGGTGGTCGAGGACGACGAGAACATCGCCGGGCTGCTGGCGTTCCTGCTCGAGCGCGAGGGGTTCGCGCCCGAGATCGTGGGCGACGGCCGCGCCGCCCTGGAGCACGCGGCGCGCAACGAGCCGCCGAGCGCCATGGTGCTCGACCAGCTCCTCCCCTGCCGCAACGGCCTCGCGGTCGCCACCGCGCTCCGCGCCGATCCGCGCTGGGGCGAGGTGCCGATCCTGCTGCTCGGCGCGACGCGCTCCGCGGGTGGCGGCGCGGCGCGGGTGGACGCCTGGCTCGAGAAGCCGTTCGACCCGGGCGCGCTGATCACCGAGCTGAAGCGCCTCGCGAAGGACCGGCCGTGAGGCGCGTGGTCGCGGCGCTCGCCCTGCTCCTCCCGCTCGCCGTCCCCGCCGCCTCGACGGTCGAGCTGAGCCAGGGCGCCGAGGCGCTCTCGGGCGATCGTCCGGCGTGGCGCACCACCGCGCTCGACCTCGCCTGGACCGGCGACCGCGACCGCGCGCTCGCCGCCGGCGGCAGCCTGCGCGAGGCCTCGCGCTTCCGCGAGGACGACGTGGAGGGGGCGGTCTGGGCGCAGGCGCCGGTGGCCGGGTTCGTGATCGGGGTCGAGGGCTCCGCCAGCCCGACCTGGGAGTTCCTCCCGCGCTGGTCGGCGGGGGCGCGCGCGGAGCGCGGCCTCGGCGCCGGCTGGATCGCCTCGCTGGGCGGGCGCCTGCTCCGCTACGACGGCGAGCTGGGGGCGAGCACCGTCGCGCTGACCACGCTCGGCCTGGAGCGGTACTTCGGCCGCTGGCGCGCGGCCGCCTCCGGGACCGCGGCGGGGCTGCACGGTGCGTGGAGCGGCAGCGGGCGGCTCGCGCTCGACCTCTACTACGGCGAGCGCGGGCGGGTGGGCGTGGCCGTCGCCGCCGGGCGCGAGCTGGAGTCCCTGGGCGCGGGCGAGGTGCTGCGGACGGACGTGCTCGGCGCCGCGCTCACCGGCGTCCACCCGTTCTCGGCCCGGTGGGCGCTCACCTGGGACCTGACCGCGCAGCGGCAGGGGGAGCTCTACTCGCGGGTGGGAGGGCGCCTTGGCGTTCGCCGGAGCTTTTGAGCCGGTGGTCCGGGCCGCGTGGGCGACCGGCCTGCTCACCGTCCTGGTGAGCGCGGCGCTGGTCCTGCGCGTGCTCGGCATGCGGCGCCGGCTGGCGCGCGCGGAGGCGCGGCGGCAGGACGTCGTCGCGCGCTGGCGGCCCATCCTGTTCGAGGCGGTCGCCGGCGGCAGCCCGCGCCTGCCCGACCTCCCGCCCGAGGACGAGGACGCGTTCCTGCTGCTCTGGGTCCAGCTCCTCGACGGGATCCGGGGCGAGCCGCTCGAGCGGCTGGCCCGCGTCGGCGAGGCGCTCGGCGCGCGCGCGCTCGCCGCCGCCCGGCTCCGCCGCGAGGACGCGCTCGGGCGCGTGCTGGCGCTCCGCACGCTCGGCTACCTCGGCCGCGCCGAGGACCGCGGCGAGGTGCTGCGCTGGCTCGACGACCCGCGCTCCTACCTGTCGCTCGCGGCCGCGCGCGCGCTGGTGCGGATCGACCCCGAGGGCGCGCCGGCCGAGCTGCTGCCGCGCCTGGCCCGGCGCGGCGACTGGCCGGTGCCGCTGTTCGCGACCGTGCTCGCGGAGGCGAGCGCGCCCCGCGTGTCGGAGGGCTTCGCCGCGCTCTGCCGCGAGCTCCCCGCGACCGCGCTGGTGCGCCTGCTCCCGCTCGCGTCCATCGTGGACGCGGGCAGGGTCGAGCCCGTGGTGGCCGCGCTGCTCGACCGCGCGGACGAGCCGGAGGTGCTCGCCGCGGCGCTGCGCCAGGTGCGGAGCCCGGCCCTCCTCGACGCCGTCCGGCGCGCGGCGCGCCACGCCTCGTGGTCGGTCCGCGTGCAGGCGGCCGCCGCGCTGGGGCGCGTGGGCGAGCCGGCCGATCGCGAGCTGCTGGCCGGCCTGCTGCGCGACCCGGAGTGGTGGGTCCGCTACCGCGCCGCGCAGGCCCTCGCCGCCCGCCCCTACGGCTCGTCACAGGACGTGCTCGCGCTCGCCGAGGCGTCCGGCGACCGGTTCGCGCGCGACATCGTGCGGCAGGCGCTCGCGGAGGTGCGGCCGTGACGCTGCTCCGGCTCATCGAGGTCGTGCAGTGGGCGTTCCTCGCCTACTTCATCGCGCTCACGGTCTCGTACCTCGCGCTCAACCTCGTCTCGCTGCGGGTCATCGCGCGCGACGCGGACGCGCGCGCCTCGCTCCTGCTGCCGCGGTTCTTCTCCCGGCTCGAGCCGCCGGTGAGCATCATCGTCCCGGCGTTCAACGAGGAGGAGACCATCGCCGGCACCATCCGGTGCCTGCTCCAGCTCGAGTACCCCGAGCTCGAGATCGTGGTGGTGAACGACGGCTCGACCGACCGGACGCTGGAGGTCCTCACCCGCGAGTTCGAGCTGGTGCCGTTCCCGGAGGCGTACCGCATCTCGGTGCCGTCCACGCCGGTCCGGCGCGTGTACCGCTCGCTGCGCCACCGCAACGTGCGCGTGCTCGACAAGTCGAACGGCGGCAAGGCCGACGCGATGAACGCCGGCATCAACGCCGCGCGCTACCCCCTGTTCTGCGCGGTGGACGGCGACTCGGTGCTGCAGCGCGACAGCGTCGCGCGGGTGGTCCGGCCCTTCCTCGAGGACCCGACCACCATCGCCTGCGGCGGCACCATCCGCGTCCTGAACGGCTGCCGGGTGGTGGACGGGTTCGTCGAGGAGATCGGGATGCCGCGCGGCTGGATCGCGCGCGTGCAGGTGCTCGAGTACCTGCGGGCGTTCCTGTTCGGCCGGCTCGGCTGGGCGCCGGTGAACGCGCTCCCCAACGTCTCCGGCGCGTTCGGGATGTTCCGCCGCACCGCCGTCATCGAGGCGGGCGGCTACCGCACCGACACGGTCGGCGAGGACATGGAGCTCGTGCTCCGGCTGCACCGGCTCTACCGGCTCTCCGGCCGCCCGTACCGCATCTCCTTCGTCCCCGATCCCATCTGCTGGACCGAGGTCCCCGACACGCTCGCCGCGCTCCGCAGGCAGCGCGTCCGCTGGCACCGCGGCCTCCTCGAGGCCATCGCCGCCAACCGCCAGCTCCTGTTCCACCGCCGGGGCGGCGCCGCCGCGTGGCTCACCGTGCCGAACCTGCTCTTCTTCGAGGCGTTCGGCCCCGTGGTCGAGGTGGCCGGGTACCTGGTGATCGGCGCCGCCTGGGCGCTCGGCGTCATCTCCTGGAGCTCGTTCGCCGCGTTCTTCACCGCCGCGCTCGGCGTGGCGACGCTGCTCTCCGCGAACGCGCTGCTCCTCGAGGAGAAGTCGTTCCACGTGTACCAGCGGCCGAAGCAGCTCGCGGCGCTCATCGGCGCGGTGCTCGTCGAGAACCTCGGCCTCCGCCAGCTCACCGCCTTCTGGCGCATCTCCGGGATGCTGAGCTGGCTGTTCAACCGCCCCATCGCCTGGGGCTCGCCGGCGACCGCGGCCGCGGCCGACGCCCAGGCGCGCGAGGACGCGGGGCGCGCGGCGTAGCCGGGCCGCCGCGGCGGCCGGGGAGGCTCGCCGCACCGTGAACCGGCGGCGCTGCCCGCCTCACGGAGCGTGCGCGGCCGCGCCTTGCATTTTCACGAGAATCGGGCCAAGCCAGATGGATGGAATCGAGCCCTCAGGTCGTGGGTGAGCCGCCGAACCCGAAGCCGAAGCCGGGTGACGCCGCGCGCCGGCTGTGGGGCGCGCTCGGCGGGCGGCTGCCGCTGGTGGTCGCAGCGCTGGTCGTGCTCGTGGGCGTGACCACGTCCTACGTCCAGGTGGAGCCGGACGAGGTCGGGGTCATCCTGCGCCTCGGCCGCTTCATCGGGACCGTCGAGCCCGGGCCGCACTTCCGCATCCCCTTCGGGATCGACCGCATCACCAAGGTCCCGGTGCAGCGGCAGCTCAAGGCCGAGTTCGGCTTCCGCACCGAGCACCTCGACGGACGGACCACCTACCAGCCGGACAAGCCCGACCTGGCGCGCGAGTCGCTCATGCTGACCGGTGACCTCAACGTCGCCGTGGTGGAGTGGATCGTCCAGTACAAGATCAAGGATCCCTACCAGTATCTGTTCAAGGTGAAGAACGTCGAGGCGATGCTGCGGGACATCTCCGAGGCGTCGATGCGGGCCGTCGTCGGCGACCACTCGGTGAACGAGGTGCTCACCACCGGGCGCCAGCGGGTCGCGAGCGAGGCGAAGGCCCTGCTGCAGGGGCTGGCCGATCGCTACGAGACCGGCGTGGACATCCAGCAGGTGGTGCTCCAGGACGTGAACCCGCCGGACCCGGTGAAGCCCTCGTTCAACGAGGTGAACCAGGCGTTCCAGGAGAAGGAGCGCGCCATCAACGAGGCCTACGCCGAGCTGAACCGCGAGATCCCGCGCGCGCGGGGCGAGGCGGAGGAGACGCTGCGCGCCGCCGAGGGCTACGCCATCGAGCGCGTGAACCGCGCGCGGGGCGAGGCCGACCGGTTCGTCCGCATCCACGAGGAGTACCGGAAGGCGCCCGACGTCACGCGCCGGCGGATGTACCTGGAGACGCTCGCCGAGGTCCTCCAGCGCTCGCGGCAGAAGGTGGTGGTGGACGAGTCGCACAAGGGCGTGACGCCCATGCTGTGGATGGACGGCGCCGGCGCCCCGCCCGCGGCAGGCGCCGCGGCGAAGGCGAAGGAGCAGCCATGAACCGCTCCCCCGTCGTCGTGGCCGTGCCGGTGATCCTCGGGGTCCTCGTCGCGGCCGCGAGCGCGTACACGCTCACCGAGAACGAGCAGGCGGTCATCACGCGCTTCGGCGAGCCGCGCGGCGAGCCCATCAGCGAGCCCGGCCTGCACTTCAAGCTCCCGTTCGCGGACACGGTGAACCGGTTCGACAGGCGCTGGCTGGACTGGCGGGGAGACCCGAACCAGATCCCGACCAAGGACAAGAAGTACATCTGGGTGGACACGTTCGGCCGGTGGCGCATCGTGGACCCGCTGCGCTTCTTCCAGCGGCTCCGGGACGAGCGCAACGCGCAGTCGCGGCTCGACGACATCATCGACGGCGAGACGCGCAACGCCATCGCCTCCTTCGCGCTCATCGAGGCCGTGCGCACCACCGACCGCACCTTCGAGGACGACGAGTACTCCGCCGAGATCGGCGAGGCAGAGGCGCTCGAGCCCGTGCAGGTCGGCCGCGACCGGCTCACCCGGCAGATCCGCGACCGCGCCGCCGAGGTGGTGAAGGAGTTCGGCGTCGAGCTGGTGGACGTGCAGATCCGGCGCATCAACTACGTCAACGAGGTGCAGGTGAAGGTGTTCGACCGGATGATCTCCGAGCGGCGCCGCATCGCCGAGCGCTCGCGCTCGGAGGGCATGGGCCGGGCGGCCGAGATCCGGGGCCAGCGCGAGCGCGACCTGAAGGCGATCCGCTCCGAGGCGTACCGGAAGGCGCAGGAGGTCTCCGGGAAGGCCGACGCGGAGGCGACCCGGATCTACGCGGCCGCGTTCGGCCGCGACCCCGAGTTCTTCCAGTTCCTCCGGACGCTCGAGGCCTACCCGCGCACCGTGGACGGCTCCACCTCGCTGTTCCTCGGCACCGACACCGAGTTCTACCGGTACCTCCGCAGCTCGAAGAAGCAGTGAGCGGGCCGCTTCGCGATGCAGCGGCGGGACCTGGGCGTCACCCCGCGGTCTCGGCGTCCGCCACCGCGAAGAGGTACCAGCTCGGTTGTCCGGGCGCGTCGCCCGGCATCTCCACCGCGACGGCGTCCTCGACGCGCACGACGCCGTAGTTCAGCTCGACCCGGTCCGGGGCCGCGCTCGGGCCGACGGCGATGGCGAGCAGCCCGTACGGAAGGCTCAGCGCCGCGAGCGCACCGCCGCCCCGCCACCGGCAGACGTCGCCGCGCCCGAGCACCTCCCGCAGCCCGTCGGGCTCCGGGACGGTGACGGTGCGCGTCGTACGGTCCGCCAGCAGGCGGACGAGGAGCCCGCCTTCGCCGAAGGAGACGACCTCGCAGAACTCCGGTCGGTTCGCCGGGTCCTCGCCGAACGCCCGGCGCACCTGGATCGGATGCGGCGCCGACCGTACCCTCTCGCCAGGAGCGTCCCGCTTCATCGTCCCTCCCCCGCGATCGAACGTACCCCGCGGCCGGACACGGGCGCGCCGGGTCCAGGCGCTCAGGGCACCGGGTGACCGGCGGGGACGAGCACGATGACCTGCTCGCGCTCGCCCAGGTGGAGCGCCTTCCGGACCGCGGCCGGCTCCATGCCGCCGACCACCACGGCGCCGAGCCTGAGCGCGACGGCCTGAAGGAGGAGGTTCTCGGTCGCCGCGCCAGCCTCCCAGTCGCTCCAGGTGCGCGCCCGCGGGCCCGCGTCCATCCGCTCGTACACCGCCGCGACCACGAACACCGCCGGCGCGGCGTGGACCTGCTCCTGGTCGGTGGCGCGGGCCAGGAGCCGCTCGCCCTGCTTCGCGCTCGCGAGCGGCTCGAGCGCGTGGCGCGCGGGCAGGTAGCGATACGCGCCGGGCGGGAGCCCGTCGACGTGCTGCGCCACCACCGCGATCTCCAGCGGATACTGCCGCCGGGCCGACGGCGCCGCGCGCTGCCCCTCGGGCCCGGTCACGCCCTGCGCCGCCCACAGGAGCTGGCCGACCTCGGCGAGCGTGAGCGGCTCGGCGGTGAATGCGCGCACCGAGCGCCGCGACGCCAGGGCCGCCTCCACGCCGAGGCGCCCCTCCCTGTGCGGCGGCGGCAGGGGGACCGCGGGAGCCGCGGCCGCGCCGGGACCGGGCGCGAGCAACGCGAGCACGAGGAGCCGGCGCGCGAGGCCTGGGAGCATGGCGACCTCCGGGGAGAGACCGCCCCCAGCACACCACCGTCGCCGGCGGCCCGGCGTGGCCTTCGGGGCCGTGCGACCGCCGCGAGCGCGCGCGGCGCAAGGGCGCCGGCGTGCGCGCCGCCGCCGCGCCCCGCGGCGCGACAATCGGCTGCGCCCCTGAAGGAAGCGCCCGACCCCCGATCCGCGCGCCCAAGATGAGGAGCGAGCCGTGACGCGGCCGCGGCGGTGCCAGGGGGGGACCCTCGCCGCGACGGCCTGGCGCGGGGCGGCCGCGCCTTCCACGCGCGGAGGCCACCGCGGGCGCACCGGCAGCGCAGGAGGCGCCGTGAGCCCGCTCCGGCCGCTCAAGCTCGTCGCCATCTGGTCGCTCATCCCGAGCTACTCGCTCGCCGGCGCGCTCATCGGCTACGGGCTGGACCGCTGGTGGCACACCTTCCCGCTCATGCTCGCCGCCGGGATCATCGTCGGCTTCGCCCTCGCGATCCGCGACATGCTGAAGCTCCGGGACGAGATGTTCGGCGGCAAGCCGCCGGGGGGCTCCGGATGACCCCCGCGCTCGGGCCTCACCTGCCGGCCATCGTCGTCGGGAACTTCCTGATCGTGGCGGCCGTGCTGCTCGCGCTCGGCAAGCTCGCGACCGCCCGCGCGCCGCGGGAGCTCCCGGGCGGCGTCCAGAACGCAGCCGAGGCCGTCCTCGACTGGTTCGTCGGCCAGGCCCGCCGGCTCCACCCGGACGGCGTCCGGCTCATCGCGCCGTTCCTCGCGACGCTGTTCCTCCTGATCCTCCTCAGCAACCTGCTCGCGCTCCTGCCGGTCCCGCTCCTCCGCATCCCGCCGACCTCCTACTACGGCGCGACCCTCGCGCTCGCGCTCGTCTCGGTGGTCGGCGTCCTCGTGATCGACGTGCGGCTGCGGGGTCCGAAGGCGGGGCTGCTGCACCTCGTCTGGCCGAACCCGCTGCAGCTCGTCACCGAGGTGAGCCACGCGCTCTCGCTCTCGCTGCGGCTCTACGGGAACATCGGCGGCGAGCTCATCGTCGGCGCGCTGGTCACGCAGGCGGTCCCCTGGGGCGCCCCGCTCCTGGTCCACGCGCTCGGCCTCTTCCCGGTCGCCATCCAGCCGCTCGTCTTCACGCTCCTCACCGCCAACGCGCTGGCGATCGCGCTGCAGGGCCACCGCGCGGCGGGGGCCGGAACGGAACGGAGCGCGTGATGCCGCACCCCTTCACCCGAGGCCGACGCGAGCACGCCCATGAAAGAGATCCTGCTCGTCTTCGTCCCCACGCTGACGCTCGTCCCGCCCGCGGTCGCCGCCTCGCTCGCGATGCGCAAGATCTCGAGCACCGCCCTCGAGGGCATGACCCGCCAGCCGGAGATCGCCCAGCAGCTGTTCACCACGATGCTCGTGAGCATGGCGCTCGTCGAGGCGCTCGTCATCTACTGCCTCGTGATCGCGCTCATGGTGGCGGCCAAGATCTAGCCCGCGCACCGCGCGGGCGCCGGGGCTCCCGATGGTGCTCGATCCGTTCGCCCAGCTCGACCTCAGGACCGTCGCCGCGGTCGTCCTGATCTTCGCGGCGACGCTCGCCGTGCTGCGCCGGACCTGCATGCTGCCGCTCATCGACGTCATGGAGCGCCGCGCCGCCCGCATCGAGGCGGCCCGCGCGAAGCGCGCGGAGGCGGAGGCGGCGCTCGCCGCGGCCCGCCGGCGGGCGGAGGAGCTCCTCGCCCAGGCCCGCGCGGAGGCGGACCGGATCGCCGGCGCCGCCCGCGAGGAGCGCGCCCGCGCCCGGCAGGAGCGGCTCGCGCGCGCCGGCGCGGACGCGGACGCGTCGCTCGCGCGGGGCCGGGAGGAGGTGGCGGCGCTTCGCCGCGAGGAGCAGGCGCGGCTCGCGGAGGACCTGCGCGCCTGCGTCGGGCAGGTGCTGGCGCGGGTCGCCGGGCCGGTGGACGAGCGGGCGGTGCGGTTCCTCGTGGACGGCGCGCTCGCGGCGCAGGAGGTCAGGTGACGGATGGGCGCGCTCCTCCAGGCAGCCCTCGACGAGGTGACGGCGCATCCGGCCACGTTCGCGGTCGAGGCCGGGCAGGCGCTCGTCCTCATCGCGGCGCTCGCGTGGGCGGTGCGGCGCTTCGCGTCCAGGCGGCTCGAGGCCCGCCGCGAGGGCATCGCGTCGGCGCTGGCGGAGGCGGACCGCGCGGAGCAGGAGGTGGGCGCGCTGCACGCGGAGGCGCGCGACGTGGTGGTCCGGGCGGAGCAGGAGGCGGCGCGGCTCGTGGCGAGCGCGCGGGAGGAGGCCGGGAAGGCGCGCCAGGCGACGGACGCCGCGGTCGAGGCGGAGGCGGCCCTGCTGATCCGCCAGGCGAGCGAGACGCTCGAGCGCGAGCAGCAGGCCGCGCGGGCCGAGGCGTCGGAGCGCCTGGTCCGGCTCACCACCGCGACGGCGCGCCGGTACCTCGACGAGGTCCTCACCGACGCCGAGCGGCGCGCGCTCACGCAGAAGGCCATCGTGGCGGGGCTGGAGGAGCTCGAGCGCGGGCTCCGGGAGCCGGGGGCGGGAACGTGAGCGGCGAACGGCGCCAGGGGGCCGCCGCGCTGGCGAGCCGGCTGCGCCAGGCGCTCCACGGGATGCCCTATCCACGCGTGGTCCTGGAGTGCCGGTTCCCCGTCTCCCCCGCCCTGCTGGAGCGGGTGCGCGAGACGCTCTCGGCGGCCGCCGGCGTGCCCGTCGCCGTCGAGCTCCGCGTGGACCCGCGGCTCGCGGCGGGCGCGTCGCTCCTGCTCGGCCGCGGCACGCGCCTCGACCTCGACGTGGGCCGCGCGCTGCTCGACGACGTGGACCGCGCGCTCGCGGCGCGCCCCGCGGAGGCGGAGGCGACGCTGGCGGACGCCCGACGCCGGGTCGGGGACGCCGTCGAGGGGGCCGTCGCCGGGCTCCGGCTGGAGGACGCGGCCGACCGCGGCACGGTGGTGCAGGTCGGCGACGGCGTCGCAACGGTGCGCGGCCTGGAGCGGGTGGGCGCGCAGGAGGTGGTCCGGTTCGAGAGCGGCGTGGACGGGATCGCGTTCAGCCTGCTCGACGACGCGGTCGGGTGCCTGCTGCTCGGCGCGGAGCGCCCCATCGCCGAGGGGAGCGCGGTGGTCCGCACCGGGCGGCAGCTGCACGTCCCGGTGGGCGACGCGCTGGTCGGGCGGGTGGTGGACGCGCTCGGCCGGCCCATCGACGGCGAGGGCCCGATCCGCAGCGGCCGGGAGCGCCCCATCGAGCGGCCCTCCCCTGGCGTGGTCGAGCGCCGCCCGGTGTGCGAGTCGCTCCACACCGGCATCAAGATCCTCGACGCGCTCGTGCCGCTCGGGCGAGGCCAGCGCGAGCTCGTGCTGGGCGATCGCGGCATCGGCAAGACGACCACCGCGCTCGACGTCATCCTGAGCCAGCGGGGCGCGGACGTCGCCTGCGTCTACGCCGCCATCGGGCAGCGGGCCTCCGCGGTGGCGCGGACCGTGGCGCTCCTGCAGGAGCGGGGCGCCATGGCGTACACCACGGTGCTGGCCGCGTGCGCCGGCGAGCCGCCCGCCTTCCGCTACGTGGCCCCGTACGCCGCGTGCGCCATCGCCGAGGAGCACATGGCGCAGGGCCGGCACGCGCTGGTGGTCTTCGACGACCTGTCCAAGCACGCCGTCACCTACCGCGAGATCTCCGCGCTCCTGCAGCGCCCCATCGGCCGCGAGGCGTATCCCGGCGACGTGTTCCACGTCCACTCGCGCCTGCTGGAGCGCGCGGCGCGGCTGCGCGACGACGCCGGCGGCGGCTCCCTCACCGCGGTCCCCATCGTCGAGACCCTGGCCGGCGACGTCTCGGCGTTCATCCCGACGAACGTCGTCTCGATCTGCGACGGCCAGGTCTTCCTCGACGCCACGCGGTTCAACGAGGGCTTCCGCCCCGCCGTGGACGCCGGCCTCTCGGTCTCCCGGGTCGGCGGCATGGCCCAGAGCCCCGCGATGCGGAAGGTCTCCGGCCGGCTGCGCGTGGATCTGGCCCAGTACGGCGAGATGGCGCGGTTCGTGAAATTCGGGGCCGAGGTGGACGCGGCCACGCTGCAGCAGCTGCGGCGCGGGGAGCGCGAGCTCGAGCTGCTGAAGCAGCCCGCCCACGCGCCGCTGCCGCTCGAGAAGGAGGTCGTGACCCTGTACGCCGCCGTGAACGGCTTCGCCGACGACGTCCCCCTGGAGCGCATCCCCGCCTACGAGGAGGCCCTGCACCGGTTCATGGAGGCTCGGCACCCAGAGGTGCTGGCGCGCATCCGCGAGACCGGCGACCTCGCCCTCGCCGTCGAGGAGCGGCTGCGCGACGCGCTCGGTGCCTTCAACGCCGCGTTCACGCCGCCGGCCGGCGGCGCGGCCGAAGGGGGGCGGTGATGGGCAAGCTGCTCGAGCTGCGCAGCCGCATCCGCGCGGTGGAGAACATCCAGGCCGTCACCCGGACCCTGGCCACCGTGGCGGCGGCGAAGCTCGCGCTCACGCGCCGGCGCGCGGCCGGCCTGCGCGCGTACGCGGCTCGGCTGCGGGAGGTCCTGTGGGCCCAGGAGGCGACGCTGGCGGCCGCCGCGCGTAGCGGGGAGGGCGCGTTCGCGGACGCGCTGCTCGAGCGCACGCCGGTGCAGGGCGCGGCGCTCCTCCTGCTCACCGCGGACCGCGGCATGTGCGGCGGCTACAACCTCGAGATCTGCCGGCTCGCCGACGACTTCCGGCGCACGCGGGAGCGCGCGGGCCAGCGCGTGCGGTTCGTGGTGAAGGGCGCGAAGGGGAAGCGCCACCTGGCGCGGCGCGGCGCCGAGATCGTGCACGAGGAGGGGTGGCAGCGCGGCGGCGCCAGCGCAGGCGACGTGGAGCGGCTCGCCGTGCTCCTGCTGGAGCTGTTCCGGTCGCGCGCGGCGGACGAGGTGTGGATCGCGTACACCGAGTTCCACTCCCCGATCCACCGGGCCCCGCGGCTCCGGCGCCTGCTGCCGCTCGAGCTCCCGCGCGCCGAGCGCCTCGCCGTGGCGGAAGCGCCGGCGCCGGCGCGCTGGGACTACGAGCCCTCCGCGCGCGAGCTCCTCGACGAGCTTTTCGCCATCCACCTGAGGGTCCAGCTCTGCGACGCGCTGCTGGAGTCGTACGCGAGCGAGCAGGGGGCGCGGATGGTCACGATGGAGGAGGCGACCGCCCGCGCCGACACGGCGCTGCACGAGCACCGCGTGCAGCACAACCGGCTGCGGCGCGAGGCGATCACGATCGACCTGCTCGGCGCGGTGTTCGCGGCGCGCGGCGTCGGCGCGCCGGGGGCCGCGCAGGGCGGGGGCGCCGAGGGGAGCCGATGAGCGACCGGCCGGCGATCGTGGAGGAGGCGCTGGCGCGGCTGCGCCGCGGGCTCGTGGAGGCGCGCGCCCCCGGCACGGTCCTGCGGGTGCTGGGCGCGGTGGTGGACGTGGCGTTCGCCGGGAGGCCGCCGGCCATCGACGGGCTGCTCCGGGCGGGAGACGCCGTGCGCGGCCTGCCGCTCGAGGCGGTGCAGCTCCTGGGCGGCGGGGTCGTCCGGACCATCGCGCTCGGGTCCACCGACGGGCTCGCCCGCGGTGTCGAGGTCTTCGACACCGGCGGGCCGATCCGCGTCCCGGTCGGCCCGGAGACGCTGGGCCGGGTCTTCGACGCGCTCGGCCAGCCCATCGACGAGCGGCCGTTCCCCGGGGCCGTGCGGACCGAGAGCATCCACCGGCCACCCACGCCGTACGCCCGGCTGGTGGCCGCCCCGCAGGTGCTCGAGACCGGCGTGAAGGCGATCGACCTCCTCACGCCGTTCCCGCGCGGCGGGAAGATCGCCCTGTTCGGCGGGGCCGGCGTCGGCAAGACGGTCGTGGTGATGGAGCTCATCCGGAACATCGGCGTCGAGCACCGCGGCGTCTCGGTGTTCGCCGGCGTGGGCGAGCGCACGCGCGAGGCGAACGACCTCTGGCTGGAGATGCGGCGGTCGGGGGTCCTGGAGCGGTCGGTGCTGGTCTTCGGGCGCATGAGCGAGCCGCCCGGCACGCGGTTCCGTGTCGCGCTCTCGGCGCTCACCATGGCCGAGCACTTCCGCGACGAGCGCAAGCAGGACGTCCTGCTGTTCTTCGACAACGTCTACCGGTACGTGCAGGCCGGCCTGGAGGTGTCGATCCTGCGCGCGCGGGTCCCGTCCGAGGTCGGCTACCAGCCCACGCTGTTCACCGAGATGGGCCGGCTCCAGGAGCGCATCGCCTCGACCCGCGACGGCGCCATCACCTCGATCCAGGCGGTGTACGTCCCCGCGGACGACCTCGCGGACCCGGGCCCTGCCTCCGTCTTCGCGCACCTCGACGCGACCGTCGTCCTCTCCCGCCGCATCGCCGCGCAGGGGCTCTACCCTGCGGTCGATCCGCTCCAGTCGTCCTCGAACGTCCTGCTGCCCGCCGTCGTGGGCCCCGAGCACGCCGAGGTCGCCGGGAAGGTCCGCTCCTACCTGCAGCGGTACGGCGCGCTGCAGGACCTCATCGCCATCCTGGGCGTCGAGGAGCTCTCCGACGAGGACAAGATCGTGGTCCGGCGCGCCCGGCGCCTGCGGCGGTTCCTGTCGCAGCCCTTCCACGTGGCCGAGGCCTACACCGCGATCCCCGGTCGCTACGTGCCGCTCGCGGAGACCCTCCGCGGGTTCAGGGAGATCGTGGAGGGGTGGCACGACGAGGTGCCCGAGCAGGCGTTCTTCATGGTGGGGACGATCGGCGAGGCGCTGGAGGCCGCCGGGAGGCTGAAGGGGCCCTCCGCCGAGGCGCCACCGCAGGGCGGCGGCGTGGAGGTCCGATGAGCGCTCGCACGCTCGTGCTGGAGGTCGTCACGCCCGACGGCATCGCCCTCGCCGAGCGCGACGTGGACGCGGTCGTCCTCCGCCGCCGCGAGCGCCGGTTCGAGCTCGGGAGCGAGCTCGCGATCCTGCCGCTGCACGCCCCCGTGCTGATCCGCATGCCCATCGCGCCCGTGCGCTACCGCAAGGGTGGCGAGACGACGTACCTCGCGCTGGCGGGTGGCTTCGCGGAGGTGCGCGGAGATCGGGTGCTGCTCCTGACCCCGCGCTGCGAGCGGATCCCGGGCGACACGCCCTCCCCCGCCGCGGCCGCGCGCGAGCTGTGCCGGGCGTGGTCCCGGCACCCGCACGACTTCGCGGCGGAGATGGTGGGCGCGGCCCCCGACCGCGACCGGGGTGACGTCCCCGGCGGCGCGCCTTAGATCTCGCCGGTGGCCACCGCCCGGCTGCTGCTCGACTCGCCCGCCGTCCGCGTGACGGACCTGCGCTGCGGATCCCCGCGCTCCGGCCCGTCCGCCGAGCGCGGCGCGGAGCCGGCGCACCTCGCGCTGCTCCGGCGCGGCGCCTTCACGTACCACCTCGGCGCGCGCGCGTTCCTCGGCGACGCGACCACCGCGCTCCTTCACCTCGAGCCGGCGAGCTACCGGGTCAGCCACCCCGGCCCGGACGGCGACGAGGTCACGGTGGTCGAGCTGCCGGGCGAGACCTTGCCCGAGCTGTTCGGCCGGGCGCCTGCGGTGGCCTGGGCGGTCGCGCCCGCGGCGCAGCTCCGGCACCACCGGCTGATCGGCGCCCTCACGCGTGGCGCCCTCGGCGCGCTCGCGGCGGAGGAAGCGGTGCTCGGGCTTCTCGCCGAGCTGGCCCGCCACGCCGCCTTCCCGCGGCTCTCGCGCCGCGACCGGCGGCTCGTGGACGGCGCCAAGGCGCGGCTCCACGCCGACCTCGGCCGGAACCTCGCCCTGACCGACGTCGCCGCGGCGCTCGGCGCCTCGCCGTTCCGGCTGATGCGGACGTTCCGCGCCGCGACCGGCCTCAGCGTGCGGGCGTGGCGACGCCGCGCCCGGGTGCTGGAGGCGCTGGCGCGGATCGCCGCCGGCGAGGACGACCTCGGCGCGCTCGCGGTCCGCGTCGGCTTCGCGCACCACAGCCACCTCACCGACTCCTTCCGCGACGTGCTCGGGGCGCCGCCCAGCGCGCTGCGTCGCCTCGTCCGGGCGCGGCTCGAGCAGGACCGCACGTTCCTGGAAGCGCGGTGAGCGAGGCCCTCCTAGCGTCGGAGGAATGACGCCTCGCCTCGTCCCGGCCCTCGCGGCCGTGCTGCTCCCCTGCCTCGCCTCGCCCGCCGGCCCTGCGCTGTTCGCCGAGGGCGTCGTCTCGACCGGCTTCGACGACGCCCACGTCGCGTTCACGCCCGACGGGCGCACGATGTACTTCGTGCGCAGCACGCCCGACTTCGCGCACTGGACCGTCCTCGTGAGCCGGCGCGAGGGCCGGCGCTGGTCGGCTCCACGGGTGGCCCCGTTCAGCGGCCGCTTCGGCGACGCTGACGTGTTCGTCACGCGCGACGGCCGCCGGCTGTTCTTCGTCTCGAACCGGCCCCTGCCTGCGTCCGGGACCGAGGCGCGACCGGACACGGAGATCTGGGTGATGGAGCGCGCCGGCGCGGGCTGGGGCCCGCCGCGTCACGTGGCCGAGCTCTCCAGCCCCGGCGACGAGTGGTTCCCGGTGCTGACCGACGACGGCACGATCTACTTCGGCTCGGATCGGCCCGGGGGCCACGGGAAGTCGGACCTGTGGCGCGCCCGGTGGCTCGGCGATCGGTTCGGACCGCCCGAGAACCTCGGCGCGCCCGTCAACGGGCCCGACCAGGAGATCGAGGCGTACGCCTTCCCCGACGGCCGCACGCTCGTCTTCGCCGCGAAGGGGCGCCCGGGCGGCGCCGGCGAGTACGACCTCTACGCGAGCTACGCCTGCGACGGCGGCTGGACCGAGCCCGAGCCGCTCGGCGCCGGCGTGAACTCGAAGGGCTGGGAGTTCGGGCCGCGGCTGTCGCCCGACGGGCGCACGCT
The DNA here is from genome assembly GCF_049201065.2 of Anaeromyxobacter sp. Red801. NCBI lineage: Bacteria > Pseudomonadati > Myxococcota > Myxococcia > Myxococcales > Anaeromyxobacteraceae > Anaeromyxobacter > Anaeromyxobacter sp. Red801. The sequence goes on along the minus strand of NZ_CM181236.1, from coordinate 592,284 downwards.
GTACTTCACGAGCAACCGGAGCACGTGGACGGTGCCGGCCACCGCGCTCGACCTCGGGGCTCTCACCGGGCGCCTCTCGCGCCCCGGCAACGGGCTCCGCGACGTGTACGCGATCGACGTCGCCGCGCTCGGGCTCCGCTCGCCGTGCGGCGCGGCGAAGGCGGCCGCGCCGTGAGCGCCGCGCGGCGAGAACCCGTGTGCCGGGCCGTTCGAGACGAGGACGACAGGAGAGATACAGACGTAGGGACATGTCGCATTCCGCGCTATCCTGAGGCCGCCCAGCGGGGAGGCAGCCATGCCATCGGAGCGCGAACGTCCAGTCACGATCGTCCGGCTCGAGGGCACGTTCGACCTGCCCGCGGCGAGGCTCCTCGAGCACTCGCTGCGCACCATGCGCTCGGGCGACCGGGTGCTGGTCGACTTCTCGCGCGCGCGCCGGTTCAACGACTTCGGGATCGCGGTCCTGGCCCGGGCCCTCGTCGTCGCCGCCGGCGTCGAGCTCAGGCTGACCGGGCTCGGGATGCACCAGGTGCGCCTGCTGCGCTACTTCGGCGTCGGCCCGGAGGTCTTCCGCCGCGAGCCCGGCGGGCGGCCGTCGGCCCACGACCACGACTGAGCTGGCCAGGGGACGGCCGCGCCCGCGACGAGCCCGAGCCATGCCGCCACGAACGCGATGCGGCGGGCGATGCTCGGCTGCGCGAGGTCGGGCACGGCGGGATTCTACGACGAGGCGCGCTTCACGCCGAGAGCGGCAGCTCGACCGTGAAGCGCGTGCCGTCTCCCCGGCGGCTCTCGACGTGGATCTCCCCGCCGTGCGCCTCCACGTTCTGACGGACGATCCAGAGCCCGAGCCCGAGCCCGCCGACGCCTCGGGCCGCCGCGCCGCGCTCGAAGCGCTGGAAGATCCGCGTCCGATCCTCCTCCGCGATCCCGGCGCCCTGGTCCGCGACGACCAGGCGCGCGAGGCCGCCGTGGGACGACACCGAGACGTGCACCGGCTTGTCCTCGCCGAACTTGAGCGCGTTCCCCACCAGGTTCGCCACGATCTGCTCGAGGCGGGCGCGATCCCATCCACCGACGAGCCCGGGCTCCGCCTCGATCCGGACGCGCTCGGCGCTCGCGAGCCGGGCGACCACCCGCGCGACGAGGGCACCCAGCTCGACCCGCTCGCGGACCAGCGGGATCTCCAGCTGCGCGAGGCGCGTCGAGTCGAGCAGCATCTCGACCAGGCGGGCGAGCCGCTCGGCTCCCCGCTGGAGGCGCTCGGTCGAGCGGCGCGCGCCCTCGACGTCGGCCGTCTCCAGCGCGCGCGTCACGCCGCTCACGGCCAGGTTGAGGACGGTGAGCGGCGTCCGGAGCTCGTGCGCGGCGAGGCCGAGCAGCTCGTCACGCAGGGCGACTGCGGAGCGGAGCTCACGCTCGAGCTTCGCGCGCTCGAGGGCCGCCGCGGCGAACCCGGCGATCGCCTCGAGCAGGGCGGACTCCCGGGGGGTCGCGGCGTGGCGCACCGCCCAGTAGGCGCCGATGGCCGCGACGGGCTGCGCCGCCAGGACCGGCTCCATCAGCATGCTCTTCACGAAGGTGGGCCGGTACGCGTCGTACGGGACGCGGGGATCGGCGTACACGTCCTCGATCACCACGGTCTCCCGGTGGTCCATCGCCCAGCCCGAGACGCAGGAGCTGGCCGGGAACGCGGTCCCCTTCCACAGGGGAGAGATGGCGTCCTCGTCCGCGTAGCGAACCAGGTCACCCTCGCGCAGCACGAAGGTCACCCCGTCCGCGCCGAGCAGCCTCCGGGCAGCGACCTTGACGATGCGGCCGACGCCCTCGACGTCCGGGGCGATCGCGAGCGCGCGGGCCACGTCGATGAGGTCGAGGACCTTGTCGGCGTGGGCGGGAGTGGACCGCGCGTGCGCTCCGGCGGTGAGGGCCATGCGCGACATCGTAGCGCGGTCTGGCTTCCCGGGCGGAGCCGCGGCACCCGGGCCCCACCGCGTCTGGCCCGTCAGGGCGGGGCTCGCGGTCCACCGCGCCGTCCCGTGTCTCGGCTGCCCCACTTCGAAAACGGCGGCGCTGCCGTGCGAGCGTCCGGCCGTTACAGGGGACGCATGGCCCCCGTCATCGTGGTCTCCGGAGCGGTCGGAGCGCTCGGAAGTGCCCTCTCCACGCACCTCGTCGCACGCGGCTACCGCGTGGCCGGCGTCGGGCTCCGCCGCCACGAGGAGCGCCTGCGCGCGCTCGAGAAGGAGCTCGGCGCGTCGTTCGCCGGGTTCTCCCTCGAGGCCGACTCGACGCCGGCGTGGGACGCGACCTGGGCGCCGTCGAGCCACGCCTCGGCGCCATCTCCGGCGCGGCGCTGGTCGCGGGAGGCTGGCGCGGCGGCCGGCCCTTCCACGAGGATCCCGACGAGGGCACCTGGCGCAGCATGCTGGACGAGAATCTCGAGTCGGCCCAGCGCGCCCTGCGCGCGCTGATGCCGCGCCTCGTGGCGCGGCGCGCCGGCAGCGTGGTGGTGGTCGGCTCGCGAAACGTGGAGCGCCCGTGGTCGGGGACCGGCGCGGCGGGCTACACGGTCGCGAAGAGCGCGGTGGTCGCGCTCGCGCGCGTCGTCGCCGCCGAGGTCCGGGAAGCCGGCGTGCGCGTGAACGCCGTCCTGCCGAGCACGATCGACACGCCCGCGAACCGCAGCGCCATGCCCGACGCCGACCCGTCGCGCTGGGTCGAGCCCGGGTCGCTCTCGGCCGTCATCGAGTTTCTGCTGTCGGATGCGGCGCGGGACGTGAGTGGCGCGGTGCTCCCGGTGTACGGGCGCGCGTGAGCGGTGCCGGAGCGTGATCGTCCAGCACGACGCACCCTCGATCGACGACGCCGGTCGCGAGCGACCTCTTGCTGACCACCGAGGGGATGCCGACCGCCCGGATCGTTCAGGGTCGGAGCTTGCCCTCGGCAAGCAGCTCGCGGGTGCGCTTCAGCGTCGAGTGCAGGGCCGCCTTGTAGCCCTTGTCGCTGTCGAACTGGACCTGTTCGGCGTGCTCCTCGGGTCCGCCCGGCTCCTTGCCGCGCAGGCCTAGGTAACAGTAGAAGCGGAGCTGTAGGGCACCCGCCTCGTCCTCGAACAGCTCGTTGACGATGGCGCCTTCGCGCGGACCCGTCGCCTGGAAGAAGGTGACCTTGCGCTGCGGCTCCAGGGTGATGATCTCGCGGAGATCGGCCCCCGCGATGGTGGCTTCGCGCACGAGGTGCGTCGCGCTCTCCTCCACGACCTCGCACCGAGTGCAGAGGCCCGGCGGCAGGAACAGGCGGGCGTCGCGGGCCTTGAGCTCCAGGCCGGCCCAGGCTTGCGCCCGGGTCAGCCTGGTCTCGCCCTCCGGATTCACCGGAACCGTCGCCGTCGAGTAGATCATGGCCGTCGTCCTCCTCAGCGCGCTCGGGCGCTCGCCGGTTCACCGGCGGCCGCCGCGATCCGGGTGGCGAAGGCGCGATAGGTGTGCAGCGGGCGGCCCAGGATCCGGGTCAGACGCTCGAGGTCGCCGGGCTCCGGGATCATCCCGTCGCTGACGTACCGCTCGGCCATCAGGCGCATCTCGTAGGCCATCCACCTCGGCATGAACTTTTGCAGGTTCTGCTCGAACCCGCTGGGATCGTCGCCGCCGTAGGCGATCGGGCGCCCCAGGACCTCCGACCAGATCTCGGCCAGGCGCGCACCGGTCAGCGTGTCGGGGCCGACCAGGTTGATGGTCTCGTTCGGCAACCTGCCCCGGACCTGGACGCGACGGAGCAGCTCGATCGCGGCGACCTCGGCGATGTCGCGGGCGTCGACCATGGCCACGCCCTTCCCGCCGATCGGTATCGGGTACACGCCATGGTTCAGGACCACGTCCTCGATCATGGAGTCGTTGTCGATGAAGTACGCGGGACGCAGGATGGTGGCGCCGAAGCCCATGTCCTCGAGCATCCGCTCGGCGCCGTACTTCACCGCGAAGTGCGGCACGTTCACGGAGCGGTCGGCGTGCATCACCGACAGGTAGACGACGCGATCGACGCCGGACTCCCTGGCGATGTTGAGGGTGATCAGCGCCTGGGCGAACTCGTCGCCCGCCACCGCATTGAGCAGGAACAGCGCGTCGATTCCCTTGAAGGCGCTTCGCAGCGCATCGAGGTCGAGCAGGTCACCTTGCACGACCTCCACGTTTGCCGGGAGGCTGGCCTTGGCGGGATCCCGGGTGAGCACGCGCACGGCGGCGCCGCGTGTGACGAGCTGGTCGACGACGTGGCGGCCGACGCGGCCGGTGGCGCCGATGGCGAGGATTGTCATTGGACACGCTCCACCGGGACGTTCATGGTCCCCGCTCGCTCGGAGTCCAGGTGTCGGGCCAGGAAGGCTCCGATGTCGTCGAGCGCCGCGGCCGAGGCCTGCAGCATGGCGAAGTTCGAGGGGAAGACGTGGATCATCCCCTGCCAGACGTGGACCTCCGCATCGAGCCCGTCCCGTTCCGCCTTCCTGGCGAACCGGACGGAATCGTCCAGCAACACCTCGGCGTCGCCGACGTGGACGCGCACCGGTGGCAGCCCGGACAGATCGGCCCCGAGCACGTCGACGCGGGGATCTCCGGGGCTTCGCCCCTCGAGGTACAGGGTGGCGGCGTTGCCGAGCGTTTCCTTCGAGAGAATGGGGTCCTGGTCCGCGCGCGATGCCATGGACTCGCCGGAGACGGTCAGATCGATCCAGGGGGACATCGCGGCGACGGCGACGATCCGGTCTGACCGACCGTGATGGCGCGCGAGGTACGAGAGCACCAGGCCGCCCCCGGCGGAGTCACCGCAGAAGGCGATGCGCTCGTAGCCGAGCGACAGCAGGCCAGCGTGCAAGGCGCGGGTGTCGTCGTCGGCGGCGGGGAACGGCCGCTCGGGGGCGAGCGCGTAGTCGGCGATGAACGTCGCCGCGCGCGCCTTCCTGGCGATCTGGCCGACGAAGTTGCGGTAGGCCGAAGCCGAGCCGATCACGTAGCCGCCGCCGTGCAGGTACAGGATGGCGGCGCCTTCCTTCGCGCGCTCGGGGCGAGCCCACCAGCCGGGCACGCCACCCACCACTCCATGCTCGAAGGCGACCGCCGCGGGCACCGGGGCCTGGCCGATGATCCGGTCGTAGGCCTCGCGAGCCCCTGGCTCGAAGGCGAGCTTCGGCGCGGCGGCCAGGTAGCTGCGGATCGTCTGCATGCCTTGCGTGTCCGACGGGGTGATCTCGTGAGTGACCAGGGACATGTGCGGTCTCCATCTGCGCTGGATGGGACCAAGCTAGCGTTCCAGGACGCGGGCAGCAGTGCCGGAAACCGATACGGTCTGTCTCGCTTGCGAGACGACCGAGCCGATGACAGGTCTGGATGCCCGAGGGCAGTGGCAGGTCAACGGCGTCTCGAACCGGAGACGATGAAGGTGTGGCCATGATCGACATGGACGACGTCCGGGCTTTTCACAAGGTCGGCACGCTGCTGAGCTTCTCTGCCGCGGGCCGGGTGCTCGGGGTGCGGAAGTCTGCGGTCAGCCGATCCATCCAGCGGCTCGAGACCGCGCTCCACGTCCGGCTGTTCGAGCGGACCACCCGTGAGGTCGCGCTGACCGAGGCTGGTCGGGCGATGCTCGGCCAGCTCGGCGATCTTCTCCGCCGGCTGGATGAGATCGTTGACCTTGCGGCCAGCCTCAGCGCCCATCCGCGTGGTCGCCTGAAGCTGACCGCGGGGATCGGCTTCGGAAACGAGGTGCTGACCGAGCTCCTTCCGGAGTTCTCGCTCGCCTATCCGGACATCGCGATCATGCTGGATTTGACGAGCCGCCCGGTCGATCTCGTGGGGGAGGAGTTCGACGCGGCCTTCCGGATGGGGCCGCTCGTGGACTCCGACCTGATCGCCACGCGGCTCGGCGTCATCGGGACCACGCTCTGTGCCGCGCCGGCGTACCTCGAGCGCCGCGGCACCCCCAGGACGACGTCGGAGCTCGACGGCCACGACCTCGTCGCCATGCCACGGCCCGATGGCTTGCCGCGCCGCTGGACCTTGCGCGATGCAAGGGGCAACCAGTGCGTCATCGACAACGCGCCGAGGCTGACCTCGAATGACACGCTCGCCATCTGCCGCATGGTGATGAACGGGGCGGGCATCGCGGCGATCGCCAACTACCGGGCTCGTTCGGAGATCAGCCGGGGAACCCTCGTCCAGGTCTTGCCGGAGTGGCACGTTCCGGGCGTGGACGTCAGCCTGGTCATGCCGGCGGGACGAGAACGAAGTCCGGCGACGCGAGCGTTCGCTTCCTTCGTTCGCCAGCGAGTGGTGGGAAACCGCCGCTGGTTCGACGGATAGCCGACCGCCCGCGCTGCCGCTCACCTCCACGGTCGGCGGAACGCACGTGAAGTGGATCTACACGTTCAGCGCGAAGAGCCGGTTCGCGAAGCTTCCGCTCCGATGTTCGTCGACATGCAGTGGAAGGGCTACATGGACGTCTGCCTGAAGAACGTCGTCACCTCGGCGAGCGTTCGCGGGGGCACGCCCGCGACACCGTACGGACGTCAGCCGACGCCGACTCCTGTCGGCGCCTCGAGATCGATGGGGAACGAACGGCGGTGGAGGCCTGGCGGCGGAGCAGAGCCGGAAAGAAGAAGCCCCCGGTTCCAGAGAGGAACCGGGGGCAAGATGGAGCGGGAAAAGGGATTTGAACCCTCGACCCTCGCCTTGGCAAGGCGATGCTCTACCACTGAGCTATTCCCGCAAGAAGCTCGCGAAGGTGGAGGTTTATAGAGGGACCGCCCGAGGGGTGTCAAGCGGGTTTCAGCAGGCCGCGAACACACGGTCTCGGCGGCCCTCCGAGGCCCGCGGTGTATCATCCGCGCCCCGTGCCGGACCCGGTCATCGCCCCTCCGCCCTCCCCCGTCCCGCCTCCCCCGCCGGCTCCGCCGCGCGGGTTCTTCGCGCGCCTCCGCAAGCGCCGCGAGGACGCGCGGCGGCAGGCGCAGGTGGGCGGCGGGCGGCAGCGCGGACCGGTGGCGGACCTCTTCCGTTCGGCGGGCCGGGCCCTGGCGCTGACGCTCGCGAACCTGGTCCTCCCGCGTCCCCGGGCGCAGGTGCCGGCGCCCGAGACCATCCGCCGCCTGCTCGTCATCCGCGTGGACGAGCGGGTGGGCAACCAGCTCCTCACCACCCCGCTCCTCCGCGCGCTGAAGCTGGGCCTGCCGGACGCCGAGCTGCACCTGCTCGCGCCGAAGCAGGGCCTCCTCGTCGCCTCGCCGCACGTGGACCGGTTCCACCTCTGGCAGAAGCGCGACGCGTTCCGGGCCCCGCTGCGCCAGCTCGGGCAGCTGCGTGCGCTCCGGCGCGAGCGCTTCGACGTCGTGATCGAGGCGGGGCACTGGTCCGCCTGGTCCCTCACCTCCTCCGTGCTCGCCCGCCTGCTGGGCGGCCGGCGCGCCATCGTCGGCCACGACCGCGGGGACGCGGCGCGCTTCCTCTCCCACCCGGTGCCGCACGATCCGGCGAGCGTCGCGGAGGTCCCGGCGAAGCTGGAGCTGCTCGCGCCGCTGGGGCTGCGGGCGCGCGGCCTGGAGCTGGAGACGGGGCTGGGACGCGACCTGGCCGCCGCGGACGCGGCGCTGGCGGCGGCGGGCCTGGCGGGCCGCCCGTTCGCGCTGCTCAACCCGGGCGCGCGGCTCGCGGACCGGCGCTGGCCGGCGGAGTCGTACGCGGCGGTGGCGCGCGGGCTCTCGGAGCGCGGGCTCATGGTGCTCGTCGTCTGGGGACCGGGCGAGGAGGGGCTGGCGGCCGCCATCGTCGAGGGCTCGGGCGCGCGGCTGGCGCCGCCGACCGACCTCGACAGGCTCGCGGGACTGATGCGGCGGGCGCGGCTGGTGGTCTCGAACAACAGCGGCCCGATGCACCTCGCGGTCGCGGTGGGCGCGCCGACGGTGGGCGTGTTCTTCCGCGGCGACTCGGTGCGCTGGGGGCACGGGATCCCGGCGTTCGCGGCGGCCGAGGTGCGGGGCGACGCGGAGGCGCCGGCCGTGCTGGCGGCGTGCGACCGGGTGCTGGCCGCGAACCCCGCCTGCGCCTGAGGTCCCTCGACTCCGGTCCCTCGACTCCGGTCTCCCTCGACTCCGGTCGCGCCTGACGGCGCGACCTACGCTCGGGATGAGCGTGGTAATACGCTCGGGATGAGCGGTGTGGTTCCCTCGGGATGAGCGGGGTAATTCGCTCGGGATTTGCGGGGTAGGTACGCTCGGGATGAGCGGGACTGCGCTCGGGATGAGCGGGGGCGAACGAGACGCCCCGCTCGCCCTGAGCGTAGGCGAGCCGGAGGCTCGCCGGAGTCGAAGGGCCGGCCTACCCGCGCGACGTGCGGCGGTTGGGGCGGACGTCGGCGGCGGCCTGGGCCTCGCCCTCGCGGCGGTACACGGCGCGGATGAAGTTCGCGAAGTAGCTCACCGCGGACCACACCGAGAAGAACAGCGAGATGTACACGAGCCAGGTGCCGACCCGGTTCGCGTCGAGGTCGAACGAGAAGAAGAGCGCGTCTATCGGGTAGGTGTAGTGCAGCAGCAGGAAGGTGATGCCGGCCACCTGGAACGCGGTCTTGTGCTTCCCCTCCTGCCCGGCCGCGATGACGATGCCCTCGCTCATGGCGATGGTGCGCAGGCCGGTCACGATGAACTCGCGCGCCAGCACCACGATGCACACCCACGCGGCCACGCGGCCGAGGTGCACGAGCATCACCAGCGCCGCCATGACGATGAGCTTGTCGGCGAGCGGGTCGAGGAACTTCCCGATGACGGTGACGAGGTTCTTGCGGCGCGCCACCCAGCCGTCGAGGAAGTCGGTGGCGCCGGTCACCGCGTACAGCACCGCGGCGATGAAGCTGTCCACCCGCGACTCGTAGAAGGTGAACCACAGGAACACGGGGATGAGCGCGATCCGCGTGGCGGTGATCGCGTTCGGGAGGTTGAGCGCCTCCTGCCGCAGCGAGCGCGCGCTCACGGCCGGCCTTCCCCGGCGGCGGCGTCGGGATCGGCGAGCACCCGCCCCTCGCCCGAGAGCTCCACCACCGCGGCGCCGGCGCCGTCCTCGCCGAGCGCGACGAGCCGCGGCGTGAGCGCCCCGGTCCACCCGACCAGCGCCGCGATGGGCAGCCGCACCGGCGCGGACGGGGACACCTCCAGCGCGAGCGGCGCGCCGGCGGTGACGAGCAGCATGCACCCGCGGCCGCGCAGGTGGACGAGGCTCAGCTCGGCCCCGCTGGTGGACGGGACCCGGCCGTTCTCGAACGCGAGCCCGTCCTCGAACGCGAACACGGCCTCCTCGCGCAGGTAGGCGGCCTCGCCGTCCAGCTCGAGCGCGGTGAAGCGGCGGCCGGAGGTCGCGTGGAGCAGCGCCCCCTCGCCGGAGGCGCGGTGCATCCGGGTGGCGCCCTCGCCGAAGGGCCGCTCGGTGGCGCGGCCGCGGAAGCGCATCAGCTCACCGCCGAGCGCCACCTCCCCGCGGACCGCGAACAGGCCGTCGAGCCGGACCCGCACCGTCCCGCGCACCGTCACGGTGAGGACACCGTCACGTACCGTGAATGGCGCGCCCGGGGGCGGCGCGGCGGGCACGAGCCGGGCGTCGGCCCAGGCGGCCAGGGTGGGCACGCCGGGCGCGGACGGCTCCGGCTCGGGCGCGGGCGGCGGCACGACGCGCAGCACCGGCACGCTGCCGGGGACGGGCGTGACGTACGGCTCGGGCGCGGGCGGCTCGGCGGCGGGGCGCGGCTCCTCGGGCGCCGCCGGCGCGGGCGAGACCTTCCAGCCGCTCGCGACCAGCTCGTCGCAGCGGGCCACCATGTGGTCGCTGCCGGCCTTGCGGAACCACTCGCGCGCGGCCGCGGGATCGCCGGACTCGAGCAGCGCGAGGCCCAGGTAGCCCATGGCCTTGCGGTGGTCGGGGTTGAGGTCGAGCGCGATCTCGAGCTGCCGCCGCGCCTCCTCGTGGTGCTTCGCCTTCAGGAAGGCGAGGCCGAGGTTGACGCGCGCGGCGGGCTCCACCGGGTTCTCGTCCACCAGCCGCTGCCACGCGATGGCGGCGTCGTCGAACTGGCCCTGCCGGTAGCAGGCCTGCCCGAGCAGCGACAGCACCTTCGCGTCCTTGGGGCCGAGCTCGAGGGCGCGCTCCAGCGCGGCGCGGGCCCGGTCGGCGTCGCCCTGCGCCAGCAGCTCGGTGCCGCGCGCCAGGTGGAAGGCGAGCTCGTCGTCGAGGCCGTCGCCGCCGTCCGCGCGCCGCGCCACGGCTCACCGCCCTGCCTTATAGGCCTCGTACAGCGCCACGACCTTGCGCACGTACTCCCGGGTCTCCGGGATGTTCGGCACGCCGTCGCCCGCGCGCCGGACCGCCTCGGGCCCGGCGTTGTACGCGGCGAGCGTCTTCACCATGTCGCCGGCGTACTGGTTCGCGAGGATGCGCAGGTAGCGCGCGCCGCCCTCGATGTTCTCGGCGGGCTCGTACGCGTCGCCCACGTACATGTCGCGGGCGGTGCCGGGCATGAGCTGCATGAGCCCCATGGCGCCCTTCTCCGAGACGGCGCGGTGGTCGAAGTTGGACTCGACCGCCATCACGGCGAGGAGCAGCGCCTCGGGGAGGTTGTACTTCGTCGCGGCGGCGCGGATGTGCTCGCGGTACCGCGCCTGCGCCTCCGAGCGAGGGAGCGGGCGGGCGCGCGCCTGCGCCTTGCCACCGCGGTACACCCCTCCGCCGTCCTTCAGGCGGGCGATGCGGCGGAAGCGCGGGTCGCTCGGCGCGTTGGAGAAGTGCGCCACGCCGTCCGAGTCGACGTACGAGTAGAGATCGCCCGCCCGCGCGGCCGGAGCCGCCAGGACGGCGCCCAGCAGGGCGAACCTGGCGAGGTAGGGGCGGACGGACATCGTCGAAAAAGTTACCAGCAGCACGCTCGGCCGGACAACTTTATTCCCGGAGCGCGTGCTACATCAAACGCCATGACCACACTGCCTGCACGAGAGAACGTGGACTTCCTGGTCCTTGGTGGTGGCGTCGCAGGGCTGACCTTCGCGCTCGAGGCGGCCGATCACGGATCGGTGCTGGTGCTGACGAAGCGGCAGCGCTCGGAGGGGTCGACGCAGTACGCGCAGGGGGGCATCGCGGGCGTCCTCGGCGCGGACGACGCGCCGGAGCTGCACGTGCAGGACACGCTGGTCGCCGGCGCCGGGCTGTGCAAGCGCGAGGCGGTCGAGGTCACGGTCCGCGAGGGTCCGGACCGGCTGCGCTGGCTCATCGGCATCGGCGTGGAGTTCGACCGCGAGGCGCCCGACAAGCTCCACCTCACGCGCGAGGGCGGCCACTCGCGCCGCCGCATCGCCCACGCGAAGGACACCACCGGCCGCGAGGTGGAGCGGGCGCTGCTCGCCGCCTGCGACGCGAAGGGCATCCGGATCGTCTCCGACCAGGTCGCGATCGACGTCATCACGAGCGGCAAGCTCGGGCTGGGCGGGCCGAACCGGGCGCTCGGCGCCTACGTGCTCGACCGCGCCTCCGGCGAGATCACCACGGTCACCGCGGGCGTGACCGTGCTCGCCACCGGCGGCGGCGGGAAGGTCTACCTCTACACCTCGAACCCGGACGTCGCGACCGGCGACGGGGTGGCGATGGCGTACCGCGCCGGCGCGACCATCGCGAACATGGAGTTCTTCCAGTTCCACCCCACCTGCCTGTTCCACCCGCAGGCGAAGAGCTTCCTCATCTCCGAGGCGTGCCGCGGCGAGGGCGGCATCCTGCGCAACGGCGCCGGCGAGGCGTTCATGTCGCGCTACGACCCGCGCAAGGAGCTGGCGCCGCGCGACATCGTGGCCCGCTCCATCGACGCCGAGATGAAGCGGCGCGGCGACGAGAGCGCGTTCCTCGACATGACGCACCTGCCGAAGAGCTTCCTCATCGAGCACTTCCCGAACATCTACGCCACCTGCAAGGAGTTCGGGATCGACATGGCGGTGCAGCCGATCCCGGTGGTGCCGGCGGCGCACTACATGTGCGGCGGCGTGGTGACCGACCTCATGGGCCGCACCTCGCTGCCGCGGCTGTTCGCGATCGGCGAGACCTCCTGCACCGGCCTGCACGGCGCGAACCGCCTCGCCTCCAACTCGCTGCTCGAGGGGCTGGTGTTCGGCCGCCGCGCCGCGCTGAGCGCCGTGGACGAGCTCGCGCAGGTGGGCGGCACGGTGCCGACGATCCCGGACTGGAACCCCGGGGCCGCGCTCGCGCCCGAGGAGGGCGTGGTGGTCACGCACAACTGGGACGAGGTCCGCCGGCTGATGTGGAACTACGTCGGCATCGTCCGGACGCAGAAGCGCCTGGAGCGCGCGCGCACCCGGCTCGCGCTGCTGCGCGCCGAGATCCGCGAGTACTACTGGGAGTACCGGCTCACCCCGGACCTGGTGGAGCTGCGGAACCTCGCCGACGTCGCGATGCTGATCGTGGAGTGCGCGCGCCAGCGCAAGGAGTCGCGCGGCCTGCACTACCTGCTCGACCACCCCAAGCCCGACGACCGCTGGCTGCGCGACACCGTGATCACGCGCGGCGACCTCGAGTGAGCGCGGCGGCCGCGCCGCGCGCGGCCTACAGGTCGGGATCCGACTCGAGCCGGGACGGCTCGGGCATCGGGCCGAAGTCGAGGTCCATCCGGCCGAGCGCGCTCGTGATGCCGAGCACGTAGGGCCGGCCCTCGAGCGCCGGCGACGCGCTCGGGAAGCGCACCCGGTACACCACGTCGAACGTGCCCACGTACGGGAACAGCCCGGTCACGGTGGCGTCCACGTCGAGCACCTCGATCTTCGACGCGAGCAGCTCGCCCTCGTCGGTCCGCACCGCCACGCGCCAGATGCTCTTCGGCGCGTCGAGGTCGTTCTGCTTGCCGTTCGCGGTGTAGAGCGCGAGCAGGAACTCCTCGCCCGCGGCCGCCTCGGCGCGCTCGGTGGCGAGCCGGGCGTCGAGCTCGGCGGCGGTCCAGCCGAGCCACGCGGCCAGCCGGCGGGCGCGCGCCTCGCGCTCGGGGAGGCCGAGGTGCGTGGCGGTGGCGGTGGCGCGGTGCTCGAGGCCGTCGTACAGCGTCGCGCGGCGGGTGGCGGCGGCGCGCAGGTCGGACCACTCGCCCTCGCGCGGCCCGGGCATCGGCTGGCGCGGGTGGAACGGGCAGCCGGCGAGCGCCAGCGCCAGCGCGGCGGCGGCGAGCGGGCGCAGCCTCATGACATGAAGTCCGCGCGCGTGAAGAGCGCCTGCAGCGGCACGCCCTGGGCCTCGATGGCCTCGCGCCCGCCCTCCTGCCGGTCCACCAGCGCCAGGCAGGCGACCGGGACCAGGTGCTCGGCGCGGCAGCGCTCGATGGCCTTCAGCGCCGAGCCGCCGGTGGTCACCACGTCCTCGATCACGGCCACGCGGCTGCCGTCGGGGAGGGTCTTGCGCCCCTCGATCCACTGGCCGGTGCCGTGGCCCTTCGGCTCCTTGCGCACGATGAACGCGTCCACCGCCGCGCCGGCGCCGCCGTCCAGGAAGCTGGTGAGCGCCACCGCGCTCGCGATCGGGTCCGCGCCGAGCGTGAGCCCGCCCACGCCGCGCACCGGCGGCGTGAGGCCGCGCACGCGCTCGAGCAGCAGCCGGCCGATGAGCACGTGCCCCTCGGCGGTGAGCGCGGTGCGCTTGCAGTCGATGTAGAAGTCGCTCTCCTTGCCGGAGGCGAGGATCACCTTGCGGCGCTCGAACGACAGGCTGCGCAGGAGCTCGAGCAGCCGCGCGCGATCCCGTTCCAGGCTCATGGTTCGTCCTCCCTGCGCTCGAGGTGGGGGAGCAGCTCGGTCATCCAGCGGACCTGCTCGAGCACCGCGCGGCGGCCATCCGCCGGCAGGTCGCGCCAGGACTCGAACGCCACCGCCAGGTCCGCGTTCACCTGGTACAGCCGCGAGGCCACGTCCGCAACGAGCTCCTCGGGGGTGACCTCCTCCGCCCCCGCCTCGGCCCCGGCGCCCGCCGCTGCCTCGCCGCCCTCGGGCGCGGCCGCGGGCGCTGCGACGGCCTCGTGGAGGTGCGGCGCCGGCTCCGGCTCGAGGCCGCCGTCGTCGTCGGGCGCCGGCCCGGCCGCGTCGGCGGCTGGCCCGGCGGTGAGGAACTCGAAGAAGCGCTCGCGCAGCTCGGGCTCGACCGGCGCGCGCACCAGCGCGTCGTCGAGCAGCTCCTCGGCCCAGGGCGCGACGCCGGTCTGCTCCAGCCGCTCGCGCAGCAGGCGCAGGCCGTCGCGGTCGAGCGGCTCGGTGAGGAGCGCCTGCCCGAGCGCGAGGCCCCAGGCGTCGTCGTCGTCGAGCGTCGCGTGGAGCCGCGCCAGCACCCGGCCGCGCATCAGCATGCGCAGCGCGGCGATGCGCCGGAACCCGGCCACCACCTGGAAGCGGGGGCCGTCGGTGCCGGCGCCGGGCAGCGGCCGCAGCTCGACGGGCACGAGCTGCCCGAGGCGGCCGATGGACGCGGCCAGGGCCGAGACGTCGCCCTCCTCGCGGAGGCGGAACGTCGCGTCCAGCGCGAGCGCCGAGAGGGGTACGAACTCGACGGCGCCCGTCGCATGGGCGGGCGCCGCGGTGCGCGGTTCGAGCTCCACGTCCACCTCCGCTCGATCCGCGCGGGGCCCGCGGGCCGGGCGGGGGCCGGGTCGCGGCCCGGTCCCCTCCCATTCCGCGCGGGATCGGGACTACTTCCGCTTGACGATCACCTTGCGCTTCACCGCGCCCATGGCGACCGGCGCCGGCGGGGCGGGCGGCCTGGGGGCGGACGGCTCCTCCGCCTTGCGGACCTCGGGGCGCGGGGCCGGCGCGGGGGCCGGACGCGGCGCGGGGCGCAGCGCGGGGCGGGCCGGCGGCGCCGCGACCGCGCGGGCGGCGCGGGCCTCGGGCTCGGCCTCGATCTCCACCTCGCCCATGTCGATGCGGCCGCGGAAGCTGGCGCCGTCCACGATGATGACGCGCGGAGCCTGGATGTCGCCGATCATCCGGCCTTCCCGGGTGATCTCGACCGACTCGGTGGCGGTCACGTTGCCCACGACCGCGCCCGCGATCACGCAGTTGCGGACCTGGACCTCGGCCTTGACCGTGCCGGTGGGCTCGACCACCAGGGTCTTGGTGAGGGTCAGCGTGCCCTCGACGCGGCCGCGGACCGTGAGGTCCTCGTCGCCGTTGAGGGAACCGCTGATGAGGATCGACTCGCCGATGATGGTGCTGCCGTCAGTGGTCGCCACGGCTCACTTCCCCTTGGTTTCGCGGACTTCCATGTCCACGTTGCCCTTGAACAGGGCGCCGTCGGCGATCAGGATGCGCGGCGCGCGGATGTCGCCGACCACCTTGCAGTCGGCCTTCAGCTCGACCTTGTCGCTCGCGTTGATGTTCCCGGTCACCTGGCCCGACACCTCGACGTTCGCCGTCTCGATGTCCGCCTCGATGACGCCCGACGACTCGACGAACAGGCTCTCTCGCAGGCTGATGCGGCCCTTGACGGTGCCCTGGATCACCAGGTCCTCGTCGCCCGAGATCTCGCCGTCGATGACGATCGAGCTTCCGATGACCGTGTGCGCGCCGGCGCGCGACGCCGGGACCTTCTCGATGCCAGCCATGTTCCGCAGCCCTCCACGAGGCTCTGGTGTTCCCCCGACGAACATCGGTTCGTAAGACCCGCGCAGGATAGAGGTCCGTTCGAGGGCCAGTCAACAGGGTGTTCCGCGCACACACGCAGCGTTCAACGCGGCGCGCGCGCCGAGAGCCAGGCGACCGCCTCGGCGATGGGCCGGGCCCGCTCGGCCTCGTTCAGCACCTCGTGTCGGAACCCCCCGTACACCTCGAGCCGCTTGTCGGTGGCCCCCGCCGCCGAGACGAAGGCGCGGGTCGCGTCGAGCCCCACCACGCGGTCGGCGCCGGCCGCGAGCACGAGCAGCGGGGCGGTCCACTCCCCTGCGCGCCGCGCCACCTCGGCCTGCGCGCGCCGCGCCTCCTCGAACCAGCGCGGCGTCGTCACCCGCCCGTAGAGCGGGTCGCGGGCGGTCCAGCGCTGCAGGTCCGGGTCCGAGGTCAGGTCGGCCGGGTCGAGGCCGGAGGAGATGGGCAGCCAGGGCACGAGCCGGCCCAGGGTGCGGGCGGCGAGGAGCTTCGCGACCGGCGCGCGGCTGGCGAGCGCGTAGAACGGCGAGGTGAGCACGAACCCGCTCACGAGCCGCCCGCGGCCGCTCAGCCCCCACAGCGTCGCGATCAGCGCGCCCTGGCTGTGCGCCAGCACGAAGAGCCGCTCGCCGGCGACGCCGTCGGCGGCGAGCTTCGCGACCAGCGCGTCGAGGTCGGCGAGGTAGTCGGCGAACGCGTCCACGTGCCAGCGCCGGCCGTCGGACTGGCCGTGGCCGCGGAAGTCGAGCAGCGCCACCTGGAACCCGGCGCGCACCAGCGCGGCGGTGATCCCGGCGTAGCGGCCGCAGTGATCGCCGCCGCCGTGCAGCACCACCACGGTGGCGCGCGGCGCCGGGGGCGTGAAGCGCTGCCAGTACAGGCGCAGGTGATCGGCCGAGTTGATGAACCCTTCCTCGTGCCTCGCCTCGGCGTCGGACGGGAAGGAGGGGAGCGGCATCGGCGGGACGCTAGCGGCCGGGGGCGGCGGGGTCAAGGCGCGCCCGCGGTGCGTGCCCACGCCCGGACGCGCTCCGCCGCGGCCTCGTCGCCCGCCTCGAGGTACGCGTCCACCAGCCGCCGCCACGGCTCGGGATCCGGCCGCTCGCCGGCGCGCCCCAGCGCCTCCTCGATCCGGATGGCCGCGCGCAGCTCCTCGAGCTCGCGCTCGCGCTCCCCGCGCGCCTCGGCGAGGTCGGCGAGCAGCAGGTGCGCCTGCGACGCCGCCGGGCCGCCCGCGGCGAGCGCCACGGCGCGCCGCGCCTCCCCTTCGGCCAGCTCCTCCTGCCCGGCCCGCGCGAGCGCCTCGGCGAGCGAGGCGTGCAGCTCGGGGCTGGCCTCGTCGTACGCCACCGCGCGCCGGAGCGCCTCCACCGCGGCGCCGTCGTCGCCGGCCCCGCGCGCGCGGCGCGCCTCGAGGTAGTGGGCGATGGCGCGGGGGGAGATTGTCCGGGCGGCGGCGGGCGGCGGGGCCCCCGGGCTGGCAGCCTCGGGCCGCGCGCCCGCGCCGGCGCACGCGGCGGAGGCGGCGACGAGCAGGGCGGCGAGCGGGAGGGCGGGCGAGCGCATGGCTGCCCGCGAGGCGGGCGGAGCCGGAGGATAGCGGCGGGCGGGCCCCCGGTTCAATCCGCGTCGCCGGCGCGCCTGGCGCGGGGCCGGCGGCCGCCGCGGACCTTCAGCGGGGCCGGCCCGTTCGCCCGGAGCGCCGCGTCCACCGCGGCCGCGAGCGCGCCGTCCACGAGCGGCCGCGTCACCGCCGCCGCGCAGCCGGCCTCCCGGAGCGGCTCGCCCCAGTCGGCGTGCGCCACCGCCACCACCGGCACCGCCGCCAGCTCCCGATCCGCCCGGAACGCCCGCAGCGACTCTCCCCCGTCCGGCCCGCTCGCGTGCAGCACGACCGCGTCGGGCGCGAACCGCGCCGCCGCGGCCCCGGCCGCGAACCCCGGGGCGGCCTGCTCCACCGCGTAGCCGGCCACCGCGAGCTGCCGCGCCGTCCCCTCCCGCGCCGGGCCGGGCTCGGCGACCACCAGCACCTTGCGCCGCGCCGGCGCCGCGCCGGACAGCTCGTCGGGCACCGGCATCCCGTGCCGGAGCATGAACGCGGCCAGCTCCTCGCGCGCGATGCGCCGGTGGCCGCCGGGCGTCCGGTGCGCCTTGAGGCGCCGGGCCTCGATCCAGTTCACCACCGTGGGCAGCGAGACGCCGAGGAGGCGGGCCGCCTCGAACGTCGTGTAGAAGCCGGGCATCGCCGGCAAGTCTAGACAGCGCCGGTCCGTTCGGGAACAGCGCGATCGCGCGCCGTCCCGCGACGCGGGCCTGCAACGTCCCGGCAGGGAATGCTAAGGAGAGCCCATGCCTGCTCCCACCTACCTGCTCGGCGCGGTGCAGATGACGTCCACGGCGGACCGCGCCCGTAACCTGGAGACCGCGGTCCGGCTGGTGAACGAGGCGGCGGACCTCGGCGCGAGGCTGATCGGCCTGCCCGAGAACTTCGCGTACATGGGGCCCGAGGAGGGCCGCCGGGCCGGCGCCGAGACGCTGGAGGGCCCCACGGTGAAGGCCCTCAGCGAGGTGGCGCGGCGGCGCGGCGTGTACGTGCTGGCCGGGTCGATCGCGGAGAAGGTGGACGACCCGGGCAAGACCGCCAACACGAGCGTGCTCGTCGCCGACGACGGCCGGGTGGCGGCCGCGTACCGCAAGATCCACCTGTTCGACGTCTCCATCCCGGACGGCGCCCGCTACGCCGAGTCCGAGGTGGTGGTGCCGGGCGACAAGGTCGTGATCGCGCCCACGCCGCTCGGGCGGATCGGGCTCACCGTCTGCTACGACCTGCGCTTCCCCGAGCTGTACCGGAAGCTGGCCGCGCTCGGCGCCGAGGTGATCACCATCCCGGCCGCGTTCACGCTGTTCACCGGCAAGGACCACTGGGAGGTCCTGCTCCGCGCGCGCGCCATCGAGAACCTGGCCTACGTGATGGCGCCGGCGCAGGTGGGCCGCCACTCCGCCAGCCGGCAGACGTTCGGGAACGCGATGATCGTGGACCCGTGGGGCGTGGTCCTCGCCCGCTGCCCGGACGGCGAGGGCGTGTGCGTGGCCCCGTTCCGCCGCGAGCGGCTGGAGCAGGTGCGCCAGGAGCTCCCGGCGCTGAAGCACCGGAAGCTGTAGCGGACGCCTGGAGAGACCGCCTTCAGGACCCCGCTCGCCCCGAGCGGTAGCCCGGCACGGCTCGCAGTTCGACAGGCTCACTGCGAGCGGACTCGCAGGCGGGCGGAGTCGAGGGGCCGCGCGGACCTAAAACACGAACATCAGGCCCCCGGCCATGGCCAGGTCCTTGTTCGACAGGTCCCAGCTCTTCTTCGAGCCGAAGTCGTCCACCTTCGCCTGCGTGACGTCGAAGAACAGGTAGGTGTGGTTGATGCCGGTCTCGCGGTCGAGGTCGCGGGCGCTGCCCGGGTCGATGACGTCGAGCAGCAGCGCCACGCCGGCGGTCCAGGACCAGCCGTTGGTGGCGCCGGACTCGACCGACTTGCCGCGACCGTCGGTCACCCACCAGTTGTAGCGTTCGGCCGCCAGGCGCGCGTACGGCGCGAGCGGGATGCGCCACTGCTCGGCCATCCAGTCGAAGCGGTAGGTGAGCGTGAGGCTGGTGGGGATGATGTTGAAGGTGGTCTTGTCGCCGGACCGCACCGGGGTGCCGGAGACGTCCACGATGCCCTTGCCGGAGCGCCGGAAGTAGCCGCTCCGGAAGCCGCCCTCCACCACGCCCACGCCGGAGTAGAGCGCGTAGCCGAAGCCGGCGCGGAACATCCAGCCCTTCCCGCCGCCGAACACCTGCTCGTACGGCCCGGGCTTCGCGAAGCCGGAGTCCACGTCGGGCGTGTAGTTGCCGGCGCCGAGCTCGATCGAGCCGCGCTTCGGCGAGGGCTGCGCGCGCGCGGCCCCCGGGGCGGCGAGGAGCGCCGCCGCGGCCAGCGCCGCGAGCGTCAGGGTGGCGGACCGCATCACGGCTTCCTCCTGCGCAGCGCGGCCAGCGCGGCGGCGCCGATCATGGCGAGCGCGCCGGTGCCGCCCGCGCCGCAGCCGCCGGAGTCGGTGCCGCCCCGCGCCTTGTACTGCTCCCAGAAGTCCGAGACCGGCACGGGCGTGCCGCTCACCGCGCCGGACGGGGTGCTGGGGTTGCCCGCCTCGGTGTATGCGACCACCTGGACGTCGTAGGTGACGCCGTTGGTGAGACCGTCGAGGCGCAGGCTCGTCCCGGTGAGCCGGCGCGAATAGACGGTGGCGGTGGTCCCGGTCGGCGTGGCCAGGACCTGGTACTCGTACGTCCTCTCGGCGCCGTCGGGCCCGTCGTTCCAGCTCACGTTGAGCGCGTTCTCGCCGGGCGTCACCCGGACGTTCACCGGGGTGGCGGGCGTGGCGGTGCTGAGCGTCACCTGGCCCTGCGCGAAGCCGCGCCGCGTGCCGCCCGAGTCGTACCAGTGCACGCAGATGTAGATCGTCTTCGCCTCGACCGTGCAGGCCTGCTGCCCCACCGCGTTCACGATCGCGACCGGGTCGAACGCCTCCGGCGTGAGCACGGACGCGTCGTCGGCGATGAGGCTGCGGATCTCGGCGGACTGGATGCCGTTCGTCGTGTCGTCGCTCTCGGCGCAGTAACCCTGGTTCGTGCCGCTGGTGGTGTACGCACCCGCGCTGGACGCGAAGACGTGGTACCGGCCGCCGGTCGAGAACGTGCCGCTCTTCACCTGGATCTGCCAGATGAGCTCGAGCTGCCTCGGATCCGCGCCGGTGCACTGCGCGGCGTTGATGTACCTGTCTTCGGGCTCCTGGCTGGCCTTCACCTGGCCCGCGGTCGGGTTGATCTGGGCGGTCGCCAGCAAGGGCGCGGCGAGGAGGGCGGCGGCGAGGATCGCGCGTCTCATGACGCGCGGATTGTGCAAGTGGAGCGCCACGCGGGCAAGCGGGCGATCGCGAAGGGCGGCGCGCGGTTGCGCCGCCTCGGCCCGCGGCAGGACGCCCCGGGCCGCCAAATTGGCAAAGGCCCCGCGACCCTGCCGGCCAGCCTGACAAAATGGCAGCGGCCTACAGCAGCGCGGCCAGCCGCTCCAGGATCTGCACCAGGTTCGTGGCGGCGCCCTTGCGCAGCTCGTCCGACACCACCACCAGCTCGAGCCCGTGCGCCTGCGAGCGGTCGTCGCGGAGGCGCCCGACCAGCACCGCGTCGTCGTTCACCGCCAGCATGGGCATCGGGTAGACGCCCTCCGCGGTCGCGTCGAGCACCTTCACGCCGGGCGAGCGGCGCAGGAGATCGCGGGCCGCCTCGGCGGGGAGCGCCCGCGCGGTGGCGGCGTTCACCACCGCCGCCTGGCCGTAGAACACCGGCACGCGCACCGCGGTGGCGGCGACGCGCAGCCCGGGCGCGCCGAGCACCTTGCGCAGCTCGGCGCCGAGCCCTTCCTCCGCGTCGGTGCGGCCGTCCTCCAGGAACGCGCCCACCTGCGGGACCAGGTTGAACGCCAGCCGGTGGGGCACCGCGCCGCCGGGCTCGGGCTCGCGCCCGTTCATGAGGTCCATCGCCTCGCGCTCGAGCTGCTGGACCGCGCGGTGGCCCGCCGAGGCCGCCGGCTCGAGCGTGGTCGCCACCACCCGCTCCAGCCCCGCGGCCGCGTGCAGCGGCGCGAGCGCGACCGACAGCGCCGCCGCCGCGCCGGCCGGGCTCGCCACCACCCCGCGCGCGCGGAAGCCCTCCACCGCGGCGCCGTTCACCTCCGGCACCACCAGCGGCACGTCCGCCTCCAGCCGGAACGCGGGCGAGGCGTCCACCACCGCGCACCCCTCCGCCCAGGCGCGCGGCGCCCACTCCCGCGCGACCTCGGGCGGCACGCAGAACACCGCCGCGTCCACCCCGCGGAACGTCCCCTCGGCCGGCGCCGACACCGGCAGCTCGGCCCCGGCGTGCTCGAGGCGCGTGCCGGCGGAGCGCGCCGACGCGAGCAGCGCGAGGCGCGAGAGCGGCAGGCTCGACTCGCCCAGCGCGTCGAGCACCGCGCGGCCGACCAGGCCGGTGGCGCCGACGAGGGCGACGGAGATGGGCTTGGGCATGGCGGCGTTCCTCCGGGGAGCAGGGGGGCGGAACCTAGCGGCCCGCCGCGGCGGCGGCAAGCGCGCTACGGCGCGAGCAGGTCCGCGAGCGCGGCGTCCAGGTCCGGGAAGCGGAACCGGTAGCCCAGCTCGAGCGCGCGGCGCGGCACCACCCGCTGGCTCGCCAGGACCACGTCGGCCATCTCGCCCACCGCGAGCCGGACGGCGAGCTCGGGGGTGCGCACGAGCGCGGGGCGGTGCAGCACGCGCCCGACCGCCTGCGCCAGGTCGCGGTTCCGCGCCGGCGCGGGCGCGGCGGCGTTGAGCGGGCCGGCGGCGCGCGCGTCCTCGAGCGCGAGGAGCACGAGGCCCACCTCGTCGTCGAGGTGGATCCACGGCTGCCAGAAGTCGCCGCGCCCGAGCGGCCCGCCCGCGAGCAGCCGGAACGGCTGCACCAGCCGCGGCAGCGCCCCGCCCTCGCGCGCGAGCACGATGCCGGTGCGCAGCCAGGTCACGCGGGCGCGCGCCTCCGCCGGTCGCGCCGCCGCCTCCCACGCCTGGCTCACCTCGGCCAGGAACCCCTCCCCCGGCCCCGCGCCCTCGTCGAGCACCTCGTCGCCGCGCGCGCCGTAGAAGCCGACCGCGCTCCCCGACACGAGCACCCGCGGGCCGCCCGCCCGGATCACCGCGGCGATGCGCTCGGTGGAGAGGACCCGGCTGTCGCGGATGCGCCGCTTCTTCGCGGCGGTCCAGCGCCCCTCCACCGGCTCGCCGGCGAGGTGCACGCAGGCGTCGCAGCCGGCCAGCGCCTCCTCCCAGGCCCCCGGCGACGCCGGGTCGCCCTCCAGCACCCGCACGCCCGGCGGCAGGGCGGCCCGCGCGGCGGAGCGGGTGAGCGCGGTGACGGCGTGGCCGCGGGCGAGGAGCGCCGCCGCGGCCGGCCGCCCGATGAGCCCGGTGGCGCCGGTGAGGAAGACGTGCATGCGGGGAAGCGTAGACGACCGGACCGGATTCGTGAACCGGCCGCCGGGGCGCGGCCCTGCGCGGCAACTCACCCCAGCAGCTGCGCCGCCACGTTCGCGCCGGGGACGTGCGCCATGAAGTGCACGAGCGCGAGGAGCCCGCCGGCGAGGGCGGCGTAGGCGATCCCCCACGCGGCGATCTGCCGCGGCGACATGGGCGCGGCGCGCGCCGCCTTCTCGAGGCGGTCCAGGCCGCGCAGCCACATGGCCTCGGAGGGCGAGCCGAGCGGCGGCCCGACCACCGCGCGCAGGTAGCGGAAGTGCTCGGGGCCGAAGCGCGCGCGCTCGGGCAGGAGCCGCAGCGCCCGGCCGCCGGCGCGCGACTGCGCCTCGCCCATCAGCTCCATCGCGCCGAGCAGCGCCACCAGCCAGACCAGCCCGTACCCGAGCGCGCTCCCCACCGCCACCGCGCCGCCGAGGCCGAGCACGGTGAGCGCCAGGCCGAGCGACGACGAGAACGAGTACGCGAGCGCCTGCATGAGGCGGCCGCCGTCGAGCGGCGACACCGGGATGAGGTTGAACAGGTTGATGACGGCCCACCACGACGCCACCGCGGCGAACATCGGCTCGCGCGTCCACAGCCACAGGCCCGCCGGCACCAGCGCGAAGACCGAGCCCCAGATCGGCCCGGAGAGCGCCACGTAGGCCTGCTGCCAGCGCGAGGTGAACGCGTCCTCGGTGACCGCGACCGCGCCGAGGAACGGCACGAAGTACATGCCGCGCACCTGCATGCCGGTGCGGCGCATGGCGTGGACGTGGCCGTACTCGTGCACGAACAGCTGCAGCAGGAGCGCGAGCGCGAACTTCCAGGAGAAGATGACGCCGTACGCGGCGGCCGAGGCGGCCGCCCAGCCGACGTTGGCGGTCTTGAGCGCCTTCAGCGCCGTGCCGCCCAGCTTCGCGAGGACGCCCAGGAACCCGACGCTCGCGCGGCGCGGCTCGCCGGAGCGCGCGGACGCCGGGGCCGCGCCGGGCTCGGGCACCGGCTCGGGCGGCGGCGCGAGCAGGCTCGCGGGCAGCGCGAACCAGGCCGGCGCCCGCTGGACCACGAGCGCGAGCAGCAGGGGCGCGTCGCGGAGGTCGGTCACCTCGACGTCGTCGCCGTCGAGGCCGCGCACCGGGGCGCAGGGCGGCGCGCCGGCGAGGTCGGCGAACGCGAACGAGCGGCCGCGCGCGTCGGCCACGATGGCGTAGCGCTGCGGCGGGCCGACCGGGCGCGGGCTCTGCCCGAACCCGACCCGCAGGTCGGACCAGCGGGCGTCGAGGCCGTCCTCGCGGCCGAGCACGCGCAGCCCCTCCTCGCTCGCCACCGCGCGCAGGCCGGTGACCTGGCGGACGCCGAGAGCGACCGCCGCGGCGGCGCCGCCGAACAGGGCCGCGAGCACCGGCGGGATGCCGGCCAGCAGGCCGACCATCGCGCCGCCCACCGCGCCCAGCAGGAGGGACGGGAGCACGGCGCGTGCGGCGGGACGGAAGACGGCGGGTTCCATGGCGATCACCGGGGGCCGGCGGGGGGCGCGCGCGGTTCAGGGCCGCTGCGCGCCCGGCCCGAGGCCGTGGGGAAACTTGAGCTCCGCCTCGCTGGCGCGGACGTAGTGCGGCTCGAGCGCGAACAGCGCCTGCGCGTCGTACGGGCGGGTGAGGAGCGCGGGGGCGGCGAGCGCCGCGATCGCGGCGGCCGGCGGGGCGACCGGGGCGCCGGCGAGGCGGGCCAGCCGGCCCTCGAGCGCCGGCGCGAACGCGGCCAGGCCCTCGCCGAACGCGAGCGCGCCCGCGCCGCCGGGCAGCGCCGCGACGCGGTCGAGGAGCGCGCCCGGGGCGAGCGCGGCGTCCGGGGCCACCGGCTCCACCGCGCCGCGCGAGACGCGGTAGAAGCCTGCGTACACCTCGCCCTTCTTCGCGTCGAGGAGCGGCACGAGCAGCGCGCCCTCCGGCGCGGCGGGGACCGCGCCGAGCGCGAGCGCCGCCAGGCTGGACGCGCCGGCGATGGGCCGCCGGTTCGCGTAGGCGAGCCCCTTCCACGTGGCGAGGCCGATGCGCAGGCCGGTGAACGAGCCGGGGCCGATGCCGATGGCGTACCCCTCGACGTCGGGGAGCGTCAGCCCCTCGGCGACCAGCAGGTCGGTGAGCGCCGAGGGGAGGCGCGCGCCGTGGCCGCCGGTCCGGCCCGGCGCGGGCTTGCTCACCGCGTGCTCGGTGCGCTCGCAGCGGACGCGCGGCGGCCCGCCGGCCGGGTCGAGGTCGACGAGGGCGCAGGACAGCGTGAGGGTGGCGGTGTCGAGGGCGGCGACGAGCACGGGCCGGTTCTACTCCATCGGCCGCATGAGGCGCACGATGTCGTTCTTGAACACGAACAGCATGAGCGTGAACAGCAGCACGATGCCGACGATGTTCGCGAGCTCGCGGGTCCGCACCGAGAGCGGCCGGCGCGTGACGCCCTCCAGCGCCGCCTGGGCGATGTGGCCGCCGTCGAGCACCGGGATGGGCAGCAGGTTCATCAGGCCGAGGTTCACGCTGATGAGCGCCATCTTGAACAGGAACGAGCCCCAGCCCTCCTCCGCCGCCTCGGAGGCGATGGAGAACAGCATGATGGGCCCGCCCACCGTCTTGAAGCTGATGTCGCCGGTGACGATGCGGACGATGCCGAGCACCGTCAGCCGCACCACCTCGTGGAGCTGCCGCCAGGCGAGCTGGAACGCCTCCACCGCGCCGCGCGCGAGCGGCACCTGCTCGGCCAGCAGCGCGAGCGGATCCACCGCGTCGCGCTGATCCGGCTGGAAGCCCAGCACGAGGCGCTGCGCCGGCTCGCCGGTGATCTCGTCGCGGTAGGTCTCGTTCGCCGGCACGAGCGCCACGGTGCGGCCGTCGAGGAGCCCGAGCTGCACCGGCGTCCCGGCCTTCAGGAAGTCGCGCCCGAACGCGTTCACGTCCCGCAGGAACGAGCGGACCGGCTTGCCGTTCACCGAGGCGATGGCGTCGCCGCGGCGCAGGCCCGCCTTCTCGGCCGGGCTGCCCGGGACCACCGTGGCGATGAAGGTGGACACCGCCGGATCCGCCGGCGCGAAGGTCCGCTCGCCGGCGGCGCAGGTGGGCACCTGCGGGAGCGAGACCGCGCGGTGGTCGGCGAGCGCGACGCCCGGGAGCGTCCGCGGCGACTCCCGCACCACCTCGAGGTCGATGGGGCCGCAGCGCACCGCGGCCACGGCGCGCTCCAGGTCGCCCGCGTGGCGCACCGGCTTCCCGCCGGCGGAGATCACGAGGTCGAAGGGCTCGAGCGGGCCGGCGAGGCCTGGCCGCACCGGCGCCACCACCGCGCTCGGGTAGGTCGGCGTCACGCCGATCACGCCGCGCCGGGTGGACTCGATGGGGTTCGACTCCTGCTCGCTCGCCGGGGTGATGGTGAGCGCCCGCTCCTCGCCGTCGCGCTCCACCCGGAAGGTGAGCGGCTCGCCGGGGTGCGGCGACACGAGGTCGCGCAGGTCGGAGAAGTAGCGGACGGGATCGGCCGGCTGGCCGGGCGCGGCGACGCTCAGGATGCGATCGCCGGGCTGCAGGCCCGCCTCCGCGGCGGGGGTCCCCGGCGCGACGGTGCCGACCACCGGGCCGGGCGCGGGCTGGCCGTTCTGGGCGAGCGCGAGCGCGATGTAGATGACGCCGGGGAAGATCAGGTTCGCGGCCGGGCCGGCCACCGCGATGAGCAGGCGCTTCCACGGCCGCTGCTCCAGGAAGCCGCGGCCCGCGTCCTCCGGGGCCAGCGACTCGGAGGGATCGTCGCCGGCCATCTTCACGTAGCCGCCCAGCGGCAGGAGCGCGATCCGGTACTCGGTCTCGCCGCGCTGCACCCCGAACAGCCTGGGCCCGAAGCCGATCGAGAAGCGGACGACCTTCACGCCCATGAGCTTCGCGACCACGAAGTGGCCCAGCTCGTGGACGAAGATGAGCCCCCCGAGGAGGAGGACGATGGATCCGATCTTCAGGAGGAGGTCCGGCATTCTTTTTTACTTAGCACCGGGGAGGCGAAGACGCTCGCCTGCCCCGTCGGCGGGGGAGTGGGCGGGGCGGATCGCCCCGCGCGCCCTATCGCCCGGCCGGAGCGTGCGCCAGCGCGCCGACGCGCTTCTCGGCCTCCCGGCGGCCGTGCTCGCTCGCGGCGAGCGCCTGCTCCACCGAGCGCACCGGCTCCACCACGTGCGCCTCGAGCACGTCGGCGCAGACGTCGGCGATCTGCGTGAAGCTGCAGCGGCGCGCCAGGAACGCGGCCACGGCGGCCTCGTCGGCGCCGGAGAGCACCGCCGGCGCGGTGCCGCCCAGCTCGAGCGCGCGGTACGCCAGCGTGTAGGCGGGGAAGCGCGCCGGGTCGGGCGGCTCGAAGGTGAGCTTGCCGAGCCGTCCCAGGTCGAGCGGCGGCAGGTCGAGCGGCATGCGCTCCGGGTGGCCCATCGCGTAGCTGATCGGCCCGCGCATGTCGGAGATCCCGAGCTGCGCCACGATGGAGCCGTCCACGTACTCGACCATCGAGTGCACCACCGACTCCGGGTGCACCACGATGTCGATGCGCTGCTGCTCCACCCCGAACAGCCAGCGGGCCTCGATGACCTCGAGCCCCTTGTTCATCAGGGTGGCGGAGTCGATGGTGATCTTGTCGCCCATCGACCAGTTCGGGTGCTTGAGGGCGCGCTCGGGCGTGACCGCCGCCAGCTCCGCCGCGGGCGTGCAGCGCAGCGGCCCGCCGGACGCGGTGAGGATGAGCCGCCGCACCTCGCCGCGGTTGTGGCCGACGAGCGACTGGTGGATGGCGCTGTGCTCGGAGTCCACCGGCAGGATGGCGACGCCCTTCGCCGCGGCGCGGGCCATGAGCAGCTCGCCCGCGAGCACCATCGACTCCTTGTTCGCGAGCCCCACCGGCTTGCCCGCCTCGATGGCCGCCGCGGTGGAGCGGAGCCCGGCGCCGCCGGAGATGGCCGCCAGCACGAACGCCGCGTCGGGGTGGCTCGCGACCGCCACCGCGCCCGCCTCGCCGGAGAGCACCTCGGTGCCGGGGGGCGCCTCGGCGCGGACGGCGCGGGCGGCGGCCTCGTCGCAGACCGAGACCACCCGCGGGCGGAAGCGCCGGATCTGCTCGAGCAGCCGCGGCGCGTTGCGCCCGGCGGCGAGGCCC
Organism: Anaeromyxobacter sp. Red801; assembly: GCF_049201065.2. Classification (NCBI taxonomy): domain Bacteria; kingdom Pseudomonadati; phylum Myxococcota; class Myxococcia; order Myxococcales; family Anaeromyxobacteraceae; genus Anaeromyxobacter; species Anaeromyxobacter sp. Red801. The sequence continues at coordinate 564,323 of NZ_CM181236.1, read as the reverse complement.
ACCACCTCGAAGCGGTCGGGGAAGCGCCCCACCACGTCCAGCGCCTGGACGCCGATGGAGCCGGTGGACCCGAGGATGGCGACGCGCTTCACGGGCTCCTCTCTACCACGCCGGCCGGCGCCGCGCCGCCGCGTCCCGGGCACCTACCGGGCCTGGAGGACGTGCGCCACCGCGTACACCCAGGGAGACACGAACAGGAGCGCGTCGATGCGGTCGAGCAGGCCGCCGTGGCCCGGGATGATCTTGCCCGAGTCCTTCACCCCCGCGGCGCGCTTCACCATCGACTCGGCCAGGTCGCCGAGCGGCCCGAGCACCGCGCCGCCCACGCCGATGAGCACGGCGTGGCCGACCGACAGCTCCGCGCCGAGCGCGGGCAGGAGCGCCCGGGTGACGAGCGCCCCGGCGATCGAGCCCACCGCGCCGCCCGCGAACCCCTCCCAGGTCTTCTTGGGCGAGATGCGCTCGTACATCTTGTGCTTCCCGAACGCGTGGCCGGCGAAGTAGGCGAACGTGTCGTTCCCCCACGTCACCACGAACGCCAGGATCACCCACTCCACCCCGAAGCGCAGCCGCAGCGCGACCACCGAGGCGAGCAGGACGCCGCAGTAGAGCCAGGAGAGCGACACCGCGGCGAGCGAGCGGGGGATCTCCTCGAGCGGCCCGCGGCGGAACAGGTAGAGCGTGAACAGCGCGACGGTGGCGCCGGCCAGCGCGAGCCAGGTCCAGCCCGGCATCAGCTCGCCGCCCTGCCCGAACGCGGCGGCGAGCGGGATGGCCCCGCCGACCGCGATCCCGAACGCCTCGGCCAGGCCCAGCCCGGCGAACATGAGGATGAGCTCGCTCGACGCCACCGCGCCGGCGCCGGCGGCGAGCAGCGCGAACGGCAGGCCGCCGAGGATGGTGATCCACACCGCCAGGGGGAACAGCACCACCGCCGACGCGACGCGCAGGCGCAGGTTCTGGCGGTTCTTCGGGTCGAGGGCGCCCATCGCGGCCGGTCACCCGCGCTCGGGGCGCGCGACCTGGGCGCCGGTGAGGCCGAACCGGCGCTGCCGGCCCTGGAAGTCCGCGATGGCCTCGAACAGCGCCGCGTCGCGGAAGTCGGGCCAGAGCACCTCGGAGAAGTACAGCTCGGCGTAGGCGCACTGCCACAGCAGGAAGTTGGAGATGCGGCGCTCGCCGCTGGTGCGCACCAGCAGGTCCAGCTCGGGCAGCCCGCGCGTCCACAGCGCGGCCTCGAGGTCGTCGGCGTCGAGCGCCGGGCCGCGCGCGGCGGCGGCGGCGCGGGCGGCGTGGACGAGCTCCTGCCGGCCGCCGTAGGAGAGCGCGAGCGTCAGCACCATCCGGTCGTTCCCGGCCGTCTCGGCGCGCGCCGCGTCCAGCCGCTCGCGCACGAAGTCCGGCAGGCGGTCCAGCTCGCCGATGGCGTTCAGCCGGATGCCGTTCTGCATCATCTCGGCGCGCTCGCTCTCGAGGTAGTCGGCGAGCAGCTGCATGAGCGCGCCCACCTCCTCGTCCGGGCGCGCCCAGTTCTCGGAGCTGAAGGCGTACAGCGTGAGCGCCTCGAGCCCGACCCGGCGCGCGGCCCGGGTCACCGCCCGGACGGCCTCCGAGCCCTCCCGGTGACCGGCCACCCGCGGGAGGCCCCGGTTCTCGGCCCAGCGTCCGTTTCCGTCCATGATGATGGCGACGTGGCGCGGCAGGGGGCGTGCGCGCACGCGTGCCTCGAGCTGTTCGACCGTGGGGTCCGCCATCGCGCGCGCTTATAGCACGGCGCGGCACAGGGGCGAGCCCGGACGGGCGGGGGGGGCGGGGCGCGGTTTGACCCCTGCGACGCCGGCCCCTTATGCTCGATCGGTGCCCCCGCACCGCGTCGGCTCGTACGAGATCGTCTCCGTCGTCGGACGCGGCGGGATCGGCACCGTCTACCGGGCGCGCCACCTGGAGACCGGCGAGCTGGCCGCGGTGAAGGTGCTCGGGCCCGCACCGGCGGTGGATGCGACCGCCGCCCGGCGGCTGGCGCGCGAGTACGAGGTGCTGCGCACCCTGGATCATCCCAACGTGGTGCGCGTCTTCGACGCGGGGGTCACCGAGGGCTACTCGTACCTGGCCATGGAGCTGGTGGAGGGGCTCGACCTGCGCGCGTACCTGTCGCCCGCCCTCGACGCCGACGCCTGCCTGGCCACCGACCCGGAGCCGTTCGCGCTGGACGCCATCACCGGCTCCACCGGCGAGCCCGGGCCGGACGCGATCCGCGCGCTCGCCGCCATGATGGACGAGCCCGAGACCGAGGAGGTGGGCGTGCTCGCGCCGCGCCCGGCCAGCGGCGACGACGAGGACCTGGCCGCCTGCGCGCGCATCGCGCCGCTCTCGGAGGAGCAGCGCGCCGCGCTGAACCGCCCGGTGCGCGTGGCGCGGATGCGCGGGGTGCTGGAGCAGGTGGTGGACGCGCTCGAGTACGTGCACGGCCGCGGCCTGGTGCACCGCGACCTGAAGCCGTCCAACGTGATGGTGGACGACACGCGGCGCGCGCGGCTCATGGACTTCGGGCTGGTGAAGCTGGAGGCGGAGCGGGACGTGGACGACGCGCTCACCCAGGCCGGGCGCATCGTCGGGACCTACCGCTACATGTCGCCCGAGCAGGCGCAGGGGCACCCGGTGGACGCGCGCAGCGACCTCTACAGCCTGGGCGTGATCCTCTACGAGCTGCTCGCCGGCGTGCCGCCGTTCTCGGCGCGCGACCCGGTGGCGCTGTGGCACGAGATCCTCGACCTGCCGCCCCCGCCGTTCGCCGAGGTGAACCCGGGCGCGGACCCGGCGCTGGCGCGGCTCGCGCTGCACCTGCTGGAGAAGGACCCGGCGCGGCGGCCGCAGTCGGCGGCCGAGGTGCGGCGGGCGCTCGCCGCCCGCTGAGCGCGCTGACGGACGCGCGCGGTACCCTCCGAGGCGATGTCGGACCTTCCCCAGGGCGCGCTCGGCTACCACGCGGTGGTCACCGAGTACTTCCTCGGCCTGCGCGGGAACGGGCTGCTGGTGTCGCCGCTCGACGAGGAGCTGATCGCGCAGTGGGAGCGGCGCGGCGTCCCGGTGGCGGTGGTGTGCCGCGGGCTGCGCCGCGGGCTCGAGGACGCGACCGAGCGCCGCGCGCCGGGCGCCTCGCCGCCGCGCTCCATCCGCGCGCTCCGGTTCGCGGTGGAGGACGAGTGGCGCGCCTACCAGGGCGGGCGCGTGGGCGACGCCCCGGCGCCGCCGGGCGAGGCGGACGCCGCCGAGGCGCGCCTCCGCGCGGCGCGCGACCTGGTGGCCGGCGCCGGGCGCGAGGCCGACGAGGCGCAGCGCGAGGGGTACCGCGCCGCCTGGCGCGCGCTCGCGGCGGCCGAGGCGCACGAGGGCTCGCCGCTCGAGCGGGTGGAGGCGGCGCTCGCCGCGGCCGACGCGCGCATCCTCCACGCCTGGCTCGCCACCCTCCCCCGCGCGGAGCGGGCCGCGCTCGGGCCGCGCATCCGGCTGCTGGCCGGGCCCCGGTCCCGCGGCGCGAGCCGGCGCGCGCACCGCGACGCGCTGCGGGCACACCTCTCCGATCTGGCCCGGAGGGCGGGGCTCACCTGCCTCCGGGGTTCGGTGTAGACTCCCGCGCCCATGCCGGATCCCGTGCACAACGCCAGCGCCAGCGCCTGCGCCGACTGCGGCGGCGCCGGCTACGTCGTCGAGCAGATCCTCGGCGCGACCGCCCGCGCGCGCCGCTGCGCCTGCCAGGCGAGCTGCCCGCGCTGCGAGGAGACCGGCTACGTGCTCGTGCCGCAGGGCGGCTCGACGGTGGCCCAGGTGTGCAGCTGCCGGCACCTCGACGAGCGCATCGCGGTGTTCAACCAGATCGGCATCCCGGCCGCGGTGGCGAGGGCGTCGTTCGAGAGCTTCAAGAGCTGGTCGCCCGACCACGCCCGCGCCCGCGCGGTGGCGGAGGACTTCGCGCGCAAGTTCCGGCGCGACGCGCCCACCAAGGGCTACCTGCTCTACGGCCGGCCCGGCGCCGGCAAGACCCACCTGCTCGTCGCCACGCTGCGCTGGCTCGCGCTCGAGAAGGGCGTGTCCGGGCGGTACGTGGAGTTCATGCTGCTGCTGTCGGAGATCAAGGCCGGCTTCGACGCGAACCGCAGCCACATGGACATCCTGCGGCCGCTGCTCTCGGTGCCGGTGCTCGCCATCGACGAGCTGGGCAAGGAGCGCGGCACCGAGTGGGAGCGCTCCATGCTCGACGAGCTCATCAGCCGACGCTTCAACTCCGGGCTCGCCACGCTCTTCGCCACCAACTACTTCCTGCGCCCGGACGAGAACCCGGTGCGCGAGGAGCCCGGCAAGCACGTCCGGACCGCGTCGCCCGAGTGGCGGCGCGACGCCGAGGCGATGACGCTCGCCCAGCGCGTGGGCGACCGCATCTACTCGCGCCTGAACGAGATGTGCACGTTCGTGAAGCTCGACCCCGGCCACGACCTGCGCAAGGACCGCGCCGGCTCCGGCGGCTTCTGGGGCTGAGCCTTCGATTCGCCCGAGCGGGACATCGCGCTCGTCCCGAGCGTAGCGCGGCCTGCAGGGCCGCGCGGAGTCGAGGGACGCTACCCGACGAGCTGCTCGTGCAGCCGGCGCGCGGCGTCCTTCAGGACCGCGGCGTCGCAGTAGGCGGTCACCCGCAGCGGCGAGGTGAACAGCGCCCGCGGCCGCGCGCCCAGCTCGGCCAGCGTCGCGGTCACCGCGCGCAGCACCCGGTGGCCGGCCGAGATCCCGGTCCCCACCACCGACACCGCGCCGATGGCCTCGTCCTCGGCGGCGAGCCCCGCCACCTCGGCGGCGAGCTGCGCGCGCAGCACCGGCCAGTCGTGCACGTTCTCGAGGTCGAGCGCCACGCCGGCGCGCTCGCCCGGCACCGCGATCTCCAGCGCCACCGCGCCGTGCCGCTCCAGGATCCCGAGCACGTCGCCGAGCCGCGCCGCCGGGAACTCGAGCAGCGCCAGCCCCTTCTGCATCGCGACCCCGGCGATCCGCTCCGGGTGCGCGCCGCCCTTCACCACCGTCTCCTCCGGGCCGCCGAAGGTGGAGCGGGCGTGGATGGCGATGCCCCGCTCCTTCGCGAACTCCACCGCCTGCGCGTTCAGCACCTTCGCGCCCGCCGCGGCCAGCTCCTGCATCTCCTCGTAGGAGAGCGCGTCGAGGCGCGCGGCCGAGGGGACCACCCGCGGGTCGGCGGTGAACACGCCGGCCACGTCGGAGTAGATCTCGCAGTCGGCGCCGAGCGCCGCCGCGAGCGCCACCGCGGTGGTGTCCGAGCCGCCGCGGCCGAGCGTGGTGACCTCCTTCCTGGTGGACACGCCCTGGTAGCCGGCCACGATCACCACCTTCCCCTTCGCCAGCTCCTCCTGCACGCGGAACGCGCGGACCTCGAGGATGCGGGCGGCGGAGTGGCTGTCGGTGGTGATGATCCCCGACTGGCTGCCGGTGAAGCTGATGGCGGGCACGCCCAGGTCGTTGAGCGCCATGGAGAGCAGCGCCATGGAGATGCGCTCGCCGGCGCTGAGCAGCATGTCCAGCTCGCGCCGGGCCGGCGCGGGCGAGATCTGCTTCGCGAGCGAGAGCAGGTCGTCGGTGGTGTCGCCCATGGCGGAGACCACCACGCACACGTCCTTCCCGGCGCGGCGCGCGGCGGCGACCTTCTCCGCCACCTTGCGCATCTTCTCGACGGTCCCCACCGACGAGCCGCCGTACTTCTGGACCACCACGGGCATTCGCACACCTCCGGCGCGCGGAGGATGCCGCGACCCGGGGTCGCGGGCAAGTGCGCGCGCCGCGCCGCACGGCCCTTCCCGCCGCTCGCCACCGCCCGGGCCCTGTGGCACGTTGCCCGGGTGTCGCGCCGCGCCCTCCTCCTGCTCGCCCTCGTGCTCGCCGTGCTCGCCGGCGCCATCGCGCTCATCGCCACCACCGGCGTGCGCCTGCACGGCCGCGAGCGGGCGGCCGGCGGCACGCGCGGCGGGGCGGTGGTGGACGTCGCGCCGGGCCAGGTGATCGCGATCGACGTCGCGGCGGGCGGGCGCGCCGCGCGCGTGGTCCGGCGGGACGGCGGGTGGGCGCGCGCCGGCGACGGGTCGGCGGTGGATGTGGCGGCGGTGGCCGAGCTGCTCGAGGCGGCCGGCGCGCTCCGGCGGCGCGCCACCCTCGGCGCCTCCGGCGAGGAGGGCGGCGTGTTCGACCCGTACGGCCTGGCCGCGCCGCGCGCCCGGCTGGAGCTGGCGCTCGAGGGCGGCGGGACGGCGCGGCTGGAGCTGGGCGAGGGGACGGGCGCGGACGGCGCCGCCTTCGTGCGGGCGCCGGACGGACAGGTGGTGGCGGTGGCCGCCGACGCGGCGACGCGCGTGGAGGCGGCGATCGGGCGGCTGCTCCCGCCCGCCGGGGCTCCCCCGCCCACGGCCGCACCGGCGCCTGCAGCGGAGCCCCGTCCGTTCCGAGGTTGACCAGCCCTCCCCGTCCGCATATGTTCCGCCCTTCGCGTCGAACCGAAGGAGAAGCGAATGGCCCGCGTCACCGTCGAAGACTGCCTCCCCATGGTGGACAACCGCTTCGCGCTCGTGCTGCTCGCGACCAAGCGGACCCGCCAGCTGATGGCCGGCGCCCGCCCGCTGCAGGCGGCGAGCAAGAACAAGCCGCCGGTGCTGGCGCTGCGCGAGATCGCCACGGGCAAGGTCCGCTTCGACCGCTCGGTGCGCGACGCCCTCTCCGGCAAGTTCGACAAGGAGAAGGTCAACATCCCGGCCGGCCAGACGCGGACGCTGCGCTAGCGCGACCGCCGCCGCAGGACTCCCGGGCGCGCCTCCGGGCGCGCCCTTCGCATTTGCGGGAGCGGCCGCTCGTCCCGAGCCCGTCGAGGGGCGAGCGGGGTCACTGGAGCGTGCGCGTCCCCAGGTAGCCGAGCTTCTCGCCGCCGCCGAGCCGGTAGGAGCGGCGCAGCTCGCGCAGCAGGCCGTCCACGTCGGCCTCCTCCACGTAGCGCCCCTCCAGCCAGCGCGCGTAGCCGCCGCCCAGCCGGTTCGCCTCGCGGTAGCGGTGCAGCTCCTCGGCGCCGAGGTGGGCGCGATAGGCGACGCGCTCGAACAGCCGGCGCCGCAGCGCCGGGCTCATCCGCCGCAGCCCGCGCCGCCACAGGTGCAGCACCAGCAGCGCGAACTTGTCCACCTCCGCCTGCACCTCGAGCTCGAGGAGCGACACCGGCCGGCCCGCGGCGGCGCGGGTCGCGAGGTAGACGAAGTGCGAGACGCCCTCGGCGGCGCAGGCGAGCCGCCCGAGCGCGCCGCGCGCGGTGAGGCGCGGGCGCGGGTCGTGCGGGTCGGCGGCGGCGGCGGCCCGCATCACCTCGTCGGCGAGGTACAGGCCGAGCGCGACGCCGTCCTGCTCCTCGAGCACCAGCAGCTCCTCGGGCGCCCGCGGGGCGCGCCCGGCCGCGCGCGCCGCCGCCTCGCCCATGACGAACGCGTGCACCCGCGGCGCCTCGACGCCGTAGATGGCCTCGAGCTCGTCCTGCAGGAACGCGAGCGTCGCGTCGGCGCGGCCCATCAGTGCTTCAGCCCCCGCGGCGGCGCCCCCGGCCCGCCGAACAGCGCCACGCCGCGCGCGCGGAGGCGATCGGCGACGCGCTCGGACCGGGTCGCGAGGAAGCGCTCGTACAGGCGCAGGAGGCCGCGGTTCGAGCGGAGGTCGGACAGCTCCGCGATCTCCGCGAACAGGTCCACGAACTCGCCGAAGCGGCCGGCCAGCTCCTCGTAGAGCCCGTCCAGGCCCGGCCGCCGCTCGGTGCCGGCGAGCGTTCCGTACGCGCGCTCGCCCATGGCGATGTAGTAGTCCACGTCCACGAGCGAGCGCGCCAGCGAGTCGCCGAAGAAGCCGGAGACGAAAAGCGCGGTGTCGCCGAGGCGGCGGAGCTCCCGGGCCCGCGCGGCCCGGTCGGCCTGCAGCGCCTTCACCAGGATGAGCGCGAGCGGCTCGGCGCGGACCGTGCCGTCCGCGTCCTCCACGAACAGCCGCTCCTTCTCGAGGAACCCGGTGAGGAGGTTCACCAGGTAGAACTCGGTGACCTCCTGGATCTTGAGGCGGCGGTGGGAGAGCGCCTCGGCGATCGCCTCCCGGAACCACTCCTGCGCGCTCTTGCCGACGAGGATCTTGTCGCTCACTGCGTCGCGGCCCTCCTCGGTGGGCGGCCCCGCGGGCGGCCGGACGGCTCGCCGCAGGGGCGCCCTCCTACCCTGAACGGTAACCTCCGCCGCGCGAGGCGCGCAACCCCGCGCCGTGAAAGGGTTTTCACCCACCTGGCCGCACCCTCGGCAGCCGCCGGATGCGACTGCCAGCCGCACCTTCGGCACTCGATCGGGGCGACTGCCAAGCCCCGAATAAAAAGTTCGTCATTCCCTGCGGATACGCACGGGCCAGGCTCGCTTGACACCTCGGAGGCCGTGGTTAGGATACGCGCGCCGCTGGCAGTCGGAGCACTCGACTGCCAGCCGGCTCCAACGACCTTCGAATCCCCCGCCGCACGGATGTGGGGGAGCCAGCGCCACAAGGAGGACACACCATGACGAAGATCCGTCCGCTGCAGGACCGCCTCATCGTGAAGCGGGTGCAGGAGGAGGAGAAGACCAAGGGCGGGATCATCATCCCGGACTCGGCCAAGGAGAAGCCCATCGAGGGCAAGGTGATCGCCGCCGGGAACGGCAAGGTCCTCGAGGACGGCAAGGTCCGTCCGCTCGACGTCAAGGCCGGTGACCGCGTGCTGTTCTCGAAGTACGCCGGCACCGAGGTCAAGATCGACGGCGAGGAGCACCTGATCATGCGCGAGGAGGACATCCTCGGCGTGATCGAAGGCTAGCTCCCCCCGCACCCTTCCACGGAAACGGAGCACAAAGACATGGCTGCCAAGGAAATCGTCTTCGATCAGAAGGCCCGCGACGCGATCCTCAAGGGCGTGAACACGCTCGCCGACGCGGTGAAGGTGACCCTCGGGCCCAAGGGCCGGAACGTGGTCATCGAGAAGAGCTTCGGCTCCCCGACCATCACCAAGGACGGCGTGACGGTCGCGAAGGAGATCGAGCTCGAGAACAAGTTCGAGAACATGGGCGCGCAGATGGTGAAGGAGGTCGCCTCCAAGACCTCCGACGTGGCCGGCGACGGCACCACCACCGCGACCGTGCTCGCCCAGGCCATCTACCGCGAGGGCTCGAAGCTCGTCGCGGCCGGCCACAACCCGATGGACGTGAAGCGCGGCATCGACAAGGCCGTCGAGGCCATCGTGGGCGAGCTGAAGAAGCTCTCCAAGCCGACCAAGGACCACAAGGAGATCGCCCAGGTCGGCATCATCTCGGCCAACGGCGACACCACCATCGGCAACATCATCGCCGAGGCGATGGAGAAGGTGGGCAAGGAGGGCGTCATCACCGTCGAGGAGGCCAAGGGCCTCGAGACGACGCTCGACGTGGTCGAGGGCATGCAGTTCGACCGCGGCTACCTCTCGCCGTACTTCGTGACCGACGCGGAGCGCATGGAGGCGGTCCTCGAGGACGCCTACATCCTCATCAACGAGAAGAAGATCTCGAACATGAAGGACCTGCTCCCGCTGCTGGAGCAGATCGCGCGCTCGGGCAAGCCGCTCGTCATCGTCGCCGAGGAGGTCGAGGGTGAGGCGCTGGCGACGCTGGTCGTCAACAAGCTGCGCGGCACGCTGCACGTGTGCGCGGTGAAGGCGCCCGGCTTCGGCGACCGCCGCAAGGCCATGCTGGAGGACATCGCGATCCTCACCGGCGGCCGCATGATCGCCGAGGAGCTCGGCCTCAAGCTCGAGCAGGTCACGCTGAAGGACCTCGGCCGCGCCAAGCGCGTCACGGTGGACAAGGACAACACCACCATCGTGGACGGCGCCGGCAAGAAGGAGGACATCGAGGCCCGGGTGAAGACCATCCGCGCCCAGATCGAGGAGACCACCTCCGACTACGACCGCGAGAAGCTCCAGGAGCGCCTCGCGAAGCTGGTCGGCGGCGTCGCGGTCATCAACGTCGGCGCGGCCACCGAGACCGAGATGAAGGAGAAGAAGGCCCGCGTCGAGGACGCGCTCCACGCGACCCGCGCGGCCGTCGAGGAGGGCATCGTCCCCGGCGGCGGCGTGGCGTACCTGCGCTGCGTGAAGGCGCTCGAGGGCGTGAAGGTGAACGAGGGCGAGAAGGTCGGCCTCGACATCGTCCGTCGCGCCATCGAGGAGCCGCTCCGCCAGATCTCCGGCAACGGCGGCTACGAGGGCTCGATCGTGGTGAACAAGGTGAAGGAGGCGAAGGAGGCCGCGTTCGGCTTCAACGCCGCCACGGGCGAGTACGAGGACCTGGTGAAGGCCGGCGTCATCGACCCGACCAAGGTCTCGCGCTCCGCGCTGCAGAACGCGGCGTCGGTCGCCTCGCTCATGCTCACCACCATGGCGATGGTCGCCGAGAAGCCGAAGGAGGAGGCTGCGGCCCCCGCCGGCGGCGGCATGGGCGGCATGGGCGGGATGGGCGGCATGATGTAGGCCGTCCCGTCCTCCCGGACGGAACGAGGGGTCGCCGGTTCGCCGGCGGCCCCTCTTCTTTTCGTGAGGACGGGGACTTCGCTCCGCGTGTGGACGGCCCGCGCGGGCGGTTGGTACCGTGGGTGGATGCGCCAGCCGCCCCGCCGGATCGCCGCGCCGGTCGCCGTCCTCGCCGTCGCGCTCGCCTCGCTGTCCGGCTGCGCCGGGGTGGAGAAGTTCCGCTGCCCGGAGCAGGGCGGGCCAGCCTGGCGCGAGATCCGCACCGAGCATGTCGTGCTCCAGACGGATCTCTCCTCCCGCAAGGCGAAGGAGCTCGCGGGCGAGCTCGAGCGCATGTTCGGCGTCGTGCGCCGCGGGCTGTTCCGCAACCCGCCGCCCGCGCCCGGCCTGCTGCGCGCCGTGGCCTTCGCGTCGCCAGGCGAGTTCAGGCGCTTCGCGCCGAAGCACGCCGGCGCGTACTACCTCCGGTCCGATCTCGGCGGGCCGATCGTGGTCATGCCCGGCACGCTCGGCGACGCGCAGCGGACCGCGATCGCGCACGAGCTCACCCACCACCTGACGGCCCAGATCTTCGCGCGCCAGCCGCCCTGGTTCATGGAGGGGCTCGCCGGCTTCATGGAGTCGATGGGCACCGCGGGCGTACGGGGCGCACCGACCCTGGGCGGCGCGCCGCCCCACCTGTACCAGGCGGCGTGGCTCGCCCACGGACGAACCGTCCGGGTGGCCGACGTCCTCACGTCGCGAAACCTGCTCGACAGCACCGGCAAGCTGTACGCCGAGGCGTGGGCCCTCGTGCACTACCTCGTGAACCGGGAGCCCGAGCGATTCCGCGAGCTGCAGGTGCGCTACGCGCGCGGGCAGGAACCCGCGACCGCCTGGCGCGAGGTCTTCCCGGAGTGGGACCCCGCCGCCGAGGACCGCGCGCGGCGGCTCGACGAGGCGCTGGACCGTTACCTGAACCACGGCGGGAAGTACACGTCTCGCCCCGTCCAGCTGCCTCCTGCGCCTCCGGTGACGGATCGGCCGATGACCGCCGCCGAGGCGCACTCCGCGCGCCTCTCGCTGCTGTGGCTCGCGCCGCGGATGCGGATCGACGACGCCGAGATCAACGCCGAACTGGAGCACGCGCTCACGCACGACCCCGGTCACGTGGAGGCGCTGGCGCTGCTCGCGGGCGCAGCCCAGGAGGACGAGGCCCTCCGCCTGATGGAGCGCGCCACCGTCGCCCACCCGGAGGACGCACGCGCCTGGCTGGCGCTCGCCTTCGTGATCCCCGCGGGCCAGGAGGAGCGGCGGCTCGAGGCGCTGCGCAAGGGCGTCGCGGCGGACGGCACGAACGCCGCCGCGCTCAGCCTGCTCGCTGCGGGGCTGCTCGACGCCGGGCGCTCCGGGGAGGCGCTGCCGCTCGCCCGTCGGGCGGTCGCGCTCGAGCCCTGGAAGACCCACGCGCTCGTCACGCTCTCCGGTGTGCTCGAGGACCTTGGCCAGTGCCCGGAGGCGCTCGCGCTGCAGCGCCGCGCGGTGGACGTGTTCCCGGAACGCGCCAACGCCGCCGCGCGGGCGGCGGTCGTCGAGCGGAGCGCTCGCCTCGAGGCGGCCTGTGGGCGGCCTCCGCCCGCGCCCGCCGCGGCGCCCTGACGCAGCGGATCGCGACGCCGCGCCGCTGCGCCTCGCGGCGCAACTCCGTCCGGAGAGCCCCGCGCCGCGGAACCCGAATTCCGCCGCCCCTCCCCGGCTCCCGCGGGAGCACGATCCGTCCATGACCAGGCGAACGATGCAGCGGGCCAAGGTGGAGCGTCCGGGGGACGTGGGCATCGACCTGCCCGCCGGCGCGGCGGCGGAGGCGCTCCGGCCGTCGGACTATCACCCCGTCGAGATGGAGCCGGCCGAGCCGCGTCCGGTCCGCGCGCACCACGGGCCGCGGGCGCACGCCGCGGAGGTGGAGCGTCCCGGCGACGTCGGCATCGACCTGCCCGCCGGCGCGGCGGCGGCCGAGCTCCGCCCATCCGACTACCACCCGGTCGAGATGGAGCCCGCCCACCGCGGGCGGGCGAAGCGGCGCACGCATCACTGAGGGTGACGTCAGCGCCCGGGGCCGGCGGGGAGCGCGAACAGCGCCTCCGCCGCGGCGCCGAACGCGCCGGCCACCTGCGCCGGGAACAGCAGCACCGGCAGCGCCAGGGCGGCGCCGGCGAGCACCGCCCAGGCGAGCGGGTGCGCGGTGTCCGTCTGCGTCGCGAGGAACACCGACGCGCCGAACAGGAGCAGCGTGAGCGTGCCGCCCACCAGCAGCGCGGCCGGGCCGGAGAACCCCAGCAGCCGCAGCGCGCCCGCGATGGCGACGAGGCCGGCCAGGTTGAGGAGGTCGCGCCCGCTGCCCGCCCACCAGGCCCGCCGCTCCTCGCGGAGGAGGCGGAGCCCCACCTCCTGCACCCACAGGAACCCGGCCACCGCGGCGACGTACGCCGCCACCGCCCCCGCGCGCGCCGTCCCCGCCGGACCGAGCACCGTCCACATGAACGGAGTCTAGCGCGAGGCGAGCAGCGCGCACGTCACCTGCCCCACGTCGAGCAGCGGCGGCGCCCCGGCCGGCACCTCGATCGCGAACGTGCAGGTCTGGCCGTGCCAGAGCACGTGCGCACGGTGCGTCCCGGCGGGCAGGCCGTCGAGCCAGAACTCGCCCTGCGCGCCCACCGGCGACGAGAACACGCGCCGGCTCGCGAGCACCACCACCGTGCCGTACGCCGGCACCGCGTCGTGGCCCGGCATCCGCACCCGGCCCTGCACCGCGCGCAGGCGCTCCACGTCGAACACCACCACCGCGCCGCCGCGCCGGGGCGGGCCCACCACGCGCTCCGTGGCGCCCACCGAGTGGTCGATGGGGACGTCCGCGTCGGCGATGGAGAGGCGGTTGCCGCCGTAGGGCAGCAGGCCGGGCACGAGCAGGTCGCCGCCGCGCCCGGTGCGCCCCACCGGCTGGTTGTTGAGGTACGCGTGCACGCCCGGGACGCCCGGGACGCGCACCACCGCGTAGCTGCCCTCCACCGGCCGCGCGGCGAAGACGCGCCCGTCCATCAGCACCAGCGCGCCGGACGCGGTGCCGGTGCCCACCTCGCCGGCGCGCGTGCGGTCCCAGGTCAGCTCGTAGCGGCCGAAGGACGACTGCGCCTGGCCCAGTGCGGAGACGTCGGTCTCGCCGGCCCAGCGGTCGGTGCGGACGCGGTAGCCGAACCCCTCGCCCAGCGGGAGCGGCCGCTGGATCCGGCGCCGGTCCGCGCCTCGCCGTCCTGCACCCGCGTGCCGGCGTCGAGCGTCGTGGCGCGAGGCCCGGTGATCGCGAGCCCGGCGGTGGCCGTCCACTGCGCCGTGCCGCCCGCGCCGGAGACACCGGTGCCGAGCTGGAGGTGGACGCCCCGCGCCATGCGCACGTACGCGGTGAGGTCGGCCGCCGAGCGGGCGCTCCCGTCGGCGTAGCGCGTGGTGGAGGCGGCGAGCTGGCCGGTGAGCCAGCCCAGCGGCGACCAGGAGACGTTCGCGCCGCTCCGCCAGAGCATGCGCGGGAACAGGGCGTCGGAGGTGGTCGTGACGTAGCCGCGCGACGTCCAGGTGTGGTCGAGCCCGAGCCAGGCCCGGCGCAGGCCCAGGCGCCAGCCGGCGAGCGCCGCGCCCCCGAGCGCGCCGGCGTGCCCGCTGGCGGCGCCGCCCAGCTGCAGCTCGCCCACCGGCAGGCCCACCACCGCCGAGAGCCCGCCGCTCGCCAGGTCCGGGGAGGCCTCGAGGCGCGCGCCCGCGGTGAACCAGTCGGTCACGCCGAGCCGGTGGCTCCCGAGCACCATGGGACGGCCGTAGTCCCAGCTCTCCAGGCCGAACGCGCGCCGCTGCGGCCCGGCGTACCAGGAGAACGCGTGGAAGCCCTGCGCGAGCAGGCCCTGGGCCTGGTAGCGCGAGGCGTCCACCTCCTCGGTGCGCCCGAACGCGTCGCGCACCACCACCCGCACGTCGTTCTGCCCGGTGGTCACCGGCAGGTTGGAGAGATCGTAGGTGCCGGGCGCCACCTGCATCGTGCGCACGAGCGCGCCGTTCACCCAGACCTCGACGGTGGAGGGGCTGGAGGCGAACGCCGACACCTGCGGCAGCGGCGTGGTGCGGCGGTAGGGGTCGAGCGCCGGCTCGCGCGAGATCCCCACGCCGCCCAGGATGGGCGCGCCCCCGAGCGGCTGCGCCGGGACGATCGCGTCACCCAGCGTGAACCGGATCATCGGCCCCGGCTCCTCGCGGGTGAGCGCGGTGAGCCCGCGGATCACCCGGCCGTCCGGGTCCACCGAGGCGCTCCCCAGCGCCAGGTGGCGCGAGAAGCTCACCCCGGCCTCGGCGAAGCCGGTCAGCTCGCGCCCGGTGGTCCCGCGGGCCGAGTAGTTGAGGAAGGCGCCGGGCGACTCGCGCAGCTCGAGGCCTGCCGGGCGGCGCAGGGTGTCGAGGTCGAGCGCCTTGCGGCCCAGCAGCGCCGGGCCGGCGGTGAGCCGGAGCGTGAGCGCGGCCTCGTCCACCTCGAACTCGAGCCGCGGCGCCAGCGAGCGCAGCGACACCAGCTCGCGCCCGTCGGTCGTGCGCCGCGCGCCGTCGCCGGCGGCCACGCCCAGGCGCTCCAGGTCGGCGGGCGCGACCCAGGCGTCGCCGCCGTCGAGCACGACGAGCACCGGCTCGCCCTCGGCGTCGTTCACGATGGGCAGCAGGAACGCGGGGCGCGGGCCCGGGGCGGGCTCGACGGCGGGTGAGGGCTGGGCGCGAGCCCCGGCGGCGGCGGCGAGCGCCGCGAGCGCCAGGGCCAGCGTCCGCGCGGCGGTCACGGCCCGCAGGCGCCCGGCGGGATCGGGGCCGACGCCTTCACCTCGCCCGTGTCGAGGGCGGCCGTCACGGTGGCGGTCACGGCCGCGGCGCGCGCGGCGGCGCACACGGCCTCGCCGAGGGCGACCTCGTAGCGGCGCTCGCCGCCCGCCAGCACGTACCAGCTCTCCAGGTCCTGCTCGAGCAGCGGGCCACCCGCGGCGCCGCGCACCACCAGGCGGACGGCGGTGGGACGGAAGCGCGCGTTGCCCTCGTTGCGCAGCAGCGCGGTGAGCCGGCCGCCGGCGGCCGCGGGCGGCGCCACCACGGCGCGCACCATCGGTGCGGCCGGCGCCACGAACACCGGGATGCTGATGCGGGTGAGCACCCGCACCTCGGCGGCGGACACGTCGGCGGGCGGCGGCAGCTCCTCCAGGAACACCCGGAAGCTCCGCTCCGCCTGCCCGGGCGCGAGCTCGGTGCCCACGCGCACGTTGCGGCTCGTCCCGGGCGCGATCTCGAGCAGCGGCGGGAACGCGAGGAGCTCGGCGGTTGGCTGGACGGCCATGACGCCGGCCGCGTCCTGCGCCCACGCCGCCGTCCGCACCTGCACGCGGAGCGGCGTCGAGCCGGAGTTGCGCACCTCGAGCAGCGCGGTGCGCCCCCGCGGCCCCAGCTCGACCAGGATCGGCTTCACGTCGATCTGGCCCGCGCGCGCGGGCGCCGCGGCGGCGAGCAGCAGGGCGAGGATCGCGCGGGCGAGCAGGGTCATGGGCGGCACCGTCCCGGTGGAGGATTTCCGGACGGAGGCCCGTCACGGTATACGAAACGACGGACCGATCAATGAATCGGCGGCTGCCACATCTCCCGACGTCCGGCGCGCCCGCGCTCCTCCTGGCGGCGGCGCTATCGCTCCTCGCGCCCGCGGCGGCGCGCGCGGCGAGCTGCAGCCTGACCATGGGCACCTCGATCGCGTTCGGCGCGTACGACCCGCTCTCCCCCGTCCCGCTCACCACCACCGGCCTGCTGCAGTACCGGTGCTCGCGCGGGCAGCCCATCCGGATCACGCTCAGCCCGGGCAGCTCCGGCGACGCGCACGCCCGCACGCTGCGCCAGGGCCCCTGGACGCTCGCGTACAACCTGTATGCGGACGCGGGCTTCGGGACGATCTGGGGGGACGGCACCGGCGGGACCGCGGCGGCGCCCGCCGTCACCACGCTCTCGAACGGCCTCACCGTGGCCTATGTCTTCGGGCGCATCCCCGCGCGGCAGGAGCCGCCGGTCGGCCCGTACTCCGACACCATCGTGGTGACGTTCGAGTTCTGATCGCGCACGCCGTCCACCGCGACGGGCAGATATCGCGTCCGAGCCGGACCCACCGCGGCGCCTGCGCGGCGACAGCGCCCCCGCGTTGACCACGGGTCACGCGCTCTTCACGTGGGATGGGGATGCCGGGCGGCCTCGACCCCGGTTAGCGTCCGAGCCTCGCGATCTCGCGAACGTTCACCCAAGGAGCCGTCCACATGCAGAAGCTCGCCCTGCGCCTCGCGCTCGCCGCCGCCGCCCTCGCCCTCACCACCGGCACCGCCCGCGCGGCGACCGCCACCGCGACCCTCGACGTCACCGCCACGGTGGTCCCGTCCTGCACCATCGCCGCCGCCCCGGTCGCGTTCGGCAACTACGACCCGCTCGTCACGAACTCGAGCACGGCCCTCAACGCGCAGGGCACGGTGACGGTCACCTGCACGACCGGCACCGCGTACACGGTCGGCCTCGGCGCCGGGAACAGCGCCAGCGGCAGCCGCGCCATGCAGCACGCGACGCTCGCCGCCGAGCTCCCCTACGAGCTCTACCTCGACGCGGCGCGCACCACGGTCTGGGACAACACGGTGATGCAGAGCGGCACCGCCGCGGGCATCACCCCGGTCGCGTACCCGGTGTACGGCCGCATCCCGGCCGCCCAGAACGTCCCGACCGGCAGCTACGCCGACGCGGTCGTCGCCACCGTCACCTTCTAGCCGCTCGCCGTCGCCTGGCCCGCGCGCCGGTCCGCACCCGCGGGCCGGCGCGCGCCGTTTCCAGCCCTCACCTCGCCGCCGCCGGGCGGCGGCGCCGCGCCAGCGCGAGCGCCACGCCGGCGAGCAGCACCGAGCTGCCGCCCCCCTGCCCGCTGCTGCAGCCGCCGCCGGCGACCCCGAGCGTGGCCGAGAGCGGGTCGGTCTCGCCCGGATCCACCGTGCCGTCGTGGTCCGTGTCCTCGCCGCCGTCCGGGATGCCGTCGTCGTCGGTGTCCGGATCGCGCGGGTCGGTCTCCCCGGGATCCACGGTGCCGTCGTGGTCCGAGTCCTCGCCGCCGTCCGGGATCCCGTCGTCGTCGGTGTCCGGATCGCGCGGATCGGTCTCGCCCGGATCCACCGTGCCGTCGTGGTCCGTGTCCTCGACGCCGTCCGGGATGCCGTCCCCGTCGGTGTCCGGGTTGCGCGGATCGGTCTCGCCCGGATCCACCGTGCCGTCGTGGTCCGTGTCCTCGACGCCGTCCGGGATGCCGTCGCCGTCGGTGTCGGGGTTGCGCGGATCGGTCTCGCCCGGATCCACGATGCCGTCGTGGTCCGTGTCCTCGACGCCGTCCGGGATGCCGTCCCCGTCGGTGTCCGGGTTGCGCGGATCGGTCTCGCCCGGATCCACCGTGCCGTCGTGGTCCGTGTCCTCGACGCCGTCCGGGATGCCGTCGCCGTCGGTGTCCGGGTTCTGCGGATCGGTCTCGCCCGGATCCACCGTGCCGTCGTGGTCCGTGTCCTCCACCCAGTCCGGGATGCCGTCGCCATCGGAGTCGAGCGGCGGCACGACCGTGATCGCCACGGTCGCCGACGCGGTCGTGGTCCCGTCGCTCACCGCGTAGGTGAACGCGTCGGCGCCGGCGAAGCCCGCGGCCGCGAGGTACTCGACGGTCCCGTCGGCCAGCACGGTGACCGCTCCATGGGCGCCCTGGGTGACGGAGGCCACCGCGAGCGCGTCGCCGTCCGGATCGGCGTCGTTCGCGAGGACGGCGATGACCACCGGCGGGCCGCCGGCCGGAGCGGTGGCGGCGTCGGGGCGCGCGACCGGCGGATCGCCGACCGGCGTGACCGTGACCGAGACGGTGGCGAGCGCCGCCTGCCCGTCGCGATCGGTGACGCGGTAGGTGAACGCGTCCGGCCCGGCGTAGTTCGCGGCAGGGGCGTACGTGATCGTCCCGTCCGCGTTCGCGGTCGCGGTCCCGTGCGCGGGCTGCGAGGCGAGCGCCACGGCGGCGGGCCCGTCGAGCACGGTGTCGTTCGCGAGCACGTCGGCCGCGGCCAGCACGGTGTCCTCCGCGGTGCTGAAGGCGTCCGCGGCGGCGACCGGTGCGCCGCTGTCCACCGGCGTGACCTCCAGGCTCACCTGCGCCGAGGCGGCCTGGCCGTCCCGGTCCACGACCTGGTAGGTCAGGGTGTCGGGGCCGAAGAAGCGCTCCGCGGGCGTGTACGTGAGGGTGTGGTCGAGGTTGACGACCGCGGTGCCGTGCGCCGGGGCGGCCAGGATCGTCACCGACGCCACGCCGTCCGTCACCGTGTCGTTCGCCAGCACCGCCAGCGGCGTCGCCGTGCCCTCGGGCGTGGTCGCCGTGTCCGGCGCCGCGACCGGCGGGCCGTCGTCCACCGCGGTCACGGTGATCGTCACCGTCGCGGTGGCGATCTGCCCCTCGCGATCCGCCACCCGGTACGTGAAGACCTCCGTGCCCGACCAGTCCGGCGCCGGCGCGTACGCGAGGCTGCCGTCCGGGTTCACCGTCGCCGTGCCCTGCGCGGGCGCGGTCGCGAGCGTCACCACGGAAGGCAGGTCCGCCACGGTGTCGTTCGCGAGCACCGCGATGACAGGGAGCGCCACGTCCTCGGCGGTCGAGACCGCGTCGGCCACGGCCACCGGCGCGCCGCTGTCGGCGGGCTGCACCGTGATGCGGACCGTGGCGGAGGCGGTCTGCCCGTCGCCGTCCGTCACCTGGTACACGAGCTGGTCCGGGCCCTCGTAGCCGGGCTCGGGTGCGTACGTGATCGTCCGGTCGGGATTGAGCGAGGTGGTGCCGTGCGCGGGCGGCGCGAGGACGGCCAGCGCCCCGACGCGGTCCGTCACCGTGTCGTTCGCGAGGACGTCGAGCGGGGACGGCGTGCCCTCGATCACGGTCCGGTCGTCGTCCACCGCGACGGGCGGGCCGTCGTCCACCGCGGTCACGGTCACGATGACGACGGCGGTGTCGGTCTCCCCCCCGGCGTCGGCCACCTGGTAGACGAACGTGTCCGTGCCGAACCAGTCCGCCGCCGGCGCGTAGGTCACGGTGCGGTCCGCCTGGACGGCGGCGGTCCCGTGCGCCGGCGGCGAGGCGATCGCGACCGCGGTGTCCGCCTCGATGCCGGTGTCGTTCGCGAGCACCGGGATGCCGACCGGCGCGTCCTCGGGCGTGGCGGCCGCGTCGTCGAGCGCGTCCGGCGGATCGAGGTCGCCCGGGTCGTTGGTGGCGTCGCCCAGGTTCGCGGGGATGCCGACGTAGCAGCCGAAGTCCGCGTTGAGCGAGTACGTCTGCGCGTTCGTGCCGCCCCAGACCACGAAGTCCTGGGTGAGGTCGAGCCCCGCCGCCGCCAGCGTCGCCTTCGGGATCCGGAGGGTGATGAACCAGTCCGGATCGCCGCCGAAGCGGCTGCCGTCGCCCGTCTCGCGGACCGCCCAGTAGTCGCCCGCCGGCGTGAAGTCCTGGATCAGCGCGTCGGCGGGATCGCGCGGGTTGGTGGGGTCCTTCACCGTGTTCGCGAGCCACTGCACGTGCGTGGTGCTGTCGATGTTGCCGTCGGCGGTCAGCATGAACTCGTACGTGTCGAGATCGCCGTCGGTGTCCACCAGCACGTCCCAGCTCGAGGGCTGGAGCAGGGTGGTGCTCCCGGGCTTCCGCGGATCGCCGCTGACGCGCATGCGGAAGTAGACGTTGGCCGCGTCGGCGGCCCGGTAGAACGCCGGGTGCGTGGCGTCGCCCACGATGTCGCGGGTGGCGAGGCCGGTCTCGGCGTCGCCGGCGACGTCCCCCTGGCCCTCCCCCGCGCAGAGGAACGCGCGGAAGCTCGCGTCCGGCGGGAGCGCGGCGATGGCGTCGGTGCGGGCGGCGGCGGGCCGCGCGGGCGACGAGCGGCTGCAGGCCGCGACGGCGAGCGCGGCGAGGACGAGGCCGGCGAGTCGGTTCGTGCGGATCATGGCGCGCTCCTCACAGGGACTGCGTGGGCTTCGTCTGGTCCACCGGCGCCCGCGGCAACGCGAACTGCACCCCCGCGAAGACGCGCCAGTCGGGCGTCCCCCAGCCGCTCTGCAGGCCCATCCCGCCGCCTGCGAGCAGGCGCAGCGCGCCGACCGGCTCGAACGCGCCGTAGCCGCGCAGCTCGATGGAGGTCTCGTCCGAGCGCTCGAACGGACGCGCCGCCGACACCGCGGCCGCGAGCGCCAGCCCGGCCTCGAGCGGCAGCCGCGTGCGCGGCCTCAGGTCGTACGCCGCGCCGACCTGCGCGGTGAGCTCGCTGCCGAGCTTCGCGTCGAGGAGCGGCCGCGACTCGCGCACCACCGCGCCCGCGCTCGCCGCCACCCGCGCGGCCCCGAGCGCACGCGACGCCGCGAGCTCGGGCTGGAACGTCACCTCCGAGCCGATGAAGCCGCTCGAGCCGAGCGGGACCGAGAGGCCCGCCAGGACCGCGAGGTCGAGCCCGTGGCGCCCGGCCCTGAGCAGCTGCACCTTCGGCACGAGGCGCAGCGAGCCCACGCCGAACCCGTCGAGCGAGCCCGTGCCGGAGGCCGAGCCGGAGCCGGGCGTGTGCTCCTGGTCGAGGACCACCGGGACCTCGAGCGTGAGCTGGGCGCGGTCGAGGATGCCGACGGTGGCCGCGAGCGCGCCGCTCACCCGGTCGCCCACCACCGAGCCCACCCGCAGCCCGTCCATCCGGTGCAGGACCAGCGGGTCGTTCGCGTAGCCGAGCCAGGCCGCGCCCGACATCGAGAGGTGCGGGACGACGCCGCCGCCCTCGACGCTCAGGACGCCCGAGCGATCCGCCACGAGCCGCATGCGGTCGAGCGTGGTGGAGTCCGCGTCCGCCGCGCGCGCGTCGCGCGCCGCCGCCGCGATGACCACGGCACACGCCACGAGCGCCAGCCGCCAGCCATTCCGTCGCGCCATGTCTGCCCCCCCGAGCAGTCTCGACGCGATCGAGTCTCCGCTTCGGGCGGGGCAGCGCCAATGCCGCGGGCATGGCGCAGCCGATGGTCGTGTGGGAGCGGCTCCTGCCGTCGGATCGCGGGACCCGCGGCGCCCGCGGCGTCCCACGGGCGAGCGGCAGGGTGTTCACGATCGGTCACGCGGTGCGGCGGGCGGCCGCTGCCGGCGCCCGCCGCTCGAGCGCCGACGGCGAGAGGGTGGCTCACGTGCCACGCCGCGGCGCCGAACGCCCGCCTACCTCCGCGCCGGCGTCGCAGCGCCCCCGCCGACGACCCTCGCGGCCAGGATCCGGATCGGCGGCGAGAGCGCCTGCTCCTTCGCCGGCGCCCGGTGGATGCGCCGCACCACGTCCATGCCCCGCACCACCCGGCCGAACGCGGCGAAGCCCCGGCCGTCCGGGTTGCGCCGGCCGCCGAAGTCCAGCTCCGGCTGCGGGCCCACGCAGACGAAGAAGTCGCTCGTGGCCGTGTCCGGCCCCGCGCGCGCCATCGAGACCGCGCCGTCCACGTGGCGCAGGCCGGTGTCGCGCGTCCGCTCCAGCCGGATCGGCGCGTGGTCGCGGTCGGCCTGCGCCGGCGCCACGCCGGCCTGCACCACGTCGATCTTCACCGCGCTGCCGGGCTGGTTGCCCGCCCGCACGGTGCGGTGGAACCGGCCGCCGTCGTAGCGCCCCTCGCGCACGTAGCGCAGGAAGTTGGCCACCGTCGCCGGCGCGCGCGCCGCGTCGAGCTCCAGCTCGAGCTCGCCGAGCTCGGTGGTCATCACGACGTGGACCGGCGCCGCAGCCGGCGCCGCCGAGGCCGAGGGGGCGGCGGCGAGGAGCAGCGCGAGGACGGGGAGCGAGCTCATGCGGGCACGCTAGCGCGAAGGACGTCGGGCGCGCTCTCCTCTGCGCACGATCTCCTGCCCCAACCGGGACGTCACGCGGCCGATGTGCCGCTCGTCGCCCGGCCCGACACTCGGAAGCCCGGAGGACCATGACTCGCGACACGACGTTCGAGGAAGCCCGGCCGCTGCTGTTCGGCATCGCCTATCGCCTGCTCGGCTCGCGGGCGGAGGCCGAGGACGCCGTCCAGGACACGTTCCTCCGGTGGCACGCGGCGGACCGCGGCGCCGTGGAGAACGCCCGGGCGTGGCTGACGAGCGTCTGCACGCGGCACTGCATCGACCTCATGCGCGCGGCGGATCGATCCCGGGTCGACTACGTCGGCGCGTGGCTGCCGGAGCCGGTGCACGCCGCGGAGGCCACCTCGCCGGAGGACGTGGCCGCGCTCGACTCGTCGCTGTCCGTGGCGTTCCTGATGCTCCTGCGGCGCCTCGCGCCGAAGGAGCGCGCCGCCTACCTGCTGCACGACGTCTTCGAGCTGGACTACCGGGAGATCGCCGCCGCCCTCGGCATCCGGGAGCCCGCCTGCCGCAAGCTCGTCTCGCGGGCGCGGGCGTCGGTCGCGAGCGGCCGGTACGCGCAGGCGCCCGCCAGGGAGCGGCAGGAGGAGCTGCTCCGCGCGTTCCAGCAGGCCGTCTCCGAGGGCGTCACCGATCGCCTGAAGCAGCTCCTCGCGGAGGACGTGGAGCTGCGCGCCGACGGCGGAGGGAAGGTGGCCGCCGCGGAGGCGCCCGTCCTCGGCCGCGACGCGGTGCTCGGGTTCGTCGGCGGCGCGCTCCGGGAGTACTGGAGCGCGTACCGCTGGGAGATGACGGAGCTGAACGGGACCGTCGCGGCGATGCTGTGGCTCGGCGACCAGCTGGCGGCGACCGTGAGCTTCGGGTGGGACGAGGAGCGGCGCGCCCGCGCCGTCTACATCGTGCGCAACCCGGACAAGCTCGCGGCGCTGGGCTGACGATCCCGGTGGTCCGGAGCGCCGGACGTCACGGCGGCGCCGGCTCGTTCGTCGTGACCTCCGAAGCACGATGCCACGACGTCCCGCCCAGTCCCGACCCGGTGCCCCCATGAACGCCGCCCCCCTCGGAACCCTGCTCGCCATGCTCCCGCCCCAGGCTCACGCCAAGACCGTCCACAATCCCGCGCAGCTCTTCGATCCCGCCCCCTACGGCTTCTCGCACGTCACCTCGGTCCCGGCCGGCGGCCGCCTCGTGTTCGTGGCCGGCCAGGGAGGCGAGGAGGACCGGCAGGGCAAGCTCACCCCCGACTTCCGCGCCCAGGTCCGCCAGGCGCTGCGTAACGTCCAGACCGCGCTCCGGTCGCAGGGCGTCGAGATGGGCGCGGTCGTCAAGGTGACGACGCTGGTGGTGGATCACGACGCCGCGAGGCTGCAGGTGATCATCGAGGAGTTCGAGCGGATGTGGCCGGCGAAGGACTTCCCGGTGAACACGCTCATCCCCGTGCCGCGGCTCGCGCTCGACGGGATGCTCGTCGAGATCGACGCCGTCGCGGTGGCGAGCGCGAGGCCTCCGGCGCGGTGAGGGAGCGCCGCGGGGCCGCGCACGCGCTCGCTTCGCACTTCGCGTGCGCGACCGTCGGCCGCGGGGCCCGAACTCGACGGACGCAGGGTTGAATGGTGGGATCGGGTCAACCCTCCCAGGAGCCGCCCAGCATGGCCCGCGCCCTTCGTCGCCTCCTCCCCGTCGTCGCGGTCCTGGCGGTGCTCGGCGCCGCCCTCGGAGGCTGCTCGGGCGGCGGGGGCGACCCGCCCGCGGACCCGTGCGCGGGCGTCTCCTGCGACGACGCGAACCCGTGCACCGACGACGCGTGCGCCGCGGGCCAGTGCACGCACGCCGCCAACGCCGCGCCCTGCGACGACGGTGACGCGTGCACGACCGGCGACGTCTGCGCCGGCGGCGCGTGCGGCGGCGCGGCGGTGGAGTGCCCGGCGCCGCCGAACGCGCAGTGCTGGGACGCGCCCACCTGCGACCCTGCCACCGGCTGCCTGAACCACGCGAAGCCGGCCGGCACGCCCTGCGACGACGGCAACGCCTGCTCCAGCGGCGACGCCTGCGACGCGGCCGGCGCGTGCGTCGCGACCGGCACCACGACCTGCGTGCCGCCCGGCGATCCCGCGTGCTGGAGCGGCGTCTCCTGCGATCCCGCCACCGGCTGCTCGTTCACGCGCCGTCCGGCGGGCACGCCGTGCGACGACGGGAACGCGTGCACGGCCGGCGACGCGTGCTCGGCGAGCGGGGCGTGCGCGCCCGGATCCGCCGTGAGCTGCCCGTCGGGCCCGTGCCAGCGCGCGACCTGCGCGCCGGCGACCGGCTGCGCGCTGGAGGCGCTCGCGGACGCGACGGCGTGCGAGGACGGCAACGCGTGCACCACCGGCGACGCCTGCGCCGGCGGCGTCTGCGTCGGCTCGGCCCTCGACTGCGGCGACGGGAACGCCTGCACGATCGACGCCTGCGACGGCACGATGGGCACCTGCACCCACGTCCCGGCGGCGCCCGGCACTGCGTGCGACGACGGCAACGCCTGCACGAGCGCGGATGCCTGCGACGGCGCCGGCGCCTGCGCCGGCGAGGCGCTGGCCTGCCCGCCCACCGACGCGTGCGTCGCGGGCTCCTGCGACCCGGCCAGCGGCAGCTGCGCGTACGCGCCGATCTCGTGCGACGACGGGAACGCGTGCACCGTGGACGCCTGCGACCCGGCGACGGGCTGCGTCCACCCGCCGAAGAGCTGCTCGGACGGGGATGCGTGCAGCGTGGACTCCTGCGACCCGGCGACCGGCGCCTGCCTGCACAGGGCGCTCGTCTGCGACGACGGGAACGCGTGCACGCTCGACGCCTGCAGCAGCGCATCGGGGTGCGTGTACCAGCCGCGGAGCTGCGCGGACGCCGACGCCTGCACGATCGACGCATGCAACCCGAGCGTCGGCTGCGAGCACGCGCCCAAGGTGTGCGCGGACGCGGACCCCTCGACCACCGACACCTGCGACCCGGCCACCGGTGCGTGCATCCACACGCCGACGCTCCCGACCGTCTCGGTCTCGCCGGTGGCCCTCGCCACGTACCAGTTCGTGTGTGGTCAGTATCCGTGCGGCACGTACTGCTGTGACTGGAACCTGTTCGGCCGGTGCACCGGCACCTGCACGAGCTACTGCCCGCAGTACTGCAACCAGCTCCAGTCCTTCACCATCACGAGCGCGCCCGCCGGGATCTCGTGCAGCGCCGGGCCGAACGGCGTGAGCGGAGCCTGCAGCGCGCCGTTCCCGAGCGGCACGACCGTGACGCTGTCGTCCACGTCCGGCGGGACCGTGTTCTCCGGCGCCTGCACCGGAACCGCGTCCTGCACGATGGTGGTGAACCAGCCCGCGAGCGTCACCGCGACCAACTGAGCCGGCGGGGGACGGCCGGACGGGTCAGGCGGGGCGGCACCGGACCGCACCCGTCGGTCGCACTCGGACGGCCCGCCGCCGCCCCGCACGCTTCGTGCTATCGGTGCGACCGGAAGCTCACGTCGCTGGCACGCACGCGCGGAGGTCGCCCATGCCCTTGACCCATAGGGTGGCAGCGGAGTTCGTCGGTACGTTCTGGCTCGTCCTCGGCGGCTGCGGCAGCGCGGTGCTGGCGGCCGCGATCCCGGAGCTCGGGATCGGCTTCCACGGCGTCGCGCTGGCGTTCGGCCTGACGGTGCTGACGATGGCGTTCGCCATCGGGCACGTGTCCGGCTGTCACCTCAATCCTGCCGTGACCGTGGGGCTCACCGTGGCGCGCCGGTTCCCGGGCGCCGACGTCGGCCCGTACGTGGTCGCGCAGGTGCTCGGCGCGGTGGCCGGCGCGGGCGTCCTGTACCTCATCGCCTCCGGCAAGGCGGGCTTCGACGTCTCCGCCGGCTTCGCGTCGAACGGCTACGCCGAGCACTCGCCCGGCGGCTACGCGATGGGCGCGTGCTTCTTGACCGAGCTCGTGATGACGTTCGCGTTCCTGTTCGTGATCCTGGGCGCCACCGACGAGCGCGCGCCGAAGGGCCTCGCCCCGGTCGCGATCGGACTCTGCCTGACGCTCATCCACCTCGTCAGCATCCCCGTGACCAACACGTCGGTGAACCCCGCCCGGTCCACCGGGCCGGCGCTGTTCGTGGGCGGCTGGGCGCTCGGGCAGCTGTGGATGTTCTGGATCGCGCCGATCGTGGGCGCGGCCCTGGCCGGCGTCGTCTACCCCCTCATCGCCGGCGGCCGCGCTGCGCACCGTCGAGCGGAGGCCCGGCCCGCCGCGACGGCGTGAGCGGTCGCACGCGCTCCTAGCGCCCCAGCTCGGCGCGCCACTGCTCCGGCGTGTGCACGAAGTTCTGGTCGTGCGTGAGTCGCGCGACCCCCACGTCCCAGCCGCGCACGACGGTGACGCCGACCGTCGGTGCGCTCGCGGCGTCGGGGTGGTGTTCCAGCAGCGCGGCGGCGACCTGCCTCGCCGCCTCGGGGACGTCCTCGGGTGCTCCGGCGTAGCAGACGACGCCGGCGACGACCTTCGACGTGCCTCCCGCGCGCCAGGTGGTGACGGTCTTGACCTCCATCGAGTTCACGCCCGGGATCGACGCGACCCGCTCGAGCAGGACGGGAGGGAGCCCGTTCGCCGTCAGTGCGGGAACCCAGACCACCATCGCCGTCGCCCCTGCCGCCACCAGCGCGATCCACACCGCGCTCGCGATCATCGGCCGGCGGGAGCTCGACGCGGTGACCGGCAGGCCGACGCGGCCCGCCTCGACGACGTAGCTCCCGACGAGGAGGTCGTGCAGGCCCTGTCGCGTGGGACGGTTCAGGAGGACGGTTCCGAGGGTCGCGCCCCCCAGGCCCAGGACGAGGACGCCCGTGACCCACAGCGCCGCGACGGCCACCGGTCCCGACAGGCGGAAGGTGACGCCGTTGATCATGCCGGGCAGTGAGATCAGGAGAGCGCGGACGAACGCTCGCGACGCTGGCAGGCACCGGCCGTCGGCGTCCACGACCCGGAGCCGCAGCAGCCGCTTCCCGAGCGTCTGCCCGTTCCCGATCTCGCTCCCCAGGATGCCGAGGTACGGGACGGCGACGAGCAGCCCGAGGAGCCGCGCCGGCGTCCCGATGGGCGCGAACCGCTCGCCGAGCAGCAGGCCCAGGGGAAAGCCGATCGCGGCGAGGACGAGCGTGTCCACCAGCCATGCGGCGAGCCGGCGCCAGAGGCCGGCGAAGCGTGCTGCGACGGGCTGCGTCTCGAGAACGGGCTCCGCGAGCGGCTCCATGCATCCCCCCGTGCGATGCGCGCGTGAACGGGGCCTCGTTCACCGTGCGCGGACTCCGGCGTCGAGACGGTCGCATCACGGATCGTCCGGGTCAAGGCCGTCCGGCGGCGGCGCAGGGTTCGTGCGAGACCTCCGCGGCCGCGTGCACCCGGAGCAAATCCCCTAATATCGAGGACGCGCGAAGCGCGTCCTCGGAAACACGTACTCCCGGCAGGTGCTTCTCATGCGAACGGCGACGAGGGTCATGGTCATCGGCTGGGGCGTGCTCGCGCTCGTCCTCGCCGGGGTCGGCATCGCGGGGGCGGTGCTCCCGCAGGAAGACGACCTCGGAGCCGCGATCCTGGTGGTCTCGAGCTTCGTGACGGGCATCGGGCTCGCCGCGATCGTGATGTTCGTCGGAGCGATGCTCGGACTGCGCGCCGTGGTGACCGACCGCCACGCACGAACGTCGGGGGTCGGTGCCGCGACCGGCGGGACCCTGCTCGCGGCCACCGGGCTTGCGACTTACCTGTGGTGGTTCGTGTTCGGATGGTGAACGCCGTCAGGCATTCACGGACGACGGACTTCCCTGAAGCCGTACGAAAGACCGGAGCCGCCCTGTAAGCCGGGTTCTGTTCCGCGGGAAACCCCGCGGCGACGAACATTCATCTCGGACGCGCGTTGCCGCGCGTCTCCAGCGAGCATACCCGGAGGCCTGGACCGGGCCGGTCTTGCCCTCCCGCTCGCGCGGGTGGGACGCCTCCCTATTCGCTCTTGCACCGCGTGGGGTTTGCCGTGCCGCGCCGGTCACCCGGCGCGCGGTGCGCTCTTACCGCACCGTTTCACCCTTGCCACGCACGCCGGTCGCCCGGCGCCGTTCGGCGGTCTGTTCTCTGTGGCACTTTCCTGCGGGTCGCCCCGACCGGCCGTTGGCCGGCACGCTGCCCTGTGGTGCCCGGACTTTCCTCGGCGGCCCCCTTCCCTGCAGGACCGACGCGTTCGCCCGGGCGGCTCCGGCGAGGCGGATGTAACACGGCCCCCGTGCCCCGGCAATCGACCTAGCGGCGCATGGCGGCCGGGACCCCGCGCTTCGGGCAGAGGTCGGCCACCACGCACCGCGAGCAGGTGGGGGCGCGCGCCGCGCAGGTCCGGCGACCGTGCCACACGAACAGCTGGTGCCCCCTGCCCCAGCGCGCCTCGGGCAGGAGCGCCATCAGGTCCCGCTCCACGCGGTCGGGGTCCTGCTCGCGCGTGAGGCCGAGCCGGCGCGAGACGCGGCCGACGTGCGTGTCCACCGGGAACGCCTCCGCGGCGCCGAGGTGCACGAGCACCACGCCGGCGGTCTTCCGCCCGACCCCGGGCAGCGCCTCGAGCCCCTCGCGCGTGCGGGGCACGCGCCCGCCGTGCTCGCGCGCGATGGCGTCCATCGCGGCCACGATCGCCTTCGCCTTGTTCCGGAACAAGCCGAGTGAGCGGATGTAGGGCCAGAGCTCCTCCGGCTGCGCGGCCGCGTAGGCGACGGCGTCGGGGAAGCGCGCGAACAGCGCGGGGGTCACCTTGTTCACCCCGGCGTCGGTGCTCTGCGCGGAGAGGATCACCGACACGAGGAGCTGGAGATCGTCCTGGAAGGCGAGCGCGATGCGCGCGTCGGGCATGGCCGCGTCGAGGCGGTCCACGATCTCGGCGGCGCGGGCGCGGGCGTGCGCGCTCGGCGCGCGGGACCGTGGGCGGGGCGGCATGCGGGCGCGGATGCTAGCACCGGCGGGCGCGCGGGCGAGCCGCCGGAAGGAAGAAGGCGCCCCGGCGCGGCGGCCAGGGCGCCTTTCCCACACCCTCCCCCGCGGAAGGCGGCGGATGCGGCGAGGCGATGGTGGATATCGTGGCCTGCAGGCGCGATGCGGTCAAAGCCCTCACCGGGCCAGGCGGCGGCGCGGTGTCCCGTCCTCACTCGACAAACGGGCCCGCCCGTGCCAGCCTCTGCGCTCGCAAAGGGTCCCGCGGGGGTGCGGGCCGTCGCTCGGCACGCCGCTCCAGGGAAAGGCCCTCGTCGCGCGCCATCGGAGGATCGCGCTTCATGCAGATCAACCTGCGCAAGGCGATGTTCGTGCTGCCGAACCTGTTCACGGTCAGCTCGATCTTCCTGGGCTTCTACGCGCTCACGCTGTCCGCCGGCGAGGCCACCCCCGCCCAGCTCTACCAGGCGGCCCTCGCCATCTTCTTCGCCATGTTCTTCGACGCGTTCGACGGCCGCGTCGCGCGCATGACGAAGACCCAGTCCGACTTCGGGGTCCAGCTCGACAGCCTCGCCGACGTCATCTCCTTCGGCGCGGCCCCGGCGCTGCTCGTCTACAAGTGGGCGCTCGCCCCGCTCGGCTTCGTCGGCCTGTTCTTCTCCTTCGCCTTCGCCGCCTGCGGCGCGCTCCGCCTGGCCCGCTTCAACGTCCTCGCCCAGCGCGGCGACAAGGGCTCCTCCGCCTTCTTCGTCGGGCTGCCCATCCCGCTCGCCGCCGGCACCATCACGGCGCTCGTCATCGCGCACTACAAGGAGTTCGGCGCGGCCACCAACCCGGCCACCCGCGTGCCGGTGCTGGTGGTGGTCGCCCTCCTCTCGTTCCTGATGGTCTCGACCGTCCGCTACCGCACCTTCAAGGACGTGCACCTCTCCGCGCGCAGCCTGTCGGCGTTCGTGCTGGCGAGCGCGGTGGGCCTGGCGGTGGCGTACGCGACCCGCGCCTCCTTCGCGCTGGTCGTCTACATGGGCGCGTACATCGCCATGGGCCTGGCCGAGTCGCTCTTCGAGAAGGCCCGGACGCTCGACCGCAGCCGGCTGCCGCCGGCCGTGCGCGCCGAGCTCGACGCCGACGAGGCGCTCGAGCCCGGCCCCGAGGACGTGGACGGGGACAAGGCGGAGCAGGACGAGTACATCTAGCGCGTGACCACGCCGCCCCCGCCCGCGCCCGGCCCGGCCATGCCCGCGCCGGGCGCGTCCACCTCCGGCCTCCTCTCCCGCCTCCGCGCCCGCGGCCTGAAGCGCGGCCCGAGCCCGAAGGGCCCGCCCGGCCCGGCGGTGCTGTTCGCGGCGTGGGGTCCCTGCGGCTACGCGCCGGTCGCGCCCGGCACGTTCGGCACGCTCGGCGCCATCCCGCTCTACTGGGCGCTCAGCTGGCTCACCTGGCCCGCGTACCTCGCCGCCACCGCGGCGCTCACCGTGCTCGGCATGGTGGCGGCGCACCGCGCCGGCCGTTACTGGGGGGTGGCCGACGCCTCGCCCATCGTGGTGGACGAGGTGGCCGGGTACCTCGTAACCATGGCGCTCGTCCCGTTCTCCTGGCCCGCGGCGATCGCCGGCTTCGTGCTGTTCCGGATCTTCGACGTGCTGAAGCCCTGGCCCGCGTCCGCGTTCGACCGCGTGAAGAACGGCTTCGGCGTGGTGATGGACGACGTGGCGGCCGGGGTGTTCGCCTGGTGCGCGCTGCAGTTCGTGCAGCTCGCGCTGCGGCTCCTCGCCGGCTGCGGGACGGTGTTCCACTGGTGGTGCGCGGAGGTGGGGTCGTGATGCAGGTGGAGATCCTCGCGACCGGGGACGAGCTGCTCACCGGCCAGGTGGTGGACACGAACTCGCCCTGGCTGATGGACCGGCTCTGGGACCTGGGCCTCATGGTCCGGCGCAAGACGCTGGTGGCCGACGACCGCGACGACCTGCGCGCCGCCCTCCTCGAGACGACCGCGCGCGCCGACCTGGTGGTGATGAGCGGCGGGATGGGCCCGACCGAGGACGACCTCACCTCCGAGTGCGTCGCGGCGGTGCTGGGTGTGCCGCTGGAGCGCCACGAGCCGTCCATCGAGCTGCTGCGCGAGCGCTTCCGCAAGCTGGGGCGCACGCTCACGCCGAACAACGAGAAGCAGGCCTGGTTCCCGCGCGGCGCGGAGGTGATCCCGAACCGCTGGGGCAGCGCGCCGGGGTTCACGGCGCAGGTCGGGCGCGGGCGGGTGGTGTGCCTGCCCGGCGTGCCGGTGGAGTACCGCGGCCTGTGCGACGAGTGGGTGCTGCCGCACGTGCGCGCCCGCCTGGGCGAGGTGCCGTCGGCGGGCCTCGTGAAGCTGTTCGCGGTGCCCGAGTCGCACGCCGACCACGCCATGCGCCCGGTGATGGACGACCCGGCCAACGCCGGCGTCCGCTTCGGCTACCGCGCCCACTGGCCGGAGGTCCACGTGAAGTGGACCGTGCCCGGGCCGGACGCGGCGGCCCGCGCCGCGCGCATCCGCGAGCGCGTGCTCGGGATCTTCGGCGAGCAGGTCTTCGGCGAGGGCAAGGACGAGCTGCCCGACCTGGTGGTGGCGCGCCTCGCCGCCCGCGGCGAGCGCGTGGCGCTGGGCGAGTCCTGCACCGGCGGGATGGTGGCGGAGCTGCTCACCTCGGTGCCGGGCGCCTCGGCGGTGCTCGACCTCGGCGTGGTCGCCTACGCGAACGCCGCCAAGGAGCAGGTGCTGGGGGTGCCGGCCGAGCTGCTCGCGGCGCACGGCGCGGTGTCGGAGGCGGTGGCGCGGGCGCTCGCCGAGGGGGCGCGCCGGACCGCGGGCGCGGCCTGGGGCGTCGGCATCACCGGCATCGCGGGGCCGAGCGGCGGCACGCCGGAGAAGCCGGTCGGCACGGTGCACCTCGCGGTGGCGGGCCCGTCGGGCACCGAGGCCGTGGCGCGCGCCTACCGCGGCGACCGCGACCGGGTCCGGCGCCAGGCCGCCTACGAGGCCCTCAACCTGCTGCGGCTCGCGCTCCGCTGAGGCGCGCCCGGCCTCAGGGCGCGGGCGGCGCGGCGAGCTCGACGCAGAACGCCTCGACGAAGCGATCCCAGGTGACCTGGGCGGCGCCGCTCGCCATGAGCGCCTCGTAGGTGCGCGTGGCGGGCTCGAGGAGCTCCGGCAGCGGCCGCGGCGCGTACCGGGCGGTGAGCCCGCCGTCCTCGAGCACCCGGCGCACCAGCGCCTGCACGTTCACCGCGCGCCCCTCGAGCTTGCCCTGCCGGTCGATGAGCCAGCCCACCAGCTGCCCGATCCGCTCGCGCACCGCCACCCGCACGCCGGCGCCGCCGGCGGCCAGCGCCTCGTTCACCGCGTCCGGCGCGGCGTCGCGGACCACCACCCAGGTGAGCGAACGCTCCGCGGCATAGCCCGCGCGCTGCAGCGCGGCGAGACAGCGGGCCTCTTCCTCGGGCGGGCAGCGGATGCGGACCACGGGCTCGGTGCGGGGGCTCACGGGCCCCGTTCGTACCCTCGCGGCGCCCGGCGCGCAACGCCGTCCGCGCGCGGCCCGCGGCCGGCGCCGCGCCGCGCTATCCTCCGGAGCGTGTCCGAGGGCTCTCCCGACCCCGCCGCGCTCGAGCTGCTCCGCTCCCGCAGCGGCCTCTCCATCGACGCCGAGGGCCGGTTCCTGCACCGCGGCGAGCCCATCACCCACGCCCGCACGCTCGAGGTGCTGTGGCGGTCGCTCGCGCGCACGGCCGACGGGCGCTACGAGGTCGCCATCGGCCGGGAGCGCGCCTACGTGCAGGTGGACGAGGCGCCGTACGCGGTGCGCGGCGCGACCGAGGACCCTCGCGGTGGCGCGCCGCTCCTGCACCTCTCCGACGGCACCGCGGAGCCGCTCGACCCGGCCACGCTGTCGCTCGGCGCGGACGGCGTGCTGCGCTGCGCGGTGAAGGGCGGCGCCCACCGCGCCCGCTTCACCCGCGCGGGCCACGTGTCGCTCGGCCTGCTGCTGCGCGAGGACCCTCCCGGGTCGGGCGACTACGCACTTTTCGTGAACGGCACGCGCTGGCCGGTGACGGTGTCGTAGTCGCACGGACGGTGCCCGGCGCGGTATCCTTCCGGTTGCTCGCCCGGCGGCGGGCCCGACCGTTACCTTCAAAAAATGAGAAGACTCGTCGCGCTCTGGGCGCTCGCCATCCCGCTCGCGGCCGCGCCCCAGGGGTTCCAGCTCCGGGCGCCGTCGCTGGCCGACGCGTTCCAGACCATGGACCGCATCGAGGCGCGGCAGGTCGAGGGGCGCGTCGAGGACGGGCTCGAGCAGACCTACATCCTCCCCGAGCGGCCCGGCCAGAACCAGGTGGCCTGGTACGGCTTCGACTGGCACTACCTCGACGTCCCGCCCCCGGGCGGCGGCAAGGGCGGCATCCGGCTCTACTACTACGAGACCGAGCTGGCCCAGGCGAAGCGCGCGCTGCCCGCCATCCGCAGCGCCTACGCGCGCCTGGTGGACGCGTTCCACTACAACCCGACCCGGCGCATCCCGTACATCCTCTACGCCACCCAGCGCGAGTTCCAGACGCAGAACGTGTTCGCGGTGACCGAGTCGGTGCTGGGCGTGACCTCGCCCGAGGACCTGAAGATGACGGTCCCGTACTTCGGCGATCACTCCCGGTTCACCGAGGTCTCCACGCACGAGATGGTGCACCAGTTCACCATCCAGAAGCTGATGGAGGCCGCCGGCGCCGAGGACATCGGCTCGCCCATCCAGTACCTGCCGCTCTGGTTCATCGAGGGCATCGCCGAGTACTACACGAAGGGTGGAATCGACGTCGAGACGGACCTGTACCTGCGCGACCTGGTGTGGAACCCGGATCCGCGGCGCGGGTACGAGATCCTCGCGTTCCAGGACGACCGCTACCGCGGCTACATCCCCACCTACAAGCTGGGCCAGGCGCGCGTCGCCTTCATCGCCGAGGAGTACGGGCGCGAGAAGATCCAGGGCTTCCTGGAGAGCGCGTACCTGCTCGCGGACGACGGCGGCCGCGGCGGCGGCGGCGGGGGCCGGGGCTTCGCCGCGCTGGTGCGGCGGGTGCTGAACGAGCCGGTGGAGCAGGTGGACGCGCGCTGGAGGGCGTGGCTCAAGAAGCGCTACTACCCGGCCTACCTCGCCTCGCGGCAGGACCTCTCGGCGGTGCGCGAGCTGCGCCAGCTCCCCGGCGAGCCCGAGGACTTCACCACCTCGCACGACGGCACGCTCGTGCTCTACCGCGCCATCGACCGGCGCCGCGGCCGGGCCAGCCTGTACCTGATGGACGTGCGCAGCCCGCGCAGCGCGGTGGAGGTGGCGACCGACAGCCAGCCCGGGCTCGAGTCGCTCCACCCCATCGACTACTCGGTCGGCGCGGTCGCGGACGGCGTCCTGGCCTTCTCGGCGCAGGACGGGATCGGCGACGCGCTGTACGTCCAGCGCTTCCGGCACAAGTTCACCGAGGGCCGCACCGCCCGCTTCCAGCTCGGGAAGCGCCGCAAGCTCGACCTCCGGCCGCCCAGCGGCACCCGCTTCATCACCGTCGCCGACCCGACCTTCTCCGCCGACGCGAGCCACCTCGCGTTCGTGGGCGTGGCCGAGGACGGGCAGCAGGACGTCTACGTGGTGCCGGTGACCGGGGGCGTCGCCCGCCGGCTCACCAACGACGGCTACACCGAGAAGGACCTGCACTGGGGCCCCGACGGCCTCTACTGCGCCTCCGACGCGACCGACCACGGCCGGCTCAACCTGTTCCGCATCGACCCGGCCACCGGCGCGCGCACCCGGCTCACCACCGCGCCCTCCACCGACCGGCACCCGTACCCGCAGGCGGACGGCTCGGTGCTGTTCTCGTCGGACGCGCGCGGCAAGCCCGACCTCTACCTGCTGAAGGGCGGCGCCATCCAGCGCCTCACCGACTTCACCACCGGGCTCACCAGCCCGGCGGTCGCGCCCAAGGCGCGCGGCGTCCTCGCCAGCACCTTCAACGGCGGCCTGTTCCGCATGGTGGAGGTGCCCCGGGTCGCGTGGCTGGAGGAGCCGCCCACGCCCGTGGCGCCGCCCGCCGGCGACGTGCTCGAGATCCCCTCGACCGACTTCCCGGAGTCCGTGCCCGCCTACCGCGCCACCTCCATCCGCAACTGGCGGCCGGAGGGTGGGTTCGTCTACGGCGGCGGCGCGGGCAGCAACGTCGCCGGCCGCGCCGCGGTGCTCTTCTCCGACCTGCTCCGCGACCACGTGCTGTTCGTGGACCTCTCGATCTACGGCTCGTTCGACTACACGCAGGCGATGGTGCTGTACGAGAACCGGGCGCGGCGCCTGAACTGGGCGCTCGGCGGGTTCCACTTCGTCCAGCAGCAGATCGACCGGCTCGACTACAACCTCGCCTACTACCAGCGCGACTTCGGCGTGGTGGGCGCGCTCCGCTACCCGCTCGACCGGTTCCGGCGCCTCGAGCTGGAGCTCACCGTCGGAGGCGTGCAGCGCTACTGCCTGACCGACTTCTCCGGCGCGGGCTTCCTCGTCTGCAAGGGCATCCAGCTCCAGGGCGGCGTCTACCGCGACACCGCCGACTGGGAGCGCCAGAACGGCGGCGTGAACTTCACCGTCAACCCGGCGGTGCGCTACGGCTTCGACACCATCCGCTACGACGCGTTCACCGGGCCGCTCTCCGGCACCTCGCTCCTGCTCGAGCTGGGCGGCGGCTACCTGCCCGGGCGGAGCGCCGTGCACGGGTCGGCGCGGCTCGACGCGCAGAAGTACTGGCAGCTGGTGGGCCGCTCCAACTTCTCCTTCCGGTTCGCGGGCGGCACCACCTTCGCGCCGAGCGGGAAGAGCGAGGTCTGGCAGCGGAGCTTCTGGCTCACCTCGGGCGACAACCTGCGCGGCTTCTCGCCGTTCGACCTCGCCTACCTCATCGGGCAGCACTACTACGTCGTGAACGCCGAGCTGCAGTTCCCGCTCGACCCGCTCATCCGCCTGCTCATCTTCGACTACCTGGAGGGCGTGGCCGCGCTCGACTTCGGCAGCGTGTTCAACCGGTTCGAGGACCGGGTGGACGCCGCCGGCACCATCCTCGAGCCGGGCGCCTGGGAGTCGCGCACCCTCACCGGCGTGCTGGGCGTGAACGTGCTGTTCGGCCCGCTGCTCCTGCGCGTGCACTTCGGCCACCCCTTCGACATCGGCGGCATCAAGACGCCGGCGATGCAGGAGGGGACGAAGTGGGTGACGAACGTGACGCTCCGGTACTTCTTCATGTGACCGCGCGACGGCGCGCGAGGGCGGCCGCGCCCGGGGGCCCCGGGCTCGCCGCTCCCCGCCGCCGCGGCTCCCCTACCCGGCCGCCTCGGCGGCGACGACCGAAAGCGGGGTCGGCGGGCCCTGGGTGCCCGGCGCCTTGATCCGCTCCACCAGCCGCTCGAACGCGGCCGGGTTCGCCCGGAGCCACTCCGCGGCGCGCTCGCGGCCCTGCCCGATCCGCTCGCCCTCGAGCGAGAAATGGGCGCCGGACTTCTCCACCGCCCCGCGCTCGACCCCGAGGTCCACCGCCTCGGCGAAGCGGTCCACGCCCACGCCGTAGCGGATGTCGAACTCGGCCTCGCGGAACGGTGGCGAGACCTTGTTCTTCACCACCTTCACCCGCGTGCGGCTCCCCACCACCGCGTCGCCCTCCTTCACCTGGCCGATGCGCCGGATGTCCATGCGCACCGAGGCGTAGAACTTGAGCGCGTTCCCGCCGGTGGTGGTCTCCGGGTTCCCGAACACCACGCCGATCTTCATCCGGATCTGGTTGATGAAGACGACGAGGGTCTGGTTGCGCGAGACGACGCCGGTGAGCTTCCGGAGCGCCTGGCTCATGAGGCGCGCCTGCACGCCCATGTGCGCGTCGCCCATCTCGCCCTCGATCTCCGCCTTCGGGACGAGCGCCGCCACCGAGTCCACCACGATGACGTCGCAGGCGCCGGAGCGGACCAGCTGCTCCGCGATCTCGAGCGCCTGCTCCCCGGTGTCCGGCTGCGAGACGAGCAGCTCGGCCAGGTTCACGCCCAGCTTCCGCGCGTAGCCCACGTCGAGCGCGTGCTCGGCGTCGATGAACGCGGCGACCCCGCCCGCCTTCTGCGCCTCCGCGATCGCGTGCAGGGCGAGCGTCGTCTTCCCCGACGACTCCGGCCCGAAGATCTCCACCACCCGCCCGCGCGGGAGCCCGCCCACGCCGAGCGCCAGGTCGAGCCCGATGGAGCCGCTCGGCACCACCGGCATCGCCGCCGGCGCCTCCGCCTCGGACAGCCGCATGATGCTCCCCTTCCCGAACGCCTTCTCGATGCTGGCCACGGCCACGCCCAGCGCCTTCGTCCTCTCCGTCAGCTTGCTCACGTCGCTGCCTCGCTTCTCCCGCCGGCGGCGGGGTTGGTGCCGCCCGCGGGCGGCGTGGTCACAGGAGCGGGCGGTCCAGGGCGCGGTACTGGATCGCCTCGGCCACGTGCGCCGCCTTCACGGCGCCGTCGCCCTCCAGGTCGGCGATGGTGCGCGCCACCCGCAGCACCTTGTCGTGGGCGCGGGCGGACAGGCCGAGCCGCGCCACCGCGTCGTCGAGCAGCCGGCGCCCGGCCGCGTCCGGCCCGCAGATCCGGCGCAGCGCCTCGCCGCGCAGCCGCGCGTTCACCGGCGCGGTGCGCGGGCCGGCCCGCGCCGCCTGGCGCTCCCTCGCCCGCGCCACGCGCGCGCGCACCTCGGCGCTCGGCACCCCCGGGGCGCCGCCGCAGGAGCGCGGGCGGCACCGCCGGCACGTCCACGTGCAGGTCCACCCGGTCGAGCAGCGGGCCGGAGATGCGCCGCCGGTACTGCACCAGCTCGTGCGCGGTGCAGTGGCAGGCGCGGGTGCGGTTGCCGTGGTGGCCGCACGGGCACGGGTTCATCGCCGCCACCAGCATCACCTGCGACGGGTAGGTCACCGAGCGTCCCGCGCGCGCGATGCACACCTCCCCGTCCTCCAGCGGCTGGCGCATCGCCTCGAGCACGTGCCGCCGGAACTCGGGCAGCTCGTCGAGGAACAGGACGCCGTGATGGGCGAGCGAGATCTCGCCGGGCCGCGGCACGGTGCTGCCGCCCACCAGGCCGGCGTCGGAGATGGAGTGGTGGGGCGCGCGGAACGGGCGCTCGGTGAGCAGCCCGCGGTGCCGAGTCAACCCGGCCACGCTGTGGACGACGGTGGCCTCCAGCGCCTCCTCGAACGCGAGCGGCGGGAGCACGCCGGGGAGCCGGCGCGCCAGCATGGTCTTGCCGCTGCCGGGCGGCCCGAAGAACAGCAGGTTGTGCGCGCCGGCGGCGGCGATCTCGAGCGCGCGCTTGGCCCCCTCCTGCCCGCTCACGTCGGCGAGGTCGAGCGGCGACGCGGGGGGCGGCGGCGGCGGGGGCAGGCTGCGCAGGAGCGGCTGCCCCCCGCGCGCCCAGGCCACCACCTCGCCCAGGTGGCGCGCGGGCAGGACCTGGACGCCCTCGACCACGCTCGCTTCGAGCACGTTCGCCTCCGGGACGAGGAGCGCGCGGGCGCCGGCCCGCCGCGCCTCGATCGCGAGCGGAAGGACCCCGCGCACCGGCTTCACCTCGCCGGACAGCGCCAGCTCGCCGACGAGGTGCACGCCCTCGAGCGCCTGCGCCGGGATCTCCTCCGCGCTGGCGAGCACGCCCATGGCCATGGGCAGGTCGAAGCCGGTGCCCTCCTTGCGCAGGTCGCCGGGTGCGAGGTTGACCGTCACCCGCTTCGACGGGAGCTTCACGCCCAGGTTCCGGATCGCGGCGAGCACCCGGACCTCGGCCTCGCGCACCGGCCCGGCCGCGAGCCCGACGATGTAGAAGCCGGGCATCCCGACCGTCGCGTCCACCTCGACGTCCACCGGGACGGCGTTCACGCCGAGCACCGCCCCGGATCGCACGCGCACGAGCATGCACGCGCGTTCAGCAGCCCGCGTGCCAGCGGCGCGCGCCGTGGATCCGCGGGCCCGGGCCCCGGGGCGCGGCGCGGCCGGTCCGGGGAACGTCCGGCGCGGCCGGCGCGCGGCCGCCGGCCGCCGCGCTCGCGCCGCGCTCGACGCTCAGCGCGCCAGCGCGACGGCGCGGGCGAGGACCGCGTCGATCATGGCCGGGGTGAGGCGGCCGGTCTGCGTGTTCTGCTGCGAGGGGTGGTAGCAGCCGAGCACCGCCGGCAGCCCGGGGAGGCGCAGCTCGGCGCCGTGCCCGAAGCGCGGCCGCGGGCGCGGGACCTCGCGGCCGGAGCGCCGCAGCGCAGCCAGGATCGCGTCCCACCCGACGGCCCCGAGCGCGACGAGCACCCGCGGGGCGAGCAGCGCGAGCTCGCGGTCGAGGAACGGCGCGCAGCGCTCCAGCTCGTCGGGCGTGGGCCAGTTGTCGGGCGGCGCGCACCGGCAGGCGGAGGTGATCCAGGCGCCCTCGAGCGCGAGCCCGTCGTCGCGCGCCCGCGAGGTGGGCTGGCTGGCGAGCCCGGCCCGGTGGAGCGCCGCGTACAGGAAGTCGCCGGAGCGGTCGCCGGTGAACATGCGCCCGGTGCGGTTCGAGCCGTGGGCGCCCGGCGCCAGCCCGACCAGCGCGATGCGCGCGCGGGCGTCGCCGAAGCCGGGGATGGGCCGGCCCCAGTAGACCTCGTCGCGGTAGGCGCGCCGCTTCTCGCGCGCCACCTGCTCGCGCCAGGCGACCAGGCGCGGGCAGGCGCGGCAGCGGACGACCTCGGCGGCGACGGCGGAGAGCGTGTCGGCCATGCGGGAGGGCGGAAAAGGTGCGGCCCGGTCCGGCGGGTTCGTCCGCCGTCCGGGCCGCGTCCATCGCGGGCTCGCGCCCGGCGCCGCTACTTCTTCAGGCGCCGCTTCGCGTCCTCCACCTGGCTCTTCGCCACGGTGTCGGTGACGCCCTGCACGGCGACGGCGGCCGCGAACGCCTCCTGGGCCTTGGCGTTGCTCTTCGCGAACGAGAACAGCGTCCCGGCGCGGTAGAGCGCGCGGGCGGCGAAGTTCGGGTCGCCCTTCGCGCAGGTGGGGTCCTTGCCGAACACCAGGTACCGCTCGGCCGCGTCGGCGGTCTTCTTGGCGGTGTCGAGCTCGGCCGCGACGTTCTGGAGCGCCACGCAGCGGTTCGGATCGCCCGGCCACTTCTCCACGAACTCGGAGTACATGCGGGCCGCGCCGGCGTGGTCGCCCTTCTTCGAGTGCTGGGCCGCGAGCAGCAGCGCGTTCTGCGGCGCCACCTTCGAGTCCGGGAAATCCTTCAGGATGCGCTGGCGGAGCGCGCTCGCCTTGGCCGCGTCGCCGGCCTTGTCCCAGGCGATGGCGGCGTTGTGGAGCGCGCCGGCCACGTCGCCGCTCGCCGGATCGGCGGCGAGCGCCTCGAACGCCTTGGCGGCCTCGGCCGGCTTGCCGGCCTCGAGCAGCTTCTGCGCCTCGGCGAAGCGGGCGCCGGCCTCGGTGCGGCCGAGGTCCTGGAGGACCTTGTCGTAGGACGCCTTGGCCTTGGGATCGAGGCCGGGCTTCTGCATCTGCGCGGTCACCAGGTCGCGCACGCGCTTCGTGGCGGCCTCGTGCCCGGCGGCGTCCTTCGCGAACGCGAAGGTCTGCAGGTACAGCGGCGCGGCCGCCTCGACCACGTCGGCGTCGTCGGGCCAGCGCTGCAGCACCACCTCGAAGCGGCGGCGCGCCTCCTCCATGTTGTCGAACGCGTACTGCACCTCGGCCGCGATCAGCGCGAGCTGCTGCGGGGCGACCAGGCGCCGCTCGGCGGCGGGCTTCTGCTGCTCCGGGTCGGCGTCGATGTTCGCGAGGTACACGTCGGTCGTGTCCACGAACCGCTTCCAGGCGCCCGGCGGCGTGCGCGGCTTCAGCGCCTCGCCCTTGCGCTGCTCGACGTAGGCCAGCTTGATGGGCTCGAGCTTGCCGGCCTTCACGTCCGCGTTGGCGGCCATGAGCCAGGCCTGCGCGGAGAGGTGGGCCGCCATCGCCTTGGTCTTCGGGCCGGCGTGCGGATCGGCGGCGGTCCGCTCGGCCGCCTGCGCCGCCTTGTCCCACTGCTGCGCCTGCATGAACAGCTCGGCGGCGCTGTAGCGGATGGGGATCTGGTACTCGTTCGCGCCGAAGCGGTCGTTGAAGTTGCCGAGGCCCTCGGCGGCGGTGGCCCACTCGGCGCGGGCCTGGTCCATGTTGCCGGCCTGGGCCGCGATGTCGCCGCGCCGCTTGTGGTCGAGCACGTCCGAGTAGAAGGCGCGCTCGGCGTCCTCCTGGATCGCGCTCGCGGTCGGCATCTTCTCGTCGGACTGCTTGAAGCGTTCCGCGGGCCCCTTGCCCGCGCCGCCGCCGGTGGCGCAGGCGGTCGCGAGGAGCAGGAGGGCCGCCATCCGGATCTTCGATGTCATGTTGAGCACCTCGTTCCAGTGTCTCGCTCGCCCCGTGGCATCCGCAGGCGGCGCACTTCGGACTCGCACTCAACCGGGCGGGCCGGTGGATCGACCGGTCGAACGGTTGGAATCCCGAGGAAATACGCCATCCCGGCGCGCACCGCCAGAACTAAAGTCGAGTCCGCTGGGGGCCGAGCGGCCCGCGCGGGCGCACGGGTGACGCGCGCGGCCGCCGCGCGGACCGTCACGCTCCGGCGACTGCGCGCGGGCGCGCGGGGTCCGGCTAGCCGCCCTTCTTCAGCTCGGTGAGCACCAGCTTCGCGACCGACTTCAGCGTGTCGAACACGCCCACGCCGGTCGGTGCGACCGCCTGGAACTCCGGCACGCCGCGCGGGTTGAGCAGGCGGCGGAGCTCGTCCACGGTGGCGGTGTTGGGGAGGTCGCGCTTGTTGTACTGCACCACGTACGGGATCTTGTTGAGGTCGTAGCCCTGCTCGGCCAGGTTCACGCGGAGGTTCTCGACCGACTCGAGGTTCGCCTCCATGCGCTCGATCTGCGAGTCGGCCACGAACACCACGCCGTCCACGCCCTTCAGGATCAGCTTGCGGGAGGCGTCGTAGAACACCTGGCCCGGCACCGTGTACAGGTGGAAGCGGGTCTTGAAGCCGCGGATCTCGCCCAGCGACAGCGGGAGGAAGTCGAAGAAGAGGGTCCGCTCGGTCTCGGTGGCGAGCGAGATCATCTTCCCCTTCGCGTCGGGGTTGGTCTTCGCGTAGACGTACTGGAGGTTGGTCGTCTTCCCGCACAGGCCGGGGCCGTAGTAGACGATCTTGCAGTTGATCTCGCGCGAGCTGTAGTTGATGAAGCTCATGATCACTCGCTGAACAGATTGTCGATGTCGTCGTCGGTGATCTCGGCGAACGGGCTCGCGGCGCCGGGCGCGGCCTGCTTCCTGGCCAGCGCGTCGAACACCCGGGCGAGCTCCTCGCCGGCCTTCTTCACCCGCAGGCGCACGAGGCCGAGCGAGCTCTTCGCGTCGAAGATGACGACCAGCACCACCCGGCCGCCCACGATGCTCATGTGGAGCGATTCCTTCTCGCCCTCGTGGAACTGGTTCGGGAACTCCTTCTCGCCGATGAGCTTGGCGAGGCCGCCCATGGCCGCGACGTTACCCGCGGTGAGGGACGCGAGCGAGGTGGTGTCCAGGTTCTGGGCCTGCCCGCTCGACGCGATGAGCTGGCCGTTCTTGTCGACGAGGAACACGACCTTGGCGTTCGCGTCGCGCGTGAGCCGGTCGCAGATCCCGGCGATGAGCCGGAACTCCTCCTCGTACATCACCAAGCCGGAATTCATGGGCCGTCGCTCTCCGCGAAGATCCGAGTGATGGGCGAATACCAGGGAACCGTGCCGCGTTCAATCGGGGCCGGAGCGTGTAGCGCGATATCGCACCGGGGAGGCGATGCGGCGCGGACCGGAACCGTCGGCCGCCGCGCTCAGAGCTCGCGGCGGCCGGCCAGCGCGCGGGCCAGCGTCACCTGATCAGCGTATTCGAGATCCCCGCCCATGGGAACACCTTGGGCGATGCGGGTGACCTTGAGCCCCATCGGCTTCAGGAG
This sequence comes from Anaeromyxobacter sp. Red801, assembly GCF_049201065.2. Lineage (NCBI taxonomy): Bacteria > Pseudomonadati > Myxococcota > Myxococcia > Myxococcales > Anaeromyxobacteraceae > Anaeromyxobacter > Anaeromyxobacter sp. Red801. Next base: position 520,723 of record NZ_CM181236.1, on the reverse strand, counting down.
CTTCGTCAGGTAGAGCGCGGTGGCCTCGCCCTCGACGTCCGGGTTCGTCGCCACCACGATCTCGTCGGCCGGCTCGCGCTCCAGGCGCACCAGCAGCTCGCGGATCTTCAGGTCGGACGGGCCCACGCCGTCGAGCGGCGACAGCGCGCCGTGGAGCACGTGGTAGCGGCCGCGGAACTCGTGGGTGCGCTCCACCGCCAGCAGGTCCGGCACGCCCTCCACCACGCAGATCGTCCGGGCGTCGCGATCCGGATCGCGGCAGATCGCGCAGGGATCCTGGTCGGTGAGCGTCTGGCACGTGGAGCACAGCCGCACGTCGCGCACCACGCCGGTGACGGCCGCGGCGAGGTCGCCGGCGTAGCCGGGGCCCGCCTTGAGGATGTGGAACGCCAGGCGCTGCGCGGTCTTCTCCCCGATGCCGGGGAGCTTCGCCAGCTCCTTCACCAGGCGCGCGATGGGATCCGCGACGGCCATCGATCAGCCGGCGATGCCCGGGATCTTGATGCCGCCGGTGGCCTTGCTCATCGACTCGTCGGCCGCCGTGCGCGCCTTCTCCACCGCCGCGTTCACCGCGGCGGTCACGAGGTCCTCGAGCATCGCCTTGTCGTTCGGGTCGATGGCCTTCGGGTCCACGGTCAGCCGGGTGACCTCGCACTTCCCGTTCATGGCCACCTTGACGAGGCCGCCGCCGCTCTCGGCCTCGACCGCGATCTCGGCGAGCTTCTCCTTCGCGTCCGCCATGGCCTTCTCCAGCTTCTTGGCCTGGCGCATCAGGTACTGGATGTCCATCACAGCTCCTCGATCCGGTCGATGGCGCCGTCCAGCACGCGGACGGCCTCCTGGATGTTGGCGTGGGCGCGCGCGGTGTCGCGCACCCGGGCCGAGCGGGCCATCCGCTCGGCGGCGTCGCTCGCGGCGATCGACGGCGCGGCCGCGCCGGGGGGCGCCTCGGCCGCCGCGGCGGGCGCCGCCGGCAGCGCCGCGATCGTCAGCGCCAGCCGGGTGGGGCGCCCGAAGAAGCGGGCGAACACCGCCTCGATCTCGCCGCGCTTCCGCTCCGCGCTCTGCGCGTGGAAGCCGGGCGGGAGCTGCACCCGCACCTCGCCCTCGCCGAGGCCGAGCAGCGCCGCCTGCTTGAGCGACGCGGCCGCGGTCGGGCTCTCCTGCTCCACCTGCTCCACCGCCGCGCGCCAGCGATCGGCCGCGCTCGCGCCGGCGCCGGGGTCGGCCGCAGCGGGCGCGGGCGCGGACACGGCGGGCGGCGGCGACGCGGGCGCGGGCTCGGCCTGGGCGGGCGCCGAGCCGGCGGCGCACCCGGGCGTCCCGAACGCGGGGAGGTCGCGCCAGCCCGACGCGGCGGCGGCGCCGCGCGCGGGGGCGGCGGGCGGGGCCGGCGGCGGGGAGCCGGAGGCCGGCGCGGCGGGCGCGGGCGGCGCGGCCGGGCCGGCGGCGCGGGGAGGCGGGAGCGGCGCGCCTCGGGCGAGCGCCTCGACGCGCGCGACCAGCTCGGAGACCTGCGCGCCGGGGGCCAGGAACACGCCCTCCAGCAGCGCCACCTCCAGCGCGTAGCGCGGCTGCTCGGCGAGCTTCACGTCCACCACCGCGCGCTGCGCCAGGTCGAACAGGCGCGTGAGCTGCGCCGCGTCGGCGGCCGCGGCCTGCGCGCGCACCTCGGCGAGCTCCGCGTCCGGCAGGTCGATGGGCGCCTGCGGCACGAGCTTCGCCACCACCACGTTGCGCAGGTGCCGGACCAGCTCCTCGGCGAGCCGCTTCACCTCGAGCCCGCGGTCGTGGAGCGCCTCGATCTCGCGCAGCAGCGCGGCGCCGTCGCGGCCGACGAGCGCCGCCGCGATGCGCGACACCGCCGCCGCGTCCACCGCGCCGAGCGCCTCCGCCACCGCGTCGTCGCCGGGCGCGTCGCCGCAGGCGGCCCGCACCTGGTCGAGCAGCGACAGCGCGTCGCGCATGCCGCCCTCGGCCTGGCGCGCCACCAGCGCCAGCGCGGCCGGGGACAGCCGCATCCCCTCCTCCGCCGCGACCTTGGCGAGCTGGTCGGCGATCTGCTGCAGCGTGAGCCGCCGGAAGTCGAAGCGCTGGCAGCGCGAGAGGATGGTCTCTGGGACCTTGTGGACGTCGGTGGTGGCCAGCACGAACTTCACGTGCGGCGGCGGCTCCTCCAGCGTCTTCAGGAGCGCGTTGAACGCGCCCTGCGACAGCATGTGGACCTCGTCCACCACGAACACCTTGAAGCGGTCGCGGGCGGGCCGGTACTTCACCGCCTCGACGATGTCGCGGACGTTGTCCACGCCGTTGTTGGAGGCGGCGTCGATCTCCACCACGTCCACCGCGCGGCCCTCGGCGATCTCGACGCAGGGGGTGCAGACGCCGCACGGCTCGGCGGTCGGGCCCTTCTCGCAGTTGAGCGCCTTCGCCACCAGGCGGGCGGTGGTGGTCTTGCCGACGCCGCGCGGGCCGGTGAACAGGAACGCGTGGGCGAGCTGGCCGGTCTTGAGCGCGTTCGACAGCGTCCGGACCACGTGCTCCTGGCCGGACATCTCGCCGAAGCGCTGCGGCCGGTACTTGCGGGCGAGGACGAGGTAAGCCATTGGGATCGGTCACCGCGGGGACGCGGCGCGCCTCACGTTCCAGCAAAAAGAGCCGGCCCACAATCCCCGGGCGCACGGAAGACCACCTACCGTTGCTCCCTTCCGGGCCTGGCGGGGTTCGATGGCCCCCACGTCGCCCGAGGATTCTGGGCCGGCTCGCCCGGCGCATCGCCGGCTCGCGGGTCCCACCTTGCTTAACGGCGTGGGGCCTGCATCGCTGGCGGAGAGGGTGGGATTTGAACCCACGGTACCGTTCCCGGTACACACGATTTCCAGTCGTGCACCTTCAGCCGCTCGGTCACCTCTCCTTATACCTGGGGGAGTGCTCGGCTCCCCTGTGCTTCGCCAGGGGAGCCTGCGCTCCCCCAGACCCCCTGCTCGCTCCGGCCCACGCTCCCGCGTGGGCCTGCGCTCGCTGAAGGTCCTTCCCTCCAAATCCTCCGGAGCGCCCAACTGCTCCGTGCTTCGCCAGGGGAGCCTGCGCTCCCCCAGACCCCCTGCTCGCTCCGGCCCACGCTCATCCGCGTGGGCCTGCGCTCGCTGAGGTTACTGCTCCAAACGCCATCCGCGGGCGTGGCCGCGTTTCAGCTTCATCCGGAGCGCTCGGTCCCCTTCGCTTCGCTCGGGGACCTGCGCTCCCTTGCTTCCCGACCTCTCGTCCGGCCTCTGCTGTCCTCGCGTTCGGCGAGCGAGCCCGCAGTCGTGGTCCAAATTGGCGGAGAGCGAGGGATTCGAACCCCCGGTACCGTTGCCGGTACACCTGATTTCGAGTCAGGCGCCTTCGACCAGCTCGGCCAGCTCTCCGCGGGCGGGTTTAACCGATCTCCCGGGGCGTGCCAAGGGGGAAGGCTCGCCTACCCCTCGCCGCCGTTGCCGTTTCCGGTCCCGGCGCCCCGGCGGGCCCGGAAGAAGGCCCGGAGGAGCTCGCCGGACTCCTCGGCCAGCAGGCCCCGCTCCACCGGGAACCGGTGGTTCAGGCGGGGATCCGTCGACAGGTCCTGGAGCGAGCCGACGCAGCCGGCCTTGGGGTCGCTCGCCCCGTAGACCAGCCGGTCGATGCGGGCGAGCACCATGGCGCCGGCGCACATGGCGCAGGGCTCGAGCGTCACCACCACCGTCACGCCGGTGAGGCGCCAGCGCCCGAGGGTGCGCGCCGCCTCCTGGATGGCGAGGAGCTCGGCGTGGGCGGTCGGATCGCGGGCCGCCTCGCGGGCGTTCGCGCCGCGGCCGACCACGCGGCCCTCGAACAGCGCCACCGCGCCGACCGGCACCTCGCCGCGGGCCGCCGCCTCGCGCGCCAGGCCCAGTGCCTCCTGCATCGCCTCGCGCTCGTCCACGGGCCCTTCATACCCCGACCGCGGGCGCCCGCGCACGCGCGCCGCCGCGCGGCGCGGGTCGCTGCGCACCCTCGGTGAATCCTCCGGGGTCCCCGGCGCGACCCGCACGCCGCGTCGGGAAGCGCGCGCCCGCCCTCCACTCCTGGTCACGTCCGCGCGCGCCGGCGTTCCGCCCTGCGGAGCCCATTCACCACAGGTCGCAGTCACCGCCGGCGAAGGCCGGCCGTCCCCACCCCTCGCCGACCGGAGCCCTCCATGAAGCCCACCCGCCGATCCTTGCTCGCCCTGCTCCTCGCGGCGGCCGCCTGCTCCGGCGGCGGCGGCGACGACGCCCCGACGGTCCTGCCGGTGGTCGTCACCGCCACGCCGGCGCTGGTGAAGGCGGACGGCGCCGCGACCGTCACCGTCCACGTGCGCGCCGGCAAGGGGCCGGTCGCGGTGGTGGCGAGCCGCGGCACGTTCCTCGGCACCGGCACCAGCACCGCCACGCTCCCCGCGGCCGAGGGCGACCTCACGCTCGTCACCTGCGACCAGCGCCTGAACCCCGGGTGCTGGGGCCCGGTGTCGGTGACCGCCTCCGACGCCTCGCTGGCGTACGGCCTGGCGCAGGTCACGTTCGTGGGCGCCGAGATCTGCGACAACGGCGTGCCGGACGCGGGCAACCCGGCGGCGGACTGCGCCGCGGCCGAGTGCGCCGGCGCGACCTGCCGCACCGGCGCCGGGGCGGTCGGGACCTGCGCCGCCGGCGCGTGCACGTGCACGCCCGACGCCGGGCAGTCGGGCGGCGAGACCGCCTGCGACGACGCCCGCGATAACGACTGCGACGGCGGGGTGGACTGCGCCGACGCCGGCTGCGCCGGGCGCCGCTGCCTGGCCGCGGGCGGGGCGGTGGGCGCCTGCGCCGAGGGCGCCTGCGTCTGCACGCCGGCGTCCGCCGGCGAGACCGCGTGCGGCGACGGGCGGGACGACGACTGCGACGGCCGGGTGGACTGCGAGGACGCCGACTGCGGCGGCGCGACCTGCGCGACCGCCGACGGGCGGGCCGGCGCGTGCGCCGCCGGCACCTGCGCGCCGGTCGCCTGCGACGCCACCGAGCCGGCCGAGGTGTCCTGCGCGAACCGGCTCGACGACGACTGCGACGGCCTGGTGGACTGCGCCGAGGCCGCCTGCGACGGGCAGCCGTGCGACGCCGCGGCCGGCGCGCGCTGGGCCTGCCGCAACCGCCGCTGCACCGACCTCGCCTCCGGCGTGGCGCTGGCGCTCGCCCCGGCGCGCGGCCGCATCCCGGCCGACGGCCGCGCCACCACCGCCGTCACCGTGACGCTCGCGCGCGAGGGCGTGCCCGCGGCCGGCGAGCAGGTGGTGCTGACCACCACGCTGGGCGCGTTCCAGTCCGAGGCCGGCCCGGCCGCGAGCGTCACCGTCACCACCGACGGCGCCGGCGTGGCGGCGGCCACCTTCGTCTCCGCCGCGCAGGTCGGCACCGCGCGCCTCACCGCCCGCCTCGCCGCCGTGCCGGTCGAGACCACCGCCTCGGTGCGGATGCCGGCGCTGGCGCAGATCTCCGCGCAGCCCGCGCCGGCGTTCCCGGTGATGGGCGTGCGCGACTCCGGCTGGAACGAGTCGAACGCGGTGACGTTCACGCTGGTCGGCGACGACGGCCTCGCCTACCCGGACGGCCTGGAGGTCTACCTCGAGCACCCGCGGCTGGGCGGCTCCGACCTGCACGGCGCGATCCCGTGCGCCGTGCCGGGCCCGGCGTGCAGCGCGGTGCGCACCGCGACCACCTCCGGCGGCGCCGCCCCGGACTCGCTCGGCCAGGCGCGCGCCACGCTGCAGTCCGGCACCGTGGCCGGCACGCTCACCATGACCGCCACCGCGACCGCCGGCGGCCAGACCCGCTCTGCCGCGCTCCAGCCCGGCGTGCCCGTCGTCGGCGCCCGGCCCAGCGCCGGCGCGTTCACGCTGGTGTGCAGCCCGGAGAACGTGGAGGCGCTCGCCGAGACCGACTGCGGCGCGTCGCTGGTGGACGCGGCCTTCACCTGCGTGGCGGTGCTGCAGGACCGCTACCAGAACGTGCTCGGGCGCGCGACCGCGGTGACGTTCCACTCCGAGGCGAGCCGCGCCGCCATCGCGCGCACCACGCCCGACCTCCAGCCCGGCATGGACCCGTCGGCGCAGCGCGACCTCGGCCTCGCGTCCGGCCTGTTCGCGACGCTGGGCGGCTACCTGCCGGAGGACGTGGCGCCGCGCGCCGGCGAGCCGTCGGTGACGTACGCCGACGCGTGCGGCACCCGCACGCACAACCCGCGCGACGGCGTGGTCTCGGTGATCGCGGTGGCCGACGGCGAGGAGGCGTTCACCGACCTCGACGGCGACGGCCGCTACGACGCCGGCGAGCCGTTCGTGGACCTGCCGGAGCCGTTCGTGGACGCCGACGACGACGGGCAGCACGATCCGGGCGAGGCGTTCGTGGACGTGGACGGCTCGGGCGACTGGACCGCGGCGAACGGCCGGTGGGACGCGCTCGCGAAGGTCTGGACGCAGACGGTGGTGCTGTTCACCGGCGTCCCGCTGCCGGCCGCGCCCGCGCCGGGCGGCGCGGGCCTGCTCGGGACCCGCTGGGCCGCGCTCCCCGCCGCCGGCGAGGGCGCGTGCACCCCGACCGCCCCGGCCGCCCCGTTCGCGCTCGTCGCCGGCGAGGTGCCCACCCGGGCGACCTACGCGGTGTACGCGGCGGACGTGAACCTGAACCTGCTCCCGGCGGCCACCTCCTACGCCGTCGCGGTGCGCGACCCGTCGAAGATCGCCGCCGCCTACCGCGGGCTCGACGCCTACCCGGACGGCCGCGGCCTCGAGTTCACCTACCAGCCCTGCAACGCGGCGGGCGCGTGCGGCACGCGCTGCCCTGTGGACAGCGTGGGGCCGTGCCGGATGGTGGCGCGGCTCGGCGGGTTCACCTGCGGCGTGGGGGCGTCGGTGACGCTCACCGCCGGCAAGGAGGCGGACCCCTACGCGCCGAGCGAGGTGGACTGGATCGTGGACGCGCCCATCCCGCTGCCGCTGGAGGTCCCCATCACCGGGACCAGCGCGGCCCCGGCGCCCTGATCCCGCCGTCCGCTCCGGGCCCGTCCGCGGGCCCGGGGCGGGCGCCGGTCAGGCGGGGCGGGCCGGCGCGGCCAGCTGGACCACCGCCGGCTCGAGCTCGGGGTGGTCGGCGCAGTCGAGGCCGCAGGCGCGGCAGGTGTCCACCGCGCACTTGGGCGTGAGCTTCGAGGCGACCCCGCGCCGGAGCTCGCGGGCCAGGAACCGCTTCTCGAGGCCTTGGTCGATGAAGTCCCAGGGCAAGGCCTCCTCGACGCCGGCCTCGCGCAGCACGAAGAAGTCCGGGTCGTGCGGCCAGTGCGCCAGCGCCTTGCGCAGGTCGCCGCCGGTCTCGCGGTGCGCCAGCTCGAGCAGGTCCGCCACCCGGCGGTCGCCGCGCGAGAGCAGCGTCTGGAGGTACGCCTCGCGCGGGCTGAAGAAGTCCACGTCGATGCCGAGCGGCCGCAGCGTCTTCTCCAGCAGCTTGCGCTTCGCCTCCAGGCACTTGCGGTCGTGCATGGGCAGCCACTGGAACGGCGTCCACGGCTTCGGCACGAACGGGTTCACCGACAGCGAGATGCGCCCCATGCGCCCGCGCTTGCGGGCCCACGGCAGCATCACCTCCTCGCGGATGCGCACCGCGATCCGCGCCATGCCGAGCACGTCGTCGGTCTCGCCGGGCAGCCCGCACATGAAGTACATCTTCACGTGCTGCATCCCCTGCGAGAGCGCGTTCTCCGCCGCCTGGACGATCTGGTCGTCGGTGAAGTCCTTGTTGATCACCCGGCGCATCTTCTCGGTGCCGGCCTCGGGGGCGATGGTGATCGACCGCTCGCCGCCCTCCGCCATGCGCCGCGCCAGCGGCGAGGTGATCGCGTCCACCCGCAGCGAAGACGGGCTGAACGTGCCGCCCTCCTCGCCGATGAAGCAGGTGAGCGCGTCGAGGCCGGTGTAGTCGCTCGTGTCCGGGCCGATGAGCCCGATGCGCTGGCCGCGCGCGATCCCCTCGCGCACCTCGGCGCGGAGCCGCTCCAGGTCCACCTCGCGGTAGGGGCGCTGCACGAACCCCGCGGCGCAGAACCGGCACCCCCACAGGCACCCGCGCGCCACCTCGGTGAGGAACAGGTCGCCGAACTGCGCGTCGGGGCTGTCCACCACCCGCGAGGTGGGCACCTGCCGCAGGTCGGGGACGTAGCAGCGCCGCACGCGCTCCGGCGCGCCCTCGCGCGGCGCGAAGCGGGTGACCCACGCGCCGCTAGGATCCCGCGTGTCGGAGTACTCGACGTCGTACAGCCCGGGCACGTAGCCGCCGGGCAGCCGGGCCACGCGCCGGAGCAGCTCGGCGCGGGCGGGCCGCTCCTCGCGGGCGGCGCGGGCGAGCGCCAGGAACGGCCCGACCAGCTCCTCGCCCTCGCCCACCAGGAACGCGTCGAAGAACGGCGCCAGCGGCTCGGGGTTGATCTGCACGGCGATGCCGCCGCCCAGCACCAGCGGGTGGCGCTCGTCGCGGTCGGCGCTGCGGAGCGGCAGGCCGGCGCGGTCCAGGAGCTCGAGGACGTGCGCGTCGTCGTCCTCGAAGGAGAGCGAGAACGCCACCACGTCGAAGTCGCGCAGCGGCCGGCCGGACTCGACGGTGCGCGGCTCGCCCCCGTCCTCCGGCAGGAACGCCCGCTCGCAGGCGACCCCCGCGTCGGCGTTGAACAGGCGGTACACCGCGTGGAACCCGAGGTTCGCCATCCCCAGCCGGTAGGCGTTCGGGTACACGAGGGCCACGCCCAGGCGTCCGCCGGGCTCCTTGCGGATGGTCCCTCGCTCCCTCGTCGGCTGCGCGCGTTCCAAGGCCGGTCCTGTCTAAGCAGACCATGGGGGCGGTGCCACGTTCAAAGCGTGAGCGGCGCCCACGGCCGGCGGGGTCGTACTAGAATCCCGCGACCGCGCTCCCCGGGGCTCCCTCCACATGACCATCTCCCGCTCGTTCCTCCTCGCCGCGCTCGCGGCCCTCGGCCTCGCCGGCCTGCCCGCCTGCAAGACCGCCGCGCCCGCAGCGGGCGCGCCCGCCGCCGGCGCCGGCGCGGCGCCCGAGGCGGCCGCCGCCGATCCGCTCGCCGGCACCGACCTCGACGACCTCACCCCGGAGCAGCGCGCCATCGTGCACGACTGGGCCTCTCGGGCGTTCTGCTACTGCGGGTGCCCGCACACGGTCACGAGCTGCCTGCGCACCCACCAGCCCTGCAAGCACGCCGCGCGCATGGTCCGGTTCGCGGCCCGCCTGGTGGCCGCCGGCGCGAGCCCGTCGGCCCTGCCGGGCCTGGTGGACGACTACTACGCCTCCTTCGACCGCCGCGTCGCGCTCGCGACCGACGGCTTCGGCCCGCCGCTCGGCGACCCCGCGGCGCCGGTCACCCTGGTCGAGTTCTCCGACTTCACCTGCCCGTTCTGCCGCGGCCTCCGCCCGGCGCTGGAGCGCTTCGTCGAGGAGCACGCCGGCCGCGTGAAGCTCGTGTTCAAGCCGTTCCCGATCGAGGCGCACCCCGGCGCGCTGGAGGCGGCGCAGGCCGGCGAGTGGGCGCGCGACCAGGACATCTTCTGGCCGGTGCACGACGCGCTGTTCGAGGCGGAGGCGCCGCTCGACGTGGACGGGATCGCGGCGGCCGCGCGCGCCGCGGGCGGCGACGCGGGCGACCTGCGCGACGCGCTCGCCAGCCGGAAGTACCTGGACAAGGTCCGCGTCTCGCAGGCCGAGGCCCGCGCCGCCGGGCTGCGCGGCACGCCCACGCTCTTCCTGAACGGCCGCTACCTGGCCCTGCCCGACTTCTCGCCGGCCATGCTGCTGCACGCGCTGGAGGACGAGGAGGAGTGGCAGAAGCACCAGGGCTGGGAGAAGGACTGAGCCTGCTCGTCGACATCGACGCCCACGGGCGCCTGGTCCCCCAGACCGACGAGGTCCGGCGCGCGCTCGCCGACCGCGCCGGGCGCTTCGTGCTCCTGCCCTCCGCGCCCGACCTGCTGGTGGCCCGCCGCACCCCGGCCACCGGCGCCGCGGCCGCCCGCCCGCGCTGCCTGCTGGCCGGCGACCTCGACGGCTTCCCGGTGGGCGACCTGCTGGCGTTCCTGCACCAGTCGCGGCTCACCGGGATCCTCACCGTGTCGTCGGGCGGGGCGGAGCGCTCGGTGGCGTTCCAGGACGGGGAGGTGCGCGGCGCCCGCTCCAGCGCGGCGGGCGAGCGGCTGGGCGAGATCGCGGTGCGGCTCGGGCTGGTGGGCGAGGCGCAGGCGCGCGAGGCGCTGCGCTCGGGGCGGCCGGTGGGCAAGGCGCTGCTCGACGCGGGCGCGCTCTCCGCGGCCGACCTGTGGAACTGCCTGCACGAGCAGGCCACGGTGGTGTTCCAGGCGATCCTGCTCGCCCGCCGCGGCACGTTCGTGCTCATGGACGAGGAGCTGCCGGAGCGCGCCGCGGCCGCGCTCACCGTGAGCACGCAGGCGCTGCTCCTGGACGGCGCCCGGCGCATGGACGAGCTGGCGCTGTTCCGCGCGCGCATCCCCGGTCCCCAGGCCCGCGTGCGGCGGCGCCGCCCGCGCCGCGCCGCCGCGCTGCAGCCGCCGGAGCGCGCCCTGCTCGAGCTGCTGGACGGGAGCCGCACCGTCGCCGAGCTGGCGATGGCCGCACACCTCGACGAGTTCGAGGCGACGAAGCTGCTCTACCACCTCGCCGAGGCGGGCCACGTCGCGGTGGAGGCGGACGCCGCGGCCGAGCCGGCCCCGGAGGCGGCGCGCCTGGCGGAGCTCGCGGAGGCCATGAACACGCTCCTGCGCGAGGTGACGGCGGCCGTGCCCGAGGCGGGCCGGCCGGCGCTGCGCGCCGCGGTGCGCGGGTTCCTCGCCGACGGCGCGGGGCCCTGGGCGGCGGTCTGGGCGCACGTGGGCCACGGCGACGACGGCGCGCTCGACCCGGCCGCGCTGGCCGCGAACGTGGGCGCGCTGGCCCCGGCCGCCGCCGCCCGGCTCCACCCCTCCGGCGACCGCGCGCGGGTGCTGTTCGAGGCGCTCCGCGAGCTGCTCTTCTTCCACCTCTTCGCCGCCGGCGACCGCCTGGAGCGCGCGGCGGAGCGCGCCCTCGGGGCGTCGCTCCGGCGCGGCCTCGGGCGCGTCGAGGCGCTGCTCCCCTCCGCATGACCGACCTCCCCTTCGTCACCGCCGACCTGCCCGGCTCGGGCGGCGCGCTGCGCCGCGCGCCCGAGGACTTCCGGGTGGACGAGGTTCCCGCCTACCTGCCGTCCGGCGCGGGCCCGCACCTGTACCTCCACGTGGAGAAGCGCGGGCGCACCACCCGCGACGCCGTGCGCGAGCTGGCGCGGGCGCTGGGCGTGCCCGAGCGCGACGCCGGCTGCGCCGGGCTGAAGGACAAGGACGCGGTCACCACCCAGTGGCTCTCGTTCCCGGTGGCGCGCGATCCCGACCCGGCCGCGCTCGCCGCGCCGGGCCTGCGCGTCCTGGAGGTCTCGCGCCACCAGAACAAGCTCCGCACCGGCCACGTCCGCGCGAACCGCTTCACGCTGGCGGTGCGCGGCGGCGACCTGGCCCGGGCGCGGGACTGCGCCGGCGCGCTCGCGGCGCGCGGGCTCCCCAACTTCTTCGGGCCGCAGCGCTTCGGCGCCGCCGGCCGGAACGCGGCGGTGGGGCGCGCGCTCGTCACCGGCGAGCGGAGCCCGGAGGCCGGCCGCGCCGCGCGGGATCGCTTCCTGCGCCGGCTCTCGCTCTCCGCCTACCAGTCGCTCCTGTTCAACCGCTGGCTCGCGGCGCGGATGGCGGACGGGCTGTTCGCGGCGGCGCTCGCCGGCGACGTGATGAAGAAGCTCGACACCGGCGGGCTGTTCACCTGCGAGGACCCCGCCGCCGACGGGCCGCGGGTGGAGCGGTTCGAGATCTCGCCGGCCGGCCCGATGTTCGGGCACGCGCTGCGCCTGGCCGGCGGCGAGGCCGGGGCGCGGGAGGCGCGGCTGCTCGAGGCCGAGGGGATCGCGCTCGCCGACTTCGCGCGCGGCGGCGGCGAGGCCGAGGGCACCCGCCGCGCGGCGCGGCTGCGGGTGGAGGTCGCGCTGGAGCCGCTGGAGGACGGGTACCGCGCCGCGTTCGAGCTGCCCCGCGGCGCGTACGCCACCGTGGTGATGCGCGAGCTGACGAAGGCCGAGGCGGAGCTGCCCGAGGAGGATTGAGTCAGGCGAGCCGCGCCGCCGCGTGCTCCGCGAGCAGCGCCAGCACCGCCACGTCCTGCTGGTCGAACAGCTCGCCGCCCCGCTTGTTCATCACCTCGATCGCGCCCAGCACGCGGCCGCCGCGGGCGATGGGCGTGCACAGCAGCGAGCGGGCCTCGTAGCCGGCCGCGCGCGCCACCGCGTCGTCGAAGCGCGGATCCTGGCGCACGTCCGAGACCGCCAGCGCCACGTTCTCCTGCACGCAGAACCCCACCACCCCGGCGCCGAGAGGCACGCGCACGCCGCGCCGGAGGATCGCCTCGGCGGCCGGGCCGCGCGCCACCGCGAAGGAGAGCTCGCGCTCGCCGGGCCGCAGCAGGAACACCGACCCGGCCTCGCAGCCGGTCTGCTCCAGCGCCAGGTCGAGCAGCGCGCCCAGCCCGCCGCCCGCCTCGGCGCCCTTGCCCGGCAGCGCCGCCGCCCGCCGCGCCAGGTCGGCGAGCTGGGCCGCGCCGGCGGCGGAGCGCGGCGCCGGCTCGCGGCCGATGGGCGCGGGCGGCCGCCGGGGCGGCAGCGGCTGGGCCTGCGGCGTCCCCCCGCGCCGCGGCGCGCCCGGGAGCGGCAGCTTCTCGGTGACCTCGTCGCGGGCCGGCCGGCGCGGCCGCGCCGGCGCGGGCGGCGAGCCCGGCGGCGGGGTGCGCGCCGGGCGGACGGCCGCCTCGGGCAGCTCCTGGATGCGGAAGGCGCGGCCGGTCTCGGGATCCGTCACGTGGATGACGCCGCCCGGGCGGACGTCGCAGAGGACGTTCGCCGCGTGGCGGCCGCCGATCCGCGCCACGCCGGCGCGGAGCGCGCCGAGCCAGCTGTCGGCCTCGAGCAGCACCACCACGTCCGCCGCCTGGGCGGGCGGGGTGGCCGGCACGAAGATCTCGAACTGCGCCATGCGTCCCTCGCGCTCCTTCATCCGCCCGGGAGGATCCGGACCTCGGTGCGCCGGTTCTGCGCCCGGCCGCGCGCGGTCTTGTTGGAGGCGACGGGGTGCTCGGCCCCGAACCCCCTCGCCTCCACCCGCTCCGCCTCGATCCCGCGCCCGGCGAGCGCCGCCCGGACCGCCTCGGCCCGCGCCTGGCTCAGCCGCTTGCTCGCGGCCGGGTCGCCGGCGCCGTCGGTGTGGACCTCGACCGCGACGCGCATGCGCGGGCGGTCGCGGAGCGCCTGCGCCAGCTCGTCGAGCAGGACCGCGCTCGACGGCAGCAGGTCGTCGCGGGCGCCGAACCGCACCGGCTCGCGGAGCGCGATCCGGTCGCGCCCCACCTCGAGCAGCCGGTACGCCCGCGGGCAGCCGTCGGCGGCGACCCCGGCCTGCTCGGGGCAGCGGTCGTCCGGATCGGCCACCCCGTCCCCGTCCGCGTCCATCACGGGGCAGCCGCGGTTCTCGAGCGGCCCCACCTCGTGCGGGCACGCGTCCACGCGGTCCACGATGCCGTCGCCGTCGTCGTCCGGGTCGGGGCAGCCGTCCTCCTCCTGGAACCCGTCCGCGTCCTCGGGGTCGAGCGGGCAGCGATCGATCTCGTCGGGGACGCCGTCGCCGTCGGAGTCCTTCGCCGGCGGGCACCCCAGCGTCTCGGCCGGCCCCGCCTCCGCCGGGCACGCGTCCTCGGCGTCGCCGACCCCGTCGCCGTCCGCGTCCGGGCAGCCCTGGAGCGTCGCGGGGCCGGGCGCGTCGGGGCAGCGGTCGTCCAGGTCCGGGACGCCGTCGCGGTCCCCGTCGGTCTTCTCGATGATCACCTGGGCGGCGGGCTCGCCCTTGCGGATGGTGACCTGCGGGGCGGCACAGGTCCGGGCCAGCTCCCGCGCGCGGCGGGCGCTGCGCCCGGCGGACTCCACCCGGGCGCGGGCCGCGCCCTCCTCGCCCCGGCCCAGCCGCCGCTCGGCCTCCTCCAGGCTCGCCTCCGCGTCGGACAGCTCGTCCGCGGCGCAGCGCTCCGCCCCGGCCGAGCGGGCCTCCACCAGCTCGGCCCGGACGGCGCGCACGTCGGCGCGGAGCTGGCCGCCCGCGGCGCACGCGGTCGCCAGGAGCGCCGGCAGGAGCGCGCGAGGAAGGGAGAGGCGGAGGGTCATGACGCGAGGCGACGCTAACCGCCGGGGGATCGGAGAGTCAAGGAAGCGCCCGTACCGACGGTCGTGGCACATCCGCGCGCCCTCCCGCCCGCGCGGCGCCGGGGCGGGCAGGCACCGGCGTCGGCGCCGGGCCTACCTTGTCCGCCGGGAGGCAGGGCAATGGGGATCATCGCCTGGATCGTCTTCGGGTTCGTCATCGGGCTCATCGCGCGCGCGGTGGTGCCCGGCAAGCAGGGCCTCGGGTTCGTCATGACCACCTTGCTCGGGATCGCCGGCTCGATCATCGGCGGGCTGGTCGCGTCGGCGTTCGCGGGCTCGCCCGGCACGTCGTTCCAGACCGCCGGGTTCATCGGCAGCCTGGTGGGCGCGATCGTGCTGCTCGTGATCGCCGGGATGGTGACGACGCCGCGGCGGCGGACCGTCTAGCGCAGGCCCGCGGCCCTACTCGCAGATCAGCTCGGCCGCGGCCGGCGGGTCGCAGTACGTCGAGGCGGTCACCGACGCGGCGCTCACGCCGGTGATGGCCTCGTAGTCGATCCCGGGCGCCGGCACGACGCCGGCCCAGCCGTTCCACTGCGCGCTCACCACGGCGGAGTCGGCCACCAGGCCGCGCGCCGGCGACGGCGCGTACTCGCCGAACAGGTTGCGGCCGGCGCCGCACGCGTCGGCGCCGCCGTCGAGGTGCCACGCCGTCACGCTGCCCGAGACCAGCACCTGGTCGCCGGCGTTGCCGTGGACGGCGTTCCCGGAGAACCCGACCGCCTGCGCGCCGGCGGGCGGGTTGCCGGCGAGGTACAGGCCGCCCACGGCGCGCTTGGTGGTGAACGCGCCGCGCGGGCTGGCCGCGTTCCGGCAGATGCGCGTCCCGCCGATCCAGACGCGCGCGGTGTTCGCCTCGAGCACCACGCCGGTCGCCCCGTTGTCGCGGACCGTGCAGGCCTCCAGCGTGAGGCGCCCGTCCGCACCGCCGGCGGCGACCAGCCCGGCCCCGCCGTTCGCGGCCAGCGTCACCCGCAGCAGCGTGACGTCGCCGCGCGCGAGGCGCAGCCCCTCCTGCGCGTTGGCCTGGAGCACCGAGTCCTCGGCGGTGACGGGGGCGCCCACCGCCACCTCGCGCGCCACCGCGACGCCCGGGCCCGCCGCGCCCGAGACCGTCACGCGCTCCAGCGCCACCGGGCAGGCGCCCTCGAGGCGGAGCCCGGCCGCGAGCGCGCCGCCCTCGCGCGACGCCGCCACCGCCACGTCCGACACGCGGGCGAGGTCGCCGGCGGCGCAGGCGGTCCGGATCGCGACCGCCGCGTCCGGCGCCGCGTCGTCGCGCACGGTCACGCCGGCGAGCGTCGAGCCCGCGCCGAGCGTCACGCCCGCCGCCACCACGCCGTCGCCGAGCGCCAGGATCCGGCCGGCCGGCGCGGCCGGCGCGTCGTCGCCCCGCAGCGTCACGCCGGGCGGGATCACCAGGTCGGCGGCGACCGGGTAGACCGCCGGGACCGCGCCCGCCGCGACCACCGCGGTCCCGCCGCCCTCGGCGGCCCGGGCCAGCGCGTCGGAGAGCGCGCGGTAGCGGCACTGCGCCGGCTCGCGCGCGCCGGTCGGCGCCGGCTCGCCCTGCGGCGCGCCCGCCACCGGGTCCACCCAGAGCTCGCCGCCGGCGGCGTCGGGGCAGTAGCACTCCGGGTCGGCGTCCGGCGTCCGCTGCCCGCAGCGCACGCCCGGGGCGCAGTCCGCCACCCGCGTCCAGGTGCCGCCGCACACCGCGTCGCCGGTGCCGTCGCACCGCACCACGTCGCCGCCGGCGGAGCAGGTCACCTGGCCGGGCGTGCACGGCCCGCCGTCGCACGCGGCGGCGCGCCGGCTGCAGCGCAGGTCGTTGCCGCAGGCCTGGCCGGAGGGGCACTGCGCGGTGGCGCCCGGGACCTCGCAGGCGGCGCCCTCCACGTCCACCTGGCAGGCCGCGAGCGCGAGCGCGGCGGCGGCGACGGCGAGGCGGCGCATCAGAAGGTCCCCTCCACGAAGAACAGCGTCACGCCCGCGGCGCCGGCGGCCCCGGCGATGCCGTAGAGCACGTTCGCGGTGCGCGCCTTCGAGCGCGCGTCGCGCGCCAGGGAGGCGGCGTCGTCGTGCGGCGTGCCGTCCACGAGCGCGTCGCGCTTGCGCTCCGCGGCCTGGCCGTAGAGGACGCCGGCGGCGAGCGCCGCCACGGCGGCGCCGGCGGCCACCCAGGTGTAGACGCGGTGCCGCGACGGCCGGGCCTGCGGCGCGGGCGTGAGCGGCACCGGCGCGGCGGGCGCGGGGGCGGACAGGTCCGGGCGGGCGGGCTCGGGCGGCGGCAGCGCGGCGGCGGCGCCCTGCGACGCCGGGCCGGTCGCGGCGGCGGGCGGCGCCGAGGCGGGCGCGGCGCCGGGCCGGAGCACCACCTCCACCACCCGCGACGCCGACGCGCCGACCTCCACCGCCTGCTCCACCGGCGCGTAGCCCTCGAGCGCGAGCGCGAGCGCGTACGGGCCGGGCGGCAGCGTCAGGTGGAACGGCGTGGTGCCGCGGGGCCGGCCGTCGATCCGGACCTCGGCGCCGGGCGGATCGGTGTAGACGAGCAGCGCCTGCACGCCGGCCGCGGCGAGGCGCGCCTCGATGCGCCCGATGGTGGCGCGGACCGCGGCCCGGTCGCGCGCGTCGGGCACCTCGCGCAGGTAGTCGGTGTAGCTGCGCAGCGCGCCGGGCCACTCCTCGAGCTGCTCGCGGCAGCGGGCCACGTTGAAGTGGATGGCGCCGTGGGGCTTCAGCCGGTACGCCGCCTCGAACTCGGCGATGGCGGCGCGCCACTGCCGCTGCTGGTACAGCGCCGACCCCTTGCGGAAGTGCGCGCTCGCCTCGGCCACGTCGTCCGCCCGCGCGGCGGCGGGGATGGAGGCGGCCGAGGCGGTGAGCAGGGCGAGGAGCGGGAGCAGGCGCCAGGGTCGGATCATCGGAAGGGATCGGGCTTGAGCCCGCCGTCGTCGGAGTAGGGGTCCTCCGCGGGCGCGGGGCGCGGGCGCGGCGCGGCCGGTCGGCGGGCGGCGGCGGGCACCGGGCGAGCGGGCCCCGCGGGCGCCTCGGCGGCGGCGGGGGCGACGGCCGGCACGGCGGCGATCGAGGGCGGCGGCGCGGCGTCCGGCGGGGGCACGGGTCGAGCGTCCTGCACGGAGGGTGGATCTACACGCAAGCCGGGGGTGACCGCCAGCGGTGCGGCGGGTCGCGGCGCCCGCGCGCGCGCCCACCACCACCCCGCCACCCCCACGGCGGCGGCGAGCCCGATCACCGCGGCCGCCTGCGCGGCGCGGTGACGGCGAGCGACCGCGGGCGCCGGCGTCCCGGCCCGCACGGTGGGCGCGCCGCCCGCGCGCGCGGCGGTGGACGGGTGCGCGGGCACCGGCAGGACGCCGGGCAGGTCGTAGCGCGCGGTGGGCGCGGCGGAGGACGGCCGGGCGTAGTCGCCGGCCAGCGTGGACAGCCGGATGCGCGTCACCTCGGCCGCGAAGTCGAGCATGCTCGCGAAGCGCCCCTCCGGCTGCTTCGCGAGCGCGCGCAGCACGAGCGCGTCCACCTCCGGCGGGATCCCGGCCCGGCGGCGCGACGGCGGCTCCGGCGCCTGCGTCTGGTGCGCGACCAGCGTGGCGATGGCGGTCTCGCCGACGATCGGGAGCGCGCCGGTGAGCATCTCGTAGGCGAGCACGCCGAGCGCGTAGACGTCGGAGCGGTGATCCACCGGGCCGCCCACCGCCTGCTCGGGCGCCATGTACTCCGGCGTGCCGACGATGGCGCCGGCGCGGGTGATCCGGTCGGTGCGGCCGAGCTGCTCCACGTGCGAGATGCCGAAGTCGAGCACCTTGGCGCGCTCGACGCCGTCCGGCCCGCGCACCACGAACACGTTCTCGGGCTTCACGTCGCGGTGGACCACGCCGCGCGCGTGCGCCGCGGCGAGCGCCCGGCAGACGTGGTCGAGCAGGCCGAGCGCCCGTCCCACCGGGAGCGGGCCCTCCTCGCGCAGCACGGCGCCGAGGCTCCGCCCCTCCAGCGCCTCCATCACGTAGTAGAGCGTGCCGTCGGCCTCCTCGCCGAAGTCGAGCACGTCCACCACGTTCTCCTGGCCGATGCGGCTCGCGGCGAGCGCCTCGTTGCGGAAGCGCTCGCGGAGCTCCGCGTCGCCGGCCCGCTCGGCCCGCAGCACCTTCACCGCGAAGCGCCGGCCCAGCACCGAGTGCTCGCACAGGTAGACGGCGCCCATGCCGCCCTCGCCGAGCTGGCTCAGCACGCGATATCGCTGCCCGAAGACACGACCCACGAGCGCGTCGGCCGCGGGGCCGGCAGGGTCACCCCCCCGCGGGATCGATTCTGGCGGGCGCGAGGCGGACATGCGCGGGTCACGGCTAGGGTATCATGGAAGGCCTGCTGCTCCGAGGGGACGCACCTTGGCCGATCTCGTGATCCTGAATGGCTCCCGCGCCGGGGCCGTGTTCGCCCTGCCGGAGATCCCGACGGTGCTGGGCCGGTCGCCCGAGGCGCACCTGCAGATCGAGGATCCGTGGATCTCGAGCATGCACGCCATGTTCGAGCGGCGGGCCGACGGCGTCTGGGTGATCGACCTGGAGAGCCGCAACGGGACCTTCCTGGGCGACGACCGGATCGCCGAGGCGCGCATCGAGCCGGGCATGGTGCTGCGCTTCGGGCGCACCGAGGTGCGCGTCGCCGAGGGCGAGCGGGCGGCGGAGCCGATCGAGGAGTCCCCCCGGAGCGGCCCCGCGTCGAGTCGCCCACCGAGCCGCGCCCGCGCGCCGAGCCGCGCGCCACCCTTCGCGGCGACGCGGAGCCGGCGCTCTCGGCGCTCCGCAGCGGCGGCGCCGACCCGAACGCGCTCACCGCGCGCCCGCTCACCGTGCTGCGCCTGTCCATCCAGGCCACCGGCCGCGGGCGCCCCGCCGACGCGCTCGCGGTCCGCGCCGCGCTCGACGCCGCCGCGCGCGCCGCCACGAACGAGGGCGCCGTCACGGCCCGACTGGCCGCCTCGGGCGTGCTGGCGGTGTTCGGCATGCCGGCGCCGGGCCCGAAGGATCCCCTGCACGCGCTCCGCGCCGCCCGCACCGCCCGCGCCGCGGTGCGCGCGTTCGGCGTGGCGCTCGACGTGCGCGCCGCGGTGGACCGGGGCCCGCTGCTGACCGGGACGCTGCCGGTGCACGACGGCACCGAGCTCGTCGCGCTCGGCGAGGCGGCCGACCGCGTCGAGCGGGTGCTGGCGCTGGCCGGGCCGGGCGAGACGCTGGGCGGGCCGGGCGTGGCGGGCACCGAGGGGCTGGGCCCGGGCATGGTGCTGCGCCTCGGCCGCGAGGAGATCCTGGTCTTCCGCGACGACGGGCGCTGAGCGCCGCCCGGCCCCGCAGGCGGGGAGCCGGCTGCCGTTCTTGCACCACGTGCCGAATCGGCAGTAGAAGGGCGGCAGGAGGCCCCATGGGCGCGAGCGACGCGGCCGAGCCGTTCGGCGCGGGAAGATCCTGTCTGGTGGTCTCGGCGGGCGGCGCCCCGGACGTCGCGGCGGCGCTCTCGCGGGCGGGCTTCGCCCCCGCGGTGGTCGAGGGCGAGCACGACGCGCTCGCCGCGCTGGAGGGCGGCGGGTTCGCGGCGGTCTACGTCGAGCAGGCGCTGGGGAGCGCCGCGGTCTCCACCCTGGCGGCCGCGGCCGGGCAGCGGCTGGGCGGCGCGCCGGTGACGGTGCTCGGGCGCAGCGGCACGGTCCAGGAGGCGGTGGACGCCATGCAGCTCGGCGCCGACGACTACCTGCCGCCGCCGTTCCCCGCCGGCGAGCTGCTCCGGCGGCTGGCGCGCGCGCTGGAGCGCCCCGGGGCGGCGCGCGCGGCGGCGCCGGGCCGGCTGCTCGGCCTCGACGGCTCCTCGCCGGCGGTGCGCCGGCTCCACGCCGCCATCGAGAAGATCTCGCGCTACAAGAGCAACGTCCTGCTGCTCGGCGAGAGCGGCACCGGCAAGGAGATCGTCGCCCACGCGCTGCACGACCGCGGGCCGCGCCGGCAGCACCTGTTCGTCCCGGTGAACTGCGCCACGCTCGGCCGCGACATCCTCGAGAACGAGCTGTTCGGGCACGAGCGCGGCGCGTTCACCGGCGCGAACGAGCGCAAGCGCGGGCTGTTCGAGCTCGCCGACGGCGGGACGTTCTTCCTCGACGAGATCGCCGAGATGGACCTCTCCACGCAGGCGAAGCTGCTGCGCGTGCTGGAGCGGAACGAGTTCCGGCGCGTGGGCGGCACCGGCAAGGTGAAGGTGGACCTCTCCATCGTCGCCGCCACCAACCGCGACCTCGAGCAGGCCATCGCCGCCGGGCGCTTCCGCCACGACCTGTACTACCGGCTCAAGGTGGTGACGCTCGTGGTCCCGCCGCTGCGCGAGCGGCGCGAGGACATCCCGGCGCTCGTCCACGCGTTCATCGCCGACTTCAACCGGCGGAGCGGCGGGCAGATCGCCGGGATCGCGCCGGCGGCCATCCAGCGCCTCGTGGAGCAGGACTGGCCGGGCAACGTGCGCGAGCTGCGCAACGCGGTCGAGGGCGCCTGCGTGCTCGCCACCGGCGAGGTGGTGAAGCTCGAGGACCTGGAGCTGGCCGGCCGCCCCGCCGGCGAGGTCGCCGCGCCCCGGCGCCGCGCCCCCGGGCCGCGGAGGGCCGCGGGCGCTCCGGCGGCCGCCGCGACGCCCGGCGCCGCGATGGCGCTCGCGCCGGGAGCGACCGGCGGCGCCGTCGTCGAGGTGTCGCTCGACGGCACGCTCGCCGAGGCGGAGCGCCGGATCGTGCTCGCGGCGCTCCGCCGCCACGGCACGCGCGCCCGGACGGCGCGCGCGCTCGGCATCGGGCTGCGCACGCTCTACACCAGGCTCGCGGCCTGGGGCGTGGACCCCGAGGATGCCGGATCGGCATGATCCGGCCGGCGCCGGCCGAGGCCCGCCCGGGCGCCAAGCGCCCGGATTCCCGGCGTTCCGGATGAAATGACGCGGTGGCGCGGTTCCTGCTCTCGGGTGGGACGACGCGATGCAGACCGCCCCGCCGCCACCGTCCGTCCTCCTCCTCGCCCACCCCACCCCGGCGAGCGAGGACCTGTTCGCCGACCTCGCCCGCCGCGAGGACCTGTGCCTGCTGCGCGTCGCCACCGCGGCGGCCGCGAACCGCACCATCGACGAGATGCCGGTGGCGCTGGTGGTGACCTGCCCCGAGGTCCCGGTCGCGGCGGTGGAGTCGGTGCTGTCGCACCTGGAGCGCGCCCGCCCGGGCACGCCGGTGCTGGCGGTGCGCCCGCGGCAGCCGCCCGAGCCGGCCGGCTGGGGCGAGCGCGGCGTGGCGGTGCTCCGCCTGCCGCTGCTCGCCGGCGTGCTGTCGCGGTCGATCGACGTGGTCCTCGGCATGAAGCGCCTGGGCTGAAAGGAACCGGAACGGAATGCAGCTCACCGAACGCGACGCGGCCCGCCTCCTCGGCGTCCCCGAGGCCACCCTGCAGCGGTGGCTGAGGAGCGGCGAGCTCGCCGCCTCCCGGGTCAACGAGCAGTACCGCCTCAACAAGATCGACCTGCTCGAGTTCGCCTCCTCGCGCGGGCTGGAGATCTCGCCCGACCTGCTCGCGGAGCTGGAGCAGCCGGCGCTGCCCAGCCTGGCGGAGGCGATCCGCGCCGGCGGCGTGCACCAGGGCCTGGCGGGCGCCGACAAGGCGGCCACGCTGCGCGACCTGGTGGACCGGCTCGCGCTGCCGCGCGAGGCCGACCGCGACCTGGTGCACCGGATGCTCCTCGCCCGCGAGGCGCTCGGCTCCACCGGCGTGGGGAACGGCATCGCCATCCCGCACGCGCGGAACCCCATCGTCCTGCACGTGGCCACGCCGGCGGTGGCCATCAGCTACCTCGACCGCCCGGTGGACTTCGAGGCGCTGGACGGGAAGCCGGTGCACACGCTGGTGCTGCTGGTGAGCCCCTCCACCCGCGCGCACCTGCACCTGCTCGCGCTGGTCGCCACGGCGCTCCGCGACCCGGGCGTGCTCTCGGCGCTCGACGCGCGCGCCGGGGTGGACGCGCTCGTCCCCGAGATCGAGCGCGTCGAGGCCGCCATCGCCGAGAAGCGCGCGGCGGCGAGGAAGCCATGACGCTCTACGTCGCCGCCCTCGCGGTGCTGGTCGCCGGCGGGCTCGCCGCGCTGGCCGCGTCGGCGCGCCCGCGCCTCGCGCTCGCGGTGGGGAGCGCCGGCGCCGCGCTGGGCTGCGCGCTCGGCCTCGCCGCCTCGCTCGCCGCCCTGCGCGCCCCGCCCGCCGCGCTCGACCTGCCGTGGCCGGTGCCCTCCGGCGCGCTCGCGCTCGGCCTCGACCCGCTCTCGGCCGCGTTCGCGACCGCGGTGTTCGCGCTGGGCCTCGCCGCCTCGGTGTTCGGCGCCGGCTACCTGCGCCCCCAGGCCGATCGCCGCTCCATGGGCCCGTTCGCGCTGTTCTTCGCGCTCACCCTGGCGAGCATGGCGCTCGTGGTCGCGGCCCGGCAGGCGGTGCTGTTCCTGGTGGCGTGGGAGGGCATGACCGCCGCGTCGTTCCTGCTCGTCGCCCACGAGCACGAGGACGCCTCGGTGCGCCGCGCGGCGCGCACCTACCTCGTCGCCTCGCACCTCGGCGCCGCGTTCCTGTTCGCGCTCTTCCTCGTGCTCGGGCGCGAGGCCGGGTCGCTCCGCTTCGAGGCCTTCGCCGCGCTCCGGGCCGGCGGCGCGCCGGCGGCGCTCCTGTTCCTGTTCGCGCTGGTGGGCTTCGGCACCAAGGCCGGCCTGGTGCCGCTGCACGTGTGGCTGCCCGAGGCGCACCCGGCCGCGCCGAGCCACGTCTCCGCGCTCATGTCCGGCGTGCTCGTGAAGATGGGCGTGTACGGGATCCTGCGGGTGCTCACGTTCCTGCCGCCCGCGCCGGCCTGGGCCGGGCTGCTGCTCGCCGGGGTGGGCCTGGTGGGCGCGCTCGCGGCGCTGGGGCTCGCGCTCGGCCAGCGCGACCTGAAGCGCGTGCTCGCCTACTCCACCGTCGAGAACGTCGGGATCGTCGCGCTCGCCGCGGGCCTGGGGCTCGTCGGCGCCGCGTACCACGTGCCGCTGGTGGCGGCGCTCGGCGTCACCGCCGCGCTGCTCCACGTCTGGAACCACGCGCTCATGAAGGGGCTCGCGTTCCTGGGCGCCGGCGCGCTGGTGCACGGGGCGGGCACGCGCGACCTGGAGCGGATGGGCGGGCTGCTCCGGCGGCTGCCCGTCACCGGCGGCCTGCTGGTGCTCGCCGCGGTGGCGCTGTGCGGCCTGCCGCCGCTGAACGGATTCGTCTCGGAGTGGCTCGTGTACCTGGGCCTGCTGCAGGGCGGGCGCGGCGCGCCGGGCGGGCTGGCGCTGGCGGCGTGGCTCGCGCTCGCCGCGCTCGCGCTGGTGGGCGCGCTCGCGGCGGTGGTCTTCACCCGGCTGCTCGGCACCGCGCTCCTCGGCGAGCCGCGCAGCGACCAGGCGGCGCACGCCCACGAGGCCGGGCCGCTCATGCTCGCGCCGCTCGCGGTGCTCGGGGCCGGGAACGTGGCGCTGGCGCTGTTCCCGGCGCAGGCCGCCGCGCTGCTCGCGCCCGCCGCGGCGCAGGTGCTCGGCACCAGCGAGGGCGAGGTGCTCGCCGCGCTCGCGCCCGCCACCGGCGCGCTCGCCGGCCCGCTGCGCGCGGGCGTCCTGGTGCTGGTGGCGCTCGGGGTCGGCCTCGCGGTGGCGGCGCGGCGGCTGCGGGCGGGGCGCCCGGTGGCCGAGTCCTCGACCTGGGGCTGCGGCTTCTCCGCCGCGAGCCCGCGCGTCCAGTACACCGCCGCCTCCTACGCGCAGCTCGCGCTGGCGGCGGCGGTGCCGCGCCCGCTCCGGCCGCGCGCGCGCCTGCGGCCGCCCGAGGGCGCGTTCCCGGCGGGCGCCTCGCTCGCGCTCGAGGGCGACGACCCGGCGCGCACCCGCGTCTTCGAGCCGGCGTTCCGGCGGGTGGGCGGCTGGTTCAGCCGGCTGCGCGGCTTCCAGCAGGCCCGCCTCAACCTCCAGCTCCTCTACACCGTCGCGGCGCTGCTCGGGCTCTCGGCGCTGCTCCTCCTCCGGTACGGTCCGTGACCTCCGCCCTCGCCCTCGGCGCCGTCGCCCTCACCGCCGCGAGCGGCCTCGCCGCCGCGACGCCGGGGCTCCGCCCCGCGCGCGCCCAGGCGCTCGCGACCGCCGTGCTCTGCGCCGGCGCGGCGCTGGGCCTCGCGGCGGCGGCGGCGGCGCTGGCGGGGGGCGCGGCGGCGGCGGGCGGCGCGCTGCGGGTGGACGCGCTCTCGGGCCTGTTCCTCGTGCCGATCCTGGGGATCGGCGCGGCGGGCTCGGTGTACGGGCTGCGCTACTTCCCGCAGGCGGAGCGCGGGGCGCGCGCCGTGCGGCTCCAGATCTTCTACGGCCTCGCGGTCGCCGGGATGGCGCTGCTCGTGTGCGCCGCCGACGCCATCGGCTTCCTGGTCGGCTGGGAGGTGATGGCGCTCGCCAACTTCTTCATGGTGCAGACCGAGGACGAGGATCTCTCGGTCCGCCGCGGCGCGTTCCTGTACCTCGCCGCCACGCACGCCGGCACCCTGGCGCTGTTCGCGCTGTTCGCGCTCCTGCGCCGCGAGGCGGGCAGCTTCGAGCTCGCGGCGATGGAGGGGCTCCGGCTCTCCGGCCCGGCCGCCGCGGGGGTGCTCGCGCTCGCGGTGGCCGGCTTCGGCATGAAGGCCGGGCTCGTCCCGCTCCACTTCTGGCTGCCGCCGGCGCACGCGGCCGCGCCCAGCCACGTGTCCGCGCTCATGTCCGGGGTGGTGGTGAAGACCGGCATCTACGGGCTGATGCGGGTGACCGGGCTGGTGGACGCGCCGCCCGAGTCCTGGGGCGTGGCGCTCCTCGCGCTGGGTGGCGTGTCGGCGGTGCTCGGCGTCGCGTTCGCGCTCGCGCAGCACGACCTGAAGCGGCTGCTCGCCTACCACACCGTGGAGAACGTGGGGATCATCGCGCTCGGGCTCGGCCTCGCGGTGCTCGGGCGCGCCCGCGGGATCCCGGCGCTGGTGGTCCTCGGGCTGGGCGGCGCCGGCCTGCACGTCGTCAACCACGCGCTGTTCAAGTCGCTCCTGTTCCTGGGCGCCGGCGCGGTGCACCACGCCACCGGCACCCGCGAGCTCGACCACCTGGGCGGCCTCGCCCGCGCCATGCCGCGGACCGCGCTGCTGTTCGTGGTGGGCGCCGCGGCCATCAGCGGGCTCCCGCCGCTGAACGGCTTCGCCTCCGAGTGGCTCGTCTACCTCGGGTTCCTCGACGGCCTGCGCCAGCCCGGGGGCGACCTGCTCGCCTACGTGACGCTGGGCGCGCCGGCGCTGGCGCTGGTGGGCGGCCTCGCCGCGGCCTGCTTCGCGAAGGTGGTCGGGGTGGTGTTCCTGGGCAGCCCGCGCAGCCAGCACGCGCACGGCGCGCACGAGCCGCCCGCGGCCATGCTCGCGCCCATGGCGCTCCTCGCCGCCGCCTGCGCCGCCATCGGCCTGTTCCCGGCCGCGACCACCGCGCCGCTCGCCCGCGCCGCCGCCGCCTGGGCCCGGGTGGACCCGGCCCTGCTCGCCGCCCCGGCCGCGCGCGCGGCCGCCGGCGCCGCGCGGGTGAGCGCGGTGGCCGCGGTGCTGCTCGTGGCCGCGCTGGCCGTGGCCGCGTGGCGGCGCCGCCGCCTCGCCGGCCGGACCGCGCCCGCCCAGCCGACCTGGGGCTGCGGCTTCGCCGCGCCGACCGCGCGCATGCAGTACACCGGCTCGTCGCTCGCCGCGCTGCTGCTGGCGCGCTTCACCTGGGCCATCTTCCCGCGGCGCACCGAGCCGCGGCTGGAGGGGCCCTTCCCCGCGGCGGCGCCGTTCGCCACCGCGGTCCCGGACACCGTCCTCGACCTCGCCCTCCTCCCGGCGGCGCGCGCGTACGGCTGGCTCGCCGAGCGCGCGCGCCTCCTCTACCTCCGCCGGATCCACTTCCAGATGCTGCTCGTGCTCCTGACGCTCCTCGCCGTCCTCGCCTGGGGGTTCGCGTGGTGAACGCGCCCATGGTCCTGCGCACCGCCCTGCACGTGGTCGCGCTGCTCGTCCTCCCGCCGCTGCTGCTCGGCGTGATCAACCGCGTGAAGTCGATCTTCGGCGGCCGCCGCGGCCCGCCGCTGCTCCAGCCGTACCTCGACCTCGCCAAGCTGCTGCGCAAGGGCGCGGTCTACAGCCGGACCACCACCTGGGTGTTCCGCGCCGGCCCGGTGATCGGCCTCGCGGCCACCGCCTCCGCCGGCCTGCTCCTCTCCATGGGCGGCGCCCCGGCGCCCATCGCGTTCGCCGGCGACTTCGTCCTGTTCGCCTACCTGCTCGGCCTGGGCCGGTTCTTCACCGCGCTGGCCGCGCTCGACACCGGCTCGTCGTTCGAGGGCATGGGCGCCGCGCGCGAGGTGACGTTCGCGAGCCTGGCCGAGCCGGCGCTGTTCCTCTGCCTGCTGGTGCTGGCGCGCGCCACCGGCTCGCTCTCGCTCTCCGGCATGCTCGGCCCGGACCTCGACGCCGCCTGGTCGTCGGCCGCGCCGGGCCTGCTGCTCGCCGCCATCGGCCTGTTCGTGGTGGCGCTGGCCGAGTGCTCGCGCATCCCGGTGGACGACCCCAACACGCACCTCGAGCTCACCATGATCCACGAGGTGATGGTGCTCGACCACGGCGGGCCCGACCTGGCGCTCATCCTCTACGGCGCGGCCATGAAGCTGTTCCTGTTCGGCGCCCTGCTCTCCCGCCTGGTGCTCGGCCACGGCGCCGGCGCGCTCGCCTCGGAGGCGCTGTTCCTCCTGGGCGTGCTCGCGTTCGCGGTGGCGGTGGGCGTGGTCGAGTCGGTGATGGCCCGGCTCCGCATCGTGCGCGTGCCGCAGCTCCTGGTGGGCGCCTCGGTGCTGTCCGCCTTCGCGCTGGTCCTCCTGCTCCGGTGACCCCGTGACCTCCCTCACCGACCTCGTCTTCATCCTCGTCGTCGTCATCGACTTCTTCCTGCTCGCCTCGAGCCGGCTCGGCGCCGCCATCCGCGCGGTCGCCACGCAGGGCGCGCTGCTCGCCGCCCTGCCGCTGCTGCTGCTGGAGGGCGGCCACCAGGTCGGGCACGTGCTGCTGCTCGCGGCCGGGGCGCTCGCCATCAAGGGCGCGCTCATCCCCTGGCTCATGTTCCGCGCCATCCGCGAGGCCTCCATCCGCCGCGAGATGGAGCCCATCGTCGGCTTCGTCCCGTCGATGGTGCTGGGCGGCATCGGGGTGGCGCTCGCGTTCGCGTTCTCGAGCCGCCTGCCGCTCCCGGGCGGCGAGGCGCACCCGTACCTCGTGCCCACCGCCCTCTCCACGGTGTGGTCCGGGATGCTGCTGGTGGTCTCGCGCCGGAAGGCCGTCAACCAGGTGCTGGGCTTCCTGGTGCTGGAGAACGGCGTCTACGTCTTCGGCCTGCTGCTCACCGGGATCATGCCGGTGATGGTGGAGGCGGGCGTGCTGCTCGACCTCTTCGCGGCCGTGTTCGTCATGGGCATCGTCATGTTCCACATCAACCGCGAGTTCGCCTCGCTCGACACCGAGAAGCTCTCGGCGCTGAAGGACTGACCGCGCATGGTGCTCCTCATCGCCGCCCCGCTCGCGCTCGCGCTGGTCGCGCTCGCGATGCCCTCCGCCCGGCGCCGGCCGCTGGTGCTCCTCGCCGGCGCGCTGGCCCACGCCGCCGGCGTCCTGGCGCTGCTCGCCGCCCCGCCGCCCGCCCGCGAGGGCGCCTGGCTCGCCTTCGACCCGCTCGCGCGCGTCACGCTGCTCACCGCCACCGCGCTGTTCCTCGCCTCGGCGGTGTACGCGCAGGGCTACCTCGCCCGCCGCGCCGACCGCGACAACCGCGTGTTCGTGGGCGGCCTGCTGGTGCTGCTCTCGGCCATGACCACGGTGGCGCTCTCGCACCACCTCGGCCTGACCTGGGTGGCCATGGAGGCGAGCACGCTCTCGACCGCGCCGCTCATCTACTTCAACCAGAACGCCCGCTCGCTCGAGGCCGCCTGGAAGTACCTGCTCATCGGCTCGCTCGGCATCGCGCTGGCCCTGCTCGGCACGTTCTTCCTGGCGCTCGCCGGGGCGGGCCCGGGCGGCCCGAAGTCGCTGCTGGTCGAGGACCTGCTCGCGGCGGGCGGCGCGCTGTCGCGCCCCTGGGTGCGGGCGGCGTTCGTGTTCCTGCTGGTGGGCTACGGCACGAAGATGGGCCTCGCGCCGCTGCACTCCTGGAAGCCCGACGCGTACGGCGAGGCGCCGGGCATCCTCGGGGCGCTGCTCGCCGGCGGGCTCACCAACTTCGCGTTCGTCTCGGTGGTGCGCGTGTTCCAGGTGACCCTCGCCGCGGGCGAGGGCGCGTTCGCGCGCGACGCGCTCATGGCGCTCGGGCTGCTCTCCATCGGCCTCGCGGCGGTGTTCGTGGTGGGCCAGCGCGACTTCAAGCGCATGCTCGCGTACTCCAGCGTCGAGCACATGGGCATCCTCGCCATCGGCGTGTCGCTGGGCGGCGCCGCCACCGCCGGCGCGTTCTTCCACACCATGAACAACGGCCTGACCAAGGGCGTGCTGTTCCTGTCGGCCGGCAACATCCACCGCGCCTTCGGCTCGAAGTCCACCGACGAGGTGCACGGCGCCGGGCGGCGGCTGCCGCTCTCCGGGCCGCTGTTCCTGGCCGGCTTCCTCGCCATCACCGGCTCGCCGCCGTTCGGGCCGTTCTTCAGCGAGTTCGCCATCGTGAACGGCGCGTTCGGCGCCGGGCGCTACTGGGTGGGCGGGCTGTTCCTCGCGTTCCTGGCGGTGATCTTCGTGGGCATGGCCGCGACGGTGCTCGACGTGGTGCAGGGCGACCCGTCCGACGCGCCGCGCGTGCCCGGCACCGGCGACAGCTGGCTGACCGCCGGGCCGCCGCTCGCGCTCATGCTGGTGGTGCTGGCGCTGGGCGTGTTCCTGCCGGCGGGGCTGAAGGACCTGTTCGGCGCCGCGGCGGCGCTCGTCGGGGGAGGCTGGTGATGGCCCGGACCACGACCGCGAGCGCGGGACAGGGGCCCGCGCCCCGCGCCAGCGACGTCCTCGAGACCTGGAACGGCGAGCCGGTGGACGCGCGCGCGGTGCCGGTGCACGAGCCGGCCCGCTTCAAGGAGATCGTGCTCGCCGCGCACCGCGGCGGCGGGCGCCTCGCCGCGCTGTTCGGGCGCGAGGACGGCGACGGCGGCGTGCTCGTCACCGCGGTGCTGGCGGACGACCCGGAGGGCCGCCTGGCGCTGCTCGCCACCCGCGCCGCGGACGCGTTCCCGTCGATCGCGGCCGAGCTGCCGGCGGCGCAGGCGTTCGAGCGCGAGCTGGCGGAGCAGTGGGGGCTGCGCCCCGAGGGCCACCCCTGGCTGAAGCCGCTCCGCTTCGAGCCGCCCCGGCGCGAGGCGCCGGATCCGTTCGGCCGCGCGGACCCGCGCGCCACCCTCCCCGGCGAGTACCCGTTCTTCCGCGTCGAGGGCGAGGAGGTGCACGAGGTCGCGGTGGGGCCGGTGCACGCGGGCATCATCGAGCCGGGCCACTTCCGCTTCCAGTGCCACGGCGAGCGCGTGTTCCACCTCGAGATCGTGCTCGGGTACCAGCACCGCGGGGTGGAGCGGCTCCTGCGCGGCGGGCCGGACCGGCGCTCCATGGCGCTCGCCGAGTCGATCGCCGGCGACACCGCGGTGGGCCACGGGCTCGCCTACGCGAAGGCGATCGAGTCGCTCTCCGGGATGGCGCCGACCGCGCGCGCCATGTCGCTGCGCGGGATCGGGCTCGAGCTGGAGCGGGTCGCGAACCACGTGGGCGACCTGGGCGCGCTGGCCGGCGACGTGGGCTTCCTGCCCACGGCCTCGTACTGCGGCGCGCTCCGCGCCGAGTACCTGAACGCGGTGGCGGAGATCTGCGGCAACCGCTTCGGGCGCAGCCTGGTCTGCCCGGGCGGCGTGAAGCACGACCTCGACGCGGAGGCGGCGCGCGCGCTGGCGGCCCGCGTCCGCGCGGCCTGGGAGAAGACCCGGCGCGCGGCGTCGCTCATGTTCGAGTCGCCCTCGGTGCGCGCCCGGTTCGAGGGCACCGGCACCGTCCCCACCGCGCTGGCGCAGGAGCTCGGGATGGTCGGGCCGGCCGCGCGCGCGAGCGGCGTGGACCGCGACGTCCGCCGCGACCACGCGTTCGGCATCTACCGCTTCTCCCACGTGGCGGTCACCACCGCCGAGAACGGCGACGTGCTGGCCCGCGCGCTCATGCGGCTGCTCGAGTCCGAGCGGAGCGTCGAGTTCGTGCTCGACCAGCTGGAGCGGCTGCCCGGCGGCCCGTCGCGCGCGGCGCCCGGGCCGCTGGCGCCCGGCGCGCTGGTGGTCTCGATGGTGGAGGGCTGGCGCGGGGAGATCGCCCACGTCGCGGTCACCGACGCGCAGGGGCGGCTCGGCGCCTACAAGGTGAAGGACCCGTCCTTCCACAACTGGTTCGGGCTCGCCATGGCGCTCCGCGACGGCCAGATCTCCGACTTCCCGCTCTGCAACAAGAGCTTCAACCTCTCCTACGCGGGGCACGACCTGTGATCGACATCCTGAAGTTCCGGCTCGGCTACGGGAACCAGACCGTCGCCTTCCCCGACGGCCCGCCGCGCTTCCCGGCGCGGTTCCGGGGCCGGCCGGTGGTGGACCCGTCGCGCTGCGAGGCCGGCTGCGCCGCCTGCGTCGAGGCGTGCCCCACCGACGCCATCCTCGATCCCGGCACCGCGGCGATGCGGGTGGACCTGGGCCGCTGCACGTTCTGCGGCGACTGCGCGGCCGCGTGCCCGCCGGGCGCGCTGCGCTTCACCGGCGACCACCGCCTCGCGGCCCGCTCGCGCGAGGCGCTGGTGGTGTCGCGCGACGCGCCGGTGCTCGCCGAGGCGCTCGACCAGGAGCTCCGGCGGGTGCTGGGCCGCTCCCTCAAGCTCCGGCAGGTCTCGGCCGGCGGCTGCAGCGGCTGCGAGGCGGAGCTGAACGCGTCCGGCAACATCCAGTTCGACGTGGGCCGCTTCGGCGTGCAGTTCGTGGCCTCGCCGCGCCACGCGGACGGGATCGTGGTCACCGGGCCGGTGACCGAGAACATGCGGCTCGCGCTGCGGCAGACCTGGGAGGCGGTGCCCGCGCCGCGCATCGTGATCGCGGTCGGGGCCTGCGCCATCTCCGGCGGGCCGTTCGCGGGCAGCCCGGTGACCTGCGGCGGCGCCGCGGCCGCGCTCGACGGGATCCCGGTGGACCTCTACGTCCCCGGCTGCCCGCCGCACCCGATCACGTTCCTGGACGGGATCCTGCGGCTGCTCGGGCGCCTGAAGTAGCCGGCGCCCGCGTCAGGCGCCCCAGCCGCTCGGCGCGGGCCGCGCGTCCTCGCGCGGCGCGTGCGGCGGGAGCAGGAGCGGCTCCTCGGGCATGGCGATCCAGAGCGCCACGTAGACCACGATCCCCCAGCCGCCCAGCACGACGGAGAGCAGGAACGCGAGGCGGATCGCGGCGCACGGCACGCCGAAGCGGTTGGCGAGCCCGCGCGCGACGCCCGCGATCATCCTGCCCTCGCGGGCGCGGGTCCACTCGCGGAACGGCGGGCGGCCCACCATCCAGCTCGTGCAGGCGGCGCAGCGGGTCGCGCCGGGCGCGTTCTCGGTGCGGCAGTACGGGCAGAGCATCGTTCGGCCTCCTCCGCGACCTTACGCACGCCCCGGCCGGTTATTTCGCGCGGGCCTCGGCGCGCCCGAAGGCGCCGGCCCAGAGGCTCGCGCCGCCGGGCGCCTGGACCACGCGCTGCCGCCGGAGCGGCAGCCCGTAGTGCTCGAACAGGCGCACCAGCTCCTCGGGCACCACCGGACGGGCGGCGCGCTCGATGAGGCGCAGCGCCTGGGAGGGGGGCTCGGGCGCCTCGCCGCCCGGCAGGCGCAGGACGATCGAGCAGGTGCCGCCGTCGGCGAGCCAGCCGGCGATGCGCCGCACCAGCGGCTCCGGGTGCAGGTACTCCAGCACCAGCGCGGCGTGGACGAGGTCGAACGTGCCGGGCGGCGCGCGCCAGGCCTCCGCGTCGGCGCAGTACAGCTCGAGGCGCGGCCCGAGGTGGAAGAACCGCTGCCGCGCGATGGCGAGGTACTGGAGGTTGACGTCGAGGCCCACCACGCGCGCGGTGACCGACGGGTCCACGTGCTCCAGGCCGTCGCCGGTGGCGCAGCCCACCACCAGCAGCCGGTCCGGCTGGGCCGAGAGGTAGGCCTCCTGGAAGAGGGCGTCGAGCGTCGAGCGGAGGTCCAGGCCCTCCGGGCCCAGGTATCGCGCGTGGTCGGCGGCGGGGACCACGGTCCACGGGTTCGGAGCGCGCATCGGCGCTACCCTACCCCGAAACGGCTGGCCGCGAGCGCGCACGGCGGCGGGCGGGCCGGACCGGGTGTCGCGCAACCGGCGGCCGTCGCCTACCCTGGAGACATGCGCGTGCGGCGGCTCGAGCCCGCGGACCTGGACGCCTGCCTCGACCTGTTCGCGGCGGTGTGCGCCGAGCGCCGCTGGCTCGCGACCGAGCCGCCGGTGGACCGCCGCGAGGTGCGCCGCGGCTGGGAGGCGCTGCTCGGGACCGGCGAGGGGACGCTGCTCCTGGCCGAGGCCGGGGCGGGCGCGCCGCCGGCCGGGTTGGCGATGCTGGTGGGCCGGACGCTGCCGCAGCTCGGCATGCTCGTCGCCTCCGGCAGCCGCCGCCAGGGCGTGGGGGACGCGCTGGTGCGGGCCGCGGTGGGCTGGGCGCGCGCCGCCGGCGCGCGGGAGCTGGTGCTGCACGTCTTCCCGCACAACACCGCCGCCCGCGCGCTGTACGCGAAGCACGGCTTCGCGCAGACGGCCGTGCTCCGCCGGGCCTTCCCCCGCAGCACCGGCGAGCGCTGGGACGCGATCCGGATGACGAAGCCGCTGCGCGCCGGCGGGGACGGCGGCTAGCGGAGCGCGAGCTCCATGTAGACCGCGCCCGCCACCGGGTGCGCGGGGTACGGGGCGATCTCGCGGAACCCGAGCCGGCGGTAGAGGGCGAGCGCGGTCTCCATCCTGTCGGGCAGCGTCTCGAGCCGGACGGCGCGGTACCCCGCGGCCCGGGCGGCCTCGCCGAGCCGCAGCACCAGCGCGCCGCCCGCCCCGCGGCCGCGGGCGGACGGGCGCAGCCAGAGCCGCCGCGCCTCGGCGGTGGTCGCGTCGAGGCGGCGCAGCGCCGCGCAGCCGACCGGCACGTCCCCGTCGAGCGCGAGCAGCACGCACCCGTCCGGCGCGTAGCGCTCCGCGAGCGCGGCGAGCTCCTGCTCGAAGCCCTGGAAGCACACCGCCGCGTCCACCCCCTGCTCGTACTCGCGGAACAGCGCGCGGACGGCCTCGAGGTCGGCGGGGAACGCGGCGGGGCGGATGGTGAGGGCCGGGGGTGCCATGCGCCCTCCCTCCTACGCCGGCGCGCCGCGCGCCGCCAGCACCAGCTCGGTGCGCAGGTCGTGGAGGCCGCGCTCCAGCCCCACCGGGAACTGGTGCGGGTTCACGAACCGCTTCACGCCGGCGTGGAACCGGGCGAGCTGCGCCTGCGTGCGCGCCCGCACCGCGTCGAGCGGCGGCGGCGCGTAGACCTGCCGCCCGCCGCGGAACACCGGGACGAGCAGGTCCTCGGCCGGCGTGCCCTCCGCGAGCTGGCGGCGGCGCGTCGGGTCGAGCGGGTCCACCATCACCGGCGACGCCGGCAGGCCGGTGAGCTCGTCGTAGACCACGTCGGCGAGGAAGCCCTGCGGGCCGGAGAACCGGCGCACCTGCAGGAGGCCGGGGATGGTGGTCTTGGCCGCCTGCTCCGAGACCTTCACCCGGGGCTCCCAGCGCGCGTCCGCCGACGCGCGGACCGCGCCGAGCTTGTACACCCCGCCCAGCGCGCCGTCGTCCTGGCCGGTGACGAGCCGCGTGCCGACGCCCCACACCCCGATGCGCGCGCCCTGGTCCTTCAGGCTCTGGATGATGATCTCGTCGAGCTCGTTGGACGCGTACACCGCCGCGCGCGGGAAGCCCGCCTCGTCGAGCATGCGCCGCGCCTGGATCGACAGCCAGGCGAGGTCGCCGGAGTCGAGGCGCACGCCGAGCAGCTCGTGCCCGCGCTCCCGCAGCCAGCGCCCCACCTCGACCGCGTTCCGGATGCCGTCGAGGCTGCCGTAGGTGTCCACCAGGAACACGCAGTTCGCCGGCATCGCCTTCGCGTACTCCAGGAACGCCTCGCGCTCGCCCGCGTGCAGCATCACCCAGGAGTGCGCGTGGGTCCCCTTCCCCGGGATCCCGTAGAGCCGCGCGGCCAGCGTGTTCGAGGTGGCGGCGCAGCCGCCCACGTACGCGGCGCGGCTCGCGGCCAGCCCGCCGTCGATGCCCTGCGCGCGCCGCAGCCCGAACTCGAGCACCGGGTCCCCGCCGGCCGCGAGGCACACCCGCGCGGCCTTGGTGGCGACGAGCGTCTGGAAGTTCACCACCGCGAGCAGCGGCGTCTCGAGCAGCATGCACGGGATCACCGGCCCGGTGACGCGCACCAGCGGCTCGGTGGGGAACACCACCGTCCCCTCCGGCACCGCGTCCACGTCCACGTCCACCTCGAGCGCGCGGAGCGCGTCGAGGAAGCCGGCCTCGAACAGCGGCGCGCCGTCGGCGCCGGCCTGCGTCGCCAGCCAGGCGAGGTCCTCGTCGGAGAAGCGCAGGTGGGCCACCAGGTCCATGGCGTGCTCGAGCCCAGCCGCCACCGTGAACCCACCGTGGAACGGGTTCGACCGGAACGAGAGCGTGAACGAGGCCTGCTTCGCCGCCGCGCCGCTCTTCCAGGCCGCGTAGGCCATGGTCAGCTCGTAGTAGTCGGTGAGGAGCGCGAGCGAGGGGCGGTAGAGCTGGGACGGGACGGGCATGCGGTCTCCTGACGCGCCACCCCGGGTGCAGGCCGGAACCTCTTTGCTTGCTTCGGCGCGGCGCGGCAATAAGTAGCCTGCCACCGGAGGCCTCGCACCCATGAACGATTTCCTCGGCGTCGTCACCCCCTTCGATCTCGGCCCCGGCCGGACCGGCAAGCTCGTCTCGCTGCCCGCGCTGGAGCGCAAGGGGTTCGGCCCCATCTCGCGGCTCCCCGTCTCGCTGCGCGTCGTGCTCGAGTCGCTCGCCCGCAACGCGGACGGGCAGCGCGTCACCGAGGAGGACGTGCGCGCGCTCGCGCAGTGGAAGCCGCGGGCGGAGCGCACCCGCGAGGTCCCGTTCGTCGTCGGCCGGGTGCTGCTGCAGGACTTCACCGGGGTGCCGCTCCTCGTGGATCTCGCCGCCATGCGCGCGGCGGTCGCGAAGCTCGGCAAGGACCCGATGATCGTCGAGCCCATCGTCCCGGTGGACCTGGTGGTGGACCACTCGGTGCAGGTGGACGCGTTCGCGTCGCCCGAGGCGCTCCGCTGGAACATGGACCTCGAGTTCGACCGGAACGTGGCGCGCTACGAGTTCCTGAAGTGGGGCACGCAGGCGTTCGAGCGGCTGCGCATCGTCCCGCCCGGCATGGGCATCTGCCACCAGGTCAACCTCGAGTTCCTGGCGAAGGGCGTGCTGGAGAAGGACGGGGTGTACTACCCGGACACGCTGGTCGGCACCGACTCGCACACGCCGATGGTGAACGGCCTCGGCATCGTGGCCTGGGGCGTGGGCGGCATCGAGGCCGAGGCGGCCATGCTCGGGCAGCCGACGTACTTCCTCACCCCCGACGTCGTGGGCGTGCACCTGACGGGCGCGCTCCGCGAGGGCGTCACCGCCACCGACCTCGTGCTGCGCGTCACCGAGGTGCTCCGCAAGGCCCGGGTGGTCGGCAAGTTCGTCGAGTTCTTCGGCGCCGGCGCCGAGACGCTGCCGGTGCCGGAGCGCGCCACGCTGTCGAACATGGCGCCGGAGTACGGCGCCACCATGGGCTTCTTCCCGCCCGACGAGCAGTCGCTCCGCTACCTCGAGCAGACCGGCCGGCCGAAGGAGGTCGTGGACACGTTCCGCGCCTACTACG
The DNA here is from genome assembly GCF_049201065.2 of Anaeromyxobacter sp. Red801. Classification (NCBI taxonomy): domain Bacteria; kingdom Pseudomonadati; phylum Myxococcota; class Myxococcia; order Myxococcales; family Anaeromyxobacteraceae; genus Anaeromyxobacter; species Anaeromyxobacter sp. Red801. Next base: position 484,210 of record NZ_CM181236.1, on the reverse strand, counting down.
CGGCGCAGGGCATGCTGCGCATCCCGCGCCCCGGCGAGGTGGACTACTCGGAGGTGATCGAGCTCGACCTGGGCAGCGTGCGCCCGGCGGTGGCCGGGCCGAAGCGCCCGCAGGACCGCATCGAGCTGCCCGCGCTGAAGCAGACCTTCCGCGAGCTGTTCTCGCGCGCGGACGCCACCGGCTACGGCAAGCCGGCCGCCGAGCTGGGCCAGCGCCACCGCCTGCCGTCGGCGCCGAGCGGCCAGACGCGCCCCGGCGGCGGCCTGCAGGACCCGGACAGCGCGCCGGACGGCCGGCGGAAGAACACCAGCACGCTCAGCGAGACGGAGATGATGAACAACCGCCCCACGCCGGATCCGGTGGGGCTGGTGCCGCGCCTCGCCGACGGCGACGTGGAGGTCGGGCACGGCGACGTGCTCATCGCCGCCATCACCTCCTGCACCAACACCTCCAACCCGAGCGTCATGCTCGCGGCCGGCCTGCTCGCCCGCAAGGCGGTGGCGAAGGGGCTCGCGGTGAAGCCCACCGTGAAGACCTCGTTCGGCCCCGGGTCGCGCGTGGTCTCGCGGTACCTCGAGCGCACCGGGCTGCAGAAGGACCTCGACGCGCTCGGCTTCAACGTCGTCGGCTACGGCTGCACCACCTGCATCGGCAACTCCGGGCCGCTCGACGGGCGCATCGAGAAGCTGCTCACCGAGCGCGACCTGGTGGGCGCGGCGGTGCTGTCGGGCAACCGGAACTTCGAGGCCCGGGTGCACCAGTCCATCAAGGCCAACTTCCTGATGAGCCCGCCGCTGGTGGTGGCGTTCGCCATCGCCGGCACGGTGGACATCGACCTCGAGCAGGAGCCGCTCGGCACCGGCAAGGACGGGAAGCCGGTGTACCTGCGCGACGTGTGGCCCACCCTCGAGGAGGTGGAGGCGCTCCGCGGCGCGGCGGCGGATCCGGAGCAGTACCGGCAGAACTACGCCGGGTTCTCGCAGAACGACCGCTGGAACGCGCTGCCGGTGCGCGGCGGCAAGCTGTACGAGTGGAACCCGGAGTCCACCTACATCCAGCAGCCGCCCTACTTCGAGGGCTTCGGCCTGTCGGCGGGCACCATCCGCGAGATCGCCGGCGCGCGGCCGCTCGCGATCTTCGGCGACTCGGTCACCACCGACCACATCAGCCCGGCCGGCTCGATCAAGCCGTCCTCGCCGGCGGGCAAGTACCTCCAGTCGCTGGGCGTGTCGGTGGCCGACTTCAACAGCTACGGCGCGCGCCGCGGCAACGACCACGTCATGGTGCGCGGCACGTTCGCGAACGTGCGGGTGAAGAACCTGATGGTGCCCGGCGTGGAGGGCGGGGTGACGCGCCACCAGCCCGACGGGGCGCAGCAGCCCATCCACGACGCCGCCGTGCAGTACGCGCGCGAGGGCGTTTCGCTGTGCGTGGTGGCCGGCCAGGAGTACGGCACCGGCAGCTCGCGCGACTGGGCGGCGAAGGGGCCGATGCTCCTCGGCATCCGCTTCGTGGCGGCGCGGAGCTTCGAGCGCATCCACCGCTCCAACCTGGTGGGCATGGGCGTGCTCCCGGTGCAGCTGCCGGAGGGCGTGTCGGCGGCGACGCTGAAGCTCGAAGGCAGCGAGACCTTCGACCTGCTCGGCATCTCCGAGGGGCTCGCGCCGCGGCAGGCGGCCCGCCTCGTCATCCACCGCGCCGGCGGTGCGCGCGAGGAGGTCCCGGTCACGGTGCGGATCGACACGCCCATCGAGGTCGAGTACTACCGGCACGGCGGCATCATGCAGTACGTGCTCCGGCAGCTCGTGCAGCGCGCCTGACGGCGTCCGACCGCGCCGCCCGCGCGCCGCCGCACCGGCGGTGCGCGGGTGTGGGCGTGCCGTCCGGGGCCGGCCGCTTCCTTGCCCGCGCCGCGCGGCGGGCGTAAGAACGCCGGCCATGCCGCTCCACACCCTGCTCGCGTTCGTCGCCCTCGCCGGTTCCGCCCTGCTCTTCGCGACCGGCGGCCGCGTGCTCGCCACCATCGCGCTCGTGGCGAGCGGCCTCGAGGTGCTGATGGCCCTGGGCGCGCTGCAGCTCCGCGTCGTGCAGCTGCCGCTCGGGCTGGTGCTCGGGCTCGCGCTCGCGCTCCCCGGGCTCGTCGCCTGGTTCCGCGCCACCGCCAAGCCGGCCATCTCCGCCGCGACCGTGGTCGCGCTGGTGGGCACGGTGCAGGTGGTCGCGTACGCGGCGCTCCACCGCTGAGCGCGGCCGCCCGCCGGCTCAGCGCAGGACGCGCGCGAGCGCGAACACGCCGGCGAGCCCGAACGCCGCGATCCACACCACCAGCCAGGTCACGCCCCAGCCGTCGCGCGCCGGCACCGCCGGCGCGGGCGGCTCGGCCGCGTGCAGCGGCGGCTCCGGCGTCGCCAGCAGCTCGCGCGAGCGGTCGAGGTCCATGGCGGGCACCATGAGGCGCAGCGCGCGGGTGCCCGGCAGCAGCGCCGCGTCGGCGCCGTCGCGGAACGCGGCGGGGATGCCGTCCGCCTCGAGCATGCCGCGGGCGAGCTCCGCCTCGGCGCGCGTCCAGTAGACGGCGACCGTCCGGTACTCCGACGAGTGCTGCGCGCTCCCCTCGCGCTGCGACCCCAGCTCCACGCTGCCCCCCAGGCCCCACGATGCTGCCAAACTCTCGCGCGCCGGTCCAATGCGGGCTCGCCTGTTCGTGCGAGCTGCACGTTCGGTCGCCCGCCAACGGGCGAGGCCGGACGCCGGGGCACGGACCCAACGTCACGCGGCGCGGACCGTGGGTCCGGGCCGCGCGGCCGCCGCGGGCGCCGTCCCCATCCGCCAGCGGAGCAGCGGCGGCGTGACGAGCGTCGTGACGAGCACCATGGCCACGATGGCCGCGAACGCGCCCGGCCCGAGCAGCGGCCGCCCGCCGGCGGCGAGCGACATGCCGATGTTCGCGAAGATGAGCCCCACCTCGCCGCGCGGGATCATCCCCAGCCCCACCGCGAGCCGGTCCACCCCCGGCGTCACCACCGCGAGCGCGCACGCCTGCTTGCCGGCGATCGCCGCCGCCGACAGCGCGCCCGCGAGCGCGAGCGAGCCGGTGCCCAGCGCGCCGAGATCGACCGCCAGCCCCATGCGCACGAAGAACAGCGGCACGAGCACCGCGGCCAGCGGGGTGAGGCGCTCCTCGAGCCGCTCCTCGCCGCCGCTCAGCTCGGCGAACGGCACGCCCTCCAGCACCAGCCCCGCCGCGAACGCGCCCACGATCGGCGCGAGCTCCACCGCCGACGCCGCCCAGGACAGCCCGAAGCACACCACCAGCGCCAGCGTGAACAGCACGCCCTGTCCGCGGAGCCGCGCCGCCACCGCGAACAGGCGCGGCGCCGCCCAGCGCCCGGCCACCAGCGCGGCGCCGAGGAAGCCCACCGCCTTCGCGCCGACCCCCGCCAGCGCGGCGAGCGTCCCGGAGCCGCCCCCGCCGCCCGCCAGGCCCACCATCACGGCGAGCACCAGGAGCCCGAGCACGTCGTCGATCACCGCGGCGCCGAGGATGATCTGCCCGGCCGGCGAGCCGATGCGGCCCATGTCGCGCAGCACGCGGGCGGTGATGCCGACGCTGGTGGCGGAGAGCGCCGCCCCGAGGAACAGGTGCGCGAGCGGGCCCGCCTCCGGCAGGAGCCACGCGCCCACGCCGTAGCCGAGCGCCATCGGCACCACCACGCCGATGCACGCCACCAGGAACGCGGAGGCGCCGACCTTCACCAGGCTCGCGAGCCGCGTGGAGAGCCCGACCTCGAACAGCAGCAGGACGACGCCCAGCTCCGCGAGCGCCTCCAGGACCGGGTCGTGCGCCAGCCCCTCCAGGCCGTGGACGCCGGCGGACGGGAGCGCCCCCAGGGCGACGCCCGCGAGGAGCTCGCCGAGGACCGGCGGCTGGCCGAGGCGGGCCGCGAGGACGCCGCCGAGCTTCGCGGCGGTGAGCAGGACGGCGAGGGCGACGAGCAGGTGCGCGATCACGGTGAGAGCCTCCAGGGCGCCGGGTGCCGGCGGTCCGGGCAGCGGCGGCGGCGGGCTGCCCGGATCGGCGGCGGTGGCCGGCCGGAATGGCCCGCCACCGCGGTCCGCCGCGGGCGAGGTGCATCGGGCAGACCATTCCACCCCGCCAGGCGCCGGCGGCCCGGCGGCCGCCGAGGCCCTCGGGGACCGCCCCGGTCCGCCCGTGTCAGAGGGGCCGGCTAGGGTCCGCTCGCCGTCCCTTCCCCGCGCCCGTGGCCGTGATCGGCCTGGCGCGACCGGGGACGGGGTCCGCTAGGTGGAGGTTCCGAGAATGGCCGTGAAGGTCATGGTGGCACCCGCGATCGTGAAGGGCGAGCTCGACAAGCCGCGGGCTCCCGGCCGGCAGAAGGAGCCCGGCGACGCCGCGAAGCCGAGGCGGCGCCGCTCCTCGGTCTACGACGCCGACGGGAACGAGGTGTTCATCACCCTCATGTGCCTGAAGTGCCACAAGATGCGGCCGCTCTCGCAGTTCGGCCTGCGGCGCATGGCGGACGGCGCCATCCGCAACCAGCCGTGGTGCCGGACGTGCCGGTCCGGGACCGCCGAGAAGCCGCGCAAGGGGGCTGCAGAAACCGTGGAGTCCCCCGCGGTGGAGGCCCCCCGGGCCGCGAACGGGGTGGCCGCGCCGGGCGAGCCGGAGCGCAAGCGCGCCTCGGGCGCGGTGGCCGCCGAGGTCGCCGCCGCCCTGGCGGCGGGCCGCGGCTAGGGACGCCGCGGTCGCGCGCGGCGCCGAGCGGCATTTGGTCGCGGCGCTGCGCGCTCCGGCGAGCGCCCGCCCGCCGGCACGCCCTCCGGAGCCGGGGCGGACGGCGCGTTCGCCTGCGAGCGAAAGCCGAGGATTTGCCGGGCGCTGCCCACGCACATCGGCGCCATTGACCAATCGCGCGGGCTGAAGTGGACCGGTCCGGGCGCTCGCCCGGCGCCTTTCAAAACGTAAATAGACCTTTGTGCTCCACGACTTACGGGCCCTTTCCCGTTTGCGCCATCCCCGGGCCCGCGAGTAGGATTCGGGCCCTCGCGTTACGAACTTCCAAGCAACTCAAACCTTCAGACAGTTGGCCGGAGTGACCATGGCTGAGTCCACGCTGAAGCAGGTGCTGAAGCAGAAGATCGAGGCGTTCCGCCCGCGGACCCAGAAGCTGAACAAGGAGTTCGGCGAGGTGGTGATCGACAAGGTCAACATCGGCCAGGCGATCGGCGGCGCCCGCGACGTCCGCTGCCTCGTCACCGACATCTCGTACCTCGACCCGCAGGAGGGCATCCGCTTCCGCGGCAAGACGATCCCGGAGACCTTCGAGGCGCTGAAGGCGCACGTGGTCGCGGGCTGCGAGATGCCGACCGTCGAGAGCTTCTTCTACTTCCTGCTCACGGGCGAGATCCCGACCAAGGAGCAGGCGCAGGAGGTCTTCGCGGAGTTCAAGAAGCGCGAGCCGCTCCCGCAGTACGTCATCGACGTGCTCCGCGCCATGCCGCGCGACTCGCACCCGATGGCAATGTTCTCGGCCGGCATCGTCTCGATGCAGCGCGAGTCGGTGTTCGCGAAGCGCTACGGCGAGGGCAACCTCAAGAAGACGGACATGTGGGACCCGATGTACGAGGACGCGATGACGCTGGTCGCGCGCCTCCCGGTGCTCGCCGCGTACATCTACCGGATGAAGTACAAGGGTGACACGCACATCCCGTGGATCCGAACCTCGACCTCGGCGGCAACTTCGCCAAGATGATCGGGCAGGTGAAGCCGTACGACGACGTGGCCCGCATGTACTTCATCCTCCACTCGGATCACGAGTCGGGGAACGTCTCGGCCCACACCGCGCACCTGGTCGCGTCGGCGCTGTCCGACGCGTACTACTCCTACTCGGCCGGCATCAACGGCCTCGCCGGCCCGCTGCACGGCCTCGCGAACCAGGAGGTGCTCGGCTGGATCCAGCAGACGATGAAGAAGCTGAACAACCAGGTGCCCTCGAAGGAGCAGCTGAAGCAGTTCCTCTGGGACACGCTGAACTCGGGCCAGGTGATCCCGGGCTACGGCCACGCGGTGCTCCGCAAGACCGACCCGCGCTACACGGCGCAGAACGAGTTCGCGAAGAAGCACCTGCCGAACGACCCGCTCTTCCAGCTCGTGAACATGATCTACGAGGTGGCGCCGGGCGTCCTCACCGAGCACGGCAAGACCAAGAACCCGTGGCCGAACGTGGACGCGCACTCGGGCGTGATCCAGTGGTACTACGGCGTCCGCGAGTGGGACTTCTACACCGTCCTCTTCGGCGTCGGCCGCGCGCTGGGCGTGCTCGCCAACCTCGTGTGGGACCGCGGCCTCGGCTACGCCATCGAGCGGCCGAAGTCGGTCACCACCGAGATGCTGGAGAAGTGGGCGCACGAGGGCGGCCGGAAGATCTAGGCCCGCGCTCCGCAGCAGCCTGAACGCACGAAGGCCGCCCGCGAGGGCGGCCTTCTCGTTTCCTGGGCCCGGGGCCCTCGAGGTCTCCGCCCGCGCGGCCGCCGGCGCGCCCCGCCTCGCGGGGGCGCCGGCGCGCGCGCCGGGATCAGCGCGCCGCGGGGAGCGCCGCGGGCGTGGCGGGGACGGCCGCCGGCGCCTGCGTCGCGGCGACGGCGCCGCCGAGGGCGGCGTCGAGCGCGGTGCGGCGCGCGTCGAACGCCGGCTTGCGGGCCGGGTCCAGCGCGGCGTGGCGGATCTTGTGGATCTCGAACGGATCCAGCACGCGGCCGTCCGGCGCCTCGAGCTGGTAGTGCAGGTGCGGCGCGGTCGAGTGACCGGTGTTCCCGGACAGCGCGATCTGCTCGCCCTTCTTCACCCGCCGGCCCGGGACCATGTCCTTGGGCAGCACCTCGAGGTGCAGGAAGATGGCGTGCCGCCCGGAGGCGGGGTCGCGGATGTCGAGGCAGTTGCCGTTCCCGGCGAAGTTCCAGTTCCGCCGCTCGATCACGCCGTCGAACGTGGCGAACACCGGCGTGCCGGTGGGCGTGCGGAAGTCCACGCCCTTGTGGCGGCGGCCGTCGCGCAGCAGCGAGGTGACCTGGTCGTACTCGTGGATGGGCGCGTCCACGAGTAGCTCCTCGAGCTCGGTGCCGTCCGGGCGGTAGTAGCGCGCCCAGCGCGCGCCCTCGGGCTGGAAGCGGTAGGCGGCGAACACGCGCCCGAGCTTCTGCGAGGCGAACCGCACCGCCTCGACCACCGGCTCGCCGGACGCGGGCAGCCCCTGGGCGGCCGGCGCCGGCGGCGAGTACAGGATCTCGATCCGGTCGCCCTTGCGACCGTCGCGCGCGACGCGGAGGTCCCAGACGAGGAGCCGGTTCACCACCTGCGTGAGCTGCTCGCCCAGGTCCCGGTCCTCGGGCGGGAGCGCGCGCTGGATCGACTCCTCGAGCGCGCCGGAGAGCGTCGCCACCACCCGGCGCGGCCCGGCGGGCGCGGCGGGCGCGGGGGCCGGCGCCGCGGCAGGCGCGGGCGCAGGGGCGGCGGCGGTGGCGCCGGCGTCCGGAGCCGCCGCGGCCGGCGCGGCGGCGGCCTGCTGCGCGGCGCCGGCGGGCGCGGACGGCGCGGGCGCCTGCGCGGCGGGCGCGGCGTCGCCCGGAGACGATCCGCCGATCGCGAACCGGCCGCCGGGCGCCGTCAGGCGGCCGAGCACGATGCCGGCGACGAGCGCGACCCCGAGCGCGAGGCCGAGGCCGGCTCGGCGCGCTCCGGGCCGGGGCGTGTGCCCCGGCCTGTGGGGAGGCGGATCGATGGAGAGGCTGACCATGTGAGGGGCTCCGGGTGTGCGGGAGGGCGGATGATAAACGGGCGACCGGCCCGCGATCTTCCGCCCAAGGGACGCCCCGCGCGCTCCCTCGCGGGCCTGCCGCGCGCATCCCCCGTCGGAGCGAGCGATCGGCAGTTCGACCGGGGTGCCCTGCGAGCGCAGCGAGCCCGCGGGGACCTCGCGCGAGCCCGCGCAGGCGGGCGCGCGAGGTCACGGGCCCCGCGCAGCAGGGTGGGGCCCCGACGAGCTGTGCTCGGCGGGGCGGGGCGCAGCCCCGTCACAACATCGACCTCGCGCGAGCCCGCGCAGGCGGGCGCGCGAGGTCACGGGCCCCGCGCAGCAGGGTGGGGCCCCGACGAGCTGTGCTCGGCGGGGCGGGGCGCAGCCCCGTTCAAAAGAAGAAACGATCCACCACCCCGGCGCTCCACTCCAGGATCGTCGGCCAGCCCACCACCGCGTCGAGCGTCCGCTCCGCGTCGGCGAGCGAGACCTTCTGCTCGACCACGCTGGCGCTGCACGCGATGAGGCGGCACTCGCCCACGGTCCGCGCCTGCTGCAGCGCCGCGCCCGGCTCCTCCGGGTCGGCGTCGTGCGCGGCCACCACCGCCGGGACCGCCGGACCGAACAGGTAGACGTCCACCCGGTCGCCCAGCGCGGCGGCGGCCAGGGCGGCGGAGCCGGCCAGGCGGAGCGCGCCGGCGTCGGCGTGCGACAGGAAGATCACGGCGCGGCGCTCCATGCGCCCCTTTTACGCGAGACCCGGCGCCTGTGCTATGAGACGCCGCCATGTCGGACCAGAAGAAGCCCGAGTCCCCGGGCCCGGTGGTGATCCGCAAGGGCCACGTGAAGCCCCCGCCCCCCGGCGCGAAGATCGAGGCGCCCGAGGAGGAGCGGCTCGCGCCCGCGACCTCGCAGCCCGCGCCGGCGGCGCAGGACCGCCGCCCGCTCTGGCAGCGCGTCGCGGAGGACCGCGGCCCGCGCGCCCCCGGCGCCCCCGGCGGCGCCGGCCCGCAGCAGCGCGGCGGCCCCCGCGGCCCGAGGCCGGGCGGCGGCGGTCCGCGCGGCGAGCGGCGCCCGCGCGCGGAGCGGCGCGAGCGCGGCGAGGCGGCCCCGGCCGCCGCGGCCGAGCCGTCGCGCCTCCCGGCCGGCGAGCCGCCGCCGGCGCCGGAGATGGAGGCGCCGGACGAGGGCTCCTTCGCGGACATGCTCGCGGGCTCGGAGGCCGGGCCGCGGCGCCGCTTCCAGGTCGGCGAGAAGGTCGCCGGCAAGATCATCCAGATCGGCGAGGACGTCGCGTTCCTCGAGCTCGGCTCCGGCGTCGCCGAGGCGATGATCGAGACGGTCGAGCTGAAGGACGAGGCCGGCAACGTGGCGGCCCGCGTCGGCGACATCATCGACGCGGTGGTGGTGAAGGCCACCGACCGCGGCGCGGTGGTCTCGAAGGGCCACGGCCGCGCCACCCGCGATCACGCGCGCGAGGCGGTGATCGAGGCGGCCCACACCGGCCTGCCGGTGGAGGGCGTGGTCAAGGCGGTGAACAAGGGCGGGCTGGAGGTCGAGGTCCACGGCGTCCGCGCGTTCTGCCCGATCTCGCAGATCGACGTGCGCTTCGTGGGCGACGCGTCCGCGTTCGTGGGGCAGAAGCTCCTGTTCAGGGTCACCCGCGCCGACGCGCGCGACGCGGTGCTGTCGCGCCGCGCGCTGCTCGAGGAGGAGCGCGCCCGGAAGGCGGCCGAGACGCGCGCGCGGCTCGCGCCGGGCGCGGTGTTCGACGGCGTCGTGACGAGCGTGCAGGACTACGGCGCGTTCGTGGACATCGGCGGCGTCGAGGGCCTGGTGCACGTCTCCGAGCTGGCGTGGGACCGGGTGTCGAAGCCGCAGGACCTGCTCGCGGCCGGCGACGCCGTGCAGGTGCAGGTGCTCCGGATCGACGAGGATCCGAAGAAGGGCGAGCGCATCGGGCTGTCGGTGAAGGCGCTCGCGCCGCGCCCCGAGCCGGCCGCGCCGGCGCCGGGCGCGGAGGGCGCCGAGCGGCCCGCCCGCCCCGCCCCGCCGCCGCCGCCGCGCGTCGGCGACGTGGTGCAGGCCACCGTGGACAAGGTGGAGAGCTTCGGCGTGTTCGTGCGCTTCGCCGGCGGCCGCGGGCTGGTGCCGGCCAGCGAGACCGGCACGCCGCGCGGCGCCGACCTGCGCCGGAGCTTCAAGGTCGGCGACACGCTGCAGGCGCTCGTCTCGGCGATCGACGAGCAGGGCCGCATCCGGCTCTCGAAGACCGAGGCCGAGCACGCCGCGGAGCGCGCCGAGGCGCGCGAGTACATGGCGAAGGCGCCGCGCGCGCAGGGCAAGGGCTTCGGCACGCTCGGCGACCTGCTCCGGCAGAAGCTCGAGAAGAAGTAGCGCGTCGTCCGCCGCGGTCGCCGATCACCGCGCGTGCGTTCACGCACGGTGATCGGCCGCGGCCGCGCCCGCCGCGGACGCACGGTCCGTGCGGGCGCCGGCGGGTCAGCCCATCAGGGACGCGCTGCCGCCGGCTCACTCGATCGCGTGTGACTTGCTCCTGCGGTCAATATTGAGTCACGCGGTCCACTTTCCCGGAGCGCCTCCGGTAACTCCGGGTCTCGTTCCGGCGCGCCCTGATCTGCGTCAAGCGACCCGGATCGTAACCCATTGAAACCATTAGGTCAGCGTCCTTTTGGCCCATCGCAGGAGCCGCCGAGACCCCGTATCTGATGGCCTGTGGTCGCCCGGACCCCTGAGCGACCCGCGACCGCGCCGGCAACGCGGCGAAGGAGCGACGCGATGGCCACACAGTACGGTGCACTGTCGTACTCGTCTCAGTCCCAGTCCCCCGCACGGGTGATGACCCGCGTGATGGGGGAGGCCCGGCGCGTGCTCCTCGGCGCGCTCGTCACCGCGGCGGTGGTCGCGGTCATGAGCGCGGTCGGCTGGGTGGCGCTGCTGGCCCTCACCGTGACCGTCCCGTTCGCGACCATCGTGGTCGCGCTCGCGCTGGTCATCCGCCACTTCCGTCAGGATCGGCGCGCGCTCGCCTGAGGCGCGCGCGTCCGGTGCGGGCCGGCCCCTCGCGACCGCTGGGGGGGCGGGCCCCGCACCGACGCGCGGCTCGACCCGCGCGCCGCCAGAGCGCGCCCCGGGCCGCCTGCGCGCGCGCTCGGGGCGCCCTCGCCAGGCGCGTCGGGCGTCACCCCTCGTCGACGCTCCAGCCCCACGGGCCGAGCCCGGCCTCGTCGCGATCCGAGAGGTTCGCGCGCACGGTGAGGCCGGGCCGCCGGAGCGTGAAGGCCGCGCCCTCGCGCGCCACCTCCGGCCAGCGGGCCGCGATGACGTCGCGGTGGCGGCGGCGCACCTCGAGCAGCCGCCGGTGGTGCTCGCGGAGCGCGGCGTGCCGGCCGTCGCGCCGGTGCGAGAGCCTCGATCCCAGGAACGTGCGCTCGTCCTGCGGGTCCGGCGGCTCTCCGTGTCCGCGCGCGATGTGCTCGGCGCGGCGCCCCTCCGACACCGCGCGCGCCAGGCCCGCGTCGCCGTGGCTGGTGAAGTACTGGAACGGCCGCGTCTCGCCGTACTCCTCGCCCATGAACAGGAGCGGGAGCGCCGAGCCGAGCAGCACGAGCGCCGCGATGGGCTCGAGCGCCGGCCAGGGCAGCAGGGCGGCCAGCCGCTCGCCGTGCGGGCGGTTCCCGATCTGGTCGTGGTTCTGCGCGCACGCGACGAAGCGCGACGGCGCGAGCCCCGCCACGCGCGTGCCGTGCGGCCGGCCCCGGTACGCGGAGGGCTCGCCCTGGAAGACGAAGCCCTCCGACAGCGCGCGGGCCACCTGCTCCGGCGCGCCGAAGTCGGCGAGGTAGCGCTCCCGCTCGCCGGTCACGAGCGCGTGGATGGCGTGGTGCAGGTCGTCCGCCCAGACGGCGGAGCAGCCCCAGCCGGCGGGCGGCGGGTCGAGGACCCGCCGGTCGTTGTCGTCGTTCTCCGCGATCACGTGGATCCGGCGCCCCTCGCGGCGCGCCAGCGCCGAGACCTCGTCGCACAGCTCGGCCACCAGGTGACGCGGTCCGCCGTCGCGGATGGCGTGCGTGGCGTCGAGGCGGAGCGCGTCCACCCGGAAGTCGCGCACCCACTGCAGCGCGGCGCCGAGGAAGTAGGCGCGCACCGGCCCGGCGGCCGGGCCGTCGAGATCGAGGCCGTCGCCCCAGGGCGTGCGGTGACGGTCGGTGAGGTACGGCGCGAGCTGCGGGAGGTAGTTCCCCTCCGGGCCGAGGTGGTTGTAGACGACGTCGAGGCACACCGCGAGGCCGAGCGCGTGCGCGCGGTCCACGAAGCGCTGCAGCGCCGCCGGCCCGCCGTACGCGGCGTGCACCGCCCAGCTCTGCACGCCGTCGTAGCCCCAGTTGCGCGCGCCGGCGAACGGCTGCACCGGCATGAGCTCGACGCAGGTGACGCCCAGCTCCGCCAGGCCGGGCAGGGCCTCGGCCGCGGCGTCCAGCGTGCCGGCCTCGGTGAAGGCGCCGACGTGGAGCTCGTAGAAGACCAGCGCCTCGAGCGGCAGCCCGGCGAACGCGCGCCGCCACCGGTGCCGCGCCGGGTCGAACACCTCGGACGGACCGTGAACGCCCTCGGGCTGCGCGCGCGAGGCGGGATCGGGGAGCGCTCGCCCGCCCGGCAGCACGAGCTGGTAGCGCGTGCCGTGGCCCGCGCCGCGGACCTCGCCGGTCCACCATCCGCCCGGCGCGGGCGAGAGCGGGTGGTCCGCGCCGTCGATCCGCACCGCCAGGCGCTCCACGCGCGGCGCCCAGGTGCGGAACCGGACGCCTCCGGTCGTGATCTCGGTGCCGTGCGTCGCGAGCGGCATGCGAGGAACGTAGCGCCTCCGCGCGTGCGGCGCGGGCTCGCCGCGGGGTCGTGTCGCCCGATCGCGGGGCGCGGCGGCGCACGTTTGCGCGCGGTGCACGCCGGCGCCAGCTTGCAGGTCGGACCGCGAATTCGGGGCTCGACTCTCCGACCTCTCGTGCGCTAGCTTGGCGTCCCCGTTCTCCGCGCCGCAGTCGCGCGTCCCCAGGCCCTTTTTCCGAATAACCGTAAAAAGGAATTCCTGATGTCCACCTCTCCTGCCGCTCGTCCCACCTCGAACCCGCACCTGCTCGGCTGGGTCGACGAGATGGCGAAGCTCTGCAAGCCCGATCGCGTCTACTGGTGCGACGGCTCCGAGGCCGAGAAGAAGCGGCTCACCGACGACGCCGTCGCCGCCAAGGTCCTCATCCCGCTCGACCAGCAGAAGTGGCCCGGCTGCCACTACCACCACTCGAACCCGAGCGACGTCGCCCGCGTCGAGCACCTCACCTTCATCTGCACGCCGACGAAGGAGGAGGCCGGCCCCACCAACAACTGGATGGAGCCGAAGGAGGCGTACCGGAAGCTCGGCGCCATCTTCGACGGGTCGATGAAGGGCCGCACCATGTACGTGGTGCCCTACGTGATGGGCCCGAGCACCTCCCCGTTCGCGAAGGTCGGCATCGAGATCACCGACTCCGTGTACGTGGCCCTGAACATGGGGATCATGGCGCGCATGGGGAAGGTGGCGCTCGACCGCCTCGGCGACTCGGACGAGTTCAACCGCGGCCTGCACTCGGTCGCCGACTGCAACCCCGAGCGCCGCTTCATCTGCCACTTCCCGCAGGACAACACCATCTGGTCGGTGGGCTCCGGCTACGGCGGCAACGCGCTGCTCGGCAAGAAGTGCCTCGCGCTCCGCATCGCCAGCTACCTCGCGAAGAACGAGGGCTGGCTCGCCGAGCACATGCTGATCCTCGAGGCGGAGAGCCCGACCGGCGAGAAGCAGTACGTCGCCGCCGCGTTCCCGTCGGCCTGCGGCAAGACCAACTTCGCCATGATGATCCCGCCCGCGCGTTCCCGGGCTGGAAGATCCGGACGGTCGGCGACGACATCTCCTGGATGCGCGTGGGCGAGGACGGCCGGCTCTGGGCGGTGAACCCGGAGAACGGCTACTTCGGCGTGGCCCCGGGCACGAACCGCAAGACCAACCCCAACGCGATGGACTCGGTCCGCAAGGACACCATCTTCACCAACGTCGCCCGCACGCCGGACGGCGACATCTGGTGGGAGGGGATGGACCACGAGGCGCCGGCCGAGCTGATCGACTGGAAGGGCCAGCCCTGGAAGAAGGGCTCCACCGAGAAGGCGGCCCACCCGAACAGCCGCTTCACCGCGCCGGCGAAGAACAACCCGGCCATCTCGCCGCTGGTGGACGATCCGAAGGGCGTGCCCATCTCCGCCATCATCTTCGGCGGCCGCCGCTCCACCACCGTCCCGCTGGTGCTCGAGGCGTTCAACTGGACGCACGGCGTGTACCTGGGCTCGACCATGGGGTCGGAGACCACCGCCGCCGCCACCGGCCAGGTCGGCGTGGTCCGCCGCGACCCGATGGCCATGCTGCCGTTCATCGGCTACGACTGCGGGAGCTACCTGCAGCACTGGCTCGACATGCAGTCGCGCATCCCGAACCCGCCCAAGATCTTCCTGGTGAACTGGTTCCGGAAGAGCGCCGAGGGCAAGTTCCTGTGGCCGGGCTACGGCGACAACATGCGCGTGCTGAAGTGGATGCTCGACCGCGCCGCCGGCCGCGCGCCCGCCAAGGAGACGCTGCTCGGCTACACGCCGGGTGACGCCGGCCTCGACCTGCACGGCCTCGACGTGTCCAGGGACGCCATCGCCGCCGCGACCAAGATCGACCTCGGCGAGTGGGAGCAGGAGCTGGAGTCGCAGGCCGAGTGGTTCGAGAAGCTCGGCAAGACGCTGCCCGGCCCGCTGGCGCTCCAGCGCGAGCTGCTGCTCGAGCGCGTCCGCGCCGCCCGCAAGGTGAAGTAGCGCGCCCGCGCGAGGCGTCCCCGGGGGCCCGGCCGGCGACGGTCGGGCCCCTTCCCTTTGCGCCGGGCGAGCGGGGCCGCCGGCCCCGTGTTAAGCGTTCCCGGCATGTGCACCCTCGCCGTCGCCCTCCAGGCCGATCGCCGCTGGCCGGTGATCGTGGCCGCCAACCGCGACGAGCGGAACGGGCGCCCGTCGGAGGGCTGGGGCCTGCGCGACGGCGCGACCGGGATCCGCTACGCGGCGCCGCGCGACCTCCTCGCCGGCGGCACCTGGATCGGCCTCTCGGCGCGGGGGGTCTTCGCCGGCGTGACCAACTACCACGCGCCGGTGCAGTGGTACCCCGACCCGGAGCGCCGCTCGCGCGGCGACCTCGTGCCGCTCGCGCTCGCCGCGCCCGACGCGGAGGCGGCGCGCGCGGCCGTCGAGCGCGCCGACGCGGCGCAGTGGAACCCGTTCCACCTCGTGGTGGCCGACGCGCGCGCCGCGTTCCTGTGGTGGTACGACGGCGAGACCTCCGGCTCGAGCCGCTCGGCCCCGGCCTGCACGTCGTCACCGAGACCTCGGCGCAAGGGCGGGGTCCGCGCGCCGACCTGGTGCGCGCGCACTGGCCGCTCGAGCCCTCGGTCCCCCGCCTGCGCGAGGTGCTCACCCGGCACGCGGCCGTGCCCGGGACCGGCACCGCGCTCGCCACCTGCATCCACATGGACCCGGACTACGGCACCCGCTCGTCGGCGCTGCTGCGCCTCGCGCCGGAGCTGGACCGCTCGGAGCTGTACGCGACCGACGCCCGCCCCTGCCTCGGGCCGCACCAGGACCGGGCCGACCTCGTCGCCGCGCTGGCGCGCACCGCTTGACACCGCGCCCGCCGGGCGCCATCCAAGGAACCGCCATGGGACTCCTCGACCGGATCACCTTCCAGAAGCAGACCGCCGAGCCGCCCGAGTCGATCGACGTCCAGCCCGACAACGCCATCCGCATCGTGTGGCCGGGCGGGCGCGAGACGACCATCACCTCGTGGGCGCTGCGCGACTTCTGCCCGTGCGCCTCCTGCGTGGAGGAGGGCACCGGCAAGAAGCTCCTCGACTCCTCCACCATCCCGGCGGACATCCACCCGCTGGAGATCAACCCGGTGGGCGCGTACGCGATCCAGATCCAGTGGTCCGACGGCCACAACACCGGCCTCTACGCCTGGCCCACGCTGCGCCAGGCGTGCGGGCTGACGTAGCGGCCTGCCCCTCGACTCCGGACCGCTGCGCGGTCCTACGCTCGGGGTGAGCGGCCTACAGCGGGCTGCGTCCAGCCCCTCGACTCCGGACCGCTCCGCGGTCCTACGCTCGGGGTGAGCGCTTACAGCGGGCTTCGCCCAGCCCCTCGACTCCGGACCGCTCCGCGGTCCTACGCTCGGGGTGAGCGCTTACAGCGGACTACGTCCAGCCCCTCGACTCCGGACCGCTCCGCGGTCCTACGCTCGGGGTGAGCGCTTACAGCGGGCTTCGCCCAGGGGCCGCAACAGGCGCGTGGCGGTTCACCTCGGGCGCGTGCCCGTCGCGCGCGCCGCCGAAGCGGACGGCGCGCGGGTCGCCGCGGCCGCCGCGCAGGGCGTGCACCAGCAGCTTGGCGGTGTTCGCGTCGGCGTGCCCGGCCAGCACCTCCGCCACGATCACGTCGGCCGCGCCGCGCGCGTCGTAGGCCGCCGAGCGGTAGGCGCGCGGCCGCGTCAGCGCCGCGAACGCGCTCGCCACCGACACGACCTCCACCGCGCGCGAGGGGGCGGCGCCCATGCCCGGGTAGCCCTGCCCGCAGCGCCAGTGGTGGCAGCGGGCCGCGGCGACCGCCGGGTGCGGGCCCAGCTCGAAGGCGAGCTGGTAGGCGCCGAGCAGCGGGTGGGCGGCGATCCGGTGCGCCTCGCGGATCTCCAGCCGGTCGGCGCGCTCCACCACCGCCACCGGCACGTGCCGCATGCCGAGGTCGTGCAGCAGCGCCGCCGCGGCGAGGTCCGGCAGCGCCCGCGAGCCGCCCACCGCGGTGAGCAGCATGCGGACCGCCACCGCCGCGGTGGTGAACGCGTGGAGGTGGAGCGCCGGCCGCTCCTCGCGGAGCGCCAGCAGCTCCTCGACCAGCGCCGCGGTCAGGCCGGCCGCGCCGACGGCGCGCGCCACCGCGTCGCGCGCCCCCGCGCGCGCGAACAGCGCCCGGTAGGTGGGGTCGTCCAGGACCTCCGCGACGTCGCCGCCGAGCGGCGTGTCCGCGAGCGCGCGGCGCGGCGCCGGCCTCGCGCGCTGGGCCGCCTCCCCGATGGACTCGGGCGACACCACCAGGCCGCGGCGCGCGATCGCCCGGCCCCAGCAGTCGAGCAGGTCCTCGGCGAGCGTGAGCCGGTCGAACACCGCGACGAGGCTAGCAGGGCCGCGCCGCGTCGCGGGAGCCACCGCCCCATCGAGAACGGCGGCCGCGCGATCGGGGGCCCGCCGAGGAAGGAGCGGAGCCGGGGTGGCTAGCGGCGCCGGCCCCGGGCGAGCGCCCGGTCCATCTCGCGCTTCGACTCGCGCTCGGCGATGGCCCCGCGCCGGTCCTCGTGCGAGCGGCCGCGCGCCAGACCCAGCTCCACCTTGGCCCAGCCCTGCTTGAAGTAGATCCGCAGCGGCACGAGCGTGTACCCGCGCTGCTCGACCTTGCCGCGGACGCGGTCGATCTCGGCGCGGTTCATGAGGAGCTTCCGGTCGCGCAGCGGCGCGTGGCCGAAGTGCGCCGCCTGCTTGTACTCGCCGATGCGGCAGTTGAGGAGCCACAGCTCCTCGCCGCGCGGCATCGCGTACGCGTCGGACAGGTTGACGTTCCCCTCGCGCAGCGACTTCACCTCGCTGCCGGTGAGCACCAGCCCGGCCTCCCAGGTGTCCTCGATGTCGTAGTCGAAGCGCGCGCGGCGGTTGGAGGCCGCGACCTTCTCCGCGGCGTCCGCCGCCTTGCCGGCCTTGCCCTTCACGGCAGCCTGCCGTTGTCGATGAGGCGGGTGGTGCCGAAGAACGCGGCGAGCAGCAGCACGCTGCCGGGCTCGGCGCGCGCCACCGGCGCGAGCGTCTCGGGGTGGACGAGCTCGACGTAGTCCACCCGGCCGCCGGCCGCCTCCAGGCGGGCCCGCGCCCCGGCCCGCAGCGCGGCCGCGTCGCGCTCGCCGCGGGCGGCGGCCTCGCGGGCCTCGGCGAGCGCCCCGGAGAGCGCGAGCGCGCGCCGCCGCTCGTCCGGCGAGAGGTAGGCGTTGCGCGAGGAGAGCGCCAGGCCGTCCGGCTCGCGCACGATGGGCATGCCCACGATCTCGATGCCGAAGGCGAGGTCGCGCACCATGGCGCGGATCACGGCGAGCTGCTGCCAGTCCTTCTCCCCGAACAGCGCCACGTGCGGGCGGGTCAGGTTGAACAGCTTCGCCACCACCGTGGCCACGCCGCGGAAGTGGCCCGGGCGCGAGGCGCCGTCCAGCCCCTGCGAGGCGCGCTCCACCGTCACCCAGGTCTCGTGCCCCGGCGCGAACATCTGGGCCGGGTCGCTCGGCGCGAGCACCGCGTCGAGGCCGGCGGCGGCGCACTTCGCGAGGTCGCCCTCCAGGTCGCGCGGATAGCGGGCCAGGTCCTCGGTCGGGCCGAACTGCGTCGGGTTCACGAAGATGGTGCCCACGGCCAGGCCGCGGCGGCCGCCCGCGTCGGCGCGGCGCCGCGCCTCCCGCATGAGCGAGAGGTGGCCCTCGTGCAGGTAGCCCATGGTCGTGACCAGGGCGATGCGCGTGCCGCCCTCGCGCGCGGCGGTGCAGCGGGCCTGCCACGAGGCCGGATCGGTGATCAGCTCGGGTGTCTTCACTCTGGGTGTGCTCGATCCCCGGCGCTAGATGGGGGCGCCGATGGCGTCCGGCGGCTCTTCCTCCGCCTCCTCGGGGTGGCGCTCCACCGGGACGAGGCGGACCGAGCTGGAGTGGAAGCTGTGCGCGTCGTCGGGGAACGCGCGCGCCTTCACCTCGCCCACGTACGCGCCCACCGCGCCCTCCACGGCGGCGCCGACCTCGCCGAAGCGCTTCACGAACTTGGGCGTGAAGGAGGCGTCGAGGCCGAGCAGGTCGTTCAGCACCAGCACCTGCCCGTCGCAGTGCGGGCCCGCGCCGATGCCGACGGTCGGGATGCGCAGCTGCGAGGTGACGATGCGGGCCAGCTCGGAGGGGATGCACTCCAGCACCAGCGCGTAGCAGCCGGCCGCCTCGAGCGCCCGGGCGTCGCGCAGGATCTGCTGCGCCTTCTCCGAGTCCTTCCCCTGCACCACGTAGCCGCCCATCCTGTGGACGGACTGCGGCGTCAGGCCGATGTGGCCCATCACCGGCACGCCGGCGCGCACGATCCGGCGGATCACCTCGCCGAACTCGGCGCCGCCCTCGAGCTTCACGCCCTCGGCGCCGCCCTCGGCCACCAGCCGCATGGCGGCCTTCACCGCCTCGTCGGCGCTGGCCTGGTAGCTGCCGAAGCTCATGTCGGTGACGAGGTGGGCCCGGCCGTCGCCGCGGGCCAGCCCGCGCCGCACCATGGCCGAGTGGTAGACCATCTGGTCGAGCGTGACCGGCAGCGTGGACTCGTGGCCCTGCACCGCCATGCCCAGCGAGTCGCCCACCAGCACCGCGTCCACCCCGGCGGCGGCGACCAGCCGCGCGGCGGTCGCGTCGTAGGCGGTGACCATGGCGATGCGCTCGCCGGACTCCTTCATCCGGCGCAGCTCGTGGATGGTGACGTGCTTGCGTGGCGCGGGGGGATGGGACGACATCTTCGACGACCTCCGGTGTAGGCCCCGTGGCCGGGGTCCTGCCCATTGGTGAGGCGAGGAGACGACTCTAATACGTCCTGGTGCCCAGCGGTACGTAGTGCTGCGTGCCCTTGCGATGCTTCCGGATCACGGCGAGCAGCGCCTCGAGGTCCTCGGGCTCGGACTCCACGTCGATGTCGCTGGTGTTGACCACCAGCAGCGGCGTGTCCTCGTAGTGGAAGAAGAAGTCGTTGTAGGCCTTCGCGAGCGCCTCGACGTAGGCGGGATCGAGGCCCCGCTCGAAGTCCCGGCCGCGCTTCTTGATGCGCGACAGGAGCACGTCGGTGCGGGCCTGCAGGTAGATGACCAGGTCCGGCCGGACCACCCGCGGGCCCAGCAGCTCGTGGATCTGGCGGTAGAGCGCCAGCTCGGCCGGCTCCAGCGTCAAGGTCGCGAAGATGCGGTCCTTCGCGAACAGGTAGTCGGCCACGGTCGAGCTGGAGAACAGGTCCTGCTGGAACAGCACCTGCTGCTGCTGGAAGCGCGAGAGCAGGAAGAACACCTGCGCCTGGAAGGCGTGCTTCTTCCGGTCGGCGTAGAACGCCGGGAGGAACGGGTTCGCCTCCGCCTCCTCCAGCACCAGGCGGGCGCCCAGCCGCTCGGCCAGCACCTGGGCGAGGGTCGTCTTGCCGACGCCGATGGGTCCTTCGACCGCGATGTATCGGGGGCGTTCCATCCGGAAGCTCGCAGGAACGCGCGAGATTGCCACGCGCGGAGGTCGCCCGCAAGGCGCGCCCGCGGCGGGCCGTCCGCGGGCCGGCGGACGCGGCCACCCGCGACGATCTGACATCTGGATCGCGGGATCCATGATCCTGAGATCAGGGCTGCCCTTGACCCCGCATGTGCAGCCACGTATCGTCATGCTGGTTCGCAGGGCGGAGCCGGGGCACGGAGGCGGAGATGCGGAGCAGGGTGGCGGTCGGGCAGAAGGCCGTGGCGAAGGCGGGGACGGCGCAGGAGGACGGGATCGACCCCGCCTACCACCGCGCCATCCTCAAGATCGCGCTCGAGCTCAAGAAGCCGAACGCCCCCAGCTACGACGCCATCGTGGCGGCGACCATCCGGTCGATGAAGCTCGACCCGGTCGCGTTCCGGCGGTACCTCGGCGAGAACGGCGCTCGGAACATGAGCCTGATGCTCGCCACCGCCCGCACCGGAGGCCTCTAGGCCACCGGGGACGGCTCACGGGCGCCCGTTCGACGGATGGGGTTGGTCGGGGCGGGCGGGGAGATTCTGGACGGGCGCCCGTGACTTCTTCCAGGCTCAGTCGAGCGCGCGGTCGAGCGCGGCCCACTCGGCCAGCGTGAGCGTCTCGCCCCGGCGGCCCGGGTCCACCCCGGCGGCCGCGAACGCCGCCTCGAGGCGCGCGGGGGCCGCGAGCTTCGCCGAGCCGAGCGCGTTGCGCAGCGTCTTGCGCCGCAGGCCGAAGCCGGCCTTCACCAGCCGGCGGAAGCGCGCCGGGTCCCCCACCGCGTCCGCGGGCGGCCGGAACAGCGCGCAGAGCACCGCGCTCTCCACCTTCGGCGGCGGCCAGAACGCGCCGGGCGGCACGATCCGCTCCACCGACACGTCGGCCTCGCGCTGGAGGAGCACCGAGAGCACGCCCCAGTCCCGGCTGGCGGGCGGGGCGGCGAGCCGCTCGGCCACCTCGCGCTGCAGCAGGAACACCGCGCGCGACACGTGCGCCACCTGGTCGAGGATCGAGAACAGGATCGGGCTGGTGAGGTGGTACGGCAGGTTCCCCACCACCGCGAGCCGCGCCCCCTCCCCCGCGGCCCGGGGCGCGCCGAAGCGGGCCGCCAGCGCGGCGTAGTCGAGCCGCGCCGCGTCCGCCTCCAGCAGCGTGATCCGGTCGCCCAGCTCGCCGCGCAGCACCCGGGCCATGTCGCGGTCGCGCTCCACCGCGGCCACGCGCGCGCCCCGCGCCAGCAGGCGCGCCGTGAGGTGGCCGAGGCCGGCGCCGAGCTCCAGCACCGCGTCGCCGGCGCGCGGCGCCGCGAGCCCCGCGATGTCGTCGAGGACGGCCTCGTCGCCGAGGAAGTTCTGGCCCCAGCTCTTCTTCGCGCGGAGGTCGTACTTGTCGAGCAGCGCGCGCGGGCTCGGATAGCGGTCGGTCATCGCGGGGCGCAGTATGCCCCGGCGCGGCCGCGCCGTCCCGCGCGCCGTGGCTCAGGCGGCGGGGGCGGCTCGTCCGCGCGGCCGGTGCGGGCGCGGCGGCGTGAGCGCCACCCAGCAGACCAGGATCCCGACCACGATGTCGTTCACCGCCAGTCCGGCGTCGAGGTAGCCGAGCACGAAGGGCGACAGCACGGCCCAGGCGCCCAGGGCGACGTTGACGGCCTGGAGGCGCGGCAGCGCCATCGCCAGGAACGCCACCAGGAAGATGGCGAGGCCGAGGAAGATGTGATCGCCGAACTCCGGCGCGCGCGGGCCCGCGACCAGGCCGGTCGCGAGCATCCAGCCGCCGAACAGCACGTTGAGCCACCGCAAGGACATGGCCGCTCCGATCCCTCCGGCGATCAGATAGGAACGGCGGGCCGCGGCCGCAGGGACCGGGCGGGCGCCCGTCCGCCCGGCAGGGTGGCGCGGGCGATCATAGCGCCTCCCGTTCGCGTGGGGCCCGTCGCGAGGCACACGATGGCGTCGCCGAGCCGGGCACACGAGGACCGAGCAGCGCAGGCGTGCCCGTAGGCACGTCGAGCAGCGCAGGGACGAGTCTGCCCGGCGCAGGCAGCCAGCGTGCGCCGCAGCAGGGCTCTACGCGAATGGGCGGCGCTCTCAGAGGCGCCAGGCGGGATCGGCGTTCAGGTCCGGCCCGGCCCGCTCGCCCCGGAGCAGCGCGTGCGTCCCGGCGACGGCGATCATGGCCGCGTTGTCGGTGCAGAGCCTGACCGGCGGGATGAACACGGACATGCCCTCGTACTCCGCCGCGCGCGCGGCGGCGGCGGCGCGCAGCCGGCTGTTCGCCGCCACGCCGCCCGCGAGCACCAGCCGGTCGAACTGGAGGCGGCGCGCGGCGCGGAACGCCTTCTCCACCAGCGCGCGCACGATCGCCTCCTGGTAGCTCGCGCACAGGTCGGCGAGCGCGGGCCCCTCCGGCACGCCGTGCTTCTTCACGTGGTGCAGGAGCGCGGTCTTCAGCCCGGAGAAGCTGAAGTCGAGGTCGGCGCCCTTCACGATCGCCTTGGGGAAGCGGATCGCGGCCGGGTCGCCCTCCTTCGCGAGCCGGTCGATGGCGACGCCGCCCGGGTACGGCAGGCCGAGCAGCTTCGCGCCCTTGTCGAACGCCTCGCCGGCGGCGTCGTCGCGGGTCTGGCCGAGCAGGCGGTAGTCGCCGAAGCCGTGCGCGGCGTAGAGCGAGGTGTGCCCGCCCGACACCACCAGCCCGAGGTACGGGAACGCGGGCGGGACTTCGGCCAGGAACGCCGCCACCAGGTGGCCCTCGAGGTGGTTCACGCCGACCAGCGGCTTGCCCCAGGCGAGCGCCAGCGCCTTGGCGGCCTGCACGCCCACCAGCAGCGCGCCCACCAGCCCCGGCCCGCTCGTCACCGCGACCGCGTCGAGGCCCTCCGGCCCGACGCCGGAGCGCGCCAGCGCCTCGTCCACCACCGGCATCACCTGCACGACGTGGTTGCGGCTCGCCAGCTCGGGCACGACGCCGCCCCAGCGCCGGTGGATGTCGATCTGCGTGGACACCACGTCGGAGAGCGCGCGCCGGCCGTCCTCGACGACCGCGCATGCGGTCTCGTCGCAGGAGGTCTCGATGGCGAGCACTCGGGTCATTCGATCCCCATCGCGACGAGACCGTTGCGCGCGGAGGGGCAGGCGGATGAGCCTGCCCCGGAGCGCGCGGGGGGCCGGGGGGGGCGCGCCGTCTGCGTCCCCCCGGTCCAGACCACCTCGTCGCAGGACGTCTCGATGGCGAGGACCCGGGTCGGCATGACGGGGGCGGAAGGTAACGCGGTCCGGTCCCGCGCGCGAGCGCAACCCGCGGCGCCGGGCTCGCGCGTCCGGGGGACTACCGGAGCTGCCGGCCGAGGATGTCGCGGACGGCGCGCGCCTCGGGGCCGGTCGGCGACAGCTCCAGGAACCGCGCGTACGCGGCGCGGGCCTGGGACGCGCGCCCCGCGCCCTGGTGGATCTCGCCGCGCAGCAGCCAGGCGGGCGCGTAGGCGGGATCGAGCTCGATGGCGCGATCGAGCGCGCGGACCGCCTCGCCGGAGCGCTGCGCGTCGTGCAGCGCGCGGGCGAGGCCGACGTAGCCGGGCGCGGTCGGCCGCAGCGCGACCGCGCGCCGGTAGTCGGAGGCGGCCTCGGCGAACCGGCCCTCCTCGTACTTGCGGGCGGCGGCGGTGAGCAGGCGGCGCGCGTCCGCGGGATCGGGGCGCGCGGCCGGGGCCGGTGCGGGCGCAGCGGCGGCGGGCGCGCCGGCCTGCGGCGGTGCGGGCGAAGGCGACGCCGCGGGCGCCTCCGCCTCCGCGGGGGCGCTCGCCGGGGCGGCGACGGGCTCGGCGGGCGGGGCCGCGGGCGCCTCGACCGGCGCGGCGGCCGCGACCGGCTGCACGGCCGAGACGGCGGCCGGCGCGGCGGCCTCGGGGGCCGGGGCGGCGGGCGCCGGGCCGGCGCTCGCTCCCCGCCCGCGCAGCGCGACGGCGGCGGCGACGGCGGCGACGACGAGCACGCCGAGGCCGATGGCGAGCGGCGCGCGCGAGCGCGGCGGCCGGCGCGACGGCGCCGCGGACGCCGGGGGCGGGATGGGAAGGACGGGCGCGTCGAGCCTGGGCTCGGGCCGGGCGCGCGGCGCGACGTCCGGCGCGGGCGCGGCGGTCGGAGCGGCCGGCGCCGGCGACGCGGGCGCTGGCCGGCGGGCGGGCGCCGCGAGCGAGGGCGGCGGGGGCAGCGACCCGGGCGGCGGGAGCGGCATCGAGAAGCCGCCCTGAGGGACGAACGGCGGCGGCGCCGCCGCGGCGGGCTCGTGGCGCGCGGGCGCGGGGCGTGCCGGCTCGGCGCTGCGCTCGGGGGCGGCGGGGGCCGGCACGTCCGGCGCGGCCACCTCCGGGGCGGCGCGCCCGACCGGCCCGGCGAACCAGTCCACGCCCTGCGGCTCCGGCGTGGCCTCCGCCGGCGCGGCGCGCGCGGGGCGGCCCAGGCGCGGCGCCTGCTCGACCGGCTCCGGCGCGGCCTCGACCGCGGGCGGCGGCGGCGCGGGGGCCGGCTCGGGCGCGGGCGGGACCGCCACCTCCTTCACGATCCCCTCGAAGAAGAGCTTCGAGATCACCCCGGCGGCGGCCAGGTCGTCGTAGTCCGCCTCCTCGATCACCTGCTCGAGCGGGCGCCGCCCGTCGAACAGGCGCAGGAGCGCGTTCACGTCGTCGGGGATCTCCGCCAGCCGCTCGGCCAGCGCGGCGGGGTCGATCTCGAACACGCGGTCCAGCGAGGGCAGCTGCTCGACGATGCGCCCCCACTCGTCGATGCGGCGCATGCCCTCCATGAGCAGCCCCTGCGTCGAGACCGGGATCCGCTCCTCGCGCTCGATGGGCTTGAACTCGATGGCGAACTCGCCCTCCTGCCAGTTCAGCAGCCGGTAGAACGCGTTCTCGCCCGCGACCTTGCCGCCCAGCTCGCAGTCGAGGATCCGGCCGTCCTTGAAGTAGCAGACGGCCTCGAGCCCCCGGCGGCTCTTCACGTGCAGCGCGCCGGACTTCTTGCCCATCTCCAGCGTCTGGACGAGGTCCACCACGCCCATGTCGGAGAGGTTGCCGGCGAAGCTCGCCTTCAGGTCCTTCTTCTCGAGCCGCTCCTTCTCCTTCTTCTGGAGGAGGATCTTCACGCGGGTGACGATCTCCTTGATGTAGATGGGCTTCGTCAGGTAGTCCTCGACGCCCAGTTCGAGGCCCTTCACCTTGTACTCGACCGACTTCTGGCCGGTCAGGAAGATGAACGGCGTCCCGCGGTGGCGCTCGTCCTCCTTCAGCCGCCGGCACAGCTCGAAGCCGTCCATCTCCGGCATCTTGGTGTCGGAGAGGATCAGGTCGGGCGGCGAGACCGCGCACCGCTCCAGCGCGTCGCGCCCGTTCACCGCGGTCGTGACGGTGAAGCCCGCCTTCTTGAGCGAGACCTCCATCACCCGCAGCGACTTGGGGTCGCCGTCGACGAGGAGCAGGTGCTGCTTCGCCAAGCTGCCGCCTTTCCGTACGTTTCCGTACGTCTACACGCGCCGCGATGACGCCCGGATCTCGCAGCAACGGCCCGGCGGAGTCAAGGCGCCGATCTCCGGGACAGCGCGCCTCCGGAGCGCGATCAGCGCCCGCGCCGCTCGGCGCGCCGCGCCTCCAGGTTGCGCAGCTCGCGCACCGCGTCGGCGTTGCGCGGGTTCGCCGCGACCGCCGCGCGGAACATGCGCTCGGCCTGGCCCACGTCGCCCTCGTCGCGCGCCAGCAGGCCCGCCACCTGGCACACGCGGTCGCTCGCCGCGCCCCCGGGCTCGCGCAGCGCCTGCTCGACCAGCCCGCGGGCCCGGTCGAGGTCGCGGTGCTGCGGGTCGGCCAGGAAGGTGTGCGCGAGGGCGGCCAGGTACTCCGGGCGCGGGTCTGCGCGCACCGCCGACTCGTAGAAGCCGCGCGCCCGCGCCAGGTCGCGCGTGCGCAGGCAGGCCTCGCCCTTCTGGAAGTCCACCCGCGCCGACTCGGCCTGCGCCGGCGTGACGCCGTGCGCGCCGCGCACCGCGAGGTACTCGGCCCGCTTGCGGTCGTCGGAGAGCGTCTCGTACGCCTCGTTCACCGCGGTGAAGAAGTCGCGCACCGCGTCGGCGAGATCGGCGAGGGCCGGCGCGGCGAAGCGGTCGGGGTGGAACTGGCGCGCGAGCTGGAGGAACGCGCGCTTCACCTCCTCGCGGCCGGCGGTCGGCTGGAGGCCGAGGCGGGCGAACAGGTCGCGCTCGCGCGCCCGCGGCGCGGCGGCGAGCAGCGCGGCCCGGAGCGCGGCCTCGGGCGAGCCGGGCGGCTCGGCGGGCGCCGGGGCGTGCGGGGCGGCGGCGGGCGCGGCCGGGCCCGGGGCGATCGCGGGCGCGGCGGGCCGCGGCGCCGCGGCGGGAGGCCGGCCGGCGAACGGGCCGATGCCCATGTTGCGCATCGCCTGCTGCAGCAGGCGCTGGCGCCGCTCCCGCGCCTCGGCCGGATCGCTGCGGCGCGCCGGGGCGGCGGGCGGGGGCGGCGCGGCGGGGGCGGCGCGCGCGGGCGCCTCGGGGGGCGGCGGCGCGGTCGCCTCGGGCTCCGACTCGAGCTCGAGCACCAGGCCCGCCGCGGTCTCGCCGCTCGGCTGCCGCCCGGTGGCCGGCACCGCCAGCCCGAGCAGCAGCAGCGCGGCGAGCACGGCACGCGCGCGCTCCGGCTCCACCTCGGTGCCGCCGAAGAACGCCTCCAGCGTGGCGGACGGCGAGAGCCGGCGCAGCAGCGCCTGCTCCGCCGCGGTCCAGCGGAAGGCGCCGGCCACCTCGGCGTACCCGGACGCGAGCCGCACCGCCTGGTGCGCGAGGGGCTGCAGCGCCGACACGACCAGCGCGCCCGCCTGCGGCCGCTCCAGCGCGTCCACGATGGTGCGCAGCGGGGACAGCCGGCTGCCGCGCGTCCA
The DNA here is from genome assembly GCF_049201065.2 of Anaeromyxobacter sp. Red801. NCBI lineage: Bacteria > Pseudomonadati > Myxococcota > Myxococcia > Myxococcales > Anaeromyxobacteraceae > Anaeromyxobacter > Anaeromyxobacter sp. Red801. Next base: position 457,034 of record NZ_CM181236.1, on the reverse strand, counting down.
CTCCGGGACCGGCGCGGCGGCGTCGAAGCGGAAGGCGCCCGCGTCCAGCGCGGCGATCACCGCGAAGTAGCCGGCCTGCTGCTCGGCCAGCATCCGGTCCACGTCGGCGCGCGAGACCGCGCCCATCTCCACCAGGAGCTCGCCCTGCGGGCGGCGGGTGGACGCCATCAGGCCCAGGCTGCGCGAGAGCGCGTCGATGTCGATGAGCCCCGCCTGCAGCAGCAGCAGCCCGAGCGGCCGGAACCCGGTCACCACCTGCGCCCCGACCGGCCGCCCGTCGCGCAGCCACAGCCGCGAGGTGCCGCCGTCGTGCGACACCTCGAGCAGGCCGGTGGCGCGCACGTTCAGCGCCTCGAGCAGGATCGCCGCGAGCGGCGTGCGGGCCAGGTCGCCCGGGGCCTCGAGGACGCTCATTCGCGACATCTTACCGCGGGTCGGCGCCGTACGCTCCCGCTGCGGCCGCGCGGGCGTTTTCGGTTTGACCCGGCCGCGCACCCGCCGCAGAGTCGGCGACCGGGGCGGCACCGGGGACCGGGGACGGGTCGGCATGGGCGGCATCGGCATCGTGAACAACCCGCGCTCGCGGCGGAACCGGCGCGAGCCGCGCCTGGGCGACCGGCTGCGGGCGCGGCTGGGCGACGCGGGCGAGGTGGTGGACGCCGCCACGCCCGACGAGCTGGCCCGCGCGGTGGAGCGGTTCCGGGCGCGCGGCGTGGACGTGCTCGGGATCGGCGGCGGCGACGGCACCGCGCACGTGGTGCTCTCCGCCTTTGCCGACGCGTACGGCGACGCGCCGCTGCCGCAGGTCCTGCTCCTGCGCGCCGGGGCCATGAACACGGTGGCGCACGGCAACGGGGTCCGCGGCGGCCCCGAGGCCATCCTGCGGGCGGTGCTCGCGCGGAGGCAGCAGGGGATTCCCCTCGCCACCGTCGAGCGCGACCTGCTCCGCGTCGAGGCCGAGGGCGTCCCCACCCGCCACGGGTTCATCTTCGGCACCGGCGCGGTGGTGGCGTTCCTCGAGGCCTACTACGCGACCGGCCGGCCCTCGCCGCTCACCGCGGGGCTCCTGCTCGCGCGCGCGGTCGGCTCGGCGCTGGTGCGCGGGCCCTTCGCCGCCTCGCTCACCCGCCGCGACCCGCTGCGGGTGTGGAGCGACGGGGAGGAGTGGACCGACGCGCGCTACCTCGCGCTCGTGGCCGGCTCCACGCCGGACATCGGCTTCGGCTTCCGGGCGTTCCACCGGTGCGGCGAGCAGCCCGGCTCGTTCCACGCGGTCGGGGTCACGGCCAGCCCGCTGCAGATCGCGCTCGCGCTGCCCCGGATCCGCGCGGGGCGCCCGTGGAAGCGGCGGCACGCCCAGGACGAGGTGGCCCGCGAGCTCAGGGTGGAGGGCGACGGCCTGCGGTACACGGTGGACGGCGACCTGTACGGCCCGGTGCGGGCGGTCCGGATCTCGACCGGTCCGGGCGTCGAGCTGGTGGTGCCCTGACCGCGTTTTCCCGGGCAGATCCTTTTGACCGGTGAGGGGGTCGCGACTAACCTTCCCGGTCCCACCATGCGCCTGAGCCACGCGGGAGCGAGCGACGTCGGGCGGAAGCGCGCCCACAACGAGGATGCGTTCCTGCTCCTCCCGGAGGAGCAGCTCTACTGCGTCGCGGACGGGATGGGCGGCCACGCCTCCGGCGAGGTGGCGGCGCGCATCGCGGTCGAGGAGATGGCCGAGTTCTTCCGGATCACCGGCCGGGACGACGAGGCCACCTGGCCCTTCCGGCCGGACCCGGCCCGGGACGCCGACGAGAACCGGCTCCTCACCGGCGTGAAGCTCGCGAACCTGCGCATCCACGAGCGGGCCCGGGCCGACGAGCGGCTCCACGGCATGGGCACCACGCTGGTGGCGGCGCAGTTCCCCCGCGACGGGCGCGAGGTGCTGGTCGGGCACGTGGGCGACAGCCGGGCGTACCTGTTCCGCCGCGGCGCGCTGCGGCAGCTCACCGAGGACCACTCGCTGCTCAACGACTTCCGGCGCACGCGCCAGCTCACGCCGGCCGAGATCGAGGCGTTCCCGCACAAGAACGTGATCGTCCGCGCGCTCGGCATGAAGGAGTCGGTCGAGGTGGACCTGCTCCGCGAGCCGCTCGAGGACGGGGACGTGGTGCTGCTCTGCTCCGACGGCCTCTCCGGCATGGTGCCGGACGCGCGCATCGCCGAGGTGCTGCGCGCGGTGCCGGGCGACCTCCGCCGCGCCGCGCAGGCGCTGGTGGACGCGGCGAACTCCGCCGGCGGCGCCGACAACGTGACGTGCGTCCTGGTGCAGGCCCAGGGGTAGCTGCTCCAGCGAGGGCTGCGCCCTCGCCCCTGCCTCAGCCGGCCCCGCCGTCGCGCACCCGGTCGTCGCCCGCGGCCACCGCGTCCTCGACGACCTCGCCGGGCGCGAGCGCGGTCCCCTCCCACAGCACCGCCCGGCGCACCGCCGCGCCCGCGGGGACGCGGCAGCCCGGGCCCACCACCGCGCCGGGCCCGACCTCGGCGCCGGCCGCCACCTCCGCGCCGGCGCACACCAGCGCCGGCCCCGCGAGCCGGGCGCCCGGGTCCACCCGCGCGCCGGTCGCGATGCGGATCCCCGGCAGGCGCTCGGAGGCGCCGGCGAACGGCTCCGCCCCCGGGAAGCGCGCCAGCGGCACCCGGCCGGCGAGCAGGTCGCGGTTCGCCTCGAGGTAGCGCTCCGGCGTGCCGAGGTCGTTCCAGTAGCCGGCGGCGACGTGGCCGCGGATGGCGCCGGAGGCCATGAGCGGCGGGTACACGTGGCGGTTCACGTCCGCCTCGAACGGCTCGGCCGGCACCGCGTCGAGCAGCGCCGCCGAGAGCACGTGCACGCCGGAGAAGTGCCAGGGCACGAGCCCCTCCCCGCCCGGCCCGAACCGCCCGGCGATGCGCCGCACCGCGCCGCCCGCGTCCACCTCCACCGCCGCGTAGCGCGCGCCGGCGGGCATGGGGAGCAGCACCATGGTGGCGAGCGCACCGGAGCCGCGGTGCGCGGCCAGCGCGGCGCCGAGGTCCACGTCGAACAGCACGTCCCCGTTCACGAGCAGGAGCTCGTCCGCGCCCCGGAGCGCCGCCCGCGCCTCGCGGAGCGCGCCGCCGGTCCCGGCGATGACCGGCTCGCGCGACACGGTGAGCGAGAGCCCCAGCGCGCGCGCGGCCGCCTCGGCCTCCGCGGCCATGACGTCGGGCAGGTGGTGCACGTTCACCACCGCGCGGCGCACGCCGGCCCCGGCCAGCAGCGCCAGCGCGTAGCGGACGAGCGGCACCCCGCACACCGGCACCGCCGGCTTCGGCACGCGCGCGGTGAGCGGCCGGAGCCGCGTCCCGAGCCCGGCACAGAGGACCATCCCGGCGAGGTCGCCCATGGTAGACGCGAGTCTAACCGATGGCCTCCGCGGCGCGACTCCGGCTCATGTACTTCCTGTACTACGGGAACGTGGGGGTGGCGCAGCCGTACCTGGCCGCGTACCTGCGCGGCCTGGGGTTCAGCGGCGAGCAGATCGGCGCGGTGCAGATGATCCCGTCGCTGCTCGCGCCGGTGGTGGCCATGTCCTGGGCCACGTTCGCCGACCGCCACGCCACCCCGGCGCGCGGGCTGCGCCTCGCCACCGCCTGGAGCGCGCTCTGCGTCCTGGCGCTGCCGTTCGCGCGCACGCCGGCGGCGGTGGGCGCGGTGCTGCTCGCCGCGGCGCTCGGGGACCGCGCCTACGTGCCGCTGCTCGACTCGGTGACCCTGGAGCACACCCGCGCGCGGCCGGAGCGGTCCTACGCGTCGGTGCGGCTGTTCGGGTCGATCGGCTTCGTGGTGCTGGCGCTCGCCGCCGGCCGCGCGCTCACGCTGCGCGGCAACCGCCCCGCCGACCTGCTCGTCCCCTCGCTCATGACCGCGCTGGTGGCGGGCTACGCGCTGGCGGCGCGGCGCCTGCCCGCGCACGCCGGGCCGCCGCAGGCCGATCGCCCGGGGCCGCGCGACATGCTCGCCCTGCTCCGCCGGCCGGCGCTGCCGCTCCTGCTCGGCGCGTGCGCGGTGCACTGGGCCGCCTGCGCGCCCTACCACCTGCTGTTCGGCGTCTACGTGCGCGACCGCGGCCTGCCCGCCGACGTGACCGGGCTCGGCACCGCCGCGGGCGTGGCCGCCGAGATCGGGGTGCTCCTCCTGTTCCCGCGGCTCGAGCGGCGCCTCTCGCTGCGCGGGCTGCTCGCGGCCTCGTTCCTGGGCTCGGCCGTGCGCTGGGCCCTGCTCTGGCGCGCCGAGGGCGCCGCCGCGATCGTGCTCCTCCAGCTCCTGCACGGCCTCACCTTCGGGCTGTTCTGGGCGGCGGCCATGAAGGGCATGGCGGAGGTGGTGCCGGCGAGGCTGCGCGCCACCGGCCAGGCGCTGTTCAGCGCGGTGGTGTTCGGGGCCGGCAACGGGCTCGGGTTCGCGCTCTCCGGCGCCGCCTACGACCGGCTCGGCTCGGTGGCCCCCCTGTTCGCCGGGGCGGCGCTGCTGGAGCTGGCGCTGGTGGGCGTGGGCCTCGCCGCGGCCGGCGCGCTGGCGGCGGCGCGCGCCCGCGGGGCGGGCCCGGCGGCGCCGTGACCGGGCGGTCAGGTGAGCTCGCGCAGCCTCCGGGCGCCGAGCGCCTCGCGCAGCACCAGGAACAGCTCGGCGGTGGCCACCGCGTCGGTGAGCGCGTCGTGCGCCTGGTAGTCGGGGAGCCCGAGCCGGCGCCGCGCCGCCGAGAGGTTCAGCACCGGCGGGTCTGCGGGCAGCTCCGGGAAGCGCCGCCGCTCGCGCTGGTCGAGGCGGAGCAGCAGCTTCACCGTGTCCACCACCGGCGGCCCCGGCCAGCGCAGCCCGGCCGCGCGGAACGCGCGCTTCAGGAAGCCGAGCTCGATGGGCGCGTGGTGGACGAGCAGCACCGCGCCGCGGAGGCGGCGCTCGAGCTCCGGCAGGACCTCGCCGAGCGCCGGCGCGCCGCGCGTGTCGCCGGCCACGAGCTGGTGCGCCTGCACCGACCGCGGGCTCACCGCCTTCCCCTGCTCCGGGCGGACCAGGGTGCGGTACGCCTCGCCGAGCCGCAGGTGCCCGTCGCGCACCGGGAGCATCCCGACCGCGAGGATGGCGTCGCGCCGCGCGTCGAGGCCGCCGGTCTCGAGGTCGAGCGACCAGTAGACGGCGGACTCCCAGGGCGGCGAGGAGAAGAGCACGGCGCGATGGTAGCAGCCCGCCGCGGGTGGGGCCCCGACGCCCTTCGGCAGGCTCAGGGCGGCGGGGCGGGGACGCAGTCCCCGCCGGATCAGAAATCCGTCTTGAAGTGGAAGGCCGCGCGGTCCTGGAGCGTCTTCACCGCCCGGAGCGCGTCCTTGAGCCGCGAGCGCTCCATGGCGCTCAGCGCCGCCAGCGCCGCCTCGTTGGACGGCGGGCGGCCCTCGGCCACGGCCCGGAGCTGGAGGCGCAGGCGCAGGCCGTTCAGGAACCGGAACCCCTCCGCCGCCGCCGCGACCGCGTCGCCGTCCAGGATGCCGGCGTCGCGGGCGGCCTCCAGCCGCTCCAGCGTCCCGCGCGCCTCGGTCCGCAGCTCCAGGCCGTAGCAGCGCGCCACCGCCACCACCGCCGCGATGCCCTGCAGCTTCAGGTCCACGGTGGTGGAGCCGCCCCGCAGGCGCAGCAGCAGCGACGCGGGCGGGCGGAAGCCGAGCGCGGCGCGGGCCAGGAAGCGCAGGAACACCGGGCGGTCCACCGCGGTCGCCAGCACCGCGTCGAGCGGCGCGAGGTCGAGCCGGCCGGCCACCCGGCGGTAGTCGAAGAAGATGGCCGCCTCGAGCAGCGCCTGCGGCCCCGGCGCGTCGAGCCACGCCTCGAACCGGCCGCGCCACTCGGCCACCGGCCCCACCCAGCGGCGGGCCATGTAGCCGCCGGGGCAGGCGGGGAACCCGGCCAGCTCGAGGTCCGCGTTGACGCGCTCGGCCAGCACCTCGTACCAGGCGCGCCGCGCCTCGCCCTCGTCCGCGTACACGAGCGCGTTGTCCGTCGGTGAGCAGCGTCTGCTCGCGGCGCCCCTCGGAGCCGAGCGCGAGCCAGGCGTAGGGCGCGGGCGGCTCGCCCAGGTCGGCCTCGGCGAAGCGCAGGATCCGGTGCACCAGCGCGTCGTTCAGGCGCGCCACGAACCCGGCGATCGCGGCGGCGTCGAGCCCGCCGGCGAGCAGCGCCCCGGCCATCTCCGCCACCCGCCGCCCGTAGCCGGCCAGGCTCTCGCGCGTCGAGACGCGCTCCACGCCGCGCAGCACGGCCATGGGGCCCTGCGCCGAGGCGCGGAGCAGCTCGCCCGAGGTGAGCACGCCCACGATGTCGCCGCCGCGGGTGACCGGCAGGTGGTGCACCCGGGCGTCCAGCGCGAGGCCCCAGGCCTCGTGGATGGGCGCGGTGGCCGGGGTGGTCCGGAGCGGCGAGGTGGCGATGCGCGCGAGCGGGGTGTCCGGCCCGAGCCCCTCGGCGAGCACGCGGTTGCGGAAGTCGTGGTCGGTGGCGATGGCGGGCGGGTCGGCGCGGAGCAGCACCGAGGAGACGCCCTCCGCGCGCATCAGCCGCGCCGCGTCGCCCACGGTGGCGTCCGCCGCGATCCAGACCGGCGCGCGGCGCACCAGGTCGCCCACCTGGCGCGAGAGATCGGCCTGGAAGGTGGTGATGGCGGAGTGCTCGAGGCTCGACTTGAGCCGCTCGGCCAGGCCCACCGCGAAGTGCGAGGCGAACTGCGCGTCGCCGAGCAGGCGCTGGAACTCGGCGTCGGGCAGGCGGTACGCGAGCAGGTCGTCCTCGACCACCACGTCGATGGTGGCCTTGCGCGTGATGAGCGAGGTGTAGCCGAAGGTCTCGCCCTCCTCGAGCACCTGCAGGAGCTGGCCGTCGCGCTCGAGCCGCACCGCGCCCTTGCGGATGACGTACAGGTACGCGAGCGGCTCGCCGCCCACCCGCGCCAGCCGCGAGCCGGCCGGGTAGTAGCCCACCTCCAGCGACGCGGCCGCCGCGTCGAACAGCGGCTGCGGCAGCGCGTGGAACGGGGGCGTCGCCCGCAGGTACGAGACCGGGTCGAGCGCGGCCATGCGGCGAGGATAGCGGGGCGCGCGGGCCGCGTCACGGCGCCGCCCGCGGCCGTCAGCGGCGGTCGCCCACGCGGAGCGCGGTGGGCGCCGGCGCCGGGCGCACCGGCTCCCGCGGGTAGCGGAGGTTCGTGACCATGTCCTGCACCGCCTGCGGCGGGGCCGGCGTGCGCAGGGAGACGGCCACCAGGACCGCCAGGTTCACCAGCATCCCCACCGTCCCGAACCCCTGCGGCGAGATCCCCAGCCACCAGTGCGCCGGGCCGTCCAGCTCCGGGTGCCAGAACTTGAACCAGTGGACGTACGCGGTGGTCACCGCGAGCCCGCTCAGCATCCCGGCGATGGCGCCCTCGCGCGTGGCGCGCCGCCAGAAGATGCCGGCCACCAGCACCGGGAAGAACGACGAGGCGGCCAGCCCGAACGCGAGCGCCACCACCTCGGACACGAAGCCGGGCGGGTGGACGCCCAGCCAGCCCGCCACCAGCACCGCCACGGTGGCCGCGCCGCGCGCCCAGGCCAGCTCGCCGCGCTCCGAGACGCGCGGGATCCACATGCCCTTCACGAGGTCGTGCGCCACCGCCGCCGAGATGACGAGGAGCAGCCCCGCCGCGGTGGAGAGCGCCGCCGCCAGCGCGCCCGCCGCCACCAGCCCCACCACCCAGGGCGGCAGCCCGGCGATCTCCGGGTTCGCCAGCACCAGCACGTCGGGGTCGATCCGCACCTCGTTGCGGGCGGGGTCGCCGGAGACGCGCATCACCCCGTCGCCGTCGCGGTCGGTGAACCGCACCAGGCCGGTGCGCTCCCAGTCCGCCAGCCAGGCCGGCGCGTCGGCGTGGCGCTTCCCGTTCAGCGACTGGACCACCCCGGCCCGGGCGAAGGCGGCCACCGCGGGCGCGGTGGTGTAGAGCAGCGCGATGAACAGGAGCGCCCAGGCGGCGGAGGCGCGCGCGTCGCGCACCTTCGGCACGGTGAAGAACCGGATGATGATGTGCGGCAGGCCGGCCGTGCCGATCATGAGCGCCAGCGTGCTGAACAGCACGTCGATGCGGGGCCGCGTGCCGGCGGTGTAGCGGCCGAAGCCGAGGTCCGCGCCGATCCGGTCGAGCGCCTGGAGCAGGTGCACCCCCGGCTCGACCCCGAGCACCCGGGCGCCCTCCGCGCTGACCCGCCCGCCGAGGCCGAGCTGCGGCACCGGGTTCCCGGTGAGCATGATCGACACGTAGATGGCCGGCACCAGGTACGCGGCGATGAGGACGACGTACTGGGCCACCTGCGCGTAGGTGACGCCCTTCATCCCGCCCATCACCGCGTAGAACAGCACGATGGCCATGCCGAGCAGCACGCCGCGCTCCACCGGCACGTCCAGGAAGCGCGCGAACACCACCCCCACCCCGCGCATCTGCCCGGCCACGTAGGTGAACGAGACGAACACCGCGCACACCACGGCCACGCCGCGCGCCGAGCGCGAGTAGTAGCGCTCGCCCACGAACTGCGGGACCGTGTACTTGCCGTACTTGCGCAGGTACGGGGCGAGCAGCACCGCCAGCAGCACGTAGCCGCCGGTCCAGCCCATCAGGAAGATCGAGCCGTCGCGCCCGAGCAGCGCCACCACGCCGGCCATCGAGATGAACGACGCCGCGGACATCCAGTCCGCGCCGGTGGCCATCCCGTTCAGCAGCGGGCTGACCTGCTTCTCCGCGACGTAGTACGCGCTGGTGGTCCGCGCGCGGCCCCACAGGCCGGCGAGCGCGTAGAGCGCGAAGGACGCGGCGACCAGCACCCAGGTCCAGGCGACGGGGCCCACGCCTCAGTCCTCGAACACGCCGTGGGCGCGGTCGAGCCGGTTCGCGATCGCGACGTAGGCCGCCACCAGCAGCACGAACACGAGCTCCGCGCCCTGCTGCCCGAACCAGAAGCCGAGCGGGAAGCCGCCGAGGTGGAACGCGTCGAGCGCGTCGGCGAACAGGATGGCGGCGCCGCACGACACCGCGAACCAGATCGCCAGGATCGCGGCGACGGTGCGCAGGTTGGCCCTCCAGTACGCGTCCCGGCGATCCCGTTCCATGCGAGCCCTCCCGCGCGGCGTCCGGACGTCCGGGCCCGAGACTACCCCGCCTGCGGCGTTCTGGCCTCTCCCGGGACGCCGGATCCGGCCGCCTCGCCCCGGCCGGGCGCAACATTCGTCCGGCCCGTGCACCTCTTGCGCATACGCGCTGCGTCAACGACCCAACTCGGCGTACCTGCGCGATAATTCACGCAACCAACATGGGGGTTTCATCGCAGTTCGTGCGCGCAGGGACTGCGCCATGCGCGGTATTTGCGCGTTGGCCGTTGTAAACGCCGAATCCGGTGTGCTACCTCGTACCTCAGGCCACGCGGCTGGCGTCCCAACCTCACCGTGGAGGAAGAAAATGTCCGTGTCGTCGGCATCCCCTGTCCGACCCGTCCCCCCCGATTCCGGCGCACGCGCCGGCATCACCCGCGAAGAGAAGATGGTCATCTTCGCGTCGTCCCTCGGCACCGTCTTCGAGTGGTACGACTTCTACCTGTACGGCTCGCTCGCGGCGATCATCAGCAAGCAGTTCTTCGCAGGCGTGGACGAGCGCACCGGCTTCATCTTCGCGCTCCTCGCCTTCGCCGCCGGCTTCGCCGTGCGGCCGTTCGGCGCGGTGGTGTTCGGCCGGCTCGGCGACATGATCGGCCGGAAGCACACCTTCCTCCTCACCATCCTCATCATGGGCGGCTCGACGGCCATCGTCGGCATGCTCCCCAGCTACGCCACGATCGGCGTGCTGGCGCCCATCATCCTCATCTCGATGCGCATGCTGCAGGGCCTCGCGCTCGGCGGTGAGTACGGCGGCGCGGCCACCTACGTGGCCGAGCACGCGCCCCCGGGCCGCCGCGGCAACTTCACGAGCTGGATCCAGACCACCGCCACCCTCGGCCTGTTCCTCTCGCTCCTCATCATCCTCGGCACCCGCATCGGCCTGGGGAACGAGGCGTTCGAGAAGTGGGGCTGGCGCGTCCCGTTCCTCCTCTCGATCATCCTGCTCGGCATCTCCGTCTACATCCGCCTCCAGCTGAACGAGTCCCCGGTGTTCAAGCGGATGAAGGAGGAGGGCAAGTCCTCCAAGGCGCCGCTCACCGAGTCCTTCCTCCGCTGGAACAACCTGAAGATCGTGCTGATGGTGCTGTTCGGCGGCGTCGCCGGCCAGGCGGTGGTCTGGTACACGGGCCAGTTCTACGCGCTGTTCTTCCTCCAGCAGACGCTGAAGGTGGACCCGACCGCGTCGAACTACATGATCGCGGCCTCGCTGCTCATCGGCACGCCGTTCTTCATCGTGTTCGGCACGCTCTCCGACAAGATCGGCCGCAAGCGGATCATCATGGCGGGCTGCGTGCTCGCCGCGCTGACCTACTTCCCGATCTTCAAGGGCATCACCAAGTACGCCAACCCGGCGCTGGAGCACGCGCAGGAGTCGAACCCGGTCACGGTGGTCGCCGATCCCAAGGACTGCAGCTTCCAGTTCGACCCGATCGGCAAGGCGAAGTTCACGAAGTCCTGTGACGTCGCCAAGGCGTCGCTCGCGAAGAAGGGCGTGCCGTACCGCAACGAGGAGGCGCCCGCGGGCACCGTCGCCACCGTCAAGATCGGCGAGGTGACCGTCGCGAGCTTCGCCGGCAACACGCTCTCGCCGGCCGACTTCAAGACGCAGAACGCCGCGTTCGAGAAGGCGCTCGGCGGCGCCATCACGACGGCCGGGTACCCCGCCAAGGCCGACATGAGCCGGGTGAACTACCCGATGGTCGTGCTGCTCCTGACGATCCTGGTCATCTACGTGACCATGGTGTACGCGCCGATCGCGGCGTGGCTGGTCGAGCTCTTCCCGGCTCGCATCCGCTACACCTCGATGTCGCTGCCGTACCACATCGGCAACGGCTGGTTCGGCGGCTTCCTGCCGACCATCTCGTTCGCGATGGTCGCCGCCAGCGGCGACATCTACTACGGCCTCTGGTACCCCATCGTCATCGCGCTCATCACCGCGGTCCTCGGCACCCTCTTCATGCCCGAGACCAAGGATCGCGACATCCACCACGACTCGTAGCGCCGGCGCGGACCGTGACCCGTAGCCTCGTCGCGCTGGCGGCCGCCCCGGCCGCCAGCGCAGCCCGCGCCAGCGGCGACTCCGGCACCGCGTCCATGGGCGAGATGCACATGAGCGGCGCGCAGTTCGGGATGATGGCCGGTGGCCTGGCCGTGCTGGGCCTCGTCATCTGGGGAGTGGCGAAGGTCACCAGCAGGTAGTCGCCGCACATGTGCCGGGGCCGGACGTGCCATCCCGCGCGTCCGGCCCTTTCCCTTTCCGGAGGCGCCGCTGCGCGGCCCGCGCTCAGCGGCGGCCCGGCGGGCGCACCAGCGTCACGGTGCAGGGCGCCTCGAGCGCGACCTTGGTCGCGACGGTGCCGAGGATCCCGCGCAGCGGCACGTCGGGCGGAGGCGCGCCGATGACGAGGTGCTCGACCCCGTTGGCGCGCGCGTAGTCCACCAGCGCCTGCGCCGGATCGCCGGACTCGATCACGTGGAGCGAGACCTGCCCGGCCTCGAGGGCCAGCGGCTCGGCCCAGTGGCGCAGCAGCGCCAGGTGCTTGATGCGCTGGTGCGCGGCGGTCTCGTGGGCGCTCGAGCCGCCCAGCTCCGGGGTGGGCCGGATCACCGTGGCCACCGCCAGCCGCCGCGCGTCCTGCAGCGACAGGAGCCGCCGCACCGTCTGGCGGATGGCCTCGAACTGCGCCTCGTTGGTGTGCTGCGTGGCGATGCAGGCCAGCACGATGGCCGCCCCGGACAGCTCGGTGGACGGGAGCGCCAGCGGCGCCGGCTCGTAGCCGGCGGCCTTGATCCAGCGCCGCAGCACCGTGAGCGGCCCGGCGGCGCGCGCGGCGCCGCCCGCGCTCGGTGATCGCCACCTGGTCCGGGTGCGCCAGGTCGAACGCGACCTGCGCCGCCGAGGCGTGGCGGCGGCTCGCGTCCGGCTCGAGGCACCGCAGCACGAGCTCCTGGAACCACTCCGGCAGCGCCGGCACCAGGGCCCGCGGCGGGGTCGGGTCGCGGTACAGCCGCCGGCGCAGGCCGCCCGGCGTGGTGGGCGCGCCGAACGGCAGCCGCCCGGTGGCGAGCTCGTACAGCACCGCCCCGAGCGCGAACAGGTCGCTGCGCGGGTCGCTGCGCGCGCCGACCACCTGCTCCGGCGCGATGTACGGCGCCGAGCCGATGGGGCGCCGGAACTCCTCGGCGAGCAGGTCCGGGTAGTGGGCGTGGTGCGCGAGCCCGAAGTCCACCAGCACCGCCTCGCCGGTGGGCCGGAACACCACGTTCGCCGGCTTCAGGTCGAGGTGGATCGCCTCCTGCTGGTGCAGGTCGTGGAGCGCGGTGGCGAGCGCGATCCCGATGCGCACCACCTCGTCGAGCGGGACCGGCCCGTCGGCGACCCACTCCTTGAGCGAGCGGCCGCGGACCTCCTCCATCACCAGGTACGGCTGCCGCTCCAGGTCGCCGGCGGCCACGAAGCGCGGCACGTGCGGCCCCTTCAGCGCGGCGAGCACCGTCTGCTCCACCTCGAAGGAGATCACGCTGCTGGCCGGCTCCCCCGGGCCGAGCCGGGGGATCTTCATGATCATGGGGAAGCCGGGGTCGGGGCCGGTGACCCGGTAGATGACGCCCATGCCGCCCGCGTGGAAGCGCTCGCCGATGCGGAAGCCGTCCACCACGTCGCCGGGCCCGGGCAGGTCGCTCACTGGGCTCACTCCCCGTGCGCGAGGCGCTGCGCGAGCCGCTCGGGCAGCCCGGCCGCGCGCACCTTGGCGGCGGCGGCCGGCCAGTCGTAGGGGACGCGGTGGAAGGTGATGGACGCGCGCGCCACGTCCACGATGGCGTAGCACGCCGCGGTGTTCCCGTCGCGGGGCTGGCCCGCCGAGCCCACCACCGCGAGCCAGCGGCGGCGGGGCGGGGCCGGGATGGCCACCCCGGGGACGGGCCGGAACGCCACCGGCCGGTCGGCGGCGCCGGTGTAGTAGAGCACCGGCTCGTGGACGTGCCCGCAGAACACGTAGGGCGCGCCCGCCGCGGCCAGGCTCCGCTGCGCGTGCAGCGGGTCGGTCACGTAGGCCCACTCCCCCGGCGCGTCGGCGCTGGCGTGCACCAGCACCAGCGGATCGCGCCGGATCACCAGCGGCAGGCCGGCCAGGAACGCGCGCGCGGCCGGCCCGAGCCGCTCGCGGGTCCACCGCACCGCCTCCTCGGCGGTGGGGTTCATGGTGGCCGCCTCGCGCGCCTCGAGCACCGCGGCGTCGTGGTTGCCGAGCACCACCAGCGCGCCGCGCTCCGCGTGCGCCTGCACCAGCTCGAGCACCGCCACCGGATCCGCGCCGTAGCCCACCAGGTCGCCGAGGAACGCGTGGCCGTCCACGCCCGCCGCCTCCGCGTGCGCGAGGCAGGCGGTGAGCGCCTCCAGGTTCGCGTGCACGTCGGCGAACAGCGCCAGCCTCATGCCCACCCCCGAGCCGCGTGGCCGCGGCGGACCGCCGGTCCGGCCCCGCGGGCCAGCATAGCAAGCGCAGGCCGTGCGGCCGCGCGGCGCCAGCGTTGCGCCAGCGACCGGGCGTGCGGCCGCCTGCCTCCCCCGATCCGCCGCCGCAATCTCACGCTCCGTGCGTATTGACCCGGGGGAAACGCAAAGCGTTCGCGCAAGCGGTGCGTCGCGCGCGAATCATCGACCCGAACCGGCGACGTCGATTGACCGAGGTCAGCAATTCGCGCAATTTTGTGCGCGGGCGCCTCTATCGTTCGCGCATTTCGTGCTGTAGGCTTGCCGCTCGAAACACCCGAACCCACGATGTGCGAGCTCCCCACGCAATCGAGGTCCTCGGGGAGAAGCCCGGCTGACTTGTCGCACTGCACTTTCGAGAGACGCCCGGCGCGTTCGCGCAGGCATCCAAGGAGAGTCAAATGGCAGAACCGGCACGGAGCGGTCCCAGCACGGAACCAAAGGGCCACAAGAGCGCGCTCCAGGTCCTCGATTCCCCCGACTTCAAGGCCCTCGTGAAGAAGCGGTGGAGCGTCAGCATGGTGCTGCTCGCCCTGCTCTTCGTCGGCTACTACGGCTTCATCCTGCTGCTCGCGACGAACAAGGCGCTCGTCACGACCAAGGTCGGCGAGGTCACCACGCTCGCGATCCCGCTCGGCGTCGCGGTGATCATCTTCGCCTGGCTGCTCACCGCCTACTACGTGGGCTGGGCCAACAAGTCGTACGACCCCGAGGTCGAGCGGCTGAAGTCGCAGCTGAAGCGCTGACCCGGATCGCACCAGGAGACCCGTGACCATGACCCACCTCGGCGTGATCCAGCAGCTCATCCTCCAGCAGGCGCAGCAGGCGGCGCCCCAGGCGACCACCACCCTCGGGAAGCCGACCGTCGCGTCCATCGGCTTCTTCTTCCTGATCGTGGCGGTGACGCTCGTCATCACCTACTTCGCGGCCAAGAAGACCAAGACCTCCTCCGAGTTCTACGCCGCCGGCCGCAGCGTGTCGGCGCTCCAGAACGGCTTCGCGCTCGCCGGCGACTACATGTCCGCCGCGTCGTTCCTCGGCATCTCCGGCATGGTCGCCCTGAAGGGCTACGACGGCATGATCTACGCCACCGGCTGGCTCGTCGGCTGGCCGGCGCTCATGTTCCTCGTGGCCGAGCCGCTCCGCAACCTGGGCAAGTTCACCTTCGCGGACGTGGTCGCGTTCCGCCTGCGCCAGAAGCCGGTCCGCATCGCGGCGGCCATCGGCGGCATCCTGACGGTGCTCTTCTACACCATCGCCCAGATGGTCGGCTCCGGCGCCCTCATCCAGCTCATGTTCGGCCTGAAGTACGAGATCGCCGAGATCATCGTCGGCGTGGTCATGCTCGCGTACGTGCTGTTCGGCGGCATGCTCGCCACGACCTGGGTGCAGATCATCAAGGCCGGCCTGCTGCTGTTCGGCGTGACCATCCTCACCGGGCTCGTGCTCGCGAAGTTCGGCTTCAACCCGGGCAACCTGTACCAGGCGGTGGTGGCGCAGTACGGCCAGCAGTCGCTCGAGCCGGGCGGCTTCGTCGCGAACCCGGTGGAGGCGGTCTCCCTGGGCCTCGCGCTCATGTTCGGCCTGCTGGGCCTGCCGCACATCCTGATGCGCTTCTACACGGTCCCGGACGCCAAGGCGGCGCGCAAGTCGGTGCTCTACGCCACCGGCCTCATCGGCTACTTCTACCTGATCATCCCGATCGTCGGCTTCGGCGCGGCGGTGCTCACGCCCGGCGGGCGCGCGTTCATCACCTCGATCGACAAGGGCGGCAACATGGCCTCGCCGATCCTGGCGGAGCAGCTGCTCGGCTCCGGCTTCCTCGGCTTCATCGCCGCGGTCGCGTTCGCGACGATCCTCGCGGTGGTGGCCGGCCTCACGCTGGCCGGCGCGTCGGCCTACTCGCACGACATCTACGTGAACGTCATCAAGGGCGGGCACGCGACCGAGGAGGAGCAGGTCAAGGCCGCCAAGACCGCCACGGTGGTGTTCGGCATCTTCGCGGTGGGCCTGGGCATCCTCTTCAAGGGCCAGAACGTGGCGTTCATGGTCGGCCTGGCGTTCGCCATCGCCGCCAGCGCGAACTTCCCGGCGCTGCTGATGTCGATCGTCTGGAAGCGCTTCACCACCCAGGGCGCGGTCTGGTCCATCCTGGTGGGCGCGTTCTCGTCCTGCATCATGATCCTGCTCTCGCCCACGGTCTGGGGCGAGGTGTTCCACCACCTGGACGCCGCCGGCAAGCCCTACGGCATCCTGCCCTGGAAGAACCCGGCCATCTTCTCGATGTCGGCCGCGTTCATCGCGGGCATCGTGGTGTCCCTCGTGACCGCCGACCAGGGCGCGCAGGACAAGTTCGAGGACGAGAAGCTCCGCACCTACCTCGGCGTCGGCGCCGAGTAGCGTCCCGGGCGGCGGCGCCTCCTCGACGCCGCCCCGAAGCAGCGCGGGCGGGCCCCTCCGGGCCCGCCCGTTTCTTTTCGACCTCGGGGCCCCGCGGCCCCCGGCCGCCTAGAACCTGCGGAACTCGCCGTCGGCGACCTTCCCGTTGCGCGCCGCGAGCGCGGGGGCCTCGGGCCCGGCCTGGGCCGGGCGCGCGACGGGGCGCGGCAGCGGCGCCGGCGCGGGCAGGTGCGGCACGGCGGCTGGCTGCGGCCGCGGGACGGCGTGGCCGTGGGCGCGGTGGTCGGCCGCGAGCTGGAAGAAGCCCATCAGCTGCTGCAGCGCCTCCGCCTGCGAGGCCATCTCCTCGGCGGTGGAGGACAGCTCCTCCGCGGCGGAGGCGTTCCGCTGCGTCACCTGGTCCACCGTGGACATGGCCTTCGACACCTGCGACACCCCGGCCGACTGCTCCTGCGACGCGGCCGCCACCTCCTGCACCAGGTCGGACGTCTTGCGGATGGCGGGGAGCAGCTCGGCGATCATCTCGCCGGAGCGCACCGCCACCGCCACCGAGGAGGACGCCAGCCCGCCGATCTCCTGCGCCGCCTTCTGGGCGCGCTCGGCCAGCTTGCGGACCTCGGTCGCGACCACCGCGAAGCCCTTGCCGTGCTCGCCGGCCCTCGCCGCCTCGATGGCCGCGTTCAGGGCGAGGAGGTTCGTCTGGTAGGCGATCTCCTCGACGATCCCGATCCGCTCGGCGATCGCGCGCATCGCCTCGACCGTCTCCCGCACCGCGGCGCCGCCCGCGTCGGCGCTCTTCACGCCCGACTTGGCCATCGCCTCCGACTGCCGGGCGGCCTCGGCGTTCTGCGTGATCGACGCGCTCATCTCCTCCAGCGACGAGGTGGTCTCCTCCACGCTGGCGGCCTGCTCGCCGGTGCCCTGCGAGAGCGACTGCGCCGTGGCCGACACCTGCGCGGACGCGCCGGTGAGCGCCTCGGCGCCGCCGCGCACCTCGGCGATCACGGTCGTGATGCGCTCGGCGGTGGCGCGCATGGCCGCCTGGAGCCGGCCGGCCTCGTCGGCGCGATCCACCGTGGGGAGCTCGCGCAGGTCGCCCTGCGCCATCCGCTCGAGCGCGGCGACCACGCCGCCCACCGGCGTCACCACCGAGCGCGTGATCACCACGCTGAGCACGCCGCCGAACAGCACCGCGATCACGAGCGTGAAGGCGAGCGTGGTCCGGACCGAGGACGCGACCGCCCCCACCACGTCCGCGCGCGACTGCATCTGCCGGTGGTGCTCCTCTGCGAGCACGTCGGAGGCCTCCACCACCGCGCGCGCCGGCGCCTTGAAGGCGGCTGCCGCGGCGTTGCCGGAGTCGGTCGAGCCGTGCTTGCCGGCGCGGATCTCGCCGAGCAGGCGCGACATGCCGGTGGTGTAGGCGTCGAGGTCGCGGTGGATCGCCGCGAGCCGCGCCCGGTCGTCCTCGCCGGCGAGCCGATCGAGCTCGGCGAGCGCGGCGCGGAGCTGCGCGAGCTCGCCGTCCCACTGCCGCTGGTAGTCGGCCACCTCGGCGGCGTCCTCGATGTTGATGAGGACGTCCTTCTCGAACCGGCGCAGGCCCAGCGCCGCGGCGCGCGCGTCGTCGGCGTGCCGCGCCATGAGCGCGTCGCCCCCGAGCATCTCGGCGGTGGCGGCGCTGATGCGCTCGGTGCCCCGGTAGCCGGCCCCCGCCACGGCGGCGGTCGTCAGCACCATGAGGCCGAAGGCGAGGAGCAGCCGGACTCGGATCGACAGGTCTCTCACACATCCTCCCGGCGCGGGCGCGCCAACGGCCGGGCACCCTGTGCAAACCGAGGCCCGATCCGGGTGCGCCACTTTGCCTCACGCATCAGGTGGACGTGGGGCGCCGGAACGCCCCAGGTCACGCGGCCTTGGGACCCCGCGGGGCAGGTTTCACCGGCCCAGCCGCGATCGGGTATGGGTCAACCCAGGGTCCCCGGGACGGCCCCGTTCTTGCTCTGTCAGTGATGGCGCGCCGCGCCGCCCGTGGGCCGGCGCCGCGGGCGGGTCAGGGCGCCAGCTCGGGCACGTGCGCCGCGAGGACGCGCTGCAGCTCCGCCAGCTCGGGACGGCGCGCGAACGCCTCGCGCACGTAGCGCAGCGAGGCCGGGATGGAGACCAGGAAGCCCGGGTTCCCCTTCACGCGATCGATGAACACGAAGCGGCCGGCGTCCTTCAGCTTGCGCTGCACGGTGAGGAGGTCGAACGTGGCGCGGAACGGGCCGTACTCGAGGCGCGGGCCGCCCGCGGCGGCGAACCGGTCCAGCCAGCGGCGCAGGAGCGCGTCGATCAGCTCGGGCTCGAGCTCCACGTAGCTGTCGCGCAGCAGCGCCACGAGGTCGTACTGGCGGGGCCCGAGCAGCGCGTCCTGGAAGTCGATGACCGCCTGCGCGCCGGACGGCAGCACCATGATGTTGCGCGACTGGTAGTCGCGGTGGGTGAACCCGCGCGGCTCCGCCGCGAGCGCCGCGGCGATCCGGTCGAAGTCGCGATCGACCACCGCGCGCTCCGCCGCCGAGAGCCGCGCGCCCTTCCAGGCCTCGAGCCCCCACTCCACGAAGTGGTCCAGCTCCCAGCGGTACAGCTCCTCGTCGAACGCGCGGGTGAACGCGACGCACCCGCCCGGCCGGGCCTCGGCCGCGGCGCGCAGCCGGGCCAGCTGGTCGATGGCGTCCTCGTACAGGCGCGCGCGGGGCGCGCCGGCGAGCAGGCGCGTCTCGAGCATGTCGTCCCCGAGGTCCTCCAGCACCATCAGCCCCTCGGCCTCCTCGAAGGAGAGGATGGCGGGCACGCGCACGCCCAGGCCGGCGAGGTAGCGCTGCACGTCGACGAACGGGTTCACCGCGGGCGCGCCGCCCTTGGTGACCTCCTCCGGCTTCGCGTCCGGCGGCATCACCATGACCACGTGCGAGCACGGGAGCTCGCCGACCCGCCAGTAGCTGCGCAGCGACGCGTGGCCGGCCAGGCGCCGCACCGGCGCGCGGGAGACGTCCTCGCCGGTGGCGCGCGCCACCGCCGCGCGCACGCGGGCCTCGGTCTCCATGGGTTCGCTCATGCCGTGGGCCTCGCCTCTCCTGTGCGCTCGCGCCGGGCCGGTCCGGCGCGTTGACGCGGGTCACGCCGCCTGCCTATAACGCCGGGATTCCCGTCGATCTTTCCGGATCCGGAGCCCCCATGGCCTACCACGAGACCGTCCTCTCCGCGATCGGGCACACGCCGCTCGTCCGCCTGCAGAAGCTCACCGGTCCGGACGACGCCACCGTGCTCGTCAAGCTCGAGTACCTGAACCCCGGCGGCTCCATCAAGGACCGCATGGCGGTGCACATCCTCGAGAAGGCGGAGCGCTCCGGCCTGCTCCGGCCCGGCGGCACCATCGTCGAGAACACGAGCGGCAACACCGGGGTGGGCCTGGCCATGGCGGCGGCGGTGAAGGGGTACCGCTGCGTGTTCACCATGCCGGACAAGATGTCGAAGGAGAAGCAGGACACGCTGAAGGCGTTCGGCGCGAAGGTGATCGTGACGCCGACCAACGTGCCGGCCGACTCGCCCGACAGCTACTACTCGGTGGCGAAGCGCATCGCGGCGGAGACGCCGAACAGCTTCTACGTGAACCAGTACCACAGCCTCGACAACGTCGAGGCCCACTACCAGCTCACCGCCCCGGAGATCTGGGAGCAGACCGGCGGCAAGCTCGACGCGTTCGTGGCCGGCCTGGGCACCGGCGGGACCATGAGCGGCTGCGGCCGCTTCTTCAAGGAGAAGGACCCCGCCATCCTCAACGTCGGCGTGGATCCGATCGGCTCCGTCTACCACTCGATGTTCAAGACCGGGAAGCTCTCGCACCCCCACGTCTACAAGGTGGAGGGCATCGGCGAGGACATGATGTGCGGCGCGATGGACCTCTCGGTCCTCGACGACGTCCGCCAGGTGAACGACGCCGACGCCTTCGTGATGGCGCGCCGGCTCGCCCGCGAGGAGGGCGTCTTCGCCGGCGGCTCCTCCGGCGCGGCGGTGCACGTCGCGGTGAAGCTCGCGAAGGAGCTGGGCAAGGGCAAGGTGATCGTGGTGCCGCTGCCCGACGGCGGGCGCGCCTACATCTCGAAGTTCTACTCGGACGAGTGGATGCGCGACAACGGCTTCCCGGTGGGCGCCGGCGGCCCGGTGTCCGCGGCCACCGTGAAGGACGTGCTCGGCCGCCGCCGCGGCGAGGTCATCTCCGCCCGCAAGACCGACAAGGTCGAGGCGGTGGTGAAGAAGATGAAGGAGCACGACATCTCGCAGATGCCGGTGGTGGACGACACCGGCCGCGCCATCGGGATGATCCACGAGTACGACCTGCTCAACTTCCTCATCGAGGGGAAGCACCGCCTCACCGAGGTGGTCGAGCCGCTGGTGCAGCCGCTGCAGGGCGTGGTGGAGCCCGACACGGCGCTCGCGCGCCTGCGCGACATCTTCAACGACGACCACGTGGCGGTCGTGAAGGAGGGCGACCGGGTGACCGGCATCGTCACCAAGATCGACCTCATCGAGTTCCTGGCGCAGCGGCTCCGCTAGCCGCGCCGCCCCTCCCACGGAGCGACCATGGCCGACGCCGAGACGAAGCCCGGGTTCGACACCCTCGCCATCCACGCCGGCCAGGCGCCGGATCCGACCACCGGCGCGATCATGACGCCGGTCTACCTGTCCTCCACCTACGTGCAGGCCTCGCCCGGCGTGCACAAGGGGTTCGAGTACTCGCGCACCCGCAACCCCACGCGCGACGCGCTCCAGGGCTGCCTGGCGGCGCTGGAGGGCGGCCGGCACGCGCTCGCGTTCGCCTCCGGCCTCGCCGCCACCGACGCCATCCTCCACCTGCTCCAGTCGGGCGACCACGTGCTCGCCTCCGACGACGTGTACGGCGGCACCTTCCGCATCTTCGACAAGGTGTTCCGCCGCCACGGGCTGGAGTTCTCCCACGTGGACATGAGCGACCCGCGCAACGTGGAGCGCGGGCTGCGCCCGAACACGCGCCTGGTGTGGATCGAGAGCCCCACCAACCCGATGCTGAAGATCGTGGACCTCGCCGAGGTGGCGCGGATCGCGAAGGCGCACGGGGCGCGCACGGTGGTGGACAACACCTTCGCCACCCCGTACTTCCAGCGGCCGCTCGAGCTCGGCATCGACGTCGTCGCCCACTCCACCACCAAGTACCTGAACGGCCACTCCGACGTGATCGGCGGGGCGGTGGTGACCTCCGACGACGCGCTGCACGAGCGGCTCGCGTTCCTGCAGAACGCGGTGGGCGGCGTGCCCGGCCCGCTCGACAGCTTCCTGGTGCTGCGCGGCCTGAAGACGCTGCACGTCCGCATGCAGCGGCACGCCGAGAACGCGCTGGCGCTGGCGCGCTTCCTCGAGGGCCACCCGCAGGTGGAGCGGGTCACCTACCCCGGCCTGGCCTCGCACCCGCAGCACGCGCTCGCCGCCCGCCAGATGAAGGGCTTCGGCGGCATGCTCACGTTCGTGATCCGCGGCGGGCTGCCGGCGGCGCGGGCGTTCCTCGAGCACGTGCGGATCTTCGCGTGCGCCGAGTCGCTCGGCGGCGTGGAGAGCCTCATCGAGCACCCCGCCATCATGACCCACGCCTCGGTGCCGAAGGAGACGCGCGAGGCGCTCGGGATCGCGGACGGGTTCATCCGCGTCTCGGCCGGGATCGAGGCCGTGGACGACCTCCGCGCCGACCTCGAGCGCGGCTTCGCCGCCGCGCGCCGCGCGTGACGGCGGCCCCGGTCCGTGCCACGCTCGCCCGCATGAGACCGCCCGCCGCCGCCTGCCTCGCCGCCGTCCTCGCCGTCCTCGCCGCCCCGGCCGCCCGGGCCGACGACGACGGCCCCGACGCGCAGGTGCTGACGCTGCGCGCCGGCGCGTGGATCCCGGCCGGCCCGTCCATGGCCGGCCTCGACCCCGGCCCCGAGGGCGAGCTCACCCTCGGCATCCGCCTGCTCCGCTGGCTCGGCGCCGAGATGGGCGCGGGCGTGGCCCGCCCGTCGTCGACCGCGGCGGCGGTGCGCGACGCGTCCGGGGTGGAGCGCACCGTGGAGCCGCGGCTGTGGGACGTGCCGGTGGGCGGCGGGCTGCGCGCGTTCCTGCCCGTCGGCCCGGTGGAGCTCTCCGCCGCGGCCGGCGTCGCGGTGCACTTCGTGAGCGCGGAGCGCGACGTGGCCAGCGGCGCCACCACCGCGGTCACGAGCGAGAAGGAGGAGGACGCGTCGCTCGGCGGCTGGGCCGCGCTCGCGGCCATGGTGCCGGTGGGGCGCCACACCTCGCTCGGCGTGGAGGGGCGCTTCACCGTGCTGCGCCCGCACCTGTTCGGCGAGCGCCAGCGCCTCGACGCGTTCGCGGCCGGGGTGCGGATCGCGCAGGGGTTCTGACCCGGGCCCGCGCGGCGCGCCGCCCCGCGCCGCTCAGCGCTCCTCGGGCGGGCGCAGCGCGCGGAAGCGCCGCCAGAGCAGCAGGTCGTAGAGGACCTTGAGGCCGCCCGAGAGCAGGAAGGGGACGCTCGCCAGCGCGCCGGCGCCGGCGTAGAGCGGGCCCGCCAGCACCGGGGCGAGCGCCGAGCCCACCGTCCGCGCGATGCCGGTCACCCCCGCCGCGGCGGAGCGCTCGTCGGGATCGACCACCGCCACCGTGTAGGACTGGCGCGTCGGGACGTCCATCTGCGAGATGGAGAAGCGCAGCAGCAGCACGCCGATGGCGAGCGGCAGCGTGGGCATGAGCGGCACCAGCGCCAGGAGCAGGTTCGAGGGCAGGTGCGTCGCCACCATGGTGTTCACGAGCCCGATGCGGCGCGCGATGGCCGAGGCGGACAGCGCCGAGATCCCGGCGAGCACGTTCGCCCCGAAGAAGATCGCGCCGATGGTGGCGGGGCTGGCGCCGAACCGGCGGTGGAACCACCAGGCCACGAAGCTCTGCACCACCAGCCCGCCCGCGAACGCGTCGAGCGAGAACAGCGCGGACAGCTCCAGCACCGTGCGCCGGGAGCGGTGCAACCCGAGGAACGCGGCGCGCGGCGAGGCGGCCGGGCGGGCGGCGGTCTCGACGCGCGGGGTGAGGCGCAGGAACGTCGCCGCGAGCACGAGCCCGAGCGCCCCGTACAGCGCGGTGACGGCGCGGTAGGAGGCGAGCGGGGCGAGGCCGCGGCGCTGCAGCGCGCCGGCGAGCGCGCCGCCGGCGAGCGCGCCCAGCGCCGTCGCCAGCGCGCCGGCCAGCTGGTACCAGGCGAACGTGGCGGTGCGGCGCTGCGCGGGCACCGCCTCGGTGAGCGCCGCCTGCTCGATGGCGAGGAACGGCCCCACCTCGTTGCCGGACGGGCTCATCACGCCGACGGTCGCGGCGAGCAGCAGCAGCGGGAACGCGGTGGTGGCGGAGAACGCGGCGCCCGCGAGCACCATGAGGAGCGCGCCGGCGACGAGCATGCGGCGGCGGCCGATCCGGTCGGCGCGGGTGGTGATCCAGAGCGAGAGCGCGGTGTCGCCGAGCAGGGTGAGCGTGAGGAGCGCGCCGATGCGCGGCTGGTCGAGCCCGGCCGCCTCGAGGTGCAGCACCAGCACGACCGAGAGCAGGCCGTACGCGAACAGCCGGACGGCCCGGGTGGCGAACAGGGTCGCGACGTCGCGGGGCGGCCGGCTCACGGGCGGTCCGGCGCCGGAGGGGCCCCCGCGCCGGCGCGCTCCGGGGTCCGCGCCGCCAGCGCGAGGCGCGGGAAGCGCAGCGCCACGGCGAACGCCGCGCCGGCGATCACCGCCACCGAGGCGAAGATGGTGCCCATGGCGCCCTGCAGCGCCCCCGCGAGCGGCGCGAGCACGCTCGCCTCGATCGACGCCCGCTCCGGCCCGAGCAGCCGCGACACCAGCGCCGCGTCGGCGCCGCCGCCCGCGAGCGCGTGCGCGAGCACGCCGCCGAGCACGCCCACCGAGAGCGTGCCGCCGATGGTGCGGAAGAACATGGTGGTGGCGGTCGCGACCCCGCGCCGGTTCCAGGGCACGCTGGCCTGCACCGCGATGACGAGCGGCGTGGAGGCCAGGCCCATGCCGGCGCCGTACGCGAACGCGAGCGCCTGGGGCAGGACGAGCGGCACGCCCGGGCGGAGCAGCAGCGCGAGCGCCACCGCGGCGAGCGCGGTGAGGCCCATGCCGGCCCGGACCAGCGCGCGGTAGCCGGTGCGCGGGAGCAGCCGCCCGGACAGCGCGCTGCAGATGGGCCACCCGACCGCCATGGGCGCGATGGCGCTGCCCGCCTGCGTGGGCGTCCCGCCGAGCACGCTCTGGACCCAGAGCGGGACGAAGGTGACCATGCCCAGCATCGCCGCGCCGAGCAGCGCGTTCGCCGCGGACGACACCGCGATGATCCGGTCGCGGAACAGGTCGAGCGGGAGGAGCGGCTCGGGCGCCCGCCGCTCCACCGCCAGGAACGCCGCCAGCGCGGCGGCGCCGAGCGGCAGCGCCAGCAGCCCGGTGGCGGGCGAGCGCACCGCGAGCAGCGCCGAGACCACCGCGATCGAGAGCAGCGCCGCCCCGGCCACGTCGAGCTTGTGGGCGTGGCGCTCGGGCCGCTCGTGGTAGACGAGCGCCAGCACCAGCGCCGAGCCGAGGCCGAACGGCACGTTCAGCCAGAAGACCCAGCGCCAGGAGGCGAGGTGCACGATCGCCCCGCCGAGCAGCGGGCCGACCAGGCCGGCGATGCCCCAGACCGCGCCGAACACGCCCTGGATGCGCGCGCGCTCCTCCGGCTCGAACAGGTCGCCGGCGATGGTCAGCGTGACCGGCTGGATGGCGCCGGCGCCCAGGCCCTGCAGCGCCCGCGCGGCCACCAGCGCCTCCATCGACCGGGCCATCCCGCAGGCGATCGAGCTCGCCACGAACAGCGCGAGCCCGAACAGCATCACCACCTTGCGGCCCTTCAGGTCGGCGAGCTTGCCGTAGATGGGCACGCTCACCGTGGCGGTGAGCATGTAGGCGGCGAAGGCCCAGGCGTACAGCGCCAGCCCGCCCAGCTCCCCGACCACCGACGGCATGGCGGTCGAGACGACCGTCATCTCCATCGCGGCGAGGAACATCCCCAGGAGCAGGGCGACGACGGTGAGTCCGCGGTGGGTCCGGCGCATGGTCGTGGATCGGGAGGGGCCCCAGCCACGGGCTGGGGAGGGGCATTGCCCCTCCCCGCGGGGACCTCGCGAGCACCCGCACAGCGGGTCGCGAGGTCACGGGCCCCGCGAAGCAGGGGTGGGGCCCCGACGGCCTTGCCGGCGGGGCGGGGACGCAGTCCCCGTCGTAGTGGAACCGACCCGGCGCGTCAACGCGGAGCGCAGGCCGGACCCGGCCCGCCGGGCGGCGGGCGGGCCCGGCCTGCGTGCGGCGGGGGCTCAGCGCTGCGAGGACGCGGGGACGGGGGCGGCGCGCAGGCCGGCCTTGCGCATGATGATCTCGGCCGGGCAGAAGCCGGTGAAGCCGCTCTGGAACAGGTTCGCGCCCACGAACACGGTGAGCCAGAGCCACCGGACGTTCACGAAGAGCGGGCTGGCCTCGACGCCCAGCAGGAGCGAGGCGAGGACGAAGGTCCCGGCGAGGATGCGGACACCGCGTTCGGCGGTCATGACGTGTCTCCTTCGGGGCGTCCAGCGCCCCTCATTGCAGGCGTGAGAGGCCGGGAACGCCGGGAAGGGTTCGCGGTAGAGTGCGCGGCCATGTCCCTCGCCGCCGCGACCCTGGTCGCCCTCGCCATGACCGCCGCCCCGAAGCCCCCGCCCGCCCTCGCCCGCGCCGCCGAGCGCTGCATCGCCGCCCTGGTCGCGAAGCACGGCGAGCCCGAGCGGGATCGCGCCGCCCGCGGCGCCGCCCAGGCCGCCGCCTTCTGGCGTCCCTCCGACGGCGACGCGAAGGCGTTCGAGGCGCTCTGCGTGGAGCAGTTCCGCCCGCGCGGCAGCGACCTCGACCAGACCTTCAAGCGCTTCGAGGCGAGCTTCGAGGCGCTCGACGGGAACGGCCTCGAGATCGCCCGGACGCTCTCCTCGTTCGCGCAGCTCGACGTCGGGCCCATGCAGCCGGTGGACGGGCTGCTGGCCGCGTACGACCCCTCGGCGCACGTGGTGGACGACCTGTTCGACGGGAAGATCGCGTTCTCGGCGCTGCTCAACTTCCCGCTCACCACGCTCGACGAGCGGCTCCGCCAGGGCGAGGGCTGGTCGCGGCGCCAGTGGGCCGAGGCGCGGCTCGCGAACCGCTTCGCGCGCCGCGTGCCCGCCGCGGTGAACCGCGAGATCGCGAAGGCCGGCGCGGACGCCGACCTCTACATCGCCGACTACAACGTCTACGTGCACCACCTGGTGGACGACCGGGGGGCGCGCCCGTTCCCGAAGGGCAAGCGGCTCCTCTCGCACTGGAACCTGCGCGACGAGCTGAAGGCGCAGTACGCCGACCCGCAGGGCCTCGCGCGGCAGCGCGCCATCGCCAAGGTGATGGAGCGGATCGTGACGCAGACCATCCCGGCCGCGGTGGTGAACGACCCGACCGTGGACTGGAACCCGTGGACGAACGCGGTGCGCCCGGCGCCGGCCGCGGAGATCGAGGGCGGGGCGAAGCCGCGCGCGAAGGTGGACGGCGCGCGCGAGGCCGACCAGCGCTACGCGCGCATCCTCGCGAACTTCCGGGCCCAGCGCGCCGCCGACCCGTACTCGCCCTCGGCGCCCACGCTCATCGCCCGCAAGTTCGAGCTGGAGCGCGAGCTGCCCGAGGCGCGCGTGGTCGCGATGCTGGAGGAGGTGCTGGGCGCGCCGGAGATCAAGCGCATCGCGGCGCTCATCGAGGCGCGGCTCGGGCGCAAGCTGGAGCCGTTCGACATCTGGTACCCGGGCTTCAAGCCGCGCTCGCGCCAGTCGGAGGCGGAGCTGGACGCGATGACGCGCCAGCGCTACCCGACGCCGGCCGCGTTCGCGAAGGACCTCCCGAACGTGCTCCAGCGCCTCGGGTTCGCGCCGGAGAAGGCCGCCTGGCTGGCGGAGCGGATCGCGGTGGACCCGGCCCGCGGCTCGGGCCACGCCATGGGCGCGGCGCGCCGCGGCGACCAGGCGCACCTGCGCACCCGGGTCGGGCCGGACGGCATGGACTACAAGGGCTTCAACATCGCCGTCCACGAGCTGGGCCACAACGTCGAGCAGACGTTCTCGCTGTACGGCGTGGACTCGACGCTGCTGCAGGGCGTGCCCAACACCGCCTTCACCGAGGCCATCGCGTTCGTGTTCCAGGCGCGCGACCTCGAGGTGCTGGGGCTGCCCGGGCCCGGCGCCGAGGAGCAGCGGCTCCGCGCGGTGAGCGACCTGTGGGACGCCTACGAGATCGCCGGCGTGGCGCTGGTGGACCTCGGGATCTGGAAGTGGATGTACGCGCACCCGCAGGCCACCCCGCCGCAGCTCCGCGAGGCGACGCTGGGGATCGCGCGCGACGTGTGGAACCGCTGGTACGCGCCGGTGCTCGGCGCCCGCGACGTCCCGCTGCTCGCCATCTACTCGCACATCGTCTCGAACGTCCTCTACATCCCCGACTACCCGGTGGGCCGGCTCATCTCGGCGCAGATCGAGGACCACCTCGCCAGCCTGCCGAAGGGCGCGACGCTGGGCTCGGAGGTCGAGCGGATGACCACCGTCGGCGCGGTCTCGCCGGACCTGTGGATGAAGAAGGCCACCGGCTCGCCGGTGTCCGCCACCCCGCTCGTCCGCGCCGCGGCCCGCGCGCTCGACGCGATGCCGGCGCAGGGCGCGACCGGGAGCCGGTAGCCCGCGACGGCTCCGCCCCGGGCGCGCGCCGCGCCCGGGGGCGCCGTCACTCCGCCGCGCCGGCGCCCTCCCCGCGCGCGCGGCCGGCCCCGGCACGACGCCACGAACGCGTGCGCCTCGTCGTAGCCGCCCACGAAGCAGCGGCGGCCGCCGGGCGCGTCGTCGTAGACGGCCACCGCGCGGATCCAGGCGAAGGCCGGCTCGAACTCGTCCCAGCCGACCTCGCGCATGGCCGTGGGGCAGGACTCGCCGGGCATGGCCAGCGCGAGCCGCCCGCTCGCCTCCTCGCGGCACGGCCGGGCCTCGCGGGCCTCGGCCCAGCGGCGCAGCTCGACGACGTCCTGCGTGGTGCGAAGCATGGCTCTCCTCCGTGGCGGGGGTGCCGGCCGGACATGCCGGGCGCGCACGCGCCGCGCACGGGAAGATGCGGAGGCCCCCCGCCCGGCGCGGTGGCCGCCGGATGCGCAGCATGCCGGGCATGGCCGAGAACGAGTGGACGGACGGGGCGGCCGACCGGGCGCGCGAGGCGGCCGAGCGGGGCGAGACGGGCGGAGCGAGCGTGCCGGCGGGCGGGGCGAAGGGGCCGGGGGACCTGCGGGTGCCGGCGGAGCGGCGGGAGCCGCCGCAGGAGGCGCCCGACGAGCCGCCGCGGCGCGCGGGCGTGGTCCCGCCGCCCGAGCGCGAGGAGGTGCCCGAGCTGCTCGGCGAGCAGAGCGACTACCCGATCTCGCGGCCGGATCCCGACCGCGACCCGGGCGCCTGAGCCGCGGCCGCCCCGGAGACGCGCAGCAGCGCGCGGAGCAGCTCCGCGACGCCCCACGCCTGCGCCACGCAGCCGCGCGGCGTGAACGGCGGCTCGGCGTCGAACACCTCCGAGATCTGCCCCAGGCACGCGTGGCCGAGCTCGCCCACGAGCCCGTCGAGCGCCCGCCGCGCGCCGTCGAGATCGCCCGGGTGCACCCGCAGCCACGCGTCCACCCACGGGCCGACGAGCCAGCTCCACACCGTGCCTTGGTGGTAGGCGGCGTCGCGGGTCCGCAGGTCTCCGTGGTACGTCGCCTTGTAGTCCGGGTGGTCGCGGGAGAGCGATCGCAGGCCCACCGGCGTCAGCAGCCGGTCGCGCACGGTCTCGAGCACCGGGGCCCAGCGGTCGCGCTCGAGCACCGGGCTGGGCAGCGAGACGGCGAGGAGCTGGTTGGGGCGGCAGGCGGGATCGTCCCGCCCGTCCTCGCCGTCCACCACGTCGAACAGCTGCCGCCCCGCCGCGTTCCAGAAGCGCCGGTTGAAGGACGCGCGGGCGCGGGCCGCCGCCTGGGCCGCGGCCCGGGCCGCCTCGCCCTCCCCCTCCTCCTCGAGCCAGCGCGCCAGGTTCGCGAGCGCGTTGAACCACAGCGCGTTGATCTCGACGGCCTTGCCGCGGCGCGGGGTCACCACCCAGCCCTCCACCTTCGCGTCCATCCAGGTGAGCTGGTAGCCCTGCTCGCCCTGGCGGAGCAGCCCGTCCTCCGGGTCCACCCCGATGCCGAAGCGCGTGCCGCGCTGGTGGTGCGCGACCACGTCCCGGAGCACCGGCAGGAGGCGGCGGAGGAGCTGCCGGTCGCCGGTGGTCCGCACGTAGCGGTCCACCGCGTGGAACAGCCAGAGCGTGGCGTCGGCGGTGTGGTACAGCCCCTCCGCGTCGCCCTCCGGGAACAGGTTGGGGATGAGCCCGTCGCGCACGTGGCGGGCGAACGCGCGCAGGATCGCCGCGGCGTCGCGCGCGCGGCCGGTGCAGAGCGTGAGCCCCTCCAGCGAGATCATCGTGTCGCGGCCCCAGTCGGTGAACCAGTGGTAGCCGGCGATCACGGTGCGCGGCGCGTCGCCCTCCGCCCGCGCCTGCGCCTCCTGCTGCACCCGACCCGCCGGCTCCACCACGAACGCGTCGGCGGCGAGCACCAGCTCGGCCGCGGGGCCCCGCCGCGCCGCCTCCGGCGCGCGCGCCAGCAACGCCTCCCGCCGCGCGCGCTCGGCCCGGAGCGCCTCCTCCGGCGCCAGCGCCGCCACCCGGTCCCACGGCTCGGTGGACGCGACCAGCGTCACCGGCGCGTCGCGCCCGAGGTCCACCCGGAAGAAGCCCGGGCTGAACAGGTCGCCCTGCGTGTCGTAGCCGCGGCTCGCCTCCACGCGGTAGACCACCTCGGCGAGCCGCTCCTCCTCGACGGTGAACGCGGCGCGCGCGCCGTGCAGCAGCAGGCGCAGCGGCGGGAACCGCGGGTCGTCGCCGGCGACCTCGAACCGCCCCTGCGCCGCCACCAGCCGGTAGGCCGTCACCGGGCCGGAGACCGGCGCGTCGTGCGGGCGGAAGTGGACCCCGGGCCGGAGCGTGAGCCGCACCGGGCCGTCGCCGTCGAGGAGCCGGTAGGAGACGTGGACCGTGTTCTGGCCGTGCACGAGCGCCACGCGCCGCTCCAGCACCGCCCCGTCGAGCCGGTAGGTCCACACCGGCAGCCCGCCCTCGAGCCGGAAGCCGCGCAGGTGCTCGGCGCCGTGCAGGGCGAGCCCCACCGAGCGCTCGTCCGCGGCCAGCCGGATGGCCCGGCCGTCCGCGAGCCGGACCCGGTCGGACAGGTGCGAGAGCATCACCGCGCGCCCCACGCCCGGCAGCGCCGCGACGAGCAGGCCGTGGTAGCGCCGCGTGCACGCGCCGGCGAGCGTGCCGCTGGCGTACCCGCCCAGCCCGTTCGCCACCAGCCACTCGCGCTCCAGCAGCGCCTCGGCGCCGTCGGCCGGCGCCCAGCCCTGCCGCACCGGCAGCGCGATCATGCCGCGCCCTCCGGACCCGGCTCGAGCAGCAGCGCGGCGTGCGCCGGCACGAGCCACCCGGCCGCGTCGTCCAGCGCCGGCGTCCCCGCGCCGCCGTAGCGCGGGTCCTCGGTCGAGAGGGCGACGCGCCAGCCGCGCCCCTCCGGCGGCGCGACGAGCGGCTCGGGCAGGCCGTCGGCCTCGAGGTCCGGGCCCAGGTTCACGAGGAGCAGCCGGTCGCCCGCGCCGTCCGCGAGCCAGCGGAGGCAGAGCGCCTCCGGGGCGAGGACCGCGCCGTCCAGCTCGGCCTCGCCGTCGCCGAGCGCCGCGGTGCCGCGGCGCAGCTCCAGCAGGTCGCGGTGGAGCGCGCGGAGCTCGCGCCCGGCGGCGCGCTCGGCGGGATCCAGCCGGCAGCGGGCGAACGTCTCCGGGTCGGCCGGGTCCGGGAGCGCGTCGCGCATGTCCGGCCCGGCGACGCCGGGGAACTGGCGCAGGAACGCGCCGCGCCCCTCGCGCACGCGGTGCCCGAGCTCGCCCCCGTGGTCGGCGAAGTACAGGAACGGCCGCGTCGAGCCGAACTCGGCCCCCTGGAACAGGAGCGGCGTCCACGGCCCGAGGAGCAGCAGCGCGGTGAGGGCGCGGTGGCGCCCGGGGCTGGTGAGCGCGCGCAGCCGCTCGCCGCGCGGGTGGTTCGCCACCTGGTCGTGGTTCTCGAGGTAGGCGACGAACGCGCGCGGGGGCAGGCCGCGGGTGGTGCGGCCGCGGCGCTTGCCCTGCCAGGCGTAGCGCTGCCCCTGGAACAGGTACCCGCGCTTCGCGGCCGAGACGAGCTCCTGCGGCGCGCCGCGGTGGTCGTGGTAGTACGCGCCGCGCCGGCCGGTGGCCGCGACCACCGCCGAGTGGTGCAGGTCGTCGTTCCAGGCGAGATCGAGCCCCATGCCACCCTCCTCGCGCGGCCGGAGCAGCGAGGCGTCCTGCGGCTCGTTCTCCGCGATCACGAGGATGGCGCGGCCCGCCGCGGCGGCCGCCGCCCGCGCGCGCCGGGCGACCAGCGCGACCACGTGCTCCTCCGACGCGTCGAACATCCCCTGGGTCGCGTCGAGGCGCAGGCCGTCGAGGTGGTACTCGGAGATCCAGGCCGCCGCGCTGCCGGCCACCAGCTCGCGCACCGGCCCGGCGTCCTCGCCGTCGAAGTTGAGCGGGTCGCCCCACTCGCCCCGGTAGCGCGTGGAGAAGAAGCCCGGCGCGAGCTCCCGGAGGTAGCAGCCGTCCGGGCCGAGGTGGTTGTAGACCACGTCGAGCAGCACGCCGAGCCCGACCGCGTGCGCGCGGTCCACGAAGCGCCGGAGGTCGTCCGGCGCGCCGTAGAGCCGGGTCGGCGCGAACAGGTCCACGCCGTCGTAGCCCCAGCCGAACCTGCCCGGGAACTCCGCCACCGGCAGGACCTCCACCGCGGTGACGCCCAGCTCGGCGAGCGCGAGCAGCTCGCGCTCCGCCGCGGCCCAGGTCCCCTCCGGCGTGAACGTCCCGACGTGCAGCTCGTAGAGCACCTGCCCGCGCGGCCGGAGCCCGCGCCAGCCCGCGTCCGTCCAGCGGAAGCGCGAGGGATCGACCACCTGCGACGGTCCGTGCGGCCCCTCCGGCTGGAAGCGCGAGAAGGGGTCCGGGTAGGCCGCCCCGCCGTCCAACCGGTAGCGGTAGCGCGCCCCGTCGCCGAGGCCCGGCACCAGCCCCGCGTGCCAGCCGCCGGGCTCGGGCGCGAGCGCGTGCGCCGCCTCGCGCGCGCCCTCGACCCGCACCTCCACGCGCGCGCACGCGGGCGCCCAGACGCGGAAGTGCACGCCCCCGTCCACCACCTCGGCCCCGGCGGCGAGCCGGCGCCGCGGGACGCTCGGCGGCCGGGTCCCCGGCGCAGCGTCGATCCTCACCCCCGTCACCGTAAGGCGCGCCGGCGGGCGGCGCCCCCGGGCCGCCGGCGCCGTGGTTAGCGTGACGGGCGGACGGGGGGCGGGCATGGCACTCGGGATTCGGCGCGGGCGGACGGGCCGGGCGACCGCGATCGGGGCGGGCGGGCTGGCGGCCGCCTCGGCGGTCGCGTCGCTGGCGTGGTTCCTGGCGCCGGGGCGCGGCGCGGAGCGGAGGGCGCGCGCGGCGAGGGCGCTGCGCGAGGCGCCGGGGAAGGCGCGGGCGCAGCTGGAGCGGCTGGAGGTGCGCGCGTCGATGGGCGCCGAGCGCGCGGCCGGGGCGGTCCAGCAGGTCCGCGCCGCCGCCGCGCGGCGCCCCGGGCGCCCGGCCGGCGCCGCGGCGGGCTTCCTGCTCGTGCGCGCGCTCGTCGGGCGCGGGCTGCTCCGCCTCCCGGGCGGCTTCCTGGGCGCGTGGCTCCTGGCGCGGTCGGCGCCGGCGCGGCGCGGGTTCGGCGCGGCCTCGGCCGCGCTCCGGGGCGCGGCGGCGCGGCTGCGCGACCTGCGCGGCGGCGCCGAGCCGAGGGCGACGCAACGCCGGCGGGGGCCGGAGGTGGTGGAGGTGAAGAGCCCCGCCGAGCTGGAGGCGGGGGTGGCGCGCGGGCGGCCGGAGCCGACCTACCGCGATCGCGCCGACCGGAGCGGGCCGCACATGCGGCGGGAGCCCGGCGCCCGCACGCCGCGCGCGGGCGGACCGGCGCTCCGGACGCCGGGGAGCGAGGACGTGGCGCCGCGCGCCGGGTTCGACGCCCCGGATCCCGGCGCGTCGGTCCGGGCCTCGGAGCTGGGTGCGGTCGAGCCGCGGGAGGGCGAGCCGGGCGGCGAGGACGAGGTGGAGCCGGGTGCGCGCGAGCCGACCGGCGACGGCGGGTGACCCGCCCCCCCGGCACCCCGACCCGGAGGCCCGACCCACCCGCCCCGAGACGAACCCTACGTACGGGTGAGCGCGCGGCGCGCGGGGCGCAAGCCGCTGAAAGTGCTCACTTACGCTCCGGGTGGAACAGACCCGTGCGGGACGGCGCACCCATCGGCACGAACCTTCCATTGGGCTCGGGCGGGGAGCCCCCTGGAGGACGGATGCTGCACGCACTCGCCAACCTGTCGATCTCCACCCGCCTTCGCCTGGTGCTGTTCGCCGGCGCCGCCGGCCTGTTCCTGCTCTCGTGGCAATCGGTCCGCGTGCTGGAGGCGCGCATGCTCGCCGAGCGCCAGGCCAAGGTCCGGGCGCTGGTGGAGGCGGCGCAGGCGCTCATCGAGCACCAGGGCGCCCGCGCCGTCCGCGGCGAGGTCTCCGCCGAGGAGGCCCGGCACGCGGCGCTCGACGCCCTGCGCGCGCTCCGCTACGACGGCTCCGAGTACTTCTGGGTGAACGACCTCGAGCCGCGGATGGTCATGCACCCGACCAACCCGCAGCTCGACGGGCAGGACCTGTCCGGCTACCGGGACCCGAACGGCAAGCTGCTGTTCCAGGAGTTCGTCCGCACGGTGCGCGCGCGCGGCAGCGGCTTCGTGGACTACCTGTGGCCGAAGCCGGGCAGCACGGTGCCGGTGCCGAAGATCTCTTTCGTGGCGCAGTACCAGCCGTGGGGCTGGATCGTCGGCTCGGGCCTGTACGTGGACGACCTCGACGCGGCGGTCCGGAGCGAAGCGCGGCGCGTGCTCGGCACGGCCGCGCTCATCGTGGCGGTGATCCTGGGCGGCGCGGCGCTGGTGGCGCGCGGCGTCCGGCGCTCGCTGGCGCGCGCGGTGCGGGCCGCCGGCGCCGTGGCCTCGGGCGACCTCACCGTGCGGATCCCCGACGCCGCCCGCGACGAGCCCGGCCGCGTGCTGGGCGCGCTCTCCGGCATGGCCGACCGCCTCTCCGCGGTGGTGGGCGAGGTCCGCGGCGCCTCGGAGGCGATCGCCTCGGCGGCCGAGGAGACGCGCACGGTCGCGGGCGCGCTCGCGGAGGCGTCGAGCGGGCAGGCCTCCGACGTGGCCCGCTCCAGCGAGGCGGTCCGCGAGCTGGTCACGGAGATCGACGGCGCCGCCTCGGAGGCGCGGGCCACCGACGCGCTGGCGCGGCGCGCCGCGGACGACGCCGGCGAGGGCGCCCGGGCGGTGCGCGAGACGGCGCTCGCCATGCGGGCCATCGCCGAGAAGATCGGCGTGGTGGGCGAGATCGCCTACCAGACGAACCTGCTCGCCCTCAACTCGGCCATCGAGGCGGCCCGCGCCGGCGTGCACGGCCGCGGGTTCGCGGTGGTCGCGACCGAGGTGCGGCGCCTGGCCGAGCGGAGCCGCGTCGCAGCGCACGAGATCGGCGAGCTGGCCGGCGGCAGCGTGGCCGCGGCCGACCGCGCCGCCGAGCTGATCGCGCGCGCCCTGCCCTCCATCGGCGCCACCAGCGAGCGCGTGCAGCGCATCACCGAGGCCGCCGGCCGGCAGCACCAGGCGGCGCGCGCCATCGGCGAGGTGCTCCACGGGCTCGCGGGCGCGTCGGAGCGCCAGGCGGCCGCCTCGGAGGAGCTGGCCGGCTCGGCCGCGGCGCTCTCCGACAACGCCGAGGAGCTGGCCCGGACGGTGGGGTGGTTCCGGGTGCCCGAGGCGAGCGGGGCGATCGCGCCCGCGCCCGCGCCCGCCCGCGCAGGGCCGCGGCACGCGAGCCGCGAGGCTGCGTGAAAGTGCCGCTTGCGCACGGGGCGCGGCGGCGTTCCATTTGAGCCATGCACCTCTTCAGCCCGCTCGCGCTCCGCTCCGTCACCCTCCGCAACCGCATCGCCGCCTCGCCCATGTGCCAGTACTCGGCCACCGAGGGCCGGGCCAACGACTGGCACCTCGTCCACCTCGGCGCGTTCGCCACCGGCGGCGCCGGGCTGGTGCTGGTCGAGGCCACCGCCGTCGAGGCGCGCGGCCGCATCTCGCCGCTCGACGTCGGCCTGTGGGAGGACGGCCAGGTCGAGCCGCTCGCGCGCATCGTGCGCTTCGCCGAGGCGCAGGGCGCGGCCATGGGCATCCAGCTCGCCCACGCCGGCCGCAAGGCCTCCACCGCCGCCCCGTGGAGCGGCGGCGGGCCGGTGGCGCCGGCGGACGGCGGCTGGCAGCCGGTGGCGCCGAGCGCGCTGCCGTTCGCGGACGGCTACCCGGCGCCCGGAGCGCTCGACCTCGCCGGCGTCCGGGGCGTGGTGGACGCGTTCGCCGCCGCGGCGCGCCGCGCCCGCGCCGCCGGCTTCCGCGTGGTGGAGGTGCACGCCGCGCACGGCTACCTGCTGCACCAGTTCCTCTCGCCCCTCACCAACCGCCGCGCCGACGCGTACGGCGGCAGCTTCGAGAACCGGACGCGGCTGGTGCGCGAGGTCACCGCAGCCGTGCGCGCCGCCTGGCCGGAGGAGCTCCCGGTGCTGGTCCGCATCTCCGCGACCGACTGGGCCGAGGGCGGCTGGGACGCCGACCAGTCGGTGGAGCTGTGCCGCGCGCTGAAGGGGCTCGGCGTGGACCTGGTGGACGTCTCCACCGGCGGGCTCGTCCCCGGCGTGAAGATCCCCGCCGGCCCCGGCTACCAGACCGCCTTCTCCGAGCGGATCCGGCGCGAGGCCGGCGTCGCGACCGGCTCGGTGGGCATGATCACCTCGCCCGAGCAGGCGGACCACGTGATCCGCTCCGGCCAGGCGGACCTCGTGCTGCTCGCCCGCGAGCTGCTCCGCGACCCGCGGTTCCCGCTCCGCGCGTCGAAGGTGCTCGGCCACGAGGGCCCGTGGCCGAAGCAGTACCTCCGCGCGAAGTAGCGCCGGGGGCAGCGCTCAGGCG
The DNA here is from genome assembly GCF_049201065.2 of Anaeromyxobacter sp. Red801. NCBI lineage: Bacteria > Pseudomonadati > Myxococcota > Myxococcia > Myxococcales > Anaeromyxobacteraceae > Anaeromyxobacter > Anaeromyxobacter sp. Red801. The sequence goes on along the minus strand of NZ_CM181236.1, from coordinate 420,534 downwards.
CGAGCGCCGGGGGCAGCGCTCAGGCGCGAGCGCCGGGAGCGGGCGCGCTCAGGCGCGCCCACCTGCCGGCGCCTCCTCGTCCTCGGTGACGTCGGTGGCGCCCTCGTCCACGCGGCCGGTGCGGCGCAGCGACCAGCCGGTGGCGAGCCCCAGCACGAACCAGCCCAGGACCAGCGCGCCCGCCGCGAACACCGTGTCGCCGGGCACGCGCAGCCAGCGGAGCGTGTTCATGAGCGGCGTCTGCATGAACTCGGCGCTGCGCGCCCACCAGGTGCCGGTCTCGACGGCGGCCCAGGTCTGCAGGATGCCGACCGGCAGCACCGAGATCATCACCATCATCGCCAGCCCCACGTTGATGAGCCAGAACGACCACGCGATGGGGCGCTCCTTCCACGCCGCGCCGGGCCGCAGCGCGCGCAGGCAGAACAGCATCAGCCCGATCCCGAGCATGCCGTAGACGCCGAACAGCGCGGCGTGGCCGTGCACCGGCGTCGTGTTGAGCCCCTGCATGTAGTAGAGCGCGATGGGCGGGTTGATGAAGAAGCCGAACAGCCCCGCGCCCACCAGGTTCCAGAACGCGACCGAGACGAAGAAGTAGATCGGCCAGCGGTACGCGCTCACCCAGGTCCGCGCCCGGGTGAGCCGGATGTTCTGCCAGACCTCCAGCCCGACCAGCGTGAGCGGCACCACCTCGAGCGCGCTGAACGTCGCGCCGAGCGCCATCACCGAGGACGGCGTGCCCGCGAAGTAGTTGTGGTGGAACGTGCCCACGATGCCGCCCGCCAGGAACACGGTGGTGGAGAAGAACGTCGCGCGCGTCGCCTTGTCCGGGTGGAGCAGCCCGAGCCGCACGAACAGGAACGCGATCACCACCGTGGCGAACACCTCGAAGAAGCCCTCGACCCACAGGTGCACCACCCACCAGCGCCAGTACTCGACCACCGCGAGGTTGGTGGTGCGGCCGTACATGAGCCCGGCCCCGTAGAACAGCGCGATGGCGAGGCTGGCGAGCACGAACAGGAGCAGGAGCGGCCGGGTGGCGCTGGGGCGGCGCAGCGCCGGCCAGAGCGCGCGCAGCATCAGCCCGAGCCACAGGAACAGCCCCACGAACAGGAAGATCTGCCAGAAGCGACCCAGGTCCACGTACTCGTAGCCCTGGTGGCCGAACCAGTACCAGCTCTCGCCCCCGAGCCGCTGCATCACGGACAGCCACTGCCCCGCGAGCGAGCCGACCACGATGACGAGGAGCGCGAGGAACAGCAGGTTCACCCCGAGCCGCTGGGCCGGAGGCTCGTGGCCCGACACCGCCGGCCCGACGTACAGGCCGGTGGCGAGCCAGGTGGTCGCGATCCAGAAGATGCCGAGCTGGGTGTGCCAGGTGCGGGTCACCGAGTACGGCAGGATCTCGGCGAGCGGGAAGCCGTACAGCTTCGAGCCCTCCACGCCGTAGTGCGCGGTGAGCGCGCCGAGCGCGATCTGCACCACCAGCAGCGCGGCGGCCACCCAGAAGTACTTCACGGTGGCGCGCTGGCTCGGCGTGGGGCGCAGGCCGAACAGCGGGTCGCGCATGGGCAGCTCCTCCGCGACCGTCTCCGGCTCCTTGCGGCCGCCGTGGTACCAGACCAGCGCGCCGATGCCGGCGAGCAGCAGCACGAAGGAGATGACGCTCCAGACCACGGCCTGGCCGGTGGGGCGGTTCCCGACCAGCGGATCGTGCGGCCAGTTCTGCGTGTACGTGACCTGCTGGCCGGGGCGATCGGTGACCGCGGCCCACGCGGTCCACCAGAAGAACGCGGCCATGTCGCGCGCCCGCGCCGGGTCGGAGAGCGCGCCGGCCGGGATCGCGTACGCGTCCACGCCGTCGCGGAACACCGAGGCGTAGTGGCGCGCCAGCTCCTCGAACGCCGCGGCGCGCTCCGGGCCGACGCGGATGGTGCGCGCGTCCTCGCTGTACGTGTTCTCGTGCAGCGTGGAGCGCAGGCGCTCGCGCAGCGCGGCCTGGCGCTCCGGCGACAGGGCCGCGTACCGGCCCCCGCCCTCCGCCCGCGCCCACAGATCGAGGATGGCGTTCGCCTCGCGGTGGAGCCAGTCCGCGGTCCAGTCCGGCGCCACGTACGCGCCGTGCCCCCACACCGAGCCGACCTCCTGCCCGCCGATGGACTGCCACACGTTCTGGCCGCGCAGGATCGCGGCCCCCTCGATCACCGTCGTGCCGCCGGGACCGATCACGCGTTCCGGCAGCGGTGGCGCGGACGAGCGGATGCGGGGCGCGTAGCCGCCCAGGATGGCGAACGAGCCGGCGAGGACGAGGAACAGCGCGATCCAGTGGGCACGATAGGGCACGGCGGTCACCTCCGGCTGCAAGGTGGCACCCGCCCTCCGGGTGGGCAGGACCACACGTCGAGTGCGGGCGAATCTGGCGGCGGCGACGGCGCAGCGCCCGCCCCTCTCGGGCCTGCACCGGAGGTCACGATCGCGCGCCGCGTCGCGGGGCGATCCGGCGGCGGCGTGCGTGGTGTAGCGTTCGTTTCATGCGCGTCGGCAGGTACGAGGTCGCGAGCCTGGTGGACGCCCGCTACGCGGTGGACGGCGGAGCGCTGTTCGGGGTGGTGCCGCGGCCGCTGTGGGAGCGGCAGCTCGCGGCCGACGCCCGGCACCGCGTGCCGCTGGTCTCCCGCTGCCTGGTGGCGGCGGACCGCGACGCGGGCAGGGTGGTGCTGGTGGACGTCGGGCTCGGCGACCGCTGGGACGCGCGGCGCCTCGAGCGCCACGCGGTGGACCGCGCCGGCGTGGGCCTGGACGCGGGGCTGGCGCGCCTGGGCCTCGGCCGCGACGACGTGACCGACGTCCTCCTCACCCACCTGCACCTCGACCACGCGGGCGGCCTGGTGCGGGCCGGCGAGGGCGGCGCGCCGCAGCTGGCGTTCCCGCGCGCGGTGCACCACCTCCAGCGCCGCGCCTGGCACTGGGCCCACTCGCCCAGCGAGAAGGACGCGCACGGCTTCCTGCCCGAGGACTTCGCGCCGCTGGAGCGGTCGGAGCACCTGCACCTCGTGGACGGCGAGCTGCAGCTCTTCCCCGGCCTCGACCTGGTGGTCTCGGAGGGCCACACCGCCGGCCTGCAGCTGCCGCGCTTCGAGGACGAGGCGTCGCACCTCGTGTTCGCGGGCGACCTCATCCCCACCCACCTGCACCTCCGCCCGGCCTGGATCTCGGCCTGGGACGTCCAGCCGCTCCTCACGCTCGAGGAGAAGCGGGTGCTGATGGCCGAGGCCCTGGAGGACGACGGCGTGGTGGTGTTCGGCCACGACGCGCAGATGGCCGCCTGCCGCCTCCAGGAGGCCGACGGGCAGCCCGCGTTCCGGGAGGCGGTGGAGCTCTAGCCGCGCCGCGGTCCGATCCGGGCTGGCGTGCCGGCCCAAGCTCGGGTACGGAGTGCCGCCATGGACGAGCGGAAGGTGACGGTCACGCGCCGCGGCGCCGAGCGGATCGCCTGGGGCCACCTCTGGATCTACCGGACCGACGTGGAGAAGGCCCCGGCCGGCGCCGAGGCGGGCGACGTGGTGGCGCTGGTGGACGGGCGCGGGCGGTTCCTGGGGAAGGCGTTCTGGTCGGCGCGCTCCAAGATCGCGCTGCGGCTCCTCACCCGCGACGAGGTGCCGGTGGACGAGGGCTTCCTCGCCGGGCGCCTCGCGGACGCGATCGCGCTGCGGCGGCGCGTCTTCGAGGAGGACCGCTTCGTCCGGCTGGTGCACGGCGAGGCCGACCTGTTCCCGGGCCTGGTGGCCGACCGCTACGGCGACGTGGCGGTGGTGCAGACGCTCGTGCCCGCCACCGACCGGCGGAAGGGGCTCATCGCCGAGCTGCTCGCGGGCGCGCTCGGCCTGCGCACGGTGGTGGAGCGCAACGACGTGCGCGTGCGCGAGCTGGAGGGGCTGGAGCAGGTGAAGGGCGTGCTGCGCGGCCCCGCGCCCGGGCCGCTCGAGTACCGCGAGGGCGAGGTCCGGATGAAGCTGGACGTGCTCGCCGGCCAGAAGACCGGCGCGTTCCTCGACCAGCGCGAGAACCACCTGCGCGCCGGCGAGTACGCCACCGGCCGGTGCCTCGACTGCTTCAGCTACGCGGGCGGCTTCGCGCTCCAGCTCTCGCGGCGCGCCGCGCGCGTCACCGCGGTGGAGATGCAGCCGGTGGCGGCGGGGCTCCTGCGCGAGAACGCGGCGCTGAACCGGGCCGAGAACCTGGAGGTCGTCGAGGCGAACGCCTTCGACTACCTGCGCGACCGCTCCGAGGAGGAGCCGGCCTTCGACCTGGTGGTGCTCGACCCGCCCGCGTTCGCGAAGAACAAGGAGTCGCTGCCGGCGGCGCGGCGCGGGTACAAGGAGGTGAACCTCCGCGCGCTCCAGGTGCTGGTGCCGGGCGGAATCCTGGTGACCGCCTCGTGCAGCTACCACCTCTCCCCGGAGATGCTGGAGGAGCTGGTGCTCGACGCCGCGAACGACGCCGGGCGGCGCGTGCAGGTGCTGGAGCGGCGCGGCGCCGGCCGCGACCACCCCGAGCTCGCCGGCGTGCCCGAGACCCGATATCTGAAGGCCCTGTTCCTGCGGGTGCTCTGAGCCGACCGCCGGCGCCGGCCGGCCGCCCGCCGGGCCCTCCGGGCCCGCACGCCGGGGCCGGGTGCGCTTCCGCGCGCACCCTGGACGCGCTAGCATCGTAGGCCCCGCCCAGGAGGCGCCCACCGGATGGCCATCCGGCCACAGGACCTGTCCCGCCCGCCCGCCCCCGCCCTGGAGCGCAGCCCCCTGCTCGCCCGCCTGGACGCGGCCGGCCGCGAGCGGCTGCTGGCCGGCGCCGAGCGGCTGACGTTCGCGGCGCGCACCCGCGTGCACGGCGACGCCGACGCGGGCCGGCACCTGTACCTGATCCTCGAGGGCACCGCGACGCTCCGGCGCGAGCAGCTCGCGCTGCGCCGGCTCGGGCCGGGCGACCACTTCGGCGAGCTGGCCGCCCTGGGCGGGCGGCACCGCGGGGAGACGGTGATCTCCGACGGGCCGCTCACCGTGGCGCGCCTGTCCCCCGCCGCGCTCGCCGAGCTGGAGCGCGACGCGCCGGCGGTCGCGACCCAGCTCGCCATCGGCATGGCGGCGGCGCTCGCCGAGGACCTGGAGCGCGTGAGCGGCGACATGGACCTGCTGCTGCGCGGCCGCTCGCTGCCGCGCGCGCAGGAGGTCACGGTCCAGGTGATGGGCGAGGCGCGCCGGATCCGCACCGGCACGCGCGTGCGCGACCTGCTGCCCGAGGCCATCGACGGCGACCTGGTGGTGGCGGGGCTGCTCGGCCAGAAGCCGGTGTCGCTCGCGACGCCCGTGTTCACCGACACCACCGTGGCGCCGCTCACCGTCTCGCACTGGGAGGGGCGGCAGGTCTACGCGCACTCGCTCGGGCTGGTGCTGCTGGAGGCCGCGCACCAGGTCGCGCCGGCGCTGCGGGTGCGCATGGGCCCGTCGCTGGGCGCGCGGCAGCTCGTCGTGGTGGAGGGCGCGGACGCCGAGGACCGCGCCGGGCTGGCGGCGCGCCTCGGGGCCGGGATGGAGCGGATCGTCGCCGCCGACGCGCCGTTCCGGAGCGAGTACTGGTCCACCGACGAGGCGCAGGGGTGGTTCCTGGAGCGCGGCTGGAGCGACGCCGCCCGGCTGCTGCGCGTCCGCCGCCAGGCCACGGTGCGCCTGGTCTCGTGCGGCGACGTGTACGCGCTCTCGATGGGGCCGCTGCTGCCGTCCACCGGCGCGCTGCGCGGCTGGCGCCTCGAGCCGGCGGACGGGGACGACGGCCTGCTGCTCGACCTCGGCCGGCTCGACCCGCGCAACGGCCACGGCGCCACCCCGCGCCCGCGGCCGCGCCGGGCCGGCGACATGGTCCGCGACCACCGCGCCTGGCTCGACGCCATGGACGTGACCAGCGTGGGCGCGTTCAACGACCTGTGCATCTCCGGCCAGGTGACCCAGCTCATCCGCGTGGCGGAGGGCTTCCACGAGAAGCGCATCGGCCACATCGCCGACGCCATCGCGGCGGGGCGCGAGCGGATCCGGATCATCTCCATCGCCGGGCCCTCGTCGTCGGGCAAGACCACCTTCATCAAGCGGCTCACCGTCCAGCTCCAGATCGACGGCGTGAACCCGGTGGGCATCTCGCTCGACGACTACTACGTGGACCGCGAGAAGACCCCGCGCGACGCCCGCGGCGAGTGGGACTTCGAGGCGCTCGAGGCGCTCGATCTGCCGCTCCTGCAGGACCACGTGCGGCGGCTGCTCGCGGGCGAGGCGGTGCGCACCGCGCACTACCACTTCCTCACCGGCCGGAGCCACCCCGAGGGCGGGCCGGTGATCCGGCTGGGCCCGGGCGACGTGCTCATGCTGGAGGGGATCCACGGCCTCAACCCGCGGCTGCTCGGCGCCATCCCGCGCGCCGGCGAGCTGTACCGCGCGTTCGTCCACCCCGCCACCACGCTCCCGTTCGACCGGCTCACGCGCGTGTCGGCCACCGACCTCCGCCTGCTGCGCCGGATCATCCGCGACCGCCACCACCGCGGCTACTCCGCCGCGGAGAACATCATGCGCTGGCCCTCGGTGCAGGCCGGGGAGCGGGAGCACATCTTCCCGTACCAGGACGAGGCCGACGCGGTGTTCGACACCTCGCTCATCTACGAGCCCGCCGTCCTGAAGGTCTACGCGGAGCGCTACCTGCTGGAGGTCCCGCCCGACCACCCGGCCTTCCCGACCGCGCACCGGCTCCGCTACCTGGTGGACCGCTTCGTCTCCATCTACCCGGACCACGTCCCGCCGACCTCGCTCATCCGCGAGTTCATCGGCGGGAGCGGCTTCGAGTACTGAGAGGTTCCCCGTGCCGCCGACCCCCGATCGCCGACGGCTCCTCGACCGCCTGGGCGCGCTGCTGGACGACGCGGCGCGGAAGGGCGCGCTGCCCGAGGCCGCCGCGCTGCGCGACGGGCTGCGCGCGCTCGCCGAGGACCAGGCCGTCGCCGAGGCGGTCGCGGACAGCGCCGGCGCGCTGGTGGTGGTGCTCGACCGCGACGGGCGCGTCCTGCGGTGGAACCGCACCTGCACGCGGGTGACCGGCTGGCGCGCGGGCGAGATCCTCGGCCGGCCGTTCTGGGACGTGCTGCTGCTGCCGGAGGAGCGCGACGGCATCCGCCGGGCGTTCGCGCGGATGCTCGCGAAGGACTTCCCCAACCAGCAGGAGGTCCACTGGCGCACCCGCGACGGCGAGGCGCGCCTCATCGCCTGGTCCAACGCGGCGCTGTTCGACGCCGCCGGCGAGGTGGAGCGCATCGTCTCGACCGGCATCGACGTGACCGACCGCACCCGCGCCGAGACGGCGCTGCGCCGGCAGGCGCGCCGGCTGGAGGCGCTCGCCGAGGCCTCCCGCGTGTTCGCGGCCGGGCTCGACTACAAGACCACGCTCGACACGGTGGCGCGGCGGCTCTCCGAGCTCATCGGCGACGGCGCGCTCATCCGCGTGGTCTCCGAGGACGGCGAGTGGCTGGTGCCGGTGGCGGTGTACCACCCGTCCCCGGAGCGCGCCGCGCTGCGCCGCCGCGTGCTGCTCGCCTCGCCGCAGCGCACCGGCGAGGGCATCACCGCCGGCGTCCTCGCCTCCGGGAAGCCCCTGCGCATCCCGCACCTCACCCGCGAGATCATCCGCAACGAGATGAAGCCGGAGTACCTGCCCTACCTCGAGGGCGTCTCCAGCCTGCTCATCGCGCCGCTGGAGCAGCGCCGGACCGTGGTCGGGCACATCACGCTGATGCGCGACGCGGGCGGCGCGCCCTACACCTCCGAGGACGAGGCGCTGCTCGAGGACCTCGCCCACCGCGCCGCGCAGGCGCTGGAGAACGCGCGGCTGTACGGCGAGGCGCAGGCGGCGGTGGCCGCGCGCGACGAGTTCCTCTCCATCGCCTCGCACGAGCTGCGCACCCCGCTCACCGCGCTGCGCCTGGCCCTCGAGAACATGCGCCGGGTGGCGAGCCGGGAGGCGCTAGTCGCTCCCGGCCGCGTACGTGGAGCGCGTGCTCGCCACCGCGGAGCGGCAGGGCCAGCGGCTGGAGAAGCTGGTGGCCGCGCTGCTCGACGTGTCGCGGATCCACATGGGCCGGCTGGAGCTCGATCTCGAGGACGTGGACCTCGGCCACTCGGTGGGCGAGGCGGTCGCGCAGCTCGAGGACGAGGCGGCCCAGGCGGGCTCGCAGGTCACGGTGCACGGCGAGCCGGTGCGCGGGCGCTGGGACCGGCTGCGCATCTCGCAGGTGGCGACGAACCTCCTCTCCAACGCGGTGAAGTACGGCGCCGGCAAGCCGGTCGAGGTCTCCTACGGCGCGCGCGACGGGCGCGCGTTCCTGCAGGTGCGCGACCAGGGCATCGGGATCGACCCGGCCGACCAGCGGCAGATCTTCGAGCGCTTCGAGCGGGCGGTGTCGTCGCGCAACTACGGCGGGCTCGGGCTGGGCCTGTACATCGTGAAGCGCATCGTGGAGGCGCACGGCGGCGCCGTGCGGGTGGAGAGCGCGCCCGGCGAGGGCGCGGCCTTCGAGGTGACGCTGCCGCTCCGGCCGGCCGTGCCGCTGCCGGGCGGCGAGGCCGAGCCGCCCGTGCAGCACTGACGCGCCCGGCGCCCGCGTGCGCCCCGCGCGGTGATGGCGCGCGGTCGGCGGCCGCGCCACATCCCGCCCCCGGGAGGCGCGCAATGGGATCACCTGACGTGAAGGCGTTCGGGGCCGCGGACCCGGAGCTGGCGGCCTGGGCCGAGGCCACCTACCGGCCCGAGGACGAGGTGCTGCGCGCCATCCGCGAGCGCTCGGTCGCCGCGGGGCTGCCCGCCATCCAGGTCGGGGCCATGGACGGGCTCCACCTGGAGGTGCTGGCGCGCGCCTGCGGCTGGCGCAGCGCGATCGAGATCGGCACGCTCGGCGGCTACAGCGGCGTGTGCCTGCTGCGCGGCATGGGCGAGCGCGGGCGCCTCCACACGTTCGAGCTCCACCCGGACCGCGCCGCGCTGGCGCGCCGCCACTTCGAGGAGGCCGGCGTGTCGGCCCGGGTGCGGGTGCACGAGGGCCCGGCGCTGGAGCGGCTGGCGGAGGTCGAGGCCGAGGGGCCGTTCGACGTGGTGTTCATCGACGCCGACAAGAAGGGCTACCCGGCGTACCTGGACTGGGCCGCCGAGCACCTGCGCGTCGGGGGCGCGGTGCTCGCCGACAACACGTTCGGCTTCGGGCAGGTGCACCGGGCCCGGCCCCAGGGCGAGGACCCGGAGTCGATGGAGGCGCTGCGGACGTTCAGCGCCCGCCTCGCGCAGGGCGGGCGCTTCCGCGCCACGCTGCTGCCCACCGGCGAGGGGCTGTCGCTCGGCGTGAAGGTGCGCTGAGGTCCCTGGGCGCGCGCCGGCGTCAGTCCCAGAAGCCGTGCGCGGGGAAGAGCAGCACCTCCTCGATGGAGGCCGCCCCGGCGAGCAGCATCAGCAGCCGGTCGAACCCCACCGCCACCCCGCCCGCCTCCGGCATGCGCCCGACCGCCTCGAGGAACCGCTCGTCGAGCGGGTACCCGGGCCGGCCGAGCCTGCGCCGGAGCGCCTGCTCCTCGAGGAGCCGGGCGCGCTGCTCGCGCGCGTCGGTCAGCTCGGTGAACCCGTTCGCGAGCTCGAGGCCGCCGGCGTACAGCTCGAACCGCTCCGCCCAGCGCGGGTCGCCGGCCTTCACCTTCGAGAGCGCCGCCATCGACGCCGGCCAGTCCACCAGCCAGGTGGGCCGGTCCACGCCCAGGCGCGGCTCCACCGCGTCGAGCATCACCCGGAAGAAGACGTCGTCGAACGCCTCGCCGGGCGGGCCGGGATCGTGCCCGGCCGCGCGCGCCGCGCGGGCCAGCCGGTCCGCGTCGCCGGCGCACGCCTCCAGGTCCACGCGCGCGTGCCGCCGGAACGCCTCGGCCACGGTGAGCGTCTCGAACGGCGCCGCCAGCGAGAGCGCCCGGCCGTCCCGCGTCACGCGCGGCTCGCCCCCGGGGAGGAGCGCGCGGGCGGCGCCGTCCACCAGCGCCTCCAGGTCGGCCATGATCCCCCGGTAGTCCGTCCCGGCCCGGTAGAACTCGAGCATGGTGAACTCCGGGTTGTGGGTGCGCGAGACCTCGCCGTTGCGGAACACCCGGGCGAGCTGGAACACCCGCTCGAAGCCCTCGGCGAGCAGCCGCTTCATCGCGTACTCGGGGCTGTTCTGGAGCCACAGGGGCCGCGACGTCCCGCCGCCCTCCGGCACGAACGTGGCCTGGAACGCGTCGATGTGCGGCTCCATGCCCGGCGCGGGCACCAGGCACGGCGTCTCCACCTCCTCGTACCCGAGGCCGCCCAGGATCCGGCGCACCTCGGCGGAGAGGCGCGCCCGCGCCCGGGCGCTCTCCCTGCGGCGTTCGCTCTGCATGCGGCGGACTCTACCGCCGCGCCCCCGGATCCGCGCGGGAACCGGCAGGCCGCGCTAAGATCTCCGCCTCGTGAAGCGTCCACGCTCGCCCGCCGCCCTCCTCGCCGTTCCCCTGTGCCTGCTGGCCGCCTGCGCGCACCGCGCGCCGGACGCACCGGCCTCCCCGCCACCCTCGGCGTCCGCCGCCGCGCCGGGGCCGCACCGGCCGGCCGGCGCCGCCGACGCGGCGCTCGCGCCGCTGCGGGCCGGCGCCGACGCGGTGCTGCGCGCGCAGGCGGAGGCCTACTGGGACGTGTTCACGAAGGGTGGCGACGCCGACCCGGCGGGCGCCTGGAAGGGCCACGAGGACCTGCTGGGGGATCCGGCGCTCGCGGCGGCGCGGGCCGCGGTGGAGGCCGAGCACGGCGACGCGCGCCGGGCCGCGGCGTACCTGCGCGCCTGGCTCGTGGGCGAGCGGCTGGCGCGCGATCTGGCCGAGCCGGTGCGGCGGGTCGCCGAGGCGCGCACCGCCGCGCACTTCCGGTGGGCCGGGCACGAGGTGCCGGTGCGGGAGTCGGCCGCGGTGCTCGCGGCCGAGCCCGAGCCGGGCCGGCGCCGCGCGCTCGCCGAGGCCGCCGCCCAGGCCGCGCGCCCGGTGGCGCCGCTCATCGAGGCGCGCGACGCCCGGCTCGCGGCCGCCGCCCGGGCGCTGGGCTACGCGTCGCCGGAGGCGCTCGCGGCCGACCTGCGCGGCGAGGCCCCCGCGGTGCTGGGCGCGCTCGCCGACGCGGTGCTCGCCCGGACCGACGCGACCTGGCGCGCGCTCGTCGCCGACCTGGCCCGGCGCGAGGGGATGGACCCGGAGGCGGTCCGCGCCCGCGACCTGCCGCGGCTGGTGCGGCCGGCCGCGCCCGCGTCCGCGTTCCCGGCCGGCAAGGCGCTCGACGCCGGCGCCGCGATCCTGGCCTGCCTGGGCCTCGACCTCGCGGCCCAGCGCAACCTGCGCCTCGACGCCGGGCCGCGGCCCGGCAAGCTGCCGCACGCCATCGCGCTGCCGGTGGATCCGCCGCGCGACGTGCGGCTGTCGGCCGCGCCGGTGTCCGGCATGGAGGCGCTCCGCGGCGTGCTGCACGAGCTGGGCGCCGCGCTCGCCTACGCGCACGTGGCGCCGCAGGCGCCGCTCGAGTTCCGGCGGCTCGGCCCGGGCGCGGTGAGCGGGGCGTGGGCCCTCCTGCTCGAGGAGGTGGCCGGCGCGCCGCAGTGGCTCGAGGCCCAGGGCCTCGACGCCGACCAGGCGCGCGCCGAGGCGCGGAGCGCGGCCGCGCGCCGGCTCATGCGCACCCGCGAGGCCGCCGCCCGCGTGCTCGCGGCGCTCGCGCCGGCCGGCCCCGCCGGCGCGGAGGCCCGGGCCGCGCTCCCCGCGCGCGCCTACGGGTGCACGGTGGAGGAGCCCGACCTCGTGGCCTGGCGGCTCGAGCCGGATCCGCTGCTGCGCTCGGCCGAGGCGCTCCGCGCCGAGCTGCTCGCCGCGCAGGCCGAGCTGTTCCTGGCCGGCCGCGCCGGGACGGCGGCCTGGTGGACCTCGCCCGCGGCCGGCGCGTGGCTGGTGCGCACCTGGGCGGACGGCACGCGGCGCACGCCGGAGGAGCTGTCGCTGGCCATGGGCCTGCCCGGCCTCGACGCGGCCGCCCTCGACCAGGTGGTGCGGGCGCGGACCGGGCTGTAGGCCGCGGCCGGTCGCCGCGCGCGGCGGCGCTTTGACCTGCTCCCGCGCCCCCTGCGGCGGTACCATCGCGCCGGATGGCCGCCGCACCCGCCCCCCACGCCGCCCCCGCGCGCGCCCCGCTCCGCGTCGCCGCGCCCGCCGACCTCGAGCCGATCGGCGAGGCGCTCGCGGCGCTCGGCATCGGCCTGACGCTGGTGGACCGCGAGATGCGGGTCCAGCTCGCGAACGCCCTCGTGCGCGAGCAGGCCTCCGAGCTGTCCTGCGGCGCGGACCACTGCTTCTCCGCGCTGTGGCGCAAGGCGCAGCGCTGCTCCGACTGCCTCCCGCTGCTCGTCTTCCGCACCGGCGAGCCGCAGGAGGGCCTGCGCGAGCGCGGCCGCCCGGGCGCGGCGCCGGAGGCGTGGCGGGTGCGCGCCGTGCCGGTGCTCGACGCCGAGGGGCGGCTGGCCTGGGTGGCGGAGTCCTTCATCCGGCTCGCCTCGCTCGCGCCGGACCTGGCCGGGCGCGCGCCCGCGGCCGAGGCGGGCGCCGCCGCGCTGGTGGTGATCGACCGCGAGGAGCGCATCGTGTCCTGGAGCCCGGCGGCGGCGGCGATGTTCGGGTTCCCGCTGGAGGAGGCGCTGGGGCGGCGGATCGACCTCATCGTCCCCGAGGACCGGGTGGACGAGGAGCGGGCGCGCGCGGCGCGGGTGGCCGCAGAGGGGCGCGCCCCGCGCCTGGAGACGGTCCGGCGCGCCCGCGACGGGCGGCGCGTGCCGGTGGCGGTCTCGGCGGTCGCGCTGCGCGACGAGGCGGGCGCGCTGGTGGGCCGGACCTGCGTCATCGAGGACCTCTCCGCGCTCCACCAGCTCCGCGGCCAGGTGCGCGCGCAGGAGCAGCTCCTCGCCCACATCACCCGCGAGGCCGCGGACGCGATCGTCGCGGTCGACCTCACCGGCAGCGTGACCAGCTGGAACCGCGGCGCGGAGCAGCTCCTGGGCTGGTCCGCGGCCGACATCACCGGCCAGCCGCTCACCCGCGTCGCGCCCGCGGCGCCGGTGGCCCGCCTGCTGGAGCGGGCGGTGCAGCGGGGCGCGCAGCGCGGGGTGCGGATGGAGTGGCGCGACGCGCGGGGCGCGGCGGTGCCGGTGGACGTCTCGGCGGCGGCGCTCGGCGGCGAGCGCGCGCCGAGCGGCGTGGCGCTGGTGGCGCGGGACCTCTCGGCGCAGGTGCGGCTCGACCGGCAGCTCGTGCGCTCCGAGAAGCTCGCCATGGTGGGCAGCCTGGCGGCGGGCCTGGCGCACGAGATCGGCACCCCGCTCAACGTGATCAGCGCGACCGCGGAGTTCCTGCTCCCCGACGCCGGCGAGGAGGCGCGCGCCCAGCTCCGCGGCATCGTCGCCGAGACCGAGCGCATCAGCCGGCTGGTCCGCGACCTGCTCACGTTCGCGCGCGCCACCTCGCCCGGCAAGACCGCCGTGGCGCTGCCCGGCGCGGTCGCGCGGGTGCTCTCGCTGCTGCGCATCACGCTGGAGCGCCGCCGCGTGCGCGTCGAGACCCGGCTCCCGGACGACCTCCCCGAGCTGCACGCCGACCCGGACGGCCTGCACCAGATCCTCCTCAACCTGGTGGTGAACGCCTCGCAGGCGGTGGCCGAGGGCGGGCGGGTGGTCGTGGCGGCGCGCGCGGTGGAGGAGGACGGGGAGCGCTCGGTCCAGCTCGAGGTGCACGACGACGGGCCGGGCGTCCCGCCCGCGCTGCGGGAGCGCGTCCTCGACCCGTTCTTCACCACCCGCGCCGAGGGCACCGGGCTCGGCCTGGCGGTGGTGGCGCGCATCGTGGCCGACCACGGCGGCGACCTCCGGGTCGGCACCGGGCCGCTCGGCGGCGCGTCGTTCACCGTGCAGCTCCCGGCCGAGGAGGTGCGATGAGCGCGGCGGAGGCGGAGGCGGCGGCGCCGCGGGCGGGCGCGCTGCGGGTCCTGGTGGTCGAGGACGACCCGCGCCTGCTCGACATCCTCACCCGGCACCTCGACCGCATGGGCTATGCGGTGCGCGGCGCCGGCGGCGCGGCGGCGGCGCTGCAGCTCCTCGAGGCGGCGCCCGCCGACGTGGTGCTCTCCGACGTGCGCATGCCGGGGATGGACGGCCGCACGCTGCTCGCCGAGGTGCGGGCGCGCCACCCGGACGCGAAGGTGATCCTCATGACCGCGTTCGGCAGCGTGGACGACGCGGTCGAGGCGATGCAGGCCGGCGCCTACAGCTACGTGGTGAAGCCGTTCAAGGTGGAGACGGTCGCGGCCGTCCTGCGCAACGCGGCGCGCGAGCTGGAGCTGCACCGCGAGGTGGACGGGCTGCGCCGCGCCGTGGCGGAGCGCTTCTCCGCCGACCGGCTCATCGGCGGCTCGGCCCGGATGCGCGAGGTGCGCCGGGCGCTGCGCGAGGCGGCCGAGGTGGGCGCCACCGTGCTCCTCACCGGCCGGAGCGGCACCGGCAAGGAGATGGCCGCCCGCGCCATCCACTACGGCGGCCCGCGCGCCGCCGGCCCGTTCGTGCCGGTGAACTGCGCGGCCATCCCCGAGCCGCTGTTCGAGAGCGCGATGTTCGGCCACCGCCGCGGCGCGTTCACCGGCGCGGTCGAGTCCCAGGCCGGCTTCGCGGAGCAGTCGTCCGGCGGCACGCTGTTCCTGGACGAGGTCGCCGAGATCCCGCCCTCGCAGCAGGCGAAGCTGCTCCGCATGCTGCAGGAGGGCGAGGTGACGCCGGTGGGCGCCGCCCGGCCGGTGAAGGTGGACCTGCGGGTGGTCGCCGCCGCGAACCGCGACCTCGAGCAGATGGTGGCGAAGGGGACGTTCCGCGAGGACCTGTTCTACCGGCTGAACGTGCTGCGCATCGAGCTGCCCACGCTCGCCGAGCGCGCCGAGGACGTGCCGGCGCTGGCGGAGCACCTCCTGCTCGCGATCGCGCGCGGCCACGGCCTGCCCGCGCTGGGCTTCACCCCCGAGGCGCTCGCCGCCCTGGAGCGCCACCGCTGGCCGGGGAACGTGCGCGAGCTGCGCAACGCGGTGGAGCGCGCGCTGCTCGCCGCGCGCGGGCGGCGCATCGACGTCGGCGACCTGCCCGCGGCGGTGCGGGCGCCGGCGGGGGCCGAGGCGGCGGCGCCGGCGGGCGAGGGCGGGCTCACGCTCGCCGAGGTGGAGCGCGCGCACGTCGAGAAGGTGCTCGCGATGGTCGGCTGGAACCGCTCCCTCGCGGCGCGGCTGCTCGGCATCGACCGCCGCACGCTGTTCACGAAGATCCAGCGCTACGGGCTCATCGGTCCGCTCCGCCCGGGCCCGGGCGGCGCCGCCGGCGACGACGAGGACGCGCCCGGCTGAGGGCCAACGTACAAGTCGATCCCACCGCCCCCCGCGCAAACCCGCCCCACCCCTCCTCCCCCGCCCCTGCGCGCCCGCGCGCAGCGGCACAGGCGCGCGCGCCGCCTCGCGAATCCGGCCGGGCGCGCCCGCGCGGCGCGCTGGCACCCCGGTTGCTGAAGCGGCCCCCGGCGCCCGCGCGGCGGGCCCCGGCCGTCCACGGTGGACGCCCCGGGCCGCGCGCCGGCGAAGGAGGCCCCATGGACGCTCTCACCCTCGCGCGGCTCCAGTTCGCGGTGACCGCCGGGTTCCACTTCCTGTTCCCGCCGATCACCATCGGCCTGGGCTGGCTGCTCGTGCTGGCCGAGTGGTTCGGCTGGCGGAAGCAGGACGCGGTCTACGTCGAGGTGGCGAAGTTCTTCGGCAGGCTGTTCGCGATCACCTTCGCGGTCGGCGTCGCCACCGGCATCGTGATGGAGTTCCAGTTCGGCACGAACTGGTCGGCCTACTCGAAGTTCGTGGGCGACATCTTCGGCGCGCCGCTCGCCGCCGAGGGCGTGTTCGCGTTCTTCCTCGAGTCCACCTTCCTCGGCCTGTACCTGTGGGGCCGCGGGCGGGTCTCGAAGGGCCTGCACTGGTTCTCGGCGCTCATGGTCGCGGTCGGCGCCACGCTGTCGGCGTTCTGGATCATCGTCGCGAACTCGTGGCAGCAGACGCCCACCGGCTACGTGGTGCGGAACGGCCGCGCCGAGCTGGTGGACTTCTGGGCGGCGGTCTGGAACCCGTCCACGCTGCCGCGCTACTTCCACACGGTGGTGGGCGCGCTGGTGGTGGGCGCGTTCGTGATGGCGGGGGTGGCCGCCTGGCACCTGCTCCGCGACCCCGCGTCGGCGTTCGCGCGCAAGTCCATGAAGCTCGCGGTGGCCTGGGGCCTGCTCGTCTCCTGCCTCGAGGTGATGCCGTTCGGCCACCTCCACGCGCAGCAGGTCGCGCGCACGCAGCCGGAGAAGTTCGCGGCCATCGAGGGGCTCTACACCAGCCAAACCGGCGCGCCGCTGGTGCTGTTCGCGGTGCCGTTCTCCGAGCCGCCGCGGCTGAAGGGCACGCTCGAGATCCCGGGCCTGCTCTCCTGGATGGCGTTCGGCGACACCGGCGCCCACGTGCAGGGGCTCGACCGGTTCCCGCCCGAGAACCGGCCGCCGCTCTGGCTCACCTTCGTGTCGTTCCACAACATGGTGGCGCTGGGCGTGTGGTTCATCGCGATCATGGCCTGGGCCGCGTGGCAGTGGTACCGCGGCCTGCTCTGGACCGACCGGCGCACCCTGCGCGCCCTGCTCGTCTCGCTGCCGCTGCCGGTGGTGGCCTGCCAGCTCGGGTGGGTGGCCGCCGAGGTGGGCCGCCAGCCCTGGATCGTCTACGGCCTGCTGCGCACCGGCCAGGCCCACTCGCCCACCGTCACCGCCGCCGAGATCGCGCTCTCGCTGGGCCTGTTCGGCCTGGTGTACCTCGCGCTCGGCGCGCTGTGGCTGACGCTGATGGTGAAGAAGGCGCGCGTCGCGCCGCGCCTCCCCGCCGCCGAGCAGGCGCGGGCCGCCGCCTGAGAGGAGACCGACCATGGATCTCAACGTCGTCTGGTTCGTGCTGGTGGGCGTCCTCATCGCCGGGTACGCGGTGCTCGACGGGTTCGACCTCGGCGTGGGCGTGCTGTCGCTGCTCGCCCGCGACGAGCAGGAGCGCCAGGTCCACCTGAAGTCGATCGGCCCGGTGTGGGACGGCAACGAGGTGTGGCTGCTCACCGGCGGCGGCGCGCTGTTCGCCGCGTTCCCGGTGGTCTACGCCACGGTGTTCAGCGGCTTCTACCTCGCGCTCATGCTGCTGCTGCTCGCGCTCATCGCCCGGGCGGTGGCGCTCGAGTTCCGCTCGCAGCTCGACGGGGCGGCCTGGCGGCGCGGCTTCGACCTCGCGTTCGGCGTCGGGAGCCTCCTCCCCGCGGTGCTGCTCGGCGTGGCGGTCGGCAACGTGCTGCGCGGCGTCCGGTCACCGCCGCGCAGGAGTGGGCGGGCAGCTTCCTCGGCCTGCTCCACCCGTACCCGGTGCTGGTGGGGCTGGTGTCGCTCTCGATGTTCACGATGCACGGCGCGCTCTGGCTGCGCATGAAGTCCGAGGGCGCGCTCGAGGCCCGGATGGCCCGCTGGATCCCGCGGCTGTGGGGCGCGTTCGTCGCCACCTACGCCATCGCCACCGCCGCCTCGCTGGTGGAGGCGCCGCACCTGTTCGCCGGCGTGCTCGCGAACCCGCTCTTCCTCGCGCTGACGTTGCTGGTGGTGGCGTCGATCGCCGCGATCCCGGCGCTGAGCCGCCGCGGCGCGGCCGGCAAGGCGTTCCTCGCCTCGTCGGTGGCCATCGTCTCGATGATCCTCGTGGCGGCCGTCTCGATGTTCCCGCGGCTCGTGCCCTCCTCGATCGACCCGGCGAACAGCCTCACCATCTACAACGCGTCCTCCTCGCCCCGGACGCTGGCGGTGATGCTGGTGATCGCGCTGGTCGGGATGCCGCTCGTGATCGGCTACACCGTGCTCGTCTACCGCGTGTTCCGCGGCAAGGTCCGCCCCGGCACCGGCGGCCACTACGACGAGCCCGTTCGCGCCGTCCCGTCCTAGGGGCCGTCCCCGCCCCGAAGGTCCGGCGGCCCCCCTTCCGCCGGTCCCCGCCGCCTCGTCAACCGTGACCTCCAGGCACGGTTGACGAGGCGGTCCTCGCTGGTATCCTGGGCGCTCCGGCCCAGCGATGCCCTTCCTCGTCACCGACAGCGGCGTGCGCCTCGCGTACGCGGACCGCGGCGCCGGCGCGCCGCTCGTGCTGGTCCACGGCTGGTCGCTCTCCTCCGCCGCGTTCGGCGGGCTCGCCGCGCGGCTCCCCGGGCACCGGCTGGTCATGCCCGACCTGCGCGGCCACGGCGACTCCGGCCCCGCCGCCTTCGGCCTGGAGGACCTCGGCCGCGACCTCGCGCTGCTGCTGGATCGCCTCGGCCTCGAGGGCGCGGTGCTGGCGGGCTGGTCGCTCGGCGCCCAGGCCGCGCTCGCCGCGCTCCCCGCGGTGCGCCGCCGGCTGGCCGGGCTGGTGCTGATCTCCGGGACCCCGTGCTTCACGCTCCGTGACGGCTGGCCGCACGGCCTGCCCGCGCAGGCGCTGGAGGTGCTGGCGCACCGGGTCCGCCGCGATCCGGCGCGCGCGGCGGCCCGCTTCTTCGACGGCATGTTCGCGCCCGGCGAGCTCGACGGGCCGGCCGGCGCGCGCGCGGCGGCGCTCCGCGCCGCCATCCCGCCGCCCGCCGCGGCCGCGGCGCTGGCCGGCCTCGACGTGCTCGCCGCGGCCGACCTCCGGCCCGCGCTCGCCGCGGTCGATCTGCCCGCGCTCGTGATC
This sequence comes from Anaeromyxobacter sp. Red801, assembly GCF_049201065.2. Classification (NCBI taxonomy): domain Bacteria; kingdom Pseudomonadati; phylum Myxococcota; class Myxococcia; order Myxococcales; family Anaeromyxobacteraceae; genus Anaeromyxobacter; species Anaeromyxobacter sp. Red801. The sequence goes on along the minus strand of NZ_CM181236.1, from coordinate 401,592 downwards.
CACGGCACGGCCGACCCGATCTGCCCGCCGGGCGCGGGACGGGCGCTCGCGGCGGGCATCCCGGGCGCGCGCCTCGCGCTCCTCCCCGGCGCCGGCCACGCGCCGCACCTGGCGCGCCCGGACGAGGTCGCCGCGCTGCTCCGCTCGTTCCCCGCCGCGGCCGGGGTGGTGGCCGCGTGAACCGCGTGGACAAGCGGCGGGTGGGGGCGGCGTTCTCCCGCTCCGCCGCGGCCTACGACGCGCGCGCCGCGGTGCAGCGCGAGGTGCAGGACCGCGTGCTCGCCCTGGTCGCGGAGACCGCCCCGGGCGCGCGGCGCGTGCTCGACGTCGGCGCCGGCACCGGCGCGCTGCTGGCCCGGCTGGCCGCGGCGCGCCCCGGGCTGCGGCCCGCGGCGGTGGACCTCGCGCCGGGGATGGCGGCGGCGGCGCGCGCGCGCCTGCCCGGCGCCGCGGTGGCGGCCGGCGACGCGGAGGCGCTGCCGTTCGGCGACGCGCGCTTCGACCTGTTCCTCTCCACCTCGGCGTTCCAGTGGCTGCCGCGCCTCGAGCCGGCCTTCGCCGAGGCGCGCCGGGTGCTCGCGCCGGGCGGCGTGCTCGCGGTGGCGCTGTTCGGCGCCCGCACGCTGCACGAGCTGCGCGGCGCGTGGCGCGACGCGGCCGGCCCGGGGCCGGGCGAGCGGACCCACCGCTTCTTCGACCGCGACGAGGTCGCCGCGGCGCTCGCCGCCGCCGGCCTGCGGGTCCGCGCCGTGGTCGAGGAGGAGCGCCGCGAGCGCCACCCGGACGCGCGCGCGGTGCTGCGCGCGCTGAAGGAGATCGGCGCGAGCCCCGCGGTGCCCGGCGCGCGCGGGCTGGGCGGGCGCGGCGCCACGCTCGAGCTGCTCCGGCTGTACGAGGCCCGCCACGGCGGGCCGGCCGGCGTGCCCGCGACCTGGCACGTGGTGTACGCGCTCGCGCAGCGCTGACCCCACCGTGTGGGCGCTACACCCAGCCCGGTACCCTGCCGGCCGGCGGCCGCCGCGCTACCCTCTCGCGATGTCCCGCGCCCGCCGATTCCCCGCCGCCGTGCTCGCCGCGCTCGGCGCCGCCGCGCTCGCCGCCTCGCCCGCGATCGCAGCCGCGGATGCGGACGCGCCCGACGAGGCCCACTCCGCGCCGGGCCGCGGCGCGGCCCGGCCCCTCCACCGTGCCCCCTGGTACGTGGGCTTCGGCCTGGGCTACGGGACGGGGACGGTGGGCTCGAGCGGCGATCGCCGCACCTTCCGCGACCTGGTCGGCGGCACCTCCACCTCGTTCGCGGCGCAGCTCGAGGCCGGCGCCACGCTCGGCGCCCGCACCCTGCTCGGCGGCGAGCTGCTGGTCGCGGGCGCCGCCGCGCACCCCGACGATCCGCTGCTCGGCCGCACCACGCGCACCCTCCGCGTCGCGAACCTCGACGCGGTGCTCACGTTCTTCCCGCTCGGCGACGGGCTCTTCTTCCGCGCCGGCGCCGGCGCGTCGCGCCTCTCTCTCTCCGTGAAGTCCGCCTCGGGCAGCGAGGGCGAGGCCCACCTCGGCACGAACGTGCTCGGCGGGATCGGGTACGCGTTCCGGATCGGCCGCCGCTTCAGCCTGAGCATGAAGCTCGACGGCTCGCGCCAGTGGTACCGCGGCGCGACCGGGCCCGGCACCTCGCGCTTCTGGGCCGCCTACGGCGGCTTCGCCTGGTACTGATCGTCCGGGGCAGCGTGCGCGCGCACATGCGGGCCGTCTCCCGGTCCGGGGACATGTCCCGCGGCGTCGCCCTCGACGTGGGGAGTCGCGAACGGCGGAGCACCCACCATCCCTGACCGGCTCGCACCCGATAGCGTCGCGTCGCGCGTTCACGGCCCTTTCCGCCCCATGGCGGCCGCGCTAGTGTTCGCTCGTTGCTCCGTTCGATGGTCGAAGGGGGATCCCATCGCTCGCCTGGCCCAGAGACTCGCGCTCGCCGCACCCGTGGCCCCGCAGGCCGAGGTCGAGGCCGACGTCCTCGACCTCGCCGACGCCGCGGATCACGACGCGGTCGAGCGCACCCTCGCCGGCGACACCGACGCGTTCGCGAGCGTGGTCCGCCGCTACGCCGGCGGGCTGGTCGGGACCTGCAGCCGCATGGTGGGTGACGCGCGCCTCGGCGAGGAGCTCGCGCAGGAGGCGCTCGCGCGCGCCTACACGCGCCTCGCCTCGTTCCGCGGCGACTGCCGCTTCCGCCACTGGCTCTACCGCATCGCCGTGAACGGCTGCCGCGACTGGCTGAAGGCCGGCGCGCGGGCGGAGCGCGCCAGCGATCTCTCCGGCGACGAGCTGGTGAGCGCGGTGGACCCGGAGCGCGACGCCGCCGCCCGGCAGGCGGTGCTCGCGCTCCAGAGCGCGCTCGCCGCGCTCCCGGCCAAGTACCGCGAGGCGTTCACGCTGTTCCACGTCGAGAACCTCCCCTACGAGGAGATCGAGGCGGCCACCGGCGTCCGCGTCAACGCGCTGAAGGTGCGCGTGCACCGCGCCCGCCTCATGCTGCGCGAGCGCCTCGGCGACCTGCTCGATCCGGAGGAGGTGCTGCCGTGACCGAGCGCGAGCTCCAGGACCTGCTGGACGGCCGCCCCGGCCCGCTCGCGGCGGAGCGGCTGCTGTCGTCCCTGCCGCCGGAGGAGCGCCAGGCCGCGCTCCGCCTGGTGGCGCTCTCGCGCCTGGCCGGCGCCGGCGCGCGCCCCGCGCCCTCCGACGACTTCGTCCGGCGCACCATGGCGCGCGTGCGCGCCAGCCGCCCGCCGCGGCGGCGGCCGCTCCTCGCCTGGCTGACGGCGCCGCGCCTCTCGCCGCTCGGCGCGCTGGGCGGCGCCGCGGCCGCGGCGTTCCTGGCCGTGGCGGTGGCCCGCTTCCCGGCGCCGCCCGCGCCGTCCGGCCCGCACGCCGCGCGCGCGCCCGAGGCGCCGGTGGTGCTGGCGCGGCTCGCGCTGGCGGCGCCCGGCGCGCGGGTGGTGCGCGTCGCGGGCGACTTCAACGGCTGGAAGCCCGAGGTGACGCCGCTCCGGCGCGGCCCCGACGGCGTGTGGACGGTGGAGGTCCCGCTCCGGCCCGGCCGCCGCTACGAGTACATGTTCGTGGTGGACGGCTCCTGGACCACCGACCCGGGCGCGCGCGCCCTCGCCGACGACGGCTTCGGCGGAAAGAACGCCATCCTGGACCTGTAGGCGTGCTCGCGCCGAGCCTCGTCGCCCTCGCGCTGTGCTCGGCCGCGCACGGCGGCAACGGCCGGCTGGTGCTCTCCGCGCGCGCCGGCGCCGGCTGGGCCGGCGACACCTACCTGGGCGCGGGCATGGGCGGCGGGGCGTTCGCCGAGCTGGCGCCGGCCGCGCGGCTGGACCTCTCGCTGGCGCCGCGGCTGAAGCTGGACGCCACCGGCGAGGTCTCGCTCGCGCGCTACCAGGCGGGCGGCTTCGGCGCCGTCTCCGAGGCGGCCGGGGTCCGCACCCGCTGGCTCGGCGAGGGGTGGGAGGCGTCGCTCGCGGCCGCCGCCGAGCACGCCTCGTTCTCGTCCGGCGTTCCGCTCGGGGACCTCGCCGCCGGGCCGCAGGTGGACGCCACCACGGCGGCGCTCCTCACGCCGCAGCTGCGGGTGCGGACCGGACCGGTCGCGGTGCGCGCCGCGGCCACCGGCGCGCTGCGCTCGTCTCGCGCCTCCGGGGACCGGGTGGGCGAGCGCGGGATCGCGGCGCTCGCCGCGGTGGAGTGGGCGCCGTCGCGGCGCGCGGCGGTGGAGCTGTCGCTCCGGCACGAGCGCGTGACGAGCGAGGTCCCCGAGTTCGAGCTGCGCGCCTGGGGCGGCGCGGTGAGCGCGCTCGTCCGCCCCGCCGGCGCGCTCGAGGCGTCGGCGGTGGCGCAGGGGCACCGCGCCGCGCTGCACGGCGGCGTGGACGAGACCGTCTGGCGCGCCACGCTGGACCTCGCGCACCCGGCCGGCCCGGTGTGGCTGGTCGTGTCCGGCGGCTACGCGCGGAGCGCGACGGCCGGCGCCGGGCGCGCCGTGGCCGACCGCGCCGCGGTCTTCGCGGGCGTGCGCGGCAGCGCGAGGGTGCTCTCGTGGTGAGCGCGCGCGGCCGCCTCGCGGCGCTCGCCCTCGCGGCCCTCGCCGGCGCCTGCGCGCCGCGCGCGACCGTCCGCGCGCCCGGGCGGGCGTCCACGCAGGGTGACCCCGCGCCCACCGTGTTCGCCTTCCGGGGACCCGCCGACGCGGTCGCGCTGCGCGGCACGATGACCGGGTGGGACGCCGTCCCCCTCGAGCGCGAGGGCGATCGGTTCGTGCTCGCGATATCGCTCGCGAGCGGTCGATACGAGTACCGCTTCGAGGTGCGCCGCGGCGCCGAACTGCGTATCGTCCTCCCGGAGGACGCCGAGCGGGTGGACGACGGCTTCGGCGGCGAGAACGCGGTCCTCCGCGTCCCGTAACCGCGTGGTCCCACGCTCGTCGAGTCGGGTGGTGCGGACGTCGTCAGAACGGAGACACCGTCGGTGATCGTCGCGCTTTTCCTCACCTCGCTCCTGCTCGGCGTCCCGGCGCCGTCCACGCCGGACCCGGTCCAGGCGGCCGCCGCGGCGGGCGTCCCCTCCGCGCTGGCGCGCGACGTGGCGAGCCGGGCCGCCGCGCGCGGCCTCGCGCCGGAGCGCGCGCTCGCGCCGGTGGTCGAGGCGGCCCGCGCCGGCCTGCCGGGCGAGGTGGTCGCGGCGAAGATCCTCGAGGGCCTGGCCAAGGGCGCGCCGCCGGAGCGCGTGCTCGAGGTCGCCGCCGAGCTGGGCGGTCGGCTCTCGCGCGCGGCGGCGCTGGTGGCGCAGGCGCGGGCCTCGGGGCTGCCGCACCGCGGCGACCGGACCGCGGCGCTCGCCGACCTGGCCGGCGCGCTCGGCGCGGGCGTGCCGCCGGACGCGGTGCTCCAGCTCGTGGACGCGGCCCGCGGCGCGGCCGGCGGGAGCTGCGAGGCGGTGGTGGCGGCGGCGCGCACGCTGGGTGAGCTGGCCCGGCGCGGCGTGCCGGTCCGCGACGCGCTGCCGCTCGGCGCGGCCCTGGCGCAGCGCGCGCCGGCGTCCGCCGGCGAGGTGGCCGCGCTCTACGACGCGTACCGCGCCGAGGGCGGCCGGGACGCCGCCGCGTTCCTGGCCGAGGCGGAGCGACGCGTCGAGGCCGGCGCCGCGCTGCAGGGCATGGTGGACACCTTCGGCGACTCGCCCGACCACCTGGTGCGCGCGCGCAGCCGGGCCGACGACGCCGCCGCCGGCGGCCTGGACAAGGCCTCCGAGCACGTCCGCAGCGCGCGCGAGGGCGTGGGACCCGGATCGCCGCCCGGCCTGGAGCGCGTTCCGCCGGGCCGTGGGCGGAAGAAGCCCAAGTAGGACCGCCGCGCACCAGTCCGTCGCCTTGTGGTCCCCCGAGGGGGCGGGCTAACATCCCGCCGTGGTCGAGGCCGCCCCTTCCATCCCGACGGACTTCAAGCCGCACCTGTTCGGCAAGTTCTTCCTCCTCCAGCGTCTCGCCATCGGCGGGATGGCGGAGATCTACCGTGCCCGCGTCCCGGGCGCGGGCGGGTTCGAGAAGGAGCTGGTGGTGAAGCGCATCCTGCCCGCGCGCGCGCAGGATCACGGCTTCATCAAGATGCTGGTGAACGAGGCGAAGCTCACCGTCCAGCTCACCCACTCGAACATCGCCCAGGTCTACGAGTGCGGGAAGATCGACGGGAACTACTTCATCTCGATGGAGCTGGTGAACGGCGTCTCCCTCAAGGAGATGATGCAGGCGTTCGCCCGCGCCGGCGCGCAGATCTCGCCCGAGCAGGCCATCTACATGGTGCTGCAGCTGCTCACCGGGCTCGACTACGCGCACAAGAAGACCGACGCGCAGGGCCAGCCGCTGCAGATCGTCCACTGCGACGTCTCGCCGGACAACGCGCTCGTCTCCTGGGAAGGCGAGATCAAGCTGCTCGACTTCGGCATCGCGCGCGCCGCCACCGGGCTGTCGAACTACAAGGAAGGCATGCTGATGGGGAAGCTCGGGTACGTCGCGCCCGAGCAGGCCTCGCTGGAGCGGCGCTGGGACCACCGGGTGGACCTGTTCGCCGCGGGGATCCTGCTGTACGAGCTGCTCACCAAGCAGAAGCCCTTCCCCAAGGCCACCGACGTCGAGTCGCTCGTCGCCGCGCGCAAGGCGCGGGTGGTGCCGCCCACCTCCATCGACCCGCGCCTGCCCAAGGAGATCGACTCCATCGTGGCGCGGGCGCTCGCCTACGATCCCGACGAGCGCTTCACCGACGCGCGCGCGTTCGCCGGCGCGCTGGTGGACGTGCTCTTCCCCACCCCGCAGTCGTCCATCCAGGACCTGCTGGGCAAGCAGATGCAGCAGGTGTTCGCGGAGAAGATCGCGCGCCAGCGCAGCGCGCGCGCCCACGACCCGCTCATCATGAAGGTGCTCTCCAACCTCGCCGAGAAGCAGCAGGCGCAGGCGGAGTACGAGCGGCTCTCGGCGCCCGCCACCACCCCGCCGGCGGGGCTGCCCGCCGCGGCGGGCCCGGGCGCGTCGCCCTTCGACCCCATCGCGCCGCTGCCGGCGGACGTGCTCCCCGCCGCCGAGCCGGCGCGGCCCGCGCCGCGCAAGGCGCGCAGCCACCGCCCGCCGCCGCGCGAGGGCATCCGGCTGCGCACCGCCGTGCTGGTCGGCCTGGTGCTGGCGGTCGGCGGCGCCGCCGGCCTGCACTACGCCGAGACCTGGCTGCGCACCGGCGTCCTGGTGGTCACCTCCGAGCCGCCCGGCGCCGAGATCACGCTGGACGGCGTCCGCTCCGGCGCGACCACGCCGGCCGTGCTGGAGGGGCTGGTCCTGTCCAGGCCGCACCAGGTCGCGCTGGACGGGCCGGGCGTGCGCGCGGTCACGATGGACCTGGCGCCGGTGCCGGGCACGCTGGTGCGGCGCGTCCACGCGCGGCTCGAGACCGCGCTCGGCGCGGTGACGATCGAGAGCGAGCCGGCCGGGGCCGAGGTGCGCCTGGACGGGCGCGTGGTGGGCCGCGCCCCGGTGACCGTGCTGGGCGTGCGCCTCGACGAGCGGCACCGCGTTGACCTCACCCTCCCCGGCCACGAGATCGACCAGTTCGTGGTGCTGCCGGAGAAGGACGGCACGCGCTTCACCCGCAAGCTGGGCCGCAGCGATCAGCCCGAGCCGCGCGGGAAGGCGATCGGGCCGTAGCCCGGGGGATCGGCGCGCGATGAAGCTCGTCATCGAGGACGCCGAGGGGACGCGGTCGGTGGTGCCGTTCGACGGCGACGAGCTCACCGTGGGCCGGGCGCCCGAGGGCAACACCTTCCACATGGCCGACCGCGACGTGTCGCGGCGCCACGCGCGCTTCCTCCGCGCCGGGGGCGCGGTGTTCGTCGAGGACCTGGGCAGCCTCACCGGCACGCGCGTGAACGGCGAGCGGATCGCCGCGCGGAGGCGGCTGCGCGAGGGCGACCTGATCGAGATCGGTGCCTACGATCTCGCGCTGCTGCCCGACGTGGACGCGGCCGGCGCCGGCGCGCCCCCGCCCATCCCGCACGGCGCGCGCACGCCCGATCCGTCCGCGGGCCGCCGCACGCCGGACCCGGCGGCGACGCCGCCGTCCGGGCGCCCCACGCCGCAGGGCCTGCGCGCCCCGGTGTCCGCGGCGCCCGCCGCGCCCGCGCCCACCGCGCCGGCGCCGGCCCCGCCCGCCGCCGCGCCGGCCCGGCCCGCCCCGCCCGTCGCCGCGCCGCCGCCTCCTGCCGCCCCGGTGGCGGTCCCGGCCCCTGCGCCCGCGCCGGCGCCCGCCGCACCCGCCGCCGGGGCGACCGCGCCCGTCGTCCCGGCGGCGGCGCCCGCCGCGCGCCGGGCCCCCGGCGCCGGGCGGACGATCGCGCTGGCCGTGATCGCGGGCGCGGTGGCGCTCGCGCTGGGGCTCGCCGCCGGCTGGGCCGTGGGCCGCCTCGGCGCCGCGCCCGCCGAGCCTCCCGGCGCGCCCGCCCCGCGCTAGGCCACGCCGCCGCGCCTCACTCGCCGCGGAAGCGCGGCGGCCGCCGCTCGGCGCGCGCCTGCCGCGCCTCGCGCATGTCCGCGCTCTCGAACGCGCGGCGCCGCAGCCCGGCGATCTCCTCGCGCTCCCGCTCGGAGAGGCCGCGCTCGTGCGTGCCCTCGAGGAGCTGCAGGATCCGCTTCATCCCCTGCACCGCCAGCGGCGCGTTGGCCGCGATCTCGTCGGCGAGCGCGAGCGCCACCGCCTCGGCGCCGGCGGCGGGCGCGAGCCGGTTCACCAGGCCCCACGCCAGCGCGGTGGCGGCGTCCACCGGCCGGCCGACGAGGAACAGCTCGCGCGTGCGCGCCGCGCCCACCAGGCCGAGGAAGCGCCGGATGCCGCCCTCCGGGTAGACCACCCCGAGCTTCGCCGGCGGCAACCCGAGCAGCGCTCCCTCGCGCGCGACCCGCAGGTCGCAGGTGGCCGCGAGCTCCAGCCCGCCGCCGAACGCGCTGCCGTTCAGGAACGCCACCGTCGGGCAGGGCACCGCCGACAGCGCGTCCGCGGCGCGCTCCACCGCCTCGTCCGGGCGCAGCCCGGCGCGCGAGGTCCGGCCCATCTCGGCGAGGTCGAACCCGGACGAGAACGCGTCCTCGCCCGCGCCGCGGAGCAGCAGGCACCGCACCCCGTCGCGCGCGGCGGCGGCGCAGGCCTCCTCCAGCTCGTCCAGCGCGCGGAAGTCGAGCGCGTTCCGCTTGGCGACGTTGTCGACGACGAGGACCCGGACCAGGCCGCGGTCCTCGGTGCGGACGCGCCGGCCGGTCATCCGACGACCAGCAGGACGTCACCCTCGGTGACCGACTGGCCCTCGCGGCAGCGCACCTCCTGCACCGTCCCGCCGTCCTCGGCCTCGAGCGGCATCTCCATCTTCATCGACTCGAGGACCACCAGCACGTCGCCGGGGCTGACCGGGTCCCCGGGCTTCTTCTCGATCCTCACCACGGTGCCGGTGATGTGCGCGGCGACGTTCGCCATCGGTGTCTCCGTCTCGGGCGCCGGACGTGGGCGCGTGCGGGCCGAAGGTAGCTTGCCCGCCGGGGCCCGGCAACGGGCACGGTGGGCGCCGCGCCCCACGTCCTCGCCCGGCACCCGCCGCGCCGCGCGCGGCCGCGCCGCCGGGCGGCTATCCTCGGGAGCAGGGTCCGCCGCCGGGCCCGCCACCCCCGGGAGCCGCCATGTCTTACGCCGCCGAGCCCAGCCTGCAGGAGCGCTACGCCCCCCGGAACGCCTGCTTCGGCTGCGGCCCGGCCAACGCGAAGGGGCTGCGCGTGCGGAGCTTCGAGCGCGGGGACGAGGTCGTGGCCGAGTGGCAGGCCGAGCGGCACCACGAGGCGTTCGAGGGCATGCTCTCCGGCGGCATCACCGGCACGCTGCTCGACTGCCACTCCAACTGGACGGCGGCGGTGCACCTGATGCGCAAGGCCGGCCTGGACGCGCCGCCCTGCACGGTGACCGCCGACTTCCACGTGAAGCTCCTGCGTCCGACGCCCACCGGCGGGCCGGTCCGGCTGGCGGCGCGGGTGGTGGAGTCCGGCGAGGACCGCGCGGTGGTGGAGGCGACGCTGACCGCGGAGGGGAAGGTGCGCGCCACCTGCCGCGGCACGTTCGTGGCGGTGAAGGAGGGCCACCCGGCCTATCACCGGTGGTGAGCGCCCGCCGGGCGGGCGCTGCGGCCGGAAAGCGAGAGGGCCCGCCGTGGCGGGCCCTCGAGCGCTGGAGGCGTCGTCCTGCTGCCCCCGTTCACCGGCGGGAGGCCGGTTTCGCGTCTGGGTGATCAGTGCCCACCTCGGCGTCGGCCGTCAACGCCTCCCGGCGGGCCTCCTCGCGCGGGGGAGCCGCCTGCGGGCGGGCCGTCCGCCCGTCGAGCAGCGACCGCACCGCGCCGGAGAGATCCTGGTAGCTCACCGGCTTCCGCAGGAACAGCGAGACGCCGAGGCCCGAGAGCCGCTCGCGCTCCTGCTCGCCGCCCGCGGTGATCACCACCACCGGCAGGTGGGCCAGCGTCGGCTCGGCCCGGATCCGCTCCACCAGCGTGATGCCGGACACGATCGGCATGAAGACGTCGGTCACCACCACGTCCACCGGGGGCGCGCGGAGCAGCCGGTCGAACGCCGCCGCGCCGTCGCTCGCCACCTCGATGCCGAGGCCCGGGACGTGCTCGGTCTCGGACAGCCGGCGCAGCGCCGCCGCGTACATGGTGGCGACGAGCGCGTTGTCCTCCACGAGCAGGATCCGGAACGAGGGGTCCGCGTGCCGCACGCCGGCCACGCGCCGCGCCACGTCGGCGAGCCGCGCGCGATCCTCGGGGCGGTCGTCGGGGACGCGCACCGCCACGCCCGCCGGCGAGCCGTCGGCGCCGTCGCGGCGGCGCACCACCTCGATCTGGAGCTCGACCGGCTCGAGGAGCTGGGGGAACGAGAGCACCAGCGTGACGCGCTCGCCCTCCTCGAACGACCGCTCGGTCCGGATGAACAGGCCGCCCGCCGAGAGGTTCTCGGTGTAGTCGAGCACGTTCTCGGCGCCCAGGTACTGGACCGCCAGGATCAGCGGGAACCTGGGGTGCGCGCGCCGTTCGCCGTCCATCACCGCTCCTCGTCCGCGCCGCACGCCGGCGGCCATGACGCTCGCCTACTGTATCGCTTCGCCCGCGGGTCCGCGCCTTCTCGGCCTCGCACCGCGGTGCACCATGAGGGCGCGACGCGCAGAGGTGTGACGCCGTCGGTGCGCCGCGGCGCCGGGATGGTGCGGGCGGGTGTGCGGCCGTGCGGCGCGCACGCCGGAGGTTGCACCTCCCCTCGCGCCGCCGCTATCGTCGGACGGGCTCGCCCGGGCGAGCGGGAGGCGATCATGGCCGGCATCGAGGGGCGCGTGGCGCTGGTCACCGGCGGCGGGCGCGGCATCGGGCGCGCCATCGCGCTCGCGCTGGCGCGCGCAGGGGCGGACGTGGCGGTGGCCGCCCGCAGCGTGCCGGAGATCGAGGCGGTGTCGGCGGAGGTGGCGGCGCTCGGACGCCGCACCCTGTTCCTGCCCCTCGACGTCTCGGACCGCGCCCAGCTCGCCGCCGCGCCGGCGGCGGTGGCGGCCGCGCTGGGCCCGGTGGACGTGCTCGTCAACAACGCCGGCATCCACGCGAGCGCGCCGCTGCAGCGCATGGACGACGAGACCTGGGACGCGCTCCTCGCGGTGGACCTCACCGCGCCGGTGCTGCTCACGCGCGCGTTCCTCCCGTCGATGTACGACCGCGGCTTCGGCCGCGTGATCAACGTCTCGTCGGTCGCGGGCCGGATCGGCCTGAAGTACGGCTGCGCCTACTCGTCGGCCAAGCACGGGCTCATCGGCTTCACCCGGAGCCTGGCGCTCGAGGCGGCGCGCAAGGGCGTGACGGTGAACGCGATCTGCCCGAGCTGGACGGAGACGCGGATGCTGGACGAGGCGGTCGAGGACATCGCCCGCGCCACCGGCCGCACCGAGGCGGAGGCGCGCGCGGCGATCCTGAGGGCGAACCCCCTCGGCCGCGCGGCGCTGCCGGAGGAGGTGGCGGAGGCGGCGGTGTTCCTGGCGCTGAACGGCGCGGTCACCGGCCAGGCCATCCACGTGGACGGCGGCGAGGTGATGGCCTGAAGACGGCGAGGCCGGGCGCGCCAGGGGCGCGTCCGGCCTCGGAGGACGCCGCCGCCCGCGCGGGCGGCGGCCCCGGTCGATCGCTACGGGTTCGCGTTCTGGATGGTGAACTCGACCCGGCGGTTGGCCTCGCGGCCCTTGGCGGTCTTGTTGGACTCGACCGGGCGATCCGGGCCGAAGCCCTTCGCCTCGAGGCGCGACGCGTCCACGCCCTTCGAGACCAGGTAGTCCTTCACCGCCTCGGCGCGCTTCTGCGAGAGCGCCCGGTTCGTCGCCGCGGAGCCGGTGCTGTCGGTGTGGCCCTCGATCGTCACCACGCCGACCTGCGGGTTGGCGGCGACGAGCTTGGCCACGTCGTCGAGCAGCGCGTTGGACTGCGCCTTGATGGTGGCCTTGCCGGTGTCGAAGTAGACCTTCTCCTTGATCTCGATCTTGCCGGCCTTGATCTCGGCGCGCTCCGGCGGGCAGCCCTGGTTCTCGGGGATGCCGGGCTTGTCGGGGCAGCGGTCCTTGTCGTCCGGCACGCCGTCCTTGTCGGAGTCCTTCGGGCAGCCCTGGTTGTCCACGGCGCCGGGCACGCTCGGGCAGCGGTCCAGGCGATCGGGCACGCCGTCACCGTCCGTGTCCTTGTCCGGGCAGCCCTGGTTCTCGGCGACGCCCTTCTCGAGCGGGCAGCGGTCCTGGCCGTTGGGGACGCCGTCGCCGTCGTCGTCCAGCGCCGGGCACTGCTCCGGGGTGTGCGCCTGGCCGGCCGCGCAGGGATCCGGCGGCGGCGGGGGCGGCGGCGGGGCGGCCTTCTTGCCGCCGATGAACGCGAAGCCGATCAGCCCGCGGTAGGTGGGCGTGCCGGGAGACTCCATGAAGCCCGGGCCGCCGAGGGCGTAGATCTCGCCCTCGCCGAAGCTGTAGCGCACGCCGGCGAGCAGCTCGGCGTTCTGCGAGAGCCCGTCGAAGTTGAACGCGCCGCGCGCGGTGAGCTCGGCGCGCAGCTTGCCGGTGGTGGCCACGCCGAGGCCGCCGAGGACCTCGTGCGAGAGCTTCTCGCCGTTCGTCAGCTCCACGTCCTTCGTGCGGAGCTGGCCGCCCGCGTCCGCCATCAGGCGGAGGCCGCCGAACGTCTTCCCGAGCTCGAGGCGCGGGGCGATGATGAAGCCCTTCTCGCCGCCGTAGTCCACCTTGTCCGTCCAGGGGAACACGACCTCCACGGCGATCGCGCTCGCGAGCGGCGCGCCGGCGCGCTCGCTGGTCATCCCGTAGCGGAGCATCGCGGACGGGGCGGCGACGCCGCCCTGCGTCGGGTGGTTGATGCTGCCGCCCGACGGCGACACGTGGTTCTCGGCGTACTGGTAGGCGACGGCCGGCACGTGGATGCCGAGCTCGAGGCGCTTCCAGAGGTTCATCGCCAGGTTCAGGTGGATGGTGGCGCGCTCGCGGAGGAGCTGCGTCTCCTTGCTGCCGTCCGCGAACAGGCCGCGGCCGCGGAGATCGCCGTTGTCCAGGAGCACCATCGGCGACCGCTCGTAGTGGCCGGTGAGCGCCGCGCGGAACTGGCCTTCCTCGAGCACCTCGCCGTCGCCGAGGACGAGCGAGCCGTGCGCCGTCGGATCGAGGCGCAGGCGCTGACTGTCGATCGCCGGCCTGAAGTTCTGGGCGCTGGCCGTGCCGGCGAGCGCCAGCATGGCTGCCACCGCCAGGAAGCGGATACAGCGTGTCATGTGAAACCCCCTGAAATGGGCGGAGTAAGAGTCCCCCCGGGACCTCGAACGGACGGGATTGTGCCACCTCCGGACGACACGGCGTCGGGAATCACGCTACACACCTGAGGGGGGCGACCCTTTCGAGCCGCGAGGCAACCGGCCGCCTTGACGCCCCTATCGGGCTCTGCGCTAATGATCGATTTCTCCGGCGCGCCCCTCGGGCCTGCGGCGCCGGCCATCCCCCCTGCGAGGCGCGAATGCAGACGAAGTTCCTGCTCGGCGAGAACCAGATCCCCACCCACTGGTACAACGTCATCCCCGACCTGCCGGAGCCGCTCTCCCCGGTCATCCACCCCGCCACCGGCAAGCCGGCCAGCCCGGACGACCTCGTCCGGATCTTCCCGCCGCAGCTCATCGAGCAGGAGGTCTCGACCCAGCGGTGGATCCAGATCCCCGAGCCGGTCCGCGAGATCTACCGGCTGTGGCGGCCGGCCCCGCTGTTCCGCGCGCACCGCCTGGAGAAGGCGCTCGGGACGCCGGCCCACATCTACTACAAGTACGAGGGCGTCTCGCCGGCCGGCTCGCACAAGCCGAACACGGCGGTGCCGCAGGCCTACTACAACAAGCTCGCCGGCACGAAGCGCCTCGCCACCGAGACCGGCGCCGGGCAGTGGGGCTCGTCCATCGCCCTCGCCGCGCAGATGTTCGGGCTCGCCTGCACCGTCTACATGGTGAAGGTGTCGTACGGCCAGAAGCCGTACCGCCGCAGCATGATGCAGCTGTGGGGCGCGGAGGTGATCCCCTCGCCCTCCGACCGCACCGCCGCCGGCCGCGGGATCCTGGCCGAGGACCCGGAGAGCCCCGGCTCGCTGGGCGTCGCGATCTCCGAGGCCGTCGAGGACGCGGTCACCCACGAGGACACGCGCTACGCGCTGGGCAGCGTGCTCAACCACGTCTGCCTGCACCAGACCGTGATCGGGCTGGAGGCGAAGGAGCAGCTGAAGCTGGCCGGCGAGTACCCCGACGTCGTCATCGGGTGCCACGGCGGCGGCTCCAACTTCGCCGGCATCGGCTTCCCGTTCCTCGCCGACAAGGCGGCCGGCAAGGACGTGCGCATCCTCGCCATCGAGCCGTCGTCCTGCCCCACGCTGACGAAGGGCGCCTACACCTTCGACTACGGCGACACCGCGAAGATGGCGCCCATCATGCGCATGTACACGCTGGGTCACGACTTCATGCCGCCCGGCATCCACGCCGGCGGCCTGCGCTACCACGGCGCGTCGCCGCTCGTGTCGCAGCTCGTGCACGCGGGGCTGGTGGAGGCGCGCGCGGTCGGGCAGCTCGCCTGCTTCGAGGCGGCGGTGCAGTTCGCCCGGGCCGAGGGGATCATCCCCGCGCCCGAGTCCTCGCACGCGATCCGCGGCGCGGTGGAGGAGGCGCTGCGCGCGAAGGAGGAGGGGAAGGAGCGGGTCATCCTCTTCAACCTCTCCGGCCACGGGCACGTGGACATGGCCTCGTACGACCAGTACCTCTCCGGCAAGCTCGAGGACTTCGAGTACCCGGCGGAGAAGGTGCGCGCGTCGCTCGCGCACCTGCCCAAGGTCGAGCTGTAGCGCGGGGCCGCCGGGCCGCGCGGGCGCCCGCGCGTGCCCGGCGACGCGCCGCGCGGGCGCCGGGGGAGCACCTCCCGTGCGACGACCCAACCGAGATCGAGCGCCCCGGTGACACCCCCGCAGGCGCCCGGTTAGGTTCAGGGGTCCGTCGTTCGAAACTGTCCGTGAACATCACCGCGGCGCGCCCCCCCGCCCGTCGCGACGTCCGGAGGTCCCATGGTCCGCATCGCCGCCCTCGCGGCGCTGCTCGCGCTCGCGAGCGGCCCCGCCCATGCCGAGGACACGGTCCGCCTCGGCAACCTCAAGTTCGCCCACTACGGCGCGGTCTCCTACATGAAGGAGCACTGCAAGAAGTTCGGGCTGAACGTGGAGGAGATCGTCTTCCCGAAGGGGATCGACATCTTCCCCGCCATCGTGAAGGGCGAGGTGGACCTCGCCGCCAGCGCCGCCGACGCCGCCATCGCCAACCGCTCCGGCGGCGGCCAGGTCTACGTGGTCGCCGGCTTCGCCAAGGGCGGCGCCCGCCTGGTGGCCGCGGCGGACCAGACCATCACCAAGGTCGCCGACCTCAAGGGCAAGAAGGTGGGCGTGGCCCGCGGCGGCGCGCAGGAGCTGCTGCTCCTCGCCGAGCTGTCCAAGGCCGGCCTCACCTGGTCGGACCGGCCGGGCAAGGACGTGCAGATCGTCTACATGGCGTTCGCCGATCTCAACCAGGCGCTCATGCAGAAGCAGATCGACGCCATGTGCCAGTCCGAGCCGCAGTCGTCGCAGGCCATCAACAAGGGCTTCGGCAAGGAGGTGCTGAAGCCGTACGACACGCCGCTGGGCGAGCCGGTCCGCGTGATGGTGATGACCGAGAAGCTCTACAAGGAGCGGCCGCAGGTCGCGCAGAAGGTGCTCGACTGCTTCGTGGACGCGACCAAGTACTTCATCGACAACCCGAAGGCCGCCGAGAAGTACGTGGTCGAGCAGATGTTCAAGGGCCAGATCACGCCGGAGGACTACCGGGACGCGATCTCCAACTCGCCCTTCTCCTACGACGTCACCGCCGAGCACATCCAGATCACCACCGACCTGATGGCGAAGTACGGCGTGGGCAAGATGCAGAAGCCCCCCAAGGCCACCGACTGGGTGAAGGTGGACCTGCTGCAGCACGCGAAGCAGAAGGCGGGCGTGAAGTAGCGATGAGGGGCGCGCTCCGACTCGCACGGTCGCTGGCCGTGCCGGTGATCTTCCTGGCCGCCTGGGAGGGCGTCTCCCGGGCCGGCTGGGTCTCCCCCATCGTCCTCCCCGCGCCGTCGCAGGTGCTGCTGCGCTGGATCGCCTACGCGCGGCCGCTCGAGCCGTACGCGGGGGGCAACTGGCTGGCCTGGGCGTTCTCGGGCGAGCTCCCGCACGACGCGCTCACCAGCCTGTACCGGGTGGTGGGCGGGTTCGCGGTCGGCGCCGGGCTGGCGCTGCCGCTCGGGCTGCTCATGGGCTCGCGGCCGGTGGTGTACGAGCTGATGAACCCGCTCGTGCAGATCCTCCGGCCCATCCCGCCCATCGCGTACATCCCGCTCGCCATCCTCTGGTTCGGGCTGGGCGACCCGCCGGCGTTCTTCCTCATCTCGCTCGGCGCGTTCTTCCCGGTGCTCATGAACACCATCGCCGGCGTGCGGAACGTGGACGCCATCTACGTCCGCGCCGCCCGCAACCTGGGCGCGTCGGAGTGGACGCTGTTCTGGCGCATCATGGTGCCGGCCGCCATGCCGTACATCCTGGCCGGCGTGCGCATCGGCATCGGCGTCGCGTTCATCGTGGTGATCGTGGCGGAGATGATCGCGGTGAACGCCGGCCTCGGCTACCGCATCCTCGAGGCGCGCGAGTACTTCTGGTCCGACAAGGTGATCGCGGGGATGATCTCGATCGGCATCGCCGGCCTGGGCATCGACCTCGGCATGAGCCGGCTCAACGGGTGGCTCCTTCGGTGGCACCGGGGGATGGAGGGATGAGGATGCCCGCCGATCTCCCCAGCGCCCAGGTCCCGGCCATCCGGATCCGCGACGTCCGCAAGGTGTTCACCACCGGCGGACGCGAGGTGAAGGCGCTCGACGGCATCGACCTCGACATCGCCGAGGGCGAGTTCGTGTGCCTGCTCGGCCCCTCCGGCTGCGGCAAGTCCACGCTCCTCAACGCCATCGCCGGCTTCTCCCCGCCCACCGCCGGCAGCATCGTGGCGGGCGGCCGGCCGGTGACGGCGCCCGGGCCCGACCGCGCCATGGTCTTCCAGGAGTACGCGCTGTTCCCCTGGATGACCGTGGAGAAGAACGTCGCGTTCGGCCTGGAGATGAAGGGCGCGCCGCGCGGGCAGATCCGCGAGCGCGTGGACGCGCTGCTCGCGAAGCTCAACCTGCGCGACTTCCGCGACCGCTTCCCCAAGGACCTGTCCGGCGGCATGCGCCAGCGCGTGGCCATCGCCCGCGTGCTCGCCATCGACTCGCCCATGCTGCTCATGGACGAGCCGTTCGGCGCGCTCGACGCGCTCACCCGGCGCAACCTGCAGGACGAGCTGCTCCGGATCTGGGCCGAGCTGCGGAAGACCATCGTCTTCGTGACGCACGGGATCGAGGAGTCCATCTACCTCGCCGACCGCGTGGTGGTGATGACCTACCGCCCCGGCACGGTGAAGCGCGACCTGCGCATCACCCTCCCCCGCCCGCGCGACCCCGCCTCGCCCGAGTTCAACGACGTGAAGCGCGAGATCTCCCGGCTGGTGATGGAGGAGCAGCTCCGCCACGAGCAGGCCGAGGCGTCGGCCACCGCCGACTGACCGCGCCTCCCCGCCGCCGCGGGGGCGCCCGCCGCGGGCGCTTCCCTGCGGCGCGGGCGGTTCGCATGCATCTCCGGTCGCCGCGCGCGGGACGGTTCGCGCGCGCGGCCGGAGGTGCCCCGTGACGCTCCCTCGCCTCGCCGCCGCCGCGCTCGCGGCCGCGCTCCTCCCATGTCCGGCGCACGCCGAGGCCCCGGCGGGCACCCCCGCGCCGCGCCTCGACGAGGCCGCGCTCGTGGCCCTCGCGGTGGCGCTCGCGGTCTCCCCCGCGCCCGCGCTCGATCCGGCCGCCGGCGCCGCCGACCCGGCCGCGGTCGAGCTCGGCGCCACCGTGCGCCTCCGCCAGGTCACCTTCGAGGAGCGGCCCCGGATCCGCGTCACGCTCGCCGGCGGGGCGCCGGCGCGCGCGTGGTGGAAGGTCGAGCGGACGAACCTCCCCGCCGAGGTCGAGCCCGGGGTCGTCTACCGGGACGTGGTGCTGAAGCTGACGCTCGGGGGCTCGGCCGACGCGGTCCAGGCGCTGCTCGACGACGCGGCGCGGCTGGCCCCCGGGGTGCGGCTCGAGCCGGCCGCGTCGGAGCCGGCGCACGCCGCCGCCGCCGAGGCGACCGCGCTGGCGAGCGCTGCGCCGCCCGCCGCGCCCGCCCCCTCGCCTGCGATCGTGAAGGACGCGCCCGCGGGCGCGAAGCCCGTCGCCGAGCTCCCGGTCGCGGCCCTCCCCCCGCCGGCCCTCACGCTGCTCGCCGAGGCGCGGACCGCAGCGGGCGAGCGGGTGCAGCGCCTGCTCACCCCGGATGGCCGCGTGCTCGAGCGCGCGCTCGACGCGCAGGGGACGCTGGTCGCGGAGCGCGACGTGGGCGATCTCGCGGCGCTCCCGATCCGGGCGCAGCGGCGCGACGAGCGGGGCCAGGTGGTGCAGGTGGTGGATGCGGGCGGTGGCCGCGCGCTGGAGGTGCTGCGCGATCCGATGGGCCGCCTCCTCTCGGCGCGCGTGCTGTCCGACGGCGCGGGCGCGGAGCCCGTGCGGGCGGTGCCGCCGCGGGGATGAGACGCGGCACATCATCGACCGGACCACTCCACATTCAGAGGCGCGCCCGAGGACTCGTTCGACGCACGGCCCATGGCGCCGCGCGTCACGACGTCGTTCACGAATCGTAAATGATGTTGGGTGCCCCAACTGGCCACGCCGGGCCTCTGCCATCCGCGGAGGGACGGGGCTATGGAGATCGAACCTCCTGGAGGTTCGAGCCATGTCCGTCACCCGACGCCAGTTCCTTCAGCTCACCGCCGCCGGCGTGGGCAGCACCGGCCTGGTCGCGCTGGGCTTCTCGCCGGATCGCGTCCTCGCCGACGTCCGCAACTTCAAGCTGTCGCGCACCGCCGAGACGCGGAACACCTGCCCGTACTGCTCGGTGGGCTGCGGCGTCATCCTCTACACGCTCGGCGATCGCGCGAAGAACGCGCACAGCGCGGTGATGCACGTCGAGGGCGATCCCGACCACCCGGTGAACCGCGGCACGCTCTGCCCGAAGGGCGCGTCGCTGCTCGACTTCGTCCAGAGCCCGAACCGCCTGCGCTACCCGGAGTACCGCGCGCCCGGCTCCGACAAGTGGGAGCGCGTCACCTGGGACTGGGCGCTCGACCGGATCGCGCGCCTGATGAAGGACGACCGCGACAAGAACTTCGTCGCGAAGAACGCGGCGGGCGTGACGGTGAACCGCTGGCCCACCGTCGGCCTGCTCGCCGCGAGCGCCTCGTCGAACGAGACCGGCTACATCACCCACAAGGTCTGGCGCGCGCTGGGCGGGGTCGCGATCGACAACCAAGCACGTGTTTGACACGGTCCCACGGTGGCCGGTCTGGCCCCCACGTTCGGCCGTGGCGCGATGACGAACAGCTGGGTCGACATCAAGAACGCCAACCTCGTCCTCGTCATGGGCGGCAACCCCGCCGAGGCCCACCCCTGTGGCTTCAAGTGGGTGGTCGAGGCGAAGGCCCACAACAAGGCGCAGCTCATCGTGGTGGACCCGCGCTTCACGCGGACCGCCGCGGTGGCCGACGTCTTCGCGCAGATCCGCCCGGGCACCGACATCGCGTTCCTGGGCGGCGTCATCCGCCACCTGCTGGAGAAGGACGCGATCCAGAAGCAGTACGTGACCGCGTACACCAACGCGTCGCTGATCGTGAAGGAGGGCTACGGCTTCGAGGACGGCCTGTTCTCCGGGTACGACGAGGCGAAGCACGCGTACGACAAGTCGACCTGGTCGTACGAGACCGGCCCGGACGGCTTCGCGAGGAGCGACCCGACGCTGCAGGACCCGCGCTGCGTGTACCAGCTCATGAAGAAGCACTACGCGCGCTACACGCCGAAGATGGTGGCGGACATCACCGGCGTGCCCGAGGCCGCGTTCACCCGCATCTGCGAGGCGATCGCCACCACCTCGGCGCCGGACCGCACCATGACGGCGCTGTACGCGCTCGGCTGGACCCAGCACTCGGTCGGCTCGCAGAACATCCGCTCGATCGCGATGATCCAGCTGCTGCTCGGCAACGTGGGCATGGCCGGCGGCGGCGTGAACGCGCTGCGCGGCCACTCCAACATCCAGGGGCTCACCGACCTCGGCCTGCTCTCCGACCTGCTGCCCGGCTACCTCACCGTGCCGCGGGACGCGGACGCCGACGTCGAGACGTACCTGGCGAAGCGGACGCCGAAGCCGCTCCGGCCCGGCCAGATGAACTACTGGCAGAACTACCCGAAGTTCTACGCGTCGCTGATGAAGGCCTGGTACGGGAAGGCCGCCACGAAGGAGAACGGCTGGGCGTTCGACTACCTGCCCAAGCTCGACAAGGTCTACGACATCCTCGCGGTCTTCGACCTGATGCACCAGGGCAAGATCAACGGGTACCTCTGCCAGGGCTTCAACCCGCTCGCGTCGATCCCGAACAAGCCCAAGCTGCTCGAGTCGCTCTCGAAGCTGAAGTACCTCGTCACCATCGACCCGCTCGTCACCGAGACCTCGAACTTCTGGCAGAACCACGGCGACCTCAACCCGGTCGAGCCCGCCAAGATCCAGACCGAGGTGTTCCGGCTGCCCTCCAGCTGCTTCGCCGAGGAGGACGGCTCGCTGGTGAACTCCGGGCGCACGCTGCAGTGGCACTGGAAGGCGGCCGAGCCGCCCGGCGAGGCGAAGGGCGACGCCGAGATCGTCGCGGCGCTCTTCATGCGGCTCCGGGCGCTCTACGAGAAGGAGGGCGGCGCCTTCCCGGATCCGATCCGCGACCTGACCTGGGACTACAAGATCCCGCGCTCCCCCTCCGCCGAGGAGCTCGCCCGCGAGTTCAACGGCAAGGCGCTCGCCGACGTGAAGGATCCCAAGGCGGATCCGAAGGACCCGAAGGCCCCGCTGCTGGCGAAGGAGGGCGAGCAGCTCGCCACGTTCGCGCACCTGCAGGACGACGGCAGCACGGCCTCGGGCAACTGGCTGTACTGCGGCTCGTTCACGCAGGCCGGCAACCAGATGGCGCGCCGCGACGTCTCCGACCCGAGCGGCCTGGGCGTCACGCCGTCCTGGGGCTGGTCGTGGCCGGCCAACCGCCGCGTCCTCTACAACCGCGCCTCCTGCGATCCGTCCGGCAAGCCGTGGGACAAGAACCGCAAGCTGGTGTGGTGGAACGGCGCGAAGTGGGTCGGGCACGACGTGCCGGACTTCAAGGTCGACTCGAAGCCCGAGGAGGGCATGTCGCCCTTCATCATGAACCCGGAGGGCATGGGCCGGCTGTTCGCGCTCGACAAGATGGCCGAGGGGCCGTTCCCCGAGCACTACGAGCCGTTCGAGTCGCCGGCGACGTCGAACGCGATGCACCCGAAGGTCGGGCCGAACCCGGCCGCGCGCATCTTCCCGGGCGACAAGGCGCAGCTCGGGCTGCCGGGTGAGTTCCCGTACGCCGCGACGACGTACCGGGTGGTCGAGCACTTCCACTTCTGGACCAAGCACGCGCGCATCCCGGCGGTGCTCCAGCCCGAGCTGTTCATCGAGCTGGACGAGGTGCTCGCCGGGAAGAAGGGCATCCGCAGCGGCGACGCCGTCGCGGTCCGGTCGAAGCGCGGGCGCATCGTGGGCAAGGCCGTGGTCACCAAGCGCATCAAGCCCCTGAAGATCGCGGGCCAGGAGGTCCACACCGTCGGCATCCCCATCCACTGGGGCTTCGACGGGCTCACCAAGCCCGGCTACATCTCGAACACCCTCACCCCCTTCGTCGGCGACGCGAACACCCAGACGCCCGAGTTCAAGGCGTTCCTGGTGGACGTGGAGAAGGCCGCCGCGGGGCAGGTCTAGGAGGCGGCCATGGCGTTCCAGTCGCTCGACGTCATCAACCGGTCCGCCTCCACCAGCACGCCGCCGCAGGCGCGCGGCGCGCTGGAGGTGGCGAAGCTCATCGACATCTCCAAGTGCATCGGCTGCAAGGCCTGCCAGTCGGCGTGCATGGAGTGGAACGACCTCCGCGACGAGGTCGGGGTGAACCCGGGGCACTACGACAACCCGGCCGACCTCACCGCGCAGTCGTGGACGGTGATGCGCTTCTACGAGGAGGAGCTCCCGGCGGACAAGGGGCTCGCCTGGCTCATCGTGAAGGACGGCTGCCTGCACTGCGCCGAGCCCGGGTGCCTGAAGGCCTGCCCGGCCCCCGGCGCGATCGTGCAGTACGCCAACGGGATCGTGGACTTCCAGCAGGACCAGTGCATCGGCTGCGGCTACTGCCAGACCGGCTGCCCGTTCAACATCCCGCGCTACTCGATGAAGGACCAGAAGGCGTACAAGTGCACGCTCTGCTCCGACCGCGTCTCGGTCGGGCTCGAGCCGGCGTGCGTCAAGACCTGCCCCACCGGCGCGCTCGCGTTCGGCACCAAGACGGACATGAAGGACCTCGCCGGCGAGCGGCTGGTCGAGCTGAAGGCCCGCGGCTTCGAGAAGGCGGCGCTGTACGACCCGTCCGGCGTGGGCGGCACGCACGTGCTGTTCGTGCTGCCGCACGGCGATCCGGAGCTGTACCGGCTGCCGAAGGATCCGCGCGTGTCGCCGCTGGTGGCGCTGTGGCGCAGCGGCGTCGCGAAGACGCTCGGCGTCCTCACCATGGTCTCGGTCGTGGTGGCCGGGTTCTTCCACTACATGAAGGTCGGGCCGATCGAGGTCGACGAGGACCACAAGGAGAACCCGTCATGATGCCTGCGATGCGGATGCCGCCGGGCCAGGAGGTCGTCCCGCGCTACTCGACCGGCGAGCGCCTCACGCACTGGGCCGTGGCGGTCGCCTACGTGGCGCTGTTCCTGTCCGGCCTCGCCCTGTTCCACCCGTTCTTCTACTGGACGAGCGCGCTGTTCGGCGGCGCCGCGTTCATGCGGGTGCTCCACCCGTTCCTCGGGGTGGCGCTGTTCGTGCTCTTCTACGCGTACGCGCTGCGGCTGTGGCGCGACAACATCATGACGGACAGCGACAAGAAGTGGATGGGCCAGATGGTCGCCTACATGAACAAGGCGGCCGATCCCTACGTGGACGGGAAGTACAACGCCGGCCAGAAGCTCATGTACTGGTCGATGGTCGTGGTGATCGCCGGGCTGTTCCTCACCGGGATCGTGCTGTGGCGCCCGTACTTCGCCCCCTCCTTCTCGCTCGGCGCCCGGCGCTTCGCCGCGGTCCTCCACGCCGGGCTCGCGTTCGTGATGTTCGTGGGCATCGGGATCCACGTGTACGCGGCCTACTGGACCAAGGGCTCGATGCGCGCCATGACCCGGGGCACCGTCTCCGGCGCGTGGGCGCGGTTCCATCACCCGGGCTGGTACGCGCGGATGACGGGCAAGGAGCGGCCGTGACGGGGCGGCGCGGGGCGGCGGTCGCGGGGGAGGCGGCGTGAACACGCTCGTGCAGCTCCCCGGGGTCGAGATCCCGTACCTGCGCCTCCCGGACCCGGGCCTGCTGTTCGCCGGCCGGGCCGCGCGGTTCCAGGCCGTCGCCGCGGAGCGCGGCGGCGATCCGTTCCTCGCGTTCCTGGGGCGGCTCGCCGGCGCGCAGCGCGCCGCGACGGCGGCCGTCCCGGGCTTCGTGCCGCCGCGCGCGCCGGGCCGGCCTATGGACCGCGACGCGCTCCCCGCGGACCCGGCGCTCGGCGCGGTGCTCCGGGCGCTGCTCGCGGCGCTCCCCGCCGACGGCCTGCCGGACGCCGCCGCGGAGGCCGTGCGCGGGCTCCGCGACGCCGCGCCGGAGGCGCTCCGGCGCATCGCGGCCGGCGCGCTCGCCGGGACCTCCCGCGGCGAGGACCTGGCCGCGGCGACGTTCGCCGGCGCCGCGCTGCAGGTGCTCGCCACCGTGCGGGCCGCGCGGCTCGACCCGTCCACGGTGGCGCGGGTGGAGGGCGGCTGCCCGGTGTGCGGCTCGCCGCCCGTGGCCGGCGTGGTGCAGGGCGACGATCGCCTCCGCTACCTCACCTGCTCGCTCTGCGCGGCCGAGTGGCACCTCCCGCGGATCCGCTGCGCCGGCTGCCAGGCCACCGCCGGACTCGCCTACCACCACCTCGAGAACGATCCCGGCGCGCGCGCCGAGACGTGCGCCGCCTGCCAGGGCTACCTGAAGCTGTTCGATCTCGAGAAGCGCCCCGGCTCGGAGCCGTTCGCCGACGACGCGGCCACGCTCGCGCTCGACCTGCTCCTCGGCGAGGCCGGGAACGGGCGCGTCGGCCCGAACCTGTTCCTGCCCGTCGCCGGCTGAGCCGCCGCGCGCTACCGCCCCGACTCGACCCAGGCGCGCAGGTGCAGGCGCGCCAGCTCGGCGTGCGCGGCGTGGCCGGCCGCCTCCGCCGCGTCGAGCATCCGCCCCAGCACGTCGTCCATGTCCACGGCGACGTGGCGCTGCCAGCCCGCGCGCAGCGCGAGGTCCCACGCGGCCCCGTGGCGCCCGTCGGCGCGGGCGCGGTCGCTCTCGGCGACGAGGTGCGCGCGCAGCGGCCCCGGCCCGGCCAGCGCGGCGCGCAGCGTGGGATCCGGCGCGGCGCGGCCGCCGGTCGCGCGCAGCCAGGCGGCCGAGATGACGCGGGCGGCGCTCTCGCCCGGGCGCGCCAGGCGGCCCGCGAACGCGAGCGTGCCCCCGAACGCGCCCAGCGCGCCGGCGTAGGCGCGGGCCGCGTCCGTCGCGCGCCCACGCCCCTCCTCGTGCCAGCCCAGAACCGCGCCCGGCCAGGCGAGATCCGGGCGGGCCGCGAGCGCCGCGCGCGCGGCCGACGCCGCCGCGCACCAGTCCTGCGCGAACAGCGCCACGTCGCCCGCCCCGGTGAGCCGGCGCAGCGCGGCGCGCGCGGCCGCGGGCACGAGCCGCGCGTCGAGCAGCCAGTCGGAGAAGGTCTCGCGGGCGACGCCGAGGTCCTGCGCCAGCGACGCCGCGCCGGTCTCCCGCGCCAGGACCGCGAGGCCGCTCTCCAGCGCCGCCTCGCACGCCCGGCGCAGGCGCGCCGGCTCGGACGCGAGCCCGGGGGCGAGGTCGGTCGGGTGCCAGGCGCCGCCGGGGTGCCAGGCGATCGCCTCGCGGGGCCGCCCGCCCGGCCCGAAGCGGAGCGCCAGCACCGCGCCGTCCGCGCCGCGCGCGAACGGCAGCGCGTCCGGCAGCAGCTCACCCCCGCGAACCACGCCCGCACCCGGCTCGAGCAGCGCCTCCGGCTCCACCGTCTCGTCGAACGGGCCGAGCCCGCCGGGGAGGAACAGCCCGCGAGGGAGCTGCAGGTGCAGCGCGCGCTCGACGGCGGCCAGTGCGCGGTCCGCGGAGTGCATGCCAGGATGGTAGCCATCCCGGCGGGAGCGCGCTTCTTCTCACGGGGCTGCGCCCCGCCCCACGGAGCCGAGCTCCGTGGGGCCCCACCCTGCTCGCCGGGGCCCGTGCGCCGCCGCGGACGGCTTCGCCGCGCGCGCGGCGGCGCCCCGGCGGGCGCGCTTCGCTCGCCGGGCGCCCCCGCTCCCGCTACATCGAGCGTGACACCAGCACGATCCCGCAGCCCTGCCAGGTGAACATCAGGCCCGCGTCGGCGTACTCGCCGGTGGTCGGCATGCCGGGTGCGCGATCGGTCCAGACGCGGCGCAGCTCCAGCGTGCCGCCGGTGATGCAGCCGTTGCCGTCGTGCTCGAGGGCGAGGTCGGCGAGCGTGGTGTAGGCGACGTGCATGCTCGCCTGCGCGGTGTGGATGGTGGCCGCGTTGTCGGAGCGGACGCGCCCGGCGACCGTCGCTGTGCCGAACGTCAGGTTGCCGGTGAGGTGCGAGGAGACGTCGAGGTCGTACGTGTCGCCCACGCTGTGGAGCGCGCTGGTGACGTCCCAGGCGAGGGTGGCGCCGTCACGCGCGAACCAGCCGTTCACCGACAGCTGATCGAGGCCCATGGTGATGGTGCAGCCGGAGTACGAGATCCGGCCCGTCGTCACGGTCACGCACCCGGGGTCGTCGAAGCCGGTCAGGTCCGCCGCGGGGCGCACGGTCGTCACGGCCCGCTCGATGCCGGCCGCGCGGAGCGCGGCCACCGCGACCGTGGCGCTGCCCCAGGCCTGCGACGCCATCGCGTCCGCCAGCCCGGCGACCGACGAGCCGTCGCTGCTCGTGCCCGACTGGACGAGCTGCGCGTCGGCCGCGCTGCCCTGGGCCAGGTCGGCCGCGGCCTGCTCCTCGAGCGTCGCCGCGCCCACCGCACCGTACGTGAACTTCCTCGAGGCGGGGTCCGCCGCCTCGTCACCGCCACCGCAGGCCATCGCCGCCGCGCACAGGGCGGCGATCGTGAGCTTTCGCATGAGAGTCCCCATCGGCGTTCGCCGGTCGTGAAGCCGATCGCGTAGCACGCGTCACCGCCGGGAGGGCAGCCCCCGAAGCGTGCGGGGACGGAGGCCCGACCTCCGCCCACAGGCGGCCGGGTACGACACGGTGGGTGAAACGCCGCCACCTCGCGGCGCGGGGCCGCGGGCGGCGCGGCGCGTCAGCCGAGGAACAGGTCCGGCATCAGCTCGGCGCCGGGCTCGACCGCGTAGCGCGACAGGTCGGTGATCCCGGCCTCGCGCAGCACCTCGTCGTCGATGAAGAAGTTGCCGGTGCAGCCGCGGGCCGGGCGGCGGAGGATCTCCATGGCCGCGTCCGCGACGATCTCGGGCGTGCGCCCGTGGCGGGCGGTCTCGTCGCCGCCGAGGAGGTTCAGCGCGGCGGTGGCGATCACGGTGCGCGGCCAGAGCGCGTTCACCGCGATGCCCTGGTCGCGCAGCTCCTCGGCCATGCCCAGCACGCACATGCTCATGCCGTACTTCGCCATGGTGTAGGCGAGGTGGTTCGCGAACCAGCGCGGCTCCATCGAGAGCGGCGGCGACAGGTTGAGGATGTGCGGGTTCGCGGCGCGGGCCAGGTGCGGGATGCAGGCCTGCGAGACGGCGAACGTGCCGCGCGCGTTCACGCCGTGCATCAGGTCCCAGCGCTTCATGGGCGTGTCCACCGTGCCCGCCAGGAAGATCGCGCTGGCGTTGTTCACGAGCACGTCGATCCCGCCGAACCGCTCGACCGCGCGGGCCACCGCCGCCGCGATCTGCGCCTCCTCGCGGATGTCGCACTCCACCGCGAGCGCGCGCCCGCCGGCGCGCTCCATCTCCTCGGCCGCGTCGTGGATGGTGCCGGGGAGCTTCGGGTGCGGGGCCGAGGTCTTCGCGGCCACCACCACGTTCGCGCCCTGGCGGGCGGCGGCCACGCCGATGGCGCGCCCGATCCCCGGCTCGCGCCGGTGATGAACACGGTCTTGTCTTTCAGTGAAGTCATGGCGGCCTCGGGCTGGGGGTCGAACCCTTATTCAGGGTCCTGCCACGGCGCGTCAACGGGTCGCTCGGGGCGGCGCTGCGCCCGCGATCCCACCGCGATATCGGTGCGGCCGAAGCGCGCGCCGTCCCTCGCGTCCCTCCCACCGGTCGCGTGTGGGACAACGCCCACCCCCACGGCTCCAGATCCGATCCTGAACGCCGGCCCAGGCACGTCCGGGCGCGCCGGGCCGACCGTTGACTTCCCCGGCCGATGTCCGTAGATCCGAACCGTCCGGTGGGAGAAAGTGGCAAAAAGCGGATCCCGGCGGGAAGATCGGCCAGCCCGTGTTCTTCGGAACCTTCAACCACGCGATCGACGCGAAGGGGCGCACCAGCCTCCCCGCGAAGTTTCGCGAGGCGCTGGCCGCGGCCGGGGAGCCGCGCATCGTGCTCATGCAGTACCCGCACTGGCGGGCGGTGCAGGCGCTCCCGCAGTCGGTCTGGAACGAGCTGGTGAAGAAGGTGATGGAGGCCTCGCCCCTCGACGCGCGGTGGCAGCGCAACGTGCTCAAGTTCGTCTCGAGCGCGCACGAGGTGGACCTCGACGTCCACGGCCGCGTGCTGGTCCCGCCGCCGCTCCGCGAGTGGGCGGGCCTGCAGAAGGACGTCGTCTGGGTGGGGATGGGACGGACCATCCACCTGTACGACCGGGCGGCCTACGACGAGCAGATGTCCGCGGAGATCCCGGCGGACCAGGTGGTGGACTTCTTCAGGACGGCGTAGCGGGCGAAGGGGAACGGGCAATGTACGAGGCGCGCAACCAGGACGAGGTCACGGTGATCCGCTGCGTGGGCGAGCTCACGCGCGACGAGCTGTCCGCCATCGCGGGGCTGGCGCAGCGCGCCCGCCGCGAGGGCCGGATGGTGGTGGTGGACCTGAAGCGCGTCACGCACCTGCACTACGCGGGCGCGGCGCTCCTGAAGGCCATCCCCGGCCTGCGCGCCGCGGGGGCCAGTCGCTACGTGCGCGACCTGGTCCACGCCGGCGGCGCGGGCGGCTACGTGGAGCTGTACGGCGACGTGGAGGAGGCCGTCCGGGCGGCGTGAGCGCGGACTTTCGCCATGAGCCGGTACTCGCGAAAGAGGTCCTGGAGCTCCTGCGCCCCCGGCCGGGCGAGCTGTTCCTCGACGGCACGCTCGGCGGCGGCGGGCACTCCGGCCTGCTGCTCGAGGCGGGGGCGCGCGTGATCGCCCTCGACAAGGATCCCCGCGCGCTCGCCGCGGCCACCGCCCGGCTCGCCCGCTTCGGCGAGGCGTTCCGCGCGGTGCGCTCCGACTTCCGCGACGCGAAGAACGTGCTCGAGGCGCTCGGCATCGGCGCGGTGGACGGCGCGCTGGTGGACCTGGGCGTCTCCTCGCCCCAGCTCGACGAGGCGGAGCGCGGCTTCTCCTTCTCGCGCCCCGGCCCGCTCGACATGCGCATGGGCGACACCGGCGAGACGCTGGAGGACCTGCTGCGCCGCATCGACGAGCGCGAGCTGGCCCGCATCCTGCGCGAGTACGGCGAGGAGCCGTTCGCGCGGCCGGTGGCGCGCGCCATCAAGGCGGCCCTGGACTCGGAGGCGCCGCTCGACACCGCGCGGCTCGCCGAGGTGGTGGCCGGCGCCATCCCGCGCAAGGCCTGGCCGCACCGGATCCACCCGGCCACCCGCACCTTCCAGGCGCTGCGCATCGCGGTGAACGACGAGCTGGGCGCGCTGGCGGCGTGGCTGGACGGCCTGCCCGGCGTGCTCGCGCCGGGCGGCCGCGCCGCGGCCATCTCGTTCCACTCGCTCGAGGACCGGATGGTGAAGGAGAAGTTCCGGGCGCTGACGCAGGCCTGCACCTGCCCGCCGGACCTGCCGGTGTGCGCCTGCGGGGCGAAGGCCTCGTTCGCGGCCATCACCCGCAAGGCGGTCAAGGCGTCCGACGAGGAGATCGCGCGCAACCCGCGCGCCCGGAGCGCGCGGCTGCGCGCGGTGGAGAAGCTGCGATGAGCGCCCGCGCCTCCGCGCGCCGCAGCGCCCCCGGCCTCCCCGGCGCGCGCCTGGCCGGCGAGATCGCGCTCGCGGCCGCGCTGCTCGCGGCGCTGGGCGTGTTCCACATCTGGTCGCGCACGCGCGTGGTGGCCGCGGGCTACGCGCTCGGCGAGCTGCAGAAGCAGCACGCCGAGCTGGTGGCCGCGCAGGACCAGCTGCGCATCGAGCTGGAGATGCTCCGCTCGCCCGGGCAGCTGGAGCGGGCGGTGCACGCGAGGCTTTCTGGGCTGGGCATGGCTCCGCCGGACCGCGGTGCGGTGTTGGCGGCAGGCCCGGGGCGTCCGCTGGACGCGCCGGGTAGGGCGGGCGTGGATGGGGTTGGTCACCCTCCTCGGCCGGCGGAGCCATCCCCTTCTGCTGGGCGGGCGGCGGCGGCGGGGCCTGCGGCGGCTCCCGGGGCGGCGTACGCGCTCCGGGGTCCGCTGCGGGCGGGCCGCGCGCCGCCGGGGGAGCCGTAGGCCGTGCGCGCCGGGCCGGACCCCCGCGCCGCGCGCTGGATCGCCATCCGCATCACCGTGTTCTCCGCCCTGCTCGCCGCCGGCCTGGCCGCGGTGGCGGGGCGGGTGTTCTGGCTGCAGGTGCTGCAGCGCGACGCGCTCGCCGGCGAGGCGGTGGACCAGTACCTGCGCGAGCTGGTGCTCCGGCCGCGGCGCGGCGTCATCACCGACCGCAGCGGCGTGCTGCTCGCGGGCAGCGCCGACGCGCAGTCCGCCTACGCCGACCCGAAGCTGCTCGCCGAGCACGACCGCTCCGGCGCCGCGGTCCGCCGCATCGCCCGGATCCTGAAGCAGGACCCGCGCGCGCTGCAGCGGAAGCTCGCCAAGGGCGGGCGCTTCGTGTGGCTGGAGCGGCGCATCCCGCCCGCCGAGGCGGCCGCGCTGCGCAGGTGGATCGACGAGGAGCGGGTGCGCGCGGTGCGGCTCGTCCCCGAGACGCGGCGCTACTACCCGAAGCTCGAGCTGGCCGCGCAGGTGCTCGGCGTGGTGGACGACGACGGCGCCGGCCGCGAGGGCGTCGAGCTGGCCGAGGACGAGCTGCTCCGGGGCGAGCCGGCGCGGGTGCCGTCGCTGCGCGACGGGCGCGGGCGGGTGGTGCTCGCCGACGCCCCCTCGCCCGGCCGCGAGCGCGAGGGCGCGCGGGTGGAGCTGACGCTCGACCAGGGGCTCCAGGTGGTGACGGAGCGGGCGCTGGCGCGGGCGGTGACCGGCTCGCGCGCGCTGTCCGGCACCGCCGTCGCCATGGACCCGCGCACCGGCGAGGTGCTGGCGCTCGCCAGCTACCCGGTCGCGAACGCGAACGCGCCGCGCACCGCGGACGCCATCCGCAACCGCCCGGTGACCGACGCGTTCGAGCCCGGCTCCACCATCAAGACGTTCGTGATCGCCGCGGCGCTCGACCGCGGCGCCGTCGGCCCGAAGGACCCGTTCGACTGCGGCGCCGGGCGCTGGCCGGTGGGCAGCCACGTCATCCACGACACGCACCCGGTGGGCTGGGCCGGCCCGTCGCGCATCCTGGTGGAGAGCTCCAACATCGGCGCGGCGCAGATCGGCGCGCGGCTCGGGCGCGAGGGCGTGCGCGACGCGCTGCTCGCGTTCGGCTTCGGCGAGCGCCCCGGGGTCGGCCTGCCCGGCGAGATCCGCGGCCAGGTGCAGCTGGCGCGCTCCGACATCGGCCTCGCCACGCAGAGCTTCGGCCAGGGCCCCATCACCGCCAGCCCGCTCCAGGTCACGACGGCGATGGCCGCGATCGCGAACGGCGGCGCGCTGGTGCGCCCGCGCCTGGTGAAGCGCGTGCTCGACCCGGCCACCGGGCAGGTGCTGGAGGCGCCCGCCGCCGAGGTGGTCCGGCAGGTGGTGCGCCCGGAGGTCGCCGCGATGGTGGCGCGGTGGCTGGTGGGCGTGGTGGAGGAGCCGAAGGGCACCGGGAAGCGCGCGCGGCTCGACGGCTGGCGCGCCGCCGGCAAGACCGGCACCGCCCAGAAGCCGGACCGCATCTCCGGCGGCTACTCCTCCGACCGGCACTACAGCTCGTTCGTGGGGTTCGCGCCGGCGGAGCAGGCGCGCATCGCCATCGGCGTGTTCATCGACGAGCCGCGCGGCGAGATCTACGGCGGCGAGGTGGCGGCGCCGGCGTTCCGCGAGATCGCCGAGTACGCGCTACGGATGATGGGCGTGCCGCCGGATCCTTCGGCGGTGCGCACCCCGCCGCCCGCCGCGGTGGAGGTGGCGCAGGCGCCGGCCGCCGACGAGCCGCCGGAGCCGCCCGCGGTGGAGTGGGCCGACCGGCGCCAGGCGGCGATGCCTGCCGGCAGCGTGGCGGTCCCGGCGCTCGCCGGCCTCCCCATGCGCGCCGCCATCCGCCGCCTGGAGGAGCTCGACCTCGCCCCCGAGCCGAACGGCTCCGGCCGGGTGGTCGGCCAGACGCCCGCCGCGGGCAAGGTGGTCGCGCGCGGCTCGCGGGTCCGGGTGACGCTCGCTCCGGCGGGATGATAGAAGGGGGCGCGCCGCCCGCGTGTCCCGCCGGACACGCCCGCGCGCAACCGGCCGGTCCTGCGGAGGAAAACGAGGCGGACGGCCGTTTGCATGGTATCTCCCGCGGTAAGCGACATGAGGCTCTCCACCGTCATCGCCGGCAGCGGCGCCCGCGGCGATCTCGCCGGCGATCCGGAGATCACGCGCGTCACCGGCGACTCGCGGGAGGTCATCCCGGGCGCGGCGTTCTTCGCGCTCCCCGGCGTCCAGCACGACGGCCACGCGTTCGCCGCCGAGGCGGCGCGGCGGGGCGCGGTCGCGGTGGTCGCCGAGCGGCCGGTCGAGTGCGCCCCCGCCCGGCTGCTGCTGGCGCCGTCCGCCCGCCGCGCCATGGCCCTCGCCGCCGCCACCTTCTGCGGCCGGCCGGCCGAGCGCCTGCGCATGGCCGCGGTCACCGGCACGAACGGCAAGACCACCGTCACCTACCTCGTGGAGGCGTGCGCGCGCGCCGCCGCGGTGCCGGTGGGCGTCCTCGGGACCATCTCCTTCCGCTTCCCCGGCGCCGAGCGGCCGGCCAGCCACACCACCCCGGAGTCCACCGCCATCCAGGCGGTGCTGGCGGAGATGGTCGCGGCCGGCGCGCGGGACGCGGTGATGGAGGTGTCGTCGCACGCGCTCGCGCAGGAGCGGGTGGCCGGGATCCGCTTCCAGGCGGCGGGCTTCACCAACCTCACGCGCGACCACCTCGACTACCACCGCGACATGGACGCGTACTTCGCCGCGAAGCGCCGGCTCTTCACCGAGCACCTCGCGCCGGGCGGCACCGCGGTGATCAACGCGCGCGATCCCTGGGGCGCGCGCCTCGCCGACCAGCTCGGGCCGGGGCCGCGCGTCTGGCGCTACGGCGGCCGCGCCGGCGACGCGCTGCGCGCGCTCGAGGTGCGGACCGGCCTCGACGGCACCCGCGCGACGTTCGAGACGCCGGCCGGCGCGATCGCGATCCGCTCGCCGCTCGTCGGCCAGCACAACCTCGAGAACCTGCTCTGCGCCGCCGGCCTCGCGCTCGGCCTGGGCCTGCCGCCCGAGGCGGTCGCCCGCGGCCTCGCCGCCTCGCACGGCGCGCCCGGCCGGCTGGAGCGGATCGACGGCCGCGGCCTCTCGGTCTTCGTGGACTACGCGCACACCGACGACGCGCTGGCGCGCATGATCGCGGCGCTGCGCGGGCTCTCCCCGCGGCGCCTGGTGTGCGTGTTCGGCTGCGGCGGCGACCGCGACCGGGGCAAGCGCCCGCTCATGGGCGCGGCCGCGGCGGCCGCCGACCTCGCCATCGTGACGAGCGACAACCCGCGCACCGAGGACCCGCTCGCGATCATCGCCGACGTGCTGCCCGGCCTGGACCGCGCCGGGAAGCCCGCCATCCCGGCCGCCCGCGCGCGCGCCGGCGCGGACGGCTACGTGGTGGAGCCGGACCGGCGCGCCGCCATCGCGCTCGCGGTGGAGTGCGCGCGCGAGGGCGACGCGGTGCTCGTCGCCGGCAAGGGGCACGAGGACTACCAGCAGGTGGGGGCGGAGAAGCGCCCCTTCTCCGACCGCGACGAGGCGCGCAAGGCGCTCGGGATCGCATGACCACTCCCCGCTTCACGTCAGACGAGCTCGCGGCCGCCACCGGCGGCCGCTGGCTCGGCGCCCCGCCGCCCGCGGTGGACGGCGTCTCCACCGACACCCGCACGCTGGCCGCGGGGCAGCTCTTCGTGGCGCTGAAGGGCGAGCGCTTCGACGCGCACGATCACCTGGAGGCCGCCGCCGCCGCCGGCGCCGCCGCGCTGGTCGTGTCCGAGGCCTGGGCCGCCGCGCACCCCGCCCCGCCGCGCCCCGCGCTCGCGGTGGCCGACACCCTGGCCGCGCTCGGCGCGCTCGCCCGGCACCACCGCTGCCGCTTCGGCATCCCGGTCATCGGCGTCACCGGCTCGAACGGCAAGACCACCACGCGCGAGATGATCGCGGCCATCCTGGCCACCCGCGGCCCGGTGCTGAAGACCGAGGGCAACCTGAACAACGAGGTGGGCGTCCCGCTCACGCTGTTCGGCCTGGACGACTCGCACGCGACCGCGGTCATCGAGATGGGCATGAACCACCCCGGCGAGATCGCGCGGCTCGCCGCCATCGCCCAGCCGCAGGTGGGCGTCGTGACGCTGGCCGCGCCCGCCCACCTGGAGGGGCTCGGCACGGTGGACGCGGTGGCGGACGCGAAGGCCGAGCTGTACGAGGGGCTGCCGGCCGGCGGGATCGCGGTGGTGAACGCGGACGACGCGCGCATGCTGAAGCGCGGCGTCGCCTCGGGCCGCCGCATGCTCACCTTCGCCTCCGGCCGCGGCCGGCGCGGCGACGTGGTGGTGCTGGAGGTCCTCTCGCAGTCGGTGGAGGGGCTCCGCTTCGTGCTCGGCGTCGGCAACCGCGAGGTGCCGGTGCACATCCCCGGCCTCGTCGGCGCGCACAACGCCCGCAACGCCGCGGCCGCCGCCTGCGCGGCCATCGCGGTGGGCTGCACCGATCGCGAGATCGCGCAGGGCCTGGCCGCGGTCCGGCCGGTGGGCCGCCGGCTCCGCCTCGAGCGCCTCCCGTCCGGCGTCCAGCTGGTGGACGACTGCTACAACGCGAACCCGGCCTCGATGTCGGCCGCGCTGGAGGTCCTGCGCGACCTCGCCGCCGCCCCGGGCGCGCGCGCGGTCGCGGTGCTCGGGGACATGCTCGAGCTGGGGACCTTCGAGGCGGAGGCGCACCGCGCGCTGGGCGCCGAGGCGGCCGCCGCCGGCGTGGCGGTGCTGGCCGCGTTCGGGCCGCGCGCCCGCGCCACCGCCGAGGCGGCCCGCGCGGCCGGCCTCGCCGAGACCTTCCACACCGAGGACCTGGACCGCCTCGTCGCGTTCGTGCGCGAGCGGCTCCGTCCCACCGACGTCCTGCTCGTGAAGGGGAGCCGCGGCATGAAGCTCGAGCGGCTCGTCGAGGCCCTGCGCTAGATGCTCTACCACCTCCTCTACCCGCTGGCCTACAAGCTCAGCCTCCTCAACGTCCTCCGCTACCCGTCCTTCCGCATCGTGGCGGCGGGGCTCACCGCCATGGTGCTGGGCCTGCTGCTCGGGCCGATCTTCATCGAGCGGATGCGGGTGCTCCAGTACGGCTCGACCAACGTCCGCGAGGACACGCCGGACACGCACAAGAAGAAGGCCGGCACGCCGTCGATGGGCGGCGCGCTGATCCTGGCCTCGGTCGCGATCGCCACGCTGCTGTTCGCCGACCTGACCAACCGCTTCGTGTGGGCGGCCCTGCTCGTGACGCTGGGCTACGGCGCCATCGGCTTCACCGACGACTGGCTCAAGATCTCGAAGAAGAACTCGAAGGGCCTGGCCGGCAAGAAGAAGCTCGTGCTGCAGGTGCTGGTGGTGGTGGTGGTCTACTACGCCTGCCTCACCGACTGGCGCTTCCACGTCGAGCACCGCTTCCCCTGGGTGTTCGTGGGCAGCTACGTGGACCTCCACGTCACCCTGCCGTTCGTGCCCTCCCGGATCTTCAACCCGGACCTCGGCTTCCTCTACCTGCCGTTCATGGTGTTCGTGGTGATCGCCACCTCGAACGCGGTCAACCTGACCGACGGCCTGGACGGCCTCGCCATCGGCCCGACCATCGTCTCGGCCATGACGTTCCTGGCGCTCTCCTACGTGGCGGGCGCCACCATCGCCGGGTTCAGCCTGGCCGAGTACCTGCGGGTGCCGTACATCCCGGGCGCGGAGGAGCTGGGCGTGTTCTGCTCGGCCATCTTCGGCGCCGGCGTGGCGTTCCTCTGGTACAACACCTATCCGGCGTCGGTGTTCATGGGCGACGTGGGCTCGCTCGCCCTGGGGGGCGGCCTCGGCATGATGGCGGTGCTCACCAAGAACGAGTTCGCGAGCGCCATCCTGCACGGCGTCTTCCTGACCGAGACGGTGAGCGTCATCCTCCAGGTCTGGTCCTTCAAGACCACCGGCAAGCGCATCTTCCGGATGGCGCCCATCCACCACCACTACGAGCTGAAGGGGTGGGCGGAGCCGAAGATCATCGTCCGCTTCTGGATCATCTCGGTGATGCTGGCGCTGGTGGCGCTGCTCTCCATCAAGCTGAGGTAGCCGTGGCCGCACCGGAGCTGAAGGGCACCAGGGTGACGGTGGTGGGGCTCGCGAAGAGCGGCGTGGCCGCTGCGCGGCTCTGCGCCCGCGAGGGCGCGCGCGTCACCGTCACCGACCGCCGCGGCGAGGCCGAGCTGGGCGGCGCGCTCGCCGCGCTCCCGGCGTCGGTCACCCGCCGCCTGGGCGGCCACGACCCCGCCGACTTCACCGGCGCCGACCTGGTGGTGGCGTCGCCGGGCGTGCCGCTCGCGAACCCGGAGATCCAGGAGGCGCGGCGGCGCGGGGTGCCGGTGTGGGGCGAGGTCGAGCTGGCCGCGCGCTTCCTGGGCGGCCTGCCGATCGTCGGGATCACCGGGACGAACGGCAAGTCCACCACCACCGCGCTCACCGGCGCGCTGCTCGCCCGCG
Source organism: Anaeromyxobacter sp. Red801 (assembly GCF_049201065.2). Classification (NCBI taxonomy): domain Bacteria; kingdom Pseudomonadati; phylum Myxococcota; class Myxococcia; order Myxococcales; family Anaeromyxobacteraceae; genus Anaeromyxobacter; species Anaeromyxobacter sp. Red801. The sequence continues at coordinate 364,852 of NZ_CM181236.1, read as the reverse complement.
ACCGGCGGACGTTCGTGGGCGGGAACCTGGGCACGCCGCTCTCCGAGCTGGCCCTCTCCGGCGAGCCGGCCGACGCCGCGGTGGTCGAGCTGTCGTCGTTCCAGCTCGAGGGGATCGAGCGCTTCCGCGCCCGGGTGGCGGCGGTCCTGAACGTCACCCCGGACCACCTCGACCGCTACGCCGACGTGGACGCGTACGCGGCCGCGAAGGCGCGCCTGTTCGCGACCCAGGAGCCGGACGACGTGGCCGTCGCGAACGCGCGCGACCCGCGGGCGCTCGCCATGGCCGGCGCCTCGCGCGGCGACCTGCACACCTTCGGCTTCGGCGCGCCCGCGCCCGCCTCGGCCCGCGACGAGGGCGGCGAGCCCGGCCCCGAGGGGACGGCCATCTGGTTCACGCCGCGCGGCCGCGCGCCGGAGCGCTACCAGCTCCGCAACCGCGCGCTGCGCGGCCGCCACAACCGCGAGAACGCCATGGCCGCGGTGCTCTGCGCGCGGCTGATGGGCGTGCCGGGCGAGGCGGTCCAGGCCGGGCTCGACGCGTTCCCCGGCCTGCACCACCGGCTCGAGCTGGTCGCCGAGGGGCGCGGGGTGGAGTGGGTGAACGACTCCAAGGCAACCAACGTGGACTCCACCTTCGTCGGCCTGGCCGCGTTCCCGTCCGGCGCCCCGCGCGTGGTGCTCATCATGGGCGGCCGCGGCAAGAAGGCGCCCTACGCGCCGCTGCGCCCGCTGTTCGGCGGGCGGGTGAAGGCGCTGCTCACCATCGGGGAGGACGCGCCCGCCATCGAGCGGGAGCTGGGCGACCTCGCGCCCACCGAGCCGTGCGGCGACCTGGCCGGCGCGGTGCGCCGGGCGGCGGTCCTCTCGGGCCGGGCGACGTGGTGCTGCTCTCCCCCGCCTGCGCCAGCTACGATCAGTTCGCGAACTACGAGGAGCGCGGCGAGGCCTTCCGCCGGCTCGCGACGGAGCAGGCGCGATGAGGCTCTTCCGCCACGCCCGGGACGAACGCGCGCCCGAGGCGCCGCGGGCGGGCGCGCCCGGCTTCGACCCGCTCCTGCTCGCGGCGGTGCTGCTGCTCGTCGCGCTCGGCCTGGTGATGGTCTACTCGGCGAGCGCGGTGGAGGCGGGCCGCCGCCTGGGCGACGAGTTCTACTACCTGAAGCGGCAAATGGTGGCGGTCGCCATCGGCCTGGCCGGCATGGCCGCGGCGCTGCGCGTCGGCTACCGCCGGCTCGCGACGGTGGCGTACCCGGTGCTCGCCGCCACGCTGGCGGCGCTGGTGCTGGTGAAGCTGGTGGGCCGCACCGCGGGCGGCGCGCAGCGCTGGATCCCGCTCGGCCCGGTGAACCTGCAGCCCGCCGAGCTCGCCAAGGTCGCGCTGGTCCTCTACCTCGCGCACTCGCTCTCGCGGAAGCAGTCCAAGATGCGGATGTTCTCCATCGGCCTGCTGCCGCACCTGCTCGTCACCCTGCTCATGGTGGGCCTGTGCCTGTGGCAGAAGGACCTCGGCACCGGCTTCATCCTGTTCATGGTGCTGTTCGCGATGCTGTTCGCGGCCGGCGCGCGGGTCTCGTACCTCGTGGCGGCGGGCCTCGTGGCCGCGCCCGTCGCCTGGCACTTCATCAAGTCCACCGAGTACCGCTACCAGCGGTGGCTCGCCTTCATGAACCCCGAGCAGTACAAGACCACCTTCGGCTTCCAGCTCTGGGAGTCGCTGCTCGGCACCGCGAACGGCGGGTGGCTGGGGCAGGGGCTGGGCCAGGGCAAGGGCAAGCTGTACTTCCTGCCCGCCGCGCACACCGACTTCATCGCCGCGGTGCTGGCGGAGGAGACGGGGCTCCTCGGGATGGCGCTCCTGCTGGTGCTCTACGGCGTGGTCCTCTGGCGCGGCACCCGCGCCGCGCTGCGCGCGCCGGACGCGTTCGGCTGCTACGCCGCCCTGGGCGTCACCGCGCTCGTCGGCACGCAGGCGCTCGTCAACCTGGCGGTGGTGTTCGGCCTCGCGCCGACCAAGGGGCTCACCCTGCCCTTCGTCTCCTACGGCGGCAGCTCCATCATGACGCTGCTCGCCGCGACCGGCCTGCTCCTCTCGGTGAGCGGCGAGCGCGGCGGCTTCCTCACCCGGGCGCCCGCGGCGGTGCGGGTGGGCGCGCCCATCGGCGGGGCGCCGCGCCTGTCGGCGGCCCGCGCGGAGGACGCGTCATGAGGATGATGGTGGCGGGCGGCGGCACCGGCGGGCACGTGTTCCCCGGCATCGCGCTGGCGGAGGAGGTGGTCACGCGCCACCCCGCCAACGACGTGGTCTTCGTGGGCACCGCCCGCGGGCTGGAGGCGTCGGTGGTCCCGGCCGCCGGCTTCCCCATCGAGCTCATCGAGGTGAAGGGGCTGAAGGGCAAGGGCCTCCTGGGCGCGCTGCTCAACCTGCTGCTCCTCCCCCGCGCGTTCCTGCAGTCCTGGCGCATCCTCAGGCGCTGGCGGCCGGACGTGGTGGTGGGGGTGGGCGGCTACGCCAGCGGGCCGGTGGTGCTCACCGCCTGGGCCATGCGCATCCCCACCGCGGTGCAGGAGCAGAACGCGATCGCGGGCCTCACCAACCGGCTCCTGGGACGGGTGGTGAAGGCCGCGTTCACCGCGTTCCCCGAGGCGGCCCGGCACTTCGCGGCGCGCAAGGTCTACCAGCTCGGCAACCCCATCCGCCGGCGGCTGATGGAGAACTACATGCGCCCCGAGTCCGCGCACGGCGTGCCGCGGCTGCTCGTGTTCGGCGGCTCGCAGGGCGCGCACGCGCTCAACATGCGCGTGATCGAGGCGCTGCCGCACCTCGCCGACCTGCGCGAGCGGATCCAGATCACCCATCAGACCGGCGCGCGCGACCGCGAGTACGTCGAGAAGGGCTACCGCGCCTGCGGGTTCACCCCGGACGTGCGCGAGTTCATCGACGACATGAGCGCGGCGTACGCGGGCTGCGACCTGGTGGTGTGCCGCGCCGGCGCGACCACGCTGGCCGAGCTGACGGTCTGCAAGAAGCCGTCGATCCTGGTCCCCTTCCCCGCCGCCGCCGACAACCACCAGGTGAAGAACGCGCGCAGCCTGGTGGACGCGGGCGCGGCGGTGATGATCGAGGAGCGCGACCTCACCGGCGAGGTGCTGGCCCGCGAGATCCGCGACATCCTCGACGCGCCGGAGCGCCGCGAGCGGATGGCGCGGGCCGCGGGCCGGCTGGGCAGCCCGCAGGCCGCCAAGGAGATCGCCGACGTGTGCATGGAGCTGGTCCGCCGCCGCTGGGGCTCGCCCTTCGGCCAGGCGCGCGAGCCCGGGCAGAAGCCCGCGCGCCCGCCGGATCTCGCGTCGTAGCGCCCGAGGAGCGTCCCGACACATGAGCCTCTTCCGTTCCAGGCAGGCCAAGATCCACTTCGTGGGCGTGGGCGGCATCGGCATGAGCGGCATCGCCGAGGTGCTGCTCAACCTCGGCTACGCCGTCTCCGGCTCCGACCTGCGCGAGTCCGAGACCACCCGGCGGCTGGCCGGGCTGGGCGGCCGCATCTCGTACGGCCACGCGGCCGAGAACGTGCTGCAGGTGGACGTGGTGGTGATCTCGTCCGCGGTGAAGCGCGACAACCCGGAGGTGCTGGAGGCGCGGCGGCGGAAGATCCCGGTCATCCCGCGCGCCGAGATGCTGGCCGAGCTGATGCGCCTCAAGTACGGCGTCGCCATCGCCGGCTCGCACGGCAAGACCACCACCACCTCGATGGCGGCGCACCTGCTCGCGCACGCCGGCCTGGACCCGACCGCGGTGGTGGGCGGCAAGGTGAACGCGTTCGGCTCGAACGCCAAGCTGGGCAAGGGCGACTACATGGTGGTGGAGGCGGACGAGTCCGACGGCTCGTTCCTGCGCATCCCGCCCACCATCGCGATCGTCACCAACATCGACCCGGAGCACCTCGACCACTGGAAGACCCCGGACGCGCTGCGCCGCGGCTTCGTGGACTTCGTGAACCGGGTGCCGTTCTACGGGCTCGCCATCCTGTGCATCGACCACCCCACGGTGCAGTCGATCCTGCCGGACGTGGAGAAGCGCGTGGTCACCTACGGCGAGAGCCACCAGGCCGACTACCGGGCCGAGGCCATCGAGCTGTCCGGCCACGCGGTCCGCTTCGACGCGTTCCGGCGCGACGAGGCGCTGGGGCGCTTCGAGGTGGCCATGGTGGGCCGCCACAACGCGCTCAACGCGCTCGCGGTGATCGCGCTCGGCGACGAGATGGGCATCCCGCCGCTCGTGACGCGCGAGGCACTCCGCAGCTTCCAGGGCGTGCAGCGGCGCTTCACCGTGCGCGGCGAGGTGGCGGGCGTCACGGTGGTGGACGACTACGGCCACCACCCGGCCGAGGTGAAGGCCACGCTGCAGGGCGCGCGCGAGGCGTTCAAGCGGCGCGTGGTCTGCCTGTTCCAGCCGCACCGCTACACCCGCACGCGCGACCTCATGGCCGAGTTCGCGACCGCGTTCAACGACGCGGACGTGCTGCTGCTCACCGACATCTACGCCGCCGGCGAGGAGCCCATCCCGGGCGCGACCGCCGCGAACCTGGCGGAGGCCATCCGCGCCTGGGGCCACCGCGACGTGACGGTGGTCCCCCGCGCCGAGCTGGCCCGCGCCGCGAAGGAGCGGGTCCGCCCCGGCGATCTCGTCCTCACGCTCGGCGCCGGCGACGTGACCGCCGCCGGCCCGGAGCTCCTGGCGCTGCTCGAGCGATGAGCGCCCCCTCCCCCGGCGCGCGGGCCCGCCCGGCCTCCCGCACATGACCTGGCGCGACGAGATCGTCCGCCGCGTGCGCGGCGAGCACCTGCCGGACGCGCCGCTCGCGCCGCGCACCGCCGTGCGGGTGGGCGGGCCGGCCGACCTGCTCTGCCGCCCCGCCGACGCCGACGCGCTCGCGGCGCTGCTCCGCGCGGTGCGCGAGCTGGGCGTGCCGCTCTCGGTGCTGGGGGGCGGCGCGAACACGCTGGTCGCGGACGCGGGCGTGCGCGGGGTGGTGCTCCGGCTCCCGCAGGACTTCCCGGGCGAGTCCACCCAGGGTGACACGCTGGTCCTGTCCGCCGGCGCGCCCATCTCGCGCCTGCCGGCGCGGGCGCACGCGCACGGCCTCGTCGGGATGGAGTTCCTGGGCGGCATCCCCGGGACGCTGGGCGGCGCGGCGGCCATGAACGCCGGCACGCGCCTCGGCGAGATGAAGGACGTGGTCACCCGCCTCGAGCTCGCCACCGCCGACGGCGCCGGCTTCGTGCCCGCGTCGGCGCTGGGCTACGCCTACCGCACCTGCCGCCTCCCGCCCGGCGCGGTGATCGCGCGCGTGGAGGTGCGGCTCCGGCCCGGCGACGTGGCCGCGAGCGAGGCGCTCATGCGCGAGGACCGCGAGCGCCGCCGCGCCACCCAGCCGCTCGACCGGCCCACCTTCGGCTCCACCTTCACGAACCCGCCGGGCGAGTACGCCGGGCGGCTCGTCGAGGCCGTCGGGCTGAAGGGGCACCGCGTCGGCAACGCCGTGTGGTCCCCGGTGCACGCGAACTTCGTGACCAACCTGGGCGGCGCGACCGCCCGCGACGTGCTCGCGCTCGTCCGGCTGGCGCGGGCACGGGTGAAGGAGCGGTTCGGGATCGCCCTCGAGACCGAGGTCCGGCTGATGGGCGAGTTCCCGCCGGAGGAGCTGGAAGGGCTGGACGGGCACGCCGCCGCGGGCGGCGGCCCCGGCGCGGCGAGCGGGGGCGCGCGCCCCCCGGAGGCGACATGAGCACGTGGACGGGCAAGAAGGTGGCGGTGCTGTACGGCGGGCGCTCCAGCGAGCGCGAGGTGTCGCTCAAGACCGGCGCCGCCTGCGCCGACGCGCTCCGGCAGAAGGGGCACGACGTGGTGCTGGTGGACGTGGACCTCGAGGTGGCGGCGCGGCTCCGCGCCGAGCGGGTGGAGGTCGCGTTCGTGGCGCTGCACGGCCGCTGGGGCGAGGACGGCAGCATCCAGGGGCTGCTCGAGTCGATGGCCATCCCGTACACCGGCTCCGGCGTGCTCGCCTCGGCCATGGGCATGGACAAGACCGTGTCGAAGGCGATCTTCCGCTCGCTCGGGCTGGCCGTCGCCGACTACCGCGTGTTCCCGCGCGCCGCCGCCGGCTCGATCGGCGTGGGCGACCTGCCGTTCGGCCTGCCCTGCGTGGTGAAGCCCGCCGGCGAGGGCTCGTCGGTGGGCGTGCACCTCGTGAACGACGCCGCCGAGCTGGGCCCGGCCTGCCGCGACGCGGCCTCGTACGCCGGCGACGTCATCGTGGAGCGGTACGTCAAGGGCACCGAGGTGGACGTGGCGGTGCTGGACGGGAAGGCGCTCGGGGCGATCGAGATCGTGCCCGCGAACGCGTTCTACGACTACGCCGCGAAGTACACCGCCGGGACCACGAAGTACTTCTACCCGGCGCGCATCCCCGAGGCGCACGTCCGCGCCGTGATGGAGGCGGCCGAGGCCGCCCACCGCGGCATCGGGTGCAGCGGCGTGACGCGCGTGGACTTCATCGTGGCCGGCGACGGGACGCCGTACATCCTCGAGGTGAACACGCTCCCCGGGATGACCGCGACCTCGCTCGTCCCGAAGATCGCCGCCGGGCTGGGCCTCTCCTTCCCGGACCTGTGCGACCGGATCCTCGACGGCGCGGCGCTGAAGAGCTGATCCGGCGGGGCTGCGCCCGTCACCGCGCCACGTACGTCTTCGCCTCGTGGCACGCCTTGGCGCAGGTCCCGCCGGTGGCGGTGCGCGTGAAGCCGAGCTCGAGCACGTACCCGCCGCTCCCGTAGGCCACGCGATCGCGCACGTGCCGCTCCTGCCTGGACGCGTGGGCGTCGTGGCAGGCCCGGCAGGTGAGGCCGCGCTCCCGGTCCACGTGCACCGCGTGCAGGTTCCGCGCGCCGTCGCGGAAGCGCGTGAACGTGGTGGTCTCGGCCTCCGAGACCAGCCGGTCGTTGTGGCAGCCGAAGCAGAGCGCGTAGCTGCGCCGGTCGTAGGGCGCGTACAGCTTGTCGGGCAGGTCCGCCACCAGCAGCCGCGGGTGGTCGCCGCCGTGGGTGCGGTGGCAGGCGCCGCAGTCGCGCTCGCGCACCGGCTCGTGCCAGACCGGGTTCTCCTCCAGCCAGCGGCGCATGTTGACCAGCGTCCGCCCGTCCGCCGCCTTCATGCCGTCCTTCGAGTGGCAGCCGACGCACAGCTCGAACGCGGGCGCCGTGAGCAGGGCCTCGTGGCGGGCCGCGTGGGGATCGTGGCAGCTCGCGCAGGCCCGCCCCTCGGTCACCGGGGCGTGCTTCACCGGCGCGGCGGCGGCCTGCGCCGCGACCCCGGGGTGGCAGCGGGCGCACAGCTCGGCCACCGGGGCCGCGAGCAGCGACGGGCCGGCGGCGTCGTGCGGGTTGTGGCAGGCGGTGCAGGAGCGGACGGCGGGCGCGTGCTTGAGCTTGCGCGCCATCACCTCCCGCATCTCCTCGTGGCACTCGAGGCAACCGGCGTTGACGCTGGCGTGGCGCAGAGGGCCCGGGCTGGCGCGGTCCGCCGAGCGGTGGCAGGCGGCGCAGTCCCCGGCCGCGTACGGCGCGTGGGTCGAGCGGGCCTGGCCGGGCGGGAGCGGCGCGACCGCCGCGGCGCCCCGCCGCACCGCGGGCGGCGGCGGCGCCGGCGCGGCGGGCGCGGCGCGGGCCGGCCCGGCGGCCGCGGCGGCGATGCTGGCCGCGGCGAGGAGTCCCGCCACGCTGGCGCGCCCAGGGTGCATGTGCGGAGATGCTAGCGCATCCTCGCGGGAAGACGAGAAGGCGGGCGGCCCGGGTTTCGCGGGCGGAAAACTTGCCAGCGGCCGCTGCTCGGGCATCCTGCACCGTCGGGTGATAGCGCCCGGAAGCGCCCTCTGGTTTCATTCACGTGGGCTGCGGTGGGCGGATGTGTCCGGGTGGCGGGAGTGGCGGGTGGCGCGGGGTCCGAACCGGCGGCGCGTGGACAGGGTTCCGGGGGAGCGGCGGCGGCGGCTGGCCCGCGCGATGGCGCTCGCCCTGCCCTCGATCGTCGCGCTGGGCGCCCTCGGCGGCGCCGCGTACCTGGGCTGGCGCCTCGGCTGGAAGAGCGACCTGCTGCGCGTCCGCGAGCTCCGGTTCGAGGGGCTCTCCCGCGCGACGCCGCAGGAGCTGCTCGACCTGTCGCCGGTGCAGCCGGGCGACCACCTCCTGTTCCTCGACACCGACGCGATGGCGGCGGCGCTGCGGCGCCACCCCTGGATCGCCTCGGCCCAGGTCCGCCGCACGTTCCCGCCCGCGCTCGAGGTGCAGGTCTCGGAGCGGCGGCCGGCCGCGCTGGTGGACCTGGGCGGCCTGTACCTGGTGGACGACCGCGGCGAGGTGTTCAAGCGCGCGGTCCCGGGCGACGGGCTGGACCTGCCGGTCATCACCGGCATCGAGCGCGAGGCGTGGGTGGAGGGGCGCGCCGAGTTCGCGCCGCTGCTGGGCGGCGCGCTGGCGCTGCTCGGGCGCTGGTCGGCGCGCGGCCTCGACGCGCGCTCGACGATCTCGGAGATCCACGTGGACCCGGAGTACGGGACCACGCTCTGGTCGGACGAGGGGACGGAGATCCGCCTCGGCCAGGGAGACCTGGAGGAGAAGCTGACGCGCCTCCACCGCGTCCTCTCGGCGCTCGACGCCGAGGGGGAGCGGGCGGAGGTGCTGCACCTGGACAACCGCCGCCGCCCGGACTGGGTGGCGGTCCGGGTGGCCGGTCGGCGCGGTGAGCCGGACGGACGGTCGTACGCAGCGGGTGGTGGTGGTCCGCAGGGACGCTCGGCGTCGCTGCGGTAGGACGGGTCCGAGAGGGCCCTAGGTGGGCGAAAGCGCGACGGCGCGGTCACGCCCGGAGGTTCACATGGCGAAGAGCGGGGACATCCTCGTCGGCCTGGACATCGGCACGACGAAGATCTGCGCCATCGTCGGGGAGGTCACCGACGACGGCTCGATCGACATCATCGGCATCGGCTCGCACCCGTCGAAGGGGCTGCGCAAGGGCGTGGTGGTCAACATCGACGCCACCGTCGCCTCGATCAAGCGCGCGATCGAGGAGGCGGAGCACATGGCGGGGTGCGAGATCACCACCGTCTACACCGGCATCGCCGGCGGCCACATCAAGGCGTTCCCCTCGCACGGCGTGGTGGCGGTGAAGGACAAGGAGGTCCGCCAGCAGGACGTGGACCGCGTCATCGACCAGGCCAAGGCCGTCGCCATCCCGCTGGACCGCGAGGTCATCCACGTGCTCCCGCAGGAGTTCGTGGTGGACGACCAGGACGGCGTGAAGGAGCCGGTCGGGATGAGCGGCGTGCGCCTGGAGGCGAAGGCGCTCATCGTCACCGGCGCGGTCTCCTCGGCGCAGAACATCGTCAAGTGCGCGCAGCGCACCGGCCTGAACGTGGCCGACATCGTGCTGCAGCCGCTGGCCTCCTCGCTGGCCACGCTCTCCGAGGACGAGAAGGAGCTGGGCGTGTGCCTGGTGGACGTCGGCGGCGGCACCACCGACATCGCCATCTTCCACAACGGCTCGATCCAGCACACCGCGGTGATCTCGCTGGGCGGCAACCACCTCACCAACGACGTGGCCGTGGGGCTGCGCACGCCCACCCACGAGGCGGAGCGGATCAAGAAGCAGTACGGCTGCGCGATGGCCTCGATGGTGGACAAGACCGAGACCATCGAGGTGCCCAGCGTGGGCGGCGGGCAGCCGCGCGTCCTCTCGCGCCACATCCTCGCCGAGATCGTGGAGCCGCGCGTCGAGGAGATCTTCATGCTGGTGCAGCACGAGATCCAGAAGTGCGGGATGGAGGAGATCCTCGCCTCGGGCGTGGTGATCACCGGCGGCTCGACGCTGCTCGCCGGGATGCCGGAGATGGCCGAGGAGGTGCTGGGCGTGCCGGTGCGGCGGGGGCTGCCGCGGGGGATCGGCGGCCTGGTGGACGTGGTGAAGAGCCCGATGTACGCGACCGCGGTGGGCCTGGTGATCTACGGCGCGCACCAGCAGGACGACAGCCCGTACTTCAAGATCCGGGACGAGAACGTCTACCGCAAGGTGAAGGTCCGCATGAAGGAGTGGCTGGGCCAGATCTTCTAGCCGCGGGGGGGAACCGACCAATGATCGAGTACACCGACAGGCAGGACGCGGCGAAGATCAAGGTGATCGGCGTCGGCGGCGGTGGCGGCAACGCCATCAACACCATGGTGGCCGGGCGCCTCGAGGGCGTGGAGTTCATCGCCGCCAACACCGACGTGCAGGCGCTGGCCGCGAACAAGGCCAGCGTGAAGATCCAGCTCGGCAAGTCCGCCTCGCGCGGGCTGGGCGCCGGCGCGAACCCGGAGGTGGGCCGCACCGCGGCGCTGGAGGAGCGCGAGCAGATCGCGGCGGCGCTGGAGGGCGCCGACATGGTGTTCGTGACGGCCGGGATGGGCGGCGGCACCGGCACCGGCGGCGCGCCGGTGGTGGCCGACATCGCCAAGGCCACCGGGGCGCTCACCGTGGGCGTGGTGACGAAGCCGTTCCTGTTCGAGGGGAACAAGCGGCGCAAGCAGGCCGAGGCGGGGATCGCCGAGCTGGCGGCCGCGGTGGACACGCTCATCGTGATCCCGAACCAGCGGCTGCTCTCGGTGGCGGGCGAGAACATGTCGCTCGCCGACGCGTTCAAGCGCGCCGACGAGGTGCTGCTCAACGCGGTGCAGGGCATCTCCGACCTCATCACCGTGCACGGCATCGTCAACGTGGACTTCGCCGACGTGCGCACCATCATGGGCGGCCAGGGTATGGCGCTCATGGGCACGGGCCGGTCCTCCGGCGAGCAGCGCACCATGGAGGCGATGCAGGCCGCCATCAGCTCGCCGCTGCTCGAGGACGTCACGCTGGACGGCGCCACCGGCCTGCTGGTCAACATCACCGGCGGCCCGAACCTCACCCTGCACGAGGTGAACGAGGCGGTGTCGATGGCGCAGGCGGCCGCCGACAGCGACGCGAACATCATCTTCGGGTCGGTGATCGACGAGCGGCTGGGCGACGAGGTGAAGATCACCGTCATCGCCACCGGCTTCCAGGCGCGCGAGGAGCGCAGCCGCGCCATGGCCCGTAAGGTCGAGCCGGTGGAGGCGCGGGCCCCGGCCACGGTCCGGCAGGTGCCGCCGCCGCTGCCGGTCGAGGCCGCCGCCAAGCCGCCCATCCGGCTGCAGACCCCGGCCGCGCCGGCCCACGTCACCGCGCCCGCGAAGGTGTCGTTCCGCCGCGAGGCGCCGGTGTACCGCCCGGCCGACGAGGACCAGTACGACATCCCGGCGTTCCTGCGCCGGGGCAACCCGCCGCGCGAGTAGTCCTCCCCGGAACCCTCGCGCCCGCGGCGCGCCCGCTCGCCGGGCGCGCCGCGCTTCGTTTCAGGTACCGGACGGTCCGCTCACCCCGAGCGCAGCCGCGCGCACCGCGGCGGAGTCGAGGGGCGGCTCCGGAGGCACCGGCTCGTCGGGCAGGTCCGCCGCCGGTGCGCCGTCCAGCCCGAGCCGCGCCGCGATGGGCACCTGCGCGCGCAGCACCAGCGCCACCAGCTCCGGGAGCGGCAGCCCCACCTCCTCCGCGCCGCGCCGGATGTACTCGCGGTCCACCGAGCGCGCGAACGCCTTGTCCTTCATCCGCTTCACCACCGACTCCACCGGCACGTCGGCGATCCGCCTCGACGGGCGCACCAGGGCGCAGGCGCCCACGAACCCGGTCAGCTCGTCGGCGGCCACGATCGCCTTCTCCATGGGCGTCTCGCGCGCGATGCCGGTGTAGAACGCGTGCCCGCCCACCGCCTTCACGATCTCCTCCGGCCAGCCACGGGCGCGCAGGATCTCCATCCCGCGGAAGACGTGGTCCTGCTCGGTGGGGAAGCGCTCGTAGTCGAAGTCGTGGAGCAGGCCCACCAGGCCCCAGGTCTCCAGCCCGGCCGGCTCGGCCACGCCGGCGCGGAGCGCCAGCGCACGCATCGACGCCTCCACGGCCAGGGCGTGGCGGCGGAGCGGCTGGGAGGCGGTGTGCTCGCAGAGCAGCGCCCAGGCGGCGGCGCGGGACGGGACGGGCGCGGTCATGCGCCGATGGTAGCCGGGAGCCCGCGCCCGCGCCGCTCCCGGTCAGGCGCGCGCCAGCCGCGGGACGAGGTGGCGGACCGAGGCGTCGTAGCGCCAGCTCGTGCCCATGTGCCCGCCCTCGAACTCCTCGTGCACCACCGGCACGCCGCCCGCGCGCAGCGCCTCCGCCACCATCCGGGCGCCCCAGCGCAGGTGGAACTCGTCGCGGGTGCCGCAGTCGAGGAACACGCTCTCCAGGCGCCGGTAGGCGTCGAGCGCGCGCGGCACGAAGCGGACCGGGTCCGCCTCCAGCCAGCGCGCCCACACGTCCTCGCGGATCCGGCCGCTGGGCAGCTCGAACGGGAGCGCCAGGCCGAGCGGCGCCGCGGGGTCGGCGGCGTAGTGCGCCGCCATCGCGAGCACGTTCAGCACCGGGTGGTCGCCGCCCGCGAGCTTCGTCTCGCGGGCCCGCCGCTTCGCGTCCTCCAGCCACGCGGCGGCGTCCGGCGCGCCGAGCAGCGCCGCCGCGGCCTGCGGGAGGTCGTGCAGGTAACAGTACTCGAAGTAGGCGTCGCCGGCGTGGCAGCCGAGGTGCGCGAAGGCGTCGGGCCGGTCCCGCCCCATGCGCAGCGCGCCGTAGCCGCCCGAGCTCTTCCCCACCACCGCGCGCGCCTCGCGCCGCGGGACGGTCCCGAGCCGCGCCTCCACGAGGCGCACCACGTCGTCGGCCACGTAGTCCTGGTAGCGGCCCACCGCCGGCGCGTTGATCCACTGCGTGCCGCCGAGCGCGGTGAAGCCATCAGGGAACACGGCCACGAACGGCGGGGCCTCGCCGGCCGCGACCAGCGCGTCGAGCCGCTCCGGCACGGTGGGCTGGAACGCGCTCACGTTGAGCCAGCCGCGCGCCGAGCCGGCGAAGCCGTGGAGGAAGTAGACCGCGGGCAGCCCGGCCGCGCCGCCCGGCGGCACCCAGCACAGGAGCGGCCGCCGCGCCGGATCGCCCAGCGGGTTCCCGGCCAGCGCCTGCGAGTCGATCTCCAGCTCCACCAGCGTCCCGTGCATGTCGCCTCCGCGCCCGTCGAGCGGTAGCGCGGCGGCGCGCCGGGGGCAAGCGCGGCGCCCGGAACGCACGAAGGCCGCCCCCGGGGGCGGCCTCCGCGCTGCACGCCCGGACCCGCGCTACAGGTCGAACTGGCCTCGCCAGCCGACCTGCAGCCACTCGTGGAACTTCTTGTCGTTGATGCTGCCGCCGCCGGAGATCACGCCCGAGGCGTCGCCCTTGTCGTAGCGGCCGAAGCTCGCCATCAGGAACGGCCCGGTGCGGAGCTGCGGCCCGACGAGGAAGTCCATGCCGGCCTGCAGGTTCACCCACTCCACGCCCTTCCACTTCATGGTCAGGTTCTCGCCGCCGCCCTCCGCCTTCAGGCGGTTCCACTCGTATCCGATGCCGACGCCGAGCCACGGCGCGAGGTTGCCCGCGGCCGGCAGCGTGTAGATCCCCTCGACGCCGAGCCGCATCACGTACGCGGAGCAGTCCACCCCGGACGTGTCGCACATGGACTTCAGGTCGCCGCCGGTCCCCGCGAAGCCGTAGGAGAAGTAGGGACCGACCGCGAGCGCCGGCGTCACCCGGAACAGCGCGTCCACCTGGATCGGCACCTGCCCGTCCACCCAGTCGGCCATCTTCAGCTTGTCACCGCCGCCGCCGCCCACGTCCCCGAGCCCCCAGGCGTACCCGAGCCGGAGCCCCAGGCTGACCTGCGCGTTCGACGCGGTCGGCAGCAGCAGCGCGGCGAGCACCGCGCCCAAGGTCACGATCCTGCGCATGGCGATCCCCCTCACGTGATCGGGGCCGCCGTCGGCGCGGAAGGTCGCGCCCCGAGCCCCGCCGGGTCGGGATCATACGCGGGGTGTGCCCCCCGGCAACTTCGCGACCGGACCGCGACACGACGCCGCGGGCGCCCGGTCCGCTAGCGCTGCTCGAGCTGGACCCGGATGCCGATCTGGACCCAGCCGTGGAAGCGCTGCGCGTCGGCGAGCTCCGTGCGGCTGCTCGGGAACGGCCAGTGCTGCCTGGCCTCCGCCGTCCCGTACCGGCCCAGGCTCGCCATGGCGAACGGCCCGATGCGCAGGCCGGAGGTCGCCGCCACGTCGGCGCCGGCCTGGAGGTTCAGCCACTCCACGCCGTTCATGTTCACGCGCGCGTCGCCGGGGAGGCCGCGGGTCGACTGGATCCACTCGTAGCCGATCCCGGCGCCGAGCCAGGGCGAGAGGGACGCGCGCGGCGCCAGCCGGTACAGGGCCTGCGCGCCGGCCCGGATCGACCAGCTGGAGCAGTCCACGCCCGGCTCGCGGCACAGGGCCTCGAGGTCGCCGCCGGTCCAGGCCCACCCGTAGGCCACGTACGGACCGATCGAGAGCGCCGGCGTGACCCGGAACATCACGTCCGCCTGCACCGGGAGCTGCGCGTCCACCCAGTCGGACATCGCGTGCCGCTCGCCGCCGCCCTCCCCCACGTCGCCGAGCGCCCGCGCGTACCCGACGCGAACGCCGAGGCTCATCTGCGCGCTCGCCGCCGCGGGTGCCGCCAGCGCGACGACCGCCGCGCCCACCGCCAGGATCCTGCGCATCGCACCGCCCCTCGCGCCGGCGCCGGGCGCGGGCGGCGCGCCCGCGCGGGCCGCGCGCAGGGTGAACGATACCGTGAGTGAGGGCGGGCAGGCGAGCGCCTCGGAGGCGCGGCGCGGACGTGCGCCGGGGTCAGCGGCCGCGCGCGAGCACGAGGCCGGTGCGGGCGGTCAGCTCGGTGGTGCGGGCGAGCAGCGACTGCGCCTCCGCGTACAGCGGATCGGCGTCGCCCGCCTCCTCCGCCGGGAGCTCGCCGATCCGCGCGAGCAGGTCGGACACGCGGAGCAGGTGCTGGTGGGCGAGCAGGAGGTCGCGCCCGAGCCGGGCGCCCTGGCGCGTGAAGATGAGGCCGCTCTGGAACAGCCGCGACAGGCCCCGCCGGTTCACCTCGTCCACGCCGCGGCAGCGCGCCTGCAGCTCGCGCAGCCGGCGCGACTCGCGCGCCTGCGCGAGGTCCACCACCGTGGACGCGGCCGCGGGGGCGCGGCGCGATCGGGGGAGCGGGGACGGCATCGCGGGGAATCGTAGGCACCCCGCGCCACCACGGTCAACGGCCGCCGGCGCTTGACAGTTCGCGCCGGAGGTGCGGGCCGCGCGCGCTCCCGCGGGGGCGCGCGCCGCCGATCACGCGAGCGCGCGCGCGGCGAGCTCGACCACCTTGTCGAGCGCCTTCTCCAGGCCGGCCGGATCGGAGCCGCCCGCCTGCGCCATGTCCGGCTTGCCGCCGCCCGAGCCGCCCACCAGCTTCGCGGCCTCCTTCACCAGGTCGCCGGCCTTCAGGCGCGCGGTGAGGTCGCGGGTCACGGCCACCAGCAGGATGGCCTTGCCGTCCTGCTCCGCGCCGAGCGCCACCACGCCCTTGCCCAGCCGGTCGCGCAGCTTGTCGGCCAGCTCGCGGAGCGCCTTGCCGTCGCCCTCCACGCGCGCCGCCAGCACCTTCGCGCCGCCCACGTCCTTCGCCTGCGCGGCGAGATCGCCGGACTGCGCCGCGGCCGCCTTCGAGCGCGCCTCCTCCAGCGCGCGCTCCAGGTCCTTCACGCGCCGCTGCGTCTGCTCGATCTTCTGCGAGACCTCGAGCGCGCCGGCCTTGAGCAGCGCCGCCGCGCGCCGCAGCTCCTCCGCCTCGCGCTGCTGGACCTCGACCGCGCGCGCGCCGGTGTACGCCACCAGGCGCCGCACGCCCGAGGCGATCGACTCCTCCGAGCCGATCTTGAAGAACGCGATGTCGCCCGACCGGCGCACGTGCGTGCCGCCGCACAGCTCCTTGGACGGGCCGATGCGGACCACGCGCACCACGTCGCCGTACTTCTCGCCGAAGATCATCATGGCCCCGGCGTGGCGCGCCTCCTCCAGCTTCAGCACCGCGGTCTCGGTCTCGGCGTTCTCGCGGACGAGCTCGTTCACCCGCCGCTCCACCGCGGCCAGCTCCTCCTCGGTGACCGGCTGGAAGTGGGAGAAGTCGAAGCGCAGGTAGTCCGGCGCCACCACCGAGCCGGCCTGCTTCACGTGCTCGCCCAGCACCTCGCGCAGCGCGAACTGCAGCAGGTGGGTGGCGGAGTGGTTCGCGCGCACCAGGTCCCGCCGGCGGTCGTCCACCGCCAGCTCCACCGCGTCGCCGACGGCCACCTCGCCGCGCAGCACCTCGCCCACGTGCGTGACCAGCCCGGGCACCGGGCGCTGCGCGTCGTCCACCCGGATCTCCAGCCCCGCGCCGGTGATGTGGCCCACGTCGCCCACCTGGCCGCCGGACTCGCCGTAGAACGGCGTCGCGTCGGTGACGATCTCGACCTTGTCGCCCTTGCCGGCGCGCGCCACGCGCGCGCCGTTCGCGAGGATGGCCTTCACCTGCGCGCGGGCCGCCGGCAGCTCGTAGCCGAGGAACTTCACCTCGCCGAGCTCGCCCGCGATCTGCTTGTGCAGGTCGTCCACGCCCTGCTCGCCCGAGCCCTTCCACTCGGACCGCGCGCGCTGCTCGGCCATGTGGCGGTCGAAGCCCTGCTCGTCCACGTCGAACCCGCGCTCCGCCGCGATGACGCGCGTCAGGTCGAGCGGGAAGCCGAACGTGTCGTAGAGCTGGAACGCCACCTTGCCGTCGATGATGGGCCGGGCGCGGCCCGGCGCCGGGGTGGCGGGCTTGCCGTCGTAGGTCGCGTCGGGGACGAGCTTGCGCATCTCGCCCTCGAGGATGGCGAGCCCCTTGTCGAGCGTGCGGCGGAAGGACTCCTCCTCCTGCTGCGCCACCTTCTCGATGAACGCGCGGTTCTCCCGGGTCTCCGGGTAGGCCGCGCCCATCTCGTCGATGACGGCCCCGCACACCGCCGCCAGGAACGGCTTCTCCAGCCCGAGCCGCTTCCCGTGGCGGATGGCGCGCCGCATGATCCGGCGGAGCACGTAGCCGCGGCCCTCGTTGGACGGGAGCACGCCGTCGCCCACCAGGAACGTGGTGGCGCGGGCGTGGTCGGCGATGACGCGCATCGAGACGCCGTCGTCGGAGGCGGCGTCGTAGCGCTTGTCCGAGAGCTTCTCGACCGCCTGGATGATGCTGCGGAACAGGTCGGTGTCGTAGTTCGAGCGCTTGCCCTGCGCGACCGAGGCGAGCCGCTCCAGGCCGGCGCCGGTGTCGATGGAGGGCTTGGGCAGCGGGGTGAGCCCGCCGTCCTGCCCGCGCTCGAACTGCATGAACACGAGGTTCCAGATCTCCAGCCAGCGATCGCAGTCGCAGGCCACGCCCTGGCACTTGCGCCCGGCCTTCTCCTCGGCGCACGGGACGTCGTTGCCCTGGAAGTAGTGCAGCTCGGAGCACGGGCCGCACGGGCCGGTGTCGCCCATGGCCCAGAAGTTGTCCTTGGCGCCCAGCTTGTGGATGCGCTCGACCGGCACGCCCTGCGCCTTCCACAGCTCGAAGGCCTCCTCGTCCCAGGGGAGCGTCCCCTCGCCGGCGAACACCGTGGCCGCGAGCCGGTCCTTCGCGATGCCGAGCCAGGCGGGGCTGGTGACGAGCTCCCAGGCCCAGGCGATGGCGTCGCGCTTGAAGTAGTCGCCGAAGGAGAAGTTCCCCATCATCTCGAAGAACGTGTGGTGACGGGCGGTGAACCCGACGTTCTCGAGGTCGTTGTGCTTTCCGCCGGCGCGCACGCACTTCTGCGCGGTGGTGGCCCGCGAGTAGTCGCGGCGCTCGCGGCCGGTGAACACGTCCTTGAACTGGACCATCCCGGCGTTGGTGAAGAGCAGCGTCGGGTCGTTCTGCGGGACGAGCGAGGAGCTCGCCACGCGGCGGTGGCCGTGCTCCTCGAAGAAGCGCTGGAACAGCTCGCGGATCTCGGCGGCGGTCGGGGTCTTCATAGGTGGGATCGGCATCAATAACAGAGGTTTGCGCCGGGAGCCACCGCCGCGCGGCCCGGCCGCCGTCCCAGGCCTCAGCGACCTTCGCCGCCGTCCAGGCCCGGCAGCACCACCCGCCAGGCGCCGTCCTCGCGCACCAGCGTCACCTCGCCCTTCGCGCCGGCCTCGTCCTCCACCGCCACGATCGCGGTCCCGGCCGACTCGCGCACCACCACCGCCGTGCGGATCCGCGCGGCCCGCGCCGCGAAGTCGCCCAGCACCAGGTCGCGCCCGCTCGCCGGCACCACCCCGGGCGCCCGCGCGGCCAGCGCCTTCGTCCGGGCGTCGAGCGCCTCGCGCGAGCGCGCCGAGAGCATCGACCAGACGGCGGCGGCGTCCCCGGCGCGCGCCGCGGCGGCGAAGCGGCGGTACTGGTCGGCGGGGCTGGCCGGGGCGCGGCAGGCGGCGAGGGCGAGGGCGGCCGCGGCCAGGGCGGCGAGGGGCGCGGGGGAGCGGAGGCGTCGCATGGCGCGAGTGTAGCCTCGCGGCCGGCCTCCCGCCTCCCCGGCAGGCGCCGGCCCTGCGGGGCCCGGCCCGCCCGCCGGCGTGCTGCCCGGGGCTGGCCCACCACGCGCCGGGCGCCCAGCTTTTCGTCCGGGAGGAACCGCGATGAGGATCCATGCCTTGCTTCTGGGCGTCCCGGCCGCGATCGGGCTCGCCTGCAGCACCCCGAGCTCCGGCTCCAGCGCGCGCACCTCGAGCGCGCGCACGAGCCGGGCCAGCACCGACGCCGCCGCCAGCGCGCCGTCGGCGACCAACCCCGGCATGCGGGCCGAGGAGGGCGCGCAGGCCGGCGCCGCCTCGGACGTGAAGGGCCACGCCAGCGACCAGGTGATCACCGGCCGGGTGGCGCAGTCCGACGGCCGCACGCTGACCATCCAGTCGGCGGACGGGACGCAGCGCTCGCTCCACGTGGCCGACCAGACGGTCGTCACGATCGACGGGCGCGACGCCCACGTCGCCGACCTGGCGCCCGGCCAGGACGTGCGCGCCAGCTTCAACGAGGTGGACGGGCGCGAGATCGCCGTGAAGGTCGAGGCGATGGGCGCGACCGGGACCGGCAGCGGCGGCTACACGCCGGGCACGCCGCCGGGGGCGCACCCGCCCGACGGCTCGCGCAACGACGCCGGCCGCGGCGGCACCACCGGCGCGCCCGAGAGCACCACGCCGCAGGGCGCGACCAGCCCCGGCACCCGCTACTAGCGGCGGGACCGGCGACGCGGAGGCGGGGGGCGCGGGGCCTCCGGGCGCATCGGCCCGGGGGCCCTCGCGATCCCGCGCGCCTTCACCTCAGGAGCCGCAGGCGCCACACCGGCTCGCCGCTCGCGAGGTAGCGGCGCTCGCGCGTGGACGGGATCTCGTCCGGCGCCGCCTCCGCGAACCGGCCCGGGCCGGCGGCGTTGCGGAAGCCGGCCTCCTCGAGCCGGACCACCGCCTCGCGCGCGTAGCGCTCCACGTCGGTGCGGAAGTCGAGCACGCCGCCGGGCGCGAGCAGGCCGAGGAGCAGCGCCGACATCCGGTCGTCCACCAGGCGGCGGCGGTGGTGGCGGCGCTTCCACCACGGGTCGGGGAAGTGCACGTGGATGGCCGCGAGCGAGCCCGCGGCGAACAGCCGCGGGGCGAGGAGCCGCGCGTCGCCGTTCAGCACCAGCAGGTTGGGGAGGCCGCGCCGCGCGCCCTTGGCCGCCAGCTCCGCGGCGAACTTCCGCCGCTGCTCGATGCCCACCAGCGCCCGGTCCGGGAACGCGCGCGCGAACCCGAGCGCGAACCCGCCGTGGCCGCAGCCGATCTCCAGCTCGAGCCGGCCGCCGGCCGCGCCGAAGCGGGCGCGCCAGTCGGGCAGGAGGTCGCGCACGATGGGTGCGTCGTCTTCGATGGAGAAGATCATGAGCGCGCCTCTCTTAGCATGGTAAGAAACCTCCGTGCTCCGGCGCCTCCTCCTGCCGGCTCTCCTGGCCGTGGCGCTCGCCGCCGGCGGCTGCCGCGGACGCAGCCCCCGACCGCCCCCCGAGCGCTTCGTGCCCGCCGCGGTGCGGGCGGTGGTGGTCGTCCCGGAGACCGGGCGCGCCAGCCGCGAGCTGGCGGCCCTGCACGCGGTGGTGGCGGCCTTCCCCGGCGCGACCGCGGTCGCCGAGGCGCGCGGGGCGATCGCGGCCCAGCTCGGCTTCGACCCGCTCGACCCGAAGGGCCTCGCCGCGGCCGGCGTGGACGCCCGCCGCGGGGCCGCGCTCGCGCTGCTCGGCGCCGCCGGCGAGCCGGCGCGGGCGCTGCTGGTGCTCCCGGTCGGCGACGCGGCGAAGCTGGAGACCCTGCTGGCGCGCCTCGCCCGCGAGCGGCTCGGCGCGGAGCTCCGCGCCGCCGAGCCGCGCGGCGCGTTCTCGGCGGTCGCCTTCCGGCGCGCCGCCGGCGAGCCCATCGCGCTCGCGTACCTCGTCACGCAGCGCACCGCGCTCGTGTCGCAGGGGCCGGGCGCGGCCGACCTCGTGGCCGAGGCGGCCGGGCTCGCGCCGGAGCGGGCGCTGGCGGGGAGCGCCGCCTTCGGCGCCGCGCGGCGCGCGCTGGGCGACGCGCCGGCCGCGATCGCGTTCGCGCCGCCGGGCTCGCCGCTGGTCGCGCGGGCCTGGCCGGCGCGCGACGGCCTCGCCCTGGGCCTCTCGGCCGGGCCGGGGGGCCTCCGCGCCAGCGCGGCCGTGCTGCTCGGCGCGCGCGAGCCGTCCTTCCGCGCGCTCGCCGGCGGGGGCGCCGCCGCGGCGCTGCTCGCGCGGCTCCACCCGGAGGCGCAGCTCGCGGCGCGCTGGGACGGCGAGCCCGGGCCGCTCGGCGGCAAGCTCGTGCCCATGCTCTCGCGCGCCGATCGCGCGCGCCTCGCCGGCCGCGGGCTCGACCCGCAGCGCGACCTCTTCGACCTGCTCGCGCCGGGCGTGGCGGTGGCGCTCTCGCTCTCGCCCGGCCTCGAGCTGACCGGGCTCACCGAGGCGACGCTCCGCGCCGATCCGCTCCGGCTCCTGCGGCTCGAGGCGGTGGCGCGGGTGAAGGATCCCGACCGCGCCCGGGCCGCGTTCGACCGGATCGCCCCGCCCCCGCGCCGGCCGCGCGCCGCCCGCACCGGCGCCGGGCCGCCCGCCCCGGGCACCTGGCGGATCGCCACGCCCAGCGGCGAGCTGGCCTGGCGGCTCGACGGCGATCGCCTGGCCCTCGCCGGCGGCCCGCCCGGCGCGCTCGACGCGCTGGCGGCGCGGCTCGGCGGCGGGGGCGCCGGCTTCCGCGCGCCCACGCCGGCGGCCGAGGCGGCGCTGAAGGGCGGCCTGGGCGGCGCGGTGCTCGACGCGCAGCGGCTGGTGGCCGGCGTGCGCGCGCTGCCGGAGGACGCGTTCGGCACCGGGCCCTCCGGGTTCGTGGTCCGGTCGGTGGTGGACCGGTTCCTGGAGCCGGCCGCGCGCCTCTCGGCGGTGTCGCTGCGCGCGCAGCTCGCGGAGGGGGCGCTGGTCCTGGCCGCGGAGGTGGAGGTGCTCCCGTCCGCGCCCGAGGTCCGCCCGTGATCCGGCTCGCCGGCGTCACCAAGTCGTTCCGCGACGGCGACCGCCCGGTGCCGGTGCTGCGCGGCATCGACCTCGAGGTGCGGCCGGGCGAGCTGGTCGCGATCGTGGGGCCGTCGGGCTCGGGCAAGTCCACCCTGCTCTACGTCGCCGGCGCGCTCGACCGCGACTTCGCGGGCGAGGTGGAGGTCGCCGGCACCCGCCTCGCCGGGCTCTCGCCCCGCGCCCGGGCCGAGCTGCGCAACCGCGCCGTGGGCTTCGTGTTCCAGTCCTTCAACCTGCTCGCGGGCATGTCGGCGCTCGAGAACGTGATGCTGCCGGGCATGCTCCGCCGCGACGGCGCCGAGGGCACGGCCGCGGTGCGCGCCCGCGCCGCCGAGGCGCTCGCGGCGGTGGGGCTCGCGGACAAGGCGCGCGCCACGCCGGCGCACCTCTCCGGCGGCGAGCGCCAGCGGGTGGCCATCGCGCGGGCCCTGCTGGCGCGCCCGCAGGTGCTCCTCGCGGACGAGCCGACCGGCAACCTCGACGCGGTGAGCGGCGAGGGCGTCATCCAGCTGTTCCAGCGGATGGCCGCCGACGGGATGACCGTGCTGGTGGTGACGCACGAGGAGCGCGTGTCCGAGGCGGCCTCGCGGGTGCTCCACCTCGAGGAGGGGAGGCTCCGGTGAGCGCGCGCGGCGTCTTCTGGATCGCCCGGGCGAACCTGCGCGCCGACCGCAGGGGCGCGCTGCTGAACGCGACCGCCGCCTGCGTGGGCGCCGCGGCGCTGGTGTTCATCCTGGCGCTCGGGATGGGCGTCTCGCAGGCTGCCCGGCGCATGTTCCCGGCGGACGCGCGGCTGGTGGAGGTGATCCCGGCCGGCGTGGCGCTGGGCGGGGTCCTGGGCGGCGGGCGGCTCGACGACGCGGCGGTGGCGCGGCTCGGCCGGCTCCCCGGGGTCGAGCAGGCCTGGCCGCGCCTCTCGCTGCGCGTGCCGGTGGCCGCGTCGCGCCCGCCCACCGGGCTCGACTACAACTGGCCGCCCGGGATGACCCTCCAGATCCCGGTGGTGGGCGTGGCGCCCGGGCTGGTGCAGGCCGACGTGCGCGCAGGGCGCGCGTTCGCGGATCCGGGCCCGGGCGGCGGCCCGATCCCGGTGCTGCTCTCGCGGCGCCTGCTCGAGGTCTACGACAAGACCATCGCGCCGGCCTGGAACGTGCGGAGGCTGCCGCCGGGCCTGTCCATCGTGGGGCTGCAGCTCCCGGTGCGGGTGGGCTTCTCGATCGTGCCGCAGAAGACCGAGGACCGCGTGTACGAGGCGCGGCTCGAGCTGGCCGGGCTCTCCGACCGCGTGCCGCTCTACATGCTGGCGATGCCGCTCGACACGGTCCGGCGGCTGCACCGCGAGTACGGCAAGCCGGACGCGGGCTACACGCAGGTGACGCTGCTCGCGCGGCGGCCCGACGACGTGCCGGCGATCATGGCGGCGGTGCGGCGCATGGGCTTCTCGGTGGACGAGGGCGAGCGCTCGGCGGCGGAGCGCGTCGGTACGGTGGTGGCGGTCACCACCGGCGCGCTGGCGCTGCTCGCCGGCGTCATGTGCGCGCTCGCGGCGCTCGCCATCGCGCAGTCGCTCTCGGCTAGCGTGCGCGGCCGCACCCGCGAGATCGCGGTGCTGGAGGCGGTCGGCGCGGCGCCCGCCGACGTGCGGGCGGTGGTGCTCGCGGAGGCGGCGCTGGTGGGGCTGGTGGGCGGCGCGGTCGGCACCGCGCTCGCGGTGGTCGCGGCCCGGATCGCCGACGCGGCCGCGGCGCGCGCGCTCCCCGACTTCCCGTTCCGCCCGGACACGTTCTTCGCGCTGCCGCCCTGGCTCGTCGTGCTCGGGGGGGCGGTGCCCGCCGCCGCCGCGGTGCTGGGCGCGCTCGCGCCGGCGGCGTTCGCCGCCCGGATCGACCCGGCCAGAACGCTGTCGTGACGAGGGCTGCGCCCTCGCGCCCTGCCTACCCGCGCCCGGGCCGCACCACGATCATCGCGCCCACCATCAGCTTGTGGCTGCGCGGGTTCTTGATCCCGTTCCAGCGGCACAGGTCCTGGAGCTCGACGC
Source organism: Anaeromyxobacter sp. Red801 (assembly GCF_049201065.2). Taxonomy (NCBI): domain Bacteria; kingdom Pseudomonadati; phylum Myxococcota; class Myxococcia; order Myxococcales; family Anaeromyxobacteraceae; genus Anaeromyxobacter; species Anaeromyxobacter sp. Red801. The sequence continues at coordinate 341,093 of NZ_CM181236.1, read as the reverse complement.
CGAACCGCTGGGCGATGGACCAGAGCGTGTCGCCGGCGCGGACGCGGAGCGTCTGGTGCGCGGGCTTCGCGGCGGGCGCCGCGGCGGAGGCGGTCCGCACCGGGGCCGGGGCGGCGCGCTCGGCGGCGGCCGTGCGGCGCGACTCGGGCTCCGGCGCGCGCGCGGCCACGGCCACGCCGGCGGCCGGCCGCGGGATGATCAGCTCCGTGCCGACGCGCAGCTTCCGCGCGTTCTTCAGGCCGTTCATCTCCAGGATGCCCTGGGCCGGCACGCCGTAGCGCTGCGCGATCCGGCCGATGCTGTCGCCGCGGCGGACCACGTGCCCGGCGAAGGTGAGGCGGGTCCTGGCGCGGAGCGCCGGCCACGCCTCGGCGAACGCCTGGGCGCGCTCGGCGGGGATCTTGATCTTGTACGGGCGCGGCGGCGTGCAGGCGCGGCGCAGCTCGGGGTTGAGGTCGATGATCTCCTTCTCGGAGACGCCGGCGGCGCGCGCGATGACGGCGAGCAGCGTGGCGTCGGGGACGTCCACCTCCTCGTAGTCCGTCCACGCCTGCCGCTCGATCTCGTCCTGCCGGAACCCGAACGCCTCGTGGTGCTTGGTGATGATGGCGGCGGCCATCAGCTTCGGCACGTAGCCCTTGGTCTCGGCGCGGAGCACCTTCTTGCCCGGGACGTCCGCCATCGCCCAGAAGTCGTCGTAGCCCTTCTTCTGCGCGGCGAGGATGCGCCCGGCGCCGGCGTTGTACCCGGCCCACGCCAGCCGCCAGTCGCCGGTCTGCTCGCGCAGCCGCTTCAGGAAGCGCGCGGCGGCGCGGGCGGAGCGCTCCGGATCGCGCCGCTCGTCCACCCAGAAGTCCTGCTTCAGGCCGTAGCTCTTGCCGGTGGCGGCGATGAACTGCCAGGGGCCGGACGCCTTCGCGCGGCTGTACGCGAAGTTGCCGAAGCCGCTCTCGATCATGGCGAGGAACACCGTGTCCTCGGGCAGCCCCTCCTCCTTCAGGATCTTGCGGTACCGCTCCATGTAGCGGTGCGAGCGCCCGAGCCACTTCACGAAGTGGGCGCGGACGCTGGGCGACTGGAAGAAGCGGACGTACGCGACCACCGCCTCGTTCACGTCGATGGGGATGTCGTACTCGGCCTGGAGCGTGGCGAGGTCGTGGTCGATCTCGGGGAGCAGCGGGATCCGCCCGGCGCCCTCGCCCCGCGGCGTGGCGTCGCGGCCCAGCGCGCCCTCCACCCGGTCGCGAATGGGGGACTCGAGCCCGAGCCCGTCGGCCCCCACCGTGCGGCGGCCCTCGCCGGCGTCCTGCACCCGCGAGGCCTCCTCGGCCTGGCGCAGGTCCTCGAGCTCGGCCGACTCCTGCTCGATCTCCTCCGCGATGGCCGGCTCGTCGGGCGCGTCCGCGTTCGCGATCACGTCGTCCACCGACGGCTCCTGGCGGCGCTGCGCCGGCTTCGGCGGGGCGACGATCTGCGCCTCCGGGACGTCGGCGGCGGGCAGGGCCTGGGCGGCGGCCTCGACGGTTGCGCCCCGCGACACGGGGCCCTGGGCGCTGCCCGGCCCGGCCAGGGCGAGCACGCTAACGGCAAGGAAGGTCGTGCGGATATGCCTCATCGCTCCTCGACTTCTGCTGCGGGGGGCCGGTCCGTCGACCGGCCGTTCGGATGCCACATCGTACCGGGGCCCGGAGGCCGCGCCAAATCGGGCGCCCGGGGGATCTGCTGCATGCTCGCACTGCGGCCGACCGTCCTCCTCGCTTCGGGGGACCGCCGCCTCGCCTGGCCGCCGGTCGCCCGTATACCCGACCACCCCGATCGCCGGAAGCCTGTGCACCGCCCTCGCGGCGGCGTCAGGCCCCTTCGGCGGCCATCCGCGCGGGTGCGCGCAGGGGGCCTCGCCGCTAAAGCACCCGGCCACGGTCGCTCCGGCACGGCCCCTGGAACCGGCGGCGGCCCGGGGCATTCCGGCGTTCCCCACCGAAATCGGTCCGTGCTACACCCCCCACCCCGCTCGACGCACGCGCAGCCCATGCAGATCGGCCCCTACCAGTTCCCCGGTCGCTACTTCCTCGCCCCGCTGGCCGGCGTGTCGGATCGCCCGTTCCGCGCCATCTGCCGGCGCATGGGCGCGAGCTTCGCGTACACCGAGATGGTCTCGGCGCACGGCCTGATGCACGGCGCGCTGCAGACCTCGAGCTACCTCGACCGCGAGCCCGACGAGGACCCGTTCGCGGTGCAGATCTTCGCCTCGGAGCCGGAGGTGCTCGCGCGCGGGGCGGTGGTCGCGGTCCAGGCGGGCGCCGGCATGATCGACGTCAACATGGCCTGCCCGGTGAAGAAGGTCTGCGGCAGCGGCGCCGGCGCGGCCATGGGGCGCGATCCGCGCAGGGTCGAGGAGGCGGTCCGCGCCATCCGCGCCGCCGTCCCGGTGCCGGTCACGGTGAAGATCCGCGCCGGCTGGGACGAGGGCGAGGTGAACTGCGTGGACGTCGCGCGCGCGGCCGAGGCCGGCGGCGCGGCGGCGGTGGCGCTGCACGGGCGCACCCGCAGCCAGCTCTACTCCGGCAAGGCGCGCTGGGAGCTGGTGCGCGCCGTGAAGCAGGCGGTGGCGATCCCGGTGCTCGGCTCGGGCGACGTGTGGACCGCGGCGGACGCGGTGCGCATGCGCGCCGAGACCGGCTGCGACGCGGTGCTGGTGGCGCGCGGCGCCTGCGGCAACCCGTGGATCTTCCGCGAGCTGAAGGCCCTCGAGGCGGGCCGGCCGCCGCCCCCGCCGCCCGGCCGCGACGAGTGGGTGGGCACGGTCCTCGAGCACGTGCGCCTGCAGGTGGAGCACCGCGCCCGCATGGCGCCCGGCGAGCCCGCCGACGCCTCGGAGCGCCACGCCATCCGCGAGCTGCGCAAGCACCTGCTCTGGTACACGCGGGGCCGCCGCGGCGGCGTGCACTTCCGCCGCGACGCCGCCGCGCTGGTGACCGCGGCCGACGTGGCCGCGCTGCTCGAGCGCCACTTCCCGCAGGGCGGCGACAGCTTCGAGCTCGACCCTGGCTACCGCGGCTCGGACGAGGACGGTGAGTGAGGACGCGCGGACCGCACGGCGGCCGGCCCCGGGGATCGGCCCGGTGAAGGCGCTGCTCCTCGAGGGCGCGCCCGACGCGCTCCGGCGCGCCTGCGAGGCGGCGCGGCTGGAGGTCGTCGAGGTGCGCTCGATCCCGGACGGCCGCGCCCGGCTCGCGCGCGAGGCGTTCGCGCTGGTGGACGGCCGCATCACGCGGCCGTGCGCGCTCGACGAGGAGCTGCGCCAGCGGGTGGACGCCTTCTTCGACCGGCTCCACGGCCAGCCCGCGACCGGTCTCTACGACGCGGTGATGCGCGAGGTGGAGCGCCCGCTCATCTCGGGCGCGCTGGCCCGGGCCCGGGGCGTGCGCTCCGTCGCCGCGGAGGCGCTCGGCATCGACCGCGGTACGCTGGCCCGCCGCATGCGCGCGCTCGGCCTGGACGAACCATGACCCAGACGCAGTCCCTCGCCCTGTACACCGCCGCCATCCTGGTGGGCGCGCTCACCGGCGGCTCGCTGCCGCTCATCGGGCGCGTCGGGCGCTCCGACGTGGGCCTGTCGTTCTCCGCCGGCGTCATGCTCGGCGCCGCGTTCTTCCACATGCTGCCCGAGGCGGTGGAGGAGAGCGGCGCGGGGATCCTGCCGTTCGTGCTGGTCGGGTTCCTGCTGCTGTTCCTGCTCGAGCGCTTCGTGCTCGTGCACGTCTGCGCCGAGCCGGGCCCGAACGCGCGGCTCTCGCAGGCCGCCCCGCTCCCGGCCGGGATCGACGCCGGCGGGCACGCGCACCACCACCCTCACGACCCCGGCCACGCGCACGTCGCCGCGGACGGCGCGGTCGCGCTGGAGGAGGACGGCACCGGCTGCGCCGTCCACACCACCCTCGGGCTCGCCGCCTTCGTGGGGATGAGCGCGCACACGCTGGTGGACGGGTTCGCGCTCGGCGCCGCGAGCGGCCACGCCGAGCTCGGGCTGCTCGTGTTCCTCGCCATCCTCGCGCACAAGATCCCGAACTCGTTCTCGCTGTCCGCCATCCTGCGCGCCGAGGGCTACTCGCGCGGGCGGGCGCTCGCGATGAACGCGGCGTTCGCGCTGATGGTGCCGGTGGGCGCCGGGATCTACCTGGTGCTGCGCGAGCTGGTGCGGGTCGAGACCTTCACCGCCGCCGCGCTCGCCGCGAGCGCGGGCACGTTCCTGCACCTGTCGCTCTCGGACATCCTCCCCGACCTCCACCGCCGCGGCGGCTCGAAGTGGGTCCTCTCCGGCGCGCTGCTGTTCGGGCTCGCCGTGATGTGGGGCCTGCGCCTGCTGAACCACGCGCACTGACGCGCGGCGCCCCCGCGCCTCCGCTCGGGGCTCGACGGGCTCACCGCGAGCGGAGCTCGAGCTCCGCTCGCCCCGAGCCTGTCGAGGGGCGGGCGGACGACCGGCGAGCTACGCGATCCGCAGGTGCTCCGCCAGCGCGCGATCGCCCCGCCGGAACGCGTCGAGCGCGTCGTCGGCCGGGGACCGGCCGGAGGCGGCGCGCTCGCGGAGCGGCGCGAGCCACACGCGCTCGTCCTCGCCCCGCTGCCCGCAGCAGTGCTGCCGGCAGAGGCCGTTCCCGGCGGCGTCGAGCAGCGTGCCGGCCACGTCCGCGAGCGTGCGGCCGTCGGGCAGCGTCGCCTCGAGCCCCTCGCGGCCGGCGCCGATCATGAGCGCCCGCCGCTCGGCCACCGACAGGCCGCGCACCAGGTCCCAGGCCCAGGCCCGCGCCTCGCGGTCGTAGAGCAGCCCCTTCCAGAACGCGACCAGCGCCTTCGTCATGGCGGCGTCGCAGGCGTCGGCGGCGCGCACCTCCACCACGCCCTTCACCCGCACCTCGGGGAACAGGGTGGTGAGGTGGTCCTCCCAGTCCACGAGCGTGGGGCGCTCGCCCGCGATGCCGTCCGCGAGGAACTGCCGGAACGTCCGCCCGCCGGGATCGACGTAGCCGCCGCCCCGGCGGAAGAAGATCATGGGCACGTCGAGCGCCCACTCCGCGTACCGGCGGTAGGGGTCGTCGTCGAACCCGGGCTCGAACGCGAAGCCGAGCAGGCCGGCGCGGGTGGGCTCGGTCTCCTCCCACACCGCCACGCGGTACGACTTCCAGCCCGCGGGCCGGCCGTTCACGATGGGTGAATTCGCGAACAGCGCCGCCACCGCGGGCTGCACCGCCAGCGCCACCCGGAGCTTCTCGGCCATGTCGCGCGGGCCGGAGAAGTCGAAGGAGGCCTGCGCCGAGGCGGTCATGGCCATCATGTCCGGCCCGAGCCGCCCGCGCGCGGCCAGGTACGGCCGCATCACCGCGTAGCGGTTCTTCGGCATCCAGGGCGAGGTCGCGGGGGTGCCCCAGGGCCGGTAGCCGGCGGCGAGGAACTCGAGGCCGAGGTCGCCCGCGATCTCGCGGCACTTCTGGAGGTGCCGGTCCAGCTCGGCCGCGACCACGTGCACGTCGGCGAACGGCCGCCCGGACAGCTCGATCTGCCCGCCCGGCTCGATGGAGACGGTGAGCCCCTGGCACTGCGAGGCGATGATCCGCCCGTCCTCCTCGAACGGCTCGTAGCCGTAGCGCGAGAACGCGCGCAGCACCGCCGCCACGCCGCGCGGCCCGTCGTACGGGATGGGGTCGAGCGTGCCCGCGGCGAGCGCGAACTTCTCGTGCTCGAGGCCGACCTTCCAGTCCGCGCGCGGCCGCTCGCGCGCCGCGAACCAGCCGGCGAGATCGTCGATCCCGCGCACCGGCGGGCTGTCCTGCACACGAGCGTCGAGCGACATGCGGGCGGAATGTACCCGCGCCCCGCCGGTGGCGCTACCTCGTCTCGCCGCTCACCGGGCGTGCGTCCGCGGGCGCGGGCGCGGCGGGCTGGAGCAGGTCCTCGAGGAAGAACGCGGACAGCTCGGCCCGGCCGGCGAGGCCCGCCTTGCGGTACACGGCGAGCGCCTGCTGCCGCACGGTGCGCTCGCTCGTCCGCCGCAGGTCCGCCACGTCCTTGTGCGCGAGCCCCTTCAGCAGGAGCAGCGCCACCTCGCGCTCCGCCGACGAGAGGCCCCAGCGATCGAACTGGTGGTCGATGGCGGCGGCCAGGCCGCGCAGGTGCTCCTGCGACTCGGCGCGGAAGCGGGCCAGGTCCGCCTCGGCGCGCACCAGGTCGCGCTGCAGCGCCCGGGTGCGGCGCCGGGCCAGGGCGAGCTGCGCCCACAGCGCCACCGCCCCGGCGAGCGCCACCGCCATGATCGCGACCTCGAGCGCGATGTGCCCGGGGGACCCGCCCGCCCGGGCGTCGGAGGCGACGTCGAGCCCCACCAGCACCGTCACCAGGCCCAGGATGGCCGAGGGAACGGCGAGCACCCACGGCCTGGGCGCGTCGGCGTCCGCCGCATGTGCGCCGCGCAGCCCCGCGGATGCGCTCTGGTTTTCCACGTGTGTCATCCGTCGGATGGCGGCCGGCCGGGGGGCCGGACAGGTTGGGCGCGTCGGCCCGAACCCGCCGACCTGAGGAGCCCGCACGCCATGTCGACCCTACCCCTGCACCCCGCCATCGTCCACGTCCCCCTCGGTCTGGCCATGGTGGTGCCGCTCGTCGCCGCCGGGCTCGCCCTCGCGCTCTGGCGCGGCGCCCTCCCCCGGCGCGCCTTCGCGGTGGTGGTGGCGCTCCAGGCCGTCCTGGTCGGGGGCGGCGCGCTGGCCATGCAGCTCGGCGAGCGCGACGAGAAGCAGGCCGAGACGGTGATCTCGGAGAAGCTCATCGAGGCGCACGAGGAGCGCGCGGAGGTGTTCGTGTGGGCGGCCGGCGCGGTGCTCGCGGTCAGCGCCGCGGTGCTGGTGGTGCCGGCCGCCGCCGCGACCGCGGTGGCCGCTGTGGTGGTGGCGGGGACGCTCGGCGTGGCCGCGCTGGCGGTGTCGGCCGGGCAGGCGGGGGGTGAGCTCGTGTACCGCCACGGGGCGGCGAGCGCGTACCTCCCCCGCGGTGCGCCCGCGGAGGCAATCCCGGCCGTGGGCGCCGCGCGCGTTCACCGCGAGGCCGAGCACGACGACGAGGACCGCTGACGACGCCCGGCGAGGGGCGCCCCGGGCATGATTCCGGGCCCCGCCGGTTGGATCCCGGTGGGACCCGGGCCGGCCCGATCTGCTTGCGCGGGATCCTGCTGCAACCTATCCTCCCACGATACGTAGGTTTTCCGCTTGCCTGCCCTACCCTCCCTGCCCAGGCGCCCCATGATCCGCCCCTTCCGGCTGTTCGCCACCCTGGCGGCCTCGCTCGCGCTCGCGCTCGGCGTCACGGCCCGCTTCGTCCGCGCCGAGCCCGAGGCGCCCCCGCCGGCGGTCGCGTTCAAGGGCGCCGCGCCGGTGCCGGCGCGCGCCGGCGGCAACGGCGACTACCAGCTCGAGCGGCTGCCCATCCTGTCGAGGGTGATCCTCCAGGTGAAGGACAACTACGTGGACCCGGGCCGCGTGGACCCGAAGGGCATGGTGGTCGCGGCGCTCGAGGCGGTGGAGAAGACCGTCGCCGAGGTGATGGTGCAGGGCGACGAGAAGTCGCCGAAGCTCACGCTCACCGTGGGCAGCGCCTCCCGCGAGCTCGACATCTCCGGCGTGAAGAGCATCTGGGAGATCCGCACCGTCCTCGGCGAGGCGATGGGCTTCATCCAGCAGCACCTCGTCGCCCACAAGGACCTGCGCGAGATCGAGTACGCCGCGGTGAACGGCCTGCTCCAGACGCTCGACCCGCACACCGTCCTGTTCGACCCGAAGTCGTTCAAGGAGATGAAGCTCCAGACCCGCGGCGAGTTCGGCGGGCTCGGGTTCGTGGTGGCGATGCGCGACAGCAACCTGACCGTGGTCCGGGTGCTCCGCAACACGCCGGCGCAGCGCGCCGGGGTGAAGCCGAAGGACGTCATCGCGCGCATCGAGGAGCAGTCCACCGTCAACATGGACCTGCAGGACGCGGTGGACCGCCTGCGCGGCCGGCCGCAGAGCAAGGTGGCGATCACGCTGCAGCGGCCGAACCAGGAGCCGCGGCGCCTGGTGCTCACGCGCGAGGTGATCAGCATCGAGACGGTGCCGCAGGCGCAGCTGCTCGACGGCAACGTCGGCTACATCAAGCTCACCCAGTTCTCCACCAACAGCACCCGCGACCTGGTGCAGGCGCTCCAGCAGCAGCGCGCGCAGGCCGGCGGCAAGCTGCAGGGCCTGGTGCTCGACCTGCGCGGCAACCCGGGCGGCCTGCTCGACCAGGCCATCTCGGTGTCCGACCTGTTCCTCTCCGACGGCGTCATCGTGAAGACCGTGGGCGAGGGCGACAAGCAGCAGATCCACGAGGTGAAGGAGGCGAGCGCCGAGCCGTCCGATCTCACCGGCCTGCCCATCGTCGTCATCGTCAACAACAGCACCGCGTCGGCCAGCGAGATCGTCGCCGGCGCGCTCAAGAACAACGGGCGCGCGCTGGTGATCGGCCGCCAGAGCTTCGGCAAGGGCTCGGTGCAGGTGCTCTACGACTTCAGCGACCCGAGCCGCCCCGCCGACGAGGCCGCGCTCAAGCTCACCATCGCGCAGTACCTCACCCCGGGTGACGTCTCCATCCAGGAGGTGGGCATCACGCCGGACGTGCTGCTGCTGCCGGGCCGCGCGCTGAAGGAGCAGGTCAACTACTTCGCCCCGCCGCGCTCGATGGGCGAGGCCGACCTCGACCGGCACCTCACCAACCCGGCCGACCGCACCGTCCCCGAGGCCGCCCGCGCCGAGGCGCGCAAGAAGCGCCAGGAGAAGCCGCCGCTCGAGCTCCGCTACCTGCTCGACGAGAAGGAGGACCTGGTCGCGAAGCAGCTCAGGAAGGACGCCGCGGCCGAGGCCTCCCCGCACGGCGACGTGACGGAGCTGACGCCGGAGCAGCAGGAGGACGAGGACGCGGACGCCGATCCGGACCGCTTCGTCGAGGACTACCAGGTCCGCTTCGCCAAGGACCTGCTGCGCCGCGCGCCCTACCCGGATCGCGCCCGCCAGCTCGACGCCGCCAAGGCGCTCGTGGCCGAGCGGCACCAGCAGGAGGAGGCGCGCCTGCAGAAGCGCCTCGCCGAGCTGGGGGTGGACTGGTCCGACGGCCAGGCCGGCCGCGGCCACCCGCGCGCGGTGGTGACGGTGTCGCCGCCGCCGGGCAAGGAGCTGCGCGCCGGCGAGACGATGCCGTGGACGGTCACGGTCGAGAACCGCGGCGACGGGCCGTTCCGCCGCCTCCGCGCCTGGACCACCGCGGAGAAGAACGGGCTGCTCGACCGCCGCGAGTTCGTGTTCGGCTCGGTGCGCCCGGGCGAGAAGCGCACCTGGACGGCGCCGGTGAAGCTGCCGAAGGGCATGGACACCCGCCGCGACGAGGTGACGCTCCACTTCGAGGACGAGGGCGGCAAGGCGCCGCCGGACGTCACCACCGCGGTGGCGGTCACCGAGGTGCAGAAGCCGGTGTTCGCGTTCAGCGCCCAGGTGGACGACGCCAAGGGCGGCAACGGCGACGGGCTCCCGCAGCGCGGCGAGACGTTCAACCTCCGGGTGGACGTGCGCAACGCCGGCCCGGGCGTCTCGGGCGACAAGACCTACGTCCTGCTGAAGAACCTCGGCGACGAGAAGCTCTTCATCAAGAAGGGGCGCGAGGTGATCGGCGCGCTCAAGCCGGGCGAGGTGAAGACCGCCACCATGGAGGTCGAGCTCCGCCGCGGCTCGAAGAGCGACACCTCGCCCGTCCGCGTCACCATCGTGGACGAGAAGATGGACGAGTACGTCTCCGAGAAGCTCGATCTCCCGGTGGCGACCGACGAGCCGGCCCGCACCGCCGCGCACGGCGCGGTGCGCGTCGAGGTCGCGGACGCCCAGCTCCGCACCGGCGCGAGCGCCACGGCCCCGGTCATCGCGGCCGCGCGCAAGGGCGCGGTGCTGCCGGTGGACGCCCGCTTCGGCGAGTTCTACCGGGTGGAGTGGCAGAAGGGGCGCTACGCGTTCGCCGCCGAGGGCGAGGTGAAGCCGCTGAAGGCGGCCGGGACCGCGCGCAGCGGCGCCGTGGCCGAGGTGTGGCAGCGCGAGCCGCCGCGCATCGCGCTCACGCCCGACCCGCTGAAGGGCGCGCCGGTGGTGGACGGCACCACCTTCAAGCTGCAGGGCTCGGCCAGCGTGCCGCCCTCGGCCGATCCGACCGCCCGCCTGCGGGACGTGTTCGTGTTCGTGAACGACCAGAAGGTCTTCTTCAAGGTCCAGCCGGACACGGCCACCTCCTCGAAGATGGACTTCAGCGCCGACCTGCCGCTCAAGCCCGGCAACAACGTGGTCACCGTGTTCGCCCGCGAGGACGACGAGTTCCAGAGCCGCCGGAGCGTGGTGGTGTTCCGCCGCACGCCGCCGGAGGTCGCGGCCGAGGCCGGGCGCGGGCAGGCGCAGCGGACCACCGGCCAGTAGCCGGCCCCGCCGCCGCTCCAGGGCCCCGACCGCTCCTGCGGCCGGGGCCCTCGTCTTTCCATGCCGGACCGCGCCGCGGGGAACCTGCTCCCGGGTCCCACCCGCGTCGTCTATTCGCCGGGGCGGGCCCCCTCCGGTAGAATTCCGCCCCCATGGCGGAGGTGAGACAGCAGCCCGCCCCCGCCCACTCCTCGGAGCCCGGGGCGGGGTCCGGGACCGGCTTCGAGCTGCGGCTCGAGCGCGGCGGCGCCTCGGTGCGGCTCGCGGATCGCGAGCTGGCGCCGGGGCTCACGCTCGAGTGCCTCACGCTCCGCGTCCCGGACGTCCACTTCCCGTTCGACGCGGGCGCCGGCGCGGCGCAGTTCCGGAGCCGGCTCACGGACCTCGTCGAGCTGCGCGTGGCGCTCACGCCCGCGCCGGTCGAGGCGGCCCTGGCCCGCGCCGGCCTGGGCGCGCTCGGGCTGGAGGACGTCCGGATCGCGTTCCGCGAGGGCTTCGCCGAGCTGGCCGGGCGGATCTCCGCCGGGCCCGCGTTCACGCTGCAGGCGGGCCTCCTGCCGCGGGGCGAGCGGGGCCTGGCGCTCGTGTTCCACTCGCCGCGGATCTACGGGCCGGCGCCGCTCCCGTCCGCCGCGCTCCCGCACCTCGCCGCGCGGGCGCTCGAGGCGGCGGGCGCCGCGGCCCTGCCGGCGGATCCGGTCGCGCCGCTCCTGCGCGCCGCGCTCGCGCCGCGGGGCTGGAAGCTGCCGCGCCCGCACGGCGCGCGCCTGGCGCGGGCCGCCTTCGGGGCCGGGGTCGCGCGGATCGCCTGGGAGGCGGCGGGCGGACCGGCCGAGACCGGCGGCGCGCCGGACCTGCTCGCGGCGGACGAGGGCGCGCGCGCGTTCGCGCCGGCCTGCGAGGCGCTGGCGCGCGGCGAGCACGAGCCCGCCCGCGAGGCGCTGCTGGCGCAGGGGGCCGCCGCGGCGTCCCACCCGTTCGCGGCCGAGCTGCTGCTCTCGCTCTTCCTCCTCGAGGATCGGTTCCACGACGAGGCGCTCGACCTCGCCGCGGCCTGGCTGCAGCGGCGCCCGGACTTCGCGCCCGCGCTCCTCGCCGAGGCGCTGGTGCGGCAGGCGCGCGGGGAGCCGGCCCGGGCCGCGCGCGCGTTCTCGGCGCTGGCGGCGGCCGCCGGCGCGCGCGGCGAGGCGTTCGCGGCGCTCGCCGGCGCCGAGGCGGTCTTCGGCCTGCCGGGCGCGGACCCGGCCGACGCGCTGCGCGCCGCCGAGGTCGCGCTGGAGGTCCGGCGCGACCACGTCCCGGCGCTCCGCGCCCTGCGGGCGCTCTCGGCGGCCTCGGGCGATCGCGAGGCGCTCGTCCGCGCCGACCGGCGGCTGGTGGCCTACGACCCGGATCCGCAGGAGAAGGCGCGCGCCCACGCCGAGCTGGGCGAGCTGCTGCTCCACAGCGATCCGGCGGCGGCCCGCCTCCACCTCGACCAGGCGCTCCGCCTCGCCCCGGAGGACCCGGCCCCGCTCGCCGCGCTGGCGCGCGCCTGCGCCGCCGCCGGCGAGCCGCTCCGCGCGGTGCGGGCGCTGGACCGGCTGAAGGAGGTCCACCTCGCCCGCGGCGACCGCGCCGCCGCGGCCGCCGCCGCGCTCGAGGCGGGCGCCGCGTGGGAGGGCCCGCTCGCGCACTCCGAGAACGCGCTGCTGCGCTACCGCGCCGCCGCCGAGCTGGCGCCGGGCGCCGAGGTCCACGCGCGCGCCGCCCGCGCCGCCGAGGCGCTCGGGCACTGGGCCGAGGCGGCCGACTTCCACGCGCTGGCGCTCGCCGGGTTCGACACGGCCACGCCGGGCGGCGCGGCGCTGGCGGTGCGCACGCGGCTCGCGCTCGCCGAGGTGGCCGAGCGGCGGCTGGGCGATCCGGCCGCCGCGGCGGCGCACCTCGAGGCCGCGGCGGCGCTCGCGCCCGAGGACGCAAGCGTGCTGGACCGGCTGGTGGAGCGGCTCCGCGGGCTGGGGCGGCCGGCGGCCCTCGCCGGCGCGCTCGACCGGCGCGCCGAGCTGGAGCCGGACGCCGGCGCGCGGGCGGCGCTGCTGGCGGAGGCCGGCGCCGCGCTGCGCCCGGCCGGCCAGGACGGCGAGGCCGCCCGCCGCTTCGCCGCGGCGCTGGCGCTCGACGCCGCCTGCGCCCCGGCCCTCTCCGGCCAGGCCGAGCTCGCGGCCGCGCGCGGCGACGCCGCCGCGGAGCGCGAGGCGCTGGAGCGGCTGCGCGCGCTGACGGCGGACGCGGACGCCGCCGCCGCCCTCGACGACCGCATCGCCGCGGCCGCGGAGCGCGCCGGCGACCTCGCCGCGGCGCTCGCCGCCGCCGCCTCGGCCCGCGCCGCCCGCCCCGGGCCGGCCCGGCTCGCCGCCGAGCTGCGGCTGGCGCGCCGCGTGGCCGACGCGACCACCGTGGCGGAGCTGCTGGCCGAGTCCGCGCGCCTCGCCGCGGCGGCCGGCGACGCGCCCACCGCGGCCGCGGCCTGGCTGGAGCGGGGGCGGCTGCTCGTGCCGGTCGATCCGGCCGCCGCGCTGGCGGCGCTCGCCGAGGCGCGGGCCGCGGCCCCCGGCGACCCGGCCGTGCTGCGCGCCCAGGCGGACGCGGCCGCGCGCGCCGGCGACGCGCGGCTCGCGCTCGGGGCGCTCCGCGCGCTGCTCGCGGGCGGCGCCGCCGACGCCGCCGAGCTGGAACTGCGCGCGGCGCGGGCGGCGCTGGAGGCGGGCGAGCCGTCCGCGGCGCGAGAGCACGCGGAGCGGGCGCACGCGCTCGAGGCGCCCGGCGCGGGCGCGCTGCTCGCGGAGGTGCTCGCGGCCACCGGCGACGACGCGGCGCGGGCGGCGCTGCTGGAGCGGCTGGGCCGCTGGATGGAGGCCGCCGAGCTGCACGCGCGCGCCGGCGACCTGCCCCGCGCGCTCGCCGCGTGCGAGCGGGCCGCCGACGACCCGGCCACCACCCAGGCCGCGCTGTCCCGCCTCGCCGAGCTGCGCCTGGCGGGCGGCGACGCGCGGGGCGCCTCGCGCGCGCTGCTGCTCCTCGCCCGGCTCACCGGCGGGCGCGAGGGCGCCACCCTGGCGCTGCGGGCGCACGGGCTCGACCCGGCCGGCGAGGCGCTCGACCTGGCCGCGCAGCTCGATCCCGCGTTCGCGCCCGCCCGGGCCCGGCGGGCCGCCGGGCGCGTGGCGGCGGACCCGCGCGGCGCGCTCGGCGACGCCGAGGCGGCGCTGGCCGGGGACGCGCTCCCGGCCGCGGACCGCGCCGGCCTGCTCGCGCTCGCGGCCGGGGCGGCCGCGGCCTGCGGCGACGCCGGCGCGGCGCGCCGCCACCTGTCGGCGTACTGCGAGGCGGTCCCCGGCGACGACGCGGCGCTGGCGCGCCTCGCGGGGCTGCACCGCCGCGCCGGCGACGCGGCCGGGCTGGAGGAGGCGCTCCGGCGGCGGCTCCCGCTGGCGCGCGGCGCCGACGGGGCCGCGGTCCGGGCCGAGCTGGCGGCGCTCCTCGCCGGCCGCGGCGAGGCCGCCGAGGCCGCGCGGCTCGCGGGCGAGGCGATCGAGCTCGATCCCGGCTGCCTCCCGGCGCTGCGGGTGCTGTGCGCGGCCCCCTGCGCGGGCGCGCTCGCCCCGGCGCGGGCGCTCGACCTCCTCGGCCGGCTCGCCGCCCACCCGCTCGCGGACGCCGCCGAGGCCGCGGCCGCCCAGGCCGGGCGCGCGCGGCTGCTGGCCGCCGGCGGCGATCTCGCGGGCGCGCTCGACGCCGCCCGCGCCGCGGCCGAGGCCGGGGACGACGACGCCGCGCTGGAGCTCCGCGCCGAGCTGGCGGCCCGCGCCGGCGCGCCCGCCGAGGCGGCCCGCGCGCTGCTCGCCCGGGCGCTCCGCGCGCGCGACCGCGGCGAGGCGGACGCGGGCGACCGCCTCGCCGAGGCCGGGCTGGCCCTGCTCGCCGCCGGCGGCGCCGACGACGCCCCCGCCGCCGAGGCCGCGCTGCGCGACGCGCTCACGCTCGCCCCGGGCCGCGAGAGCGCCCGCGCCGCGCTCGCCGCCCTCGCCGAGCGCGCCCGGGAGCGCGGGGACGCCGCCGCCGAGCGGGACGCGCTCGCCGCGCTGGTGCCGCTGCTCCCCACCGGCGCCCGCCCCGCGGCCAACCTGCGCCGGGCCGCGCTCGCGGCGGCGCTCGGCGACCGGGCCGGCGCGCTCGCCGCCGCCGAGGAGGCGCGCGCGCTCGCCCCGCGGGATCCCGCCGCGGTGGAGGCGGCGCGCGCGGCCGCCGAGGCCGCGGGCGACCTGGGCGCCGTGGCCGACCGGCTGGAGGACCTCGCCGCGCTCGAACCGGCCTCCGCCGGCCGCCGCCGCCTGGAGCGCGCCGGCCTGCTGGCGCGCCTCGGGCGCGCCGCCGAGGCCGACGCCGCCTACGCCGCGGCCATCGCGGCGCTCCCGCCCGACCGCGGGCTCGCCGAGGAGCACGCCGCGTTCCGGCGCGCGCACCTGCCCGCCCGCGCGGCCGGCGAGCCGCTCGAGCGCTACGCGCGCCGCGCGCCGACGCCCCGCGACGCGGCCCGGGCGCTCCGCGCCGCCGCCGCGCTGGCGCTCGCGCAGGGCGACCTGGGCGGCGCGATCCGCGCGGCGCGCCGCGCCTACGCCCGCACCCAGGACGATCTCGCGTTCGCGGCGCCGCTGCTCGCGCGCGTGCTCTACCTGGGCGGCGCGTCGGGCGAGGCGCTGGTGGTGCACCGGCGCCTGCTCGAGGCGGGGCTGGGCGCGCTCCCGCCCGAGGACGCGCTCGCGGTGGCGCGGCAGCTCGCCGAGCTGGCCGAGGACCGCGGCGAGCGCGCGCTCGCGCACGCCGCGCTCGGCGAGGTGCTCGCCCGCCGCCCCCAGGATCTCGACGCGGCGGTGCGCCGGCTGGCGCTCGACGAGGACCCGGAGCGCGGCGCCCGCGCCGTGCTCGCGGCGGCGGAGGCGGCCCGCTCCGGCGCGGCGCGCGCCGACGCGCTCGGGCGCGCCGCCGGCGCGCTGCTCGCGGCCGGCCGGCCCGACCTCGCCCGCGATCTCTACCGCCGCGCCCGCGCCGAGGCCGCAGCCGACCCGGTCCGCAGCGCCGCGCTGGCGGCGGCCCGGGCCGAGGCGCTGGCGCGGGCCGGCGCGCCCGAGCCCGAGCGGCTCGACGCGCTGGGCGAGGCGGCCGACCTCGCGCTCGACGCCGGCGAGCCGGAGGCCGCGCGCCGGCTGCTCGCCGACGCGGTGGTGCTGGCCCGCGCGCTCGACCGGCCCGCCGAGGCCGCCCGGCTCTCGCTCCAGCTCGACGCGCTCGCCGCGGCGGCCGGCGACTTCGCCGCGGCCGCCGCGCACGCCCGCGCCGCCGGCGCGCTGCTGCTCGACGCCGGCGACCCGGCCGCCGCCGCCGAGGCGCTGGACCGCGCGGTGGCGGCCGCCCCCGGCGACGCGGAGGGCGTGGAGCTGCTGGAGCGCGCCGCGCAGGCGCTCGGCGACGCGGGGACGCCGCACCTCGCCCGCGCGCTCGCCGCCCGGGCCGCCGCGGCCGCGCCGGGCCCCGCCCGCGCCGCGGCGCTGGTGGCGCTCGCGGACGTCCACGCCGCCGCCGGGGCGACCGGGCCGGCCGAGGCCGCGCTCCGCGAGGCGCTCGCGCACGACCGCGGGAGCGCCGCCGCCCGGGAGCGGCTCACCGCGATCCTGACCGCGACCGGCCGCGACCCGGAGGTCGCGCGGATGCTGCTCGACCGGGCCGAGCGCGAGGCCGATCCGGCCGCGCGCGCCCGCATGCGGCGCGACGCGGTCACGCGGCTCGCCGCCTCGCCGGATCCCGCCGACCGCGCCCGCGCCGCCGAGGCCTGCGCCGCGCTCGCCGCCGAGGGCCCCGCCGACCCGGTGGCGCTGCGCGCCGCCGCGGCGCTGCTCCGCGACCTGGGCCGCCGCGAGGAGGCCATCCCGCTGCTCGCCGCGCTGGTGCGCGCCGACCCGGACGACGAGGACGCCGCCCGCGAGCTGGCGGACGCGTACGCCGACCGCCACCTGGAGCGCGCCGAGCTGTTCCTCGGGCGCGCCGCGCACGCGCGCGGGCCGGCCCGCGCCGGCCGCCTGCGCGAGGCCGCGCGGGCGCTGCACGCCGCCGGCGAGGACGAGCGCGCGCGCGCCGCGCTGCGCGCCGCGTTCGACGCCTGGCCGGCGGACGACGGCGCCTTCGTGGCCGCGCTCCGCGAGGCGGCCGCCGACCCCGAGCGGCTCGACGGCGTGCTCTCCGCGCGCGCGGCGGCGGTGCCGGCCGAGGCGGCGAGCTGCCACCGCGCGCGCGCCGACGCGCTGCTCGCGTTCGGCGAGGGCGAGCGCGCCGCGGCCGCCTACGAGGCGGCGCTCGCGGCCGCGCCCGGCGACGTGGAGACGCTCGCGGCCCTGGCCGCGTGCCTCGCCGCGACCCGCGGCGCCCCCGCCGCCGCCGAGCTGGACCGGCGCCTGGTGGCGGGCGCCGAGGAGGCCCGCGGCGCCGTGCCCGCCTCCGCCGAGGCGGCCGCGCGCTACCGGCTCGGCCTCGCCGCCTGGGCCGAGGGCCGGGCGTCGGACGGCATCGCGCACCTGGAGCGGGCGCTCGCGCTCGCGCCCGCCGACGAGCGCGCCGGCATCGCCTGGGCCGCGCTGGCGCACGGGCACGCCGCGCTGGGCGACGCGGGCCTGGCGCTCGCCGCGGCCCGGAGCCGCGCCGAGCGCGCGCTCGCGCTGGGCCTGGCGGAGGAGCGCCGTGTGGCGCTGGAGGCCGCGGCGGAGCTGGCGGAGACGCTGGGGGACGCCGGGCCGGACGCGGCCGGGCTGCTGGAGGCACTGCTCCAGCTGCGCGCCCGGGAGGGCGAGGGGCCGGAGGCGCTCGCGGCGCTGGCCGGCCGCGCCGCGGCGGCGCTGGAGGCCGCCGGCGAGCCGGCGCGGGCCCGCGAGGCGCGCGCGCTGGGCGGCCTCGAGCCGGCCGCGCCGGACGCCGCCCCGCCGCCCCCGGCGCCGCCCGCCGGCGCGCGCGAGGCGGCCCGCGCGGCCGCCGAGCGCGCGCTCTCCTCCGACGATCCCGCCGAGCGGGCCGAGGCGTTCACCGCGGCCGCCGAGGCGCTGGCCCGCGCCGGCGCGCCCGACGACGAGGTGCGCGGCGCGCTCGAGCTCGCGGCCGGCGCCGACCCGGACGCGCCCGGCCCGTGGTGCGCGCGGGCGCGCCTGGAGGCCGCCTGGGGCGAGCCGCTCGCCGCGGCCCGCGCCCTGCTGTCGGCGTCCATCCGCAGCGACGGCGACGAGGCGGCGCGCAGCGCGCTCGAGGCCGCGCGGCTGTTCGAGGACGCCGGCGCGCACGGCGACGCGGCGCGCGCGTACCGGGCCGCGGTGCTGGCCCGGCCCGGCTGCGTGCCCGCCCGCACCGTGCTCGCCGAGGAGGCGCTCGCCGCCGGCGACCCGGGCGCCGCGGTCGAGCACCTCCGCGCCATCCCCGAGGCCGGGCTCTCCCCCGACGCGCGCACGGCGCATCGCCGGCGGCTCGCGCGCGCCCTGGACGCGGCCGGCCGCGCGGACGAGGCCGAGGCGCTCTTCGCCGAGCTGCTCGCCGCCGACCCCGGCGACCCGGAGGCGTTCGAGCGCGCCGCCGCGCTGGCGCTCGCGCGCGGCGCGCTCGACGCGTGGCTCGACCTGGCCCAGCTCCATGAGCAGGCGCTCGCGGCCTGGGGCCAGACCGCGCGGCGCCGCGACCTGCGCCAGGCGCGCGGCGACCTGTTCGCCTCGGCCGGGCACCTCGACGCGGCGCGCGGCGCGTTCCTGTCGGTGCTGGAGCTGGATCCGGTGTACCCGCCGGCGCTGGACGCGCTCGCCGCGCTGGACGGCCGGCGCGACGGGTGGGCGGAGGCCGCGGCGGGCCTGGCGGCCGAGGCCGGCGCGGCCGCGGATCCGGCCGAGGCCGCCGCGCTGCACCTGCGGCGCGCCCGCATCCTGCTCGACCGGCTCGGCGACGAGGACGCCGCGGCCGCGGCGCTCCACGAGGCGCTCCGGACGGCGCGCACCAGCGGCACCGCCGCCGCGCTGCGCGGCGCCGAGGAGGCGGAGGCGCTGCTCGCCGGGATGGGCCGCCCGGCCGCGCCCCCCGCGGCCGAGCCGGAGGAGCTCCACCGGCGCGCGCCCGCCGCCGATCCGGTGGCCGAGGTGCTGCGCGCGCAGGCCGCCGTGGCCGAGGGCGTGGCGCGGGCCGAGCTGCTGGAGCGGCTCGCCGGCCACCTAGAGCGCGCCGGAGACGCCCCCGGCGCCGCCGACGCGCTGCTCGAGGCGCTGGAGGCCGACCCGGAGCGCGACCTCACCTGGTCGTGGCTCCTGTCGGTCGCGGCCGGCGACCGGGCGCGGCTCGCCCGCGCCGAGGCCATCCGGGCCCGCAGCGCCGAGCCCGCCGCGGCCGAGCCGCCGCCGCCCGCCGGGTGGTCGGACGAGGAGATCGCGCGCGCGGCCGAGGCGCCCGGCGCGCTGCCCGCCACGCCGGCGGTGGGCGCCGAGCTCGGGCCGGACCACCCGCTGCCGGTGGCGGAGCTGGCCGCCCGCGGGCGCGCCCGGCTGCAGGCCGGCGAGTGGGAGCCGGCGCGCGCCTGGCTGGCGGAGGCGCTGGCCCGCGACCCCTCGGACCTCACGCTCGCCCGCGACCTCTCGCGCGCCGCCGAGAAGCTGGGCCGCTTCGAGGACTACGTGCGCCTGGGCGAGGCCTGCGCCGACGCCATCGCCGCCTACGACCCGCTCGCCGCCGCCGCGCGGCTGCGCCACTTCGCGGAGCTGCTCCGCACGAGGCTCGCCGACCCGGAGCGCGCCGCCGTCATGCTGGAGAAGGCGCTCTCGCTCGTGCCGGACGACGTCGAGGCGCAGCGCGAGCTGCTCGTGGCCCGGGCGGCGCGCCCGGAGACGCGGACGCGCGCGGCGGAGGGCTGGCTGGAGCTGGCGCGGCGCGATCCCTCCGACGCGACCGCGCTCGCCGAGGCGAGCGCGCTCTGCGCGGACCTCGCGGCCTCGGAGCGGACCGGCCCGGAGGCGTCGGCCCGGCTCGCCGAGCGCGCGCGCCTGGCCGCCTCGCTCGCCGCGTTCGCCGACCCGTCCCGCAGCGCGCCCGCCTCGGCGCCGGTGGCCGGGCACCTGCAGGCGGCGCTCCGCGAGCGCGTGGCCGCGCCGGGCGCGAACGGGCCCTGCGCGCGCCTGCTCTCGCTGCTCACGCCCTGGCTCGAGCCGCTGTTCCCGGCCGATCTCGCGGCGCGCGGCGCCGGCCCGGCCGACCGGCTCGCGCCCGCCGCCGCGCCGGCGCTGCACGCCGCGCTGGAGCGGGCCGCGCGGGCGCTCCAGTCCCGGCCGCACGCGGCGCTCCTCGGCGCCCGCCCCGGGCGCGAGGTGGTGATCGAGAACACCCGCCCGCCCTCGGTGGTGCTGCCGGCCGGGCTGGCGGACCTGCCGGAGGGCGCGCTCGCGTTCCTGGCCGCCCGCACGCTCGACCTCCTCGAGCACGGCTGGGCGCTGCTCGGGAAGTTCGCGCCCCGCGACACCGCCATCCTGCTCGAGCTGGCCTGCCGCTTCGGCGGCGGCGCGCCGCCCGCCATGGGCCTCCCCGCGGCGCACGCCGGCGCGTTCCTCGCCGCGCTGGAGCGGACCGTGCCGGGCGAGGTGAGCGCCACCGCGGCCGCGCTGGCGGGCCCGGCCGCGGCGGAGCTGCGCACGCTCGACCCGCGCGCGCTCGCGGCGGCGGTGCGCCGGACCGCGAACCGGGTGGGCCTGCTGCACGCCGGCGACCCGGGCCACGCGCTGCGCACGCTGGCGCTCCTCGACCGGCGCCTCGACGGCGGGCCGCTCGATCCGGCCGAGGCGCTCGCGCTCCCCGACCTCCGCGACCTCGCGCTCCTGGCCCTGTCGGATCCGTTCGTCGAGCTCCGGGTCGCGGTGCTAGGCTAGCCGGCCCCGTGCCCCGCCGTCCGTCCCACCGCGCGCCGCGCGCGCTCGCCCTCGCAACCCTCCTCGCCGCGCTCGGCGCCGCCGCGTGCCGCAGCGACGGCGGCGAGGACTGCCCGGGCGAGGTGATCGGCGTGTTCGGCCTGCAGGCGCGCCGGGTGGACGCCTCGACCGCCTGCACGGTGGAGCCGGAGGGCGGCTGGGCCGCGGCGGTGCCGGCGACCATCCCGGCGGAGCTCGCGACCGACGCCGCGGCGGTGTTCCCGGTGACGCTGGCGCAGGACCCGCGCACCGGCGCGGTGGCGCTCTGCACCGGGCGCGAGCACGAAGCGGTGCTGCGCGGGGCGCGGAGCGGCGACCACGTCCAGGCCTCGGCGGCGGCGGGCGAGGCGGTGCTGAGCGCCTGCGCCGCCACCTGCACCGCGGCGCTCACGGTCGCGATCGAGGGCGACCTCGCGTTCCCGGCGGACGGGCCGCCGACGCTCGCGGGGACGCTGGTGGAGACCTACGGGGCGACCGGCGGCGCGTGCGCGCCCTGCGTGCTCCCCTGCACCGCGAGCTACGCGTTCACCGCGGTGGCCCGCTAGGATCCTGGAATGGCGAAGGCGACGATCGAGGCGCGGCGCGCGGTGGTGCTCCTGTCGGGCGGGCTCGACTCGAGCACCTGCCTGGCGGTGGCGCGCGCCGAGGGGCTGGAGGCGCACTGCCTCTCGGTGGACTACGGGCAGCGGCACAAGGGCGAGCTGGCGCGGGCGCGGCGCATCGCGCGGGCGCTCGGCGCCGCCGGGCACCGCGTGGTGAAGGTGGACCTCTCCGCGTTCGGCGGCTCGGCGCTCACCGACGCGGGCATCGCGGTGCCGAAGGGGCGCAGCGAGGCGCGGATGGCGCGGGACATCCCGGTCACCTACGTGCCGGCGCGCAACACCGTCATGCTCTCGCTCGCGCTCGCCCACGCCGAGGTGATCGGCGCGGAGCAGATCTTCGTGGGCGTGAACGCCATCGACTACTCCGGCTACCCGGACTGCCGCCCGGCCTTCCTGCGGGCGTTCGAGCGGCTGGCGAAGGTCGCCACCCGCGCCGGCGTGGAGGGGCACCCGCTCCGGATCCGGGCCCCCCTGCTCCGGCTCTCGAAGGCGGGGATCGTCCGGCTGGGCACGAAGCTCGGCGTCCCCTACCGCATGACCCTGTCGTGCTACGACCCGATCCGCGGCCGCGCCTGCGGCCGGTGCGATGCCTGCCGCCTGCGCCGAAAGGGATTTGCCGAGGCCGGGGTGCAGGACCCAACTCAATACGCGAAGTGACCGGCCGGACGGCCGGCGGAGGAGACCCGCAAGGATGCCGCAGATCACGAGGAAGTACCCCGGCAAGAAGGCCGGTGAGATCTACGAGAAGGTGGACGAGGTGATGGAGCGCATCGCCGAGAAGCTCTCCCTCGACTACCAGAAGGACGGCGGCGCGAAGACCGGCAAGGTCTCGAAGATGGGCGTCAGCGGCGCCTACGCGGTGAAGGACGAGGAGGTCGTCATCGACCTCAAGTTCCCGATGCTGGTCCCGGGCTCGATGCGCCAGAAGGTCCAGGAGGACATCGAGCGGAAGCTGGACGGGCTGTTCGGCTAGCCCGCGTCCCTCGACTCCGCGCCGCACGCGAGAAACATCAGCGCTCACCCTGAGCGTCCCTCGACTCCGCGCCGCACGCCAAGAATATCCCCGCTCACCCTGAGCGTCCCTCGACTCCGCGCGGCCATGGGCCGCGCTACGCTCGGGATGAGCGGGCGGAGTCGAAGGGTCGGGATGAGCGCGCGGAGTCGAATTGTCGCGACGAGCGGCCGGGGTCGAAGGGCTAGTCCAGCGGCACCACGATCGCCCCGGCGCGCTCGTTCATGCGCTCCACCGCGGCGTAGATCGCCTGCAGCGGCGAGTCCCCCGACCCGGACGCCGACTTGAGCGCCGTCCGGCGGCGCTTCGCGGACGGGCCGGCCACGATGCGGGCGCCGGCGCGGCCGTGCAGCGCGTCCGGCCAGACCCGGACCTGCATGCCCGCGCGGTAGAGCGCGAGCAGGACACGTCCCATCTCTGCGGCGACGCGTTCGTCGGCGTAGGTCATCGAGCGTTCCGTGGTGCGATCCCGCCGGGTTCGGCCGCGAGGCATGGCTCCATCCTCCCGGAATCCGGCGTTCGGCTGCGCATCCTAGCGGGGGTGCCTGACAGCGCCAGTTTCCGGCCCCGCCGGTCGGGTGCGGCCGGTCCGGCCAGGCCCCAACAGGCTCCTCCGGCCCGCCGCCCCGGCGGCTTCTCGCCCCCGCGCGGCACGGCTACGTTCAGGGTGCATGATCGCGCGCTGGACGAGCTTCGCCGTGGGGCTGGCGCTCCTGCTCGCGCCGCTCGTGCTGGGGTACGGCGAGGTCGGGCCGATCCTCCGCGACGTGGCGATGGGGCTGCTCGTCTGCATCGGCACGGTCGCGGCGATCGAGTGGGCGCCGGCGCGGTACGCGCTCGCGGCGCCGGCCGCGTGGCTGGTCTGGACCGGCCGCGGCGCCACCGAGCCGGCCGCCGGCGTGGCCGAGATGACCGCCGGCGCGGCGCTGCTGGTGCTCGCGTTCGTGCCCGGCGCGCGCGCCGTCCCGCGGCTCGGGCGCGTCGGGCGGGAAGAAGATCGCCCGGATCACGCCCGCGCCTGACGCGCTGCTCCGCCCCCGCTCCCCATCCCGCATCGCGTACAATCCGCCCGTGCCCGCCGCCGCCCCCGTCGCGATCGCCCACGCCGGAGCGTCCGCGCGGTGAGCCCCCCGCGCGCGAGCCCACCCGCCGATCCGACGCGGACCGCGCTCGACGCGCTCGCGGGGCTCCCGCCCGCCGATCAGCTCGCCGTGGCCGCGGCGCACCTGGGCGGCGACCCGCAGCCGCCGCTCGCCGGGCTCGGCCTCCGCGCCGGCTCCGAGCTGGACCCGTCGCCGGAGCGGCTCGACGGCGCGCTGCTGGAGGCGCTCTGCGCGCGCGCGCTGGCCGGCGCCGACGGCGCGGTGTTCACCCCGCCCGCCGAGGCGCGCGCGCTCGCGGCGCTCGGGCTCGCCCACGCCGCCGCGCGGCGGGGCGGACCGGCGCCGGCGGAGGCGGTGGCGGCGCTGCTCGCGGGGCGCCCGCTGCCGGCGCTCGCACGCGCGCTCGAGGGGCTGGCGGTGCTCGACCCGGCCTGCGGCGGCGGCGCGCTGCTCGCCGCGGCCGAGCGGCTGGCGCGCGGCGTCGGCGCGCGGCTGCGGCTCGCCGGGATCGACGTCGCCCCGCTGGCCGCCCGCGCGGCGGAGGCGCGGCTCGCCCTGCTCGGCGCGCGCGCCGCCGTCCGCCGCGCCGACGCGCTCGCCGCCCCGTGGCCGGCCGCCGACCTGGTGCTCGCGAACCCGCCGTTCCTGCGCCACGAGCGGCTCGCCGCCGCCGCCAAGGCCCGCGCCGCCGCGGCGAGCGGGCTGGGGCGGCAGGCCGACCTCTCCGCGCACTTCGCGGCGGTGGCGCTGCGGCACGCGCCGGTGGCGGCGCTGGTGTGGCCGCGGGCGCTCGACGTGTCGCGCTCGGCGGAGCCGCTCCTCGCCGACGCGCGGGCGCGCGGCGGGTTCGCGGTGCGCCTGCGCTCGCGCGCGGCCGGCAGCTTCGCCGCCTCGGTGGACACCGCGCTCGTGGTCTGGGCGGAGGGCGCCGCCGACGCGCCCGCGGCCGAGGCCTCGGTGCCGCTCGCCGCGCTCTCCGGCGCGGAGCTCTCGGCGCTCGCCCGCGGCGCCGGCGGCCCGCGCGTCCGGCTGCGCCGCCCCCGGCCGGCGGCGGCGCGCGGCGCGACGTCGCTCGGCGCGCTCTGCGAGGTGCGCTTCGGCACGAAGAGCGGGTGCAACGCGTTCTTCCACCTCGCCCCGCTCGGCGGCGGCCGGTACGCCTCGCCGCTCGCGGGCGAGGTCCGGCTGGCGCCGGGCGACGTGGTGGCGCTGCTCGCCTCGCTGAAGGAGGCGCGCGCGCCGGAGCTGGCCGAGCCGGCCGGCGTGCTGTTCCGCCCGCCCGCCGCGCCCGGCGCCGCCGCGCGGCGGTACCTCGCGCTCGGCGAGGCCGCCGGCGTGCACCGCCGCCCGAGCTGCGCGGGCCGCTCGCCCTGGTGGCGGCTCGCGCCGGGCCGCGGGCCGGCGCCGCTGCTCTACCCGGCCAAGGTGGGCGCGCGGGCGTTCGCGTTCCTGAACGAGGCGGGGCTGTGGGAGGACAAGAAGTGGCACGCGCTGTTCCCGCGCCCCGGCGCGCCGACCGCCTGGCAGCTCGCGCTCCTGCTCGCCGCCACGCCCGTCCGGCTCGCGGTGGACGAGGGCGCGCGCCAGCTCACCGGGGCGCAGGCCATCGCCGACGTGGACTGCCGCGTGCTCGCCGCCGCGCCGTTCCCGCCGGCGGACGCGATCCGCGCCGAGGCGGCGGAGCTCGCCGCGCTGCGCGCCGCGCTGGCCCGCGACCCCGTCACCACCGACCTGCGCGCCATGCTCGACCGGCCGGCCCAGCGGGCGCTCGACCGGCTGGCCGGGCGCCTGCTCGGCGAGACGGCCGCGGCGGTGGAGCGGCAGCGCGACGCGCTCGCGGAGCGGGTCGCGGCGCGCCTCGCGCACGCGGCCGAGGTGCGGCGGCTGCTGCTGCGGACGGGGTGAGCGCCCGGTCGCCGTGGCCGCTTCGCCCGTTCCCTCGCGGTTCGACAGGCTCACCGCGAGCGGATCCCTAGGCGCGCTCGCCCTGACCCGCGGCGGGAGCAGGCCGCCGCGAGCGGATCCGAAGGCCCGCTCGCCCTGAGCCCGTCGAAGGGCGAGCGCCCGGTCAGGGCACGTCGCCGTCCGGCAGCACGTCCGTCACCACGTCCGCGGCCCGGCGCGGCAGGGTCGCGACGTAGGTCGTCCCCGCGCGCGTCCGGATGCGGGCGAGCTCGCCGCGGTGCTGCAGCATGATCTTGCGCGCGGCCGCGATCCGGAGCGTGCCGACCCGGTCGTCGGCGCCGTCGGGCCTCACGCCGCGCTCGAAGTACGTGACGAACGTGTCGCCGCGGTCGATCGGGCGCGCGAACTGGACGCGCACCACCACGACGTCGTCGTGCGCTCGCCAGCGGAGCGAGACGCGCTCCTGCGCCCGCGTCCGCTTGAGCGCGTCCTCGAGGAGGATCGTCACGGCGTACGCGACCCGCCGCGGATCCCACTCCCCCGAGCCGTCGTGCTCGGCGTCCGGCGCGTAGTCGACGATGCGGTCGGGGAACCGGGCCCCGACGTCGTCGAGCGCGCCGCGGCACAGCGCGGCGAGGGTCGTCGGCTGGAGGTCGAGCGGGAACTCCTCGTGCTCGCCGCCGCGGCCCGGGCTCCGGTCGATGGCCGGGGCCTGGCGGCCGAGGAGCAGCTCGCTCCCCTGGTTGATCTCGCTGGACTCGGTCACGTCGTGCTCCCGCGGCAAAGGTGGCCCGCACCCGCGGCCATCGTTCGTGTAGGGAAAGGCCGGGCGACGTCGGGAAATTCCTGGCCCCCTTCCGACGCGGCGTGCAGCCTCACGCTCGCCCGCGCGGCGGACGCGGGATCCAGCGCGGCACGCGCTCCCGGAACGCGTCGTACTCGGCGCCGAACGTCTTCCTCAGCCTGGGCTCCTCGTACCCGACCACGAACCGGTGGAACGCCAGCCAGACGAGCGCTCCGTAGCCGAGCACGCGCAGCTCGCCGAGGAGCAGCGCCTGCCCGGCGATCACCGAGAGGACCGCGACGTACATGGGGTTCCGGACGTACCGGTACAGCCCGCTCACGACGAGCCGCCGGGGCGGGAGGACCGGCGCCGGCGTGCCGAGGCCGCGGATCGCGAACCGCGCGAACGACTCGAGCACCGCGGCGATCCCGGCGGCGGCCAGGATCGCGCCCAGGACGCGCGCCCCGGTGAACAGCGGCGGCCGCATCCGCCACCCCGCGATCCACCACGGGACGACGCCGGCGACCGTCGCCGGGGCGACCGCGAGGAACGCGAGCGTCCCGACCAGCGCCATGCGCCGGGTCATCGGGCCGCCGGGCCGTGCGCGGACGGGCTCCCCACCCTCAGCCCCGCGGCGCCTCGCGCGCCTGGCAGTCCGGGCAGGTGCCCACCAGCTCGTGGTGGTGCGCCTCGAGCCGGAACCCGTACCGGGCGGCCACCTCGCGCTGCAGGATCTCGAACGCCTCGAACTCGAACTCGACCACCTTCCCGCAGCGGGAGCAGACCAGGTGGTCGTGGTGCTGTCGCCCGAAGGTGGTCTCGTAGCTGCGGGCGTCGCCCGCCACGATGGCCGGCTCGAGGATGCCCGCCTCGGCGAGGAGCGGCAGGGTCCGGTACACGGTGGCCTTGGACCCGCGGATCCCGCGCTGCTTCAGGTCCGCGATCAGCTCGTCGATGGGGTAGTGCCCCTGGCGCGCCAGGGCGGCCTCGACGATGGCGGCGCGGGCCTCGGTGAGCCGGAGGTCCCGCTGATGCAGGAACCGCTCGAAGCGCTCCAGCGCCTCGCGCGTGCGCCCGTCCAGGCCTTCCGCGCGTCCCTCGCTCACATCGTCATACCTAGCGAGCGGGGGACCCTCCCGTCAACGCGGCCCCGAAATACCCCACGCCCGCCCGGGCGTTCACCTGGGCGCGCGCTCGCCTGCGCGTCCACCGCCCGCCCATCCGATAATGCGGCCCAACGTGCTCCCCTCCTCGACCCGCCCCATCTCCTCCCTGCCCGCCCTCCCCGCCCTGCTCGCCGGGGCGCTCGCCGTCGCGCTGCTCCCGCCCGCCGCGCTCGCCGCCGACCCGCCCCCCCGCGAGGCGGCCCGGGCGTTCGCCGCCATCGTGGACGGCTCGCCGCTCTCCGGCGCGCGGGTGGGGATCCTCGTCTCGGCGGTGGACACGGGCGAGGTGATCTACGCGCGCGACCCCGACGTCCTGCTCAACCCCGCCTCCAACGTGAAGCTGGTGACGAGCGCCGCGGCGCTGGACCGGCTCGGCCCCGAGTACCGCTTCGCCACCGAGTTCCTGGTCGAGCCGAAGGGCGGCGCGGCGCGGGCGCTCTACGTGCGCGGCAAGGGCGACCCGTCGATCGTGACCGAGCGGCTCTGGGCGATGGCCGGCGACCTCCAGCACCTCGGCGTGAAGCGCATCGGCGAGCTGGTGGTGGACGAGGGCTTCTTCGACGGCGAGCGGACCGGGCCAGGCTACGACCAGGAGGAGGGCGACCGCGCCTACCTCGCGCCCGCCGGCGCGCTGTCGCTCAACTTCAACGCGGTGGCGGTGCACGTCGGCCCCGGCGACCGCCGCGGCGCGCGCGGCCGCGTGGAGCTGGAGCCGGCCAGCGACTACCTCGAGATCGAGAACCGCACCACCACGGTGCGCGCCGGCTCGCCCAGGCGCGTGATCATCGAGTCGGTCGCGCGCGGCGGCAGGCAGCGGATCGTGGTGAAGGGGCGCGTGCCGCTCGGCAGCCGGACGCAGCCGCAGTGGCGCCGCATCGAGGACCCGGCGCTCTACCTCGGCCACACGCTGGCGCGGCTGCTCGAGCTGCGCGGGGTGAAGGTGGGGAAGGTGCGCGCCGGGGCGACGCCGGAGGGCGCGCGGCTGGTGCTGGTGGCCCAGTCCGACCCGCTCGGCGAGATCGTCCGCCGGCTCAACAAGACCTCGAACAACTTCGTCGCCGAGCAGCTCCTGAAGACGCTCGGGGCCGAGGTGAAGGGCGCGCCCGGGACCTGGCCGAAGGGCGTGCAGGTGGTGGAGGAGTTCCTGGCCGAGGCGGGCGTGCCGCGCGGCACGTACGTGATGAAGAACGGCTCGGGCCTCAACGACACGAACCGCTTCAGCGCCCGGCAGCTCGTGACGCTGCTCCGCGCCATGTACGGGCGGTTCCCGATCCAGCCCGAGTACCTGGCCTCGCTGCCGGTGGCCGGCCGCGACGGCACCATCCGCTGGCGGATGGAGGGCACCGGGGCCGCCGGCCGGCTCCGCGCCAAGACCGGCACGCTCGAGAACGTCACCAGCCTCTCCGGCTACGTGGAGGACGGCGCGCACCGGACGCTCGCGTTCGCGGTGCTGGTGAACGACTACCCGGGCCGCGCCGCCGGCGTGCGCCGCGCGGTGGACGCGCTCGGCGCCGCGCTCGCCGCGAGCGGCGGGCCGCCGGCGGGCCTCGAGGCGGCGGTGGCGCAGGGCAAGGAGCCCGGGCCGGCCGCGGCGGTGGCCGTCGCCGCGACCACCGACCTGGCGCGCTCGGCCCAGCCGTACTACGCGCTCGCCCGCACCGGCGACCCGCGCAACGAGCCGTTCCTGCGCGGCGCGCTCCGCGCCGAGACCGACCCCGCGCTCCGGCTCGCCATCGCCGAGGCGGTGTACCTGTCCGACCCCGAGGGCGAGGCGGCGCGGCGCAGCTTCCTCGACCACGTCACGCCCGACGCGCGCGTGCTCGGCCGGCTCTGGTCGGCCATGGGCACCGAGGAGCCGCCGCCGGTCGTCCCGTCGATCGCCGAGCTCGCCGGCGAGGGCGTCCCCGAGGCGCTCGCGAAGCTGGTCGAGCTCGCGCCCGCCGCCGCGCTCGACGGCGCGCTCGCGGCCCGCCTCGCCGAGGCGCTCGCCGGCGTGGCCGCGTCCGCGCCCGACGAGCTGGTCCAGGCGCTCCGGGCCGCGCGCGCCTCCGACGCCGACGCCGCCGTCGGCGCGCTCGGCGCCGGGCTGGCGCGCAGCGACGAGCGCGAGCACCCGTTCCCGCCCGCGCTCGCCGCGCTCGCGGGCCGGCAGGACGAGCTCGGCGCCTACGCGCGCGCGCTCGGCCCGCGGCTCGAGGAGGCCCGCCACGCCGCCGAGGCGGTCCGCGCCGCGCCCGTGCTGGTGCCGGTGCCGGTGCCCGTGGGCGGCACCGTGGTGCCGGCCTCCGGGCGGTAGGCCGGCCGCCAGGGCCCGTCATTCCGGCTGTCAGGGGGGTGGGCTAGGCTCCAACCTTCACTCACGAAGCCTGCGGCAACCGCAGGCCACGCAGAAGGAGAGCGACGCCATGGTGAACAGGGTCATCCTCGTCGGGAACCTCGGGAAGGATCCGGAGGTCCGGTACACGTCCGGCGGCCAGGCGGTCGCGAACCTCCGCATCGCCACCTCCCGCTCCTGGACCGACAAGCAGTCCGGGCAGCGCAAGGAGGAGACGGAGTGGCACGACGTCGAGGTCTGGGGGAAGCAGGCCGAGCAGTGCGGTGAGTACCTGGCGAAGGGCCGCCAGGTCTACGTCGAGGGCCGCCTGAAGACCGACAAGTGGCAAGACAAGCAGTCCGGCCAGGAGCGCTCGAAGGTGAAGGTGGTCGCCGAGACCGTCCGGTTCCTGGGCGGTGGCGGCGGCGCCGGCCGCGGCGCCGGCGGCCCCGGCCGCCAGCACGGCCCCGACGACGGTCCTCCCGGCGGCTTCGAGGAGCCGGATGCCGGCCCTGGTCCCGGCTTCGGCGGTGGTGGGGGCGGCGGCGGCGGTGGGCCGGACGACATTCCGTTCTAGCCGGCGCGCACCGCGTGCAGCACCGACGGCGGGGGCCACGGGCCTCCGCCGTCTTCCGTTGTGCGGTGCTCGAGGGACGCTACGCGGGCGCGTAGCAGACGAAGATCTTGCCGTTCGCGAAGGCCCGCGACTCCGTCAGCCGCAGCTTCAGGCGGCGGTGGATCCCCTCGAAGATCGAGCGACCGGCGCCGAGCGCGACCGGGTTGAGGATCAGCTCGTACGCGTCCACGAGGCCGGCATCGGCCAGCTGCGACACCAGGGTCCCGCTCCCGAGGATCGCCATGCCCGGGCCGGGCCGGGCCTTCATGCGCCGCACCGCGGCCACCGGATCGTCCCGGACGAGCGTGGTGTTCTGCCACCGCGCCTCCGCCAGCGTCCGCGAGAAGACCACCTTCGGGAGCCGGTTCATGTGCCGCGCGACCTCCGGGAGGGCGCGCGCGGCGTCCGGCGCGGGCCAGTAGCTCTCCATCAGCTGGTAGGTGACGCGCCCGAAGAGGAGCACGCCGCCCGCCCGCGCCCGCGCCGCCGTGAACCGGTCGAACTCCTCGTCGGCGTCCTCCTTGGCCCAGGACATGTCCCCGTGCGGATCCGAGAGGTGGCCGTCGACGGACAGCTGGTTGAACACGATCAGCCTGCGCATGTGCAGCCTCCGTGCGTCCCGCCGTGCGGGACCGTTCCTCACCCGATCGACGCGACCACGGTCCGCAGCCGCTCGGCGCCCTGGCGCAGGACCTCCGCGAACCCCCAGCGCGCCGCGAGCGCGCGCTCGGCGAACGTGGCGAACCGCGCCTCGAAGACGATGCGCGTCCGGCGCCCGAGATCCTCGAGCGTGAGGGCGTTGACCGGGAGGGGCTTTCCGGGATCCCCTCGCTCGGCCCTCCAGACCAGCCGCTCCGGCGGGACCACCTCGACGAAGACGAACTCGTACTCGTGATCGACGCCGTCGGGCGTCCGCATCACGTGGCGCCAGCGGCCGCCGGCGCGGACGTCCATCTCGCAGACCGGGTTGGTGAACCCGGCGCCGCCGTACCAGCGCACGACGTGCTCGGGGGTGGTGAACGCGAGCCACACCAGCTCGCGGGGCGCGTCGAGCACGTGGGTCATGGCGATCACCGGCTCGCGGGTCGAGCCGACGTCGATCCGGACGGTCATCGGCCGCCTCCGCGCCTCGGCCTGCCGGGCCTCCGCGGGCGCCGCGGGGCACCGGCCACCTGCAGCGTCTTCACGTACGCGCCGAGGCTCTCGAAGCTTCGCTCCCAGAACGCGCGGTAGTCCTCGAGCCACTCCGCGACCGTGCCGAGCGGCGCCGCCTCGAGGTGGCACGGGCGCCGCTGCGCCTCCCGGCTCCGGGAGATCAGGCCGGCCTCCTCGAGGACCTTCAGGTGCTTGGAGACCGCGGCGAGGCTCATGTCGTACGACGCGGCCAGCTCCTTGACCGGCGCGTCGCCCGCGGCGAGCCGGGCGAGGATGTGCCGCCGCGTCGGGTCGGCGAGGGCGGAGAAGGTCATCGTGAGCGGGTCGCTCGGCGCCATGGAGGAAGGCTAGTATTCAACCATGTGGTTGTCAACCGATCGGTTGAATTCAGGAGCAGGCGGGCCCCATCCAGCACGCAACCGAGGGTCGCGCGAGAGCGCGTGCTTCCCCGGCGTTCGCGCTCCGTGCAATAGGACGGCATGTCCTTCTGGAGGCGATGGCTGGGGCGCGGCGCGCCGGACGCGGAGCCCGAGGGCGCGGCACCGGAGCCGGAGCTCCCGGCGTTCCCCTACCCGCTCGTCGCCGTCCCGGGCCGCGACGCGGTGCAGGAGTGGCTGCGCCTGCGCGAGCTGTGGCGGCCGGAGGGCGCCTGCCCGGTGCTGCTCGGCCCGCGCGAGCAGGTGGAGTCCGCGCGGGAGGGGCTCGCGGGCGCCGACGTGGCCGCCACGCTGCGCGCCGCGGCCGGGCTCACCGCGCGCGAGGTGCTCGACCGGCGGCTGCGCGAGCTGGAGCAGGACTTCGCCGGGGATCCACCGACCGAGGACGAGAGCGGCCTCTTCGTCCCGCAGGGCGAGTGGCCGGCGACGCCGTCGCGCGGCCACCAGCTCGGCGCGCACCGCGACATCACCACCGATCGCCCGTATCCCGTCGTGTACCTGGCGCGGATCCCGACCCCGCACGCGTACGAGACCCCGGCGTACCTGAACTACGGCGCGTGGAACGCGTGCCCGGCGACCGAGGAGCACGTCGCGCTGCACCGCCACTGGCACGAGCGCCACGGCTCGGAGATCTACGCGATCGCCGGCGACGTGGTGGAGTGCTGGGTGCCGCGCCCGCCCGAGGATCGCGCCGGCGCGGAGGCGCTCGCGCGCGAGCAGTGCCTCTACTGCGACGACATCGTGCACCAGGGCACGCAGACCCTGCTGAACCTCGCGGCCGAGCTGAAGGACGCGCCCGCGTGGTTCTTCTGGTGGGACTGACGGTCGGCGCGACCGGCTCACCACGCGCGGGGCTTGCAGACCGCTCGCGTCACGCACAGCGACGCGCGCGCCGGTCCACGCACCCATCGGCACCCCGCGCCACACGGGACGACATCCCGCGACTGCGGCCTTCCCGCGCGGCGCTGGAGTCGCGACCTTGCGTGATAGGCTCGCGCCCTTCCCCGCCACATGGCCACCATCCTCGAGAAGTACGAGCAGATCCTCGCGGCCGACCCCCGGTCGCGCATCTTCGTCGAGCTCGCCCGCGCGCTGCTGGAGCGCGGGCAGCACGCGCGCGCCATCGAGATCTGCCGTCAGGGCCTCGAGCACCACCCGTCCTCCATCCTGGGTCGCGTGATCTGGGGACGGGCGCTCCTCGAGTCGGGTGACACGAAGGGCGCGAACGATCAGTTCGAGATCGCCATCGCGGTCGATCCGGGCAGCCCGTACGCGTACAACCTCGTGGGCGAGGCGCTGGTCGCGAAGGGGCTCTTCCGCGAGGCGCTGCCGGTGCTCCTGCGCGCGGTGGAGCTGCAGCCGGCGGACGCCCGCGTGCGCGGCTGGCTGGAGCAGGCGAAGCGCGGCGTGCGCGAGGACGGCGCCGCGCCGGCAGCCGAGGACGCGCCGGCGCGCGCCGCCGGCGCGGACGAGGTGACCGAGCCCTACCGGCCGCTGGCGGACGAGCCTCCGAGGGCGGACGCCCCGCCGGACCTCGAGGCGACGGCGACGTTCGACCTCCCGCCGCGCGCGGCCTCCAGGCCGCGGGCGGCCGCTTCACCCACCGTCACGCCAGCGCCCCCGGTGCTGGCGCGCGAGCCAGGCCGGGGGTCGCCCCCCGACGGCGGCGACGCCTCGCTCGAGGCCGCGCTCGCCTTCGACGTCGCCTACCCGCGGAACGCCGCGGTGCCCGCCCAGGATCCGCTCGGTGCCCCCGAGGCGCCGGTCCGCCTGGTCGAGCCGCCGGACGTGGACGAGCCGCTCGGCCCGCCCGAGCAGCCGGCTCCGGCGGCCGAGGCGGCCCCGGCGCCGCCGCGCCCGCCGCCCATCCGCGCCACCCCGCCCCCGCTCGCGCGCGACGAGCTGCCGGCGTCGCTGCTCTCGCTCATCCCCGGCCCCCCGCCCCGCGGCGGCGCGGCCACGGCGATGGGCGCCGCGCCCGCGGCCCGCGCCCGCCCGGCGGCCGCGCCCGACGCGGCCGAGGCGGAGCGGATCGCGGCGGAGTACGAGCGCGAGGTGCGCGAGCGGCTCCTCGCCGCGCCCGAGCCGCCGCCCTCCTTCCTGCGCCGTCACCGCCGCGCGGTGCTGGCCGGCGCGGCCGCCTTCGCGCTCCTCGCCGGCGCCGCCGTGTACCTGGTGGTGGACGCGCGCATCGCCGCGCGGAACGCGGTGGGCGCCGCCGCGCGCGCGCGCGCCGGGCTCGCCCGCGACACCGCCGCCTCGCTCGCGGAGGCGGCGCGGCTGCTCGCCGACGCGCGGCGCATGGGCGCCGGCCCCGAGGTGACCTCGCTCGCCGCGCAGGTCGCGGCGGTGCGCGCCTCCGAGTTCGGCGACGAGGAGGCGCGCGCCCTCGCCGCCGAGCTCATGGGCTCGGACGCCGCCGGCGACGGCGCGCTCGCCGCGCGCTTCCTGCTCGCCGAGCAGCCCGGGGAGCGCGCCGCGGCCGAGGCCGCCATCCTCGCCGCCCCGCCCTCCTCCGAGCCGCTGATCCAGGCGCTCGCCGGCCGCATCCTGGCCGGCCGCGGCGAGCGCGAGGCGAGCCGCGGCCGCCTCGAGATCGCGGCGCACGCGAACCCGCCGCTGCTCCGGGCGCTCTCCGACCTGGGCGACGCCGCGCTCGCGGCCGGCGACGCAGAGGGCGCGCTCGCGACCTACGCGGCGGTGCTCTCGGCCCACGCCACCCACCCGCGGTCGGTGGTGGGCGCCGCCGAGGCGCGCCTGGCGCTCAACCGCGACCTCGACGCCGCCCGCACCTCGCTCGCCGCGGTGGAGGCGGACGAGGGCAGCGCCCCGCCGCGCGACCTGCGGCTGCGCTTCGAGCTCGCCTACGCCCGCGTCCTCGCCGCCACCGGCGACGCGCCGGGCGCGGCCGCGCGCCTCGCCCGCGCGACCCAGTCCCTCGGCGAGAGCGCGCCGCT
Organism: Anaeromyxobacter sp. Red801; assembly: GCF_049201065.2. Lineage (NCBI taxonomy): Bacteria > Pseudomonadati > Myxococcota > Myxococcia > Myxococcales > Anaeromyxobacteraceae > Anaeromyxobacter > Anaeromyxobacter sp. Red801. The sequence goes on along the minus strand of NZ_CM181236.1, from coordinate 306,521 downwards.
CGCCGCCGCGCTCGCCGACGTGCACCTCGCCGCCCGCGCCTGGGATCGGGCCGAGGCCGCCGCCGCCCGCGCGGTGGCGCTCGCGCCGAAGGACGAGGGCGCGAAGGTGCTGCTGGCCCGCGCCCGCATCGGCCGCGGCCGCCTCGCCGAGGCGCTCGCCGCCACCGAGGGCGCCGACGGCCGGGCCGTGCGCGTGCAGCGCGCCATCGCGCGCTACCGGCTCGGCCAGTTCGCCCTCGCCCGCGCCGAGCTGGAGCGCACCGCCCGCGACGGCCGCATGCCGGCCGAGGCCGCGGTCTGGTACGCGCTCACCGACGTGGCCCAGGGGCGTGCCGCCCGCGGGCGCGCGCTGCTGGAGAAGCTCGCCACCACCCGCTCGCCGCCGCCGCTCGCGCACGTGGCGCTGGGCCGCGCGCTCGAGGCCGAGGGGCGCGCGGCCGACGCCGAGAAGGCGTACCGCGACGCCGTCACCCGCGACCCGCGCGCCCCCGAGGCGGCGCTGGCGCTCGGCGATCTGCTGCTGCGCCGCGGGCGCGCCGGCGACGCGCTCCCGTTCCTGGAGAAGGCGGTCGCGCTCGATCCGGCCGATCCGGACGCGCGCCGCGCGCTCGGCGCGGCCCGGCTCGCCGGCGGCGAGGCCTCGGCGGCCCGCGCCGACCTCGACGCGGTGCTGCTGGCGCGGCCGAAGGACGCCGCGGCGCTGCGCCTGCTCTCCGCGGCCTGGCTGGCGGAGTCGCAGCCTGCGGAGGCCCGCCGCGCCGCCGACCGCGGGCTCGCCGTCGCGCCCCGCGATCCGGCGCTGCTGCTCGCCGGGGCGCGGGCCGCGCTCGCCGACGGCGATCGCGCCGTGGCCCGCGCCCTCGCCGAGCGCGCCCTGAAGGCGGGGGCCCGGGGCGAGGACGCCGCCGAGGCCCGGCGGCTGGCCGCGACCCAGACGGCGAAGCGCAGGTAGCGCGCGAGGAGCTAGCATCGGGGCCATGCCCCTCGCCCCGGTCCGCGCCGCCGTCTTCGACGCCTACGGAACCCTGTTCGACGTGGCCAGCGCCGCCGCCGAGGCGCGCGGCGCGCTCGGCGACCGCTGGCAGCCGCTCGCCGAGCTGTGGCGGGCGAAGCAGCTCCAGTACACCTGGCTGCGCAGCCTGGCCGGCCGGCACGCCGACTTCTGGCAGGTGACCGGCGACGCGCTCGACTTCGCGCTCGACGCGCTCGGCCTCGCCGGGCCGGGGCTGCGCGACGGCCTGATGGACGCGTACCGCCGCCTCGCCGCGTACCCGGAGGCGCGGGACGCGCTCACGCGCCTCGGCGCCGCCGGCGTGCGCCTGGCGGTGCTCTCGAACGGCGCGCCCGCCATGCTCGCCTCGGCGGCCGAGAGCGCCGGCCTCGCCGGCCTGCTCGAGCAGGTCCTCTCGGTGGAGGACGTGGGCGTCTACAAGCCGCACCCGGCCGTCTACCGGCTCGCGGTGGACCGGCTCGGCGTGCCCGCCGCGGAGATCCTGTTCGTCTCCTCGAACGGCTGGGACGCGTTCGGCGCGAAGGCGTTCGGGTTCCAGGTCGCCTGGTGCAACCGCGCCGGCCAGCCCGCGGAGCGGCTCCCCGCCGCCCCCGACGCCGAGATCCGCTCGCTCGCCGAGCTGCCCGGGCTGCTCGGCCTGCCGTAGAGCCGGCGGCCTCCGCTCGTGGTTCGACGGGCTCACCACGAGCGGAATGTCCACGCCGACCGGACCAGACCTCCTGGATCCGCTCGCCCTGAGCCTGCCGAAGGGCGAGCGGTCGATCCGCCCGTCCGGCAGTCCCGTTGGGTCGCACGGGCCGTGTTCTCTTGCGCGCGCCGCCGGCCGGCTCAATACTGAACCACATGGTTCAGTATTCGGAGCGGCTCGACACCACGTTCGCGGCGCTCGCGGACGCGACCCGGCGCGGCGTGCTGGAGCGCCTCGGCCGCGGGGACGCGTCCATCGGCGAGCTGGCGACCGGGTTCGAGATGACGCTCACCGGGATGAAGAAGCACGTGCGGGTCCTCGAGGACGCGGGGCTCGTCACGACGGAGAAGGTCGGTCGCGTGCGGAGCTGCAGGCTCGGCCCGCGCCGGCTGGAGGACGAGCTCGCCTGGATGGCCGGGTACCGCCGGATGCTCGAGGCGCGCCTCGATCGCCTGGACGAGCTCCTGAAGCGCACGAAAGGACGGACCGAATGACGACGGGCCAGGCCGTGAAGCAGCGCGCCGCGAAGGCGGCGGTGTCCACCCCGACCGACCGCGAGATCCGCGTGGAGCGGATCTTCGACGCGCCCCGCGAGCGCGTGTGGCGAGCGTTCACCGACCCGGCGCTGCTGGCGCAGTGGTGGGGGCGGGGGAACAAGCTGGTGGTCGAGCGCTACGAGCTGGAGCGCGGCGGGCACTGGCGCTTCGTGGAGCACGCCGACGACGGCGTCCACGGGTTCGAGGGCCGCTTCCGCGAGGTGACGCCGCCGGAGCGCCTCGCCATGACGTTCGAGTGGGACGGCATGCCCGGCTACGTGGCCGTCGAGACCACCGTGTTCGAGGACCTGGGCGACGGCCGCACCCGCCTCGTCGCGACCACGCTCTTCCACACCACCGAGGAGCGCGACGGCATGCTCAGCGCCATGGGCGAGGGGCTGGACCAGAGCTACGCCGCGCTGGACCGGCTGCTCGCCGGGACCGCGTGAGCCGATCCGCCCGCTCGCGGTTCGACGGAGCTCACCGCGAGCGGGCCTCTCGATGGTCCGCTCGCCCTGAGCTCGTCGAAGGGCGGGCGGAGGCGACTGCGGCGGCGTGGCGGCGCGCGAACCGCTCCTTCACCTCGTAGGCGAAGCCGTCGAGGATCTCCGGGTCGATGGGATCGCCGTTCGCCGAGAGCGTCAGCGAGAGCAGGCCCTCCCGCGCGGCCGCGTGGTAGAGCTGGGCCTCGGCGAGCCGGGTGGGCATGCAGTCGAGCGGGCCCGCGCAGAGGACGCCGTCCACGCCGCGGTGGCGCCAGGCCTCCAGCGCGAGCCCCATCGCCAGCACCGACTCGTGCTCGAGATCCTCGCGCAGGTAGCCCTGCGCCTCCTTCGCGACCTGGTGCGGCGGCTCCGGCGCCGGCCAGCCCAGCGGCTCGCCCGCGGCGCGGAACACGAGGTCCACGATGCGCTGCCGCAGCCGGCGCTTGAGGTGGTCGCCCAGGCTGCCCTTCAGGCCGCGCCGGAACTGCACCGCCTCCGAGTACTGCAGGTACTCGACCACCGGCTCCAGCCGGACGCGCACGCCGCGGCGCTCCAGCTCGTCGGCCACGTGGCCGTTCGAGGCCGGGTCGGAGCGGACGTAGATCTCGCCCACCATCTGCACGGTGGGGAACGGCCGCGGGTCGCGCGCCGCCGCCAGCTCGCGCGCGCACCCGGCCACGGCGTCGCGGATCCCCCAGAGCCGTCCGCCGAGCACCTCGCGGAGCACCGTGCGCGCCGACAGGTCGCCCGCCGCCGCCCGCTCGATCGCCTCGAGCAGGCGCGCCGACCACCGCGCGTGGATGGCGTTCGCCGCCCCGGGCGTCCGCTCGACCGGGCGCGCGTCGCGCAGCGCGTCGGCGAGCGCGCCGCGGGCGGAGGCGCCGGCGAGCACGATGGCGCCGAGGCCGGGCGGCACGCCCTCGAAGTAGTCGTGATCGGGTGGGGACCAGATCTCGACCCGGTCCGAGAGCCCGGCGCGCTCCAGGATCAGGCGGTGGAGCTGGCGGTACATGCCGAAGCGGCACGGCCCGCTCGACCCGGGCATGAAGAAGGTGAACCGGCCCTCCGGCTCGCGGGCGAGGTGCTCGAGGAGCGCGCCCGCGGTGATCGTCATGGGCAGGCACTCCTTGCCGCTCGTGTGCCGGCGGCCGAGCCGGATGGTGTCGGCGGTGGCGGCCGGCAGCACCTCCGCGTGCAGGCCGACGCCGCGGAACGCGGCGGCGAGCGCCTCCGCCTCCGGGCCCATGGGCGGCACCAGCACCCGCGTCCCGTCGGCGCGCACGTCCGCGAGCGTCCGCTCGCGGAGCGCCATCGGCTCGGCGGCCGGGCGTCCCTCGGCCCCGCGGCCGCGGAGGTCCTCGCGCACGCAGTGCAGGAACGCCTCGACGCGGGTCTTGGTGCCGGCGTCGGCGGCGTGGCCGTCGGTCTCGACGATCGCGAAGGGCTTGCCGTCGAGCAGGCGGGCCAGGTGGTGCTGGGTGAAGCTGTCCGGGCCGCAGCCGTAGTTGCTGGTGAAGATCGCGTACACGCCCGGCGTCCGGCGGACCCGGTGCGCGGTCCGCAGGATCCGCTGCGTGTAGGACCAGAACGCGCCGGGCACGAGCGGAGTGGCGCCGTCCAGGGGGAAGCAGTCGAGCGGGATGGCCACCGCGCCCTGCTCGCGGAGCAGCGCCGGCACGTTCGCGTTCAGCACCTCGTCGTGGATGGTGTACGTGCGGCCCAGCACCACCACGGCGAGGAGCCCGTCCGAGCGGCAGCGCTCGAGCGCCGCGGCGCCGATGGCCTCGAGGCGCGCGTCGAACGCCCGCTGCGCCTCGCGCGCCGCCGCGTGCGCCCGCCGGGCGGCGGCGCGGTCGCGGACGCCCACCTGCGCGGCGAGCGCCTCCATCGACGCGACGAACCGCTCGGAGTCGAGGTAGCCCGGGCCGCCCGCGTTCAGGGTCGGGGCGACCAGGCGCCGCGCGAAGTCCGCGCCCAGGTCGGTGGCGAGCACGTCCGGCGCGCCGTGCACCATGGGGCAGAGCCAGGTGTGCCGCTCGTCGCGCACGCGCGGCAGGTCGCGGACGACCGGGAAGAACAGGTGCTCGGCCCCCGTCGCGGCGAGCGCGGCGGCGACGCCGTGGACCTGCTGCATGGGCGCGCAGAACGGGACGTTGCAGAGGTCGATCCCCTGGCGCAGCGCCTCGCGCCCGCCGGAACCGATCACCTCCACGCCCAGGCCGAGCGTCCGGAAGAACGTGCCGAAGTACGCGAGCAGCGTCTTCAGCTGGAACGCGTCGGCGAGCGCGACCCGGGGCGCGCCGGCCGGCGCCGCGCCCAGCCGCTCCACCAGCGCCCGCACCTCCGCCTCGCGCTCGCGGAACGGGTCCGGCGCGCCGGCGGGGAGCTTGCGCGCGCGGGTGCCCTGGTCGAACAGCGCGCAGGCGCCGCCCCAGGTGAACGCGCGCCGCTCGCCGCCCACCGCGGTGCGGAGCCGCTCGATGCGGCAGCGGTTGCCGGCGCCCCCGCAGCCCTCCGCCGAGCGGCACACGAACGTGTCCTTGCGCTCGACGCGCGCCGCGAGGAAGCGCGAGAGGTCGAGCGCGCCCGCGCGGCCCTCGAGGCCGGCGAGCCCGGCCCGCGCCAGCCGCGCGATCCCGAACGCGCCGACCGTGCCCGGCGACGGCGGGACGATCACCTCGGCGCCGGTCTGGCGCGCCACCGCGGCGGCGAGCGCGTCGGCGCTGAACGGCATGCCCTGGCAGAACACCACCTGGCCCACCGGGCGCGCGCCCTTCACGCGGTTCACGTAGTTCTGCACCACCGACTCGTAGAGCCCGGCCACCACGTGCGCGCGCGGCGCGCCGGCCGCGGCGGCCTGGTCGAGGATCTCGGCCATGAACACGGCGCAGTGCTGGCCGAGCGCCACGCAGCCGTCCGCGCCGATGGCCTCGCGCCCCAGCGCCGCCGCGTCGAGCCCGCCCAGCCGCCGCCCCTGCTCCTCGATGAAGGAGCCGGTGCCGGCGCTGCACGCCTCGTTCATGGCCGCGTCCACCACCCGGCCGCCCTCGAGCCGGATGTACTTCGCGTCCTGCCCGCCGATCTCGAAGATGGTGTCCACCCGCGGGTCGTAGGCGCAGGCGCCCTCCGCGTGGGCGGCGATCTCGTTCAGGACGAACACGCGCTCGGTCCCGAAGCAGGACGCGAGCAGCGAGCCGACGATCTCGCGCCCGCTGCCGGTCACGCCCGCGCCGGTGACCGCGCGCCGGGCGCAGGGACCTTCCAGGAACGCGAAGACGAGCGACTGGGCCGCGCGCACCGGGTCGCCGGACGTGCCGGTGTACGCCTCCCAGGCCGGCATGCCCGCGGCGAGGTCGAGCGCGACCGCCTTCGAGCCGGTGGAGCCGATGTCGAGGCCGAGGAGGAGCGGGCCGTCGCCGGCGGGGGGCGGCGGGCGCGGGACGCGCCGGACGCGCGGCAGCGCCCCGGCGAGCGGCGGCAGCGCGTCGAAGGACGCGTGCTCGGGCGGGCGGAACAGTCCGGCGAGCGGCGGCACCGCCTCCGGCCGCGACGCCGCGAGCAGCGCGCACCCGAGCGCGTCGAGGTAGAGCGCCTCGTCGCCCTCGCCGTCGCGCAGGTCGAGGCCGCGGCCGGCGAGCGCCTCGCGGAAGCAGGCCCGCACCCGCCGCGAGCGGCTCACGCCGCCGGTCAGCCACACGTCGCGCGGGCCGCCCGGCCGCACGAACACGAGCACGTTCGCGCAGATCGCGTCGAACAGGCCCGCCAGGATCCGCTCGCGCGCCTCGCCGCGGTTCGCGAGGTGCGTCATGTCCGTCTTGAGGATCACCGGGCAGCGGCCGGAGAGCGGCGCCGCCTCCGCGCCCACCGCGAGCGCGTCGGCCTCCGCCGGCGTGAGCCCGAAGCGCTCCACCAGCTGGCGCAGGAAGTTGCCGGTGCCCTGCGAGCAGCGCGGGTTCTCGCGGTAGCGGTCGCGCCCCTCCGCCTCGTGCACCAGCACCGAGAAGCCGTGCGCGCCCAGGTCCACCACCGTGGCCGGCGACGCGCCGTGCAGCCGCACGTGCCCGGCGGTGCGCGCCTGCTTGGGCGGGATCCGCGGCAGCTCCAGCCGCCGGCCGAGCCGCCCGGTCGCGCGCGCGCCGGCGACGCCGTCCCAGCCCCACCCGCCCAGCACCTCGCGCACCGCGGCGGCCGGATCGCCGCCGTGCTCCACCAGCGCGCGCCGCGTCCAGGCGAGCGCGCCGCCGTCCCCCTCGACCTCCGCGAGCTTCACCGTCTCGGCGCCCGCGTCGATCCCCACGAACCGGTGCATCTGGCGAGTGTCACGCCGTTCGACCGGGAAGGCACGCCCGAAAAGCGGGCACCATCCTGGCGGTGACGGACCGTGATCGAGATCAACGCAAGGTCCGCGCGAGGGCGAGAGGGCCGCGCGAGACGCGGAGGGATGCGCGCTCAGCGGGCGGGCGAGCGCAGCGTGCGCGACACGCGCTCCACCTCGCGCAGCGCGCGCACGACGTTCCCGCCCAGGAGCTTGCGGACGTCTTCGGGCGAGTGGCCGCGGGCGAGGAGCGCGGCGACGAGCTCCGGCAGGTCCGCGTGCGACTCGATCCCGTCCGGCGGCACGATGCCGCCGTCGAAGTCGGACCCGAGGCCGACGTGGTCCACGCCGGCCACCTTCACGAGGTGCTCGACGTGATCGACCAGCACCGCCAGCGGCGGCCGCTGCAGCGCGTGCGCCACGCGAAGCTCGGCCAGGTACGGCGCCCACCTCCGCTCGACCGGGTCCGCGGCCTCGAGCGCGAGCGCCGCCCGCTCCGGCGCGTGCGCCTCCTCCGCGGCCGCGGCGCGCGCGGCGTAGCCCGCGTCGAGGAACGTCGAGTGGAGGTTGACGCCCACGACGCCGCCGCTCGCGGCGATGGCGCGGACGAGGTCGTCGGGGAGGTTGCGCCGGTGGTCCGACAGGGCGCGCGCGCACGAGTGCGTCGCGAGCACCGGCGCCCGGCTCGCGGCGAGCGCCTGGGCGGCGGACGCGTCGGAGAGGTGCGAGACGTCCACCGCGATCCCGAGGCGGTTCATCTCGGCGACGGCGGCGCGGCCGAGCGGCGAGAGCCCCCCGTGGCGCGGGGCATCGGGCTTGCCCGCGTCGGCGAAGGCGGTGTGCGCGTTCCAGGTGAGCCCGACGTACCGGACCCCGAGCGCGTGCATGCGCTCGAGCTCGGCGAGGTCCCCGTGCAGCGGCTCGGCGCCCTCCATGCCGAGCAGGATCGCGATCTTGCCCGCGGCGCGGGCGGCGAGCAGCTCGTCCACGCTCCCCGCCATCGCGAGGTCGGCGGGGTGGCGGGCCACCTGCGCGCGCACCGCCGCCGCGAGCGCGAGCGCCCGCGGGTGCGCGTCCGCCTCGGGCAGCTCCGGCGGATGCCACAGCACGAAGAACGCCGCGCCGACCCCGCCGCGCCGCAGCGAGTCCAGGTTCACCTGGCCCAGCTCGCGCCGCGGCTCGCCGAGGTCGTAGCGCTGGTCGAGGAGCCACTGCGGCGTGTCGAGGTGCAGGTCCACCACCGGCGCGTCGCGGAGGACGTCGTCCGCAGACGGGGGACCGGAAGCGACCGAGGGGACGGGCGAGGGCATCGCGAGCAGCCAGCGATCCACGCGCGGCGGATCGGGCCGAAGCTTGCCATGGGGGCGGCGGCGCAGGCGACCCCGGCCCCCGCCCGGCCGCGCCGCGGCGGAGCGGGCCCGCCCGCCGGCGAGGGCCCGTGCGACGCGACGCCCCGCCGCCGCGCGACGCTAGACAGCCGTCTCCAGCCACGCGTCGAAGGTCGGCCCGGCGCAGACCGTCGCCGGCCCGGCCAGGAACGCGCCGTCCTCGTACAGCCGCTGGTCGGGGTCCGCCGGGTTCCCCACCTCCTCGACCCTCAGCGCGTCGCCGCGGCGCGCGACCAGCTTCCGCGCGGCCTCCGCGAGCACCTCCGGACGCGGGCCCGCGATCTCGAGGTGCGGCGCGCCGGACGGCGCCGGCGCGGGGCCGATGGCGAGCCGGGCGACCGCCTCGGCCACGGTCCGGGCCGCGACGAGCTGGGTGCGCATCCGCGGCAGGTACGCCACGTCGCCCTTCCTCCCCCACTGCAGGAACTGCCCGACGATCTCGTGGAACTGCGCGGCGCGGAGCACCTGCACCGGGAGCGGGCCGGCGCGCAGGGCCTGCTCGTGCGCCTGCTTCGCGACCATGTACCCGGCGCGGAAGCGGTCGATCCCGAGGATCGACACCGCCACGATCCGCCTCGCCCCGGCGCGCGCCCCGGCCTGCTGGAGGTTGCGGGCGACCGCGGTGAAGAACGCGGTGGCCGCGTGCTGCTCGGGCGGGCCGTTGGCGGCGTCCACGATGCACTCGACGCCCGCCAGCGCCTCCTTCAGCCCGCTCCCGGTCTCCAGGTCCACGCCGGCGCCGCGCGACAGCGCGACCACCTCGTACCCGCCCTCCGCGAGCACCTCCACCACGTGGCGACCGACCTTGCCCGTCGCCCCTGCCACCGCGATCCGCATGATGACGTTCCCTTTCACGCCGTCCGCGCCCGGGGTGGGCGCCGCGGGAGCGGCATGGCAGGAGGACGATCGACGTGTCGGGCCTGTGACCTCGAATCGAGGCGGCCCCGCCGGAGGGACGCGCCGCCGAGGCGGCGCCGGCGATCACCGGATGACGCGGCGGAGCCGGACCCGCCGCCGGACGCTCCTCAGCTTCAGCGCCGTCGTCGTCGCGACGGTGGCGAGGAAGGTCCCGGCGCCGACCGCGGGCGCGAGCCGGCCCTCGGGATCCGACCGGTGGAACTGCTCGGCGACGACGAACGCGGCGGCCATCGCGGTCGCCACGCCGACGACGGCTCCGACGGCCAGGACCTTGAAAAGCGCCGCGCGGCTGCGGTGGCCGCAGCGCGGGCACGGGGCCAGGCGGGACAGGGCCGCGGCGCCGATCTCGGCGTCGAACTGCGCCTTGCTGAGCGCCACGCCGTTCGCCGCGAGCCCCGCGCCGCCGCCGGCGACGATCGCCAGCGCCACCATGCCGCAGCGCGAGCACCGATAGTCTACGGACTGCTCGCCCACCTCGACGTCGAGGCTCAGGTGAATCAGGGGCATGGGATCTCTCCGCGAGGCGGCCCTGCAGCGTCCGCCCACCAGCCGGGCATCATACTCCGGGTGCCAGGGTGGCGCGCTGGCCGTGGAGCGGCCGCGTGGCGGCCGCGACGTCGATCGCAGCCAGTTCGTTCAAGACTCCGTGGCCGGCCCGGACCAGGTTACCCGGCATGAGCGCGAACGAACCCGGCGTCCTCGAACGGCAGTGGGCGGTCTATGGCGACGTGCACCGCGATCGGCTCAACCTGGCGCTGCACGCGGCGACCGTGCCGCTCTTCTGGTTCGGCACGTGCGCGCTCGCGCTGGCGCCGGTGATCCCCACCGGCTGGGCGATGGCCGGCGTGGCCGCGCTCCTCGTCGCGCTCGCCGCTCAGGGCCGTGGTCACCGCGGCGAGGCGAGGGCGCCCGCCCCGTTCCGTGGACCGGGCGAGCTCCTGGCGCGGTTCCTCGCCGAGCAGTGGATCACGTTCCCGCGCTACGTCCTCTCGGGCGGCTTCGCGCGCGCCTGGCGCGAGGCCGCGACGGACCGACCGCGCGCGTGAGCAGCGCGCGCGGGACCGCCCGCCGGCCGAAGCTCGGACGGCGCGACGCCGAGCATCCTGCGGAAGGTCCGGCTCATGTGGGCGGCGTCGGCGAACCCGGCGGCGTGGGCCGCCTCGCCGAGCGGCCTGCCAGACACGACGGCCGCGGCGGCGCGCTGCAGCCGCAGCCACGCCAGGTACGGTCGCAGCGGCACGCCGATCGACCCGGTGAAGACGTGCATGAGCCGGCCGGGTGAGAGGCCGACCTGGCGCGCGAGCGTGTCGAGGGAGGCGTCGCCGCCGGGCGGCAGCGCCTGGAGCACCCGCAGGAGCCTGCGAACGCGCGGGTGGACGGCGCGAGGCGAGCGCACCCGTTCGCCGCCCAGCGCCGCGACCACGCGCGCGGTCCAGGCGGCGCCACCGGACCCCATGAGCTCCATCGGCGTCACCCCGTCGACGAGGGCGTCGCGCTCGGCGGCCCCGACGACGCGGAGCGAGCCGGCCGTGGCGGCGCGCATCGACTGCCCGGCGTCGCTCTCCGGGTCCACGAAGACGATGAGGACCTCCGAGCCCGACGCGTCGATCGCGTGCGGTGCATCCGGCGCGGTGACCACCCCGGCCGCGCGCCCCCACACGCCCCGGTCCCCCGCGCGCACGCGCAGGTCGCCCCCGAGGGCGAGGACGACGTGCATGCCGTGGTGCGCGTGGGAGGTGCTCCGGCCTCCCGGCCCGCGCGCCGCGAGGAGCGGCGGCCAGAGCGGCAGCCCGGGCGCGTCCGGACGGACCGTCGGGATCGTCGGGAGTCGCATCGACCGACGATCTAGGAGCTCGGACGGTGCCCGCAACCAAACCGCCCCGGGCGAGCTCAGCGGTGGATCCCGGGCGTCCCTGGCAACCCTGGCGAAGGGACGTGGGCGTTGTGCATCGAGCGGCTGTTCAGCTCCTGCTGCCGCCTTCCCCGCTCCTGCTCCATCAACTGGGCCACGCGGAACGCGGCGCCGCCGGCGGCCGCGCGCGACTCGGGCGTGGCGGCCTCCTTCGGCTCGCACACGCAGCCGGTCGCGGTTCCCATGATGACGATCGCGCCGAGACGCATCCCGAGCTGGCCGCAGTGGGCCTCGCACTCGGGGCGCGACTCGGGACGGAGCCGGTAGCTCGGGTTGACGGCCGGCGCCGTCGAGCAGGCGCAGAGGGGAGCGCTGGCGGCGATCGAGGCGGCGACGAGGAGGGTGCGCAATGGTATTCTCCGGGTGAAGTACGCCCGGAGTAGAGCCGATCTCTCGCCGCGTCCGCAAGCTGGCGCCCTACCGCCTCCACCTCCCCGCTTCGACGAAGCTGTAGTACCCGCCCGCCGCCACGATGACGTGGTCGCGGGCGAGGACGCCGACGAGGTCGGCGGCGGCGCGGAGGCGGGCGGTCAGGTCCACGTCGTCGGGGCTGGGGGTGGGATCGCCGCTCGGGTGGTTGTGGACGAACACGACGCCGTGCGCGCCCTCCCGCACCGCGGGGCGGAGCGCGTCGCGCGGCGAGACCGGGCACTGCGAGAGCGAGCCCTCCGCCACCTGCACCGTCCGGAGCAGGCGGCCGCGCACGTCGAGCAGCACCACGTGGAAGCCCTCGTGCTCGGCGTGGGCGGCGTGGCGGAGCAGCTCGTGGATGGTGCGGGGGTCGAGGCAGCGCTCGCCGCGCCGCGGCGGGGACCAGGCACCGCGCCGGCCCAGCTCGAACGCGGCCGCGAGCGCGGCGGCGCGGGCGACCCCGATGCCGGGCCAGGACGCGAGCGCGTCGGGCGGCGCCCAGGCCAGCTCGGCGAGCGGGAGCGCCTCGACGAGCGAGAGCGCGGCGGCCCGGGCCGAGACGCGGCCGGTGCCGGTGCCCAGCACGAGCGCGAGCAGCTCGGCGTCGGACAGCGCGCGCGGGCCGGCGGCGAGGAGCCGCTCGCGCGGCCGGTCGGTGGGCGAGGACGCGGGGGCGGAGGCGGGATCGGCAGGGGCGTCGGAGGCGGCGGTCATGGCGCGGGCCGGTGGAGCAACGGGCGTGCCCCGCCACCGCGCCCGGATACTGCACGCCTGCGCAGGCCGACGCTGCGGGGACGGGCTCGCGCCCGGACCGCGGGTGCGCGGCGCGGCCGGTGCCGCGGCCGGCCTCCGGGCCGGCGGGACCGACGGCCCCGGGCGAGGCGGTGCCGGGCCGCGAAGTGACCCGGAGGAGCGGGGTCGGGTATCCTCGGCGGCCATGCTCGACCACCGCAAGACCGCCCCCGCCGCGCTCGCCGCGGCAGCCCTCGTCCTCTCGCTGCCCGGCGCGGCCGACGCCTGCACCAGCATCCTCGTCTCGAAGGGCGCGAGCGCCGACGGCTCCACCTTCATCACCTACGCGGCGGACTCGCACGACCTCTACGGCGACCTCCCGCTCCGCCCCGCCGCGCAGCACGCGCCGGGCGCGCAGCGCGAGATCATCGAGTGGGACACCGGCAAGTTCCTGGGCCGCATCCCGCAGCCGGCCGTCACCTACCACGTGGTCGGCAACATCAACGAGCACCAGGTCGCCATCGGCGAGACCACCTTCACCGGCCGCAAGGAGCTGCAGGATCCGGAGGGGCGGATCGACTACGGCTCGCTCATGTACATCGCGCTGGAGCGCGCCCGCACCGCCCGCGAGGCCATCCAGGTGATGACCGACCTCGTGGCCGAGCACGGCTACGCCTCCACCGGCGAGTCCTTCTCCATCTCGGATCCGAACGAGGCCTGGATCCTCGAGATGATCGGCAAGGGGCCGAAGCGGAAGGGCGCGGTGTGGGTGGCCCGCCGCATCCCGGACGGCTACGTGTCGGCGCACGCGAACCACGCGCGCATCCGCCAGTTCCCGCTCGACGAGCCGAAGACCACGCTCTACGCGAAGGACGTCATCTCGTTCGCGCGCGAGAAGGGCTGGTTCAAGGGCAAGGACGCGGAGTTCAGCTTCGCCGAGACCTACGCGCCGCTCGACTTCGGCGCGCTGCGCGCCTGCGACGCGCGGGTGTGGAGCGTGTTCCGCCGCGTGGCGCCGGGGCAGTCGCTGCCGTCCTCCATGGTGAAGGGTCAGGACCCGAAGGCCGAGCGCGTGCCGCTGTGGGTGAAGGCCGAGAAGCCGCTCGCGGTGCGCGACGTGATGGCGCTCATGCGCGACCACTTCGAGGGCACCGAGCTCGACCTGTCGAAGGGCGTGGGCGCCGGCCCGTTCTCGCTGCCCTACCGCTGGCGGCCCATGACGTTCAAGGTGGACGACAAGGAGTACCTGAACGAGCGGGCCATCTCGACGCAGCAGACCGGCTTCTCGTTCGTGGCGCAGTCGCGCGCCACGCTGCCGGCGGCGGTCGGCGGGGTGCTCTGGTTCGGCGTGGACGACACCTACAGCACCGTCTACGTGCCGATGTACTGCTCCATCCACGAGGTGCCGCGCAGCTTCGCGGTGGGCACCGCCGACTTCAAGACGTTCAGCTGGGACTCGGCGTTCTGGGTGTTCAACTTCGTGTCGAACTGGGCCTACTCGCGCTACTCCGACATGATCCAGGACGTGCAGCAGGTGCAGGGCGAGCTGGAGGGCGGGTTCCTCTCGCGGCAGGCTGAGCTGGAGAAGGCCGCGATGACGCTCTACAAGGACTCGCCCGGCCTGGCCCGCGACTACCTCACCCGCTACTCGGTCAGCCAGGGCGACATGGTCACGGCCCGCTGGCGCAAGCTGGGGGAGTCGCTGATGGTGAAGTACCTCGACGGCAACGTGCGCGACGCGCAGGGCAACGTCACGCACCCGGACTACCCCGAGGGCTGGCGCCGGCGCATCGCGGCCGAGGACGACGGCATCCTGCGGGTGCCGAAGGAGCCGCAGAAGGTGGCGCAGTAGCGCCAGCCCGCTCGTGGTTCGACGGGGCTCACCACGAGCGGGGGCCCCGAAGGCCGCTCACGGGGCTCACCGTGAGTGGAACGTGCAGACGCCGCTCACGGTGAGCCTGTCGAACGTGAGCGGATCGCTCGTCCCGAGGGTGAGCGGGCCTGATGGGGCACGGCCGGAGTCGAGGGACGCTCAGGGTGAGCGGAGATTCCGCTCATCCCGAGCGTAGCGCGGCCGGCCAGGCCGCGCGGAGTCGAGGGAGCTACTTTCCGGCCTGCTTCGGCGCCGCCTTCACCAGCTCGGCCTCGATCTCGATCTTCACCTCGTCGCCGACCACCGGGCCGGCCTCGACCGTCTTCGACCAGTTCAGGCCGAAGTCGCGGCGGTTCACCATGGTCGTGGCGACGAGGCCGCGGCGCAGGTTGCCGCCGGGATCCTTGATGGCGCTGGTGGGGCCGAGCACCTCGAGCACCACCGGCTTCGTCACGCCCTTCATGGTCAGGTCGCCGGTGACCTTCAGCTTGCCCTCCCCGATCTTCTCCACCTTGGTGGACTTGAACGTGATGGTCGGGTACTTCGCCACGTCGAAGAAGTCGGGCGACTTGAGGTGCGCGTCGCGGTCCGGCACGCGGGTGTTCAGCGTGGTCGCGTCGATGGTCGCCTCGACCGAGGACCTCGCGAGGTCCTTCTCGTCGAGCCTCACGGTGCCGGTGGTCTTGCCGAACTCGCCGCGCACGTTCGTGATCACGAGGTGGCGGACGGTGAAGCTGGAGAGCGTGTGCGCCGGGTCGATGTCCCAGGTGCCGGCCTGTGCATGGGCGAGCGCCGGGGCGGCGAGCGCGAGCAGGAGGGGGAGGAGTCGCTTCATGGTGCGGTTCCTTTCGGGACGCGTCCGGAAGGCGGACGCGAGGTCCGTCCGGTCGTCTAACCGCGCCAGGGCCGGGATCAACGAGGGGAACCCACGGGGGCCCCGCTAGAAGCGCGCCCCCAGCCCGCCCATCAGGCCGAGCTGGTCCTCCTGCTCGAACGTCAGCTCGCCGGCGAGGAACATGGGGCCGAGCTCGAGCCGGGCCCCGAGCCCGACCTGGAACCACGCCTTCCAGCCGTCGCGCTTCGCGGACCCGACGCCGAACGTGATCGCCGCGTCGAGCCCGCGGTGCGTCTCGAACCGCTGGGACACCCGCGCCAGGACGACGGGCGTCCACTCGCGCGTCGCGTCCGGCAGCTTCCGGTAGCCGTAGCCGGCCACGCTCAGGTCGAGCGTCGAGAAGGAGTAGCCGGCCTCGCCGCCGAGGCGCGAGCCGGAGCTGCCGCTGCCGCCCGCGTCGAGGCCCGCCCCGCCCCAGGCGGTGAGGAAGAAGCGGTTCGGCCTCCCCTCGTCGTCGTGCTCCTCCTCCTCGGGCGCGTCGTCCCAGTCGCCGTCCTGCGCGACGGCCAGCGAAGGCAGGGCGCTGCCGAGCAGGGCCGCGAGGAGGAGGGCGCGCACGCGCGGATGATAGGCGAGCGGCGCGCGGGGCCGCCAGCAGCGCGGGCGGCCCTCGCGTGACGCCGGGTCAGGCGCGGAGGAACCGCTCCAGCAGCCGGTACCCGCGCTCGAGCGCGGCGACCTCGACCCACTCGCCGCGCTGGTGCGCCTGCGCGGTGGCGCCGGGGCCGAGGTTCACCGCCGGGATCCCGTGGGCGGCGAGGCGGGCCACGTCGGTCCAGGCCTGCTTCGGCTCGGCGGCGACGCCGGTGCGCTCGAGCAGGCGGCGCACCAGCGGGTGGTCGGCGTAGGCGGGGCAGGCCGGGGAGAGGTCGGTCAGCTCCACCTCGGCGCCGAGCCGCTCGCCCAGCGCGCGCAGCTCGGCCGAGGCCTGCTGGAGCGTCCGGTCCGGCGCGAAGCGGAAGTTCACGTTGAGCGTGCAGCGGTCCGGCACCACGTTGCGCGCCCGCCCGCCCTCGATGCGCGTGACGCTCGCCACCTCGCGGAACACCAGGCCCCCGGAGACCGCCTCGCGCGGCGCCCGCGCGTGCAGCTCGGCGAGCAGCGCGCCGGCCTTGTGCACCGCGTTCTCGCCCTGCCACGGCCGCGCGGAGTGGGCGGCCCGCCCCTCGAACGTGAACGTCGCGTGGATCGAGCCGACGCAGCCGAGCTGGAGCACGTTGTCGGTCGGCTCGAGGCAGATGGCGAGCTCGGTGCCGGCGAGCTCGTCCGCCGCGTGGAGCACGTCGGCGAGCTCGTTCTCGAGGTACGGCCCCTCCTCGCGCGCGTAGAACACGAGCAGGAGCTCGCAGAAGCGCTCCGCGCGCGGCAGCCGCTCGGCCAGCTCCATCATGAGCGCGAGGCCGCCCTTCATGTCCGAGCTGCCCGGCGCGACGAGCCGCCCGCCCTCGCGGCGCGGCGGCCCGCGGTCGTCCTCGTGCACCGGCACCGTGTCGAGGTGGCCGCAGAGCGCCACCCGCGGCCGGCCCTCGAGCGCCGCCTCCGCGCCGGCGCCGGCGTCCACCCGGACCACCAGCGAGTCCTTCACCCGGCGCACGCCGAGCCCGAGCGCCCGCGCCCAGGCCTCCACCTGGTCGCAGAGCGCGCGCTCGTGACCGATGGGCGAGCGCACGCCGCACAGCGCCTCGGTGCGGCGGGCCAGCGCCTCGGCCAGCTCGGCGGTCGCCGGGTCCATGGGCGCCTAGACCTGCACCTCGAAGTCGCGCAGCGCCTGGTTCAGCGAGACCTTCTTGTCGGTCGTGGCGCTGCGGCGGCCCACGATGAGCGCGCACGGGATGTTGAAGGTGCCGGCCGGATACTGCTTCGGGCGCGTGCCGGGGATCACCACCGAGCGCGCCGGGACGCGGCCCTTGTAGACCACCTGCTCCGGCCCGCTCACGTCGATGATGGGCGTGGACGCGGTGATGACCACGTTCGCGCCGAGCACGCAGTCCTCCTCGACGAGGGTACCTTCGACCAGGATGCAGCGGCTGCCGATGAAGCAGCCGTCCTCGATGATGTTCGGCCGGGCCCCGGGCGGCTCGAGCACGCCGCCGATCCCGACGCCGCCGGCGAGGTGCACGTTCGCGCCGACCTGCGCGCAGGAGCCGACGGTGGCCCAGGTGTCCACCATCGAGTTCGCGCCCACGCGCGCGCCGATGTTCACGAAGCCGGGCATGAGCACCGCGCCCGGCTCGAGGTGCGAGCCGAAGCGGGCGATGCCGCCCGGCACCAGCCGCACGCCGGCCTTCTCGAGATCCTTCTTGAGCGGGATCTTGTCGCGCGTCTGGAACGGCCCGAACTCGGTCGTCTCCATCCCGGTGATGCCGAAGTAGAGGTTCACCGCCTGCATCAGCCAGGCGTTCACCTGCCACTCGCCGTCCTTCTTCTCCGCCACCCGCAGCTCGCCGCGGTCGAGGCCGTGCAGCGCCTTCACCACCGCCGCCTTGGCCTGCGGGTCCTGCAGCCGGGCCCGGTCCTCGAAGGCCCCCTCGATCAGCTTCCGCACGTCGTTCCAGTCGCTCATGGCTCGATCCTCGCCCAGGCCCGGATGGCCTCCTCGCACTCCTCCAGCGTGGGCACCAGCGCCACGCGGACGTATCCCTCTCCTGCGCCGAACGCGATCCCCGGCGCCACCACGATGCCCGCGTCGAGGAGCCGCAGCGCGTAGCTCGAGGAGGTGTGCCCCTCCGGCACCCGGACCCAGAGGTACAGCGTGGCGTCCGACGCGTCGGCGACGAGCCCCTTCTCCGCGAAGAAGCGCAGGAACCGGTCGCGCTTGCGCCGGAAGATCTCGCGCCGCTCGGCGGCGTGGGCGTCGTCGGACCAGGCCGCGGTCGCGGCGGCGGCCACGAACTCGGGCTGGGAGACGCCGGGGTGGCTGCGCAGGGCGCGCAGGCCGCGGACGAGGTCCGGGTCGCCGGCCAGGAAGCCGCTCCGGTAGCCGGTCATGCCGCTCCGCTTCGAGCAGGAGTGGACCGCGAGCACGTTCTCGACCTGCACCTCCAGCATCGAGGCGGGCGGCTCGCCGAAGTAGATGTCCGCGTAGCACTCGTCGGAGGCCACGATGAACCCGTACTCGAGCGCGGCCGCGCCCACCCGCCGCAGGTAGTCGCGCGGAGCCTCCGCGCCGGTGGGGTTGTGCGGGTAGCTGATCCAGTAGACGAGCGTCTCGCGCAGCACGGCCTCGCCCACGTCCTCCGGCTCGAGCAGGAACCGGCGCCGGGCGGTGAGCGGGACCTTCACCGGCTCGAGGCCGGCGAAGCGCGCCCCCACCTCGTAGGTGGGGTAGCCCGGGTCCGGCATCACCACCTTGCGGCGGCCCGGGTCGCCCGCGAACGCCAGCGGCAGGTGGAAGATCGCCTCCTTGGCGCCCGCGCAGGCGAGCACCTGCGCCTCGGGATCGACCGCCACGCCGAAGCGGCGCCGCAGGTACCCCGCGGCCGCGCGGCGGAGCGCCGCGGTGCCGAACGCGCTCGGGTACTGCGACACCTCGGGCACGGCGGCGCGGAGGGCCTCGCGCAGGAACGGCGGCGTGGGCTCCTTCGGATCCCCGAGGCCGAAGTCGAACAGGCGCTTCCCGGCGGCGGCGAGCGCGCGCCGGCGCTCGTCGAGCTCGACGGAGAGGTTCTTCCGGATCTGCCCGAGCACCGGGTTCGACGGGAGGGGTCGCACGGAACCGTGAACAATATCGAACTCCGGCGGGTCCTGCATTATAAGCGGGCGCATGCTCTCGTACGACGTGGTGGTCATCGGCTCCGGCCCCGCCGGAGAGAACGGCGCCATCCAGGCCGCGCTCCTGGGCAAGAAGGTCGCGCTGGTGGAGAAGGAGGCCGTGCCCGGCGGCGCGAGCGCCAACACCGGCACCATCCCGTCGAAGGCGCTCCGCGAGACCGCCCTCGCCATCCAGCAGGCCCGCAGCCGCGACGCGCACGGCATCGAGGTCCGCGTCTCGGGCACCGTCACCGTCCCCGAGCTGATGGGCCGCCGCGGCCTCGTCACCGCGCGCGAGCACTCGCGCATCCGCAGCGCGCTCAACCACGCCGGCGTCGAGATGTTCCGCGGCATCGCCAGCTTCGTGGACCCGCACACCATCCGCGTGGCGGTGCCGGACGGCGGGCAGCAGGACCTGCACGCCGAGGTGGTGCTGCTCGCCACCGGCACGCGGCCGTTCCACCCGCCGCAGTACTCGATCGACAACGCGCGCGTCTACGACTCCGACTCGATCCTGATGCTCGACCGGATCCCCCGCTCGCTCGCGATCCTGGGCGGCGGCGTGGCCGGCTGCGAGTACGCGTCGATCTTCGCCGCGCTGGGCGTGAAGGTCGCGATCATCGACTCGAAGGACCGCCTGCTCCCCTGGCTGGACGCCGAGCTGTCGCTCGCGATGCAGGACTCCTTCGACGTGCTCGGGATCACCCGGCACCAGGTGACGCGCGCGGTGAAGCTCGAGCGCGGCGAGCGCGACGTGCTCGTGACGCTCGCCGACGAGTCGCGCCTGGTCGCGGAGAAGGTGCTGGTCGCGGCCGGCCGCATCGGCAACGTCGAGGCGCTCAACCTGGCGAACGCCGGGCTGAAGGCCACCGACAAGGGCCTGCTCGAGGTGAACTCGCACTACCAGACGACGGTGCCGCACGTGTACGCGGCCGGCGACCTGGTCGGCTTCCCCGGCCTCGCCTCCAGCTCGATGGAGCAGGGGCGCGTGGCGATGAACCACGCCTGCGGCGGCAACCGCAAGCAGAAGCTCCCCGAGCTGCTGCCGGTGGGGATCTACACCATCCCGGAGCTCTCCTCGGTCGGCGAGAGCGAGGAGGCGCTCAAGGCGAAGGGGCGCGACTACGTCGTCGGGCGCGCCAGCCTGGTGGAGAACGCCCGCGCCAACCTGGTGGGCGAGGCGGTCGGCTTCCTGAAGGTGCTCGCCGATCCGGCGAACGGCGCGATCCTGGGCGTGCACTGCATCGGCCCGCACGCGTCGGACACGGTGCACCTCGGCCAGGCCGTGATGGCGCTCGGCGGCGACTTGCGCTTCTTCGCGGAGACGGTGTTCAACTACCCGACGCTGCAGGAGGCGTACAAGTACGCCGCCTTCGACGCGCTCGACCGCATCCGCGACCGCGGCGGGAACGTCACGCCGATCGACCGCGCCGCCGCGAAGTAGGGCGCTTCTTCCCCGCTCGTCCCGAGCGCAGGGCCGCCGTGCGGCGGCCCGGAGTCGAGGGACGCGATCGCCTCGGCGGCGGCTCGTCCAGCTCCGGATAGTGCCGGAAGATCCCGCTCTCGTTGAACGGGATCCGCCGGTCCGACGTGAGGTACGCGGCGATGCCGGGGCGGGCCGCCACCGCGTCGTGCAGCGCGACCAGCCGCGGGAAGCGCCGCTCGATGCGGCGCATGGCGCGCGGGAACGCGTAGCGCAGCCCCTCGATCACCTGGAACGTCGAGAGGTCCGGGTAGCTACAGGCGTCGCCCACCAGCCAGCGGCCGCCGCCGGCGGGGTTCGAGTCGAGCGCGCGGTCGAGGTAGCGCAGGAACAGCGGGATCCGCTCGCGCCGGAACGCCTCGGCGGCGCGCGCCGCCTCGCGCCGCTGGTCCTCGTAGTAGAGCGAGGTCGCCACCGGGTGGTGCACCGCGTGCACCTCGGCGACCAGGTCCGCGATGGTGAGCTGGAGCTGGTGCGCGCGCAGCCGGCTCGCCTCGTCGGGCGGCACGACGCCGATGCGCGGCGCCACCCACTGCAGGATGGCCGCGGTCTGCGCGACCACCACCTCGCCGTGGCGGAGCGCGGGCGGGCCGAGCGGGGTGAGCCAGGGCCCGGGCTCCTCGAGGAGCCGCATCACCGCGGCCGCGCCGCCGCCGCCCTCGCCGCCGGGGAGGCGGGCCAGGTCGGCGTAGGGAACGCCCGCGTCCTCGAACGCGAGCCGGACGAACTCGCCGCGGCCCTGCAGGCCCGGCCAGTAGACGAGCTCGTATGCGGGTTCGGTGGCCATGCCCGCAGGCATGGCGCCGGCGGAGGCCCGGGGCAACGGCTCGTCGGGGAAAAAAGCGCGCGGGGCGGCGTGGTGCCCGCCCCGCGTCCCCCGTCCCCCCCGCTGCGTCCCTCCCCGCCCCAGACCGACCACGCGCGCCGCGACCCCCCCCGGCGCGGCGCGCGTGTCACTGCAGGTGCTTCGGCTCCAGCTGCTCGAGCGGCACCGCGAGCGACTTGCCGTTGGGCAGGAGGTTCAAGGGAACCACGGCGCCGGCGGAGGCGAGCTTGAACCGCTCGCAGCGCGCGAAGTCGCCCTCGCAGTAGTAGCCCTGCCACACGCGCAGGGACGACTTCATCGCGAACTGGGCGAACAGCGGGCACGCGGCGATGCGGGGGCAGCTGGCCATCCGGTCCCTCCGGCGCCCGTCCACGGCGCCTTCCATCGAGCATGGGGATTCTAGCCCCTCGCTCACCCGAAGGGTCACCCGCACCATGCGGCGAATGGTCGCCCGGTGCGAGCGGCGCGGCCCGCCGCCGCGCAGGCGGACAGGGTCGCGTCTTCGCTCGGTGATTGGCGCGTCAGCCCAGGCGCGCGCGCGCCTGCGCCAGCGCCGCGTGCACCTGCTCGAGCGCCCGCTTCGCCGAGGCGAGCTCGTCGCGCTCGGCGCGGAGCCGGTCCAGCTCGGCCGCGAGCTGATCGCGCTCCCGGGCCAGCTCGCCCACCGCGGTGCGCAGGCGGGCGCCGTCGGCGGCGCCGGCGCGGAGCTCCTCGGAGAGGCGCTCCACCTCCTGCTCGCGCTCGGCGCGCACGCGCGCCTCCTCGTCGGCGCGGCGGGTGACCTCGTCGAGCAGGCGCGCGCGCTCCTCGTCGAGCGCGGAGAGCGCCTGCGCGCGGCGCACCGACTCGTCGCGCTCCTGCTCCAGCGCGTCCATCTCGCCGAGCAGGTCGGAGAGCACGCCGCGCTTGTCCTCGAGCTCCTTCTCGGCCACCGCGAGCCGCTCGGTGGCCCCGCGCGCCTCGCCGGCGGCGCGGGCCAGCTCCTGGCGCGCCTCGTCGAGGTCGGCGCGGAGCGCCTCCTCGCGCTCGCGCGCGCGCATGAGCTCGGCCTCGAGGTCCTTCACCAGGCCGAGCACGCTCTCGGCGGCGCGGCCCGGATCGGCCGGCACCGGCTCGATGCGCGGCGCGGGCTTCGCAGCCTCGGCCACCCGGCGCTTGATCTTCTGCAGCCGCTCCCGGCGTTCGTGCACGTCGCCCTGCGGCGCGGCGGCCGGCTCGGCCGCGGGGGCGACCGGCGCGGCGACCGCGGGGGCTGCGGCCCGCGCCACCGGGGCGGGCGCGGGGGCCGGCGCCGGGGCCGGCGCAGGCTCGGCCGCGCTCACCTGCGCGGCGGCCTCGGCGGCGGCGTGGATCGCGACCCGCCCGCGCTCGGCGGCGGCGCGCGGCTCGGGGGCCGCGGGCGCGACCGCCGCGGCCGGCTCGGCGGCGACCGGCGCCTCGGCGACGGCGGCCGCCTCGGCCACGGGGCTCACCTCGGCCTCCGGCTCGGGCGCGGGCGCGGCGGGCAGGCCGGCGGTCCGGAGCCGCGGCTTCAGCTTGGGGACGTTGGCGTCGAAGGCCTTGCGCATGTCGGTCACGCTCCCGCGGCGCCGGCGGCCGCGGCGGCGGCCTTGACGCGCCCGAGGATCTCCTGCTGCACCGCCTCGAGGTCGTTCGCGCCCTTCGAGTCGGCGTCGAAGCCGAAGATGGGGCAGCCCTCGCTCGACGCCTGCGCGAACTTGGTGCACTGGCGGACCACCGTGTCGAGCAGGTAGTCGGCGTAGTGCTCGCGGAGCGCGCCCAGCGCCTCGCGGGCGATCTTGAACGTCTGGTTGAACGCGTTCACCACGATGAAGATGTTCTCGAGCTGGTGCGAGAGGTCCTGCTCCAGCCCCTGGATCGTCTCGAACAGCAGCCGCAGGCCGTCGTAGGAGAGGAAGTCGGCCAGCACCGGGATGACGAGGTCGGTGGCCGCCATGAGCGCGTTCAGGTTGAGCAGCCCGAACGACGGCGGCGCGTCGAGCACGACGAAGTCGTAGCGCGCCCGGGTGCCCTGCAGCGCGTTCCGCAGCCGGAACTCGCGCCCGGCGAGCGGCATGAGCGCGAGGTCGATGGTGCTCATGGCGAGGTTCGCCGGGACCAGCGACAGGTTCGGCATGCCGGTCGGGACGGTGACCTCGTCGATGGGCACCTTGCGGATGAGCACCTCGTGCAGCGTGCGGGTGAAGCTCGAGCCCTCCTGGCCGAGGCACTTGGTGGCGTGGCCCTGGCTGTCGAGGTCGATCATGAGCACGCGGTAACCGCGCTCGGCCAGGCGGTACGCGTAGGAGGTCGAGAGGCTGGTCTTGCCGGTGCCGCCCTTGAAGTTGAGGAAGAGCTGGATGCGGTGCGGGAACGGCTCGGGCGTGCGCTTCAGCTTCTCGCGCAGGACCGGGAGGTCCGCCATGCCGAAGCCGTCCTTGCGGCCCAGCGCCGACGCCACCTGCTTCTCGGTGGCGCCGACGATCTCGGCGAGGCGCTTCGCGGTGTACCGGACGTTCTCCATCGTGTCCTCTATGCCATGAACCAGCGCGCCCCGCGCTGGACGAGGGCGCCGCGGGCCGCGAGCGCGGCGAGCGCGGCGTCGACGCGTGGCTGCGGCGCGCCGAGCACGGCGGAAAGATCCGCGGCGGTGCAGCCGCGGAGCGCGATGCGGACCTCGCCCACGATCCCGGCGTCGAGGCCGGGGTCGGCGGGGGCGGCCTCCACGACGGCGACCGCCACCGCGGTGCGGGCGGCGGCGGCGAGGGGGCGTGCCTCGACAGGCTCGGCACGAGCGGGGGAGGTGGGAGCGGGAATCCGCACCTCCGCTCGCCCCGAGCTCGCCGGGGGCCGGGCGGGGGAAGGGGGTGCGTGCCGGGCGGGGGCGATCGAGGCCGGCGCGGAAGCCTGGACCTCCGCTCGCCCCGAGCCCGTCGAGGGGCGGGCGGGGGAGGCGGTCGCGACGGCGTCGGCGCCCGCGATCACCGCGTCCCGCAGCGCCGCCCCGTCCATCGCGGCGAGCCGCTCGGCGATGCGGCGCGAGGCGGCCCGGCGCGCGGGCGCGGAGCCGTCGGACGAGATGCGCTCGCCGGCCACGCGCGACAGCGCCGAGGCGGCCGCGCGGCGGACGCTGTCGTCGGGGTGCTCGAGCGCGCGCGCCAGCGCGCCCTGGGCGCGCGCGGTGGGCCGGCCGGACAGCGCCGCCGCCGCCGCGCGGGCCACGCCGCGGTCGGGGTCGCCGAGCGCGACCGAGAGCGCCGCCTCGGCGCGCTCGCCCGGCGCGAAGCCGAGCAGGAGCGCCGCGCGGCGGCGGACGATGGGGCTCGGATCCGAGAGCGCGTCGGCGAGCCGCGGCTCCGCGTCGCCGGCGGCGACGGCGTTCAGCGCCTCCAGCGCCGCCACGCGCACGGCCGGGCGCGCGTCCTCGAGCGCCCGCTGCGCGAGCGGCGCCGCGAACGGCTCCTTGAAGCGGGCCAGCGCGCCGAGCAGCGCCGCCTTCACCTCGCCGTCCTCCTCGCGCCCGAGCGCGGCGGCGAGCAGCGGCGCGGCGGCCTTCGAGCCGAGCGCCTCCAGCGTGCGGACGGCGCGCTGGCGGGTGCGCGCGTCGGGGGCGCGCAGGTCGTCCATGGACCGCTCGTAGAGCACGCGGTCGGCGCGCGTGGCGAGCAGCTCCTTCATCCGGTCGGTGTCGCGCCCGGAGAGCCCCACCCGCCCCTCGGCCTCGAACCGGCCGGCGAGCTGCGCCACCGCCTCGGCGCCCTCGCGGGCCTTCGGCACGTGCACGGTGCCGCCGGCGTCCACCCGGACGCCGCCCGCCTCGGCCGCGGCCTTCCACGCCCGCAGCGTCTCGATCTCGGCGCGCAGCTCGGCGATGAAGCCGGCGAGGTCCGCCCCGCCCTCGTCCGGGCCGGGGGCGCCGTCCGCGCCGGGCGCGCCGCCGATGCGGGCGCGCTCCACCAGGCCGGACAGGAGCCGCTCCCGCTCGCCCTCCAGCAGCCGCACCCGATCGACGAGGTCGTCCGCCTGCGCCTGCGCGTCGGCGCGCGCGCCGCGCTCGGCCGAGGCGGCCTGCTCCAGCTCCACCTCGCGCCGGTGCGCCTTCGCCGCGTCGGCGCGCGCCCGCTCGGCGATGGTGCGCGCCGCCGCGAGCTCGGACTCGAGCTGGGACACGCGGCACTCGAAGAAGACGATCTTCTCGAGCGCGCTCCTGAGGAGCCCCTCCGGATCGATCGCCGCCGCCACTCCGTTGACCTTCGCCCCGTCCGCCATTCACCCGCCCTCGGGCCAACGCGCCGCCCGCCGCCGCGCGCCCGCCAGATCCCCTGATCCCGGGATCTTGCGTCGATATCGCAGCATACGGGTTCGGGATCCCGATGGCAAACAACTTGACGGGCGGCCCAGGCCGGTGATCCCGGCCCGGACCGGGCGTCCTGGCCCGGCGCTCACGCGCTCAGGCGTGTTCACCCGGCGTGACGTCCTCCAGCCCGTGCGCGCCCGCACCGCGCTCGGAGCGCCAGAGCAGGAACGAGAACACGAAGCCCGCGCTGGAGAGCACCGCCAGCATCAGCACCACCGGCACCCAGCCGCCCGGCGCGGCGGCGCTGGCGTGCCCCACGTCCTTCACCTTGCCCATGCCCCAGCTCATCGCCGCCCAGCCCACCTGCTGGCAGAACGTCATGAGCGCGTAGGCGGAGCCGAGCCGAGTCCCGGGCACGAGGTAGGTGACCGCCGGCCAGAGCACCGCCGGCACGAGCGCGAAGGCGAGCCCCATCATCGCCATGGCGAGCACCAGCTCGAGCGGCGTGCCCGCCGCCAGCACCGTCCCGAGCAGCGGCAGGCGCACCTCGGGCAGCACCACGCCGGTGTGCCACCACAGCATGAGCAGGAACGGCGGCACGAGCAGCGCCGACCCCGCCGCCATCATCAGGGCGCGCTTGCCGAACCGGTCCGCGAGGAGCCCGAACAGCGGCATGCCGATCATCGAGAGCAGCGGCAGCACGCTCTTCAGGCTGCCGGCGGCCTCGTTGGAGAGGCCGCGGTAGTCGATGAAGAACAGGTTCGCGAAGGTGCGGAACGGGAAGATGGTCGCGTAGAACGCGACGCAGAGGCCGACCACCCACCAGTAGGCGCGGTCGAACCGGACCAGGTCGCCGAGCACCAGCTTGTCGGTCGAGACCGTGCCCTTCACCCCGTAGCGGCGCGCCGCGTTCGCCTCGAGCCCGGCGTAGACCACCGCGAACACGAACCAGGCCACGCCCAGCACGCCGGCGAGCAGGAGCGGCGCCTGCCAGCCGCGCTCGAACAGGCCGCCGGCGAAGTTCGGCGACTGGTCGGCGGCGAGCGAGCCGAAGCGCGCGATGAGGAGCTGGACCGCGAGCGCGAAGGAGATCTCCTTGCCCTTGAACCAGCGCCCCACCACCGTGGTCGCGGCCACGATGAACAGCTCCGAGCCGACGCCGAGCACGAAGCGGCCCGCCGCCATGCCCAGCGCCGGCGTGCCCGGGGTGAGCACCGGGCCGAACGCGATGAGCAGCGTGCCGGCCGCGCCGATCGCGCCGAACAGCACCGACGAGCGCGCCGTGCCGAGCCGGTCGATGAGCACGCCGCCGGCGAGGAGCGTGAGCAGCGCCGCGACGTTGTAGGCGGTGTCGAGCAGGCCGACCTGCTCGCCGGTGAACCCGAACGCCTTCTCGAGCAGCGGGGTGACCGGGTAGAGCGCGTCGAAGACGTAGTAGTTGCCGAACATCGCCACGCTGCAGGCGAGCAGCACCAGCCATCGGTAGCCGGCCGGTTGCGGGCGCGGCGAGGGGGCGGCCTCGGTCATGGCCGCGCACATTACCCGAGAGCGCCGCGGAGGTGCGGGCCGAGATCAGGGCGGCGGGGGCGGCCCCGCCGGGAAGGACTCGCCGCGGCTCCGCACGTAGTCCCGCTCGTCCTCGGCGGGCAGCGGCTGCGGCTCGGGGACGCCCGGCGGCGGCGCGGCGGAGGCGGCGCGCCCGGCGGCCAGCTCCGCGAACAGATCGCGCGCCTCGGAGGGCGTGGCGGCGGCGGGGAACGCGCGCGGGGTGGGGACGCGCCAGATGTCCGGGATCTCCCCCTCCGCCAGCTGGAGCAGCGCCGCCTCGCTGCGGGCCACCACCAGCGCGCCGTCGCGCTCGCCGCGCACCTCGTCGTAGCGGAGCACCTGCTCCTGCCGGAACAGGATGGGGAAGCCCTTCACCACGCGGAAACCCCACTCGTAGAGCGCGTCCACGCGACCCAGCGGCCGGCCGTCGAGATCGCGGACCGCCTGGCCGAGCTGCACGCCGTTGCGTTCGTCGGTCATGGCGCCGGAACCGTAACCCCTGGCCCCCCGCCCGGCACGGCCGGGGCGGGGCGGGACTCGCCCGGGGGGCTCACGCCCGCCCACCGGCCGGCCGGCCGCGGGACCCCGGCGCGCTACCCGCCGCGCTTCACCCGCGCCGCCCGCACCTTCACGACGCGGCGCGGGTCGGCCTCGGCCACGGTGAACACCCAGCCCTTCCAGAAGAACCGGTCGCCGCGCGCCGGGATCGCGCCCGCCAGCGAGGAGACGAAGCCGGCCATGGTCTCGAAGCCCTGGTCCTCGGGGACGGCGGCCTGCGCGGCGCGGTTGAACTCCGCCACCGGCGCGCCGCCCTGCACCGTGAACGTGCCGTCGGCGTGCTGCTCCACCTCGCGCCCCTCGTCCTCCTCGAACTCGTCCTGGATGTCGCCGACGATCTGCTCGAGCACGTCCTCGATGGTGCAGATGCCCATCACGCCGCCGAACTCGTCCACCACGAACGCCATGTGCAGGTGGCGGCGCTGCATCTCGCGCAGGAGCTGCTCGACCGGCTTCGACCACGGGACGAAGTGCGCCGGGCGCAGGATGTCCGCGAGCACGATGAGCTCGGGGTGCGCGAGCAGCGGGACGAGGTCGCGCGCGTGGAGCACGCCGGCGATCTGGTCGAGGCTGTCGCGGTACACCGGCATGCGCGAGTGGCCCTCCTCGGCGAGGGTGCGGATGATCTCCGGCACCGGCGTGCCGATCTCCACCGCCACCACGTCGGTGCGCGGGACCATCACGTCGCGCGCGACCTTCTCGCGGAACTCGAAGACGTTGTGGATGAGCTCGCGGGTGCCCTCCGAGCCGGCGCCGGCGCGCCCGGCGTACTCGGCGAGAGCGCGCTCCATCTCGTCGAGCGGCGGCGGCGGGAGCGAGAAGCGGGCGCGGCGCCCGGCGGCCCAGGCCACCACGCGGGCGAGCGGCCGGAGCAGCTCGCTCAGGCCGCGGAACGGCAGCGAGAGCGCGAGCGCGACCCCCTCGCCGTGCGAGGCCCCGAGGCCCCGCGCCGCGGCGGAGAGCGGCAGCGAGAGCAGGCCCGCGACCAGCGCGGCCACCAGGCGCGCCGGCCACGGCGGCAGCCCGGGGACGAGCGCGGGGCCGCCGGCGCCGGCCAGCACGCCCGCGAGCAGCGTGCCGAGCGTGGCGGCGGCGCGGAGCGTGAACGCGGTGGCCTCCGCGTCGCCGGCCAGCGCGCCGAGGGCCCGGGCGCGCACGCCCGCGTCGGGCGGCCGGGCGAGCGCCTGCGCCCGCGGCACGCCCACCGCCACCAGCGCCGCCTCCAGCGCGGCGGCGACCGCCCGCAGCGCCAGGAGCGCCGCGATCCCCGCGACCAGCCACGAGATCTCCGCTGCCGAAGCTCCCTCCATCGACCCCGTACCCTAGCAAAACCCGGGTGAGGCGCACGGGGCGGATTCTGCTATAAACCCGCGCATGGCGAAGAAGGCGCGCGTGTACGTCACGCTCAAGCGCGGGGTGCTGGACCCGCAGGGGTCGGCGGTGAACCGCGCCCTGCACGCGATGGGCTACGGCGAGGTCTCGGACGTCCGGCTGGGCAAGTTCATCGAGGTCGCCCTCGACGAGAAGCTGCCCGAGGCCGAGGCGCGGAAGCGGCTCGAGGAGATGTGCCGCAAGCTGCTCGCCAACACCGTCATCGAGGACTTCCGGATCGAGCTCTAGCTCGGACGGCACCGCACCATGCGCGTCGGCATCCTCACCTTCCCCGGCTCCAACTGCGACCACGACTGCTACCACGTGGTGAAGCACGTCATGGGCGCCGAGGCCCAGTACGTCTGGCACAAGGACCGCCTGCCCGAGAAGCTCGACGCGGTGGTGGTGCCGGGCGGCTTCAGCTACGGCGACTACCTCCGCTGCGGCGCGCTGGCCCGCTTCTCGCCGGTCATCGCCGACCTCGTCACGTTCGCGGAGCGGGGCGGCCCGGTGCTCGGCATCTGCAACGGGTTCCAGATCCTGTGCGAGGCCGGGCTGCTGCCCGGCGTGCTCATGCGGAACGCGTCGCTGAAGTACATCTGCAAGGACGTCACCATCCGCGTCGAGGGGCAGGAGACGCCGGTGACGCGCGGCCTGGTCGGCCAGTCGCTGACCATGCCCATCGCGCACGCCGAGGGGAACTACTTCGCCGACCCGGAGACGCTCGACCGGCTCGAGGGCGACGGGCGCGTCGTGTTCCGTTACGTGGGCGGCGCGCCGAACGGCTCGGCCCGCGACATCGCCGGCATCTCCGGCGGCCCGTCGCGCAACGTGGTCGGCCTCATGCCGCACCCCGATCGCGCCAGCGAGTCGATCCTCGGCCTCGAGGACGGCAAGCGCATGTTCGCGGCGCTGCTCGGCTGATCGGGCGGCGCCGCCCGCTCCCGGGGGGCCGAGGACGGACGTTGCCACAGGTCGATCTCACCGGGCCCGCGGGCCGGCTGGAAGCGCTGCTGGAGGAGGTGCCCGGCGCGCGGTTCGCCGCGCTGGTGTGCCACCCGCACCCGCGCTTCGGCGGCACCATGCACAACCACGCCACCTACCGGCTGGCGCGGGCGGTGCGCGCGCAGGGCGGCCACACGCTCCGCTTCAACTACCGCGGCGTGGGCCTGAGCGCGGGCGCCTACGACCGCGGCCTCGGCGAGGTGGAGGACACGCGCGCCGCGCTCGGCTGGCTCGCCGCGCGCCACCCGGACCTGCCGCTCCTGTGCTGCGGGTTCTCCTTCGGCTCGTGGATGACGATCCTGGCGGGCGGCCCGGACCCGCGCGTGCGCGGGCTCCTGCTGGCGGGCCTCGCGCTCCGCTCGGCCGACCTCGACCTCGTGCGCGACGCCGCCGACGCGCGCGCGGTGGAGCAGCCGGCCGCGGTGGTCCAGGCGGAGCGGGACGCGTTCGGCCTGCCGGACGACGTGCGCGCGGTGCTGGAGGGGTCGCGCGGGCCGCGGCGGCTCGCGGTGGTGCCCGGGACGACGCACCTCTTCACCGAGGACCTCCCCGCGCTGCAGCGCGAGGCGGAGGCGGCGCTCGGCTGGCTCCTCGAGGAGGCGCGGATCCCGTGAGGCTCGACGCCCGGCGGACCGGCGAGGCGATCGCGGCCGCGCGAGGGGAGCTGGCCCGCATCTGGCGGTCGGCCCGCGCCACGGCGTGGGACGGCCGGCGTCCGCCCGCGGCCGCGCTGGACGGCGTGGTGGAGGCGTTCGTGGGCGCCGTGGGCGAGGCGCTCGCGCGCGGCACGCCGCCGGAGGAGGCCTGGGCGCGGACCACCGGCCTGGTGCGGCTGCAGGCGGGCCCCGACGGCGGCGCGCTGGACACGGAGTGGCGCCTGCTCGGCGAGGTGCTCTCCTCGGCCTGCGAGACGCTGGAGGCGGACGCGGACGCGACCGACCGCGTGGCGCAGGCGGTGGACGCGGGGCGGAGGGGGATCGAGGCGCTGCGCGCGGGCGGGCGCCTGCCGGGCGTCGCGGTGGCGTGGCGGAGGTAGGCGAGGGCTACGCGTTCTGCGCCGCCGGCGGCGACGCCGACTGGGCGTGCCGGCGGACGGCCGACAGCAGCATCTCGAGGTCGAACGGCTTCTGGATGTAGCCGTCGGCGTCGATGGCGCCCTCGCGGCCCATGGCCGAGAGGATGACCACCGGGATCGCGCTGATGTCCGGATCGCCCTTCTGCGCGGCCCGGAACTCCCAGCCGTTCATCACCGGCATCATGAGGTCGAGCAGGACCAGCTGCGGGTGGAACGCCCGGATCTGGGCGAGCGCCTCCTCGCCGTCGCCCGCCGCGACCACCTGGTGGCCCTCCTCGGCGAGCACCTCGGCGACCGCCTGGCGGATGTCCGACTCGTCGTCGACGATGAGCACGCGCGCCACGACTACAGGAATATCCATGCCCCGCTCGGCCTGCAAATTCGCACCCTCGGCATGGCGGGGGTCCCTGGGCCCGGGGACGGCCGGCGGGGCGGGTCGACCCGCACGCCGCGCTCAGGTGCCGGCGAGCTGGACGCCCTCGAACACCAGCGTCGGGGTCCGCATGGCGGAGTAGCGGTACGGGTCGTCGCCCACCGCCACCAGCCGCTTCCAGAGCTCGAGGTGGTTGCCGGAGACGTTCATCTCCCCCACCGGCTCCGCCAGCGCACCGGCGCGCACCCGGAAGCCGCGCACCCCGAGCGAGAAGTCGCCCGTGGTCCCGTTCGAGTTGCCACCCAGGAACCCCGTGACGAGGACGCCCTCGCCCATCTCGGCGAGCAGGGCCGCCTGCGAGCGCTCGCCGAGCTTCCAGGCGAGGTTCGAGGAGCGGCCGGTGGTGGGCGGCAGGCCGAGCTTCCGGCCGTAGTAGGTGTCCACGTAGAGGCTGCGGAGCACGCCGCGCTCGAACACCGGGAACGGCCGCGCCGCGAGCCCCTCGCCGTCGTACAGGCGCGAGCCGAGGCCGCGGCGGACGTGCGGCTCGTCGCGCACGTCCAGGAGCGGGCTGCCGACCTCGGCGCCGACCTTGCCCTCGAGGTACGAGCGCTTCTGCTGGATGGAGGAGGCCGAGAGCGGCCCGAACAGCGAGCCCACCAGCCGGCCGGAGGCGCGGTTGTCCACCGCGAGCGCGGTCACCGCCGACTCGCCCTTGCGCGTGCCGATGCGGGCGACCGCCCGCTCGCCCGCCCGCCGGCCGATGACCTCGGGCGACTCCACGTCGGCGCGGTGGCGGGCGCCCGACGACGCGTACTCCTCGGGGCGCCGGCCGTCGGGGTCCTTCACCGTGACCTCGGCGCCGATCCAGAAGTCGGTGCCGCGCCGCCGGCCCTCGAAGCCGTTGGTGTGGACGAGCGCGCTCTCGCTGAGCGAGTCGGAGACGCTGGTGGACACCGACAGGATCGCGTGCGCGCCGGGGACCGCGCGGGCGGCCACCTCGATGGCCTCGGCCTGGCGGCGCCGCTCCGCCGCGTCGAGCGCGCCGTGGTGCGGGTCCTCGAGCTCGAGGTCGATGGCCGCCTGGCCCTGGTACAGCTCGGGATCCGGGAGCCGGCGGTACGGGTCGGGCGCGAGCGTGCGCGCGAGCACCACCGAGTCGGACACGAACCGCTCCAGCGCCTCGGGGCGCAGGTCGCTCGTGCCCACCGAGACGTAGCGGCCGTCCACGTAGAGGTCGAGGCCGAGCCCGCGGGTCGTGGCCTCGCTCACCTTCTCGAGCCGGCCGTCGCGCCACGCCACCTCGACGTGCCGCGCGCGGTACGCGCCCACCGCGGCCTCGTCCGCGCCCCGCTGCCGCGCCAGCGCGGCGGCCTCGCGCGCGATCTCGAGCAGGTCCTTCACGAGCCCCTCCCGCCGACCGTCATCGAGGCGACGCGCACCGTGGGCAGGCCCTGCGACACCGGCACGCTCTGCCCGTCCTTGCCGCAGGTCCAGCCGCCCTCGTCGATGGCGAGGTCGTCGGAGACCATGTCCACCTGCTCGAGCGCCTTCGGGCCGTTGCCGATGATGTTCACGTCCTTCACCGGGCGGGTGAGCTTCCCGTCCTCGATGAGCCAGCCGTTCTTCACGTAGAAGGTGAAGTCGCCGGCGCCGATGTTGACCTGGCCGTTGGAGAAGTTCACGCAGTAGATGCCCTTCTTCACCGACTGGATGATCTCCTCGGTCCGGTGCGGGCCGGGGAGCATGTACGTGGAGCGCATGCGCGGGAGCGGCGGGTAGCGGTAGCTCTCGCGGCGGCCGTTGCCGGTGGGGGCGACGCCGTAGTGGCGCGCCGAGATCGAGTCGTGGAGGTAGGTGGCGAGGACGCCGTTCTCCACCAGGTGTGTGGTGCCGGCCGCGTTCCCCTCGTCGTCCACGTTGATGGCGCCGCGCGCGCCCGGGTTGGCGGCGTCGTCCACGATGTTCACGAACGGCTTCGCGATGGGCTTGCCGATCTTGTCGGCGTAGATGGACACGCCCTTGCGGTTGAAGTCCGCCTCCATGCCGTGGCCGATGGCCTCGTGGAGCAGGATGCCGGAGGAGCCGGCCGCGAGCACGACCGGCATCTCGCCTGCCGGCGGCGCGCCCGCCTCGAACAGCACCGAGGTGCGGTCCACCGCCTCGCGCACCACGCGGTCGAGCCGCTCGGGCGTGTAGAACTCGAAGCCGGCGCGGCCGGCCACGTTGTAGCCGCTCTGCTCGCGCCGCCCGTTCTCCTCGGCGAGCACCGAGAGGTAGAGCAGCGTCATGGGCTGGCGGTCCTCGACCACCCGGCCCGACGAGTCGGCGAGCAGCACCGCGCCGTCCTCGTCGCGGAGGAACACGTTCACCTTCTTGACCCGCGGGTCGGCCGCGAAGGCGCGCTCGTTGAGGCCGGCGACGAGCGGCAGCTTCTCCTCGGGCCGCACCTCGCTCCACGGGCGGACGAGCGGGTAGCGGTCGGGCAGGCCGCCCTGGACGTGCAGGCGCTGCGGGCCGGGGCGCGAGGGGCCGTCGGCGATGGCCGCGGCGGTGCGGGCGCACTCGACCAGCGCCGGCAGCGAGAGGTCCTCGGTGTAGCCGTAGCCGGTCTGGTCGCCCTTCACCACGCGTACGCCCACGCCCAGCTCGACGCTGGCGTAGGCGCGGTTCACCGCCCCGTCCTCGACGCCGAGGTCCGAGGACACCCGGTGCTGGAAGAAGACGTCGGCGTGGTCGCCGCCGCGCGAGAGCGCCGCCGAGAGCGTCTCGGCGATCATCCGCTCGGTCACGCCGAAGCGCGCGAAGTAGCCGATCCCCTCGCGCGGGCCGGCCGGGGCCCCCTGTCCGTACTCGCTCATCCGATCCCTTGCTCCGCCGCCTGGGCGGGTCCGAGTGGATAGGTGTAACGCGGATCCGGCCGGGGCGCCCTGCCCGCGTGGCCGCGGCGGCGCGCCGGCGGCGCCGGCCGGGGCGGCCGCGGGCGGGAAGCGGACGGGCGCGCAGCGGAGTGCTAATGCTTCGGGAATGCCCGTCGCCAACCTGAACGGAACCGAGATCCACTGGCGCGACGCCGGAAGCGGCTCGAGCGCCGTCGTCCTCCTCCACGCCTTCCCGCTCCACTCCGGGATGTGGACGCGGCAGATCGCCGCGCTCGAGCGCAAGCACCGGGTGATCGCGCTCGACTACCGCGGCCTCGGCAAGAGCGGCACGCCGCCCGAGGCGTCCACGCTCGACCTGCTCGCCGGCGACGTGCGGGCGCTGCTCGCGCACCTGCGCGTCGGGCGCGCGGCGGTGGCGGGGCTGTCGATGGGCGGCTACCTCGCGTTCGAGCTGTACCGCCAGGCGCCCGGCCTGTTCCGCGGGATCGCGCTCTGCGACACCAAGGCCGGCGCGGACGACGAAGTCGGCAAGGCGAACCGCGAGAAGTTCGCGCGCACCGCCCTGGAGAAGGGGCTGGGCTGGGTGGCGGACGAGATGGTGCCGAAGCTGCTGCGGCCGGGCGCGGACGCGGCGGTGGTGAAGGAGGTCCGGCACCTCATCCTCGACGGCACGCCCGCGGGCGTCGCCGCCGCGCAGCGCGGGATGGCGAAGCGCCAGGACTCGATCCCCACGCTCGCGACCATCGCCTGCCCGGCGCTGGTCGTGGTCGGCGCGGAGGACGGCATGACCCCGCCCGCCGAGGCGAGGAAGATCGCCGACGGCGTGAAGGGCGCGAAGCTCGTCACCATCCCGGACGCGGGGCACCTCGCGAACGTCGAGAACCCCGCGGCGTTCGACGCCGCGCTGACCGCGTTCGTGGACGGGCTGCCGGCGTAGCGGCCTCCGCTCATCCTTCGACAGGCTCAGGATGAGCGGGGTTCGGAGCCGCGGCGCAGGCTCCCTCGACTCCGCGCGGCCTTGCCGCCGCGCTACGCTCGGAATGACCCTTCGACTCCGGCGGGCCGTGGCCCGCCTACGCTCAGGGTGAGCGGCCTGCATCCGGCGGAATGAGCGACCAAAGCTCGCTCACCCTGAGCGTAGGCCGCACCGCAGGTGCGGCCGGAGTCGAAGGGTCGTGGTGAGCCCTTCCATCCGCTCGTGGTGAGCCTGTCGAACCACGAGCGGAGAACGAGGCTACGACGGTTCCCGCACCGACTCGGTCAGCCCCGCCACCGCGGCGGTCACGGCGCGCTCGATCTGCGCGCGGACCTCCTCGGTGACGTTCGGGTCGTCGTCGGCGAGCACGTCGAGCTGCTCGGCGACGTACGCGGCGAGCGCGGGCTGCACGCTCTCGAGCGGCGGCGGCTCCTTCTCGACGGCGCGGAGCTGGTGGTACTCGACCGCGCCGAGCCGCTCGCCGAACGCCTGGTCGAACATGGCCCAGGCCTCGAACGCGAGGTCCTGCGCGGCCACCGCGGCGGCGTCGGGGAGGGGCGCGGCGTCGAGCCAGGCGGCGAGGTCCGGCTGGACGTTCTGGAAGCGGTCGCGGCGGCGCTGCAGCTCGCGCGGCGCGGCGGCGGCCAGGTTCTTCCACACCGCCTCGACCAGCTCCGGCTCGAGCACCTCGCCCTCGCCGGCGCCGCGCTCCGGCAGCTCGGGCGGCGCGGCCGGCTCCGGCACCACCTCCGGCGCGTCGTCGAGCGCGCCGAGGCCCGCGGCGAGGCGGGCCCACAGGCCGAACAGGTTCGAGTAGAGCCGCCGCGCCGCCTCCGGCGACTCGAAGCGCGGCTCGTCCTGGAAGATGCCGGGGATGACCGCCGAGCGCGGCTCGCCCGCCGCCTGCGCCTGCGTGAACATCGCCACCACGTCCTCGGCGCGGTTCTTCGAGCCGGCCCGCTCGAGCAGCGCCGAGAGCACCTCCGGCCCCTCGTACACCGGCGCGATCCCCGGCGTGGCGTCCTCGCCCTTCCCTCGCCTGCGGCTCATGCATCCTCCGTCGGCCGGTGGACCCGGCCCGAGACGCGGCGCAGGACCGCCCGGGGGACCAGGCGCGACGCGGCCGCGGTGAGCTTGTAGATCGGGTGCGGCACCCACACCACCTCGCGGTCGCGGAGCTGCTCGATCGCCTCGAGCGCGGCCGCCTCCGCGGTGAGCATGCCCGGCGGCGTGCCGAACCGGCCGCCCGTGCCGGCCACCTGGCCGAACTCGGTGTCCACCGGCCCCGGGCAGAACGCGCCCGCCCACACGCCGCTGCCGCGCAGCTCCTCCGCCAGCCCCTCGGTGAACGAGAGCACGAACGCCTTGGTGGCGCCGTACACCGCCATGTACGGGGTCGGCTGGAACGCGGCGGCCGAGGCGACGTTCAGGATCGCGCCGCCGCCCGCCGCCCGCAGCTCGGGCAGGAACGCGTGCGCGATGAGCACCAGCGCCTCGCAGTTGACGCGCAGCATGGCCGCGAGCCGCGCCGGGTTGGCGCGCTCGAAGCGGCCGTACTGGCCGAGGCCGGCGTTGTTGACGAGCAGCCCGGCGCCGCCCAGCCGCCGCGCCGCCTCGACCAGCCGCTCCGGCGCGCCCGGGGCGGAGACGTCGAGCGCGAGCGGGTGGATCTCGGCGCGGCCGGCGGCGTGCGCCTCCGCCGCGAGCGAGCGGAGGCGGTCCTCGCGGCGGGCCACCGCCAGGACCGGCCGGCCCCGGCGCGACAGCTCCCGCGCCAGGGCCAGCCCGATGCCGGCGGAGGCGCCGGTGACGACGGCGAGCGGCTCGGGTGCGGCGGGCGGGGCCATGACGGCCGAGTGTAACAACCCCGGGCCGCGAAGGCCCGGGGTCACCCGGACGCGGTGGCGCGGCACACCCGCGCACCCCGGACTTCACTCCTCGTCGTCGTCGTCCGCCAGGCCGAGGCAGCCCGGGCCGGGGCCGTGCATCATGCCCATGCCGGGCCCCATGCCCATGCCCATGCCCTTGCCCGGGCCGGGACCGCCGCGGCGGAACTTCATCATGCCGGGGCCCATCCCCGGCCCGAACCGGCCCTGGAAGCGCTCCAGGAACAGGACCGCGCGGGCGCGCTTCTCGGGGGAGAGGTCCTTCGTGACGGTGGCGACCACGTCGCGGTCGATCGCCTGCATCTGCGCGCGGGCGTCGAGCGCCGTCTTGATGGCCTGGTCCACCTCGCCCGCCGACACCTTCTCGCCCTGCGCGGCGCGGCGCAGCACCTGATGCGCGTCGTGCAGCTGCTTGTGCAGCGCGAGCCGCCTGTCGTCGAACTTCCCCACCTGCTGGCCCAGCTTCAGCGCCTGCTCCGGCTCGAGATCGAGCGCCTCGGCGAGGCCGAGCGTCCGGGTGAGCCGCATGCGCCGCTCCATCCGCTCCGGATCACCGCGCGGCCCGGGCGCCTGCGCCCCGGCCTGCGCGCCCTGACCGCCGCCGGGCCCCGGGCCCGGCCCGCGACCCTGGGCCAGGGCCGCGAGCGGCAACACCACCAGCACTGCGAGGAGCTTCCTCATCGCCTTCCTCCTTCTTCGTGGGTTTCCCGGTGGTGAAGGACCGCCCTTCACCCACCGTCGTACGCGGCGAGCGCCGTGGAGTCCTGCCCGCCCGAGGATGTCTCCTCCAGCGAGAGCACCTCGGTGTCCTGCCAGAGCGTGTCGAGGTCCGGCTCCTGCCAGCGCTCCGCCTCGGCCACCTCCGCCGGCGCGGCCGCGCGGCCGGGCAGCCGCTGCCGGACGGCGAGGGGCACGATCACGAGCGCCGCCGCCGCGGCCACCGCCAGGAGCCCCAGCGCCAGGCGCCGGCCGGTGCCGAGCGCGCGCAGCGTCCGCGCGGCCGGGCGGCGCGCCGCGAGGGCCGCCGACGTGGCCTCGGCGAGGCCGTCGAGCGCCCGCAGCTCCGCCTCGCCGGGCGGCGGCAGGCGGGCCGCGGAGAGGAGCGCCGCCGCGCGCGCGGCCTCGGCCCGGCAGGCGGCGCAGGCGGCGAGGTGCCGCTCCAGCGCGGCCGCCTCGGCGCCCTCCAGCGCGCCCGCGGCGTGCAGCGAGACGGCGAGGGCCTGATCCCGGCAGGCGGTCACGGCGACTCCTCCTCCCCGGCGAGCGCCTGGAGCCGGCGCACCGCGTGGTGGAAGCTCACCTTGGCGGAGTTCTCGGTGGTGCCGAGCGCGGCGGCGATCTCCGAGAACGGCAGCTCGGCGTCGATGCGCAGCGTGAGCACCTCGCGCTGCCGGCGCGGCAGGCCCAGCACGGCCCGGCGCACCCGCGCCTCGCGCTCGGCGCGGACCGCGGCCTCGTGCGCGGCCGCCGGGGTGGCCGCGTCGCGGTCGAGCGCCTCGAGCGGCGCGCGGGTCCAGCGCGTCTCGTCGCGCAGGTGGTTCTTGCCGAGGTTGACGGCCACGCGGACGAGCCAGCGGCGGAACGGCACCGCCCCGGCGCCCCCGCGCGCCAGGGTGCGGCGCGCCGCCTCGAAGGCGCGAAGGAAGGTGCGCTGCGCCAGGTCGCGCGCGTCCTCCGGGGTCCGCGCGTACCGGCGCACCAGCGCGAGCACCAGCCGCTCGTGGTGGCGGACGACCTCGCCGAACGCCCGGTCGTCGCCGGCCAGGAACGCCGCGACCGCCACCTCGTCGGAGATCGCGGCGGGCGCGCCCGGGGTCGCCGCGGGGCCGGGGGCCGCCGGGGGGCGGAGCGCGCACCGCCGGGCACCACCCGGAGCGTCGGCCGCCCTCTCTCGACGTCGTCCGCCATGCGAATCCCCGGGGTCACGCCTGCCAAGACCCCTTGCCCGTCCAGAGGTTAAAGACTAATCCTGCGGCTCGGATTCCAACCGATTCGAAGGGGTTCCCGCATGCTGGACCTCAAGGCCGTCGCCGCCGACTTCGAGAGCTTCGAGCGCCGCCTCGCCCGCCGGGGCGAGGGCGCGGTGCAGGCGCTCGCGCCGGTGAAGCCGCTCGCCGCCCGCCGCCGTGAGCTGAACGTACTCCTCGAGAAGCAGAAGAAGGAACAGGCGGACGCGAACGCGAACATTCGCGAACTGGCCCGTACCGACAAGGGCGCGGTGGAGGGCGCGCGCGCCTCGCTGCGCGCGCTCGGCGACGAGGTGAAGAAGACCGAGGCCGCGCTCGGCGAGGTCGAGGCGGAGCTGTCGCGCCTGCTCATGCTGGTCCCGAACCCGCCGCACGACTCGGTGCCGGACGGCAAGGACGAGCACGACAACGTGGTGGTGAAGACCTGGGGCGAGAAGAAGGCCTACGGGTTCACGCCGAGGCCGCACTGGGAGGTGGGCGAGGCGCTGGGCGTCCTCGAGTGGCAGCAGGCGGCGAAGCTGTCCGGCTCGCGCTTCACCATCCTGAAGGGCGCGGCGGCGCGGCTGGAGCGCGCCATCGTCTCCTTCTTCATCGACGTCCACACCTCGCGCGGCTACACCGAGATCCTCCCGCCCTACCTCGTGACCGGCGAGACCATGACCGGCACCGGGCAGCTCCCGAAGTTCGAGGAGGACCTGTTCAAGACGACGAACGAGCCGCCGATGTACCTCATCCCCACGGCGGAGGTCCCGGTCACCAACATGCACCGGGACGAGATCCTCGAGGCGAGCGCGATGCCGGTGTCGTACTGCGCGTTCAGCCCGTGCTTCCGCGCCGA
The DNA here is from genome assembly GCF_049201065.2 of Anaeromyxobacter sp. Red801. Classification (NCBI taxonomy): domain Bacteria; kingdom Pseudomonadati; phylum Myxococcota; class Myxococcia; order Myxococcales; family Anaeromyxobacteraceae; genus Anaeromyxobacter; species Anaeromyxobacter sp. Red801. Next base: position 266,521 of record NZ_CM181236.1, on the reverse strand, counting down.
GGCCGGCTCGGCCGGCCGCGACACCCGCGGGATCATGCGCCAGCACCAGTTCCACAAGGTGGAGCTGGTGAAGCTCTCGAAGGCGGAGGACAGCTACGCCGAGCACGAGAAGATGCTCGACGACGCCTGCGAGGTGCTGCGCCGGCTCGGCCTGCACCACCGCGTCTCGCTGCTCTGCGCCGGCGACATGGGCTTCTCCTCGGCCAAGACCTACGACATCGAGGTGTGGTGCCCGGGCCAGGACGCCTACCGCGAGATCAGCTCGGTCTCGAACTGCGAGGACTTCCAGGCCCGCCGCATCCGCGTGCGCTACCGCGGCGAGAACGGCAAGCCGCGCCTCGCGCACACGCTGAACGGCTCGGGCGTGGCGGTGGGGCGCACCATCGTGGCGATCCTGGAGCAGTGCCAGGAGGCGGACGGGACCGTGGTCATCCCCGAGCCGCTCCGCCCGTACATGGGGGGCCTCGAGCGGATCGCCGCCGAGACGTTCCCGCGGGGCGTGGAGCGGTAGCCGCCTGGTACGCGCCGGGGCATGACCCGGCGTACAATCGCGGGCGATGGCCCTCTACGCCGCGCGCTGGGAGCGTTCGCTCAAGGTGAGCACGGCGCTGTTCGTCGTCCTCAGCGCCGCCGGCGCGGCGGTCACCGCGTTCGCGGCCCGGCGGCCGGAGACGCCCGACGTCGGGCTGCCGGCGCTGCTCTTCGCGGCGCTCCCGGTGTTCATCGTCGCCACGGCGGTGGCCGTCTGGGCGCTCGCGCCGAGCGGCTTCGAGATCGAGGCCGCGCTGATCCGCGTGGAGCGGCCGCTCCTGCCCATCGAGATCCCGCTCCGCGAGGTGCGCGAGGTGGAGCTGCTGGCGCCGGGTGCGCTCGCCGGCGCCATCCGGCTGCTCGGCACGAGCGGCGCGTTCGGCCACTACGGCCGGTTCCGCTCGCGCTCGCTGGGGAAGTTCCGGATGTACGCGACGCGGGGCGACGGCCTGGTGCGCGTGACCACCGACCGCGACACGTTCGTGCTCTCGCCGGATCCGGCCGAGCCGTTCGTGGAGGAGGTGCTCTCCCGCGCCGCGCGCGCGCGGCGCGTGAGGCCCGGGAGCCGGTTCGCGTCGCGCCCGCCTGGCGCTCGCTCACCCCGAGCGTAGGGGCTGCGAAGCAGCCCCGGAGTCGAGGGACCCGGAGTCGAGGGGCACCTCCATCACCACCTCGGCCCCCGCCCCCGCGTCCGCCACGTAGGCCCGCCCGCCGTGCCCGCGGGCGATCTCCGCCACGATGGCGAGCCCGAGCCCCGCGCCGTCCGGCCCGGCCGCCTCGCCGTTGCCGCGCTCGAACGCCTGGAACACCCGCTCCCGATCGCCCGGCGCGATCCCCGGCCCCTCATCGCGCACCGCGATGCGGGCCACCTCGCCGGCGCGCGAGAGCCGGATGATCACCGGCCGGCCGCGCGGGCCGTGGCGGATGGCGTTCGAGAGCAGGTTGTCGAGCGCCTGGCGAAGGCCGGCCGCGTCGAACGCGGCGGGCAGCGCCTCCGGCCCCTCCACCTGCACCAGGATCCCCTTCGCCTCGGCCGCGGCCCGGGCCGCCTCGGCGGCCTCGTGCGCCGCCTGCACCAGATCGCCGGTGGTCCGGTCCCAGGCGCCGCGCCCGGCGGTGGCGAGGTCGAGCAGGCGCGTCGCGAGCCGGGCCAGCCGGTCCACCTCGCGCCGGGTCTCGTCGAGCGCCTCCACCAGCTCCGGCGCCTCGCGGCGGCGGCGCAGCGCGAGGTCGATGGAGGTGCGCATGAGCGTGAGCGGCGTCCGCAGCTCGTGGGCCGCGTCCGCGACCAGCCGGTCCTGCGCCTCGCGGGCGCGGCGGAGCTTCTCCGTCGCGTCCGCCACCACCCGGCCCAGCGCGGCGATCTCGTCGTCGCCGTGCGCCGCCGGCGCGACCGCCTCGAGGTTCCCCTCGCGGAGCGCCGCCATGTGGCCGGTGAGCGCGTTCACCCGCCGGGCCAGCCGGCGCGCGTGGAACGTCTGGAGGAGGAACAGCGCCGCGCCGAGCAGGAGCGCCATCGCGAACCCGGCGCGCCGGAACGTGCGCACCGTCTCGTGCACGCCCGCGAGCGAGGCGGAGAGCTCGAGCGCCCACGGCGCGCCGTCCTGGCTCGTGACCCCCACCGTGAGCACGCGGTCCTGCCCGCCGTGCCCCGCGCGGCGCCGCGTGGCGAGCCGGGGCTCCGGCCCGAGCCCCTGCGGCGACAGCCGCTCGTCCACCAGGTCCGGCGGCGCGTCCTCCGGGAACACCAGGATGCGCGTACCGGTCGCGTCGTAGAGCGCGGCCGCCGGCGCGAAGCGGGTGAGCGCCCCGCGCAGCGGCGAGGTCGCCATGTGCAGATGCGGCTTCCCGCCCGGCGCGTCGAACAGCGACACCGCCTCCGCCGCGGCCTGGCCCATGAGCGCGTCGTCGAGCGCGCGCTCCAGGCTGGCGCGGAAGAGCTCGGCCGCCACGAGCGCCGCGGCGACCATGCCCAGCGCCGGCACCACCGCCCCGAGCAGCCAGAGCCGCGCCGCCAGCTTCACGCGCCGGCCCCCGGCGGCACCGACAGCCGGTACCCCACCCCGCGCACCGACTCGATGCGGACGCCCGCGGCGCCGAGCCGGTCGAGCTTGGTGCGGAGGTACCCGACGTACACGTCCACCACGTTCGAGTTCCCCTCGAACTCCTGGCCCCACACCGTCTCGATGAGGCGGCTCCGCGAGAGCACCTCGCCCGCATGGCGGGCCAGCTCGGCGATGAGGCCGTACTCGCGGGCGGTGAGCGTCTCGGACTTCGCGCCCGCGATGAGCGCGCGGCGCCGGGCGTCGAGCGTCACCGGGCCGAGCGCGGACACGTCGCTCGCGCCGCCGCGGCGGTGCAGCGCCTCGATGCGCGCGATGAGCTCGTCGAAGTCGAACGGCTTCACGAGGTAGTCGTCGGCGCCGGCGCGCAGGCCGGTGACCTTCTCGCCGGTCGAGCCGCGGGCGGTGAGCAGCAGCACCGGCGTCCGCAGGCCCCGCGAGCGCCACTCGCGCAGCACCGAGATGCCGTCGAGGTCGGGCAGCGACCAGTCGAGCAGCACCACGTCGTAGGCGATGGTGGTCGCCTGCTCCCGGGCCGCGAGGCCCGTGCCGCAGACGTCCACCTGGTGGCCTTCCTCGGCCAGGCCGCGCGCCAGCACGCGCGCGACCCGGTCCTCATCCTCGACCAGCAAGAGCTTCATGCACGGGCTCCGGCGCCGATGATCCCTCGGCCCGGCGCGAGAGCCAAGGATAGAGCGCCGGGAGCACGAGCAAGGTGAGGATGGTGGAGGTCACCAGGCCGAACGCGACCACCGTGGCGAGCGGCCGCTGCACCTCGGCGCCCACCCCGGTGGCGATGGCCATGGGGATGAAGCCGAGGGCGGCCACCAGCGCCGTCATCAGCACCGGCCGGGCCCGCTCGCGGGCCGCGGTGGCGGCCGCCTCCGCGGGCGAGAGCCCCTCCGCCTCCAGCGCCACCAGGCGGTTCATGAGCACGACGCCGTTCAGCACCGCCACGCCGGAGAGCGCGATGAAGCCGACCGCCGCCGAGATGGACACCGGCATGCCGCGGGCCCAGAGCGCGATCATCCCGCCCACCGAGGCGAACGGGACGTTCATGAAGATGACCAGCGCCGGCTTCAGCTTCCGGAAGGCGGCGAGCAGCACGCCCACGATGAGCACCAGCACCACCGGGATGACCACCGCCAGGCGGCGCTTCGCCTCGTTCAGCGTCTCGAAGGAGCCGCCCCACTCGATCCGGTAGCCGGCTGGCGTTCGCACCTGCGCCGCCACCGCGCGCTCCGCCGCGCCCACCACGCCGCCCAGGTCGGAGCTGCGCACGTTGAAGCCGACCACCAGGCGGCGCTCGGCGTCCTGGCGCGACACCAGGCTCGGCGCCACCTCGCTCGACACGTCGGCGACGCGCGAGAGCGGCACCAGCGCGCCGCCCGGCGCCGGCAGGCCCAGCGATGGGAGCGTGAACGCGCTCGCCCCGTCGCCCAGGCGCAGCACGATGGGGATGCGGAGCGGGCCGTCGTAGGTGGCCCCCACCTCGACGCCGGTGCGGACCGCCGTCACCGCGTCGAGCACGTCGCGCACCGTGAAGCCCGCCGCCGAGACGTCGAGCGGCCGCGGCCGGACCTCGAGCAGCGACACCGCCGGCGGCGCGTAGATGCGCACGTCCTCGGCGCCCTTCACCTGCTCCACCACCCCGGTCACCTGCTCGGCCAGCCCGCGCAGCGCCGCCAGGTCCTCGCCGTAGACGGAGATGGTGACGTCGGCCACCGAGCCGCCCAACAGCTCGTTGAAGCGCATCTGGATGGGCTGCGTGAAGGCCGGGTCGCCGCCCGGCGCCTCGCGCCCGATGGCCAGCCCCACCTCGCGGATGAGCTCGTCGCGGGTGAGGCCCTTGCGCCACTCGGCACGCGGCTTCAGCGTCACGAACACGTCCGCCTGCTCGAGGCCCATGATGTCGGTCGCGACCGCCGGGCTGCCCACGCGCGACACGATGCGCGTCGCCTCCGGCACCTGCGACAGCACCGCCGCCTCCATCCGCCCCGCCTCGCGCACCGCCGACTCGAGCGAGATGTCCGCCGCGCGGGTGGTCTGAATGACGAGGTCGCCCTCGTCGAGCTGCGGCACGAACTCCGAGCCCGCCGTCATGAACAGCGCCACGCCCAGCGTGAGCAGCGTCACCGCGCCGGCCGCGACCGCCTTCGGGCGCGCCAGCGTCCGCTCCAGGAACGGCAGGTAGAGCCGGTCGAGGAGGCGCACCAGCGGCGGCGGGCGGGCCGGGATGTCCTTCGGGCGGAGCAGGAGCGCCGCCGCGGCCGGGATGAAGGTGACCGAGAGGACGAGGGAGGTGAGGAGCGCGAAGACCACCGTCAGCGCCATCGGCCGGAACATCTTCCCGTCCACGCCGGTGAGCGACAGCACCGGCACGTAGACGAGCAGGATGATGAGCACCGAGAAGAAGACCGGCGTCGCCATCGAGCGCGTCACCTCGCGCACGTGCGCCGCCATCTTCTCGCGCGCGCCGCGCCGGTCCGCCGACGCGAAGCTCGCCGCGGCCACCCCGTGGAAGATGGCCTCCACCATCACCACCGCGCCATCCACCACCAGGCCGAAGTCGATGGCGCCCAGGCTCATCAGGTTGCCCGGGATGCCCAGCAGCACCATCGCGCCGGTCGCGCCCAGCATGGAGAGCGGGATGGCCGAGGCCACCAGCAGGCCCGCGCGGAACGAGCCCAGCATGAGGAACAGCACCGCCACCACCAGCAGGCCGCCCTCCAGCAGGTTCTTGAAGACCGTGTGGAGCGTGCCCTCGACCAGCTTCGACCGGTCGTAGACGATGTCCACCGTCACGTCGTCCGGGAGCGCCGCGCGGACCTTCGTCATCGCGCCGTGGACGCGGTCCATCACCTCGAGCGCGTTGTCGCCCCGGAGCATCTGCGCCATCAGGTAGACCGTCTCGCCGTGGCCGTTCTTGGTGGCGGCGCCGATGCGCGGCATCGCGCCCACGCGGATGTCCGCCACCTCGGCGAGCCGCACCGGCGGGAGCTGGCTGTCCTCGGGGTGGATGAGCGCGTGGGCGAGGTCGGTCGGGTCCTTCGGGAGCGCCACCGCGCGGAGCAGCGACTGCGCCGAGCCCGCCGGCACGCTCGCGCCAGCGGCGGTGCCCGTCGCCTGCTCCAGCGCGGCGCGCAGGTCGGCGAGCGTGAGCCCGCGCTGCGCCATCCGCACCGGATCCGCCCGGACCTCGAGCGTGCGCTGCTCGCCGCCCCAGGTGTTCACCTCGACCACGCCCGGCACGCTGCGGAGCAGCGGCGAGACGCGGAGCGTCGCCATCTCCAGCAGCTCCGCCGGCGTGCGGCGGTTGGAGGAGATGGTGAAGTGGAAGATCTCGCCCAGGCCGCCCGTCACCGGGCCCAGCTCCGGCGCCGAGACGCCGCCCGGCAGCTCGACCGTGTCGAGCCGCTCCTTCACCACCTGGCGGGCGCGGTAGGTGTCCGCCCCGTCGTCGAAGACCGCGGTGACCGAGGAGATGCCGTAGCGCGAGAGGCTGCGCTGCTCCACCATGCCCGGCACGCCGCCCAGCGCCGCCTCGATGGGCCGGGTGACGAGCCGCTCCACCTCCTCCGGCGTCAGGCCCGGCGCGCGCGTCAGCACCAGCACCTGGTTGGTGGTGATGTCCGGCATCGCGTCGAACTTGAGGCGCGCGCTGAAGATGGCGCCGAGGACGGCGAGCGCGACCGTGAGCGCGACCACCAGCTTGCGGTGGTCCACGCACCACGCGACCAGGCGTCCGATCACGGCTGCTCCTCCGCCGCGGCCAGCGCCGCGTCCGCCGCGACCTCGGTGCCCGGCTCGACGCCCTTCACCAGCGCGTCCGCGCCGGAGGTGGCGAGCACCTGCACCGGCAGCCGCTGCGGCTTCCCCGCGACGTTGCGGACCACGTAGGCCTGCTTGCCGTCGAGCGCCACCGAGCGGGCCGGCACCGCCGCCGCCGCCTCGCCCATCTTCACCGCCAGGCGCGCCGAGAGGCCCGCCGGCAAGCGCGCGCCGCCGTTGTGGCCCGCGAACCAGGCGGCGGTGGTGCCGTCGCGCGGATCCACCACCGGCGCCCGGCCCAGCAGGTCCACCGGATGGCGGGTGCCGTCCGGCAGGATGAGCTCGAACTTCGCCGTCGGCGGCGGCGCGTACGCGAGCCGCGCCTCCACCCGCGTCTCGCCGTCCGCGGCGACGCGCGCGATCGGCTCGCCCGCCGCCTCGCGCGTCTCGCCGATCGAGGCCTTCACCTCGTGCACCATCCCCGAGATCGGCGAGCGCAGGCCCACCTGCCCCGAGCCGTCCAGGATGCGCCGTGCGTCGCCCGCCGCGAGGTCCGCCGCGCGGAGCGTCGCGAGCGCGCTCTGCTGGTCCGCGCGCGCCTCGGCGAGCTTCGTCTCCGCCTCGAGCAGGTCGGAGAGCTTCACCAGGCCGTCCTTCTTCAGGCCGTCGAGCTGGTCCTTCCGGCGCTGGTAGGCCTCGAGCCGCGTCGTCGCCGCCGCGTAGGCGCCCGCCGCCTGGACCACCTCCGGCATCACCACCTCGGCGATGACCTGGCCCTTGGCGACCTTCTCGCCCGCGCGGACCGAGATCTTCGTGATGCGCGCGCGGAACGGCGGCGTCACCGCGGCGACGCCTTCCGGCGCCGGCAGCACCGTGGCCGGCGCCTCCAGCAGCGAGACGCCCTCCGCCGCGCGGACCCGGACCCAGGGCGTGCGCGCGCTCGTGGCGGCGGCCGGGGTCGTGTCCGCGGCGCCCGCCTGCTCCTTCGCGAGCTTCAGCGAGGCCGGTTCCACCGGCGAAGCCTGCGGCGGCTGCGGCGGCGCCGGCTCCTTCGAGCAGGCCGCCAGCGCGGCCAGGGCGGCGACGGCCGCGAGGAGGGTCTTGCGAGGGGATCGGTTCACGGCGTCGCTCCGGTGCTGCGGGGTTGCATAGGTTCGGTGGCGGGCTGGTCTGCCCCTCCATCACGCTCACCAGGTGATCCGCTCACCCCGAGCGTAGGCGGGGCCGAAGGCACCGCCGGAGTCGAGGGGCGAGCGAGCGCTTCCGCGAGCGCGGTCCTGTCCTCTCCCGCTCGCCCTGAGCCTGTCGAAGGGCGAGCAGGGGCCGCCGGCCCCCCATCCGTCGGCACCAGCGCCACCAGCATCGCGACCTTCGCCCGCGCCCACGCGTGCGCCGCCCGCGCGCGCAGCTCGCGCGCCCGCGCCGCCGCCGCGCTCCGGCGGGCCACCAGGACCTCGACCACCGTCGCGTCGCCCGCGCGCATCGCCGCCTCGCGCAGCCGGGCGCTCTCCGCCGCGGCCGGGACCAGCGTCTTCTCGAGCGCGGAGAGGACCTCGCCCGTGTGCTCCACCTCGTGGAAGGCGCGCGCCAGCTCCGTCACCGCGCGGCGCGACGCGTCCTCCGCCTCGCCCGCGCGGCGGGCCGCCGCCGCGTCGAAGGTGGCCGCCTCGCGGTGGCCCCGCTCGAACACCGGGAAGGTGAAGCCCACGATTCCGTAGAGGACGTCGTCGCCCGCCGAGTCGCGCTGCCCGCGGACGCCCAGCTGCAGATCGAGGCCGCGCGCCGAGCGCGCCTCCGAGGCGCGGGCCCGGTCCGCCTCCGCAGCCAGCTTCTCCGCACGGGCCGCCGGCAGCGCCGCCGCGCGTGCGATGAGCGCCGGCCACGCCGCGCGCTCCGGGACCGTCGCCATCGGCAGCTCGCCCGAGGTCGTCATCGGCAGCGGCGTCGCCTTGCCCACCGTCTCCGCGAGCCGGAAGCCCAGGTCGGTCACCTCACCCTCGACCGAGAGCGAGGCCAGCCGCGCCTCCGCCTCGTAGGCGTCGGCGTCCGCCGCGTCCGCGCGCGTCAGCGCCGCCGACTCCGCCGCGCGGCGCGTCCGGGCCGCGAGCTCCATGGCGAGCCCCAGCTCCTCGCGCGAGAGCTGGAACGCGTTCTCCGCCGCCCACATGTCCAGCCACGCCTGCGCCGCGTAGAGGCGGCGCGAGAGCGCCACCGCGCGGGCCTCGTCGCGGAGCTGCTGCTCCTCGGTGCGGGCCGCCTTGCGGCGATTGCCCGAGAGGCCCGCCAGGTTGAAGGACTGCGTGAGGGCTACCTCGCCCTCCAGCCGCGGGTTCGCGTCCCTGGTCGCGAACCCGGGCTGGAGGACGAGTGAGGGGTTGGAGGTGAGCAGGCCAATCTTGGAATTGCCCTCGGACTTGGCGGCGACCGCGCGCTCCGCGCCCGATACCGAGGGCGCCTCCGCCGCGAGCCCCAGCGCCTCGTCGAAGGTGATGGCGTAGACGCGCTCCGGCGCGAGCGGCGCCATCCGGTGCGGTGGGGAGGCGTGCGGTTGCGGGGCCGCCGGCGCCGGCGCCGGCGCGACCGGCGGGCTCGACGGGGCGACCGGATCGGCGACGACCAGGAGCGAGAGGAGAAGGACCGAGGAGGGCATCATCGCGGGCCGTGTTCTGCCGCGGCCGGCGCGCCGCGGCATGGGTTCCCCGTGAGAAGGCTCTCAGAAAAGGTCCCGTAGAAGCGGCATGTTGTCGCAAGCCGGGTCGTGACGCCCGTACGATGCGTCCGCGCCCCTCCCGACGCCGCTCACGCCGCTCGCCGCACCGCTCCGTGCGGCCCGTCCACATCCGCTCATGCCGAGCGTAGGCCCGCACCATAGGTGCGGGCCGGAGTCGAGGCACCCACCCATCCGTGGAGCCCCCTCCCCCACCGCTCATGCCGAACGGACCTGAGTCACCCCCGCCCACCCAGCTCCCCCCCGTTCACGGAGCAGGGGGAGCCGGAGGGGGAAGATGCCGCCGCCCCCCACCCCGCCGCCGGCAGGTCGCAGTCCCAGCAGCGGAGGGGGGTTCGTGCTGGGCCTACGACCCGTCGACACGGAGGTGCCCGTCGGCCTTGCGGGGCGCGCAGCCGGCGGGTGCGACGAGGTGGGGGACGGCAGGCATCGGGAGGACCGTACGAGAGAGCGAGCGGCCACTGCATGGGAGCCGGATGAGCCCGCTCTCACGCGCCCCGCGCCCAGGCCGCCCGCCCGTGCGTTCTCCGCTTGATCCCCGGCCGACGGTGCCGTATATGGGCGGACTCCGAGCGCCGGACAGGATGTCCCGGGGCCCGGAAGCAGATGGAACGAGGACGGATTCGCGGTTTTCGGAGGAGTGGCCGAGCGGTTTAAGGCGGCGGTCTTGAAAACCGCAGAGGGTTCACGCCCTCCGAAGGTTCGAATCCTTCCTCCTCCGCCAGGACAGAAGGAGCGGAAGAGGTTCTGGAAAGGTGGCCGAGAGGCCGAAGGCGCTGGTTTGCTAAACCAGTATACGGGGTGACCTGTATCGAGGGTTCGAATCCCTCCCTTTCCGCCAATCTCGCAGCACCGCAGGACCCGCAGCACCGCAGCACCCCGCCCTCCCCGGCGGCACAACCGAATAGGCTTTGCGCCCTTAGCTCAGTTGGATAGAGCGTCGGACTACGAATCCGAAGGCCAGAGGTTCAAATCCTCTAGGGCGCGCCAAAAAAGAGCCGGCTTCTGAGGAGTTGTCTCAGAAGCCGGCTTCTTGTTTTTTTCGGGCTCTCGGTTCCCTGCAGCACGGGCACAGCGAGACCGACGCTGGACGGGAAGGCGCGCCCAATGCTGGGATACCGGCTGGAGGGTGAATGCCGTCACGGCTTTGGGAGGCCTTCAACTGCTACGTCGTCCTGGAGGTTCCGGCCACGGCGTCGCCGCAGGACGTGAAAGCGGCGTGGCGCCTCGCCTGTCGTCGCCACCACCCGGATCTTGGCGGATCTCACGACGCCATGGTCCGCGTGAACGCGGCGTCAGCGACCCGGTAACCCGCGTCACCCATGACCTCTTCTGGAGGATAGGAGGCGCCGCGCCGCGGCGGCCTACCCAGCCTCCGCCGCCTCCCACGCGACCGCGACCGGAACCCCGCCGACCGCCCACAGCTCAGCCCGACCCGGCCGCCCGCGCCAGAGAAGGCGCACATCCGGGCGAGCCGCTCGGAAGCGTTCGAGCGCGGGTCCGGCGCAGGATCGAGGAGGAGGCGGAGAGGATTCGCAGTGAAGTGGGGGCTCGGGCGCAGAAGTTCGCGTCCGACTACGCCCGGTCCGTAGCGGACGCGCGACGTACGGTGGCCTACTCGTTCGCGGGATTCGTTTGCTGCTCCGCTGCTGGCTTCGTGTTCAAGCCGGCATTCCTCGGCTCGGTCGTTGCGGCGCTGTCCTTCGTCGGCCACCTCCCCGGACCTGGAGTTCGCGGCGAGCGGAGGTTCGTGCTGCTTCCCTCGAGCGGATGGGCGCGGCGCAAGGCCGAAGAGTCCGCTCACGAGTCCACGGAGCGCGACGTCGTCGGCCTCGAACGCTACTTCGCGGACCTGGCGTCGTTCGTCGACCTCGTCATGCGCGATTCGACCTTCGACGACAGCGAGTCGCAGGTTGCCCGGCGGATCACCGTAGCCTTCTTCCTGCTCGGATACGTTCCCCTCAGGTACTCCGGCGTCGAACGCACGCTCGAGTTCAGCGACGGCGACGACCGAATCCTCGTCCGATTCCGCCACCGCGAAGGAGCGGCCGTCAACGTAACGATCCCGCAGATGCTCGCGGCCACGATGCGTCACTCGGGTGTTTCGCGAGGGTACCTCTTCTGTTCCCCGGGGCTCTCGGGGAACGCGGCGGCGTTCGCGGCCGAGCACAACATCCGCGCCTACACGATCGAGTCGATGAACGAGTGGATCGATCGGACGCTCGCGGCCGACTACGCGGGCCCCGGCGGCGACATCCTGGCCCACCTCGATGCGCTGAAGACATTCCTCGGCGGCCTCTCTCGCGTCCTCCCGGAGCACCGCACGAGCCATCGCTCCCGCGGACCGCGGCGACGCCACAGCCGCTGGTGGTGACACGGAAACACAGGCGTCGGCGGGTGTCCGTCCCTGCGGTAGGATCACGTGGCGTTCGGGAGCATTTCCCGAACCCGTCACACGGCTCCGGTACACGCACCCAGGCTAGCGATACCTGATGACCTCGACCGCGACCTGGTACGCCGCCGCTCCGTCCGAGCTTCGCTCCGAGCGGCGCACTCTGGACCTCGGCCTGCGTCCCGCGCTCAGGCATTACACCGACCTCGTCGTCCCGGGGCTAGGTCGCGTCTGGTTCGTTCGCCAGTTGAGCTGGGCCGTCGCGGGGCTGCGGCTCTCGACCGAACCCGCAGACGACGGCCGGCGCCACTCGCCGACGTCCTGCGCGCTCGGGATCGAAGCCCTCGCGTGCAAGCTCGCCTACGAAGACGGGGGGCAGCTCAGTCGCGTGATCGGAACGCGCGCCTTCGCACGCGACGAGAAAGACCCGGACACGCGGTCGTTCCAGGCACTCACCCGGCGCGAGCACTACGTACTGAATTCGTATCGCTCGGGAACGGTCCGGGCGCTGACCTCGAGCGCGGTGGGCGCCCGGCCGGCCGGCCTCGGCTTCGCGCACGGCTCTCGTTTCTCGGCGATGGTCTTGACGCCCCCTGGCGATGAACTCGCCGGTGCTTTCCTCGACGTAGCGGCAGGTAGGTCGCGGGTGCGCGACCACCTCCGCCGGTGGATCGGTGGAGGCACGGTCCCCGCGAGCTCTCCGGCGCTATGCCGCGCCCTTCATCCCCAGGCGCCAACCGCGCTCGAGCGCAGGCTCGTCGCCCACCGGCTCGTGCATGTGGACTCGCTCGAGGCCCGGAAACGAGGGGCGTTGGCACGACTGCTCGTGCGTCACTCGGACCTGCCCCCGCTGTCGGCCGTTCTTTCGGCACTTCGGCGCGGCGACCCGGAGCGCCGTCAGCAGGCGGACGAGATCGTACTCGCGTTCGCGTTCGGAGCGATGCTCGAGCGGGCACAGCGTCTCATCGGCGCCATCACGGTCGCGATGGAGAGGCACCTCGCAACGGACTCGGCCGTGCTGAGTCGCCGAGCGGCCGTCCGCGAGGCGGTCGGCGCGTTGCGCGAGGCAGCCCGTGACTACGCGCAACTGGAGCGGGCGGATGCGAGCAAGGGGCACTCGACTGCCCACCGGTTCGCAAGCCGTCTCGAGTCACTCGCGGACCCCGCGCTCCTGCAGTTTGTGGCTTCTCGCGACGGCAAGATCGTTCGCGCTGGCGACTCCGGCGAGATAGCGCGCGGCCCATTGTTCACGACCATGCTGACGCTTGATGCGGAGCAGGACACCGACGATGATGGCGCGACCGATCCCGAGACGAAGGCCGGCGGCCGGAGGTTCGGACTCGCCAACCTGCACTCGTTGGCGCGAGACATCGGCGCGGAGCGCCTTGGATGAGTCGCCGCACTCTCCTCGACGCAGTGACGGCGCCCCCCGACTTGCACGGGCAGGTGGGCTTGTTCGTGTCCATGTCCGCCAGTCGGCCGTTTCTCGAACAGATCGTGAAGCGGTTTACCGGGCTCGGCCGCGACCGCCGCGCGGCGCTCGGCTTGCCGGTCGCGTTCTTGGTGCTCGATCCGCACGCAACGGAGCAGAGAGGCGAACTGCTGTCCCCTCTTGCCGTCCCCGGGCTCCTCGAGCTGGCGCCGACGGGCGGCGGGAAGAAGGCACTGCTTCACGCGAAGCTTGCTCTCCTCGCGTTCGGAAGATCGCGGGTCGGCCCGCCCTCGACGCTTCGACTCGTCGTCAGCACGGCGAACTGGACGGATCGCTCGGCGCGGCACCAGCTCGAACTCGCCTGGCACGTCGATGTCTCGTGCGGCTCGCGCGGCGCCCTCGCGGCTGCTGACCCGGTGGACCGTGCCGACGTGGCGGCTGCAGGCGGCTTCGCGAGGCGCGTGCTGGAAGGTTACGACGCGCCGTCCACCAACCGCGACGGCCTCGCGTTCGCGCAGCGCCTCCACGACCTGCTGAACCGCTGTGAAGACGTCGCTCCGAGTCGAGGCGTACGGCCCAGGTTCATTCACTCGCTCGACGGCCCGCTGCTCGGTGCGCTCGAGTCGGCGGTTTGCGGAAAGCGAGGGCTGAACTTCCTGGCGTGTGGCTCGGGTTCGTTCGAGTCGGCACCGAAGAGCGGCCGGAAAGACCTCGAACCGAAGGTGCTGAAAGTCCTCTCCGGACTCGTGCCGGATGACGCGACCAAGATCGTCACGACGGAGCCTTCTGCTGCGGGTGCACTCGCTGGCTGGGCCCACCGTGCAGGGGAGGACGGCTGGTCCGTCCGCGAACCCAGCGACCCCATTCGCCGCCGTGAGCCGCGCGCGTTGCACGCCAAGTTCGTCTTCGTCGGCCACGCTTCGCGGCGTCAGGTACTCAGGGGCACCCTGTATCTCGGCTCGGGCAACCTGACATTTCGCGGCTTCCGGTGGGGCGTCCCCCAGCACGGCAACATCGAGTGCGGCGTGATCCTCGCGTTTCCCGGCGCCTGCATGTTCGACGAAGCCCTCGAATCTTTGTACGTCTCACGGAAAGAGGTCTCGCCCGAGGATCTGGCCGAGGATTCAGCCCACGAGGACGAGCCTGACGTGAAGGCGGAGCCACTCATCGAAGTTCCGCCGCTCCGCGGCGTTCGCCTCCTCGAGGACGAGGTAGGTGCCTACCTGGAGCTCCATTGGCGACCGGAAGTGAACACGGGGGAGCGGTTCCGGGTGCTTATCGACGATCGCACGGAGGACATTGAACCGAGCGTCGAGCGGGTGCGACTCGCCGACGGCGTCAGCCCTGGAGTGATCCGCATCGAGCGCGGCAAGGGAGTGGAGCCGTGGACGATCGCCGTCGAGACCCACTCCCTTCGCGTAGCGGCCAGCCCGGAGGCACCCGAGTCCTTCGACGAAGCGATGGCGAAGTTGCTCGATTTTCCCGCCGCTGCGGATGACGCGGCCGAGGATCAGGAAGACGAGAACGAAGATGGCGCGGAGGAACGCGACCCCGACGCTGCGCCGCCCCCAGCGACGACGGTACGCGCACTCCGCGACGACCTCGCGAAGTATCCGCTCCAGAAGGCGATGGAGTTCCTGGACGGACTCGGGGCACATCAAGCGCGCGTTCCGCCGTACCTCCTCGACGATTGGGTGCAGCACCTCGAGGTCATGCTCGATTCTCAGTTCCGCCCGCCGGAGCTCGGAGCATGGCGCGCCGTCGGAGTGCCCTTCCGACGTGCGCTTCTCGCCGCCGGGTTTCGCCCCGCGGCGCTGAATGAGGCCCAGCTCCGCCGTTACCGGTCCATCGTTGACCGCTTCGTTCGCGCCGTGGAGGGACGGTGAGTACCTTCGCCTGGTCAGCGGTGGCCGCGTGGCTACGGGCAGCGCGCACGACGGCGCCCTTTCGCGAGACGCTCCAGGCCGGGCAGCTCGAAACGCTCGAGTTCATCGCGGAGCGCATCGAACGGCACGGGGTTATCGTCGCGGACGAGGTCGGTCAGGGCAAGACGCGCATCGCGTGCGCCGTCGTCGAGGCGGTCGTGAAGTGCGGCGGACGCGCGGCTGTCGTCGCACCACGCGGCCTCATGCACCAGTGGACGAGCGAATACGCGAAGCTTCAGGGCAGACGGCCAACCCACGCTCGGAAGCCCCTCGCCCTCACGACCCTGCAGAACTGGGTCAGCGAGCCGCGGCACGCGGCGACGATCGCCAGCCCGTGGTGGCTTATCTCGCACAACTTCCAGTATCCGCGGATCACTTTCCGTTCGGACGATTGGAAGTGCGCTCTTCCGTCGCTCGTCCTGTCGGAACTCCACCCCGTACTCCGCAAGGACGGACGCACGTTGCACGGGCGCATAGCGGCACGTGCCGCGGGCACTGCTTCGCCGTGGCCCGAACTCCGTGCCATGGCCGCTCGAATCGCACAGCGCGTAGAACGGAACGGCGAGCTGCACAGGCGGCTGCAGGCGCTTCCGTGCCTGGGTCAGGACGAGGAGGTGCTGCGGGAGGACTTCTTCGCCGGCGGGGAATCGTGGAGGACCGCAAGGCAGCTACTCGGCCGGTGGATGGGACCCTTCAACCTCGTCGTCATCGACGAGGCGCACAAGAGCCGCTCGCCGACAGAAGACGACCCATCTCGCGCCCGGCACATGCGTCAGAAGGTGTTGCCGGAACTACTCGAGCACCTGTTTGTTTCTGGCCAGCGGCGGCTCAGCCTGACGGCGACGCCGATGGAACTCGAGGCCCGACAGTGGGCGGAGCTCGTCGAACGTACGATCCCGGGACGTTCGACCCGCGACCTCACCGTCAGAGCGGACGCGTTCCTCGCCAGCGTGAGGGCAGTCGCAGTGGCTCCCGACGACGTGGAGCGGCTCGGACAACTTGTGGAGGCGTCTCGCCGGTTCCAGGAGGAGCTCGAGCCGGTCGTCACGCGGCGCCGACTTCTGTCACCGGAGCGACTGGACGCGCTCCGGAAGCAGATCGAGCCTTGGGACCCCGCAGCGCGCACCTCGCCCCACCCTCACCGGCGTAGGCAGCCGTACCCCATCCCTGCCGAGGACGGATTGCACGGCCGCGCTTCCCGGTCCATGCTCGTCGCGTTGGAGGGTTACTCCAGAACGTCGCGCGGCCTGCCGCAGGACGCGCCGCACGAGGTTCACCACGGCGTCAAGACGCTCTACACGCGGATAGCAAGCGGGGCCGAACTCGAGGACGAGGTCGAACTCGACCTCCTGAAAGAGGTGCCCCGGCGCGGCCTGCCACCCGAAACCGCCGCTCAGCTCGATCGGCTGCAGTTCTGGCTCGGCGAGTACCGGCGGTCGCGGGACTCGCTGCGCCGCGAGGCTGCGCGCCACGGCGCGAGTGGCCTCGCGCCAGGGCTCGTCCATCCGCGGCTCCAGGCAACCGTGGATGCGATCGAGGAGTGGACCGAGGGTGCAAGGGAGAAGGTACTCGTTTTCGGCACCTTTAAGCGTCCGCTCCGGAACCTCCGGGATGTCGTGGACGTTCGATTCTGCCTGCGCGCGATCGACCGCGGACTCCCGATTCCTTTCGATCTCGCCGCCAGCCGGCGCCTGTTTCCGCTCGCGATGTGGCAGTTCGCCCGGATGCGGTCTACCGGCCAGTTCCGCGGGGCCCTGGCTGGACGACGGACGCCGAACCCCGCGATCATCGCGGGGCTGGCGAGAAAGGCGTACGCTAGGCATGAGCGTCTCCGTCGCGCCGCGGCGGCCGCCGTCTCCGAGTACCTGAAGAAGTACCTCGGGCGCGACGAGCATGGTTTGCGCGAGTCCTTGGGGACCATCCTGCGCGCCAGGGTCCTCGACGATCTCGCTGCCGCGGGTACGACAGAAGCGCCGCCCACTCGCCAGCTCCGAACACCGATCGAGGACACCATGCGCCTGCTGCGAGAGGCGGCGCAGGATCCCGAGGATGACGGGGAACCGCGCGGCTTCGCTCCGGATGCGCTCGCCGGCATTCGCGCTGAGCTCGACGCCGAGGCAAAGGAGCTGCGCTCCATCCAGACCGGGTACTGCCGCGTCATGGACGGAGACACGAGCTGGGAGGTGCGCCGCGCCATTCAGGAGGGCTTTAACCGGCCACGATCCTTCCCTCAGGTCGTCATCGCTCAGAGCCGGGTCGGGCGTGAGGGGCTGAACCTCCACGGCGCGTGCCGCGTTGTGGTTCAGTTCCATCCAGAGTGGAACCCCGGTGTGGTCGAGCAGCAAGTCGGCCGCATCGACCGACTCGACAATCACTGGAGCCATGCGTTTGCACGCTGGCAGGCGGTGCGGCGCGGTGCACCGCCGCGCATCGAGGTCGTCCGTGTGGTGTACGAAGGGACGTACGACGCCTATCAGCAGGACCTGCTCGCACGTCGAACGGCCGAGTTCGATGCCACCCTCTTCGGCTACGTGCTGTCGCCCGAGGCCTGGGCGCGGGTGCCCGAACCTTGGCGCGCGCGGCTGAGCGCCGCGGTGCCGGACTTTTCGCCGGGGAGGCCTCGGGCGGGGAACGGCGGCGCGCGCGACGCCGGCGGCGAGTCAGGGCGCGACAGCGCGGCATAGGAGGGCAAGCGTATCGGCATCGGTTAGCCCGTTCCCCAAGCCGTCGCCATCGGCCGAGCCGCCGAGCGAAGTGTTTGCGCTTAGAACTTCAAGACGCGGTTCCACGGACGGCTACGGGCGCATCGACTCGTTCGAACGCGCCATCGTCGCTGACATACTGAGCCCAGCGCAGCTCGTACTGCGCCTTAGGGAGCAGGAGGACGTCGTCAGTCTGACCTTGTCTGCCGGTGTCGAGGCCCACGCCGAACGACACGCCCCCGAGTTCAGTTAGCACGTACCTATTGTGAAGCTTCTCGCCGTTCTCCTTTTCCTTCCACCTCACGAACTCCACAGTGCACCCACGAGGGAGACGAGGGGCCATCCGGCTCGCCTCCTGCTCAAAGAACGCCAGTTCCGCGTTCGCCTCGCAGTGCACCTTGATGACAGACGGGAACACACCAGCCGCGGCGAGCACATCCATCAGCGACTCTAGGACCTTGCGGTAACGCGGAGTCTCCGGAGCGAAATGCGGATCAACGAGATGCAACTCTCGACAATTCAGCAACATGGCGGCTATCGACGCCGCCAACTCCTCTGCTGTTCGGGCTGGCGTCGCACCCACATCGCAGGCCCATAGCGTTGCCTTCGGTAGGCCCAGGTCCTCACCGAGAATTACGGCCCGATGGCGCCGAGGATTCTCCGCAGCCACGATCGCGCGGAAAGCACGCCTGGCGTATTCAGCCTCCGCGTTCTCAAGCCAAGAAACCACTTCACGGTAAACCGTATCGCCGCGACGACACCGGTGCTCAGAGAAGAGTCGAAACACCTCTTCGAGTCGCTTCCAGTCCTTCTCCGACAGCTCGAGCTCACTTGCTGCCGTATACACGGCGTTCTTCCACTCGGTGAACGCCGGCAACTCGAGCAAGACCCGGGGAGTTCCGAGCCCGAACTTGTCGTGGACGAACCGAAATTCGTCACGACGCCCCCACGCCGCGACGACCTTCGGCTCGATCGCGAACGCGTGAATCACAGAAGCTCCTGCATTCGCTCAGCGAAGAATCCTTTCGGCCACTTGTCTACGAACTCTCCTTGGTTGTCGACTCGGAGCCGGCGCACGCGCGCGCCGTCGGGCGCGGCTTCAGCGTAGAGCACGCTCAGTTTCGTCTCGTCGAACTCCGGCGCCTCGTCCGGCAGGTCCTTCTCTGTCGTCTCGCGAATCCGACGGAGTATGCGAAGGATGAGGTGCTCGCTGTGCGTTTCGATGATGAATTGACGCCGTGGCCCGCAGTTCTCGATGAATAGGTCACCTAGAGCAACCTGGAGCGCCGGATGAACGTGAAGCTCAGGCTGCTCTATGAGCGCGATCGGCTTCCGCTCCCCTACGAGCGCCGCCACGACCACCGGGATAACTTGCGAAATGCCGGTACCGACCTCGGCAGGCAGGACGTCAGCCCCCTCCAGATTCAGAACTAGCCTCCGAACGGTCGCGGCCGACACATCACTTGCTCTGGCCGCGTCAGCGCTCGGATCGAACAAGTCCTGGACCCTGACCTCGCACCGAGCGCCCAGGCGGGTCAGCCACATATTCGTGGCGGACACGAGGGTGCCGGTCGAGTCCCCGAGCAGCGCGTCCCACGCAGCCATCCCATCCGCCCAGCCGGACTGCCTCCTGCTGCGCTCCGAGAGGAACGATCTCGGCGGAACCGAGCGGAGCGGACCCAGGTACAGCGTTCGGCTGAGGAGGCGAACCAGCTGCCGAAGAACCCCGACGCTCAGCATCTCCACGAGGTGGCGCGCCTCCACCGACTCTTCCGTGGGGCCGAAGTCGTCCTGGACCGCGATCGATTCGTCTAGCGGAGGCACGACCGTCCCAGCCCGGATGGCGACTAGAATCCCGAGCCGATCGGCCTGCGCTTGGAATGCTCTGTCTCCCAACCGTTCCAATACGCCACGGCCGTCAAGAAGTGGGTGCAAGGTGTGAAGCTCGGCTATAGCTACACCTTCCGTGCCCGACGGCCACAGCTCCAGAACCGGTTCGTCAACGCCAGCGCTACCGACTAAAAGCCGCTGAACCTTCGGAGTACCGCTATCCGCCGCGATAGCGACCTCCACCCATGCGTCGGTAAGCTCGTCGTCAAGGTCGGAGAGATAATCTTGATTTAGGACATGATGAAACGGGTTCAGCCCACCCGTGGTCGCAAACGCCACTCGAAGCCGCATGGTGCGCCGAAGGTCATGCTGATGAACCAGCCGCGAGAACCCCCCGAGATCCACCGCCTGCCCTCCTAGCTCGGTTCTGTCGATGTCGGCGGAACCGGTCGAGAGGACTTCCTGCAAGTAGAGCAAGGCCTGTAGAATCGTGCTCTTGCCCGCACTGTTCGGACCGAACAAGAGCGTTAGCGGCGCCAGTTCTATGCGTTGCCGCCCCGCGACACCTTTGAAGTTCTCGAGTTCAAGCGATCGAATCATCGGTCTCTCGTGGCGATCAACTCAGCGACAAGCGATCGGAAGAGTTGCTCGGATGCACTCAACGCAGCATCAACACGACGAACCGCAGACCGCACGCCCGCCCTTATGCGACTGAACTCTCGCTGCTTCTCCATGGGCGGTCGAATGAGTCGCATCTTTCGAATGGCGGACAGATTGAGGTACTGCTGCGCAGTTCCCGCCTCAAATGTATGCAGGTAACGCTTAAACGACGGCACCGTCATCTGCGCAACAATGAACTCTGGGAGGTAGGAATCGTCGGGCGGAACTCGCAGGCGCACGGTACCGCTCGCGGACAGAACGGAGGGGCCACCGAGATCGGGCGCGACGCAGACATCGCCAACGGTTCCCTTTGTCGTAATAAGGACGTCGCCAGCGAGCACTTCGCTCCGGCGAAGTTCATCAAACTTCTTCGCCGTAACGTACTTAAACTCGCCCGAATCGAAATGATCGTCGTTGATGTTCCAGTTCCGAACCACCTTCACGCCTTCGCTGACGTAATGCTCCGGCTTCAGAGATGATCCAAACGGTCCGTCAACGAGACTTGCTCCGCGCGAACAGAGTTCGTCGATGCTTTCCGTCGGCCACGTCATCGGGTTCGCAACCGGATCACCGAAGACGTCCAGGAACCCGGCACGAAGCAGATCGGCGAGAAGCGCGGCTGATTCCCTGCGTTTCGTTCGAATCTCGTCGGCCTTGTCGAGGATGTCCGCGATCCGCCGCTGCTCGGCGATGGACGGAGGAGGCGAACACGGTAACGACTCGATGTCGTGGCGGTTTACCTGGAGGAAGGTAGCGCCGCGGGCAGCATGCAGGAGCCGCGGCGTCGCGGCATCGAGCCAATGCCACAGGTAACGTGGCTCAAGCTTATCTGGCCTTGCACGTAGGCCTGCGACACCACGACCGAGGCAGTAGGCTCGATCCGCCCAATTTCGGTCTCCGATTGTGGCGCGGATGCATAGGACAACATCACCTTCTCGGCATGTCTGCGTCGGGGCATTGGTCCAGCGACTGGGCGCAGGAAAGACCTTCCCAAGATCGCTAGCGCCGGCAATAAGGGGAAGACCAGTTTCGGTCGTGTTGTACGTTGCGCCATGCGGCGCCTGCCCCATCGTAACTTCGCAGTAATCGGCGAGCGTGGTCACAACATCCCCTCTAACTCGTCAAGACGGCTCGCGATCTCCTTCTCAAGCGTGCGCAGCTTTGCGATGATTTCCGCGGGAGGATCGTACTTGACAGCGTCATGCTTCGCATCCTTGTAGCGGTTGATCGACAGATCGAAGTCCCGTTCTTCGATCTCTCTGACCGGCACCATGAAGTGCTTAGCACCCCTGTCGATATCCTTTCGTGCGTTCCTCTTGTTCCAGCGCGCGAGTGCATCGGGAAGATCGTTCTCCTTTACTGGATCGCGCTTATCGTCGAGAGAGAAGCCGTCGGCGTCGACGTCGTAGAAGAACACATGATCGGTCTCGCCGCCCTTCGCGAAAACCAGGATAGCCGTTGACACGCCGGCATAAGGCTTGAACACGCCCGACGGAAGCGAGATAACGCCCTCGAGCTGGTTCTCCTTCACTAGCACTTTACGAAGCGCCGTATGCGCCTTCGACGAACCGAACAGGACACCGTCCGGGACGATGGTTGCGCTGCGACCGCCTTTCTTGAGCATCCGGAGAATCAATGTAACGAATAGCAGTTCCGTCTTCTTTGTCTTCACGGTCTGAGTGAGGGTCGGGTGAACATCGCCCTCATCGAGACTTCCCTTGAATGGCGGGTTCGCGAGCACGAGGTCAAACCCAGCGCTCGCCTGCTTCGGGAACCTCTCAGGGAAGGAGTTGGAGAGCGTGTCCTGATAGTGGATGTCCGGGTTGTCCACGCCGTGCAGCATCAAGTTCATCGAAGCGATGCGCAGCATCGTCGCGTCAAAGTCGAACCCGTGGAACATCCCGTTCTGGATGTGATCACGATAGGGCTCGAGAAGATCCCCGGTGTAGATGGTCTCGCCGCTCTCCCCCTTCAGCTTGCCCTTTGGTGACGTGTACTTCTCCAGCAGGTATTGCATCGTGCCGACGAGGAAACCTGCGGTGCCGCACGCCGGATCGCCGATCGTCTCTGTCGGTTTCGGGTCGAGCAGCTCCACCATGAACCGGATGATGTGACGCGGAGTCCGGAACTGACCGTTGATGCCAGCCGTCGTGAGCTTGCTGAGGAGGTACTCGTAGAGGTCGCCCTTCGCGTCCCCCTCCGTGATCGGCAGCTTGTCGATCATGTTCACCGCAGAGACGAGCAGACTCGGCTTCTGGATCATGAGCTGCGCGTCCTGCATGTACTCGCCGAAGGTCGTGCCTCCGTTGAGCTTGCGGAAATGCGGGAACACCTGATCCCGCACCACCGCGAGCATCTCCTCGGCCTTCTTCTGCTTGAAGTTCTTCCAACGGCGCGGGTCGTCCTTCCCCGAGAACCGCCCCTGGAACGGCTTCTTGGTGCGCTCTGCCTTCCGCTCGCCCGTGGTCTCCATGACATCGAGGAGCCTGGCGAACATCAGGAACGAGATCTGCTCGATGACGGTCAGCGGGTTGGTGATCCCGCCGGTCCAAAACTCGGTCCAGAGCTTATCGATGTCGGAGCGCTGCTGAGTCGTAAGGTTGCTCATGCTATGGGACGGTCCTAAGCGGTGGCTGAGTGCGCCAGCTTCGGCTCGAACGCACTCAGAATGCCGAGGAGGTCATCGACGTCCTCGGGGGTGGTGAAGACGCCATCGACGCTCTCCGCGTGGATGGTTGTGAACGGTGGCTCGTACAGACGCTCGATCTCGATTCCGCCGTTCTGCGCGATGTAGTTCTGGAGTACCTGCAGGAACCGGAGTTGTTGCGCGGAAAGCCGCGGGTGCTTGGCGACGAACCCGGTGAACGCCTTCTCGACCGCTGCCGCATCCAGCTTTACGAGGCCCCGGAACACCGTCAGAAGGGATCGGCGCGTCTCCGGGTCGCGGCCGGCCAGGAACTTCACGTTCGCCTTGTCGTCGATCTTCAGGACAAGATCCGACAGCGCCTCGAGCTCGGCCTCGCTCACGGCCTGTCCCGCCCTGATCCGTTCGATGACTGGGTTGTCCTTGAAGTGCTGCTCGAGGACGGACTCGACCCTCCGCTTGTACTCGATGAGATCGAGTCCCTCGAGACGCGGAATGTAGGTCTCCGAGGTGAACTCCGAGTCGGTCACGTCCAAGACCTGCGGAGCGACCCTGGTTGACGGAGGCGTCTGCTGGTACTTCATCACGCCGCGGAGCTCGCGGCGCACGCCTTCGAGGTGATGGACCTCGACAGCCGCCCAGAACTCCTTGTCCCGCACCTTCTTGATCGAGTCTGCCTTTGCCTTGACGGGGTTCTGGTTCTTCCCGAGCAACTCGACGGCTTCCTCGACCCGAGCGCGGAGATCCAGGACTCTCGGCGCGTTCGGGCCACCCCGCACCAGCTCGAGCTCGAGCTTCGTCATCAGCAGGTCGAACCGGTACGCGTCCTCGTCTCCGCGGATGCTGCGGAGCCGCTGCAAGGGCGCCGCGATGGAGAGCAGGTCGGACTTCGTCGCGGCCGCGAAGTGGTGAACTCGATCGCCGTCGGCGAGGAGTTCGAGTTCCCGCCACTTGTCTCGCGCGTCGATCGCGTTCGTGTCGCGAACGGCACGCACGTCCCCGATGATGAGAGCGGCCGCCGCCTCGAACGTGTCCTGGTCCATCCGGTCGAGCGCGGCCTGCGCCAGCTCCATCCGCGCCTCGAAGAGCTGCTGAAGCAGCGACTTCTGCGGTGAGGGCTGAGCCTCCTTGTACTCCTGCTCGAAGAACCAGAAGTTCGACCAGTGGTCGAAGATGAGGAACTCCGACTTGTCGCGACCTGGGCCAAAGAGGTTCTTGGATAGCCGGGTACCGCGACCGATCATCTGCCAGAACTTGACGTACGACTTGACCGGCTTGGCGAAGACGAGGTTCACGACCTCGGGTACGTCGATCCCGGTGTCCAGCATGTCGACCGAGATCGCGATCGTCAGCTCGCTCTCGGGGTTCTTGAAGTCGTCGATGAGCTGGTCGGCCCTCGGCTCCTGATTGTCGATGACCCGGCAGAAGGTGGAGCCATACTGCGGGTACATCTCGCTGAACACCTCCGCGAGGTGGACGGCGTGGTCGTGCCCCCGGGCGAAGACGATCGTCTTGCCGACTCGGCTTCCCGTCGCGTCGCGGATGCCCTCGTCCATCAGCGTCTTCCAGATGAACCGGGTCGTGTCCTTGTTGAAGACGTATTTGTCGAGCTCCTCAGGCGCGTAGTCGACCTGCTGCGCCTCGGGATCCTGCTCCTCGAGCTCGGCGCGCTGCGCCTCGCTCATCTGCGCATACCGGAGCCCCCGCTCCCTGAACTGGCTCGAGAACGCACGCACGCGGAAGGGGACCAGGAAAGGAGGCTTCGCGTTCACCGCGTCGTCGAAGCTGAAGTGCGAGGTCGGATCGCGGTCCTCGCACCCGAACAGCTCGTACGTGTTCCGCTCGATGAACCGGACGGGCGTCGCCGTCAGGCCGACCTCGAGCGCATCGAAGTACTGAAAGAGCGTGCGGAACTTCTTGTAGATGCTCCGGTGGGACTCATCCGCGATCACGAGATCGAAGAAGCCGACGTCAAAGTCCTCGAAGCACTTCATCATCGCGGGATACGTCGCGAGGTAGATGCGCTTGTCGCGATCCTTCGCGGTGCTGCTGTCGACGATGATCCGAGGCTCGCCGGGCATGAACTCCTTGAACACCCGGTCGGCTTGCTTCCGCAGCTCGCGACGGTCGCAGAGGAACAGGATCCGCTTGACCCAGCCCGCGCGCATGAGCACGTCGCACAGCGAGATCGCGACCCGCGTCTTGCCGGTGCCGGTCGCCTGGACGATCAACGCTTTGCGAGCGTTATCCGAGAACCTCTCGCAGACGCGCTTGATGGCCTCGAGCTGGTACATCCGGTCGGCGATCGCGAGGTTGGGTGCGATGGTCGCAAGGGGCTGCTTGTTGCGCCGCTGGTGCGTCAGGTACTCGAGGCTGTCCTTCGAGTAGAAGCCGTACACCTTTCGGTACGGGTAACCCTGGGCGTCGTCCCACAGGAAGATGTCGACGCCGTTCGAGAAGAAGACGACGGGACGAACTCCGGTTTCTCGTTCGAGACAGCCGGCGTAGATCCGCGCCTGCTCCCCGCCGGCGCGTGCGTCCTTCGCGGTCTTCTTCGCTTCGATGACGGCGAGCGGTTTTCCGTCATCACCGTAGAGCACGTAGTCCGCGAAGCCCTGACCCGACTCCGTCGGCATCGTGGTGAGCGGCACCTCCTGGCGCACGAGTTCCGTGTTCGCGCCGTTCGCCCCCACGTCCCATCCGGCCGCGATGAGCGCGGTATCGATGAGCCGACGCCTCGTCGCCGCTTCGTCGAACTCGAGGACCGAGGCGAGCTTCTGACCCTGCTCCTTGAGAGCTGCGAGCTCCGTCGCGTGCTCGGTCGCTGCCCGCTCCGCCTCGAGCCGCTTCTTCTTCTCTTCTTCGAGAGACGCGAGAACAGACTCGTACTTCGCTTCGGCGAGCCGAAGCTTCTCGAGCGCTTCCTTCGTCTTTGCACCGCCCTCGGGTTCGGGAGGGGGAGGCACGAAGCCCTGGATGGACGCAAGGGTTCCGCCGTCGATCTGAACGTGGAACCACCGAGCGACGTCGAAGAGCTGGCCGAGGCAGTCGATCGAAAGGCGACTCGTGATCGGACGGCGCGGGTGCGCAGCGTGGTTCCCGGCCTTTCGGATCGTGTGAAGCTTGTTCTGCACCACGTCCGGAACGGATTGGCGGAACGACTCCTCGTTCATGAGGTCGTTCAGGTTGTCCGAGAACGGCGGTCGAAGGCGGTACTGCTCGTAGATCGCCACCACCGCTTGCTCGACGAAGCTTCGCTGCTTGATGAGCGAACTGGCGGGATCCTCGTGAGCGTACCGCTCGGCGAACGCAGCAAGGTCCGCGAGCACGTCGCGCTTCGACCGCAGGAACTCGAAGTTCCTCGACTTCATGCCTTCGAGCTCCGGGCCGGCCATGCGGGCGGCCTGTTCATGCAGCGTGCCATCACGACTTCACCTCGTACTTCGCGAGCCAGTTGGTGAGCGTCTGGTAGCTCGGGAGCCCCACGAGCTCGGCAGCCTTCGTCTTGTTCCCGCGCGCTTCATCGACGGCTCGCTCCAAGTAGTGACGCGCCACTTCCCCGAGTAATGCCGGAAGCTTGAACCCGGCCCCGAGGGGTCGATCGAGGACGTCATGCCGACGCGCCCCTGCTGCTGGAAGAATGGCCTCCCGCGCATCTTCGGACGAAATCGACGTGCCATCACTCCAAATCGCCGCGCGCCGAAGCGTGTTGAGAACTTCCCGGACGTTCCCCGGCCACGTGTGCGCCATGAGAAGGTTTCTTGCGCCCGCAGAAAGAGACTTCTGCTTGTATCCGGGCTCTTGCGCGGCCTCCCGGTTGACCTGCTCCAGGAGCCGTTCCAGGAGAAACCCGAGGTCACCCGCGCGGTCGCGAAGGGGTGGGACCTTCAGGACGGCGACGGCAAGCCGGTAGAACAGGTCTTCGCGGAAGCGGCCTGCCACGATCTCGTCGGTCAGGGTTCGATTCGTAGCCGCGACGATCCGGACATCGACCTTGACCGGCTTCGTCGAGCCCAGCCGGACGATTTCGCCCTCCTGGATGACGCGAAGAAGCTTCACCTGGGCGTTCGCCGGCAGCTCGCCGAGCTCGTCGAGGAAGAGCGTGCCACCGTCCGCCTCCTCGAAGTACCCGCGGCGGGCCTGCTTCGCGTCGGTGAACGCTCCCTTCTCATGCCCGAACAGCTCGGATTCGACGAGCTCCGCCGGGATCGCGCCGCAGTTCACCGGGACGAATGGTCGCTCGCGCCGCGGACTCGCCCGGTGGATCGACCGCGCCAGCATCTCCTTGCCGGTTCCGGATTCGCCCTCGATCAGGACGGGGACGTTCCGAACGGCGACGCGCCGCGCCCGCTCGATGAGCCGCGCCATCACGCGGCTGCGATGGATGATGTCGTCGAACTCCGGAGCCGGAGGCGGCTCGGCCGCGCTCGCCTTCCGAAGTCGCTCGTCCTGCTCCCGCAGCAAGTCCGGGATGAAGTCCGCGGAGATGTCGAACGGAACCGAGGCCGTGCGGACGCCTCGTTCCTTCGATGACTCGATCAGCTCGGCCGGGAACCTCGTCTTTCCGAGGAGAATCCACACTGCCGCCATCGCGGGCGTACCCGGGCTCAGATGAAACGCCAAGGAGTTGTCGCGGCCGCCCTCGCGCAAGGCGTGCTCGACGGCGCGAACGGCTGCTCCGTGGATCTCCCCGAACTCCGTCGGGCCGCTGAGCTTCTCGAAGCGGACGTCGATTCGGGCTTTCGTGCGCCCGCGCAGCCACTTCAGGTATGGCGCGACCGTTCGCTCGTCGAAGTCCGACACGAGCACGACGTCGTCGAAGGGTTTCGCCTCGAGCGCCTGCGCGATGGGTCCGGTCCCGACGACCTCCTGCTCGCCGGGCGCGCGCAGGTCGGTTCTTCCGATCCACGAAACGAGGATGCGTCGCACTGGGGAAGCATACAAATTTGTTTGTTCATACACAAGGGAATTTACTGCGGCCGACTGCCGGCGCGCCAGGGACGCCTGCAAAGCTACGTCGGTACGACGTTGGCTCGCCGGCTGCAGCAGGAGCGGAACATGACGAGCACGACGACCGTCCCGCAGCTCCAGGCTTCCGTACTGTGCACGCGCGAGGAGATCGCCGCCGGCGTTCGCGACCGGCGACGCGAGAGCATCGCGCTCTTCGACGAGCTCGACGAGGCTCAGCGAGAGCAGCTCGCTACGAATGCGTGGAGCATCGGGCTCCGCGCTCTCCACAACGCCCACGTCGCCGCTCAAGAGTCGAAGCTGAAGGACGTCGGCACCACGCTGCTGGCCGACATCGACCGCCAGCTCCGCGCCTACGTCGAGCAGCAGAAGACGACGCTCGGAACCGTGCTCGCCCGGTTCTTCGACCCGAACGACGGCCAGGTCACCCAGCGGCTCACCTCCTTCGTCGCCGACCAGGGCGTCCTGGCGCGCCTCCTCGGCAAGTACCTCGCCCCGCAGAACAGCGTCCTCGCCGAGTCTCTCGCACGCCATGTGGGCGAGACGAGTCCCCTCTTCAAGAAGCTCAGCCCGACGGACAGCAGCGGCCTCATCAAGCTTCTCGAGACTCAGCTGCGCGGCGTCATGGAGCAGAGTCATGACGAACTCGTTCGCGCCCTGGATCCCCTCGCGGAGGACGGCGCCGTCGCCAGGTTCCTTCGGAGCCTGCGCGATGAGCTGAAGGGCGCGGACGAGGACCGCGAGAAGCAGCTCTCCGCCGCCCTCGCCGCCCTGGATGCGAATGACGAGGGCTCGCTGCTGAGCCGGCTCGTGCGGGAAACCAACCAGGCGCGCCAGGAGGTGCTGGCCGCGGTCAACCCGAATGCCCCCGGGTCGCCAATGGCCCTGCTGCAGGGCACCCTGACCAAGCTCCTTCAGGACCAGGCTGCCGCGCAGAGCAGCTTCGCAAAGCGACAGGACGAGCGGCAGACGCTCTTCGAGAAGGAGGTCCGCGAGGCGCTGGCCCGTATCGAGACGAAGAGGACTCAGGACCAGAAGTCCACGCGCGGAGGTATCGAGTTCGAGGATGCGGTCGCCTCGTTCGTGCGCGCCGCCGTCCAGGGCGCGCCCTGCGTGTTCGATGTGACCGGTGCCACGGCCGGGGTCGGGCGCTGCAAGAAGGGGGATGCCGTCCTGCGGTTCACGGCCGAGAGCGCGTTCGCGCAGGCCGCGGTCGTGTTCGAGGCCAAGCGAGACGGGACGTACACGGTACAGAAGGCTCTCGATGAGCTGGATGCCGCTCGGAAGAACCGCGACGCCGGGGCGGGGGTGTTCGTGATGGCGCGTTCACACGCAAGCGACCTGTTCCCGCGCTTCGCGCGGTACGGCAACAACGTCCTCGTGGTGTGGGACGATCAGGACGCCTCTAGCGACGCCTATCTGCACGCCGCGATCCTGGTCGGGATGGCTCTCGTGGCGCGGTCCCGGACCGCTGGCGACGCCGGCGACATCGCCGCGCTCCGCGACGTCGAGGCTCGAATCGAGGGGGAACTGGCGCGCGTCGAGAAGATGGAGAAGCACGCGGAGGCGATTCGGAAGAACACGGACGGCATCAGCGACGAGCTCCGAAAGGCGCAGAAGGCGCTCGACCTGCTGCTGCGCGGGGCGCAGAGCACGCTGAAGGCGCTCAACATCGAGCTCCACGACGAGGCCGCGGAACGCAGCAGCCCCATCGCCCTGCCGAACTCCTCGTATGACGCGGCCACCGTGGCGCTTCCGCGCGGCGGGGAGGCGGCGTAAGGAATCATGCTGCGGAGCTTGCCAACCATGGTCGAGAGTAGACGGCCCAGAGCCTCGTTCACCGCGGCTCTCGAGCGGATGTGCAGCCGTCTCGACGAGCGGTCGCGGGCGGTGATTCATGGAAGGACTTCCTGGGAGACCCGAGCTCGAAGGAGTTCGAGGTCACCGACCTCTGGGTCGCCGGGTCGTACGCCCGCGGTGCTCCCACGTGCGGTGATCTCGACCTGATCCTCGGTGTACGACCCGAGGGTTGGCGGTCTGCCGGACAGATCGCCGCGCGAATCTTCGGAGCACAGGCTGACGTCCGGTTCTACAGCGGCACTCCCGAGAAGAACTCGTCCGGCGTCGCTTTCCCGGAAGCTGTTCACATCTGGACGGCGGGGACTCGGTGGCGCGATGCCCTGGCCTCCATCAAGGAATTCGCCAGCGCAGGTCACTTCGCGCGGCCTCACGACATCATCCCCTTGCGTCCGGAGCAGGTGAGCGGGTCGCCGGACCTGCTCAAGGACCTCGTCGCGCTCAAGGAGTCGGGCCACATCGACTGGCGATTCCTGCCGTACGAACCACGGCCCCAGAGCGGGCTCGAGCAACACATCGTGGGTCTCGTCGAGCAGCGCTGGGGGAAGCAGTCCCGGGCAATCTTCCCGTTCGTGTGGGACTACCTGACGAAGACCCTGCCGTTCTTCACGTTCGAGCACGTCGACCAGACCGAGCTGGACTGCGGTGGCGTGCACGTCTCCGTGGGTCGACCGTCAGCAGCAACGGACCGACTTGACGAGCTCACCACGTCTCGCCTTGCGCTGATGCCGCACCTGTCGAGGCGCGGGCCGAACGGAATATGGGAGATCCGTCGCGGGCCCAACCACCCGCTCGAGCAGGCGGTCGCGGGCGCGGTCTGGTTCGTTCTCACGTCACCGAACAGCGTGATCCTGCCCAAGGTGCGCGCGCGGCGCTGGTCGTCGCTCGGCGCGACAGGCGTCGAGCTGTTCGCGACCGAGGAACTCGCAAGGAGCGCCGCCCAGAAGCTCGCTGCGACCGCCACCGAGCGATGGACGACGAAAGCTGTCCAGGGGTCGTCGCTACTCGATCTGGTGAGTCACGCCGACTTTGTACAACAGCGGACGTCGGCGCGCGCCGGACGCCCCCGTGCACTGAAGTACTGGGGCGCCGATCCCATCGGGCACCCAGCCCACGTCGAGACCCGCGATGCATTCATCAAGCTGCTTCGCCGGTCCACGTACACGTAACGACGGACCGGACCTCGTTCGGGACAAATTCCGGACGCCGCCGGAGCCTGTCCGCCCTTCACGTAAGCAATACGACAGCATCTCGCCTTCCCGCGGGTAGCCGATCGGGTCAGCGTCAGAGGCACGTGTGAACATCTCCTCGGAACTTCAAGTCCCTCGCCGCCGATGGCACCGACTTGCGCCAAGGGAGCTCGGTTCACCCATGCCGAACGCGACAGCAAAGCACGCGCCGGCGATGGACTTTGCCTCGTTGGACCTACTGCGACGCACTCATCCCGCGTGGCGGCTGCTACTCGCCGATCACGCTCCGTTCATCATCGCGTTCCTGCACCGGGCGTTCATCGTTCCGAACACCCGTTCGCTCTCGCAGTACGACCTCGCCAGCCAGCTCGAAGACGAGCTGCACGCGGCCCGCGCCCAGCTTGGCCCGGCCGCCTTGCCGAAGTCGGCGTCCGAGTACCTCGACGACTGGGCGGCGGACGAGAAGGGCTGGCTTCGCAAGTACTACCCGCAGGGCACGGACGACCCGGCGTACGATCTCGCTCCGGCGACGGAGAAGGCGATCGAGTGGTTATCGAACCTGAAGCAGCGTCAGCTGGTCGCCACCGAGTCGCGCCTGCTCGCGGTCATCGACCTCCTCCGGCAGCTCACACAAGGCACGGAGACCGACCCAGCGGTGCAGCTTGCGGAACTCGAGCGGCGGCGGACGAAACTCGACACGGAGATCCAGCGGGTCCGCGAGGGCCACCTCGAAACGATGGATCCGGCGCGCGTCAAGGACAGGTTCCTGGCGATGGCGGGCACGGCGCGCGCCCTCCTCTCGGATTTCCGCGAGGTGGACCAGAGCTTCCGCGATCTCGACCGCTCGGTTCGCGAGCAGATCGCGACGTGGACCGGAGGGAAGGGAGCGCTGCTCGCACAGGTCTTCGGTGAGCGTGATCTCATCGGCGACTCGGCCCAGGGGCGCACCTTTCGCGCATTCTGGGACTTCCTCATGTCTCCTCCGCTGCAGGAGGAGCTCGAAGCGGCGCTTCAGCACGTTCTTCGCCTGCCCGCCGTTCAGGAGCTCGATCCGGACCCTCGCCTGGGCCGCATCCACCACGACTGGCTCGCCGCCGGCGAGGTCACGCAGCGGACGACAGCGAAGCTGTCTGCTCAGCTCCGGCGTTTCCTAGACGAGCAGTCCTCGCTCGAGAACCGTCGGATCTCGCATCTGATTCGCAGCATCGAGCAACACGCCCTGGCGGTTCGCCATCAGCAGCCAACGGGCGAGGTGGCGACCATCGACGACCTCGCACCGGACATCCGGCTCCCGCTGGAGCGCCCACTTTTCCAGCCCCCCTTCAAGCCGAAGCTGTCCGGCGACTTGGTCCAAGACGGGATAGAGAACGTTCCGGCGGACGCGTTGTACGAGCAGATCTTCGTCGATCGCGCACGCCTCCGCGCGAATGTCGCTCGTGCTCTTCAGCAGCGTTCCCAGGTCTCGCTCGCCGAGATCCTCCACGCGCACCCGATTGCGCATGGTCTCGCAGAGCTCATCGCCTACCTGGGGATCGCCGCGGAGGATGCGGGTGCGACGATCGACGGCGAGCGGACCCAGACCGTCGAATGGCACGATCGCGAGGGCGTCTGCCGCCGCGCGACGGTTCCGACCGTCATCTTCACGCGCGGTCCGAAGTCGGAGGGGACCCGCACGTGCCAGTGACGACAGCACCTACGCCCATCGACCCGTTGCCCGCGGTCGTCGTGGCTCTCATGAAGGGCATCGTCGACGCGGAAGCCGACCCTGCCCTTTGGCAGTCCCTTCTTGCCGTTCAGCTGCGAGCGCGCGACTACGTCCGCGTGCTAGGCCTGGAACTCGTCGTCGACGATGCGGAGCGCTACGCGTTTCTGAGGCAGCGACCTGTAGAGGACGAGGAGACGCCGCTTCCGCGCCTCGTCGCTCGACGCGCCCTCGGATACTCCGTGAGCCTGCTGCTCGTGCTCCTGCGAAAGAAGCTCGCGGAGCTGGATGCCGCAGGCGGCGAGACGCGCCTCATACTCACGCGAGCCGAGATCGCGGACCTCGTCAAGCTTTTCCACCCCGAGCGGACGAACGAGGCGCGGGCGCTCGACCGAATCGACGCAGACATCGCGAAGATCCTCGACCTTGGATTCCTGCGCCGTCTCCGGAGCCAGGAAGATCGCTACGAGGTGCGTCGCCTGCTGAAGTCGTTCGTCGATGCGCAATGGCTCGACAGCTTCGACCAGAAGCTCGCCGAGTACCGCGACCATGCCGGGCTGGCGCGCGACGCAGAGCCGAAGGAGGCTCGGTGAGCCGCGCGACCGCACCGACCGAGCCGCTGCGCCTCGACTTCGCTGCGTCCGACGAGCGAACCGGATTCCGGCTCGCCCGGCTCGAAGTTTACAACTGGGGAACCTTTCACGGTCGAGCTTGGCACGTTGACGCGAACGGCAGGAACACGCTTCTCACGGGCGACGTCGGTTCCGGCAAGTCGACCCTCGTGGACGCCCTGACGACGCTTCTCGTTGCGCCCCAGAAGCTCGCATACAACCGAGCAGCGGGCGCGGACGCGCGGGAGCGGACGGCGCGTTCCTACGTTCTCGGTCATTGGAAGGCCGAGCGCGGGGATGGCTCCGCGTCCCGTCCGGTAGCGCTTCGCGATGCGAGCCAATACTCGGTCATCCTTGGCGTCTTCGAGAACGAAGGGTTTTCGGAGACGGTCACGCTTGCCCAAGTGTTCTGGCTCGGGAGCGCCGAGGGGCAGCCGGAACGGCTCTACGTCGTCGCGGGGCGACGGCTTTCGATCAC
Source organism: Anaeromyxobacter sp. Red801 (assembly GCF_049201065.2). NCBI lineage: Bacteria > Pseudomonadati > Myxococcota > Myxococcia > Myxococcales > Anaeromyxobacteraceae > Anaeromyxobacter > Anaeromyxobacter sp. Red801. The sequence goes on along the minus strand of NZ_CM181236.1, from coordinate 233,037 downwards.
GGAGCACTTCTCCGGATTTGGGACCGAGATCGGACCGCTGAAGAAGCGGCTCCGCACCCTCGCTGACGAGGTCCACGAGTCGTTTCCGGGATACGCGGCGGCTTTCCGGCGACGATTCGGGCTCGCAAACGACCAGGCGCTCGAGCTGTTCCATCAGACGGTTTCGATGAAGACGGTGGGGAACCTCACCGACTTCGTCCGGCAACACATGCTTCAGCCGTTTCCTGTCGAGGACAGGATAGGCGCCCTGATTCACCACTTCGACGATCTCGTTCGCGCGCACGACGCGGTCCTGAAGGCAAAGGCGCAGATCGCAAGCCTCCAGCCGCTCGTCGCGGACTGCGACCGCATGACGCAACTCCGCCAGGCTGCTGACCTGCTCGCAGGCTCCCGCCGCACGCTCCCGGCATGGTTCGCGGGCGTGAAGAGGGAACTGCTCCTTCCTCGGGTCGAGCACCTCGAAGCGGAGCTCGCGAAGCTCCAGTCGAAGCTCGACGAGATCGAGGAGAAACGTCGCTCGTTCGAATCGAGAGCGGACGGGCTCAAGGGGGACATCGCCGCGAGCGGCGGCGAGCGCCTGGAGCAGATCAGGCGCGAAGTCGAACGACTCACCGCCGACCGGGATGACCGCGCCCGACGCGCGGCGCAGTACGACGGACTCGCGAGTGACCTGGGACTGATGGAGGCCACTGAGGGCGAGCAGTTCGCTGCGAACGTACGTGCGATTCAACCAGCGAGAGACGTAGCCGAGCGGGAACTTGCCAGCGTCGAGAACGAGCTCACCGAGACCAGGGTCCAGTTCCGCGAGCTCCAAGACAAGCACGCGGCGCTCGCGGCGGAGCTCGACTCCCTTCGGCGTCGACGCTCGAACATCCCGGCGCGGCACATCGCGCTGCGTTCGCAGCTTTGCGAAGCGCTTGCTCTCGACGAGGCAACCCTACCGTTCGCAGGTGAGCTCATTCAGGTCCACGAGGACGAGCGGGCCTGGGAAGGGGCCGCGGAGCGACTCCTGCACGGGTTCGGAATGTCGCTGCTGGTCCCCGAGGATCACTACGCACGCGTCGCGGAGTGGGTCGACAGGACGCAGCTCGGACAGCACCTCGTGTATTACCGCGTGCGCGCAGCCAGGAGCGCGCGGCTGCCCGACCTGGAGCCCCGCTCGCTCGTTCGAAAGCTCTCCGTCAAGCCGGACTCCGATCACTACGAGTGGCTCGTGAGCGAGCTCGCGCGGCGCTTCGATTACGCGTGCTGCGACGACCTGGGACAGTTCCGGCGCGAGAAGCAAGCGGTGACGCGCGCGGGCCAGGTCAAGGGCGCCGGAGAGAGGCACGAGAAGGATGACCGCCACGCCATCGACGACCGGTCCAGGTACGTCCTCGGCTGGACGAACGACGCCAAGGTCGCCGCGCTGGCAACCGAGAAGCGCGCGATCGAGGTCCGGCTCGGTGATGTCGGGGCAGCGCTCGCTGCCCGCACGGATACGTTGAACAAGCTTCGCGGACGACTCGATCTGCTCGTGAAGCTCGCCGTATTTCAGAGCTTCCGCGACTTGGACTGGCGCGGAGCCGCGCGCGACATCGAAGCGCTGGAGGAGGAGCGGCGGAGGATCGAGTCCGCATCTGACCTGCTCCGTGTTCTGCGAGATGATCTCGCGAACGTACTACGAGAACTGAAGGCCCTCGCGGAATCGGAGCGGGAACTGGCGGAAGCACGCGGAACCGCTCGAACAAAGCTCGAGGGCTGCCGCACGGCGCTGCGGGACTGCGAAGACGTCTTGGGCGCTCATGCCGTGGAGGAGCGGAAGCCGTTCCTCGACGCGCTCGATGCGATGCGCCCCGCGGCTCTCGAGGACCGAGCCATCACGCTCGAGTCGGCGGCCGCTCGCGAACGGGAGTTCGTCGCCTTCCTCGGCGAGCGCGCTCAGTCAGAGCAGAAGAACATCGACCGCTTGGCGGAGAAGATCGTCAAGGCCATGGAGGCCTACCGCAACGCGTACCCTGGCGACGCGAAGGAGGCAGACGCATCCCTAGATGCCGCGGACGAGTACCGGGGGATGCTGGGCCGCCTTCTCACCGACGACCTCCCGCGCTTCGAACGCAGGTTCAAGGAGGCCCTGAACGAGAACACGATCCGGGAGATCGCAGGCTTTCACGCTCAGCTCCAGCGCGAGCGGCAGGACATCAAGGAACGAATCGAGGAGATCAACGGGTCGCTTCGGGCGATCGATTTCAACCCGAACCGGTACATCGTACTGGAAGCTTCGCCGAGCACGGATGCCGAGGTCCGCGAGTTCCAGGGCGACCTTCGCGCCTGCATCGAGGGCGCGCTCACGGGATCCGAGGACGCGACCTACTCCGAAGCCAAGTTCGTGCAGGTCAAGCGAATCATCGATCGGTTTCGCGGTCGTGAGGGTCTCAGCGAGCTCGATCGGAAGTGGACTCGCAAGGTGACCGACGTTCGGAACTGGTCGTCCTTTTCCGCCTCGGAGCGCTGGCGCGAGGACGACCGCGAGCACGAGCACTACAGCGATTCGGGCGGCAAGTCTGGCGGTCAGAAGGAGAAGCTCGCGTACACGGTCCTCGCGGCGAGCCTGGCCTACCAGTTCGGTCTCAAGTTCGGAGAGACGCGTTCGCGCTCGTTCAGGTTCGTCACGATCGACGAGGCATTTGCCCGCGGGTCGGACGACTCCGCGTCATTCGCGCTCGAGCTCTTCAAGCGGTTGAACTTGCAGCTCCTCGTCGTCACACCGCTCCAGAAGATCCACGTCATCGAGCCCTACGTCGCGAGCGTGGCGTTCGTCCACAACCAGGATGGCCGGCTCTCGATGATTCGCAATCTGACCATCGAGGAGTACCGCGCCGAGCGCGCGGCACGGACGGCATGACGACCGGAGATCGGGAATGGACGTCGCCCGAGGACGTCACGGCACAAGTCGCTCGCCGTTGGGAGGACGGGCGAATCCTGTCGGCGGTCATCTCCGGTGAAGCGCTCTTCCCGCTTCGTCTGCCGTTACGGGCACCGCGCGCCGCGGAGCTCGGGCCTCGCTTCGAGGAAGTGAAGCATTGGCTTCGTACCCTCGACGAAGGAAGCAAGCCACACCGCGGGTACGGATACGAGCTCGGCTGGACGGAGGTGGCGAACCGGGTCGTCGGACGGAATCGCGTTCCGTGCTCAATCACGATCCCCTCCGAAACTGATGCTCTGCAGCTCATCCGCCGCACGAAGGACGCCGACCGCTTTCGATCGCTCGTCCACGAGACGTTGACGGAGTTCCCGGAGCTTCGCCCGTGGGTAGAGAAGCGACCGATGGTCGTCCTCGAACACGGATCTGACTGGCCGAAGGTCCTGGCGGTACTCCGCTGGTTTCGAGCTCACCCGCGACCCGAGATCTACCTCAGGCAGCTCGACATTCCAGACGTCGACACCAAGTTCATCGAGACGCATCGCGGGCTCCTATCCCAACTCCTCGACCTGGTGCTTCCTGCATCGGCGATCGACGCGCAGCGAACCGGGGCGTCGGCATTCGAGGCGCGCTACGGCCTGCGCTCGCGCCCTGCTCTACTTCGGATGCGAGTGCTCGACCCGGCTCTCCGGGTCCAGGGACTCTCCGATCTCACGGCACCCGTGTCCGAGTTCGGCGACCTCAAGCTCGGCGCGCGCCGCGTATTCGTGACGGAAAACGAGATCAACGGCTTGGCGTTCCCCGACGCGGCCAGCGCCGTGGTGATCTTCGGCCTCGGTTACGGGCTGGACCGCCTCGCCCTGGTTCAGTGGCTTCACGACGTGACCCTCTTCTACTGGGGCGACATCGACACGCACGGCTTCGCGATTCTCGCGAAGCTCCGAACCCACTTCCCGCAAGCTCTGTCGCTTTTGATGGACCGCGAGACGCTCATCGCGCATCGGTCGCTATGGGTGCAGGAACAGGAACCAAGCGGCGGCGAACTCGCCACGCTCACGGCCTCCGAGATGTCGCTTTACGACGATCTGAGACGGAACCGACTAGGCGATCGGGTACGCCTGGAGCAGGAGCGCATCGGGTTCCGCTGGGTTCAGAAGCGCTGAGCGCGCTACCGGAAGCGTGAACGGCGCGCCAAGGTTCAACCGGTCGCATTCGGGCGTCGTGGTCTAGAATCACGGAGTCCTTGGGGGGTCCGCTTGCCAGAACAGACGACCGTCAGCCCCGTCAATCCGATGGTGGAGTACCTCAACTCGCTTCGGACCCAGGAGCAGGGGGCGAACGCGAGCTACATCCACGAACAGCGCGCTGCGTTTCTCGAAGGGCTCCGGGCAGAAAACCCGTGGTTCCCACCCGATTCGGACCTCCACGTCGCGACCAAGCTCGACGCCTTGGGAACGGCGATGCGGGATCGCCAGGCGCTCGGAGCCGAACTCGTGTTTCTGACCGGGGACGCGGGTGACGGGAAGACTGCGCTCTGCGACGTACTCGCCCCGGTTCTGGCGGGCGGTCCGGTCGGGCTCGATGCGGAGACAGTGGCGGGTGAGTGGCTCATCGTGAAAGACGCCTCCGAACTGCCGGAGGCGCGGCTGCGTCAGGTCATCTTCGATCGGCTGGATGGCGGGTCCAAGCAGGCTGTCCTCGTTGCGATCAATGAGGGGCGGCTCCGGCGCGTGATGAGGGAACGGGCAGACGTGTGGCGCGAAGTCGTGGAACCGTCGCTGCGGACGCTACGCTCGAGCGAGGAAGCCTCGGCCCTGGATGAAGCCATGCGGCGCCACCGCATCCTGGTCCTGAACTTCCGGCAGCGGTTCCACGTCCGCTCCGTGTTGCCCTCTCTGCTGGAGAAGTGGACGCGAGAACCGTTGTGGGAGGGCTCGCCGGCGTGCGGCTCGTGCGAGCACCGCCAGCTGTGCCCGATCTTGGCGAACGTGAAGGAGCTCCGAACTCCTGGGCCGCAGGGATGGCTCGCCGATCTCCTCGTCAACGCTCACTTCGCCGGTCAGCGACTCCCCTTCCGCCGCCTCCAGGCGCTGCTCGCGCTGTCCTGCACCGGCGGACTGCACTGCGACCGCGTGCGCGACGGATCTTTTGCGGACCGGGAGCGCTTCGCGCGCTGCGGCATCGGTACTATGAGGTTCTCTTCCCACCCGATCCCGCCGAGCCGGTGGATGTTCGACGCGAGATGCTGTGCGCCGCGCTTGCGCCAGTTGATCCCGGACGCCGCGTTTCCCGGGAACTCGACTCAGCTGTCCTTGAGCTCGTGACGCCCGCGCAACCGTCTGCCAGCGCGCCGTCGCTGGCCAACCGAGAGCTACCGGACGTAGAGCGGCGTGCGGTCGAGGCTGCTCGCTCCCGGTACGCGGCGAACGCCGCACCCGACGAGTTTGCCCGCTCACTCGCGGCCCTGACTCGAAGCCTTCGCCGGTGGCACGAAGTCGCCCGACTCGACCGATCAACAACCCCGCCTCGGTGGCTGGAAGCTCAGCGGTCTCTGGAACGATGCGCCCGAGGAGACTGCACTCTCCTGCTGCCCACGGTGATGACCGCCCTAAACGCGCTGCACGGGCCTGGTCACAAGCCCAATCGGCTCCTCCGCAACCAGGCTGATCCGGCGGGCTTTCGCGACCCCGAACGCCTAGCCCTGGAGCTGAACCTGCAAACGGAGTTCGATGCGGAGATCGTTCGCGGCCCCATCCTCCCGTCGTGCGTGACAGCGTGGATCGAGACGGAGCCGTCTGAGCTGGAACTGCAAGTCTGGCCTACGGGTCACCCGGGCGAACGCGCCACGCTGCAGCTCGATGCCCGCCTGGTCGACGCGCTCGTTGCTGTCTGTCGAGGGTACACGGCCCTCGGCGGCCTCGGGCCATTCAGACGCGACCTGTCGCGGTTCTTCGGCAAGCTCGGCCAGCTCGCGCAGTCTGCTGTCGGCCCACCGCTCGTCAGCCTTCAGGTCGAAGGAAGGCGTACGAAGGTCACGACAGTCGGTTCCGCCGGCGCGGCCCGGCTCTCCTTCGAAGTGGACGCCTGAACATGCCCTCCGCGCACATCGAGAACCTGACCGAGTCACTGCAGCGCTACAGCGGAGTGCAGCAACTTCAGACTTTCGAGCCGTCCGACGTGGCTGCCGATTCGATCGCGCGCTTGTCCAACGCCCGCGGCGACGTGACGCGGCTCGTGCGTCTATGGGACGACCGCGAATCATCGTGGCGGGAACTGGTGGAGGGCTACGCACCTCAGCATCACCCCGCGGCGCTGTCGGCGTTGCGTTCGGTGCTCGAGGCGAGCCTCGTCATTCAATGGCGCAATGATGGTACGCCCAAGACGTTCCTTCCGTTCGCCACGGAACTCATCACCTCGGAGCGTGTCAGCACCGTCTTCCGCGACCTCGGGCGCGGCGTAGTAGAGGGTCTCTGGGGGAGGCCCGGATTCGAGGACATACGCAGCAAGATCGCGGCGAAGGCTGCCTCCTGGCGCGGAAGGCACCCGCTCGCAATCCTGCTCGCGCCGCTCTGCTCGAAGCTCGCTACCGATGCTCCTACGGGCGACGCGAACCTGCGGGCCGCCATCGCTACCGACCCTCTGCTCGCGCAGTGGGTCGACACATTCGTCAAGCAGGACTGGGAGGCATGGCTCATCCTCGCAGACCGAATGTCGGCCGACGAACAGTTCGAAAGCATGGCCAGCCTGATCGGGCTTCACCTCCACGTGGCGGCGATGTGGCGGCTCGGAGCCGAGATGGACGATGCCGCTCGCATGCGGCCGTGCTTCTTTGTGGAGGTGGAGGGGCACGGCCAAGACCCGTCCTGCACCCGAGCAGCGAATGGCTCGTACGGCTTCTGGCGTGAACGGGCGTCTGCAGCCCTGAGGATCGTCGCAGCGCTCGCGGTAAGGGACTTCTGCGCCACGAACGAGAATTACAGGGCATCACTAGTTGCGTCGAACTGGGATGCCCCTCGCATGTGGTGTGGAGTACCGATCGAGTCTCGAGGCAAGCGGATCAAGGCCACCGACAATTTTCACAAAGAGGTCGAGCGACGCCTGACAGAAGGCGCGACGTTGCGCGCCGTGCCCGAGCCCGGGGACGTGGAGCGCATCGTGATCGAATCTTTGGCGGAGGCGTTCTCTGGGCCGAGCTCGGCAATGGTACGCCTGAAGGATTTCTACAGGAAGACGGGCATGGCCGCAGGACTCGTCGGTCCCGCCGGGCGTACGCGCAAGCGTTACCTCCTCGACGAACGTGGAATTGATCTCCTTGCTCGCCTCCACGCGGTTCGTCGCGACGCTGACATACAGACAAGCGAGGAGGACCAAAAGGTCGTCGGCGCTTTCGTCGACGATCTGGCCCATCGGTACGGGATCGTGATCACGACGGAGCGATCCTTCGTAAAGGACATCGTGCACACGCCAGCCTTGCGACTCCTGCGCGTTCACTTCCCTTCTGAGAAGGCCATGCGCAGGAACGCGGATCTACTCGACCGTCGACTCGACGCCCTGCGGTTGGTCCGCCGATACTCGGACGCCTCGTCCGTCATCCAGGTGACCCTGTGAATCCCGCCATCGCGAGCGCCGAGGTTGACAGCGTCGTCACTGAACTCGTCGTCGCTTGGGCCCGAACTCTGCTCGCCGAGCGTCCGGTGCCGCGTCGCAATTTTCGCGTGGTGCTCGGAGACGTTGCGCTCGCACAGCGTGTGCGAGCCGAGCTGGATCGCGTGTCCAGTGCCTCGGGATGGTTCGCCGTAGCCACCTCCGCGGACGAAGACGCGGTCCGACTGCGAAACCAGGCCCCTCAGAGACCCGCGGGCGTGCCCGAGCGAGCACCGCTCGTGTACTTGGTGTTCTGGTGTGAATCCGAAAAGGGTCACGCTCAGAACGCGCAGTCCCTACGTGACCTCACGGAAGTCGATGTGTCGGACATCCTCGGGGTGCTCTCCGTCGAGCATCCGATCGAGAAGAGGATGCGCGATCGATGCCAGGACGCGGCAAAGGTCTGGGGAGACAACAAAGCTGGGCGAGCCTGCGCAGCTCAGCTCGAAGCCGTATGGAACATCCTCCGCTCTGCCGTCCGCACCGGGCGTGGTGGTAGAGACGGAACGCTGCCGTTCGTAGAGGATCTGAACACCTTCGCACGATGGCTGCGCCGCGCGTTCGTCCCCGACGCCGAATGGGGCGGAACGATCGCCGCGGAGCGTCCGGCGTTGCTCGTTCGACGCTGGGGCGAGGCACTTCCCGAACTTGGTCTCTTTCGAACCGAGTCGCTCGCCTCGGTCCTCGGCGTTCCGGTCGCACCCGATGCCAAACCGACCCAGAAGGCAACCACCGCGGCATGGCCGGCGAGAGTCCACGAACTGCTCGCAGAGAATCAGGCGGCCGCCGTAGACTTCAGCGCACTCGAAGATCAGATCGCAGGGAAGCTCTCGGTCGAGACTCGTCTCGCTCAGGAGAAGCGGGTTCGCCTTGCGCTGCGGGAGGAGCCTGCTGCGCGGGCATCCCTGGTGAAGTATTGCCGCGGCGAAGCGTCCGATGCGCTAGAGCGCGTCGAGTGGCTCTTTCACGAAAAGCCGGACGATCGACGGAGTGCTTCGCATGGGCTGAAAGGTCTTCTGATCGCGCGCAGCGCGGGGACGACGCGAAGCTCGCCCCTCGATCGGGCCACGAACGACCTCCGTGACCTACTCGCGCTTTGGTCGGGAGACGATTCGGCCACTCAGGAACGAATCGCGCTGTTTCCCGAGCACATGCGGCAGCGTGCGAAGGCAGATGCGCGATTCGGAACGGCGGCTGCTTCTGCCGTGCGGGCACTCGCCGCTCGAGAGATCCCAATGCTCGCGGGTCTGGATCCCGCGATAAGGGACTCGCTCGGCCAAGTCATTGCAAGCCCGGCCTTCGACGGAGAGGCGTTGCTTCGAAATGCTTCGGCATGGGAGCGACTCGCCGCTGACGAGGACAGGTCCGTCGAAGCGCCGACGCTTCTCCTCGGGTTGGCACGGTTGCTGTTCCGCGTGATCGCCGACCGGCAGCGCGAGCAGCAGCCGCTTTCGCTGGGGACCGGCACATTGCTCCTCAGGGTGGGTGAGTCCAGCACGCTGGAGCTTCCGATCGACGGCTGGCGAGAAGACGAGCGCTCGCGGATCACGGCGTGGCTCCGCGATCGTGTGCTTCCCGACGAGTTCGAGCCGCAGCCGGACGGCCTTGAGACCGACGATGACGCTGACGAACATCAGATCGTTGTCGCAGTAGCGCTCCGCAAGCCGGACGGGACGAACGAACGCCTTGGCGAAGTCGCAGTGGTGTGGTCACCACTTCACGTCTCGGTGACTCAGGCGAGCGCGAGGATCGGCGCCTGGTCGATGACGGAGCCGGACCGTAGGCCTTTTCGCTCCCAAGTCCTCCTGCAGATCCTGAAGGACCACCACCAGACGACGCTCGGAGGTCAGTACAGCGACGTCGAACCCGCGTTCAAGTCGTATCTCCGCGAGGTCACCGCAGGACCGCACTCGGCGCTCACTCACGTCATCGCGCCGCTTCCCGCTGAGGCGCGAGCATGGGTCGACGGCTGGGCGAAGGCGTTCTCGTGGATGGACGCTCCCGGGGCGTTGGAGGCTGACGCGACGCAGGAGCTCGCTCGTCAGCTGCAGGCCGCGCTCGACGCCGGAGAGTTCGCGGTCGCGCAAGACTTGAACAGGCGCATCAAGAGCCTCTCGCAGCAACCGAAGCCCGCTCGCCCCCCGCCGAAGGACGTCCGCTTCCTGCTCCAGGCGGGCACGGCCGAGTTGCGCGTCGGGAAGGACGACGAACTCCGTCGGCACGTCGTGCTGCTTCCGCATCACCCGCTTGTCCTGAGACTGAGAGCGCTCTCCGAGGAGTTGCTGTGCGAATCGCTCCGGACCATGGCCAAGGGGTGGCCCGAACGCGCGCTCGGAGATCTCGAGTCCGCCCTGACGAGTTGGGGGGCACCCGAGCCTCAGCACCTCTACGGCTGGTGGGATGGCGAGCCGCTCGTATTCGACGAGTGGTTGGCGGACTTCGGAATTGCGCGCTTCGGGCCGTTCGGGGATCCGGAGGGCGCCGACCCGGGCCGCCAGGGCGTCCGTGAGGCCGCCCGCGTGCTGGACCGGTACGCTAGGCTCTTCCCGGCCGCGGGCGACCGGCTTGCGCTCCGCGTCGAAGCCGATGCCGACGGTGAATGGGCCAACCGTCTGGTGAGCTTGATGGGCCGCCACGCGGATCTCGAGCAGCTCAACGCCGATATCGACGTGCTGGGCGTCCGCGAGGTCGTGCAGTTCACACGGGAGAGCTGGCGCGACGCGGGGCGACGACCGCTCCTCGAGCTGCACGATGACGGGACGGAGCCGCGCGTTAGACTCCGGGCCAACCCGACGCTTCCCGCGCCCGCGCACATCGGATTCGTCGTCGGCGAGACGGTGGCAGCCCTGCAGCCCACGATTCACACCGTTGCGCCACCGCCCGCGCGCGGCGGGATCTGGGAACGTTCCGCACTCTTCCAGGATCCGTATCCCGAGTTGCTGACCGCGTCCTTCCACGTGGGAGATCCGCTCGATTCCCTGTGCCGCAACGTCGCACTCGCGGTTTCCTACGCTCGCTCGGAGCAACTGCAAGTCCACGTCGAGCGGTACAGCTTCGACGATACGAAGGTTCGTGAGCCGATTCAGCGCCTCCACGCGGGCGCACATTGGCTGGCGCTGAGCTCCCGACGACCGCTGTACCGAGCCGTCCAGGCGGCGGGCGAGGACGTCGCCACCCTCCTCGACTTCCGCACGACCTGGGATGCCGGTCGGCCGCTGCACGTCTGCGTCAGCGTTTCGACTGGGGAGCTGACGCGAGACCTCCACCGCCTCGCCGGGTTGCTCAGGTCGCTCATCGGTGAGGACATTCCTGGCCTCGGCTCGTCAGTAATCTCGCTCGCTCGACACTTTGCCCCAGGTTTCGCGATCAACTGCGCCGGAGCTCCGTCACCGGCGGCCGTCGAGGGGCTTCTCGGGCTACTCTTGACTGCCCACCGCGTCCGTTCCACGCGACCACCAGCGACGCTCGTCCTGGCGCTCGATCAGCATCAGTCGCTGCTTGCGAGAACGAAGGACCAGAGCCGAAGCGATATCTTGACGATGTCATTCGGACCCGACGCAGCGATCGAAATCCGCGTTGCGGAGAGCAAGCTGACGATCAACGAAGCCGACCCCAAGTCGTCGGTCGTTACCCGAGCACTCGAACAGACGCGAACGACGCTCGAGCGGCTCAACCGGCTCGCCGTGGAACACCCCCTCGCGGCATCGGTTCGGTCGCAGCTTCGGTCTGCGCTCATCGAACACCTCCACCTCGCGACATCAACTCGCGAGGAGGAGCTCGTTGCGCGGCCGTTCGTGGACGCCCTCGGAAAACCTGATACTTCGATTCGCCTCGTCGAGCCGAGCGATGTGCACGTGTGGAGCCTAGCGTCCGGGACGCATTCCGAATCCGCGACAGCCTCTGGGGCAAGCGTGTTCATCTACGACCGAGTAACGACACTAGATCTGCTCCGTACGCTCGCCCGTGACGGGCGACAGGAAGGCCGATGAGCTTCCGCCAACACGAACGGACGTGTCATTATCAGGAGCGGCCCGGAGGAGCACACGGACGATCTCCGAGAAGGTCTCGTACTTCCTCTTCACCTTCATCTGCGCCGCCTGCTGCGGCGGGTCGAGTGTGTCGAAGTAGAAGTCCGCGCCCATCAGGAACACGACCTCGCCGGCGTCCCGCTCGAAGCGGTGAACCGCGATCCCGCGGGTCAGTGCCAGAGTCTCCTCGACGATGCGGTCGAGGGTGGCGCGAAGGCGTGCAGCCGTCGTGTTCACCACATCCGTCTCCCCCACGTTCCTGCTTGGGCCTGTGGTGCCGTTCGGCGCGCTCGGCATCGGCACGTCGTGCGCTGGGAGCAGCCGCCGAGTACCGCCCGACGCCGCACTGGCCGCACCGCCCGCACCGAGCGTCGCCGATTTTGGTGCGCCGGTGGTGCGCAGCGCACCATCCGGAAAAGAAGAAGGCCGCGTTCCGTCGGTTTCCCGAGTGGAATCGCGGCCTTCTGAGTCGGGGAGACAGGATTTGAACCTGCGACCCCTTGGTCCCGACTTGGGCAGCGGGGTATCGCGCCGGATGCGTTCGGTCACGCAGTCGCGGCGCCCGGCGATCGGCCGGTCAGACCCGGTGACCCGCGCCGGCGGACGCGAACCCACAGCGACCGGCAGCGTAGATCGGCGGAAGACACCGGGGCGATGAGAGTCGCCACCTCAGCTACCGGCCTCACGCCGCGAACAGCCGCCAGCGCTCCTCCAGCAGCGCCGGGTCGGGCCAGTCTGCCTTCGACGTGGGCACGTTGAGCCTTGCACCGTCGAACCCCCGCAGCCCGTGCTCGAGCATGGGGCCATCGACCTCCTCCAGAAGGTCCCGCCGCAGCCGTACAACGCGGTCCGGCGTGATGCCCAGCAGGCGGCCGTCGAATGCAGCGTGGTGGAGCTTGCACATCGCGAGGCCGTTCGGGACTCTGGCCTCGCCGAGCCGTTCCGCGTCGGGGACGATGTGCGCGGCGTCGATCAGCTCCTCGTGCCCGAGACGGCAGATCGCGCACCTCGCGCGGTAGGCGCCCAGCACCGCCCCCCTGAACTTGTCCTGGTGCAGGCGGCGCCGTACCTCGGCGATCGCGTACCGGCGCTCGATGGGCGACCGCGCCGCCTCGCCGGGCTCGGCCACGCCCCCGGCGGCCGCGATCGACGCTGGCGCGACATGGAAGACGCGCGCGCCCTGGTCCTCGCCGATGACCCGGCAGACGATGGGACGGTAGACGCCTTCCGCGACGCCGTAGAAATAGATGACGGGCAGGGCGCCGAGCAGGCAGTTGCGGAGGGCCACGTTGTCGTGCGCGAGCGGATCCGTGCCCTGGTACGCATACGAGAAGAACGGCTCCTCGCTCGCGATCTCGTCGTCGTACCGCCGCGCCCGGCCGGCCCGCGGGACGCTCGTCTTGATCGAGAGCGCGCCGGTCGCGAACCCTGACGGCGCGAAGATGCCGCGGGGTCGGTTCGCGAGGTGGTAACGCCGGCCGCGGTACTCGAACCCCTCGTCGATGAGCTCCCACCGGAGCGCGCCGAACCTCGCCTCCAGCTTGCGGACGTGGGCGATCGCCGCGGCTCGGAACTCAGCTTCATCGATGCTCGTCCGCGACACGGTCTCCCCCGACCGTCACCCGACGGCCACCCGCGACACCCGCAGCTCCGCATCGTACCGCCAGAGGCTCAGCCGGTCGTTGGACGCGACCGACGCCTTCAGGTTTTCGTCCGTCCTGCCGACGATGATCGCGCCGCGGACCTGCTCGCGCGGTTTCGCCTGCTGGGCAATCCAGCCCATGTAGCGCTGCACCTGTCCGACCACGGCATCGCTCGAGCGGCCCTTCTTCAGCTCGAACACCCACCACTCGCGCGCGTCCTCTCGGTAGCCGAGGAGGTCGATGGTGTTCCTGGGCGTGAGCACCTGCCGCCCCGGCAGGCCATGGCGCTCCTCGTCCGCGAGCTCGATGCCGAGCCGCGCGAACTCGGTGGACGGCCAGTGATCCTGGAGGTGCTGCTCGAGCGCCTTCTCCGTCAGGATCCCGGGCTCGCGCGCGACCGGCGCCTCGACGTGCTCCTCCTCCGTCGACAGCAGATCCCACAGGTGACCCGTGCGGTCGCGTGGGAGGTCGTACTCCTGGATGAGCGTCTGCAGGACGCGGAATCGGCTCTGGAAGCTGGATGCGAGCGCCTCGAAGACCTCCGGGTCGAGCGCCGCACAGCGGACGGACTTGAGGACCCGCCACTCGGAGGCGCCGCTCTCCTTCGCGGCGCGGAGCCCCTCGGCGGCACCATCCTTCGGGACGAGTCTCCACACGCGGTCCGTCTCGAGGTGCAGGAAAGGGTAGAGCGCCCGCGCGCTCTCGAACTCGCCCGGGAAGAGCTTCCGGAGCAGCTGGTGGAAGACGCTCTCCAGCCCGCCGTCCAGGAAGACCTCGCGCGTGCGGATCTCGCCCTTGTGGATGAGCACCACCACGCTCGCGAGCATGAGCGGCTTGTATGGTTTGGGCCTGCCGCCGGATCGGTCTCGCCGTAGGTGGCGGATGGTCTCGACGAACTGGTCGAAGGTCATTCGTGCCCCCGCCATTCGAGCGTGATCGTCTTCCCGGGGCGGGCGCGCACGCCGGCAACGCGCGCGAGGAGTGCGCAGACCGCGCTCGAGCGGTGCACGCGGAGATCGTCGAGAAGCGTCCGGTTCGAGAGCTCCCCGTGCGTCCGGAGGTGGTCCCAGGCGAGGTTGAACATGAGCGCGGGGATCTCCTCGGCGCCTCCCCTGCGCTCGCGCGAGCGGTCGGTCTCGACGTAGACGGCCGACGGCGTCACGTCGACGACGACGTTCCGCGCGGGCCGCGGACCGAGCGTCATGAACACCGGTTCGCGCCGCCACTCCCGCGTGAGGGCGGCGAGGAGCTCGGGCGCGATCGACTCCGCGGCGGCGTCGGAAGCCCGGTCCGGCTGCCACGCCGCGACGCGACAGTCCTGCCAGAGCGACTCGACCCAGCCCCATGCGCGCGCGATGGGGACGTCCTCGGGCCGTCCGTCCAGCGCCACGGCCGCCTCCAGGTTCGTCGCGAGCCCGCCCGTGAGGTTGGCCGATCCGATGACGGCACGCGCCCGGGCTCCGGCGCGCCCGAGGTACAGCTTCGGGTGGAACGTCGAGCCCGAACCCGGGTTGAGCACGCGGACCTCCAGGCCAAGGCGCCGCGCCATCCCGAGCGCCGGCTCCGACGTGGTCGCGAACGTTGTCGTCACGAGCAGCCGCGCGCGGGCGCGCCGTCGCTGGAGCGCGTCGAGCTCCTTCTCGAGGAGGTGAATCCCCTTCTCCTGGACGAACGCGACGCACAGGAAGGCCTCGTCCGCCTCCGTCAGCGCGCCGCGCACGGCGTGCAGGAGGGAGCGGTCGGAGGTGGTGACGGTCGCGACTTCCATCGCTATGCTGCCGGCCGCTCGAAGACGTTCTCGTTGTGCCACCGCAGCAGCTCGGGATCCGGCCGGTCGGCAACGCGCCGCGGGACGGCAATGCGGCGGTCTTCCATCTCGTAGTAGGCCCGCCCGTTCTCCCACTCCTGCGCGAGCCGTCTGCTCACCACGAACCGTTGATCGGGCGTCACGGTGACGTAGCCCGTGTCGAAGAGCCGGTGTATGTCAGCGCGCAGAAGGAGCCCATTCGCCACATCGTGCGCGCCCTCGTCCGCGTACGGCCGAATGTGGGCGGCTTCGAGCACCGGCAGGGAGTGCTCGCCGCTGACTGCGCATGCGCCGCCGCACGCCCCGGTCACCGCGACGCGGAACGTACCCTGACCGAGCCGCGGCCGGACGAGCTGCGGCTCGCCGTACCGGGGCGCCTCGCCGTCGCGCGCGAACGAAGCAGGGGACCCTGCAGCGGCGCGCCGGGCTCGTTCGAGGCAGGCCTCCCAGACGCGGCGGCCCTCACCGGCGGCGAGGTCGTACGTCGCGCCGGAGACGATGTTCGGCCGCCAGTCGGCCGGCTGCGGGATCCAGTCCCCGTCCGCAAAAAACACGGGCGTCGCAACCATGATGCAGCCGATTCGGTGCGCCGGTCCGTGCGCCTCGGCGTAACGCGCGATCCGCCGGAACATGGCCTCGAACGTCGGGGCGCCATTCTTGGTCCCGAACGCATCCCAGGCGAGCCGCGGCGTCGCCGGCTCGTAGCGCGCGAAGACGCCGAAGCCGCCGACCGCGTTGTGCGGCGCCTTGAGCTTGAAGAGAAACGGCGTCCCGGGCGGCCGGTTGAAGCCGTGCGCGGACGGCTGCCAGAAGTTCACCTCGTCCGGCGCGGGCGCCTTCGCGCGGAGGAAGGTGAACCAGTCCTGGTCAGTGATGGCGAGGTAGCCGTCCACGGTATCGGACAGGAGCGTAGCCCAGCTGGAGCCTGCGCCGCAGACAGCGCTAGGCCTCGCGGTCGATCAAGGCATTCCTGGGGCGACACCGTCCGGAGCCTTGAATGGCCCGTATGACCGGTCGCTTCGGGTTCCGGTGCGCTGCGCTCCGCCCTCTGGATGCCGCGCTTCCGCATCCGTTCTCTGCCGCGGCGGAGGAGGCTTGACGCGAGCTCACCTCGCCGAGCGTCGCGGCGTGTCGGGCTCCGCGTCTGATGTGCGAAACCGACGCGTCGTGTCGCCCCAATCCATCGCGGTGAACGCGATCACGCCGCCGTTCCTCGCGAGCGTCTCCAGTCTCACGACGTCATCGAGGAGTGGCGCCCGCCCGGGCGGCACGCTTGCCGGCCCGGGTCGCGAACATAGGGGACACGACGCTCACTCTGTGGGAACCCGGCGGAGAATTTCTATGCTCGAATAGACTCCAGCGGCGGTCAGAATCGCGGCGCGGTCTGGTGTTCGCATCATGAGTATCGAGCGATGTTCACCCGACACTCTCGCAGACTCGACCGCCGACGCCACGGACTCGGTCATGAGCTTTTCCACTATGCGGGCGTCTAACCCCACCTCCGCTCGTATCCCAACGAGTCTTTCGCCTTGCTCCTCGAGAGGACTGGGGAAACGAACAACGAAGGAACGCGTTCTTAGCGGTGCGCCTAACTCCTGCCGCGTGCCCCACGTGTGTTCCTGCTCCGCCATGCTTGCGCGCGCATCGCCCGTCCACTCGCCGCGCGCCACTGACGCGGCCTCAAACGTGGCGCCTAGAACATGAAGACCCGCTGCGATCTCCCACTGCGCTGCGATCCGCTCGATCTCGCCCGGACGTGGCGAAATGACGGACACCTCCTCGTTCTCGGGAGCCTCGGGGTCCACGATCAAGCAGCGCGGAGAGCCACCTTCGTGCTGAGGCACGTAGAGTGCTGACACCAGCGCCTCCCCCCGTCGAGCCTTCGGCTCGATGAGGAGGTTGGCCTTCTGTTCTCGACCCCGTGGAAGAGCCTTCCGGATGCCATCGGCACTCTGCGTCCCCTTGCATTCGAGAACGTGTAACTTGCCATCCTGACCAATACCAATGAAGTCGGGGCTCTTGAACTGCCCCCGCTTGTCACGAGCGGCAGCAGACACCTTCGCGCTTCCGATGGACACGAGACCGTCCAAGATGAACTGAGTCGGCACAAGTCGCTTTAGCCGCAGCGCCCTCGTAAGGATGACCCAAGGCACTCCCATGCCGAAGTCATCGCTGAGGATCGTTTTCTGATGAGAGTCGATGTCGCTCCACTCAGGCCGTAACCGTAGACCGGGCCCAGCCCCCAGCGCGGGTCCGTACCTCAAGTGCGCCCAGAACTGGCTTAGCTCAAACCCATAACCGGTAAGAGGCGCGGTGCAGATTGGAATCGCCGCAAGCACGCGGGTCATGCTGACGGAGCATTGCCGGCCGTGAAGCGCTGCGAGTCGGGGCGGCGCTGGCTTGCCTTTCCAACTCGCCGGATCGACGTCGAGCCGTATCTGGCGCTGAAGCGGCCCAGGGAACGTCAGGGCCGCCTTTGCCTTCTTCTTTGGCATCTTGGATCTGTACCACTGTTCTTGGCGCGACCCAGTTCCTGGATGCCCTGACGTGCGTCTCGGATCGACTCGTCTACACGCTCGAGTCGCCCGGCTGGCTCCCTGACGCTCTCGGCGAACACCACGACGACCGGAACCCGACCATGGCTCGCGGTCAACCTCTCGCGGTCTCGTCGGCCGCGCGACCGGCGTGGCGCCTTTGAGGTCGGAGCGATGAAGCTGGGCGGCATTGCAGCATGCGGAAACGGAAGGTGGTCGCTGCGGGTGTGTCGAGTACGACGCCGACTGACGTAGTCCCGGTGCGCGGGGACCTAGGCTCGCACGACTCGTCACTTCTTCATCTGTAGAGCGACAGGATAACTGACCCCCTCGCGACACTAATTCTGACCCCCCTCCCTCCTCGAACGACGGAGGCGGAGATGAGCAGAGAAGTCCTGGCTATGGCACCCCCGAGCGCGGAGGTGCCGATGGTCGAGGCGGAGGCGGTCCGGGAGATGCGCGAGCTCGCGGGACGAGGCTGGGGAGCCAAGCGCATCGCCCGCGAGCTGGGTCTGGCGCGCAACACGGTGCGCCGCTACCTGCGCGGCGGGCCGGGAGCCGAGGTCCAGGAGCGGCCCGCGGCGCGCCGCCTCGACGAGACGGCGCGGGCCGAGGCGGTGGCGCTGTTCGACGGCACCGCCGAGGGCAACGCGGTCGTGGTCGCGGACCTGCTCGCGGCGCGAGGCGTCGAGGCAAGCGTCCGGACCGTGCGGCGTGCCGTGGCGGGGCGGCGACGCGAGCAGCGCGCGGCTGACCTCGCGACGGTGCGGTTCGAGACGGCGCCGGGTCGGCAGATGCAGATCGACTTCGGCGAGCGGAAGGTCTGGATCGCCGGCGAGCGAGTCACGGTGCACTTCCTCGCCGCGGTGCTCAGCTACTCGCGCCGGGGGTTCGTGAAGGCGTTCCTCCACGAGCGCCAGGGGGAGTGGCTCGACGGGATCGCGTCCGCGTTCCGGCACTTCGGCGGCGTGCCCGCAGAAGTGCTCGGCGACAACTCGCGCTGCCTCGTCGGCGCGCGCAGCCGCGAGGCGCAGACGGTGACGTTCCACCCGGCATACCTCGCATTCTGCCGCGACTGGGACGTGCAGCCGCGCGCGTGCCAGCCGTACCGGGCGCGCACCAAGGGCGAAGGCGCGCCTCGGCCATGTCCGTCGGCCGGCGAGACTTCCTGCAGGAAGACGGTTACCCGCGTTCGTAGAGGGGAGGGCCCGGCGCGTCGCAGGGGGCGGCGCGCCGGGCTCGCAGTTTGGAGGCGCGATGCGACCGCTCGGCGATTGTCTCCTCGACGGCATACGTCTGCTCGAGGAGCAGCAGCTTCCACCGGAGCGCGGCTGCCGCGAGGGGTACCGGCAGCGATCACGCGCGAGCAATGGGATCGCACGATGCGGGTCGCGGACGAGCTCGCGCGGCTGCCGCTCTGGGTCGATGAGCTTCGCTCCTACGAGCCCGATGTGGTGCGGTCTGCGTTCCACGGAGCTGCGACGCATGCGCAGGCATCGTTCGTCGCGTTCGACGGCATCCCGTGGTCGCGCGCTTCGATCGCCTCCACGATGCACGAGCTGGCGGAGGCGCACCGCCTCCCGATCCTCGCGGCCGTGCGCGACGACGGCGAGCTGGTCGCGCCACGGACGATCGAGCCGCTGCGCTTCGCCGCGCCGTCCTGGACGACGGTGCTCCAGCTCGAGGAGGTCGGCGCAGGACCGGAGCCGGGCCGCGCGGACCTCGCTCTCTTTGTCTGCGACAACGACGGGAACCGGTATGAGAACGTGCCGCTCGTGCTCGACAAGCCGATCGCCTGGGTACGCGAGGCGAAGTCGGACGAGCGGCCGCCGGTCGAGATCTGATCGGCTACTCGATCAAGCTGTCAAAGCGGACAGCGACTCCGCGACGGGTAGACCTCCTGGACGCGCCCGTCGCCCGAGCGATCCAGGACGCCGAGACGGTCGAGGAGCAGAGCGCAGCGCGTCGCGGGAATCGCGAGCGCGTCACACGAGACGCTCAGGGGCGTGATGCAGGTCACCTTGTAGACCCGTTCGTCGGTAGCTCGCAGGCGAAGTTTGCGCCGGTTGATTGTGTTCCACTCGTCAACGGGCCACGGCCTTCCCGCGTGGTGCGCAGCGATTGCCTCCACGAAGTACGTGGGGCCATCTGAACGGCGCGTCGATCCCGACGATCCTCGCGCCGCTCGCGCGCCGAAGGATGTCCCCGTTCGAGGTCCCGGCCGACACCCAGCGGACGTGCGGTCGGTTCGCCGACCACTCGATCGTGCAGCCGGCCGTCGACTTGGGCTCTGCGGCGAGATCGATTCCGAGGGTGACCATGCGGCATCTTACCGAGGCCACCGCCGGGCGGTTCGCCGGCGGGACCGAATTGCCTTCACTCGACGCACCGCCCAGCCTCGAGGATCTCCAGCAGGAGGACCTTCTCGTTGGGGGAGAGCGGCGTGCTCGTGCAGCCGCCGGACGGGAACGCCAGGGCCGGCGCCGACTGGTCGCCTCCGTTCGCGTGGAGGTCGGTGAACGTCACGCGCCCGCAGCGCTGGGCGGCCGCCGCGCCGAGCGGCGCGTCGAACGAGAACCACTGCACCGACGCCGGGTTCGAGCCGGCATACGCGAGCCAGGGCACGACGCCGGCCGCGACGGCGGTCGCGGTGTGCTTCGCGGAGCTGAGCGTCACGGTGCCGCGCGTGCTCGACGCGCCCACAGCCACGAGCCAGTCTGCGATGGCACCGCCCCGCGCGGTCGTCGTGTCCACCGTCGCGTCGATCGTGCCGAGGTCGGGGAGCGCGGAGGCGAACGTCGCGCTCGCCGGCCACGGCGCGGGCCCGGCGGCGAGCCAGTAGTTGTGCCAGTGCGACGCGAGCAGCTTCCCCCCCGCGTTCACGTGATCGAACATCGCCTGGAGCGCGGCCGCAGGCTTCGTGTCCGGGTTCTGCGCGCCCTCGCACGAGAGCATCACGAGCTCGTACGGATCCAGGGCGCCGCGGCTCGCCCAGAGGTCCGTGGAGGGCGCGAACGCGCCGCCGCCGTGCGCGGCGTCGAAGGCGCTCGCCCCTCCGCTGCCCGCGTAGAGGTGGACGCGCGCGGCCCCTCCAGCGGTCCCGAACTCGGAGTCGGCCACACCGAGCTTGCGCAGGACGCATTCGAGCGCGTCGCTGGCGCCCGTCGAGACGGCGATGCGGGGAAGCCGTCCTTCGGCGCTGGTGCGCGGGAGCCGGATGGCGTCTGCGGGGACCGCCGTATCGGCGCACGCCGTCACCGAGACCGTCGCCTGCCGGCGCCACCCGCCGATCTCGGCCACCACGGCGACGTTCGACCCGGGAGCCACGTCCGAGAGCTGGAACCGACCCTCGGCATCGGTGCGCGTCCAGACGACCGCTCCCGACGGGGAGCTGCCGCAGCGCCGGCACTGGGTGCCGTCCGGAATCGCGGGCGGCGCGCCGGCGGGCACGTACACCCAGGCACCGGAGACCGGGAGCGTCCCGTTCGGCGCGTGGACGACGCCGCTGACCGTCGTGTGCACGCCCGCGGGGCACGCGTCGGCGGGCGATCCGCCCCCGCTCGACCCACCGCCACACGCGACCAGACCCGCTCCGAGAGCTGCGACGACGAGCACGCTCCGCATCCGCTTCCTCCCCGGCCGAACTCCCACCTTCGTTCGGCGCGCGCACGACATAGGGAGCGCGGGGGAAGCGTGCCATCGCGCGCGGCCGTGCCGCTTCGTGTCCCGTGGCGACGGGATGGAGATGCGCCGAGAACTTCTCACTGGGGGTCGTGGTGGGGGGCGTCAGTACCTCACGCGCGCCGGGTCGGCCGCATACGCCTCCAGCACCGCCCGCGCCTCGCCCTCGAGGAGCTGCGCCTCGGCGATGGCGCGCGCGCCGGGTGGCTTCACGAGCTCCTGGTAGATGACCCGGTCGTCGAAGCCGATCCGCGCGGCGTCCTCGATGCCGAACCCGTAGAACACACGGTCGATGCGCGCCCAGTAGATGGCCGCGAGGCACATGGGACACGGCTCGCCGCTCGTGTAGAGCTCGCAGCCGCTCAGGTCGAAGGTCCCCGCCCGCCGGCAGGCATCCCGGATGGCGACGACCTCGCCGTGGGCGGTGGGATCGTTCGTGGCGACGACGCGGTTCCAGCCCTCGCCGACGATCTCACCGTCCCGGACGATCACGGCGCCGAAGGGCCCGCCGTCGCCGGCCTGCATCCCCTGACGGCCGAGCTCGATGGCGCGTCGCATGAGCTGCTCGGCGCGCTGCGGGTCGATCGGCTTCGAGAGTGGGGCGGGGGTCATGGTGCGAGCCTCCCGGCGGGATGACGGCGGTCGCCGCCTTGGATCTCACCACGAACCGCGCGCCCTGGCGCCTGGCCGCCGCGCCGCTGCCCGCCCCTTCCAGGTTTCGGCGCCATGTCACATCCCGAAGCCCTGTGCCGTCCGGGCGCGGACAGGAGGAGACAATGTTCGGATCGGAACGCAACAGCAGGGCTTCACGGCTGTGGTCGCGGCTCGCTTGCACGACCGCCGCGGCGGTGGTCGGGGCCGCCGTGCTCGCGGCACCGCCTACCGCGTGGGCCTCGGACCCGCAGCCCAGGGTCGCGGCGTACACGGTCACGCCGCAGCGGCTCACGGCGCAGATCGGCATCCTGCTGGCGCTGATCGGCGCGATCGCGGGCTGGCGGGCCCTGGCCCGCGCAGCCGCTCGTGCGGGCGCGGGTGGCGGACGGCGCGGGGCCATCCTGGCCCTGGTGATGGGAATCATCGGGCTCGTGATCGGCGGGCAGGTGGTGACCGGCGCGAAGGGTGGCCTCGGCACGGGCCAGGGACTGGCTGGAGGGGTCGTGGCGGTCGTGTTGGGACTCATCGGCATGGCCCTCGGTGGGTTGGCGCTGGCCCGTACGCGGCGCCGCCTGCCCGGGCGCGAGATGACATGAGCTCGATGAGCACGACCGCGAATCCGGCGGAGCGCTTCGAGCCGCACCGCGGCCGCCTGCTCGGCCTCGCCTATCGCATGCTCGGCTCGATGGCCGACGCCACCGACGCGGTGCAGGAGACCTACCTGCGCTGGCACGCGGCCGACCGCGAGGAGGTGGCGGACGCGCGCGCGTTCCTCATCACCACGACGACGCGCATCTGCCTCGACCTGCTGACCTCCGCGCGCGCACGGCGCGAGGCGTACGTGGGTCCCTGGCTGCCGGAGCCGGTCCTCGACACGGCGGCGCTCACGCCGGACGCGCACACGGAGCTCGCCGAGGATCTGTCGGTCGCGCTGCTGCTGACGCTCGACCGCCTGTCGCCGCTCGAGCGCAGCGCCTTCCTGCTGCACGACGTGTTCGACCTCTCCTTCGCCGAGATCGCCAGGACGCTGGAGCGAAGCGAAGCGGCGTGCCGGCAGCTCGCATCCCGTGCCCGGGCGCGTGTGCGCGAGGCGCGGCCGCGCGGCTCGACCGGACCGGCGGCGCCTCCGGGCACGGTGGACGCGAAGCACGCGCAACTCATGGCCGCGTTCGCGGCCGCGACACAGGCGGGCGACGTGGAGGCGCTGATGCACCTGCTCGCGGCGGACGTGCGCGTGGTGACGGACGGCGGCGGCAAGGTGCCCGCGGCGGTCGACGTGGTCGAGGGCGCCGATCGCGCGGCGCGCTTCCTGGTCGAGGTCACGCGCAAGCGCCCGGGGCAGTGGTGGCGCGATCACTTCACGGTGCGCTTCGCGTCCGTCAACGGCCTGCCCGGAGTCGTGGTGGACGGATCCGAGGGACCGGTGCAGACGACGGCGTTCGAGATCGAGGACGGCGTCATCCGGGCGCTGTACGTCGTCCGGAATCCGGACAAGCTGCGGCACCTGGCGGCTGCGCCGGCGCCACGCACACGATGAGCGATGGCGCCGTCGCCCGGGGCGCCGCCGTTCCTGCATCGGCGGCGCCTCGAGCGACCGGAGCCCGGCTCAGTGCACCGAGGGCGGCGGCGAAGCGAACAGGTACGGGCGCGCGTCCACCCACTGCCAGCCGCTCCCGCTCCGCTGCGCGAGGATCGCGACGTGCACCTTCAACGTTCCCTTCCCTCCGCTCGGGAGCCTGGCGTTCTGGATCTCGTGATCGAGGTCCAGGAACGCGAGGTCACCTCCCAGGTGCCGCACCGACTGGATCGAGAACCTCGAGGTCGTGCCCTGGAGCAGGGACTCGCAGTCGTGGCGGTACGTCGTCTCGACCCCGGACCGCCCCCGCCCCATCTCGCCCATCGGCGAGATCAGCGTCCCGCCCTCGACCCAGCACGACGCGACCTCCTTCGCGTCGAACCGGTTGAACGCATCGTTGAACTTGCGGAGTGAGGCCTCGAGCGACGGCTCCACCCTCGACTCCGGCGTCCCGACCGCATGCGTCGATTCCATGGATCGCCTCCGTGACGGCGCCGACCCTGGCGCCGACCTCCCCGTGATCAGGGGCGTGAGGCGGCGCAATGCCGGCGCGGGTCGCCAGCGTGGGGTTCAAGCGGAGATTGACCTCCGCGCGGCTTCCCGCCTTCGGTCCTGGCGTCGGACCGGCGCTCGGCGGGCGGGCCGCTCGGAGGTGCCTCAGGCCCTGATACGCGAGCCGGAGCGCTCGCCGTCCCGGACGATCACCGCGACTGGGGGCGCGTGCGTGACGAGCGCGGTGGCGCGTCCTCGTCCGGCTCCTGGGCCTCCTCGAAGAGCGCGAGGAACGGCGCGAACCGGAAGCGCCGGTTCCTCTTGTAGCCCGTCTCCTCCGTGAGGAGCCCGAGGTCGGCCAGCGCAAGGGCGATCCCGTTCGCGGTCACGAACGAGACCCCGATCTCCTTCGCGAGCGAGCTTGCCGTGACGAGCGGCTGCTTGAACAAGGAGTCGATCGCGCGGAGGAGGTTCCCGCTCTTCCGGCCGCCGCGGTGGGACGCGAGGCCTCTCGCGCGCTCCCGGAGCTCGATGATCTTCCGCGCGCGCAGCACCGCCTCGGTCGCGACCTCCTGGACGCCGCGGAGGAAGAACCCGAGCCACGCCTCCCAGTCTCCGTCGAGCCGCACGGCCTGCAGGCGGTCGTAGTACTCGGCGCGGTGCTGCTTGAAGTACCAGCTCAGGTAGAGCAGCGGCAGCGAGAGCACCTTCCGATCACAGAGCAGGAACGTCACGAGCAGACGTCCGACGCGGCCGTTTCCGTCGAGGAACGGGTGGATCGTCTCGAACTGCGCGTGGGCGAGCCCGGCGTGCACGAGCGGCGGGAGCGCCTGGTCGTGCAGGAACTTCTCGAGGTCGCCGAGGACGTGCATGAGCTCCCCCGGCGGGGGAGGAACGAATGCCGCGTCCCGGATCGTGGAAGCGCCGGAGCCGATCCAGTTCTGGGTGCGCCGAAACTCGCCGGGATCGCGATGCTGTCCACGAACCCCCTTCATGAGCTTCGCGTGGATCTCGCGAATGAGGCGCAGCGACAGCGGCAGCTCGCGAACGCGCGCCAGCCCGAAGTTCATCGCGGCGACGTAGTTCACGACCTCCTCGACGTCGAGCCGACGCTCCTCCCCGCCCTCCCCGATGTCGAACTGGAGGACATCGGTCAGCGAGGCCTGCGTCCCCTCGATCTGGGAGCTGAGGACGGCCTCCTTCTTGACGTACATCCCGACGAAGAGATCAGGGCTCGGCAGGATGCTCGTCACGCCGTCGAGCCGCCCGAGCGCCAGAGACGCTCCCGCGAGAAGCTCGGGGAGCGGGCTCCTCATCTGGACGGGGGGATCGGGGGGCAGCGGCGCGGGGATGAAGGCGCTGAACCCGCCGGGCTGCCGGATGAATCTTCCTGCTCGGGCTGAGGCCATGTTGAGCGTTCCTTGAACGTCGGACCGGGTCGAGGCGCCTTATTTCAGGATTCTCGGCTTACCCTTAACATGGGTCCCTCGAGCTCCGCCTTGTTTCAGGAGCGGCGAGCCGGCGCCCGTGCCGGAGCCGGAACCCGCCGGCTGGGATGCCATCGCAGCCCTCACGGGCGGCATCCCGCCGGAGCAGGTCGAGGAGCTCCGCCGGACGGCCTCGCGCATCCAGGACACCCTGAAGCTCTCGGCCCAGATCCGGATGGCGCTGGACCGCGTCCCGCTCGCCCACGTCGCCGCGCGCGCGGTCGCGCGCGAGATCCACGGGCTCCGGGCCCATCTCCATGGAGCTGGCCCGGTCATGTTGATATCTCGCCATATCCTGACTACCTTCGGCTTGGGGCTCTTCCCTGATCGGAGTCGACCGTGGCCGCGGACCTCACGAAGGCGCTCTTTCAGTCCCGGACTCGTTCCGCGCTGCTGAAGGCACTGCTCCGTGACGACGTCTCCGATTCGCTGAGCGGCCTCGCACGGCGGACCGGCCTGTCGCAGCACGCGGTCGCGGTCGAGGTGAGGAACCTCGCGGGAGCCGGGCTGGTGAGCGTCGAGACGATCGGGGGTGCGGACGTGGTCCGTGCCGCCCGCGATCATCCGGCGGTCGCGCCCCTCGTGCAGCTGCTCTCCATCGCAGCGATCCGGTCGCCACGTCGACACGAGGACCGGGAGCTGAAGGACTCCCTCGCTCACTTCGCGGCCCCGCTGCGAGGCGGGAAGCGGCGGCGTCATCTCACGCTCGAGCTCACGCTCGCCAGGGGCCTCGGCGCCACGAGGCTGGAGCCGACCATCCTGACGACCCTCGCGGTCGTCCTGCTCAGGAACCGAGGCGCCATCGACTGGGCCGTCCTCAGGGAAGAGGCGCGCCGGCTCAAGGTGAAGCAGGAGCTCGTGACGCTGGTGGAGCTGGCGGCCGAGGTCTCTGGGCGAGCGGAGCTGAAGGCGCAGGTGACGGACCTGAAGGACCGTCGAAGCAGGACGACCGCGCTCCGGATCGACCCCTCCGTCAGGACCGCGCTCGAGGCCGCGTTGCCCCGCTGTGGCCTGAGCGTCGCCGCGATGAGAGCCACCGCCGCGGAGCGTCGACGGCTGCAGGCGATGGGCTCCGCCGAGCGCGCGCTCCTGGCGCTGGATCTCGGCGAGCGCCTGAGCGCCCTGCGCGGAGCGCGCTCGTGAGTGGATTCAGCGCCCGCGCGGGCAAGTCCCTCGACGTGGCACGCGAGGTCTTCCGGCTGCTCGCGGCAGACGGCATCCAGACCGCCATCGTCGGATCGGTCGCCGTCGCCATCCACGGGTATCCACGCGCGACGCGCGACCTGGACCTCGGCGCCGCGGTGCTCGCGTTCACGTCTCTTCAGCGGGCGGCCGCGGCGATCCGGAAGCTGGGATACGAGGTCCACACCAGCGCGCCGTCGCTCGACGATCCCCTGGGCGGGATCGTCACGGTCGCGGGTACCGACTTCGATCCCATCGAGATCGTGAACCTGCGAGGTCCTGGCGGGCGCCACGAACGGCTCGCGCGCGAGGCCATCGCGTCTGCGCAGCAGCTCCCCGAGCTGGGACTGCCCGTCGTCGACCTCCCCCACCTCGTCGCCCTGAAGCTCGTCGCCGGCTCCAGGAAGGACGAGCTCGACGTCCTGGAGCTGCTGCGGGCGAATCCGACGACGATCGACGAGGTCGTCGGCGTGTGCGGAAAGTATCGGCTGAGGAAGCAGCTGGAGCGCGTGCTCGCGCGTCCGGACTGATCGTCCTAACGCACGGCGCTCGTGCGCTGCACCGGGCGCTCGGGAGGCACCGGCGCAACCTGTCCCGCCGGATCCGGGGCTGCTACCACCACCCGCCCCCCGGGCGCGGCGGGGACGCGCGGGCCGGGCGTGAGGATGCCGGCGAGGTTGAGCGGGTCGGCGGCGGAGACCTCCAGCGGGCCGTCCTCGGCCGCCTCCCGGCGCGTGGCGCGAAGCGCCTCGACCGCGTCCGCCGCCGCGAACTGCTCGCCGGTGAAGCCCGCCACGAACCGCCCGCCGCGGATCTCCCCGCGGGCCTCGAGCGTGCGGTACACGCGGACGAGGTCGCGCCAGGGCGGGGGGCGCGCCTCGCGGGCGAGGAGCTCGCGGAACACGACGCCGTAGCGGCGGAGGTACTGGCGGGCGAGCTGCTCGAGCGTGGGCTCGGGAAGCGACTCGGGGTCGGGGCCGGGCGTGGGCGGGCCGGCGCGCAGGAGCGCCCAGCGGCCGCCGGCGGCGGCGGGGCGGGGCCGCTGGCCGGGCGGCGGCGCGATGAGGGTCCGGAGGCCGGCGAAGCCGTCGCAGGTGACGCGCCCGCCGGACACGAGCTCCCAGAGCGCCTCCTCGGTCTCGGCGGCGTCGGTGCGGACGGCCTGGGCGAGTTCGCCGACGAACGACGCGCCGCGACGGGCGAGCGCCTCGACCACTTCGGTCGCGATCGTCCCGAGGGGCGGCGGCTCCGTGCCGGAGGCGATGCCGTCGAGCAGCCAGGGCAGGTCCTCGCGCACGGCGAGCGTCACGGGCGCGGAGCGGGTGGGCGCGCCGCGGCGGCGCGGGGGCAGCCCGTCCTGCGGCGGCGCGACGTGGAGCCGGCCCCAGGCGACCTCGCCGGACATGCACAGCGCGTCGAGCAGGCGGGGCTCGTAGCCTTCCACGCGCGCGGGCAGCAGGTCGCGCTCCCACGCGCCGGCGGCGGCGTGGAAGCCCTGGAGCTGGCCGATCACCTCCAGCAGGCCGCGGGTGCCGTGGAGCCGGGTGCCTGGCGCGGCGTGCTGCCAGCGCGCGAGGAACCGAAGGAACACGGCCGCGCCGACGGGCTCGATCTCGCGGCGCAGCCGGCCGAGCGTGAGCCGGTGGATCCGTGCGAGGACGCCGCGCTCGCACCAGTGGGGCGCGTCGGGGGTCGCGGGGACCTCGGGCAGGAACGTGCCGCGGAGCACCTGGCCCTCCGCCTCGAGGCCGGCGAGCGCGGCGGCGGCCTCGGCGGGCGGGAGGCCGATGCGGTGGGCTAGGCTCTCCACGGTGACGGGGCCGAGGTGGGTGATCCAGCCGCGGACGAGGGCGAGGATGGGATCGTCGGGGATGCGCTCGGTGGGGAGCGGGGGCAGCGGCGCCGCTCGTCCTTCGACGGGGCTCAGGACGAGCGGGGGTTCGAAGGCGGCCGCTCCCCCTTCGACTCCGGCCGCTTCGCGGCCTACGCTCAGGGTGAGCGGGTCAGGAGAGGTCAGGGTGAGCGGATCGAGATCACTCCGGCCGGATGGAGTGGTGCCGCTCAGGGTGAGCGAGTCAGACGAGCGCAGGGTGAGCGGATCGGGCAGGGCTTCGATCTGCGGAGGCTCGGAGAGAGCAAGGCCTGCCTGGATGCGGGCGGCGGCTGCGGTCGCGGTTCCCACCCGCTCGGCGGCGACCCACCACCTCCGCTCACCGCTGGTCAATACCCCGGCGCGTCGTGCGCCAGCGAGCTCATCCAGCCACGCCCCCCACCCTGCCTGCTCGGCCTCGGCCACCGGCAGCATCACGAGATCGAGCAGCGCGTCGTGCACCTCGTCGGCATCGCGGGGTGCGGGCCAGACCTGCGAGGCGACCTCCTCGATGGCCGCGGCGTCGAGCGCGCCGATGGCGCTGGCCTCGGCGGGCGGGAGCGCGCGGCGCACGGCCACGGCCCGGGCCCGGCGCTCCTCGAGCGGCGCGTCGTCGAGGTAGGCCCACGGCCGCGCGTTCAACAGCTCGTGCGCGAGCGGTGACGGCTCGGGGGTGTCCACGGCGACGAGCCGGATCTCCCCGCCGGCGATCCGCTCCAGCACCGCGCGCAGCGCGGCTGCGTCCATGGCCTCGCCGAGGCAGTCGCGGAGCGTCTCGCGGACGAGCGGGTGATCGGGCACCTCGATGGGCCCGCCGGGCGCGTTGTCCTGGCAGGCGGTCTGCGCGGGGAACACCGCGGACAGCAGGTCGTCGGCGCGCATCCTCGCGATGGGCGGGGGCATGCGCTTGCCCTTGAACAGGCGCGGGATGGCGAGCGCGCGGGTGGCGTTCCAGCGCCAGCGCACGCCGAACATGGGCGCCTGGAGCACGGCCTGGGTGAGCACCTCGTCCACGGTCCCGGGCGTCACGTACGCGAAGATCGACTCGAGCGGGAACGCGTGCTGGGGGCCGAGCGAGAGGAGCACGCCCTCGTCGGTGGCGGCGGCCTGCAGCTCGAAGTCGAACGTCCGGCAGAAGCGCTTGCGGAGCGCGAGCCCGAGCGCGCGGTTGGTGCGGGCGCCGAAGGGCGCGTGCATGACGAGCTGCATCCCGCCGGCCTCGTCGAAGAAGCGCTCGGCGACGAGCGTGTGCTGCGTAGGGAGCGCGCCGAGCGCGGCGCGGCCGGCGGCGAGGTACTCCACCACCTGCCGTGCGCCGGCGGCGGGGAGCGCGGCCTCGGCCTCGAGCCAGGCGGCCGCGGCCGCGGGATCGGCGAGCCGGGGCTCGAGCTCCTCGCGCAGCGTGGAGACCTCGGCCGACAGCGCCCCGCTGCGCCCGGGCGCCTCGCCGTTCCAGAACGGCACGCCGGGCGGCGCGCCGTGGGCGTCCTCGACGCGCACGACCCCGGCCTCGACGCGGCGGATGCGCCAGGAGGTGGTCCCGAGCAGGAAGATGTCGCCGGCGATGCTCTCGACGGCGAAATCCTCGTCGAGCTGCCCGACCACGGCGCCCTCGGGCTCGGCGACCACCGCGTACTGCGCGGTATCGGGGATGGTCCCGCCGCCGGTGAGCGCGGCGATCCGCGCGCCGCGCCGCCCGCTCACCCGATGGTTCACGCCGTCGCGGTGGAGGAGCGCGGAGGCGCGGCCGCGGGAGGTCGCGATGCCCTCGGAGAGCATCCGCACCACGTCGTCGAAGTCCTCGCGCGCGAGCGCGCGGTAGGGCCAGGCGCGGCGGCACAGCTCGAACAGCCGGTCCTCGTGGATGGCGCCACAGGCGGCCTCGGCGACGACCTGCTGCGCGAGCACGTCGAGCGGCGCGTCGCGGACGGCGACGGGCTCGAGGCGTGCGCGGCGCAGGCCGCGCACGAGCGCGGCGCACTCGACCAGCTCGTCGCGGCTCATGGGGAACAGCCGCCCCTTGGGCGTCCCGCCCTTCACGTGCGCGGCGCGGCCGATGCGCTGGAGGCCGGTGGCGAGCGCGCCGGGCGAGCCGAGCTGCACCACCACGTCCACGTCCCCCACGTCGATGCCGAGCTCGAGCGACGCGGTCGCGACCACTGCCCGGAGCGCGCCGGTCTTCAGCCGCTCCTCGGTGGCGAGGCGGCGCGTGCGCGAGAGGCTGCCATGGTGCGCGGCCACCTCGCCCTCCCCGAGCCGCTCGGCGAGCGCGTGCGCGGCCCGCTCGGCGAGCCGGCGGGTCCCGACGAACACGAGCGTGGAGCGGTGCGCGCGGACGATCTCGGCCACGCGGTCGTAGGTCTCGGCCCACAGCTCCTTCGACGCGACCGACGACAGCTCGTCGCGCGGCACCTCGATGGCGAGGTCGAAGGCGCGCCGCCGGCCCACCTCGACGACGGCGCAGCGCGGCTGGCCGGTGCGGGAGACGCGCGCTGCACCGACCAGGAACCGCGCCACCTCGGCGACGGGCTCCACGGTGGCGGAGAGGCCGAGGCGCTGCGGCCGCCGCCGGGCCAGCGCCTCGAGCCGCTCGAGCGAGAGCGCGAGGTGCGCGCCGCGCTTGTCGCCGGCGAGCGCGTGGATCTCGTCCACGATCACGGTCTCGACGCCGGCGAGCGTCTCGCGGCCGCGCTCGCCGGTGAGGAGGAGGTACAGCGACTCGGGGGTGGTGACGAGGAGGTGCGGCGGGCGCAAGAGCAGGCTGCGGCGCGCGGACGCGGTGGTGTCGCCGGTGCGGACGGCGACGCGCAGCTCGGGCGGCGCGAGGCCGGCCGCGAGCGCGGCGGCGCGGATCTCGGCGAGGGGCGCCTGGAGGTTCCGGGCGATGTCGTTCCCGAGCGCGCGGAGCGGCGAGACGTAGACGACGCGGGTCGCGTCCTCGAGGCGGCCCGCGAGCCCGTCCTGGAGGAGCCCGTCGATGGCGGAGAGGAACGCGGCGAGCGTCTTGCCGGAGCCGGTGGGCGCGGAGACGATCACGTCGCGGCCGGCGGCGATCTCGGGCCAGGCGAGCGCCTGCGGGTCGGTGGGGTCGCCGAAGTGGGCGGCGAACCAGGCGCGGACGACGGGGTGGAACGTGTCGAGCACGCCCGGATCTAAGCGGGCGGGGCCGGAGCCGCCGCCGGGCGGTGGACGGGCCCCCGAGCGAGCGGGCGCCCGGCGGCCGGCGGCGTGTCGCACACGGCTGCGCGGGCGACGAAGCGCGCGTGCCGTGTTCACGCGACGTCCGGGATCAAAGGCTTCTGTCCGCCCGGCTGCTAGGGTGTCCGTTCACGCAGGCCCGGGCGGCGCCGGCGTGTCGGTCCCCGGACGTACGATCGGTCTCAGAGGCACGCGTGAACGTCACCGTCATCGACACGCTGGGCGAGTGGGCGGACGCGGTCGCCGCGCTCCCGGCGGCGGGCCCGCTGCCGTCGCGCACGGTCCTCGTCCCCTCGGAGCGCCACGCGCACGCGCTCCGGCGGGAGCTGGCGGCATCGGGCCGGCAGGGGGTGCTCGCCGGCACGCGCTTCGCGGGAGCGGTCACGCTCGCCATCGACGTGCTGCGCTCGGCCGGGATCCCGTTCACGCCGGGCGAGGACGCGCTCCGCCCGGCGCGGCTCCTGGCGGTCTTCGAGGAGGCGCCGGCGCTCGAGTACTTCGACCTGGCGCTCATCCGGCGCGGCGGCGGCTGGAGCGGCGCCTTCGCGCAGGCGATCGCCACGCTCGAGGGCGCGGGGCTGACCCCTGCCCAGCTCCCCGCGACCTCGCCGCAGTGGCGCGACCTCGCCGCGCTCTGGCGACGCCTCGACGCGGCGGCGGGCGGGAGCTTGACCACCGCGCGCATCCTGCGCGAGGCGGCGGCGCGCCTCGCGGCGGGCGCGAAGATCGGTGAAGGCCCGGCGCTGGCCGTCGTCACCGGGCACGAGCGCGCGGTGCACGCCGCGTTCGTGCGGGCGATCCCGGGGGTGCGGCTCGCGGTGGTGGGGGCGCAGCCGGTCGGCGCGCGGCACCTGGAGCAGGTGGAGGCGCTGTACGGCGCGGAGGCGCGGCGGGCGCTCTCCGCTCGTGGTTCGACGGGCTCACCACGAGCGACGGCCGGGGGCTCGCCACGAACGACGGCAGCGGGCTCGCCACGAGTGGACGGAGCGCGCACCCCGCGAGCGGAAGCGACGACCGAGCTGGAGCTGCTCCAGGCGTACCTCTTCGCGGCGCCGGAGGTGCTCGCGGATCCGGACCGGCCGCGGAGCGCGGGGCGCGACGGCACGGTCGAGCTGGAGGAGCACGCCGGCGTGGAGGAGGAGCTGGAGGCTGCGGCCGACTGGGTCGCGCGCGAGGTGCTGGAGCGGCAGACGCCGCTCGAGCGCATCGCGGTGCTGGTCCCGGTGCGCGATCCGCTGGCGGGGCTCGCGGCGGAGCGCCTCGCGCGGCTGCCCTGGGCCGGCGGCGCGCTCCCGGTCCACGTGGCCGGCGGGCTGCCGGTCACGGTGGCGGCTGGCGGTGCGCGCGTCCTCTCGGTGGTGCGCGCCCTCTCGTCCTGGCTCTCCGCTGGCGCGATCGCGGCGGTACTCCCGTCGTTGCGCGCGCCGGTGGGCGATCGCCAGCACCTCACGCACGGCGAGGCCTCGGAGCTGGCCTGGTCGCTCGGGACGATCGGCGGGGCCGCGGCGCACCCGGCCGGCGCGCTGGAGTGGACCGGGCGCGCGGCCGCGCGCGAGGAGGAGCTGGCCGCGGCGCTCGCGGAGGCGGAGCGGGACGAGGCGACCGACGACCGCGCGACCTGGCACCTGGAGGGCCAGCTCGCCCGGCTCCGCGCGGCGCGGCCCGCGCTCGCGGCGCTGGTGGAGGTCGCCCGGCGGCTCGTGGGAGGCGCGCCGCTCTCCGAGCTGGGCCCGGCGCTGGCCGGGTTCGTGCGCGCGTGGGTCCTCGACCCCGCGGACGGCGCGCCGCTGACGCCGCGCCTGGCCGACGCGTTCGAGGAGGCGGGCGGGGGCGAGCTGGGCGCGCTCCTGCGCGGGGAGGACGCGCTCACGGTGCTGGAGGGCATCGTCCGCTCCGGGCGCGTCGCCGCCGGGCGCTTCGGTGAGCCCGCCGTGTTCGTGGGCTCGGTCGCGGACGCCGCGGGGCTCGAGTTCGACGCGGTGCGGGTCCTCGGGCTGTGCGAGGGCAGCGTCCCGCCCGCCGTCCGCGAGGACCCGGTGCTGCCCGACGCGATGCGCGCCGAGGCGGACGCCCGCGCCGTCCCGACCTCCCGCGACCGCGTCCTGCAGCACCTCCAGGCGTTCGCCCGCGTGGTGTCCGGGGCGCGGGGGCGTTTCGTGCTCTCCGCGCCGCGCGTCAACCTGGAGCGCACCGAGCGCGAGCCCTCCTCGGTGTTCGTCGAGGTGGGCGCGGCGCTGGCGCGCCCTCCCGCGAGCGGCGAGCGCAGCCCGATCCCCGACCTGCAGGCGCTCCGGCGCGACGCGTTCGTCCCGGCGCGCGCGGCGGCGGCGGGGTTCCGCGCCGGCGCGCCGGTCGGCGAGGCCGCCTGGCTGGGCCGCGCGGCGACCGCCCGCGAGATCCCGCCCGGCTGGACCGGCGACGATCGCTTCGACCTGGCGCGCATCGAGCACCTCCGCGGCCCGCACCCGCTCGGCGTCGCCGATGGGATCCTGGGGGCAGACACGGCGGTCCCGCCTCTGCCGGGCGTCACCGCCGCGAGGCCCATCTCGGCCTCGGCGCTCCAGGACCTGCTCCGCTGCCCGCGCGCGTTCCTCTACCAGCGCGTGCTCCGCTGGTCCGAGCCGGACGGGGAGCCGTCGCTGCGCGAGCTCGACCCGCTCTCCTACGGCGGCCTGTTCCACGGCGCGATGGAAGACTTCTACCGCGCGCACGGCCGGGCGTTCGTGGCGCACCAGCGGACGCTCCGGCACTGGGAGCACCTCGCCGCGCAGCTCGCGGGCGAGCGCTTCGACGTGTTCCTCCACACCTATCCGCTCGCCGGCGACGGGCTCCGCCGCAAGGAGCTGGGGCGGCTGCTCGACGACGTCCGCGCGCTCCTCCGCTACGACTGGGACCTCCCGGGCGAGCGGACCTTCGTGGACGTGGAGCGCGCCTTCGGCGTGGACGCGCCGGTGGCGCTCGAGGCCGGCGGCCGGACGCTGTACCTGCGCGGCTACATCGACCGGCTCGACGTCGAGGGCGACCACACGCTCGTCCGCGATCTCAAGACGGGCGGCGCGCACCCGCGCACCGGGGACGAGGCGGGCCCGACGGCGGGCCGCGACCTCCAGCTCGCGGTGTACGGGCTGGTCGTGAAGCAGCTGGCGGCGGAGTGGGGGCTGCCGCCGAGGATCCAGGCGGCCTACGTCTACCCGAACCACCGCGGCGAGCCGGAGCGCGCCTTCCGCGAGGATCACGCCGAGTTGGAGCGCGCCGGGGCCGGGTGGCTCGCGCTCGCCGCGCGGATGCTGCACGAGCGCGTCTTCCCGCCCACGCCGGTGGCAGGGGATTGCACCTTCTGCCCGATGCGGCCGCTCTGCGGCGCCGAGACGCCGGCGCGCGCGGCCGAGCAGCTGGAGGACGCGACCGGGACGCTCGGCCTGTTCCGCGACTTCAAGATCGCGCCGGAGGACGAGGAATGACTCGGCCGCCCCCACCCGACCAGGCGCAGCGCGACGCGGCCGTCGCCGAGCGCGAGCGCAACGTGCTCGTGGACGCGGGCGCCGGGACCGGCAAGACCACGCTCCTCGTGCGCCGCCTGGTGCAGATGATCGCGCCGGAGGACGGCGGGCCCCACCGCCCGCTCTCGCGCATCGCGGCGGTCACGTTCACCCGGAAGGCGGCGGGCGAGCTGCGGCTCCGGATCCGCGAGCGGATCCTGGGCGAGCTGGCGCGGCCGGGGCTCTCCGCGCTGCGCCGCGAGCGGCTCGCCGACGCGCTCGCCACCATCGACACGGCGTACGTGGGGACGATCCACGCCTTCGCCGATCGGCTGCTCCGGCTGCGCCCGGTGGAGGCCCGGCTCAGCCCGACCTACGCGGTGGTGGACGAGCCGGACCTGCTCCTCCACGAGACGTTCGAGCTCCTCCTCGGCGCCGCCCAGGCCGGGACGCTCGCGCAGGAGCTGGCCGGCCGCGTCCCGGAGGACCGGTGCGAGGAGGCGCAGGGGGCGATCCTCGACGCGCTGCGCGCGGGCGTCCGGGCCGAGTCGAGGGAGCAGGAGTGGAACGTGCTCCGCGGGCTCGACGCCCTCTTTGCCGGCTTCGTGAACGGGCGCGACGTGCCGCCGGACGAACCGGCCGTGGCGCCGTTCGAGCTCGCGGCGTTCCGGACGCACGCCGCGGAGTTCCGCGAGCGTGCCGCCGGCCTGGGCGGGCCCGCGGCCGGAACGCGCTGGCTGCTCCGGTCCGCCGCGCGCCTCGCGGACCTCGAGGACGAGGAGGACCCGGTCGCCCTGCTGAAGGAGCTGAACGGGATCCTGCGGACCATCCCGAAGAAGACGCGCAAGGGGCAGGAGTTCGGCGGGGACCCGGACGCCTGGGAGGCCTGGCTCGCGTGGAAGGGCGAGCGCGTCCGCGCCACGCCGCTCCGCGACGACCTCTGCGCGCCGCTCCACCGCTGGATGACGCTGCGGCTGGTCCGCGCGTTCCCGGTCGTGATCGCGGCCTACGAGAAGGTGAAGGCGCGGCACGACACGGTCGATCAGGTGGACCTCCTCCTGAAGCTCCGCGACATCCTCCGCGACGACCTCGAGGTGCGCGCGCAGTTCCAGGCGCTCTTCGACCACGTCTTCGTGGACGAGTTCCAGGACACGGACCCGCTCCAGGCCGAGATCGTCCTCTACCTGTGCGAGGCGAGGCCGAAGGCCGCGCGCTGGACGGACGTGGTGCTGCGCCCCGGCAAGCTGACGGTGGTCGGCGATCCCAAGCAGTCGATCTACCGCTTCCGCCGCGCCGACATCGCCATGTACGAGCGCGTCCGCGAGCTGGTGCAGCGCGGCCCGCACCTGGCGGTCGCGCTCACCGCGAGCTTCCGGAGCGAGCCCGCGCTCATCGAGTGGTTCAACGACCGGTTCGACGAGGTGCTCGGCGCCGCGGCGGGCGGCGCGCCGGCGTTCGACGCCGCGACCGGCACGGTCGCGAACCAGCACCTGGAGCGGTTCCGGGACACGCGCGTCACCGCGCCGGTGAAGCTCCTCGCGTACGGCGCCGACGACACCACCGCGGCCGCGCTCCGCGCGGTGGAGGCCTCCGCGATCGCCACCTGGCTCCGCTCGGTCGTGGACGGCGGGGCGCTCACCATCACCGACCCGCTCGACGGCAGGCCCCGGCCGGCCAGGTACGGCGACGTCGCGGTGCTCGCCGCCTCCACCTTCAACCTGCGGCTCCTGCTCGACGCGTGCGACCGGCTCGGCGTGCCCAGCGCGGCGCGCGGCGGCGTGCTCTTCCTGAGCGATCCGCTCCACCGGCAGCTCCTGCTCGCGCTCCGGGCGGTCGCCGACCGCGACGACGGCGTGGCGCTCGCCGCGCTGCTC
This sequence comes from Anaeromyxobacter sp. Red801, assembly GCF_049201065.2. Lineage (NCBI taxonomy): Bacteria > Pseudomonadati > Myxococcota > Myxococcia > Myxococcales > Anaeromyxobacteraceae > Anaeromyxobacter > Anaeromyxobacter sp. Red801. The sequence goes on along the minus strand of NZ_CM181236.1, from coordinate 195,986 downwards.
CGGCCGCCTTCTTCGCGGTGGACGTGGGCGACCTCGCGCGCGCCCGGGTCCCCGGCGCGGACGACGACGGCGTGCGACGCGCCCGGGCGGCGGAGGCGTGGGTGCGCGAGCTGCGCCGGCGGCGGCTGTCGCGCCCGCCCGGCCAGACCGCGCGCGACCTCCTCGACGGCACCGGCTTCGCCCGGCACGTGGCGCTCGGGCCGAACGGCACCCAGCGGCTGGCACGCCTCCGCGAGCTGTGCCTGGAGCTGGAGCGGCTCGCCGCGGCCGAGGGGCTCGACTACGACGCCGCCACCGGCGCGCTGCGGCCGTGGGCCGTCGACCCGGTCGCCTTCGACCCGCCGCGGCCGGTGGGCGCCGAGGCCGTCCAGGTGCTGTCGATCCACCAGGCGAAGGGGCTCGAGTTCCCGGTGGTCGTGCTCTGGGACGGCTGCGCCGAGTGGATCGACCGGAACAACGGCGCGCCGGCCTGGTGCATCGCCGCCGACGCGTCGCGCTGGGCGGTGAAGCTCGACGGGCTCGAGTGGGAGGAGCCGGCCGGGGCCGGGATCGCGGCGTTGGAGAAGCGCTACCGCGAGGCGGAGCGCAAGCGCCTCGTGTACGTGGCCGCCACCCGCGCGCGCGACGTCCTCGTGGTCCCGGTGGCGAGGCCGGCGAGCCCGAAGCGGATCAACGGGCTGCTCGCCGCGGGCGGGCCCGAGGGCGCGGTCGAGTCGCTCGCCGCGTTCGGCCCGGACGAGGTGCCGGAGTACGCCGAGGGCATCGAGCCGCCGGCGCCCGGGGCGCCGGAGGTGGCGACGGCGCTCGCCGCCGCGGTCGAGCGGCGGTGGGCGGAGGCGGCGGGCGAGGCGGGCAGGCCGCGCTTCGCCCCCGCGGCGGTGAGCAGCGAGGCGCACGTGCTCGGCGCGCCGTCGCCCGCCCCCGCCGACGGCGAGGGCGGCTCCGACGACGAGGCGGGCTCGCGGCGGAAGTTCCGCCCGGGCCGGTTCGGGCGCGAGTTCGGCGACGTGGTCCACCACGCGATCGGGATCGCCCTGGCCGCGCCCGGCGCGCCGGTCGCGGAGGCGGTGGCGCGCGCGGCGCGCGAGCTCGCCGTGGCGGTGGACCTGCGGGCGGCCGCGGACGACGTGGAGCGGGCGCTCTCGGCGCTCGAGGCCGCCGGCCTGCGGCGCGCGCCGGGACCGGAGCTCCAGCTTGAGTACCCGGTCGCCATCGCGCGGGAGGGCAAGCTCCTCGTCGGCTACGTGGACCTGCTCGCGGCGGCGGACGGACGGCTGGACGTCATCGACTTCAAGACCGACCGGCCGCCGGAGGGCGACGTGACCGCGACGCACCCGGACTACGTGGCGCAGGTGCGCACCTACGGGCAGCTCCTGGCCGAGCTCGGGCTCGCAGCCGGACGGACCGTCCGGTGCGGGCTCCTGTTCACCGCGGACGGCGGCATCCGCTGGGTGTAGGCGGCGGCTGCCGCTCGCCCTTCGACTTCGGCGAGCCTTCGGCTCGCCTACGCTCAGGGTGAGCGGCCGGGAAACCGCTCAGGGTGAGCGGCCGGGAAGCCGCTGGGCGTCAGTGCAGCGTGTGCACGTCCTCGACGAGCTCGGACTCGAGCACCATCTCGACGAGGTAGCCGTCCACCCGGTCCGGCACCTTCTCGACGACCTCGGGCGACAGCCAGCGCACCACCACCTCGAGCTCGACGCCCTGCCCGCGCACCTCGACCGGGCGCGCCTTCACGAACCACGGCTCGTCGGGCAGCACCGCGAGCCGGAGCGCGTTGCAGGCGGTGCAGGCGATCTCCCACTCCTTCGGATCGAGGCGCCCGTCCGGCAGGTACGGCGTCTGCGGGCGTTCGGCCATGGCGTCGCGGAGGGCGCGAGGGCGGCGGGGCATGGTTCCACCGATACACCACGGATCCGACACCGGCCTCGCGCGCACGCCGGTTGCTACCGGTCCCCCCGGACCGCCGCGGTCCGAGTCCGTTCGCGGACCTGGCCGCGGCGGCGGGCCCGCCACACGGACCACGGTCCGCGCCGCGGACCGAACCCCTGCCTGGGAGGCCCTCGTGACCGAACCGACGCTGGATCAGCTCCTCGACGAGTTCAGACGCTGCGACGAGCCCGACGACCACCTCCTCCTCGCGCTGCGGATGCTGCGGACCCGCTCGCGGGACGAGCGCATCGTCGTGTCGCTCCTCCACGTCATGGACGAGAACCCGAAGGCAGGTGCCGCGTGCCTCGCGACGTACGGGGATGCTCACGTCGTCCACGACCTGTCGCGCGCGCTCGACCGACTCATGGCCCGCCCGGTCGCGGACTGCCCGCTCTGCGCGTGGGTGGACCTCGTCGCCGTCGCGAACGCGATCCGCGACCTGGGCGGGAGCGTCACCGCCGACCAGCAGGCCCGGATCGACGGGTTCCTCGCGAGCGACGCCTGGTTCCGGGCCCGCCGGGACGGAACCGTGCACGGAGCGGCCGTTCCGACCGCGGCTCGCGCGCTCCGGCCGGGCCGCAACGACCCGTGCCCGTGCGGCAGCGGCCGGAAGTACAAGCGCTGCCACCTCGCCGGGGACGAGCGGACGGGACGCTGACCCGTTCACCCTTCGTCACCTCTACCCGCGGTCTGCGGCCGGCGGCCGTGTGGGTCCGGCGCGCAGCGTTCGCGCGCGGTGACACCCTCGCCCCCACGGCGACCGCGCGCCACCCACCACATCCCATCGTTTCCCAGTGGTTCTCGGCGCACCCGTGGGGATCATGTGACTGACACGGGCCGCGGCATGCCTTACTCGTGTTGGCGCTGGGCCACTGGACCGGAGGCATCGGTGAACGTCCCCCTCACGCAGCGCTTCATCTCCGCCGTGGCGAAGGCGCACGAGCTCCACGCGACCCAGGAGCGACCGGGCTCGGGCGCCCCGTACCTCACGCACCTGCTGGGTGCGGCGGCGAACGTGCTGCACTTCGGGGGCGACGAGGACCAGGCCATCGCGGCGCTGCTGCACGGCGTGGCGGCGAGCGGCGACGCGCGGGCCACGCTCGACACCCTCCGGGAGGCGTTCGGCGGCCGCGTGGCGGACCTGGTGGCGGGCTGCCGCGACGCGTTCGACAGCGCCGAGCCGGGCTGGCGCGCGCGCAAGGTGGCGTTCCTGGCGCGCCTCGCCACCACGCCGCGCGACGTGCTGCTGGTGGTGGCGGCCGACAAGCTCGACGACGCGCGCGCCATCGTCACCGACCTGCGCACGCGCGGCTCCGAGGCCTGGACGCGCCTGCCGGGCGGCCGCAACGGGTCGCTCTGGTACTACGCGGCGCTCGCGGCCAGCCTGGCGCGCGCCGGGGTCGGCAGCATCGCGGTCGCGCTCGAGGCCACGCTCGACGAGATGGCGAACGCCGCGGTGGACTGCGAGGTGGACGACCGCGTCGCGCTCGCGGAGCAGTTCGGCTGCCTGGCGCTGTCGTCGATCCAGGCCTGAGCGCGCCGCCGGCCCGACCGCCGGATACCCCCGTATCGCCGCGGCGAGGACGGCCGCGCGCCGGCATCTAGCGGTCCGCCCGCCGGCTCGGCGGGCGCATCGCGGAGGTCGGTCATGTCGGACGTCGTCTATCGCCCGGAGATCCACATCGAGCGCCTCCCGGGCTCGGTGCGAAAGGCGCACCTGCCCGCCGAGCAGGCGCCGGTCGTCTTCGGGACGCACGGCGCGGTCGCGGAGCACTACGGGCGCGCGCCCGGCACGTACGAGCCGCACGCGACCACGATCGACTACGTCATCGCCGCCGCCGGCGGTTGACTGCTCGGCACCTTCGGAGGCGCGCTGGAGGCGCGCCAGATTCCCGCGACGGGCGACCGGCTGGGCGTGACCGTGACCGGCGAGGTCGAGCTGGAGGGCAAGGTGCTGGTGATCCGGCGCATCCACGCCCGGCTCGAGCTGCGCGCGTCCCCGGAGCACGCCGCGACCGCGCAGCGGGTCCACGGCTTCTACCACGACGCCTGCCCGGTCTACCGGAGCCTCACCCCGGCCATCGCCATCACCTCGGAGCTGGTGCTGCTGCCGGAGGCCGCGTGACGCAGGGTGGGCGTCCGCGCCGCACCGCGAGCAGCCGAGATTGACTTTTCGCGCAATCTGTGGCAATACGGTTGCCAGTCGATGACGTTTGGCCCCATTCCATCAAGACGAGGCGAGGGCGGCGGCCCTGAGACCCTCGGCCAGCTCCCGGTCGGTCCCGACCGGGGTTGTGGCAATGCCGCCTGCGATGGAGGAACCATGACGACCCCCGAGAAGACCACGTAATCGCAGGGCTCCGGCGCGTTCGCGGGGCGGCCCCGGCCGTCCCGTGGCCCGCCGCGTCCGCCGCCGCCCGTCCCCGGGCGCGCGGCCGGACGTGTCCGCCCGCCGGTTAGCATCTCCCTGTCCGGCGGCTCGATCGATCAATTGAAGCCTATCCGCCCGCACCGCGGGCGGCGCGGGACCATTGCGTCCCCGGGAAAGGAGTCGAACCATGCAGCCCTATTCGCTGGGGGTCGCCGGCCTGCTCGCGATGGCCTGCGAGTGCATCCGCCGCGGCGACCTCGACGGCGCCCAGGCCGCGCTCGCGCGCGCCCGGGCGCTCCACCGTCCGGAGCGCCCGGTGCGCTCCGGCGCCGAGGGTGGAGGGACTCGATGACCGCGAGGCAGACGACGGATCGGATGCTGGCCGAGCTGCGCCGCGCCTACCAGCTCGCGGAGGAGCAGCGCGCGCCCGAGGCGCTCGACATCTACCGCACCCTCCTCGGCGAGGCGCGCCAGGCGGGGATCGACTCGGCGCACCTGCACTGGGCCTGCGCCGTGGCCGCCGACTACTCGGGGGAGCTGGAGATGGCGTTCGAGCAGATCACCACCGCGATCGCGAAGGACCCGCTGGCGCCGCCGTTCCGCCACTCCTTCGACCTCATCACCCGCCACCTCCGCGCCGCGCTCGCCGACCCCGAGCGCGACGCCGGCGACCCGTCCACGCCGCGCCTCTACGCGCTGCTGCAGCGCTCGGACGAGGCCGACGTGGGCGCGCACCTCGCCATGGTCCGCTTCCACCTGGCGAAGGGCCGCGCCGCGGAGGCGCGGGCGCTGCTCGAGGCGGTGACGCTGCTCCACCCGGCCTCGCGCGAGGCGTGGGAGCTGCTGGGCCGCGTGGCGCGCGAGGCGGGCGACGTCGAGACCGCGGACCGGGCGCGCCTCGAGGCGGCCACGCTGGGCGACGGCGAGCTGCCCTTCGCGATCCCGGGGCCGGCGTCGGCGTGAGCGGGCCCCGGCGCGTGGACTTCGCTGCGCGTGAGGGTCCCTCGTCCGGGGTCCTCACCCCGGCGGCTGCGACATTCCGTGCTGGTACGCTCGGAGTACCCCGACCGGCCGTCAGCTCGACGCGGGGTGATCTTGCTAACGTTCGGCGCGGTTTCACGCGAGGCAAAGGGGGAGACCATGGCGACGAGGAAGAAGGCTCGGGCGACGCGGAAGGTTTCACGCAGCGCGAAGGTCCCGACCCGGGCTGCACCCGGTGTTCGGGCCCATCGCGGACCCGGGCCCGGAGGCGCTGGCCGGCAGCATCGCGGCCCTGGGCGGCCCCTGGGCCGGAGCCTGGCACTTCGGACCGGTGGCGGATCCCGGACCGGGGTTCGGGAGCTGGCGCGACTCGCTGTTCGGCCGCATCGACCGCGGCACGCTGGACGCCGCCGCGCTGAGGCAGATGGCCGACCTGCGGGTGCGCCGGATCCGTGGTGCGGTGCGGGCGCTGGAGGAGCAGCTCGAGCTCACCGAGGAGGAGTTCAAGCTGCTCGCGCGCTTCCCCGAGAAGCTGCAGCCGAGGGTCCCCCCGTTCGATCCCGGCGGCGATCCTCCGCCGGAGCTGCGCCCCATCGACTTTCTCCGGTTCGTCCGGGATCGTCAGGTGGCGTCGCTGAAGCAGGCCATCGAGTACCTGAACGCGTCGGCGGTCGCCATCGAGGCGAAGCGGTAACGCTCGACGACCCGGGGCAGGAGCGCGCGGGGACTCCTGTGCGCGCGCGCGGAGGCGGCGATGGCAGGCTGCGACGTCGTCCTGGTCGGCTACGAGGACGAGGAGAACCTCGGCCTGAGGTACCTCGCCGCCTACCTCGCGCAGGCCGGCGTGACGGTGGACCTCGCGCCCTACCGCGCGGGCGTCCGCCGCGAGCTGCTCGGCTACCTGCGCGCGCGCCGCCCCCGGCTGGTGGGGTTCTCGCTCATCTTCCAGGGCATGCTCCCGGACTTCGCCGACCTCGTCGCCTACCTGCGCGCGAACGGGATCACCGCCCACTTCACCATGGGCGGCCACTTCCCCAGCCTCGCGTGGGAGCGCACCCTCGCGCTCGTCCCGGGCCTCGACACGGTGGTCCGGCACGAGGGCGAGCTCACGCTGCTCGAGCTGGTCCGGGCGCTGGACCGGCCGGCGCGCTGGCGCGAGATCCCCGGGCTCGCGTTCCGCGCCGGCGGCGGCCCGGTGGCGACGCCTCCGCGGCCGCTCGTCCCGGACCTCGACGCGCTGCCCTTCCCGCTGCGCCGGCGCGAGACGCTCGCCGCGCGCGGCGTGGGCATCGCGTCGCTCCTGGCGAGCCGCGGCTGCCACTACGACTGCTCGTTCTGCTCGGTCCAGACCTTCTACGGCGAGCCGCCGGGGCCGCGGCGGCGCACCCGCTCGCCGGGGAACGTGGCGGACGAGATGCAGGCGCTGCACGACGCGAAGGGCGTGCGGGTGTTCATCTTCAAGGACGACGACCTCGCCACCCGCGGGCTGCGCGCGCGCGGATGGATCGAGGCGTTCGCGCGGGAGCTGGAGGAGCGCGGGCTGGGCCGGCGCATCGCCTGGCGCATCTCCTGCCGCGTGGACGATCTCGACGCGGACCTGCTCCGGCGGCTCCGGGAGGTGGGGCTGACCTGGGTGTACCTCGGCATCGAGTCCGGCTCGGAGCAGGGGCTGCGCACGTGCAACAAGCGCTTCACGGTGGACGACGTGCACCGCGGCGTCGCGCTCCTCCGCCGCCTCCGGCTGGCGTTCGACTACGGGTTCATGCTGCTCGACCCGGACTCCACCTTCGCCTCGGTGCGGGAGAGCGTGGGCTTCCTCGAGGACCTGGGCCGCCGCGGCGACGCCTCGATCCACTTCACGAAGATGTTCCCCTACGTCGGGACCGCGATCGCGGCGCGGCTCGCGGCCGAGGGCCGGCTCGCCGGCACCGACGCGGCGCCGGACTACGCGTTCCGCGACCCGCGGCTGGAGCTGTTCCAGGGGTTCCTGTCGGAGGCGTTCCACGAGCGAAACTTCGGGCCGGCCGGCCTGGTCAGCGCGAGCCGCATGGCCGCGTTCGACCTCGAGCTCGTGACGCGCTTCGGCGGCGCGAGCGCCGGCACGCCGGCCTACCGCGCCGCGCTGCGGCGCCTCACCGCCCAGGGGAACGCGCTCGCCATCGCGGCGGTCCGGCGCGCGCTCGACGCGCTCGAGGCCCGCTCGGTGGACGGGTGCCTCGCCGCCTGGCCGGGCCTGCTGGAGCTCGCCCGCGTCGCCCGCGACGCGGACCTCGAGCTCGCCCGCCGGCTGCGCGAGGTCATGGCCGCGAACGGCCACGAGGCGCCGCGGCCGCGCCGGCTGCTCAGCGCGACCCGCCGCCGGTCGCCTCGCCCGGCGCGCCCGGGCTCCCCTGCCCCGCCTCCCCGCGCTTCCCGTGCATCAGCTCGAGCACGGCGCGGTACAGGCGCTGGCGCGCGTCGTGGCGCTGGCTGGCGCGGGTGATGTACCGGACCACCACCTCCATGCCGTTCGCGGCCGGCACCACCTGGATGCCGGGCACGGCCGAGAAGCTCTGCACGGCGTAGCGCGAGGTGGTCTTCCGCCACTCGCTCTCCGCCGCCTTGGCGTTCGCCTCGGTCTCCTTCTCCACCAGGTGCTGCACGCCGTCGATGACGGGGTACGGGTCGCGGCCGAGCGGGACGAGCAGGCGCAGCTCGTCCCACATCCACTGGCCGGAGGTGGAGAAGTTGAAGTAGTGGCCCTCGATGGCGAAGGAGTTCACGAACGAGACGCGGCGGCCGGTGGGGTGGCCGGCGTCGTTCCAGCTCCCGGTCTCGAGCAGCACGGTGTGGAACAGGCCGATCTCCACCACCTCGCCGCCCACGCCCTTGATCTCCACCCAGTCGCCCACGCGGATGCCGTTTCGGCCCATGAGGATGAACCAGCCGAAGAAGGCGACGATGAAGTCCTTGAGGGCGACGGTGAGGCCGGCGCCGGCGAGGCCGAGGACGGTGGTGGCCTGCCCGGGCGCGCCGAACACGACGAACAGCGCCACCAGCACCGTGACCACGTTCACGCCGAGGCGCGCGACCGTGCGCACGGTCTCGACCCGCAGCCGCTCCTTCGCGCGCTTGCGGAAGAACCGGTCCACCGCCTCGCCCAGGCCGAACCCGACCGCGACCACGGCGAGCAGCGCCAGCACGCCCCACAGCAGCCGGTGCAGCGCGGCGCGGACGTGGCCCTGCACCACCTCGCGCCACTGGCCGTAGGTGTCGGCGAGCTCGTTCAGGTCCTGCAGGCGCCGGCCGATGGTGGCGAGCCGCCGCTGGTCGTCGCTGAAGCGCTGGAGCGCCTTCACCGCCTCCGCCTTCGCGGCGCGGTCCGCCGCGGCCGCCTCGCCGGCGGCCACCCGCGCGGCGGACGCCTTCGCGGCCTCGCGCTCCTCGGCCTCGCGCTTCTTGCGCGCGACGAGGTCGTCGCGCCGCTTCGCGAGCCGCTGCGCGCGATCCTGGATGTCGACCTGCGCGGCCGCGAGCTGCGCCGCCTTCGCCCGGTGCCAGCTCCACACCCGCCAGCGCGCGAGCAGGCTCGGCGCCGTCGCGGGCGCGACCGCCGCCGGCGGCCGCGGCTCCTTCTGCGCGGCGTCGTACACCTCGCGCAGCCGGCGGATCCGCACCTGCGGATCGCCGCCGGCGCGCTGGAGCTGCTCGGTCGCCGAGGCGAGCTCGTTGTTCTCGAGCTCCAGCTCGGCGCGCGCGACCTCGAGCTGGTCCTCGAGCTCCACCCGCGCCTGCTCCGGCGCGGCCTTCACCCTCGCCTCGAGCGCCGCCACCCGCCCCTCGGCCGCGTCCACCGCGGCCTGCGCCCGGGCCCGCGCATCGGCGAGCGCCTTCAGCTCCGGCGTCTGCTCGGGCACGTTCTCGGCCGCGTCGCGCATCGCCACCGCGAAGGCGAGGTCGATGGCGTGGTCGGCGAGCCGCTCGGCCTGGCGCGACAGCTCCTGCTCCTCCGGCGTGGTCGCGTAGGCGGACAGCTGCTTCGCGGTGAGGAGCGGCCGCATGTCCACCAGCCGCGTGCGCCGGGGGCGCTGGCCGGCCGCACCCTGGCCCAGCGTCCCGGCCGGCCCTCCGGCGCGGGAGCCACCGGGCGCGCTGGTGGGCGCGGCGGCAGAGGGCGAAGGTGCGGCGGGCGCAGCGCCTGGGGCCGGCTCCTGCGACCCGCGGTCACGCGTGAGGAACAGGCCGGCGCCGACCGCGCCGAGGAGGAGCACCAGCAGGAGGACCGTGAGCTTTCGCGAGGCGTTCACGGCGCGGCAGCACAGCACGAACTCGGGGCCGCGCCAAGGTGTGCGGGCGTGCGCCGCCTCCGTGGCAACGGGGCGCACCGACCCCTCGCCACGCGGCCGGGTACGATGGCCCCGGGGGAGCCGCCGTGGCCGGACGCGGGATCATCGCCGTGGTGGCGCTCGCCGCCTCGCTCGCGGATGCGCCGCCCGCCGCCACCCCCACCGTCGAGTCCACGCCGTCGGATCCCGGCCCCGCGCTCCTCCGCGGCCTCGTCGAGCAGGCGTTCCTCCCCGAGCTGCGGTGGGCCTCCTTCGCCGAGCACCGCGAGGCGGTGGGTCGGTTCTACGCGGAGCGCGGCGACGCCCTGGCGTGGTTCCGCGGCGGCCGCCCGACCGCGCAGGCGGCCGCGGTGGTCCAGGCGCTCCGGCGCGCGGACGAGAAGGGGCTCGATCCGCGCGACTACGGCGGACCGGGCTGGGCCGGCTGGCTGGAGGCGCTCCGCACCGGTTCGGCGGCGGACGAGTGGGAGCGGGTCCGCTTCGACGTGGCGCTCACCGTCTCCGCGATGCGACTCGCCTCGGACCTCGCCATGGGCCGGCTGCGGGCGCGGGCGCGCGCCGCGGACGTGGGGCTCGTCGAGCCGGTCCGGTGGGACGCGGACGGCCAGCCCGACCTCACCGCGATCGTGCGCACGATCGCGACCGCCGAAGACGCCGCGGGCGCGCTCGCGTCGGCGGAGCCGCCGTTCGCCGGCTACCGCCGCACGGTCCAGGCGCTGCTCCGCTACCGCGAGCTGGCGGTGCTGGACCGCGACGACCCGCTCCCGCTGCCGCGCCGACCGGTGGCCGCCGGCGAGCGCTACGCGGGCGCCGAGGCGCTGGCCCGGCGGCTCCGCCTCGTCGAGGACCTGACCGACGGCGGCGCGCCGCACGGCGACCTCTACGACGACGCGCTCGCCCGGGCCACCGCGCGCTTCCAGCGCCGGCACGGGCTCGACCCGGACGGCCGGCTGGACGCGCGCACCGTGCGCGAGCTGAACGTCCCGCTCGAGCGCCGGGCCGGGCAGCTCGCCCTCGCGGTCGAGCGGTGGCGCTGGCTGCCGCGCCGCTTCGTCGCGCCGCCGCTGGTCGTGAACATCCCGGAGTTCCGGCTCCACGTCGCCGACCGGGCGCACCGCATGGCGATGCGCGTGGTGGTCGGCCGCGCCTACCGCCACCGCACCCCGGTGTTCGCGGCGGCGCTCACCGAGGTGATCTTCCGGCCGTACTGGGAGGTCTCGAGGAAGATCCAGCGCGAGGAGCTCGTGCCGAGGCTCGAGCAGGGCGCCGCGCGCCTCGCGGAGGAAGGCTACGAGATCGTGGACGAGGGCGGGCGCGTCCTGCCGCTCGAGGCGGCCGCGGGGGCGGACGCGCTCGAGCGCCTGCGCACCGGCACGTGGCGCCTGCGGCAGCGGCCCGGGCCGCACAACGCGCTCGGGAGGGTGAAGCTCGTCTTCCCGAACCCGTACCAGGTCTACCTGCATGACACGCCGTCGCAGGAGCTGTTCGCGCGCTCGCGGCGCGACTTCAGCCACGGCTGCATCCGGGTGGAGGACGCGGAGGCGCTCGCGGCCTGGGTGCTGCGCGACGAGCCGGGCTGGACGCCGGAGCGGGTCCGCGCCGCGATGGAGGGTGACGTGACGGTGCGGGTGCGCGTCGGCCGCCCCACGCCGGTGTTCGCGCTCTACGGCACCGCGGTCGTGGCCGACGACGGCGAGGTGCGGTTCTTCGGGGACCTGTACGGCGAGGACGCGGCGCTCGCGGCCGCGCTGGCCGAGGAGGGCCTCCGCCGGTCGGGACCGCGTCCAGCCGGACCGCCGGGCTAGGTCCTCACCGCGCGCGCTCGCCCACGCTCGCGTCGAGCCGCAGCTCGACCCATCCTCGCACCGAGCTCACCTGCCAGACGCGCGCCGCGCCGCGCAGGTCCTCGAGCGTGAGCGCCGCCTCCTCGAGCTCGCCCGCCTCGAGGAGGTGCGCGCGGAAGGTGCCGGGCAGCAGGCCGGCCGCGACCGGCGGGGTGAGCCGGCGGCCGGCGCGCTCCAGCACGAGGTTGCCGGTGCTGGTCTCGGTGAGCTCGCCGCGCTCGTTCCAGAGGATCACCTCGTCGGCCCCGGGCCGTCCGGCGCGCGCGCGCTCGAACGGCTCGCGGCGCGAGGTCTTGAACCGGAGGAACGGGTCCGCGGAGTCCACCGGGTCGGGCGCCAGCGCGGCGCGGAGCGGCCGCGAGGACGGCAGGGGCAGCGCCTCCACCGCGAGGCGGCCGTCGGCGGCGAGCGCGAGGCGGACCTTGCGCGGCCCGTCGAGCCCGGCCACCGCGTCCTCCAGCGCCGCCCGCACCGCGCCGGGATCGCAGGGGTGGCCGAAGCGCGCCGCGGCGCCGGCGAGCCGCGCGAGGTGCCGCTCCAGCAGGAAGTACCCGGCGCCGGGCTCCCACCGCAGCGCCTCCAGCAGCACGAGCCCGCTCACCGCGACCCCTCCTGCCAGCCGGCCAGGGCGCGGATCAGGTTGCGCGCCTTCAGCTCCGCCTCGGCGTGCTCGGCCTCGGGCGCCGAGTCGGCCACGATGCCGCCGCCGGCGTGCAGGTGGACGGCGCCGCCCGCGACCACGAGGGTCCGGATGGCGACGTTCAGGTCCGCGGTGCCCTGGAAGCCGAGGTAGCCGATGCTCCCGGTGTACACGCCGCGCGCGACCGGCTCCAGCTCGTCCACGATCTCCATGGCCCGGATCTTGGGCGCGCCGGTGATCGAGGCGGCGGGGAACGCGGCGCGCAGGAGGTCGCAGACGCCGCGTCCGGGCGCGAGCCGGCCGCGCACGGTCGCGACGAGGTGGTGCACCGACGGGTGGCGCTCGACCTCGGGGAACGCGTCCACCCGCACCGAGCCGGGCGCGCACACGCGCCCGAGGTCGTTGCGCGAGACGTCCACGATCATCGCCAGCTCGGCGCGGTCCTTCGCGCTCGCGAGCAGCGCCGCCCGCAGCCGCGCGTCCTCGTCCGGCGTCGCCCCGCGCGGCGCCGTCCCCTTGATCGGCCGGGTCTCCACCTCGTCGCCGTCCACCCGGAGGAACCGCTCCGGCGAGGAGCAGGAGACCTGCACTTCGTCGAACCCGAGCCAGGCCGCGAACGGCGCCGGGTTGAGCCGCATCAGGCGGCGGTGGAGCGCCCACGGGTCGCGCCCGCGCACCGGCGCGAACCAGCGCCCGGTGAAGTTCACCTGGTAGGCGTCGCCGGCCGCGACGTAGTCCTGGATGCGCCGCACCGCCGCGAGGTACGCGTCGCGCGTCAGGTCGCGCGAGAGCGGCGCGTCGAGCGCCGCGCCGTCCGACGCCGCGTCCGGCGCCGCGTCGCCCGGCGCCGCGCCGTCGGGCGCGGTGCCCCGCCGCGCGGCCTCGAGCACCGCGCGCCGCACCTCGCCGAGGCGCGCGGCCCGGGAGGTCGGGGGACGCGAGGCAGGCCAGGTAGGCGCGGCCGGCGGCGCGATCGAGCACGAGCACGCGGTCGTACAGGCCGAGCACGGCGTCCGGGGCGCCGGACGCATCGCGCGGGGCGCGCGGCAGGCGCTCCAGCTCGCGGGCGAGCCCGTAGCCGAGGTAGCCGGCCGCCCCGCCCACGAACGGCGCGGGCAGCCCGCCCGCGCCGAGCTCGAGCCGGTGCGCCGCGAGCAGCCGCTCCAGCACGTCCAGCACCTTGCCACGCACCGTGGCCCGCTCGCCGGTCCAGCGCCGCAGCTCGACCCGGCCGTCGCGCGCGACCAGCGTCGCGAACGGCTCGAAGCAGGCGAACGAGAACCGGCCCAGGCGCCCGTCCACCGCGCGGCTGTCGAGGAGCACGAGCCCGGGCCTGCGCCGGAGCACGTCCACGCACCGCTCGAAGCCCTCGACGCCGAGGTCGAGCGCCTCGACCTCGGCCCGGAACGTCACCGCGCGGGGAGCGAGCACCGGCGCCTTCTACGACGCCCGCCACCGCCGCGCGAGGTGGGGCCGCACCTGGGACGCCCCGCGGCCGACGCTCCGTCCGGCCGATTCGCGGGTCACCGCGTCGCGTCGCCGCATCGTCACCGCGATGGAATGTTCGCGCCCCGATCGGCGGCGATCTTCTCCGGAATGCGCCGCCTGTCTCGTGGTTCAACGACATGCGTTCCGGCAGTGCGAGCGGAGACCGCCCCCGCGGGCGGGCGCGCCCACCCTCACCCCACGGGAGCCACCATGGAAGAACACCGTGAAACCGCGCAGCCGAAGGTGCTGCTGGTCGAGGACGACGACGACCTGCGCGTCGCCATGGCGGGCTGCCTCGCGGGCGCGGGCTTCGACGTGACGCTGGTCGCGACCGGCGCGGACGCGGTGCGCGCGGCGCTCCGCGATCACCCGCAGGTCATGGTCATCGACGTGATGCTGCCGGACTCGGGCGGGCTGGGGGTGGCGGAGGCGCTGCACCGCTACCCGGAGCTGGAGCGGGTGCCGGTGCTGTTCACCACCGGGCTCGCCGCCCCGGCGGTGAAGGCGCTGCTCGCGCCGGCGCCGGTGCTGTTCAAGCCGTTCGGCCGGCGCCAGCTCGTGAGCGCGGTGCGGAGCGCGGTGGAGCGGCGGCCGCCGGCCTCCCATGCGCCGGCGGCCGCGCAGTGACTACGGCACGAACTGCACCACGTCGTGCGTGTCCTTCCCGAGCTCGGCCGCGCGCGTGAAGAGCGGGACGGTGTCGTTGGAGAGCCAGCGCGGGAGCAGGTTCAGGTAGTTCCACTGCCCCGGGACGCCGCTCGCGCCGCCGGGCCACACCGACTCGGCGCGCTTCACCGCGCCGCGCGAGAGCTCGACCACCAGCCGGTTGGACGGGCCGCTCGAGAACATGAACGCGTTCGCGGACGCGGCGCGCGCGCCGTGCGACGACGCGTCCACCGCGCCGAAGCCGCCGTCGGTGGGGATGCCGGGCAGCGGCGGGAGCGGCGCGGGGAACGCGCCGAGCCCGGGCGGCACGCTGAACGGACCGCCCATGGGGTGCGCGAACACGATCCGGTGGAGCTTGCCCCAGCGCCAGTCGTCCGGGTCGGTCGAGCCGCCGAAGGCGGGCGCGAGGTCGGGGCCGGAGAGGAGCGCCAGCGCATCGGCGAGGCTCTTCAGCAGCACGAGGTCGCGCCGGTCGGCCGGGCTCGCGTCGAGGCCGGGGACCGCGAAGAAGTCGATGCCGGAGGCGCCCACGCCCTGCTGCGCGTCGAAGCGGTCGAGCAGGTTGCGGAGCGCGGTCATGGCCTGCTGGCTGGGCGGGAGCGGCATCGCGCCGAGCTTCGAGTCGATGACGTTCTTGATCGCCTGGCCGCGCCAGGTCGAGTAGATGGTCGCGGCGACGCTCGCCTGGACCTCGGCCGCGGACGGCGCGGAGAGCTCGCCGGGCGGATCGGCGTCGTCCCAGCCCTCCGGGATGCCGGTGGGCGTCGAGCCGTCCCAGGCGGCGAGCCGGGCCACCGCGCCCGCCACCCCCGCGTCCGCGCCGAGCGCGGCGAGCGGGGCCGGCGCGCCCTCGCGGCGCGCGTGCTCCAGCGCGGCGGCGAGGTACGGCACCAGCACCTGCGCGTCGAGCAGCGTCACGTCGGCCTGGATCGACTGCATCTGCTCGAACGTCATCTTCCCGGCGGCGAGCACCTCCTTCACGCGCCGGGTGATGCGGCCGGCGCGGAAGCCGGCGTCGAAGCCGGGCGCCAGGTAGTAGATGCCGCCGCCCGGGCGCACCTTCGTGAGCGGCGCGTTCTCGAGCGTCAGGCCGGCGGGATCGTTGTTCGCGTTGATGGCGAAGCCCGCCGGCGGGTTCACGGCGTGCGGCAGCTCCTCGAGCGGCACCACCTCGTACGGCACCACCTGCAGCGGCTGCGGGTGCTGCACCGGGAGCCACTCGTTGCCGCCGGTGCCGTCGCGGATGAAGAACGGCGGCAGCCCGTCCACGAACCCCTGCTGAAGGTCCTCGCGCACCGGCACGGCGGAGTGGGTGAAGTAGGCGATGTTGCCGGCGTCGTCGGCGTAGCAGAAGTTCTGCGACCCGACGTCGAAGTGGCGCATGGCCGCGACGAAGTCGTCGATCCCGCGCGCGACGTCGTAGCCGAGGAACGCGTCCAGCTCGCGCGTGCCGGAGAAGCCGGTGTACTGCACCGAGAGCGCCACGCCGGTCGCCGGGTCGAGCTGGATGATGGGGCCCTGGTTCCGCCGCGGCACCACCAGCGTGGCGGCGGGGATGCCGTTGCCGGCCGGCACCGGCACGAGGTCGTTCATCACCGCGTCGCCGATCACGTTCGCGCGGTAGGCCTCCGGGTACGGGATCACCGGCTCGAGCGCGCCCTGGTACACGGTGGCGAGCCCGCTCGGCGAGCTCGGGTCGGGCACCACCTGCTCCTGGAAGACGTCGGTGACGTCGAACGGGTCCACGGTCGCGCCCCAGGCCAGGTGGCGGTTGTGCCCGACCACCACCGACGGCACGCCGGCGAAGCTGTTGCCGATCACGTCGAACGGGCCGGCCTGGAGGTGCACCGGGTAGAAGGTGGAGGGCGCGCCCAGCGCGAGGTGCGGGTCGCTCGCGAGCATGGGGCTGCCGCCGGCGGTGTGCGCGCCGGCGATGACCCACTGGTTGGAGCCGTCGCGCTCCTCGCGATCGGTGAGCCGCCGCAGGAACGCGTCGCCCTTCACGCGGCCCAGGAACTCGGCGGCGAGCGCGACGGCGCGCGGATGCAGCTTCCCGGCGCTCGCCGCGGCGGCCCGGGTCGCCGGGGCGATGGCGGGCGAGGGCGCGAGCGCGTCCGGCACGGTGGAGGCGGGGTCGAACGGCGCCGCGCGCCACAGGTCCTCGAAGAACAGCGCCGCGCCGTCGAAGCCCATGGCCGCGCCCGCCTGCTGGTAGGTCGCGAGCGCCACCGTCCGCTCGATGTCGTCCACGTCGAACGAGAGGCCGAACGCGATGAGCTTCGCGGCGAGGAGCGAGTCCATCACCGTCCACGGCTCGAACGTGGTCAGCTCGAGCGCGGCGTACTCGGGCGGCAGCGGGTGCGTCTCCGCCCACGCGTTCACGCCCTCCGCATACGCCTCCAGCGCGGCCACCGCGCGGGTCGAGAGGAGCGGCAGGCTGCGCGCCGCGGCCCGCGCCAGGCCGAAGGTGCGCAGCTGCACGTCGCCGGGGAGCGCGCCCGGCCCGAGGAGCTCGGCGAGGCGGCCGGCGGCGCGGCGGCGGGTGACGTCCATCTGGAACAGGCGATCCTGCGCGTGCACCCAGCCCTGCAGCAGGAAGAGGTCGTGCTCGTCGGCGGCGCGGAGGTGCGCGATGCCCGCGCCGTCGCGCGTGATCGTGGCGGCGCCGTGCAGGCCGGGCAGCCGCTCGGGCGCGGTGCCGCCCCGGGCGGCGGAGGCCGCGGCCCCGGCAGGAGAGGACGGCGAGGAGCAGGAGGTGAGCCCTGCGAGGACGGCGAGGGCGGCGGCGGCGAGGGCGGCGCGCATACGGGGCTCCAATGTGGGCCTGCGGGTCCCCCCGGTGTCGCGCCCGGGCAGTGAACGATCAACGTCGCCGCAGGGGAGGCCCTCACAAAGCCGGGGCATTCGCGGACATCCGTCGCGTCGGACGCTCCGGCACGCCCCTTGGCCGTTCCCGCCTGCGGGCGAGGCCCTGGGGGCGACCCCGCAATCACCCGCACCGGGCGTCACGCGAGCGGGCACCGTCCTTCCACTCATCGAGCGCCCTCGCCGCGGCCCTCGCGCGTGCCCTCGCGGCACGCCTCCGCCCGCGCGCCGAGGACGGCGACGGGAGGATGCCATGACGTCTCCCCTCCGCTGCGCCGGCGTGATCCTGAGGCTCCGACCCGGCGCCGCACCGGCCTTCGCCGCCGCGGCGCGGCGCGCGCTCGGCGACGGGCTCGAGCTGCGCCCGCTGTTCCCCAACGCCGCCGCGTCCCGCGGCCTGGCCGCCGCGCCCGGCCAGGCGGAGTGGGCGCTCGCCGCGTTCGAGGGCGAGCCGCGCGAGGTGAACGGCTGGGAGGAGGCCTACCGGACCGTCGAGCGGCTCGGCCTGGGCGCCGCGGGCGGCGCGGTGGAGTACGCCGAGCCGGATCTCGTGCAGGCGTTCCCGGCGTTCCCGCCCGGCGAGGCGGGCGCGCTCGCGGCCGGCGCGCGCGGCGACGGGACGTTCGACGACGAGGATCCCTCGCTGCCGCGCGGCGGCTCGTTCGCGTGGTTCCTCGGCCCGGGCTACGCGGACCTGCGCGCGGCCCGCGAGGCGGCCGGCGAGGGCGCCGGGGCCACCATCCTCCACGTGGACACCGGCTACTCGGCGCACGACACGAAGCCCTCTGCCTTGCTGGAAGCGTATGCCCGCGACTTCGAGGGCGGCGGCGAGCGGAAGGGCGCCGTCGACCCGGGCATCGACGGCCTGCTGCGCCAGCCCGGCCACGGCACCGGCACGATCTCGATCCTCGCCGGGAGGCGGATCCCGCAGCTCGCGAACGACTGGCTGGGCGGGGCGCCGCGCGCAGAGGTGATCCCGGTGCGGATCGCGAGCTCGGTGGTGCTGTTCCGGACCAGCGCGCTGGCGCGCGCGCTCGACTACGCGCTGCGCCCGTACGACGGCCCCGACGCGGCGCACCCGGGCGACGTGCGCCCGCCGGTGGACGTGGTGACGCTGTCGATGGGCGGCGTCGCCTCCCGCGCCTGGGCCGAGGCGGTGAACGCCGCCTACGAGGCCGGCGTGTGCGTCGTGGCCGCCGCGGGGAACAACTTCGCGCTCGGGCCGTTCGGCGTGCCCACCCGCTTCATCGTCCACCCGGCCCGCTTCGGCCGCGTCATCGCGGCCTGCGGGATCATGGCGAACTGGCGGCCGTACTTCGGCCTCCCCACCGGGAAGATGCAGGGCTGCTGGGGACCTCCGAGCAAGATGGCGACCGCGCTCGCCGCCTTCACGCCCAACATGCCGTGGGCGGAGATGGGCGCGCCGCAGGTGGTGGACATGAACGGCGCGGGGACGTCGTCGGCCACGCCGCAGGTCGCGGCGGCCGCGGCGCTCTGGATCGCGGCGCACCGGCCGGCGCTCCAGGCGCTGGCCGAGCCGTGGCGCCGCGTGGAGGCGGTCCGCCACGCGCTCTTCACCAGCGCGGAGCACCCGTCGGATCCCGAGGTGGCGGAGAAGATCGGGCGCGGCGTGCTGCAGGCGCGGGCCGCGCTGGCGGTGGCGCCGGTCGCGACGCTGCCCATGACCCCGCGCGACACCGCCTCGCTGTCGTTGCTCCGGGTGCTCACCGGCCTGGGCGCGGCGCCCGATCCTCGCCTGGAGATGCTGGCGCTCGAGGCCACCCAGCTGACACAGCTCCCGGTGGCGGACGGCGAGCCGAACCGGTTCGAGGCGCTGGTGCCGGATCCGGATGCCGCCGCGGCGGGCCTCTCCACCGAGCGGCTCCGCCAGGTGGCGGAGGCGCTCCTCGATCACCCCCGCGCCTCGGCCCCGCTGCGCGCGCACCTCGCGCGCGTGCGCCAGGACCTGGGCGGCGCGCGGCCCGCGCCGCCGCCCGCGCCCCGGCCGCCGGCCGCCGCGATCCCGCCGGCGCCCGCCGGACCGGCGCCGCTCGCGCCCGAGCCGCCCCGCCCGCTCCACCGGCAGCTCGCCGCGTTCGCCTTCGATCCGAGCGTGGCCCAGCGGCTCGACACGCGCGACATCGGCACGGTGACGCTCCGGGTCCCCTGGGAGCCGCTCGCGCCCGGGCCGGTGGGCGAGTACCTCGAGGTCGTGGACGTCGATCCCACCAGCCAGCGCTTCTACGCGCCGGTGGACCTCGACCACCCGCACCTCCTCGCGCAGCAGGGGCTGGCGCCGTCGGAGGGCACGCCGCAGTTCCACCAGCAGATGGCCTACGCGGTGGCGAGCCTGACCATCGACCGGTTCGAGAAGGCGCTGGGCCGCAAGGCGCTCTGGTCGCCGCGCGAGCTGCCGGAGCGCCCGCAGGACGACTCCACCTACGTGCCGCGCCTGCGCATCTACCCGCACGCGCTCCGCGAGGCGAACGCCTACTACAGCCCGGCGCGCAAGGCGCTCCTGTTCGGCTACTTCCGCGCCTCCGACGAGGACCCCGGCGATCACCTGCCCGGCAGCTTCGTGTTCACGGCGCTGTCGCAGGACATCGCCGCGCACGAGACCGCCCACGCGCTGCTCGACGGCATGCACCGTCGGTTCAACAGGCCCACCAACCTCGACATGCAGGCGTTCCACGAGGCGTTCGCCGACGTGGTGGCGCTGCTCCAGCACTTCACGTTCCCGGAGATCGTGCGCGACCAGGTGGCCCGCACGCGCGGCGCGCTGCGCACGCAGGCCAACCTGCTCGGCGCCCTGGCCACCGAGTTCGGGCGCGCCATGGGAACGCGCGCGGCGCTGCGCGACTACATCGGGCGGCGCGACCCGGTCACCGGCGGTGGGCCCCGCACGTCCCGGATCCGGCCGAGTACGAGCAGGCGCGCGAGCCGCACGCGCGCGGCGCGATCCTCGTGTCGGCGGTGTTCGACGCGTTCCTGTCCATCTACGAGCGGCGCACCCGCGACCTGGTCCGCATCGCCACCGGCGGCTCGGGGGTGCTGCCGGAGGGCGACCTCCACCCGGACCTGGTGAACCGCCTGGCCGAGGAGGCCGCCCGCACCGCCGACCAGGTGCTGCGGATGTGCATCCGCGCGCTCGACTACTGCCCGCCGGTGGACCTCACGTTCGGCGAGTACCTGCGCGCGCTCGTCACCGCCGACCGCGACCTCGTCCCGGACGACGACCTGGGCTACCGGCTGGCGTTCGTCGAGGCGTTCCGGCGGCGCGCCATCTACCCGCGCGACGTGCGCACGCTCTCGGAGGACGCGCTGCTCTGGCGCGGTCCGGTCTCCGAGCGCGGGGTGGGCCCCTCGCCCGCGCTGGTCGAGGCGTTCGCGGCGCTGCGCCCGCACGCGCGCAGCCACCTCGACGCGAGCTCGCGGGAGGTGCTGTTCCACCGCGCCCGCGCGCTCCGCGCGGTGCTGCACGACCGGCTGAAGGCGGTGCTGGCCGCGCAGCCGCCCGACTCCGACGACGCGCTCCTGCTCGGGCTCGACCTCGAGGCGGCGCCCACGTTCCAGGTGCACTCGGCCCGGTTCGCCGAGCGCATCGGACCGGACGGCCAGCACGTCCCGCAGTGCATCGTGGAGCTGCTGCAGCACCGCGACGACGCGCGCAGCGCGGCGCGGCCGGACCTCGGGCCGGTGCGCTTCGAGGGCGGCGCCACGGTGGTCGTGGCGCTCCGCGAGGGCGACGGCGAGGGCGCGGCGCTCCGCTGGGTCATCCGCAAGTCGCTCCGCAGCGCCTCGCGCCTGGAGCGCCAGGTCGCGTTCGGCCAGAGCCGCGCCACCGGCTCGGCCTGGGACACCTACTTCGGCGCGCGGGCCCTGAAGACCGGGGTGGAGCCGTTCGCCGCCATCCACCGCAGCTAGCCCGGGCCGGGCGAGGAGAGGCCATGCGAGCGAACCGGAAGGCGACGGCGGCGAAGGGCGGCGGGCGCCGCGCGGACGGCGGGCGCGCCGTGCGCAACGAGGCGGTGGAGCGCGCCGCACACCGCGGCGGGCGCGAGGACGGCGCGCCGCGGGTGCGGGTGCGCATGTACCGGACCGGCCTGGGCGACTGCTTCCTGCTCACGTTCCAGCCGGACACGGCCGACGAGGCCCATGTGCTCGTGGACATCGGCACGGTGGGGCGGGGGGACGGCGTCCCGATGAAGGAGGTGGTGCGGGACCTCGCCGAGGTGACCGGCGGCCGGCTCGCCGCGGTGGTGGCGACGCACGAGCACGCCGACCACCTCTCCGGCTTCCCGGCGCTGGCCGACGCCGGCGTCACCGCCGGCGAGGCCTGGGTGGCCTGGACCGAGGATCCGACCGATCCGCTGGCGCGCGCGCTCCAGCGCTACCGGGGCGACCTCTTCACCGCCGCGGCGCAGGCCGCGTCGGCGCTCGACGCCGCGCCCCGCGACGGGCTGCTGGGCGTGCTCCAGGCCGGCGTGCGCGATCTCATGGCGTTCAACGGCTTCCTGCCGGACGAGCGCGGCGCGTCGCTCGGGGCCGCCGCGAAGGGCGACGGCCTGAAGAAGACCATCGACGCGATGATGCGCTCGGCGCTCGGGCTCTCGCGGCGCGGCCCGCGGTACCTGTCGCCGGGCGACGTGCTGGAGCCGGCCTGGGCCCCGGGCGTGCGCGTCTACGTCCTCGGCCCGCCGCGCGACGAGGCCGCCATCCGGCAGCTGGGCAGCCACGGCTCGCCGGACCTGTACGAGCTCGCCGCCGTGCTGGGCGTCGAGCTGCCGGGCGCGCCCGGGGGGCCGGCGGCGGGCGGGCCGGTGCAGCCCTTCGACGCGGCGCTCGGGGTGCCGCTCGAGCGGGCGGGCGCCCTGGGCGGCGTCGCGGCCGCGTACGAGGCCGAGCCGTGGCGCCGCATCGACGAGGCGACGCTGGGGGCCGCGGCGGAGCTGGCGCTCCAGCTCGACAACGCGACCAACAACACCAGCCTCGTGCTCGCGATCGAGGCCGGGGACGAGGTGCTGCTGTTCCCCGGCGACGCGCAGCTCGGGAGCTGGCTGAGCTGGCCGGAGGTGACGTTCGCGGTGGACGAGCACGGGCGCCGCCGCACGGTGACCGGCGAGGACCTGCTCCGGCGCGTCACGTTCTACAAGGTCGGCCACCACGCCAGCCACAACGCGACCTCGCGCCCCGGGCTGGAGCTGATGTCCGGCCGCAACCTCACCGCCTTCATCCCGCTCGACGAGGGCGTGGCGCGCCGGCGCGAGTGGCCCATGCCGGCCCGCACGCTGTTCGCGGCGCTGAGGGAGAAGACGCGCGGCCGCGTGCTCAAGTCGGACAAGGACGCCGAGCAGGCCGCGCTGGCGCTGGCCGGCGTCTCGGTGGAGCGGCTGCACGTGGAGACGACGCTGCCGCTGGAGGCGCCCGCCGCCGCCCGCGAGCGGGCCACGCCGCGGGCGCGCGCGCACGCGTGACGGACCGGGGGGCGGCCCGTGCCGCCGCGCCCCCGGCCCGAGCACAGACCCGCTAGAAGCGGTGGGACACCCCGACGTCGAGCGTCCACGCGGTGAACGTGGTCTCGTACGCGGCGATCCCCTGCGCGAGGTTCGAGCCGGTCTGCTTGCCCTCGGGCGCGTAGGTCCCACCCACGTGCACCGAGGTGCGGCCGAGCTCGAGGCCCACGCCCGCGGTGACGTGGTGCTCGAGGACCGCCGGGAAGGCCAGGTTCTCGAGCGCGCGGTCGGCGTTCAGCGGGCTCTTGCCGTAGTCGTAGCCGGCGCGGAGCTTCAGCCAGCTCGCCGCGGCGTACTCGGCGCCGACCTTCAGCACCCACTGGTCCGACCAGTCGAGGTCGAGCTGCATGCCGCCGGTGAGCGCCGGGTCGGTCTGGAGGCGCGGCTGGTTGCGGCCGTTCGTCTGCGACCAGCGGATCCACTGCACGTCGGCGGCGACGGCGAGCCCCGCCACCGGCCGCACGCCCACGCCGAAGGTCAGCAGGTCGGGCTGATCCAGCTCGAGCTTCTCGACGCCCGGCCCGACGTTCGCGGTCGTCCCCGTGGCCGGGTCCACCACGATGGTGTGCGCCGGGACCTCGTACTGGAAGTCCTGGAACCAGCCGCGGCTCTCGTAGGCGAGGCCGGCGGTGAGCCACTCGACGGGCCGCCACGCGGCGCCGACCGTGAAGCCGCCGCCGTAGGAGATGGCGCCGTCGCGCGGCTGCAGCCCGAGCCCGCCGCCGGCGGAGTACTCGAGCGTCGCGTACATGATGTTCGCGGTGACGCCGAGCGAGAGCTGGGGCGTCACCTCGTAGGACACGCCGGGCGCGAGCCGGAGCTGCGAGTAGGACGTGTACAGCCTGCCGCCCAGCAGGTCCTGCGGGTAGTCCACGCCGAGCCCGGCGATGCCGTAGCCGCCCAGGCCGAACGTGATCCGATCGCCGAGCGGGACCACCAGGCCGAAGCCCGGGATGAGCGTCGGGCGGCGCGACGAGGTCTGCTCCTGCCCCGAGGCGGCCCCGACCGCGCGGTAGCGCACGTCGGCGTCGAGGACGGTGATCCCGAAGTCCACCCGGCCGTCCAGCAGCGACAGGCCCGCCGGGTTGGTGATCACGGTGGCCGCGTCGAGCGGGAGGCCCACCGACGCGCCGCCCATCGCGCTCTGCACCGGCCCGAAGCCGATCATGCGCATCCCGTTCACCGCCCCTGCCTGCGACGCCCACAGCGCGAGCGCCGCGGCGACGATCCACCTGTTGCCGGTCATCGTTGACTCTCCCTGGTTGGTCGAACCCCGGGGCCGCCCCTGCGGGGAACGTGCCGACCCTCCTGGAGGGACCGCAGGGTCTGCACTCCGGGTCACCGTGACCTTGCCCCGAGCCGGTCCGGCCTTCGCGGAGGGTACGCGTCACCGAGCGTAAACGACCGTCACCGGGGGTGTTTCGGGTCGGCCGGGACTCTCCGGCTTCCGGGTGACGGCGCCGCGGACCCAGGGTCAACGAGCGAGACCCCCGAAATCGGGATGATCCGATGTGCCGAGAGGTCGTCTCCGCGCGGCGCAGCACGCACCGCTCGTCACGGGGCCATGGCCCGCCCGACCTCCCCTGCGCGCAGCGGCGCCGGCCGGGCCACTGGACCGGTGACCGGGGTCAAGCGGCGCGCGGGCGGGCTGCCTTCCGCGCGGGCACGCCGCGTCCCTCGGTCCGGGGGCGCGCCGATTGCACCGTGCGTCACCTGGACCGTCGGTCCGAGTTCGTCCGGCGACGCCGCGAGGGCGCGGCGCAGAGGGTGGGAGAACGTCAGATGTCGACACTTCGCAACGCGAAGATCGCCACGCGGCTCACGGCGAGCTTCAGCCTGTACATGATCATCGCGGTCTTCGTGGCGGTCGCGCTGCTCTACGCGCTCGCCCGGGTGACCGACCGCGTCGCCGAGGTCTCGGCCGCTGCGCTCGACCGCGACGTCCTGGCCCAGCGCGCCGCGCTCGCCACCGGCGACGCCGGCGGGCTGCTCGCGCAGGCGATCGCGGCCCCCGACGACGCGCACCGCGCGCCGCCGCTCTCGCAGCTCGACCGGCTCCTCGACGAGGACGCCGCCGCGGCGCGCGCGCTCGCGGCCATGCCGCTCGACGCGGAGGAGCGCGCGCTGGTGGGCCAGGCGGAGGCCGCCGGCGCCCGGCTCCGCGACGCGGCCGCGCGCGCCCGGCGCACGCTGGGCCAGCCCGACGACCCGGTGCGCGCGACCGACCTGCAGCAGGTGATCGCGGCGCGCGCGGACCTCCAGGGCGCCTGGCAGCGCCTGGCCGGGCTCGAGACCGAGCGCGTGCGCGAGGCCGCCGCGGCCGCCCAGGCCGACGCGGCCGTGGTGCGGCTCTGGATCTACGCGGGGCTCACGCTCGCGGGCACGCTCGTGATCCTCGCGAGCGTGACGCTCACCCGCAGCATCACCGTCCCGCTGCGCGCCACGGTGGTCCACGCCGAGCGCATCGCGCGCGGCGACCTGCGCGAGGAGGTCGAGGTGACCGGTCGCGACGAGATCGGCCAGCTCGAGCAGGCGATGCAGGCCATGACCGAGAAGCTGGCCGAGGTGATCGGCGAGGTGCGCGGCAGCACCGACGCCCTCACCTCCGCGTCCCAGCAGCTCTCCGCCACGGCGCAGAACGTCTCGCAGGGCACCGGCGAGCAGGCCGCGTCGGTGGAGGAGACCACCTCCTCGCTCGAGGAGATGAGCGCGTCGATCACCCAGAACGCCGAGAACAGCCGCCAGACCGAGACGATGGCGCTGGAGGGCGCCCGGAACGCGCAGGAGAGCGGCGAGGCGGTGAAGCGCAGCGTGGAGGCGATGCGCACCATCGCCGAGAAGATCTCGATCATCGAGGAGATCGCCTACCAGACCAACCTGCTCGCGCTGAACGCGGCCATCGAGGCGGCGCGCGCCGGCGAGCACGGCCGCGGCTTCGCGGTGGTGGCCACCGAGGTCCGCAAGCTGGCGGAGCGGGCGCAGAAGTCGGCCGGGGAGATCGGCGCGCTGGCCGGCTCGTCGGTGGAGGTCGCGGAGCGCTCCGGGGCGCTCATCGCCGAGCTGGTGCCGGCGATCCGCAAGACCTCCGACCTGGTGCAGGAGGTGGCGGCCGCGTCGCGCGAGCAGTCCACCGGCGTCCGCCAGGTCACCAAGGCCATGGGCGTGGTGGACCAGGTCACGCAGCGGAACGCCTCCGCCGCCGAGGAGCTGTCGTCCACCGCCGAGGAGATGTCCTCGCAGGCCGAGGCGCTCCAGCAGCTCGTGGCGTTCTTCCGGGTCCGCGAGGCCCACGCCCCGGCCCGCCCGCGCCCGCCCATGGCGGCCCCGCGGCTGACGCAGCCCTCGCCCGCGGCCGCCGCCGCACTTGCCCCGAGCGCGCCGGGCCGCGTGAACGGGAAGACGGACGGGGCGCTGGAGAAGGAGTTCAGGCGCTTCTGAGCGGATCGGCGGGCTCGGCGGGCGCGTCCGCGGTCACCGCCACCAGCAGGTAGGGCCCGGCCGCCCCGATCCACGCGCGGAGCGCGGCGCGGACCGGGCCCTCCAGCGCCAGCGCGAACCGGCGCGCGCGCAGCCCGCCCAGCCGCTCCGGCGGCGCGGGCGGGCCGAGGGAGAGGCGCACCGCGCGCAGCGGGACGGTGAGCCCGGTCCCGAGCCACTTCACCACCGCCTCCTTCGCGCCGAACGCGGCGCAGGCGGCGAAGCCGGCCCGGGGCTCGCCCAGCGCCCGCTCGAAGGCGCGCAGCTCCTCCGGCCAGAACGCCTCGCGGTGGAACGCGCCGTCGAGCGCCTCCACCCGCACCAGGTCCACCCCCACCGGCGCGCCGAACGCCGCCGCCGCGGCGACGCCCTCGGTGTGCGTGATGGAGACGTACGCGGGGAGGCGCGCGCCGCGGGCGTCGAGCGCCACCGGCTGCGCCGTCCCGGCCGACGCGTCGCGCAGCACCGCCGCGCACGCGCCCGGATCCCGCAGCAGCCGGCCCACCGCGGCCCGGGCCGCCGCGCGCCCGGCCGCGAACTCGAGCCGGCGCCGCGCGGTGGCCGCCGGCGGGAGCAGCGCGCGCTCCGCCGCGGGGAGCCTCGCCAGCGCCGGCTCCGCCCCGGCCACGGGGCGGAACGCGATCACCGGCGCGGCGTCCCCCGCGGCCGCGGTCATGCGGCGACCTCGACCGCGGCGATGCGGCGGAGCTCCAGCCCGGTCACCTCGAGCAGCTCCTCGCCGTCCTCGCCCGCGACCACGAGGTCGTAGAACACGCGCGGCGCGTCCTCCGCCGTCCGGCGCGCCTCGACCCGGGCCCGCTCGCCGGCGCGGAGCGCGCGCCCGGCGCGCAGCCGCTCCACCGCGATGGGCACGCACACCCAGCCCTCGCCGTAGCCCTCCAGGCTGCCCGCCACCTGGAACGCCGCGTCGAGGAGCAGCGGGTCGATCCGGAACGCCGGCGCCCGCACGCCCGGGATGGCGGCGCGCAGGTCGGCCGGCTCCACCGTCGCCCGCGCCGCGCCGCCCAGCAGCTCCAGCCAGCGCACCCGGCAGAACAGCGGCCCGAGCTCCACCGGATCGCGCGAGAGCCGGTAGAACGAGCGCGCCCGCACCAGCCCGTCGCTCTCCGGGAGCGCGTGCCGCCGCGCCTCCGCCGCCCCGGCGTCGAGGCGCACCAGCGCGCGCGCGTGGACGCGCTCGCTCCCGCCGGGCAGCGCGATGGGCAGGCTCGAGACGAGCCGCACCGCGAGGACGCCGCCCTCCCCGGGCTCGACCACCGCGCGCACGTCGAGCGCGGCGCGGGCCAGCCCCACCGGCGCCTCGATGCGGAACCCGGTCACCTCCGCGACCCGCTCGCCGGGCCGCCACAGCGCCGCCGCCTCCGCGAGCAGCTCCAGCGCGAACGCGCCCGGCAGGATGGGCCGACCGTCCACCCGGTGCTGCGCCAGGAACGGCGCGTCGGCCCGGAGCTGCGTCCGCGCCACCAGGCCGCCGCCCGGCCGCGGCCCGGCCGCGTCCACCAGCGGCGAGGCGCTGCGCACCAGCGGGACGCCGCCGTCGTCGAGCAGCGCCACCGGGCGCGCGCCGTCGGCGGCCGCTCCCAGGAACGGCCAGGCGTGCAGCATGCGCTCGGAGACGAGCAGCGTCTCGGGCGCGTCGCCGGCGCGCAGCTCGGAGACGAACCAGTAGCGCCCCTCCTCCGGCGAGATGGAGGTGACGCCCATGGCGTCGAGCCCGGCGGCGATGTCCGGGTTGGCGGCGGCCCAGCCGATCTCGCGCCAGGCCGGCCAGTCGATGGTGACGCAGTGGACCGGCCGGCCGCGCCGCGCCATCCACGCCGGCAGCAGCGCGGCCACGAGCGCGTTCGCGCCGGCGTAGTCGGTCTGCCCGCGGTTGCCGAAGCGCGCCACCCCGGAGCCGAACGCCACCACCGCGCGGAGCGGGTCCGCGCGCGTGGCGTCGAGGAGGTGCAGGAGCCCGGCCACCTTGGAGTCGAGCACCCGCGCCACGTCCGCGTCGGTCTTGCCGGGCACGCTGGCGGACCGCTCCACCATGGCCCCGTGGCCCAGCACCGTGATGGCGCCGTGCCGCGCGCGGACGTCCTCGACCACCGCCCGCACCGAGGCCGGGTCGGTCACGTCGCAGACCGCGTACTCGAGCGCGAGCCCCTCGCGCTGCGCGCGCTCCAGGTTGCGGTGCAGCTCGCGGTCCCGCGCCAGCGCGTCCATCTCGCGCGCGAAGCGGACGGGCGTCAGGCCCGGCTCGCCGCGGCGGCGGACGATCTCGCGGCGCCGGAACTCGGCGAAGGCGCGGTCGTCCATGGCGAGGTGGGGGAGCGCGGGATCCGGCGGCGGCGTGCGGCCCGTGACGACCACCTTGGCCCCGAGCCGCGCGATCGCGCAGGCGCACTCGAACACCACGCCGCGCCCGCCCCCCGAGAACAGGAGCACGTCGCCCGCGCCGATCTCGCGCCGCACCGGCGCCGCGGCGTCGAGCGGCGCCTGGCGCAGCGCCACCACGGCCCGGCGGCCGCCGGCGAAGCCCACCTGCACCCGCTCGTTCCCGTCCTCGAGCTCGGCGACGAGCGCGCGCGCCAGGTCGGCGGCGTCCACCGCCGGCGCGAAGTCGAGCGCCTTCACCAGCGCCCCGGGCACCTCCTGCTTCAGCGCCAGCGCGAGGCCGTGCTGGAACGCGCCGGAGGGATCCCCCGCGGCCGCGCCGAGGCCGATCGTGCCGCCCATCGAGGTCACGGCCGCGTACACGCCGGGCCGCGCCGGGGTGGAGGCCAGGAGCGCGTCGTAGATCCGGCGCACCAGCGCGTAGGACGCGTCGGCCGCCGCGCGGGCCGCGGCGGCGATGGCGGCGCCGTCCGCGGACAGGTCGAGCCGCGCCGGCGCGCCGAACGCGGTCAGGTCCACCAGCACGTCGGGCGCGCCGAGCGACGCGAGGACGGCATCCACCGCCGCCGGCGTCGCGGAGGCGGCCGAGGCGCCGCGGGCCCGCAGCACCGCCGCGATGGCGTCCGCCGGGCCGCCGGCCGGGCCGACCACCAGCGCGCGCCGGCCCGCGAGCGAGAGGCGCGGAGGCCGCGCCGGCAGCGCCACGGGCACCGCCTCCGGCACCAGCCGGTCGGCGGAGAGGCCGTCGCCGGGCGGGATCACCGCCGGGCCCGCGGCGGCCGCGGGCGCCGCCTCCTCCAGGATCACGTGGTGGTTCACGCCGGCCATGCCGAACGTGCTCACCGCTGCCCGGCGCGGGTGGCCGGCGGTCGCGGGCCAGGGGCGGGCCTCGGTGGCCAGCTCCGCCGGGATGGCCTCGAGGTGCAGCTCGGCGTCGAGGTCGCGGGTGGCGTTCGAGGGCGGCAGCACGCGGCGGTGCAGCGCCAGCGAGGCGCGCACCAGCGCGATGAGCCCGGCCGCGCTGGTGGTGTGGCCCACCTGCGACTTCGAGGCGGAGAGCACGAGCGGCGTCGCGCGCGGCAGGCCGCCGTAGACGGCCGCGTAGGTGGCGACCTCGGTGCGGTCGCCGAGCCGGGTGGCCGGGCCGTGCGACTCGAGCAGGTCCACCGTCTCGGGCCGCACCCGCGCGTGCGCCAGCGCGCGGCGCAGCGCGAGCTGCTGGCCGCTGGTGCTGGGCGAGTAGATGGAGAGCCCGCGGCCGTCGCTCGAGATCCCGTGGCCGCGGACCACGGCGTAGATGCGGTCGCCGTCGGCCCGGGCGTCGGCGAGGCGCTTCAGCGCCACGGCGCCGGCCCCCTCCGCCGGCACGAAGCCCTCGGCGTCCACGTGGAAGGGCAGGCCGCCGCGCGGCGAGAGCGCGCCGAGCAGCCCGAGCGCCACGTAGTACTCGGGCACCAGGTTGTAGGCCACGCCGCCGGCCAGCGCGACGTCCACCTCCCCGCGCGCCAGCGCCTCGCAGCCGGCCGCCACCGCCGCGAGCGACGAGGCGCAGGCCGCGTCCACGGTGAGCGGGATGCCGCCCAGCCCGAAGGCCGCGGCCACCCGCGCGGTGAGGGCGTAGCCGGAGGTGGCGGCGAGCGCCTGGGGCCAGCGGGCCTCGCCGCGCGCGTCGAACACGGCGCGGGCGCGGGCCACCACCCCGGCGATGCAGGCCTCGTCGAGCCCCGCCTCGCGCATCGCGTCCTCGGCGAGCGCGAGCGTGTTCCCGAACGCGACGCGGGTCTCGACCGCCGCCTCGCGGGCGCGGAGCGAGAGCTGCCCGAACACCGCCTGGCCGCGCAGGCCGCGCGCGCGGGCGGCCTCCCAGCCGGCGTCGGCGAGCGCCTGCTCCGCGGCGAGCAGCGAGATGGGCACCGCGCCGTCCAGCGCCCGCGCGTCCTCGGGGTCGATCCCGTAGCGCTCGGGCCGGAACGGCGGCGGCGACACCGGGGCGGCGAGCCGGGTGCGGAACGCGTGCGCCAGCTCGGCGTTCGCGCCCACCAGGGCGTCCACGTCGAACCGCGAGCGCGGCAGGTCGAGCACCGGGTCGGCGTGGTCGAGCACGTTGCGCCAGTAGGCGTCCACGCCGTTCGCGCCCGGGACCACCAGCCCCACGCCCACGATGGCGTAGCCCTGCTCGTCGCGCCGGCGGCGCGGGCGCGAGGCGTCCGCGGCCGGCCGGGGCGCGCCGGGCGCGGCCAGCACCGCGTGGTAGGCGACCGGCTCGGGGCCGCCGTCGCTCACGCCGATGCGGCGCGGCGCGGGCGCGCCGGCGGTCGCGGGGGACGCCGGCGAGCCGCCGTGGTGCAGCGCGAGCGCGGCCTCCACGAGCGCCACCATCCCGGTCGCGCCCTGGAGGAAGCCCGTCGAGGGCACGCACGAGCGCGTCGGCACCGGCGCCTTCCGTGCGCGGTAGGCGGCGGCGAGCCCGGCCGCCTCGCCGGCGTCGCTGGCGAGGCCGGCGGCGCGCGACACCACCGCGTCCACCTCGGCCGGCCCGATGCCCTCCACCGCGGCGCGGGCCGCCCGCTCCACGCAGCGCGCCAGCGCGCCCGGATCCCGGGCGCCCGGCTCGGCGGCGGCGCCGAGCCGCTCCACCAGCGCGTACACCCGCGCGCCGGCGGCGTCGTCCTCGCGCCGGAGCACCAGCGCGGCGGCGCCCTCCCCCGGCAGCGTGCCCGCCGCGCCGGGGTCGAACGGCCGCGGCACGTCGTCCGCCAGCTCGCCGCGGTGCGCGAGCGAGAGCAGCACCGAGGGCGTCACGAGCGGCGACACCGCGCACACCACCGCGACGTCGCACTCCCCGCGCCGGAGCGCCTCCACCGACTCCCACAGCGCGGCGAGCGAGGACGCGCTGCCCACGTCCACCGCCGCGTGGCCGCCGCGGAAGTCGAACAGGTTGGCGGCCCGGCCGGCCACGATGCTCGCCGAGGTGAAGAGCGAGTCGGGCTCGATGGCCGGGCAGGCCAGGTCCACCACGCGATCCAGGATGGCGAGCGCCAGCTCGCGGCGATCCGGCGCCTCGCGCGCCAGCGCGTCGCCGATGGGGATGGCGAGGCGGTTGCGGCGGATGCGCCGCATCGGGTCGGTGCGCGGGTCGGGGCCGAGCGTGGTGGCGGCGATGCGGATCTGCCCGCGCTCCACCGGCGCGGCGCCGGGCTTCATGCCGGCGTCGGCGAGCGCCTCGGCCATGGTCTGGAGCGCGAGCTTCTCGGCGAGGTGCAGCCGCTCCACCTGGAGCGGCGGGACGCGGAGCGCGCGCCAGTCGAGCGGCACGTCGTCGAGGAGCGCCGCGCGCGGCGCCCGCCCACCCAGCAGCGCGCCCGCCTCCGGGCCGAACGCCTCTGGGCCGAACGCCACCGGGTCGAAGCGCGCCGCCGGCACGCGCGCGAACGGCGCGGGCCGCCGCGCCGAGAGCCGCGCCCAGAGCGCCTCCAGGCCCGAGGCGCCGGCGAGCCGGCACCCCATCCCCACCACCGCGATGCGCGCGCCCTGGCTCACGCCACGCCCTCGCTGGCCCGGCCGTGGCCGACGCGCCGGCTGTACCGCCGCCACGCGCGCTCGGCCGCCTCGCCGATGGGCCCGACGGCGGCGCCGGTCGCGACCGGGCGGCCGCACACGCCGCGCAGCTCGGCCACGAGCGCCTCGCCCGCCACCACCGTCACGTCGGCGCGCCACAGCCCGCCCTCCGGCGCGACCATCTTCACGTGGAGCTCGAAGGACGCGCCCGGCGCCGGCGCCGCGTGCACGCGCACCCGCTCCACCGAGCAGACCGCGTGCGACACCCCGGTCACGCCGAGCCAGGCGAACGACGCGAGCTCTCCCGCCGCGGCGAGCGCCGCCGCCAGCCGCTCGACCTCGTCGCCGTCCCCGGCGTCCGCCCCGCCGGCCGCGACCATGAACCCGTCGGAGCGCGCCCAGGCGAGCACGCCGTCGGCCGCGCCGAGCACCGGCGCGAGCGCGTCGCGCAGCTCCGGCCCGCTCGCGGCCCGCCCGCGCCGCTCCGGCGCGATGGCACGCAGGATCTCGGCCGGCGCCTCGGCGACCGGCCCGGGCGCGCCCACCCGCACCGTGGCCTCGGCCTCGCTCTCGCCCAGGATGGCGCGCAGGCGGAGCGCGCCGTCGGTGGCGTGCGCCACGTCCACGAGCGGCTCGCGCGCGGGGGCCGCCTCGCCGGAGGCGCGCAGCTCGAGGTGCGCGACCTCGCGGACGCCCTCGCCGGCGGCGCCGAGCAGCGCCTCCAGCAGGCGGCGCGAGGCGGCCACCGCCGGCCCGCGGGCGTCGTTCACGCCGGGCGCGTCGACCCGCGCCGCGGCGTGCACGGCGTGCGCGGCGGCCGCGAGCGGCGCGGCGGTGGGCCGGGGGGCGCCGCCGCCGGGCGGGCGGGGACCGCCGCCGGGGCCGTCCGGATCGGCGGGCGCGAGGCGGCGCGCGAGCGCGTCGGCCGCCTTGCGGATGGTGTTCGCGTCGCGGAGCTTGAAGCCGGGGTCGGGCGGCAGGCCGAAGCGCTCGCGCGCGGCGGCGAGCACCGCCACCTGCTTGACGGTGTCGATGCCCAGCTCGGCCTCGAGGTCGAGGTCGGCGTCGAGCATCTCCTCCGGGTAGCCGGTCCGCTTCACCAGCTCCTCCACGATGGCCGCGCGCACCTGCTCGCGGGCGGCCTCGAGCGAGAGGCGCGCCGGGGCGGCACGGCCGAGCGCGTTCGGGGGCGGCGGCGGCAGCGCGGCCGTGGGCGCGGCCGCCGGGGCGACCGGCTTCGGCGCCGGCGCGGCCGGGACGACGGGCGCCACGGCGGGCGCGGCGCCGCCGCGCGCGGCCTGCACCCGGGCGGCGAGCCACGCGGTCGCCTTCGCGATGGTGTTCGCGTCGCGGAGCTTGAACGCCGGATCCGGCGGGACGCCGAGGCGCTCGCGCACCGCGGCCAGCACCGCGACCTGCTTCACCGTGTCGATGCCGAGCTCGGCCTCGAGGTCGAGCTCAGGGTCGAGCATCTCCTCGGGGTAGCCGGTGCGCCGCGCGTACTCCGCCACCAGCGCGCCGCGGACCTCCTCCGCGCCGGCGGCAGGGGCCGCGGCGGGCGCGGCGACCGGCGCGGGCACGGGCGCGACGGCCGGCGCGGGAACGGGCGCGACCGCGGCCACCGCCGCCACGGCCGGGGTGCGCGCCACCTCGACGGCCGGCGCCTCGACCGGCGCAGGCGCGGCGGCGGCCACCGGGGCCGCGAGCGCCACCTGCTCCGGCGCCGCCCCGGCGAGCACGCCGTCGATGAGGTCGCGGATGCCGCGCAGCAGCGTCGCCACGTAGGCCGGCATCGCCTCCGCGGACGGGGCCACGCCGGGGCCCTGCGGCGCGGGCCGGAGCTCGGGGGTGCTGCGGGACGGGGTGCTCATCGCGGGGTCCTCCTCCAGGACTGCAGCGCCGTGGACGAACAGGCAGGCGAGCGCGCGCTGGAGCTGCTCGACCTCGCCGACCTTGGG
Organism: Anaeromyxobacter sp. Red801; assembly: GCF_049201065.2. Taxonomy (NCBI): domain Bacteria; kingdom Pseudomonadati; phylum Myxococcota; class Myxococcia; order Myxococcales; family Anaeromyxobacteraceae; genus Anaeromyxobacter; species Anaeromyxobacter sp. Red801. The sequence continues at coordinate 161,971 of NZ_CM181236.1, read as the reverse complement.
GTGAAGCGTGGCGTGCGCGACGTGCGGGCGGTCCCCGAGGATCTGCCCGACGAAGGTGGTGAGCGGCCACTTGGGCCCGCACTCCACGAACAGCCGCACGCCGCGCGCGTGGAGCGCCTCGACCGCGGGCCGGAGCCGCACCGGCTCGACGAACTGGCTGGCGAGGTGCTCGGGGAAGCGCTCCGGCGGGACCTCGGCGAGGCTGCGCCCGGTGACGGTGGAGACGATCTCCACCTCCGGCGCGCGGAACGGGATGGTCCGGAGCAGGCGCAGGTAGCGCGGCTGCGCCCCGGCGATGAGCTGCGAGTGGTAGCCGTGCGAGACCGCCAGCACGGCGGCCTCCACGCCCTCGTCGGACGCCCGCCGGAGCAGCTCCGGCATGGCGCGGCGATCGCAGGACACGATGCAGGCGCCGGGGCCGTTGTCGGCGGCGAGCGCGGCGTAGCCGGGGAGCCCGGCGGTGAGCCGCGCGGCGCGCCCGGCGCCGCAGGTGAGCGCGACCATCTTGCCGGGGTCGTCGCCGGTGAGCGCCAGCACCGAGAGCGTGCGCTCGCGGACCACCGCGAGCCCGTCCTCCAGCGACATGGCGCCGGCCGCCACCAGCGCGGCGAGCTCGCCCGCGCTCTGGCCCATGAGCGCCCGCGGCGCGAGGCCGTGGCGGACGAGCAGCCGGTGGAGCGCCACGTTCACCACGAACACCGCGCAGTGGATGTCCTCGTCGCTCTGCGCGTACGCGTCGGGCCGGTCGGTGAAGAACGACGGCCGCAGCGGCCGCCCGCACAGCGCCTGGTAGGCGCGGTCGGCGGCGTCGAGCGTCCCGCCCAGCGACGGGAACGCGGCGAGCGCGTCGCGCAGCATGTTCGGGTACTGCGGGCCCTGGCCCGGGAACGTGACCGCCACCTGCGCCGGCGCGCGCGCGTCCGCCGCGTGCACGCCCTGGGCGCGGAGCAGCCCGAGGTCGAGCCCGGCGCGCACCGCGCGGGAGAGGTGCGCGGCGCGCGCGGCGAGCGCGGCCGGATCGGCCGCCACCACCGCGACGCGGAACGGCGCGTCCGAGGCCGCCCGCCGCGAGGCCCGGAGCGCCTCGAGGTAGTCGCCGGGGCCCGCGTCGCGGAGCGCGCCCGCGAGCCGCTCCAGCGCCGCGGCGCAGCCGGCCGCGTCCTCCGCGCCGGCGGCGGCGATGGCGATGGCGAGCGGCCGCGCGGCGAGCGGCGCGGCCGCGAGCGCGGGGGCCGGCGTTTTCACGCAGGGAGAAGGCTGCGCGACCGGCGCGACCCGGGCCGGCGCGCCGGGGCGGTACTCCTCCACGAGCGCGTGCACGTTCGTGCCGCCCAGGCCGAAGCCGGAGACGCCCGCCCGCCGGGGCGCGCCCTCCGGCGCGGTCCAGCGCTCGGCGCGCGTGACCACCTCGACCGGCCCGGCGGTGAAGTCGATGGCCGGGTTGGGCCGCTCGACCTCGATGGACGGCGGCAGCAGGCCCTCGCGGACCGACAGCACCGCCTTCAGCAGCGCCGGGGCGCCGGCCGCGCCGAGCAGGTGGCCGATGTTGGACTTCACCGAGCCGATGCGGAGCGGCCGGGCCCGGCCGCGCCCGTAGGCGCGCACGCAGGCCTCGACCTCGGTCCGGTCGCCGAGGGCGGTGCCGGTGCCGTGGCACTCGACGTAGTCCACCAGCGCGGGGTCGATCCCGCCCGCCTCCAGCGCGCGGCGCATCGCGAGCGCCTCGCCCTCCAGCGACGGCGCGAACACCGACTTGCCCTTGCCGTCGCTGGACGCGCCCACCGCGCGCACCAGCGCGTGGACGCGCTGCCCGTCGCGCTCGGCGTCGGCGAGCCGGCGCAGCACCAGGACGCCCGCGCCCTCGCCCGGCACGAACCCGTCGGCGCGCGCGTCGAACGGCGTGCTCCCGGTGGCGGAGAGCGCGTTGAACCGGCAGCACCCCACGTAGAACTCGGGCTGCATGTCGGCCCACACGCCGCCCACCAGCGCGGTGTCGCAGGTGCCGTCCCGCAGCGCCTGCACCGCCGCCTGCAGCGCGGCGAGCGTGGAGGCGCAGGCCGACTCGACCGTGAGCTGCGGGCCGCGCAGGTCGAAGCGGCGCGCGATCCGCGCGGCCATCACGCTGCCGAGCCAGCCGGGCAGCGCGTCCTCCGAGAGCGGGGGCAGCTCGCGCTCCACCCGGGCGCGCGCGGCCTCGAGCAGCGCGCGCGCCTGCGGGCCGGTGAGCCCGGCGGCCGGCGCCGCGGCCTCCACCTCGGCGGCGAGGCGCGCCAGGTGGAAGCGCACCTCGGCGAGGAGCTTGCGCCCCTGGCACGCCATGAACCCGAGGAACACGCCGGTGCGGCCGCGATCCCAGGCCCCGCGCTCCAGGCCCGCGTCCGCGACCGCCTCCTCGGCCACGCGCAGCGCGAGCAGGTGCGCCGGGTCCACCGCCTCGCGCGCGGCGGGCGGGATGCGCCAGCGCGCCTCCGCCTGCGCGGGCGCGTCGGTGAAGCCGCCGAGCCGCGTGTAGCTGCGCTCCAGCCGCGCGGCGTCCGGGTCGCAGTAGCGCGACGCGTCCCAGCGGCTCTCCGGGACGTCGCGGATCGACGAGCGGCCGTCCTGCAGCGCCTTCCAGAACGCCGGGACGTCCTCGGCGCCGGGGAGCGTCGCGCCCAGGCCGACCACCGCCAGCGGCACGGGCTCGGCCGGCGCGCGCCACGCCGCGACGGAGGTGGCCGGCGCGGGAGCCGGGGCGGCGAGCACCGCGTGGTAGGCGAGGCCGCCGAGCGACACCGCGCTCACCGCGGCGCGCGCGGCGTCGCAGCCGGCGCGCGGGCGGAGCGGCGCGGGCGCGCGAGGCACCTCGAACGCGGTCTCCTCGAGGCGGAGGTCCGGGTGCGGGCGGGAGAACCCGGCCTGCGGCGGGACCACCCCGTGCTGGAGCGCCAGCACCGCGCGCAGCATGCCCACCGCGGCGCTCGCGCCGCGCAGGTGGCCCACGTGCGCCTTGGCCGAGCCGATGGCCACCGGGCCGGGGACGCCGCGGTAGCCCTGCGCCAGCGCGGCGAGCTCGGTCGCGTCGCCGCGCGGCGTGCCGGTCGCGTGGCACTCCACGAAGCCGACGGAGGCGGGATCGACCGCGCCCTCCTCGTGCGCCCTGCGGATGGCGAGCGCGAGGCCGTCCGGGTGCGGCGCGAGCGGCGACGCGGCGGCACCGTCGCAGGCGCCGGCCACGCCGAGCACCACGGCCAGGACGCGATCGCCGTCGCGGAGCGCGTCGTCGAGCCGCTTCGCGGCGAACATCACCGCGCCCTCGCCCGGCAGCGTCCCGTCGGCGGCGGCGTCGAACGGGCGCGGGCGGTCGGCGGAGAGCACGCCCATGCGCGAGAGCGCCACCAGCTCGGCGGGCGAGAGCAGCTCGCTTGCGGCGCCGAACAGCGCGCAGTCCACCGTCCCGTCGCGGAGCGCGCGCGCCGCCACGTCCAGCGCGGCGAGGCCCGACGCGAAGCCGGCGTCCACCGCCGCGTGCGGGCCGCGCAGGTCGAGCAGCATCCCCACGCGCCCGGCCGCGATGCTGGCCGCCGAGTTCACCACCGGCTCCTCGCTGGCCGGCCGGAGCCGCGCCTCGAGCGAGGTGCGTGCGGACGCGAGCGCCGCCTCGGCCGCGGCCGCGGGCACGCCTGCGTCGCCCGCGGCCTCGCGCACCGCCGCGGCGAGCGCGTCGAGCCGGACGCGGAGCCCGGTGTCCGGCCGCCAGCCCAGGCCCGTCGCGCCGAGCCACACGCCGGTGCGCTCGCGCGGCAGCGCCTTCACGGCGGCCAGCGCCTGGCGCCCCGCCTCCAGCACCTGCAGCTGCCCCGGGTTCATCGCCTCGGCGTCCGCCGGCGGCATCCGGAAGGCGCGCCAGTCGGGACGGAACCCCGTCACCTGCGCGGCCGACGGGAGCCGGCCGAGCCCGAGCCGCTCCCACTCCCACGCCCCGCCGGCGAGCGGCTCGAACGCATCGCGGCCGGCCTGCATGGCGTCCCAGAACGCCTCGACGCTGCCTGCGCCCGGAAGCACACACCCGACGCCGATGAGGGCGATCGGGACCCTGGGTGTTCCCTGCTGCTCCGAAGTGGTCACGCCGGGGAGGGTGGCGGACAACGTCACTTTTCGTCAATAGGGGTGGTGCAATTATCCACGAATTGCTTCATGCACAAACGCATAGGTGAATAATTTGCGCGCGCGGCTGCCCGCGAAGCGCGCAGGCGCGCACCCGGGTTGCGCCAGCTCCACGCGGTTCGCCGGATTTGACCGGGTGTGACGCGACTCCGGGTCCGTCGAGACTCCGGGTTCATTCGCGTCGCGGCGGGCCCCATCTTTTCCGCTGCGACCCCGTTGACTCTCCGAGCGGGTTCGCGGGTGGTGCGGGCGGCGTCCACCGCCCCGGCGCGCACCCGGCGCGCGGCCGGGGCGGCGGACGGACCGCCTGGCCGGGCCTCACGCGGCCGCGGTGGCGGCGGCCCTCGGCTCGTGCAGGCCGACACGGTTCCCCTCGCTGTCGATGAGGATCGCGAAGCGGCCGTGCGGGCCGATGTCGGTGACCGGCACGACCACCTTCCCGCCCGCGGCCTCGACCCGGCGCAGGCAGCGCTCGATGGAGCCGCGGGTATCGAGGTACACGATGGCGCCGTCCACCCCGGGGCGGGCGTGCTCGCTCTTCACGATGGCGCCGCCGGTGCCCTTCCCCTCGGCGTACGGGAAGAACGCCATCGGCATCCGGCCGCTGGTGTCCACCTTCAGCTCCGTCCCCAGCACGGCCTCGTAGAAGCTGCGCGCGCGGTCGAAGTCGGCGGCGGGCAGCTCGAACCAGTTGATCGCGGTGCTCATGTCTCTCTCCCTCGTCGGTGCCGGCGGGTGATCCGCCGGACGGACGGGAAGATGCTTGCGGGCGGTGTCAGCGTTATGTCAGGTTTCGGTCGCGCTCCCCGCCCGGAGCCCTGCCGGCACGCCCGGGCCCCGGGCATGGGAACGGGGACGCCGCACGGGGCAGCCACCATGGACCGCCAGGCCCGCCTGTTCGCCATCGCCGAGTACCTGCGCGGCCGCCGCACCGGGGTCACCGCCGCGCAGATCGCCGAGCGCTTCGGCGTGACGCTCCGCACGGTCTACCGGGACCTCGACGCGCTCCGCTCGGCCGACCTGCCGCTCCACGCCGAGCAGGGCCGCGGGGGCGGCTACGCGCTCGATCGGCACTACGCGCTGCCGCCCATCAACCTGAGCGCGCGCGAGGCGGCGGTGCTCGTCGCGCTCGGCGCCTACGCGTCGCGCATGCGCCTGCTGCCGTTCGCGGAGACGCTGGAGGCGGCGCTCGACAAGGTGCGCGGCGCGCTGTCCGCCTCGGCGCAGCGCGAGCTCCTGAAGGTGCTCGACGGGCTGCAGTTCGTGGGCGTGCCGGCCATGCCCGCGGCGGCGGCGGTGCGGCGCGCGGTGGAGGAGGCGTGGTTCGGCGGGACGGCGCTGCGGGTGCGCTACCGCCGGTCCGACGAGAGCACCAGCGAGCGCACCGTGAAGGTGGCCGGCGTCATCATGGAGCGCCACGCCACGCTGGTGCACTGCGTGGACGTGGACACCGGCGAGGCCCGCCACTACCGGCTCGACCGCATCGACGTGGCGGTGCCGGCGACCGGCGGCCGCTGACTCAGCGCGGCGCCTCGGCGGAGTCGCGGCGGCGCAGGATCACCACCGAGCCGACCAGCACCAGGATCAGCACCGTGAGCAGGCCCAGCTCGCTCATGACGTGCCGGAACTTCTCGTCGCTCGTGGGCGACTGCGCGCCGAACTCCGCGGTGATGACGAGGATGCGCCGGATGGCGGCGATGAGCGCGACGAGCAGGAACGGCTCGGGCACGAGCAGGTGATCGCGGAACGACACCTTCACCGTGTAGAGCAGCTCCACGATCATCATCGCGAGCAGGATCCGGTCGAGGAGCTGCACGATCACCTGCAGGTCGAGATCGCCCCAGCGCGCCGACCAGGTCCACGCCGCCGTGCAGGAGCAGCACCGCGCAGGCCAGCGTCAGCAGGATCCCGAGCGCGACGTAGATGAGGTCCTGGACCCAGGTGATCCCGACCGAGACCCACTCCCGCGCCCGCTTGTTCACGGCCCCTCCTTCGCCCGCGCCGGGGCGCACGCCGCCATCCCCCGCTCGCCACCCGGGCGGCCGGGCGTGCGCTGCACTATATTAAGGACTGCGCAGCCCGGCGCCTCGCGCCGAGACCCGCGCCGCCGCCGATCGGCGGCGGCCCACCGCGCCACCTTCTGCACCCGCAGCCGCGCACCTCGCGCGGAGGCGGCCTCGTGCGATCGCGTGTGCGCCGACGAAGGAGCAATCGATGGACCTCGAGAAGGGGATGCTGGTGCAGCACGCGTCGCTGGGCGTCGGGAAGGTGGTCGCGGTGGAGCGCGACGCGGTGCACGTGTACTTCGCGGGGGGCGACGGACGCGTCGCCGCGAAGCTGAAGCTGCCCACCGCGCTCCCGTTCCTCACCCCCGCCGCGGGCGCGAACGCCTGGCTCGCCGCGCTCCCCGCGTTCCGCCTCGCCCCGGAGACCGGGCGCTACGAGGTCGCGGACGGGCGCATCACGCAGGCCGAGGCGCTGGAGCGCTACCGCGCGGTCTCGTCCGAGCCGGCCGGCGGCGAGGCCGGCGCGGAGCCCCCGAAGGTGCGACGCGACCGGGCCTGGAAGTGGCGCCGCGCGCACGAGGCCTGGGAGCAGGAGCTCGGCGGCGGCGAGGGCGAGCGGCTCCTCGCGGCGGGGGACGTCGGCGCGCTCGTCGCCCGCGCCGTGAAGGTGGAGCACCACGTGCGCCCGCTGCTGCCGCCGCCGGAGCGCCCCGCCTTCGCGGCCGCGCTCTCGGATCCCGCGTCCGCGCGCGAGCTGTTCGCCGCGCTGTTCGCCCTGCTCGCGGCGCCGGAGCCGGACCAGGCCGCGTTCGAGCGCCTGGCGGCGGCGGTGGCCGCCCTGCCCGCCACGCCCGCGCTCGAGTCGCGCTGGCAGGTGCTCACGCTGTTGCCGTTCGTGGCCCGCCCCGACGTCCATATGCTCGTCGAGCCGCGCACCACCTGCGCCGCCGCGCTCCGCCTCGGGATCGACCTCGCGTACACCCCCGAGCCGAGCTGGGCCACCTACGCGGCGCTGCTCGGCGCCACCGGCCGCCTGCTCGCGCAGCTCGCGCCGCTCGGCGCGCGCGACCACGTGGACGTCGAGACGTTCCTCCACGCGAACGTCAAGGCGCCGCCGCGCACCCCCCGCACGCCCCCGGCCCGGCGCACCCCGCGCGTCTCGACCGAGGCCTGAGTCCCCCGGCCGCAGCCCTCTCAGGTGCATGCCGCGCCGGGCGCGCGGGAGCACCTAAGCTGGACGCCCGCCGAGCGGCCCGTGCCGCCGGCGCGCGTACCAGCCACCCGGAGGGCCTCCATGATCCGCGCGGACATCCTCGAGCAGTTCCCCGAGCTGTTCGGCCGCAAGCGCGTCAACGGCCGCGAGCTCGACGTGGACGCGACCATCGAGACGCTCACCCGCGAGCTCGAGCCGGACATCGAGGCGGCGCTGACCGCGCGCGGCGCGCTGCTCCGCTCGCCCGAGCCGGTGGCCACGCGGTACGCGTGGCCGCACTGGAACGAGGCCTTCGAGGACCCGGTGGGCGGGAGCGCCTGGACGTTCCGCCAGATCGTCCAGGGGATGATCGACAACTTCCTCGGCAAGGAGAGCCCCCTGCGCTGGCGGCTCAACGACGAGGTGCCCATCCCCGAGCACGTCCACCCGTCGCGCAACCCGGGCCTGGAGCTGACCGGGCCGTGGCACCCGCTCGACATGGCGTTCAACGCGCTCAACAGCCCGGCGCCGATGAACATGCCGGACTTCGAGGACGCCTCGCCGCCGCACTTCCGCCCCGACGGCGCGCCGGCGCGCGAGCCGGTGGGCGTGTTCGCGGCGCTCAAGAACGCGAAGGACATCTTCGAGGGGCGCTGGTCCGACCGCGCCTACGAGGTGGAGAAGAAGGGCAAGGTCCGCAGCTACCGGATCACGACGCCGCAGGCGAGGTGGCCCACGCGGCTCGCCCGCCCGCCCAGCCTGCACGTCCGCTACGACCACGTCACCGTGGACGGCCGGCCGGCGCCCGGCCTGGTGGTGGTGGCGGTGCTCTGGACGCTGAACGGCTACGACGCGCTCACCCGCGCCGGGAGCGGCGCGTACTTCTACATCCCCAAGCTGCAGACGCCGCGCGAGGCGCTCATCGTGGAGCGGATGCTCGCGCGCCTCGAGGGGATGATCGGCGTGCCCGCCGGCACGCTCAAGGCGAAGATGCTCTACGAGGAGGGGAACGCCGGCCGCCAGCTCCCCGCCATCGTCTGGACGCTGCGGCGCCGGCTGCTCGGCACGAACGTCGGGCGCTGGGACTACCTCGGCAGCCTCATCGAGATGTGGAAGGACGATCCGAAGGGCGTGTTCCCCGACCCGCAGACGGTCGGGATGGCGACGCCCGGCATGCTCGCGTACCAGCGCTACAACGCGCTCCTCATGCTCATGGCCGGCATGAAGGACGGCGAGCTGACCCACGCCGCGCCCATCGGCGGCATGGCGGCGGTGATGATCTACCAGGCCGGCGATCCGTACGGCCGGGCCCGCTACAACCCGCTCGCGCTGCGCGCCATGGTGATCGACAAGCTGCGCGAGCGGCTGCTGGGTCTGTTCTTCGTGCCCGACGCGCCGCTCCGCCCCGGCGAGCAGCCCACGCTCGACGCGATCCTCTCCGGCAAGGTCCGCGGTGCGCTCCACGACGCGTACCGCCAGAGCTGGGTGGCGAGCCCGGAGCCCGAGTACGTGGGCGCCGGCAACGGCCCGCTCCGCGCGCGGGTCGGCGCGCTGCAGGAGCTGCTCGACGCGCCGGTGGAGACGGTGGACGCGGGCGGGAAACAGGTGCCGACCGTGGCGAGCGGGCTCTCCGACGCCGAGCGGGACCTGTTCCGGTCGCGCGGGCTCGTGGACGCGAACGGGCGCATCACGCCGTTCGTGCTGGCGCGCGAGCAGGTGGACGCGCCGGAGAAGCTGCTCGACGCGGCCCGCTGGGAGGCGATCTACCGGGTGCCCGAGGGCGACGTCACCATCGAGCACGTGCAGCACGCGTTCTACATGGCGGCGAACTACGGCTTCCAGATCCTGAACGGCAACTTCGCCGCCGCCATCGACGACTACGAGCTGAAGCTCCGCTTCATGAACGACCTCGCCACCTACCGCATCAACGTGTCGTGGCTCTGGGCGCTCCTGCGCCACCAGGCGCCGGTCACGAAGGACGGCCACCTGCTCCGCGCCACGCTCACGGCGGACGGCGTGGTGCTCGGCAAGCCCGCCGAGGCGGTGAAGGCCGGGTCCCACCTCGACCGCGCGCTGTTCGAGAAGGTGTACACGTTCCACGGTGAGTGGACGGACGCGTTCTTCGCCGAGCAGGATCGCCGCGGCGAGCCCGCCCGCTTCGACCGCTCCAAGGCGCCCGTCATCATGGAGCTGCTGCACCGCCAGCTCCTCTCGCCGCGCTACATCCAGCACAGCGCCCGCGCGCTGTTCGTGATCGGCGCCGCCCGCCCCGAGGACCGCGCCGGCCTGCTCGACGCCATGTTCGACCTCGAGCGCGCCGAGGTGGCCGCGCGCGTGGAGAAGGGCGCGCTCCCCGAGGGCGCGCTCGCCGCGCACGACTACGTGAACGACGTGTTCGTGAGGTAGGGACGGGGGCGGCGGGCTCTCCCGGGCGCCTTCCACGGCGAGGGCGCGGTGAGCCGACAGCAGTCGGAAACGGCGACGAGCGGATGGGCCCCGTGGCGTCCTATCGGCCCGGCCGGGGTGATGCGGGCTCCCGGACTGGCGGGAGAAGTCCCGGGTCGACGTCCACGGACTCGACGAGGCGCCGCCGGTCCAGGTCGTAGGCGAAGATTTTGGTCACCTTCGTGATCCCGCCCGCCAGCCCGCTCGCGCGCCCGTACACGACGCGCTCGCGGAGCGCGACGCGCAGCTCGCTCGGATAGACGTAGTCGCCCGGCGTGAACATCGTGCGCGGCGAGGACTCGTCGGAGAAGCGCGCAACGAAGCGCTGGCCGACGCAGCATCGTGCAGACACCGTCACGGACCCGCCGGGCAACTCGACCTTCTGGATCCACATGGGCTCGGGCGGCGAGATGTCGGGATTCCAGACCGGCGTCACGGGCTCGGCGCTCAGGTACGCCCGCACCAGCGGGTGGTCCCCGCTCTTGACGGTGCAGGGGCCCGCCGCTCCGGCCAGGGCCAGGACCATTCCCGCTCCGACGACCAGGGCAGGCGCGCGGCGCCCGATGAGCTTCTTCATGTCGCCATCTTAACGGATCGTGCGGACCGGGGACCACGTTGCCGGCGTCACCGCGCCATCAGCGCGAACACACCCCAGCCCAGGTACTCGCGGGTGAACGTGGCGTAGCGCTCGGGCGCCGCGGTCAGCTCGGCGCGGACCTCCTTCGCGAAGTCGTCGTCGGGGTTCGCCTCGAGCCAGCGACGCATCGTGAGCCACCTGGCGGCCTCGTACCGGTCCCAGCTGTCCGGGTCCGCGAGCACCATCTCCACGACGTCCCAGCGGAGCTTGCCAAAGGACGCGAGCAGGTCTCGAAGCAGGAGGAAGTCCGAGATCGAGGCGGCGTGGCATCCCTGGGCGACCTCCTCGGACGGCGGCAGCTTCAGCCAGTACGGCTCGCCCACGAGGAGGATCCCTCCCGCGCGGAGGCTCCTGGCCAGCAGCGCGATGGTGCCCGCGACGCCCCCGCCGATCCAGGTGGCGCCCACACAGGCCGCCACCCCTGCCTTCTCGCTGGCGACGTAGCCGGCCGCGTCTCCGTGGACGAACTCGACCCGATCGGCGACGCCCAGCTCGGCGGCGCGGCGCCTCGCCTGCTCGGTGAACAGCTGGCTCAGGTCGACGCCGGTGCCGCGGATCCCGTGATCGCGCGCCCAGGTGCACAGCAGCTCGCCCGAGCCGCTGCCGAGGTCGAGCACGCGCGTCTCCGGCTCCAGTCGCAGCGCCGCGCCGAGCGTGGCGAGCTTCTCGGGCGTGAACGGATCGTGGATGCGGTGCGCGCTCTCGGAGACGTTGAAGATCCGCGGGATGTCCACTGGAAGAGCTCCTTCGAGGAGGGATGCGCGGGGCCGTCGCCCAGACCGCGCGCTCACCGTATTCACCATGCTGCGCGCGCTGCAAGGTGCGGCGAGTTGCCTGCCCTCGGGCGCGAGGCGGCTGCTCGTCCTCGAGCACCGTGTCTCCAGATGCGCTAGCCTCGGCCGATGTCGACGGCCCGACCGAAGACCGTTGCCCTGGCGACCGCGCTGTTCCTGCTCGGCATGCCGAAGGACGCGGACGCGAGCGCCTACTGGTACGCCAGGCAGGTGTCCGACACGCGCTACGGCGGGTGCCAGCAGGCCGAGGACAGCCTGGATGACGTCCTCGCCCACGTGAGCGCCGGGTGGATGCAGGCGAGCCAGGGCCGCGGAGGTGCCTGCACGGTGCTCCGGAACGGCCCCGAGGCGCTGGTCGGGTACGCCGTCGATTGCGGAGACGGCGGCGTGCACCTCTTCTTCCGCTCCGAGGCACAGTGCGAGCGGTTCGTGTCGACCATCAACACCGGTGGGCGCGCCGACCCCAGGGACTACGTTCCCCCGGCTGCGAAGAACCGATCCACCTGGCTGGCGGCGTACGGTCAGTGCATGGAGAGCTGGTTCCATGCCGAGACCATCCGGCGGCGTGCGCTCCAGATCACGGCGACGATGTGCGAGTGCTTCGCGGGCAAGCTCGCGGCCACCAGGGCGGAGCCGACCGAGGACCAGGTCAAGGCCGCGGGTCGAGCCTGCCTGGATGCGGTTCCCTCCTCGGAGAAGGTGAAGCTGGCCCGGCCCCGCGACGACAGGCCCAGGCCCGACGGGCGCACCGGCGCAGCCAGATAGGCTGCGGTCCGTTGCGGGAAGCATCGCGTCCCGGGGTCGTCCGAGGTTGGTATCGTGGGCGCGTGACGGGTACCGGTCAGGAGCGCGGGATGAGGCTACGTGTCGGCGATCGCGCGCCCGACGTCGCGCTGGAAGACGTCGATGGAGGCCGGCTCGAGTGCACGAGGCCCGGCACGCCGGCGGTGGTGCTGTTCACGCGCTACGCGGGCTGTCCGGTCTGCCAGCTCCGGGTCGCGCAGCTCTCGAGCGCGATGCCCGAGTTCCGTGCTCGCTCGTGCGGGGTCTGGATGGTGTTCCAGTCCACGCCGGAGCACCTCCGGGCGGCGATGGCGGAGTGGAAGCCGGGGTTCGCGGCGGTCGCCGATCCGTCCGCGCGCCTCTACGACGCGTTCGCGGTCGAGGCGAGCGTGGCGGGGTATCTCGCGCCCGGCTCGCTGCTCGCGCTGGTGCGCGCGATGAAGGCCGGCAAGCGCCACGGCCGGTTCGAGGGGCGGGAGACGCAGCTGCCGGCGGGGTTCGTGCTCGATCCCGCCGGGCGGATCGCCTTCGCGCATTACGGCCGCAGCGTCGGTGATGACGCTCCGCTCCCCGCGTTGCTCGCCGCCATCGACTCGGTGCACGAGGGCGCCAGGGCGCGCACGCCCTCGACGCCGTGAGTGCGCCGGCGCTACTCCTCGGATCGACCCGTCGACTCCCGGTTGCGCTCGTAGCGCCGGGTCTGCGGGAACGGCGGCAGCCAGGACTCGCGGCGGATGGTCCAGAGCTCGTAGGTCGGCGTCAGCTGGTCGGGCGCATCCAGGCAGCCCAGGTTCACCCCGACCTCGTCGTCGAAGATCCCGAACACGGGCGAGCCGCACCGCGGACAGAAGGACCTCCCGGCGAACGTGCGCGACTCGCCGGTGATCGTCACCGCCTCGGCGGGGAAGATGGCGGACGCGTGGAACAGCGCGCCGTGGTTCTTGCGGCAGTCGAGACAGTGGCAGATGCCGACCCGGTACGGTCGGCCCGTCGCCACGACTCGAAGATCCCCGCACAGGCAGCCGCCGGTGAATCGGTCCATGTCGGCCTCCTCTGGAAGCCGCTCTCGTACCCGGGCCCGGCGCGCGTCCGCAAGGGTCACCTCGGGTAGCCCTCTCGCTCGCCCGCCCAGCGACGCGGCCTCGAGGGAGCTCGGGGCACCCGCGGCCGGCGCGTCACCGGACGGCGCGGAGCGAGCCGGCGCTGTCCCAGCGCGCCGCGATGGACGCGTCGTGCGCGACGATCTCGGCGGTGTCCCGGGCGATCATGAACTCCTCGTTCGTCGGGATGACGGCCGCCATGGGGCTCGTGGTGCGCGTGATCCGGCCGCCGAGCCCGCGGCCGTGGGACTCGTTCGCGCGCGGATCGAGCGCGAAGCCCGCGAACGAGAGCAGCTTCACGATCTGCGCGCGCACCTGGGCCTGGTTCTCGCCGATGCCCCCCGTGAACACGAGCGCGTCCACGCGGCCGAGCGAGACGAACATCCCGGCGGCCGCCTTCGACACGGAGTAGCAGAACTTCTCGATCGCGAGCCGGGCGCGCTCGTTGCCCTCCTGCGCCGCCCGCTCCAGGGTGAGCATGTCCTTCGAGAGGCCGGAGATGCCGAGCAGGCCCGAGCGCTCGTTCAGCTTCTCCATCACCTCCTCCATGCTGCACTTCAGCTGCCTCTTCATGTGCGCGATGATCGACGGGTCGATGTTGCCGCTGCGCGTGTCCATGACCACGCCGCCGAGCGGCGTGAGGCCCATGGTCGTGTCCACGCTCTTCCCGTTCCGCACCGCCGCGAGGGAGCACCCCTTGCCGAGGTGCGCGGTCACGATGGCGTGATCCTCCGGGTCGAGGCCCAGCTGCTTCACCGCCAGCTGCGACACGTACCGGTGGCTGGTGCCGTGGAACCCGTAGCGCCGGACCTCGTGCTCGACGAACCACGAGTACGGGACCGCGTACAGGTACGACCGCGGCGGCATGGTCTGGTGGAAGGCGGTGTCGAAGACCGCGACCTGGGGCAGCTCGGGGAAGAGCCGCTGCGCCACCTCGATGCCGCGCACGGTCGACGGGTTGTGCAGCGGGCCGAGCGGGATGCACTCCTTGATCTTCGCGATCACCTCCGGGGTGATCAGGATCGACCCGGAGAACTTCGCGCCGCCGTGCACCACGCGGTGGCCGACGCCGATCAGCCCGTCCACCAGGCCGGTCTCGCGGAGGAGCTCATGGGCGGCGCGCAGGGCCGCGTCGATCCCCTCGCCCGCGACCGTCCGCCGCTCCGCGCGCCCCTCGTGCTCGAACTCGAGCGCCGACTGCGCGTTCGCGAGCGGCTCGATCCGCCCGGCGATGTGCACGTGGCCGTCGGACGCGTGGACGACCGCGAACTTCGTCGCGGCGGTGCCGCAGTTGAGGACGAGGACGTTCATCGGCGCGGACCCTCCGGGCGGAAGGCGCCGTTATAGCGCATCCGCCGGCGTGCGGAGGGCCACGCCGCGCTCGCGATCTCCCGCGGTCGCCGTTCGATGCCTCAGGGCGGCGCCGGCGCCTTCGGCGAGAACTTGATCACGCGGTCGTAGAGGACCTCCTGCATGGCGGCCCCGCTCTTCGTCGCGGGCTCGAGGTAGTTGCGGAAGAGGATCCCCAGCACCGTGTCGGGACCCACGGAGAGGCGCTTGCACTTCCTGAGGAGCTCGTCCGGCGGCACCTGCAGGCAGTTCGCCTCGCGTCCGCAGCTCCGCGAGATCTTGTACGCGTACATGAGGTCCGCGGCCGGATCGCCGGCGGGCAGGAAGCGCGCGGCGGTGCCGGTGAGCGCGCGGTCGTCCACCGTGCCGATCGACAGCTTTCCGTCCTCCGCGTCGCCCGTGTAGACGTTGACGCTCATGTACGACGTCTTGCCGGTCGCGGCGTGGTTGGCGCCGAAGACCATCAGGAAGTCGCCGTCACCGAGCGTGATCCGCCGATCCCACGAGAGGAACTCGGGCAGGTACCCGGCCTGCAGGCAGAGCGCGTCGCGCGCGTCCCCGCCCACGGGCACCCTGCGCTGCATGTGGTCGATGCCCTCGTAGCCGACGGGCACGGTGACGTCGATGTCCGTGGCGACCATCCCCGGGTGCGCGTCGATGATGCGCTGCCGGAGGACGCCCAGCTCGTTCCAGAGGTTCAGCTCGGTCTGGCCGGTCCCGCGGATGCGCAGGGCGGGCACCGGGTACGGCTCGAGGCGGTCCTCGTCGGTCGGGACGCGCGGGGTCGCCCGGAACATCCGGAGCGGCGCGTCGGCGATGTACGCCGCCCCTGCCTTCTCGTAGCCCGCTTCCCACATCGCGTTGCGCAGCTGGATCCTGAACTCGTCGCCGTCGTCGCCGTGCCCGAGGCTCAGCATCGCCGCCGGGAACGGGACCTCGTTGACGCGGGCGGTCGCGTAGCCGGCCTCGCCGAGCGCCTCGAGGATGCCTCGATACGTCCCGCGGTCCGGCGTGAAGACCAGCGCGACGCGCTGGCCGAACGGCTCGCCGGGCGGGCCCTCGGTCTTGATGGACAGGTGGTTGACCGGGTCGGCCGGGGCGATCATGAGCCCGAGCAGCCGCTCGCCGTCCGGGTAGACCTTGTTCGCGATCCACGAGTAGAACGCGAAGTACCGCTCCGGCGGAGGCGTCGTCCCGACCAGCACGACGGCCTCGTCGGGCCGGAGCTTGAAGTCCTGCACCAGCTCGGGAGCTCCCGCCGCCCTCGGCACCTTCAGCACGAGGTACGGGGCGTTGTTGTTGTACCAGGCGTGATCGATGGTGGGGTCGTACCTGCACCAGGCCTCGCCCCGGTTCCACACCTCCACGGCCCCCGGCGTCACGATGAATCCGCGTCGCTCGAGCGCCCCCGTGAGCTCGTCCGGGCTCGGCTCCACGGCGCTTCCCAGGAGAGGCATGCAGGCGAGCGCCGAGAGCAGCGCGGCGAACCCGCCGCATCGTCTCGTGGTCCTCATGGCCGTCCTTCCCCGGCCGGCGTGACCGCAGGGAGCTGCCGGCCCGCGCGCGGGCGTGCGCGCTCGAGGGGATCAGACGGCGCCGCGCCCGGCTCCTCAATCGGGAGCGAGGGTCGCGTCGCTCATGGCAAGTCGAACGGGTGTGCCTGGAGGTCGCGCGCCCCCGGGCGGCTCAGGCCCGCAGCAGGTCCTTGATCGCCGCCGGGCTCAGCACGCGCCCGGTGGACCTCACCGTCCCGTCCACCACCAGCGCAGGCGTGGAGAGCACATTGAACTTCATGATCTCCCGGAGGTCCTCCACCTTCTCGACCGTCGCGTCCATGTCGAGCTCCCGCACCGCCTTCTGCGCGTTGGCGGTGAGCTCCTTGCACTTCGCGCAGCCGGTCCCCAGCACCTGGATCTTCATCTCGTCCCTTCCTCTCGTGCGGCGCGATGGCCGCGTCAGCCGGAGATGGCGTTGAACAGGTACCCGACGATCATGATCCCGACGGTCACCGACCCGAAGAAGATGGCGAGGAGCGGCGGCTTCAGGACGCGCCGCAGCATGATGCCCTCGGGGATCGAGAGCGCGATGGCGCTCATGATGAAGGCCATCACGGTCCCGAGCGACATGCCCTTCGCCCACAGGGCCTCCGCGATCGGGACGACCCCGGCGCCGTTGACGTAGAGCGGCACGCCGAGGAGCGTGACGATCGCGACGGCGAACGGGTTGTCCGGGCCGGCGTACGCCGCGAAGAAGTCCGCGGGCACCCACCCGTGGATCGCGGCGCCGATGCCGACGCCGAGCAGCACCCACCTCCAGACGCGGGCGAGGATGTCCTTCGCCTCCGCCACGGCCGCGTCCACGCGCTCGGGCCACGTCGGGACGTGCCCTCCCGCGCGCAGCTGCCCGATCTTCGTCGCGAAGACCGCCTCCTCGACCCATCGCTCGAGGCGGAAGCGGGAGAGGACGAACCCGATCGCCATCGAGATCACGGACCCGGCGACCACGTACGCCGCGGCGATCCGCCAGCCGAACTGGTCGGCGATCATGATCGCCGCGATCTCGCTCACCAGCGGCGACGCGACCAGGAAGGTGAGCGTGATCGAGAGCGGGATCCCGGCGGCGACGAACCCGATGAACAGCGGGATCGAGCTGCACGAGCAGAACGGGGTGACGACGCCCAGGACGACCGCCAGCACCAGCCCGACGAACAGGCCCCTGCCCTCGAGATAGCTGCGCGCCCTGTCGAGGTCGAGGCTGGCGCGGAGCATCCCGATGACGAACATCAGGCCGGTCAGCAGCAGGAAGATCTTGACCGAGTCGTAGAGGAAGAAGTGCAGCGCGCCCCCCGCGTGCGAGCCGAGGTCGAGCCCGGCGGCGTCGCCGACCAGCCACGTCCACAGCGGCCCGTTCAGCCGGTACGCCGCGAGCCAAGCCCCGAAGGCCGCCGCCACGAGGGCGGCGAGCCTCGCCGGGGAACGGACCGGCGTGGCGGCCGTCGCCGCCGCGGCGGGCGCCGCGCAGCACGCCGGGCTGGCGTCGGGTGGGTCGATCACGGGAAGTCCCATCGAAGCTCCTGCTCCCTCACATCGAGGTCCAGACGAAGTACGCGCCGCCGAGCATCACCACCACGCCCGCCGCCGCCTTCACCACCGCGACCGCGCGCGCGCCGCGCCTCCACCCCAGCCAGCGGTTCACCGACTGGATCGAGCTGCCCGCCAGGGCGATGGCCGCGGCGTGGCCGAGGCCGTACAGCGCGACGAGCAGCACGCCGTACGCCACCCGACCCGTCCCGCTCGCGCGGAACGCGATGCCGAGGAGCGGCGCCATGAACGCGAACGTGCACGGGCCGAGCGCGACCCCGAAGACGAGGCCGAGCAGGAGCGCGCCGGTCGCGCCCCGGCGAGCCGCCCGCGCCGGCGTCGAGCCGAACGCGGGCAGCGGCAGGACGCCCAGGAGATTCAGGCCGACGGCGAAGAACACGACGGCGACCCCCCACGTTCCGGCCCGCCCGACGTCCCCGAGCATCCGGCCCGCCGCGGCGGTGACGGCGCCGACGAGGGCGATGCTGGCGAGGATCCCGGCAGCGAACGCGGACGACAGCCAGAGCGCGCGCCGGCCCTCCGGCAGCTCGGCGCCGCCGCTCATGTAGGCGACGACCAGCGGGACGCTCGAGAGGTGGCAGGGGCTCAGCGCGACGGAGAGCACACCCCACGCGAACGCGGCCGCGAGCGCGACGGACCCGCTCGCCGCGAACGCCTCGCCGAAGCGCGTGAGGAGCCCGGTCACCTAGAGCTCCACGCCGAGGGCCTTCCACTGCGCGAGGATCTCCTCGCGCGACATGAAGCCCTCGTGGCGCGCGAGCTCGCGCCCGTCGGCGCCGTAGAAGATCTGGGTCGGGATCATCTGGATGCGGTGCGCCGTGGCCTGCTCCGGCGCCTGCCACACGTCGATGAACGTGACCTCCATCCGGCCCGCGTAGTCGGCGCGGAGCTGCTCGAGGATGGGCGCCATCGCCTTGCAGGGGATGCACTTGCCCGCGCCGAGGTCGACGAGCCTGGGGATCGCGCGCGCCGCCGGCGCGGCCGCGCCGCCGCTGCGCGCCTCTCCCGAGGCCGAGGCCTTCTCGCCGCAGCCGGCGCCGCCGGCGAGCGCCACCGCGAGCGCCAGGAGCAGCGGTCCCGTCGCGCGCTTCCTCGTCCCGTGCATCGTGACGCCTCCTCGCGCGGCGCCACGCGCCGCGAACGGGCGGACCATGCCACCGGCGGACTGCTTGGTCAATCCGCCAAGTAGTCGTTCGACGCGCCGCTGCGGCCCCGCGCCGCACCCCGGCTTGACCGGCCGCAACTGCTTGACGATATTGCCAAGCAATGACCCGGCCGAGCAGCGTGCGGAAGGCGCGGACCCAGGTGCTGAAGGCGATGGCGCACCCGAGCCGTCTCCTCATCCTGGAGACGCTCGCGGAGGGCGAGCGCTGCGTCTGCGACCTGCAGAAGCTGGTCGGCTCCGACCTGTCCACCGTGTCGAAGCACCTGTCGCTCATGCGCCGCGCCGGGCTCCTCGAGGATCGCCGGCAGGGCCTGCAGGTCTTCTACCGGCTCCGGGTCCCGTGCGTCATGAGCTTCTTCGCGTGCGTGGACGCCGTGCGCGACGAGGGTCCGCCGGTCCAGCTGGTCGTGTCCCGCCGCCGTGCAGGGAGCCCGTAGCCCCATGTCCGAAGCGAACCTCGCCGCCCCGGCCCGCGCCGGCGTCGCCCGCCACCTCTCCTTCCTCGACCGCTACCTGACGCTCTGGATCTTCCTCGCCATGGGCGCGGGCGTGGCGCTCGGGTTCCTCGTTCCCGGCGTCGTGCCGATGCTCGACCGGATGTCGGTGGGGACGACCTCCATCCCGATCGCGATCGGGCTCATCCTGATGATGTACCCGCCGCTCGCGAAGGTCCGCTACGAGGAGCTCCCCCGGGTCTTCCGGAACGGCAAGGTGCTGGCGCTCTCGCTGGTGCAGAACTGGATCGTCGGCCCGATCCTGATGTTCGCCCTCGCGGTGATCTTCCTCCGCGATCGCCCGGAGTACATGGTCGGGCTCATCCTCATCGGCCTCGCGCGCTGCATCGCGATGGTGATCGTGTGGAACGACCTCGCGAAGGGCGACACCGAGTACTGCGCCGGCCTGGTCGCGTTCAACTCGATCTTCCAGGTGCTGTTCTTCTCGGTCTACGCCTGGATCTTCATCACGGTGCTGCCCGGCTGGCTCGGCGTGCGCGGCGCCGAGGTGCACATCACCATCGGCGAGATCGCCCGGAGCGTCTTCGTCTACCTCGGCATCCCGTTCATCGCCGGGATGGCGAGCCGCTTCGGGCTGCGGGCGCTGAAGGGCGAGGAGTGGTACCGCAGGGTCTTCATCCCGCGCATCTCGCCCATCACGCTCGTCGCCCTGCTCTTCACCATCGTGGTGATGTTCTCGCTGAAGGGCGAGACCATCGTGCAGGTGCCGCTCGACGTGGTGCGGATCGCCGTCCCGCTGCTCGTCTACTTCCTGCTCATGTTCTTCGTGTCCTTCTGGATGAGCCGGAAGGTGGGCGCGACCTACGGGCAGACCGCCACGCTCTCGTTCACCGCCGCCTCGAACAACTTCGAGCTCGCCATCGCCGTCGCGGTCGCCACCTTCGGCATGGCGCACGGCGCCGCCTTCGCCGCGGTGATCGGCCCCCTGGTCGAGGTCCCGGTGCTCATCGGTCTCGTGAACGTCGCGCTCCGGCTGCGCGATCGGTGGTTCCCCGGCGAGACCGGCGAGATCGCGAAGGTCGCGAACTGCGCGGTGACGGTCGAGCGGCCGACCGCCGGGCGGGCGCGGTGAGCGGCGGCTGGGAGGCCGACGCGGAGGCGCTGCACCGCGCCCGCCCGCGGCACGTGCTCTTCCTCTGCGTCGCGAACTCGGCGCGCAGCCAGATGGCCGAGGGGATCGCGCGCTCGCTCGCGCCGGCGACGGTGAAGATCTCCTCCGCGGGCTCCGCGCCGTCGAGCCTCAACCCGCTCGCCGTCCGCGCGCTGGACGAGATCGGCCTCGACATCCGCGGGCAGCGCTCGAAGCGCGTGGACGACGTGCCGGCCGGAGACGTGGACACGGTCATCACGCTCTGCGCCGAGGAGGTCTGCCCGGTCTTCCTCGGCCGGGCGCGGCGGATCCACTGGGGCCTGCCGGATCCGGCCGGCGCCGGGAGCACCGAGGCGGAGCGGCTCCAGGCCTTCCGCGAGGTCCGCGACGAGCTTCGCCGCCGCCTCTCCGCCGTCTTCCCGCCGGGCGCGTAGACGGCTCGGCCCACGGGTCGAGCGTCCTACGCCGACCTACCTGGTCAGCACCACGTGCAGCGCGTGCTCCGAGGCGACGTGCTCGGTGCAGCGGTACCCGAGCGCGGCCGTGTCGATGCCGGCGAGCAGGTGCTCGCCCCGGCCCAGCAGCACCGGCGAGATGGCGAGGTGGACCTCGTCGACGAGCCGGGCGGCGAGGTACTCGCGCACGGTGGCGACGCCACCGCCGAGCCGGACGTCCTTCCCGCCCGCGGCCTCCTTCGCCCGCTCGAGCGCGGCGTGGATGCCGTCGGTGACGAAGTGGAAGGTGGTCCCTCCCTGCATCTCGAGCGGCGGGCGCGCGTGGTGCGTCAGCACGAACACCGGCACGTGGTACACGGGGTTCTCGCCCCACCAGCCCTTCCAGCCGTCGTCGGGCCAGGGGCCGCGCGACGGGGCGAACATGTTGCGCCCGAGGATCCAGGCGCCGACGTTCTCGAAGCTGCGCGCGGCGAGGTCGTCGTCCACGCCCCGCCGGCCGGCCTCGCCGGGCGTCCCGGCGCCATCCCCGTGCATCCGCTGGAAGGTGCGGGTGTCGAGGACCCACCTGTGCAGCGCCATCCCGCCGACGCCGAGCGGGTTCTCCAGCGACTGGTCCGGGCCGGCGCCGTAGCCGTCGATGGAGATCGAGAACGCGTTCACGCGAAGCTTCGACATGCGGTGACTCCTCCTGTTGCGCGCCGGCGCCGCCGGCGCGATCTGCGCCTTCGGACGAGGACGCGGGAGCGGGACCGGAGGATACGGGGACGATCTGGTTCACACGGGTAGGGCGACCGCGCCCGGTCGGCACCGTCCGGATGGGGTGAGCGCGCCGATGCCGCGCGCCTGGCGCATCGGCGTGGCGGCGCGCGGGTGTGCCCGTCTATACCTACGGGCTACCTGCTCCCCGGGCGGAGTGCCCGCGCGTGCGGGTCGGAACCCGGGCCGCAGCCCACGATGACCACGAACGCGATCGAGACCGACGGGTTGGTGAAGCACTTCGGCGCGACGCACGCGCTGAACGGCGTGGACCTCGCCATCCGGCGCGGCTCCGTCTACGGGCTGCTGGGCCCGAACGGCGCGGGCAAGACGACGACCATCCGCATCCTCGCCACCCTGCTCCGGCCGACCGCCGGCCGCGCCATCGTGCTCGGCCACGACGCCGCCCGGGAGCCCGGTGCCGTCCGCAGCAAGGTGAGCCTGACCGGCCAGTTCGCCTCGGTGGACGAGGACCTCTCCGGCCAGGAGAACCTGGTGCTGGTGGGCCGCCTGCTGGGCCTCTCCTGGCGCGACGCGCGGCGCCGCGCCACGGAGCTGCTCGAGGCGTTCGGGCTCGACGAGGCGGCGGGCAGGCAGGTGCAGACCTACTCCGGCGGCGAGAGGCGGCGCATCGACATCGCCGCGAGCCTCGTGACCGTCCCGGAGATCCTGTTCCTCGACGAGCCCACCACCGGCCTCGACCCGCGCAGCCGCACGCAGGTGTGGGAGCTCGTCCGCCGCATCGCGGCCGCGGGCACCACGGTGCTCCTCACCACGCAGTACCTCGACGAGGCCGACCGGCTGGCGGAGCGCATGGCGGTCGTCGATCACGGCCGCGTCATCGCGGAGGGCACGAGCCGCGAGCTGAAGGCGTCGGTGGGCGCGAACGCGCTGCGGCTGCGCCTGGCCGACGCGGGCCAGCGCCTCGCCGCCCAGCAGGTGATCACCCGGGTGCTGGGCGACGGCGTCATGCCGGGGTCGGAGCCGGCGGAGGTCGCGGCGCGGCTCGAGGGGGCGGCGCAGGCGGGCGCGGTGCTCACGGCGCTGAGCGAGGGCGGCATCGAGGTCGCCGAGGTGACGGTCGGCAACCCGAGCCTGGACGAGGTGTTCCTGGCGCTCACCGGCCGGCCGGTCGAGGCGGTGGTGGGCGCGGACGGCGAGGAGGCGAGCCGATGAACGCGGTCCACGAGGCGCTCGCGATCCGCGCGCGGCCGCGCCCGGCCTCGGCCGCGTCGGCGGTGCTGACGCTGGCCTGGCGGGCGATGCTGAAGATCAAGCACGTCCCCTTCCAGCTCTTCGACGTGACCGTCACGCCGATCATGTTCACGCTGCTGTTCACGTTCATCTTCGGCGGCGCGCTCGCCGGGTCGCCGCGGCAGTACGTGCAGTACCTGGTCCCGGGCGTGCTGGTGCAGACGGTCCTGTTCATCACCGTCTACACGGGCGTGGGGCTCAACTCGGACATCCGCAAGGGCCTGTACGACCGGTTCCGCTCGCTGCCCATGTGGCAGCCGGCGCCGCTGCTGGGCGCGCTGGCGGGGGACGTGTTCCGCTACTCGGTGGCCGCCGCGGTGATCCTGGTGGTGGGGTTCATCCTCGGCTTCCGGCCGCAGGGCGGGGCGGCCGGCGTCCTCGCGGCGGTCGCGCTGGTGCTGGTGTTCAGCTTCGCGCTGTCCTGGCTCTGGATCGTGGTGGGCATGCTGGTGCGCACGCCCGAGTCGGTCATGACCACGAGCTTCGTGTTCCTGATGCCGCTCACGTTCGCGAGCGACATCTTCGTGGGCCTGGGCACGATGCCGAGCTGGCTCCAGGGCGTCGTCCGGCACAACCCGGTGACGCACCTCGCGAACGCGTCGCGCGACCTGATGCACGGGCGGCCGGCCGGGGCCGACGTGAGCTGGACGCTGCTGGCGTCGCTCGTGATCGTGGTCGCGGTCGCGCCGATCGCGATGCGGCTCTACCGCAAGGAGCGGTAGCTCCGGACTTCGCACCCGCTCGCCCCTCGACAGGCTCGGGGTGAGCGGGGCGGAAGCCCGCTCATGGTGAGCCGGACGGAAGCCCGCTCGTGGTGAGCCGGACGGAAGCCCGCTCGTGGTGAGCGGGACGGAAGCCCGCTCATGGTGAGCCCGTCGAACCATGAGCGGGTGGCCCGGGGCCGTCACCGCGCGATCGGCTTGTACCGGAGGCGCTTCGGCTTCGCGCCCTCCTCGCCCAGCCGGCGCCGCTTGTCGGCCTCGTACTCCTGGTAGTTCCCGGTGAAGAACGTCCACTGCGAGTCGCCCTCGGCCGCCAGGATGTGCGTGGCGATGCGGTCGAGGAACCAGCGGTCGTGCGAGATGACGAACACGCAGCCGGCGTACTCGAGCAGCGCGTCCTCGAGCGCCCGGAGCGTCTCGACGTCGAGGTCGTTCGACGGCTCGTCGAGCAGCAGCACGTTCGCCCCGGTCATGAGCGTCTTGGCGAGGTGGAGCCGGCCGCGCTCGCCGCCGGAGAGCGTGCCCACCACCTTCTGCTGGTCGGCGCCCTTGAAGTTGAAGCGCCCGATGTAGGCGCGGCTGGGCATCTCGAACTTGCCCACCTGGAGCTGGTCGCGGCCGCCGGAGATCTCCTCGAAGACGGTCTTGTCCGAGGACAGGTTCTCGCGGCTCTGGTCCACGAACGCGAGCTTCACGGAGGGGCCGAGCTCCACCGCGCCCGAGTCCGGCTGCTCCGCGCCGGTGATCATCTTGAACAGCGTGGACTTGCCCGCGCCGTTCGGGCCGATGATGCCGACGATGGCGCCCGGCGGGACGATGAACGAGAGCTTGTCCATCAGCAGCCGGTCGCCGAAGCCCTTCGAGACGTCCTTGAACTCGATCACCTTCTGGCCGAGCCGCTCGGCCACCGGGATGAAGATCTCCTGCGTCTCGTTGCGCTTCTGGTACTCGACGGTGGACATCTCCTCGAACCGCGACAGGCGCGCCTTGCTCTTCGCCTGCCGCGCCTTCGGGTTCTGGCGCACCCACTCCAGCTCCTGCTTCATCGCCTTGATGCGCGCGCTCTCCTGCTTCGCCTCGACCTCGAGCCGCTGCTCCTTCTGGTCGAGCCAGCTCGAGTAGTTGCCCTTCCACGGGATCCCGCGGCCGCGGTCCAGCTCCAGGATCCACTCGGCGGCGTTGTCGAGGAAGTAGCGGTCGTGCGTCACCGCCACCACCGTGCCCGGGAACCGGGTGAGGAACTGCTCCAGCCACTCGACCGACTCGGCGTCGAGGTGGTTGGTGGGCTCGTCGAGCAGCAGCATGTCGGGCTTCGAGAGCAGCAGCTTGCAGAGCGCCACCCGGCGCTTCTCGCCGCCGGAGAGGTGCTTGATGACCGCGTCCCAGGGCGGCAGCCGCAGCGCGTCGGCCGCGATCTCGAGCGCGTTGCCGGTGTCGGCGCCCGCGTTCGCGATGATGGCCTCGAGGCGCGCCTGCTCCTCGGCGAGCTTCTCCATGTCGGCGTCCGGCTCGCCGTAGGCGGCGTAGACCTCCTCCAGCCGCTTCTGCGCGTCCGCCACCTCGCCCTGCGCCGACTCGACCTCCTCGCGGACGGTGCGCTCGCCGTCCAGCTTCGGCTCCTGCGGGAGGTAGCCGATGCGGATGCCGGCCTGGCGGGTGACCTCGCCCTCGTACTCCTCGTCCACGCCGGCCATGATCCGGAGCACGGTGGACTTGCCGGCGCCGTTCAGGCCGAGCAGGCCGATCTTGGCGCCGTGGAAGAACGAGAGCGAGATGTCCTTGATGATCTGCCGCTTGGGCGGGACGATCTTGCTCACGCGGAGCATCGACATGACGTACGGGGGCATTTCGCGCGTTCTCTCGGGATGGGGGAAGGCGCGGGAATCTACCCGAAAACCTGCCCGCGCGCCGCGGGATGCGCTGCGCGGGTGCCGCGGGCCGGAGACGGCGAGAGGGCCGGCGGGGCGCGCTCGCCCCTGCCCGGCCCTCCGCACCCCCGGCGTCGCGCCCGGTCACGCGCCCGGGTGCTGCTGCTCCCACTGGCGCGCGAACTCGGCGCCGGCGCGCCGCATCTCCTCGTCGGTCATGTCCTTCACGTGCGTGGCGAAGGACCAGGAGTAGCCGAACGGATCGGTGATGCCGGCGCAGCGGTCGCCCCAGAACATGTCGGCCGGCTCCATCGTGGACCTCGCGCCGGCCTGGGTGGCGCGGCGGTGGGCGGCGTCGCAGTCCTCGGCCCGGATCCAGAAGGTGGTGGGCGCGGGGTGCTCCGCGGTCGGCGCCGCCGCGCCCATCCCGGGCATCTCGTCGTTCAGGTAGAAGACCGAGTCGCCGATCCGGAGCTCGGCGTGCCAGATCTGCTTCCCGTCCGGCGAGGGCATGCGCCGCAGCTCCTGGGCGCCGAGCGCCTTCTTGTAGAACTCGATCGCCTTCGCGCAGTCGCGCAGCACCAGGCTCGGCGTGAGCGTGCGCGGTCCCTGGGGCATGGGCTTCGTGGTCGCCATGGCGGTTTCCTCTCGAGCACTGCGGGTTCCCGTGCCTTGTAAGGCGGCGCCCGGGCCGCGATCGAGCCCGACATGGGCACGAGGCCGGGGCATACGCGGAGCGAATGGGCCGTAAGCGCCGGTTCGGGCGCAGGGCCCTCCACGCGCCCGCCGGGTCGCCCCCTCCGGCGGAGCGCCGCGCGCCACCGTGCCGCGCGTCCGATTGGCGCACCGGATTGCACGCGCCGTCTACGCCGGATCAATTCCCCCGAGCGGAGCGAGCGCTACGGTGCTCGCCCAGGGGGAGATCACCATGGCTCGTCGGCTCGTCGCCCTGGGCGCCGTCCGTTCGCCGTGCTGGAGCCTCGTCGCCGCCGCGCTCGCGCTGCTCGGCCCGCCCGCCCGCGCGACCGCGACGGACCTGGACCTCGGGGTCCCCGACCTCGAGCTCCGCCTCGACACCACGCTCCGCTACAACCTCGGCCTGCGCACGGACGCCGTGAGCCGCCGGCTCGGCGACAACCCCGCCTTCACCGCGGGCGAGAACAGCGTCTCGCAGGGCGACCTCACCACCAACCGGCTCGACGTGCTCGCCGAGCTCGACGCCTCCTGGCGGCGCCGCCTCGGCGTCCGCGCCAGCGCGGCCGGCTGGTACGACCAGGCCTACGCGCACGAGCGCGCGACGCGCAGCCCGCGGGTGGTGGCGCAGGGGATCCCCGGCTCGTACCTGGACGACGAGTTCACCGAGGTGGTGCGCCGCCGCTACCACGGCCCGTGGGGCGAGCTGCTCGACGCGTTCGCGTTCGCGCAGCTCCGCGCCGGCGGCGTCCCGGTGTCGGTGAAGGCGGGCCGGCACACCGTCTACTGGGGCGAGTCGCTCATGCAGGCGGGGCTCACGCACTCGGTGGCCTACGCGCAGATGCCGCTCGATCTGCAGAAGGCGTTCGCGAACCCCGGGGCCGAGCCGAAGGAGCTGTTCCGCCCGCTCGCCAGCGTCTCCGCGCAGGCCCAGCTCGCCCCCACGCTCTCGCTCGCCGCGCAGGTGTTCCTGGAGTGGCAGCCGTTCCTCTACCCGGAGGGCGGCACGTTCCTCGGCGCCTCCGACGCGACCTACGACGGGCCGGACGGCCTGTACCGCAACGGCGCGTACATGGTGAACGGCGGCGTGAACTGGCCGCGGCAGGCGGGCGACGCCGGGGTGGCGCTGCGCTGGGCGCCGTCCTGGCTCGACGGCACGCTCGGGCTCTACTACCGGCGCTTCACCGACAAGTTCGCCGCGGTGCTGCTCACCCGGAACCCGGGCGCGCAGGGGCCGCTCAGCCCCGAGCTCCCGTCGCCGTTCCGCTACCAGCAGTACTACGGCGCCGACGTGGACCTCGTGGGCGCGAGCCTCGCGAAGCAGCTGCTCGGGGTCAGCGTGGGCGCGGAGGTCTCGTGGCGCCACCGCATGCCGCTCGTGGCGCAGTCCCCGGCGTTCGCGGTCGCCCCGGCGCCGCCGCTCGAGGGCGCGATGTTCCCGCACGGCCTGCCGCGCAAGATCGGCAGCTCCTACCAGGCCCGCGGGGACACGCTGCACGGGCTCGTCAACCTGCTGGGCGTCGTGCCCGGCGGCCGGGCCTTCTCCAGCGCCGCGTGGGCGCTCGAGCTCACCTTCAGCCGCCGGCTGACCGTCACCGACAACGAGGACCTGTTCTACGGCGAGGGCTACGGCGTGTGCCGGCCGGATCCGGTGCTGGTCCAGAACGGCCTCGCCCGCACCCGCGACGACGGCTGCGCCACCCGCGGCCACCTGGGCCTGGGCGCGAGCCTCACGCCCACCTGGTACCGAGTGGCCTCGGGCGCCGACCTGTACGTGCCGGTGACGGTCTCGTGGACGGTCCGCGGCAACTCGCCGGTGGGCCAGGGCGGGAACCAGGCCTCCGGGAGCTGGACCGCGGGCGCCGGCCTCGACCTGCGGAGCCGCTACCGCGTGGAGCTGCGCTACGCCGACTGGTTCGGCAAGACGAACGGCGGCGCCACCATCACCACGGCGAACGGGCTGCCCGCGCTCCTGAAGAGCCGCGGGAACGTGACGCTCACCGCGAAGACCACGTTCTAGGAGGATGCCATGACCTTGCGTGAACGGGTGTGCGCGGCGCTGCTGGCGGCGGTGCTCCCCGCGGCCACCCCGGCGCTCTCGCCGGAGGAGGCCCGGCAGCTCGGGACGGCGCTCACCGCGCTCGGCGCGGAGCGGGCGGGCAGCGCCGACGGCGCCATCCCGCCGTACACCGGCGGCCTCACCACGCCGCCGCCCGGCTTCGTCCCGGGCAGCGGCAGCCGCCCGGATCCCTTCGCGGCGGAGCGCCCGCGCTTCTCCATCGACGCCGCGAGCGCGGCCCGCCACGCCGACCGGCTCTCCGAGGGCGCGAAGGCGCTCCTGGCGCGCTACCCGGGCTTCCGGATGGACGTCTACCCCACCCACCGCACCGCCGCGTTCCCGGCGTTCGTCACCGAGCAGACCGTGCGCGCCGCCACCTCGGCCCACACGACCCACGGCGGCCTCTCGGTCGCCGGCGTCCGCGCGGCCTACCCGTTCCCCATCCCGAAGACCGGCAACGAGGCGATGTGGAACCACCTGGTGCGGTTCAACGGGCTCTGCCTCCACAAGCGGATCTCCGCCTACCGCATGGAGGCGTCGGGCCGGCTCACGCACGCCAGCACCGCGCGCGTGATCGAGGACTACCCGTACTGGGCCGAGCAGACGCAGTCACCCAACGTGTACTTCCGGTTCCGCATCCAGTACGAGGCGCCCGCGCGCCGCGCCGGCGAGGGCTTCATCCTGGTGGACCCGATCGACTACCTGGAGCGGGGCCGCCGCTCCTGGCAGTACCTTCCCGGCCAGCGCCGGGTGCGGCTCGCGCCCGACCTCGCCTACGACACCCCCAACGCCGCCACCTCCGGCGCGCAGACCTTCGACGACGCGCTGCTGTTCAACGGCGCCATGGACCGCTTCGACTTCACGCTGGTCGGGAAGAAGGAGATCTACGTCCCGTACAACGTGTACCGGGCCGCCTACCAGGCGCGGCCGGAGGAGCTGTTCCGCAAGCACTTCGTGAACCCGGAGCTGTTCCGCTGGGAGCTGCACCGGGTGTGGGTGGTGGACGCGCGGCTCAAGCCCGGCAAGCGCCACGTCTACTCGCGGCGCGTCTTCTACCTCGACGAGGACACCTGGGCGATCCTGACCAGCGACCAGTACGACGCTCGGGGGCAGCTCTGGCGCGTGGGGATCGCGTTCATGGCGCCGAGCTACGACGTGCCGGCCATGTGGGCCGACGCGTTCCTGCACTACGACCTCGCCACCGGCGGCTACGGCATCAACAGCTGGCCCGGCAAGGACGGCTGGATCCGCACCGGCGCCTGCCCGGGCGACGCCGAGTGGTCGGCGGACGCGCTCGCGGGATCGGGCCTGCGCTGATGCGCGGCCGGGCCCACGTCGCGGCGCTGGGCCTGCTCCTCGCGGCGGCCCCCGCCGGCGCGGCGGGGTTCGTGGACCCGCTCGACCTGCCCGCGGGCCCGAGCGCGCTCGCGGCGCGGCGGCCGCTGCTCTCGGTGGCGCGCGCGGGCGCGCGCCTGGTGGCGGTGGGCGAGCGCGGGCTGGCGGTCTACTCCGACGACGGCGGCGCGCGCTGGACGCAGGCGGCGGTGCCGGTGAGCGAGGACCTCACCGCGGTGCGCTTCGCCTCGCCGCGGCTCGGGTGGGCGGTGGGCCACGGCGGCGTGGTGCTCGCGACCGAGGACGGCGGCGCGCGCTGGGAGCGCCGGCTCGACGGGCGCGGCCTGGCGCAGCTGCTGGACCGGTGGGCGCAGGGAGGCGCCGGGCGCGTCGCGCCGGCCGCGCTCGCCCAGGCGCGCGACCTGGCGGCGCGCGGCCCCGACCAGCCGCTCCTCGACGTGTGGATGGACGCCGCCGGCCGCGAGGGCTTCGCGGTGGGCGCGTTCGGCCTCGCGCTCGCCACCGGCGACGGCGGACGGAGCTGGACGCCTTGCCTCGACCGGCTCGACAACCCGCGCGCGCTCCACCTGCACGCGCTCCTCGAGGCGCGCGGCGCGCTCTACCTCGCCGGCGAGCAGGGCCTGCTCCTGCGGCTCGACCGCGCCGCCGGGCGCTTCCGGGCGGTGCCCATCCCGTACGGCGGCAGCCTGTTCGGCCTGGCGACCGACGGACGCGCGCTGCTCGCGTTCGGGCTGCGCGGGACCGTGCTGCGCAGCGTGGACGGCGGGCCCTGGCAGGCGGTCGAGGCCGGCCTCGAGGCGACGCTCACCGGCGGCGCGGCGCTGCCCGACGGGAGGTTCGCCCTCGCCGCCGTGTCCGGGGAGCTGCTCGTGTCCGGGGACGGCGGCGCCACGTTCGAGCGCGTGTCGGCCCGCGGCGCGGTCCTCGCGCCCGCGTTCGCGGTCGCGCCGGCGGGCGACGGCGCGCTGGCGGTGGCCGGCGCGGAGGGCGTGCGGGTGGTGGCGCTGCCGCGCCCGCGCGAGGCGCCGTGAGGCGGCCGGCGGCGCGCGAGCCCGGGCCCACCGGCCCGGAGGGCGCCGGCCCCGGCGCGGCGGTGCAGGCGCCGCCGCACGCCTCGCCCGAACCGTTCGACCCCGCCGACGGCAGCTGGCTCGAGCGGCTCGTGTTCGGCCACCGCGCCGCGCTGGTGGTCGCCGCGGCGCTGGTGACGGTCGCGCTCGGGACCGCGGCCGCGACCCGCCACGTGGTGAGCGCCGACCTGGACCGGATCACGCCCGGCTCGCACCCGTTCGTGCAGGCCTCCCGCGCCCGCGCCGACCGGCTGCGCGGCCTCGGCAACAACCTCCTCGTGGTGGTGGAGAACGCCCGCGGCGACGTCTGGGACGCGGCCTACCTCGAGGCGCTCCGCGACGCGAGCGACACCCTGTTCCTGATGCCGGGGGTGGATCGCCCCTGGGTGAAGTCGCTCTGGACGCCGTCGGTCCGGTGGACCGAGGTGACCGAGGAGGGCTTCCGGGGCGGCCCGGTGATGCCGGACCCGGCCGACGGCTCGCCCGAGGCCATCGCGGCGCTGCGGCGGAACGTCCGGCGGGCCGGGCTCGCCGGCACGCTGGTCGCGCTCGACGAGCGGTCCAGCGCGGTGCAGGTGCCGCTGCTCGACCGCGACCCGGTCACCGGCGCCGGGCTCGACTACCGCGCGCTCTCGGCGGAGCTGGAGGCGCTGCGGCTGCGCCTCGAGGGGCCGGCGGGCGACGGGCCGGTGCGCGTGCGCATCGTCGGGTTCGCGAAGCGGGTGGGCGCGATCCTGGACGGCACGCTCGCGGTCGGCGCCTGGTTCGGCGTGGCCGCCGCCATCGCCGCCGCCATCCTGTGGCTCTCCTCGCGCTGCGTCCGGAGCACCGCGCTCGTGCTGGCCTGCTCGGGCGTGGCGCTGGTGTGGCAGCTCGGCATCGTCTCGCTGCTGGGCGTGCCGCTCGACCCGTTCTCGGTGCTGGTGCCGTTCCTCATCTTCGCGATGGGCGTGTCGCACGGCACGCAGAAGATGAACGGCGTGCTGCAGGACGTGGGGCGCGGCGCGGACCGGCGGCTCGCCGCCCGCCGGACCTTCCGCCGGCTGTTCCTGGCCGGGTTGACCGCGCTCCTCACCGACGCGGTCGGGTTCTCGGTGCTGGCGCTGGTGGACGTCCCCGCCATCCGCCAGCTCGCCCTCACCGCCACCGTGGGCGTCGGCGTGCTCATCGTCACGAACCTCGTGCTCCTGCCGGTGCTGCTCTCGTACACCGGCGTGAGCGGCGCGGCCGCGCTGCGCAGCCTGCGCGGCGAGGCGGGCGGCGCGGGCCCCGGGGGCGCGTGGCGGCTGGTGGACCGCTTCACCGAGCCGCGCTGGGCGGCGGGGATCCTGGCGGTGAGCGCCGTGCTGGTGGCCGTCGGGCTCGCCGCCGGGCGCGGCGTGCCGGTCGGCTCGACCCAGCCCGGCGCGCCGGAGCTGCGCGCCGACGCCCGCTACAACCGGGACGACGCCTACATCGCGGCCCACTACGGCGCGTCGAGCGACGTGTTCGCGGTGATGGTGGAGACGCCGCCGGAGGGCTGCACCTCCTGGGAGACGCTCGTCGAGGCCGACCGCCTCGGCTGGGCGCTGCGGCAGGTCCCGGGCGTGCAGGCCACCGCCTCGCTCGCCGACGCGGTCCGGCAGATCACGGCGGGATCGTTCGAGGGGAGCCCGAAGTGGCTGACGCTCTCGCGCGACCCGCGCATCCTGGGCGGCGCGGCCGAGGCCGCGGGGACGCGCAACCCCGACCTGTTCGACCCGGAGTGCACCGTGATGCCGGTGCTGGCGTACCTCTCCGACCACCGCGCCGACACGCTCGACCGCGTGGTGGCGGCCGCGGACGCGTTCGCGCGCGACCACGCCGCGCCGGGCCGCGCCTTCCTGCTCGCGGCCGGGAACGCGGGCGTGGAGGCCGCCACCAACCTGGCGGTCCGCGAGGCGCAGCCGCGCATGACCGCCTGCGTGTTCGCGGCGGTGGTGGCGCTCTGCCTGCTCGTGTTCCGGAGCTGGCGGGCGGTGGTCGTGACGGTGGTGCCGCTCGCCACCACCGCGGTGCTGTGCCAGGCGGTGATGGCGTGGCTGGGCATCGGCATGACCATCGCCACGCTCCCGGTCATCGCGCTCGGCGTGGGCATCCCGGACTTCGCGCTCTACCTGCTCTCGGTGCAGCTCGCGCACCAGCGCGCGGGCGCGCCGCTCGGCGAGGCGCACCGGCGCGCGCTGCGCTTCACCGGGCGGCCGGTGGTGCTGGTGGCGGTGACGCTCGCGGCGGGGGTGGTCACGTGGGCGTTCTCGCCGCTCCGCCTCCAGGCCGACATGGGCGTCCTGCTCACCTTCATGTTCCTCGGGAACATGGTCGCCGCGGTGGCGCTGGTGCCGGCGCTCTCCCGGCTGCTGCTCCGCGAGGTCCCCGCCCGATGACCGCCGCCCCTCCCCCCGCGCCCGATCCGCGTACCGTGAACGTCACCGACCTCGTGGACGCGGGGCGGCTCGGGCGCTTCCACCTGGGCGCGTTCGCGGTGCTGGGCGGCTGCCTGGTGATGGACGGGTTCGACCTGCAGGCCATGGGCTACGCGGCGCCGGCGCTGGCGCGCGACTGGGGGCTGCCCATCGCCCGCCTCGGCCCGGTGTTCGGCGCCGGCCTGCTGGGGCTGTTCCTGGGCTCGATCCTGGCCGGCATGGCGGCCGACCGGATCGGCCGCCGCCCGGTGCTGATCGGCGCGACCGCGGTGTTCGGCGCCTTCACGCTCGCCACCGCCGCCGCCGGCTCGATGCCCGCGCTGCTCGCGGCCCGCTTCGTGGCCGGCCTCGGCCTCGGCGCCATCATGCCCAACGCCACCGCGCTGGTGGGCGAGTACGCCCCGCGCCGCAACCGCGTCGCGACCATGATGATCGTCACGAACGGCTTCATGGTGGGCGCGGTCGCCGCGGGCGCGCTCTCGGCCTGGCTCGTCCCGGCGCACGGCTGGCGCGCGCCGTTCTGGATCGGCGGCGCCATCCCGCTGCTCCTCCTTCCGCCCATGGCCCGCTGGCTGCCGGAGTCGCTGCAGCTCCTGGCGGTCTCCGGGCGCCGGCCGGCGGAGCTGGCCCGCTGGCTGCGCCGCGCCGCGCCGGGCGCGCCGGTGGGCCCGGGCGTCCGCTACACGGTGCGGGAGGCCCCGCGCCGCGGGTTCGTGCTCCTCGAGCTGCTCCGCGACGGCCGCGCCACCGCCACGGTCCTGCTCTGGCTCGCCAACTTCGCGAACATGATCGTCATCTACGCGGTCGCGAGCTGGCTCCCCACGCTGGTGCGCGAGGCGGGCTTCTCCACCGCCACCGCGGTCTGGGCCGGCACCGCGGTGCAGCTCGGCGGCCTCGTGGGCACGGTGGTGCTCGGGCTCGTGCTCCAGCGGCTCGGCTTCGTCCCGGTGCTGGCGAGCTGCTTCGCCGCGGCCGCGGCCTGCCTGCTCGTGCTGGGCCGCCCCGGCCTCCCGCTCGCGGCGCTCCTCGCGGTCGCGTTCGCGGTGGGCTGGGCGGTGCAGGGCGGCCAGCCCGGCCTCAACGCGCTCGCCGCCACCTTCTACCCGACCGACCTCCGCTCCACCGGCATCGGCGCCGGGCTCGGCGTCGGCCGGCTGGGCGGCTTCCTCGGCCCGGTGGTGGCGGGCGCGCTGCTGGCGGGCGGCGGCGGCGCGCAGGCCGTGTTCCAGGCCGCCGCGGTGCCGGCCGCGGTGTCCGCGCTGGTGATGCTCGCCCTCCGCCGGGCGGCGCCCAGCGTGGGCGCGTCCGCGCCGGATGGCGGCCGTCCGCGCACCGCCGGGGGTGCGCCCACCGGGCGCGGGGAGCGCGGGCCGGGCCCGTGCTAGCGTCGTTCGACCCGCCCGGCGGGCGGGAGGAGACCGCCATGGCTCACGCCCGACCCGAGCTCGATCCGCGCGACGTCGTCGCGCCCGGCGCCGACATCTACGGAGCCCGAGGAGATCGATCCGCTCACGCTGCGCAACCTGGGCCCGCTCGCGCCGCTCGCCGGGACGTGGGAGGGGCGGGGCGTGGATCGCCACCCGGTGGCGGAGGGCGTGGAGGAGTCGCCCTACGTCGAGCGGATCGTGTTCGAGCCCATCGACCCGCAGCCGAACGGGCCGCAGCTCCTGTACGGCCTCCGCTACCACCAGCGCGTGCAGGAGCCCGACGATCCGGCCACCTTCCACGACCAGGTGGGCTACTGGCTGTGGGAGCCGGCCACGCACCGCATCGTGCAGTCGCTCGCCATCCCGCGCGCGCAGGTGGCGCTCGCCGGCGGCGTGGCCGCGCCCGACGCTCGCGCCTTCACGGTGAACGCGGTGCGCGGCTCGGCCATGTTCGGCATCTGCTCCGGCCCGTTCCTGGAGCAGGCGTTCACCACGCTCGAGTACACGCTGACGTTCACCGTCCACGACGACGGGTCGCTCTCGTACGAGCAGGACACGGTGCTGCGCGTCCGCGGCCGCGAGGAGCCGTTCCACCACACCGACGCGAGCACGCTGCGCCGCGTGGCCGCGCCGATGCTCAACCCGTCGGCCGCGGCGGAGGGGACCGGACCGCCGGGTGCCGGTCGCTGACGGCCGTTCCCCGAGCGCCCCGGAGAGTTCCGCTCGCCCCGAGCCCGTCGAGGGGCGAACGGATGCCGCACGGTCCGCCCGTTCGGCATCCGCAGCGTGCGCCCCGGGGATGTCCGCCGCGGGTGCTAGCCTCGGGGCGTACGGGCGCGTCGTCGCGCCCGGGGGAGCCCCGATGAACGCCCTGGTCCCGATCCTCGTCTCGGCGCTCGCCGCCGCCGCCGCGGTGGCGGCGCTGGTCGCGCTGGTGCCGCCGCGCGTCGCCGCCGCGGTGCGCGCGCTGCTCGCCGACCGGCTCGACGCGGTCGAGCGCGCCCAGGAGCGGCTGGAGCGGACGCTGCGCGAGGAGCTGGGGCGCGGGCGCGCCGAGGCGGCGCAGGGGACGCAGCGGCTCCGCGAGGAGGTCCGCGCGTCGCTGGGCGAGTCGCTCGGGAGGATGGGCGAGGCGACGGAGCGCCGGCTCGACGCGCTGCGAACCACGGTCGAGCAGCGGCTGAAGCTCCTGCAGGAGGAGAACGGCGCGCGCCTCGAGCAGATGCGCGCCACGGTGGACGAGAAGCTGCAGGGCACGCTGGAGAAGCGCCTGGGCGAGTCGTTCCGGCTGGTGAGCGAGCGGCTGGAGGCGGTGCAGCGGGGCCTCGGCGAGATGCAGACGCTCGCGAACGGGGTGGGCGACCTGAAGCGCGTGCTCGCGAACGTGAAGGTGCGCGGCACGTTCGGCGAGGTGCAGCTCGAGGCGCTGCTGGAGCAGCTGCTCGCGCCGGAGCAGCTCGCCCGCAACGTCGCCACCCGCCCCGGCTCGGCCGAGCGGGTCGAGTTCGCGATCCGGCTCCCCGGCCACGACGGCGCGCGCACCGAGGTGCTGCTGCCGATCGACGCGAAGTTCCCCATCGAGGACTACCAGCGGCTGGTGGATGCCTCGGAGCGCGGCGACGCCGCCCGCGTCGAGGAGGCGAGCCGGGCGCTCGAGGTGCGCATCCGCGGCTGCGCCCGCGACATCCACGACAAGTACATCGCGCCGCCCGGCACCACGGACTTCGCGCTCCTGTACCTGCCCACCGAGGGGCTCTACGCCGAGGTGGTCCGCCGCCCCGGCCTCACCGAGGCGCTGCAGCGCGACCTGAAGGTGGTGGTGGCCGGCCCGACCACGCTGGCGGCGCTGCTCAACAGCCTGCAGATGGGCTTCCGCACGCTCGCCATCCAGAAGCGCTCGAGCGAGGTGTGGCAGGTGCTCGGCGCGGTGAAGACCGAGTTCGGCAAGTTCGGCCAGGTGATCGAGAAGGTGGACAAGAAGCTCCAGGAGGCCTCCACCACGCTCGGCACCGTGGCCACGCGCAGCCGCGCCATCCAGCGGCGGCTCCGCGACGTGGAGGCGCTCCCGGCCGCCGACGCCGCGGTGCACCTGCCCGCGCTCGACGCGGCGGTGGAGCCGGTGGAGGACGACGTCCCGGCGTAGCGCCTCGGCCGGCCGGCCTCCTGTCCACCCACGGGCGACGATGTCCGCATGCCGGCCCCGTCCACGCGGCGCCTGATCTTCACCCTCGGTCGCGCGCTCGTCCGCGGCCGCTCCGCCCGGCTGACGCGCGCCCGCGGGTGGCCGGCCGGCGCCGCGCCGCACGGCCCGGTGGACGTGCTCGCGCTCGCGTTCGACGGCGCGTGGCGGGTGGCGACCCGGGAGCGCCCCGCCACGCTGCGCGTCCTCGCCCTCGACGGCATCGCCGGCGCGCGTGCGACCCGGCGCCGCGCCGGCCCGCCGCCGCCGGGCTTCGACCCGCTCGACTTCGCGCGCAGCGCCTGGCTCGACGGGAGCTCGGCGGCGCGCACCGTCACCGTCCGGCTGCCCGCCGCGCTCGCGCCGCTCGCGCCGGCGCTGCTGCCCGGCGCCCGCTGCGTCCCCGGATCCGGGGACGGGGGCGTGCGCTGCCACGTGCGCACCTCGCGCCCGGACCTGCTCTCGGCCCTCACCGCCTCCCTCGGCGCCGGGCGCGCGCTAGACTGCGAGTCCATGCCGACCGCCCGAACCCGGCCGCCCGCGGCCAGGCCCTCCAGCGCCCAGGCCCGGCTGCTCGGCCTCGCCACCTTCATCCTGTCCCAGCCCGGCCCGGTGTCGCGCCGGCGCATCTACGAGGCGTTCCCGGACGACTACGCGGGGAGCGCCGAGGCGAAGGAGAAGAAGTTCTCGCGCGACAAGCGCGACCTCGAGCGGATCGGGTTCGTGCTGGACCGCGAGGACGTGCCGGGCTCGGAGGACCAGGTCGGCTACTTCATCGACGCGCGCGCCTCGGCGCTGCCGCCGCTGGAGCTCGCGCCGGACGAGGCCGCGGTGGTGTGGACCGCGGGCGTGTCGGCGCTGCGCGCCTCGGACCACCCGCTGCGCGACGAGCTGGAGAGCGCGCTGCGCAAGCTCGTGGTCGGCGCGAAGGGGCTCCCGCCGCGCGCCGCGGCCGCGGAGGAGCTGGCCGCCGAGGGCGCGCCGGCCTCGGGCGCGCTGCTCGACCGGCTGGTGGACGCGTGGGAGCGCCGTCGCACCGTGACGCTCGACTACCTGCGCATCGCCACCGGCGAGGTGGTGCGCCGCGACGTGGACGTGTACGGCTGGGGGCGCCGGCGCGGCGAGTGGATCTTCGCCGGCCACTGCCACCTGCGCGGCGCGGAGCGCGTCTTCTACCTCTCGCGCGTGCGCGCGCTGAAGGTGAACGCGCGGCTCCGCGACCCGTACCGGATCCCCGCCGCCTTCGACGTCCGGCGCTGGACCCGCCAGCAGATCTGGGACTACGACGTGCACCCGCCGCGCGAGGCGGCGGTCCGGTTCCGCGGCTCGCTGGCGCGCGTGGCCGGGCAGCTCCTGCCCGCGGCGCGGCTGCGCCCGGACGCGGACGGCGGGCGGGTCGCGCGGCTGGAGGTGCGGAACCTCCGCGGCCTGGTGCGCCAGGCGCTGGCGTGGGGGCCGGAGGCGGAGCTGCTCGAGCCGGCCGAGGGCCGGGCCATGGCGCGCGAGATGCTCGCCACGCTCGCCGCCGCGCTGGACGGGAGGGCGCCGTGAGCGAGCCCTACCTCAGGTCGCTCCGCCGCCTGCTCCTCCTCGTCCCGGTGGCGGTCCGCGCCGCGCGCCAGGGGCGGGGCGTGCCGCTCGGTCGCGCGGTCGAGCTCACCGGCGCGCGCGGCGTGCCCGAGCTGCTCGCCGACCTCGAGAGCATCCGCTCGCTGTGGGTGGACCCGGAGCGCGCCGAGGACCTGGTCTCGCTGGACGTCGAGGACGGCGAGGTCCACCTGCTGTACGCGCACGAGCTGGGCCGTCCGGTGGCGCTCTCGCTCGCCGAGGGCGCGGTGCTGCTCGCCGCGCTCGCGCCGTTCGAGGAGACCGCCGGCAAGCCGGTGCGCGAGGCCGTCCGCAAGCTGCGCAAGGCCATCCCGGAGCCGCTCCGCCCCGAGGCCGAGCAGCTGGTGCGCGGCCTCGACGTGGTGCTCGCGCCCACCGGGCCGTGGGCCGCCGCGCTCCGCGAGGCCATCGCCGCGCGGCTGGAGGTGGCGCTGGAGTACCGCGCGGTCGGCGACGGGGTGCTGGCGCGCCGCACGGTGGAGCCGCGCGCGCTCTTCCACCGCGACGGCCAGTGGTACCTGGCGGCCTGGAACGTGGAGAAGGCGCACGAGCACCTGTACCGGCTCGACCGGATCGCCTCGGTGACCACCGGGACGCGCGTGTTCGGCCCGCACCAGGCGTCGCTCGCCCGCTACGCGGGGAAGCTCTACTTCGAGTCCGGCGCGGAGCGCGAGGTGACGCTCCGGCTCTGCGGCGTCGCCGCGCGGGTGGCGCGTTCGAACCCGGCGCTGCGGCTGCGGGAGAACGGCGACGGCTCGGTGTCGGTGGTGCAGCGGGTCACGCCGGGCAACTACCTCGCCGGCGCGGTGCTGGGCTGGGGCGGCGACGCGACGGTGGAGGGGCCGGCGGACGTGCGCGAGGGGCTGCGGGCGCGCGTCGCCGAGCTCGCGGCGCGGTACGCCGACGGCTAGGCGGGCGGGAGCGTCGCCAGCGCCTCCTCGATCCGCGCGCGCACCACGTCGCGGAGCTTCGGCGCGTCCTCCGGCCTCATCCCCTCGACGCTCACCGGCGCCAGGATCCGCGCGGTGCCGCGGCAGGGGCGCACCCACGGGCCGCCCTTCGGCATCCCGTGCGCGGTGCCGGACACCGCCACCGGCAGCACCGGCACGCCCGCCTCGATCGCGAGGCGGAACGCGCCGGACTTGAACGGGAGCATGCGCCCCTTCGCGCTGCGCGTGCCCTCCGGGAACATCATCACGTTCATGCCGCGCGCGAGGTAGTCCTTCGCCTTCCCGAGCGCCTCGCCGCCGCTCTCCGGGTCGCCGCGGCGCACCGGGATGTCGCCCGTCATGCGCAGCATCCAGCCGACCCAGGGGATCTTGAACAGCTCCTCCTTGGCGACCCACTTCATCTCCCGCGGCATCCGCGAGAGCAGCAGGATGTCGAGCATCGACTGGTGGTTCGCGACCACCACGTACGGCCCGTCCCCCGGCCAGCGCCCCTCGAGCCGGAGCCGCCAGGGCGGGAACGTCCTGGTGATGGCGACGCCCACGAAGCGCAGGAAGCGGCCGGCGACCACGCGGTTGCGGTCGAACGCGACGGTGAGCGCGAGCAGCACCGCCTGGATGGGCAGCGCGAGCGCCAGGATCAGGATGACGAAGACGTAGCCGACGGCGGCGATCGGCACGTACACGGAGCGCGAGAGGTGGGGCACGGAGACGGCATCCTGCCGGGCGGACGTCATCGGATGGTCACCGCGTTCGAGGGGCGCCCCCCGGCCCGGGCCGACGGCGGCGACGGGCGGGCCAGCTTCGGCCGGGCCAGGTGGTGATCGGTCCGCGACTGGAACAGCGCCGCCGCGGCCAGCACCCGCGCCTCCTCGAGCGGCGCGCCGACGAGCTGCATCGACACCGGCAGCCCGTCCACGAAGCCCATGGGCAGCGCCACCGCCGGCAGGCCGGCCAGGTTGCCGGCGGCGCCGAGGAGGTCCGGGAACGCGAACATCGCGTCGAAGTTCTCGGTGACGCGCGGCGGCGGGTACGGGAGGTTGGGCGCGAGCACGAGGTCGTACCGCGCGAAGAAGCCGGCCAGCGCGCGCTGCACCTCGCCGCGCACGCGCATGGCGCGG
The DNA here is from genome assembly GCF_049201065.2 of Anaeromyxobacter sp. Red801. Lineage (NCBI taxonomy): Bacteria > Pseudomonadati > Myxococcota > Myxococcia > Myxococcales > Anaeromyxobacteraceae > Anaeromyxobacter > Anaeromyxobacter sp. Red801. Next base: position 121,691 of record NZ_CM181236.1, on the reverse strand, counting down.
ACGTAGTCGGACGGGTTGCCCTTGGGCAGGTAGTCGTCCGGCTTGCGGGTGGCGTGGGAGCGGTCGGCCAGCTCGCGGGTGCGGCCGGAGCGGATCAGCTCCTCGAACGCGGTGGCCGCCTCGGCCTCGATGAAGAACGACGCGAGCGGCTCGTAGGGCAGGTCGGGCAGCGCCGCGGGGGTGAGGATCGCGCCCGCGTCGCGCAGCACCGCCTGCGCCGCCTCGTACGCGGCGCGCGCGCCGGGCGCGACCGGCGGCTTCTCCGGGAAGCCGAGCACCGCCACCCGCAGGCCGCGCGGGATCCCGCCGCGGACCTTGCCGTTGCCGAGCCCCGGCGGCGGCGGGATCGAGGTCGGGTCGCGCGGGTCGGCGCCGGAGAGCACGCCGAGCACGAGCGCGCAGTCCTCCGCGCTCCGCGCCATCGGGCCGAGCTTGTCGAGCGTGTACGAGAGCGCCATGGCGCCGGCGCGGGAGAGCACGCCGTACGTGGGGCGCAGGCCGGTGACGCCGCAGAACGCGGCGGGGCAGGTGATGGAGCCCCAGGTCTCCGAGCCGATCGCGAACGGCACCAGCCCGGCCGCGACCGCCGAGCCCGCCCCGGAGGACGAGCCGCCCGCCCAGCGCGTCGGGTCCCAGGGCGTGCGGCAGGGGCCGTTCAGCGCCGCCTCGCCGGTGTGGTAGCCGAGCCCGCCGGCGAGCTCGATCATGGAGAGCTTCCCGAGCAGCACGCCGCCCGCCTCGGCGAGCCGCCGGGCCACGGTGGCGTCGTGCTCGGGCACGCGGTCCGCGTACGGGCGGGCGCCGAACGTCGTCCGGATCCCGGCGGTGTCCACCAGGTCCTTCAGGCCGTAGGGCACGCCGTGCAGCGGCCCGCGCCAGCGGCCGGCGGCGAGGTCGGCCTCGGCGGCGCGCGCGTCGGCGAGCGCGCGCTCGCGGGTCACGGTGACGAAGCAGCCCAGCGCGGGCCCGAGCGCGTCGATGCGCGCGAGGCACGCCTCGGCCAGCTCCACCGGGGAGAGCTCGCGCGCCTGGATGCGGCGCGAGAGCGCCGCCACGCCGGAGAACAGGACGTCGTCGTCGAGGGCCATGGGGCTACTCGCGCGGGCGCGCCGGGGCGGCGCGGAAGACGAAGGCCGGCTCGGCCGCGGCCGGCAGCGGGAAGGCGCGGAGGGCGGCGGTGGCCTCGTCGGGCGCGGGGGCCGGCGCGGGCGGGGCGGCCGCGGGCGCGGCGGCGGGAGCGGGCGCGGCGGAGCGCGCGGTGGCGCACCCGACCGCCACGGCGGCGGGCGCGAGCGCGAGGACGCGCAGGAAGTCGCGGCGGGCGGTGCCCTGCGGACGGTGACTGGAGCTGGGCATGCGGCTGTCTCTAGCAGATTTCGGGGGCACGGCGGGGCGGCGGTGCCCGGTCGGGCGGGGGGCGGAGACGGCCTGGCCGCCGGGCCGGCGCCGAGGCAGGATCCTCGGGTGCCGGAGCTGCCGGACATCGAGGTCTACGTCGAGGCGCTCGCGGCGCGGGTGCTGGGTCAGCCGCTGGAGCGCATCCGGCTGGGGAACCCCTTCCTGCTCCGCTCCGCCGACCCGCCGCTCGCCGAGGCGGAGGGGCGGCGCGTCGCCGCGGTGCGCCGTCAGGGCAAGCGCGTCGTGCTGGCGCTCGACGGCGACCTGTTCCTGGCGCTGCACCTCATGATCGCCGGGCGCCTCCACTGGAAGGATCCCGGCGCGCGCCTCCCGGGGAAGGCGGGGCTGGCCGCCTTCGACTTCCCGAACGGCACGCTCGTCCTCACCGAGGCCGGCACGAAGCGCCGCGCCGCGCTGCACCTGGTGCGCGGCGCCGCGGCGCTCGCCGCGCTCGACCGCGGCGGCATCGAGCCGCTCGAGGCGGACCTCGACGCGTTCGCCGCCGCGCTCCGGCGCGAGAACCACACGCTGAAGCGCGCGCTCACCGATCCGTCGCTCTTCTCCGGCATCGGCAACGCCTACTCGGACGAGATCCTGCACCGCGCGCGGCTCTCGCCGGTGGCGCTGACGTCGCGGCTCGGCGACGCGGAGGTGGCGCGGCTGCTCGAGGCCACGCGCGAGGTGCTCGGCGGGTGGACGGCGCGGCTGCGCGCGGAGGCGGGGAGCGGCTTCCCCGAGGGCGTCACCGCCTTCCGCGCAGGCATGGCCGTGCACGGGCGCCACCGCCAGCCGTGCCCGGTGTGCGGCACGGCGGTGCAGCGGATCGTGCGCGCGGAGAACGAGGTGAACTACTGCCCGCGCTGCCAGACCGGCGGGCAGATCCTCTCCGACCGGTCCCTCGCCCGCCTGCTGAAGCAGGACTGGCCGCGGACCGTGGACGAGCTGGAGCGCAACCCGGCGCTCGGGCTCCGGCCCGCGCCGGAGCCCGCCGCGCCGCCGTCGAAGGCGACGCGCCGCCGGTCGCGCTGAAGCCCTCGCCTGCGTCGAGTCCCACGCGCACGGTGCCACGCGCGCGACGCACCCGCGCGCCGGGAGGCGGGCGGGCGACCGCACGGAAGTGCCTGCAATCTGGTGGGGGCGGCTGCGTCCGAGACGCACTGCGGCAATGCTTCGGCGCACCTCGGGCGATGCGGAACGCGACGGATTGCAAAAGATGCACCAATTGATCTGCGTCTCATTGACAGCGGATTTATTTTGGGATTTCCTCGTCGGCCCCAAATCAAGCTCGTCGACTCCTACCGCCGCACCGAGGAGATCATGGCCTCCGACTTCACGCCTCCGCAGAACCCTCCGTCGTCCCCCGTTCCCAAGAAGAAGATCCGCCGCGAGGACGCGCTCGCGTACCACTCGTCCGGCCGCAAGGGGAAGATCGAGGTCGTCCCCACCAAGCCGTGCGCGACCGCGCGCGATCTCGCGCTCGCGTACAGCCCGGGCGTGGCCGAGCCGTGCCTCGAGATCGAGAAGGATCCCGACGCCTCGTACCTCTACACGGCGCGCGGAAACCTGGTCGCGGTGGTGTCCAACGGCACCGCGGTGCTCGGCCTCGGCAACATCGGGCCCGCCGCCGGCAAGCCGGTGATGGAGGGCAAGGGCGTCCTCTTCAAGAAGTTCGCCGACGTGGACGTGTTCGACATCAACGTGGACGCGCTCGAGATCGACAAGTTCTGCACGGTGGTGAAGGCGCTCGAGCCCACCTTCGGCGGCGTGAACCTGGAGGACATCAAGGCGCCGGAGTGCTTCGTCATCGAGGCGCGCCTCAAGAAGGAGATGCAGATCCCGGTGTTCCACGACGACCAGCACGGCACCGCCATCATCTCCGGCGCGGCCCTGCTGAACGCGCTCGAGATCGCCGGCAAGAAGATCGGCGACGTGCGCGTGGTGGTCTCCGGCGCCGGCGCGTCCGCCATCGCCTGCACCAAGTTCTACCTGGCGCTCGGCGTGAAGCGCGAGAACGTCCTCATGGTGGACACCAAGGGCGTCATCTACCGCGGGCGCACCGAGGGCATGAACGAGTGGAAGGCGGAGTTCGCCGCCGAGACGAAGTGCCGCACGCTCGCCGACGCGCTGAAGGGCGCGGACGTGATGCTGGGCTGCTCCACCAAGGGCATGGTGACGCAGGAGATGGTCAAGTCGATGGCGAAGGACCCCATCGTCTTCGCGCTCGCCAACCCGGATCCCGAGATCGACTACCCGGAGGCGAAGGCGGCGCGCGAGGACGTCATCATGGCGACCGGGCGCTCCGACTTCCCGAACCAGGTCAACAACGTCCTCGGCTTCCCCTACATCTTCCGCGGCGCGCTCGACGTCCGCGCCAAGGCCATCACCGAGGAGATGAAGATGGCGGCGGCGAAGGCGCTCGCCGAGCTGGCCAAGCAGGACGTGCCGGACTCGGTGTCGCGCGCCTACGCCGGCGAGAAGTTCCGCTTCGGCCGCGACTACATCATCCCGAAGCCGCTCGACCCGCGCGTGCTGCTGTGGGTCGCCCCGGCGGTGGCGCAGGCCGCCATCGACGGCGGCGTGGCCCGCGTGAAGCTGGACATGGACGAGTACCGCGACCGGCTGCGCAAGCTGCAGAGCCGCTCGCACCAGGTGATGGGCTCGATCTTCACCAAGGCGAAGAAGAAGCTCGCCCGCATCGTGTTCCCGGAGGGCCACCACCCGAAGATCCAGCAGGCCGCCGAGATCCTCCGCGAGGAGGCGATCTGCGAGCCGGTGCTGCTCGGGCCGGTGGAGGCCATCCGCCGCTCCATCGCCGACCAGCGGCTCGACGACCTCGACGGCGTGACGATCATCGACCCGATGGACAGCCCCGAGTTCTCGCGCTACGTGGCGCGGTACTGGGAGTTGCGCCAGCGCCGCGGCATCACGGTGGAGGAGGCGCGCCGCCGCATCCGCACGCGCAACTACTTCGGCGCGGTGATGCTGGAGCTGGGGGAGGTGGACGGGCTCGTCACCGGCCTCACCAGCGGCTACGCCGACGCGGTCCGCCCCTCGCTCGAGGTGGTGCGCACCCGCGCCGGCAAGCGCGCCGCCGGCGTGTACATCGTGGTCACGAAGCACGACTTCAAGTTCTTCGCCGACTGCACCGTGAACATCGACCCGGACGCGGACGAGCTGGCCGAGATCGCCATCACCACCAGCGACCTGGCCCGCTACTTCGAGGTGACGCCGCGGGTGGCGATGCTCTCCTACTCCACCTTCGGCTCCGCCGGCGGCGGCAGCCCGCAGAAGATGCGGGACGCCGCGGCGCTGGTGCGCCAGCGCCGTCCGGACCTGGAGGTCGAGGGCGAGATCCAGGTGGCCATCGCCACGAACGGCGACGTCCGCGTGCCCGAGTTCCCGTTCTCGACGCTCAAGGAGGACGCGAACGTGTTCGTGTTCCCGAACCTCGACTCGGCCAACATCGCCTACCAGCTGCTCGAGAACGTGGGCGGCGCCGAGGTGATCGGGCCGGTGCTGCTCGGCATGCACAAGCCGGTGAACTGCCTGCAGATGGGCTGCTCGGTGCAGTCGATCGTGAACCTGGCAGCCATCACGGCCCTGCGCGCGCAGGGCGACCAGTTCCTGTTCTGATCTGACGGGGCTGCGCCCCGCCCCACGGAGCCGAGCTCCGTGGGGCCCCACCCTGCTGCGCGGGTCCCGTGACCTCGTGCGCCCGCCTTCGCGGGCTCGCACGAGGTCCCCGCGGGCGGCTCCGCCGCGCACGGGGCTGCGCCCCGCCCCACGGAGCCGAGCTCCGTGGGGCCCCACCCTGCTGCGCGGGTCCCGTGACCTCGTGCGCCCGCCTTCGCGGGCTCGCACGAGGTCCCCGCGGGCGGCTCCGCCGCGCACGGGGTTGCGCCCCGCGTTCCCGCGGATTGACAGGCGGGGGAAGCCGGACCACCCTCCCCCGCCATGTCCCGCACCGCCACCCGCCCGCTCCGCCTCGCCCTCGCCGGCTTCGGCAACGTCGGCCGGACCTTCGCCGAGCTGCTCCCCGGCCCGTACGGCCGCGCGCTCCGCGCCGAGGGCGCCGCGCCGGTGGTCACCGCCATCTTCACGAACCGTCACGGGGCCGCCATCGATCCGCGCGGGCTATCGCTCTCGCGCGCGCTCCGGCTGGTGCGCGCCGGCCGCTCGCTCGAGCCGCTCCACCGCGGGCCGCCGGTGCGCTCGGCGCTCGACCTCGTCCGCCGCGCGCCGGCCGACGTGCTGGTGGAGCTGACCCCGCTCGCGCCCGCCACCGGCGAGCCGGCCATCTCGCTGGCCCGCGCCGCGCTGGGGCGCGGGCTGCACGTGGTCACCGCGAACAAGGGGCCGGTGGCGCACGCCCGCGCGCGCCTGGTGCGCCTCGCGGCCCGGAGCGGCGTGCGCTTCCTCCACGAGGGCGCGGTGCTCGACGGGACGCCGGTGTTCAACCTGGTGGAGCGCTGCCTGCCCGGCGCCCGGATCCTCGGGTTCCGCGGCCTGCTCAACAGCACCACCACCCGCGTCCTCGCCGGCATGGAGGCGGGGGCGAGCTTCGAGGCGGCGCTCGCCGAGGCGCAGCGCGCCGGCGTCGCCGAGGCCGACCCGCGCCATGACGTCGAAGGCTGGGACGCGGCGGTGAAGGCCTGCGCGCTCGCGAACGCGCTCATGGGCGCGGACGTGCGGCCCGCCGCGGTGGAGCGCCGGGGGATCACGGGCCTCGGCCCCGGCGACGTCCGCGCCGCCCGCGGGCGCGGGGCGGTGCTCCGGCTCATCGCCCGCGCGCGGCGCGACGGCCGCGCGGTGCGGGTGAGCGTGGGGCCGGAGGAGGTCGCGGACGGCGACGTGCTCGTCTCGCGGGGCGCGGACGGCGTGCTCGTCCTCGAGACCGATCTCATGCGCGAGATCGGGATCTGGGAGGGGGCCGGCGGGGTGGACCAGACCGCCTACGCGATCCTGTCAGACCTGGTGGCGATCGCCCGCGGGCGCCGGCGCCGCTGACCGCGGCGCCTCAGCAGCGCGGCCCGGGACCGCCCGGCTCCTCGCCGTCCTTCGGCTCGCCGTCCTGCGTGCCGGCCCCGGACCGGGGCCGCTGCGGCACCGCTCAGGTGGGAACGCCCATGCGCGGCAGGATCACGAACTGCATCAGGAACCAGAGCCCGGCGACGGCGGCGAAGGCGAGGAGATCGTTCATGTCGACGGCCGTGGGAGCCGGGGCCCGCCCAAAGGGTTCAGTGGCCCGGATCGAGCGCTCGCCCTGAGCCCCGTCGAAGGGCGAGCGGCTACGCGACCTGCTCCAGCACCCGCGCCAGGCGCGCGCGCACCTCGCCCGCGATCGGCGCCAGCTCCGGCCGCGCGGCGGCGATGGTCTGCATGGGGTCGATGGCGGTCACCACCGCCTTCCCGTCGTCGCCTTCGTACACGATCACGTTGCAGGGGAGCATGATGCCCAGGTCCACCACCGCCGAGAGGGCCCGGTGGGCGAGCGCGGGGTTGCAGGCGCCGAGGATCTTGTACTTGCGGAAGTCCAGGCCGAGCTTGGCCTTGAGCGTCTCCTTCACGTCGATCTGCGTGAGGACCCCGAAGCCCTCCGCCTTGAGCAGCTCCGGCAGCCTCTCCAGCGCCTGCTCGTACGTCCAGGACGACGGCTTCTTCATTCCGAGCTGGGACATCGATTCTCCTTTCCCGGTGCGAGCCTCCCACCCGCGCGCCGGTTCGTCGGCGCCCCCGAAGGAATCCCGCGCTCGCGGCGTGGCTCAGACGCCCGAGAGGCCGGTCGCCGGCCGGGAGGCTGCCCATGGGGAAGCGAGCACTGGTGCTGGGCGGCGGCTTCGCCGGCCTGGAGAGCGCGATCCGGCTGCGCGCGCGCGGGTTCGAGGTGACGCTGGTCTCGGACCGGCCCTACCTCTTCATCCACCCGACCTCGATCTGGATCCCGACCGGCGAGCTGCCGTTCGAGGAGGCCTGCCTGGACCTCGCCGGCGTCGCGGCGCGCCGCGGGTTCGAGCTGCGGGTCGGGAAGGTCGAGGAGCTCGAGGGCGCCTCCCGCCGGGCGAAGGTGGACGGGCGGCGGCTCGCGGCCGATCACCTGGTGGTCGCCCTGGGCGCCTCGCGGCTGCGGCCGGAGGGGGTCGAGCACACCGTGACGCTGGGCGGGGATCCCGCCGCCGCGACCTCCTTCCGCGTGGCGCTCGAGGCGCTGCTCGCGCGCGGCCGCGGCCGGATCGCGGTCGGCTTCGGCGGCAACCCCCGGGCGCCCTCGGCGGTGCGCGGCGGCCCGGCCTTCGAGGTGGCGTTCAACCTCGACGCGCTCCTGCGCCGGCGCGGGCTGCGCGATCGCTTCGAGCTGACCTTCTTCGCGCCCATGGCGCGCCCCGGCGAGCGCATGGGCGAGAAGGCGGTGGCGGCGGTGGGCCGGATGCTCGCGCGCCAGGGGATCGCCCTGCGCGCGGGCCGGAAGATCGTCTCGTTCGACGCGGGCGGCGTGGCCCTGGAGGGCGCCGATCGCGTCGACGCCGACCTGGTCGCGTTCCTCCCCGCCGGCGACGGGCACCCGGTGGTGAAGGCCTCCGACCTGCCCCGCGACGAGGCCGGCTTCGTGCGCGTGGACGCGGGCTGCGCCGTCCCCGGCATGCCCGGCGTCTGGGCGGTGGGGGACGTCGCCGCGCTGGAGGGCCCGGCCTGGAGCGCGAAGCAGGGCCACCTGGCGCAGGCGATGGCGCGCGTCGCCGCCGACAACGCCGCGTCCTGCGAGGCGGGCGGCGCGCCCTGCGCGAGCTACCTCGCGCACCTCGCCATCGTGTGCCTGATGGACACCGGCACCGGCGGCGCGCTGGTGTACCGCGACGACCGCACCGAGCGGCTGGTGCCGCTGCCGGTGGTCGGTCACTGGATGAAGAAGGCCTGGGGCCGGTACTTCAAGGCCGAGCGGCGGGGGATGGTGCCGCGGATGCCGGGGACGTAGGGGGGGCGGGTTCTCTGATTCATTGCGGGGTCTGGGCAGTGAGGGTGCAGCGGCGGTCGGAGGCGGGCGCGCGTGTCCGGAACCGTCGCGGCGCGATCGGCTCGCCCGAGACCTGAGGGCGGGGCGCGGGGCGCGGGGCGTGGTGGGCGCTGGGGCTCTCCGCAGGCGCGGCCCAGTACCGGAAGACCGCGGCCGAGCTCATCCAGCGGTACCCGGGGGTCGAGGGTGCGCTCCGGGAGGGCAAGCTGTGCCTGTCCTCCGTGTGCGAGCTGGCGAAGGTGGTGACCACCGACAGCTGCGCGGAGAGGGGCCCCTTCCCGCGCTGGGCGGCGCCTCGACGGCGGACAACCTCCGGATCCGTTGCCGGGGGCACAATCTCGAGGAGGCGCGGCGGGTCCTCGGGGACGCGCTCGTGGATGCGTACGCGGGGAGAGGGCGCGGCGTGCGGCTACGGGGACGCGAGGCCGCGGCTCACAGGCTCACGCGCAGCGCGACGCCGGCGTCCAGCACGGGCGCCTTGCCGAGCCGCGGGTCGGGCGGGGCGCCGAGGAACGCGGCGGCGCCGGCGGGGACCTCGTAGGCGAAGCGGAGCTCGCCGCCCTTGCGGCCCATGTGGCCGGCCACGAACGTCTCGACGCGCAGGTACGTCAGCACCAGCACCGAGTGGTCGAGCCGCACCACGAACGTCCGGTCGGAGAGGTTCCCGAGCGCGGAGAGCGTGAAGATGGTGTTGTTCCAGCGCCCGGGCTTCGCCAGCATCGCGTACGCGCCGGCGTAGTGGCGGCCCAGGTAGAACGGGCGGAACGCGGCCGGGTCCTGCTGCACCAGCGCGGGCGCGGCGGGGTTCGAGAGGTCGAGCCGCGGCGCGCCGGCGGCGAGGAACGGGTAGACGTCGGCGTCGGAGTACCCGGAGTCGTCGAAGAAGTACTCGGCGCCGACCGTGACGGCGTCCTCGTCGGAGTACTTCGCGGACCAGCTCCCGCCCAGCACCACCTGCGGGGTGAAGCCGCGCGGCTCGTACTGCGCGTAGCCGAACGGATCGGTGAGCGTGGGCGCGGTCTTCCGCCAGCGGGTGCCGTCGGCGCCGGTGCGCAGCGCGGCCTCGGCGTACAGGTCGAAGTCCCCCACCCCGCCGGACAGATCCACGCCGAACCGCGGCCGGTGGCCGTCCTGCACCATGGCGTCGAGCCCCAGCTCCGCGGTGCCGGCCACCAGCTCCGCCCGGCCGCCGGCGCCCACCCGGCCGACCCGGTCGGTGGCGCGCGCCTCGCCGGCCAGGTCCTCGAAGGCGAGCACGCCGTAGAAGTTCCACCCGCGCGCCTCCCAGGGCACGTGCACCTTCACCATGCTCGTGCCGCTGCGCGCGTCGTAGACGGCCAGCGGGTCGCGCTTCACCGGGTGGAGGAAGTCGGTGGGGTTCCAGAACTTGCCCACGCCCCACTTCACGTGCTGCTTGCCGGCGGTGACGAACGCGCGCCGGCCGAGGTCGAAGTTCACCCACAGCTGATCGAGCGTACCGCGCGGGTTCGAGGCGACGGTGGCGGCGGACTCGGTGACGCCGGCGCTGGGCTGGGTGAGCGCGACGCTGGCGCGCGAGAGCGTCGGGTCGTAGCTCATGCGCCCGAGCACGAACGCGCGGACCCGGTCGTTGGGCCGGGTGTCGAGGTACGTGTCGAGCAGGTTCGGCGAGGCGAGGTACCAGTCCGCGGGGTCCACGCCCTCCTGCCAGGTGCCGATGGCGCGCAGGTAGAGCTGCCCGCCGATGCGGAGCGGGTCCTCGCGCTCGCGCGAGATGATCCCCTCGGGCGGCGGGGGCACGGCGTTCGGCGAGCCGCCGCTCCCGAACAGCTCCGCCTCCACGTCCCCCCGCTCGCCGCGGTCGCGCGGGGCGGGGGCCGGCGCGGGCGCGGCGCCCTCGGCGCCGGGCGCGGCCTGGGGCGCGGGCGCGGCGGGCGCGCCGAACAGCTCGTCCTCGGAGGGCCGGTCCTGCGCGGCGGCGGGCGCGGCCGGGAGCGCGCAGAGCGCGGCCGCGGCGAGCAGCGCGGCGGTGCGGGGCGAGGGCATGGGCGCGCTCCTACCGGCTCTTCGACTCGAGCCAGGCCTTGGTGAAGAGGTTGGCCTCCAGCGGGCGGAGGTCGATCTCGCGGATCAGGATGAGGGTGGAGTTCCCCTTCTCGATCTCGTCGTAGATGCGGATCTCCTCGGGGTACCAGACCTCGCCCTTCTTCGACTCCGAGTAGATCTTCCTCCAGCGCGGCGTGTAGGTGGTGCGCATGAGCCGCCCGGAGAGCGCCACGTCCTGCCGCTTCAGGATGTTGAGCGTCGCCTTGTCCACCCACAGCCGCCGCACCGGGTAGGAGACGTCCACCCCGGGCTTCACCGTGAGCACGAGCTCGTGCACCTCGAAGACGCCCAGCTTCGAGTCGCCCTTCCACTCCGCGGTGTAGTCCTCGGAGAGGCGCGGCTCGGAGAGGTCGTCGCGCCGCGTGTCGGTGCCGCCGATGCGCTCGCGCTCGGTGCGCCGCTCCCACCGGCCGGTGGACGGCTCGTAGCTCCACAGGTTCTTGTCGATGCGCAGGTAGCCCTTGCCCGCCTCGGCCTTGGGCTTGGTGAACAGGAAGAGCTGCTTGTCGTCCTCGTCGCGCCGGTAGACCAGCAGCTCGTAGACGACGTCGGTCTTCCCCTTCTCCTTCGCCTCCATGTAGCAGAGCGCCTTCCAGTCGCCGGAGTTGCGCTGGCGGTCGTCGAGCGTGGCGACCACGCGCTTCAGCTCGTCGGGCCCGAGCGCCGCGGCGGGCGGCGCCGCGAGCGCCAGGGCCGCGGCGGCGAGGGAGAGGACGGCGGCGGGGCGTGCGTGCATGTTCGGGGATCCTGGGGTTCAGCCGATGTGGTGCATGGCGGTGACCGGCCGCAGGCGCGCCGCCCGGCGGGCGGGGAGCAGCGCGGCCACGACGGTCACCCCGGCGAGGAACAGCACGTCGGCGAGGATGGCGCCGGGCTGGAGCAGGAAGGAGAGCCGCTCCTGCATGAGGAAGAGCTGCATGCCCTCGGGCACGCCGATGCCGGCCAGGTTGAGCAGGAGCGCGATCCCGGAGGCGATGGCCGCGCCGGCCGCGGCGCCGCCGAGGCCGAGCAGCGCCGTCTCCAGCACGAACAGCCACAGCACCTTGCGGCGCTGCATGCCGATGGCGCGCAGCGTGCCGATCTCGCGGGTCCGCTCGCGGATGGCGATGGCGAGCGTGTTGAGGATGCCGATGACGACCACCACCATGAGCACGAACACGAGCAGCGCGGTGAGCGCGCGCAGGCCGAGGATGAACTGCTTGAACTGGCCCATCTCGTCTTCCCAGGTGGTGACGTCGAGCTTCTGGCCGGTCCAGTCCTCGCTCGGCACCTTCTGCATGAGCTTGATCCAGTACGGCTGCGACTCGGGCTCCATCACCCGCCAGCCCGCCTCGGCGAGCGCGGCGCGCAGCCGGCTCGCCACCGCCGGCGCGTCGGCCGGGTCCTTCAGGTACAGGTGCAGCGCGCCGGTGGCGGTGGGCGCGAGGCCGTAGAGCCGGCGCAGCGTGTCCCCCTGGATGAAGGCGCTGAACGCGGAGAGCAGCCCGACGTTCCGGGCGATGACCGCCACCCGGACGTCGGCGGTGTTGTTCACGCCGCGGGTGGTCGGGGCGGAGAGCGTCACCACGTCCCCGACCTTCACCTTGAGCCGGTCGGCCTGCCCCTGGAACAGCAGCACCGTGTCCGGCTGCGCCAGGTCCTCCAGCCGGCCCTCCACCGGCCGGATCACCTTCGCGAACCCGCGCTCCTGGGCCACCTCCACCCCGCCCAGCACCAGGTCCATCGACGAGCTCTCGGAGACGGCCTTGGCCCAGCCGCGCCCGCGCACCGCCACGTAGTCGATCTCCGGGACCAGCGCCCGGACCGTGTCGAGCGCGCGCGGGTACTCGGACACGATCGGCGCGGCGCTGCCCGAGGTGATCTTGAAGAACCCGCCCACGTTCACGTGGCCGGTGAGCAGGGTGGTGGCCGACACCATCATGGCCCGCTCCACCCCGCCGGTCAGGCTGGAGAGCAGCACCAGCAGCGCCGTCACCGCCGCGAGCGCGCCGCCCAGGAACAGGTTGCGCCGGGTGTGCCGGGTGAGGTTGCGGGCGGCGATCTGGAGGTCCACGCCGATCACGATCAGTCCTCCGTCGCCATCGCCTCGACCGGCGTGACGCGCATGGCGAGCAGCGCCGGGTAGAAGCCGGAGAGCACGCTCACCACCACCACCACCACGATCGACACGGCCACGCTGCCGCCGCCCAGGGTGGGCATGAGCGCCGGCCCCGAGAACAGGAAGTTGAGGAGGTCGGAGGTGGCGGGGATGCCGCCCGCCGCGCGCACCGCCCACACGCCCAGCCCGCCCAGGCCCGCGCCGGCCAGGCCGAAGGCCAGGCCCACCGAGGCGATCTCCACCAGCATCATCGCGAGCACGAACCGGCGCTGCGCGCCGATGGCGCGCAGGGTGCCGATCTCCTTCACCCGCTGCAGCGTGGCCATCACCATGGCGTTGTTGATGATGACGAGCGCGATGGCGAAGAAGATCACCACCGCGCTGTAGAGGATCACCCGCAGCAGCGTCACGAACTGGCCCACCAGCCCGGACGCCTGCTGCCAGTCGATCACCTTCAGGTGCAGCCCGGCCCGGTCCGAGGCCGCCTGCACGTCGCGCATCGTCTCGCGCAGCCGCGAGGGGTCGCGCAGGATCAGCGCCGCGTTCAGCGCCACGCCGCGGTCGATCTCCTCCTGCGAGTAGGTCCGCGTCGAGAGGTCCTCGGCGGGCCGGCCGCCCGGCGGTCCGCCAGCAGCCGCCCCTCGTCGATGCGCGCCGCGCGCGACTCGCCCTCCAGCGCGCCGCCGCCGCCGAACAGCGCGGCCTCGGCGTCCTCGCGCGCGAGGTCGGTGGCGCCCACCGAGCGCTTGATGGCGTCGATCTCCGCCGCCCGCTCGCGGGTCATGTAGCCGTACAGGTCGCGGAAGGACTGCAGGTCCATCACGCTCATCATCCCGGCGATGCCGGACTTCTCGATCTGCCGGAACTGGATGAACCCGTAGACCTTCACGTTCACCGAGTTGAAGTACCCGCTCTTCGCCGGCGCCTTGATGGTGATGGTGTCGCCCACGTTGATGACGTACAGGCGCAGGAGCGGGGCGAGCTGGTCGTAGAAGATCCGGTAGCGCGCGTCGAAGGTCGCGTCGTCCGCGTCGAACAGGCGGGCCAGCAGCGCGGGCAGCGCCTCCGCCGCCGCGGCCGGGCCGAGCGCGCGGCGCAGCCGGGCGGTGGCCTCCTCGGCCTGGATCGGGTCGAGCTGCAGGAGGATGTCCTTCAGCCCGGCGCGGTTCTCGCGCACCCAGCGCTGCAGCTCCTCGTCGTCCGCGATGCGGCGGCCGCGCCGGTCGCGGGCCTCCTTGATCTGGTCGAGCCGGCGGGCGTTCCGGAGCTTCAGCCACTCCTCGGCGTACTGCTTGCCCACCAGGATCCCGCGCCGGCCGCGCGGGATCATCTCGCCCTCCGCCACCTGCGCGAGCTGGAACGCGCGGAAGAACGCGTCCACGTCGGTGCCCACGTAGCGGATGAACGTGAAGCCGCCGTCCATCGACAGCTTCGCGATCCGGTTCTCCAGGAACTCGAGGTTGCCGTAGCGGTCGCGGTCGAACCCGGCCCAGAACGCGTCGTCCGCGGCGCGGGTCAGGTCGGCCCACTCCCGCCGCCGGTCCTCCGCGTCCCGGCCCTCCAGGTCGGCGATGCTCCGCGCCTGGCCGAGCTCGTCCCGGAGCAGCCCCACCATCCGGCGCACGTGCGCCTTGCGCGCCTCGTAGCCGCGCAGCGCCTCCGGCGAGCGGTCCCCGCCCTCCACGCGGCGCACGTCGGCCCGGAGCCGCTCCAGCGCCACGTCGAACACGTTCCCGGTCGCGACCATGGCCTGGTCGATGCCCATCGGCACCACCGTCTCCACGTTCGGGACCGCCGAGAGGACCTGCTTCACCTTCGCGAAGTCCTCGATGGGCTCGAGCAGCGACTCGCCGCGCAGCCCGCCGTACAGCTCCAGCGCGTCCTCCGAGCGGGCGTCGTACACCTGCAGCTGGCCGCCCAGGCTGCCCTGGATCGACGTGCGCATGCCCTTGTCGATCGAGTCGAGCAGCGAGAGCCCCAGCACCACCAGGAACGCGCCGCCCAGCACGATGGCGCCGATGATGGAGGTGCGGACCTTGCTCGCGGCCAGGTTGCGGAACGAGATCCGCAGGAGCACGAGCAGCGCGTCGCGCCGGCCGGTCACCGGGCCGCCTCCGCCGCCGCCCCGCGCCCCGCCTCGCGGGCGACGATGCGCCCGTCGGCGATGCGGATCACCGCGCTGGCGTGCGCCATCACCTTGGGGTCGTGGGTGGAGAAGACGAACGTGGTGCCGTCACGCGCGTTCATCTCCTTCATGAGGTCGATGATGTTCTCGCCGGTGGCCGAGTCGAGGTTGGCGGTGGGCTCGTCGGCGAGCACGAGCGACGGCGCGGTCACGAGCGCGCGGGCCACCGCGACGCGCTGGCGCTGCCCGCCGGACAGCTCGCTGGGGCGGTGGCGGGCGTGGCTGGCGATGCCCACCGCCTCGAGCAGCCCCATCACCCGCGCCTCGCGGTCCCGCCGCGAGAGCCCGCCCTGGAGGAGCAGCGGGAACTCCACGTTCTGGAAGACCGAGAGCACCTGGACCAGGTTGAAGCTCTGGAAGATGAAGCCGATGGTGCGCAGGCGCAGGTCGGTGAGCTGCCGCTCGCTGAGGCGCGAGGTGTCCTTGCCGTCCACCTGCACGACGCCGGTGGTGGGCGTGTCCACGCAGCCGATGAGGTTGAGCAGGGTGGTCTTCCCGCTGCCCGACGGCCCCGCGATGGAGAGGAACTCGCCCCGCCCGATCTCCAGCGTCACGTCCCGGAGCGCCGGCACCACCGTCTTGCCGAGCATGTAGTCCTTCGAGACGCCCTGCACCGCGACGATGGACATGCCGACGCTCCCCCGCGGCCTCGGAGCCGCGCGCCGCCGCTTCTACCCCAGGTGACTCCTACGGGCCAGCAACATCCCTTGGACTAGTCGTCCTGGCGCCCCACCGCGACCGCGAACCCGCCGGGCTCCTCCTCGACCGCGTGCACGGTCCAGGGCCGGCAGCATACCGGGCAGTCCTCGACGTACGTCTGCGACGCCCCGCCGCCCGGGTCGACGAAGATCGTCACCAGCTCGCCGCAGTAGGGGCACTCGATCTCGATGTCCAAGGTGCCCCCCGTTATAGTCGGGGCGTGGCGAAGCGGCCGTTCAACGAGGGCTTGCAGAAGCTGAAGGCGCTCTCGCCTCCCCGTGAGGAGCGACCCCGGCGGCCCGCGCCCCCTCCGCCGCCGACGCCGCCCGCGCCGCCCGCGCCGCCCGCGGAGCCGAGCGAGTCCGAGCTCTGGGCCCAGGCCACCCGCGGCGCGCGGCCGGTGGACCGCGGGCCGGACACCGTCGCCCCCGCCGCGCCGCGCGGCGCCGGGGGCGCGCACTGGCACCCGGACCTCGAGGCCATCGACGCGCTCCGCGCGCTGGTGTCGGGCGACGCGCCGTTCGACCTCTCCGACTCCGACGAGTACATCGAGGGCCGGGTGGCCGGGCTCGACCAGTCGGTGGTCCGCAAGCTCCGCCGCGGCGAGTTCGCGGTGCAGGGCCACGTGGACCTGCACGGCCTCACGCGCGCCGAGGCGAAGCAGGCGGTCGACGCCTACCTGCGCGGCGCGCGGCAGGCGGGCAAGCGCTGCGTCCTGGTGGTCCACGGCCGCGGGCTGCACTCCAAGGACCAGCTGCCGGTGCTGAAGGACGCGCTGAAGACCTGGCTCGCCTCCGCGCGCTTCGCGCGGCACGTGCTGGCGTTCGCGACCGCCCGGCCGGTGGACGGCGGCGCGGGGGCGCTCTACGTGCTGCTGCGCCGGCCCGGGCGATAGCGCGCAGCCCCGAGCGTTGGAGCCCGGGGCGGGCGGGAGGATTCGCCCCAGCCTCCCCGGGACGTTGCGGAAACCTTTGGGTGGCGCCTTGGCTCTGAGCCACCGTGACCACGCACATCCTGTCCAAGGCTTCCCGCCTCGCGACGCTCGCCGCCGCCGCGGCGCTCGTCGCGCCCGCCGCGGCCGCCGCCGCGCCGCTCACCATCGAGGACGCCATCCGCGCGGCCTGGGCGAGGAACCCGGGCCTGCAGGCGTCGGCCGCCCAGGCCGAGGCCGCCCGGGCCGACGCCGACCGGGCCCGCGACGCGCGCCTCCCCACGCTCTCCTTCACCGCCCGCGCGTTCCGCACCGACGAGCCGATGATGGCCTTCGGCACCCGGCTCGACCAGGGGCGGATCACCATGGCCGACTTCGACCCGGCCCGCCTGAACGATCCGCCGGGCATCGGCGGCATCGGCGCCGGCGCCGCCATCCAGCTGCCGCTGTTCATGGGCGGCCGGCTGCTCGCCGGGCAGCGCGCGGCCGGCGCCATGGCCGGCGCGGAGGGCGCCTCGCACGCGCAGCGGCAGCGGGAGATGGCCGCGGGCGTGGTGCAGGCGTACTTCGGGGCGCAGGCCGCGGAGGAGGGCGTCCGCTACGCGGAGGACCTGCTCGCGCAGGCGCAGGAGACCGAGCGCTTCGTGCGGCAGCGCGCCGCCCAGCAGCTCGCGCTCGAGGCGGACGTGGCCCGCGCGGTGGCGTTCCGCGCCCAGGCCGAGGCCGAGCGCGCCGCCGCCCTGCAGCGCCGCGCCACCGCCCGCTCGGCGCTCGTCATGCTGGCCGGCGACGAGGTCGCCGACGCCGAGCTGACCACGCCCATCGACGCGCTGCCCGCGCTCCCCGCGGGCGCGGCCCCGCCGCCCGAGCGCCCCGACCTGCTCGCCGCGCGCCTGCAGCGCGACGCGGCCGAGGCCGGCGTGCGCGCCGCCCGCGGCAGCCTGCTCCCGGCGCTGTTCGCGCAGGCGAGCGCCGAGACCCTGCGCACCCCCAGCCTCTCCGACGGCACCGCCTGGACCATGGTGGGCGTCATGGCGAAGTGGGACCTGTCGCTCGGCGACGCCCGCGCACTGCGGGCCGCCCAGGCCCGCGCCACCGCCGCCGGCGACGCGCTGGTCTGGCGCGAGCGCGAGGCCGCCCGCGAGGGCGGCGAGGCGCGCCGCGCGGTGGACACCGCCGACGCCCGGGTGCGCTCCGCCCAGGAGGCGGTGGCCGCCTCGGAGGAGGCGCGCCGGATGCGCGCCGCCCGCCATCGCCAGGGGCTGCTGCCCCTCACGGATCTGCTCGACGCCGAGACCGGGCTCGCCGGCGCCCGGGCCCTGCTCGTCGCGAGCCGGCTGGAGGCGCGCCTCGCGCGCGCCCGGCTCGCCCTCGCCCTCAACGCTCCCATCGAAGGACTCACGCCATGAACCACCGCACCCTGATGCTCGCGCTCGCGCTCGCCGCCCCGGCGCTCCCCGTCCCCTCCCTCGCCGCCGAGGCCGCGGCCGCCCCCGCGGCGCCGGTCCGCGTCCGCGCCGCCCGCGTGGACGGCGGCGGCGCCGGTCGCACCGTGGCCGCGAACGTGGTCGCGGTGCGCCGCGCCACCATCTCGACGCGGCTCGCCGCGAACGTCACCCAGGTGCACGTGGAGGAGGGCCAGCGCGTCGCCGCTGGCCAGCTCCTCGTGTCGCTCGCCGACAACGACGTGAAGGGCGGCCTGGAGGCCGCCGAGGCCGCGCTCGCGGCCGCCTCCGCCCACGAGAAGCGCATCGAGGCGCTGCTCGCCGAGCGGGCCGCCACCACCTCCGAGCTGGAGGGCGCCCGGGCCCAGCGCGCCCAGGCCGCCGCCGCGGTGGCCGGCGCCCGCGCCAACGTCGGCTACTCGCTGCTCCGCGCCCCGTTCGCCGGCACGGTCCAGTCGCGCCGCGTGAACGCCGGCGACCTGGTCGGCCCCGGCCAGCCGCTGCTCCAGCTGGAGGGCGACGCGCTCGAGCTGACCGCCAGCCTCTCCGACGACGAGGCCCGCGGCCTGGCGGTGGGGAAGGCGCTCCCGTTCCTCGCCGGCAGCACCCGCGGCACCGTCGAGATCACCGCGCTCACCCCGGGCGGCGATCCCCTCTCCCACCGGCGCGGGCTGCGCGCCCGCGTCCAGAAGGCGGAGGGCGAGCTCCGCTCCGGCTCGTTCGCGCGCCTGGTGCTGCCCGCCGCGGCCGGCGACGCGAAGGCGCCCGCCGCCCAGGCGGCGCTGTGGGTGCCGAAGAGCGCGCTGGTGCAGCGCGGCGACCTCACCGGCGTGTTCGTGGCCGACGGCGGCAAGGCCCGCCTGCGCTGGATCTCGCCCGGCGAGCCGGCCGGCGACGCGGTGCTGGTGCGGGCCGGGCTGCGCGGCGGCGAGACCGTCATCGACGCCCCCGGCGCGCTCCGCGACGGGCAGGCGGTGGAGGTGACGCCGTGACGACGCCGGAGCAGGGCCAGCGGCTGGGCATGGCCGGGCGCCTGGCGCGCCCGTTCCTGCGCTCCAAGCTCACGCCGGTCATCGTCCTCGCCTCCATCCTCCTCGGGCTGGCCGCGGTCTGGCTGACCCCGCGCGAGGAGGAGCCGCAGATCGTCGTCCCCATGGTGGACGTGATGGTGCCGTTCCCCGGCGCCAGCCCGCGCGACGTGGAGACGCAGCTCGTCACCCCGCTCGAGCGCCGGCTGTGGGGCATCCCCGGGGTCGAGTACCTGTACAGCTCGAGCCGGGCCAACGTCGGCTTCATCACCGTCCGCTTCAAGGTGAACGAGCCGCTCGAGCCCTCGCTGGTGAAGGTGCACCAGGAGCTGGGCGCGCACCCCGAGCTGCTCCCCTCCGGCACGCTGCCGCCGGTGGTGCGGGCGCTCACCATCGACGACGTCCCGTTCCTCACCCTGACGCTGCACGCCGAGGACCCGCTCCCGGCCGGCGAGCTGCGCAAGCTCGCCGAGGAGGTGGCGCGCGAGCTCGCCGACGTGCCGCGCACCGCGAACGTGCAGGTGGTGGGCGGCGCGCGCCGCACCGTGCGCGTCGAGCCGGATCCGGCGCGGCTGCGCGCGCTGTCGGTGTCGCTCGCCGAGCTGCACCAGGCGCTCCAGGGCGCCCAGGCCCAGCTCCCGGCCGGCGCGCTGGTCGAGGGCGGCAGGCGCGTCGAGCTGGAGGCGCAGGGCTTCGCCCGCTCCGCCGCCGAGCTGGACCGGGTGGTGGTGACCGTCCGCGACGGCCGGCCCATCTACGTGGAGGACGTGGCCCGCGTGGTGGACGGCCCCGAGCCCGAGCCGGCGGTGGTGCTCACCGCCGAAAGGGCAAGGAGGGCTTCGAGCAGGCGGTGTCCATCGTGGTCGCGAAGCGGCCGGGCACCAACGCCACCGAGCTCGCCCACGAGGTCATGGCCAAGGTGGACGCGCTCCGCGGCGGCCTCATCCCGGCCGGCGTGAAGGCCGACGTCACCCGCAACTACGGCGAGACCGCCGGCGAGAAGTCGAACGAGCTCATCGAGCACCTGCTCATCGCCACGCTCTCGGTCATCGCGCTCATCCTGCTCGCCATGGGCTGGCGCTCGGCGGTGGTGGTCGCGGTGGCGGTGCCGGTCACGCTGGCGCTCACCCTCCTCATCACCTACCTGAACGGCTACACGCTCAACCGCGTCACGCTGTTCGCGCTCATCTTCTCCATCGGCATCCTGGTGGACGACGCCATCGTGGTGGTCGAGAACATCCACCGCCACCTGCACCTGCCCGGCCCGAAGCGCAGCTTCGCCCAGGTGGTGCTGGACGCGGTGGACGAGGTCGGCAACCCGACCATCCTCGCCACGGTCGCGGTGATCGCGGCCATCCTGCCGATGGCCATGGTCCGCGGGCTGATGGGCCCGTACATGCGCCCCATCCCCGTGGGCGCGAGCGTCGCGATGGTGTTCTCGCTGCTCATCGCGTTCGTGGTGAGCCCCTGGGCCGCCATGAAGGTCTTCCGCAAGGAGGCGCACCTCCCCGACACCGACGCCACCGGGCTCCACCCGGCGGATCCGGGCCACGAGTCGCCGGAGCCGGCCTCGGCCGAGCCCCACGCCGTGGCGGAGTCGGCGCCCGAGGGCCGCGTGGCCCGCCTCGACCGAAAGGTCATCCGCGCGCTGCTCGGCTCGTGGAAGGTGCAGCTCGGCTTCATGGCGCTGGTGACGGCGCTCCTGCTCGGCGCGGTGGCGCTGCTCTTCACCGGCGCGGTGAAGGTGAAGATGCTGCCGTTCGACAACAAGAGCGAGTTCCAGGTGCAGCTCGACCTGCCCGCCGGCGCGGCGCGCGAGGAGGCTGGCGCTGGGCCAGGACGTCGCCCGCCGGCTGCTGGCCGAGCCGGAGGTGGAGAGCGTCCAGGTGCACTCCGGGGTGGCCGCGCCGTTCACCTTCGTCGGCATGGTCCGCCACAGCTTCATGCGCGAGGCGCCGGAGATGGTGGACCTGCAGGTGAACCTCTCGCCCAAGGGCGAGCGCAAGGCCGCCAGCCACGCCATCGCGGTGCGGGTCCGCCCGCTCATCGAGGCGCTGGCGCACCCCGCCGGCGCGCGCGTGAAGGTGGTCGAGATCCCGCCGGGCCCGCCGGTGCTCGCCACCATGGTGGCCGAGATCTACGCCCCGTCGGCGCAGGAGCGCGACCGCCTGGGTCGCGAGGTCAAGGCCGCGTTCGAGGCGGTGCCGGGCGTCGTGGACGTGGACTCGACGCTCAACCCGACGAACCCCAAGCTGGCGCTCTCGGTGGACCGCGAGAAGGCGGCGCTGCACGGCGTGCAGCCCGCCCACGTGGTGCAGACGCTCGCCGCGGCGGGCTACGGCGCGCCGCTCGGCACGTTCCACGGGTCCCAGGGCGCGGCGCAGGTGCCGGTGGTGCTGCAGCTCGCGCCGGCGCAGCGGACCCGCCTCGACTCCCTGCTCGCGCTCACCGTCCCGGGCGCGCGCGGGCTGGTGCCGCTGTCCGAGCTGGTGCACGTCGAGGAGACCCGCGAGGCGCCGGAGATCCAGCACAAGAACATGAAGCCGGTGACCTACGTCACCTCCGACCTGGCCGGCGAGATCGAGAGCCCGCTGTACGCGCTGCTGGCCCTGAACCAGAAGCTCGAGGGGCTGAGGGGCGACCGCGGCGAGCCGGTGGCCCGCTACGGCCTCGCCCACCCGCCCGACACCGAGCACGCCTCGATGAAGTGGGACGGCGAGTGGCACATCACGCTGGAGGTGTTCCGCGACCTCGGCCTCGCCTTCGGCGCGGTGATGCTGCTCATCTACGTGCTCATGGTGGGCTGGTTCCAGAGCTTCTCGATGCCGCTCGTGATCCTGGTGCCCATCCCGCTGTCGCTCGTCGGCATCCTGCCGGCGCACGGGCTGTGGGGCGCGTTCTTCACCGCCACGAGCATGATCGGCTTCATCGCCGGCGCCGGCATCGTGGTGCGCAACAGCATCATCCTGGTGGACTTCGCCGAGCTGAAGCTGCGCGAGGGCATGCCGCTCGCCGCGGCGGTGGAGGAGGCGGTGCTGGTCCGCTTCCGCCCCATGGCGCTCACCTCGCTCGCGGTCATCGTGGGCAGCGCGGTGATGCTGGCCGACCCCATCTTCCAGGGGCTGGCGGTGGCGCTCATGGCGGGCGCGGTGGCGTCCACCCTGCTCTCGCGCTACGCGGTCCCGGTGATCTACTACGTGCTGGCGCGGCGCGGCCGCGCGGCCGAGCTGCAGCGCGAGGGGGCGCGGGCCGCCGAGCTCGCCACCGCTCAGAGCAGCGTGCCGGAGAGGATGAGCGTCGCCGTGGTGAAGTAGATGACGAGCCCGGTCACGTCCACCAGCGTGGCCACGAACGGCGCGGAGGCGCTGGCGGGGTCGAGCTTCAGGCTGCGCAGCACGAACGGCAGCAGCGAGCCCGCCAGCGTCCCGAACGTCACCACGCCGATCAGGCTGCAGAACACGGTGGAGGCGACCAGCAGGTAGTGCTCGCCGTAGGTGGGCCGCACCGCCTGCCACAGCACGATGCGCAGGAACCCGATGGTGCCGAGCACGGCGCCGAGCGCGAGCCCGGCGCCGATCTCGCGCCGCATCACCCGCCACCAGTCGCGCAGCCGGACCTCGCCGAGCGCCATGGCGCGGATGACGAGCGTGGTGGCCTGCGAGCCGGAGTTGCCGCCCGAGGAGATGATGAGCGGCACGAACAGCGCCAGCACCACCGCCCGCGCGATCTCGTCCTCGTAGCGCGCCATGGCGGTGGCGGTCAGCATCTCGCCCAGGAACAGCGCGGCGAGCCAGCCGGCCCGCTTCTTCACCATGGCGGTGAAGCCGACCTCGAGGTACGGCGCGCCCAGGGCCTCCATACCGCCGATCTTCTGGATGTCCTCGGTGGCCTCCTCCTCGACCACGTCCACGATGTCGTCCACCGTGACGATGCCCTTGAGGTGCCCCTCGGCGTCCACCACCGGCAGCGCCATGAAGTCGGTGTCGCGGAACACGCGGCTCACCGCCTCCTGGTCCTGGTCGTCGCGGACGGTGACCGGGTCGGCGCGCATGATGTCGCGCACCCGGCGCCCCGGCTGCGCCGCGAACAGCTCGCGGAAGCTCACCACCCCGAGCAGCCGCTGCGCGTCGTCGAGCACGTAGACGTAGTAGATGGTCTCGAGCCGCTCCTGGGCCTGCCGGCGCAGGTAGATGATGGCCTCGTCCACCGTCATGTCCGGCCGGAGCCGCGCGTAGCGCGGGCTCATCAGGCCGCCGGCGTCGTCCTCGGCGTAGGCGAGCAGCGCGCGCACGTCGCGCCGCGTCTGCTCGTCCAGCAGCCCGAGCAGCCGCTCGCGCTCCTCCGGCTCGGCCGCCTGCACCAGGTCGGCGGCGTCGTCCGGCGCGAGCAGGCGCGCCCAGGAGCGCTGCTCCTCGTGCGGCACGGCGCGGAGGAGATCGGCCTGGTCGCGCGCGGAGCGCGTCAGGAACAGGTCCTCCGCCTCCGCCCGAGGCAGCAGGTGGAAGCCCTCCACCCGGTCCTCGGGGGAGAGCACCGGCCAAAGGTCCGCCAGCTCGTCGGCGGTGACCTCCTCGCGCGCCTCGGTGTCGGCCATGCGTCGCCCCGCTAGAGCCCGGCGGCGATGGCGCGCGCCGCGGCGGCCGGATCGGCCGCGTCGCGGAGCGGCCGCCCCACCACGATGACGTCGGCGCCGGCGCGCACCGCCTCGGCCGGCGTCGCCACCCGGGCCTGGTCGCCCTTCGCCGCGCCCGCCGGCCGCACCCCGGGCACCACCAGCAGCGGGCCGGCCCCCACCGCCGCGCGCACCGCCGCCACCTCGTGCGGCGAGCAGACGATCCCGCCGGCGCCGGCGTCCACCGCGAGGCGCGCCAGCCGCACCACCGCCGCCTCGGGCGGGCCGGCGAGGCCGATGGCCTCGAGCGCCGCCGCGTCCAGGCTGGTGAGCACCGTCACCGCCAGCACCCGCACGCCGGGGCCGGCGCCGCGCACGGCCGCCCTCACCATCTCCGCGCCGCCGGCGGCGTGCACGGTGAGCAGCGCCGCGCCGCTCGCGGCCGCGCTGCGCGCCGCGCCCTCCACGGTGTTGGGGATGTCGTGCAGCTTCAGGTCGAGGAACACCGGCCGGCCGAGCGCCGCCGCGGCGCGCACCGCCGCGGGCCCCTCGGCCGCGAACAGCTCGAGCCCGACCTTGAGGAGCCCGACCTCCGGAGCGACCGCGCGCGCGAACGGCTCGGCCGCGGCGGAGGTGGGGAAGTCGAGCGCGGCGCAGATCCGTTCCGACGGCTTCATGGCTAGGCCTTTCCGACCTGCATGCGCCCGACCTCGCGCAGCAGCGCGTCGGCCTCGGGGCGGGGCAGGCAGTTCTTCACCTCGAACAGCGCGAACGCGAGCAGGTCCTCGAGCGCCTCCAGCGCCCGGGCCCGCGCCGCGGCGCCGGTCCAGGTCCCGACCGCGAGCACGTTCGCGAGCACCAGCATCACGTCCACCGACCCGTCCTCGGCCAGGCGGACGCCCTCGAACAGCGCGCGCTGCTTCGGGGGCAGGCGGTCGAAGTAGGTGTTGAGCCGCGCCGAGGCGTCCGGCTGCGCGGCGGCGAGCGCCTGGTGCACGCGCTGGAAGATGCGGCGGTACGTCTCGAACGGCCCGGAGGTCCGCAAGCCGGGCGGCGGGGTCGGGCGCGGCGTCTCCGGTGCCGGCTCGGGCGCCGGGACCGCGGGCAGGGCCGGGACCGCGAGCACGCCGCGGCGCACCAGCGCCGCCGCGGTGGCGAGCGCCTCGCGCAGGGTGAGGCTGGCGGCCCGCGCCGCCTCGGGGAGCGTGCGCGCCCCGTCCACCGCCTCGACGAGCCGCGCCTCCAGCGGGGCGAGCCCGCCGGCGTCCGCGCCGGCCCGGGCCCGGCGCAGCACCACCTCGCGCCCGCCCAGCTCGCGGCCGAGCTGCTCCGCCTCCTCCACCCGCCGCATGCCCTCCAGCAGCAGCTCGCGGGTGCGCTGCGGCAGCTTCACCGCGTTCTGCTCGTCGGTCCGGCCCTCCAGGAAGGCGAACGTGCCCGCGGCCTCCAGGAAGGAGCCCATCAGGATCTCCGTCACCTGGAGCGTCATCCCCTCGTAGAGCTGGCCGGGCGAGAGCAACCCCTGGTCCACCAGCACCTGCCCGAGCGGGTGGCCGGCGGAGACCAGGTGCCGGCAGCGCTCCAGGTCCTCGTCGCGGACCAGCCCGGACCGCACCAGCATCGGGCCGAGCCGCTCGGCGGGCTCCGACGACGAGGCGAACACCACCTGCCCGTCCCGGAAGAAGATGCTGCGCCGCCGCAGCTGCTCGGGCCGGTCCGGCGCGGCGGCATGCTCGCCGTCGGCGCCGAACGCGAGCAGCAGCACGCCGGTCTTGAGCGAGGTGAACACGAACTGGATCACCTCGGGCACCGACAGCGCCGAGAGCGAGCCCGCGAACCACGAGCGCGGCGTCTCGCCGCGCGCCGGGGCGATCAGCGCGAACGCGCCGCGCGCCGACACCAGCTCGGCGTCGCCGCCCCCTGCGAGCCCCAGCGCCTCCGCCTCGCGCGGCGGCAACGTGACCTGGCCCTCGGCCCCCACCGACAGCTTCGCGCGCATCCACCCCTCCGCTGCCCGGCGCGGCGGGATGCGCCCGCCCGGGCCGGACCGACTACGTCCCCCCCCGGACCGCCTCGGCCGCCTTGCGCGCGACCTCGGCCAGCGGGACGAGCTCCACCGCGCCGCCCTTGCGCAGCTTCCACTCCACGTTGCCGGCGGCGAGCCCCTTCTTCCCCACCGCGATGCGGACGGGGATGCCGAGCAGGTCGGCGTCCTTGAACTTCACCCCGGCGCGCTCGTCGCGGTCGTCGAACAGCACCTCGACGCCCTCCTCCCCGAGCGCGGCCACCACCTCCTCGGCCGCCTTGCGCAGCTCGGGCTCGGGCCCGAGCGTGAGCACGGTGGCGTGGAACGGCGCGATGGCCATCGGGAACACGATGCCGTTGTCGTCGTGGTGCAGCTCGATCGCCGCGGCCAGGATGCGCTCCACGCCGATGCCGTAGCTGCCCATGATGATGGGCACCTGCTTGCCCTCGGCGTCGAGCACGGTCGCCTTCATCGACTCGGAGTACTTGGTGCCGAGCTTGAAGATGTGGCCGACCTCGAGCGCCTTGAAGACCTCGAGCGCGCCCTCGCAGCGCGGGCAGCCCTCGCCGGCCTTCACCGTGCGCAGCTCGGCCAGCGTGGCGCCGTGGGCGAGGAGGTCGCGCTTCACGTCCACGCCGCGGAGGTGGAAGCCGTCCTCGTTCGCGCCGGTGACCATGTCCTTGCGGTCGGCGAGCGACGGGTCGACCACCACGCGCGCCTTCGTGAACCGCACCGCGCCGAGCGAGCCGGCGTGCGCGCCCATGAGCGGCGGGATCTCCTCGGGGTGCGCCGGGCGGACCACCTGCGCGCCGGTGGCGGTCTGGAGCTTCGCCTCGTTCAGCTCCTGGTCGCCGCGCACCACCGCGACGACCGGCTGCTCGTCGGCGAGGTAGACGAGCGTCTTCAGCTGCCGCCGGGCCGGCACCGAGTGCGGCGCCCGCTCCAGCGCCTCGATGGTCACGACGCCGGGGGTGGCGAACTTCTCGGGCACGGCGAGCCCCGGGCCGTCGGCCTCGGCGGCGACGCGCGAGGTGGCGGTCTCGGTGTTGGCGGCGTACCGGCACCTCGGGCACGCGGCCACCAGGTCCTCGCCGGCGTCGGTGCGCACCATGAACTCGGAGGACTCGCTGCCGCCCATCGAGCCGGAGTGCGCCTGCACCGCCACGAAGTCGAGGCCGCAGCGGGTGAAGATCTTCTCGTACGCGCGGCGCTGGTCCTCGTAGCTCCTGTCGAGGCCGGCCCGGTCCACGTCGAAGGAGTACGCGTCCTTCATGGTGAACTGGCGCACGCGCAGCAGGCCGGACTTGGGCCGCGGCTCGTCGCGGAACTTGGTCTGGATCTGGTACCAGACCTGCGGGAGCTGCCGGTAGCTGCGCAGCTCGTCCCGGGCGATGGCGGTGAAGATCTCCTCGTGCGTCATGCCGAGGCCGTAGTCGCCGCCCTTGCGGTCCTTCAGCCGGAACATGTTGTCGCCCATCACCTCCCAGCGGCCGGACTCCTTCCAGATCTCGGCCGGGTGGAGCGCGGGCAGGAAGAACTCCTGGCCGCCGATGGCGTTCATCTCCTCGCGGACGATCGCCTCGATCTTGGTGAGGGAGCGCTTCGCGAGCGGCAGGTAGTCGTAGATGCCGGCGCCGAGCTGGCGGATGAAGCCGGCGCGGACGAGCAGCTTGTGGCTCGCGACCTGCGCGTCGGCGGGCGCTTCCTTCAGCGTCGGGATGAAGGCCTGGCTGTAGCGGACGGCGTGCATGGGGGTGGGTTATACAATGGAACCCCATGCCTGCGCGCACCCGCTATGCGCTCGTCGCCGCGGTGGTCCTGGCGCTGGGGGCGGCGCTCCTGTCGCAGCTCCCGGCCGGCACCTTCGGCCCGCGCGCGCCCCCGCCGGTCGAGACCCCGGAGCTCGCCGCACAGGGGAAGCGCGTGCTCACCCAGCAGTGCTGGCACTGCCACCGGGAGATCCCGCTCGCCCCGCGGGTCGCGGGCTGGGACGCCCCGCGCGCGTACGAGGCGCTGGGCCGCCTGCCGGAGCTGAACCGGGCCATGCCGCCGTTCCGCGGCACCGACGCCGACCGCCGCGCGCTCGCGGCGTACCTGGCCGCGCTCGCGGCGGGCCGGGCGCCCTGACCCTTCGACTCCGGCGGCGCCGATGGCACCGCCTACGCTCAGGGTGAGCGGATCTGCACGATCCGCTCGTCGGAGCCTGCTCCGGGGTTGCCGAACGGCGAGCGCCCGGAGCTACTTCGGCGCGCGCTGGCCGGAGATCTGGATGGCCTCGGCCACCAGCGCCTCCTCCAGCTCCTCCGCCTTCATGCGCTTCACGATCTTGCCGTCGCGGAACAGCAGCCCCACGCCGTTGTGGCCGTAGGCGATCCCGACGTCGGCGGCGGCCGCCTCGCCGGGCCCGTTCACCTCGCAGCCCATCACCGCCACCTGCACCTCGCCCTTGAGCGTGGCGAGGCGGCGCTCGACGCGCTCGGCCACCGGGATCATGTCCACCGAGCACCGGCCGCAGGTCGGGCAGGAGGTGAGCGTGGCCCCGCCGAACTTGAGCCCGAGCGAGGTGAGCAGCATGCGCGCCACCCGCACCTCCTCGACCGGATCGGCGGTGAGGGAGATGCGGATGGTGTCGCCGATCCCCTCGCCCAGCAGGATGCCGAGGCCCGCGGCGCTCTTGACGGTGCCGGCGAGCAGCGTGCCGGCCTCGGTGACCCCGAGGTGGAGCGGGTAGTCGAACTGGCGGGAGAAGAGCCGGTTCGCCTGCACGGTCATGGCGACGTCGTGCGCCTTCAGCGAGACCTTGATCTCGCGGTAGCCCTCGTCCTCGAGGAAGCGGATGTGCCGCTCGGCGCTCTCCACCATGCCGGCGGCGGTTGGCCAGCCGTGCTTCTCGACGATGTCCTTCTCGAGCGAGCCGGCGTTCACGCCGATGCGCACCGGGACGCTGCGCTCCCGGGCGGCCTTCACCACCTCGCGGACCCGCTCGCGCGCGCCGATGTTGCCCGGGTTGAGGCGGATGCCGTGGATGCCGGCCTTCAGCGCGGCGAGCGCCAGCCGGTAGTCGAAGTGGATGTCGGCCACCAGCGGCACCGGGGTGGCCTTCACGATCTCCGGCAGCGCGGCGGCGGCGTCCTGGTCCGGCACGGCCAGGCGCACCACGTCGGCGCCCGCCTCGGCCAGCGCGCGGATCTGCGCCAGCGTGGCCGCGGCGTCGGCGGTCTGGGTGGTGGTCATCGACTGCACGGCGATCGGGGCGTCGCCGCCGATCCGCACGTTGCCGACCCGGATCTGCCGCGTCTTCCGGCGCTCGCCCAGCGTCGCGCCCTCACCCTGTCCGTATGCGCCCACTCGACACCTCCGAAACGGCACGGCGGCCGCGTCCGGATCTAGGACGGGGCCGCCGGCTTCGCCAGCCTGAGGTCGGGGCCTACAGCTTGCCCGTCGCCTTCAGCTCCTCGTCGATCACGGCCTTGAAGGCCTCCAGGGGCTGCGCGCCCGAGATGAGCCGGCCGTTGATGAAGAACGCCGGGGTCCCGCTCACGCCGGCGGCCTCGCCGGCCTTGTGGTGCTCCTGCACCACCGGGGCCTTCTCGCCGGACTCCAGGCAGCGGTCGAACTTCGCGCCGTCCACGCCGACGTCGCGGGCGTAGCCCTTCAGGTCGTCCACGGCGAGCTTGCCGTTCGCGGCGAAGAGCCGGTCGTGCATCTCCCAGTACTTGCCCTGGTCGCCGGCGCAGTGCGCCGCCTCGGCCGCCTTCGGCGCGAGGTCGTGCGAGGGCAGCGGGAAGTCGCGGTAGACCACCCGGATCTTGCCCGGGTACGCGGCCATCACGTCCTTCACCGTCGGCTCGGCGCGCACACAGAACGGGCACTGGTAGTCGGAGAACTCGACGATGGTGATGGGCGCGTCGCTCGGGCCCTTCGACGGGCCGGTGGCCGCGACCTCGACCTTGGGCGGCATGTACGCGGGCAGCAGCACCTCGACGTTCATGTCCTTCTTCAGCTTCTCGTAGTACGCCGTCAGCTCGGCCTGGGCCTTCTGGTTCTTGATGAACCGGGCGATGTCCGGCTTCACCTGGTCGATGGGCGGGAGCTGCTGGCCGCCGGCCTTGGCGCGCTCGTAGAGCGCGCGGACCTCGTCGTCGGCCGGCTCGGGGATCTTCGCGACCACGTCGCGGTTCACCAGCTCGTCCGGCGTGATGCCCTCGGCCTTCGCCTTCGCCTCGAAGACGCGCCGGCGGATCATCGACTCCAGGCCCTGGCGCTTCAGCTGGTACTTCTGCTCCTCGTACTGCTGCTCGAGCTGCTTCAGGTCGCTCTTCACGAGCTCGTCCAGCTCGCCCGCGGTGATGGCCTGGCCGCCGACCTTGGCGACCGGCGCCGACGGGTTCTCCTTCTGCTGCGCCGGCTGGGCCGGGCGAGGGGACTGGCAGGCGGCCGCGAGGACGGCGAGCGCGCCGAGGACGACGTTGCGCATGGGGATGAGGGCTCCGCGGGAGGTGTGTCGGGCCAACGGCCCGGAGGAGGCGAACCTTCCGCCAAAACGGCCGGTCCGTCAACGGTTTCGACCGCGCACGGCGGGGCGCCGGCCGCCCCCTCGCCCGGGCGATGCGCGAGCGAACCTTCGCCGTGACACGCTGGCTCCAAGCGGCTATTCAGAGGTCCCCTCGCACCAGGGAGGTCACGCCATGTCCAAGCACGAGCGGCTCGTCATCGTCGGCAGCGGCCCCGCGGGCTACACCGCCGCGCTCTACGCCGCGCGCGCCAACCTCCGGCCGCTGCTGTTCGAGGGCATGCAGCCGGGCGGGCAGCTGACCATCACGAGCGAGGTGGAGAACTTCCCCGGGTTCCCCGAGGGCATCCTCGGGCCGGAGCTGATGGAGAAGATGAAGAAGCAGGCCGAGCGCTTCGGCACGCGCTTCGAGGCGAGCGAGATCACCCGGGTGGACTTCTCGCAGCGCCCCTTCAAGCTCTGGCAGGACGACACGCTCTACACCGCCGACGCGGTGATCATCGCCACCGGCGCGTCCGCCAAGTGGCTGCAGATCCCGTCGGAGAAGCAGTACCAGGGGCGCGGCGTGTCGGCCTGCGCCACCTGCGACGGCTTCTTCTTCCGCGGCGTGGAGGTCGCGGTGGTGGGCGGCGGCGACACGGCGCTGGAGGAGGCGAGCTTCCTCACCAAGTACGCGAGCAAGGTGTACGTGGTGCACCGCCGCGGCGAGCTGCGCGCCTCCAAGATCATGCAGGACCGCGCCCGCAAGAACCCGAAGATCGAGCTCGCGCTGAACGCGGTGGTGGACGAGATCCTCGGCGACGGGAAGGCGGTCACCGGCGTCCGGCTCAAGGACACCCGCGACGGCTCGACCCGCGAGCTGCCGCTGAAGGGCGTGTTCATGGGCATCGGGCACGAGCCCAACACCGGCATCTTCAAGGGCCAGCTCGAGATGAACGAGGTCGGCTACCTCGCGGTGAAGGCGCCCTCCACCGCGACCAGCGTGGCGGGCGTGTTCGCGGCGGGCGACGTCTCCGACCCGCACTACCGCCAGGCGATCAGCGCGGCCGGCACCGGCTGCTCGGCGGCGATCGACGCGGAGCGCTGGCTGGGCGAGCACGTCACCGAGAGCTGGAACTAGCCGCCATGAAGATGATCGACGTCGGCGCGAAGCCGAAGACCGAGCGCGTGGCGGTGGCGCGCGGCTTCGTGGCCATGTCCGCCGACACGGTGGGCCGGATCCGCGCGGGCGAGGTGGAGAAGGGCGACGTGCTCGCCGCCGCGCGGCTGGCCGGCGTCATGGCCGCGAAGAAGACGCCGGACCTGGTGCCGCTCTGCCACCCCATCGCGCTCTCCGGCGTGGACGTGAGCGCGGTGCCGGGCCCGGGCGGCGTGGCGGTCGAGGCGACCGTGCGCACGGTGGACCGGACCGGCGTCGAGATGGAGGCGCTCGCCGCGGTCTCGGCCGCCTGCCTGACCATCTACGACATGCTGAAGCGGTACGAGAAGGGCATGTCGATCACGGCCATCGAGCTCATCGAGAAGAAGGGCGGGCGGAGCGGGCACTGGACGCGCGGCCCCGCAGCCCCGCCGGATCGACGCCGAGGAAGCGGATCGCGTTCGCGCCGCACACGCGGCGGATGACGGCGGGCGCGAGCCCGGCCTTCGCCATCCGGTCGGCCGCCCGCGCCAGCGCCAGCAGGTCCCCGCCGCCCACGCCGGCGTCGGAGCCGAGGACGATCCCCTCCGGCCCGAGCGACGCCACCACCCGCACCGCCGCGTCCACCGCGCCGCGCGGCCCGGCCCCGCCGGACAGCGACAGGCCCGCCAGGTGGCCGCAGGCGCGGATCGCCTTCACGGTGCGCTCGTCGGCGCCCGCCACCAGCACGCGCGCCGGCTCCAGCTCCGACTCGCGCAGCGCCGCGAGCAGCCGCCGGGTGAGGCGCTCGCGCCCGCGCAGCGGGACCGCCGCGACCACCGGCAGCCGCAGCTCGCGCGCCAGCTCGAGCTGGCGCGAGAGCACCCGCTCCTCCAGCGCGCCGCCCTCGGCCAGGCCCACCGCGCCGAGCGCCGCCACCTCCGGGCGGCCCAGGGCGTCGGGCAGCTCGGCGAGCAGCGCCTCCAGGCCGCGCGACGGGATCCGGCGCGGGTGGACGCCGAGGGCGGCCCAGGCCGCGAGGCCGCCCCGGCGCAGCCGCCGGGTGGCGCCGGCGACCTGCTCCCAGCCGCGGCGGATGGCCGCCGGCGTCGCCGTGACCACCGCGTCGCCGGACGGCACCAGCGCCCCCTCGATCCCGAAGAACCGGAGGTCCGCGACCTCGCGCGCCCCGAGCGCGCCGGCGTGGAGGAAGGCGTCGAACACGGCGGGATCGTAACCGGCCGCGCGCGGGAAAGCCCGCGCGGACGCGGCCGCGCGCGATCAGCCCGGGCGCCGCAGCAGCGTCGCCCCGCCGTCCTCCACCCATTCGACGGGGAGGTCCGCCGCGAGCGGCAGCTCCACCGGGCCCAGCACCAGCCAGCCCCCGGGGCGCACCGCGGCGAGCAGCGTGCGCAGCACCGCCGCCGCGACCGCCGGGTCGAAGTAGATGAGGACGTTGCGGCACACCACCGCGTCGAACGCGGCCCCGGGGGGCGGGTCGCGGACGAGGTTGTGGTGGCGGACCTCCACCGGCGCGCGCACCTCCGGGTGCACCGCCCGCGCGCCGTCCGGCCCCGCCGGCAGGAGCCAGCGCGCCGCCAGCGCGGGCGGCAGCCGCCGCAGCGTCCGCGCGCCGTAGCGCGCGCGGCGCGCCGCCTCGAGCGCGCGGGCGGAGAGGTCGGTCGCGAGGACGCGGTCGCCCGCGGCGGCGCCGCGGCCCGCCTCGCGCAGCAGCATGGCGAGCCCGTAGGCCTCCTCGCCGCTCGCGCAGCCCGCCGACCAGAGGCGGAGCGGCGCCGGGCCGTCGCCGGCGAGCCGGGTCAGCGCGGCGAGCTGCTCGGGGTGGCGCCAGAACGAGGTCTCGCGCACCGCGGCCTGCTCCACCAGCGCCGCGAGCGCCCCGGCGTCGCCCGCCGCGACCGCCGCCGCGAGCCGCGCCGCCGTCGTGCCTCGATCCTCCGCCGCGCGGTCCAGGGCCGCGCGCAGCGCATCGCCCAGGCCGCTCGCGAGCGAGAGCCCCGTCTCCGCGGCCAGCGCGCGGGCCACTGCGGCGAGCGCCGCCGGCCCCAGGGCGCCGTCCGTCACGATCCCGCCGGCGCGCCCGCGCCCGCCAGCGCCGCCCGCAGCGGCGAGGGGTCGAGCAGCGGCAGCACCTCGCCGGCGTCCACGCACAGCCCGGCCACGAGCGGCGACCCCCGCCAGCCCTCCGCCGCCGCCTCGGCCGGATCGCCCTCGAACAGCCCCGGGCCGTCCACCGTGCCCGCCACGCGCTCCACCGCGAGCCCCAGCGCCGGCGCGCCCGCGAGGACCACCACGCGCGCGTCGAGGTCCAGGTCCGCG
The DNA here is from genome assembly GCF_049201065.2 of Anaeromyxobacter sp. Red801. Taxonomy (NCBI): domain Bacteria; kingdom Pseudomonadati; phylum Myxococcota; class Myxococcia; order Myxococcales; family Anaeromyxobacteraceae; genus Anaeromyxobacter; species Anaeromyxobacter sp. Red801. The sequence continues at coordinate 88,205 of NZ_CM181236.1, read as the reverse complement.
CGCGCCCCCGCGGCCGCGGCCAGGTCCACGGCCACCACCGGGACCCCGCGCCAGGAGAAGGTCCCGAGCACGTGCGCCGGCGCGCCCGGCAGCGGCGCGAGCGCGACCATGCGGACCACCTCGGCGACCTGCGCGACCGGCAGCAGCGCGCGGCGGCCGCCCGCCTCGAGCACCAGGTGCAGCCCCGGGAGCGACGTGCCGCCCAGCGCCGCCAGCGCGCGCTGCGCGTCGCGGAGGGCGCCGGAGAGCCGGCGGACCTCGGCGGACAGCGCCGCGCGCGCCGAGTCGGCGAGGAAGTCGTCGGGCATGCGGGGAGGATAGCGCAACCGTCCGGCGGTGCGGGGCGGGCGTGGTTGAGCGGGCGGGCGGGGCGGCGGGTGGGCGTGGGCGGGCGGGGCCGTTGGTGGGCGTGGTGGGGCTTTGAGGGGGCGGGGGCGGTCGGGGGCGAATGCGCGTGACCGGGGCCGGGCATGGCGGGATCGGCTTGCGAGAAGCCCGAGGGCGGGGCGCGGGGCGCGGGGGACAATCTACTGACGGTGGACCTGCGTGCGAACCGGGAGCCTGGGTGACAGATGGACCGGGAGCCTGGGTGACAGTCGAGCGGCGTGAGCGGGGGCGAGAGAGGCGGGCACTTTCGCTCGCGGTGAGCCTGGTGGGGGCGCGAGCTGAGGGCGGGCTCGGGGGAGTCTCTGCGTTCGCGGCGGACCCGCGGAAGGATATGTGCCCAACCATGTGGCGCTCGGGCCCGCGGGACGGAGGCCCCCTCCGCTCGCGGTGAGCCTGTCGAACCGCGAGCTGGGCGTGAGGTGCGAGCCGGATGACGCGTATGGTGGCGTGCGGGCGCGTGACGCCGCATGGAACGCTTGCTTGCGACCCACACGGTCAGTGGACCCAGCCATCACGCTGCGTTAATGTCTGCCCAATCATGCGCGGCTCGCGTCAGCTCCGGTTCCGGCTTCCTCCTCCTCGCACCCACGGCGGCCGGCGGGCGGGCGCGGGACGAAAGCCGAAGGGCGCGCGGGCGGGGGTGTCTCACCACGGGCGGCCCGCGGTCACCGCCGCCACGCCGGTGCACGTCACCTTGCGCGTGCTCCCGCACGTCTGGAACCTGCGCAGCCAGCGCTCCCTCCGCGTCGTCGAGGCGGCGCTCGAGGGGGCCACGGCGGCCAGCCCCACCTTCCGCGTGGTCCACTTCGCGCTCGAGGGCAACCACCTCCACCTCCTCGTCGAGGCGGACGGTCAGCGCGCGCTCTCGTCGGGGATGCAGGGGCTGTGTATCCGCCTCGCGAAGGGGCTCAACCGGATGATGGGGCGGCGCGGGAAGGTCTTCGCGGACCGCTACCACGCGCGCGTGCTGGGCACGCCCTCCGAGGTCCGCAACGCGCTCGCCTACGTGCTGCTCAACCACCGCAGCCACCTCGCGCGGCTGGGGAAGCCGGCGGGGCGCGGGGGCGTGGACCGGTTCTCCTCGGGGCGGTGGTTCGACGGGTGGCGCGGCGGCGGACCTGCGGAGGCGCGGAAGGTCACCGCGGCCCCGCGAACGTGGCTCCTCGCGAGGGGATGGCGCCGGCACGGTCTGCTCTCCCCCGACGACCTCCCCGGGCGCCGGCCTCGCCGGTGAGCCGATCTCGTCCCGGCGCTGCCCACCCGCGGGCCCGTCCCGTCGACGAGCGCCGCCCCCACGCGCGCGCCTCGCCCCCGCGCTACCGCCCGCCCACGACCTCCCCCCGCCCCTCGTCAGCCCTTTCCCCGGAGCCTGTTCCGGACCGCGCCGTCCCCGCGGTCACGCCTCCCGGGCTACGGCACCGCCGCCCCGCCCTCGAGCAGCGGGTCGCTGGCGGCCTCCATCCAGCCCTCGGGCGCAACGCGTGCGGCGTGCGCGTTCGACCAGCGGCGGTCGCGCCACAGCAGCCGGTGGCCCCGCGCCTCCAGCGCCCGGGCGGTCAGGGCCTCCAGCCCGTTCGGCTCGACCTGCAGGGCGTCGGGCTTCCACTGATGGTGGATGCGCGGGGCGGCGAGCGCCTCGGCGAGCCCCATGCCGTCGTCCACCACGTGCGAGATCACCTGGGCCACCGTGGTCGGGATGGTCGTCCCGCCGGCGGCGCCGACCACCAGCGCGAGCCGCCCGGCTCCGTCGAACACGAGCGTGGGCGCCATCGACGAGAGCGGCACCTTGCCGGGCGCGGGCGCGTTCGCGCCGGTGCCGACGGCGCCGAACACGTTCGCGGCGCCGGGCGCGGCGTCGAAGTCGTCCATCTGGTCGTTGAGCAGGATCCCGGTGCCGGGCACGACCACGCAGGAGCCGAACAGGAAGTTCACGGTGGTGGTGAGGGCGACGGCGTTCCCCTCCCGATCGATCACCGACAGGTGCGAGGTCTGGCTCGACTCCTGCGTGGGCGGCGGCGCCTCCACGGTGGCGGCGCGCTCGCCCACCGCGGCGGCGAGCCGCGCCGCACCCTCCTCCGACACGAGCTCGCGCTCCACCTCGGCCGCGCGGGGCACGAACGCGGGGTCGCCGAGCACGGCGCGCCGCGCGAACAGCCGCTTCTCCACCTCGGCCATGGCGTGGAGGAAGCGCTCGGGCCGGTAGTGGCCGCCGGCCCGCGGGTCCTCGTGCTCGAGCGCCTGCAGGAGCCCGATGACGATGCTGCCGCCGGACGAGGGCAGCGGCATCGACACCACCCGGTGGCCGCGGTAGTGCCCCTCGAGCGGCGTCCGCTCGCGGGTGCGGTAGGCGGCCAGGTCCGCCTCGGTGAGCACCCCACCCTCCGCCCTCGCGGCGTGCGCGATCTTCCGGGCGAGCGGGCCGCGGTAGAACGCCTCGGGGTCGCGCCCGATGGTCCGCAGCGTCCGCGCCAGCTCGGGCTGCCGGAGCCGCCACCCGGGCGCGGGCGCCGCCGGCGCGCCCCCGGCGCCGCGGTCGAGGAACGTGCGCGCGGCCTCGGGGCGCGGGCCCAGGCACGCGAGCCGGCTCCGCGCGGCGCGGACGTAGTGCAGGTTCACCGGCTCCCCCTGCTCGGCGAGGCGCGCCGCCGGCTCCACCAGCCGCCGGAGCGGCCGCGTCCCGAAGCGCCGCGCCAGCTCGGCGTAACCCTTCACCGCCCCCGGCACCGCCACCGCCAGCCCGCCGTCGAGCGAGCGCGACGGCCCGCCGGCCGCGGCGCCGCCCGCGAACATGGTCGCCGACGCGCCCCCCGGCGCCACCTCGCGGAAGTCGAGCGCCACCACCCGGCGCTCCCGGGCCAGGTACACGAGCGCGAACCCCCCGCCCCCGATGCCGGAGGACTCGGGCTCGACCACGCTCAGCGCGAACGCCGCGGCCACGGCCGCGTCCACCGCGTTCCCTCCCTCCCGGAGCACCTGCGCGGCGGCGGCGCTGGCGGCGGGGTGACCGGTGGCGACCGCGCCGCGCGGGGAGGCGGCGGTGGCCGAGAGCAGGAGGGCGAGCAGGAGCGGCATGCCGGACCTCTACCACGCCGGGATCCCCCTCCCGACCGGTCCTGCGGGCACCTCCGGGCGCACCCCCCGGGCGCCCGGGCGCCCGCGCTCCGGCTCACACGTGCGCAGGCTTGATCGCAGCCCCCACCCGCGCCTAGCCTCCGCGACCATGCCACGCACCCGCACACCGCTCGCCGCCATCGTCCTCGCCGCCGGCAAGGGCACCCGGATGAAGTCGAACAAGGCCAAGGTCCTGCACGAGGTCGCGGGCCGGCCGCTCGCGTACTACCCGGTGAAGCGCGCCCTGGAGCTGGGCGCGAGCCCGGTGGTGGTGGTGGTGGGCCACCAGGCCGAGGCGGTGGAGGCGGCGCTCTCCGCCGCGCTCCCCGAGGCGCCGCTGCGCTTCGCCGTCCAGGAGCAGCAGCTCGGCACGGCGCACGCGGTGCTCGCCGCGAAGCGCGCGCTGCGCGGCTACCGCGGCCCGGTGCTGATCCTCTCCGGCGACACGCCGCTGCTCCGCGCCGAGACGCTCGAGGCGGTGGTCTCCGCCCGCCGCCGGGCGCGCGCCGCGGTCTCGCTCGCCACCATGACGCTCGAGGCGCCGCGCGGCTACGGCCGGGTGGTGCGCGACGCGCGCGGCCGGCCGTCGCGCATCGTGGAGGAGAAGGACGCGACCGACGCCGAGCGCGCCATCCGCGAGGTGAACGCGGGGCTGTACTGCGTGGACGCGGAGCTGCTCTGGAAGAAGCTCGCGAAGGTGGGCACCGCCAACGCGCAGCGCGAGTTCTACCTCACCGACCTCGTGCCCATGGCCGCGCAGGCGGGCGGCGTGGCCGGCGTCGAGGTGCCGGCCGAGGAGGCCTCGGGCGTCAACGATCGCATCGAGCTGTCGCGCGCCAACCGCGTGATGGTGGGCCGGCTCGCCGAGGCGTTCATGCGCGCCGGCGTGACCATCGAGGACCCGGCCCGCTTCGACTGCGACGAGGGCGTCGAGATCGGCGCGGACGCGGTGATCGAGCCGAACGTGCGGCTGCGCGGCCGCACCCGCGTCGGCGCGCGCACGCGGGTGGGCGCCGGCGCGGTCATCACCGACGGCGTCCTCGCCGACGGCGTGACCGTGAACCCGTACACCGTGATCTCGGAGGCGCAGGTCGCCGAGGGCGCCATCCTCGGCCCGTTCTCGCGCCTCCGCCCCGGCGCCGATATCGGCCCCGAGGCGCACGTGGGCAACTTCGTCGAGGTGAAGAAGAGCCGGCTGGGGAAGGGTGCGAAGGCGAACCACCTCGCCTACCTCGGCGACGCCGAGATCGGCGCCGGTGCGAACATCGGCGCCGGCACCATCACCTGCAACTACGACGGCGAGCGCAAGAACCCGACGCGGATCGGCGACGGGGCGTTCATCGGCTCGGACTCCATCCTGGTCGCGCCCATCGAGATCGGCGCGGGCGCCTACGTCGCGGCCGGCTCCACGCTGACGGATCCGGTGCCGGCAGGCGCCCTGGCGCTCGGCCGGGCGCGCCAGGTGACGAAGGAGGGGTGGGTGGCCCAGCGGCAGGCGGAGAAGCAGATGAAGGGGACGGCCACCGGCCCGGCGCCCGCCCGGAAGGGCCGCCCGGCCGCCCGGCGGGCGAGTTAGGCGCGCCCGCGCCCCGCGTGGTATTGAGGCGACCCTATGTGCGGAATCGTTGGTTACGTCGGCCCCCGTCAGTGCGTGGATCTCATCGTGGGCGGCCTCCGGAAGCTCGAGTACCGGGGGTACGACTCGGCGGGCGTGGCGGTGGTCGGGCCGAACGGCCTGGCGGTGAAGCGGGCGAAGGGGAAGCTGCAGAACCTGGTGGCGCTGCTCGCCGACGCGCCACTCGCCGGCACCACCGGCATCGGCCACACCCGCTGGGCCACCCACGGCAAGCCGTCCGACGAGAACGCGCACCCGCACTGCTACGGCGGGGTGGCGGTGGTCCACAACGGCATCATCGAGAACCACCTCGAGCTGAAGGCGGCGCTGGCCGGGCGCGGCCACAAGTTCTCCTCCGAGACCGACACCGAGATCTTCGCGCACCTCATCGCCGACGCGCTCGCCGCGGGCGCGCGCGACCTGCGCGACGCGGTGGGCCAGGCGCTCGCGCAGGTGAAGGGCACCTACGCCATCGCGGTGGTCTCGCAGCAGCGGCCCGAGGAGATCGTCGCCGCCAAGAACGCCTCGCCGCTGGTGGTCGGCTACGGCAAGGGCGAGAGCTTCCTCGCCTCCGACGTGCCCGCCATCCTCGAGCACACGCGCGAGGTGGTCTACCTGGAGGAGGGCGAGCTGGCGGTGCTCACCCCCGCCGGCATCGCGCTGTACGGGCGCGACGGCGAGCCGCTCGCGCGCAAGCCGCGCAAGATCGAGTGGAGCGCGGTGGCCGCCGAGAAGGACGGCCACAAGCACTTCATGCACAAGGAGATCTTCGAGCAGCCGCGGGCGGTGGCCGACACCATCCGCGGGCGCGCCTCGCTGGAGCAGGGCGACGTGACGCTCGACGGGATGGAGCTGCCCGAGGACTACGCCCGCTCGCTGGAGCGGATCGTCATCGTGGCCTGCGGCACCTCCTGGCACGCCGGCCTGTCCGGGCGCCAGATGATCGAGTCGCTGGCGCGCGTGCCGGTGGAGGTGGAGCTGGCGAGCGAGTTCCGCAACCGCGATCCGCTGGTGAACGAGCGGGTGCTGTGCCTCGCCATCTCGCAGTCCGGCGAGACCGCCGACACGCTCGCCGCGGTGAAGATCGCCCGCGCCCGCGGCGCCCGCGCCTACGCCATCTGCAACGTGGTGGGCTCGGCCATCAGCCGCGAGTGCGACGGCGGCACGCTGTTCACCCGCGCCGGCCCGGAGATCGGCGTCGCCTCGACGAAGGCGTTCACCACCCAGCTCGCCGCGCTGTTCCTCATGGCGGTGCGCCTGGGCCGCCTGCGCGGCACGCTGTCGGTGGAGCGCGCCCGCGAGCTGCTCGAGGACCTGCGCCGCGTGCCCTCCTGGATGGAGCAGATGATCCGCCAGGAGGCGCAGCTCATGCCCATCGCGAAGCGCTGCACCGCCGCGCGCGACGTGCTCTTCCTGGGCCGCGGCAGCGAGTACCCGGTGGCGCTGGAGGGCGCGCTCAAGCTGAAGGAGATCTCGTACATCCACGCCGAGGGCTACGCCGCCGGCGAGATGAAGCACGGCCCCATCGCGCTCATCGACGAGGAGCTGCCGGTGGTGGTGCTCGCCACGCGCGAGCCGGCCTACGAGAAGACGCTCGGCAACATGGAGGAGGTGCGCGCCCGCGGCGGCCAGGTGTTCGCCGTGGTGACCGAGGGCGACACGCACGCCGCCAGCCTGGCCGAGGTGGCGATCACCGTCCCGCCCGCGCCGCCCGCGCTGGTGCCGCTCCTGTCGATCATCCCGCTCCAGTTCCTCGCCTACCACGTGGCCGACCTGAAGGGCACGGACGTGGACCAGCCGCGGAACCTGGCGAAGAGCGTGACGGTCGAGTAGCGCGCGCCGGCGCCGCGCCGCGCCGGACCTCGCGCGCGGCGCGCGGGTGCGGTAGACCTCGGCCGTGGTCACCCGCCGCCTGTTCGTGGCCCTCGAGCCCACCGACGCCGTGCGCCGCCGCATCGGCGCCGCGGCCGACGCGCTCCGCGCCGCCGCCGGGCGCGCGGCCGGCGACGTGCGCTGGGTGGCGCCGGACGGCGTGCACCTCACGCTGCAGTTCCTGGGCGCGGTGCCGGAGGAGCGGGTGGAGGCGGTGCGCGCCGCGGTCGAGGCGGCCGCGGCCGGCGCCCGGCCCCTGGCGCTCGAGGTGAGCGGCGCGGGCGGCTTCCCCAACGCGCGCCGCCCGCGGGTGGTCTGGCTCGGGCTCGGCGGCGACGTGGCGGCGCTCTCGGCGCTGGTGGCCGACCTCGGCGCGCGGCTCGCGCCGCTCGGCTTCGCGCCCGAGTCGCGCCCGTTCTCGCCGCACCTCACGCTGGGCCGCGCCCGCGATCCGCGCGGCGCCCCCGGGCTCGGGGGCGCGCTCGCGGCGCAGGCGCGGGCCGACGGCTTCGGCTGGCGCGCGACCGAGCTGGTGCTGTTCGAGTCGCACCTCTCGCCGAAGGGCGCGCGCTACGAGGCGCTCCTGCGCGCCCCGCTCGGCGGCGGGTAGCGCCTCCCTCGACTCCGCGCGGCCGTGCGGCCGCGCCACGCTCGGGATGAGCGGCAGGGAGCAGGACGGCCCGGCGCCCTACCCCGTCCGCCGCCGCGTCAGCTCCTTCAGCTGGCCGCCGACCACCGCCAGGAACCGGCCGAAGAAGTCCTCGAACCGGCCGATCTCGTCGGGCGGCCCGGGCGGCGGCGCGGCCACGTCGTAGTCGCCGCCGGCGAGCCGCGCGGAGAGGTCCTCCATGGTGGACACCATGCGCCCGAGCCGGCCGAAGACCAGCCGCTGCAGCAGCACCACCAGCACGAGCGCGAGCAGCAGCGCCATGGCGCAGATCACCGCGAACACGCGCGTGCGCGCGCGCATGAACGTCGCGTGCACGTCGGTGATGTCGTGGAGCACGAACAGCGCGCCCACCCGCCGCCCGGCCGCGTCGCGCACCGGCACCAGGCCGCGCGCCAGGGTGCGCCCGCCGCGCTCCAGCTCGTCCACCAGCTGGCCCTCCTCCGGCACCGCGGAGAGGTCGCCCTGGAACGCGGTGAGCGCCGGGTCGTCGGAGGTCGCGTCCACCACCACGGTGGCGGGCTGGTCGTCCCAGGGATCGCGCCGGCCCTCCCGCGTGGCGGCCCACGCCGCGCGATCGAGGAACCGCTTCTCCACCACCAGCGCGTAGGCGTCGCCGGTCTGAGCGCTCATCCGCCCGAGGAAGTGGTCCACCTCCTCGCCCAGCTCCACGTACCCGAGCGCCGCGCCGGCGTGCGACAGCGGCCGCACCACGCGCAGCGCGAACGCGGTCTGGCCGAGCTCCATGCCCGCCCCGCGCCCGGCCGTCTCGACCGCCTGCGCGAGCGTGGCGCGCCCCACCACGTCGCCGTGCTGCTCGGGCTTGTGGACGCGGAGGAAGCAGGTCCGCGCCGGCGCCGGGTCGAGGAAGTACCAGTGGGTGATGTCGTGCTGCGCGCGCAGGCCGGCGAACACCGGCGCCGCGAGCGCCAGCAGCCGCTCGCGATCTCGCGCCGCGAACGCCTCGGCGAACGCCGGGTTCGCGCCGAGCGCGGAGAGCGTCGCGTCCAGCTTCTCCACGTCCGCGCGCTGCATGGCGGCGAACGTGCCGCCCGCGGCGCGGATGGCCTCGGCGCCCACCAGCCGCACGTTGCGCTCGGCGGCGCCGCGCACCACCGCCGCGACCGCGATCGCCACCAGCGCGAGCGCGGCCACGATGGCGAGCACCAGCTTCGTCTTGATCGAGATGGCCTTCATGTCGGGACCCCCGCGCTACGGGATGGGCTCGCCCAGCACCTGCCGCGCCACGCGGCGCAGGGCGTCGATCTTGGCCTCGTCGTCCGGCGTGGCCTCCTCGACCATCGCCAGCGAGAAGCCCACGTGGATCGCGATGAGCCCCTTCGTCTTGAAGACCGGCAGGTTCTTGCGCGCGATCACGGCGTCGATCTGGCGGACGGTGTCGTACAGCTTCCCCATCGTTCGCTCCCCGCCGGCGTCGAGGGCCGGCCGGGCGACCCACTGCGAGCGGGGTGCCGCGCACCCGCGAAGCGATGACGCAGGGTTGGACGGCTCCCCGCCCGGGGCGCCCACACCCGGGGTGGTGCTGTACCTGCGCCGCCGCGCGCACCCCCGCACGCACGCCCGGGGGCGCCCCGGCTTGCACTCCCGGCCGCGGCGAGCGAGATCTCCGGGCGTCGCTCGGCCGCACCGGAGGACGCACATGCCCAAGGACGCTCCTGCCGGACTCGCGCCCGGCTTCCTCGTCGCGGCGCCGGCGCTCGCGGACCCGAACTTCAACGGATCGCTCGTGCTCATGGCCGAGCACCACGCGCAGGGCGCGCTCGGGTTCGTGGTGAACCGGCCCGGGCCGATCACGGTCGCGGACGTGCTCGGCGGGCTGGACGAGAAGCTGCGCGAGCGCGCCGAGGGCGCCGGGCGGGCGGACGACCCGGTGCTGGTGGGCGGGCCGGTGCAGCCGGAGCGGCTCTGGATCCTGTTCCGGCCCGGCCCGGCGGCGCCGGAGGAGGGCGCGGTGGCGCTCGGGGGCGGGCTCGCGCTGGGCGGCTCGCGCGAGCTGCTGGAGGCGCTGGTCCGCTCGCGCGACCCGGGGCCGTACCTGCTGCTGCTCGGCTACGCCGGCTGGGCGCCGCTCCAGATCGAGCGCGAGGTCAGCGAGGGCGCGTGGGTGCCCATGCCGCTCCAGGGCGACCTCGTGTTCGACGTGCCGATGGAGAAGCGCTGGGAGACCGCGGTGCGGCGGCTGGGGCTCGATCCGGCCGGCTTCCTGGTGGGCGGCGGCGGCGCCGAGGCCTGAGCCCGCCCGGACGGCGGACTACGCCGCCTCCCAGGCCAGCTCGCACTCCGCGTCGAGCGCGCCGGTCTGGCGCGCCTCCGTGCGGATGTCCTTCGCCCCGACCCGCTCCAGCACCGCGGTGAACACGCCGCAGTGGAACGGCGGCGCGAGCAGCTCGCGGCGGAACGTGACCCGGGCCCGGCGCTCGCCGGTCCACTCCAGCCGCCGCTCGCCGTAGCTCACCGCGCCCTTGTAGGCGCTCGGCACGTTCGCGAGCAGCTGGCGCGCGCCGCCGGCCTCGGAGAGCGCCAGCATGGTCTTGCCGACCATCGAGTCGAGCACCATCCCGCCGGCGCGGTGGCCGATCCGGAAGAACGCCTGCTGCTCGCCGCCGAGCCGCCCGCCGATCCGCTCCGCGACCGCCGCGGCGAGCGCCAGGAAGTCGGTGACCGGGTAGCTGAAGAACTCGACCCGGCTCGCCTTGCCGGTCGGGTCGCAGGCGCGCGCGGCCTCCTCGCCGGCGACCTCCCGCACCACCGAGAACAGCGCGTTGAAGACGAGCCCGCGGACGGTGTCGTCGCTGCGGGCGGCGGCGATGCGGGCCTCGAGGTCCTGTCGATCGACGGGCATGGACCGGGCAGTCTGCCCCAAGGGGCGGGGTGCCGGGCAGAGACCCGCGCGGGATGGGCGCGGATTCCCGCACGTTTCCTTGACTCCACCCGACCGTCCGTTCAGTATCCGGGCGTTCAGGTCCGGCGGCCCCGGTGTCAGGGGGCGCTGGTAGGGGAAGGAAGACACGCAGCAGAGGTCGCCGGGAGCGCCCTTCACACAGGCCACGGCGAGCGGGGTCGAACGGATCGAGCCCCGCGCCAGGCGCGGCGCGCCCTACAAGGAGACGAAACATGCCCGTGGGACCGGAGAAGGAGAAGGCGATCGAGCTGGCCGTCGCGTCGATCGAGAAGGCGTTCGGCAAGGGCTCGATCATGCGCCTCGGCAACGAGGACGCGCTGGTGAAGGACGTCCAGGCGGTCTCGACCGGCGCGGTCTCGCTGGACATCGCGCTCGGCGTGGGCGGCTTCCCGCGCGGCCGCATCATCGAGATCTACGGGCCGGAGTCCTCCGGCAAGACCACCCTCGCGCTGCACGCCATCGCCGAGGCGCAGCGGCGCGGCGGCATCGCCGCGTTCGTGGACGCCGAGCACGCGCTCGACGTGGGCTACGCCCGCAAGCTGGGCGTCCGCACCGACGACCTGCTCATCTCGCAGCCCGACACCGGCGAGCAGGCGCTCGAGATCGTCGAGACCCTGGTCCGCTCCGGCGCCATCGACGTGCTGGTGGTGGACTCGGTGGCGGCCCTGGTGCCCAAGGCCGAGCTCGAGGGCGAGATGGGCGACGCGCACATGGGCGTGCAGGCTCGCCTCATGAGCCAGGCGCTCCGCAAGCTCACCGGCACCATCTCCAAGTCCTCGACCATCGTCATCTTCATCAACCAGATCCGCATGAAGATCGGCGTGATGTTCGGGAACCCGGAGACCACCACCGGCGGCAACGCGCTCAAGTTCTACGCGTCGCAGCGGCTCGACATCCGCCGCATCGGGGCCATCAAGGACGGCGACTCCGTCATCGGCAACCGCACCCGCGTGAAGGTGGTGAAGAACAAGGTCGCCCCGCCGTTCAAGGAGGTCGAGTTCGACATCATGTACGGCCACGGCATCAGCCGTGAGGGCGACGTGCTCGACCTCGCCTCGAACGAGAACATCGTCGAGAAGAGCGGCACCTGGTTCAGCTTCGGCGGCGAGCGCATCGGCCAGGGACGCGAGCAGGCCAAGGCGTTCTTCCGCGAGCACCCCGAGATCCTCCAGCAGGTCGAGTCGCGCCTGTTCGAGCGCTTCGGCATCCACCGCGGCCCGGTGGCCGTCCCCTCCCCGCCGGCGGAGGAGCCGGCCGAGGAACGGAAGCCCCGCGCCAAGGCGAAGTGATCCGCAACGCCCTCGCCCGCCCCACGGGCGAGGGAGCCGCGACCGCGGCCCGGCCGGGCCGGCCTCGAGAGAGGCCGGCCCGCTTCGTCTCCGCCCCTCCTCCGCCTGCGTGCGCCTCCCCGCCCGCCCGCACGGCGGAGGATCCGCCGGGTGGGCAAGCGGGCGAGGGGGCAACCGGGTTACACTCCCACCCTTCCGGAACCGACGTGGCGAAGGCCCTCAGCGACAAGAGCTGGCTCGAGCACCTCCTCGCGGAGGAGCTGGAGCAGCACGACCCCGACGCCGCCCGCGCGCGGCTGCCGGCCGACGTGCGCGCGGCGGCGGAGGCGCGGGGCGACCTGCTCCCGGCGGCACGCCTGCTGGTGGCCCGCTCGCTGCGCCGCCGGCGGCTCTGCGCCGATCCCCCGCCGGCCGACGACGCGTTCCTCGACGAGGTCCGCACGCACGTGGGGCTGGCGCTCGACCTCGCGCTGCTGCGCGGCGAGCCGTTCCTGCGCACCCGCCAGCGCGCCGAGATCGCCGCGTTCCTGGCGGCGGCGCTCGGCCTCGACGCGCTCGCGCTCGAGGTCGAGCCGGAGCAGCCGGGCGGGTCCACCGACCGCGCCGTGGAGCGCGCCCTCCGCGGCGCCGCCGAGGCGCTGCAGGCCCGCGCCTACCCGGCCGGCGATCCCGTCTCCGGGCTGCCGCTCCACCCCGGCGCGACCGCCATCCTGCGGCGGCGGCTCGCGCGCGTGGTGCTCGGCTTCCACCGCGCCGGCCGGCTCGTCCCCGAGGCGCTGGCCCGCCACGGCGCCTACGCCGCGCGGGAGTCGGTGCTGCTCGCCGAGGCGCTCTCCGGCCTGCTGCTCGCGGCCGGCTCCGACGGCGAGCGCGCCCGCGGCCTGCGGGTGCGCCAGCTCGCGCGCCTCGGCCTCTCCCGCGCCGAGCTGCGCGACGCGCGCCGGCTGGTGGCGTCGCCCCGCGGCCCCGAGGAGATCGCCGCCGACGCGCCGGAGCGGGTGCGGCCGTTCCTGCTCGAGCAGCTCCTGCTGGCGCAGCTCCGGGTCCGCCTCGACGGCGACGGGCCGCGCCGCTGGACCGAGCGGTTCGCCGCGGCCGCAGGGCTCGACGCGCAGGCGGCCGCCGCGGCGCAGATCGAGGCCGCGGCGCAGCACTGCGACCACGAGGTCTGGTTCGAGGCGTTCGACGAGGGCGGCGTCCCGGTGGACTGGCAGGTGCTCGCCGACGAGTGGGAGTCGGTGGCGGACCACGTCGTCGAGCGCGTCTCCACCGCGGTCACCGACAACCTCGGCTCGCTGGCGACCGAGATCCGCGAGACCGGCGAGCTGGGCGGACTGCTCGCCAAGGCCGCCGCAGGGAAGACGCTCAGCGCGGCCGAGAAGCGCAAGGTGAAGGCGCAGCTCATCGACCTCGCCAAGGCGGTGCCCGCCCTCGCCATCTTCGCGGCCCCGGGCGGCATGCTGCTGCTGCCCCTGCTCGCGAAGCTGCTGCCCTTCAACCTGATGCCGAGCGCCTGGGACCGCCCGCCCCGCGGCGACGGCGCGCCCGCGCCCGGCGCGAAGCCTGGCGCCGCGGAAGGCGCCGCCGCGCCCGCGACCGCGAAGGCGCCCGGCAAGGCCGGCGGCCGGAAGCGCGAGCCGGTCTGACCGTGCCCCCGCTCATGGTTCGACGGGGCTCACCATGAGCGGGTCTTCGGCGGCTCACCGTGAGCGTCCCTCGACTCCGCGCGGCCTGTCCCTCGACTCCGCGCGGCCTGATACCGATCCGCTCACCCTGAGCGTAGGCGGGCCGTAGGCCCGCCGGAGTCGAAGGGTGGATGAGCGGGCGGAGCCGACGGGGCTCACCAGGAGCGGACCTCGGAATTCCGCTCACCCCGAGCCTGTCGAGGGGTGAGCGGATGGCGAGGCCGCGGCCTACCTCGCCGCCGGCCGCTTCAGCCGGAGCGCCAGCCGCAGCGCGTCCTCGTTCACGCCGGCGGTGAGCGTCCGGCCGCGATCCTGCGCGACCGTCCGGTCGATCGCGGCGGCCACCTGCGCGGCGTCCCCGCCGAGCGGCTCGCGCGCCGCGATCCAGCCGAGCGCGAGCACCGCCGCGTGCCGCGCGGCGAGCGCCGCGTCCCCGTCCACCGGCCGCGCGATGGCGTCGGCGAGCGCGCGCGCCTGCGCGACCCCGCCGGCGCGGCCCACCTCCAGCGCGGCCCGGTCCCGCACCGCCGGGTCGGGGTCGGCGAGCTTGCCGGCCCAGCAGGCCGCGTCCCGGCAGGCCGCCGCGGCGGCGAGGCGCGCCTTCATCCCGGCGAGCGCCTGGCCCTCCTGCGCCGGGCAGCCGCTCCCGCAGGCGCGGATGGCCTCGTCCACCAGCGACGCCTCCGGCGCGCCGCCCAGCCGCGAGAGGGCCGCGAGCGGCGCCTCGCGGACGCGCCACGACCCCGCCGCGGCGGCCGCGCGCAGCGCCGGCAGCGCGGCCGGGTCGCCGATCCGGGCGAGCGCCTCGCAGTAGCGATCGCGCGCGTCCGGATCCGGCTCGCGGGCGACGAGGTCGGCGAGCGGCTTCACCGCCTCGCGGGCGCGCAGCCGGCCGAGCGACTCCGCCGCGAAGGCGCGCACGTAGACGCCGACGCGGGGGTCCGGATCGCGGTAGGAGAGCCGCGCGACCAGGGCCGGCACCGCGTCCGGTCCGCCGACCTCGCCGAGCACCTGCGCCGCCTTCGCGTACAGCGCGCCGCTCACCACGCCGCGCGTGCGCGCCCAGTCCTGCAGCGCCGCGTCCTTGCCCTCCAGCACCGCCAGGAGCGGCGCGGCCATGGGCCGGCCGATCTGCGCGGCGGCGAACGCCGCCTCCGGGAAGAACGTCACGCCCGGCCGCTCCTCGAACAGCATCCGGAGCACCACCGGGCCGGCCCGCGCGTCGCCGATCCGGCCCAGCGCCAGGATGGCGCGCTTGGCGGTGAACGGCTCGACCTCGGTCGAGGTGGCGATGCGCACCAGCGTGTCGATGGCGGCGGGATCGCCGACCTCGCCGAGCGCGTCCACCGCCGCCACCTGCGTGTAGCCGTCCGGCGAGGCGGTCAGCTCGACGAGCGCCGGCACCGCCTCCCGGGCCCGGAGCGCGCCGAGCGCGGTGGCGATGTGCCGGTTCGCGTCGCGCGTGTCGCGGTCCTGCGCGGCGCGGTCCACCGCGTCGAGCAGCGGCTTCACCGCGGCCGGGTCGCCGATCTCGCCGAGCGCCACCGCCGCCTCGCCGCGGGCCCGCGGCGCCTGCTTCAGCACCTCGACGAGGTACGGCACGGCGGCGCGGCGGTCGCCGGGCGCCTTGCGCACCTGCGCGAGCGCCTCGAGCTTCTCGTCGGTGCGGCTCCGGCTCGCGGCCCGCTTCGCCCACCCCTCCGCGTCCTTCGGGCTTCCGCAGGCGGTGACGAGCAGGCAGGCGAGCAGGGCGGCGGCGCGGCGCAGCGTCATCATGGGCAGCTCCTCGGCTCCGGGGGACGGGGTTCAGCGGCCGGCGGCGCCCTGGCGGGGCGCCGGAACGGCGAAGGGGGTGGGCTCGGGATCGTCGATCGCGAGCGCGGCGCGCCGCTCGCGGGCGGCGGCGGCGAGCGCCTCGATGGCGGGGGCGAGCTCGGGGGCGTGGGCCTCGGCCGCGCGCATCCGCTCCACCGCGGCCTCGAGCACCGCGGCGTGGCGCGCCTCGCGCGCCTTCATCGCGTCCACCGCCTCGAGGAAGGTGCGGAAGAACGCCTTCAGCTCGTCCCCCCGCCGAAGGGTCCGCATGCGCGGGAACCGCCCCTGCGCCATGATGGAGAGGTAATGGCCCATCACGAACACCGGACCGGCCACGCGGTGCGTGATCACGATGCCGAGCAGGCCGAGCGCGCCCGAGAGCAGCAGGGCGATGCCCGCGAACGCGGCCAGCAGCAGGCGGTCGCTGCGGGCGATGAGCGCGCGCGTGTCGGCGTCCTGCGGCAGGAGCGCGGTGGCCTGGGCGTGGGCCTGGTGCAGCCAGAGCCCGAACGCGACCGCCACCACCAGCCCGGCGGCGGCCATGGTCAGCGCGTACTTCAGCTGGAACCCGCGATCGAGCAGGAAGTGGCGCCGCGCGTGGCCCGCGCCGGAAGGGCTCGCGGGGGAGACCTCGGACATCGTGCGTTCCCCTTTCCGCCTGGGCCCGCCTGGACGCCGATCGGGCCGGGCGATTCTACCGCGCGAGCGACCCCCCGCAACGCGCGGCGGCCACCCCATGTCGGCGCGGCGGGGACAAGGTGTGCGCAGGGCGGACCGCCCGGAGGGCACCGCGCGTGAGCGCGCGCAGGCCGCTCGCGGCCGCCTGCGAGGCGGTGTACCGCGCCACCCTCGCGCGCGTCGCCGCGGCGCGCCTGGTGAAGGAGGCGCTGGCGCGCGAGCCGCTCCCGCCCGGCCCGGTGCGGGTGGCGGCGCTCGGGAAGGCCGCCGCGCCCATGCTGGAGGCGGCGCTCGCCGCGCTCCGCGGGCGCGCCCGCGACCCGCTCTGCGTGCTGCCCGAGGGCGCGCGGCCCCCGGTCGCGCCGGGCGCCCGCTGCATCGCCGCCGGCCACCCCCGGCCCACCGCCGGCTCGCTCGAGGCGGGGCAGGCGCTCCTCGACTGGGCCGCCGCGGGCGGCGGGGCGCCGGCGCTGGTGCTGCTCTCCGGCGGCGGGAGCGCGCTGGCGGTGGCGCCGGCGGAGGGGCTCGCGCCGGAGGAGAAGGCCGACGCGATCGCCGCGCTCATGCGCGCCGGGCTCACCATCCAGGCGCTGAACGCGGTGCGCAAGCACCTCTCGCGCCTCAAGGGCGGCCAGCTCGGCGCGCGGCTCGCGCCCGCGGAGGTCCGCGTGCTGGTGCTCTCCGACGTCCCCGGCGACGACCTCTCGGTGATCGCGTCCGGCCCGCTCGCGCCGGATCCGAGCACGTTCGGCGAGGCGCTCGCGGCGGTGCACGGCGCGGGCGCGGCGCTGGCCGGGCCGGTGCGGGCGCGGCTCGAGGCGGGGGCGCGCGGCGAGCTGCCGGAGACGCCGAAGCCGGGCGACCCGCGCCTCGCCGGCGTGCACCACCGGCTGCTGGCGGGCCCGGTGGACCTGGCGCGCGCCGCGGCGGAGGTGGCGCGCGGGATGGGGATGGAGGCGGCCGTCGATCCCGTCCCGCTCACCGGCGACGTGGTGGCGGTGGCGGCGCGGCTGGCGCTCTGGGCCCGGGAGCGGGCGGGCCGGCCGGGCGCGCGCGGGCCCCGGCTGCTCGCGCTGGGCGGCGAGCCCACCATCCGCGTCCCCGCCGCCGCGGCGGCGCCCGAGGGCGGGCGGGCGCAGCACCTGGCGCTGCTCGCCGCCGCCGGCCTGGACGGCCTCCCGGCGGCGCTGCTCGCGGCCGGCTCGGACGGGCGCGACGGGCCCACCGAGCAGGCCGGGGCGGTGGTGGACGGCGAGAGCGCGGGCGAGGCCGCGCGGCGCGGGATCGACCTGGCGCGGGCGCTCGCCGAGGCCCGCTCCGGCCCCGCCGCGGTGGCGCTCGGGGCGGCCATCCCGCGCTTCGAGACCGGGACGCACCTCTGCGACATGGTGCTGGTCGCGGTGGAGTGACGGCGGCGCCGGCCGCGTCCGGTTGGCGCTCGATCTCCCGCCCCCGCCCGCGTATACAGGGGCCGCCATGCGCATCGCCTTCCTCGGCACCCCCGCCTTCGCGGTCGCCGCGCTCGACGCGCTGGACCGCGCCGGCCACGCGCTCGTGGCCGTGGTGGCGCAGCCCGACCGCCCGGCCGGCCGAGGCCAGGCGCTCCGCGAGCCGGCCACCAAGGTCTGGGCCCGCGCGCACGGCGTCCCGGTGCTCCAGCCGGAGAAGGTCCGGGACGGGACGCTCGCCGCCGCGCTGCGCGCGCTCGAGCCCGACGCGCTGGTGGTCGCCGCCTACGGCCGGATCCTGGGCAAGGACCTGCTCACGCTGGCCCCGCACGGCGCCATCAACGTCCACGGCTCGCTGCTCCCGCGCTGGCGCGGCGCCGCGCCCATCCAGTGGTCGGTGGCCGAGGGCGAGCGGGAGACCGGCGTCACCATCATGCAGATGGACGAGGGGCTCGACACCGGGGACATCCTGCTGCAGCGCGCGCTCGAGCTCCGCGAGGACGACACCTCCGAGACGCTCGCGCCCAGGCTGGCGGCGCTGGGCGGCGAGGCGCTCGTCGAGGCGCTCCGCCTGCTCGAGGCCGGCGCGCTCGTGCCGGTGCGCCAGGATCCGGCGCAGGCCACGCTCGCGCGCATCCTGGAGAAGGAGGACGGGCGCATCGACTGGGCGGGCCCGGCGCGCCGCGTCGCCGACCGGCTGCGCGGCTTCACGCCCTGGCCCGGCGCGTTCACCACGCTCGAGGGCCGAACGCTGAAGGTGCTGGAGGCGCGGCCCGGCGCGGACGCGGAGGCGCCCGCGGGCGAGCCCGGCGAGGCGGAGGTGGTCCCCGGGCGCGGGCTGGCGGTCGCGTGCGGCGGCGGGACCGCGCTGCTCGTGACGCGGGTGCAGCTCGAGGGGCGGCCGGCGCAGTCGGCGCTCGACCTCGCCAACGGCCTGCGCAAGAAGCGCTTCCGGCTGGGCACCTGATGGCCGGCCGTACCACCCTCCCGGCCGCGGGCGCGCGCGGCATCGCCTTCGAGGTGCTCCGGCGCGTCGAGGAGGGCGGCGCGTACGCCTCGCGCGCGCTCGACGCCGCGCTGGGCGCGGCCGGCGCGCTCGATCCCCGCGAGGCGGGGCTCGCCACCGAGCTGGTGTACGGCACGCTGCGCCGGGCCCTCGCGCTCGACGCCGCGCTGGCGCCGCACTCCCGCCGCCCGCTCGCCGAGCTGGACCCGGCCGCGCGCGTGGCGCTGCGGCTCGGCGCCTACCAGCTGCTCGTGCTCGGCACGCCCGCGCACGCCGCGGTGGGCGAGACGGTGGCGCTCGCGAAGGCGGTGGATCACGGCCGCGCCGCCGGGTACGTGAACGCGGTGCTCCGGGCGCTCTCGCGCGCGCCGCGCTTCCCGGACCCGCCGGCGCTCGACGCCGATCCGGCCGGCCACGTCGCCGCGGCGGAGGCGCTCCCGCGCTGGGTGGCCGAGGAGTGGGTGGCCTGGCTCGGCGCCGGCGAGGCGCTCGCGCTCGCCCGGGCCATGAACGCGCCGGCCCCGCTGTGCGTGCGCACGCCGGATCGCGAGGCGCTGCTGGGGCGGGCCCGCGCCGCCGGGCTCACCGCCGCGCCCGCGCCCCGCGCGCCGGGCGGCGTGGTGCTCGCCGGCGCGTCGGTGGCCGAGCTGGCGCGCGCGGCCGGGGACGTGCCGTTCCAGGTGCAGGACGAGGCCGCGCAGCTCGTGACGCTCCTCGCGGCGGGCGACCTGGCCGGCCGGCCGGCGCGCGTCCTCGACGCCTGCGCCGCGCCGGGCGGCAAGGCGTTCCACCTGGCCGAGCTGCTCGGGCCCGGCGCCGAGGTGGTGGCGATCGAGCTCCACCCGCGCAAGGCCGACGAGCTGGCGCGCGAGGCCGCCCGCCGCGGGCTCGCGGCGGTCCGGGTGGTCTGCGCCGACGCGGCGAAGCCCATCCCCGGGCTCGAGCCCGGGAGCTTCGACGCGGTGCTGGTGGACGCGCCCTGCGCCGGCCTCGGCACGCTCCGGCGCCACCCCGAGCTGAAGCTCCGCCGCGCGCCCGGCGACCTGCCGCGCATGGCCGCGCTCCAGCGCCAGATCGCCCGGAACGCGGCGCGCTACGCCCGGCCGGGCGCGCCGGTCACCTACTCCATCTGCTCGCTCTCCCGCGCCGAGGGGCCGGAGGTGGTCGAGGCGCTCCTCGCCGAGGGCTTCCGCCGGGCCCCGCCGCCCGCCGGCTTCCCGGCCGACGTCCTCGACGCGCGGGGCGATCTCCTCACCCTCCCCAGCCGCCACGGGACCGACGGCTTCTACGCCGCGCGGCTGGTGCGGGACGCGCCCTCCACCGACTAGGATCCCTCCATGCCCCTGCCCATCCGCATCGCCCCGTCGATCCTCTCCGCCGACTTCGGCCGGCTCGCCGACGAGGTCCGCGCCGTCGAGGCCGCCGGCGCCGACGTGATCCACGTGGACGTGATGGACGGCCGGTTCGTGCCGAACATCACCATCGGCCCGCTCGTGGTGGAGGCGGTGCGCAAGGTGACGAAGCTCCCGGTGGACGCGCACCTCATGATCGTCGAGCCGGAGAAGTACGTGGAGGCGTTCGCGAAGGCCGGCGCAGACCTCGTCTCGGTGCACGCCGAGGCCTCGCCGCACCTCCACCGCACGCTGCAGGCCATCCGCGCCGCGGGCGCGCGGCCGGCGGTGGCGCTCAACCCGTCCACCGATCTCTCCGTCCTCGAGTACGTGCTCGGCGACTGCGAGATGGTGCTCGTCATGACGGTCAACCCGGGCTTCGGCGGGCAGAGGTACATCGAGGCCTGCACCGAGAAGGTCCGCCGCCTGCGCGCCATGGCCGACGCGCGCGGCCAGGCGCTGGAGATCGAGGTGGACGGCGGCGTGAAGCCGGAGACCGCCGCCAAGGTCGCGGCCGCGGGCGCGAACGTGCTCGTCGCCGGCACGGCCGTGTTCGGCGCGCCGGACTACCGCAAGGCCATCGCCGACATCCGGGCCGCCGCGGAGCGCGGCCGCTAGTCGCCGTCCACCGGCTCGACCCGGACGCGCACCACGCCGTCCTCGACCATGCCCAGCTTGCGGGCCGCCGCGTAGGACAGGTCCACCACCCGCCCGCCGGCGAACGGGCCGCGGTCGGTGACCTTCACCACCACGCTCTTGCCCGACTCGAGCGACGTCACCTTGAGCCGGGTGCCGAACGGCGCGGTCCGGTGCGCGCAGGTCATGGCGTGCATGTCGAAGCGGCTGCCGCTGGCGGTCCGCCGCCCGTGGTGCCGCTTGCCGTAGTAGCTCGCCAGGCCGACCTGCTCGCCGGGGCGCGCGGGCGCCTCGGCGGCGCGGGACGGGGCGGGCTCGGCGCGCCCGGGACCGCCGGCCTCGCGCGCGGGGCCGTGCGCGCAGGCGGCCGCGGCGCAGAGCGCCACCGCCGCCGCGCGGAGCGCGCGACCGCTCACGCGGTGCGCCTCCGGCGGAAGGTGCGCTGGACCTCGGGGTGGTCGGCGATGAGCATCAGCGCCTCGTCGAGCAGCGTCCGGCCCGGCTCCATCTTGAACCAGGTCGAGGCACCCGACGGGTGCGGCAGCGGGATCACGTCGGTCTTCACGCCGTGGAAATACGCACGGAGCGTGCGCCCGACCACGGCCGCGATGGGCTCCGTGTGGCCGAGCACCTCCTGGATGGCGAGGCGCCCCACCGGGATCACCAGCCGCGGCCGGAGGATCTCCACCTCGCGCCGGACGAAGCCCCGCCAGAGCGCGCACTCGTCGGGCGTGGGCACGCGGTCGCCGCCGCCCGGCGCCTTCCCGGGGAAGCATCGCACCACGGCGGAGATGTAGACGCGCTCGCGGACCTGCTCCTCGGCGGCGCCGGTGGCGCGCTCCAGCCAGCGGAACAGCGTCTTGCCCGCGGTCCACGCGAACGGGCGGCCGAAGCGCGCCTCGTGCGGCCCGGGCGCCTGGCCGATGAGGAAGATGCGGCTCGGGACCGGCGGGCCATGGATGGGCGGGCCGAACCCTCGCGGGCGGAACGCCGCGACCTCGCGGAGCACCGCCTCGAGGGCGGTGACGGTGTTCGGGGCGCGCGGCACGGGGAGCCGAGCCTATCCGGCGGGGCGGCCGCGCGCCAACTGGGCCGGGTGCGCAGGCGTACGTCCGCCTGCTACCCCTCGCGCCAGGGCTCCTCGCGGATCGAGTGGATCCAGCCCTCGCACCGCGGGACGTTCGCGGGCACGCCCGTGAACCCGCCGTGCCAGGCGGCCGCCGCGCCGGTGGCGGAGAGCACCGCGTCGAGGTGCTCGCCGTCGCCGTCCTCGACGATCTGCGCCGCCTGCTCCATCTCGAACTCGAGCTTGGCGGCGTGGCGCAGCGTCCGGAGGATCTTGGCGCGGGTGGACGAGCGCGCGACCCCGTCGCGCTCGTCGTCGCGGTAGGTGCACACCCCGCACATCGCGCGCGCCACGTGCCCGGGGCGCACCTCGACCACGAGCGGCTTGCCGGCCGCCGGCGGATCCCAGGGCAGGAAGGCGGCGGTGGCGCGGGCCATGGTGCACAGGCCGAAGAAGGTCTGCCGGAACGCGCGCGCGCTGGTGGGCGTGGCCGGCTCGGCGCGGTAGCAGTCGGTGAAGCGCGGGCGGTCCTTCCCGAGCTCGGCGCGCAGCCGCGCCGCGCCCTCGGAGAAGTCGCCGCCCTGCCCGAGGAAGCGCTCCTCGAGGTTGCGGCCCAGCACCGCCGGGCCGCGGATGGCCTGCCGCAGCAGCCCCAGCTGCCGCAGGTGGGTCTCGGAGAGCGACAGCGCGAAGTCCACGCCGAGCGCCAGCCGACCCTCCGCCCAGCGCGCCTCCTCCGCCAGCCAGGCGGCGAAGCGCGCCTGCACGTCGCGGCGGCCCGGCGCGTCGGTGAACGGGCGCCACAGGCGCGTCAGGCGGGCGCGCTCCGGCTCGCACTCGATCTTGGCGGCGAGGATCTGGTTGCCGGCGCCCTCGATGCCGCTCCAACGCAGCCCGATCACCACGCCGCGCTCGGGCAGCCCGATCTTCGGCGGCGACGCCCTGCCGTAGACGGCACCCGCTGCGGTGGATGGCTCGTTCTCGTTTGGCATGGCGTTCGCTGCGTTTATCGCCCGCTTACAGCGGGTGTCAACGCTGCGCCGGACCACGGCCCCGGAATCTCGCGCGGACGCCGCGGGGGCGGACGCGGGGTACGGCCGCCGCCCGCCGAGCACCCCTTCGTGCGGGCCCCGCCGGGACGCAACGTCCGGTGCACGGGCGAGCGTTCAGGGGGTTCCCTCTCCGGGCAGCCATGCTCAGAGTACGAGCCAGCATGGCTTCCCCCGCTCGCATCCTCGTCGTCGAAGACGACGTCGCCATCCGGGAGACGATCGCCGAGCTCCTGCAGGAGGAGGGTTACGCCGTCAGCTGTGCCGCCAACGGCGCAGAGGCGCTGGACCGGCTCGCCGCGGTCGACCAGCCGCCCAACCTCATCGTGCTCGATCTGATGATGCCGGTCATGGACGGCTGGGCGTTCCGGTCGGTCCAGCGCGATGACCCGCGCCTCTCCGCCATCCCCGTGCTCGTGCTCTCGGCGGGCCACGGCGGCGACAGCCGCGCCGTCGCGGGGCTGGGCGCCGAGGGATTCCTCCCGAAGCCGTTCGACCTGGCGAGCTTCGTGGACGCGGTGCACCGGCTCTGCTGACCTGCGCGCGCAGGCGAGCCGCCGCGCGCGCCCCGAGCAGCGCCGCCAGGATGGCGGCGAACACGTACGGGCGCAGCGCGTCCGCCTTCACGCGCCACACGAAGTGCACGACCCCGAGCGCCGCCACCGCGTAGACCAGGCGGTGCAGCCGCTTCCAGCGCGCGTACCCGAGGCGCCGGACCCAGCGGTCGGTGGACGTCACCGCGAGCGGCACGAGCAGCAGCCACCCGACGAAGCCCACCGCCATGAACTTGCGCTTCAGCACGTCCTTCGCGAGGACGTGCAGGTCGAAGAACTGGTCCACGCCCACGTACCAGCACAGGTGCAGCGTGGCGTAGGCGAACGTGAACAGGCCGAGCATGCGCCGCACGCGCACCGGCCAGGCGAGGCCGAGGAGATCGTGCGCCGGCGTGGGCACGAGCGAGAGCGTGAGCAGCGTGAGCGTCCAGAAGCCGAGCCGGTTGAGCACCGCCTCGATGGGGTTCGCGCCCAGCCCGCCGGTGAACGCGTCCCAGGCGATCCTGGCGAGCGGGAGGCAAGGCGGCGAAGGTCGCCGCCTTCAGGAGGCGGATGCGGGCGCGCGTCACGGCGGCTCAGTAGTTCTTGCGCAGGTCGAGGCCGGCGTAGAGCGACGCGACCTCGGCGGCGTAGCCGTTGAACGGCAGCGTCTTGCGGCGGAAGAACTCGCCGATGCGCCGCTCCCGCGCCTGGCTCCAGCGCGGGTGGTCCACGTCGGGGTTCACGTTCGCGTAGAAGCCGTACTCGTCGGGCGCGGCGTCGTTCCAGGTGGTGTGCGGCCGGTCGGCGAGGAACGTGATCCGCACGATCGACTTCGCGCCCTTGAACCCGTACTTCCACGGCACCACCAGCCGAAGCGGCGCGCCGTTCTGCCCCGGCAGCGCCCGGCCGTAGAGCCCCACCGCGAGCAGCGTCAGCGGGTGGGTGGCCTCGTCGATCCGGAGCGCCTCCACGTACGGCCACGGCAGCACCGGGCGGCGCTGGCCGGGGAGCTGGTCGCGATCGAGCAGCGTCTGGAACGCCACGTACTTCGCGCGCGAGGTCGGCTCGAGGCGGCGCACCAGGTCGGCGAGCGGGAAGCCGACCCACGGGATCACCATCGACCACGCCTCCACGCAGCGCATCCGGTAGACGCGCTCCTCCAGCGGGAACATGCGGGCGAGCGCGTCCACGTCGAGCGTCTGCGGCTTCTTCACCTCGCCGGCGATCGTGACGGTCCAGGGGCGGGGGCGGAGCGAGCCCGCGTTGCGCGACGGATCCTCCTTGGAGGTGCCGAGCTCGTAGAAGTTGTTGTAGCCGGTGACCGAGTCCCAGGGCGTGGGCGACTCGCCGCCGGCCTGGTCCACCTTGCGCGCCACCTGCAGCGCCGCGCCGGTGGGCTCGCCGGCCCGCGCGCCGCGCGGCAGGAGCAGCCCCACCGCGCCGGCGGCGCCGAGCGCCAGGAACTCCCGCCGACGGAGGTAGAGCGCCTCCGGGGTCGCCTCCCGCTCCGCGATGTCCGGCCGCCAGCGCGCCATGCCGCTCCTCGCTCTCCGCCGGGATGTAACGGGCCCCGCCCGGCGCGGGCTGCATAATGGTCTCCGCATGCCCCTGCTCCGTTACCACGGCGCCCTGGACGAGCTCGCGATGTGGGGCGAGGACCGGCGCCGGCGCGCCCCGGTCCCGTTCCGCGGTGCGGACGCCACGCCGCTCGACTGCTTCGGCCCGCTCCCGCCGCTGCCGCCGCCGCCGGGCGCGTCCGGCCCGTGGCGCGCCCCCTCGCCGCGGCCGTGCCCGGGCGACGGCGAGATGTCGGCGGTGGCGCGGCCGCCGGAGGGTCCGCGCCGCGGCACGGTGGTGCTCGTCCCCCCTGGAAGCTCCCGCGCCTCGCGCTGGTGGCGCCCTGGGAGCGCGCGCTCGCCGCCGAGGGGCTCGCGTGCTGGACGCTCGTGCCGCCGCGCCACCTGCACCGCGCCGCCCCCGGCGTGCGGAGCGGCGAGGGGTTCGTCACGCCCGACGTCCCGGCCCTGAGGGCGGCGATGGAGCAGCTCGTGCTCGAGCTCCGCGTGCTGCTCGCGCTGGCGCGCGCGCAGGGTGGCGCCGCCGGCGTCTGCGGGCTGTCGCTGGGCGCGCTCGCGGCCGGGCTCGCCGCCACCGCGCCGGAGGCGGCCGACTTCGCCGCGCTGGTGGCGCCGCCGGCGGACCTCGCCGCGGTGTTCCAGGGGACGCGGATCGGGCGGCGCTACCTGGGCCTGGCCCGCCGCGCCGGGGCGCCGCCGCCGCCCGCCGCGGAGCTCGCCGCGATGCTGGCGCCGTTCCGTCCGGAGGCGCGCCCGCCCACCGCGCGGCGGGTGCTGGTGGTGACCGGCGACGCGGATCGGATCGCGCTCCGGCCGGCCGCCGACGCGCTGGCGGCGCGCTGGGGCGCCGCGCGGGCGAGCTTCCCGCGCGGGCACCTCACGCTCATCTTCGGGTGCGCCGCGGCGCGCCGCGCGGTGGCGCGGTTCGCCGCCGGGCGGTGACTACTTCTTCTTCGCCGCGCCGCCGGCCTTGCAGGCGTCGCGCGCGCCCTTCACCTCGTCGAAGAACGCGGCCGGCACCACCCCGCCGCGCACCACCGGCCAGGTCTTCTCCATGGCCGTGCGCCAGGCGGCCGGGTCGCCCTTCTCCACCTGGAGCCCCTGCTTCTGCATCGCCGCCACCGCGTCGGTGTTGAGCCGCTTCACCTCGACGTCCACCTTCTCGCCCAGCTCCTTGGCGATGGCGAGCAGCTTGGCGCGGGTGTCGGCCGGGATCTTCTCCCAGGCGTCCTTGCGCACCAGCGTCGCGCCCATCATCCAGCTCCAGGGCAGGTCCATCATGTGACTCGCCTTCTCGTGCAGGCGGGCGGTGAGGACGTACAGCGGCACGTTCGGGATGCAGTCGATCATGCCGGTCTGCAGCGAGGGCACGATGTCGTTGGACGAGAGCACCACCGGCTTCAGCCCGGCCGCGCGGAACGCCTCCACGCTCTTCGGGTCGCCCTCCCAGGCCCAGATCTTCGCGTTCGCCATGTCGGCCGGCGAGCGGTGCGCCGACGAGCAGAACAGGTGGATGGCGCCGATGCGGCTCCACTGCAGCGCGATCAGGCCGCGCTTCTCCAGCGCCGCCTCGAGCTGCGGCCGCACCTTCGCGAACGCGCACTCCATCTGCGCCTGGTCCTCGAACAGGAACGGGACCGAGAGCGCCTGCGGCTCGGGGATGACGTCGTGCATGCCGACGTTGGAGATGGCGGCGCCCTGGAGCTGGCCGATCCCCATCTTGCGGACCATGTCGCCCTCGCTGCCCTGGGCGCCGCCGGCGTAGATGCGGAGCTTGACCTGCCCGCCGGACGCCTGCTCCCACCGCTGCGCCATCTCCTTCAGGATCTCGTGCCAGGTGGACCCCTGCGGCGCGAGCGTGCCGAGCTTGATGACCACGTTCTGGGCGCGGGCGGCCGGGGCGAGCGCCGCGAGGAGCGCGGCGAGGAGGAGCTTCTTCACGTGGGACTCCCGGGACTAGAGGAACAGATCGTCGACGTGGTCGAGCAGCGCGCGGGCGCGCCGCTGGGCCAGGATGTTGGCGAGCCGGTACTTCGGCTCGGCGTCCGGATCGGCGCGCACGACCTCCTCGAGGACGCGCGTGAACTCGGCCCGGTCCTGCCGCTGGACGAGGACGCCCTCCGCCCAGGAGACGAGCGGGCCCAGCTTCTTGTTCATCGAGAGGGCGAGCGCCCGGTCGAGGTGGGCCCTGGCCCGCTCCGCCCCGCCGCCCTGGGCGGCGCTGCGGGTGGCGTCGTAGGAGACGAAGAACTCGTGGATCGCGCCGTCGCCCCACCGCTCGTCGAGCTCGAGCGCCCGCTCCATCATCGCGATCGCCACCGGCAGCTCGGCGACGAGCTGCATGTCGCCCTTGCCGTTCACGATGGCGAGCGTCCAGGCGGAGGCGGTCCAGTACAGCAGCGGCACGTCCTCCTTCTCGGCGCGGCGCAGCGCGCGCGGCACGTCGCGCCCCTCCCGAAGCCGGCGGGAGAGCTTCTCGTGCCGCACCTCCAGCCCCCGCAGGCCGTACTCGCGGGCGCGCAGGAAGAGCTTCCTCGCGCGCAGGCGGCCGGCGCGGGCGGCGTCGAGGCGGCCGTCGAGGTCGGCCTGCTCGGCGTCGGCCTGCACGAACGCGTAGCCGTACTGCGTGAAGCTGCTGGTGAGCGCGGTGAGCAGCCCGAGGTGCTCGGGGTTCTCCGTGAGGAGCCCCTCCATCGTCTTCAGGCCGAACGGCACCGCGTCGCGCACCAGCTCCGGATCGTCGTCGGAGGCGTAGCTCCCGCCGCTCTGCGCGACGGCGTCGGCGGCGAAGGACAGCGCGGCGCTCTTGCACCCGGCGAGCGGCGGCAGCGTGACCGCGAGTATGAGGGCGACGTGTGTACGGTTCACGCGGGATGGCCCGGCCGCGGAGGGATCGTGATAAGCGTGGGTACTCATAGATGCCCCTCCGTGAGGGGTCAATCGACTTTCGCGTGACCGCCCCAACCATCTCCAGCCACGGCGACCCGAACGCGCAGGGAACGCACGTCGAGCGCGGCCTCGTCACGTTCCTGCTCGTGACGATGATCCTGCTGCCGGCCGCCTCCACCGTGTCGCGGCGCCTCCTCGGCCGGGAGCTGCCCGGCTCGGCCGTGCTCGCGCAGCACATCACCCTGTGGGTGGGCTTCCTGGGAGCGATGCTCGCCACCGCGAGCGGCCGCCACCTCGCCCTCTCGACGCTCGACCTGATCCCGGTCGGCTGGCCGCGCACCGCGGCCTGGTTCCTCGGGCAGGCGGTCTCCGCCGCGGTGACGGCGCTGCTCGCCTGGGCGTCGCTCGAGCTGGTCAAGGTCGAGTGGACCGGCTTCGGCCAGGTGGCGATGGGCATCAAGGTCGCGTGGAGCCAGCTGGTGATGCCGGTGGGCTTCGCGATCATGGCGCTCCGCTTCGCGTGGCGGGCCGGCGCGCCGTGCGAGTCCCTGCGCTGCTGGGCGCTGCGCGCCGCCGCCGCGCTGGTCGCGGCGGGCGCGTTCCTGCTCGGGTCCGTCGTGCCCGGCGCGGCGCTCACCTGGATCCTCTCGATCCTGGTGCTGCTCGCGTTCCTGCTGGGCGCGCCGGTGTTCGTGGCCATGGCGGGGCTCGCCATGGTGCTGTTCTTCCGCGACGCGGGCGACCCGCTCGCCATCGCCGCGGTCCCCACCGCCACGTTCAACCTGGTCTCGTCGGCGACGCTGCCCGCCATCCCGCTGCTCACCGCGGCCGGCTACGTGCTCGCCGAGGGCGGCGCGGCGCGCCGGCTGGTCCGCGCGTACAAGGGGCTGTTCGGGTGGATGCCGGGCGGCGTCGCGGTGATGGCGACGTTCGTGTGCGCGCTGTTCACCACCTTCACCGGCGCGTCCGGCGTCACCATCCTCGCGCTCGGCGGGCTCCTGCTCCCGGCCCTGCTCGAGGACGGCTACCCGGAGGACTTCTCGGTCGGCCTGGTCACCGCGGCCGGGTCGCTGGGCCTCCTGTTCCCGCCGTCGCTGCCGGTGATCCTCTACGGCGTGGTGGCGCAGGCGCCCATCGACCACCTGTTCATCGGCGGGCTGGTGCCGGGCCTGCTCATGATCGTCCTGGTCGCCGCGTACGGCGTCATCGTGGGCGTCCGGTCGCGCGCGCCGCGGCAGGCGTTCCACCCGCGCGAGGCGCTCGCGGCGCTGTGGGACGCGAAGTGGGACCTCGGGCTCCCCACGCTCGTCGTGGTGGCGGTCGGGTCCGGGTTCGCCACCGTGGTCGAGGCCGCCGCGCTCGCGGCCGCCTACGCGCTGGTGGTCGAGCTGGTGGTGTTCCGCTCCATCAGCCCGGTCCGCGACCTGCCGCGGGTGCTGGTCCACGCGTCCACGCTGGTGGGGAGCGTGGTGATCCTGCTCGGCACCGCGCTCGGGCTCACCTCCTGGTTCGTGGACGCGGAGATCCCGACGCGGCTGGTGGAGTGGATGACGGCGCACGTGCACTCGCCGGCGCTGTTCCTGCTCATGCTGAACGCGGTGCTGCTGGTGCTCGGCAGCGTGCTCGAGATCTACTCGGCCATCGTGGTGCTGGCGCCGCTGGTCGCGCCGCTCGGCGTCGCCTACGGGATCGAGCCGATCCACCTCGGCGTGGTGTTCCTCGCGAACCTGGAGCTCGGGTTCCTGTTCCCGCCGATGGGGCTCAACCTGTTCCTCTCCGCCTCCCGCTTCGGCAAGCCGCTGCCGTACCTCTACCGGAAGGCGTTCCCGTTCCTGCTCATCATGAGCGCGGGCGTGCTCGCCATCACCTACCTGCCGGCCATCACCACCGGCGTGGTGGAGCTGCTGGCCCGCGACTGAGCCAGGTCGCGCCTCGCGCACCGCCCGCCGGACGTGACGGCGTCACGCCAGGCGAAATGCGCCGTTGCCCACGGCGGCGATCACCGCGTCCAGCGTCTCCCGGGGACCTTGCCCTTCCGTCCGGAGCACGTGCCGCTCGAGCTCGCCGATCGAGGAGAGCTGCCGGTAGAGGGCCGTGATGGCCTCGGGATCGGCCAGCGAATCGCCGCCGCGCTCCCGGCAACGCTCGATCGCGACCTCGAGCGCCGGGCGCAGCATGACGTAGTGGAGCGGCACCGAGAGCGCCTGGAACGGCCGGAGGAACCACGGGCCGACGATGCCGTCGAGGACGACGAAGTACCCGCCCCTGGCATAGCGCTCGGCCACCGTCGCCAGGGCGTCGATCACCACCTCGTTCTGCGCGTGGGCCTCGGGCAGGTAGGGCGCGAGCGCGCCGTGCTTGATGAAGTGCCAGAAGTCGTCGGCGTGGAGGTGCACCTTGGGTGACCCCGGCTGGCTGGCCAGGGCGCGGGCGGTCGTGGTCTTCCCGGCGCCCGGCGGGCCGGTCAGGATGAGGACTTCGCCTGCAAGGTCGACCATGACCGCTCCCGTTCCCGAGCTGCCGCTCATCTCGCCCGCGGGGCCGGCCAGCCCTCGCGCAGCGCGAACACCGCCAGCGTCACCGCGTACGCGCCGGCCACGTCGATGGTGTAGTGCAGGTGCGCGAGGAACACCGACGCGACCACCAGCACGTGGCCGAGGAGCGCGGGCCAGCGCAGGCGCGGCCAGCGCCACACGTACAGCAGGAGCAGGAACGTGGTGGCGGTGTGGCCGGAGAAGAACAGGTCCTTCGTCAGGTAGGCGCGCATCGAGCCGTTCGCGAACACCTGCCACGGCGAGAGGAGCTGCACGTACGCGTCCCAGGGATCGTGCCCCGAGATCCCGGGGCCGGCGCGCGCCGGGTCGGGCGCGCCCAGGCCGGTCATGGCGAGGGTGGCGCCGCGGAGCAGCGACACGATCGCGCCGGCCACGTTGTAGCGGACGAAGGTGCGCGGCGAGACCCACAGCAGCGCGGCGGCGACCGGCAGGTAGATGCCGAGCCACAGCACGTAGTTCCCGCGCGCCACCCACTCGACGTACGGGACGTGCGCGAGCACGAGGTCGGGCAGCGCGGCGGGCGCGGGGCGCAGCTCGTTCCAGACCGCCGCGGCGGTCATGGCGGCGTAGCTCGCCAGGCGGAGCGCGAGCGCGAGCAGCACCGCGGCCCAGGCGGCGCGCAGGGCGGGCCAGCCGCCCTCGCGCGGCGGGGGCGCGGCGCTCGCGGATGGGGCGAGGCGCGCGGGCTCGGGCTGGGGCGACGGGGCGGCCATGGCCGGGGTGTATAGACCACGCCCGGCGCCGGGGCACCAGCTACCCACGGCGCTCCGCGCCCGCGCGGGTTACAATCCGTCCATGTCCTTCGACTCGCCTTCCCGCTTCCCCGCCCGCGAGCAGGTGCTCGTCCGCGGCGCGTCCGACGTCGAGCGCCGCTTCATGGCCGCCGTCTACCGCTGGATGACGCTGGGCCTCGGCGTCACCGCCCTGGTCGCGACCGCGGTGGCGAGCTCCGAGTCGCTGCTCCTCGCCATCGTGGGCAACCGGATCCTCTTCTACGGGCTCGTCATCGCCGAGCTGGCGCTGGTGATCTGGATCTCCGCGGCGGTGAACCGGCTCCCGGCCGCCGCCGCCGGCGGGCTGTTCCTGCTCTACTCGGCGCTGAACGGCGCGACGCTCTCGGTGGTGCTGCTCGTCTACACCGGCGCGTCGGTGGGGATCGCGTTCCTCACCACCGCCGGCACGTTCGCCGCGATGAGCGTCTACGGCACCGTCACCCGGCGCGACCTGACCGGCTGGGGGAGCTTCCTGTTCATGGGGCTCATCGGGATCGTGATCGCGAGCCTCGCGAACCTGTTCTTCCGCTCCGACATGGTCTCGTGGGTGGTGTCGTGCATGGGCGTGCTGGTCTTCACCGGGCTCACCGCGTACGACACGCAGAAGCTCCGCGCCTACGCGCGCGCGGGCGGCGGCGCGGCGGCCGCGCCGGTGAGCGGCGCGCTCTCGCTCTACCTCGACTTCGTGAACCTGTTCCTGTCGCTGCTGCGCCTGTTCGGGAACCGGCGCTAGCTCAGGCCCCGGCGTCGGGCCCGGCCCCGGCGAGCGTCCGCAGCAGCTTCGGGCGCACGCCGGTGGCCGCGACGAGCGCGTCGAGCCGCCCCTGCGCCTCGCGCGACGCGGCGCGCACCTTCTTGCCGAGGATGAGCTCGTTCTTCACCGAGTGCTCCCAGCCGGTGAGCTCGGTGACGGTCACCCGGTAGCCGTGCGCCTCGAGCGCGAGCGCGCGGAGCACGTTGGTGAGGTGCGAGCCGAACTCGCGCCGGTGCCAGGGGTGCTCGAACAGCGGCGCGAGCAGCGGCGAGGGCGCCTTCGCCTCGTCGAGCTGCCGCGCCACCTCCGCCTGGCAGCAGGGGACCACCGCCACGTGGTCGGCGCCGTGCCGGATGGCGAGCGCGAGCGCGTCGTCGGTGGCGGTGTCGCAGGCGTGCAGCGCGGTGACGAGGTTCACCCGCTCCGGCACGGGAGCGGCGTCGATGGGCGCCTCCACGAACTCGAGCCGGTCGAAGCCGAGCCGCCTCGCGCGCTCGGCGCCGGCCTTCGCGAGGTCGGGGCGCGACTCGAGCGCGAGGAGCCGGCCCTTCCCGGCGGGCCCGAGGAACAGCTCGTAGAGGATGAAGCCGAGGTAGCTCTTGCCGGCCCCGCAGTCCACCACCACCGGATCGCCGAAGCGCCCGAGCACGTCGTCGAGCGCGGGGGCGAGCAGGTTCGCGAGGTGGTTCACCTGCTTCAGCTTCCGGAGGCTGTCGGCGTTGAGGTCGCCCTGCCGGGTGAGGAGGTGCAGCTCCTTCAGCAGCCCCGGGGACGTGCCCGGGAGCAACTCGCGACGGACCGCCTCGCCCTTCACCTGCCTGCGCATGGCGAGGTTCTAACCCGGCGGCGCCGCGCGCGGAACCTCGGGGCACGCCCGAGGCGTTGACGGGCGCGGCCCGGCGGACGAAGGTCGGCGGGTGACCGCTCCCACCCCGCCCTCGCCCGACCGCGCGCCCGCGCGCGCCTACCTCTCCCGCCCCGGCCCGTGGCTGGTGGCCCACCGCGGCGGCAGCGCGCTCGCCCCGGAGAACACGCTCGTCGCGTTCGACCGCGCGGTGGCGCTCGGCGCGGACGCGCTCGAGATCGACGTACGCCGCACCGCCGACGCGGCGGTGGTGGTGTTCCACGACGACGACACGGCGCGGCTCA
Organism: Anaeromyxobacter sp. Red801; assembly: GCF_049201065.2. Classification (NCBI taxonomy): domain Bacteria; kingdom Pseudomonadati; phylum Myxococcota; class Myxococcia; order Myxococcales; family Anaeromyxobacteraceae; genus Anaeromyxobacter; species Anaeromyxobacter sp. Red801. The sequence goes on along the minus strand of NZ_CM181236.1, from coordinate 55,334 downwards.
CCGGCGTGCCGGGGACCATCGAGGCGCGCACGCTGGAGGAGGTGGGGCGGCTCGACGCGGCGTTCGGCTTCACGCCGGACGGCGGGGCGACGCATCCGCTGCGCGGCAAGGGCGTGCGGGTGCCGACGCTGGCGGAGGTGCTGGCGCGCTACCCGGGCCTGCGGCTCAACATCGACGCGAAGCCGGACGAGGCCGCGCTGGCGGAGGCGCTGGCGCGGGAGATCCGGGCGGCGGGGGCGGAGGACCGGGTCTGCGTGGGGTCGTTCTTCGACGCGCAGGCGGAGCGGCTCGCGGCGCTCTTGCCGGGCTGCGCGCGGTACCTGCCGGAGCAGGCGGCGACGTGCCACGTGCTGGCGGCGCTGTCGGGCCAGCCGGCGGAGGGGTGCCCCGGCGGCTACGACGTCGCGGACCTGCCGCATCGGATGGGGGAGGTCGAGGTGGTGTGCCCGCCGGTGATCGCGCACTTCCACGCGCTGGGGATCCCGGTGCACGTGTGGACCGTCGATGATCCTGTCGAGATGCGGGAGCTGCTCGCGCTCGGGGTGGATGGGATCGTGACGGATCGGCCGGAGGTCCTCGCGAAGGTGTTGGGGAGGTAGGGGTTGCCGCTCGCGGTGAGCTCGTCGAACCGGGAGCGGGGGGCGGTTGCCGCTCACGGTGAGCTCGTCGAACCGGGAGCGGGGTGGCGATTGCCGCTCACGGTGAGCTTGTCGAACCGGGAGCGGGGTGGCGATTTGCCGCTCACGGTGAGCTTGTCGAACCGGGAGCGGGGTGCAGGCGGCCGCGCCGGAGAAGGAGCTGGAGGTGGGCAGCGGGCTGGCGGGGCGGGCCCGGCTGGCCGGGAGCGGCGGCGCGGGATCGGCTTGCGAGAGGCCTGGCAGGGAGGCGGGCTGGCGTTCGTTGGCCGCGGCCGGGTGTCTCCGCTCGTGGTGATCCGCAGCCTGCCGCTCATGGTGAACCCCATGACCGACCTCCGCTCATGGTGAGCCCCAAGACCTCCGCTCATGGTGAGCCTGTCGAACCATGAGCGGGACGCAGGGACTGCGGTCACGTTGAGTGACTGCTTGCAGCCCAAGGGGAACGCTCGGCGCGCTTGACGGGGTTTCACTGTCCGGCGACCCAGGCGCCGCGGGGCGCGCGGGAGGGTCGCTGTGAGCGCGCCATCTGGCGCCTGGCGCGTGCTCGTGACGCGCGACCGCCTTGACGGGATCGCATGACCATCTCGCGCCTGAAGTCGAATGCGCGCGTCCGGCGAGGCCCCGGAAACGCGTGAGAGAGTGTCGGCATGGACACTCCTCGTGAACTCTCGGATCGCCTCGTCACCCTCCTCCGCCGCGAGCACGCCGCCCTCGCGGAGTTCCTGGTCGCGCTCGCGGACTTCGACGTGCGGCGCGCGTGGGCGGAGCTGGGGTACGCCTCGCTCTTCCACTACCTGCACCGCGAGCTTCGGCTGTCGAAGGGCTCGGCGCAGTACCGCAAGGTGGCGGCGGAGCTGATCCAGGCGGTCCCCGCCGTCGTCGAGCCGCTGCGGGACGGGCGGCTCTGCTTCACGACCGTCATCGAGGTGGCGCGCGTGGTCACGGCCGAGAACTGGGAGGCGGTGCTGCCGCGGTTCTACGGGCTGTCGCGGCACGAGGCGGCGGAGGTGGTCGCGGCGCTGGCGCCGCGTCCGGCGCCGCCGGTGCGGACGGTGCTCACCGCGGTCCGTCGGTCCGCGAGTTCAACTGCTGAACCGACTGTCCTCGCTGTGACCTCTGGTTCAACTGTTGAACTGACTGGCCCCGTCGCAGCCGTGGGTTCGACGGTTGAACCGTCGGTTCCTGCGGTGCCCGTCGCGGCTCCGACGTCCTCGTTCCGCTCCGCGGAGCTCACGCCGCTCACGGCGGACCGTCAGCGGCTCCATGTAACGGTAAGTGGACGTTTCGCGCGCAAGCTGGAGCGGCTCCGGGATCTTCGGCCGGACCTCTCCGACGACGCCCTTCTCGAAGCTGGGGTGGACCTGCTGCTGGCGAAGGCGGAGAAGCGCAAGAGTGGGCACACGGATCGGCCGCAGGCGGCGATCCGGCCTTCCCGCGATCGGGGCCACATCCCTGCCGATGTCCGCCGCGAGGTCTGGAAGCGTGACGGTGGGTGCTGTCAGTGGCGGCTCGCCAGCGGGGAGTGCTGCGGCTCCACGCATTCGCTCCAGCTCGACCACGTCGTGCCGCGGGCGCTGGGCGGGGCCTCCACCGCGGACAACCTTCGCGTGCTCTGCGCGGCCCACAACCTCGAGGCGGCTCGGCGGGTGTTCGGCGACGCCAGGATGGGTAGGTACACCAAGGGCCGGCGCGTTCCGATCTGCGCCGGCCCTGCGTTGGTTCGCGACGTGTCCGGCGATTCGCCGGGACCTGGCGCCTAGTGGTGCTCGGTCACCAGCTCGGGGTGCTTCTCCACCAGTTCGTCGAAGTTGCCGGGGAAGTCGAGAATGGGCTCGTTCTTGTGCATCACCCAGATCCGGCTCGCCACCTCGCGCACCAGCTCCTGGTCGTGCGTCACCACGATCACCGTCCCCTCGTAGCGCTGCAGGCCCTCGGACAGCGCGGCGATGGACTGGAGGTCGAGGTGGTTGGTGGGCTCGTCGAGCACGAGCACGTTGTCCTTGAACAGCATCAGCTTCGCGAGCAGGAGGCGCACGGTCTCGCCGCCGGACAGGGTCGCGGTCGGCTTCATCCGCTCCTCGCCGGAGAACAGCATGCGCCCGAGCAGGCCGGAGATCTCCTCGTTCGAGAGCTTGTCCTCCATCTCGCGGAGCCAGCCGAACGCGGTGGTGCCGGGGCGGATCACGCCGGCCTGGTCCTGCGGCAGGTAGCCGACCTGCGCCTGGTGGCCCCACTTCACGTGGCCGCGGTCGGGGGCGAGCTCGCCGGCGACCATCTTCACCAGCGTGGACTTGCCGACGCCGTTCTTGCCGACGACGGCGATCTTCTCGCCGCGGGTCACGAGCGCGCTGAACGGCTGGACCACCTGCAGGCCGGGGCCGTAGGCCTTCTCGATGCCCTCGATCGTCAGCGTCTGCTTGCCGGAGGGCGCCTTCTGCTCGAACTTGATGAACGGCGCGGCGATGTTCGACCGCTTCATGTCCTCGAGCTTCAGCTTCTGCATGGCGCGGATGCGGCTCTGCACCTGCGACGCGCGCGTGCCGGCGTGGAACCGGGCCACGAACTCGCGGAGCTGCTCGATCTTCTTCCGCTTCTCGGCGTTCTCCGACTCGACGCGCGACCGGACCTGGCCCTTCTGCCGGACCATGTCGTCGTAGCCGCCGGGGTACGTGATGATGGTCTCGTAGTCGATGTCGGCGATGTGCGTGCAGATCGCGTTCAGGAAGTGGCGGTCGTGCGAGATGGTGATGAGCACGCCCTCGTACGCGTGCAGGAACTTCTCCAGCCAGCGGATCGACTCGATGTCGAGGTGGTTGGTGGGCTCGTCGAGCAGCAGCCCCTGCGGCTTCCCGAACAGCGCCTGCGCGAGCAGCACGCGCAGCTTGTAGCCGCCGGCGAGCGCGCGCATGGGCTGGTCGTGCCAGGGCTCCTCGATGCCGAGGCCCTGCAGCAGCTCGGCCGCGTCGGCCTCGGCGGAGTAGCCGTCCTCCTCGCCGATCACGCCCTCCAGCTCGGCGAGGCGCACGCCGTCCTCGTCGCTGATCTCGGGCTTGGCGAGCAGCTGCTCCTTCTCGCTCATCGCCGACCACAGCGCCTCGTTCCCCATCAGCACCACGTCGAGGACGCGGTTGTCCTCGTACTTGAAGTGATCCTGGCGGAGGATGCCGAGCTTCTTCGGCCGGAGCACCTGGCCGGTGTCGGGGTCCTCGTCGCCGGCGATGATCTTCATGAAGGTGGTCTTCCCGGCGCCGTTCGGGCCGGTCAGGCCGTAGCGGTTGCCGGGCGAGAACGAGACGTCCACGTCCTCGAACAGCTTCTTGGGCCCGAAGGCCTTGGTGACGTTCTGAACGCTGATCATGGGAGCGGCGCCTTCTTAACGGATCTCCGGGAGTTTTGCGAGACGGATCGCGGACTTCACCCGGCGCGGCGCGCGCCGCCGCCGCCGCCGCGCGCGCCCCGGATGCGCGCCGTCCGGGAGGGCACTCCGCGCTCGACCGCGCGGCGGACCGCGGGTACGCTGCCGCACCGTGCACTCCACGCCCGGCGCCGCCCGCCTCTTCCACGGCCCCGGCGGCCGCGCGCTGCTCGTCCTCACCTTCATCAACCTGTTCAACTACCTCGATCGGTTCGTGGTGTCGGCGCTGGTCGAGAGCCTGCGCGCGGACCTGTGGCTCACCGACACGCGCCTCGGCTGGCTGATGACGAGCTTCACCATCGTCTACGCGCTCGCCTCCCCGGTGTTCGGCGCGCTGGGCGATCGCCGGTCCCGCCCGCCGCTCGTCGCGCTCGGCGTCCTGCTCTGGAGCAGCGCCACCATGCTCTCCGGCGCGGCGCGCGGCTTCTACACGCTGCTCCTCGCCCGCGCCGCGGTCGGCGTGGGCGAGGCCGCGTACGGCACGCTCTCGCCGGGCCTGCTCGCCGACTACTTCGGCAAGGACCGGCGCGGCCGCGCCTACGCCACCTTCTTCGCGGCCATCCCCATCGGCTCCGCGCTCGGCTACATCGTGGGCGGCCTCGTGGAGCACCGCTTCGGCTGGCGCACCGCGTTCGTCATCTCCGGCGCGCCCGGCGTGCTGCTCGCGTACTGGTGCCTGCGGCTGCCCGATCCGCCGCGCGGCGCGAGCGAGCGCCCCTGGCTCGAGCTCGGCAAGCGCGGCCTCGCCGCCACCTACCGGCGCCTCCTCGCGAACCGCCCCTACGTCCTCGCCGTGGCCGGCTACGCGGCCTACACCTTCGCCGTCGGCGGGATGGCGTTCTGGATGCCCGCGTTCCTGGAGCGCTCGCGCGGCGTGCCGCGCGCCATCGCCACCGTCCAGTTCGGCGCGGTGGTGGTGATGACCGGGTTCGCCGGCACCTTCGCCGGCGGCTTCTTCGCCGACTGGCTCCGCCGCCGCCGGCGCGAGGCGGACCTGTGGGTCTCCGGCATCGCCACGCTGCTCGCCGCCCCGCTATCACTCATGGTGTTCCTCACCTGGCGGCCCGGGCTCTACCTCTCCGCGCTGATCGGCGCGCAGCTCCTGCTGTTCGCGTCCTCAGGCCCCATCAACGCCGCGCTCATGAACGTGGTCCCGCCCGCCGAGCGCGCCACCGCGGCGGCGCTGTCGATCCTCGCCATCCACGTGTTCGGCGACCTGCCCTCGCCCACGCTCATCGGCGTGCTCTCCGACCACAGCTCGCTCGGCCGCGCCGTGCTCATCGTGCCCGCGGCGATCCTGGTGTCCGGCGCGATCTGGACCTGGGCGGCGTGGCGCGGTGAGCGGGCGGCGCGCGCCGCGGGGCCGGACGCCGACCGCGCGGCCTAGCGTCGCGGTCCGCCCGCGTCGGCCCCGTCAACGAGGGCGGACCTCGACCTCGAACCCATGAGCCCGTGCTTCCCGATGGAGCACGTACGCGTCCCGGGACACCGTGATCAGCAGGCGGCCAGTCCCCCACGCGACGGTCGGCTTCTCGACGTCGGGGAGCGCATCCTCCGAGAACACGATCGTCCCCTCCGCCCCCTTCGACGCAGCGTCGATGACCAGGACCCGGTCCGCGACCGAGGTCAGCAGACCGTTCGCGTACTCCACCTCGTCGACGACGGCGACCCATTTCCCGGTCGGGTCGGTGAGCGTGTGAAGCACCCTGCGACCATCGCTTTCGTGATCGCGCTTGGCGCACTCGCACGAGACTGCCGTCATCGCGAGCCCGACCAGGATCCACGACGCGACGCTGGATGCTGCTCGTTTCACGAGTAGTTCCTCTGAACGTCCGTGTCTGGCGTCGGGGCCGACTGCCGTCCTAGGAAGACGACTCGTTGCACCGAGCTGTCGTGCAGATCGTCCCAGGACACGCTGTTCATGGCACCCCCGCTCGATGACGTCAGCAGACCGTTCCCGCAGACCGAGCCTCGGGAGCCCTGTCGCCCAGGACGGCATAGCGTGCGTCGATCTCCCTGACCGACCTGTGATGATCGAAGGCGACCACGCCGCACCACAGTGCGGCGACCGCGAACCACAGCGCCATCGCCCTCCATCGGTCTGCGCGAGGCGTCCTGACGAGGATCCACGCCAATGCAGCCACATCGAGGAGCAGGAAGGCGACCAGGATCGGAACCGCGGCGAGGAAGAAGGAGAAGGCGTCTCCCGGTCCACCGGGCATGCCTTCCTCTCCCGGCGGAGCCCAAAGGGCGGAGCCGACCTTCAGGAAGAGCACCATCCCCGCAACGTTGAGCGAGGCCCAGAGCCATCGTTTGCGGAAGTGGCGCTTCGGTTCCATTGCGGGCCTTCATCAAGTTCAGCCGAACGCGTTGACAGCTGGATCGACGCGCTTCATGTCAGCGTCCGCGACGGGCCAACCCTTTGCCCCGCGGGCGCCGTGCGCAACGAGCGCTCGCATCAGCGCGTTCGAGATGACGGTCTCCTGGAACGCCTCGCCCCCGTCGCCGAACCACTGGGTGGTCTTCACGTAGTGCGATCCCGGTTCGGCCAGGAGTGAAGCAAACGGTCCGCGCCGATGCGGGAGGTACTTGCGCTTGCCGCACACGGGGCAAATCGCGTGCAGCAGGTCGGCCGTCGCGACCGAGACCTGTTCGTTCGCCACGAGCTGGACCACGGTCCGTAACTCCTGGGTGCCCTTCCGGTTCAGGACCGGGCGAGCCTCGACGCCGAGGGGCCGAAAGACCTCCTTCCAGACCTCCGGCCTCACGAAGAACTCGCTATAGACCCAGAACAGCTGGAAGATTCCGCGCCGCCCCCAGCGTGGCTCGCCCTTGAGCCGGAACGGCGCTCGCTGGACTCGGCCCACGGCGCACTTGCCGCAGCCGGTCGCCCCGTAGGTGAGCTCCGCATCGTCATCCTCTGGCTGCGGGTAGCCGTGCATCCAGTCGGTGAAGAGCCTGACCCACCGCGCCGCCGCGACCTCCTCGTTCCGCCTCGTTGGAATCAGCAAGCAGCGGGATCAAGAACTCGCGCGCGCCGCGCCGTCCACATCCGGGATGCGCTGTAGCTCGCATCCAACCGGAAACAGTGACCAGACCGCGATCGCTATGACGCGCCGGCCTATTACTCTGGGTCGGGCCTTGGGGCCTCGTGGATCAGCTGGCGGCGAAATACAGCTTCGCGCCTTGGATGAGGACCCAACACCCGAGCGCGGCCATTCCGATCCCCTGGATTCTGACCAATGGTTTGGCGATTTCCTCCCGCGCTCTGAGCGACGGGTGGAGTCGGTCCCTCCGACGACCGAACCCGCGCCGCAACGATTCGATGGTCTCAGCAGGTCGAAGAGCCAAGGTCGCCCCCGCCCATAGCAGGATCGCACCGACCAGGAACAAAATCATCGACGCCCTGTGGGCCTGCAATGGACTCACGCACACCTCGCCCGCTCATGAAGAACCCCGACCGAGAGGAGAACCCCGACCGAGAGTAACGCGTCTCGGCCGGCGAGTCCGTGAATCGGCCCATCGGTTCGCGCGATCTCCAGGATCTTCGCGCAACTCCGTAAGAGAACCCCGACCCAGAGTAACGCGTTTCGGCCGGCGAGTCCGTGAATCGGCCCATCGGTTCGCGCGATCTCCAGGATCTTCGCGCAACTCCGGAGGCATGGTCCCTGCGTTTCCCGCCAGGGTGACCTCTCCCCGCCAGATCCTTCCGCACGCCACCTACCTCGTCACTCGGCGTTGCGCACAGCGGCAGTTCCTGCTGCGGCCGTCGGAGTCCACGAACAGCATCGTGCTCTACGTCCTGGCCGTCGCGGCTCGACGGTACGGGATCCTCGTCCACGCGTTTTGCGTCCTCTCGAATCACCTCCACCTCGTCGTGACGGACCCCGCCGCTCGGCTTCCCGCCTTCCAGCAGTACGTCGACGCACTCGTCGCTCGAGCCGTGAACGCGTCGCTGGGCCGCTGGGAAGCGTTCTGGGCGCCGAGCACCTACAGCGCCGTGCGGCTCGTTTCACCAACAGACGTCCTCGACAAGGCGGCGTACGTGCTCGTAAATCCGGTCGCGGCGGGGCTCGTGCGCACGGGTTCGGAATGGCCGGGACTCTGGTCCGCGCCGGCTCGTATCGGTGCCGGCAAGATCGCCGTTCGCCGGCCCAAGCACTTCTTCGCCGAGAACGGATCGATGCCGGAGTCCGTCGAGCTCGAGCTGGTCCCGCCCCCTGGCTTCACCGCCGCCGAGGAGTTCCGCGAGCAGCTCGTCGAGGCGCTCGAGGCGCGCGAGCGTGAAGCAGGGCGGGCGCAATCCGAGAAGGGCCTCGGCTTCATGGGCGCGCGGAAGGTGCTCGCGCAGAAGCCCACCGCGCGGCCCTCGCCTGGCGAGCCGCGGCGCGGGCTGAGCCCGCGGGTCGCCAGCAAGGACAAGTGGAAGCGCATCGAGGCGCTCGGAAGGCTGCTCGGGTTCTTGAACGAGTACCGAACGGCCTTGCGCGCCTGGAAGGCCGGCATGCGCGACGCCGTCTTCCCGGCGGGAACGTATTGGATGCGCGTCGGGCACGACGTCGCGTGCGCGGCGGCTCCTTAGCACGCGCCGTCCTGACCACCACCGGGACTCTGGACTCGCGCGCTCTCCACCGCGGGCCGCGGTGCGTCCGAATCACGTTCGGGGCGCAAGGCTCACGCCCATCGCTGGCCAGATTCGCGCGATCCGTCCGCCGTTGGCCCACGTTCGGGACGCGCTACAGTTCGAAAACGACGGGAATCAACGGGCGAGCCGGCGCGACAGCGCCGCGCCCGGGCCAATTACTCTGGGTCGGGGTCCTCGGCCCAATTACTCTGGGTCGGGGTCCTCCGAAAACGACGGGAATCAACGGGCGAGCCGGCGCGACAGCGCCGCGCCCGGCCCAATTACTCTGGGTCGGGGTCCTTCTGACAAATTACTCTGGGTCGGGGTCCTCGGGGTCCTTCGCCGCCCGGCCCAATTACTCTGGGTCGGGGTCCTGGGGTCCTCGCTCGGGGTCCTTCGCCGCCCGGCCCAATTACTCTGGGTCGGGGTCCTTATCCTTACGGCGGCCCGGGGCCTCTACCCCGGCAACATCCTGTACAACTCCTCGAGCCGCCCGTCGGCATAGGCCTGGACCAGCTCCGGATACGCCCCGCGATCCAGCTCGCGCAGCAGCGCGTACTTCCGGCCGTGGTAGTGCCCCACCGCTTCGGCGAGCCGCCAGCCGTCGGCGCCGCCGCGCGCGACGGCGCCTTTGAACAGCGCGTGCCGCACCAGGTGCACCGCCTTCTGCACCGCGGGCGCCTTCCGTCGCGCGCCCTCGGCCCGGTACCGGATCGCCCACAGCAGCGCGTAGCGATCCACCTTGCTGCGCATCGCCTCGACCGAGGTCGCGAAGCGGTGCTCGACGTGGATGGGCAGGTGCACGGTGGGTGCGGGCGGCAGCGACTCGTGCACGATCATGCCCGGGTCCCAGCGCGCGGCCTCGCGGCGGATCAGCCGGACGTGGTGCTCGGTGCGGAACAGGAAGCGGTGGCCGTCGAGATCGGCCCAGTCGCGCCGGAGCACGCCGTGATAGGGCGCCTTCCCGCCGCCGGTCGCCTTCCAGGCGCGGATGGCCGCGATCGCCTCCGGCTCCAGCCACTCGTCGGAGTCGAGGAAGAAGACGTGGCTGCAGGCCTCGAGCGCCTCCACCGCGGCGGCCCGCGCGGCGCCGTACCCGCGCCAGGCGAGCTCCACCCGCCGGAAGCCGCGCGCCCGCGCCAGGTCGGCGGAGCCGTCGGTCGAGCGCGAGTCCACCGCCACGCACTCGTCCGCCACCGCGGCGATGCCGGCGAGGCACCGGTCGAGCGTGTCGGCGCTGTTCCCGTGGATGACGAACCCGCCGAGGCGCATGGCCGCGGACCCTACTTGGCCCGCCCCGGCGCGCGCAAGGCCGGCGTGCCCGGGCGGCGAGGCGCGCAGGGCTCCACCCTGGCGGCCGGCGCCGATACAATGGCCGCATGTCGCAGCCTGCCTTCCAGGGCCCGCCTCCGTCCGGCCCCGGCGCCCCGCCGCCGCCGCCCCCGCAGCGCCCGCCGCTGCGCCACGCCCCCGGGATCCTCCGCGTGGTGGCCCTCGCCGTCGCGTTCCTCGGCGCCGCCGCGCTGCTGGTCGCGTTCGCGCTCCGGGGTCGCCCCGCCGCGCCGTCCACGCCGCTCACCGCGCTCCCGCCGCTCCAGGCCGAGCACGACCAGCGGACCGGCGAGGACGTGGCGCCGTTCACCGGCTTCGCAGTCTCCGTCGAGACGGTGCCGCCCGGCGCGCTCGTGCTGGTGGACGGGGTGGCGCGCGGCGAGGCGCCGGTGCTCGCGGGCCTCGACTGTCCCCCGGGTCGCGAGATCGAGATCCGGGCCGAGGCCGCCGGCCGCCGCGCCGCGACCCGCGTCGCCTGCCGCGCCGACGCGCTGGTGAAGGTCACGCTCCGGCTCGAGCGCTAGCCCTTGGCCGCGCCGGCCATCGAGCGGATCTTCTGCGCCTGCGCGCCGGGCCTCGAGCCGGTGCTGGCCGCCGAGCTGCGCGCGCTGGGGCTCGACGCGCGCCCGGCGCAGGGCGGCGCCGAGGCGCGGGGCGAGGACGCCGCCGCGCTCGCGTGCCTGGGCGCGCGCACCGCCGACACCGCGCTCCTCCGGCTGTGGGAGGGCCCCGCCGCCGAGCTGCCCGCGGCGAAGCGCGCCGCGGCGGCGCGGGCGGGCGGGCTCGAGCTGCTGGTGCGCGCCAAGGGCGGGCACGCCACGGTGAGCGTGGACGCGGCCGGCGCGCCGCTGTTCCGGCGCGGTTGGCGGGCGCGGGTGGGCGCGGCGCCGCTCCGTGAGTCGCTCGCCGCCGGCATCCTGCTCGCCTGCGGGTGGACCGGCGACCGGCCCTTCCTCGATCCGATGTGCGGCTCGGGCACGCTCGCCATCGAGGCCGCGCTCATCGCCGCCGGCCGTGCGCCGGGCCTGGGCCGGACCTTCGTGTTCGAGCGCCTCCCCGGCCACGACCCGGCCCGCACCGCCCGGCTGCGCGCGCACCTCGAGGCGCGCGCCCGCCCGGTGACCGTGCCCATCCACGCCTCCGACCGGAACGCCGGCGCGCTCCGGCTCGCGCAGAAGAACGCGGCCGCGGCGGGCGTGGCGGACGCGATCGCGTTCGCGCGCGAGGACGCGGCGAAGGTGATCCCGCCGCCCGGCCCGGGGCTGTGCGCCGTGAACCCGCCCTACGGCGTGCGCCTCGACGAGGACGCGGCCGGCGCCTGGCGCGCGCTGGGCACGCTCATGGCGCGGCTCGCCGGATGGGAGGTCGCGGTGCTCGGGCCGGACCGCGGGCTCGAGCGGCTGCTCCCCCGCCCGCCGTCCGGGTCCGTGCCCGTGGAGAACGGCGGAATCCGCTGCCGCCTGCTGCGCTGGCGCGCCTGAGGCCCCCGCGAGGAGCGGCGGCCGGGCGGGCAGGCCGCTGCGCGCACGGGGCTCCATCGTGTGGCCGCATGTGGAGGGAGCTCGCCGCCCGGCTGATCCGGCGCCCGCGCGCCGACGACGGCGGCGGCCTGCTCGTGCCGAGCCGCGCCCGCCCGGGCCGGCCCAAGATCGACGTCGCGCGGGTGGGGCACCGCTTCCCGAACGAGGTCGTCGCGCTCCAGGACGTGAACATCGCGGTGCACGCGGGCGAGTTCGTGTGCCTGCTCGGCCCGTCCGGCTGCGGCAAGACCACCCTGCTCTACGCGCTCGCCGGGCACCTCGCGCCGAGCGGCGGGCGCATCTCCATCGACGGCGTCGAGGTGAAGGGGCCGGGCCCGGAGCGCCTGCTGGTGTTCCAGGAGCCGGCGCTGTTCCCGTGGCTGACGGTGCGGCAGAACCTGGTCTTCGCGCTGCGGGCGACCGGGATCCGCCGCGGCGAGGCGGCCCGGCGCGCCCAGGCGTTCGTGGCGATGGTGGGGCTCGGGGGCTTCGAGGACGCGCTCCCGCACGAGCTGTCCGGCGGCATGCGCATGCGCGTGCAGCTCGCGCGCGCGCTGGCGCTCGACCCGGCGGTGCTGCTCATGGACGAGCCGTTCGCGGCGCTCGACGCCCAGACCCGCGGCCAGATGCAGCAGCACCTGCAGCGCATCTGGATGCGCGATCGCAAGACGGTGGTCTTCGTCACCCACGACGTGCGCGAGGCGCTGGTGCTGGGCGATCGCGTGGTGGTGATGGCGGCGCGCCCGGGGCGCGTGCTGGAGGACCTGGAGGTCCGGCTGCCGCGGCCGCGCGACCCGGACGACCCGGCAGTGGAGCTGTCGCGGCGCATCCGCGAGGAGCTGCGGCGCGCCGAGGAGTCGGGGCGCCGCACGGCGCGGGCGGAGGAGGAACGCGATGCACGAGCGGCTCCGGGCGGCGGTGTTCATCCTGGGCGCGCTGCTGATCTGGGAGCTCGCGGCTAGGTACGGCCCCTGGCCGCACGCGCTCCTCCCCGGACCGTTCGCGGTGGGCGGCCGGCTCGCGGGCCTGGCCGCGGACGGCCGGCTCGGCGCCGCGGTGGCGCGGTCGCTCCTGCGGCTGGCGCAGGGGTACGGCCTGTCGGTGCTCCTGGGCGTGCCGCTCGGCGTGGCGCTCGCGCGGAGCCCGCTGGTGCGCTCGGTGCTCCGGCCCGCCACCATCGGCCTGCAGGCGCTGCCGTCGGTGTGCTGGCTCCCGCTGGCGGCGCTCTGGTTCGGGCTCTCCGAGGCGGCGATCGTGTTCGTGGTGCTGGCCGGATCGCTGCTCGCGGTGGCCATCGCGACCGAGGACGCGGTGTCGGGCGTGGACCCGGGGCTGCTCCGCGCCGCCGGCACGCTCGGCATCCGCGGCGCGCGCTTCCACCTGGGCGTGCTCCTGCCGTCGGCGCTCCCCGGCATCCTCACCGGGCTGAAGCTGGGCTGGAGCTTCGCGTGGCGCGCGCTCATGGCGGGCGAGCTGCTGTTCCCGGCGGGCGGGCTGGGCCAGCTCCTCGCGACGGGACGCACGCGCGCCGACGCGGCGCAGCTGCTCGGCGTCATCGCCGTCATCGTGTTCCTCGGCGTGCTGGTGGACCAGGTGCTGTTCCGGCTGCTGGAGGTGCGCGTGCGGCGCCGCTGGGGGCTCGCCACCGCGGCATGACCACAGGCGCTCCGCGTGCGGCCCCCTGCGGGCGACCCCGCGCCGGCGGGCGGGGTTTCGGGTATGGTCCGGGGCTTCACGCCGCAGGAGCTGTCGCCCCATGACGGATCGCCTCCCCGCCGCGCTGCTCGCGCTCGTCGTCGCCGTCCTGGCCTGGTCCGGCGTCGGCCCGAAGGACCGCGGCACCTGGCTCATGGAGGTGGCGCCGGTGCTCCTCGTCGTCCCGGTGCTGATCGCGACGCGGCGGCGCTTCCCGCTCACCCCGCTCCTCTACGTGCTCGTCGCGCTGCACGCCGCGGTGCTGTGCGTGGGCGGCCACTACACCTACGCCGAGGTGCCGGCCGGCTTCTGGGTGCGCGACGCGCTCGGCCTGGCCCGGAACCACTACGACCGCCTCGGCCACTTCATGCAGGGCTTCGTGCCCGCGCTGGCCGCGCGCGAGCTGCTCCTGCGCACCTCGCCGCTGCGGCCCGGGCGCTGGCTGGCGGCGCTCGTCACCTGCGTCGCGCTCGCCATCTCCGCGGTCTACGAGCTGGTGGAGTGGCTGGCGGCGGTGCTGCTCGGCCAGGGCGCGGACGCGTTCCTCGGCACGCAGGGGGATCCGTGGGACACCCAGTGGGACATGTTCCTGGCGCTGGTCGGCGCGGTGGCGGCGCAGGTGCTCCTGTCGCGCGTGCACGACCGGGCCATCGCGCGCCTCGGCGCGGGCCCGGGCGACCGGCGCCCCGGCGATCGGGTGGCGGCGTGAGGCTGCGCGCCCTCGCCATCGCGGGCCTCGCCGCCCTGGCCTCCGGCTGCGCCGCGACGCGGCCGGTGCCGGCGCCGGACCTCGCCGCGCCGGCGGCCCCGGACGCCGCCGCGGCGCCGGGCGCGCGCGCGCCGGAGGCCTCGATGGACGGCGGCGCGGACGCCACCGTCGCGCCGGTGGTGACCTCGGCGCCCGCGCCGGAGGGCGCCGCCGACGCCGAGGTGGCGGACGCGCCACGCGACCCGGCGCTGGAGCGGCTGCGCGAGCAGGTGCTCGACGCCGCGCGGGCCCGGGTCGGCGCGCGCACCCGGCTCGACTGCTCGGGCTACGTGCTCGCGGCGCTGCGGGCGGCCGGGCTCACGCCGCGGCTCGCGCCGGCGCGCTCGCGCTCCGAGTCGCTGTACCGCGCCTCGCGCCCGGTGGAGCGGCCGCGCCCGGGCGACCTGGTGTTCTTCCACGACACCTACGACCGCGACCGGAACGGCCGCGCCGGCGACCGCTTCACCCACGTCGGCCTGGTGGAGGCGGTGGACGGCGACGCGGTGACCATCCTGCACCGAGGCGGCCGCGTGGAGCGCATCCGCATGGACCTCAGCCGCCCGTCCGATCCCGCGGCGAACGATCCGGTGCGCATGGCGCGCCGGCGCGACGCCCGCGGCACGCGCTACCTGGCGGGTGAGCTGTTCGCCGCCTACGGGGAGTTGCTCGGCGGGGACGTCACGCAGATGTTGCAGGGAGGCCGCGCGTCCGTGGTGCGCGCGCGCCATCCTGCAACGCGATGATCGACGACCGGATCCCAGGGGAAGACCAGCTCGCCGAGGTCGAGGTGGACGCGGGCGCCGGCACCGTGGTGGTGCGCGTCGGCCGGCTGCAGCGGATCCTCTCGCTCGACGAGGCGCTGCTCGTGTCGTTGCAGCGCTTCCGGCGGCCGCGGCGCACCGCGCTGGCGCGGGCGCTCACCCACCTCGGCGACGCGAAGAGCTGGACGGCCATCGGCCTCGCCTGCCTCGGGACCGCCACCGAGCGGGGTGCCCACCTGGGCCTGCGCATCGGCGCGGCCACCGGCATCGCCACCCTGCTCTCGCAGGCGCTGAAGCGCAGCCTCACGCGCGCCCGGCCGGACGCGTCCATCACCGGCTTCGAGGCGCTGGCGGCGAACCCGGACCGCTTCTCGTTCCCGTCCGGCCACACCGCCGCCGCGTTCGGCGTGGCGGTGGCGTTCGCCGGCGAGCCGGCCGGCCTCGGGCCCGTCGCGCTGCTCCTCGCGGTGGGGATCGGCCTGTCGCGCGTGTACCTGGGCGCCCACTACCCGCTCGACGTGGTGGCCGGCGCGGTGCTGGGCGTGTTCGGCGGCCTGGCCTCGCGGCTGCTGGTGGCCTGACCGCGGGCGCCCGGGGCGCGACTCCGGTCCCTCGACTCCGCGCGGCCGAAGGCCGCGCTACGCTCGGGACGAGCGGGCAAGGGCGCGGCCTACGCTCAGGATGATCGGGCAAGGGCGCGGCTACGCTCGGGATGAGCGCCGAGATCCGCTCGCGATGAGCCCGTCGAACCGCGAGCTGGCGCCCGCTACTCCGGCGTCGCCGGCGCGTCCTGGTCGGCGCGGCTGCGCGGGTGGCGCACGTCGGTCCCGCGGACCATGTAGACGACCATTTCGGCCAGGTTGGTGGCGTGGTCGCCGAAGCGCTCCAGGTGCTTCGCCGCGAACATGAGCGAGGTGGCGCGCCGGATGTTGCGGCCGTCCTCCATCATGAGCGCCAGCAGGTCGTTGAAGATCTTGAGGTAGAGCGCGTCGAGCAGGTCGTCGCCGCGCATCACCTCCTGCGCCTTCTCCACGTCGCGGGTGACGAACGCGTCGAGCGCGCGCTTGAGCTGCGCCTCGGAGAGGTCCGCCAGCTTGGAGAGATCGTGCAGCGGGACGAGCGACGGCGCCTGGTTCAGGTCGAGCGCGCGCTCGGCCACGTTCACGGCGAGGTCGCCCATCCGCTCGAGGTCGGTGACGATCTTGAGCGCGGTGGTGATGAAGCGCAGGTCGGAGGCGGCCGGCTGGCGCAGCGCCAGGATGCGGCGGCAGGCGCCGTCGATGTCCACCTCCATCCGGTTGACCTCGCGGTCGCGCAGCTTCACCTGCTCGGCGAGCGGCGAGTCCCGCTCCACGATGGCGCGCACGCTCGCCGCGATGGCCTGCTCGACCAGCCCGCCCATCTCCAGCAGCCGGTCCCGCAGGCTGCGGAGCTCGGCCTCGTACGACTTGTCGGTGTGCGTCGCCATGGCGTCCCCGTCCCGGAGCTTACCCGATCCGCCTACCCGAACTTGCCGGTGACGTAGTCCTCGGTGCGCTGCTCGCGCGGGTTGGTGAAGATCTGCTCGGTCGGCCCCACCTCGACGAGATCGCCCATGTAGAAGAACGCGGTCTGGTCGGAGACGCGGGCCGCCTGCTGCATGTTGTGGGTGACGATCGCGATGGTGTAGCGGGCCTTCAGGTGGTGGATGAGGTCCTCGATCTTCGCGGTCGCGATGGGGTCGAGCGCGCTGGCCGGCTCGTCCATCAGCAGCACCTCCGGCTCGACCGCCAGCGCCCGGGCGATGCAGAGGCGCTGCTGCTGGCCGCCGGAGAGGCCGAGCGCGCTCTCGGCCAGCCGGTCCTTGACCTCGTCCCAGAGCGCGGCGTTCACGAGCGAGCGCTCGACCCGCTCGGCGACCGCGGCGCGGTCCTTCATGCCGCCCACCCGCAGGCCGTAGGCGACGTTCTCGAAGATCGACTTCGGGAACGGGTTCGACTTCTGGAACACCATGCCCACCCGGCGGCGCAGCTCCACCGCGTCGATGTGCCGGTCGAACACGCTCTCGCCGTCGAGCAGGATCTCGCCCTCGGCGCGCGCGCCGGGGATGAGATCGTTCATGCGGTTCAGCGAGCGCAGGAAGGTGGACTTGCCGCAGCCGGACGGGCCGATGAGCGCGGTCACCTGCCGGTCGGGCAGCGCGAGCGAGATGTCCTTCACCGCCAGCTTCTCCCCGTAGCGCACGGAGAGGCGGCGGGCCTCCATCTTGGGGACCGGGGCGGCGGCGGGGGCGGTGGCGGGCAGGATCATGTCAGTGGCCGGCCGCGGCGCGGCGGCGGGTGCGGGTGCGGATGGCGATCGCGACCAGATTGAGCGCGAAGGTGAGGGCGAGCAGGACGAGCACGGTCGCGTACAGCAAGGGCCGCGTCGCCTCCACGTCGGGCGACTGCGTCGCGAGCACGTAGACGTGGTAGCCGAGGTGCATGAACTGCGAGAACGGCGAGCCGGGCAGGTCGGGCAGGAAGTAGGCGACGCCGGTGAACAGGATGGGCGCCACCTCGCCCGCGCCGCGCGCCACCGCCAGGATGGCGCCGGTCAGGATGCCGGGCAGCGCGCCGGGCAGCACCACCCGCGCCAGCGTCTGCGACTGCGTGGCGCCGAGCGCGAGGCTGGCGTCGCGCAGCTCGCGCGGCACGGCGCGGAGCGCCTCCTCGGTGGACACGATCACCACCGGCAGCGTGAGCACGGCGAGCGTGAGCGAGGCCCAGATCAGCGCGGGCTGCCCGTAGTGGAGCGTGCCCGGCTCGGAGAGCGCGCGGTCGAGGCCGCGGCCCACGAACTGGATGAAGAAGCCCAGGCCGAACAGGCCGAACACGATGGACGGGACGCCGGCCAGGTTGGTGACCGCCACGCGCACCGCGCCGGCCAGGCGCGAGCGGGGCGGCGCGTACTCGTGCAGGTAGATGGCCGTCGCGACGCCCACCGGCAGGACCGCGACCGTCATGAGCAGCGTCATGACCGCGGTGCCGTAGATGGCGGGGAAGATGCCGCCGCCGGTCATCCCCTCCTGCGGCGCGGCGGTGAGGAACTCCCAGGAGACGCGCGCGGCCCCGCCGCGGACCACGTCCCACAGGATGACGCCCAGCATGGCCACCACCAGGAAGGCGGCGGCCCCGGTGAGGAGCGCCAGCGCGCCCCCGACGGCCTTGCGGCGGCGGACGGTCACGCCTTGCCCCCGGACATGCGGCGCACGAGGCGCTTCACGAAGCCGGCGGCGAGCGCGTTCAGCACGAAGGTGAACAGGAACAGCTCCACGCCGATGAAGAACAGCACCGAGTAGTGCGCACCCCCGAACACCACCTCGCCCATCTCCGCGGCGATGGTGGCGGGGAGCGTGCGCACCGAGTCCCCCAGGCTCCAGGAGGTGATGGCCGCGTTGCCGGAGGCCATGAGCACGATCATGGTCTCGCCGATGGAGCGGCCGAAGCCGAGGACCACGCCGGCGAGGACGCCCGGGGCGGCCGCCGGCAGCACCACCCGGAACGCCGTCTCCCACCGCGTGGCGCCGAGCGCGAGCGACGCCTCGCGGTAGGCGCGCGGCACCGCCTGGAGCGCGTCCTCGCTGACCGTGAAGATGACCGGGATGACGGTGAGCGCCAGCCCGAGCCCCGCCACCACCGCGTTCAGCCGGAACGAGAAGCCGAACGCGGACTGGAGCCAGGTGGCCATCACCATCAGGGCGAAGAAGCCCAGCACGACCGACGGGATCCCGGCGAGCAGCTCGATGACCGGCTTCAGCACCTCGCGGAGGCGGCGCGGCGCGAACTCCGAGGCGAAGAGCGCCGCCGCGATGCCGACCGGGACCGAGACCAGCATCGACACCGCGGTCACCTTCAGCGTGCCGACGAACAGCGGGATCATCGAGTACTTCGGCACGCCGCTCACCGGCTGCCACATGAAGCCGGGCGGCCGGTTCGGCCGGAGCACCTGCGGGAGGAACAGCTTGCCGAAGCTCGCCTCGCCCCGGACCTCGGGGTCGGTGAGCAGCGGCAGCGCCTCGCGCGCCACGAACACGAAGATGAGGACGACGGCGGCGATCCCCGTGAGCGCGATCAGGGTGATGACGCCCCGGATCGCGGCCTCGCGGAGCTGCCGCCGCCGGATGGAGGGGAGAGGGCGGTCCTCTCCCCTCCGGAGCGGTGCGATGGCCGGCACGGACGCGGATTCAGCCATGGCTCGATTGCGCGACCGTGGCGGCCGTGTGACGGGACGGTGACGACCTCACTACTTGATCGGGAAGTAGCCGACCTTGGTGACGAGCTGCTGGCCCTCGGGCGAGAGGCAGTAGTCGATGAAGGCCTTCGCCTCGCCGGCCGGCTTGGCGCGCGTGTACATGAACAGCGGGCGCGCCAGCGGGTACTTCCCGCTCTTCACGTTCTCGGCGCTGGGCGC
This sequence comes from Anaeromyxobacter sp. Red801, assembly GCF_049201065.2. Classification (NCBI taxonomy): domain Bacteria; kingdom Pseudomonadati; phylum Myxococcota; class Myxococcia; order Myxococcales; family Anaeromyxobacteraceae; genus Anaeromyxobacter; species Anaeromyxobacter sp. Red801. Next base: position 36,170 of record NZ_CM181236.1, on the reverse strand, counting down.
GTACGCCTGGCCGTCCTTGCCGACCACCTTCAGCTCCTTCACCCCCTTGGCGTAGGCGGCGCCGCCGTAGCCGATGCCGCCCTTCTCCTTCGCGACCGCGTTCACCACCGCGGCGGTGCCGGGGAGCGTCTGGGCGGCCGGGGCGTAGTCGTCGCCCTTCAGCACGTGCTCCTTAAGAACACGTAGGTGCCGGAGGAGTTCTCGCGGGAGTAGAGGACGATGCGCTGGTCCGGGCCGCCCACCTGCTTCCAGTTGGTGAGGTCGCCGACGTAGATCTGGTGGAGCTGGTCCACGGTGAGCTGCGAGATCGGGTTCGACTCGTTCACGTACAGCGCCACCCCGTCCTGCGCGACCGGGATCTCGGTGGGCAGCACGCTGTAGCGCTCGCGGATCTTGGCCTTCTCGTCCGCCTTCATCTCGCGCGACGCGTTCGCGATCTCGGTGGTGCCGTTGATGAGCGCCGCGATGCCGGTGCCGGAGCCGCCGCCGGTGACCTGCACCTTCTTGCCGGGGTTCCTGTTCATGTAGTCCTCGGCCCAGCGCTGGGCGAGGATCACCATCGTGTCGGAGCCCTTCACGGTCACGGCGGCGGAGGCGAGGGCCGGGACCGCCGCGGCGAGGGCCGCGAGGGCGAGCAGCATGCGCTTCATGGAGTTCTCTCCTTGTCGGTTGGATGCGATCTAGATCTCGAAGCGGGAGGTCCGGTGACGCGCGCGTGACGACCGCGTGAACACGTCACCGGCCCTGCCCGCCGGCGCGCCCGGCTAGAACTTCGCCTGGAGCTGCGCGACGAAGCTGTCCTTCTTCGGGTCGGACGGCGCCGTGTCGCCCTTCTCCCGGTTCATCGGGTGGTACCAGGCGACCGACAGCTTCAGGTTGCTGCTGAGGATGGTGTGCAGCGCCGCCGAGACCTCGTCGGTGACGAAGACCTTCCCCTGGTTGGCCGCGAGGTTGCGGTCCAGCTTCACGTTCGGATTGAACGTGTCGTAGCGGACGGCCACCTGGTTCCAGGGGCCGACGTTCTGGGTGAGGATGAGGTCCCAGCCGTAGCCGATGAGCCCCAGGCTGTCGCCGGCGCCGCCCGCGCCCGTGCCGATGGCGGTCTTGCCCCAGACGTACTCGCCCTTCAGCGCGGTGCCGCCGACCGGGAGCAGGTCGAGGTAGAGCTGCAGGTCGGCGCCGAGGCGCACGCGATCGTAGGTGGCGTTGGTGGCCGACGTGTAGTCGATGGTCTTGCCGTACCAGCCGGAGACGCCGCCGGTGATCATGCCCAGGTCCACGCCGAGGCGGCCGATGACGTCCTTGCGCTGGTCGTTGTCCTTGCCGGCCGCGCCGTCCACGCCGTTGCCGTTGAACACGCCGACCTTGAAGTCCACCGGGCCGTACCTGCCCTTCAGCGCGACGCCGAGGTCGTACTCGCCCTTCAGGAAGTGCCCGGCGAACATTGCGCGCTCGAGCAGGTCGAGGTCGGCGGAGGAGCGGACGCCGACGTCGTAGCCGAACGGCATGAGCTGGAGGCCTGCGTCGATCGCGAAGCCCTTCAGGAAGGGCAGCTTGAACGACGCGTACGCCTCCTTGAGGCCCACGCCGGAGGGGGTGGCGTCGAGCTGGACCACGTACTGCGCGAGGTCGCTGTCGTAGACGGCCTTGAAGCGGCCGCGGCGGACGTGGAAGCCGTCGCGCTGCGGCGCGCCCTTCTCGTACCGGGCGGCCTCGAGCCAGCCGAAGCGCGGCTGGACGTAGCCGGAGAACTTCAGCTTCTTCAGGCCGGAGACATCGGTCTTCATCTCGGCGAGCTGCTCGGCGAGGGCGTCCACCTGGCCCTTGAGCGCGGCGGTGTCGACCTCGGAGGACTCCGCCGGCGCGGAGGACGCCGGCGCGGCGGCCTCCTGCGCCAGCGCCACGGGCGCGAGCCCGACGGCGAGGATGGCGGCGATGAGACGGTTCATGGGTTCCTTGCCCCTGTCGTGTTGGACGACGAGCGGATGCTCGGTTCGGGGGCGTTGTAGGAACCCGGCGTGGCGCGCCGACGGCGCGGGGGTGACGCTTGCGTGAAGCGATCACGCTCGGTGAACGGTGCGTGACGCCGGCGCGAGCGGAGGGTGACGGGGGCGCGCCGGAGGCGCCGCGGCGGTCACGCGGCGGGCAGGCGGGCCCAGAGCCGGGTGCCGCCCGCGCCGCTCTCGACGCCCACCTCGCCGCCCATGCCCTGGACCAGGTGCTTCACGATGGCGAGGCCGAGCCCGGTGCCGCCCTGGTCGCGCGAGCGGCCGGAGTCCACCCGGTAGAAGCGCTCGAACAGGCGCGGCAGGTGGTGGCGCTCGATGCCGGGGCCGGTGTCGGCGACCGAGAGCACCCAGGCGTCGCCGTCGCGCGCCGCCGACACCGTCACCGAGCCGGCGGCGGTGTACTTCACCGCGTTGTCCACCAGGTTCACCAGCACCTGCTCGAGCGCGCGGGCGTCGGCCCGGGCGACGGCGCCGGCCGGGATCTCGGCGCGGAGCGCGAGCCCCTTCTCGCGCGCGGCGGTCCCGAACAGCTCCAGCACCTGCCGGGCCAGCGGCCCGAGCTCCACCGGCGCCAGCTCGAAGGTCCACTGGCGCGACTCGATGCGCGAGAGGTCGAGCAGGTCCTGGGTGAGCCGGGAGAGGCGCTCGGCGTGCCGCGCCACGATCTCCACGAAGGCGCGCGCCGCGGCCGGGTCCTCCACCGCGCCGGACAGCAGGGTCTCCGCGGCCGCCCGGATCGCGGCGATGGGCGTGCGCAGCTCGTGGCTGGCGTTCGCCACGAAGTCGCGGCGGGTGGCCTCGGCGCGCCGCGCGTCGGTGACGTCGCGGAGCAGCACCAGCACCTCGCCGCGCAGCAGCGGCGAGAGCGCGGCGAGGTAGGTGCGGCGCTGGATGGGCAGCTCCAGCCGGCGCGCGGTCCCCTCCAGCGCGCGCTTCACCGCCTCCGACAGCTCCGCGCTGCGGGTGATCTCGAGCGGCGTCAGCCCGGCGGCGCGGCCGCTCGCGGCCAGCGTGTCGAAGGCGGCGTTCGAGGCGCGCACCCAGCCGTCGCGCGAGATGAGCGCGGCGGCGTCGGGGAGCGCGGCGAGCAGCTCCTGCTCGGCCGGCACGCGCAGCGCGGAGAAGCGGCGGCGCTCGCGCTCGGCGAGCAGCTCCTCCAGCTCGCGCACCTCGCGGCCCAGGTCGGCGGGCGGCCCGCCCGACAGCTCCGCCCGCAGCGCGCGGATCGCGGCCGCGAGGGGCGATCTCGCCAGCACGCCGCCCTCAGCGCTTCTCGCTCGGATCCACGAGGCGATAGCCGATCCCCCGCACCGTCTCCAACAGGTCCCGTCCCGACCCCAGCTTCTCACGGAGCCGCTTCACGTGCGTGTCCACCGTGCGCGTCTCGACCTCGGCGGACATCTCCCACACGTCCTCGAGGAGCTGCTCGCGCGACTGCACGCGCCCCAGCCGCGACATGAGCGTGGTGAGCAGCTTGAACTCGAGCGGCGTGAGCACCACCTCCGCGCCGTCCACGTAGGCGCGGTGCGACTCCACGTCCACGCGGATGGGGCCGACCGCCTCGGGCGGTCGCTCCGAGGGGCGGGCGCCCGAGCGGCGGAGCACCGCCTTCAGCCGGAGCACCAGCTCGCGCACGCTGAACGGCTTCGTCACGTAGTCGTCGGCGCCCAGCTCGAAGCCGACCACCCGGTCCACCTCGTCGCCCTTCGCGGTGAGCATCACCACCGGGACGTGCCGGGTGCGGGGGTCGGACTTGATCTGCCGGCACACCTCGGTCCCCGAGACGTCGGGCAGCATCACGTCGAGCAGGACCAGGTCCGGCACGCGGCGGCGGAGCTGCGAGAGCGCCTGCTCGCCGGTGGTGGCGAGCAGCGTCTCGAACCCGGACGCGCGCAGGTTGAAGTCGAGGAGCGAGAGCAGGTCTCGCTCGTCGTCCACCAGGAGAACGGACGTCACGCCCACACCTTAACGCAGGGCCGGGTGACGGGCGCGTGGCGGCCGTGCCACGGAAAGGTGAAGTCGCGGCCGGCGGGGGTAGGATGGCGGAATGCGCCCGGCTGCCGCAGCCCTGCTCCTGCCCGCCCTCGCCTGCGCCGCCGGCGCGCGGCCCCCGTTCGCCCCGGACGCCGCGGACGCCGGGCCGAGCCGCTGCCTGCTGGTGGCGCCGTTCGAGAACGCCAGCGACGCGCCGCACGCCGGCGAGGCGGCCACCGCCGCGGTGCGGGCGGCGCTCGACCCGGGCCGGACCGCGGCGCTCGCCGACGACGACCTGCGCGCCCTGTTCCGCGACACGCCGCTCGAGCTGCCGGAGGGCGTCTCCCCCTCGCTCGCGCTCGAGCTCGCCGAGCTGACCGGCGCGGACGCGGCGGTCTACGGCGCGGTCGAGGGCCGCTCGCGCGACGCGGCCTCGCCCACGCTGCTCGTGTCGCTGCGCGTGGTGGCCGCCGGAGGCCGCGAGCTGCTGGTGGCCGAGACGGTCCCGGTCCGCCCCGGCGCCGGCGAGGCGCCCGAGGACGCCATCCGGCGCGCCCTCGCGTCGGCGCGCCCGGCGCTGGCGCGTCTCGGGGACGCGTCGGGGCGCCGCTGCTTCGACCCGGCCCGCCTCGGCGCGCTCCGCGGCGTGGCGATGGCCGAGGTCCGCCGGCAGCCCGCCCCGGCGGCGCCGGCCGCGGTGATCCCGGTCGCGGCCCCAGCGCCCGCGGCCGCCCCCGGGCCGGCGGCCGAGCCGGCGGGGACGCGCACCCCGCGCCAGGCGGAGTGGGCGCGGCGACTTGCCGCAGGCGAGCGGTTCGTGCTCGAGGACGCCGCGTTCGCCGGGCGCACCGCCGAGCTGCAGCGCGACGGCGGCCTCGCCGACCTCGTGCTCGCGCTCGCGGCCGTGCCGGGTGTGGCGGTGCGGGTCGAGGCGTTCGTGGATGCCACGGCCGACGCGGTCGCGGACCAGCGCCTCACCCAGGCCATGGCCGACGCGGCCACCGAGCGCCTGCGGGAGCTGGGCGTGGCCGAGGCACGCCTCTCCGGGGTCGGATACGGCGGGGAGCGCCCGCTGCTGCCCAACTTCACGGTCCGTGGACGTACCGCGAACCGGCGTCTGGAGATCGTGGGGCACGCCGGGCCGTGACGGCGGGGGCAGCTGCTCGTCCCAGGGCGGCGGGGAGGGTAGCATCGCACGCGTGGAAGCCAGTGAGCCGGGCCGTACGCCAGCGGTGATGGTGCTCGCGCCGCCGCAGGAGGCGGCGCGGCGCACCGCGTTCGCGTCCACGCCGCTCGCCTGGCTGCTGGGGGCGTTCGCGACCATCCTCTCGGTCGGCGCGGTGGACTCGCTCACCCGCAGCGACGTCTCGCTGATCCTGTTCTACCTCGTGCCCATCGGCTTCGGGACCTGGGCCGTCTCGCTGCGCTGGGGCGCGGCGCTGGCGGTGGCGAGCGCCGCGGTCTCGACCGGCGCCGACGTCCTCTGGCGCATGCAGCACGCGGCGCAGGACCTGGCCATCGCGACCCAGGTCTGGAACGGCTTCATGCTGCTCGGCACCGCGGTCGCGCTGGTGCTGGTGCTGGGCGCGCTGAAGGGCCGGCTCGAGGGGCAGGAGCTGCTCGCCCGCACCGACGCGCTCACGCAGATCGCGAACCGCCGGGCGTTCATCGAGGCGGCCCAGCTCGAGCTGGAGCGGGCGCGCCGCCACGGCCGGCCGTTCACGGTCGCCTACGTGGACTGCGACGACTTCAAGCTGGTGAACGACCGGCTCGGCCACGCCGAGGGCGACGCGCTGCTCGTCACCGTGGCGCAGACGCTGCGGGGCGGCACGCGCGCGGTGGACGCGGTGGCGCGACTCGGCGGCGACGAGTTCGGCCTGCTGCTGCCCGAGACCGACGCTGCCATGGCCGACGCCCTGCTCGGGCGGCTGCTGGCGACGCTGCAGTCCGCGGTCTCGCGCCACGGCGGCTGGCAGGTGGGCTTCTCGGTGGGCGCGGCGGTGTTCCTCTCTCCGCCCGACGACGTGGACGAGCTGATGGCCCGCGCCGACGAGCTGATGTACGCCGCCAAGCGGCACGCCAAGGGCTCGATCCGCCTGGACGTGTTCGGGGGGATCGCGCCGGTGGCCGCGGACGGGACCGATCCGCGGTAGACAGGGGCATGCGCTTCTTCGCCACCTGCGCCAAGGGCACCGAGGGTGCCCTGCGGCGCGAGCTGTCCGCCCTCCGCCTCCCCGCCGTCCGCGGCGATCGCGGCGGCGTCTCGTTCGAGGGGGCGCTGGAGGCCGGCATGCGGGCCTGCCTGCACGCGCGGACCGCCATGCGCGTCCTGCTGGAGCTGGCGCGCTTCCCGGCGCCGGACGCGGCGGCGCTGTACGAGGGGGCGCGCGCGGTGACCTGGCAGGACTGGCTCGACGTGCGGACCACGCTGGCGGTGGAGGCGACCGTCTCCTCGACCACGATCACGCACTCCGGCTTCGCGGCGCTCAAGGTGAAGGACGCGGTGGTGGACGTGCTGCGCGACCGCCTGGGCGCGCGCCCGGACGTGGACCCGAAGGACCCGGACGTGCGGATCGTCCTGCACCTGGCCCGGGACGAGGCCACCCTCTCGCTCGACCTGGCCGGCGCGCCGCTGCACCGGCGCGGCTACCGGGCGGTGACCACCGAGGCGCCGCTCAAGGAGACGCTGGCCGCCGCGGTGCTGCTGCTCGGCGGCGTCGATCCGGCGCTCCCCTTCGCCGACCCGATGGCCGGCTCCGGCACGCTCGCCATCGAGCACGCGCTGCGCGCCCGGCGCATCGCGCCCGGGCTGGACCGCGCCTTCGGCTTCCAGCGCTGGCCGAGCTACCGGGGCGGCCCGCAGTCGGCCTGGGACCGCATGAAGGCGGCGGCGCGCGCCGAGATCCTGCCGCGCGCGCCCGCGCCCATCGTGGCCCGCGACGGCCACCCCAAGGCGGTCCAGGCGCTCCGGCTCAACGCGGCCGCGGCTGGCGTCGAGGCGGACCTCGAGATCGCGCAGGCCGACGCGCGCGACCTCCAGCCGTCCGCGGACGCGGGCGCGATCGTGACCAACCCGCCCTACGGCGAGCGGCTGGGCGGCGGCGCCGAGGGCGCGAGCGCGGCCGAGGCCCGCGTGGCCGGCAAGAAGCTGCAGGGCTTCTACCGCGGGCTCGCCGAGATGCTGGAGCGTCACCACGGGTGGACGGCGGTGGTGCTCTCCGGCAACCCGCTCCTCGAGCGGGCCATCCCGCTCCGCCCCGCGGTGGACCACCGGCTCTGGAACGGACCCCTCGAGGTCCACCTGCTGAAGTACGAGCTCCCGTGACGTTGCGCCGCCCTGGGCCCCGCGCCTAACGTTCCCCGCGTGACCGCCCCCGCCCCGCTCGTCGCCGTCGCGCTGGCGCTCGCGGCCGGCGCGGGGCCGGGCGGCGCGCCCGCGGTGCCGGTGGCGCCGCCGCGCGAGGGGACGCTGGACGCCCGCCGCGAGGCCATCGCGCAGGAGGTGATCCGGCTGGGCGCCGCGCTCCAGCGCGAGATCGAGGCCGGCGACGCGGGCGCGCTCCTGGCGCGCGTGCCGGCGGACGGGCTGCGCTGCGCCGGGCAGGTGGTGCCGCGCGCCCGGGTGGAGCGCGACCTGCGCGACCCGTCGCGCTGGCTGCACCGGACGCTGTTCGGCCCATCCGACGGCGGCCGCGCGCCCGGGAGCCTGCGCGCGTTCCTGGGGCGGGCGAAGGAGGTCGCGGTGCTGGTCAGCTTCCGCCGCGACCCGCGCGCCGGCCCGGTGGGCCGGCCCTGCCTCGAGTTCCGCGCCCGCGACCTGGTGAACCCGGCGCCGCCGTTCTGCTTCGAGAAGCAGGGCAGGCGGTGGTGGCTCACCGAGTCGCTGTATCCGTGCGGCTGACGGGCTCCCTCGACTCCGCGCGGCCATACGGCCGCGCTACGCTCGGGATGAGCGCAACGATCCGCTCACCCTGAGCGTAGGCGGGCCGCAGGCCCGCCGGAGTCGAAGGGTCACCCTGAGCGTCCCTCGACTCCGCGCGGCCGTACGGCCGCGCTACGCTCGGGATGAGCGCAACGATCCGCTCACCCTGAGCGTAGGCGGGCCGCAGGCCCGCCGGAGTCGAAGGGCCTCAGTGCTGGAGCGCCGCCAGCCGGCTGCGGGCGCGGGCGAGCTGGCCGTGGGGGCGGAGCCCCTCCGGCAGCGCCTGCCCCTCGGCGAGCGCGCGCTGCAGGGAGGCGCGCGCGGCCTCCTGCTCGCCGAGCGTCTCCTCCGCCTCGGCCTTCAGCACCAGCACGCGGATGCGCCGCGGGCCCTGGGCGCGCTCCAGCGCGCGCCCGGCGGCGGCGAGCGCGTCGGCGGGCCGGTCGAGCTTGAGGTAGAGCACGGCCAGGTTGGTGGGCGGCACGTACTCGCCGGGGAGATCGCGCTCCGAGGCGAGCAGCGCCGGGAGCGCCCGCGCCGGCTCGCCGAGGCGGACCGCGGCGGAGAGCCGCTGGCCGTCGAACGCGGAGCGCGCGAGCGGCGTGGGGGCGCGGGCGGCCTCGCGCTCCAGGAACGCGAGCCAGCGCCGCGCCAGCGCCTTCGCGCCGGCCGCGTCGCCGGCCGCGTCGCGGGCGGCGGCCAGGCCGTCGTAGAGCCAGGAGCGGTCGTCGGCGAGCACGTCCTTCGCGTCGAGCGCGCGGCGCGCCGCCGGCTCCAGCGCGGCGAGCGCGGTTCGCCGGGCGGCCTCGTCCTCCAGCTCGAGCGCGCAGGACAGCCCCTGCGCCGCCACCCGCGCCCGGCCCGGGCCGGACGGGAGCGCGGGGAGGGCCTCGCGCGCGGCATCGGCGCAGGCCACCGGGTCGCCGGCCAGGCCGAGCGCCTGGACCCTCGCCTCGGCGGCGCGGGCGCGGCCCGGCCAGCGCGGGCCGCCCGCCGCGAGCGCCTCGCGGTAGGCGGCGGCCGCGTCGGCGTGGCGGCGCTCGCCGGCCAGGCGGTCGGCGCGGGCCAGCGTCGCGTCCGCCTCCGACGCGCGGGCCTTGCGGACCGCGCGCTCACCGTCCAGCGCCAGCTTCTCGATCTGCGCGGCCGTGGCGGTGCCCGCCCAGCGGAGCACCACGCCCTCGGTCGCCGGGTCGATGATCATCAGCGTCGGCCACACGTCGATCGGGAACTGCTCCACGAACGGCGCGTTGCCGGGCTTCTCGGTGTCGATGTCGAGCCGGACGAACCGCCCGGCGAGCTTCCGGAGCCTCGCGTCCGGGAGGACGTAGGCCCGCATGAAGCGGCAGGTGGGTCACCAGGGGGCCCAGACGTCCACCAGCATCGGGACGTTCCGGGCCTTCGCCTCGGCGAGCGCGCGGGAGTAATCGTCTTCGATGACGCCCTTCGGCGCGGCGGCGGCGGCCGGAACGGCGGCGGCGAGCGACGCGGCGGCGAGGGCGGCGAGCAGGGCGGTGCGCATGCGACCGGTGGTATAGCGCGATCCGGCCGCCGGTTCAGCGCCCCGTCACCGGCCGAGCGCGGCCCGGACCTCCTCGAACTGCGCCTCCGACAGGTACATCTCCAGCGCGCCCTCCGGCAGCACGATCCGGGCCGGCTGGCGGAAGCCCTTCTTCGGCGGCTCGGGCGGCCGGGCCTCCTGGATCTTCGACGCCTCCACGCGGATCGCCACCCGCCCCTCGCGGCGCGCCGCGTCCAGGCCCGCCGCGGTGAGCGGCACCGGCTCCAGCAGCCGCCGGCGGAACGGCAGCGCGAGCCAGTAGGCGCCCTGCGCCACCAGCGCGCCCCAGACCACCGCCATGCTCCGCCAGGTGACCACGTTCGCCACCACCGCCACGAGCGAGCCGATCATGAGCACGTTCGCGATGCGGTGGACGATCTCCTCCCAGCGGCGCGGCCGCAGGATGACGAGCTCGCCCGGCAGGACGTGCAGCTGCCCCTTCACCCCGCCGCCGCGCACCGGCTTGCCGGCCGGGTCGACCAGCAGCGCCAGCACCGTCCCGAAGGCCTTCGGCTCCATCCGTCCTCCCGTTCGTGGAAGGGGGCGAGGCTACACCGGCGCGCGGCCGCGCGGGGGCCTTCCGCACAGCAGCCAGTTCGCGAGGAATCCCACCCCCACCCCCGCCACGCAGGTCGCGACCACCCCCGGCCAGCCCGCCGCGTGCATCGCCAGGCCCGGCACCGCCGAGCCCAGCGTCCCGCCCACGTAATAGAACGTGAGGTAGAGCGCGCTCGCGCCGCCCTTGGCCGTGCGCGCGGTCACGTTCACGAACCCCGGCGCCACCGCCTGCGCGGTGAAGGTCCCGAGCACCAGCACCAGCAGGCCCGCGATCGCGAGCGGCAGCGAGCCCGCCAGCGCCGCCGCCATGCCGAGCGCCTCGACCACGAGGCCGATCCCGATGAGCCGCCGCGGCGGGATGCGCCCCGCGAGCCGCCCCGCGATCGGCGAGGCGACCACGCCCGCCGCGTACACGAGGTACACCGCCGAGATCTGGCCCGTGGTGAGGTGCCAGGGCGGGCCGGCGAGGTGGTACGGCAGGTAGGTGAAGATCCCGATCCAGCCGAAGAACAGCGACGCGCCCACCAGGTAGGCGCCCAGCAGCGGCGGGTCGCGCAGGTGGCCGAGCATGCCGCGCGTCGCCGAGGCCCAGCCGATCACCGGCGCGCCCGTGGCCGGCGCGAGCCCGCGCCAGAGCGCGACCGCGGCGACGAGCGTCACCGCCGCGAAGGCGACGAACGCCGCGCGCCAGCCCGCGCTGGCCGTGATGGCGCCGGAGACCACCCGGCCCGCCAGCCCGCCCACCACCGAGGCCGCGATGATCCCGCCCACCACCGCCGGCAGGTCCGCGTTCCGGAAGCGGTCGCCCGCGTAGGCCACCGAGACCGCGGTGACGCCCGGCACCAGCACGCCCTGCATGGCCCGGAGCACGAGGAGCACGGAGAAGGAGGGCGCGAAGGCGCAGGCCAGCGTGGCGAGGGCGAGCAGCGCCGTCGCGCCGGCCATGACGCGGCGCCGCCCCAGCGCGTCCGCGAGCGGCCCGTAGAAGGAGGAGGCGGCCGCCACCGCGAGCACGACCGCCGAGACGGTGAGCCCCGCCCGCGCCGGCCCCACCCCGAACTCGCGCGAGAGGACCGGCAGCACCGGCTGCGTGACGTACATGTCCGCGTAGACCGCGACCGTCCCCGCGTAGAGCGCCGCCGTTTCCCGTCGCACCCGGGCACGATACCGCGCGGTCGGCGAACGCGCCTCAAGGCGAGCCGGCGTGAGGCCTCCCCGCGTACGCGTCCACGAGCGCGTCGCCGAGGACCCGCCGCGCCTCCTCGAGGTTGTGGCCTCGGCAGCGGATCCGGAGGTTGTCCGCCGTCGACGGCCCACCCTGCGCTCGCGGCACGATGTGGTCGAGCTCGAGCTGGTGCGTGGAGCCACAGAGCTCGCCGGAAGGGAGGAGGAACGTGCACCGGCCGCCGTCCCGCTCCCACACCTCGCGGCGGACGTGGGCGGGGATGTGGTCCGGCCGCGTGGAGGGACGGACCGTCTTCTGCGGCCTGGCCGTGAGCCCCTTCCGCCGGGCGCGCTGCGCAAGCAGCTCCTCCAGCGCCGCCTCGAGGACGTCTTCGCGGGAGGCGCCCGGCATGGCGTGGGACAGCGCGTCGCGCGCGGCGTCGAGCTTCTTCAGGAACGCCTTCGAGACGGTGAGGTGCATGCGAGCCTGGTCGCCGTCGAGCCAGTCGACGGAGCTCGGCCGTGCCGCCGGCACCGCGACGACCCAGGCCGCCTGAGGGGTCGGCGCAGCCGGCTCGGTGGCAGCGGAAGCGGGCGGCGTTTCATGCGCATGAAGTACAACGACCCGTGCGGGCGCCGGCGCCGCGGTGTCGAGCGACGCCGTCACCGGACCCGTTGCAGGCACGGCGAGCCGGACCGGCACGACGACCTCGCGCCGCGGCGGGTTCTCGACCGGACGGATGGAGGCAGCCACCGCTGCCGCATCGCGGCTCGAGAGCCCGAAGAACCGAGGAAGGATCTCGGCGCAGTTCTCGGCGGTCACCACCTTCGCCAGCTCGCAGACCGACGACAGGCACAGCTTGCCTTCCCGCAGGGCACGCTCGACGCCTGGGTAGCGCTGGATGAGCTCCGCCGCCGTTTTGCGGAGCTGCGCAGAGCCGGCCGAGAGGTTCAGCTCGCGATGGAGGAACGAGAACAGCGACGTGTGCCCGCGCTCGCGCCATAGCCCCCGTCGGTCGAACTCCGCCAGCGCGACCAGGAACTCCGCCATGGCCTGGCGCTCGGCGCGAAGGAGGCTGCGAAGACGGTTCGTGAACTCGAGTGCGATGTCCATGACCGAAGCATCGCACGCGATCTTCGCCCTCCGTAAAACGCGCGAGGTTCACCCAGGACCCACGATCGCCGCCAGGGCTCCGCGCCCCCTCGACCCACGCCCGCGCGTCGCACCACGGCCCCGCAAGCGCGCGAAGCCCCTGTCCCCCAGCGTGTTCGCAACGCCCAGCGCCCGCGCGCCGACAACGCGTCAAGCATTCACTGTGAGACAAATGGGTGCCTCTCCCGAGCACGCGCCCCCGCGCCCGGCGCTTCCCCCTCAGGCCTCTCGCAAGCCGATCCCGCCGCGCCCGGCTCCGGCCAGGCGGCCCCGCCCCCGACCACCCCCGCACCCTCGAAGCCCGAGTCCCGCTCGTGGTTCGCCAGGCTCACCACGAGCGGACTTTCAGCAGCCCCACCCGCCCCCGACCCCCACCGCACCCTCGCAGCCCGAGTCCCGCTCGTGGTTCGACAGGCTCACCACGAGCGGACTTTCAGCAGCCCTACCCGCCGCCGACCACCCCGCACCCTCGAAGCCCGAGTCCCGCTCGTGGTTCGACAGGCTCACCACGAGCGGACTCTCAGCAGCCCTACCTGCCCGCGACCCACTCACCACGAGCGCGCACCGACCACTCACCCCGAGCGCCCATCACCTCGCGCGAGCACAAACCCCCTACCCCGCCGCCACCCTCGCCCGCTCCTCCACCTTCACGGCGCCGCGCCGCTTCAGCGACAGGCCCAGCGTGAAGCGCGCGACCGGCTCGTCCCCGTGCTTGTCCGGCACCGTGGCCACCACCTCGACCGGAACGGTGACCCGCTCGCCGGTCCGGTCGGCCTCGCGCACGGCCTCCGCCACCCGCGCCCCGTCGCGCGAGCGGAACACCACGTCGCCGTCGGCGCGCTTCAGGAAGTCGGCCTTCAGGTCGGCGAAGATGAGGTTCACGCGCTTGTGCTTCGAGTAGATGAGGCGGGCCGCGACGAGGCCGCCGGCGATGTCGGCGCCGGCGCAGAGCGCGCCGAAGTACATCGAGCCGAGGTGGTTCCTCGAGCGCCAGCGCAGCGGGATCTTCACCGCGCAGCCCTGGTCGTCGAGCTCCAGCACCCGGGGGCCGAGGAACAGCAGCACCGGGATCTTCAGCGACAGCAGGCGGACCAGCGCGGTCTCCTTCAGCAGCATGCTCGGGCTCCCCGCGCGCTCGGCGCGATGACGCAGCGCGTGAATCATAGGGGGCCGGGCCGATCCGCCGCGCCGCCCCTACAGGGGGCAGGCTCGCGGGCGATGCGCGCCCGCCGGCGCCGCCTACTCGGCCGCCGCGGCGGAGGGCAGCGGCACCGGGCGGTAGCGCCGGGCGATGGCCTGGAACGCGAACGCGGCCGCCAGCATGAGCGCGGCGAACGCCCAGAAGTACGCCGCGCCGGAGAGCGGCACGAGCTCGGTGACGAGCGCGGTGAGCAGGTTGCCGAGCGCGATGGTGAGGAACCAGAGCGACATGATGGTGCTGCGCATGGAGCGCGGCGCCTGCGTGTAGCTGAACTCGAGCCCGGTCACCGACACCAGCACCTCGCCCGTGGTGAGCAGCAGGTACTGCGGCAGCTGCCACAGCGCGTGCGGCGCGTGGCCGGCGTCGATGAGCGTCTGCACGATCGCCGCCGCCGCGAACGAGAGCACGGTGAGGAACATCCCGCCCGTCATGCGCGAGAGCGGCGTGCGGGCGAGGCCCCGCCGCTCCAGCGCCGGGAAGATCACCCAGTTGAACAGCGGGATGAGCGCCATCACCATGAACGGGTTCAGCGCCTGGAGCTGCGCCGGCGAGAGCGTGAGCGTGCCGAGGTGCAGGTCCATGTCCTTCGCCTGCAGCACCCAGCTCGAGCCCTTCTGGTCGTAGAGCGCCCAGAACAGCGTCACCGCCGCGTACACGCCCATGATGCGGAACACCGCCCGCGCCCCGTCCACCGCCTCCTGCGGGTGGCGCTCGCGGGCGGCGTCGAGCCAGTGCTGGCCGGGCTTGCCGGTGCCGAGGCGCGAGAGCGCGAAGCCGACCACGCGGAACAAGCCGTGCGGGTTCGGCCCGGAGGGCGGCGCGAACGCGTAGTGCTTGCGGCCGAGCCAGAACACCACCAGCGCCACCGCCATGAGCACGCCGGGCAGCGCGAACGCGACCGGCGGGCCGAACGTGAGGAGCAGCAGCGGGATGAGCAGCTTCGAGCTCGCCGAGCCGAGGTTGATGGACCAGTAGAACCAGCCGTACACGCGCTGGAGCAGGCCGTGCTGCTCGGGCCGGAACTGGTCGCCCACGAACGCCGACACGCACGGCTTGATCCCGCCGGCGCCGGCGGCGATGAGCGCGAGGCCCACGAAGAAGCCGGTGCGCGTCTCCCACGCCGCGAGCACGCCGTGGCCGAGCACGTAGAAGAGCGAGATCCAGAGGATGGTCCGGTACCGCCCCAGGAACCGGTCGGCGATCCACCCGCCCACCAGCGGCGTGAGGTAGGTCGCCATCACGAAGTAGTGGTAGTAGGCCTTCGCGTCCTGCGCCTCGTACAGCAGGTGCTGCAGCATGTAGACGGTGAGGATCGAGCTCGTCCCGTAGAACGAGAAGCGCTCGCAGGCCTCGTTGCCGACGATGTACTTGACCTGCGGCGGGTAGCGCTCGGGCGCGGACGCGGACATGGCGCGCGAGTCTGCCACGGGACGCCCGGGGCCGCGCAACCGCCTACGCCGCGGCCTCCGCCGAGGGCGCCGCCTCCACCGGCCGGTACCAGCGCGCCACCGCGGCGAACACGAACGCGGCGGCGAGCATCATCGCCGCGAAGAACGCGTAGTACGCGACGCCCTGGAACCGGTTCAGCCAGGCCACCAGCGCGGTGAGCAGCGAGCCGGCCGAGATGGTCACGTACCAGAGCCCCATCACCACGCTGCGCAGGTGCTTCGGCGCCTGCGAGAACGCGAACTCGAGCGCGGTGACCGAGACCAGCACCTCGCCGATCACCAGGAACACGTACTGCGGGATCTGCCAGGCCACGTGCAGCGCCGCCCCGCCCTGCAGCGCCGACTCCACCGCGCCCGCCGCCACGAACGACAGCACCGTCACGAACATCCCCACCGCCATCTTGCGCAGCGCCGTCACCTTCACCCCGCGCCGCTCCAGCGCCGGGAACACCCAGACCGCGAACACCGGGATGAACGTGAGCACCATGGCCGCGTCGAGCGTCTGGACGTTGCCGGCGGCGATCTGGAAGCCGAACAGGTACCGGTCCATCCGCTCGGCCTGCAGCGTCCAGGACGAGCCGTACTGGAAGAAGAGCGCCCAGAACACCGTCACCGGCGCGAACACCGCCAGGATGCGCAGCACCGCGGCTCCCGCCGAGCCGCCCGGGCCGGCGTCGGCGGCGGGCGGGGCGTGGCGCGCGGGCGGGACGTGCACGTAGCGGCCGCGCCCGACCCAGAAGACCAGCAGCGCCACCGCCATCGCGACGCCCGGGACGCCGAACGCCACCCGCGCGCTCACGTGGTCGAGCAGCAGCGGGATGACCAGCGTCGAGACCGTCGAGCCGAGGTTGATCATCCAGTAGTAGAGGTCGTAGAGCCGCGCGAGCAGCCCCTTGTCCTCGGCGGGGATCTGGTCGCCCGCGAACGCCGAGGCGCAGGGCTTCAGGCCGCCCGCGCCGATCGAGATGAGCGAGAGGCCGACCAGCAGCCCCCAGGCGCTCTCCCAGACCGCCAGCACCGCGTGCCCGGCCACGTACCCGAGCGACAGCCAGAGGATGGTGTTGTACCGGCCCCAGTAGCGGTCGGCGAGCAGCGCGCCGAAGATGGGCATGAGGTACACGGCGCCGGTGAACACCTGGTACGCGGTGACCGCCTCGTTCTCGGCGAACCCCAGGTTCCGCACCATGTGCAGCACCAGGATCGACGCCATGCCGTAGTACGAGAACCGCTCGGCGGCCTCGTTCCAGGCGAGGAACTTGATGGAGGGCGGGAAGCGGGACTTCGCGGTCTGGGGCATGCGGGGGGCACTCTGCCATGCCGTGCGGCCGCGCGCGAGACGCTGCGCGGCGCGGGGACCCCGGTTAGAACGGCGCGCCGATGATCCGGATCTCGACCGAGGAAGCAGCGCAGCTCATCGCGCAGGGCGGCTACGACCTGGTGGACGTGCGCGAGCCGCACGAGTGGGCCGGCGGGCACATCCCGGGCGCGCGGCACGTGCCGCTCGGCGCGCTCGCCCGCGCCCCCGCCGACCACCTGACGCGCGACCGCGTCATCTTCGTCTGCGGCCACGGCATGCGCAGCCAGACGGCGTGCGCCATCGCCCGCAGCGCCGGCCTGAGCCAGGTGTTC
The DNA here is from genome assembly GCF_049201065.2 of Anaeromyxobacter sp. Red801. NCBI lineage: Bacteria > Pseudomonadati > Myxococcota > Myxococcia > Myxococcales > Anaeromyxobacteraceae > Anaeromyxobacter > Anaeromyxobacter sp. Red801. Next base: position 19,551 of record NZ_CM181236.1, on the reverse strand, counting down.
AGCGTGGACGGCGGCGTGGTGGGCTGGGCCGCCGAGGGCCGCCCGCTGTCGCCCTGAGCGGCGCTCACCGCCCGCGCAGCGCGGACACCGCCAGCGCGATCCAGCCGGCGATGAACGCGACGCCGCCGAGCGGCGTGACCGCGCCGAGCGCGCGGACGCCGCTCAGCGCCAGCGCGTAGAGGCTGCCCGAGAACAGCACCGTCCCGGCGACGAACGCCCAGCCCGCCGTCGCCGCCGCGCCGCCGGGCGTCCGCGCGTACGCCCAGCCGGCGGCCAGCAGGGCGAGCGCGTGGTACATCTGGTACTGCGCGCCGGTCTGGAAGACGGCCAGGAGATCCGGCGCCAGCCGCGCCTTCAGCGCGTGCGCGCCGAACGCGCCCGCCGCCACCGCCACCGCCGCCGAGATCGCGCCGAGCGCGAGGAAGAGCCTGTCCATGGGCGCGGAGTATCGCCCATCGCCCGGCCGGGCGGGCGTCCCGCCTTGGCCTTGCGGCGGCGTGGCCCGGCCCGCACACGCTCGGCCATGGACCTGGACTTCGCGAAGAGGAAGTGCGTGCCGTGCGAGGGCGGCATCCCCGCGCTCGCGCCGGACGCGGTGGACGCGGGGCTGCGCGGGCTCGACGGGTGGGACGCGCAGCAGGGGAAGACGCGCCTGCACAAGCACCTGCGCTTCGACGACTTCGTCGCGGCCATGAAGTTCGTGAACGCGATGGCCGACCTCGCCGAGGCCGAGGGGCACCACCCGGACTTCTGCGTGCAGTACTCCACGGTGGACGTGACGCTCTGGACGCACGCGGTGGGCGGGCTCTCGGAGAACGACTTCATCCTCGCCGCCAAGCTCGACCGGCTGCGCGAGGCCGCCGCCGCGCGGCGGTGAGCGCGACCGCCGCGGGGTGCGCTGAATAGGCGCCGCGGGCGCACCGTCACTCCGGTGGAGGGAAACCGCACCGGAGGAACCGATGAAGAACGTCGCCAGGAAGCTCGCCCTCGCCGCCGCCCTCACCGCCGCCGTGCCCGCCGCCGCGCACGCGAAGCCCTGCGATCACGACGCGCCGGTGGTGGCGTACCCCGCGCCGGCGCCCGTCCCCGCGCCGCTGCCCGCGCCGGCCGGCTGGCGCGACGATCGCTGGGACGATCGCGGCCCGCGGCGGCACGACGGCTGGCGCGCCCGCGAGCGCGCCGCCCTCCGCGCCGAGTACGCGCGGCTCGACGCCGCCCGCGACCAGTTCTACGCGCGCTGGAACGGCTACCCGCCCCCGGGGAAGGCGCGCAAGTTCGAGCGCTGGTACGCGCACGAGCGCGGCGAGCTCGACCGCCGCTGGGACGCGCTCGAGGGCTACGCCTGGCGCTGACCGCCCGCGCACCCCGGAGCACCCCGCCGCCCGCCGTGCGCCCCCGCGCCGGCGGGCGGCCCCGTCTCGACGCCGTGGACCCCGCGCCGGATCGCGGTTAGACCAGGGGGCGTGTCGCGCTCCGCCCTGTCCTTCGCGGTCTTCCTCGCCGTCGTCCTGTCCATCCTCGGCGGCATGCACGCCTACCTGTGGCTCCGCCTGGTGCGCGACCCCGGGCTGCCGGAGCCGTGGCGGCGGATCGGCACGGTGCTCCTCGCCCTGCTCGCCCTCGCCATCCCGGTGGGCATGTTCTCGGTGCGGATCGCGTCCGGCTGGGCGGCGCGCTGGCTGCCCGTCGCCGCGTTCACCTGGCTCGGGCTCGCGTTCATCCTGTTCTGCGCGGTGGCCGCCATCGACCTCGCCCGGATGTCCGCGCAGCTCGCGATCTTCGTGGGCGACTGGCTGCGCCAGGTCCCGGACCCGCCCATGGACCCCGACCGCCGGATGTTCGTGGCCCGCGCGATGGCGGGCGGCGCCGTGATCGCGGCGGGCGGCTCGGCCGCGCTCGCCTTCCGGAGCGCCACCGGGCCGGCCGAGATCCACGAGGTGGCGGTCCGGCTGGAGCGGCTGCCGCCGGCGCTGTCCGGCCTCACCATCGCGCAGATCTCCGACCTGCACGTCGGCCCGGCCATCCGCGAGCGCGAGGTGCGCCGGGTGGTGGAGCAGACGAACGCGCTCCGCCCCGACGTCGTCGCCATCACCGGCGACCTGGTGGACGGCAGCGTGCGCGAGCTGGGCCACGCGGTCGCCGAGCTGGCCCGCCTGCAGGCGCGGCACGGCGTGTTCTTCGTGACCGGCAACCACGAGTACTACTCCGGCGTGGACGCCTGGGTGGCGGAGCTTCGGCGCCTCGGCATCCGCGTGCTGCGGAACGAGCGCGTGTCCGTGGGCGACGCGGGCGCGTCGATCGACCTCGCCGGCGTGGACGACTGGAGCTCGGGCCAGTTCGGCAACGGGCACGGCATGGACCTGCCGCGCGCGCTGGACGGGCGCGACCCGGAGCGCAGCCTGGTGCTGCTCGCCCACCAGCCGCGCGCCATCGGCGAGGCGGTGCGCTCCGGGGTGGAGCTGCAGCTCTCCGGGCACACGCACGGCGGGCAGATCTTCCCGTTCAACCTGCTGGTCCGGGCCGCGTACCCGTACGTGAAGGGGCTCTACCCGCACGCCGAGGGGAGCACCCGCGGGCAGATCTTCGTGTCGCGCGGCACCGGCTACTGGGGCCCGCCCATGCGGCTCGGCTCGCCGCCCGAGATCGCCAAGATCGTCCTGACCTGACCTGATCGGGACGGCACCGGGCGGGCGCTCGCTCGGGGATCGAGGCGTGCTTCACGTCGAGTGATGCGTCCGGCGTGGCCCGCTTGGGCCCTGCCCGCGCGGTAAGCACCGATTTACCCTTGGCGTTCGCAGGAGGCAGCCATGCGCGCCCGCTCCATCGCCGTCGTCGTCGCGGTCTTCGCCGCCGCGGCGCTCACCACCGTGTTCGTGGTCTCGCAGCTCCCGCACGCAGGGCGCACCAGCCCGGTCGCCGGGCCGCCCGGGGCCGCGGTCGCGACCTCGAGCCCGCCGGCACCGCCCGCCGCCGCCTCCGACGGCTTCCTCGACGTGCGGGTGACCGCGGGCGGCGCGCCGCAGGCGGGCGCGGAGGTCCGGGCCTACCTGCGCGCGCGCGCGGAGCGGACGGCGCCCCGGCCTGGCTCGCCGCCGGGACCGCCACCGCGGGGACGGACGGCGTGGCGCGCTTGGCGGCCCGGCCCGGCGCCTACCTGGTGGCGGCCCGCGCCGCGGGGCTCGCGCCCGGGCGCGCCGAGGTGATCCGGCCGAGCGGCGAGGAGGTCACGCACGCGGAGGTCGCGCTCGCGCCGGCCGCCGCGCTGTCGGGCCGCGTGACCGGGCCGGACGGGCGGCCCGCGCCGGCCCGCCTGGAGCTGGTGCCGCTCGCCTCGCCGTTCCCCGACGCGGCGCCGGACGCGCCGGCGGAGGAGCTGGTCCGGGTGGAGACCGGGCGGCGCGGCGCGTTCGAGGTGGGCGGGCTCGCGCCGGGGCTGTACGCGGTCCGCGCCGACGCCGCCGGGTTCCACGCGCTGCTCGTGCCGCGCGTGGCGGTGCCGCGCGCCGGGCCGCTCGAGCTGCGGCTCGATGCGCTGGCGCTGCTCGACGGGGTCGTGACCGGCGCCGACGGGCGGCCGGCGGCCGGCGCCGTGGTGCGCGCCGCCTCGGCGGACCACGCGGCCGAGGTCACGACGGGTGAAGACGGCCGCTTCCAGCTCCCGGTGCCCGCCGGCGAGTACCGGCTGCTCGCGGCGGGCGGCGGCGAGGCGGCGGCGCTCGCGGAGCGGGTGACGGCCGGGCCGGGGACGGCGCGGCGCGGGCTCGGGCTGCGGCTCGGGCCGGCGGCGGCGCTGGAGGGCCAGGTGGTGCGCGCCTCGGACGGCGCGCCGCTCGCCGGGGCCGAGGTGGTGCTCCGGCCGCACCAGGCGTCGGCCGCGCAGGCGCGCGCCAGCGCCGACGCGGCCGGGCGCTTCCGGGTGGAGGGGCTCGCGCCCGGCCCCTGGGACGTGCTCGCCTCCGCGGCCGGCGCCACGCCGGGGCGGGCCGAGGCGGTGACGCTCGAGCCGGGCCGGGCGTTCCCGCTGCGCCTCGCGCTGGCGGGGCTCGGCGCGATCGAGGGCGTCGTGGCGGATCCGGTCGGGCGGCCGCTGGCGCGCGTGCGCGTGCGCGTCACCTCGCGCGGCGACGGCCTCGCCGCGCTCGCGCCGCTGGAGGCGCGCACCGACTTCGAGGGGCGCTTCCGCCTGGACGGCGTGGAGGTGGGGCGCGCCGAGCTGGCCGCGGTGCAGGACGGGGCCGCGCTCGGCGCCTCGCGCGCGGTGCGCGTGCAGGAGGGCCGCGCGGCGCGGGCGGACTTCTTCCTCGCCCCGCCGGGCGCGCTCGCCGGCCGCGCCTCCGCCGAGGGGAGGCCGCCGCCGCTCGGGACCGCCGTCCTCGCCGCGACGCTGCAGGGCACGCCGCAGGTGGCGCGCGCCATCGCCGACGCGAGCGGGAACTTCCAGCTGATGCTGCCCGCCGGCGACTACCGCGTCCTCGCCGCGCCGGCGGACGCGGCCGGGACCGAGGTCCGCGCGGCGCCGGCGTTCGCGCGGGTGGAGCCGGGCCACACCACGCGGCTCGAGCTGCGGGTGGCGGCGGCCGCCGAGGAGGAGGGGCCGGAGGTGCGCGTGCTCGAGCCGGGCGGCGCGCCGTCGCCCGGCGCCGAGGTCACGCTGGCGCGCCCCGGCGACGGCCGGGTGGCGATGGCCGCCCGGGCCGGCGAGGACGGCCGCGTGCGCCTGGGGCGCGACATGGGCCTCGCCGGGCGCGAGGTGCAGGTGCGGGCGCACAACGGCGGGCGCAGCGGCGCGTTCACCGGGCCGCTGCCGGCCGCCGGCGCGGTCACGGTGACGCTCTCGCCCGGCGCCGCGCTGGAGGGCGTGGTCCGCGGCGTCGGGGCGCCGGTGAAGGGGTTCGCGCTGGAGGTCGCCTCGCAGCCCGGGCCGGAGGGCTGGCGCACGCTCGAGGTGCACCGCTTCGCCGGCGATCGGTTCGAGCTGGGCGACCTGCCCGCCGGACCGCTGCGCGTCGCGGTGCGCGCCGCCGACGGGCGGCGCGGCGAGGCCGAGGTGCGGCTCGCGGCCGGCGAGGTGCGGCGGCTGGAGGTGGCGGTCTCGGCGGCGGTCCCGGCGCGCGCCCCCGGCGGCCGCTGACGGGCCGCGCCGGGCCCGTTACACGGGAGGCCCATGTCCCTCCCCGTCGTCGGCAAGGCGCACGAGGCCAGCGCCGCGCAGCCCTTCACCTGGTTCGTGTACGGCTCCTCGCTCGATCCCGAGGCGTTCGCCGCCTGGGCGCGCGATCACGGCTACGCGCCCCCCGACCTCGGCCAGGGCCGGCCCGCGGCGCTCCCCGGCTTCCGCCTCGCGTTCGACGTCGTGTCGCGCTTCTGGGGCGGCGCGGTGGCGAGCCTGGCCGAGGCGGAGGGCGAGACGGTGGAGGGGCTGGCGCTCGCGCTGCCGGGCGCGGCGCGCGGGATGGTCGAGCACAAGGAGGGCGTCATCTCGGGCCTGTACGCGCCGCAGGAGGTGACGCTGCGGCTCGCGGACGGGACCGAGGTCCGCGCGATCGCGTTCCGCGCCGCGCCGGATCGCCGGCTGCCCCAGGACGCGCCGCCCTCCCCCGCCTACCTCGACGCGGTGATCCGCGGCGCGCGCGCCGCCGGGCTGTCGGCGGCGTGGCTCCGCACGCTCGAGGCGCTGCGCGCGGCGCGCTGACCGTCGCGCCCGCTACCCGGCCCCGAGCGCCGCCACGATCCCGGGGAGCCGCGCGCAGGCGCTGCCGCGCGCGAAGAAGCCGCGCTCGGACCGCGCCGCCAGCTCGGCGAACGGGTTCTCCTCGGGGTTCACGTCCACCAGCGCCGCGCCGCGGTGGAAGGCGATGCGGCCGATCTGCATGGGCAGGTTGGTGGCGCCGCTCGTGCCGACCACGAGCAGCAGGTCCGCCGCCTCGGCGGCGCGGACGGCGCTGTCCATCCGGTAGTTCGCCTCGTCGTAGTACTCGTCGAACCAGAGCACGTGCGGCCGCAGCCAGCCGCCGCAGGCCGGGCAGGAGAGCTGGCTGCGCTCGCGCTCGGTGAAGGGGTCGTCCTTGCGGCGCGGTGCCATCGCCGGCAGGTCGAGCAGCCCGACGCCGCACTCCGCCGCGCAGCGGACGTAGGCGGCGTCCCCGTGGATGCAGAAGACGCGGCGCGAGCCGGCGCGGCGGTGGAGCCCGTCGATGTTCTGGGTGACGAGCGTGAACCGCTCGCCGAGCGCGGCCTCGAGCCGCACCAGCGCCTCGTGCCCCGCGTTCGGCCGGGCGTCGCGGCACACGCCGAACCGGTACAGGTACCAGCGCCACACCTCCTCCGGCGCGGCCTCGAACATCTCCCGCGTGGCCATCTCCTGCGGCATGTAGTTGCGGGAGCCGACCACCCAGTAGCCCTCCGCGCCGCGGAAGGTCGGGATGCCGCTCTCCGCGGAGATGCCGGCGCCGGTGAGCGCCACCACCTTCCCGCGCGCCCCCCGCACCTCGGCCAGGATGCGCTCCAGCTTCGCCTCGAGCCCCGCGGTCGCCATGGCGTCCATGTTAGCCCGCGGGCGGACCCCGCAGCTCCCCCTCACGGCGGGCGGGCAGCCGGTCGCCGCGCGCCACCGCCGCCACGATGCCGGCGAGCGCGCGCACCCCGTCGGTCAGGGCCGCCGGGCCGGGCTGGAGGATGATCGCGCTCCGCAGCTCGTAGAGCTGGTCGTCGCGCACCGCCCGGACGCCGGCCCACCCCGGTCGCGCCCGGATCACCTCGCGCCGGGCCTTCTTCCCGCACCAGCTCGCCACCACCGCCTCCGGCGCGCGCCGCGCCACCTCCTCGGGGGCGACGATCCGGCCCTTCGCCGCGTGCGAGGCGCGGGTCTCCGCGCACACGTCCTCGGCGCCCGCCAGCTCCAGGAGCTCCGAGACCCAGCGGATCCCGGCGATGAGCGGGTCGGGCCACTCCTCGAAGAACACCCGCGGGCGGCGGGGCAGCGCGCCCGCCGCCTCGGCGACGCGCGCCAGGCCGCCCTCCAGCTCGGCCGCGAGCGCCTCCCCCGCCTCGGCGCGGCCCACCGCCGCGGTGACCAGCCGGAGCGTCTGGAGGATCTCCGCCACCGAGCGCTGGTTCGTGACGAGCACCGGGATCCCGCGCCGCACCAGGTCGCGCGCCACGTCGGCCTGCAGGTCGGAGAAGCCGACCACCAGGTCCGGCCGGAGCGCCGCGATCGCGTCGCCGTCGGCGGAGAGGAACGCGCTCACCCGCGGCTTGCGGCGGGCCTCGGGTGGACGGACGGTGAACCCCGAGACGCCCACCACCAGGTCCCCCGCGCCGATGCGGTAGAGCGTCTCGGTGGTCTCCTCGGTGAGGCACACCACGCGGCGGGGGTGCGGCGGGGCCTGCGAGAGGAGCGCGGCGAGATCCACGTTGGGCCACCCTGGCGCGACGGCGCGCCCCGGTTATAAGGGGTGGGCGTGTCCACCGCCGTCACCGAGGGCATCGAGGTCACCGTGCGCAGCACCTTCCGGCCCGAGCGGTCCGAGCCGGGGAGGTTCCTGTTCTCGTACGTGCGGGTCGCGAACCGGGGCGAGGTCCCGGCGCAGCTCGTGTCGCGCCACTGGATCATCGTGGACGCGAACGGCGAGCGCGAGGAGGTGGTGGGCGACGGCGTGGTCGGCCAGCAGCCCCACCTCGAGCCCGGCGAGCACTTCGAGTACACCAGCTTCTGCGTGCTGAAGACGCCGCACGGCTCGATGCGCGGCACCTACCGGATGGTGCGCGACGACGGGCGGTCGTTCGACGCGACCATCGCGCCGTTCCCGCTGGTGGTGCCGGGCTCGCTGAACTGAGGGCGCGCGGCGCGCAGGCGCCGTCAGCGCCGGATCAGCTCGTCCAGCAGGTCGCGCTCGGTGAGCAGGCCGCGCTTCAGGAGCGCGCGGAACAGCGCCGCCATCGCCTGCGCGGGCTTCACGATCTCCGGCTCGGCGGGCGCGCCGGCGGCGAGGCGCTCCAGCGCGGCCAGGATGGCGCGCTCACGGTCGGTGAACGGCGAGGGCTCGGCCATCGGCACGGGCGTGAGCGTGCCCAGCCCCTCCTGCGGGATGGCGCCGAGCAGCGCCGCCCGCGCGGCCTCCACCTCCTCGGGCCCGGGGTGATCCTCGAGCTCGAGCGAGAGGCCGGGCGCCAGGGGCGCGGTGAACGCGCCCGGCGCGGGCGCGGGCGGGGGCGGGGCGGCGCGCGCGGCGGCGGCCGGTGCCGGGGCTGGCGCGGGACGGGCCGGCGGCGGGGCCGGCATCGGCGCGGCGGCTGGGCGCGGCGCCGGCTGCGGCGCCTGGCCGGGCCGGACGGCGCCGGCGGGCGCGGGCGGAGGGGGGCGGAAGGCGGGCGCGCCGGCCGGCCGCGCGCCCGGGGGCGGCAGCGCACCGGGCGTCGGGAGCGGCCGGGTGGGGCCGGCGGGGACGCGGACCGCCGCGCCGGGCGGGGGCGGCGCGGCGCGCGGCGGAGCGGCGGGCGCGGACGCGGGGCGCGCCTGCGGCGGGCCGGCCGGGGCGGACGAGGCGGCGGGGCCGGGCGGCCGCGGCGCGGGGGCGGGGGCGGCGCCCGCAGGGCGTGGCGCGGGCGGGGCACCCTCCTCGCCGGGCGCGGCGCCGGGCGGCGGCGCGGCGCGCGGCGCGGCGGGGCGGGCGGGGCCGGCGGCGGCGCCGCTGCCGAAGAACGCCTCCAGCGCGTCCTTCGAGCCGCCGCCGAACGGATCGAGCACCGCCTCGCCGGGCGGATCGTCCGCGTCGAGGTCGAGCGCGATCGCCTCGATGGCGTGGTCGTGCGGGTAGCGGTCCCGGATGGCCGCCGCGATCTCGCGATCGCCGCCGATGCACACCTTCACCTTCCGCCCGGTGCGGAAGCGCAGCTCGTCCACCACCGCCAGGTTGGTGGGATCGGACATCGCCACCGCGAGCGTGCCGGGGTCGGCGCCGAGCGGGAAGACGTTGTTGCGCAGCGCGAACTCGCGCGGCACGAGGCGCAGCGCCTGCTCCAGCGCGTACGGCTCGAGCGCGTCGAGGTGCGCCACGTCGTAGCCGTACTTGCGCGACAGCGCCTCGACGATGTCCGCCTCGCCGGCGAGCTTCAGGTCCACGAGCGCCTGGCCGAGCCGGACGCCCCACTGGCGCTGGTGCCCGAGCGCGGACTGCAGCTGCGTGGCGTCGATGACGCCCGCCTCGAGCAGGAGCTCCCCGAGCCGCCTCTTCCCGATGGCGTCCATGCGCGGGGGATCCTACCTTCGCCCTGCACGGCCGGTCGAGCCCCTCGGGGCGCGCGCGCCCCCGATCCGCCTACATGGACTCAGCGTCCGCCGCCCCCGCCGGACGCGCCGTCCGCGCGGGTCGCGATGGCGAGCCGGCTCAGGCCGGCGCTGCGGGCGAGCTCCATCACCTGCACCACCCGGCCGTGCGGCACGCCCTCGTCCGCCTGCACGAGCACCACCAGCTCCGCGTTCCGCCCGGCCGCGTCGGTGAACGCGGCCGAGAGCGCGTCGTCGGCGAGCACCTTCCCGCCCACCACCGCGCGCCCGTCGGCGAGCACCGCCACCGCCAGGTCCTGCGGGATCTGCGCGGCCTCGCCCTTGCCGCCCTTCGGCAGGTTCACCTTGAAGCCGCCCTTCTCCTGGCCGGCCTCGGCGATCGCCGTGGTGGTCACCATGAAGATGATGAGGAGGACGAGGAAGATGTCGGTGAGCGGCGTGATGTTGATGTCGGCGAAGATCCCGCCGCCGACCTCGTCCTCGCCGCCGTCGCCGTTCGAGGGCCCGCCGAGCGCCATGCGCTAGCCCTCCCCGGCGCTGCGGGCCGCGGGCTCCTGCGGGCGGGCGCCGCCGGCGAGGACCTCCTTCACGATCTCGAGGTACTCCTCGGTGAGCAGGCGGAGCTGCAGCGCGAGCTTCTGCACGTGCACGTTGAGGAAGTTGAAGATCACCACGGCCTCGATGGCCACCGCGATGCCGCCGGCGGTGGTGACGAGCGCCTCGGAGATGCCGGCCGCCACCACCGTGAAGCCGCCCTGCCCGGTCGCGGCCATCTGCCGGAACGCGTGCATGATGCCCACCACGGTGCCGAACAGGCCCACGAACGGCGCGGTCGCGCCCACGGTGCCGAGGATCCACAGGTTGCGGCGGAGCTTCAGGTTCACCTGCTGGCGCTCGCGCTCCACCGCGGCGGTGATCTTCTCGGCGGTGGGCGCCGGGGTCCGGCCGCCCGGGCCCGGGCGCGGCGCCACGGCCACCAGGCCGGCCAGGAACACGTCGGCCGCCGGCGAGCCGGAGCGCTCGCACTGCGCGCGCCCGTCCTCGAGGTCGCCGCGGTAGAGCGCCCGGGTCACCGCGTCGGCGAGGCTCTTCGCCCGGGCGGTGAAGCCCCAGAGCGCGATGGCGCGCTCGATGGCGACCGCGAGCGCGACGACCGAGCACGCGACGATGATCCACATCGACGCGCTGCCGGTCTTCATGATGCCGACGAGGCTGGTTTCCAAGGTGCGTCTCCGGGGTGGGGAACGGAGGGAGTCTAACCGCGGCCCCGCGCCGGCGGGGGGCTTCTCGGTCCCTCGGCGGCGAACGCCCGGGGGGCGGCGCGCATTCCCCCGTCGCCCGTCAGTCGGCCCGGCCGGGGGACCCGGGAGCGGGCGCCGGCTCGGCGCGGAACAGGTCCGGCGGCGGCGGGGCGGAGCGCTCGTCCAGCTCGACCACGCGCGCGCCGCGCGGCGGGTCCAGGCGGAACAGGGCGGGCTCGAGCGCGGGGTTCACCTCCACCTCGCGCCAGCGCAGCTCGAGCCGCACGCGCGGGCGCTCCGAGCGCAGCTTCACCTCCGACGGGAAGCGGCCCTCGCTCGCGGGCGAGAACGCGCCGAAGGCGAGGTCGTACTCGCCCGGCCCGCCGCCCTCGACCGTGCGCCACGAGCGCTCCACCGCCGCGCCGGGGCCGACCCGCAGCACCTGCGCCCACGGGCCCGCCTCCAGCGTGAGCGCGACGCTCCCGGCGCCGGGCTCGGCGGCGGTGGGCCGGCCGTCGAGGAGCGGCGCGCCGCCGCACAGGATCCGCACCAGCTCGCCGGCGGTGAGCGGCAGCGGCACGAGGCGCGCCAGGTTCTCCGGGGTGGCCTCCCCGCGGTAGAGCACCTTGCTGCGCGCGTCGTAGAGCGAGAAGCGCCCGTCGGCCGCGACCAGCACGGCGGCCACGTTCCCGAAGAAGTCGAGCGTCTCGAGGTGCAGCCGGTCCGGCACCTCGGCCGCCAGGAACTGCGAGACGGTGCCCGACTGCCCCTGCGCGTCCACCGAGACGCGGGCCTCGCCGCGCACCGCGCGCACCCGCGCCTGCGTCGCCTGCACCTGCTCGAGCAGCGCGGCCGGGTCGAGCGACAGGTCGGGCGGCGGCACGCGCGGGCGGCACCCCGCGGCGGCGAGGGCGGCGAGCGCGAGCGCGGCGAGGCGGGGCGCCGCGAGGGCGGGGCGGGGTCGCGTGGGCATCGGCGGGTCCTAGAACAGCCGGCCGGCGCGCTCCAGCAGCGCCTTCGCCCGGCGGCGCGCCACCTCGCGCTCCGGGGCGCGATCGGGGTCGCCGCCGTCGCCCGGCGCGAGCACCTCGCCCAGGAGCCGCTCGAACAGCGCGCGGTCCTGCACCAGCACGGCGTAGGTCTCGGCCTCGGCGACGCGGGCCAGCGGCTCGGCGGGGAACAGCGTCCGGGCGCGATCGAAGTGCGCGCGCGCGGCGGCCGCGCCCCCGCCCGCCGCGACCGGGAGCGCCGCGCGCCAGGCGCCCAGGGCGCGGTGCGGGCCGGCCGCGTCCACGCGCTCGTCGAGCGCGGCGGCGCGCGACATCATGGCGAGCGTCGCGTCCTTCACCGCGAGCACCGCGGCGTAGCCGCTCGTCTGCGCCGAGCGCATCGCGCCGAGCGCGAGCCAGTAGAGCGCCTCCGCCCCGGGCGCCTCCACCCGCGCGGCGGCCGCGGCCGGATCGTCGCCCTGGTCGATGGCCTGCGCCCACGCCGGCGAGAGCGCGCGCAGCGCCCGCTCCGCCGCCGCGCGGACGCGTCCCAGGCCTGCCGGGCGCGCGCGGGATCGTCGGCCGCCAGCCCGGCGAACGCCTCGGCGCGCGCGAGGCGCACCTCGGGGACCGGGTCGCCGGGGCGGGCCGCCGCGGCGCGCCCGTACGCGGCCACGGCCTCGGCGAGGCGGGCCGGCTCGTCGCGGTCCACGTAGGCGCGGTCGCCCTCCGCGAGCGCTTGCTCGTGGCGCTCGGCGGCGGCGCGCGCCGCGTCGGGCGAGGCGGGCGGGGGCGCCTCGGCGGCGCGCCGGCACCCGGGCCCGGCCAGGGCCACGGCGGCCGCGGCCGCCAGGGCGGCCAGCGTCCTGCGGGAGGCGTTCACGGTGCGTGGCTCCGGCGGGCGGCGGGCGTCACCGCCGCTTCTTCCCGCCCGGCTTGCGGCCCGGGGCGCGGGCGCGCGCGCCGGCCGCCTTCTCCTTGCGGGCCGGCCGCTTCGCCGGGTGCGGCCGCGCAGGGCCCTTCGCCTTCCCGGCGGCGGAGCGCTTCGCGGCGGGGCGCGCCGGGGCGGCGGGGCGCTTCGGCTTCGCCGCCGGCGGCGGTGGACGGGCGGCCGGCGCCGGGCGCGCCGCGGGCGCCGAGGGGCGCGGCGGCGCCGCCGGGCGGGCGGTGGGCGCGGGAGGGCGCACCGCCTGCGCGGGCGGGCGGGACGGGGCGGCCGCGGGCCGGGCCGGCGCGGCGGCGGGGGCGCGCGGCGCGGCCGCCGGCGGCGAGGCAGGGCGGGCGGCCGCGGGCGCGCCGGGGCGCTGCGGCGCCGGGGGCGGCGCGAGCGGGCGCGGCGGCGCGAGCGCGCGGCCGGTGACCGGGGCCGGGCGCGGCGGCTGCGCGCGCGACAGCTTCGCGAGCCGCGCCTCCTCCTCCGCCGGCGTCACCACCAGCGGCGGCTGCCCGGCGCGCTGCCGGGTCTCGTCCTCGGCGCTGTAGTAGAGCTGGAACGCGGCGAGGCCGCGGACCACCAGCTCGCCGCGCTGGTTCTCGGCCCAGGTCTCGATGTCCACCGCGTAGCGGCCGCCCTCCTCGAAGCGCCGGTCCACCACGCGGCCGCGCACGGTGAGCACGTCGCCGGGCCACACGATCTTCACGAACCGCGCCTGGAACCTGCGCAGCCGCGCCCCGCGCACCCAGTCCATCACCAGCTCGCCCAGGAACCCCATGCTGAGCATGCCGGGGGCGAGCGCGCTGGGGAAGCCGGCGTTCTTCGCGTGGACCTCGTCGATGCAGAGCGGGTTCCAGTCCTGCGCCGCGCCCGCGTAGCGCGCGATCTGCAGGCGGTCCACCGGCGGCTTCACCAGCGGGGGCAGCTCGTCCCCCACCTTGACCGCCTCGAAGTAGAGCTGGCGTGCGGTGAGCGTCATCGTCCCCTCAGCGGCGCAGCAGCAACGTCTCGCGCGACCGGAACACCACCTTGCCCTCCGGATCGCGCCCCTCGTCCTCCAGCACGAGGACGTCGGTGGGGCCGCTCGCGCCGGCGCGCTCCTGCACGTCGGCCACCCGCGTCACGACGGTGATGCGATCGCCGGCCACCAGCGGCCGGGCGTACTCGAACTGCTGCTCGCCGTGCAGCACCGAGCGCGTGCCGAGGTCGAGCGAGTGGCGGAAGCGCTCGTTGGAGGTGAGCGCCGCCGGGAAGGTCGGCGGGGCGACCAGCGCCGGGAACCCCGCGGCCCGGGCGACGGCCTCGTCCTGGTAGAGCGGGTTGGGATCGCCGAGCGCCTCGGCGAAGCGGCGGATCGCGCCGCGCTCCACCTCGTGGACCACCGGCTCGCTCTCCCTGCCGATCAGCGATCTGTCGAGCATGCGCCCTCTCGTTCACCGGCCTGCGGGCAGGTCCAGCACCGTGACGAGCCCGCGCAGCTCGGTCACCGCCGCCGCCGCGTTCACCACCGCCGCCGCGGTGGCCGCGTCCCCCGGGACGCCGCCCGGCACCACCAGCCGGAGCGGCGGGTCCGCGTCCAGCTCGACCTCGTCGCGCGGGTCGTCCGCGTCCACCGCGATGGTCAGCTCGAGCCGCACCACCTCGCGCTCGTCGGCGAACACGCGCGCGACCTGCGTGAAGCCCGCCACCTGCCCGCGCAGGACCGGCACCGGGCCGCCGCGCGCGTCCTCCTCCGCGACGAGCGGCGCCAGCTCCTCGTCCACCTCGTCCACGCCGAGCCCGAGCCCGGTGGCGGCCAGCGCGGCCGACTCGGCCAGGCCCACGTGGCCGACCTCGCCGCGCTCGGCGGCCTCGTGGAACGCGTCCTCGGTGAGCCCGGCGCCGATCTTCCGCAGCAGCGCCGCGCGGCGGCGCGACGCGTCCACCACGCGCAGCCCGCGCACGTGGCGCACCGGGCCGGTGGCGTGGCCGAGCACCGCGGCCAGCCGGTCGAGCACGAAGCCCGGGTTGGCGCCGGTGCCGAGCACGGCCACGTTGCGCTGCTCGCAGAGGCGGTCGAGCGCGTCGGCGTCCTCCTCGTGGCGCAGCCACGGGTAGGCGAGCTCCTCGCAGGTGGACACGACCGAGAGCCCGGCGCGCACCGCGCGCTCGACGTCGGGGCGGACGGCGTCGAGCGTGCTCGCGGTCGCGAGCAGCAGCACGCCCCCCTTCGCCGCGGCGAGCGCCGCCTTCGGGTCCGCCGCGATCTTCACCGCCGGCGCCGGGACGCCGAGCAGCTCGCCGAGCGGGCGCCCGGCCAGCGACGGGTCGGAGTCCACCGCCGCCACCAGCTCGAGGTCCGGACGGGCCAGCGCGGCGCGGGCGATCGCCCGTCCGATCTCGCCGAGGCCCATCACCACCACCGGGATGCCGCGCGCGTCCAAACGCCCCTCCGGAGGACCCGGGCGACGTGGCCTCGATCGCCGGATCTTCAAAGATTCACGGGCATTTATAGTGCACGTGATCGGGGCCTATCAAGAAATCCGGGGAGCGGGCCCCGCCGAGCCGTGCGGGGGTGGATGTGCGCGCGCAGTCACGCCGGGTGCATGGCGCACCGAGTCAAGCTGCGGGCTTTGCTGGGAAACGGCTGGGGGCCGGCTCAGGAGCCGATGAGCTGCTCGAGGTAGGCGCGCGCCACCGGGACCGACCACTCGCGCGGTCCGATCACCATCGACACGAGCTTCCCGTCCTTCCCCACGATGTACGACTCGGGGAACTTGTACGAGTCCGGGCAGCCGCCCCGGGCGGCGCAGTAGTAGCGCGTCGTGACCGACTGGTCCGCGTCGAGCACCACCGTGGCCCCCGCGGTCGACCCCATGTAGGGAGGCGCGGAGATGAACTCGCGCACGGGGTCCCAGGCCTCGTCCACCGAGACCGCGACCATCCGGAACTTGCCCGGGTACTTCGCCTCCAGCTCGCGGCCGAGGGCCAGCATCGACGGCATCTCGGTGCGGCAGGGCGGGCACCAGGTGGCCCAGAAGTTCACGAACACCACCTGCCCCTTCGCGCTCGCGAGCGAGAAGCGGGTCCCGTCGAGCGAGATGAGCTCGATGGGCGGGGCCGCCACCGGCGTGGCCCGCTCGATGCCGAAGCGATCGAGCTCCGCCTGGGAGACGGCCGGGCGGGACTCCTTGCAGGCGGCGATCGAGGCCAGCGTGACGGCGGCGGCGAGGGCGGCGACCGCGCGCGCGGCCGGGCGGACGGACCGGGTGCTCATGGCGGCATGTTCTTACACGAGGGGCCGCCTTGCCGCCAGCGCGCCGCCCGGTACACACTCCGCGCGTGCGCGGCCTCATGGGCAGCTTCGCGGTCCTCCCGCTCGGCGAGCTGGTGGAGCTGCTCGCGCGGCGCGCCATGACCGGCGCGCTCACCTGCGAGCGCGGCTCGGTGCGGAAGACGGTGCAGCTCCGCGGCGGCGCCGCGGTGGCGGCCGCGTCCAACGATCCGCGCGAGTTCCTCGGGCAGCTGCTCGTCAACTACGGCCACCTCACCGAGGCGCAGCTGCAGAAGGCGTTCGAGACGCAGGAGCAGACGCGCGTCCGCCTGGGCCGGGTGCTCGTGATGGTGGGGTTGGTGGCGCCGGAGACGGTGCGCGAGGTGCTCGCCATCAAGATCCGCGAGACGCTGCTCGACGTCTTCCTGTGGGACTCGGGGGTGTTCACGTTCGACGACGCGCCGCCGGCCGCGGTGGACGAGCTCGACCCGGAGGTGCCGCTCGCCGAGATCGCGCGCGAGGCGGAGTTCCGCGCCACCGCGTGGAGCGCGTTCCGCGCCCAGTTCCCGAGCGGCGCCGCCACGCTGGTGGTGGACGAGGCGCACGTGCCGCCGGGCCTCGCGCCCGGCACCGTGGACGGGCGGCTCCTCGCGCTGGCGCGCGCCGGGAAGACCATCGACGAGCTGGGCCTCGCGCTCAACGCCACCGATTTCCACCTGCACCAGCGGCTCTACGCGCTCGCGAACCAGGGCGTCGTCCGCGCCGCCCCGCCGGCGCCGGAGGTGGGCGCCGCGGCGGCGGAGCGCGAGGCGGCGGAGCTGGTCGAGCGCGCGCGGGGGCTGCTCGCCACGGGCGCGCCGACGAGGCGGAGCTGGCGGCCGCGCGGGCGGCGGAGCTGGTGCCCGGGTGGGCGCCGGCGCGCGCGGCGCGAGCAGAGGCGGAGGCGGCGCTGGGCGAGCGGCTCCAGGCCGAGCTGCTGGGGACCCCGCTCCGGCCCACGGCCCAGGTGTCCGCGCCGGACCTCGCCCGCATGCGGCTGCCGGCGGCGGATCGGTACCTGCTCTCGCGGTGCGACGGGAAGCGCAGCGTGGCCGAGCTGGTGCGGGCGGCGCCGATGCGCGAGCTGGACGTGCTGAAGGCGCTGCGGAGGTTCGCGGATTCGGGGTTGGTGGTGCTCTGAGCGGGGCCTTGAGGGCCGCTCGTGGTGAGCTTGTCGAACCACGGGCGGGGAAAACGGGCTTTGAGGGTGCGGGGGTGGTCGGGGGCGGGGCCTTGAAGCCCGCTCGTGGTGAGCTGACGCCCGCTCGTGGTGAGCTTGTCGAACCACGGGCGGGGAGAACGGGCTTTGAGGGTGCGGGGGTGGTCGGGGGCGGGGCCGTTTGGCCGGAACCGGGCTCGGCGGGATCGGCTCGCGAGAGGCCTGGGGGGGAAGCGCGGGGCGCGGGGGCGCACGCGGAGGCGGGACACCCATTTGTCTCTCAGTGAATGCTTGACGCGTTGTTGACGCGAGAGCGCTCCGGCTTGCGAATGCGCTCGCGGACAGGGGCTTCGCGCGCCCGCGGGGTGGCCCTGCGACGCGCGGGCGTGAACCGAGGGGTCGCGGAGCCCTGTCGGCGTTCGCGCGTCCTGGGCAATCCTCGCGCGTTTCACGGCGGGCGAAATTCGCGTGCGATGCTTCGGTCATGGACGTCGCACTCGAGTTCACGAACCGTCTCGTCTCGCTGCTCCGCGCCGAGCGGCACGCCATGGCGGAGTTCCTCGTCGCCCTGGCGGAGTTCGATCGCCGGGGGCTCTGGCGGGCGCGCGGGCACACCTCGCTGTTCTCGTTCCTGCATCGGGAGCTGAAGCTCTCGGCGGGTTCGGCCCAGCTTCGGAAGACCGCGGCCGAGCTCATCCAGCGGTACCCCGCCATCGAGGGCGCGCTCCGGGAGGGCAAGCTCTGCTTGTCCTCGGTTTGCGAGCTGGCGAAGGTGGTGACCACCGACAACTGCGCGGAGATCCTGCCGCGGTTCTTCGGGCTGTCGAGCCGCGACGCCGCCGCGGTGGCTGCCTCCATCCGGCCGGTCGAGAACCCTCCGAAGCGAGAGGTCGTCGTGCCGGTCCGGATCGCCGCCGCCGCTCCTGCGGTTCCCGCGTTGTCATCGCGTGATGCCGCGGCGCCGCCACCCGCACGGACCGTTCTATTTCATGCGCTGTGCAACCGGAGACATGGGTAACGAGTAGACCGGAGACATCGGTAACACTCGTCAGGCGGCGACGAGGCCCAGGTCCGGGTGAGAAGTGTGGATGCGGCCGAGCAGGAGCTTGCAGAAGTAGACCTCGAAGCAGCCCTCCTCGACCTCGACGAAGCCGACGCGTTCGCCTCGCGTCGCCACGCTGATGAAGTACTGGTGACGCCGGAGTGTGACGAGGCCCCACTGGTTCGGGGTGAGGACTTCGAAGCAGCGCGGGTAGTCCGGCTCTGCGATGCGGGTCGGGAACTTCCGCCGCGAGGGGACGTACACATCGGCCGGAGTGCGTTGCTGGAGCGCTTCGTGCGGGCGCCGCTCGTTGTAGATGCGGCGAAACGCATCGAAGCGCTGCTGCTGGGCGCGCATGTTCCTCTCGGGAGGGCGCGCTGTCTCTTGCAGCGTGAGGTGGAAGCGCTCGTGACGGCCGTTCTGATGCGGCTTCCCCGGCTCGATACGCTCGATGGCGATGTCGAGCTTGAGGATCTGGACGGCGAGCTTCGTGATGGCGAGCTGGCCCTTGGGCGCCGCCCAGGGC
The DNA here is from genome assembly GCF_049201065.2 of Anaeromyxobacter sp. Red801. NCBI lineage: Bacteria > Pseudomonadati > Myxococcota > Myxococcia > Myxococcales > Anaeromyxobacteraceae > Anaeromyxobacter > Anaeromyxobacter sp. Red801. The sequence goes on along the minus strand of NZ_CM181236.1, from coordinate 1,082 downwards.
TGACCGTTGTCGACTCGAAAGGCTTCCGGCAGCCCGTGCTCCCGAAACGCTCGAACCAGTTCGCCCCAGACCTCCCGTCCCGCGCCGCCAACGCCGAACGTGCCGCCCTTGCAGCAGAGCAGGTATCTGCTGAATGCATCGGTCACCGTCAGTGGGTCGCACCGCGTGCCGTCGCCCAGTCGAAACCACCCCTTGAAGTCCATCGCCCAGACCGCGTTCGGCTTGTCTGCGTGCCGAAGCGGCTGCGTACGAGGCTGCCTGTTGCGCATGCGCAACTTGCGCGGGTTTACGAGCCCGCGCCGCTTCAGCAGCTCGCCCACGGTGCTGGCCGCCGGCACTTCCCACCGCCGCTCCTTCTCGAGCTCGACCACGAGCTTCTTAGGCCCCCAGCCCAGTTCCTGGCGTAGCTCGATCAGCCGTTCGGCGACTTCGGGGGCGATGGACCGGCTGTTGCTCTTTGGCCGTCGGGAGCGATCCTTCAGCCCTCCCGGGCCTTCGGCCTCGAACTGGCTCAGCCACTTGTAGCCGGTTTTCGGCGCCACGCCGAACGCGGCGCATAGGCTCGTGAAGGTGGCCTTGTGCTTGCGCGCTGCGAGCACGAATCGGAGGCGTTCGCTCATCGGGTCGGTGTGGGCCCAGGGCATGGGCTCGGACTGTTACCCATGTCTCCGGTCTGACCGTTACCGATGTTGCCGGTTCGGACCGCGCATGAAACGCCGCCCGCGTCGCCTGCCACCGATCCGGCCCCGCCGGTTCCGCAGGCGGCCTGCGTCGCGGTACCGGTCGCGAAGCCCAGCTCGGTGGACTGGCTCGCCTCCGATCAGGCCCGCATGCATCTCACCGTGTCCAAGGCATTCCTGAAGAAGCTCGACGCCGCCCGGGACGCGCTCTCCCACTCCATGCCCGGCGCCACCCGCGAGGACGTCCTCGAGGCGGCGCTGGACCTGCTCCTCTCCGAGCGCTCACGCCGCAAGGGGCTCACGGCGAAGCCGCGGAAGAACGTTCGTCCCTCCATGCGGGACCACATCCCTGCCCACGTCCGGCGCGAGGTCTGGGAGCGGGACGGCGGGCGGTGCACCTTC